>JADKAJ010000002.1 GCA_016719165.1 Chitinophagaceae bacterium | reverse complement strand
TGACAATTGCTTATTTCAAAATATCATTTTACATTTGACACATATTGTCAAGTCAATATTTTCAAGTTGAAAACAACAGGCGAAATAATTAGAGAACAAAGAGAAGTAAAAGGACTGCTTCTTAGACAAGTTGCAGCCCAACTTGACATAGACGTTGCAATACTTAGCAAAATTGAAAGAGGGGAAAGAAAAGCGACAAGAGAACAAATTGCTAAATTGGCTGACATTCTCAAATTAAATAAAGACAATTTATTAATTCAATATTTAAGTGAAAAAATTGCTTATGAAATTGCAGACGATGATTTAGCAAATGAAGCATTAAAAGTTGCAGAAGAAAGAGTTGAATATTTAAAAGCTCACAAAAAAAAATGATGAGAGAAAAGAAAACAGTATTGGATTTATTTTGTGGTTGTGGTGGGCTTTCATACGGTTTTATAGAAGCAGGTTACGAGGTGCTTTTAGGTATTGACCATTGGAAAGACGCAATTACGACTTTTGAAAAAAACCACAAACAAAAAATCACTTGGTCTTGTAGCAGATTTTGTTTAATGAAACAGCAAAAAGAAGATTAGCCAAAAGACAGGAATTAAAAAAAGTTGATTTAATTATTAGCGGCCGCCTTGTCAAGGATTTTCGGTTGCAGGTAAAAGAATTGTAGATGACGAAAGAAACAAACTTTACAAGTCATTTGTAAGTTTTGTTGACTTTTATAAACCTAAAGCATTTTTGATGGAAAATGTACCAAACATAGTTTCTATGGGACAAGGTGTTGTAAAAGACAACATAATAAAAGATTTTGAGAAGTTAGGCTATACTGTAGTTTATAAAGTATTAATGGCTTCTGAATTTGGTGTGCCTCAAAACAGAAAAAGAGCTTTTTTTATTGGTACAAAAGGAAAGGAAGAGTTTTGTTTTCCTAAAGCAAATACAACTAAATTAATTCCTTCAAAAGATGCTATTTCTGACCTGCCTGAAAAATCATTACCAGATGGCAAAGATTATTCAGTAAAAGCAAAGTCTGATTACCAAGAGTTAATTAGAAAGGGCTCTAAAGGAATTTACAACCACGAAATAACAAATCATAGTGAACAAACAATTGAAATAATTTCAATTGTACCCGATGGAGGCAATTACAAAAATTTACCATTAGCATTACAACAAACAAGAAATGTACATATCGCTTGGACAAGGTTAAATAGCAATAAACCAAGCTTTACTATTGATACAGGACACAGGCATCATTTTCATTACAAATTCAACAGAATACCAACTGTTAGAGAAAGTGCAAGAATACAATCTTTCCCCGACAGTTTTATTTTTTTAGGGAGTAAAACAAGCCAATATAAACAAGTGGGTAATGCAGTTCCACCAATTTTGGCAAAAGTATTAGCCGAATCATTGAAAAAATATTTATGAGTAAACAACAGAAATATAAAATTCCTGACGAATACTTTTTTCGTTTGCATCACGTAAGACCACGTTTCAAAAATGATGTGGAAGAAGTTTTATTATATGTTGCTACTTCAATTTCTGAAATGGAAACTTTACCTGAAAAGGAGTTTAACGCAGTGTTAAATAAGGTACTATTTGGCTTTAAAAAAAATGCTACCTCTACTCAAAAAACTATAGATAATTGGAGAACAGAAATATCTGCATTGTTTGGTTTTATACAAGAAAATGACGGCTATCTTCAACCGAGTAAAACTGCAATCAGATTAGCCGATAATCAATATTTAGATGAATTCTTTAACTACTTTTTATATTCATTTCAATATCCAGGCGACACATAAAAAATCTCATAATGTAATAAAGCAAATTGAAGCAGGTGTAAAGTTTAAACCTTGCAATTTTATATTCTACAGCTTTTAAGCGAAGGCGAAATACTAACAGGAAAACCTTTTAGTATGACTGCCGAAGAATTAACTCAATGTGCTTATTTTGATTTAAGAGTAACAAGAGATGGCAAACATCCAAAAGAAGTTGCAAAACTCATTTTGAAAAACAGGAATGAGAAGATAGAATACGACCATCATTATGAACAATTAAAAAATGAAAAGACAGGTGCGTTTCCCTCAAATGGCGATGTATGCCGATATGCAGGCGACATCTTGGATTATATGGTTTTGGCTAACTTACTTCAACATAAGGGAACAGGTTACTACTATTATTTGAATGATGAAAATAAGCAAGCTATAAACTATCATTTAAGCAATCCTAAATGGTTTAACCGATACGACAAATTTTACAAACTAAAAGAAATTACCAATCCTCAAATTTCCGAAATTGAGGAAAATTGGTTTTCATTTGTAAATAGTTTCAACAACATTGAAGCATTTGCACCACATTTAGATAAAGCAGAAGCAGAAAATATTTCAAGCCTCATTCAAGAATATTATTCACGAATGACGGGGGATAGAAAAGTGCCAACTAAAATCATTGGAGACTATGGAGAAAGTTTGATTTTAGCACACGAATATTTACGAACCAAAGACAAAACAAACAGACAGCATTTAATAAATAAAATGCCTACGCCTCTTGGTGTTGGTTATGACATTCAAAGTGTTGAAATTGAAAAGAAGAAACGATATATTGAAGTAAAAACTACCAAATCAAGAAAAGCAATTAATAAAAATCGTTTCAAATTAACACCAAACGAATGGGACAGCAGAAACAATGGGAGTAAATTATTTCATTTATTATTTGATTGTAAACGATAACGAAAAAAACATTTTCGTTATCCAAGACCCAGTAAAGCAATACGAAAAAGGTAATTTAAAAATTGATAAAAACTTAGTTGTAGAATTTTCAAAAACAGCAGGACAATGGCAAAAATTAATGGAAATAAAAAACTAAGAGTTGCTTCGCTTTTTTGCGGATGTGGAGGAATGGATTTGGGTATTCAAGGAGACTTTTCATATTTAGGAAAGCACTTTGAAAGCCTACCATTTGAGGTTGTCTATGCTGCGGACAATGATTTATATGCTACAAATATTTACAACAGTAATTTTTCTCATAAATGTGAATTAAAAGATGTGAGAGATATTGTACCAAGTGAAGTTCCCTGACCACGATATTTTATTGGGGGGTTTCCTTGCCAATCATTTTCAATAATTGCACAAAATCCTCAACGACTTGGTTATAAAGACGAGAGGAAAACTTTTTTTTGAAATGGTTAATGTACTCAAAGAAAAGCAGCCACGATTTTTTATTGGTGAAAACGTAAAAGGTTTGCTTTCGCAAACGAGGGGAAAGCATTTCCCAATGATTATTAAAGAATTTGAAAAAGCAGGCTATCACATTCATCATAAAACTTTTAAATGCTTCGGAATTTGGTGTCCTCAAAAAAGAGAACGAGTCTTTATTGTAGGCTTTAGAGAATTTGACGACTATTTTAATTTTGCTTCCCTTAACCTAATACTTTAAAATGGAGCTAAGGTTAAACTAAAACAGGTAATGACAAAAAAGCAAACAAAGACGACAAATGGTTTTTAGTCAACGAGCCGTTGATGGAATGCTTAGAGTAAGAGAAAAAATGAATAAAGGGCGAGTACAAGATTTAGAGCAACCTTGCAATACTATAAGTTCACATCTTGCAAAAAAGTTAGTTTAAATGGGACAGACCCCGTTTTGATGATAGACGAACGTTACAGACGACTTACACCAAGAGAAGCTGCAAGAATTCAATCATTTCCAGAGACTTTTACATTAGATACCGTTTCTGAAAATAGACAATACAGGGCTATTGGAAATGCCGTTCCACCAGTTTTAATGTGGCAAGTTGCAAACGCATTGACAAAAGTTTATTAACGGACACTCCAATAAAAGTAAAGGAGAGGAAAAATATTTTGACAGAAGCATAGCCAACGCTCTTGTTAGCACATTTTCATTTTTAGCCAACACACAAAGCCCGACAAAATGCAAAGAGCTACCAAGCCAACGCACAGGGACACACTCTGCTTCATTGGACACAGAACGCAACTTGACAGACCGAGAAGAAGGGCGAACGCATAACATGGGGTTTGCCAAAATACGGGCTGACGGAAGTTATCTTCGGCTTTTTGTAATTCTATTGTGCTTCATATCCAGCTTGACATTATCTATTTAGCTTTTTGTTGTTATCTTCATCTTCAGTTTTTCAATCATCAGCGGCACAGGGCAGACGGATTACTTTTCGTATTTCGGCAAGCCCTGTCCGTTGGCGGTTATGCCAATGGACAACAACTTTTAGTTTGACACATGGTTTCTAAATCTCAACTTATTGATGAAGTACTTGCACTTGTTGACGCAATGCCGTTGACAGAGATTGACGTAAAACCGATTCTTGACAAATACACAAATGGTGTTGACTTTAATGGGCAAAAAACAATTAGACAAAACTTAGATTCCGCAATATCTGACTTAGTTAGAGTAAAAGATATTCGTTCTCGCAATTGCAACTTTTCCGCTTCATCTGGCGGACAATTTTTAAGCAATAGCGGATTAGTGGCAAGTACACTGGAACGAAAAGAAAAATTAGAACAAATAGAAAGGGACAAACAAAAGAACCATCCGACACATCAGACGACATTTAATGCACCATTTACTGGTAACTTCAGACAGGGAGATGGTGACACTCAACAAATTTTTAATGACTCTAAAAAATCAGAAAAGCCTAAATGGCTGACGCTTAATTTTTATTGGGAAGAATTTATTAAGCATTGGTTTAAACTTTTGCTTGTAGCCATTGGAGCAGCGATATTAGTTCTGCTAAAACAATGTGACGGAAAGGATAAATCGTTAGACAAAAAAGAGCAAACGCTGCCAACCGTACAAGGAGATACGACAACAAAGAAGGATACTGCTGACCAGTAAATTCTGAATAAAGTTTCAACCAGACATGACAGTTTGCTTTTCATGTACCGACACCGGGACAGACGAGGCACAAACCGCCAAAAAAGGACTTACAAAAGGCTTGAATTAATCCACATGAAGTTAAAAGATTGATTTAGGAATTTTAGGTGAGTTTTCTTAACTTGCTGATACTGTACCCAAAAGCAAATTTTTTATGACGAGAATACATGACGTTTGGGGTCTGTGTTGCTCGTTTTTTGTTTATAGCTCTTTTAATGAACGAGGTTTTTGGTTTCCTTGAAAATGTTGGCAGTCTTTAATCCCTGTCAACACTCATTAATGATGAGAGTACCCGTTCGGAAAACCAAAGAGCCTAAAGACTGGAAGAAATCTTTAGGCGCATTCTTGAAAGTCTGTAAAATCTTAGCCGATGTTGCAGCAGTGATTAAAGCTATTCGTAGTTTATTCTTCTAATCGTAAGGAGTCGGTATCGCAAGTACCGGCTTTCTTATTTATAGTACAATATTAAGACCCAAGACAACACCAGACAATCGTAAAACCCCTCATTAACAAAGTATTTTAAGTAACGTAGGACGAGTCACAACCGCCAACATCGGGTTTTCTGCAAGGCTTTGCTGACGAATATAAACTCATCTTTTTGCAAATCCCAGCTTCAGTCCCGGCTGACGAATAAAACCTAACTATATAACATCTTTTCAACTTCAAAGAACTAATCAGCATTTGTTACGGGCTGACCGTAACTTCGATGCCAAGCCCAGCAGAAAGCCCTGCTCGTTAGCGGTAATACAAATCGTACTCCGAAAAATGCATGACTACTAAGAAACGACTAATATTTTCCATTTTACTTTTACCAATCATATCTTTTTCGCAACAGACAGAGGTGGACTTTTCATCCGTTGATAGTTTCACTACCACAGTTAAATACAAAAAGGATTTAACCAATTTGACACATGAGTTGACAAACCTCACCAGAGCAACTTCTTAAAGCAAGAGTAATTTTTAAATGGATTACGGAAAACATCAGCTATGACTACAAATATTACAACAAGTATAACTACAAAGGCAAAGAACCCAAAACCTATAAATGCAAAGACGACAAAGATTGTGAAGCAAAAAGAATTATATGGGAGATAAAATACATAGACAAAGTTTTGCGAAAGAAGAAAGCAGTTTGCCAAGGATATGCTATGCTTTTTAAAAAAATGTGTGACATCGCTGGACTAAAATCGGAATACATAGTTGGCTATATTAGAACGGAACCTTATCAGGTAGGCACTGCCGGAATACTTGACCATGCATGGAATGCAGTTTGGATTGACAGTTCTTACTATCTGTTAGACGCAACATGGGCTGCTGGTGGCTGCGGCAAGACTGACGATGGCAAATTGTTGTTCTTTCAAAAAACATTTTAACAATTACTATTGGTTGACACCGCCAGAGAGTTTTGCAAGAAATCATTATCCGCAAATCAGCAAATGGACATTACTTCCAAATTATACAAAAGACAGCTTTTGCTAATAACCCTTATTATTTTCCAAGTGAAATACAAAACATTAAACTCATATCACCTGCATCTGGAATTATCGCTGCGAAAAAGGAGACACGATTCGTTTTAAGATAGACTACAATGGCTTTCAAGTCAAAAAGAACTTCAAATCAACTCAAATGTTTTTCGCAACCCAGACATTTGGGTATTTGATGAAATATCCAAAAGGAAAAAAAGTTCGCAGGCTTGACACCTTAGCCGTAAAAGACAGCAGTACATAAAATATAATCTAACGGAAAGTGTATATGAGTTTCAATATGTCGTAACAGACAACTCCTTGTATTATTTAGATATTCTGTTTGACAGACAACGAATAATGAGATTTAAAGTGACCGTTGACAAAAAGGAACAGTGACAGAAGTACTACCGCTAACAGGGAGTTTGCTGCTATGCTGGCAGACGAATATATTCTCAGCTTCATATCGCTATCAGCCCATATCCAGCTGACGGAATTCTATCAGCTGTCACCCTAATCAGCATCCTACTTAAATTCAAGCTAACATGACTTTGCCACCCGACCCTACGCTATTTTTAGCACATTGCAAGGCACACGAAACCCCGACACAAAACCAAACCTTGCAAAGAGCTAAAAATGCCAACACACAACCCACCCACCCCGGCTGACGAATATCTATCAACAATTTGTTCGACACTTCAGCAATAAATCTTTACTCAGCATCCAAGCCCACCCACCACCCAGCGGACAAAATTCTATTCTCTGCATTTCGGTAATACCAATACCTGCAAGCCTATCCAGCGACAATACTAACATTGGACAGACATTGCAGCAACCCAAACTAACAATAACAATTTTACTAATGACAGACCATACAAGGCACGACACACCCAACACCTTATATTTTTTATTTTTCGGCAGACACATAAATCCAAATCGGAATAATAACCTATGTGTATAAGTGTATAAGTAATAAACCCGGTCTTTTTGCGTTATTGTGCAACTTAGTTAGCTTTGTGTCCAACTAACATGTATTATCCAACATTTAAAAAATCATTTTTGATGAAAAATCTTTACAAAAGTTCAAGCCATGTTTTTAATGTAAGTCATCTTACCCCCCCCCAATTGTTTGACAGCCAGTGTTTTGGAAATTTTATTTTCAAAAACAACTTTGTTTCTGCTATTAAAAAAAAAGCTCTTCTACCAATTTTACTATTAGTTGTTACCCTTTTTTGCAGTAACATTTTAAATGCACAAACCTACAATTTAAATTGGGGTTCTACATCATGGGTAGGGCCTACTTACTCCAAAACCGTAACAAATATTGGTGGTTCTGGTATTGACGCTACGGTAGTTATTACAAACACAAGCCCTGCCGGTAATGTTAGTGCGCCGGGTGCAGCAGCCAATGATGCCTTTCAGAATAACTCTCCAATAGTTGGAGCTACAGGAGGTGTAAACTGGTTTCTGCCGGGAACTACTGCTGGCAGTCCATTAGTTCAATGGGTTAACTGGAATACGCTTACTTCAACTGTTATCACAGTAATAACTTTTACAAGACCCGTTAACGGCGTATCTTTTTATGTAGGGGATATGGATAGAACAAGCCCATTAACCTATGTTGACAGAATAACCATTACTGGCAAAAACGGTACCGTTGCAGTACCTAACCCAATTGTTACAAAATTTCAGGCAACAGCAACTGGCCCCGATACTGTATTGATTAGTGGAAATTCTGCATTCGGTAATTCGACTTTTAATGCCAATGCTGCAACCAATAGTATAACCACACAGGGAGCCACAGTTTATGTACAGTTTGGTAACCCTGTTACAGAGATAACAATATTATGGGACCAGGGACCCGGTGCAACCGGCAATCCGGCAGGACAAGCCATTGCGATTGGTGATATTGCTTTTACCAAAGTAATTCCTGAATATCCACCAACTGCTGATAATTTTTTAAATACTCCAATGCTACAAGGTAATGCTGCAACAGCAATACCCGGTTTAACAGCATCAGATTTAGATGGTACTGTTGCGAGCTATAAAATTACTACTGTACCTTCTGCTGCACAGGGTGTTTTAAGTATTCCTTGTCCACCAACGCCAACCGGAGCAACCTGTACAGGTGGTTTTGCAGATTTAACAGCAGCAGTATTAGCCGCCAATCCCGGTGGTATAGTATTAACGCCTACACAGGCCGCAGCAATGCGGTTTGACCCTGCACCAAATTTTACAGGCAATGCCTCATTTACTTTTAATGCTACAGATAATGATGGTAATATAAGCAATACTGCAACCTACACACTTCCGGTAATTGCTTTGCCGCCGGTATCTAATAATATAATGGAAAACAGTATGCCTAATACCAACGGGCCAACTGCCATACAAGGTTTAAATTCTTCGGATGTTGATGGAACTATATCAACGTATCAATTAACAACATTGCCGCCAACCGTACAAGGTGTATTAAGTGTGCCTTGTCCGCCAACACTAACAGGAGCAACCTGTACAGGTGGCTTTCAGGATTTGACTGCTGCAATTCTTTCCGGCTACCCTTCAGGCATTCCATTAACAGCCACACAAATGGCGGGTATGCGTTTTGACCCTGCTATCGGTTTTATTGGTAATGCTACTTTTAATTACAATGCAGTTGATAACAGCGGTAATACAAGTAACACTGCTAATTATACTATACCGGTAACAGCTTCTGCCACTACAGCAAGGCCACCATTAGCAGATAATATTACTTCGCAATCTATTAATAACAGTTTAGGAAATACAGCTATACCGTCATTATCAGCAACTGATTTGGATGGCACTGTTGCATCCTATACAATCGGCAGTATTCCACCGGTTGGTCAGGGTGTGTTGAGAGTCTCATGCCCATCTACACCAGCAGGTACAACTTGTACAGGTGGCTTTGCAGCTTTAAATGCAGGAACTGTATTAACACCTGCCGAAGCAGCAAGATTATTTTTTGACCCTGCGCCGGGCTTTACAGGAACAGCATCATTTACTTACACTGCAACCGATAATACCGGTTCGGTAAGCAACATTGCAACATATAATTTACCCATTGCCAATACACCACCAACAGCAACTAACATTAATACCTTTGTTCCATTTAATGCAGGGCCAACAGTAATACCGGTATTATCCGGCAGCGATGCTGATGGTACGATAGCATCTTTTAATATTACCACAGTTCCTACGGCAACGCAAGGTGTACTAAGCGTACCTTGCCCGCCAACACCAACAGGCGGTACTTGTACCGGCGGTTTTGTTAGTTTAACACCTGCAGTGCTAGCAGCAAATCCCGGTGGTATTGTATTAACCCCTGCACAAGCAGCCGCTATCAGGTTTGACCCTGCAACAGGCTTTAGCGGTACTGCCCCATTTAATTATACAACTACAGATAACAGTGGTAATGTAAGCAACACTGCCAGCTACAATATTACAATGGCACCACAGCCACCTGTTACCGGCGATATTGTAAACACAGTAATGCCAAATACAAATGGTGTTACAGCAGTTACGGCTTTAAGTGGCACAGATGCCGATGGTACTATTGCAAGCTATACCTTGCTTAGTGTGCCTGATGCTTCGCAAGGTGTATTGAGTGTACCTTGCCCGCCAACACCGACTGGTGGAACTTGTACTGGTGGTTTTGTAAACTTAACCGCAGCAGTATTGGCAGCAAACCTTAATGGTATTTCATTAACGCCTGCACAAGCGGCTGCATTACGCTTTGACCCCACGGCAGGATTTACAGGTTTGGCAGCATTTAAGTATGCGGCTGTTGACAATAGCGGTTTGCAAAGCAATGTTTCCACTTATACACTTCCGGTATCTGGTACTGGTAATATACCACCAGTAGCAAGAAATATCTTAACCCCGTCAATGACTAATACAAACGGGCCTACAGCAGTGCCATCATTATTAGGTACAGATGCTGATGGAACGATTGCAAGCTATACTTTAATTTCTGTACCACAGGCGGCACAAGGTGTATTAAGTATTCCTTGCCCGCCTACACCAACAGGTGCAACCTGTACCGGAGGATTTGCAGATTTAACACCGGCTGTTTTAGCGGCTAACCCTGCTGGCATTGTTTTAACTCCAACACAGGCGGCAGGTATGCGTTTTGACCCTGCACCAAATTTTGCAGGCAATGTAGAATTTGCTTATACTACAATAGATAATAGCGGTGCATCAAGTGCAGGTGCAGTTTATACAATCCCCGTTACCAGTTTACCACCTGTTGCAAATGCAGTGGTAGCGCCAGCTATGCCGCAAACAAACGGGCCAACAACTATACCGGGCTTAATAGCAGCAGATGCTGATGGTACAATAGCAAGCTATCAAATAGAATCACTACCGCTTACATCGCAAGGTGTATTAAGTGTGCCTTGTCCGCCTACACTAACAGGTGCTACTTGTACTGGCGGCTTTCAGGATTTAACTGCCGCAGTACTGGCTAACTATATAACAGGCGGTATTCCATTAACGCCAACACAAATGGCTGGTATGCGTTTTGACCCTGCACCGGGTTACCAGGGAGAAGTTATTTTCAATTACCATGCAACAGATAACAGTGGCATAATAAGCAACAGTACTACTTATACCATTCCTGTTACAGGTTTACCACCACTGTCAAATGATGTGGTAGCTCCAAAAATGTTTAATACAAACGGGCCAACAACGATACCCGGCTTAAACAGCGCAGATGCAGATGGTACAATAAGTTCATACAGGATAACAAGTGTGCCGCCAACATCGCAAGGTGTTATCAGCATACCATGCCCGCCAACACCTACCGGTGCAACTTGTAGCGGTGGTTTTGCAGATTTAACTGCGGCTGTACTTGCAGCCAATCCCGGCGGTATTGCTTTAACTCCAACTCAGGCAGCAGGGCTAAGGTTAGACCCGGCTGCAGGGTATAGTGGTAATGTTACTTTCAACTATGCAGCATACGACAATACAGGAAATTTAAGTAATGTAGCGGCATATACCATTCCGGTAGGCACACCATTTACACTTCCGCTTACGCTGATTAGCTTTAATGCAATAAGAAATGGTAATGATATTAATGTAAGCTGGAGGGCAGAGGCTGAAATAAATGTAAGCAGGTATGAAGTTGAGTATAGCACCAATGGTTCTGCTTATTCAACCGGTGGCATGGTGCCAGCACGAAACTTGTCTGTTAATAATTATCAGTTTACTTTAATTAATTATACGCAGCCTGTTTATTACCTGCGGTTGAAAATGATTGACCAGGATGGACGGTTTGTTTATAGCAGTGTAGTAGTAGTAAGGATGAGTGGAGGTAAAAACCAAATCAGTATTTATCCCAACCCTGCGGTTGATTTTGTAAATGCTGAATTGGGTAGTAATGCCAGAGGTAATTACAGCATACAATTAACGGATGCAGCAGGCAGAACAGTAAATATCAAAACGATAACTAATGCACAGCCCAACCAGTTAATAACAATGCAAAGAAATGGACTTGCAAGTGGTGTGTATGTTTTAAAAATTGTAAGCAGCCATTACAATGAGACTACATTGACTAAAGTGGTATTTAAATAATGCTGATAGTTTTGGGTTAAGCGTTATACACATAAACTGAAAGGATGGGTTACTCCGTCCTTTCAGTTTTTAATATCTAAATTGTAATATTTATATGGAAAACCTTTCTTTTATTGAAGTAATACTTTTATTTATTGTGTCAAATATTCTTTCGTTTCTGTTTGCCTTTTTTCTAAAGAAAATAAAGGTTGAAAACCTTAGCAAAGAAATTACAAGGCTTGAATTAGAATTGATGAATAGCCATAGTGAAGTTTTAAGAGAAATGCAGGAGAATGTAAGATTGGAAAATTCTATTAAGAATTTAATAACCAGCAATTATAAAGAGAAGCAACAGCTAAATAATTAATAGTGGTTGCAAATATTGGAGTAGCCTTAAAGTTACAAATAAGCCAACGCACCAAGTCAGGCACATTTGCAAGGCACACAAAGCCGACACACAAAAGCCAACCTTGCAAAAGAGCCTGCCTTGTTCCAACGCTTCCGGGACACACCCTGCCACGGTGGACACATACCTTCAATTCAAGTTACCAAGACGAAGGGCGAACATACAACATTGGGTTTGCTTCTATGCTGGCTGACGTAGTAACAATGAGCTGCATATCGCTATCAGCTATTATCCGGCTGACGAATTTCTATTTAGCTTTTTGTTGTTAACTTCAACTTCAGTTTTTCAATTGGGCTGCAGTTCCGGGCTGGACATTATAAAATACCAGCACAGCAGCAAGCCCTACCGTTATGTGTCATCAATAAATTGTCTTATGAAAAGACTAATTGCTATTTCTATAGTCCTTCACATATCAAATGTCTGCTTTGCTCAGATCAATCGAACTCCCATACCGATCTATAATTCTGCCAAATACAAGTTTATCGGACGACTCGAGAAGAAATGGGGGCCACCCTAACCGTCCCCGTTTATCGTCGAAGGATATCAAAAGCAAAGAACGAGGGCCTAACTTGGTGGTACAGATGATCAGGGATTCATCCATCCAAGAACTTTTCAAATTCCTCTTTCACCCTTTTTTTGGAATTTGGCACCAACCTTCTTCCTAAGATTGAAAATAACTCTACTTATAGCTTACGTGTTTATGAAACAGGCGGTTATGTTGGCAAGCCACAGCCTGCAATGCAGGAATGGGGAAATATATTTCAATCTAGTGGGTTTGGTTTCAGTAATAGGTTGGTTGTAGTCTCAGGAAAAAAAATTGAACCTATAGAATGGTCACCTATTTATTTTCTGGGACGTAATGCTCTGTTATCAGGAACTGCAATAAATGAAAACGACACAGCAGTGATCCAAACATCAAAATGGAAATTGAAATTGATTGGTTCACCGAAATGGACGAATTCTGAAATGGGAAAGCTTGCCGAAGTATACGGACTAATCCGGGAAACAAAAACAGAAGGTGTTTACGATGTAGAAAATTGTCAGCACAGGTTAGTGAGTCTTAAAGACCAGCTCGGCAAAACCGTAAAACTCCGTGGAACAGCATGGAGCATGAATGGATATTGGTGGTTCAATTATCGTGGCACAGATATGTATGTCGAAAAAATGGATGAATTACCTGGCTGGAAAACAGAAGATCATCATGGTCGTCCAATAGAAATCACAGGTATATTGGATCAGAGGGAATTGCCAAGAATAGACCAAATCACATTAAAGACCAATCGTGATTCACAATTGTATTATATAGTACGTAAGGCTAGCTGGATCTCAATAGAAGAGTTGTTAACGCCAGAAGTATATCATTAAAAGACGACACATAACATTGGGTTTTCTGCTATGCTGGCTGACGAATATATACTGATCGTCCCGTTTGCTTATCAGCTGCAGTCCGGGCTGAACGAACAAATCTCAGCTGCATATCGTAACTTCAACTCCAGTAATTCTATTGGGCTTTTGTACCGGGCTGGACGGATCACGGAATACCAGCACAGCAGAAAGCCCTCACGTTAGCTGCAAGTCAAAAGCAGCACCCTAATAACACAAGCGACTTATGCAATTTGACAACTTAAAGCATCTGTACAAAAAACTGCAATGGTGAAAACTACTCTAACGATACTTTTTATTACGATTTCCCTTTTGTCTTTTGGACAGACACAGTCTCTTTTCAAAATCACTCAAAACGACAAGGTGGGATATATTAATGAAAAAGGAAAGGTTGTGATAAACCCTGTTTTCTTAAGTGGAAATGATTTTTCAGAAGGTTTGGCGGCAGTTAGACTTAACGGCTTGTATGGGTTTATTAACGAAAGCGGAACATTTGTCATTAAGCCTGATTATGATTTTGCAACAGACTTTGTTCATGGTTTGACAGTTGCTTATAAAGACGGAGAACCTTTGTTTATTGATAAGACAGGAAATATAGTATTGCCAAAGACTTATTCTGGACTTTATTTCATTGATAGCAAAAGAGGAATAATCACCACTCATTCAAAAAAGCAAGGCTTAATCGACGTTTACACAAAACAACTACTTATTGACACAATATTTAGCTCAATAAGCGACTTTAAAAATGGCCTATCAATCGTATATGAGTATACCAAGCCAACTCAGAAACAAAAAAAGAAAAGAGTTGGGGTTATTGATACCACAGGAAGATTTATTGTACCATTTGGGAAATATGAAACAATAAAACCATTTCTTGATGGCTATGCGTCAGTTGAGCTAAATGATAAAAGAAATAAAGATGGCAGCACTGATGGGGTTATTGATACTAAGGGCAACCTTCTTTTTAAAAGACCGTATAAAAACAATAGCTATGTTGATGGAGACTTTCACGATGGTTATGCCAAAGTGAGCCTTTACAAATATTGGATACCAGAAAAAAAAGGAATTATTTCTACCTCTGAAAAAAATTACGAAGGGTTTATAAATCTAAAAGGCAAAGTAGTTTTTAACGACACCAATTACAGATATGTGAAAGAGTTTTCCAATGGAAGAGCATTTATTAAAGAAAATAACAAGGATTATATTTTAATTGACAAAAACTTTAAACGAGTTGGCAATAAAGAATTTGAAGACATTCCAGCAGAAACCTTCAAAAATGGTTACGCAATTGTGGAGACAAGAGATGGCTTCGGTATTAGTGACACTTTAGGCAATTTGTAACAAAATCAAACTATGACGACATAGATAGAGTTGGAATTGTTGATGGTTGTTTCTTTTTTAATAATGAAAGTGATGAAAACAAAACTTTATTCGGAATAGCTGATTTAAAAGGGAACATTATTTCTAAACCTATAATGCAAGAATTTGACCGCAATGGATTTGTAAACGGTCTTATAAAAGCTGTTATAGATGACAAACTTAGTTACATCAATAAAAGTGGGGACATTGTTTGGCAGCAACAAGACGACACTTCTACAGCATTAAAGCCCTTGAATATAGACTTCATGAATCGTGGTTATTTTTACGCCTACTCAACACCCAAAAATACAGATGCAGACAATAGCGGCGGTTGGGCGACCTCTCCGAACAAACCAAATATAATTACGGGCAAAAATTTTCCGGGTAATTCGCTTTCCATAACAATTGACACAAATAACATAGACACATTTGCCAATCGATTCTTTGGCTTTAAGCTTTTATCAGCAATACAACAATTGACACCGTTAAGTTAAATGCACAGGACAGCAGGCTATATATGAAACTGCAAGCTCAAAACAGCAAAGGAGAATGGAAAGACATTGAATATTTACCTAGCAGTTGGTGTGGAAACAGCTATCATAAAATTGAATTAGAACCAAATGCTTTTTGGAAATTTACTATTCCAAAATATTACGGTGAATTTCAAACAAAAATTAGAGCAGAACTAAAATATATTGACAACGACAATCTAAAGACAGAGAAAGTTGTTTACAGCAATATAATAAACGGCAGCATTAATCCCGGACAGTTTTGGAATAAAAGAACATACTATCCAAATGGTTTAATGGACCCATATAACGACTAACGAGACGATGACTATGCAGCTAACATTGGTATCCTATGTATATAGGCCTTAGAGAGATTGTATGGTAAATCTATTATTTTCTTTTGAAAGCAAGAGATAAATGAGGTTTGATTTTTCACTTACCTCCTGCCTTCGCCAGATGTTTTTGTCCATATCAAAATTATTTTACTCTCCGCAATTACACAAGAGTTTTTCTCCTGCTATCGCAGACTGATATTATCCATTACCAGCATCCTATGAGTAGATCCCGCCTGGGGCAGACTACAAGTCCCTGTGATTAAATAAATAATTATAAACAACCCGCTACAGTCTTGCGCAATGTCAAGGATTCGCTGTTTGATTATTTCACGATGACAACCCATGTTTTGTAGTCCGGTTGCTGTTATTTAAACATTCAGGTAATGAATGATTCTTTATATTGTTGTTCTCTTTTTATTTTACCACCGCTGGCTGATAAGGCTCCCCCACTTACCCATACATACCGTATCCGACTCAGTAATTTCCGGGCCACTTTCACAATCGCTGCTTTCCCGTTCTTACCTCTTTTTATCTGTTCACTGTAATAAAGTGCCAGGGCCGGATCGGTTCGTTTCGCCGTCCAGGCACACTCTACCAGGTCACTTCTTAATTGCCGGTGTTTTCTTACGGTTATTCTGCCTTTCAGCTCCCGTTCCCCACTGCTGTGCTCCATCGGCAGTAAACCGATAAAACTATTGAGGTGGTAAAAATTTTTGAACCGGTGCATATCACCAATCTCAGTCAGCAACGAAGCGGCTGTTAACGGGCCGATTCCTGTTACGCTTCGTAATAAATAATATAACCTGTTATACTTTTTACTCCGCATCAGTTTTCGGATAGCGTTACTGATACTTAACAACTCTTTTCTTAACAGTTCCATTTCTGTCAGCTGATAATCCAGCGTAACACGGTTGCTACTGTGTGCAAACTCCAACTTACTCAACCAGGTAATGAAGTTCCGGCTCCAGTTGGCATTATCATACTGCGGGGTACTTCTATTCCTTTATAATCTAAAACCCTTTGATCCGGTTCTTACAACGTACCAGGTCTCTCCATATCTTTTTACGCTGCCTTACCAAATGACGATCTGCTTCCTGTTCTTCGTACGGAATGTACACTCCACGCAGTTGACCCTTGCTTAACGCTTCGCCTATCCCCCTGGCATCACGACTGTCTGTTTTATACACTTCATCCTTATGCGTACTGGGTATATCTGCAGGATTCACTACCAAACATTCTATACCCAACTGATCGAACTCCCGTTGTATCCAGTAACCAAACTTGCCACACTCATACGCACAACTATACCTTGCCCCAGGATAAGTGTGGGTCAGGTAATGATGTAATGCCTGCGGTTGTGGTGGCTGATGAATGTTGCGGATGAATTGATCATTCAGATAAATGGCAGCATTCCAGCTGCGTTTGTGTACATCTAAACCAACATACACTTTCTGATTTTCAAATCTTGCTGTAACTTTAGTCATGGCGTTTAGAGTTTTAATAGTTTACAATTCTATTCTGTAGCTCAAATTTATTTTGATGACTACTCTTCTCTAAACGCCTTTTTTATATTCCATAGGGGCTTGCCAATAGTGGGGCTTGACATTGAAATAATCAGCAGTAGTAATTCTGTTGTACTGAGGTAAGGGGCTTGACGAATAAAGCCCAGCTTTAGTTCTTAATATTTAACTTTATCAAAAAGCCAGGCAGCGATTCCAGGCGGACGAATATAAAATTCCCCACCATCGGCAATACCTGGCCGTTAGCAACAAACGCCTCGCAATAGTCTTTACAGTTTGACATTTTCTTGTCGTGATCCAGGCACGTAACGTCGGGTGCTCAAAGTTGAAGATTTCCGAAAATTGAGAATACCCTTCTTTATCGAAATGATTTCAATACGACGTTTCATGCGCCTAGTTGCTAACATGGAGTTTGGCGATATGGCGGCTTTACGAATAAATCCTGATCGATATAACATTACTCAGCGACATATCAATCTGACGAACAAAGCCCAGCTATAGAATATATTTTGATCTTCATATCTTTACTCAGCAACATATCCAAGCTGACGTAACACGGAATCGCCACATCGCCAAGCTCTGGACGTTAGTGGCAATTTTATGGAAACTCTCAAATTGAGCATCTTCAAAGAAATTTTTATGAAGTCTCTCTTCCTTCTAACCACATTTGGAATTTGCTTATCAGCTTTGGGGCAAATCAAATCGGAAAAAAATAGTAAATCTCAATACAATAATTGCAAAAAGGACAGCAATTTAACAGCTTCACAAAGACTAAAAATATTTCCTTTTAATATTGCGAAAGAAATTGTCATATTTTCATATGACGCACCAAAGAAATACAGCAAAGACACAATTTATTACTGGGGAGACGAAAAACCTTTACCACAAAATGGCTTTATAATTGACACATTACAATTCAAGTTTGACACCGCAAAATTATTATGAAACATTCCTTGTCAAAAGCCGACATTGACGGGTTGACAAATATTTTATTTAATTATTCTTCAAAAGGCTTGTCAGACGAAAATGGAATGACGCTTCCTTTAAACGGCATATACTTTTTGGGAAATGACGATAAAATTATTGGGTATGCTTTTTTTTGCTTTGACTGGTCAGGCTATTTAAAAAGAAATTGGTGTAACATTAAGTTTAAGCAATTGAAAAGTTACTACATTGACAAAGGAGTGCCAGTGAAAAATATCAAATAAAACCATGCTGACAGAAATAATTGACAAATCATACGGACTTTTTGCAAAATATAATCCGAAAAAACCGTTGGACATTTGCACCGACTGTTGTATGAAACCCGAAGATGAAGCTAAATTAGCCAGCTTACCCGTGAGACAAATTCCAAAAGACCTCTTGGCTGACTACAATGACGGTGCTAAACCAAACAAGACAACGATTGAAGAAGTAAAGCATTTTCTTCCAAGGTATTTGGACTTAATTGCTCAGTTTCAATTTCCGACACACTCCGCTGAATTGTCTTTTTCAAGGCTCATACCGTTTGACAAGACAGAATGGACAAAACAAGAGTTGGACTTGCTTAATCAGTTCACTATTGACTATTTCAAACATTGTCTTTCCATTTATCCCTTACCCTCATTTAACGACAGAATTGATACTATTTTGATAATGCTTTGGAAAGCAGGTTTTAATGTTGGCAACTTACTGACAATTTGGGAAAGCGAAAAAACAAAAGAAAGTGCTTTGCATTTTCGTGACTTGCACTTTCACGGTTTTGACCAATACAACAAGACAAAACTTTGCAGTACGTTTGGTGACAAAGAACTGGCAGACATCTTACGAACTTGGCTTGACACTGAAAAGGTAAAGCAGAATTTCGCAGACACTATTGAACTATTAATCATTGAAGCAAGCAATTTGGCTGACACCGACATCAATGAGCTAAACTTGCTGCATGACATTATCCGGACGAAGAAAAACTGCCACTAACATTGGTATTGCTGCAAGTGGGGCTGGACGTTGAAACTTCGGCTGTTTGCATCGCTGTACTTTTGTTCGGGCAGACGAGTTTCAATTTGGCTTTTTGTTGTTAACTTCAACTTTATATTTTCAATTGGGCAGCGGTTCCGGGCTGGACGTTATAAAATATCCCACCTGCAGCAATACCTGCCCGTTATTGGCAATTTTATGGAAACTCTCAAATCGAGCATCTTCAAAGAAATTTTTATGAAGTCTCTCTTCCTTCTAACCACATTTGGAATTTGCTTATCAGCTTTGGGGCAAATCAAATCAGAAAAAAATAGTAAATCTCAATACAATAATTGCAAAAAGGACAGCAATTTAACAGCTTCACAAAGACTAAAAATATTTCCTTTTAATATTGCGAAAGAAATTGTCATATTTTCATATGACGCACCAAAGAAATACAGCAAAGACACAATTTATTACTGGGGAGACGAAAAACCTTTACCACAAAATGGCTTTATAATTGACACATTACAATTCAAGTTTGACACCGCAAAAATTATTATGAAACATTCCTTGTCAAAAGCCGACATTGACGGGTTGACAAATATTTTATTTAATTATTCTTCAAAAGGCTTGTCAGACGAAAATGGAATGACGCTTCCTTTAAACGGCATATACTTTTTGGGAAATGACGATAAAATTATTGGGTATGCTTTTTTTTGCTTTGACTGGTCAGGCTATTTAAAAAGTTCAGCTAAAATAAATCTTGGAAATTGGTGTAACATTAAGTTTAAGCAATTGAAAAGTTACTACATTGACAAAGGAGTGCCAGTGAAAAATATCAAATAAAACCATGCTGACAGAAATAATTGACAAATCATACGGACTTTTTGCAAAATATAATCCGAAAAAACCGTTGGACATTTGCACCGACTGTTGTATGAAACCCGAAGATGAAGCTAAATTAGCCAGCTTACCCGTGAGACAAATTCCAAAAGACCTCTTGGCTGACTACAATGACGGTGCTAAACCAAACAAGACAACGATTGAAGAAGTAAAGCATTTTCTTCCAAGGTATTTGGACTTAATTGCTCAGTTTCAATTTCCGACACACTCCGCTGAATTGTCTTTTTCAAGGCTCATACCGTTTGACAAGACAGAATGGACAAAACAAGAGTTGGACTTGCTTAATCAGTTCACTATTGAATATTTCAAACATTGTCTTTCCATTTATCCCTTACCCTCATTTAACGACAGAATTGATACTATTTTGATAATGCTTTGGAAAGCAGGTTTTAATGTTGGCAACTTACTGACAATTTGGGAAAGCGAAAAAACAAAAGAAAGTGCTTTGCATTTTTCGTGACTTGCACTTTCACGGTTTTGACCAATACAACAAGACAAAACTTTGCAGTGCGTTTGGTGACAAAGAACTGGCAGACATCTTACGAACTTGGCTTGACACTGAAAAGGTAAAACAGAATTTCGCAGACACTATTGAACTATTAATCATTGAAGCAAGCAATTTGGCTGAGACCGACATCAATGAGCTAAACTTGCTGTATGACATTATCCGGACGAAGAAAAACTGCCACTAACATTGGGTTTGCTCCAAGGCTGGCTGGACATTGGAGCAATGGTCATTTTATCGCTGTTGTGCTTCATCTGGGCTGGACGTACATCGCTGGGCTTTTGTTTGTTAACCTGTACTTTTATATCTTTATTCAGCAGCGGTTCCGGGCAGGACCAGCAATGAATTCCAGCCCTGCAGCAAGCCCTGCCCGTTGTAAGCCATTCGACTTACACCCCTTGAACTTCAAATGACATGAGTAATAAAGTAAAATCAGGACTGTATTTTGGACTTGGAATGACTTTCGTTTTCCTCTTTAAAACAATCATCGCTTGGGTGACAGGTGAAGAAGAAAGCACTGCAGAAATAGCAAAATCAGTAATTGCAGCAGTAATCGCCGGACTTGTTTCAGGACTTTTATTTGGCTGGCTAACTGACAAGTTTTTTGTTAGCAGCATTTTCACTAAATCGACACATTTTAACCTTGACACCGGAGAAGTCGCCATTTTTCAGACACCCGCAAATCATTTCAAAGGAGCTGAAGGTGTTGGCGGTTCTTTATGTATTACAGACAAAAGACTTCTATTCAAATCGCACAATCTAAACGTTCAAAATCACGAATTATCAATTTCACTTTTAGACATTGCGTCAGTTGACCAATATAAAACCCTTGGACTAATCAACAACGGAATTGCCGTTCACATAACTGATAATTTGACTGAGAAGTTTGTTGTTGACAAAGCAGACAAATGGGTCGAGCAAATTCTGAAGACAAAGAACGGCTTACAACAAGTGCATTTGCAATAGCATGGCTAGACATTGGAGCAATCGGCTGCAAATCAATATTCAGCTTTAGTTCCGGCAAACATTACGCTGTTGGTCATTAGTCCTTAACTTCAATATTAGTTTTTCAATTTAGCATTTGTTACGGCTGACAGTTCGCTATTGCCATGCCATCGCAAATGCTTCAACGTTGTAGGCTATGCCGTTTGACACCTTTCGGCTCATAACAGTCAGACAAGATTATTATTTAGACTGCAATTTTACTGCGACAAGCTCAGCACAACAAACGATGAAATTAAAAACTTCAATACTCAAAATATATTCAATAATTTTTCTGATTAGTTGCGTTGGATATACCATTTATAACTATGACCAACTGTCGGAAGGTGAAGGTTGGGGTGTAGTTGGAATGGTTGGACTATTTGGATTTGGGGTTTTGCTTTTTGTAGGCGATATTGTAATTTGTAACTTAATTAAAAATAAGACGACAGCAAACATAATTGGATTAGTAGTGTCAATTATTGCCACACTCTTACTTATTTACGGTGGCTTCTTCTCTTAATTAAATGGAACTTACTCACAAAACCCAGTTGCTTTGCTTCAATGACAACATATAATTTACATAGGACGATTGCTGTTGTACTTAATGCAATAATTATTGGACTAATCATTTATTTCGTAATCAAGACCGACTCTGACAAATCTCCAATTATTTTTATGGTGTTTTATCCAGCCTTGACAATCTTGAATTTAATAATCGCTATAGTTTTGTGGCTTTTAAAAGTGGCACAAGCAAATATTTATAAACAAATTACCGTTGGACAACTTATACTATTTGTTCCTCTTGTTTTTATAATTTCACAATTTTGACAAAAGCTTTTACAAATATTTCAAAGTTCTTTGGGTGGGCAACTGACCATTTAGAAGAATATAGCGTAGATGGCACAAGCCTACAACATCAGGTTTGCTGCAAGGCTGGCTGGACGTTGGAGCAATGATCATTTTATCGCTGTTGTGCTTCATCTGGGCTGGACGTACATTGTTGGGCTTTTGTTTGTTAACCTGTACTTTTATATCTTTAATCAGCAGCGGTTCCGGGCGGACAAGCAATGAATTCCAGCCCTGCAGCAAGCCCCGCCCGTTACCTGCCATTTTATGAGACACTCCAAAACTATAATCATACTTACAATGTTATTCGGACTATTTGGTTGTAAAGACAGCAAAGACAAAGATTTTGTATTTGAAGAATTCAAAACACAAATTGAAAAGAAAGGTATGAAAATTGACTCAGTTGACGAGTTGGGTTTAGTTCATATTTCACGAGGTGATTGGAAACTTAAAATAAGTTTAGAAAACACCAGGAAAAACTTTAGCAGAGACAAGGACAAATTTCATATTACAAACTTGGTCGAGACCTTATTAGTTGAACAAATTGAAATACCTGAAAATTGGGTAGATTGTAAAGACAAAGTGTTCATTTCACTTTTCCCAAATGACATAGACTTTGACAATATGATTCATAAAAAAATTACTGATGAATTTAGCAAGGTATATATGTTGAGCAGTGACACTAATCAAATATTTCTATCGAAAGACAATTTAGAAAAATGGAACATAACAGAAAAAGATTTGGACATACAGGCGAATTATAACGCAGACAATTTATTATCAAAATCTACCCTTTCGTTTGACACAATCGAGAACCGTAAACTTGGAATAATCAATGTTGACAATGAAACATTAAAACCTGCATTACTTTTTGCCCCGACTATGAGGGAAAAAGTAAAGAAAGATTTTAGCTTTCCATTTTACGCTGTTATCCCAGTACGAGACTTTTGCTACATCTTTTCAGAAAAAGACTTTGACTTTTTTTCAGGACGACTTGGAGACGTAGTGGCAGATGAATATAAACAATCAGGCTATCCAATTACCACAGAAGTTCTTAGATTCACAGACAAAGGAGTTGAAGCTGTTGGACAATATCCAAAAAAGTAAATTGAGAGAAGAAAAACGGCAGGTAACATTGGGTTTTATGCAAGTTGGGCTTGACATTGTAACATCAGCTATTTGCAAATCCCAGCTTCAGTTCCAGCAGACGAATAACTATCAGCTTTTGTACATAACTTCAACAATATATTTTCAATCAGCAGCGGTTATGTGCTGACGGAATACTAATTCCCAACCTGCATAAAGCCCTGCTCGTTACCTGCAAGCGTAAAAGACGACACAACTACTAACGAGCTGACATCGGACTATGAAACTTTTGACTTTAAAACCACCTTGCCGACTGACCTACATTTGGAGGACAATTTGCTGTAACTTGACACAGACCAGCAGACCTTTTGCCGACACTCAAACCAACGCTTCTGTATTTTTTATTTTTTCCCATCGCACTTTTTTAATTCAATTTTTAGCCGACCCGCATTGCACACATTTGCAAGCCACACAAGCCGACACACAACCAAAGCTTGCAAAAGAGTGCAATTTATCCAACGCTTTTACTACATTTGTAGCGTGAAATTAATATCCTTCATAATAGCATTTTATGTGTTGCTTTTGGCGACAATTCCCTGCTATCTTGAGGACAAGTGCCTAAACCAATCTAATCACACCGAACAATCCCAAAACGACCAGGACGAACAAGGTTGCAGTGACTGTTGTTCCCCATTTTTAAGTTGCGGAACTTGTTGTGGCTTTACCTTTCCTCTTTTATCCTTCTCATTAAAAGCCTGTGTTGTTCTCTCCGAAAAAAGTATTTCTATTTACGACCAAAGTTTTATTTCAGAGTTCCGCTCTTCTATCTGGCAACCGCCTAAAATAAGTTAATGTTTATTGTGGCTTCGCCACAAAATATTTTATGCGGTGCTTCGCACCGCTAATCATCATTTTACAAACATTAATATTATTCAAAATGAAACTAAAAATCATTTTGCTACTTCTTGTAGCATTAAACATAAATGCTGTATTTGCACAGAATACATTTAAGGTTATTCTCAAAGACAGCGAAACAAAGGAACCTTTAATTGGTGCTACCGCCATTTTGGACGGCACAACAAACGGTGCAACTGCCGATAATAACGGACTTGTAACTCTGACTAACATTCCAAAAGGGAAACAGGTAATTGAATTTCGTTATATCGGTTATCAAGAGAGAAAAGATACATTCGACTTTCCTTTGACAAATTCCGAACCCATTGAAATACTGTTGAAATCCGAAGCAGATGAATTAGGTGAAGTGGTTATTTCTTCAACGAGAAGCACACGGACAATTAAAGATATTCCTACAAGGGTTGAATTTATTGCAGGAGAAGAATTAGAAGAAAAAGGAAATATGAAATCGGGCGATATTAGAATGTTGTTAAACGAAAGCACAGGTATTCAAACGCAACAGACATCAGCAACAAGTGGAAATGCAAGTATAAGAATTCAAGGACTTGACGGACGTTACACGCAAATCTTAAAAGACGGCTTTCCCTTATTTTCAGGTGCTGCAAGCGGTTTGGGTTTGCTACAAACCCCGCCTTTAGATTTAAAGCAAGTGGAATTAATAAAAGGTTCGGCTTCTACTTTATATGGTGGTGGTGCAATTGCGGGACTGGTAAATTTAATTTCAAAAACACCAACAAACGAGAGAGAATTAAAATTTCATCTCAATGGAAGTTCGGGAAAAGGTTTTGATTTAAACGGGTTTTATGGACAGCGTTTTAAAAAAGTAGGAACAACTATTTTTGCTTCTCATAATCGTAACTGGGCTTACGACCCTGCAAATATTGGTCTTACCGCAATTCCTAAATTTGAACGCTATGTTTTTAATCCTAAACTATTCTTATATTTTACTGAAAAGACAAAATTAAATTTTGGTATTAATTCAACAATTGAAAATCGTCTTGGCGGGGACATTCGTTACATTGAGGGCAATGGCGACAGCCTACACAGTTACTTTGAAGAAAACAAAACTCAACGCTATTCAACGCAATTGACTTTTGACCACAATTTCAACGACAGTAACCGTTTTAGTTTTAAAAACAGTGTTAGTTATTTCAACCGTAAAATTAGTATTCCCCAATATAGCTTTGACGGAACACAATTAGCGTCATTCAGCGAAGCCACTTATTCCAGTAGCAAGGAAAAATCTGAATGGATTGTAGGTTTAAATCTATGGACTGATAATTTCCAAGAAAAACAAATTGACACTTTGCCGCTTCGTAATTACCAGCTAATAACTACGGGTGCATTTATTCAAAATATTTGGAAGGCAACTAAATGGCTAAATCTTGAAACAGGTTTTAGAACGGACTATGTTGTTGATTATGGCTTTGCTTTTCTTCCCCGAATTTCTGCTTTATTCAAAATCACTCCTAAACTGACTTCAAGAATTGGTGGTGGTTTCGGTTATAAATCACCAACCATATTTACAGAGGAAAGCGAAAGAATTCAATATAGAAATGTATTGGCAATTAACAGCAACACTAATAAATTAGAAAAAAGTTACGGAGGAAATATTGATTTTAATTATCGAACGTCATTTGCAGACGATAAAATTACTTTCAGTATCAATCAGCTTTTCTTTTACACTTATTTAGATAAACCGTTACTGCTTCAACCACAAACAAATGGTTTGTATCAATTTATAAATGCCAATGGAAATATTGACACCAAAGGAACAGAAACAAACATTAAAATCGGTTATGAAGATTTCAAGTTGTTTTTAGGCTACACATTTACCGACACAAGACTACATCAAAACGGGACAGCTATTGAAAATCCATTAACACCCAAACATCGCCTGAACTCAATCTTGATGTATGAAGTAGAAGAAAAATGGAAAGTAGGATTAGAAGCATATTATTTCAGTCCGCAAAAATTAAGTGACGGAACAACAGGAAAACAATATGTGATTTGCGGTTTTATGGTTGAAAAACTTTGGGAGAAACTTTCTCTTTACATCAATTTTGAAAACTTTTTAGATGTAAGACAAACTCGCTTTGACAGCATTTATACAGGAACAGTAACTAATCCTGTTTTCAAAGACATTTACGCACCACTTGATGGTTTTCTAATTAACGGAGGAATAAAATTTAGACTATAAAATTATGGAAATGCAAAAAACAACATTCAATATTTCCAAAATGGACTGTCCATCGGAAGAAAATCTTATCCGTTTAAAATTGGAAGAACTTTCAAATATAAAATCATTGCAGTTTGACATTGCAAACCGCAAACTTGAAGTTTATCATACTGACAGCTATCACTCAATATTATCTGCACTTGACAGCTTAAAACTCGATACCAAGTTTGTTGACAATGTTTCGGCAGAGAGTTTTGAGCCAACAGACCCGCAAGACCGAAAACTCCTATGGTTAGTTTTATCAATTAATTTTTTCTTTTTTGTTCTTGAAATGTTGACAGGATTTTTGAGCCATTCAATGGGTCTTGTAGCTGACAGCCTTGATATGCTTGCCGACAGTATAGTTTATGGACTTGCTCTTTTTGCGGTTGGCGGGACTATTTTACTAAAAAAGAAAATTGCAAAAATTGGTGGTTACTTTCAAATGACACTTGCCGTGTTTGGTTTAGTAGAAGTAATCAGACGCTTTCTTGGGTTAGAAGAAGTTCCCGTTTTTCAGACAATGATTATTATTTCTTCACTTGCATTAATCGGTAATGCGACAAGTTTATATTTATTGCAAAGAAGTAAAAACAGAGAAGCACATATGCAGGCAAGTATGATTTTCACTTCTAACGATGTGATTGCAAACATAGGTGTAATCATTGCAGGCGGACTGGTTTACTTTACAAATTCAAAATTCCCTGACTTAATAATTGGAGCTATTGTATTTATTCTTGTTGGACGAGGGGCATTTAGAATATTGAAGTTATCAAAATAGGCAGACACACAAAAGCACACACATTTGCAAACCGCTCAAATCAGCCCTCAAACCAAAGTTTGCAAATAAGTGTGCTTTTCACCGCCCGAGTAAAATTGAATTAAAAAATTTCCTTCCCTTCTAAAAAATAAAAAAATACGCCACCCACAACCGACACATAAGCAACCCGACAACAGACAGCAAATTCAACATAGACAAGGCTTTCAACAACACGGTGGACAGAACGCCAGCAGGTAACAGCACCTTGGCAAAAGTGGCGGTTCAGTGCTTCGTATGACAGTTTTTCGTAAATTTGAACTGCGTGCTTCGTATGAACATTTGTGGTAAAATCGCCACCTTCGCCAAGCTGCAAAACGTTGGACCGCAACGCCATGCTGTCGTTCATACACTGTATGAACTGGCATGACGTACAGAAATCCACCCGTTTTTGCAAAACTCCTGTGTCTTTCTTTGCTGTCCAACGAGAGAGAATTGCTTTAAAATTAAAAGTCCTTTAGGATATGAAGAAAAAATACCCAAAGTCTATTAGTTGTTTTGAAATTCATCATACTCAAAAATTTACAAAACCAGATGATAAAATGATTGTTTATTCAGATGAAGAAAAACAATCGTTTATAAACAGACATCCTGGCAAACATATAAAAGTTTCAAACCCAAAATGGAAAGAACTAAAAGGGAATATAATTAAAAAATTATGGTACATATTCCCAGAATGGTTATTCTTTATTATATCTGCTACAATAGGAATTATTGGAAAAGAGTTGATAGAATATTTTTTAAAAATGGCCACAAACTCCAACCAGTAATTAGCCCAATAATTAATAACATCCATGCTCTCAATTCTGTCTTATCTATTTTTCTCATTTTATAAATTTTTTGCGGCATTAATTCTATTCAGCTTTAGAATATGCACGGCCACACCGGGCTTCAGTAATTCTATTTAACTGACGTTATGTAAAACCAAAGAGGCGCAGCGGCCAACATTAGAATTGCTTCTATGTGGGTATGACGTAACTCCGGTCAGCGATAGAACGGAAGAAAATTCGCCTTTGGCTCATATATCCTAAAGAACTTTTAATTTTATGTGTGGTCACCGTTCCCGTCCCAGCTGTGGTACAAACCCCAGCTGTGACTTCACGGATTCCCACACAGCAGCAATTCTCTCTCGTTATGTGCCATTAAAACAGAATATTTTTATGAAACATTCTATCTACATGACAACATTAGCAATCGCATTGACATTTTGCGATTTGCTACATGCCCAGACCATTGATAATAAAATTGTTATTGGAGCGATCGACAGCATCCAATCAACAATTCTTAACGAACAACGCAAACTGTGGGTGTATGTGCCCAACTCAGGTTCGGCTAATGCAGACAGCCAGCAAAAGTATCCGGTGATTTACCTGTTAGATGGAGAAAATCACTTCAATTCTGTAACTGGAATGGCAGAATATTTAAGTAACACCATGATAATTCCTGAAATGATTATTGTAGGAATACCTAATACAAATCGTTTTCGAGACCTTTCACCAACAAAACCTTCCGAAAGTACTTTTCCGTTGCCCCCCTTTGTTGGCGGTGGCGAAGCATTTACCTCGTTTTTGGAAAAAGAATTGATGCCATACATTGAGTCAAAATATCCCACAGCACCGTACCGTTTGATGATTGGCCATTCACTGGGCGGCCTGATGGTGATAAACACAATGCTCCACCACTGCAATTTATTCAATTCCTATCTGGCAATTGACCCCAGTTTGTGGTGGGATAATGATCTGATGGTAAAGCAAGCCGATAGCATTTTTCAGCAGAAAAAATTCGATGGCAAATCATTATATATAGCAATGGCAAATAACGGCATAACCGAAGGAATGGATTTAACCTCTGTTATGAAGGATACAACGGAGGAATCGGCTAATTCCCGCCCGATGCTTTTATTTTCAGATGTGTTGGAATCCAGAAAAACGTATGGTTTACGATGGAAGTTTCACTATTATCCCGATGACAACCACGGCTCAGTTACAATGATCGCTGCATATGATGCACTTCGATTCTTTTTCGATAAATACACCATACCTCTTTCCTATTTTTACAATGCGCCTAAACCATCATTTAATGCTGACTCTGTTATTATTACTCACTTTAAAACAGCATCAGAACAAATGGGCTATACTGTTTTACCTCCTGAAAACTTCGTTCATGAGGAAGCTTATAACATGATGTATAATAACGACCTGGATCGGGCATTCAGGCTTTTTGATTTGAACATCAGTAATTACCCAAGCAGTTATAATGCTTACGACAGTATGGGTGATTATTATATGGCAAAAAATGATAAAGAAAAAGCGATTATTTATTTTACGAAAGCTTTGGAACTGAAAGAAGTTCCGGCAACAAGAAAAAACTTGAGGAGCTTAAAACTAATGACAAATAGATAACGGCACATAACAAAAGGTTTGCCGCAAGGCTGGCGGACGGAATAACAATCGGCAGTTGTACTACTATCAACTAATATCGGGCTTGACCGAATTCTATTTGGCTTTTAGTTGTTAACTTCAACATCAGTTTTTCAATCGGCTTCAGTTGCCGGGCGGACACAGCAACAATTCCAGCCCTGCGGCAAGCCTCGAACGTTAGCGGTAATTTTTAGTAACCGAAAAACATGAAAACAACTATAGCCATTTTAACTCTACTTTTCATTTACTGTGTGACAAGTTCGTTTCAATGCCAAAAATGTGGCACAGGCACATTGAGGATAGGTGACACCAAATCCTGGTTGCCTTTAAAAGGCAGAACTCAATTAAGCTTCGTTGACAATTCAGGTAACTTGATAAACTTTCCACTTAAAGTGGTAGATACTACAGAAACAGCATTGAACGATTGCGGTGAACCTTACAGGTACGAGTACATCAACACTACTCTTTATCTTAATCCGACTTTCACTGACTCAATCCACTTTAGTTTAGCATCAAGTGGTTGGCTATGTATGAGAGCTGTGAGTAACAACAGTCCCAATGTTAGCATGTGCAACGTATTTGGACAAACAAAAGAAGGTGTGGTAGCTAAAAAGTTCAACAATTATTCTGTGGGCAGCAGGACATACCCAGAGGCTATATTGCTTCTTAGTAGTCCCGCATTTTCAAACAATATTGACTCTATCATTATTGCCAACCACGTAGGGATTGTCGCCTTTAGGTATTCAAACAATAGATACTTTTTACCATAAACTAAACTACCGCTAACATAGGATGGGTTTTGCAAAATGAAAAATCCCTTCCCGGTATTGTTACATTATTTTTTTATACAAATAGTACGTTTTAATATCCGGAACAGTTGATGTGATACTGCGGGCAAACCAGAAATATCGTCTGCCATCATTGTAATACTGTGGAAAATCTCCCACTGCGCTATACTGCGCTCCGCCCCATACCACCAGAACGTTGTTGGCACTTTGTACTACCGCACCATTTCTTCCGGCAGCAGGATAGTTGCCCGTGAGGCTGCTCCATGTATTGGCAGTATTATTATACAATGCACCCCCACCAATACCATAGATCAGCATAAAGGAACCTGCGTAGGCAACAGTAGCACCATTGTCAGCAACTGGTCCCGTAGCCATGGTTGACCATATATTGGTAACAGGGTTAAGCCTGGCACCACCTGACTGGTTGACTGCTCCCGCAGCTCCACCCCACACAATCATTTGAGTTCCGTTCCATACTGCGTCTGCATTTTCTCTTGCAGCAGGCGCACTTGCCAAAGAAGTAGGTGTCCAGGTATCAGTGGAAAAATTATAAAGAGCACCTGTGTTTACCTGGCCGGAACTGGCAAAACTATATCCACCCCACACCAGGAAATAGCCGTTAGCTGTAGCATGTGCATAATTGATCCGGATGCCCGGAGAATTAACAAGGCTTACCGGCGTCCAGGTGTCGGTAGTAAAATTATAGCGGTATCCCTCATTAAGAGTGGGGCCATTAAATCCTCCCCAAACGATCATTTCATTGGTGCCACTATTGTAGCCGCTGGTTACATTTCCCCTGGCACTGGGTGCCCCGGCAGAATTTAACGGGGTCCATGTTTTCGTTATGGAATTATATTTTGCACCATCTCCGAAATAAGCATAACTGCCAGTATACGTATAACCACCCCACACTACCAGCTCAGTACCGTTCCAAACCAGTGCATGGCCTATCCGGGGGCTTGGTGCGCCTACTGTAGAAATGGATTCCCACAAGTCATTTACCGGGTCATAAAATGCGCCGGTGTTTAAATACACTCCATTTTTTATTCCCCCCCATATAGCAATACGGGAGTTTGCCGTAACGGAAACTGTATTTACCCTGCTATAGTATTCCGATACAGGATGCCAGCTTCCAGCCGCTGCAGTAGTATTGATCAGTGTGTTTTCCGTTACATTCAGCGGGCCTTTTAATGAAAACCCGTTGGCCAATAAGTTAGCATCATTACTGCTTTCGGATAAAACCATCGCATTCAGGGGTACGGCCAGGTTCTGCCACAGATTGGTAGTACGGCCTTCAAAATTCCCATTGTTATACCGTATGGTGCCTTCATTATTACCGGCCGTATTGCCAATTTTAATAGCCCCGTTAACATCCAGTTTTTCAACCGGTGTGGGTGTGCCCACGCCGGTGTTTTGTGACCGGGCCACCTGCATGGTGCAGCTATAAACCAGCAACAGTATAAAAATTTTCATAGTGTTTTTCTTAAAAATACAGAACTTTTTTAAAAGCTTATTTGACCATATGAGCTATATGATCACTATAAGACTTTTACGCAGTAAAGTATGTTGAACCATCTGTACTTTCCCGCATACACTCAACAAATGGAAGAAACATTTCATATGACCGTTTATACAAATGCTACACTCCGGTACTTCAAAACAGATAAATTTGTTGTGCGGCTGTAACCATTGTCTCTTTTAAAACAAGTAGACTATAAAATCAATCCGGGAATTATGCTTACCACTATTCATCCAAAGTTGCCGATGCGGGACAAAACTGCAACCCGGAATTATTATATTAACCAGTTAGGTTTCCAGGAATTTGGGAGTGCTGACTTTGACGGTTACCTGATGGTAGCTAAAGACAATATTCAAATTCATTTTTTTGAATTCAAAGAATTGGATCCCAGAGAAAACTACGGACAGGTGTATATCAGAACAGATGCCATTAAAGAATTATACCAGGACTTATTAAATAAGAAAGTTGCTATTCATCCAAATGGACAATTAACTGTAAAACCGTGGGGACAAAAGGAATTTTCTTTACTTGACCCGGACAATAACTTATTGACCTTCGGACAAAGCTTGTGAAAAGTTGCAGCGATGGTAATGGCCTATGCTAATCCGGTAATACTTTCACCCTGATATTTTTATACAACACTTTACTCTTCGGGTCGTGGCCCTGCAAAGCAAAAGTGCCTGTAGATAATACCCGCCCCTTCATTCCTTCTTCCCGCTGCGGATTGCCTGGTTCGGTATATTCTACCACTGTTTTATCGTTGATCTTTACCGTTATTTTTTTGCCTTGTACGATGATATGTTCAGTAAACCATTCCCCGTCTTTTACATATACTTCCTTTACATCCTGTATGGCATACAGGCTGCCGGTACGGCGCCAGTCTGTATGTGAATTGTTTACTTGTGCTTCATATCCTTTCTGCGGCCAGCCGCTTTCCTGGTATTGCGTATGAAAGTAAATGCCTGAATTGGAACCCGGCATCGTCATCACATCGGCCCTGAACTCAAAATTCCTGAACGAATGCTGCTGCACTTCCCCGTTATAAAATAAATGGGCCACATTTCCATTTACGGCAATGGCGCCATTCTCTATCGAAAAAGTATTGGCATTGGCACCCACCTTCCAGCCATCCAATGATTTACCATCGAATAAAGGAATCCATCCGTCCTTACTATTATGATTGCAGGGGGAAAAGGAAAAAAAACTACAAATAATGGCTGCCGCAATAAGCTTTCGCATAGTGATGTCTTTAAGGAAGGGAAGCTACTTAATTTTTTCTTTCGTCTTTTTCAGCGCCGGTGCCTTATCCTTCCATTGCCACAAATGCAGGCAGGCATAGGTTCGGTAGGGGCTCCATTTCTCGGAGATCTTCAGCAGGTTTATCCTGAATTTCTTTTTATCGTTGTTATCCAGTTTATACAATTTGATCATCGCATTTTGTATGCCCAGGTCGTCTACAGCAAACACATCTTCCCTGCCCAGCGCAAACATCAGCAACATTTCCGTTGTCCAGCGCCCCACTCCTTTTATCTGCGTTAAATAGGTTATCACTTCTTCATTATCCATCTTCCCCAGTTTTTTTGCATCCATGCCAGATTTAATTTCAAACTGCGCCACATTCTTTACATAGTTCACTTTGGCATTGCTCAACCCGATCCCTCTTAATTGTTCAAACGGCGTATCCAGTATTTGTTGTGGTGTGGGTTCTTTGCCTCCATACAAATTGAGGAAGCGTTTGTAAATAACATCGGCTACTTTAACAGAGAGTTGCTGGCTCATAATAGATGCGCAGAGATAAGTACAGATATTCTTCCGCTTTTTTAACTGATGCGGTTCTCCGCTTTCAACCAGCTTCTTTAGTTTTTTATCTTTGGAAAGATGGGGAATGTAATGCATGAAATGAAGTTAAACAGTATCCATAATAATAACTGTCTAACCTTTAATTTTTCCTTCAGGCGTCTGCCCAGATCTTAAAATCAGCCACCCGTTCCCGGCTGATCACCATTTCTTCCTGCTGGTTAGCTCCTTTTACAGAAAGCCGGAGCCTGTTATTGTAGTAAGGCTTTACCTGCTGGATAGCACTGATATTGACAATAAACTTCCTGTTGAGCCGGAAAAAATGCTGCGGATCTAATTGCTCTTCCAGCCGCTCCATAGTGTGGTCAATAATATAGCGGTTGCCTTCTTTATCGGCGAGGTACACAATTTTATTATCTGCCTGGAAAAAAGCCACCTCCTCAGCATCAATGAAAAAAAGACGCTGACCAATCTTGCCTAAAAATCTTTTTTTGTAGCGCTGCTCTTTCCAACCCTGGCTTACCCGGCTCAGATCGGTGGCAGAAAAAGACAAAGACATTGATTTGAACTTATTCAGTGCTGTTGCCAGGGCTTCCCCGCTTACCGGTTTCAATATATAATCAATACTGAGCATTTTGAATGCATCCAGCGCATATTCATCGTAAGCAGTGGTAAAAATAATGGGCCTGTTGTAACTGACCTGCTTGAATATTTCAAAACTATGGCCGTCTGATAAATGAATATCCAGCAATAACAGGTCAGGATGACTATGGTTTTTCAGGTAATGAACGGTGTCTTCAATACTTTCAAGGCAGGCTATAATTTCAATAGAAGAATCGTACGTTTTGAGCAGGGTCTGCAAACGTTCGGTGGCGAGCTTTTCGTCTTCTACAATTATTACTTTCATACCCGTTAGTTTAACTGCAGAAGGGGAATTGTTACTTCAAACTCCCGTTCTGATTTCTTTACTATAACATCCCGGCCGCTGATGAGTTCATATCTTTTGCGGATATTTTGCAGCCCGATTCGGGTGGAAGGCTCTACGGCCTGTCTTGGCTGTAAATTGTTCTTTATGATCAGCGTATCATTCCCATTAGCATGTATATCAATATGCAGGGGACGGCTCCTGCTCACTACATTATGTTTGATGGCATTTTCAATGAGCATTTGCAAAGCTGCAGGCACCACATGATAAATTTTATAGTGGTCCGGTATACTCACACTCACCGTCAATCCGTTATCAAATCTTTTTTGCAGTAAAAAAATATATGGCTGTATGAATTCCAGTTCGGAGCGGAGCTCTACTAATTCCTTCTCCTGGTTGTTTAAGATATAACGGTACACTTTGGAGAACTCTTCAATAAAATGGTTGGCCTCCGGGTTATCTTTTATCACCATCCCGGACAATACATTCAGGTTATTGAACAGGAAATGAGGATTGATCTGGCTTTTTACCAATTGTATCTTAGCCTGTGTACTTGTTTGGCGCAGTTCTTCCACTTCTTTCCAGTGACGACGGTATTCCCGGAAAAAGAAATAAATGGCATTTAAAAGATGTAAGAAAAGATTGATGAGGCTTGCATAAATAATATTCAGCTTCAGCGGGTTCAGGTTCTGCTCCCAGGTGTATCCATGAAGCAGGTTGCCAAATAAATAAACTGCAACCGTTGCCGCAATAAGTGCAACAATATTCCCTGCCAGGAAAAAGAAAGCCAGGAACCTGATCTTTGTTTTAGGGGTAAGAAATTTTTTCCTGAAATATGGTTTGATCAGCCTGTTCCCTTCCCAGGTAAAAAGCGTAACAGCCACAATCGTCAGCAACGCAAAATACCATTCTATTTCAATTTTGAAATAGTAATAGACATTGCATAGCGCTGTATTCATAAAAGTGTACAGCGACAGCAATACAATGAAAAGGTACCTGTAACGATGGCTGAACATAAATGCTTTTAATTAAATCTGCCCTGTTCCGGTTTAAAGGGAACAGAGCAGACATTGATTTTTCAGAGGAGGTACTAACTATGTTTTTAATTAAGGCAACAAAACCCTGTCAATCAGGTGTACAACACCATTCCGGCATACAATGTTCGTAGCGGTGATATTAGAACGGTTGCCACCATTACCATTTCCCTGGATAGAAGGGCCACCACCTGTTCCGTTGGTCAGGTTGGTAGTCGTATTTCCACCTGCCAGCATTGGCAATGAACCATTTGTAAGGTCAGAAGAGAAAGCCCTTCCGCCCACTACATGGTAGCGGAGAACCGCCAGCAAAGTACCTACAGGAATCTGGTTAATATCGGTAAGGGATAAGGCGCCTAATAATTGTGTAAAGGCAGCATTGGTTGGAGCGAATACAGTCAGCCTGGCAGTACTTAATGTTCCGGCCAGAGTGGGGTCACCACCGGGAGCAGTGGTAGCACGGGTTACTGCTTTTACCAGGGAGTCAAGACCGCTGGCTACTGCTGTCTCTACAATATTTCCTACTGGTGGATTCAATACACGGCCAATTACATGGATAACGCCGTTATCAGCAGCCACATCAGCTGTGTTTACTTTAATACCATTGATGAAAACACCATTAGCATTTTTTGTTACAAATACAGAGTCACCACTGGCGGTGGTCACTTTTGCGTTTGGACCAGCAGGTACATCCGCTGCAGTTACTTTAGCACCTAAAGTATGGTACAATAAAATATTGGATACCTGTGCAGGTGTAAGGCTGTTGAGTACAGTTGACGTAATACCTGAAGCAGTGAATGCTGCATCATCCGGTGCAAAAACAGTGAAAGGACCAGTACCACTTAAAGTTGTTTGCAAACCGGCTTTTACCACAGCTGCTTCCAGGGTGGTAAAACTGGCATTACCTACTACCACATCAGTGATGGTATTGTTTACCGGATCATCATCCTTATCACATCCTGTAATAAGAACGGGTACACTCAATGCTATAGCAAAGGTTGATTGACGAAGAAATTTTTTGAGTTCCATGTTAAAATAATTTTTGTTTAATCATATTAACATGATCCAGTGGAAAAGAGAAACAAAGCAGGAGTGAATCGTCAGTTTCGGGGAGTGAGTTGATGTTTTGGCGGAGTGAGTTTGTTTAAGGGAAAATTAAAAAGGTTGTCTGAGAAGCCCTAATCAATGTCATATTGAGCAAAGCCGAAATATGACATTGATTGGTAAACAAATTTGTACGCATTTCGATAAACTCAATGTGACAAATTTGTTTGCTTCTCAGACAGCCTCTTTACTTCAATTCATTCAGGAATACTACTTCCTCCCTATTCCACACTCCAGCTCATGTCGCCACCCTTCTCATCCTTCAGGGTGATTCCTAACTGGGCCAGCTGATTTCTGATCTTATCGGAGGTGACAAAATCTTTTTTTCCTTTTGCTTCCTTACGGATATCGATCAGCAACTGCATCACTCCCTGCAATCGGGCATTATCAGCTTCGCTGACAGACTTCAACCCGAATATATCTTCCAGCCAGGTTTTAAAACTGCCTTGCAGCAATTCAAAGGTCTGTTTTGAAATGGCGGAGACAGGAATTGTTTTGTCCTTCATCGAATTTATAACCGGTACGATCTCAAACATGTTGGCCATTACTTTTGCGGTGCTGAAATCATCATCCATGAACTCATTGAATTCGGCTACCAGTTTCGGGATACGGGATTCCAGTTCGGGGTCCGTTGTTCCTTCCTGTGGCTCGTAATGCATTGCCTGCAGCTTTTCATGCGCCTCCCACAATCGTTTCAATCCCTTCTCCGAAGCCTGCAATGCTTCATTACTGAAATCAAGTGTGCTCCGGTAATGTGTCTGCAATATGAAAAAACGAATCGTCATCGGGTGATACGCTTTTTCCAATATGGGATGATTTCCGCTGAACAGCTCCGTCAGCTTGATCACATTATTATAACTCTTCCCCATCTTGCGGCCATTAATGGTGATCATATTATTATGGATCCAGTAACGAACCGGGGCTGTGTGATTGCAGATCGTACTTTGCGCTATTTCACTTTCATGATGCGGAAACAACAGGTCCATTCCACCACCGTGAATATCAAATTGTGCTCCCAGGTATTTTGTGGCCATAGCGGAACATTCTATATGCCAGCCGGGATATCCCACACCCCAGGGACTTTGCCACCGCATGATATGTTCCGGTGCTGCCGCTTTCCATAAGGCAAAATCTGCCCTGTCCCTTTTCTCTTCCTGCCCTTCCAGTTCCCTTGTTGTTTCCAGCAGGTCATCAATCACCCGTCCGCTCAGTTTTCCATAATCATGTGAGGCTGCATACTTTTTCACATCAAAATAGACAGAGCCATTCACTTCGTACCCAAAGCCGGCTTCAATGATCTGTTTGATCATTTCTACCTGCTCCACAATATGTCCTGTTGCAGTAGGTTCAATAGATGGGGAGATTGTATTGAACTGTGCCATCGCCCAATGAAACAGGTTGGTATATTTCTGTACCAATTCCATTGGTTCCAGCTTTTCCAATACTGCTTTCGTAGCGATTTTGTCAACCGCCTCTCTTCCCTCTTCTTCAAAATGCCCGGCATCTGTAATGTTGCGGACATACCGGACCTTATTACCCAAATAGGTCAGGTAACGATAGACAACATCAAACGTAATATAAGGCCTTGCATGCCCCAGGTGGCTTTCACCGCTTACGGTAGGTCCGCACACATACATGCCCACATGACCGGAAGTGATCGGTTTGAAAATTTCTTTTTGCCTGGTTAATGAATTATATACTTTCAGTTGACTCATAAATTATTGTATTGAACAGTCTGTGGTACAGTAGCCTGTAACCAGTTTATCCTGTTACATTTAAAGTACCGCAAAGATGATTAAAATAGTTTGATTTAGAGGGCCCAAATGCAGGGCCGTGGGCATCAGCAGGCCCGGAAGCAACAACAACAGCAGCGGTATGTGAATTTGAAATTCATGACAGCGAAGATACCATTCGTATTTATTTTTTCAATTCCACATCCGCCACCAGCATATAGTGATCAGAATATTTTTTAGTAACCCTTCTGAACTGTTTTATCTTAATAGCATTATCGGCAAAAATGAAATCGATGCGCAAGGTAGGAGAAAGCCCGGAAAAAGTTCTTCCGATACCTGTTCCTTTCTTCAGGAAAGCATCCTGCATATCGCCTTTAACAGTAAAATAAGTGTACGAGTTGGGTACATCGTTAAGATCAGCACATACCAGCACCGGATGCGGGCTGTTACCAATCACTTCGTTAACAATATCAGCCTGTATACTACGATTGGAGATCCCTCTTTTCAGTTTTGACAGAATACTCCTGGAACTGGGCAGAAGACTGTCTTCTGCCGCTTTGATCTTCTCAATACTCCGGTAATCATTTTTGCCAAACTGTAATGATTGCAGGTGGGTCGTATAAAAACGCAGCGTATCCTTATTCACTTTTATATCGGCATGCAATAAAACGTCGGGTAAGGTGGGCCGTGGATAACGGATGCGGCCGCTGTCAACGATCGGGTACCGGGAAAATATGATGGAACTGTAATAATGATTGTCCCCGTCTTCATCAAACGAAAAATAATAAAAAGGATAGCCCAGTTCTTTTTGTATTTTTTCTATGTTATTATAATATTCCGGGTTAGTGGACGTATGAAACTCCTGCAGGCATAATACATCTGCATTTTGTTGTTTAAGCAGCTCGAACATCTTAAGCCTTGTTTCACTTCCTTTATTGGTATTTCGCTTTAATTCAATAAACCTGGCTACATTCCAGCTAACCACCCGCAGCGTACCGGGTTCTTTATCATAGTTAAAGGCCCGGGGGTTATGAAAGGCAAAAAAAACAGCTATACTTTTTATACCCACCAGCAGGGCTACAAAAGAAATCAGTGCCAGCCGTGGTTTTAAGATCATTAACCAGCCCAGTAAAAAAAAGATAACCAGTAAAAGTAAAAAAGGAAATGCCAGTCCGAAAAAAGAGATAAACCACCATGTCTGCGGATTGAGATAAGGCACCAGGCAGGATAAAATGAAAATGAATACAACGATAACATTGGAATAAATAAAAAACCGCTTGGTGAAAAGTCGGAGCTTGCTGGACATTGCTGCAATTTAAGAAAAAACCGGTGAGCCATGGGCCAAAGTTGCAATCAAGCCTAATAAATCGGTTCTCGAAAAATTACCAGTTTGTGTTATTGTTTGCAACTTGTCAATCAACTATTTTGTCATCCAATTGGGCTTTAAATCAGAAATACTTCCAAATTCTCAATTAGTTCCAACAGATTAAAAATCTATTATGAAAATTGAATTTTTTTTTACAATAATAGCATTAGTAGCTGTAAGCATTTCATGCAGACAGAGAGCTGAAATAAAGCATATAATCATAAATGAATTGGGCAAAGACACAATAATTAATATCAAAACCGATAAAACTTACCCAACGACATTGAAAGTAGATATTAAAGGTAGCGCTGATGATACCTTTATCATATCAGGATTCAAAATTAAAGGCGGCAATGTTGATACTTTCTGGCATACAGACTGGTATAAAAAAATAATCACAATAAACTATCAGGCGTATAAAGCCACAAAAGGAAAACTAACGGTGAATTTTTTATTGTATTAACAATTAAATTTACTTCTGTCTACAAAATGTATTTTGCAATATGACCTGATGAATAAATCATCAGGCCATATTATTTATCAACAATAGTTCTGACTGAAGAATATACAGCAACTTTAGTAACAAATTAACCTAACACATACTATACATTCTGAATAAATACCTGCCGTTAAATATTTAAATCTTTTGTAAATTGCCTGATTGAATGTATTGCAGATGAGTTTAGAGAAAGAAAATTTTCTTCGCACCAAATTGGTCCCGTTGCTCCAACGGCTGGATCCATCCACATCTCCAAAATGGGGCAAAATGAATGTGCAGCAAATGATAGAACATTATGGTGGTGATGCGGTTCGTAATGCCAGCGGCAGGCTGAAAATTGATACCATCATCACTCCCCCCGAAAATCTTGACCGGATGCGGGAGTTTATGATGAGCGACAAACCTTTTAAAGAAAATACCAAAAACCCGCTGATGGGTGAAGAGCCTGCCCCATTAGTGCATAAAACAGTGCAAGGCGCCATCGGCGCCCTGCAACTGGAATTGATTTATTTTTTTGAAGCTTTTGAAAAGAACCCCGCATTAATAACCCGGAATCCTTTTTTCGGCGACCTGAATTTTGAGCAAAATGTGCAGTTACTTTTCAAACATGCACTGCACCACCTGCGACAATTCGGGGTGGAACCAGAAACTATTTGATCCCTTTGGCCTTAAGCAAAGAATCTGCTTTGGCCAGTCCACCCAGGACTGCCTCTTTTACTTTGGTCACTTTCAGTTTTTCTTCCGCCAGGTATTTCACCCTTTGTTCTATATTATCTTTTGCAGAATCCATGTTGAATTCCACCATCCATTTATCCATGGCAAAATCTGCATAGTTCAGGTCATTGATAAGCGACTCCAGTTTTGCTTTTAATGCAGCTGCCGCAGTTTGTGCCTTTGCCGGTAGTTTGGCAATAGAGTCAAGCATTAGTTGTGCTTCTTTTTGCGCCCCTCTTATTTTTCCCATTTTTGGCATCACTTCATCATGACCGGCCATTACATCATTATAAAGACTGTCAGCAGCATTCTTTGGGGCTTCTTTTTGGGGGCCATGCCCTGTATGGTCTTCCCCGGATTTTTCGTTATTACAGGCTGTGATAATGACCATAGCCAGGAAAGCAATCAAGATTTTTTTTAGCATACCATTCTTTTTTAATGTTCACATTTTTCTGTTATCTCATGAAAGAGGGTGTGAAGTTCTACTAATTGTGCTTTAATATCAGCATCAGCAGCGTTTTTCTTTACCAGTTTATTTAATTTTTTGGCATCTTTCACCAGGCTTTTCAGGTTCTTTTGTATTGCCTTTTGGTTATACCCTTCCGGTGCAGTTGAGTTTTTCCAGGCTGTTGCTATGTCAACCATTTCAGCACTGCGGCTTTTTATCGGTTCCAACTTTCCTTCTTCAGCCGGATGAAAAGTTTTACTCATTATTTCATGAAAAGCCTCCTTTTCGTTCCATTTGGCTTTTTCCTGTGCTTGTACAGGATTAGCAATAACCAATGTTGCAACTGCCATAATTAACAAAACAATTTTTTTCATATACAGGTTTTTTTTGAACAGCAAAGGTAAACGCCGCGGATTCCAATACGTATGATAAAAATCATTCTTTAATGGTTTTTACAATTCAGGTAATTTCGCTTATATAATGCTTGCATATATGACGAAACTGGAGAACTATATTACCGGTAACTGGGTAACGGGTGACGGGGAAGGGCAATTACTTTATAATGCCGTAACCGGTGCTCCTGTTGCTGCTGCCAGCACCAAAGGACTGGATTTCAAAAGTATTATTGAATATGGCAGAACTACAGGTAACCCTGCGTTACGAAAGATGACGTTTCACCAGCGGGGTAATATGCTGAAAGCTTTAGCACTGCACCTCAGGAATCACCTGGAGAAATTTTATACAATCAGTTACCAGACAGGTGCCACTAAAGCAGATAGCTGGGTAGATATTGAAGGAGGAATCGGTAATTTATTTGCCAATGCATCATTGCGCCGGAAATTTCCGGATGAAGTATTTTGTATAGACGGTGAAAGTCACAACCTGAGCAAGAACAATACCTTCATGGGAACACATATACTTGTTCCGAAAGAAGGAGTGGCCATACATATCAATGCTTTTAATTTTCCTGTGTGGGGAATGCTGGAAAAAATTGCAGTGAACCTGCTGGCTGGTGTGCCTGCCATTGTAAAACCCGCCACTGTTACTTCTTATTTAACGGAAGCATTTGTCAAAGAGATCATTGCTTCAAAGATTTTGCCGGAAGGTGCATTACAACTAATATGTGGCAGTGCCGGAGATCTTTTAAACCACGTCACATCACAAGACATCATAACATTTACCGGAAGTGCCTCTACTGGTTCCATGCTGAAAAAAACGCCTGCCATACTAGACAACAATGTTCCATTCAATATGGAAGCAGACAGTCTCAATTGTATTGTGCTGGGTGCGGATGTAACTCCCGATAAACCGGAGTGGGACATCTTTATAAAAGAGATACGAAAGGAAATGACCCTTAAAGCCGGGCAGCGCTGTACCGGCATCCGCAGGATATTTGTTCCCGAAAACAAAATGGAAGACGTGTGGAAAGCGATCGGCACCTCATTATCACAAACCGCTATCGGTAATCCGCTCAATGAAAAAGTAAGGATGGGAAGCCTTGCCGGGCAAACCCAGCGTAATGAAGTAAAGGAACAGGTACAAAAATTACTGGCCTCTTCTCAAATCGTATATGGTTCATTGGACAGCGTGGAAGTGATAGATGCCGATGCCAATAAAGGCGCTTTCATGTCGCCGGTATTATTACTAAATGAAAAACCTCATTCATCTTACGAGCCTCATAATATAGAAGCATTTGGCCCGGTAAGCACCATTATGCCGTATAAAAATATGGATGATGCCATTGTACTAAGCAAACTGGGTAAAGGAAGCCTTGTCTCCACTATTGTCACTGCTGATTACAAAGAGGCAAAACAATATGTGGTAGGGGCCGCCTCCCATCACGGAAGGATCCTGGTGCTGAATAATGAATGTGCAAAAGAAAGTACTGGACATGGTTCACCCTTGCCTTTGCTGGTGCATGGCGGACCCGGTCGTGCCGGTGGCGGCGAAGAAATGGGTGGCCTGCGAGGAGTAAAGCATTATTTGCAACGCACCGCTTTGCAAGGTTCTCCCACAACCATCACAGCGATCACCAATGTATACCAGCCTCATGCTAATGGCAAAGACCCGGGCAAACATCCTTTCCAAAAATATTTCGAGGAACTACAGATCGGCGACCAGATCATTACAGAAAAAAGAGTGATCACTTCAGAAGATATTGATCGTTTTGCTGATTTGAGTGGTGATCATTTTTATGCGCATATTAAAACAACTGATTTTACAGGCACTATGTTTGAGCAACAGGTGGCACACGGCTATTTTATCATGAGCATTGCTGCAGGATTGTTTGTTGACAGCTATGAAAAGAACCCGGTGTTGTTAAATTATGGCATTGATGAATTACGTTTTACCAAGCCGGTTTATCCCGGTGCTGAAATTCATATCCGTTTTACCTGTAAGGAAAAACTACCCAACGATAAAAGAGTAATTGAGAAACCAGAAGATTTCAAAAGAGGTGATGACATAGATAAAGGGATCGTAAAATGGCTGGTGGAAATGATCGACGAAGCCAATGAAGTGACTGGCCTGGCAACGATCCTGACCATGGTGGCAAAAAAGATTCAATAAAAGACTAAACTTTAAGTTATGACTACAGCATACGTAAGAAGTGAACTGCACAAGGGCATCAGGATAATTGAATTCTTTCATCCGCAAAGCAATTCACTGCCCGGAAAAATATTGGAAGAACTGGCACAGGCTATCCATGCTGCCGGTAACGAGGAAGAAACAAAGCTTATCATTCTTCGCAGTGCCGGGGAAAAAGCATTTTGTGCCGGTGCATCTTTTGATGAACTGTCGGCAATCAGGAATAAAGAGGAAGGATTGAAATTCTTTACCGGCTTCGCCCATGTAATAAATGCGATGCGCATTTGTCCCAAACTGATCATCGGGCGGATACACGGAAGATGTGTGGGTGGCGGAGTGGGCATAGCAGCCGCTGTTGATTATGCGATAGCCACAGAAGCAGCAGAAGTAAAACTCAGTGAACTGGCGGTAGGTATCGGTCCGTTCGTAGTAGGTCCAGCCGTGGAAAGAAAAATCGGCATGTCAGCTTATTCCCAACTGGCCATTGACGCCACCCGCTGGCGCAGTGCGGAATGGGCCAGAAAAAGGGGATTGTTTGCAGAACTGTACGCAACCGTGGAAGATATGGATGAAGCCATCAGTCGTCTTGGTTATTTATTAGTTCACTCCAGCCCCGAAGCAATGGCCGAAATGAAAAAAATATTCTGGAAAGGAACAGAACATTGGGACAAGCTGCTTGTTGAAAGAGCTGCAATAAGCGGAAAACTGGTATTAAGTGATTTTACCAAAAATGCGATCGAAACATTCAAGAAGAAATAGTGCAAACATTTGATTCGGCTAATTTTCACCTCCTCTGCGATAAACTGACCCGGAAAGACAGGGAGCTAAAAGGAATAATTACACAACATGGTTATCCTCCTTTGTGGACCCGGCCTAATACATTTCAAACCTTAATACTTACCATCCTAGAACAACAGGTTTCGCTGGCAGCTGCTTATGCTGCCTTTAAGAAACTGAAACAAAAAATCGGGTATGTAACACCTGCCAAAATTCTTCAGCTATCTGATGAAGAAATGAGAGCCTGTTATTTCACCCGGCAAAAAATGGGCTACACAAGAGGGCTGGCTGAAGCGGTTCAATTGAAGAAAGTTCAATTAAAAAAATTAAGGGCACTACCAGATGAAGAGGTAAGGTCAGAGCTGATTAAACTTAAAGGAATTGGGCACTGGACGATTGATGTATACCTGATGCATGCCCTGCAACGAACTGACCTGTTTCCTTTAGGCGATATTGCTTTGGTTAATAGCTTGAAAGAGATAAAACAATTGCATCCGCATATATCAAAAGAAGAAATGCTGAAAATAGCAGCACCATGGCGGCCTTACCGAACGATCGCAGCAATGATTTTATGGCACAGCTATATAAAGAAAAGAAATATTAAGCTAGGAGTTTGAAAGAGTAAAATGAGAAAATGAGTAAGTTAATTACAATCCCTCTTTCCCGAAATTATTGTAGACTCTGTGAATCCCTTCTTTCATTTTTGGCACCTTGAAGTTCACAAGCATTCCATGTTTCAAATTTAACAATGATAGTTGTGTTTGAACCTGATTGAAATAAACAGGAGGTAATGGATGTACAGATTTCAGTTCTATAACCAGACGATTTTCCAATAATAAATCTATTTTGTAAGCATCTTTTATGTAAAGTTCTTCATAATCAACTGGAAGGAGTAACTGCCTTTTTACAACTAATCCAAGTTTAGTTAGTTCGTAATAAAGAATTTCTTCATAAACTTTTTCAAAACAACCAGGTCCTACCCGAGAGTGAATTTTAATACATAACCCAATAACAAGTTCCGTCAAATCGTTAATCAATATCGGCCTTTTAAAATCCATCTCCTTCTCTCATTTTACTCGTTTAAACTCATGGCCTATATATTTAAGCCCCCGCAAACACTCAATGTTTGCCCGGTGATATAAGAAGACATATCAGAGGCTAAGAACAATGTTGCATTCGCAATATCCTCAGCTGTAGCAAATTTTCCCAGTGGTATCCCGGCTTTGTATTTATCTGCCGCCTCTCCTTCTTTCAAATAACTGGTCATATCTGTTTCCACAAAACCAGGAGCAATAGCATTACAACGGATATTTCTACTGCCGAGTTCTTTAGCTACTGATTTAGTAAAACCGATAATACCGGCTTTGCTGGCTGCATAACTGCTTTGCCCTGCATTACCAATCTCGCCAATAATGGAGCTCATATTGATAATGGAACCGGATTTGGCTTTCATCATCGGGCGGATAACCTGCTTGGTCATATAAAACACACTGTTCAGGTTCACCTGTATCACATCATTCCATTGCTCAGGTGTCATCCGGAGTAAAAGATTATCTTTTGAAATACCGGCATTATTCACACAAATATCTACAGTGCCGAATTCTTTCAGTACATCGTTTACAAAAGCTTCGCATTGTGCAAAATCACCGGCATTGCTTTTATATGCTTTGGCCCTTACTCCCATTGCTGTCAGTTTTGCTTCCAGGGCTGTTGCCTTTTCTGCACTGCTGTCACTTACATATGTAAACGCCACATTAGCCCCCTGCGCTGCAAATTTTAAAGCAATGCCTTCACCGATACCACGGGCGGCACCTGTTACAATAGCTACTTTTCCTTCGAGTAATTTCATAATACTGATTTTATTGGTTGTCAAATGTAATTGTATTCACCTGTAAAATTTCTTCCAGGTATTTCCGCTCATTGCTCAACCGGGGCACTTTATGTTGCCCTCCCAGTTTTCCTTTACAGCGTAACCATTCTGCAAAGACCCCTTTGCGGAGAGAATGAACAACAGGCAACCCCAAAGCGATACTTTTATACCTTTTTGCTTCGTAATCACTATTAATCGCCTTCAACGCAGCATCTAATTCCTGTGTAAAGACAGCCAGGTTTTCCGGTTCTTTTTCAAATTCAATCAGCCACTCATGTGCACCATTGGCGTTGTCGGAAAAATAAACCGGGGCAGCGGTATAATCATTCACTACAACCCCGGTTTTTGCTGAAGCAACAGCAATTGCTTTATCTGTATTATCCACAATCACTTCTTCGCCAAATGCATTGATATAATGCTTTAAACGACCCGATACTTTTACCCGGTAAGGCCTCAATGAGATAAATTGAATTGTATCCCCAACAAGGTATCTCCATAATCCTCCATTGGTACTGATGATCAGGGCATAATTTCTGCCAATCTCCACATCCTGTAAACCCACTGTTTGCGGCTTTGTCTTGCCATATTCATTTACCGGCATGAACTCCATAAATATGCCATGGTCGGTAAACAGCAACATCCCATCTTGTCCCGGAATATCCTGCGCTGCAAAAAATCCTTCACTGGCATTATACATTTCCAGGTAATTGATGTTCTTTCCTATCAGCTTTTGAAATTGTTCTTTATACGGCGTAAAAGAAACACCGCCATGCATATACAATTCAAGGGAAGGCCATACCTCACTCATCGTTTTTTTACCGGTTATTTCCAGTATTCTTTTAAACAATACCAATGTCCATGTAGGCACTCCTGAAATAGAGGTCACATTTTCTTTTATTGTGTTTTCCGCCAATTTTTCAATCTTACTTTCCCATTCATCCATCAGCGCAATGCTGAGGTCGGGTGTACGCAGCCAGTGCCCCCAGAAGGGTGAGTTTTGCAATAACACAGCACTAAGGTCGCCGTACTGTGCATCATTGTTCATTGGATTAATATTATGACTTCCTCCTAATACCAAGGCTTTTCCGGTGAGCAATTCTGACTCGGGATAAAACTGGTAATACAATGACAACACATCTTTTGAAGCCTTATAATGCCCGTCCTGCAGGCTTTCCTCACTAATGGGAATGAATTTGCTTTTGTCACTGGTAGTGCCGCTGCTTTTGGCAAACCAATAAATGGGTGTATTCCATAAAATATTCTGTTCGCCCTGCATGATGCGTTCGATATAAGGCTTTAAATCATCATACTCATGAATAGGAACGGCATCTTTGAATGCTTTTACATTAAACAGTTCTGAAAAATTATATTTCCGGCCAAACTCTGTGTATTGGGCAGAAGTCACCAGGTCCTGCAGCACTTCCCGCTGTGCATCTAAAGGATTATTTTTCCACGCTTCGATACGCCAGAGCCGCATACGGGCAAGAGATGATATGGCTGGGCTGAGCAGTTTCATTGTTGCAGGCAAAATAGATAATTTGAAGCAATGCCCCTAAAAATATGAACTGTTCCGCTAATGTAAGTTTTAAAGTAGTTCGTAGGCAGTTCTGAACTTAATGCGCAACTCATCTTTTAACCGGTTGCTGGCGAAACAATGTGTCACGGCTTCCATACTACACTTTAAATAGTGTTCCTTATTCCAGTTAAATGTTTCCTCCAATATTGAATATTCACGGGATAAAGTGGTGGGGGTTACTGTTCTTGCATCAGTATTGATACTCATAGATACACCATGCCTGTAAATCTTATCTGCTGCATGCAGTTCGATGTTCTCATAAATATTCGTCTGGATATTACTGGTAGGGCAAACTTCCAGGTGTATATTTTTATTTTTCAGAAAATCAAGCAATTTTTCATCTTCTGCACTCCTTACTCCATGCCCGATTCTCGAAGGATGAAAATGTTGTAACGTTTCCCATACACTTTCAGGCCCTTTGGCTTCACCGGCATGTGCTGTGCAGGGAATATCATTATCCATCGCATAACGAAAAGCCTGTACATGACTATCAATAGGAAATCCTGCTTCATCTCCTGCTATATCAAACCCCACTACATGAGTTCCTTTAAATTGTTTTACCAACTCAACAGTTTCCATACTCTGCTCTTCATAATAATGCCTGAGTGTACATAAAATGATACCAGCCTGCACACCGGTAAGCCGAATACCTTCTGTAACCGCATCATTTACGGTTTGTACGACTTCAGCAGGAGTAAGTCCTTTGGCAATGTGCAACAGCGGGGCAAACCTTATTTCTGCATAGATCACATTATCTGCTTTCAGCTGATCAAAAAGATCTAATGTAACCAGCCGCAATTGCTCTTTCGTCTGCATCAGCTCATAGCCCTTCACAGCACGGGTAATATAATCAGCAAGGTCTGTACACCTGGGAGGAGCAATAAAAGATTGTTGGTATTCTTCATAAGTAATGGCAGGATCAAGCTGCTGCACCACTTTGTAGCTTAAACTGCAATCCAGGTGCAGATGCAATTCTATCTTTGGAAGTTTTTGATAATCCATAATGCACAGTGCGTAGTCAAAAAAATAAACAACAAAGTAAAAAGAAATATTCAGGAAAGTAAGCCTGGCAGTAATAATTGAGCCCTCAGCTTATTTTATAATTTATTCGTCTTGCAGCTTATTGATCGAATTAATAGCTTCTTCATGTAACCAATCTTTTCTCTTCAACTCAAAATTTCTTCCGAGGTACAATTTTCTCACCTGCTCATCATCCGCCAATTCTTCTGCGGTACCATGTTTGAATATCTTTCCCTCGATCAGTAAATAGGCCCTGTCACAGATGGACAAGGTTTCAGTAACGTTGTGGTCGGTGATGAGTATGCCAATGTTTTTGTATTTCAGTTTGGCAACGATGGCCTGTATATCTTCCACCGCTATGGGGTCAATACCGGCAAATGGTTCATCCAGTAATATGAATTTCGGATCTACCGCTAATGCCCTTGCAATCTCGGTTCTCCTTCTTTCGCCACCACTCAGCACATCGCCATTGCTCTTGCGGACATGCTGCAACCGGAACTCATTGAGCAGGGATTCTAACTTATCTCTTTGTACTTGTTTGGGCAGACTGGTCATTTCCAGGATGGCGGCAATATTATCTTCCACACTCAGTTTGCGGAAAACAGATGCTTCCTGTGGCAGGTAGCCAATACCCATTTTGGCCCTTTTGTACATGGGTAATGACGTAATATCCTGGTCATTCAAAAAAACCTTGCCTTCATCCGGCTTGATCAGCCCCACCACCTGGTAAAAGGAAGTTGTTTTACCGGCGCCATTGGGGCCCAGCAAACCAACAATCTCTCCCTGTTTTACTTCAAAAGAAACATGGTCGACAACCGTACGGCTGCCATATTTCTTTACAAGATCTTTGGTTTCAATGGTAATGGCCATAAGGCAAAAATAAGGCTTGGGGCAATGATTCAACTCTATTTTAAGATTTCATTACTATATGGCACCGCTGTATTAGTTTTGCAACCCAATGAAAGTAACCGACCATATAGCCCAGGCCAAAGACACCCTTATTTCCTTTGAAGTTTTACCTCCCCTGAAAGGTAAAGGGATAGAAGCCCTGTATAAGCATCTTGATCCTTTAATGGAGTTCAAACCCTCTTTTATCAATGTGACCTATCACCGCAGTGAACATGTATTTAAGAAGAGAGTGGATGGCTCCTTTGAGAAAGTGGTGATCCGGAAAAGGCCGGGAACAGAAAGTATCTGCGCTGCTATTATGAATAAATACAATGTGGATACCGTACCGCATCTTATCTGTGGCGGATTCAGTATCAATGATACGGAAGATGCCCTGATCAACCTTCGGTATCTCGGCATTGATAATGTACTGGTGCTGAGAGGTGATGCGGCAAAAAACGAAACTGCTTTTGAACCGGAACCCGGTGGCCATAAATATGCCAGCGACCTGCTGAAACAGGTTGTTAATCTTAACGCCGGCATTTACCTGGAAGATGAGCTGAAAGGAACACATAAAACTGAATTTTGTATTGGTGTGGCCGGCTATCCTGAAAAGCATTTTGAAGCGCCAAATATGGAGACCGACCTGCAATACCTGAAACAAAAAATTGACCTGGGAGCTGATTATATCATTACACAAATGTTTTTTGATAACAGTAAGTTTCATGCATTTGTGAAATCCTGCCGGGATGCTGGTATCACCGTTCCGATCATACCCGGATTAAAACCTATTTACTCTAAAAAACAACTCACAGTACTGCCTAAAACATTTCATATCGATTTGCCAACAGACCTTTCTAGTGAAGTTCTTCGTTGTAAAACAGATGAAGAAGTGGCCCATGTAGGTGCCGAATGGTTGCTGATGCAGTCCAAAGAATTGAAAAAAGCAGGTGTCCCTGTTTTACATTATTACACGTTAGGAAGACCACAATTAGTGGCAAATGTGGTAAAAGAGTTATAGATCAAGTCAATAAAGACCAGTAAACAGAAAGTCCGGAAGACCATCGTTCATTAATAATGGGTTCCCGGACTTTCGGTATTTTATGCGTTCGGGACTTTATTTTGAAATATCACTCAACACTTTCTGATCGATCACAACCGGGTACTTCTTACGCAACGCCTCATCCCACTCTTTCTCCAGTAAAGCCTGGTAATCATTTATCACCAACCCTTTTGCTTCATTAAAACTGCGTTGAGAGGTTTGAGGATATGCGTTAACGATATAAGCAAAGGAGGCCGTATTATCTGTAGCGTTTAACAGTGGTGTCGTTATCATACCTGCCCTGGGTAACATTTTATTGAGGTTGGGTATCTGGCTCCATTCATACCGGGCTGAATCAGCCAGCACTTTTTCAGAATACATGTCCACCACTTTTCTCCATTCTGCAGGATTGGCTTTTACTTTATCGTAAACAGTTTTAGCTATCGCCTGGTCTGAGCAGAAGAAAATAACCACATCAGCACTTTGTTTCCAGGTATACTCCTTTTTATTTTTATTATACAAAGCCAGCAACGCAACCGTATCAGCCTGTGCCTTATTCCACACTTCCTGCTGCATAACTTCAAAGAAAAGATTTCCATCTTTGAACTCTGCCATCTGGCTGCGAAATTCCTCATTAAAATCTTCCAGGTGTTTTTTGTAATAATTAAACATGGCATATTGCATCCACTCCTCTCTAACCTGTTCATGTGGCTTGGCACCTGTGCCATCCTGCCTGAAACGATAAGTACCTGCATAATTGATCCATGCAGCCGCATCATACACTACTTTGCTAATGGAGAACAAGGGGGTGGCGGATGAAATGGTACGTCCGATCTCCCTCATGGGCCTCCTGTCGAGCAAGCTGTCTGACAGGGCCCAAAGTGCTGCATCATCATACATGAATTTTTTGACCCCGGCTTTCTCTGTCACTTGCTTATACACAAAATCTTTTGAAGCTCTCCACCGGGAATCGGCCATTATTTTTTGTTGCAGTTCCTGTTTGAAATCTTTGTTGCCCGGATCAGTAACCGTAGGTTTAACTGCTATCCTTTTTATAATATGCCATCCATGTGATGTTTGAAATGGTTTACTAAAAGCACCATCCTTCGCCAAAGACCATATTACTTTTTCAAAAACCGCATCATACTGGCCCACCCCTATATCCGGCATAGTACCATTATTAGCAGCACTGATATAATCATTGCTGAATGATTTGGCCAGCTGACCAAATTCATCCCCTGCCAGCAATCTTTTATACAGGGAATCAGCAAGATTGGCCAGCTGCTTTTTTGTTGCTTCATCAGCCCCGGGAGGAGTAGCCAGCAATATCTGCTGGGCTTTCATTTTACCAGCTGATTTTCTTTCACCAAGATTCTTGAAAATATGGTAACCAATTTTGGACCGAACTGGTGATGAGTACTTACCTGCAGGGGTGTTGTAAACGGCATTCTCAAACTCATACGGAAGTGTAAAAACAGTAATATACTCCAGTTCTCCATTATTCAATTTAGCATTGGGGTCATCAGAAAATTGTTTGGCCAACAATAAAAAATCTTCCCCTTTCTGAAGTTTTTGGATAATCTCATCTCTTTTCTTCTGGGCAGCCAGTGTATCAACAAATCCTGAACCATTTTTGAAAGCGATAAAAATATGGGCGGTCCGTATATCCTTCTGGCTACGCTGAAAAGCCTCCTTTTCCAGGCGGTTCATGATCTCGGGATCTGTCATGTAATTCTCAGCAATCTGCGCCCGGAGATTCTCCACTTCCATTCTAATATTTGGCAGTGTATCATACCCCCTGTCATACGCTTCCCGCACTTTTAATTTTGATTTGATATACAAGTCAAGATAATCGCTGATAGATTTTGCCTTGTTTGTTACAGCGGCACTATTGTTTTTATTATAGGCCCTGAGAAAATCTTTGGCATCGGCGGCATAGTTGCCATAGGTGAACAAAGTTTGAGCTGAAGCGGCAATCATATTGCCGCAGGCAATGATCAGGAAAATGAATTTTCTGTTCATAAAGGATTTGATTTTAAGCGTTGCTATTGTCCTTTCTTCTTTAATTGTACTATTTCATCCAGTTGCTGGTAGGTCAGTTTTTTTGCAATGATCCGTTTTTCTTTGTCCAGCAAATATAAAGTAGGAAACGACTGTACATCGTATAGCTGTGAATAGCCGGGAATACCATTGTCTGTCCTGGCCTTGTCTGCTTCTTTGGAATAATAAACATGACTCCATTCCTGCAGTTTATTATCACTGATAAAATTGAGCCAGTCTTTTTTAGTGCCATCCGTTTCTTTGGCCACTGCATACATCTTCAACCCGTCGGCTTTCCACTTAGCTCTGTAAAAAGAATCCAGTTTTGGCAGCACTTCTTTACAATGACCACAAGTAGGGTCCCAGAAAGCTACAATAGTAAACTCAGCCTGCAGGGCATACAGGGAAACGGGTGTACCATTCGGATCAGGTAATTCAACATCAGAGGCTGGTGTGCCAAGGATATTGGCCATCAAACTATAAGCCCTGTCTGTAATTGTTTTTTTACCTGTTTCATTCAGCCAGGAATATGTTTTTTGCGAAAAATATTTTTCAAACAAATGAACAAAGACGGCATCTTCCCACATGTATTTCTGATTCAGGTAGCGGTTTACAAATTTTATCAGGAGGAAACGGTTCATTTCTTCGTTGATACTGGCATAACCCAGCATCCAATCAATTTCTTTGATCACTGAATCAGGATTGGGAACAACCAGCTGCGAAAAATATTTATCGATCTTATCTTCAAAAAAAGGAGTGTATGCCAATCGCCCATCCCAGAAGTTCACGCCGTCCCAATAATGGCTTTTATAAAAATTATAAGCTAATACCGAATCTTCTTTATTGGCCGGATTCTTTAAGGCCCCGGTAAGTTCAGGTTCCCGCATTGTAACCAATAATGTGCTGAGCATGGCTGCGGGATTCTTCTTTATGATATCCTCCCTGTAAGTGGTTACCGCTTTATCCTCGTTGGCTAATTCATCTGTTATTTTAGTTGAGTCTGTTTTACCGGCTGCCGTCTTCAGTTGTTGTTGAAGGGCTGCAATTTTCTTTCCTTTTTCCGACATATATTGCTGGTAATTGACAAACAGGACATTGTCAGGTGAATTTTCAAACTGTGCCCCTTTTGACAAAGTAGCTGTATCTGCTTTAATAGAGAACTGTTGTTGTTTATCAACCAGTATCTCAAAAAAACCTGCCTTATTGGGATAACCCACCAGGTAAATGCCACCAGGTAATTTTTTATTCCCTTTAAAAATGGCCACACTGTTATTATCCAGTTTGGCAGAATCAATAATGGGATAAGTCTTGCCAAAATAATGACCCAGGTAGATGTATTGGTTCTTAAAAGGTTTGAACGTAACCTTAATATCGTAACCGGTCTGGGCAGTTGCCGCAAGTGATGATAGTAAAAACAGTAAAAATGTAAATCGTTTCATAAGTCAGAATGAATCCCGTAAAGTTATTTAAAAAGCTCCAGCCATTGAAGCCCTGACAGGAAAACTCTGTTAAAGAAGTGTTGGCAATGAAAACCGTTGCTTTACACGTAAGGAAATAGTGCAGGGATAATCCCGCCATATAGCCTGCCTGCCGGTAGGCCGGGTTAAGGTATATTTGCGGCGTGAGAAAAAAAAAGAAAAACATAGTACTGGAGAAAATCCTGGTGGAGGACTACGCTGCTGAAGGCAAATGCCTGTCCCGGGTAGAAGGCAAAGTGATCTTTATAGAGAATGTGGTACCGGGTGATGTAGTGGATGTACGCCTGTTGAAAAATAAAAAAGACTGGGCAGAAGGAGTCCCCTTGCAATTCCATTCCTATTCCGGTGAAAGAGTTACTCCCTTTTGCTCCCATTTCGGTGTTTGCGGTGGCTGCCAGTGGCAGATGCTACCGTATGAAAAGCAGTTGCAATATAAAAGCAAACAGGTAGGCGATGTGTTGCAACGGATAGGTAAAATACCCCTGCCCCCCATTCAACCAATCATTGGCGGAGCAGAGACAAAATACTACCGCAATAAGATCGAGTACACATTTGGTAATAAGCGATTTTTATTGAAAGAAGAGATTGCTGACGAAACCATTAACGGGCAGCAGGATGTAGCCGGTTTTCATGCCAAAGGTTTTTTTGATAAAGTGGTGGATATTGAACAATGTTATCTGCAGGCAGAACCAACCAATGCAATACGACTGGCCGTTAAAGCATTTGCCAAAAGCAATGGCTGGCCTTTTTATGATATCCGGAATCATGTTGGCTTTTTACGAACCATGCAGGTGAGGCTTTGTACCACCGGGGAACTGATGGTGAATATTGTAGTGGCAGAAAATGATGAAGAAAAGATCAACAAGCTGATGGAATATGTAATGGAGCTATTCCCTGCTATTACAACTTTATTGTACACCATCAATACAAAATGGAACGACAGTTTATATGACCTGGAGCCAGTTACCTGGCATGGCAAAGGCTATGTGATAGAAAAGCTTGAAGATTTTCAGTTCAAGATCGGGCCTAAATCTTTCTTTCAGACAAATACCAAACAGGCTGAACAACTATATAAGGTTACCAGGGATTTTGCTGAACTGACAGGCCATGAAACAGTATACGACCTGTACTGCGGCACCGGCAGCATTGGCATTTTTGTAAGCGAAAAAGCAAAAAAGATCATTGGTGTGGAGATGATTGAAGCAGCTATTGAAGATGCTAAAGAAAATGCAATGTTGAATAAGCTGGACTCAACTTCTTTTTTCGCCGGTGATGTGATTGATATTTGCAACGATGAGTTCTTTGCTGCACACGGACGACCCGATGTAATCATTACGGACCCGCCAAGGGCTGGTATGCATGAAAAACTGGTACAAAAGATCCTCGATATAGCCGCACCTGTTGTAGTATATGTAAGTTGTAACCCGGCTACACAAGCAAGGGACCTGAATTTACTGGATGAAAAATATGCAGTGACCAGAGTGCAGCCGGTTGATATGTTTCCGCATACACATCATATCGAGAATGTGGTGCAGTTGAAATTGAAAGCCTAATAAATTAAACGCTTTTCATTATAAATTCGTACAGCTTTTTTCAGAAACTTTCTGGCTCGGCTATAGAAAAATATACTTACTCCGCCAGCTACTAAAGATCCGATGGAGTACCCCAGATTATTTTTTCCAAAACGGGGGCTGGTTATATCGGTTTCGGGGCTGCCAAGAATGGCTAAGATTGCTGCACTTCCCATGGCCAGGTAAGCCTTTGTTTCATTATTTTTTGATTTTTGATACCAGGGCACAGCCGCTTCCACTTTGAGAATCTCGAAACCCAGTTTACTTAGATGTATCTTTTTTCCATCCAACCGCCAGGAAGGCCAGCGATAAGAAAGCTGCTTAGTAAATGCCGTTAATGTGTCTTGGGCACGGCACGGCATGTAAAGCATAAGGAACAACAAAACTATTATTGATTTATGCATCAGTAATAAAATTATTTAAAAACAATGAGAATTCATCCACAGTTCCTTTACAAATAGCAAAGGGAAAATAACTACCGGCTATATTTTAAATAAAGATTTACTATTGATTACAGGCAACCAGCACAAAGCCATACAATAAAACTTATTTTTGCCCAATGAGTGATTTTCGATACACCCGGCCTGATGGCTTTCCGCCCATTGTTAAAAATCTGATCATCATTAATGTGCTGGTTTACCTGGCACAGATCTTACTGGCTAATCAATTTGCCATTACAGAACGATTTATGCTATGGCCGCTGATGCCGGATAAATTGCATGACCTGCTTGTTCAGTCCGGTGCCCTCGATGCTTCCCAGCAATTTCAACCGTACCAGATCGTAACGCATATGTTTTCTCATGCGCCACCTCCAATGTTGTTTCATATCCTGTTTAATATGTTTACACTATGGATGTTTGGAAGAGTGCTTGAAAATGTATGGGGCGGAAAGAGATTCCTGTTTTTTTACCTGGCTTGTGGCTTAGGTGCAGCCGCCCTGCATTTAGGTATGCAATATTTCCGCTGCGAACAACTGCTGCAGGCCTTTAACGAAAATGATATTGAAGCTGTAAAATCACACCTCGGAGCTGCTGCCCCGGCACTGGGTGCATCGGGTGCTGTAATGGGTGTGATGATGGCCTTTGCTTATTTATTTCCCAATACGGAGCTGTATATCATGTTTATCCCCTTCCCGGTTAAAGCCAAATGGGCTATGCTCGGGTTAGCTGCTATTGACCTTTTTGGGGGAGTGGCCCGCATCAGTGGTGATAATATTGCCCATTTTGCCCACCTGGGTGGTGCTGTTACCGGCTTTTTTATTGTTCTCTACTGGAACAAAACTAACCGCAGATCGTTGTATTAAAGAAGTGTATAAAAGGTCAAAGAGATCCCTTTCAAAACAAAGACATCTTTGTATTCTTCTCTCCTTTGAACACTTAGCCTACATTTGCAACCTGATAAAGTGAGATATGCCTTTTACCGAAAAGCAATACAAACAACGAATTTCGCTGGGACAAAGTGATAATACACTGACAAGGCTGATCATTATTAATCTTGTTGTATTTATTACCCTGGCACTCATCAAAGTGTTTTATTACTTTTTATTCCGGGAGGAAGCTATCGTCGCTTCCCGCTTTTCTAACGAAGCATTGAAATGGGTTGTCCTTCCGGCTGACATGAATAATTTTGCCTCACGGCCATGGACCATTCTCACCGCCATGTTTACCCATGTAGGAATCTGGATGACACTGGCGAATATGCTCTGGCTCTGGACTTTTGGTTACATCATGCAGGACCTGACAGGCAACAGGAAAATTATTCCCTTATTCATCTATGGCGGATTGGCCGGGGCTATTGCTTTTCTTATCGCCGTTAATCTTTTACCTGCGGCACAGACCCCTGCAAATGCTGTTTATTTTGGAGCTTCAGCAAGCATTACGGCTATTGCCGTTGCTACCACCATGGTTTCCCCGGGATACAGGATCTTTCCTATGTTAAACGGAGGCTTCCCGTTATGGATACTCACAGCTTTTTACCTGGTCATTTCAATTGCCACCGTTCCTTATTACAGCGTGGAAGCCTATATGCCGCAAGTAGCAGGTGCATTTATGGGCTTTTTATTTATCTGGCTGATCCGGCGTGGATACGATTGGAGTGATTGGATGAGCAACTTCTTTGATTGGGTAAACAATCTCTTTAACCCGGATAAGCCCCGGCGGGGACAAAAGAGTATTAAAGAACAATTATTTTATAAGTCCTCCTCAGACCCTTATAAAAGAACGCCGAATGTAACCCAGCAGCGAATTGATGATATCCTGGATAAGATAAACCAGAAAGGATACAACTCCCTGACAGCTGAAGAAAAAGATTTATTAAAAAGGGCAAGTGAAGATGAAGTATAAGAATGCAGGCTAATCCCTGTCCATTTTCTTATCTATCGATTTACATAAAGCACTAAAAATTTCGTTTACACTGCCTTCACCTTTTATAGCTATAAATTTCTTTGCTTTTTTGTAATGCTCCGCTACCGGTGTTGTCTCATTAATATACACTGCAAACCGCTTCCTGATCACTTCTTCATTGGTGTCATCACTCCTTCCAGAAGTTTTGCCGCGGTTCAGCAATCTTTTCACTAATTCTTCCTCGCTTACTTCCAGTGCCAATACCGAAGCTATGCTTGTATTTTTTAAATCAAGCAATTTATCCAACGCTACCGCCTGCGCCACTGTACGGGGGAAACCATCAAATAAAAATCCTTTGGCACCCTTATGCTGATCAAAATAAGAGTCCACCATGCCAATTACCACTTCATCGGGCACTAATTGGCCTTTATCCATAAAACTTTTAGCTTCAATACCCAGCGGTGTTTTGTCCGCTATTTCCTGCCGCAACAAATTGCCGGTAGAAAGGTGCTTCAACCCATATTTTTCAACCAGTTTATCCGATTGAGTTCCTTTTCCGCTTCCCGGAGGGCCAAATAAGATCAAATTAAACATAATCATTATCAATCTTGGTGTATGGACAAATATAATGTACAGGGGTTAAAATATCTATCTTCCGCCTACATTTCGCTGAAATGTTATTTGCCATCAAAATGTTAACAAATCTAAGTTGTTACTAAAGCCCAAACCGGTCCAACCTTGTTTGCGTAAATTTGTTAAACAATAATATGAGCACAATAGCAAGACTAATATTACTGGTTGTTACTACAGGATTGCTCCAGCAATGCAGTTATTCACAGAACAATAATTCCACTACTAATACGGCCAAAATGGATACCACTAAAAAAAATAACCCCGTTTATTCTACATCTGATACCTCCAAAATAAATATGAGCGAGGAAGAGTGGAAAAAGATACTTCCGTCAGATGTCTTTTATATTGCCCGTCAGAAAGGTACGGAAAGGCCCTGGACCAGTAAGTTTGAAAAGTTTAAGGAAGTTGGCACTTATTACTGCGCAGCCTGTGGTAATGCATTATTTAAAAGTGACACTAAATTTGACAGTGGTTGCGGCTGGCCGAGTTTTTATGAACCAATCAGTAAAGGGAGTATTATTTACACTCCCGACAATACGCATGGCATGGAAAGAACCGAAGTACAATGTGGCCGTTGCAAAGCCCACCTCGGTCATGTATTTGACGATGGACCTCCTCCGACGGGTTTACGCTATTGCATAAATGGCGTTATACTTGACTTTGCAAAGGCAAAGGATGCAGAGAAAAACTATAAGGAAAAACCACAGCAATAGGGTGATTATGAAAAGATTGATCCCGGCAATCAACCGCCGGGATTTTTTATTTCCTAAAGCAATACCATATAAATAAATTTACTGTAGTAAAATTATGTGTATGCAAGCTCTCACAAGATTTTGGTTGTTACTGCTGTTTGGCAGTTTTAGTGTACAATTATCAGCACAAATAAATCCGGAACAACCGATGCCGGTTGATCCGAAAGTAAAAATTGGCCGGTTATCAAACGGTCTCACCTATTATATCAGGCAAAATAAAAAACCTGAACAACGGGTAGAGCTGCGCCTGGTAGTGAATACGGGTTCTGTACTGGAAGATGAGGATCAGCAGGGCCTGGCCCATTTTATGGAGCATATGAATTTTAATGGCACCAAACGTTTTCCGAAGAACGAACTGGTAAGCTACCTGCAGAGCATTGGTGTTGAATTTGGAGCTGACCTGAATGCCTATACCAGTTTTGATGAGACGGTTTATATGCTTCCTGTTCCCACAGATAAACCCGGCCTGGTAGATAAAGGTCTTCAGATACTGGAAGACTGGGCACACAACGCATTGCTTGATTCGCTGGAAATCGAAAAGGAAAGAGGTGTAGTGATAGAGGAATGGAGACTGAGCCGCGGGGCTGATGAGAGGATGATGAAGCAGACATTACCGGTACAGTACCAGGGTTCAAAATATGCAGAAAGATTACCGATCGGCAAAATTGAATCTCTTCGTAATTTCTCACATGCAGCCTTGAAACGGTTTTATACTGACTGGTACCGGCCCGATCTGCAGGCAATCATAATTGTAGGCGATATTGATGTGAATGATATGGAGCAGAAAGTGAAAGAAACATTTGGAGATATTCCCGCTGCAACTGCACCCCGAAAAAGGGAAACATTTCCAGTACCAGATCACACCGAAGTTCTAACCGTAGTGGCAAAAGATAAAGAAACTGCTTTCCCCTCTGTTGAAGTGCTATTTAAAAAAGATCCGCTGCCAGAAACCACGATTGGTGATTATGTCCGCTATATGAATGAAATGCTGTTTACCGGCATGCTGAATAACCGTTTCCGGGAAGTAACCTTAAAACCCAATCCACCCTTTGTGGGGGCCGGATCCTACTATGGTGAAAGTTATGCCAGAACCAAAGATGCTTACCAGCTATTTGCCAACACCAGTGATACAGGCATGGCCCGTTCTTTATATGCGTTGATGGAAGAAAACAGGAGAGTATTGCTCTATGGATTTACCCCCTCTGAATTTGAACTTCAGAAAAAACAAATACAAAGTTTTTATGACCGCATATTCAATGAAAGGGAAAAAGAAGAATCTTACAAATATGCAGATGAATATGCAGGTAATTTCCTCGTGAATGAACCTATCCCAGGCATAGAATGGGAATATGATTTTGTAAAGCAACACTTGTCATCAGTAACATTACAGGATGTCAATAAACTGGCTGCGCAATGGATCACCAAAAACAATATGGTGGTAACCTTAAATGCGCCTGATAAAGAAGGTGTCAAAATTCCTTCCCCAGCAGAAGTAAACAATGTGCTGTCGGCAGTAGATATTGCAGCTATTGAACCCTACAAAGAAAAAGTGCTTGCTACCAGTTTGATAGAACCGGGCAAACTGAAACCAGGAAAAATCATCAGTTCGAAAGCTGATGAAGAGCTGGGAACTACTACAATAAAATTAGCTAACGGCGCAACTGTATTATTAAAACCAACCAACTTCAAGAACGATGAAATTTTATTCAGGGCTTTCAGCAAAGGCGGCCATTCACTGGTAAAAGATGCAGATTACTATTCAGCAATAAATGCTGCAAACATTGTAGTGCAAAGCGGGGTGGGAAACTTTTCTGCTATCGATCTTGGTAATATGCTGAAAGGGAAAAACACCAGCCTGACCCCTACCATTGGTACGTACAGCGAAGGAATGAGTGGAAATACTATTCCTAAAGAAACAGAAACGCTGCTGCAGCTGATCCATCTTTATTTCACTGCCCCCAAGAAAGATGCAGCAGCCTTTGAATCCTTTAAAACCAGGCAGAAACAACTGTATGCGAATATCGCGGCCAATCCCCAGATATATTTTAGCGGAGAATTTCAAAAAATAATGACCCAGAACCATCCCCGTGCCGGAGCATTGCCTAAACCAACTGATTTTGATAAAATAAATCTTGACCGCAGTATTCAGATCTATAAAGAAAGATTTTCCAATGCCGGTGATTTTACTTTTCTGTTTATCGGCTCCTTTGATGAGGATTCAATCAGGTCATTATTAGAAAAATATATCGGAAGCTTGCCAGCTATAGCGAAAAAAGAAACCTACCGGGACCTGGGTATCCGTCCTCCAAAGGGTAAAGTAGATAAGGTTATCACCAAAGGCGAAGATCCAAAGAGCCTGGTCAACCTGGTATTTACAGTTCCTGCAGTATACAATACCAATGAAGCTTATGCCCTTCTGAGCCTGGGGGAACTGATGAATATAAAACTGGTAGAACAACTTCGGGAAGAAAAAGCTGGGGTGTATGGTGTTAGTGCATATGGTGGCATGAACAGGATTCCTTATAGCAGTTCAACTTTCAATATTTCATTTCCCTGTGCTCCTGAAAATGCAGATACTTTAACAGCTGCAGCCATTGATGAGTTAAGAAAAATAATTAAAACAGGAGTAAGTGCCGAGGACCTTGAGAAAATCAAAGAACAGCAGAAAAGAAAACTGGAAGTGGATATCAAGCAGAATATCTTCTGGTCTAATAACTTGTTTGATGCCTATTTCTATGGCACCAACCCTTCGGATATTCTGAATAAACAGAAAATGATTGATAACCTCAGTTCAAAAATAATTCAGGATGCGGCGAAGAAGTATATCAACCTGAATAGTTACATAAGAGCGACGTTGAAACCTGCTAAACAAGAAGAAAAGCCATTAAAAGCATTTTAGCATTATTAACTAACAGCCATGAAATCATTACGCCTATTTTTCTTCTTCCTGCTGTCACTGGTAGCCGTAACAGCTGTTCTTTCCCTTATAATGCCTGTAAAACAAAAGCTTGAAAGAACAATTACTATCAAGGCACCGGCTGCTGTTGTTTTTGAGCAATTGGCCAAATTGGAAAATTTTAATACATGGGCCGCATGGAATCAGCAGGATTCGACCGTAAAGCATACCATTTCCGGAACTGACGGAACAGTGGGCGCCGTAACAACATGGACAGGAAGCCCTGAAATATCGGGAGATGGGAGGATGGAGATTGTATCTATAGAACCAGGTAAAAAAATTGTACATGCTATTACCTTTATTAAACCGAAAAAGGGGAAAGCCGGTTCTTTTTTCACGTTGAATGAATCTAACGGTGTAAGCTCCGTCATATGGAATTTTGAAATGGATACACCCAGGCCCTGGAATATTTTCAATCTTTTTTACAGTATGGATGAGCAAATGGGAAAAGATTTTGAAAAAGGATTGGCAGCTTTGAAAACAATTGTCGAAAAAACAACTGCCACTGCAACTTCCCAAAAGATTTATGAAGTGATGCCTATGAATTTCCCCGCCACTACCTATGCAGTTGTCCGTCAGCAGGTAAAATGGAGTGATATCACTTCTTTTTTTGCGCAGCATTTTCAAATCCTTTATAATGATGCGGGAAAAAATAATGCAGTACAGGGAGCACCCACAGGTTTATATTATGTATGGGATGAAAAAAATCAGCAGGCGGATATGGCAGCAGCAATTCCTGTAAGCAGTGGGATCAGTTTCGAAAATACCATTATTCGATTAACCGATATTACTGCTTCCAAAGCAGTATATGTAAACTATTATGGGGCTTATGACAAAACAGAAGACGCTTATAAAAGCATTGATAAATACCTTGCTGACAATAAACTAAAACAAAAATTCCCGGTTATCGAACAATATATCACTGATCCTGCCACCGAAAAAGATACTGCAAACTGGCTGACAAAAATTATTTTCCTGGTAGAATAAAGAAAGACTTTTGTAATTACCGGGGTCAAACGGTTTGCTATCTCCACCAATCCATTTACTTTTGCCGCAAAGGTTGGGTTATGAAACTGTCGCATCTTTCTGAAACGCTGATTGGGTCTGAAATTGTAAAACTGGGTGGAGAAATACGGGAAAAGATCCGCCAGGGAGAACGTATTTATAATTTCACGATCGGTGATTTTGATCCCTCTATTTTCCCCATTCCCAAAGAACTGGAAGATGCTATCGTGGAAGCTTACAGAAAACACTTCACCAATTATCCGGCGGCTGAAGGTAACCTTGATTTGAGAGAAGCTATTCATTCTTTTATCAAAGATGAAGAAGGGCTTGATTACGGCATCAATGAAATATTAGTTGCGTCAGGCGGCCGGCCTTTGATCTATACAGTCTTTCGTGCCATTTGCGATAAAAGGGATAAGATCATTTATGCAGTTCCATCCTGGAATAATAATCATTATACCCATTTTGTAGAGGGTGAACATATTGTTATTGAAGCAAAGGCCGAAAACAATTTCATGCCTACAGCTGATGATATACGACCGTATGTGAAAGAGGCCAGTCTTATTTCTTTGTGTTCTCCTCAAAACCCTACCGGCACCACTTTCCGCAAAGAAGAACTGGAAGCTATCTGTGATATGGTAATTGAAGAAAACAAAAGACGTGGTGATGGACAAAAGAAATTGTATGTAATGTATGACCAGATGTACTGGCATTTAACATATGCAGGCATTAAACATTACAACCCGGTTTCCCTCCGAAATGAAATGAGAGATTACACCATCTTTATTGATGCAATCAGTAAAGTGTTTGCCGCAACAGGTGTCCGTGTTGGCTGGGGTATGGGACCTGCTCCTGTTATCAGTAAGATGAAAGCCATCCTAACTCATATAGGTGCATGGGCACCTATGGCGGAACAAAAAGCAGTGGCCTATTACCTGGGCAACCGTGATGGAATTAAAAAATACCTGGCTAATTTTAAAAACGAAATTGAAGAAAGACTACGCCGGATATATAATGGGTTTACCCTGTTGAAAAATGAAGGACTGCCTGTAGATGCCATTACTCCTGAAGCAGCTATTTACCTTACCATAAAAATAGACCTGGCAGGAAAGAAAACAACAGAAGGAAAGGTTTTGGAAACACAAAGTGATGTTACTGCTTATGTACTGAATGCAGCAGGTTTGGCGGTTGTTCCCTTCTATGCATTTGGTGCTGACAGAAGTTCTGCATGGTATCGTCTTAGTGTAGGCACCTGCAAAAAGAACGAGATCGAGGAAATGATTGGAAGACTCAGAGAAGCTTTAAAAAAGCTATCCTAAAAAAAAGAGAGAATCTGTTAGTCTTCTCCCTTTAATTACATTCTTCAAATCAATTTTTATTGATAAAAAACCGGAAAGGCCTTAACCTGAAATGGTTAGCTTCTTTCAGCATTTTCTTTTTATTGGAAGTAATACAGTTACGATCTACCAGTTCATTAGCGGCGCAAAATTTTTCAGGCGTATCTGTTACAGATAAAATTTCATTCAGATAGGATACTTCCCGTTCAATAGCCTGTTCGGTCATGAACTCATCTTTGAATAACACTAAGAGGTTTCTGTTGAGGTTCTTCATTAATAGACAGGTTTTAATATCCTGACATTCCTTTTGTACTCGGACAGCCACAGTTTTTTCCACCTTTGCCGCTACCAGAATAATAATTCCGGTTACAAGCGGCTAAAACCATTACTAATAACAGGGCTATCGCTATTTTGTTGATTGACTTCATATATTGGATGTTCTAAATTAAAACTATTTTACAAACAAATTAGTATCCCGTTGAGCCAAAAAGACACAAAAATTAATCCAAATCAGCCTGTTACGTATAAAAAACACAAGAAACCCCGCATTTTGGTCGCCCCGCTAGATTGGGGACTGGGGCATGCCTCCCGGTGCATCCCTATAATCCGGGAGCTTTTGGAGCTGGATTGTGAGGTTTGGCTGGCTGGCGAAGGCATACAGGGGGAATTGCTGAAAACTGAGTTTCCCGAATTACCTTTTCTCCATTTGCCGGGCTATACTATTCATTATTCTAAAACAAAAAAAGGATTGCCCTGGAAAATGATCCGGCAAAGCCGCAAATTATTAGCCGCTTTTCAATCAGAAAATATGTGGCTTAAAAAAGTGGTTCCCGAATACAGCTTCGATGCTATTATCAGCGATAACCGGTTTGGTTTATTTCATAATACCATTCCCTCCGTTTTTATCACACACCAGTTACTGATAAAAACTTTTGCCGGTAAATGGACAGAAAAAATACTGCAGAAAATAAATTACAAATATATCAACCGGTTTACAGAGTGCTGGGTCCCGGATATAGAAACTGAAAATAGCTTATCAGGTGAATTGTCACACCCCGATAAAAAACCTGAAATACCAGTTCGTTATATCGGGTTACTGTCGAGATTTGAAAAAAAAGAAGCAGTAATTCAGCAAAATCATTTACTTATTATCCTGTCAGGACCTGAACCACAACGAACAATTCTGGAGGAAAAAATAATTAAAGAAGTAAGTAACTACAATGGCACAGCAACTATTGTAAGGGGATTACCCGGATCAACAACATTGATCCCATCTACCAATATGATACAAATATTTAATCATCTGCCTGCAATAAAACTGAACGAGGAAATGTTGAAGGCAGAATATGTCATCAGCCGCAGCGGATATAGTACGGTAATGGATATTATGACCCTGCAAAAGAAAAGTATTTTAATCCCTACACCCGGGCAAACTGAACAAGAATACCTTGCCCGTTATTACAGGAAGAATAATATGGCATATATAGCAGGGCAAAAAGACTTTTCCTTAGTTAATTCAATTGAAAAGGCAAAGCAATTTCCTTATCATCTGCCAGCTATTAATCCTGGTAAAAAATTACACACAGTGATGCAGCAATTCCTGTCCACTTTAAAGTAATCTTTTCCTTTTTACCTTTACACAGTTTCTAAAATTTTCTAATCTGAATACCAGGGCCAAAGCACATACTGCTGTATTACTGACAAATCTGTTCTTTGCTACTAACCTGAGTATGGTAAAACATATTTCACCGGCACTGGTTGGCCCGTATGGATTAAATATCCTTCGTGTTGGGATCAGCCTGTTGCTATTCTGGGTCGTTTGGCTGTTTGGTAAAACACCGGCAGGCATTCAGCAGAAACACCTGCCCCGCTTTCTCTTATGTGGTTTAACTGGTGTGGCCATTAACCAGATGCTCTTTATTAAGGGCTTAACGATGACTTCAACTATTCACGCATCCTTACTGATGCTTTGTACACCCTTGCTGATAACCATCTTTGCATTTTGGATATTAAAAGAAAAGCTTACTATTCTTAAATCGCTGGGACTGGCATTGGGTATAGGCGGAGCGGTCTTATTAATTATGTCGAAAGAGAAAAATGGTTCAGCCTCACTGACCGGCGACATGTTCATTGTACTGAATGCCATGGCTTATACCTTTTATTTTATCCTGGTAAAACCATTAATGGAGGAATACCCGCCCCTGCATGTGGTAAGGTGGGTCTTCACTTTTGGTTTCGTCATGATTCTTCCTTTTGGCTGGATACAGTTCAACGAAATTCAATGGTTTCAGTTTGAGTGGACACATCTTGCCTCACTTTCCATGATTGTATTCTGTGGTACTTTTTTGGCTTACTCATTCAATGTTTTCGGAATAAAGCATTTAGGTGCAGGGATTACCGGTTCTTATATTTATACACAACCAGTGTTTGCAGCCATTATAGCAATCCTTTTCTTACACGAACAATTTACATGGGAAAAATTACTGGCTGGTATACTGATTTTCGGCGGAGTATTCCTGGTTAGCCAAAAAACACCACCAGTAGTAGAAGAGTAAACCAGTTTTACCGGCCTGCCTTTGGATAATCAAAAAACCAAAATTCCTTTTTCGCCTCCCTGAAATTCTTCCAGCTATCACTTTCAATTTTTATGGCAAAAACTCCGCAGGTGGGAATATTATCAATCCTGGTTTCCGTAAGCATGTTTGCAAAATCAGTAATCCCGTTATTATGAGAAAAGACAGCAATATTTGTTAAAGTATCATCTGTTTTTTCAATAACAGAATAGAATACATCGGGAGCAGGAAGATAAAGTTCCTCCTTAATAATTAACCCCTCCTTTTTAATAGCATACTTTTCAGCAAAGACTTTTGCAGTTTTAGCTGCCCTTTTTGCAGGACTGGTAATAAATGCATCAATCATTATTTTTTTATCCTTTAAACGGTCCGCCATTTCCGGTGCATCTTTTTTTCCTCTCTCATTAAGTGGCCTGTCAAAATCGTCCAAAGCGGTATTTGCCCAGTCACTTTTTGCATGACGAATAAGCAATAATGTTTTCATCCTATAAAGTTTATTGTAAAGTAATGAATTTTGCCACCGCCTGTTTTGGCCGGGTATATTCTAATAGCCTCTCACATTCTTCCCTTCCATATAATTCATGAAAGCTTTGTTGACAACCTTATTTCCGCCGGGAGTTGGATAATTACCGGTAAAATACCAGTCACCAAGGTTATTAGGGCAGGATTTGTGAAGGTCCTCAATACTCTGAAATATTACATGCACAGGTATATCAAGGCCGGATGGGGTTATTAACCGGGCAATCTTATCGGAGATCTCTTCCGTAGTAAACTGTTTATAGAGTTGCTTTACCACATTCTCTGTGTGTAACTGATTATTGCGTTGCAGGTCCTTGCATTTTTCCAGCATATCTTTCATAAAATCCAACTTACCCCTTTCTTTCATTAACTCAACTGCAGCATTAAAAGCGATAAAGTCTCCCATTTTGCTCATGTCAATTCCATAACAATCAGGATACCGGATCTGTGGCGAGGAGGAGACAACTACAATTCGTTTTGGCATCAACCTTCCCAGCATACGAATAATGCTCTCCTTCAGCGTGGTGCCTCTTACAATAGAATCATCAATTACCACCAGGGTATCCAGTCCGGGACGAACAGTTCCATAGGTAATATCATAGACGTGTTGCACCATTTCGTTACGGCCTGTATCTTCCGTAATGAATGTCCGCATTTTCACATCTTTAATAGCAATCTTTTCAATGCGGATACGGCGATTGATCATTTCACCCAGCTTATCTGCATCATAGTCTTTGCCCCAGCTCAGTATCCTTTCTATTTTAACTTTATTCAAATAATCTTCCATCCCCTTCAACATTCCATAGAAGGCTGTTTCTGCTGTATTCGGTATAAATGAAAAAATAGTATTCTTTAAGTCATGATCGATAGCATTTAACACCTGTTCACTCAGATTATATCCAAGAGCATTCCTTTCCCTGTAAATTTTTTCGTCGCTGCCCCTCGAAAAATAGATCCTTTCAAAACTACAGGCCTTTCTTTCTTTGGGTTCCAGTATCTGGGCAATTTCTATAGTTCCATTTTCGTCCACAATCAATGCCTGTCCGGGCATTAGCTCCTGCACTTCATTTTCTCCAACATTGAAGGCGGTTCTTATGGCAGCCCTTTCAGATGCAGCAACTACCACTTCGTCATTTACATAATAATAGGAAGGCCGGATACCATGAGCGTCACGAAAAACAAAACCGATACCATTCCCTGTTACACCCCCTACATGAAATCCGCCATCCAGAAGGGGTAACGTTTTTTTCAATACTTTTTTGATATCCATTTTTCCGGGTGAAACTTCATCTTCTTTGCACAGAAAAGTATGCATCAGTTCGATCATTGCAGCCAGGTCACTAAAGCGGACATTCTCATTTGGCTCTTTACCAATCAGGGTAAATAATTCATCGGAGTTGACAATATTAAAGTTTCCGGCTAAGGCAAGGTTGCGGGAAGGTATGGTATCACGATTGATGAAAGGATGGCAATATTCCAGCTTGTTTTTACCCTGTGTTCCATAGCGCAGATGGCCCAGGAGCAACTCACCAAGATAACCCACATGCCCTTTCATCAGGCCGGGATGGTTCTTAATGTTGGGGTGATACTTTTCCAATTCTTCAATTTCCTTTCCAATTTGCTGAAAGATATCGGCGATTGCCTGCGGTGCATTACTACGGATGCGGTTCATGAAGGGGTACCCGGGTTCTACATTCAGTTTGACAGCCGCCACACCGGCTCCATCCTGGCCCCGGTTATGCTGCTTTTCCATAAGCAGGTACAGCTTGTTGAGCCCCCACAATACGGTACCATACTGCTGCTGGTAATAGGAGAAAGGCTTTCTTAACCGGATGAATGCCAGTCCGCATTCGTGTTTGATCGGGTCACTCATGGAAGCCGTAAAGGTAAGCGATAAATAGTAACTAAAATGCCTAATTAGCCGGCTCTTTACTCCCTGAATTGTGGGATCAATACAGAAAGGGAACAACCCTTACCGGGCCCTGCCATTATTTCCACTTTCCCATTGAAAAGCGCTGCTCTTGTGCTGATATTACTAAAACCTAACCCCCCGTTTTTAGCGGTACCCGGGATAAATCCTTTGCCATTATCTGTGATAGTAAGATTGATGTATTCAGCATCAGATTGAAGTTTAATCTGAATAACTGTAGCCTGAGCATGGCGTATAATATTACTTACCTGCTCCTGGATAATGCGAAACAACATGAGCCTGAGATTGCCGGGAAGATTTTCTTCATTAAAATGACGATAAAGAAACTCTATTGTGAATGTATGTGCCCTTCTCAATGAATCACACAGGTCCTGTACAGATTCGATCAACCCTAAATCTCCAAGTGTTGGAGGAACCAGTGATTGTGACATCTGCCTGATTTCATTAATGATCGCTGCCAGGTTCTTATGAGAAAGGCTTATCATTTCCAGCACTTCTCCGGAAGCCTTTTCTTTTGCCACTTCCAGGTAGAGGCGGGTTGTATTCAGGTGCTGGTTAATATTATCGTGTAATTCTTTACCGATCTCTCTTCGTTCTTTTTCCTGTGCGTCGATAGTTGCCTGCGTTATCTGTTTTTGCTTTTGGATCTCTTGTTCAATTAATTCACTGGCAAGTCTTTTTTGTTCGGTTATATCTGCAAAAGAACATATTACATTAATAATGTTTCCCTCTATATCCAAAACCGGCTCTGCATTCACCAATAGCCAAACCTTGTCATTCGAATGCGGCCGGTATATACCCATTACAACATCCAGGACTGGTTTTTTTGTTTTGAGAACTACAGGTACCGGATGAGTTTCCCCGGGAAAATCCTTTCCATCCTCATGTACCACTTTCCATCCCGGATCTATGGGTGCAGCGCCAAGCAACTGGTCTTCTGTTAAACCAAGCATATCCAGTGCTGCCTGGTTGGTAACGACCATTTTTCCCTGCTCATCCTGAAGTAATATTCCCAGTTTAAGATTGTGAATCAGGTTTCTGAATCTTCTTTCACTTTCCCTGAGTTTGTCTTCAATTTTTTTTCTTTTTGAATCATTTGTAAAATAAATGACTATAGAATTAAAGGTTGGATTATCCAGTAAATTATGCCCCCTTACCGTACACCAAACCCATTCTCCGTCCGCATGCAGGAGTCGCAGAGCAAGATAATTAAGCACAGATTCTTTTTTAAACTCCTGCGCAAACGCTTCTATAGCTATTTGAATTTCTTCCGGATGTACAAATTCAAAAATATTATGGCCTAAGAGATCAGCCGGTTCATATCCCGATATTTTTACAATGGAAGGACTGCAATATTTTATATCTCCTTTAGGATCTGTCATTACAATTCCATCCAGGGAATAAGTAATCATATTACGATAAAAAAGCTCACTTTCCAGGAGTTTTGCCTCTGCTTTCTTTCGTTCAGTTACATCTCTTCCCACCCCTAATAAGCCAATGCTCTTGCCATTATCATCATACAAAAGAGAAACAGTATGCAATAAATGTTTCCGCTCCCCGTCACTTCCGGTAAATGATACTTCACCTCTCCATATTCCATGCGAAAAAACAATTTCGGCCACCTGGTCATGTGTATACGGAGAGTAATCAGTTTCGATTACCTGTCTGAATGGTTTGCCTACTGCTTCCTCCGATGTAATACCGCTGAGCTTTTCAATAATATAGTTCCACGAAGTGACAACCCTGTTCAGATCAGTTGTTACAATTACATCCGTAACATTGTTGAGGATTATTGCCTGGTTGCGGAAACGTTTTTCACTTTCCATAAGTGCTTCTTCCGTTTGCTTCCGCCTGGTGTCATCATAAAAATATACAACCATCCCCTTAACATAAGGATTTTGCAAAAGATTATGCCCTCTTATCATACACCATATCCATTTGCCATCATTCTTTAGCAGCCGTACCGAAATAAATTTTTGAGTAGCAAGGTCTGCCCGTTCTTCTATAAATGCTGAATACGCCAACTGCCTGTCATCGTCGTGTACATATTCAAAAGTATTTTTTCCTAAAATTTCATCAGTGCCATAGCCCAATATCGGGGTAATTGAAGGAGAAGCAAACGTAACAACTCCATCTGCATCCGTAATAAGTACTCCGTCTAATGAATTCGCAAAAAGATTCCGATAAAACAGTTCGCTTTCCAATAACTGTTGCTCCGCCTGGCGCTGTTCTGTAATATCCTGCTGCGTTCCCCAAACTCTCTTCACCTTTCCATTTTCAACAATACCAGTCATTTGGTTTAGAAAATATTTGGCTTTGCCATTCCTGTCAAATTCTTTGGTTTCAACAGTCGTAGTCTGAAAATCATTGCGGATAAATTGCTTTAGATTGTCCACTTTTTGCGAATCAGAAAAATCCATCATTTGGTCCAGGGAAACGCCTATCAATTCTTCCGCTTTGCTAAATCCATACATCCGTGCCAGGTTATCATTACATTCAACGAGGTATGATTTTTTTTTCCAGTACTCAATAATCGTATCGGGTGAATCAGTTACTGACACCGGCTCAGCTGATTCAAACATCCAAAGGCCTTCAGCACTTTTCTCAAACGCCCTGTATCGTTCCGGTAATTCTCCAAAAGGTGATTCAGCCTGACCAGCTAAAGCTTGTTTATTATTTTTTACAATACCTATCGCTTGTACACAATTGGGAATCCCGATTTCTTCTTTACAGGCGGATATCTCCCAGCAAATAGAAATACCTGGAGAAGTTTTCATTTTTACATCTGTACGAAAGACTTCATCCGGATTCCGGAGGCTTTCCTCAACAACAGTTTTAAATTTTTCAACCTCGCCTTCCGCAATGCAATCTGCAAGTTTGTGATCACAAAAATCAGGACAGATGTGACTGAATTCCTTATGAAAAAGAGGATTCACATACTTACAATTTCCTTTCAGATCAAAAAGGATATAATAGAATTGCCCGGAGCGATGAAAATATTCAGCCAGATTATTCATTTTGTATGATGTGGTAAGGATTGTTACGTTTTACCTTTGCCAATGTAATCAACCGGTTAAAAATAACTATATTAATAATTGGCTAATGCAGTTAATTTACTGAGTCCTAAAATTATTTTACCCGTATTAAGAGAAAAGCCGCTACAATTGTAACGGCTTCTACTTATGTATGTAAATTGATTTAAAACCCTTTTGTATCGGTAGAAAATTTCTGTAATTGCGGGCAATCTTCAGCAGTTCCCGGATCTATCATAACATAATAAGAAGGAAGTTTTGATTTAAGCCATTTTTCCATCGTCTTACTTTTCTTTTCTTCCAATGCAAAGTTGGAAATTTTGCTGTAATCATCCTGCAGGTTCATCCGGTGTGGTTGTGAGCGGGACTTCAGGTAAACGACACGTACACCTTTTTTACCTTGCTCACTCTCAAAAGGAGTAGGTTGGGAAAACTCTCCCACTTTCATTTTTCCCAGCATTCCAACCATCTCTTTATCCAGCATATCGATGGTAACAAACGTTGAGCCCTCTCTGTCTGTGATAAAAGGACCTGTGTACTTCGCAGCTTCATCATCACTATACTTTGATGCAGCTTCATTGAATCCTAAAGTACCTGCAATTATTTTTGAACGAACGGTATCTAATTTTCTTCTTGCCTGGCTTATTTCTTCTTCAGTAACAGGAGGGATACGGAGTATATGACGAACAATGGCATCATCACCATTCCGTTGCACCATCTGAATGATATGAAAACCAAATTTTGATTTAACAGGAGACGATATTTCACCTTCTTTCAAACGGAAAGCAGTTGACATAAAAACGGGGTCCCATGTTTTTTCCGCCCGGTTTATCTGGTACTGACCACCCCTATCCCTGCTACCCGGATCTTCTGAAACTTTTTTAGCCAATTGCTCAAAAGTTGTCACCTTCATTTCAATCTGCTTCTTATAATTGTTCATCTCCCCGGCAATATACTGCTCCAGTTCCCTGGAAGCTTTGGGATAACTGATAATCTGGCCTATCTCCAGCTCAGATTCGTAAAAAGGAAGGCTGTCTTTGGGTATTTTTTCAAAATAGGCTTTTACTTCAATAGGAGTGATTCTTACATTTTCTACAATTTTTCGCTGCATGGCCTGTGCCAGCTTTTGTTCTTTTACAGATTCTCTTGCATCATCCTTGATCTGGTAAATAGTTTTTCCTGCAATTTCTTCCAGGGCTTCCTGGCTACCTAATTGGTTAATATATGTCCGAATCCTGTTGTCCAGATCTGCCTCTACTTCTTCATCCGTTACCGGCAAAGAATCTTTTTGAGCCTGCAGCATCAATACCTTTGAGATTATAGCCTGCTCCATCAGTAAACATTCACCATTTTCCGGAACAGTGCCTCCCTGGCGGGCAATATCTGCCAGCGAGTTTTTAATATCTGATTGAAGAATGATCTTATCGCCGACAATACCTGCAATTTTATCTGCTATTACTTTCTTAGGTTGACCCTGGGCAGATGCAACAACAAACAACAGCAACAAACAGGCAGTAAAAATTTTCTTTGTAATAAGCATAAGTTCAAAAGTACTTTGCCGGGCAAAACTTAAATATAACCCGGAAGGTATTTAACAAAAGTTTCTAAGTGACGGCTACAGCCTGAAAACAAGATACAAGCTTTCCAGGCTGTAGCTTATACCTTGATATTATAATGTTCGCTTTACTTCTTCAATTTCATAAGCTTCAACCACATCGCCGACTTTTATATCACTGAAATTCTTGATAGTCAATCCGCATTCCATACCAGATACCACTTCTTTTGCATCGTCTTTGAATCGCTTCAGGGAGGCCAGTTCCGCATTGACACCTTCCCCGGTCGGATAAATAACGATACCATCACGTATCAGGCGAATCTTGGAATCTCTCTTAATCTTACCATCCAGTACAATACATCCGGCAACTGTTGCTTTATCGAACTTAAACACTTCCCTTATTTCCACATTAGCAACAATTTTTTCTTGCACTTTCGGTTCCAGCATACCTTCCATGGCACTCTTCACTTCTTCAATCGCATTGTAGATAATAGAATACATCTTTATCTCAATACCTGCATTATCTGCCAATCTTGAGGCCTGCAGGGAAGGACGAACGTTAAAGGCAATAACGATAGCATCAGATGCTTCAGCCAGTACGATATCACTTTCATTGATCTGACCAACCCCTTTATGTATAACACTTACCAGTATCTCCTGTGTAGATAGTTTTTGCAAAGAGTCGCTCAACGCTTCTACTGAACCGTCCACATCACCCTTGATAATAACTTTCAGTTCTTTAAAACTACCCAATGCAAGACGACGGCCTATTTCATCCAGTGTAATATGTTTCTTGGTTCTGATACCCTGCTCACGCAGTATCTGTGCACGGCGATATGCAATTTCCTTTGCCTCTGCTTCATCCTCGTAGACCTTAAATTTTTCACCTGCCTGTGGTGCTCCGTTTAACCCCAATATTACAGCTGGTGCAGAAGGTCCTGCTTTATCTTCTTTTTTATTTCTTTCATTGAACATGGCCTTAACACGGCCAAAATACTGGCCACTGACAATCAGATCCCCGGGTTTCAATGTTCCGTTCTCCACCAATAATGTTGCTACATAGCCACGGCCCTTATCCAGTGAAGCTTCAATAATGGTACCTGTTGCTTCCCGATCAGGATTAGCTTTCAGATCAAGTATTTCAGCCTCAAGCAGAATTTTTTCCAGGAGCTTGTCAATATTCAATCCTTTTTTGGCGGCTATTTCCTGGTTCTGGAACTTACCACCCCACTCTTCCACGAGTAAATTCATTTGTGATAATTGCTCGTATATCTTCTGAGGATTAGCCCCGTCTTTATCAATTTTATTGATGGCAAAAATCATCGGTACACCTGCTGCCTGGGCATGGCTGATAGCTTCACGGGTTTGCGGCATCACTGCATCATCCGCTGCAATAACAATTACTGCAATATCGGTAACCTTGGCACCCCTTGCCCTCATCGCTGTAAAAGCTTCGTGACCGGGTGTATCTAAGAACGTAATTTCTTTTCCATTAGCTAATTCCACCTGGTAAGCACCGATGTGCTGCGTAATACCGCCGGCTTCACCTGCTACCACATTTGCACTGCGTATATAGTCAAGCAATGATGTCTTTCCATGGTCAACGTGGCCCATGATAGTAACAATCGGAGAACGGGGCTGAAGATCCTCTTCATCATCTTCTTCCATTTCTTCTTCCATTTCCATGTGTTTCTCCATGTCAATAAATTCAACATCGAAACCAAATTCACTGGCGACCAATTCAATTACTTCTGCATCCAGGCGCTGATTGATAGACACCATGATACCAAGACCCATACATTTACTGATAACATCTGCGAAGCTTACATCCATCAAATTAGCCAATTCGCTTACACTGATAAATTCAGTAACCTGCAGTTTGTTATCTTCTGTGGCTTCACCCATTGCATCGGCCATTTCCTGTCTTTTCTCACGGCGTAATTTGGCTTTCAGGTTTTTACCTTTTCCACCACCACCAGACAATTTTGCCTGTGTTTCCTGTATTTTTCGCTGGATCTCTTTTTCGTCAATCAATTTTTCTTCGCGACGACCGCCCCCAACTGCACCGCGGCTATCGCGGCGATTGCCACCGGCACCGGGTCCACCCCTTCCACGGTTGAAACCACCACCGCCACCCGGCCTTTTATCTTCTTCTTTATTAATGAAAATTTCCCGTTTGGTATCTTTTTTCTCTATCGGGATACGTTTCCTTTTTTTCTTTTCATCTTTTACAGGCCTTGTATCACTATCAACGGGCAATTCAATCTTACCAAGAATTTTCGGACCCGTCAATTTCTCCACCTCGATATTTTCAATAACTGAATGCTGTTCTTCAGTTACCGGTTCTTCTTTTGCAACTACTTCTTCAACAGGCTTTATTTCTTCTGCTACTTCTTCGTCTTCCTTTTTCTTTTTTGCTTTACTCTTTGCAGTTTTTTCTTCTGCAGGTTTTGGCTCTTCTTCCTTTTTAACTTTGGTAATCTTTTTAGGACGGGTTGAAGAATCTATAGCAGAGAGGTCTATCTTTTTCACCACTTTAGGTCCTTCTATTTCAGGAACCTCCAATTTTACCACTTCTTCTTCTTTCTTTTCTTCTTCTTTAACAGTCTGAACCGGCTTTTCTTCTACTGGCTTTGGCTCTTCCTCCTTTTTGGGTGCTTTTGGAGCCGGCTTTTCTTCTTTTTTGAAACTAATCTCTTCATCCTCTTTTTTCTTTTTTGCTTCTCCCTGGGCTCCTTTGGGTAATTCAAGCTGGTCGCTTTTCATCTTTGCGGCCTTATCACTTTGAAATTCCTGTTGCAAAGCCCGGTACATATCCTCAGTCAACTTAGACGTAGGCTTAAGATCATCTTTAGCAAATCCTTTCCCTATCAAAAAGGCAATAAGAGTGTCCTGGCCAATGTTAAATTCTTTGGCTGCAGCTAATAATCTTGGAAGTTTTAATTCTGCCATTCAGTTTATTTAATTGTCGTTAAGTCAAATGCTGTCATAATAGTACATAGCAAATAAGCAGGAAATTCCCAATGACTTATTTTACTACAATGACATTGCTGACTTCATTTATTCTTTTTCAAATTCTTCTTTCAGCACTTTTCTTAATTCATCAATCGTTTCTTTCTCCAGATCAGTTCTTCTTTCCAATTCCTCGGGAGTAAGGGCCAACACACTTCTGGCTGTATCACATCCTACCCGTTTCAGCTCATCAATGATCCAGGTTTCAATTTCATCACTGAACTCCTCAAGATCAATATCAAACTCTTCCACTTCACCTTCGTTGTCACGATATACATCCAGCTCATAACCGGTCAATTCAGAGGCCAGTTTGATATTTACACCCCTTCGGCCGATCGCCAGCGAAACCTGGTCTGGTTTAAGGTAAACATTTGCATGTTTATTCTCATTATCCAACTCCATACTGGTGATCTTGGCAGGTGTCAGTGAACGTTGTATCAGCAACTGGATGTTACTGGTCCAGTTGATCACATCAATATTTTCATTTTTTAACTCACGAACGATACCATGTATCCGGCTTCCTTTCATACCTACGCAGGCACCCACGGGATCAATACGATCATCATACGATTCAACAGCAACTTTAGCTCTTTCTCCCGGATCACGAACAATTTTTTTGATAACAATCAAGCCATCAAAAATTTCTGGCACTTCAATCTCCAGCAATTTCGCCAGGAAGTCGGGTGAAGTACGGGAAAGAATGATAACAGGGTTGTTATTCTTCATATCCACTTTTCTTACAACAGCACGGATATTCTCGCCTTTTTTAAAATAATCCTGTGGTATCTGCTCACTTTTGGGCAATATCAGTTCATTACCTTCCTCGTCCAACAATAGTATCTCTTTCTTCCACACCTGGTATACCTCGGCACTGATGATCTCTCCGATTCTGTCACCATATTTTTTGGCCAGTACATTTTTCTTCAGGTCACTGATGCGGCTGGCCAGTGTCTGTTTTGCAGCAAGGATAGCCCGGCGGCCAAAATCAAGCAGGTCAATCTCTTCGTACAACTCTTCACCAACTTCAAAGTCTGGCTCTATCTTCACAGCGTCAGAATAGGCAACCTGCGCCAGCGGATCTTCCACTTGCCCATCTTCCACAATCATCCTGCGACGGATAATTTCAAGGTCCCCTTTTTCAGCGTTTACAATCACATCAAAATTCTCATCACTACTATACTTTTTACGCAATAAGGTTTTAAATACATCTTCCACCACTTTCATCATGGTAGGACGGTCAATATTTTCCGCATCTTTAAAATCCTGGAATGCGTCGATCAGGTTAATACTTGACATAACACAAAGTTTTGAAATCCCGGTTGATTAAAATTTAATTTGAATTTTTGTTGTTTTTATATCATCAAAAGAAATAGTGTGTTGCACTGTTTCCATTTTTTTTCCTTTTCCTTTAACTTCTTCCACCACAATTTCGGTATCTGTTGCACTGATCAGCTTTCCTTCAACCCTGTTACCCTCTTTTCCTGTTACTTCGACATAACGGCCAATATTTTTCAGGTACTGCCGGTGTAGTTTCAACGGCTCATCCAAACCCGGTGAAGACAATTCGAGGGAAAAATCTCCCTCCGGAAACATTCCCTCTTCTTCCAGCTGCTTGTATAATTTACGGTTATATTGAACCAGTCTATCAACACTAACCCCATGATTACCATCGATATACACCTTAATGTTGTTGGTAGGTTTAATTCTAATTTCAACCAAAAACAATTCCGGTTCAGCGCTGATCAGGGCTTTCACCCTTTGCTCAATTGCTTGTATTTGAGATTCTATGTTCATGGGGTATAAAAGAAGAAGGGAACGGCCTCGTTCCCTTCTATCGTCTTTTTCCGATGCAAATGTAAGGGAAATGAATGGTATGAGCCAAATTGAAAATCTGAAAAACAGAAGGTTAATAATTCGGTAAACAACGGCAAATTCCCGGCAATGAAAAAAAGGGCCGTCTTATCTTTACACCATAATGAAGTACATTTTATTCGCCATCCTGGCTTATATATTATACCAGTTCATTTTTAAACTGGTCATTCCTGTGTACCTGGCCAGCCGCAAAATAAAAAAAGGATTCCGTGAAATGCATAGCCGTATGCAGGAACAGATGCAGGAGCAGCAGGGCTTTTCATCCCAAACTTCCCCCTCAGAACCTCCTCCTAAAAAAAAGGCGGGAGATTATATTGAGTTCGAGGAAATAAAATAATCACTTTTTCTGTGCAAACAACCAGGGAAACAAGCCTGGTTCAGCAAAGGCAGGGTCCCAGCTATTATGGTTAGCAGTTGGATACAACGTAAATTTTACTGATGATTTTACAGCTTTTAAAGCTGCTGACATTTTTTGGGATAATTCCGGTGGCACAACATCGTCCTTACCCCCATGAAATATCCACCATTTGGTTTTCTTAAGTTGTGAAGCTGTTGAAGGTTCGCCGCCGCCACATATAGGAAAGGCCGCTGCAAAAAGCCTGGGATTACGTCGTACTATCTCAAAAGTCCCCATACCACCCATGGATAATCCACCAACATAGACCTTTCTCTTACTTACCCGATAGTCCTTTAAAATTGTAAACAATAACTCCTGTGCCAGCTTCATCGCAATTGTTGGTTCGCCTTCTGCTTTAAATGCAAATACTCTTTTACCATTTTCCATTTTAAAATCAACATTACTCCAGAAGCTATTTTGGGGACATTGCGGAAAAATCACAATAGCGGGATATTTTTTTCTCACTTCCTCTTTCAGGAAAAGCTTAGCTCCATGTAACAGTTGTTTTTCATTGTCATTTCCTCTTTCACCGGCGCCGTGGAGAAAAAATACCAATGGATATTTTTTAGAGACATCATAATTCTCTGGCAGTAATAAACGATACGGCAGCGTATCATTACCACTAATAAATTGCTTTTTTTGAAAGAGGCTCAAATCCTGAGCAATCGTCAGCACAGACAAACCGGTGAGTACGACTAAAGCAATAAATTTTTTCATACCATTTATTTAGTGAGCTGAAAATTAACTTCTTTCACGTCATTGCTGCTACCCCCGATAAACAATTTAAATTGTCCCGGTTCGTAAATATATTGCAGTTTATCGTTGTAAAAACGGAGATCATTCACACTGATCGTAAATCGGACTTCTTTTGTTTCTCCTTTCTTCAAGGTAATTTTTTGAAACCCTTTTAACTCTTTTACCGGCCTTACTACAGAACCGGTTATATCTCTAATATATAATTGCACCACCTCTTCCCCGTCATAATTACCATTATTATGAACTGTAACCATTGCTTCAATCTTTTCCCCAGGTTTGAACTGAGCTTTACTCAGCCGGATATTGCTGTAATCAAATTTTGTATAGCTGAGCCCATATCCAAATGGAAATTTCGGGCTGTTGGGCAGATCGGTAAAGGCTGATACATAATGCAGGTCACTATCATTCTTTGCCGGACGGCCTGTATTATAATGATTATAATAGATTGGGATCTGTCCCTCAGTTCTTGGAAAAGTCATTGGTAATTTGCCGGAAGGATTATAGTCGCCAAACAATACATCTGCAATAGCATTGCCTGCTTCCGTACCCAGCCACCAGGTGTAAAGAATCGCTGGTGCATTATCTGCCGTCCAGTTAAAGATCAATGGACGACCGGCACTGATCAATACCACAACAGGTTTTCCTGCATTCATCACTGCTTTGATCAATTTTTCCTGCACACCGGGCAAATGTATATTGCTCCGGCTTTTTGCTTCACCACTCATATCCCTGGCTTCACCAACACTGATGATCACAATATCTGCTTCTTTTGCAACAGCCACTGCTTCTGTAAAACCTGCCGTTGATGAATCGTTGATATTACAACCCTTTGCATATACTATTTCTGAAGCGGCACTAAGTTTCCGCTGAACACCTTCCCATAAAGAAGAAATTCTTGCCGTATCATCCGGCCAATCATAACTCCAGAAACCATTATTATCAGCTTTTGCTTTGGCAAACGGACCAATCAGGGCAATCTTTTTTGTTTGTTTACTCAATGGAAGTAATTGCTTTTCGTTTTTCAGCAACACAATACTTTTCCTGGAAATATCCCTTGCCACTTTTATATGCTCCGCATTATTCCATTGCGCCTTTTCTCTTTCTTCATTACTGTATTTATAGGGGTCATCAAATAGCCCCATTTCAAATTTCTTTTTCAGAATACGCCGCACCGCATCATCAATCACATTCATTTTTACTTTCCCCTCCTTTACCAGTGCAGCCAGGTGTTTGATATAACTCCGGCTTTCCATATCCATATCGCTGCCGGCATTGACTGCCTGCATGGCGGCTTCATAATTATCTTTAGAAAACCCATGATTGATCATTTCGCCCACACTACCCCAGTCGCTCACCACAAATCCTTTGAATTTCCATTCCCCTTTCAAAATATCTCTTTGCAAATATTTATTACCAGTGGCCGGTATGCCATTGAGGTCATTGAATGAATTCATGAAGGTGGCTGCACCTGCTTCAGCCGCTGCTTTGAAGGGAGGCAAGTACACTTCATGCAATTGTCGCAAACTCATATCTACAGAATTATAATCCCTGCCACCCACCGCAGCACCATAGGCTGCAAAATGTTTAGCACAAGCCATGAGTCCATCTGTATTGCCAAACCCCTTGCCCTGGAATCCTTTCACTCTGGCTGTAGCGATCAATGAGCCGAGATAAGGATCTTCACCGGCACCTTCCATTACTCTTCCCCATCTTGGATCGCGGGCTATATCCACCATCGGGGCAAAAGTCCAGTGTACACCTACCGCTGCTGCTTCTGTGGCAGCAATCCTCGCAGATTGCTCCATTGCAGGTATATCCCAGCTTGCTGCTTCCCCCAGGGGAATGGGAAATATAGTTCTGTATCCATGTATCACATCCTGCCCGAATAATAAAGGGATCTTTAATCTTGATTGCATAGCCAGTTGCTGCAACTCTTTTGTTCTTGCCACACCTGTTACGTTCAGCATAGAACCCACTTTACCGTCTTTTATCTGCGATAATAAATTATTGTCATTGGTTAAAGGACCTGTTGCTGCCCATGGTCCATTGTATTGGTTCATCTGTCCTGCTTTCTCTTCGAGTGTCATTAATTTTAAGACAGAATCCACCCTCTGGTCAATGGTTTTTATTTGAGCTGTACATACAATAAAACTTACTAGTGCAATAAACAGAATGACTGATCTTTTAAAAACTGGATTAAACATAACAGAGTTTTTATACCAAAATGAAGATTAAATATATTTAAGTTTCCGGCTAGCCATGAATAAAACTCACTTTGAAAGTATTATCATTGCCAACCCGCCTATATATAAGAGCAGCATGATATTCAGTAAGGATTTTGTTCCCTGTGGTGCTTTATCAAACTCCCTCCATACATAAATCCCCCATAGTGCTGCCACCACCGTTGCACCTTGTCCTAATCCATATGAAACCGCCGGGCCGGCTTTACCCGATGCTATTATACTCAAAGACATACCTACGCACCATATTACTCCACCTAAAATACCAATCAAATGATCCTTTGTTATGCCTTTAAAATAGTCAGTGAAAGATACCGGCGTACCAATGAAAGGACGTTTCATTTGCAGAGAATTAAAAAGAAAACTGCTGATCACAATACCAATCGCAAAAATTACCAGGGCAGTATAAGGAGTCAGCTTCCCGGCATCCGGTACATTGAAATTGGTAACCATTGAACCGGCAACATACTTATAAAAAAGACCCATTAAACAGCCGCTTACGACTGATAATATCAACCCTTTTTTGGAAACACCGGTAGCAGAATTTGTTTGCAGCTTCTGGTAGGCCCTTGCATTTAATAATATAGCCAATGCAATTAAAGCTACACCGCCAAATATGAGCACGGGGTTTCCTTGGGGATTTGAAATATAATTAACAACTACGCCCAATACCAATGCAATGCCAATACCAACCGGGAAAGCAACAGACATTCCTGCAATGGCAATAGCAGCCACCAATAAAATATTTGCTAAATTAAAAATAATGCCGCCTGCAAAAGCAGACAGGATATTGCTGGCACCTGCCTGCTTAATATCATCAAGGAAAGCCCTGCCCTCTGGGCCAATACTTCCCAATGTGAATGCCAGAAGCAATGTGGTGATCAATATACCAAAACCATAATCCCAATAAAAAAGTTCAAACCGCCAGGCTTTGGTGGTAAGTTTTGTCGTATTAGCCCAGGAACCCCAGCAAAGCATGGTGACAATACAAAGCATAATGGCCAATCCGTAATCTTCTACAATAAACATGGTTATAGTTTTAGATGATAAAATATTTTAAAGTCTATGCTATTTTTAATAGACAATTTCAAATTCAATTAATTGCTTTACCGACCGCCTGGGTACTTCCACTATTGCTACCTTTTTAGTTTCATCGTAGCTGAATTTATGGTTCTGCTGATTTATTTTTACTTGCACTGGTGCTTTATAGCAATGGATATACAGATTCCACTTTCTTGTCTTGTTCATTCCTTTATAGTACCCGTCTACCGGATATATTTTCAAAGCCAATTTGTCCAGACTGCTTATCAGTTCAATATTAGTTGAAGAATATATGCCCCTGAGGTAGTCATTGCTTGTTCCATCATCTTCCAGCAGATTAAATCGACTATTATCGCCGGGATAAATATGAAGTGTCAAGCTGTTGTTATTCCCTTTTTCAACAGATGATGCATATTCACGCATGGGTATGATTGAACCCTGTTTGATAAATAAAGGAATTTGATTGATGGGTGCTGGTACAGTATATTCAGCATTACCCTGCATTTGCTCATTTGTCCAATAATTTATCCATTTGCCATCGGGTAAGAATACTTTTTGGGTAATTGATTTTCTTTCGTAAACCGGTGCCACCAGCATTTCATCTCCAAAAGTATATTGGTAAATATGTGCTGGAAATTTTCCCACCATATGCTTCCCTTCAATACGGCTACGGAGGGCATAGCTGTAGATGTAAGGAAACAATTCCATCCTCCAATGTGCATACTGTCTAAAAATACTGTCTGCTCTTTCGGAATACATCCATGGCAGATTTGATGTGGAGTTTTCCGGCTCACAAAAAACTTCAACAATGGGGTTAAACATAGAAAACTGCAGCCACCGTATATATAATTCTTCTTCCGGCTTACTTGCATTTCCGACAGCGAAGCCACCAAGGTCATTTGCAAGAAAAGGGATCTTACTGCTGGCTTTTGCAGGATCAGTAAACATGGTAATGTTTTCTTTAAATGCCACCGGCGGTGTCCAATCCGCAAATTTGACGATTGGCTTTTCAATTGTCCAGTCGCTGCGGGTATCGTCTGTCCATTTAGCAGGATAACGTTTGTATTCCTCATCTTCTGTTCCAAAGCTATGAGCCAGCAAAAAGCCGCGGCCTTTTGTTTCTCTCCCAAATTCCTGGCTCATCTCAAACATAGCCTTACTGGTACTGATTTTTGCGGTACGGTCCAGCTTTATAAAATCAGCACCTTCATCAAAAAAGTGTTTCATTTTCTTCTTGAAATAACTGACTGCATCCGGATTATCAAAATCTATATCCCCACAAGGAGTTGAGTTTTTCTTTTCCTGTTTATCCTGAAACATTGCAGTGCTAATACTGTTATTATGCCAGGTATTTGTTTCATCGTAAATACGTGAAAAATAGCCTTTGGATTTAAAATCATTGAATGCTTTTTCGTTACCTGTTTCCAGAATACAATCCCAGGTCCAGAATCCACCTTTTATATTGTTCTTTTTCATAAAGTCCCACATTTGGGATCTGTCGGGAAAAGCGCTGGTATCAGCTACAAAATCTATATATTTTTTTGGGCCTCTTCCCTTATCGGCATAGCTCCAAAACCAGGAATCAATCCAATAGGCATCTATCGGGTAATTATGCTTCCTGATTTGCCCGATCCGGTCAATAGTTTCCTGCTGATTAGTATAACCGCCCCATAAAATACCGAATGCCCAGGAGGGAGGGAGGATTAGATTTGTATCAGCAACAGTTCGTTCAGAAAGCCTGTTGCTCTTTGGTTGAGAGTAAACAGATAAACTACTTATTGTAAGCAGCACAAGGACTAAAACCAATAATTGAAACAAAATTTGTTTCATCCGGATTATTTTTTTGTGAGTCCTGTAATTACAAGCTGACAATATGATTTTTATTATGATTCCATAGAGGTTCTATTTCACTCCGAAGTGGAACTGAAGCCTGTGCACCCATCCTGGTTACAGATACAGATGCCGCCCGCACTGCGAAATGAATGGCCTGTTCCCATTCCATCTTTTCAGTAATAGCAACAGTTAATGCCCCGTTGAATGTATCCCCTGCAGCTGTTGTATCCTTTGCCTGCACAACAGGGGCCTCAATCTGAAATTTCAAATCAGCGTTTTGAAAATAAGCTCCCTTTTTCCCTAATGTAATAACCACATTTTGAACTCCCTTTCTTAAAAACACTTCAGCGGCCTCAGATGCGCTTCTTTCATCAATTACAGGTATACCGGTCAGCATTGCAGCTTCTGTTTCATTGGGAGTGACCAGGAATATTCCATGCAGTAATTCATCAGACAGTTTTTGTGCCGGCGCAGGATTAATAATTAATTTCTGATGATTTGCCTTTGCAATTTTGGCTACTGCCTCAATTGTTTCCATCGGAATTTCCAGTTGCATTAAAATGATTTCCGCTTCTGAAAGGTTTTTTACCTGCGCCATATCGACTGGTAAAAGCAACGCATTGGCTCCGGGAGCAACAACAATGCAATTTTCACCCTCTTCATTTACCATAATGATGGCAGTACCGGATGGAGCTTTATCTGTAATGAAAATAAAATCGGTATGGATGTTTTCTTTCTTAAATCCTTCTATACTTTGTTTTCCGAAAATATCGTTGCCTACTTTTGCAACTAATGTAACATCGCCACCCAGCCTGGCAGCAGCTACAGCCTGGTTAGCTCCTTTGCCTCCCGCATTCATAAGAAAAGTGCCCCCAAGCATTGTTTCGCCGGGTAATGGAAGTTTTTGCGTTTTAACAACCATGTCTGTATTGGAGCTGCCTATTACTAATATTTTATTTACTCTCATACCTTTTTTTTAAAAGTTATATCCTGCCACCCATTATTTTTCAAAAGAAAACTTATACAAATCACTTTTCTTAGCCCCTGTCTTATAAATAATTGCTTCAGTGACATAAATATTTGAATCCTGTGATTCTTTATTCTTTTCTCCTTTCACAACTACTTTTACAGAATGCTTACCTGGTTTTAACTGAAAGACATGCCAGATACTGATATTTCTATGCTCCTGTTTACTGTAATTATAATAAGTGTCTATGCTCCGATGGTACTTTCCATCCAAATAAATATCGGCCTTGCCCCCATCTTTTACCCAATTTCCCATTAATGAAATTCCTGTTCCGTTAAACTCAAACTCAAGCTCATCACCCTTACTTTTTGAAAACATGGCCTGTTCTGTTTCCGTTTTACCGTCCCAGGATTTCACTTTAAATACATTCCAATTCCCATTGAATTTCCATTTTTCTTTTGAGAAAATTGACACCTTATTATCAAATACAACTGAAGGAAAAGAGCTTTCAAATTTTGCCGGCTTAAATTGCTGAACCGGCCATATAATGCTATCGCCACTTACTTTCCCTCCATTCTGAAGTATTAATTTTAAAGCATAATTATAAGTTGCCTCTACTGCGGTATTGAATGAATACGTAGTATTAATAAAAACAGAATCACCTACATCTTTCACTCCTTTTTGCATTTCAGGTGGCAGGTTGCTAAACCCTTTAATTACACCAATCACCGCCAATGCATTTGAAGGATTACAGTCTGAATCTGCTCCACAGCGTGTAGTTATTTCCAGTGTTTTATAATCATCAAGATCCCCATATAGAAGTCCCATAACAATAAATGCCCCATTTAGCTTTGCATCGATATTAAATGCAGAACCGGCACCACTAATATCCACATCGCCCCATTTAGCATCTAACTCCCGCCAGGCAGCCTTCCAATCGGTCGGATAATGCCTGTGAAGTTTCATTACATCCCTGACAATTCTGGCATAATCACTTTCTGCAGGAATAGAAGAAAGCCCTGTTTCAATTACTTTCTGAATATCATTCTCAAAAAAAGCGGCACTATATAAAGCACTTAAAAATATTCCTCCATATATACCATCCCCATAATTCATGATATGCCCTATCTTATCACATTCATTAATGATATTTTGTATCATACCAGGATTCATAAACCCTATATAATCTGCTTCAATCTGAAAGTCAATATCATCTGCCCGATAATTATACGCAGGATTGCCGGACATAGGAGGATAAATACCATCAAAATAATTTTTTCTCGCCTGCATATTGGCACACCAAAGGTGGTAACCGGCTTTTGCGAGCATTTCCTGGTATTTTACCGCTGGGGCTTCCATTCCATATTTATCCATAGCCATCAAAAAAGTAAGTTGCACATAAATATCATCTTGCCAGACACTGCCTTTAATATCTGCAGGTGTCCATTTAATAGAATCGTTATTTATTCTTTGCAGATAATTGAATTCTGTGGGTGCCCCGTAAGTAACACCGATCATTTTCCCGGCCCATCCACCTGCAATTTTATCTTTCAATGTTTGCATACTTATTGCGAGCATTTTATTTGGTGATTGCGCAATTGTAATACACGTCATCCCGATAAATACAACAATCGACAGAACAGATTTTTTCATTTTAACTTTTCTTAAATTCAATAACTAATAGTTCTTTTTAATTAAACCGGAACCAATCCAGCTTCAGCGTACCAGATTTTACCTGGATTTTTATTTTATTATCCCCTTTGTTCAATTTATAATTACCGATTGCCTGCTCTAATAAGTCTTTGCCAATTACATTAACTACAGTTTTCCTATTATTGATCCAAATAGTTAAGCTGGCAGGTGCAACAACTGCCGATGCCCTGATTGTTAATTGGTGCTTTTTCCTGTTTAAACTTTCAAAATTATAAACTACCCATTCTGATTGCTGAAGTTCAATGGATTGCTCTGACCAAAATTGTTCTTTATCCTTACTGTCCAGTTTAATCTGAACCGGTTCATTTTTCCTGTAAAATTTTGATTTATTCGCCGTATCTAAAACAAAATAAGAACGGTTAAAACCACTAAAGCCATAATTCTCTGCTTCAATTTTTGCAGGGATCCTGGTTAAAATAGCATTACATACATCTTCAAAATAGTCGCAGTTGGAAATTTTTATATTATCCAGTAATTCATTGAAAGCTTTTTCAGCAATAATGGCATCCGGCTTTGCACCATTACGGGTATATTCTGCTATTAAATCCCAACCAGCCGGTTTTTTAATTGAATAAGGAGTGTTTTGTGTATCCATCTTTTTCCAGGGCCAAAATGAAAAGCCGATGTTGTTAGCTTCAAATAATTGTGTAGTTGCCCAATAAATTGCATTCCCTTTTTCCCCGGTTTCGCCTACCCAAACTGGTGTGTTTAATTCATTTCTCCTTTTTAAATATTCATCTATACTATTCAGATTATCAGGTCTGGCCCAGCAATAATAATGGAACTGGTAAAACACATTATTATCAAATGGTTTATCAAAAAGAGACCAGTCATTTGACCAGTCAAAACCCTCAAGGGTAATCATATGCCGTTGGTCAATCTTTCTTATTTCAGCAGTTAACCGCTTATACAAGGGTACCAGCAAGTGCTTGTATTTTTCAGCAGAACCTGTCGCCTTAGGTAGTGGCTCATTTAGTAAATCATACGCAGCTACAGTTGGTTCGTCTTTATACTTATCTGCAATTTTAACCCAGAGTGCAACCAGTTGATCCTGGTATTTTTTTTCTATAAAAAGTTCGGGGATATCATTAGGGCTATCATCAATATTAGCACCCGTTTGCCCGCCGGGTGCTCCGTGCATATCAATTATAACATACAACTTATGTTTTTTACACCATGTAATAAGGGAGTCCAGTAACTGAAATCCTTCTTCCACATAAACAGGGGTATTCCCTTCCGTTAAAAACAATCTTGAGTTTAATGCAGGTCTTACAGAATTAAATCCCAATTCAGCTATCCGCCTTATATCGGCCTCGGTAATATAGTTTTCCCTGAATGCTTTCCAAAATTGAGCTGCCTTTTCTTTCCCAATAAGATCAGCAACTACTTTTTCAATTTTGCGGGGCCGGTCGCCAAGAGCTCCAAATTTCCACATATATCCTTCGGGCAAAAGCCAGTTTCCCAGCCCAACTCCTCTTAAGAAAATTTTCCTGCCAGATTCATTAATAATATCCTGGCCAGCAGTATGTAAAAAACTTAAGTTGCTTTTCTCTTGTTGTTGTGCAATTGAAAAATAGCCAGCGGCTATGCAAAGAAGCAGAATACCGGTTTTTTTCATTCCTTATTTTTTTAAAATTAATGGCATCCAAACTTTCATTGAACCACCGGTTTGGCTGGCATCAGCAAAAGGCACCAATACAAATTGCTGCTTTTTGTCTCCATTTTTAATACCTGCAATACTTAAAGGGTAAGCTTGTTGTCCTATCCAGCCTGCTGGCAATAGACCCGGAGCATTTGCTCCTGCTGGCTTATCAATCACCACACCCTTATCAGCATTCAATGAAAATATTCTTAACACCTCTTTATTTAGTGTGCTGTCTAACGCCAACACTTGTGGTCCCCGCTGAATTGCCATTTGGTTAGGATAACTTTTTCCACCCGACAGCATTTTGAAAGGGATTTGAAATAAGACTTTTATTTTATCTCCTGCTTTCCAGCTACGATTAATTACAATAAGTTGCTTACTGGTTCCCATATAAGATTTACCATTAATTACTGCAGTAAATGATTGACACCAGGTTGGTACTCTCAATGTGACAGGGAAAGTTGCGTTTTCTGAAGGACTTACAGAGATAGTTGCCTTACCGCTTTCAGGAAAATTGCTTTCAACCTTAAAGGATAACCGTACAGTTTTTTTATTTTTTGTGGTAATTGTCTCCTTGTAGGTAGCAGGCTCATACATCATTACCGTTGGCACCTCTTTGATATTTCCAAAAGTGAAATAAGGAACCATGGCAATCCCTCTTGGCACACTCGACTGACAGCAGGTGATGTAACAAGTATAAGGTTTGGCGCCCATCAAAGGGGTATAATAACTTACACATCCTGTTTGAGGATTTTCGGCAGCCAATAAATGATTATATACAGACAGTTCAATCTGATCAAAGTATTTTAAGTCGCCTGTTATTTCGAACAATTGCTGATTAAACTGAATCCAGGTAGTTGTTACGCAACCCTCACCCATATTGGCATCTCTGCCTGCGGGTAAATAATCGTCTGCCTGAAAATACTCATGAGAACTGGTGGTTCCGGTTACATAAAGCTGGTTCTTTACAATATCATTCCAGGCAATAAATAACGGTTTTAACATTGCTTCATCACCCGTTGTTCTGTATAAATTTGCCAGCCCCACAAACGTGGATAACATTTCATATGCCTTGCCATTACCCACAGCGGTTACTTTACCTTTTGTCAATAGAGCACTGATTATTTTAGGACCATTTTTTTGTTCCCAAGCTTCCAGTATATAGTAGCAAAAATCAAGGTACTTTTTATCCCCTGTGTACTTATACAATTCAACCATCGGATCCAGCACACTGGTAGATGCCATACCTATATGGGTACCTGCCAGGATGATATCAAGCTGTCCGGGTTTATTTCCAAAAGTCTTGCAGAGCAGATCACCCATTTTTTTACAAGCATCAAGTGCTGGCTGATAACCGGTTGCCTTGTAATATCCAAGCAATCCATACAGGTTATATTTGTGGCTCCAAACATCCCAGCTTGTCCAGTAGTCTTCGGGAGTATAAGTGCCCAAATAACCATCGGGCAACTGCGCATGCACCAATTGATACATAAGCCTGTCCATTTGCATCTTCAATCCTTCATCGCCTGTATTTCTCCAGACATTGCTGGCTGTTTCCAGGTACTTGCCGATATGCTCCCCTGCCCAGGGATGATGGCCCGGTCTTTCCAGGTAGCCATCCAATGTTCCCACTTCATCCAGTTTTAATAAACGTTCTGCCAGATTTTTATTCAACCTTTTTCCAAGATATCCCTGTTGTTGCTGATCCTGAAACCGTATAGATGTAAAAGCATCCTTTATCTTGTTCTGAATAACCGGAACAGGCTCTTTTTCTACAACAATTTTCAATTGCCTATCAGAAAGATAAAGTTGATATTTTTCTACCGCTATCCCTGTTGCGTTTTCTGTAATTGTATAACCAACTTTGAAGATATTATTATTCACGGGCTGGTAATTCGAGAACACCACTTCGTTCTCTGCTCCTTTCATTGGCTGAATTTTTATCGGCTTTGTTTCAGTGAATAGCTCATTGTTTTTCGTATCTGTAACGCTGTATCTAATGGTTCCTTCAAACGGATTATTACCATTATTTCTAAGCTTAACGGTTGTGCCAAAACTACTGTTTTGTGTTTGAGTAATACTTTGCTCTACAGCAATCGAATCCGACCATTGAAGTGGACCTAACTTATAAGGCCCTTCATACATTCCCACCCAGGGATCGGGACTGAAAACCCTTACTGCAATAACATTCTCCTTATCCCATTCAACTATGTCCAACGGTATGTTATAAACCCGGTCGGCCTGGAATTTGCTTATATATTCTGGTGGCAGGCTACCTGTTTGACCAACTAGTTTCCCATTAAAAAAAGTGAAATCAACATCATCAATCTTGCCGAGGTTCAGACGAAGCCCTTTGCCCAACTCACCGGGTTTTTTCAGACTTGATGGAACAATTACCTTAATACGATACCAAACGAAAAGGTCTCTTTTACCGCTGGTATCCTGTCTGCTTGTACCCAATAACCTGCTCTCCCAACTGTTATCATTAAATGAAGGAGAGGCCCATGACATATCATCAGCAACCTTGAACTTGCATTCTTTGGGTAATGCAACAATTTGCGATTGCCCTAAAATTGGAGTTGTCAAAATAATCAGCAGAGGAAAAATGCAGCGTAAAAAAAAAGAAAATGAATTCATACCGGTAACTGTTATTGATTAAATTATTTTTTATTACTAGAAAATATTTTATCTATTATTTACCCAATCTGATTGTCAATACATCATGTGGCTGAATGGTAGCCTTCAAATTATTTTTTGTTGAGCCAATATTTTTTTTGAGCCATAAATCACGGATGTTCGTCTTGTCTGTAACACCGTAAGTTTTACCGTTGAGATGACTGAAATACCTGTTCCAGTCAAAATCAATGGTTTTCACTACTTCACTCCGGTTAAAAAAACACAATGCAATTTCATTGTTAGCAAGAGGTTTGAGCCAAAGCTCAATATTGCCATCCAATGTCCACCACCTGTAGCCTTGCTTTCCCAGTGTATCCTGATTCAATGCGATGATTTCTTTATTAGTCAGTATCTCTTTAATAGCCGGTGTCATCGACCGGATATCGTTGCCCAATATCAGCGGCGCAGCCATCATACTCCACATTGTAAAATGGGAACGGGATTCCACATCTGTTAATACTCCGTTTCCAACCTGGAGCATATCGGGATCATTCCAACCTCCGGGTCCGGCGTATTTTCCGAGTGGCTCATTTTTATCCATAATTAATGTCCAGCCAATACCACCCCAATTCACTTTACAGTCCCAGCAATTCATTATATCGCTGGTAGTTCTCCAAAGATGCCCGACGTTTTTTGCCCATGTCCAGGGTTCAGTACTTCCCCATTCACAAATACTGAAAACTATGGGACGCTTTGCAGCATATAATGCATCCCGCATTGTTTTATAGGCTCCTTCTGCCTTTTGAGCATCAGTATTACAAAAATCATATTTCAGATAATCAATGCCCCATGACGCATACATTTTTGCATCCTGGTATTCATGTCCACGGCCACCGGGCCGGCCTTCACAGGTTTTGCTGCCCGCACAGGAATACAAACCAAATTTTAATCCTTTGGAGTGAATATAATCAGCCAGGGCTTTCATGCCGGAAGAAAAGCGTATTGGGTCGGGAACAATATTTCCATTTTCATCACGGGAAACCTGCCAGCAATCATCAATGACAATGTACTCGTATCCCACCTCTTTCATACCACTGGAAACCATTGCATCAGCCATTTCCCGAATCATTTTTTCATCCACATTGCAGGCGAATTTGTTCCAGCTGTTCCAACCCATAGGAGGCGTTTTAGCCAATCCATCGAACTTTTGGGCATTAAGGACTATGGAAAAGAATAACAATCCAAAAAAAGAAATACTTCTCATACTCTTTAGTTTAGTTTTTCAATTTTATACTTTTCATCTTTTGTAACTGTCTTCCATTCATCTGTCCTGAAAGGCACAGCAGGGTATCCTTCTTTATTAAACAGGTTGCAATCACTGGCATCGCCAATCCACCCAAAATGAACAGCAACCGGATTCTCTACTTTTTCATTGAATAGTACTACTGTGTTGCCTTTGATAAATGCTTTGGCATAATGAAACACCTGGTCCTTTCCTGCCATTTCAAAACCCCTGATGTAACCATATTTATCGGGAGTGTATAAACCGGTTCCGATATTATCAAATGAAAGAATGACCTGGTCATTTTTAATTTCCATTGACTTATAAATGGGACCATTGCAAATCATATTCTTACTGTAAAGATTGTTCAAGGCAAGAGACGCCAGGCGATTACCAACATCCTGCTTATTTGTAGGATGAATATCTTTAGGATTAGTAACGAGATCAGTAGTAACACACATGCCTGTATTTGGCAAAGACAAGGTCATTGTTTGTGCTTCTCTCAGTTCAGCCCAGCCACAACCTTCATTACTGTTACCGGGGTTATTAAAAGTTGCCAGTTGCACAAAATAAAAAGGCATACTGGAATTATTCCATTTCTGTCTCCAGTCGTTTATCAATAAAGGAAATGCTTTTCTGTATTGGTATGATCGTCCGGCATTAGATTCCCCCTGGTACCACAATACTCCCTGGAATGCGAATGGGATCAACGGACTTATCATTGCATTAAAACATAAAGAGGGAAGTGAATTTTGGTTGGTTGTTTTGATGACAGACTCAACCTGGAATTTCCACTCACCACTCAAAGGGAGAGAAGCATTGTACAAAATTAATTTTACGTCTGCTGCATCCCCATAAATCCCACCACCACCGCCGGTATCATCCACTCTTACTGCAATTACATTCTTACCTTCCTTTAAAACTCCGGGTGGAATTGTATATCTTCTGTTCGCATCCCACTGGTTAGTGCTTCCAACTTTTATCCCGTTTACATAAGTTATATCATTATCATCAATCTTCGATAACACCAACGTTGCTTCCTTTGTTAAGTCAAGAGAAGCCAGTACAATTGTTTTCCTAAGCCAAACAATACCATCCAGCTCTCCGATACTTTGCTCTTCCCATAATTGCGGCTGATTCAAAACAGGCCATTTTGAATCATCAAATGAAAGCTCCCTGAACTGGCTTGTATTCATGCCTTCCATTTTTGTACCCTGCAAAGCCTCTATCCTCATTACACTACCTTTCACTTTTAATTTAGAAAGAGAATCTAAATCTATCTTTGGCATTCCCGCAATCATCTCTTTAAACTCATCGCTATTTTCAAAAGCTTCCCGGCTTATCCAGGTTTCAATGTTTGTACCTCCCCAGGATGAATTAATTAACCCAACCGGAATTTTTAATTCGTTGTAGAGATTCTTGGCAAAAAAATATCCTACCCCTGTAAAATTGGCTACTGTAGTTGAGTCACAAATTTGCCAATCACCGGCATTAATATCGTTTTGGGGCAATGAACTGATATCCCGCTGAATTTTTATATGCCGGATAAAAAGATTATTTGCGGCTGCTATTTCCTGTTTTGCATTCATAGACTGGCCAACTGTCCATTCCATATTCGACTGACCACTGCATAGCCATACCTCACCTACCAATATGTTCCTTATCTGAACTGTATTTTTCCCTTTAATGGTCATATCATAGGGGCCGCCTGCATTTTCTGCATCCAGTCTTATCAGCCACTTGCCATTTTTACCAGCTTTGACAGATTTAACCTGATTGTTAAACCTCACTTCTATTTTTTCATTTGCATCAGCCCATCCCCATACGGGGATCAAACCATTTCGCTGTAATACCATATTATCAGAAAAGATCTTAGGCAGAATAACCTTAGCCCGGGCCTGCAAACAGAAACTAATTATACCGGCAAGCAATAAACAGCATTTTTTAAACATCTTTTTTTTATTATCTGGTTTGAAATACTCTTACATAATCCACTTCCAAAGTGGCAGGGAAAACAGATTCATCCACACCTTTTTTACCTCCCCAGTTGCCGCCAACTGCTAAATTCAGGATCAGGTAAAATGGCTGATCGAAAGGCCATTCTTTTGTGGTCAGGTGTTCGTTTATAAAATGATTATAAATCACCCCATCCACCATAAAATCAATTTTATCTGGCGTCCATTCTATCGAATAGGTATGAAACTGGTCGTACGGTGTTGCAATGAATATGCCCTTCCCTTTTTGAGTGCCTTTCATGTGATTATAAGCCTCTGAGTGAATTGTTCCGAAGATGCTGTCCTTCTCATAACCAACATGCTCCATAATATCAATCTCACCACAACGGGGCCATCCTTCTTTACCAATATTTTCTCCCAGCATCCATATCGCAGGCCAGGTACCTCTTCCTGCCGGCAGTTTGGCTCTTACTTCAATCTTGCCATATTTGAAAGAAGCCTTATTCTTTGTCTGTAACCTCGCAGAAGTATATTGCCTGTTTTCTTTTACCTGGCGCCTTGCAGTAATTTTTAACACCCCTTCCACTACAATTGCATTCAAAGTATCATTGGCGGTATAATACTGCAATTCATTATTGCCCCACCCATTTCCCCCAATATCATAATTCCATTTACTGCTGTCAGGTAAACCTTTGTAATTAAATTCATCTGCCCAGACCAGTTTCGTAAACTTTGTTTGTGATGCTACTTCTTTTTGAAGAAACAGTGTACTGAAAAAAAGAAGTACATACATTATATTTCTCCCGCTGTTTGTCATTGAATTAAATTAAAGCATTGTGATTATTAAAGTAGGCCGCTCCCGTTTGTTTTAAAAAGTGGAGGTATTCACTTAGAAAAGAAAATACGATCCACTTTCTTTCGCTTTATTGCTTATGAAAAACTGCTTGCTATGAAAAACTTTGTATCCGTTTTAAATAAATTATACTGCACTAACGTACATTGTCGGTTTTGCCAATAAACATTGGATGTTTTCATTTACTGTAACAAGTCATTATTACTGGTTACAGGTGGTAATTTCTCAGGAAGAGGATAAAAGTGATCTTCAGTGTACTTTAACCGAAGTGGTCATATTGAAATAAGTGGAGGAGGCCTTTGATGCCCCCTCCACTTATATTTAGCTCTTAGACACGCATATATAAAATTTGCTGATTGTGTACGCTTTGGTTTTCCGTTTATTGCAACCACCATGGTGTTTTATTTACGTCATCAGCTCCGCCAAACTGTTCATCAACAGCCTTTTGATAGTTTACAGGGTTTTTAGTTAACTCATCAGTTGGGTACATATTGCGTTTAGGAACCTGTGTTGGAGCTCCGGAATTTAAAGAAGTAGCCGGATCAAGCGGAAAGACAGGATATCCAGTACGTTGAAAATTTCTAAACGATATATTAACGCCGCCCTGGAAAAAATCTATAAAATACCTTTGCATCCATACCTGCTGCAAACGTTCTGTTTTAGTTCCACTTGTTTTATAAGCAGCTTCGCCTGTAAAATAATTATCAATATAGGTTTGGGTAATTGCCATTCCATGAAGATTTGTCTGTATTACAGTCGGTAAGGTTCTGTAATAATCAAGCATAGCTTTTACACCGTTCTCGTAGTAGGTCTGTGCATTGCCGGCTACCCAACCCTCTTCAATAGCTTCTGCTATTATGAAACATTGCTCAGCATAAGTAAAGTAAATATAAGGATCGCCAATCCTGGACGCTGATGATGCATAACGTTTGTTTACCAAAGAATACTTTCCGGCTGCCCTGTTAAGATCAAGCAGGTTAGGAGATAATTCTGATGGGGCGCCTTCATAAGCAGCAAAATCATTTTCCAGTAAACCACCGGAAATTTTGTAAGCGGCCGGTTCTCCAAAATAAAATAACCTGCGGTCGTTCACATTTTTTAACGCATCCACCATCAGTTTTGACATGGCCAAATTAACCCGCATGCCTTCCCCGTTGTAAAAAGGATAGGTTGCATTTGTATTATCAAGATAAGCCAATTGAAAGTTATCCGTATTACCGGTCATTAAATTACCTGCAGCAACTATTTCTGCAAACCGTGCTTTTTGTGCAGGTGTAATTTTTTTACTGATGGTTTGCAACACCCTTAACTGCATGGCATTACAAAGCCTGCGCCATTTTGCTGCATTTCCACCCAGCATTATATCCCCGGTAAAATTGACACCTACAGCAAATTTTTCTTCAGCAGCTTTTAAATCATTCAATACACCAACAAATACATCTGCCTGCTTATCGTAAATAGGCTGCGTTATTCCCTCTTCTGCTTTTCCTGCTTCTGAATAAGGAACATCCCCCATATCTAATGTTGCAGAAAAACCATACCAGGCCTTTAGAAATAATCTTAATCCTTCGTAGGAAGGTTTTGCCGGGTTGCCTTCTGCAAAATCAACCATTCTATTAAGTATGGTTATATTCTGAGCCCCTCCAAATCCTCCGTAAGGATAATAAGAAGAAAAATACTGGTAAGGATTCGGATTGTTTTGAAGATTTGTACAATGCTTACTCCATAACTGTGCAGTACCCCAATCTGTTGGATTTGGATTCCAAAACCGGTATGTACTTTTCAATACCGTTGTGGCAAGCAAATCGGGTGAAACAGATGTGGGTACATCCGGGTTGGTATTTAACTGATCAAACTTTTTACATGAACTTGCAATGGTAAATGAAATTGTTGCAAGCAGTATATAATGTATTTTTTTCATTGCTACAATTTTTTAGAAAGTGAAATTAATTTTAAAGCCGAGATACCTTGTTGATGGGTCAGCAAAATCTTCATTACCACCGTCAGGATCAGAATATTTAAACTGTTTTGCTTTCAGCAGTACATTTTGTCCTATTAAGCTAATGGAAGCAGCTTTTGCCACTTTATGTAACAGTTTAGCCGGCACATTGTACGATAAAGAAATCTCACGTAGTTTGAAAAAAGTTCTGGAATAAGTATCTGCTTTGCTTCCATTACCACCCCATGCACTACTGTTGTGCAAATCGACCATATATTGCTTGTAGGTGGTTTTTATATCATTAGGTGCAAAAACACGGGTATCAGTTAAGATATTACCATTGGCATCATAAGTAGCTGCGCCGGATACCACTTTTACACCCTGGCCCAGGTAGTTATTAGAACCTGGTGTGGCAACATCTAACGCTCTTTCTGGTGAAAGTGAATTTGGATGAACACCTGCCTGCCACATATAACTTTCTGTTCTTGTATTTGCCAATCCTCCATTTACACCATCAAAAGACAGGAAGAAGCTTACGTTCTTATACCTTAGATTGGCATTTGCACCCCAAATAAATTTTGGATCGTAGTAGCCAAATAATACATCATATCCATGAACGATCGGTCTTCCGCTGTTATTGAGTATCAGACTTCCTGACTGGTCACCCTTTCCGGCAGGTACACGTTGAAAATCCCTGCTGATAAAATGATCAGCCCGTTCTCCCACTTTTACCCATGGCTTTTTAGCTGAATAGACAGGATCTAACTTGGTATAGTAACTGGCAAAAGTTGACCAGTTAAGACCTAAATCCAACTGCCAGTTTTTACTTTTAACAGCAGTACCATTCAAGATTAGTTCCCATCCACGTCTTGTTATTTCCTCATCTAAATTTCTTGTAAAGGCCACCATAACCAGAGGCCCCTGTTAAAGGAGCATTAACAACCGGTCGAAAACTCTTTTTGTATAATGAGAAACATCAAGCGATAGGCGGTTTTTCAGGAACATCGCCTGTAAACCCTGCTCAATTGTTTCAGCACCTGAATAAATAATGGTTGGGTCAACTAAATTAGAAGGAACTCCTGCACCATTCAATGTACCCCATGTAGCAGGGCTGATTGAATAACTGCTGTTGATTTCATAAATAGAAGCGGGTCTTTTTGACAAAGTCCATGACCCTCTTAGCTTTAATAAATCAAGCCAACTCTTTGTTTGCGGCAACAATTCTGAAACAATAAAACTAGCTCCTACAGAAGGATAGAACTGAGAACGTTGCTCTTTTTGCTGCGTAGAACTCCAGTCGTTACGGCCAGTTATATCTACATATACCATTTTGTTCCAGGAAACCGCTGCACGGCCAAATACAGAATTCACCTGCTGTGCGTAAGTAGACTGTGATACCTGGGCAGGATTAATAGACGCTTTGATCGAGAAGAATCCAGGAACAGAAATACCACCTTGTGTACTTGCATTCATATTATCATCCCGTCTGTAGAAAATTGTTCCCCCGGCAAGATATTCAACAGTAAACTTGTTGAATTTTCTATCGCCGGTCAGCATAAAATCGGTGTTATTACTAAATCCATTACTTACTCCTATATTATACTGCCCCTTTCTTCCACCATTCCAACCGCTGTAATCAGCACCGGGGACCCCTGTATTACCGGAAGAAAGATAAGAACCCCATGAAGACCTTAACTGTCCTGTTTCTTTGTAGAAGTCAACCCCTGAACGAAGAGTGGCTTTTAACCAAGTCGTTAATTGATAACTCATAGTCAAGTCTGCATTAAAAATGTCACGGGAAATTTCATTTGTTTTTTCGTAACGGTCGAAATAAGGATTGTTTTGATTAACACCGGCATAATTATCAATTGTACCGCCAGGGACTAATCCAAAATGGTTGTTTTGAATTTCACCCGGCTTGATCCAATAATTATTTTTGTAAAGACTGAGATCCCAATCAGTAGGCGACCAGATCAATATGCTATACATCGGATCATAGGAAGTGTAACCGTTGGATCCGATATTCTTTGAGGCTTTTTTAGCATACGATAAATTGGTGCTCATTTTAAACTTATCGTAGTTAAGGTCAGCACCAAAGGAGTAAGTATATTTTTGCAATTTGGAATTCGGATAGCGGCCTTTATTTTCCGTCCAGTTAAAAGAATTCCTGAGCGAAATTTTATCCTTTTGATAACCAATATTCAAATTATTGTTGGTTACATATCCTTGTTCCAGGAAATTTTTGAAATTGTCTTTACCAACAGGCAGGTAGGGTCTAACTGTAAAAGTTTTCGAAACCGGATCCCACTGATTTTGCATGGATCCGTCCATTTTTGGACCCCAGGACTGATCTGAGTTGAGGGCATAAATACCACTACCTCCACGACCATACACAGCTTGTTTCTCAGGGATAGCCAGGAAACCCGCAGTGAACATTGTATTGGTTGTATAATCTATAGTTACTCCTGCTTTATTTGAACTGCCATTTTTGGTAGTAATCAAAATGGCACCGTTTGCACCACGAAAACCATACAAAGCCGAAGCAGTTGCGCCTTTCAAAACACTTACAGACTCAATATCTTCAGCGGAAATATCAGTTAATGTTTTATTTTGATAAGCGATACCATCGATAACTAATAAAGCGTTTTCTCCACGAACTGTAACAAGGGGAACAGCTGCGAAATCTGGTGAGTTTCTAACCAATACCCCTGCTACTTTACCGGTAAGTGATGTAGCAACATCCAAACCAGCAACTCGCTGTAGACTTTCTCCGGATACCTTTTGAACAGCATATCCCAGTGCCTTCTCCTCTCTTTTTAATCCTAAGGCTGTAACAACAACCTCCTGCATTTCCTGTACACCAGGCTTAAGTGTAATCTCAATTGCAGTTCTTCCGTTAATAGGTTCTTCCACTGTGCCGTACCCAACGGAACTAATAACAAGTATGGTAGCTGAAGAAGGGACAGAAATTGTAAACTCGCCCCTTTCATTAGTTGTGACACCGATTCGGGTGCCCTGAACCAATACTGATGCTTTGGAAACTCCAATTCCATTTTCTCCAATAATTCTGCCTGTAACTGTTTTGTTTTGAGACCAGGCCAATGATGAAATTAGTAAAAGAAAGAAAAGGGAACCTCCTTGTACGATTTTTTTCATATGCAGTCGTTTTGCGTTTAAAAAAATAAGTCTTTCGATTGTGCAAAATGCTCAAACGTTTGAGCATTTTGCACAATCGTTTGAGCAAGGTAGAACTTTATTTAATTTTGCCAAAATAAATTTGCCATTTCTTTAACAAAAACTCATTTTAAGCCTGCTAACCACTACTTTTATGACTACCCATTCCCTTCCTTTTTACAAAACGGATCACTTTCGGAATGAAAAAAATAACGTTACCATACAATCAATGGCGAAAACCCTGGGTGTTTCTGTAACAACCATTTCAAGGGTTTTGAATGGCCTGGGAGAGCAATTCAGGATCAGTAAAAAAACAATTGAATTAGTAACAACTACAGCGGATAAATTAAACTACAGACCCAACAATATTGCCAAAGGGCTTCGCTTAAAAAAATCATCTACCATTGGGCTAATCTTACCGGATATCACCAATACCTGGTTTGCCCAGCTTGCATTAGGAATAGAAAAAGAAGCCAGGAAGCACCATTATAATATCTTCCTTTGTAATAGTAATGATGACATTAAAGTTGAAAAAAAATCTATTGCCTTACTGCAGAGCTGGATGGTGGACGGAATAATAATAGCCCCCATTGGCCTGGAATCAGAACATTTACAAAAAGCTTCCAAAAGCGGCACCCCGCTGGTTTTGATTGACCGTTTCTTTGAAGGTGTGAATTTGCCCTACATTTCTTCTAATGATTTTGAAGGGTCGCTGGAAGCCACCCAGTATTTAATAAATTACGGGCATAAAAAAATTGCCTGTTTCCAGGGGATTGTAGGTACCTCACCAAATAACCAACGGGTAAATGGTTACAAGCAAGCATTAAAAAAAAATAAAATCCCTTTGACCCGTCCCTGGTGATGGGCGAAGATTTTGGTTTCAACAATGGTTACACTTGTGCAAAAAAATTAATTAAACATCTTGCAAAAAGTAAAATTACTGCTATCATTTCCATGGGAAACCAAATTACTTTAGGGATATTAAAGGCATTAAAAGAAGAAGGAGTACAAATACCAAATGACTTATCAATTATTTCCTTTGATGAACAGGAGTATTCAGATTTATTATATACACCGCTGACAACAGTTTCGCATATGAATGAAAACATCGGCGATGTAGCGCTTAAAATGCTCTTTAACCAGTTTGGCAAAAGCACCAGAATAAAGCCCAAAAATGTAGTGCTTAATTCAAAGTTGATAATCAGGGATTCGGTAAAAAAAATAGGCCCTGGTTAATTCCTGCTAACTGCTGCGTAAATCAATTAATTGCCTGAGATTATTGGTGACAGTTTTGCTCTTTCAAAAAGTAACTCCGGCTCATTTGTGGTAATAAAATCAAACCCATTGGCCAATAGCCAGTCCATGGTTGCGGCATCATTCACTGTCCAGGCATTTAATATGATCTTATTCTTTTTTGCCTGTTCAATCCAGCCAGGATTTTTTTTAAAAACGGTGAAATGATAGTCTGCCCCGTCAATACGATCTGCTTTTAATTGGGCAGGAGATTTATCACCATTAAGATATTGAGTTGACGCTTTTGGATCAAGTTCAACGATCCTTTTCAAGATGTCATAATCAAAACTAATATACACAGTCATCGGGGCTGCATTCAATTCCTTTACCAGCGCAACTGATCGTTCTGCAATCAGTTTCCCTCTTTCCTTACCAATGCCGGAAGGTTTGATCTCCAGTACCAGCCGGGTTAATTTATTACCATCAAGGCCAGCCAGCAGATATTCCCTCAGTGTCGGCAGTTTTTCACCGTTTGATAATTTGTATTGACCCAATTCTGCATAGCTGGCTCTTTCGATCTCGAGTTTATTGAAATGCGGATCATGATTAATGATCAGGGAGTCATCTGCCGTCATCCTCACATCAAATTCAGAACCGGTACAACCTAAACGAATCGCTTCTTTTAACGATGCAATAGAATTTTCGGGAAAGCTGTTTTTCTTAAAGGCACCACGATGTGCAACAACCGGGTTCGCAGCAAATGTCGGACTCATGCTATTTTTTCTTGTCGGTGAACAGGAAAATAATAAAACAATGCCTGCACCTATGATAGCTTTTATTATTTTCCTTGAATCCATTACTTCGTTTTAGAAACTAATTTAACCAGAAATCCTCCACCGGGAGCCATTTTTAAATTGTACTCAGTTGATTTATTTACCAACATTTCGTTCAAAACATAATCACTTCCATAATTATGTGCATTCAATCCATCTTTACAGACAATCATTTTATAATCTCCCTCTGTTATAAAATCAAATGACAAATCTATTTCCCTGGCCACACTATTATTCAATCCCGCAATAAACCAATCATTTCCTTTCCTTCTGGCTGTAATAATATACTCACCGATCTTTCCCTGCAAAATTCTTGTTTCATCCCAGGTTGTTGGAATACTGCCGAGGAATTCCATAAAGACTGGTTCTTTTAATCCCTGGCTGATATTACCACTGAAAATTTGAAGCGGGCTGTCGTATACCACAAACATTGCCAGTTGATGACATCGTGTTCCGATACTCATCGGATTTTTACCAATAGGCCGGAACTGGTCTTTTTGTGCATTCAGTAACAACCCGGGTTCATAATCCAGCGGACCAGCCAGCATCCGGGTATAAGCAATGGCCACATTGTGTTCGGGAGTAGCAAGGTCACTCCAGATATTCCATTCTGCTCCCAACACTCCTTCCTGTGTAATAGCATTTGGCCATGTCCGGTTAAATCCTTTTGGTGGAAAAGCCCCATGAAACATGATGGAAATTTTATGCTCCGCACAAGCTTTTGTAATACGATGATAAAAATTTACCATTGGCTGATCATCCCTGTCCATGAAATCAGTCATGATGGACGATACTCCCCATTTGTTGAATTGTGCCAACGCAGCATCCAGTTGTTTATCTAAAGTGGAGCAAAGTGTCCATAGCATCAGTTTAACATCATTTTTCTTCGCATAAGCAACCAGTTCATCCATGTCCAGGTTGGGATTGATCTTAAAAAGATCCCTGTAATCACTCCAGCCCGCATCCAACATTACCTGGTCAAAGCCGAATCGCCTGGCAAAATCAATATAGTATTTATAAGTAGCAGTATTGATACCTGCTTCAAATGGTACATTAAATAAATTGATCCCTGTGATCCATTCATCTGTCCCTTTACCCGGCCTGATCCAAAAAAAATCAGTGAGGGTAGTTGGATCGCCAAGCAGGTAGATCATATCATTTTCCGGGAGATCAATATCATTTTTTGCTACCAGCACAGCCCGCCAGGGCAACATTCTTGTACCTTTTATTTTGGCAATATAATTAGCCCGTTCGGTAACCATCAATTGAGGGAATTCGCCTTCGGTCATCACTTCCCTGAGGGGATATGGAGCAAAAACACCTTGTAACCCTGAATTTCCATTTTGTAAAAACATTCCGGGATAATCATACAAATTGGCATCGGTAATAGACAAATGATACCCGTTCGGCAACGATAAAGTCACGGGTGCATAGGTCAGCATACTATCAGGTATCCCTGATAATAGTTCCTTTTTATAAATGCCTTCAAAACTGGTATGAAAGCGATCCGCTTCAGGTCGTTTATCAATATGAGGAAACCATACAACGGACTGACTGTCTACATCGAAAATTGCCGTTTCATATTTTATAATAATTGAATCCTTAAACCGGGTACCTATCCGGTAGGCCATACCATTATTGTACAAACGAAATTCAACGGAGAATGGCTGTTTGAAAATCAACTCCAGGTGCTGGTAGTGATTAGAAATGACCGGCCTGCGATAAGGCACTGCCACGTTAACCAGCTCATTAACTTTTCTGTAGTTGTACTTCGATACTACCAGCTTATCAGAAAGTTGCAAACCATTGTCCAGCTTCAGGTCAACAGAAGAAGACGATTGCAGTAACTGTGTACCTGCAAATAGCTTATATGTTAATTGAGTTCCGGTAAAAATTTCAAGCCGTAGTGCTGAATCGGGTGAATACAATAAAAATGGACGCTGGGCAAACCCATTGAAGTAAAGTATAAGTGTTATTAAGAATGTAATGAGTTGTTTCATTGAACATTTGAGTGAACCTATTTATACTTCAGCGATATTTTCCTGTAGAACTCCTGGAGGACAAAAAATGCTTTTTTCTTTATCCCGTTGTCCGCAATCAACCCTTTCCGGTTAAATCCATCCTGTATGCCCGGCAACATCCTTCGTGGCGACCGGAAGTCAGTCAATATCCATGGGCTTATCCCCCGGATGTTTGGCATCTTTTCAATCATCAGCAGGTTTTGCTGATACAGATATTCCTGGTATTCCTCTGTCCAGCGTTCTTCCCTGTCACCATGCAATCCTTGTTTGGCATCGCCCCCGAATTCAGATACAACAACAGGTTTATTATAAGGTGTTGTCCATTTTGCATCCGGTGCAGTTGCCAGATCACCGCCATACCATCCCCTGTATTGATTGAAAGCCACTATATCCAGGTACTCCCCAATTTTATCGTCAATAATTCCAACTCCCTTTTCCCCCCTGGTCAAAAGTGCTGCGCTGATCAATCTTGTTGAATCAAGTGACCTGGCATGATAAACGAGATTCTTTAGGAAATAATTTCTTTTGTCAGAAAGCGGTGTTTCATTTGCCATCGACCAGATGATAACACATGCCCTGTTTTTATCTCTTGTAATAACTTCGGTCAGCTGATTCTTTGCATTATTATACGTTGATTCGTTTCCAAAATCAATGGTCCAGTAAACAGGGATCTCTTCCCAAACCATCAAACCCATCTTATCTGCCATTTTCAGCATGTATTCATTATGCGGATAATGTGCAAGCCTGATAAAATTACAACCCAGTTCTTTGGCCCAGGTCAACATTGCCCGTGCATCAGCTTCACTGTTTGCCCGTCTGCCTTTATATTCTTCATGCATACAGATGCCTTTTAAAAAGACAGGCATACCATTGATCAGAATATCTGCTTCCTTTTGTCTCAACTGTTCTGAACCCAATATTATCCTTTAATGTCTGCCGGGATGTTTTTATAGAAACTTCATAGAGTTTTGGATCCGATGGAGACCAGTACTGCAGCTTATCAGTCCTGATCTCAAATGGCGTATACCCATTATTTGATACAGTGATATTCTTTTCGGTTTTTAACTCCGGTATACTGATCGTTATATTTTCTCCGTCTGTTAGTCCATTTAATTTCACATACCCGGCAATCAGGTTTTGAGTTCCCTTCTTCAGCTGAATCGCATAATCCTGAACAAATACAGGTGGTTCTTCTATTAGTATCACGTCTCTTGTAATGCCCCCGTAATTCCACCAATCCGTATTCATTGTTGGCACTGCCTCCCTGAATCGTTTGTTATCCACTTTTACTACCAGGTAATTACCAGCGGGTTTTACAACAGCAGTAATTTCGAAATTAAACGGCGTAAATCCTCCCTCATGAGTACCTAATTTTATTCCATTCAGGTACACATCAGCCTTGTAATTGATTGCCCCGAAATACACAAATAACCGGTTTCTTTCTTTGAGTGCATAATCAAAGGACCGCTTGAACCAAACAGTGCCTTCGTAGTAAAAGAGATTTTCTTTTTGCGTATTCCAATCACCCGGTATAGCCATAACCGGTGATTTATCAAAATCATATTCAACCAGCTCTGCTTTATTTTTTGCATGGTAATTATTATAAAAGGCTGACGGAGAACCCGCATTTTTCTGATCATAGATCTCAGAATGAAAATTATAATACCCCGTTTCATAGGGATCAACAATATAATTCCATTCACCATTCAGACTGGTAGTATTCCGGTTAAAGGTATTTATAATAAGCCCTTGCGATGAAACAGCAAATGGCAATAATAATAATCCCAGGAATAATCTCATTTTTTCCATTTGCGCTGACTTTAATTTTTAAATTAAAACATACGGCCCTTTGCTTATTTTAGCCAGTTTACTTTTCCCACTTTCACATCTCTTGAATTACCACCGATCATAATCTGAAATTCGCCGGGTTCCCAGTCAAACTTCAAATCGTAATTATAAAATTTAAGATCATTTGGAGTAATGTTAAATGTAACCGTTTTGCTCTCGCCGGCTTTCAGGTCAATTTTCTGGAAACCTTTTAGCTCTTTTACCGGCCTCGTTACAGAACCTACCACATCACGGATATACAATTGCACCACTTCTTTCCCATCATATTTACCTGAATTGGTAACAGTAACTGACGCCGTTAATGACTGGTTGCCCTTTAATGAAGCACTGCTTAATTTGATATCACTGTAACTGAAACTGGTATAGCTTAATCCATAACCAAAAGGGTAAACCGGATCATTACTCACATCCAGGTAATTAGAACGGAACTTAGAGAACCATTTTCCTTCTTCCAGTGGCCGGCCTGTGTTCTTATGATTATAGAAGATAGGAACCTGTCCTACATTCTGCGGGAAAGTAGTGCTAAGCTTTCCGGAAGGATTAACATCCCCGAACAAAACATCAGCAATAGCATATCCTGCTTCGCTGCCACCAAACCATACGTTCAATATGGCAGGCACATTTTCATTTTCCCATTTCAATGCCAGTGGGCGACCGGTAAATAATACCAATACCACAGGTTTGCCCGTCTTCAATAATGCTTTTAATAAATCCTGTTGCAGTTTTGGAATTTGAATATCAGATCGGCTGGATGATTCTCCACTCATTTCAGATGATTCGCCTAAAGCAGCTACTATTACATCTGACTGATTAGCGATGTCCACTGCTTCCTGCAGGATAACATTAGCCGGGCGACTGTCACGACGTAATGATTTACCAAACATACCGGCTCTCTCTTCGAATAAACTGTCCTCATCAAGGTTGGAACCTCTTGCATGTAATATCTTCACTTTATCACCCACCACTTCTTTTAAACCAGTTAATACTGATGTCGCTTTATCAAAATTAGCCGCCACACTCCAGGTACCGGGCATATTTTCTTTGTTATCTGCCAATGGCCCGATCAAAGCGATGGTTCCTGCCTTTTTCAAAGGCAATACATTGTTCTGATTCTTTAGCAACACAAAACTTTGTGCAGCAGTACTCCTGGCCTCTTTACGGTGAGCTGCCGTAAATATTTCTGTTTTAGCCCTGTTCTCATCACAATATTTATATGGATCATCAAATAACCCCAGCATATACTTTGCTTCTAATATTCTCCTGCAGGCAGCATTGATCTGTGCCAATGTTACTTTCCCTTCTTTCAGAGATTTCTGCGTCGTTAGGAGAATTCCTTCTCCTACCATGTCCATATCAATCCCTGCCATCAAAGCCCTTGCAGAAGCTGTTTGTAAATCACCAATACCATGATCGATCATTTCATTAATACCGGTATAATCTGTTACGACAAACCCTTTAAAACCCCATTGTTTTCGCAGTACATCTGTCATCAGCCATTTATTCGCCGTTGCGGGAATACCATCCACTTCATTGAAAGATGCCATTACACTTCCGGCACCTGCCTCAACAGCAGCTTTGTAAGGCGGGAAGTATTCATTATACATCCGCTGGTGGCTCATATCTGTTGTATTATAATCACGGCCTGCCTCTGCTGCTCCATACAATGCATAATGCTTTACACAAGCCATGATCGTATTATTTTTTGACAGGTCGTTTCCCTGGTAACCTTTTACCATGGCTTTAGCAATTTGAGAACCGAGATACGCATCTTCACCACTTCCTTCGGCAATTCTACCCCAGCGGGCATCACGGGCAATATCTACCATTGGTGAAAATGTCCAGTTGATACCATCGGCACTTGCTTCTATCGCAGCAATCCGGGCACTACGCTCAATTAAATTCATATCCCAGGTACAGCTCAGTCCCAATGGAATTGGAAATACTGTTTCATAACCATGAATTACATCCATACCGAAGATCATCGGGATCTTTAAACGGCTTTGCTCTACAGCTACCTTCTGTACATCCCGGATCTTAGCCATCGACTTAATATTAAACAGACCGCCTACTTTTCCTTCCTTGATCTTTTTGGCGATATCTGAACTCTGTGCCTGACCGGTAACAATATCACCACTGCCAGGTAAATTCAACTGGCCTATCTTTTCTTCCAACGTCATTTTTTTCATCAATACATCAATAAAAGATTTCATTTTGGCATTGTTAGTTGTCTGACCTGTAACTTCTTTCCCCGCAAGTAAGGCACTGATAACAATCAAGATTAAAACTGCTCTTTTCATCTGTTAATTTTTAATTATTACTGAAAGCTTATTTGAACTGAATCTGGCTTTTGTTTATAGTGTATTCAATCCGGTTGTTCTTATACTTATCGATGATCTCCATCCTGATCACAGGATCCTTTTCCCATTCAATGGTTAATAATCCAAAATGATTATCCATCACCGGCCCTTCGATCCTGTTTTTATTAGGAGTGGCAAAGCTCCAGGTAGAAGTAATACCACTTGATGTTATATCATATATCGGATACAATCCATCTGTTTCCAACCTGGAAATTTCTGCATAATGCACATCACCTGAAAGGAACAGCACTCCGTTTGCTTTTGTGCTTTTAATTAATTCCAGCATACGTTTTTGCTCAAGTGGGAAATTAGCCCAGGCCTCATAACCATTAAACTCAATCCCGAATTGTGAGCCACTGCAGATCAAACGCAGGTCAGCCGGCTTTTTCAATTCTTCTCCCAACCATTTCCATTGCTCATCTCCCAGCAAAGTACTATCGGGTGAAGTATGGGGTTGATAATCCAGCGGATAAAAATACTTCGCTTGCAATTCCTTGTTTTCTTTGTCAAATAACAGTAAATCACTTCTGAAACTGCGAACATCCAGCAGGATCAGCTGAATAATCTTATCACCCTCTTGCAGGTATTCTGCTTTATAAATACCATCATGCTTTCTGCGATCACTGTTAGCCGGCTCTTTAAAGAATTCCATGAATATCTCTTTGGATTCTTTTTTATACGGGTAATATTTTCCTGCATCATTGCGTCCAAAATCATGGTCATCCCAGGTAGCAAAAATTTTGGTCGCTGCGGCTAATTGCCGGTATTCAGGTTTTGCACCCAGCCGTTCGTATTTGTTCCGCAGTGTATCCATATTGTCTGTGTCGCCATAAATATTATCCCCGAGGAAAATGAACGCATCGGGATTTTGCGCTGCCGCAATTGCCAAAACCGGTTGTGGGTCGCTTTGGTGACCGCAGGAACCAAAGGCGATCTTAGTAACAGCTGTTTCCTGTTTACAACTCATCCCGCAAACTGATAGTAACAAGAGTGGAAATACAAATTTTCTAAGCCGCACCATAGTCATTATTTATTTGATCAAAAACTTACCCAGTACTTTTTCCCAGATCGCATAACCTTTTGCATTCATATGCAGGCTATCCGTTAAAAAAATATCATCCATCGGTCTGCCGTTTTCTTTCAGCATTTTTGAATATACATCCGCAAAAATTGCTTTTTTATCCTTTTTTAAAAATATTTCAATCTGCCTGTTAGCCTCGGCATACCTGGACATCAGATGTACCCGGCTCGGGCTTGGTTTCATAGAAACATATACTAAAGGTACGCTGGTATATTTAGCACGGATCAAACGATATAAAGTTTTGAACCGCTGCATTACCATTTCTACTGTCACTGTATCACTGGCGGCAAAGTCATTTTCCCCGCAATAAATTATTATTTGTTTGGGCTGATACGGGTAGATAACGTCATACCGAAACCGGATCAGGTCAACCAGCGTAGAACCTCCAAAAGCCCTGTTCAGTATCTTATAACCAGGAAAATAATCCTGTACATCTTTCCACATCGTAAATGAAGAACTACCAATAAATAACAACTGCCCCGCAGCAGGAAACTGCACACTATCTTTCTGCCTGAAAGCCTGCACCTCATTCCAGAACGATATCTTTTCCTGTGACTGAACTGATAAAGTCAGCAGGAAAAAAACAATAACCAGGTTTATTACCTTTTTCATCATGTCAATCAACTTTAATGACCTTACTTCTTTCACTGGTTCCATTTTCATTAATTGATTCTATACAATAAAAATAGGTCTTTTGTAAATCCATGGCCTTCATCCAGTATTCATTATTGGAATGAACCATGATGCTGGTATATAATTTATCCGGATGCGTTCCGTAATAAATATTATAGGCAAAGGCGTTATCCACCGGTTTCCATTTAATAAAAGCACTGCGTTTATCTTTCTCCGTTCGTAACACGATGAATCCCTGTACCGGATCAGGTTTGGCACCGTTGCCATTACCAAATACCCTGAATCCACTGATGGCAAATTTTCCGGCAGGCATATGAATATTTTCCAGTTTAATAAATCTTGCCTGTATTGGTTTCTCTAATTCCACATAATCATGCGGTACATCTGTTTTGTTATTACTCTTATCAAATAACACAACCCATTTCTTTCCATCCACAGAATAATATAGTTTGTACTGGTGATACTGATTGTCCCATTTACCCAACCTATTGCTTTCTACATCCTGGTCGGCATAGTTTATCTGAACAGCATTTACAGTTGATATATTTCCAAGGTCGGTTTGAATCCATTCTCCTTTGTTACCTGATACGGCACTCCAGTATGTTTTAGCCAGTTCATCCACTGCATTATTGGGAAGATACCCGCCTAAAGTAGATGAAACCTGTACTGGTTTATTATAATTCAGCAGCATCCAGCCGGTGAAATAAGCCGATTTACCATTTACCCCATACGCTATTCCGGAAAACCCGGGTGCAGGTATATAATGCGGGTAATCGCCAAACGTAGTGTTACAAAACATTTTTCCCTCTGCATCAAAACCTGCCGGCCATATTCCTAATCTTCTTTCAAATGTGTTTTTAACTGAAAGGACAGTAGTGGAAATATGCCAGTAGTTCATATAGTTATCCCGGAAAGTAGCGCCATGCCCGGCCCCCCGTACAAAACCACCCAACTTGATACTCACCGGATCACTGTGTGCTTCAAATGGTCCCAGTGGATTATCACCAACTAATAACCCATCCGCATAACCGCTGAATTCTGTACCCGGAGCACCATACTGCAAATAATATTTACCATTGTGCTTTGTCATATGTGAACCTTCTATAAAAGGATCCAAAAAAGTATTATCCATATGCTCACCAAAGCGCTGCCAGCCAAAACGCCAGGGCTCCAGCAAATACATTTCTTTTCTTGTTCCGATCGGCTGCATCGTTTTTCTTTTTAACTCTATTCCATACATCGGAAACTTATTACTACTGCCGTTGTACATATACAATTTACCATCATCGTCAGTAAAGAAAGACGGATCCCAACCGCCGATATCAAATGAATCTACCAATGGTTTCCATTCATTAGCTTTAGGATTAGTGCTCATCCATATAGTGAACTTGCTGGTATAAGTAGAACCAAAAACAATCATTGTATCTCCTATGATCCCAACTGCCGGGGCGCAAAGTTCATCATACCCTTCATTCCAGGGCCGCAAAAATTTTCTTGCATTGAATTTCCAGTTCAGCATATCACTGCTGTACCAATAGCCCCACTGATTAGTGCTGAACAAATAATAATCCCCTTTATAGGTAACGATCACCGGATCAGCGGTGGCCCGGTGCCTCCCCCATTCAGTGAAATTAGGAATGGGTGTATACCCATAATCGATATTGATCGGGTTGCAATAGGTTTTTTGCTGTGCATGTGTTGTGCACAAACTCATTACCAGTACTATCCCTGTTACTAAACGTTTCATTTTATAAATTTCTCCTTTTTAATTCACTTACCGCATGATCTACTGCCCTTGCGGTAAATGCCATATATAAAATAGAAGGGCTCTGACTGCCGGTACTCGTCATGCAGGCGCCATCGGTTATAAATACATTCTTACAATGATGCAATTGGTTCCACTCATTGAGCAGAGAAGTTTTAGCATTGCTGCCCATCCGCACCCCGCCCATTTCGTGAATATCAAGACCGGGAGGCTGTTTGGTATCCCAGGTGTTCACTTCTTTTATACCCGCTGCCTCCATCATGGCTTTACCTTGCTCCAAAAAGTCTTTTAGCATTTTATCATCGTTATCATCATAATCAACCGAAGTGATCAGCAAGGGTATACCCCATTGATCTTTTTCCTCTTTGCTCAGCCTTACATGATTGGACTCTTTGGCGATCGTTTCTCCCTGCATATACATATATACACTCCAACGACCGGGCCGGCTCAATGTTTCTTTAAAAGAGGCTCCGACCGGTTCAGGCGCAGAATGATCATTGAGTTTTTCCCGGCTGGCACCGGAATAGATCACATAGCCGCCATAAAAATCTGTTTCCTGTTTTTCTACATTCCTGAAGTTGGCGATGATACACTCAGCCGGCTTCGATACTTTATAATACCATTCTTCAAATCCTTGCATATAGCCCCACATGCCGCCCCGGTAATTATGAAAGCATATATATTTACCCAACAGGCCACTGTCATTGCCCAACCCATTTGGAAAACGGTCAGAAACCGAATTGAGCAAAATTAAATTGGTATTAAGAGCAGAGGCATTTACAAAAATGATAGTAGCAAAAAACTCAGTAGCCTCTTTTGTATTGGCATCAATCACTCTTACACCCACTGCTTTTTGTTTTTGCTCATCATATATAATGGAATGCACCACTGAATGCGGACGAATAGTTAAATTACCTGTCTTTGCCGCCCATGGTAATGTTGAAGAATTGGAACTGAAATACCCTCCCAGCGGGCAACCCCTCATGCATAAATTCCTGTTCATACATTGAGCCCGGCCCTGGTCAAGATGAATTTGTTTGGGATCGGTAATATGTGCCCATCGCCCCGATACATAGTGCCGGTTGAATTTTTCCTTCAAGACTTTCTGCATATGCTTTTCCACAACATTAAGTTCATAGGCAGTTAAAAATTCTCCATCCGGCATAGAAGGTATACCATCATAACTGCCGCATACTCCAATAAATTTTTCTACATGGCTGTACCAATCTTTGATGTCTTTATATCCAATAGGAAAGGATTCTCCATACCCATATCGTTTGGGTGCAGTGAAATCAAATTCACTCCATCTTGCACAGGCTCTTCCCCATGTAAGTGATTTGCCTCCTACCTGGTAACCCCGAATCCAGTCAAACGGTTTTTCCTGCACATAAGGATGGTCCGCATCCTTTACAAAAAAATGCTGTGTATCCTCACTATAACCAGCCGCTTTACTGATCAGTGGATTTTTCTGCTTTGTTTCATTAGTAATCCATCCGCGGTGTGGCAGCTCCCATCTTGATAAATGAGCTGTTGGATAATCTTTGATATGATCAACAGGCCTTCCTCTTTCCAATACCAGCGTTTTCAAACCTTTTTCACATAATTCTTTTGCCGCCCAACCCCCACTGATACCGCTGCCAATGACGATAGCATCATAACTGTTGGCTTCTTTACCTTTTGTATTAATATGTACTTGCAGGCTGTCAGACATCAGCGATACAATGATTTTTTACTGAACAAATATTGATCAAGACTAAAACGTCCTGCACCAGTAAAGAAAAACACCAGTGCCAGCAATACAAATAAGAAGGGATGTTGGTCATTATTCCAGATAATACCATTGCCAAGCATAAAGGTTATATAGCACATCGTTCCGATAGTAAGCAATGAAGCAATACGGGTAAATAATCCCAATACAAACAGGATACCTGCAAGCAATTCTGCGGCCTTGCCTACATACACCAGTAACTTTCCGTTTGATTGTTTGAAATTATCCCATGCCAGGTACTCATTTATCTTTACTTCATTAAAGATTTCCCATCCGTGGTAGATAAGAAATCCTCCCAAAGTAAGCCTGATCAAAGTAAGCCCGGATGTTTGCCATACAGGTGATGATGAAAAAAACATATGTGTTTTATTTTAATGCCTGGTCTTTTTCTTTTTCCAGGAAATTGGCTGAATCATCAATCAATTCCTCTTTCCATTTCAATAATGCCTCATCAGGCACTGGTTCAACAGGAACCGTGCTTGACTGCGATGGCTCATTGTAAGGAACATTACTGCTCCTGTTATAAACAGAGATCAATGACCACCTGGCATTGTCTGATAAATTGGCTTCTGAACGATGAAGTATATTGGGATGAAAGAATAATGCATCCCCGGCTTTTAATTCAACATAGACCAACTCCATTGTTTTCAAAGCAAGATCAACATAACGCTGTGCAGCTCCCACCTGTTCTCCTGCAAAACCATGTTCCACCCGACCCATTTTATGGGAGCCCCTGATCACCTGCAGACAACCGTTTTCTTTGCTGGCGTCTGTAATCGCAATCATAATAGAGATCATTTGACCAGGTAACAGGAATTCATTTTTATACCAATAACCATAATCCTGGTGCCACTCCCATGCACCTCCTACTTTTGGTTCTTTCTGCATCAGCTTGCTATGGAAATGGCAAACAGCACTTTCTCCTTCCATCAGGCTGTCAGCACCGTTAACCATTCGATCGCTCCTGGTCAATAAGCCGTATGCATCATTACCTGGCTTGTACCAAAGTGTGAGTTTTGTTTTTTTTCCTGCCTGGTCATTCAGGTCAAAAGCATGCTTACGCATGGCTCCATCATCAAATGCTATTTGCTGAAGCTTGTTTATCTCATTTGCATCCAGGAAATTCTTTACCACCAGGTATCCGTCTTTATTATAGTCGGTAATTTGTGCTGCTGATAATTGAAATGACATAATAAGAGATTATTGGGTTACACATTTATTCACTTAAACTACCGGCCACGGAAACTTACTCTTCAGTTTCACTTTCATTCCGGTTGCAGATGATTTCCTTGCTGCTTCAATAATTTCCAATACATGCAGGGCATGTTCAACATTGACACGGGGCTCTGTTCCCTTTAGGAGAGCTTCCCCGGCTTTTGTTGCTCCTTCCTGCCACTCATAACCACCCTTATCTTTACTCATAAGTGCTGCTGGTTTATCCCACGATGTATCCAGCATCACACCATTAGTTTCCCAATCATAGCCAATCAGCCGCATATTTCCATAGTCACCATAGATCTGTATAGAATGCAAAGATTGATTACCCGCTTCATGGCCATGCGGATCAAAATAATTAAACCCGCACATCACATGGCTGATCACGCCTTTATCATGCTCCAATAAAACATGTGCATTATCTTCTGCTGCCACTTTTATTTTCCCTTTATCATCCACTGTACGTTCAGGTTTTACTATACTTGTCATGGCCATCACTGATCTTGCAGGCCCGAGTAAACCAGTCAGTGTTGCCATATTATATACTCCAAGATCAGGCATACTACCACCACCTTTCTCATAAAAAAAAGCGGACCAGGTAGGTCCTGTGTGTCCGTACTGCCCATGTGCACTGGCAATACGGCCCAGTTTTCCTTCCTGTATCATTTTACTCATGAATTCAAATTGCGGGCTGTTGACCACTGCCGGTGCACCCCATATACGTAGCTTCCTGCTCTTTGCAAGGTCTAACAATGCTTTCCCCTCTGCATAAGTATTGGCCATCGGCTTTTCACTCCATACATGTTTACCGGCCAGTAATGCTTTTTTATTAAGTGCGCCATGCACCTGCATATCAGTAAGTGTAACCATCATATCAAATGGCACACCTGTAAGCATCTCATCAATAGTTGCATAAGTGGCTGCGTTGACATTGTATTGTTTATTCTGCGCAATAGCCCTTTCAGGTTTTATATCACATAGGCTTACAATCTCAATAAGGGAGGATGTTTGCAGGTGTGGAATGTAGCGGTTGCTTACACTACCGCAGCCAATAATGGCCACTTTTAATTTTTTCTCTCGCTTTTCCAACGCAAACCCTTCCAATGAAGAGAGTAATACGGCTGCGCCAGCTGAACTGGTGTATTGCAGAAATTGTTGTCTTGACATTTTATCTGCCATACTGCTATTTTTTAAAATACGGGGATGAAAATCCCAATCTTTTTAACCCGTTTTGTATATCCGGTATCTGCATAAACAGTTTCCATAGTAAACCTGTACGATAGTTTTCTATCATTACGATGATAGGACCCTGGTCAATGGCCAAATGTGATTTAGCATACCAGTTATGATGGATGCTGAACCCGTCTACAAAACCATACTTACTCCATATCTTATCTCCAAGGTTGTAATAGAAATGCTTTAACGCTTCCATACTTTCTTTGGGTGTGTAAGGCATGGAAGAAATAGCTGCAGTTGGTTGTATTACGCCACGGTCATTCTCGGGACTATGTGCCACATACCCTTTATAACTATCACCGGCTGTCAGGCCCCATACCTTATCACTATACCCTTTGAATTTCTTAGGATTCTCGATGCAATAGGCCCTGTTGATTAATGTATGATTTTTCCCCTGCAGGAAATAATCATTACCCAGCGAATCCGTAAGACCGTTCGGGTCAATACCCTGGAAAGTATATTGTTCAAAAAACAACGGGCCTCCTTTGTCTTTATCATAATTACCCAGTGGTAATTTGTACCCATAATATTCATTACCATTTTTAAAGCCAAAACTTCCTACCCAGGTACCATCATATGCTTCTTTAGGGATTGCTTTAGCAGGATTGGGCGCAGAAGCTGCCATGATATAGGTTATCAAACATTCATTATAGCCCCACACGGGGAAGTTCATATCAAATCCATTATTAGGACTCCAGTGCCAGTACAATTTTTTTTCTCCGTTTGTATGCCAGTTCCAGTTAGCAGCGCCCCATAGCTGGTTGATCCGTTTGCGCAGATAAATTTCTCTTGGATTGTCTTTATTAAAATATTCCCGGGCGCATAAAAAGCCCATCAGTAAATAGGATGTCTCTACTATATCTGCCCCATCATCCAACCTGTCGAACTTAATGGTTTTCCCCGTTCTGCCATTCATAAAATGGGGATAGATACCGTGATAACAATCTGCATTAATTAAGAAATCTGCGATCTTAATTAAACGGCGGACTGCAGTATCTCTTCCTATCCAGCCCCTTTGAACAGCCACTACTGTACTCATGATACCAAAGCCAGTACCGCCGATAGCACCAGCATCAGGACCAAAAGATGTTTTACTGAAGTTGGGTTCATCCCAGGCTTCATTGATATAATCCCAATAGTGTTCTGCAAGAACAGTATTACTTCTTTCCAGCGCCAAACCACTATAAGGGTGTGCGCCATGCCAGAAGAACCGGAAAGTTTGCCGTTGTACAGTTTCCAGTAGCTGCTCATCTGATAGTCCCTTAACTATACCTACCGGTGCAATACTGTCTGGTCCATCACCGTACTTACCTTTCTTCACCGATTGTGCGTTGATGAGAGCAAGCTGTATAAATAGGATCAATATTAGCAGGGGCAATCGTTTCATGTTATATAATTTATTTTGTAAGCCAGGGGCTTTCAAATCCCAGTTTTTTTATCCCTGTAATGATTTCAGGACAACTCATAAATAATTTCCATAGTAGTCCGGTTCTGTAATTCTCAATCATCACTATGACAGGCCCCTGGTCAATAGCAAGATGACTATCCGCATACCAGTTCTTTGTTTCGTTGAAAGCATCCACAAAACCATACTCACTCCATATCTTACTTCCCAAATCATAGTAAAAGTGCCGAAGTACTTTCATAGAGTATTCAGGTGTATATGGGAAAGCACTTAATGCAGCTGTAGGAGAAATGGTACCAAGGTCTTCGGTTGGTGAATGTGCAGCATAGCCATTATAAGTATCGCTGGCGGTCAATCCCCAGCAATTTTCACCATAACCCTTAAATTTATTGGGATTGCGGATACAATGCTCCCTGTTTATCAATGTATGATTCCTGTTCTGCTCCCAGTAATCAGCGTAGCGGTCTTTTAATCCTCTTGGATCAAGGCCAAGAAAAGAATAATGAGAGAAGAAAAGAGGGCCGCCATAATCAAAACCTAATGGCAATTTAATTCCGTAATAGTCTTTCCCGTTTTTAAAGAAATTACTTTCCGCCCATCCGCGATGATATACAACCGGGCTCACCTGGTATCTTTCATGAGGTGAAGAGGCGGCTAATATATACATGATCAGGCATTCATTAAAACCACGCACCGGAAAGTTCATTGCCCACCCATTGTTAGGGCTCCAGTGCCAGTATAATACTTCCTGTCCACCGTTTGTAAACCAGTTCCACTCTATATCTGGCCATAACCAGTTGATGCGGTTACGCAGTTCCCGTTCTGTTTTGTTATCGCCGTTAAAATATTGCCGTGCACACAATAATCCCTGAAATAAATAAGAAGTCTCAACCAGATCAGCGCCATCATCTTTGCGACTAAAAGGAATTGTTTTTCCTGTTGCGCCATCCATCCAATGCGGGAAAGCTCCATGATAGGAATTGGCTTTCAGTAAAAAGTTTACCATTTTTAGCATAAATCTGGCAGCCGTGTCGCGGCTTATCCAATTTCTCTCTACTGCTACAATTACACTCATGATACCAAAACCGGTACCGCCTGTTGTAACCGTTTCATGCCCGTAACCGAAACCAATATTACTTCTTTCTCTTGCCATGCCGCTAACCGGATGGGCAAAATCCCAGAAGTACCGGAACGTTTGCCGTTGAACAATATCTAACAATGCAGAATCCGAAAGATTGGGTTGAATTCCCGATACTGGTATGGAACCGGCCGGAACTGCAACAGTTTTCTGACTGAATACCCATCCCGATAAACAAATACAAAGAATAAAAAGACAGATACTTTTTGGATGATAAGCCAGGCTTTTTTTCATATGCTGATTTGTTTCGGGTTAATATTTTATTGAATTCTCCTTTGCCTCTTTTTTAAAACCAATACAGCTAAAACCGGGAAGTGATCAGACGGATATTTCATATCATAAGAATCGGTAAGTGTTCCAAATTTTTTAACCTGCCAGCCATTATTCCTTGAAACAAAAATATAATCAATACAACCGGAGGGTTTTTTTGAAAACTGAAAAGCATTCCAGGTATCTAAACCTCCATAGGGTAATTGTTTAGAAATATTCCTGGCATTATCCATAACAGATGCCACCTGCATTACGGGTTCTTGTTCCGGGCGGGCATTTAAATCACCCATAAAAATCACCGGGTAATTTTTCTTTTTGTTCAGGCTGTCAATCACTTTCATGATCAGCTTTGCAGCTTCAATCCTTGCTAACTCACTTTGATGATCAAAATGAGTATTTATCACCCAAAATAGTTTGTTTGTTTTTTTACGCTGAAATAATCCATACGTACAAACCCTGTTAATATTGGCGCCCCACCCTTTTGAAACTGTATCGGGTGTGGGAGATAACCAAAAGGTAGCTTGCTGTTTTACATCAAATTTGGCAGCGTTATAAAAGATGGCGCTGTATTCACCCTTTTCTTTCGCATCGTCACGGCCAACGCCAATATGCTGGTAATGTTGTAGCTCCTGTTTTATAAACAGAAGCTGGTGATGCATCACTTCCTGTGTTCCTATGAAGTCGGGTTCATAAAACTTCATGAGGCCTGTTACCTTTTCCTTACGGGCATCCCAGCGATTTTCCCCGTCAGAAGCAACATCCAACCGGATATTATAGGACATTACTGTTATTTCCTGCTGGGCATGTACCGAAAACGATAAACATACTATTAACAGCAAGAGGCCGAACTTTAAAGTGAGAGCTGGCTTCATAAATTTTAATAGCGTATTATAAATATGGCGCTGAGAACCCAAGGCTCAGCATTCCTGCTTTGACTTCCGGGCAACTGGTAAATAAATTCCACAATAAACCTGTGCGGTAATTTTCAATCATTACTATCATTGGCCCCTGGTCAATAGCCAGGAATGAATTTGCAAACCACAGATCCTTCAACGAAAAAGCATCTACAAAGCCATATTCCTTCCATAGTTTATCACCCAGCACATAATAAAAAAACTTCAACGCTTTCATCGATTCAACAGGAGTATATGGCATTGATGAGATAGCAGCAGTTGGAGCAATTACACTCACATCATTGGTGGGTGAACTTGCAGTGTAACCTCCGGAAATATCACTGGCCGTAAGTCCCCAGCAGCTGTCACTGTATCCATACCACAATTTTGGATTAGCAACACAATATTTGAAATTAATTAATGAATGATTGGTGACTTGTGTGGCATAGTTGGCATAAGCGTCTGTTAATCCATTCGGATTAATACCCATAAAAGAATAGTGAGCAAAAAACAGGGGACCTCCGTAGGACGGGCCTAATGGTAACTGGTGACCATAATAACTATTGCCATTGATAAACCCATTGGTACCATTACCAGCCCAACCGTTGTTATAAACAATGGCCGGTATTCCATGAGTGGTGGACGAGGCAGCCAATACATACGTCACAAGGCACTCATTCCAGCCCCGGATCTGGTGATTCATGATCCAGCCTTTGTCTGTACTGTAATGCCAGTAGAGAACATTTTGTCCTCCCTGCCGGAACCAATCCCATTCTACATTATTGTATAACGTATTGATATCATTTCGTAAAGTTGTTTCCGCTGCATCCACTCCATTGAAATATTGCCGGGCGGTTAGCAACCCCATCACCAGGTATGATGTTTCTACCAAATCAGCCCCGTTATCATTTGTACTGAACGGAACGATGGCCCCGGTATTTCCGTCGAGCCAATGGGGAAAAGCTCCTTTTACTTTAACTGCTGTATTCTTTAAAAAAGCAACAATCGTCTGCATCCGTGCAAGACCCTGGGCCCTCGTAATAAAATTACGATTGATTCCCACCGGTATCGTCATAATACCAAACCCTGAGCCACCAGATGTAACAATATCACCGGATGTATTTCTTTCTCTTGCCAAACCACTTACCGGGTGAGCAAAATCCCAGAAGTATTTAAAAGTTTGTTGTTGCACCAGGTCTAGCAATGCATTATCCGAAATAACAGGGAACTTTCTTGAAGAATCAATCTTTGTTATAAAATTTTTACTCACCTGCGATTGTAACTGACCTCCTGATGATGACAGTAAGGAAGTAGCCACTCTTATAAAGTATTTTTTCAGATGACCCAGCGTTGCTGTTGGCTGGATCACTATAGACTTATCGCTATTCTCTACTGTTACAGACACCGCGACGGAGACTCCGTTGATATCTGCTACCGAAACAGCAGCGGCAACAGTGCCAGGCTGCAAGGGCTCTGAAAAATTTACCCTGATTACGGGTTGCAGGCTCACATCATAAACCGTGTTCTCCAATGAGCTATTGTTGACCGTTGCAGCAATGAAAACAGGGTTCCTTACCGGTGGTGGCGGAGGCGGATCCGGGTTGTCTTTACTCCCGCAACCAATAAAAAAAGTTACTGGTAATAAATAAAAAAAGATAACCCGGAGAAAAATAGTTTTTATTTCAGACCCTGCTATTTTCATAAGATCAGAATATTAATGTAGCGATGGAATGCGGCCTGGCTTTTACTTCTGCAGCTTTACCATTGATCCACAAATAATAAGAGAATGACAGATCACCCTGGTTCATCACTATCACTACCGTTTTACCATCTTCATTGCGGAAAGCAGTAGTCAGTAACTGGCTGCGGCTGGCAGCAGCACTGATACGCTTTGCCCCGGGCTGAATGAACCTGGAAAAATGACCTATATAATAATAGGCATTAGTATAGATCAATTGGCCGGTCTTTGTATCACCATGTACGGGAGCAAAACAAAAATTCTGAACATGGTTAGGCCCTCCTGTTTCATCCAGTATAATATTCCAATCTGTAAAGCCTACCATGCCGTTATTATAATCATTGATCATACTGCGACCATATTCTTCACCCAGCACCCAGGCATTATAACGGCTGGCATTAAAACTCTCTGCACAGCCTTCAGTGAAGATGATATTTTTGTCAGGGAAAGCTTCATATACTCTCTTCAGATTTTCATACATCGGTGTGCCGCCACTCCAGTCTTCATACCAGTGAAAACCGATACCCCATGCATATTTAGCAGCTTCCGGATCATTGAAATAAGTTTGAGCTCTTTGATAAATAAGATCCCTGTTATGATCCCACACAATGATCTTCTTATCTTTCAATCCTTCTTTTTCCATGGTGGGGCCCAAATGGTTCTTCAGAAAATCTCTTTCCTCTTCTGCGGTATACAAACAACTTTCCCAGCGCTGGGTAGCCATTGGTTCATTCTGCACACTGATCCCCCAGACGGGAACACCTTCTTTTTCATACTCTTTAATGAACTTAGTATAATACATGGCCCAGCTGTTATAAAACTCCGGTTTCAGTTTACCACCCTGCAGCATATTATTATTATCTTTCATCCAGGCCGGCGGACTCCAGGGGCTGGCAAATAAATCCAATTTGCCACCGGCAGCTTTCATTGCTTCTTTAATAAATGGAATTTTATATTTTCTGTCATGATCAATGTTGAATGATTTCAGCGCTGTATCATTATCGGCAACATAAGTGTACATATCGCTGCTGAAATCGCAGCTATTGATATTTGTACGGGCCACTGTATAGCCAATACCTTTCTCTTTATCAAAAAATGCCTGCAGTACTTCCTGCTGTTTATCTTTTGGAAGTTTATAAAATGTCTCTGCAGAAGCATCCGTCAATGCTGCCCCTGTGCCGAAATAGGTTTGAAACGTCTTTGACGGATCAACAAAAACACAGATCTCTGTTTCTTTCGGCTGTCCCATTTCCTTAAATACAAGAGTATCTGTTACTGATAAACGATACGCTGTGCTATCAGCAGTAGTATACACAATAACTTTCTTGCCATCCGTTGAAATAGAAGTGGCAGAAGATGTTGTAACAGGTTTTTCTTTGTTATCAGAACAGGAGAATAGTCCTAAGGCCGTAATAACAATAAATAGTTTTTTCATACTTGTCATTATAAGTTATAAAATTACCAAATGTAGGTTCCTACTGTAGCACCCGGCAATTCGGTTGCTGCCCATTTGCCTTTGTACTTAATATTAAAAGAAGTACTGCTGCCACTATCATTTAATACAATCAATACTTTTTTTCCATCCGGTCTTACAAATGCCACACTATGAAGACTAACACCAGTGGTACTTGCAATACGAACTGAACCGGCAGGTATAAATTTGGAAGCATGTGCAATTATATAATAACCAACATTCCTGGTTACTACAGAAGCGTTGATGGTTAAAGCGCCTTTGCACTCCGTGCAACCGCCCGGTGTATGTGGACCATAAGAAGGGTCATTGGCCAGGTTCCATTCCAATGCCGTCTTACTCCAGTTCCGCATAGAGCCAATAACGACATTCTTCAAATGCCATTTCAGATCGCCGTCAAAACTTCCGTTAGCACCTGTCCACTGTTCAGTAAAATAAAGATTCTTATCAGGATGTGCGGCTTTTACGCCTGACAAAACACCGATCTCACCTGCATATAAGTGAAAAGCGGAACCATCAATAAATGGTTTTGCAGCAGCATCATTCAGAATTGTGATAGGATAATTAGGGTTGTCGCAATTATGATCCCATATAATGATCTTGGTTTTGATAGTTGCAGCCTGGAAAGCCGGGCCTAAATGATTTTTTATAAATTCTGCTTGTTGCAAGGAAGACATTACCATGCTTGGATTATTGCCTCCATGCTGAGGTTCATTTTGAACGGTAATAGCATCAATTTTAATTCCTTTGGCCGCCATCGCCTGTATATATTTGACAAAATACTGTGCATATGCAGCATAGTATTGTGGTAATAAACTTCCCCCGACAGAGCTTCCATTATCTTTCATCCATACCGGCGGGCTCCATGGTGACCCCATAATCTTAATCTGTGGATTGATAGTAAGAATTTGCTTTAATACCGGAACCAGGTCAACTGTATCGAGTGATAAACTGAAATTAGCCAGCGTTGGGTCTGTTTGCCCGGCAGGCATGTCATTATAACTAAAAACAGAAGGACTTAAATCAGAAGCACCGATACTTATTCTCAAATAGCTGATACCGATAGCATCATTTCCGCTGCCAAATAATTCATTCAGCAAAGATGACCGGGAAGAAGCATCCATCCGGTTAATGAGATAAGCACTACCGCCAGTTAAAGTGTACCCGAATCCATCTATTTCCTGAAATTTTGTGGAGGAATCAACTTCGATATTGGTAAAACTATTAGCTGTCGTAGTAAAATTGAGTGCCGTTGGTTGTTTTTGGAGTAAAACAGAACGGTCTCCTTTGGTAAGCCAGTATTCAATGGCCGGAGAAGGTGATTGAGCACCTCCACCAGCATTGTTCTTGGAACAATTTGATGAAAGCGATAGTATCCCTGCCAATAAAAAAGCAGGTAACAAAAATTTTGTTTGCATATTTATTATTGTGAGTGTAATCATTGCTACTAAGGTGTTTGTTTCAGGAATAGCAACGGCTTATTATTCCGGGCAATGAGCATGAGTTTACTATTACCTGCTGTATTCAACCATTTTATATCTCTTGCTTCCCCGAAAAAGGACGAAATAGCTGTTTGGTAATTAAATGCATTTACTGTCCTGTCAAAAGAAAAAAACGTTGGCAGCAAGGCATCATAACGGCCTTCATAGGGTATTACTCCAAAAAAATTTCCTGCCGCGATATAACCAGCCTGCCCGGAACCCGCCGGAGCAAATGCCATTACCGGGGCCAATTGCAATTCTGCCGGTAATTCCACTTTTTTGAAATTCCCTTTCCCGTCATTAATAAAACAGCTGGAGCTCAGCGTTTCTGCTTTCAGCTCCAGGTAATCCTTGAACAGATCAAAGAACATAAAATCAACTGTTTTCCCTGCTACTTCACTATAAGTCAGATAGGCTTTTTTCAATACAGGAAGCGGTCTTTCCAGCTCATCCTTGGCCAGGAAAGTATATTCTTTTCCATTGACCGTATAGCACATGATCTGCTCTGTTGATCCATTGAGATCAAAATCCTTGACATAGAGTTTTAATGGACCATTTTTACCGGCAAATAATTTTGAGTTGTGCCCCCAGTTCCCTGCAAGTATATCTGCAAAGCCATCTCCATTCACATCTGTTGTATAAACAGTTTGCCAGAGTCCTGTTGATTGAGGGATTTCTGTCAGTGAAAAAACACCTTTATTATTAATAAAGATCTTTAGTGGCATCCACTCGCCTGTAACCACAAGGTCCATCCAGCCATCCTTATTCACATCAGTGAATGATGCGGCTGATACCATTCCCACAGACTGAAGTGGTATGATATTATCACCTGCATAACTGAATTTCCCTTTCCCGTCATTGAGCATCAGGTAAGATGTTTGTGGAATACCATAGGCAGTGGAGCTGGCAAGGTTTCCAACAAATATGTCAGTATCTCCGTCTTTATCAATATCTGCAACAGTTACACAGGATTTATTTTCATAGCGCTGTGTAAAAGCAGCGGCTGACTTTGAAAATTTTCCTTTTCCATCATTCAGGTAAAGCCTGTCTTCCTGTGACAGGGCATTGGCACGGGGTTCATTTCCACCACTTACAACATATAAGTCAGGAGACCCGTCACCGTTTGCATCAAAGAAAACAGCATCCACATCTTCGCATATTGCATCAGGACCAAACACGGCTGTATCAGCAGCTATAAATGAACCATTCCCCTGTTGAATCATTAAAGTGCCGGGCTGGTATTTAGCACCACAGGCATAAAAGTCATCCAATCCATCGCCATTAACATCTGCCACTGCTATTTTAGGTCCCCTCGTTGATAAGGCATGTGGTATCAGGTATTGAACATTAAAATCAACAAATTCATTTTCCTTATGCTTCCAGTTGCAGACAATATTTTGTGATACATCAGTCAATAAAGAAGGCTGTTGCTTAAAATAAGCCTGGTAATTAAAACTATCTGTAGCCTCCTGTTGAGAAAAAATGATTGATCTGTTTACCGAAACATTTTTGATTGTCTGCGATTGTTGATTGGGCCAGACAACCAGGATGCTATCTGCAGTGGCAACGGAATCTAAACCAAAATGAAGTCTCGTGTCACAGGAAGACTGGAAACCCCTTGTCAGCATCAGTTGCTGGTATTGCATTTTGCCCTTAGCAAACAAATACGCTTTTGCTCCGAGTCCGAAACTATTCAGGCTATCTCCTTTGAAAGAGACAGACAGGTAATTCTTTTTTGGCGAATTATTTCTTAATACAACAGCTTTAGCATTGATACAATTAATAACCATATCCAGGTCACCATCATTGTCAAGGTCAGCATAAGCCGAGCCATTGAAATATCCTTTCATTTTAGCCATCCCCCACTCATCACTAACTTCTTTAAAAGAATTGGCACCATCCCCTTTAAAGAAAAAAGGATGCGAACTTCCATCTGGCATGGCCTCAATAGAGGATTCATCAAATTTATCTGTCTGATCCAATCCCTTCGATTTCAGGTCTGATACAAACCTTATATAATCCAAATCCACCGGACGCTTTACAATACCGCTTGAAATAAATAAATCTTTGTTGCCGTCATTATCAAAATCTGCAAACAGGGGTGCCCAGCTCCAATCCGTTGCCGACACTCCGCTCATCAATGCCATTTCGCTAAAGCTGCTGCCATTACCATTATTTCGCTGCAGCGAATTTCTTGAATACTGATTCTGGTATCCCTGTATTTCCAGTTTTACTTTATAGATATCAGGATTTTCATCGCTTCCGTACGTTTTAAGAATTTTCTCATCGGGTGGCAACATATCTGCTGTCACTACATCCAGTTGCCCGTCATTATTATAATCAGCCACGTCATTGCCCATACTAAAGCGGCTGTAATGATTGAAATGTTTGGCACCGCTTTCCGTAAATGTTCCGTTACCATTATTGATATAATAGTAATCATTTTCATGAAAATCATTACCGACGTAAATATCTTCCCATCCGTCATTATTAATATCTGCTATGGCAATCCCCAACCCATACCCAAGATTACTCTGGTAAATACCTGCTTCCCGGGAAATATCAATAAACTTACCGCCTTTGTTTACATCATTCCGGTAAAGGATATCACCGGACAGGGAATCATATCTTTTCCGGTTATTGGTATCGACGATATTGGAGTGAGGATGGTGTGACTGGTTCAATACGTAGCAATCAAGATCGCCGTCATGATCATAATCAAAGAAAGCCGTTTGGGTAGTGAGACCAGAATAATCAAGACCATACGCTGCACTTTTTTCTGTAAAAGTGCCATTGCCATTATTGATAAAAAGTTCATTATGACCTTTTAGCTCATACTTGTTATTAACCGAGCTTACATAGATATCAAGGAATCCATCACCGTTTACATCAGCCATAGAAACACCGGTGCACCAGTCAGCATTACCAGCTACACCGGCTTTATCTGTAATATCCTCAAATTCAAAATTTCCTTTGTTAAGGTATAGTTTGTTACCGCTTTTATTATTGGCCGTGAAATAGATATCGGGCAGACCATCATTATTGATATCACCTGTTGCTACTCCGCCTCCATTATAGTAATAGAGATAGTAGAGTATATTAAATAATTTGTGCTTTTCCAGGTTATTGGTGAATGTAATATTGGTCTTTGAAGATGAAAGGCTGGTAAACAGTGTTTCCTTTTTTTGACAACTAATTAAACCTGCAAACAAGAGTATCCCCAATATGAATACCTGCAGCCCTGAAGAATTACGCTTGATCATATGGCAAATTTCTATGTAATAAACCTGATAAAGTTCAAAAGGGCTGAAACAATAAATTGTTCAGCCCCTTTTTTACTGCTTATGCTCTGCGATTGCCAAAAAAAACTTAGCAAATCATGTTACTTTCTTCCGTTAAATAATCCTTGTATTTCGGATGCCGTTAAAGCAACATCATACATCCGGAACTGATCCAGTTCGCCCTTCCATGATGAAGACAGCCAGTCATCTGAACTATAATTGGTACCTGGTCCTGCACCGATTCTCATTTCGCTGATCTTGGTATCATCAATATTAATATCGCCGTGAGTACCCCATACTCTTACATTACTGTTGGCTACACCGTCAATATAAAGGGTCATGCCGCTGGTGGCTGCACTATATACCAATGCCATGTGGCGCCAGTTGTTGTTTAACAATCCGGGGATAGTGTTACCACCTTCCCAGGTAAACCAGTTATCAGCCATATTCTTATCAGCTATCATCACTTTAACAGCACAGGCTGCATTGTTACCTTCTATGATCACAAACATATTGGCACCTGACCAGTGACCATTATTTGACTTGAAACTAACCGGGTATTCAGGACCGTTCGTGCCTGTATTGTTTTTTGTTTGTCCATCCCTTTTATACCAAAATGAAATCGTAAAACTTTTTGCAAGTTTTGCCCAATCATTCGGTTTTGCGTACCTGATAAATTTCTGGCTTTCGCCTTTCACCGCTTTACCACTCACTCCATCAACTGAAGTTAATGGGTTGCTGCCGGCAAAGTTGGCCCTGATACTGTCAACAGCATTCATCAGCGGATCTGACGTTGTACCATCAAAAGCTGCATAAAATTTCAATGGTCCGCCGGGAGGATTTGCATCTTTCGGAAAATCACCCAGAGCCGGGCGATCCATTTTCTGACAACTGGCAGCCAATAAAACAACTGTTGCCGCCAGAAGATATTGCTGAATGTTCTTTTTCATATTCATTTTTTAAGATTTTCTGTTTAAAAAATATTTAAACGATTACCATTCGGGGTTTTGTATGATCGTACCACCACATCTGTCAATAACAGGTTGTGGTATCGGGTAATACCGGCAACGGTTAGTATAACCTTGTGGCCCCAATACGGTAAGTGCATCACCCCATCTTACCAGGTCAAAGAAACGTTCGCCTTCTACACCAAATTCTACCCTTCTCTCATGTTTAATATCAGCTCTTAACTGAGCCTGGGTAGTATAGGTGCGTCCGGTCAGACTGGCCCTTGTTCTTACACTGTTAAGCCAACCAATACCTGTTGCACCCTGACCTAATTCATTACTTGCTTCAGCTGCCATCAGCAATACATCGGCATAACGGATGATCCTTTTATTGATCCATCTTGGGTTATCGCTAAATCCTGTAGAAGCACGGTAGGCAGGATCAGCATAGATTTTTTTGTTCCAGTATTTTCTTGGCAACGGCCCCGGAACAGGGTCTAAAATATAGTTAGGCAACACTCTGCCATATCCTCCTGTGGAAGGATCGTCTGACTGACCGGAGAAAAGAATGGTAGAACCTTTTCTAACATCACCTGCTTCGAAAGCATTCACCAGGTTATCTGTTGGTGTATTCCATCCCCAACCAAGGTTCCATCCGGTAGCAGTGGCAGCCCTTACACCCATACAGGTAGCAAAACCACAACCCTGGTCAATAGAACCATTAGGGCTGACATAGGCCTGAATTTCAAAGATAGATTCCCCGCTATTCTCACCGGCATCTTTGAAAATGCCATAGTAACTGGAATTTAGTGAGTAGGTAGCTGAGCCCATTACCTGCTGACATAATGCTAATGCCTGTGCCCAGTTTTGCCTGTATAAATGTGTTTTGGCATGTAGTGCTTTAGCTGCACCTGTGGTAAGCCTTCCGGGATATTGACTACCCCATGATGCAGGCAGGTTATCAGCTGCGAATTGAAGATCAGCATCTATAAATGCATAAACCTGTGCAACGGTACTTTTTGGCTTACAAAGATCTGATGACTGGTATATTTTACCGGAATGAATTGGCACTTCACCAAAGGTTCTCACCAGGTCAAAATAAGAGAAAGCTCTCATGAACCTGGCTTCCGCTATATTCAGGGTTGTGCTTGCATCAGTGAGGCCCAATGAATCAGCTTTTTGAATCGCTGCATTAGCCAGCTGAATTAAAGTCATATGATCATCCCAGTACACATTCGTTGCCCAAAGATCTTTTACATACTGATAGTTATCAAAAGGAGCTACCCACTCAGCACCATCTGCTGCATCACTTCCTTTTTCTGAATCATCAGAACGGAAATCATGCACACCCAGCCAGGGAATGGTTGTAAAACCAGGACTGTTCCGGAGGTTACTGTAAATACCAAATATCTCGGCTTCAATACCACCCTGGTTCAAATCCTCCAGCGCCGCTGTCAGGGGCTTGCGGTCCAAAAACTTCTCACAGCCACTCAATAGCATCAACAGTGGCACTGCAAGCAACAATGCAAAAAAACTACTCTTAAAATTTCTCATTTTTTGCTATTTAATTGTTTAAAAATTTACGTTTAATCCGAATGTCGTTACCATTGGTATCGCATTACCTGCTCTGTCAACAGAGAATGAAGTGGCAGAACCACCAAACTCCGGAGAATAACCCAGGTTATTTTTCCATGTCTTCGCATTCTGCATATTAAAGAACAGGCGAAGACTCTTCATTTTAAGTTTGGAGATGAACTTAGGTTCTACATTGTAACCAACCTGTACATTTCTCAACCTGAAGTAACTTCCGTCTTCAATGGAATAAGTAGAATTCTCATAATTGATCCTGTGATCCTGTCCTAAGATCGGATCCCAGTTGGAAGTACCTTCACCAGTCCACCTGTTGATCTTGAACTTTGGATAATTTACCCGCTGGAAAGGAGATTCAGTAGCACCCCAAACACGGAATATCTCATTACCATACACACCACCAAAGTCAAGTCCGAGATCAAACCCTTTGTACTTTACAGAAACATTACCACCATAGGTGAAATCAGGAGTGGGGTTTCCGATAATGGTCTTGTCATCAGTATTGATCACACCATCTCCATTTACGTCTTTATACTTCAGATCACCGGGTCCATAAGAGAATTCTGTATTTACCGGTGAAGCTAATTTCTCTGCATAGCTCTGGTAAACTCCTTCCACCACATAACCATAAAAAGAACCGATTGGAGAACCTACTCTTGTGATAGAGGGGCCATCAAAGATATCCTTTCCATCACCTGCGAGGGAGAGTACTTTATTATTGAAGGTAGTCAGGTTACCACCCACTGTTATACTCAGGTCCCTGTTCAGGCTCTGTGTCCAGCTAGCAGAGAATTCCATACCGCTATTTTTCAAAGCGCCCTGGTTCAGCAAACCATCGCTCAAACCACCATTATTAACTCTTGATAACAAGCCTTCGGTTTTTTTAGAATAATAAGCCGCTTCAAAATGAAGGCGACGCTTAAACGCATCCAGTTCAACACCTATCTCATTAGCTTTGTTCGTTTCCCATTTCAGATTTTCATCTGCCAGGTAATCGTTTTCAGCAGCAGTATAAACCAGGTCGCCAAACACTGCAGCAGACCCTGTACGTAACAGCGGGTATGCCGGGTAGTTATAACCACCTGTATTCTGAACACCCAATACACCGGTTGATGCTTTTAGCTTTAAGAAATCAATTACATTCTGATCCTGCATGAATTCTTCTTTGGTCAGCTCCCAGGCTGCACCAATAGCCCAGAACGGCTGCCACCTGTTATTAGGGAATACAGATGTTCCATCCATCCGGAAGGAAGCATTAAAGTAGTACTTGCCTTTATAGTTATATAAAGCCCTGGTAAGGAAAGAAGCGGTTGTTCTTTGATACTGAGCAGAAGATGCTCTTACACTCAGCGGATCTTCAAATCCATTAGTTACATACCAGAATCTTTTATCATCAGGAACAGCATTACCGGTAATGCTTTGCTGAGAGGAACCGAAACGACCAGCATATCGGAAGTCATAAGTGGTAAAACCAACCATCCCGGTGATATTATGATCACCGGCAATCCGGCCTTTATACGTTAAAATATTATCTGTCTGGAATTTTTTATAGGTATCATCACTTTCTCTTACACCTGTTCTTCTGCTGTAAAGGAACGCTACATCATTGGCAGCATCGTAAGCATTATAAACCGGTGTATACACCCTTGCATTCACACTGCTCATATCAGCATATACGGTTGACTTGAAGCTAAGGTTCCTATGCAAAGTAAACTCTGCAAAGGCACTTGCAACGATCCTGTTTTCCTGGCTGATCGTTTTGTTATATTCATTTTCCAGTATCAACAGCGGGTTGATCACACCTGAGTTCTGAATGATCGGCAACTCATAGTACAGGTTGTAATTATTGCTGTCTAATCCGTATGGATTTTTTGTAAAGACAGATTTAGTGCCTGCACTAACCTGTGGTATCACTTTCCTTGCAGCATCCAATACCCAGGACGCTCCGTACGGGTTATCCTGTTTAACAGTATTGATATTAAATCCAAGTTTCAGGAATTTATTTACTTTCAACTCATCCGTAATAGTTAACTGCAATTTTTTCAGCTTTTCATGTTTGATGATACCTTCATCGGTGGTATAACCAACTCCCATGTAAAACCTGTTCTTTTCAGTGCTGGTGGCAATACTCAGGTTATTGGTATTGAATTTACCGGTTCTTGTTACCGCATCCACCCAGTCTGTATTGGCAGTCCATTTACCATAATCAAATGGAGAATTGGCACCTATATTTACTTTCTCTTCTTCATACAAAGTCTGGAATTCACTTGCATTGGCCCAGGCAATTTTATCCACCAGCTTTTTAAAACCAAATGCGGTATTGAAATTTATAACCGTCTGACCAGCTTTCCCTTTTTTAGTAGTAACAGCGATAACACCGTTAGCACCACGAACACCGAAGATGGCCAGTGAAGAAGGGTCTTTCAATACTTCTATTGATTCAATATCTGAAGGATTGATATAATCAATATTATCATTGAAGATACCATCCACTACATACAGAGGTTGCAGGTTGCCACCCAGGCTGTTTGTACCACGGATACGAATATCCGGAGCAGCGCCGGGAGTACCATTGTTAATAATAGTCAAACCAGCTACCCTGGCCTGTAAACTTGATACAGGGTTTGTGTTAGGTTTATCAGCAATGTCTTTTCCGGCTACTTTCACAATAGAACCAGTCAGGTCTCTTTTGCTGGCAGTTCCATAACCAATCACCACCACTTCATCAATTTTACGGGAAGATTGTACCATGGAAACATTCAATGTTGATTTTCCGGCAACCGCCATTTCAACGGATTCATAGCCCACTGAACTAAATACCAATACTGCATCATCCGGAACTGTGAGTGAAAAATTACCATTAGCATCCGTTGTAGTACCGGTTCTGGAACCCTTAACGGAAACAGACACCCCTACTAAAGGCTCACCGTTGTCCCCCGTTACTTTTCCGGAAACCCTCAGATCCTGCGAAGCAATCTCTCCGGAAGCAATACCTTCTTTGAGGACTACCAGTTTTGAACCCAGTATTTTGTAGCTCACTCCTGTATTCGCCAGGATCTTGTCGAGCAAGTCTGTAACAGAAGCATCCACAGCATCAATGGTTACTTTAGGTTTTCTTTTAAATGCGCTTTCATTGAAAAGAAACCGGTAATTGGTTTTCTTTTCAATAGCGAATAAAACTTTTTTAATTTCCGCCTCGTTCATTTTCAGCGTAATACGATCCTGCGAAAAGCCGCGGGCAGAAACCTGCAGACAAGCAATCAGCAAAAAAGCAAACGTCAATTTCATAATTCTGGCAATCTTTTGATAAAGGTGATCCTTTTTAGAAACAGCAGTCGTTTCGTTTTTTTTCATATTTTACAATTGAAGGGGTTAATAATGCAGATTCCTATCGGAATCCACTCCTTAACATGTTAACCTGGCGGGGTTTCGTTACAGCGAAATCCCGCATTTTTTTCATTATCTAAGAAGTATTGTTCAAAGCAATCATTGGCATAAGCATTAGCGGTGTATAATTATTTTGTTTCCTGTTTTTTCATACTGAAACGGAATAGTCTCTTTTAAAGCATCCAGTGCCTGGGAAATTGTCTCTGTTTCGAAAATACCATTCAATCTTTCTTCAGCGATACTTTCATCCGTGATATCAATCGCCACATCGTACCATCTTTCCATTCTAACAGCCAGTTCTGTAAAGGACTCGTTCCTGAATACCAGTTTATTATTCACCCATTGTGTTTCTGCTAAAGTGCTGTCGACAGGGCTGTATTTAAGTTTGTTTACAGAAATCAGTGTACTGATTACCGGTAAGGATGTTCTTTCAATATAACCGGTACGCATCTCCCTCACATCAGCTTTTGGAACATTATTCTCTACAACCAGTTTTTCGCTGGGCGAAAGAATGATCTTGTCATTGGGCCTGCTTCTTATAGTTACCTCAATACTGCCACGGATCAGGCTTGCTTCTGTTTGTTTATCGTCAGGATAGGCTTTTACGTTGAACGCAGTACCCAGCACTTTAATACTAATTGTAGCGGTATTGATTACAAATGGTTTTTCTTTATTTTTTGCAACATCAAAAAAACCTTCGCCGGTCAATGTCACTTCTCTTATCTCTTTCCCGAAATCTTTATTGTAGGTTAGTTTGCTTCCGGCATTCAGCCAAACAACAGAGCCATCCGGTAACTGCACTTTGGATTTTGAGCCCGGACGGGTAGTTATTTCATTTACCTGCTGCGCAATCGGATTTCTCTCCGGCTCATCATTAAACAAACCACCAAATGCAAAAAGGCCAACCAAAGCAATTACTGCTGCAGCAGCCCAATACCATTTTGTAACCAGCCTGTTTCTTTCCTTTGCGGGTATTTCTGCTTCAATTGCCACCTCCCCGAAAGGTATATTCAATTCAGCCATGCGGTGAAGATGAAGCATATAGGCATCTTCTTCCTGTACAAAATCTTTGTACGGCTGGTATTTCCAAAGATCTTCCAGGTTCTGTATGGCATATTGCCATTCAGGATGCTGTTGAATGAGATTTTCCAGTAATCCCATTTCCTCTGCTGAGGCTTCCCCTGAAAGTTTTTTTGAAAATAGTACCCAAAATAGCTCCTGGCTCATGAATCGTTGGTTGGTGAAAGAAGTAAGACAACCAAAACCTCTGCTTACCCCTAAAAGATTTTAACTTTTTTTTACATTATTTGCGTCAGGAGATAACTGGTTGACTTCCATATGCATATATTTCCCAATCCGGCGTAAAGCAATGGCCATTTGAGCTTCGATAGTTTTTATGGAGAGCTGTAATAACTCTGCTACTTCTTTATACTTAAGCCCGTCTTCCTTGACCAGTTTAAATATTAACCGGCAGCGGGGAGGGAGATTATTGACGGCCTGCCTGATCTGGCGCATCATTTCTTCTGTCATCATCAATTGCTCAGGATCAAAATAAATACTGTTCAGCTGCACCAGCCATTCTTCGGGACGGATATTTTGCTGCCTTTTTTGCTTATTCAGGCGATTAAATGCAAGATTTTTGGCAGTAGCATAAAAATATAAAAGGGGAGAATCTATCGTAGTAAGCTGATCTCTCTTTTCCCATACTTTGACAAAAAGGTCAGAGACCAGTTCTTCCGCCTCTTCCTGGGATTTCAGAATAGAATAGGCAAACTGCTTTAAGCGACCATGCAAAAGGAGGAATAACTCCTTATAGGCAGCCTGGTCGTTAGTAAAAGCAATAGCAGATAGCAATCTTTTTATCGGCTCATTCTCAAGCATAGCAAAGCGACGTAAATCTAAGGATTACATTTTATATAGCAACTTACTTGTTTACAAGGCTTTTTTTATACTTTTGCAGCCGCCTTACCGGCAGGACCCTTAGCTCAGACGGTTAGAGCATCTGACTCATAATCAGAGGGTCGTTGGTTCGATCCCAACAGGGTCCACAAATGCTCCGTGTTTTTCCGGAGCATTTATTTTAATCAGCAAGTGGTTGTTCTTTAACCTTTTGTTAACCGGGATGAAAATACATTTGTCCACTACTTAATTTTTATATGAAGAAGATTTTATTGCTTTCTCTCAGTGCAGTTCTTGTTTTGTCCCTGTCTGCACAGGATAATCCAACCCCAACCAAGAAAAAAGACAAGCCTAACCTGGCAAACCGGGCCAATGATCATTTTTTGCTTCAGTTGGGGTACACAGGCTGGGCGGGCAAGCCAGATACTATCAATACTGGTGGCCTTTCAAAAAGTATCAATGTGTATTTCATGTATGATTTCCCTTTTAAAACCAATCCAAAGCTTAGCATGGCTTTCGGTCCGGGTATTGGTTCTGATCATATTACTTTCTCCAAAACTTATGTGGGGATTAAAGATGCTACGCCAACGCTTTACTTTACCAACCAGCAGGATACCAATCACTTTAAGAAAACAAAATTGGCTACCACTTACCTGGAAGCTCCGATTGAATTCCGCTATTCTGCAGACCCTGCTACCGGCAAAGGGTTGAAACTGGCGATCGGTGTAAAAATTGGTACGCTTATCAAGGCGCAAACCCGCAATACTAAATTTGAAAATAAAAATGGAACCTCTATCAATGATTATGTGATGAAGGAGTCCAGCAAACGTTTCTTTAATAAGAACCGCCTTTCTGGTATGGCAAGAATTGGCTATGGCCATTTCAGTCTTTACGGCAGTTACCAGTTCACCCCGCTTTTAAGAGATGGATTTGGTCCCCAGGTAAGGCCTTATTCTATCGGACTAACATTGAGCGGACTCTGATAATACCCTTATATCTTATTAAAAAAGCGGCTCAATTGAAGGAGCCGCTTTTTCTTTTTGCACAATAGTTTCAGCCCGCCAGTATTTTTTACCTTTGCTTATCCCTCGCAGCGCCGGGGGTGTTTTTATTATTATGCTGGACAAAAGGAATGTTATACAAAACGAAGAGAAAGCCGTACTGGTCGGAGTAGTTCAAAAAGACCAGACAGACACCCAGGTGCAGGAATACCTGGATGAACTGGCTTTCCTGGCTGAAACGGCCGGAGCGGTTACCGTAAAACGGTTTACCCAAAAACTACAACACCCGGATAGCAGAACATTTGTAGGAAAAGGCAAACTTGAAGAAATTAGAAATTATGTGCAGGGAAAAGATATCCGTATCGTCATTTTTGATGATGAACTCAGTGGTGCACAGATCAATAACATTGAAAAAGCACTGGATGTAAAAGTGATTGACCGCAGTGACCTGATCCTCGACATCTTTGCCCGCCGGGCAAAAACCGCACAGGCCAAAGCACAGGTAGAACTGGCGCAATACCAATACATATTACCAAGGCTGAGAGGTATGTGGAAACACCTTGAACGTTTGGGTGGTGGTATTGGTACCAGAGGACCGGGGGAAACGGAAATTGAAACAGACCGCCGGATTGTAAGAGATAAAATTTCATTACTCCGTAAACGATTAGCGGAAATTGATAAGCAGGCATACACACAACGAAAAGACCGGGGTGAATTTATCCGGGTGGCATTGGTAGGTTATACCAACGTGGGCAAATCCACCATTATGAATTTGCTGAGCAAACGGGATGTGTTCGCAGAAAATAAACTATTTGCCACCCTCGATACTACAACGAGTAAAGTTGTGTTTGATACAACGCCGTTCTTATTAAGCGACACCGTAGGATTTATCCGTAAGCTGCCGCACCACCTGGTAGAAAGTTTTAAAAGTACATTGGATGAAGTTCGTGAAGCTGATATACTACTGCATGTAGTGGATATATCACATCCGAACTATGAAGAGCAGATAGGAGTAGTCAATAAAACATTGCAGGAGCTCAACGCTTTTGAAAAGCCAACCCTCACTATTTTCAATAAGATGGACCTGTACGAAAAGCAAACCTTTGATGAATGGTTGGAGGAGAGCACCAAAAAAGAAATACTGGAAGACCTGTATGAAAGATGGCAACGGGAAACAAACGGCCATGCAGTATTTGTAGCAGCCATTGAAAAAAGAAATTTAGAGGCACTTCGCAAAACGATACTGGAAAAAGTAAGAGAGTTGTACCGGATACGGTACCCGTATAAAACAGAATTTCTGTATTAGCCTGTGGCAGAAAAAAAATACACCTGGTATAAAATTGCCGGTCATATCAACGAACTGGATTTTGCTGATAACAATATTGCTGTGGCAGAGCTGAAGGGTAAAAAGATATGCATTGGCAGACATCAGGAAGCAGTCTTTGCTTTTGCGTATAAATGTCCGCATGCCGGAGGAATATTAGCCGATGGTCATATAGATGCACTGGGTAATATAGTCTGCCCTCTCCATCGCTATAAGTTCAGTATGCAAAATGGCCGCAATGTAAGTGGCGAAGGCTATTACCTGAAACACTGGCCGGTGGAACAACGGGAGGATGGTGTATTTGCAGGTTTTGAAGAAGAGGGTGGTCTTTGGGGAATTTTCCGGTAAAAAATGATTGTGAATAGCTTGTTGAAAAAGCTAAAATCCCTATTTTTGCTGCCCGTTAAATAAACGGGAAAGGTATTCCCCTTTAGCTCAGTTGGTTAGAGCATCTGACTGTTAATCAGAGGGTCGTTGGTTCAAGTCCAACAGGGGGAGCCACACTAGACAGCCTCGCATTATTAGCGAGGCTGTTTTCGTTAGAACCCTTATCCAGACTGAATAGTAGCTCGATTACTTCATTCAATTCTGTGGTTCGATATTCATTATTCTCAAAATAGATTTTCTCTGGGAATATCGAACCAATCAGCTTTTTCCGTGTCGGGGAGTCACAATCACTATAAAAACTGCCCAAATTGCTTAAGAGCTGGATTGAGTTACCTAGATAGGTGTCAAACTGAGGAGCCATCATATTTAGCCCTTGTAGCCTTACCATTAACTCATTTTTTTGAGACTCAAGTCTCTGTTTGCTTTTCAAAAAAGTTTCATCGTCCCAAATGCCATCAAGGTTTTTCATTGCAGCCTTTTCCAGTCTGTCATCAATTTGAGTGATTCCAATCTTAAGCTTCCCCTTTTCAATCTCTCTATCTATTCCAGAAGACGTGAAAGTGTCATTAAGAATCGCTTGAAATAATTCCAGCGTTTCAGGCTTTGCTTGAAATTGGGTCAGGTAATCATCAAAATGTTTATTGGCAACGTTTGCAGCAATTGCGTTTTTGCAACCATATTTTCTTTGGCAGTGGTAATAATGGTAAGTTCCACCATTTCCTCTTGAACCACTACCAGTCATGGGTCTATTACAATTAGGGCAATACAATCTGCCCACTAATGGTGTTGCCTCGTTTTTGGTTATTCCCTTATAGGATTTTTTTTTACCTTTCAATATCAACTGAACATTCTGAAAAGTCTCATCTGATATTAAAGATTGGTGCTGCCCATTAACGATTTGCTCGGGCTCATCTTTAAATGCCTTGATTAGGATTTTACCTGTATAGAAAACGTTTTGCAACATATTCAGGAAGGCTTGCTTTGTTAGCGTGAGCCCTTTTTCTTTCATTGTCCTACGCACCTCTTCGGCAGAATAGAGTCCCGTTTCCATTAATTCAAAAGCTGAGCGGACATGTTGTGCTTCATCAGGTACAATATCCAAATACTTATTGATGGTTTTGGCATCAATAACCTCCTGCATGTTTTTATATCCATATGGCCCTTTCCATAGCCACTTCCCTTGTTTTAATGCTTGATTCATTCCAACTTTTGTCCTGTCCGATAACCTGTCGTTTTCTACCTGCGGTGCAGCCAAGTACATTGCAAGCAAATAGAGATTTTCAGGAATATTGAAATCTATCATTTGCTCAATTGCATTAGGTTCTATATTCATATCTCTGAGACGTTTAATCTCGTTATATGACTCTGTGATGTCTCTCGAAAACCTTGACCATTGGGTAAATAGTATCATATCAACCTTACCCTTGTTTTCTCTCAGGTATTTACTCAGCTGGTTATATGCAGGACGGTCAAAGCCTTTCCATGCAGAATAATCCTCCTTAAATGCCTTAACGATGTTGAATCCCCTTGATTCACAATATTTCATCAGCTTTTCTTCCTGAGCGGGTAAACTGTAGCCGTTTTCGGCTTGCTCATCAGTTGAGACCCTTGTGTAAATAATTATGTTTTTCATTTGATTTGGTTTTGAATTTTTGAAACTCGAATCTTAGCCATGAAGTTTAAAAACTCCATGATTTTTTTTACTTGTTCATCCGAAATCTCTCTTTCTTTTCCATTTAAAATCTTTTTGCATTCTTGTAACGATAACATCAGCTCGCCACCCCCATTCTCATTGTTTTAGCGGGGTAGAGAATTATTCTTTTAAGGTCATAGCAAGACCCATCCTTAACGATAGGTTCAAACCGATAGCACGGAATAGAACATACCGATAGCCAGGACGAAAGGCTAAAATCAGAAACTTACTAATTTATTTTTTTACGTTAATTAGAAAATCATCTTGTGGAGCTCAACTAAAGATGATATTTTTTCATTAATGAAATAGAAATCGAATCTACCAATTTATTTTTCTACTTGCAACTTGAACGTGAAATTTATTTTCCGACACTATTCCGAAACTTAATGCAGACAATGCTTTCAGGGTTTTGAAAAAATTTTGTTTCATTAAAAATTGGCATTCATCAAGAATGCTTGGTATTTTTGCTTTGCAATTATTACATTATTTCTGGTCTTATCCAGACCTTACGGTATCAATAATGAAAACCCAAACAGTTCCTCGGCAGTTGGATACCGTAATTGTACATTAACTACTGAGGTACGCATATTTCTGTTTTTTTACTTTTCGATTCTTTAGAGTCCAAGTTTCTTTGGTACTCCTTTTATCTATTGACTTTTTGAAATGATTTGTTATAATAACCTAACGAAAGTATGCATATACGTACGTCTGGTAGCTTGGGGAGTAATTACCCCAAGCCTCTGCACCAGTAAAAAAGCAGAGCATAACATATAAAGCAGAATACTATGGAAAATAATGCCATCTACTTCAATACCCTCAATCGAACAAATTGGATTAAATAATTTCTACCAATTCAATATCCAAACAACTGGATTAAATAAATACTTCTACTTAAGTGACTATTCTCTATATAATAATTCTATAAAGTTTAATTCATCCTATTTATGTTCCAAATATCCCTTCATTAATAGTGTAGTAATATCTAGTATAGATAATAGTAAGAAAATCATTGATTATTCAAGTATTATAATAGGTAATGATGATAATATCACTGGTGATATTCATGCTAATTTTCCGCTATTTTTTGAAAAGAAGAATAAGATTCATGTACCGAGTAAAGTTGAATATGCTCTAAGAAGATTTGTACCCAAATCATTATTGAGGCAAGTCCATCCAAATTTCGAAGTGGCTATTGAATTATGTTTGTTGTTCACCACCCAACTGACGTCAACATACTTCGAAATTCAAGAGGATAGCAACTCTGAAGGGTGGAAGGCTCTGAAGGCTGAGTATTTGAGAGACTTGCTCAGCATTGACCCATTGACATATAAGAATATAAGGACAGCTTTAGAATTCAATCTAAAAAACGGCCCAATTATTCACTGTGATTATTTATCCGAACAAGGAACCAAAAGCTTTCATTATCGGTTAGGAGCCAACTACATTCGAAAAGGAATTGTCACCTATGAATTGAAGACACCAGAAGCACAGCGACTGTTGAACAAACGACTCCTCAAGTCATACGGAAAGGCTATGGAAAATCCTATTTGTAAGAACCTAACTGAATTCTATTCAAGTATTACTTTACCAACCATATCTCAAATCACAACTGAAGCAAAGCGACTCATAAAGTTGGAATATCATACAAAAAAGGGTAAACGGTTAACTTTTTTAAATAAGCACAAAAGAAGCTACTTCAGAAATCCTGAGGCATTATCATTTGTCGAAGACGGCATAAAGATATTCCAATATCTCACCGACAACGGACTTATGATTCCAACACAAGGTTCAGATGAAAGCGGTGGTCGTGTAGTTGATTCGTTTACACTTATGCCTAGTTGGATTCGTAGACTCATTAAAGTTGACGGGGTACATCACATGGAATGTGATTATAGTTGTTTTCATCCAAACATCGCCCAAAGTTTATATGGTGGAAGCCAAGAATATCTTACTCACGACAAAATAGCTCAGGTGTCTGGAGTAAATACTGATTTGGTAAAGGTTGAACACCTTTCATTTTTCAACAAAACCGTATGGCAGATGAGACAATCTCCCTTATTTGAATATTACAATCAACATGAACCATCAATGATTGCCAACATTATCGAGGAGAAAAATGAAAGCAAATTAAAGCACAAAGTAACCTCAAGAAAAATGTTCGAAAAAGAGGTGAGCATAATGACAGATGTTATCACAAAACTTAATAAGGAACACATTTATGTTGGTTATGTTTATGATGCACTATTTTGCCACCCCGCTAATGCAGAAAGAATCAAAGAAGTAATGGATGAAGTTGCCTTGAAGCATGGGGTAAAGACTACAGCCAAGTTGAAGAAAGCAAAAAAACACAACCCAATAATGGAAAAAATAATGGAGAAAGAATTTGATTTCAATTCTCTAATCAAATCAAGTGTTCAAATTGAAAAAAGCGAGGATAATTTACCTATTATCAAAAGCGATGATTTACGAATCGATGCAGGTGCAGTAAATTCTATCGATTGGGTCAAACAAGAGATTTTAGAATTGATTCAAAAAGGTATTATACTAGAATTCAAAGATGCGATAGTAGATTTTGGTGACGGTTCAGAGCTTAAAGAAAAAGTACTTTGGTTTGAAGAAATCAATAATCCACGAGGAAAATACATAACACACAGATTTGTTTTTGGCTTATAAGTAAATCGGAAATAATTAGACATTAAATTTCTATCGAATTGATGAACGTCATCAGGTTTTCAGAGAATTTGATAGAAAACAATCCTATTCACCCAAATAATATGCACAGCAAATAGGTGCTAATATGGGTACAAAAAGGAACAGATAATGAGTATATAAACTAATATTTTGAACCATTTTTTACTTAAAAATATTTTTTTGAAAAAGAGGCTAGTCAAATTTTAAGTCGAAAATTCAGAAGAAAGAAAAAAAATGGAAAGGATTATACCTCTTTTTTTCCTAACCCCCAGGGATGGTAGGAAGGGGGGTAACAGAACCCTCCACGGGAGAAGGGGTGCTTTCTTATAATTAATTTAAGCTTCGAAGGGAATAAAGGAAACTCGGTTAACCACCCCCATAGAAATGGGGCTGGAATTTCCGAGTATGATAAAATTGAATTAAAGGAAATAATAAATATGCTGGTTATTCCGAAAATTCTTCTCCCCTACAAAAAATAAAAAATGTCCACAAAAGTGTACTTCTATTCCCTTGGCATCAATTATAGACCTGGCTAGACGCATTCCTGGGGCCAGGAATCTGTTTTCTTAGCTCCGACAGACAAAGCCCTCAAAAAAGGCCAAATCGTTTTAAATCGCCTAAAATGTAGCTTTTTTAATACTCCCACTCATTATGCGCTACAGGAAGTCGATTGAGTACCTCACGGTATTGCCGCCATTTGGGCATATGTTTATTCATCATTGAAACAAATCTCTCGTTGTGATTTCTCTCCAGCAGATGAATAAGCTCATGGCAAACGATAAATTCAAGACATATAGACGGCTTTTTTGCAAGCTCAAGGTTTAACCAGATTCGTTTTGAAGAATTAGTACAAGAGCCCCATTTCGTTTTCATTTGCTTTACACCCCAGCTATTACATTTCACCCCTATTACCCTCTCCCATTTTTCTATCAAAGCGGGAAGCTCTTTCTTTAACTGAGCTCGATACCATTCCTTGAGCAATTGGGCTCTGGATTCTAGAGTACTACTGGGCCTCACTTTAATCACAATATACCTAGTGCCTCCAACCTTAACCAGCTGGGGTCCATCTGCTACTAAAACCCTAAGCAAATACCTTTTCCCCCTGTAATAATGCGTTTCTCCAGGTACATATTCTCGTGGGGTTTCCCTTGGCTGCTCTTTAAAGTTCTTAATGTTTTTTTTTATCCATCCAAGCTTAGATACAGCAAAAAGTCTCACGACATCACCATCGGTTTTATAAGGTGCTGCCAGCCTAATACGTCCATAAGGTGGATACACAGCCAGATGCATGTTCTTAATATCCTTTCGGACAATCTCAATCTTAAATTGACCAACTGATATCGTGGGATTAGTACTCATTTTGGGCCTTAATTATTTTCATCATCTCTTCTGTCTTTGCTTCATCTTTTAAGACAGCCAACAGCGCTAATTTTACTTTTTTCTCTCGTATACCCCCATCACGCCATCCCGCATTCTTGGTGTATTGGATAGTGCTATCCAGTACAAGGCTAAGGTTCTCATCCTCTTCAAGATTATCATACAATGCCTTTTGGGCAGGAGTTTTCAGTGAAGCTGGATAGTTTGTTGATGAACCACCATTATTTAAATTATTTGCCAGTTCAGTAATTTTTTTTAGATACTCCTGATACGCCAAGGTTTGCGCCTTGCGCTGTTGGATTAGCTCATCCAACAACTTTGACAACTTCTCGTAATACTTCGGATTAGTTTGCGACTCTTCAATGATTACTTTTCTAACATTATTCTCAATGGTTTCGGCAATAGATTGCTGCTTTTTCTTCCGCTGACTTTCTTCTGACTCTTCAACCTCTTGTCCCAGCTTCACAATAAGCTCAACCAATGATTTGTTATCGAGGTCGCTTATTTTACGGCTGCTCTTGGCATCCAGATACATATCCATCAACTGCCTCATGCCAGGTTCAAATCGTTTCAGGTCCACATAGTCACCGCTTGCTCTTTTAATAGTATCTCTGAGGTCTGAGTAATATTGAACCTGTTGCTTAATATTTTCCGTTTCTTCTTCAGTAAATCCTGCCTTATGCATCTCATTGGCAATATTGGCATATGCCCGTATCAATGCAACGACAGCTTTGTAAAGTGCTACTCGTTTCTCCTCTGTAGCTTTTAAATCATCTGGATTTTCTGTGTTTCCACAGAAGTATCGGATAAAGGAAGGTTCATCCTGTGGGTGTACAGGCTCGCATATTGCTATCACCGTTTCCAGAGCTGTCTCCAAACGTTCTTTGCTGGCTTCGTATCGGTTGGTAAGCAATCCTTTTACATCATCCTCATCATATAAGTCAAATGCTCCAGAAGTATAGTCCTTAATGGATTTGGTCAGACTGTTGAACAGGTCTTTATAGTCGATGATATAGCCATATTCCTTATCCTCAGTATCCACACGGTTCACACGGCAAATAGCCTGAAACAGACCATGGTCCTGCATACTTTTGTCGATGTACAGATAGGTAGCGGATGGTGCATCAAACCCTGTGAGTAGTTTATCTACCACAATCAATAGCTTCATCTTAGCAGGTTCCTTAACAAACTTTGCCTTAGCTTCTGCCTCAAACTGCTCGGTTGTTTTACCTCCCAGCATCTTGATATAAATCTCATACTTCAACAAGTTGTCCGTTGGAGAACCCTCTCCCGTTTCCTCTCCTTTCATATCGGCATGATGCGGCTCATAACTGGTAATGATGGCGCACTCTTTTAGTCCTGCATGCTGAAATAATTCATAATACTTACAGGCTTGATATACGCTGCCCGATACCAGCATGGCATTGCCCTCACCAGTGGACAGCCTAGGTTTTACTTTGAAGTCTTTGAGTATATCAAATACAATCTTTTCCAGTCTCGATTTGCTACCCAGCACCTTTTGCATGGTGCCCCATTGCCTTTTGAGTTGGGTCTTCGCTACATCATTCAGTCCTTTTGTTTCCGCTTCGAACCATTCATCAATACTTTGCTGGTCGGTGACAAATTGCTCTACGTCTCTGGCTTCGTAAAGGAGGTCAAGCACAACACCATCTTCAACCGCTTCATCAAATTTGTAAGGATTACCGATATAAGGCCCGAATACTTCAATACTCTTCTGTTTATCTTTTTAAGCAATGGTGTTCCTGTAAAACCAATAAACAGGGCATCAGGCAGTATGGTCTTCATCGCATCATGCAGCTTTCCTGATTGCGTGCGGTGACACTCATCCACAAAAACATAGATATCACCTTTCGCTTTGAAATCTTTACCAAGGTTACGTTTGATGTCTTCAATGAAAGTATCATAATCACCTTCCTCTGAGTTGCGGCCAAATTTGTGCACTAAGCTACATATCAACCATTCCTCTTTTACGTTAAGAGTACTTAGCAAGTCTCTTCCACTAGAGGTACGGTAAATATTCTCATCAACACCAATGAAGTTCTTTTCAATCTGGTCGTCCAGTTCTTCACGGTCAGTTATGATGAGTACTCTGGCATCTTTGATGTGTTCCCGTATCCACTTTGTAAGCCATACCATTGTAAGGCTTTTGCCGCTTCCTTGTGTATGCCAGATGATACCCCCTTGTCGGCTTCTGATTCTGCTTTGAGCGGCTTTAACACCAAAATACTGATTAGGCCTACAAAGCTTTTTGATACCCTTATCAAACACCACAAAATCATGAATGAGTTCCAGCAAGCGGTTTTTTTCACAGAGCTGTACCAGATGTTTATCCAGCAGGTATTCGTATGCTTTATCACATTCTTCCTTCCATTGCAGATAATACTTTTCGCTGGTTTCAATAGTACCATATCGTAATCCCTGCGTATCGTTACCAGCCAGTACACACTGCATGGTGGTAAAATATTTTTGCATCAACTCAGGTTTCTGATTATCCAGATTTTGTCGGATACCCTCGGTTACACCTACCTTGCTTCGCTTTAGCTCCAGTACACCCAATGCGATGCCATTTACATACAAAACAATATCAGGTCGCTTATCAAATTTTCCTTTTACGGTTACTTCTTCGGCAACAGCAAAATGGTTATTGTGTGGTTCGCTCCAGTTGATGAACCAAACCCGTTCTGACAGCTGACCAGCCTCTTCTGTTATGGAAACGCCATAACGAAGCATGTGATAGGTTTGTTTATTGACCTCATATAATCCATTATGGATGTTGCCAGCAGCATTTACCAGCTTGTCAACGGCTTTGCGGGCCAGTGTATCAGAATAACCCTGTGATTGAGTGAGGAAACGAAACAGCAATCCTTCCTCAATGGGTTGGGTGCGCATTTCCTCCTCCCAGTTACCGAGATAGTCATAATGCAGCTCTTTTTGAAAAAGCTGGATGATGCGGTTCTGAGTAATGCGTTCTGATTTTCCGATATCTGTCAGGCTCATGGTTATTCTATTACCATAAGTTAATTAAATCTGTTGCCACTTCTTTATTCTTTCTGCCATTCCGACTAATTAACTTGAAGGTTTTTAGTTTAAAATGCTTCTTAAGATAATTAATATTCTTTCTCCTTTTATTGGAAACTTCCACATAACAGAAATTGGTTATTTGCTTGCCATTATTCCATTTTCTAATATGTATTAATGTACCAGGAGGTGAAACATACACCTGATTATTCTCGTGTGTTATCTGCATCACTGTATCACCTTTTTTAGCAACAAAATTTCCAACCCATTTAAATTCGTCTAGCATATGTCGTGACATGTTTATGCGATGATTCTTCGCTTCCTTTCTTCCTTTATCCGCTTGTTGGTTTTCCTCATCTGACCATTCTCCCACTGCTAAATTATAAACAAAAAAAGAGGGTTGTTTAGAGCCTGCTGATTTATTATTTTTCGAATTTTTGCTTTTTACTCCATTGAATTTAGGAGGACGATAGAGTTTCTGCAACCTTAGCAATTGCTCTTCGCCCATATCAATATGGCAATGACTTTCAATAAAGGCTTTGGCGTCTACCACTGCCTGCTTATCATTTGTTTTGATGATGGCTTCCTGCAAGAATTTAGAAGAATTGCCAGATACATTTGCTGAACCTATTAGTAATGTTCTGCCTGTAACATAAATCTTGGCATGCAAATTTGCCAATGAATACACCTCTACACCTTTGTAATAGAGTTTTAATAATTCTGCTGGGCAGGTCTGTCCGCTTTTAACTGCTTTCTCACTGGCATCTACCAGTAAGATACTTCCTTTTTTGAGTGGTAGCATGACAGCAGCCTGCTGACCAAAGTACGCAACGGCTACCATTGATTTGGATGGATGTGCTTTCACTGTTTTGGTAATAAGCTGCCAGATATTAGATGTAACCAGTTCTATAGACATAATTAAATCAATCGGGTTTTACCAGTTAATAGTTCTTGCATCATTCCTTGTTTAATGATTAGTTGCTTAGTTAGTTTTTTTTCTAATAATTCAATTTCATTATCCATACTTTGTAAAATTTCTGCCGTTATATTTTGTTCAACAATTTCTGGGAATAAATTATAAAGTTTTTGACAGCTTCTTTCGTAATAGTTTTAATTGTACCTCCAGGAGCTTTTTCTTTTTCAATTTCAAACTTTAGAAAGATACTCATCATAAAAAAGTACTTATTAAAATTCTCAGGTAATGATTCAAATATTAACAGCGTTGGTATCTAAATAGGTATTATGTGTAATTGATCAAATTCTGCCTATAGAGCCCTGTATTGTAATATTGATACTCCCTTTTGGAACAAACTAAGCTATTTTTTTGCCCTTCCTTAGAAATACTATTTTCGTTTCTTTTTTAATTTTTTGTTATCGTCAACATCTACAACTTGGACAAATGGTGTTCCTGAAATATCATCATACCATTTAGCTAACCCGTATGGTTGAGGGAAGCTACCTCGTCTATACTTTGCTAATTCTCTTATTGTTTTTTCCTTCCAATGTTCCTTTGGTGTCAACAATTGCTGCATAGCACCTTGCTTGATGTTGCCTTTCTTGGCGATGAGCTTTTCCAGATTGCTGATTAATGCATCTACATCACTCAGGGCATCAGCTATGGCTTTTTGTTCAGCTTAGAGATGCGGGAGAGGGATTTTCATTTTATTATTTGGCCAAAGTTATCTTGAATATTTGCGTTTCACTTTTTTTTAAACTTCTATTTGCTTTTGCCCGATTTTGAATAACAATATAAAAGTAAGTAAATTGGGTTTAAAACATCTTGATGCGTTTTACAGTATGCAAATGAATGTGATTTAACAATTCCCCCTTTAAAATGAACATTCGCATATGAAACATTTCCTAATTGATGCTCCTGACGATTTAGAATTACATCCTTTGGCAAATTTTTCTGTAGATGGAAAGGTGAAATGCGTATCGTCATCAATAAATGCAACATCGTCAAGCAATAGCTTTCCCCAGCCAATATTTTGACTTCTAATAAAAGGTCGTCCAGTTGTTTTATACACAGACTCCCCACCTTTTGGTGTTATGCCACTATCCATTTAATAAATTCCTGCTAGTTCGCCAACTTCCCAATCTTCAGGAATGATTCCTACCTCAGTTTTCTTATAGCCTTTTTTTAATTGCTCCATACCAATCCCATTTTTTGGAGGTGTGCACTTACTTTTTCTTCCAGTTCTTTGGTGGTTTTATCTAAAGCTCCCAGCGTATCATCATAGCGTTCTCCCAGTTCTTTAATACGTATGGTTAACCGTTGAGAGATGGCATCTATCTCAGCTTGTATACTGCTTTTAAGACTGGTCATCCATTTCTTTTCAATCACCAGATTTTTTACATCTGCTTCACTCAGCTTTTCATATTGCTTTAGTGTCAACTCATCCAGCTCGGCTTCTTTTTCTTTTAGCTGTTTACCCAAGCTGGCTGCTTTTTCAAATAGCTGTTCCACCTTTTGCATTAGTGCATACGCTTCTTTTTCAGTGGCATCATTTTTTATTTCCTTTAAGCGTTTGCTTACTGCTGCTTTGGTAAGCTTTCCATTGTCATTGGTAGCATCGGCCAGCATACCTTCTTCACCCGTATGCTCTTCTTCGTAGCTGTTTATCTCCGCCTCAATGGTTTCTTTATCTGCTTCTAATTGTTGCAGGGTGGCTTGTTTGTCGGCAAAGTATTCGTTTACGATAATACTCTTTGGCAGGAGGTCGCATGTCCAGCCCTTATCCACTTCTTTGCCCTTGTTGTTCTTTTCAATTATTCTTCTGGCTCTGGCCACCCATCCATCTTCCACCAGCATATACACATCATCTTTCATTACATCATTCCAGTAATTCATCAGGTGCTGGTAGATGTCGTAACGGTCAATCAGGGCCTTGTTGTCATATTCTGTCAACAACATTTCTGATAGCTCATGAATGAATTTCTTGGGCTTGGTATCTGCATTGATGCCTTGCAGCTGCTTCAGCACTTTTTGCTTCCATGATTCAAACACCTTACCCAGTTCTTTGCCATAATGGATAAATTCTTTATGGTTGTAGATGGTTTCTTTCACAGTGGCAGCATCAACTTTTAAGCGGCTGTATCCATCCCGTAAGGGTTCAAATAGTTCTTTTTTTAGCGCTGGATAAACTGTCCAGTAATGTTGCAGACTTTCTATGTCTCTGTTGGGTATTCCGCCATTTAAATGGGCATCCAAATCCTGTATGTCTTCTTCTTCCTGTGTATCAATATAACGTGGTATGTTAAGATTGAATTCGTTTTTCTCAATCTCTTCAAATGGTACAAAATGGGCATACTTATCCGTAGGCTTCTGGTTGTTGAATACATCTACAATCAGATGAATATCCTGCTCTCTCAAACGGTTCTTATTGCCATCTTTGATAAATCCTTTACTGGCATCAATCATAAAGATGCCCTTACGGTTCTCGGTATGTTCTTTATCCAGTACGATGATACAGGCTGGTATACCCGTACCATAAAACAAATTCGCAGGTAAACCAATAATACCTTTAATAAGCTTTCTCTGGATGATGTTCTTACGGATATCACCCTCAGCGCCTCCACGGAACAATACCCCATGTGGCAGAATCACAGCACCCTTACCTGTACTCTTGAGACTGGCAATAATATGCAGGAGAAAAGCATAATCACCGTTCTTGTCTGGAGGTATTCCATATTCTTTAAATCGGTTGAACTCATCATTCATGGGAGAGATACCATTGCTCCAGCTCTTGGTAGAGAACGGTGGATTGGCCACCACAAAATCAAAACGCAATAGTCGCCCATTTTCATCCTTGGTTTGAGGCTGTGCAATAGTGTTCTTGCCATAGATACGGGCCTCTGGGTTACCATGGAGCCACATGTTCATCACCGCCAAACCTTTGGTGGCAATGTCCATCTCTTGTCCGTAGATGGTAAGTCCTCTTTGCGATTCTTCCACCACCTTCAACAAGAGTGAGCCTGAGCCACAGGTAGGGTCATATACAGTAAAGGAAGGCTTATCAGCTTTATGTACATCAATCACCTTGGCCAGAATTCTGGATACCTCGGCAGGAGTATAAAATTGTCCCTTGCTTTTGCCTGATTCAGTAGCGAAGTGTCGCATCAGGTATTCATAAGCATCTCCCAAAATATCGTCATCATCAGCACGGTTGTTTTTAAAGTCAAGTGCTGGGTTTTCAAAAATGGCCACCAGCTTGGAGAGGCGGTCTACTTTTTCTTTATCAGAACCCAGCTTATCATCGTCATCAAAGTCGACCAGTTCGATAGCTCCTTCCAAACCGTTGGCAGCAAAAAGAGGTTTGAGAATTTTTTTATTGATTTGCTCTCCTATATCAGATTTGCCCTTTAATGCCCCCATATCTTCAAAAGAAGCTCCAATTGGAACTTCAATAAGACTATTGATTTTATTGGCGTACTTGTCTGACACATACTTTACAAAAAGCATGGTAAGCACATAATCTTTATACTGGCTGGCATCCATGCCACCACGTAGTTCATCGCAGCTGGCCCACAGGGAACTGTATAATTCGGATTTCTTAATTGCCATTTCTCTTGTTATTCGTTTTTTTTATTTGAAACCAATAGCTTTTTCACATCAACATCCAGAATAGCTGCTATATCAAAAAGTACTTCAATAGATGGTTGACTCCTGTTCTACACGTAGGAATTCACCATGTTGAAGGATTTTCCGAGTTGCTCGGCCAGCCAGGTCTGTGTATGACCCTTTTTTTCAAGGATGTATTTAATATTATTCAAACTGTAAAAGGATGTTCTCAAATATAAGAAAATGTATCGCAGAATGAGATATATTAGAGTAAGAATGAATTGGATAATTTAATGATTTAGTTCAGCATCAGTAGTTCGCCAAAAAAAAGGGGCGTCTACAAAAGTTAGTCAAACTAAAAGGACAATACGATTATATTACACAGGGGACATCAAAAATGAAAATAAAGGCAATAATAGTTGATGATGAACACAGCGGAAGAGCTTCCATAAGAATTCTGCTAAAGAAACATTTCACCTACCTGTTTGAAAAGATTGATATCGCTTCAACACTTAGCGAGGCTCAAAAAAAAATCAAAGAAGAATTCTATCATATTTGTTTTCTTGATATTCAGCTGGGTAATTTTTCGGGTTTCGATTTGCTGCCTTGCCTGCAAGCTAAAACGAAAGTGATTTTTGTGACAGCTTATTCGGAGCATGCAATCAGAGCAATTAAGGAGAGTGCTTTTGATTATATACTAAAGCCAATAAATCCAATTGAACTCCAACGCACAATTTTGAGGTTTGAACATTTAACGCATGAGCCTAATCACCACATTCTGATAAAAGAACAAGGTAAAACTATACCTGTTTCAATTGCACAAATTGAGTATTTGGAAGCAGATGGGGCTTATTCTATCATTCACCTGATAAATGATAAGAAATATACAACTTCAAAAACGCTTAAAGTTATATCAAAATCATTGGGTAAGGATTTTATAAGAATTCATAAATCTTACATGGTAAATAAAGTGATGATAAAGTCTTACAAAAAAGAGTTACTAACCACAACATTCAATAAATGTTTACCAGTATCACGACTTGGCGCAAAAGAACTCTCTTTACACTTTTAGTATCGGCAATCGTGTTGCCCTTATTTTCACAAAAGGGAGAATTACAGGCCGAAGCTGAACAGTCAACAGGTTTACATTCGAATGGGGTAAGATGCATAAAAATAGACCCAGAGGGAAGAACCTGGGTTGGGACCGACAATGGTCTTAACATTTTCTCAGCCAATTCCAACAAACAAACTGATATTATTAAATTGATTGGCAGCAATAGTGTTTGGGGCATTGAATTCTTTGATAGTTTGGTTGTTCTGGGTACAAGATTAAATGGGCTCTATATTATAAATTATTATACTGGCCGATTAAAAAAGCATTATCAGTCAGCTGAAATAAATGACATAAGAAAAATACGGCTGGTAAATGAAAGTATATATGCAATAACAAATAACGCATCTTACCTGATGCGGGATACCATCCTTCAGAAATTATACCTTACACCTAAGCATCCAAATGATTTTATTATAGATGTTTTTTCCCTGAACAATAAAGTATATGGATTAGCTTATCCTTCCTATCGGATAATGCGTCTAGACAGCTTAATTTTTGACAAAGATGTGAGTAGTGTTTTTCTGGGTGAAGGTCCACAATTAGAACTATACTCTCATTATTGTGCATTTACGCACAACAACAAAGTATATTTAGGCAGCAGTGGAATCAAACCTGTAGTAATAGTAACGGAGGAAGATAAAGAGCCAGTATTTATTAATTTATTTGAATCAAATGGACCTGGGTTTATTATTTGGGATATCATTGTCAGCGGAGGGAAAATATATGTTGCCGTTGGAGATACCTATAGTAACACGAAAGGCGGATTATTCGAAATAGATATAAATACAAAAGAGCATTCTTTCAAAATTGAAAACTATGTAACATGTCTTTCCTTAGATACCGCTAATAAAGCTATTTTTTATGGCACACTTGACAAAGGAGTATTCCTGAAACGGACTTCTTCGAATATCCATACCACCAATAGCTATCTTGAATCAGAGTGGCTTAAAAATAATAATACATCAGACCTTGCTGACAAGTGGAAACTATTGCACATATTTAAGGACACGTTAATAATTGCAACAGAATCAAATGTTGAATTATACAGCTTAAAATCAAAAAAATTATTAGTCCGAATTCGCAAAGACCCTAACTTCAATTATGGCAGAAGCAATGCAGTATTGCTTTTTAATAACTCATTTTACACTTTTGACAATTACGGGAAGATATCCAGCTATGATTTATTGAATAATACTGGATGGCGTGCAGAAAAGATAGAATCCGCATTACCTTATCCTCAGGTATTTGATGATAAAATATTTCTACTCAACAGAGAAAAAGGGTTCAATCTTATAACGAAGCAAGAATCCTATGCACTTTACTGCGGAGATAAAAGCGTTCCGTTTATTAATGATTTTACAGTCATTGCAGATACACTGTATACGCTTTCAAAAAATAATATAAGCAAGTACTTTATTAATTACCAGAATCGTGAGCTGAAACTGCAAGAGTCCTTTATAAATACTAACGCAACAGAAGGGTTTTCGCCTAAGTGGATATTATCGCATAATGGTATTCTATATCTTGCAAATGACAGAGGTATGTTGCAGGTGAACACAAAAACAGGCGTCCCAATAAATTATTACTACTTGGGCAATTTTAGCAACCTGAAAAAACCTGAAATAGAAGGAAATAATTTAATCCTTTTTTACAATGACCAGTCGCAGATATTTCCATTCTCGGAAATAAACAATTCTGTAAATGATAGTACAGTTTCTGGAGTTCAATTAGATGTACCAATTTCTCTTAATGAAAATCTTGCATTTGAAGTGACACTTTCACATCCGCAATACATATTTCAAAACAGAACCCTCAAATCACTACAGATATGGAGAAAAGGAAAATTAAAAGAAACAAAATATAGTATCACTTCGGTTCTCAGCTTTCCTGAAGGGTTAAAGTATGGCGACTATGATTTTATATTACAATTCGGAAACCAGTATGTAAAGCAAAAAGTATCCATAAGTTTACCACTTAATCGTAATCCTTATTTTTTCGGAAGTATTGCTCTCCTGATAGCTGTTATTCTACTTATATGGCTCAAACTTAATTATGATAAGAAAACATTGAAGAGAAGGATATTGGATAACAGGCTCCATATTCTAAAGCAAAATTTAAATCCGCATTTTGTTTACAATTCAATGAATTTAATAAGTTCACTTATTTTGGAAGAAAAGTATGACGAGGCAATTTTGGTTGTGTCTGAGTTTTCGAAATTACAGCGTTCATATCTTGAAACCAATAATAAGGATGTGATTAGCCTGCAAGAAGAAATAGATTTTATTGAAGTCTATCTGAAACTACAACAGCGAAGATTTGAAAATGACAATAGCTTTATTTACAACATTAAAGTAGAAGATAATATTGATTTAAGAAGCATCATGGTTCCGCCTCTGATTTTGCAACCACTGGTTGAAAATGCTATCAAGCATGGTATTATTGAAAGTAAAAGCAATAAAAGGCAAATTAGTATTGAAATTCTTGGCAGCAGACCTATTATAATTGGAATAGAAGATAATGGAATGGGATACACTAAAAAATCCAGCGAATTCGGGATGGGTCAAAAAATGGTGACAGAGCGGATTGAGCTCTTCAATCAACTTAACAAGTCCCGAATACAAGTGTATTTTAATGTTTCACCAAAATTATATACTACAGGGTATCGAGTAGAACTTATATACGATTCGGCAAGCTAGTATGTCAATCACTAAATAAAAGGTTAGTTTATTAAATTTCATCTGAGTATATGAACTGGCGTCTTTATTTTGAAGATACAAATGAAGGCTCATGAAACTATATCAAGTTCTACTATTGTGTGCTTTCCCCTGGCTTTTCACTGCAAGCTTACCCATTTTTCGGACCAGTAAACAAATCCCATATAAATCGTATTCAATACTAAAAGAATAATAATGAATCGGATAAGGCATATTCAAGCTTAATACATTTTGCAAATAGACTATTCTTTTTAATTAACGATAGTAGCTATTATTTTATAAACAATTTTGCTGGAAATGAAAAAGACTAACTACTTAAAAACGCTAAACTATTTACGAATAAATAATTAGGACACACCGAAATTCCATACTTGGATGCTTCTGGCTCTTATTTAAAACAATTTTAAGTTATACCCTAAATAGTTCATTTATGAGAAGTATCATTTTGAGTTTGTTACTTATTTCAATTTTTTATTTTAATCCTTCAAACTTAAACGCCCAAACTGACTGTATTAGTGGAAATTGTCAAAGTGGCTATGGAGTAAAAAATTACCCAGATGGTTCTACTTATTCTGGGGAATGGGAAAATGGACGTTGTAATGGATATGGAAAACTAACTAAACCAAATGGAAAATCATGGGAGGGAAATTTCAACGACGGCACCTTAAATGGATTTGGAGTTTATACTGATTCTAGTGGAATAATTATGCTGGGCCATTGGGTAGCTGGCAAACCAGATAAACTAGTATTTAATGAAAAATCTAACCCATATAATCAATTCGACAACCAAGGGAAGCCACATGGCTTGTGGATAATGTTTTTCGACATTATCTGGGATGAATTGTTTTTTTCGGGAAACCCTAGTCACATAAAAAGTATAGGTAAATACAATCATGGTTTGAAAAATGGCACTTGGTCATATTTTGAATATGTTGGGAAAATTAAAGAAGAAAATTATTTAAATGGTATCAAACATGGACCTTGGAATGAATATAGAGCAACTTCTGACGATGTCAGCTTACCGTTAATTATAAGCAATTATAAAAATGGCGAATTAGATGGGATTTATCAAGAATATTCACATCCCATGAGTGGTCATCATAAATTAACTCATACTTGCACGTATAAATCAGGTGTGAAGAACGGAGAAGAAATCTATTATTATCATCGATACAATGAAGTTGGCTCAAAAGAAAAGGTTGTAAACTATAAGTGTTCTTACTTGAATGGGAAATTACACGGAGATATGCTTTTCTATAATACTAAGGGTGTATTAACTGGAAAAGACCATTATGAGATGGGGGCTTTAACTTTCAGTTATCGGTTTAGAGCTTGGACTTCCGAAAACGTTAATATAACACATTTTCAAAATGGAGATATTATTCCAGAAGCAAAGTCAGAGGATGACTGGATTAATGCTGCACAAAATCATGAGCCAGTATGGAGTTACTACAATTTTGACAAGAAATACGAAAATACATATGGAAGAATGTATAATTGGTATGCCCTAACCGACCAGAGAGGTTTCGCACCCAAAGGCTGGAGAGTACCAACTTTGGAAGACTGGACTATATTAATCAATTATTGTGGCGGAGAAGAAATGGCTGCAAATAAATTGAAAATAGTCGGTACAGAATTATGGGAAAATACTAATGATAGCGTAAAAAATGTGTATGGGTTCTCTGCTGCTCCAGGTGGATATTATGAAGCATATGAAATAAATGGGTTTTGGGGTATAGGAAGAACTGGTGGGTGGTGGACTTCAAATGTAAGCCCTGAGAATGATGGGAATGCCATAGCGGTTTTATGTCGATTAAAACAGATTACACTTCTGGTTCCGAAGTTTCAACTAACCAAGAAAGAAAGAGTTGTGGATTTCCTATTAGACTTATACTAGATAAGGAGATTGTAGAATCAAAACCTAAAGATGGAAACGGAGTATATACAAAAGTGATGACCTATAAATGGTGTGAATGCGGAGACTATTGCCAATCATCATTCATTGATGAAAATGGTAAGGAGTACAATTTTGGCAACCCTAGTAAAGGTGAGGTGCAATTTAACTGTGAACTGAATAAAGATTTTGATTTTAAAGCCAACAAAAAATTCAAAATAAAATTCAAAGAGTATTCTGAATATGATTTTAGTATTCTAGAAATAACCCCTTTGGAAGATGAACAAAAATCCTCAACTACTACGAATCAGAAAAAAGAAGAAAATGAAATTATAACCTTAAAAGAGGCTCAGCTTTCATTTCTGGATGCGTCTTCTGATAAAGTAATTTTAGTATTAGGAAAGCCTGATTATTCTGGATGGTTGGCTAGCCGTAAAGAATGTATGGTTTATTTTAATAAAGTTAACGACGGGGGCAATGTAAAACATTTAGTACTATTTGCTTCACTTGAGAAACCAGCTTCACCAAGAGTCGTAAGGTTACTAAAAGCTGTTAAAGATGGTGAAAAAGCTTTTGGAGGTGTACATTATGTTGTCATTAATGGGAAAAAAGTATCAACAAACTCAGCATTGTCAAACTAGAAGTACTTATATCCAATGCATGAAATCGCATGTATGAACTAATGTAATATTTTAACTGATTTTTCAAAAAAAATATATTAAAGCTCACTTTAAATTTAACTATTTACTAGAATGGATAAAATTCAAAAATTAATACAACTAAAAGAGTTGCTGGATTCAGGAGGAATATCCGAGCAGGAATATGGAAGACTAAAAAATGAATTACTTTCAACTGACAATGACACAAAAGAATCACATAATAATACAATTGGGGTTGAAAGAACTACAAATGGCTCCGTTACACTTTCCTATCCAGGTGTCTGGCTTTTATTTGATGCCAAGATTAAAATAATTATTAATAAAGAATTACATTCTGTTCAATCAGCAAAAAAAGGTTTTGAAGTAACCATCCCCTTAGATTCTGACAGCCTTGATATTGAATTAGTATTCATGGGCATAAAAAGTACTAAAATCCAAGTTACTCAACTTGACAAAAGAAAAAATTATACAATAGAACTCGAATATGATTCTAACTGGGGTAAAATCAGTAACGAAATAAATCTAATAGAAAATGCCTGAAATTAAGACAAGCAGTTCCGTTTCAAATAAGCCAAAATATATTATACTAATATTTGCCACAATTTGCATATTAATTTTTCTTGGCTTTTTTATTTTTAAAGACAAGAGAGATTCACCGATTGAAAGTAAAAGTGAACATTCAAACAAAGAATCAATACAAAATGTCAACTCATCAGACAAGAATGGTAAATGGGTACCAAGACATTATATCAATAGGCAAATAGTATGTAAAAGTTGTACAGGAAAGAGTTGTACACGCTGTTTTGGCAGGGGGTGGTATTATTCAGTAGAAGAAGTGCCAGGTCATTATGAATAAGGGGTAATTTTGTAATATTGGAATTGTATCCTATAATTCAAATTTCTCAAAACAGTTAACTCGTCAGGAATTCCCAAATTTATTTAAGAGATAGAAGGCTTGCTTCATAAATGAAACGAGTATTGCAGATTCGGAAATTAACAAATTGCAAACATTAGTTTGCAATTTGTTATAATAGATTTATCTTTGTCCAAAATCGGATGAATGGGCAAATTTGTAGCATATTATAGGGTCAGCACTGCCAAGCAAGAGCAGAGTGGCTTAGGGCTCCAAGCTCAAAAACAAGCCGTCTTAAACTACGTTTCTGGCAAAGGGACAATTCTGGAGGAATTTACCGAAATAGAGACAGGGACCCGTAAAAAGCGCCGTATTGAGATTTACAAGGCCATAGCTTTAGCCAAGCGGGAAAAGGCCATACTGGTCGTTGGAAAGCTAGACAGGCTGAGCAGAGATGTAGAGTTCACCAGTGCCCTTTTTAATGGCGGGGTAGAATTTGTCTGCTGTGATAACCCTACTGCCAATAAGCTCACAATTCAGCTCCTATCCGTTATTGCAGAGCACGAAGCTGAAGCTATTAGTAAACGAATTAAGGAAGCCCTGGCTGTTAAGAAGGAGAAATTGAAAAGAGGAGATTTTACAAATAAGGACGGCTCCATAATGAAGCCTGTAAAAGGTAAGGTAAGGCTGGGGAATCCCAATGGATTTGGGGCATTTCAACGTCTGGGGGTGGAAAAAATAAAGTATAATGCTAGGAGTAATAAGGCCAATTTACAGGCTATTGATATAATTAATGGGGCTAGAAAAGATGGGTTAACTTTTCAGCAAATAGCTGATAAACTTAATGGATTGCAATACAAAACGAGAAAAGGCAACAAATATCGCCCCATGCAAGTTTTACGCCTTTGGCAAACTTCCTTTAAGAAGAAAAGTGAAGAAGAAACAATTAAGGCTTAAGTAATTGAACACAAAAATCATTTACTGTTCTTGGGCTGAGGTGTTTTAAGCGCCTTATCAATTACAGTCATCAACTTATCAGAAATAACGTTACTAATTTCAGTAGCTGTCATACCACTCTTTATATCGCTTGAATTAGCTTTGTGTCCAAAATCTTTTGTTGATACGCCGATGTTTTTGGAAACACTTTTTGAGTCACTAAATAAGTGAATTGAACTCATGATTTTTTACTTAAAATAGTTATCAAAAAAGAACCTGTTAAGCTCAGGTTTAAAGTAATGCTTTCTCTTTATCCAGATAAACCCATCACCTTTTGAAATTACGGCCACATCTACATCCCCGCCTACATCTTCGGCCGCAAAGGTAATTCTTTTTTGTAAATAGGTTAAATATATCAAACTTTCAGCCATTTCGGCTAAATCCTCTTTAGACAGATTACTTACAGCATCCATCAATGGATTGATATAGTTTATTTGCTTCGCTTCTAGTAGTTTGGTTTGATATTCTGTTACTAGAGCACCAATATCTATCGTTCTTATTGATTCAGCCAATTCAGGGTTGTCAACTTCAGTAATGCTAATTAATTTCTGATTGTACTTTTCAATGAACTGTTTGAAGTTTTCAACATAAATATTTTCAAGTGTTGGCGCTATGCCTTGTAGAATAGTGCTCATTGCCTCTGTCTGAGCAAAAGGCTGAATCGAACTGCCCATTGAATGTGTAATATTTACTTCATGGGTCTTATAGTACTTTAATTTGCCATCAATTGCAAGTTGAACATTAACAGAAACCAGCGATGGGAATATCTCTTGCTGGCCAAAACCAACAAAGACCAAACCTGTATAAGACAAAAACGAATCTTTATTTACGATGAGCCTGAATGCTAGTTGCTTAAGCTTTTCTTTAACTGCATCGCTCAAAACTAAGCCCTCGTTTGCAATAAAAAACGTGAAATAGTCATCAAATTCTTTCCCGATAAAATTCGCGAATTCTTCAAATGTATAGTCTTTAAATTGTGATAATATTTGAGGGTTATCGTCCCAGCTCTTTATGAAAGCATCAAGTCTCTCATTAAATAATTCTTCTATGCTTTTATCGGGTTTCACTAACGATTTAAGGTCATTATTTGTAATAGTACATAGGTTATGTACTAAAGTATTCATCAAATACTCTTTTTGAGATGATTTATCACAAAAGAAATTACTAGTTATTATAAAATTTATAAAATCTTGAGAATATTCATCTACTGTATTATACTTTGTTTCTTTCAACTGGTCTCGATACATTTTTATAATTGTTTCCCAGGGAGTGCCGATGAATGAACCTGCACTATAAATCATTATTCCCACTGGCTCATAACGGGATAAAGTAAAAATCTTAAGTGCCCTATTGAATATTTTACCATTTACTGATACAGCACTATCAGCGGCAATCGCAATTGCTTGTTTATTGAGGATACCAACTACGGCTGACATTTTTGACAAAGTTTAGTCTCTCAAAAATAAGTGTAATATCAAAGAAAATTCCGTTAGAATAATCACTCCAATACCATGAAGATTCAATTATTCGCCTTTTGTAATCACTCTTTAATTCGAACACCCATACAATAACTTGAAACATAAAATACTAGATGTGAAAGGATTCAAAAAGCGGTATCTCGCTGCATTTAAAGTCCTTGACTTGCATTAGCTAGAGTTAAAGAAGTGTTTACATTCAGCAACTTTAGGATTACTAGAAATTGTGTAAAAATGGCCCTCCAGGGGGTAAATTCGTCATTTTAAGGCCATCAAATGTTAAATTATGGAATTAATTTCCATTTTTTCATTTTTGCTGATTACCTTTGCGGTCTCAATTTCAAGCTATGCTAATAGATTTCTCGGTTGAAAATTTCCTATCCTTTAAAGACTTGAGCAAACTATCAATGATTGCTGTCAAGTCTTTTAAAGAGCATTTGGACACGAATACGATATTGTTAGATAAAAAGATAAGGCTTGTAAAAAGTGCTGTTTTATACGGTAACAATGCAAGCGGCAAAAGCAATTTGCTAGTTGCTATGGGGTTTATGAAAAAAACTGTAATAAACTCATTTCGTGATGCACTAGTTGAAAACACTGACAAGAAATTTCATATCCAAAAATTTGCTTTGAATACAGCATCCGAAAAAGATTCGAGCTTTTTTGAAATCTCTTTTATACAGAATAATGTAAAGTATAGATATGGATTCGAAGTTGATTACAACAAAGTAGTTTCCGAATGGCTTTATCATACCACAAGCAAAGAAGTTCCACTTTTTAAAAGGAATATGCAGTCTTTTGAAATAAATAAATCAGCATTTAAAGAAGGGATTGGAAAAGACACAAATACTAAAGAAAACGTTCTTTTTTTAACCTTAGTAGCTCAACTTAATGGAACAATTTCTAATGAGGTAATTACGTGGTTTAAAAACTATAATATCATAAATGGCATCTTTGATGAATTTCACAAGGAATATACTATTTCGAAACTTAAATCAGATAAGAATTTCAACGCCTGGGCACAAAGGTTTATTAAGTATTTAGAAATTTCAAATATTGAAACTACAGAAGAAGAATTAGGTGAGATTGATATTGATAAGCTTAAGACTGAAAGTACTGATGAAGAGCTTGTCAGCCTTGTAAATACACTTAAGAAAATCAAATCTAAACAACCCAAAAAAGATGAACTTTTAACTTATCATAGAAAGTACGATGAAAAGAACTTGCTAGTTGATACAGTACCATTCAAATTTGAAAAGCAGGAATCAGAGGGAACAAAGAAGTTGCTATACTTATTGGGGCCGTGGTTTGACACTTTGCAAAATGGGAAAATTCTAATTGTTGATGAATTAGATTCACGGCTCCACACAAGCTTAACCTCAAAACTGATTGATTTTTTCCACAGATATAATAAGAATAATGCGCAATTAATATTTGCTGTTCATGATATATACCTTTTAAATAAAGACACCTTCAGGAGAGACCAAATTTGGTTCGTTGAAAAAAATCAATTTGGGGCCTCTGAGTTATTTTCACTTGCGGACTTTAAAAGTGAAAGCGTGCGTAGTAAGTCCTCATTTAATAAAAACTACGCTACAGGGAAATATGGGGCTGTTCCATACTTTGAATTTGATGAAAAACTAAATCAATTAATGTATGGGCAAGAAAAGACCAGATAAATTTAGGGCAAGAAGTAAAGAGGAGGCATTTAAAAGGGAATTAAAAGGATTAGATTCTAGAAGCCTTACGAAGGATAAGTTTGTCGTATTAACTTTTAAGGACTTAGATATTAATCAGGGACAAGGTGTTGTAGAATGGGAAGATGAAAAATTGCTTGCCTTAGCTTTTAATAAGCTGCGAGCAATATGTCAAATGACCGTTAAAGAGGTTTTAGCTCAACAAATTATTACGAATTACGAGAAAATTGATTTTCCACCAAATTCAAAGTTTTATCATCCAAAGCATATTCCAGTTGGTGTTACCTGGGCATCGCTTCATATACAAGGAAAAGAGTGTATCATTGGCTACTTTGAAGACAATATTTTTCACGTGGTTTTTATGGATAAAAATCATGAGTTTTGGATAACTGAAAAAAAGCATACTTAAATCTAGTGTTAATAGGCAAGGGTATTATGCACTTCGCTACTTGTATGAATTTGTACTTCTTAAAAAACACTAATTGATTCTTACCGAAATAATCCTTCATAAAGTATTGATTATTAATAAGCTTATCTCAGATAGAGATTTGAGGTCAGAAATAAACTGGTTCGATAAAATCATATTAAGGGGAGCAAAAAAACCTGGCAATTTTTGCCGGGTTTTTTATTGCCATTGACAGCTATCAATACAACCCGTGACAGCTATCAGTAACAACAGACACCAGGCAGCAGTAACTTACAAGGAGTAAAACAATCTATATGAAACAGCTATTAACCATGGCTGTAGTGTTTTTATTCCTGCTGGTTGGTTGCGGACCTTCTTCCCGCATCACCAGTTCATGGAAAGCAGAAAATATACAGCCTAAAAAGTATAACAGGATTGTCGTATTGGGTCTTATCCGGGATGCAGACAGAACACTGAGAGAAAAAATGGAACAACACCTGGTAGCTGATCTGAAGGACCTCGGTTATGATGCGACCTGCTCCTGTGATGAATACAATCCCAAGACCTTTGAGAATATGAATGAAGAACAGGCGATCAGCAAACTGCGCAACTCTGGTGTAGATGCAGTACTTACCGTAGTGCTGCTGGATAAAACACGGGAGAGATATTATGTTCCGGGTCGGGTGCAGTACACTCCGTATACTATTTATTACAACCGTTTCTGGGGCTATTCAAGAACTATCTATGGCAGGATCTATTCAGAAGGTTACTATACAGAAGATACCAAGTACTTCTGGGAAACTAACCTGTACGACCTGGCAACGAATGACCTGGTCTACTCTGCACAGAGCCAGTCCTTCGATCCTTCATCTTCCGAAAGCCTGGGGCATGAGTACGGGCAAATGATCGCAAAGGATTTAGTAAAGAAAAATGTACTGGTTAACCTGAAAGAGCAACCTGTACTGAAAGCAATGTGAAAGGATGCAATGATTCAAACTGTTTAAAGAAATTGTATGCAACAGCACAAATTACTTTTATGGACAGGCCGTATCGGTGGCATACTGGTTACGGCCTTTTTTCTTAGTTTCTTTATTGGGGAAGGTTTACCTGATATCATGAATGGTATGGGTAAAGAATTGCTACATTTCCTTCCTTTCACCCTGCTTACAATTGCCGGCTTTATCATTGCCTGGTTCCAGCCGCTGTGGGGCGGCCGGTTGCTGATGGCAGGTGCAGTGCTGATGGCCGTTTATTTTCTTAGTAACGGAGATACCAGAATGGCGTTGGTATACGGTTTACCATCGCTGCTTATCGGCCTGTGTTTCCTGGGAGCTGTTAACAAAGAATTAATCTGAGCCCTTTTTTATAACGGTATATTTCCATGCTTCTTTCTCGGCCGCTTTGCTACTTTATTCTCCAGCATCGCAAATGCTTTGATCAGTTTTTTCCTTGTTTCTCTTGGTTCGATCACTTCATCTATAAACCCTCTTTCAGCTGCCGTGTAGGGATTGGCAAATAATTCCGCATACTCCGCTTCTTTCTCCAGTAATTTTTTTGCAGGATCTTCTGCGGCCGCAATTTCATTTTTGAAAATGATCTCACTGGCTCCCTTTGCTCCCATCACTGCAATTTCTGCTGACGGCCATGCATAATTCATATCGGCACCAATATGTTTGGAGTTCATCACGTCATAAGCACCTCCGTATGCTTTACGGGTAATAACAGTACAACGGGGCACCGTAGCCTCACTCAGTGCATATAACAATTTTGCACCGTTTGTGATGATCCCGTTCCATTCCTGGTCGGTACCCGGTAAAAAGCCCGGCACATCCACCAATACCAATAAAGGAATATTGAAGCAATCACAGAACCTAGTAAATCTTGCACCCTTTTTGGAACTAGCAATATCCAATACCCCGGCGAGGCTCATCGGCTGATTGGCTACAATACCCAAACTTCTTCCGGCCAACCGAGCAAATCCCACCACAATATTATCCGCATACTCTTTATGAACTTCGAAGAAAGAATCTGTATCACATATTCCCTCAATTACTGACCTTATATCATAGGGCTGGCTGGCACTGGCGGGTACTATCGTTTCCAGCACTTCCCTTGTTTCATCTCCCAATGTGTACGACTGTTTCATCACCACATCTTCACAGTTTTGCGGCATATAGCTCAGCAATTTTTTTACCTGTGTGATGCAGTCCATATCATTCACCGCAGTGAGATGTGTAACACCTGATTTGGTAGAGTGAGTGGAGGCGCCACCCAGTTCTTCTGAGCTTACTTCTTCATTCGTTACCGTCTTCACTACATTGGGTCCCGTTACAAACATATAACTGGTGTTCTCCACCATGATAGTAAAATCAGTCATAGCAGGTGAATAAACAGCGCCACCGGCACAGGGCCCCATGATGGCTGAAATTTGCGGGATCACACCTGATGCCTGTACATTCCTGTAAAAAATATCTGCGTACCCGCCTAATGACCGGACACCTTCCTGTATCCTTGCACCGCCTGAGTCATTCAATCCAACCAACGGCGCACCTGATTTCATAGCCATATCCATAATGCGGCAAATTTTTTCAGCATGAGTTTCAGACAAGGCTCCTCCAAATACCGTAAAGTCCTGTGCAAAGACATACACTAACCTTCCGTTGACGGTTCCAAAACCAGTGATGACACCATCCCCATAATACTTCTGGTTTTCCATGCCGAAATCTTTAGTCCGGTGTGTGACCAATGCCCCGATCTCTTCAAAAGATCCCGGGTCCATCAGTAGCTCTACCCTTTCCCTGGCAGTCAGTTTTCCTTTCTTATGCTGCGCTTCTATTCTTTTTACTCCTCCTCCCAATTTTCCTTCTTCTATCTTCTCTCTTAATATTTCAACTTTCGGTTTCATGTATTATTTTTTTGAATGAAATAAGGTTTCTGTTCAATTAATGAATCAATGTGCCAAACGACGTTTCCAACTGGTGGATTTATGTTCTACAGGAATAAGCATTCTCTTTCTTTCCTGCCAGTATTTTATCGCAACAATGGCAGCAATCTCTGCATTCGCTTTTTGTTTTGCTTTTATTTTTTCAGGTGTATAGTAATTCTTTACAAAGTGAGTGTCAAATTTCCCGGAGAAGAATGCATCATGCTCAAAAACAAACGTACCAAAAGGTAAGGTGGTAGCGACACCTTCGATCTTATACTCCTTAATAGCCTGTAACATTTTCTGAATCGCTTCTGTTCTTGTTTTGCCATGCACTACCAGTTTGGCGATCATGGGATCATAATAAATCGGTATCGTCATTCCTTCCTCATACCCATCATCTACCCGTATCCCTTCACCGGTTGGTTTTTCATATTTCGTTAAGGTGCCGATGGAAGGCAGAAAGTTATTAAGCGGATCTTCCGCATAGACCCTGAGTTCAATAGCATGGCCGTTGGGTTTGATGTCATCCTGGGTAATACCTAATTTTTCACCTCTTGCTATCCTGATCTGTTGCTCTACCAGATCAAGACCGATGATCATTTCAGAAACCGGGTGTTCCACCTGCAGGCGGGTATTCATTTCCAAAAAATAAAAATTCAGTTTATCATCCACCAGGAATTCTACCGTACCGGTGCTAACATAGTTGCAGGATTTAGCCACCATCACTGCCGCATCACCGATTTTTTCCCGCATTTCCGGGGTAACAATAGCAGAAGGTGTTTCTTCAATTACTTTCTGGTGACGCCGCTGGATACTACATTCCCTCTCCAGGCCATGAATTACATTACCATATTTGTCGGCCACCACCTGCACTTCTATATGCCGGGGTGAGGTAACATATTTTTCCAGGAATACTGAGCCATCCCCAAAAGAAGATTTTGCTTCGCTGATAGCCCTTTCCATTTGTTCCTGCATATCATCCGCTTTCTCAACGATCCGCATTCCCTTACCGCCACCACCTGCAGAAGCTTTTATCAATACCGGGTAACCAATTTTGTCTGCTATTTCAATTGCCAGGTTCACATCGTCAATGGCCCTGTCAATACCGGGTACCATCGGGATATTATATTTTTTTACACTTTCCTTTGCGGCCAGCTTTGAACCCATGATTCGCATTGCTTCAGGCGTAGGTCCAATAAATTCAATGCCGGCATCAGTTACTTTTTGTGCAAACTCTGCATTCTCACTCAGGAAACCATAGCCCGGGTGAATTCCATCCACACCAAGTTCTTTACAGAATGCAATGATCTTATCTCCATTCAGGTAGGATTGACTGGACGGAGCCGGACCTAAACAAACAGCTTCATCAGCAAATAAGACATGGGGAGAATGACGGTCTGCATCAGAGTATACCGCTACTGATTTTATTCCCATCTTCCGGATGGTCCGCATGATACGCAACGCAATTTCTCCCCGGTTGGCAACTAATATTTTTTTCATCTGATTGATTTTGATTGTTGAATTATTCCAGCTCTACCAGCACCTGCCCCTTGTCCACCGCCTGTCCAGGTGTTACAGCTATTCTTTTGATTATTGCAGTAGTATGTATCATGATACTGTTCTCCATCTTCATAGCTTCCAGAATCAGTATCCTTTCACCTTCTTTTACTTCCTGGCCCTCTTTCACAGCCACCTCCAGCACCAGGCCGGGCATAGGAGCTTTTATTTCTTTGATATGTTTGGTGGAAGTACTGCTGAATCCCATACTGTCCAGCCGCTGGTCCAGTTCATCTTTTATTACCAGTTCGAAAGTTTCTCCATCCACTTCGATCTTTAAATTTTTACCGGCAATATCTGATTCCAGTAGTTTGGCATTTACGGAGCGGTTGTCTTTAATAAGATTAAATTCCGCTGGATTTTTTTTTATAAAGTCTGCCTTATCGATCTCCTCCTGGTCAAAAGAGAAAACAAACTCATTTGCTTTAACCATAAAGGTTTTATTACGTTTCGACATATAGCAAGGGATTTACTTGTAAGTTAATTGATTCCGGAATTATTGAAAGCTGTTTCATCATCGCTGAACCCGGTATGGGGATATTTTGCAGATATTGGAAAAGGTTAGTGCTTGTAACTTATCAGTTCAGCATGCAAGATTGCGGTTTATGCCATCATAAATAATGATTATACTCATTGATTCACCAAATAAATGTCACCCGCGACTGTAAGCAGCCGGCCGGTTACTTTGTGCCAGCCGGTTTTTTTCTCTTCAATACCCAATACAATCCTTTTATATTCGCCTCCCATACTGGTAACACATAAACCAGTATGATTTCTTCTGCCAGCTCCAGCAGTGTAATGGTGACGGCTGTATAAAACAAAGGCAAAAATGGTTTACCCATAAAGAAGGTCAACAGCAGGAATACACCCTGCAGCAAAGCTGCTGTCTTGGCCAGCCAGGTATGAAAATTAGTCATTCTGCCATACCGGATAAAAGCAGAGACAGTCTGAAGCAGAAAAAAAACAAGGAGAATGATAAACACCCATTTCTCCTGCCTGATAAAGTCCGGGAAAATGACAAATAAACCGATCACTGCAACGGCAACAGTTAAATCATCCCCGATAGAATCCAGCTTTGTGCCCATTATACTGGTTACGTTGAATTTTCTCGCCAGGTAACCATCAATTAAATCAGTGAAAAAACTAATTCCAAGCAACCATTTGAATAAATCATAATGACCACTAAAGAGCAGAAGTAATAACAGAGGAGCTGTAACAATTCTGTACAGGGTAATACCATTGATGACATAATAGCTCAATTGGTGTTTGGGGCTGTTCACAAATAATATAATTGAGTTGTTGTAAACCTGGGAGATTAACCAACAACCGAAAATAAGGCTTTGCCCTAACAGCAACTATGACTATGCCACTTTTCCCCTGGTGTTTAATTCATTCAACAACAGCAGGACATCTTCATCTTCCACCTGTGTAAAATCGGCATAAAACCTGCCCACGCCATAAAATGGATAAGGTGTATGCAGGCAGATAAAATCATCCACCACTTCTCTAATTCTATCCGCGGCTTCTTCAGATGTAACCGGGACAGCCACCACAATCTTTCGGGGTTCTTTATTGCGAAGGATTTTTATTGTCGATAGTATAGTTCGTCCCGTTGCCACACCGTCATCCACCACAATGATTATTTTTCCCTTTATATCAACTGGCTCTTTATTACCCATGAATTTTATGTACCGTTCTTTCAGCTGCTCGCTGATACGCCGGGTTTCCTCCCTGATATATTGTTCCGGTACACCCGTGGTTTCCTCTACAATACTTCCTTCAAGGCTTACTGCACCAATGGCAAATTCTTCATTACCGGGATGTCCTAATTTTTTGGTCATCAGCAGATCCAACGGAAAGTCAAGGTATTTGGCCAGGTAATAACCAATTGGTACTCCACCTCTCGGCACAGCCAGGATAACACCTTTTTCATTTTTATACTTCTCCAGGAGCGGAGCCAGTTGCATGGCGGCATCATATCGGTCGTTGAAATACATATAGCTTAATTTTTAAGCACAATACCGGCTTTATCAAGATAAGAATCAGTATTCACCAGGTATTTTTTAAACCAATCCGCAGCTAATACGGCCACCTCCTGCAGCTTGCCGGGTTCCTCAAACAAATGAGAAGCGCCTTCTACAATCATCATTTCTTTTTTGCATCGTAACTGGTCATATGCTTCCTGGTTCAATTCAATCACCTGGTCATCCAATGAACCAATTATTAACAAAGTGGGAGCTTTTACAAATGGCAGTACCTGCATGGCCAGGTCCGGCCGGCCACCTCTTGACACAACTGCTTTAACTCTCTCTTCCAGTGTAGCCGCAGCTCTTAATGCACTGGCAGCACCGGTACTGGCCCCGAAGTAACCTATTTGAAAATTTTTAAAAACCGGTTGCTCTGCTACCCATTTGGAAACACCCACCAACCGTTGGGTAAGTAAATTAATATCGAACCGTGAAGCATAATTCAAATCCTCTTTCGTTGTGAGCAGATCAACTAACAGCGTGGCAATATTTTGCTCATTTAAAACATCAGCTACATACTTATTGCGGGGACTAAAACGGCTGCTGCCGCTACCATGAGAAAAGATAACAATACTATCCGCTTTATCAGGCAAACCCAGATGCCCTTCAACCGTGACAGAACCTACCGGAATAAACACATCTTCCCGAATCTCTTTTTTCATCTTTATACACTTCTACCGCCTGATAAAAAAATATCAATCATTCACTTACAAAAAGCAGGCTATAAACATATACCTGCACTTTATTTCATGTTGTGAATTTACATAGGCATCATCGCCGTTTTCGGTGAGTTCACTCATATAAATGAATGAACCTTATCATAGGTTCAGGGAGTGAATTATTGTTACTTGAATTATTAAATTGAATTATATGCGTATCACCTATTTAAAAGAAGATAAGGGTGAAAGTATAGACCTTACAAGATTCATCCATGATCATTCCATTGATCTTAACAATACAAAGGATCTTGATAAGTTGATGGATGCCATCGGGGATGCGAAATATGTGTTACTGGGTGAAGCGTCCCACGGCACACATGAATATTATACCTGGCGGTCAGTGATCAGCAGGCGGCTGATACTGGAAAAAGGATTCTCTTTTATTGCCGTAGAAGGTGACTGGCCGGACTGTTACCGGGTAAACCGGTATGTAAAAGGTTATACTGATGCAGGCAGCAGTGCCAAAGACGTTCTGTCTGCATTCAACCGCTGGCCTACCTGGATGTGGGCCAATTGGGAAATAGTGGCACTGACTGAATGGATGCGAAAGCATAACGCAGCACAGCCGGTAAACAAACGGGTTGGCTTCTATGGGTTGGATGTTTACAGTTTGTGGGAGAGCCTGGAAGCCATTATCAATTACCTGGATAAAACAGACAAGCAAGCAAAAGAAGTGGCTATGCAGGCCTGGCATTGCTTCGAACCTTATATTGAGGAAGAGGGACAATCTTATGCAAGGGCAACAGCCCATTCGTGGGTGCCGGCATCCTGTGAAGCAGAAGTGGTGGACCTGCTGCTGGAGGTCCGGAATAAAATGCAGCAATACAATACTGATCCCGAAGCCGTGCTGAATGTAGAACGCAATGCTATGATTGCAGTAAATGCAGAGAAATACTATCGGGCGATGATGAAAGGCGGACCCTATAGCTGGAATATCCGGGATCATCACATGGTTGATACTTTAAACAAGCTGATGGATTTTCATGGTATACATGCCAAAGCCATTGTATGGGAACATAATACTCATATTGGTGATGCCAGGGCTACAGATATGCGACTGGATGGTATGGTAAATGTGGGACAACTGGTGAATGAAATGCATTATCATGATGGAGTATTTGCCGTAGGCTTTGGATCTTACAAAGGATCTGTAATAGCCGGTCGTCACTGGAATGATGTGATGCGTAAGATGGTTGTTCCACCGGCCATAGCCAATAGCTGGGAATACATTATGCATAATGCAGGGGCCACAGACCGGCTGATGCTGATGAATAAAGAGGTGAAAGATGTGTTGGATAAAAAAGAAATTGGTCATCGTGCCATTGGAGTTGTCTATAATCCTCAACGGGAATATGGTAACTATGTACCCAGCATCATGCCGTTACGTTATGATGCATTTATCTTCTTTGATGAATCAAGGGCTTTACACCCTTTGCACATAGAACCTGACGGGCAACAGATGCCGGAAACCTATCCTTTTGGTATGTGACCGGTTCACCTGGCATGCGAATGGATATGGCCAGCAGTATCATTTTTTGATGGGAGGTTTATTGCTGTAAAAACGGAAAAGTTTACTTTCATATACAATCTTTCTCCATGCCTTTCAGTTATGTGGTATATGGTTCGCTCAGCCTGGTCATCATCACCCTGATCATTTTTTTATTTTCCAAAAAGAAAGATCGCTGAATTGATTCCTTTCATTTTTTAATTAAATCCCTGATCACCACCGAAGCGGCCACAGCACCGAATACTGCAGGCAAATAAGAAATGGTGCCGTATGCAGATTTTTTGAAGTTCTTACCATCAGTTAACATCAGGCTTTCTTTAATGGGCTCTTCCGGTGAAAAAACCACTTTTATACCCTTTCGGATATTATTTTTCTTAAGCTGTTTCCTGATTTGCTGTGCAAAAGGACAGTTATATGTTTTTGAAATATCAACCACCTGCAGTTTAGTAGGATCCACTTTAGCTCCTGCACCCATACTACTGACTAAAGGCAAACCACTTTCATACGCCATTTTGATAAAGGTGATTTTAGGGGTTATACTGTCAATGGCATCAATGATATAGCAGGGTTTAGAAGTAAGATGCTCCATCACCATTCCGGGATTGATAAATTCTTTGATGACATGCAGTTCAATTTCAGGATTGATAGCCTGTAACCGCTCGGCCATTATCATCGCTTTTGATTGACCGTGATTGGTGGCCAATGCCGGTAACTGCCGGTTACGGTTGGTGGGGTCCACTACATCGCCATCAATAATGGTCATCTTACCAATGCCACTACGGGCAATGAATTCAGCAGCATAAGAGCCCACACCACCCAGGCCCACTACCATTACATGTGATTGGGTAAGTTTGCGCAGTGCTTTTTCTCCTATCAGTAAATGTGTCCTGGAAAGCCAGGAAGTATCAGTCGTCATAGTTGAACAAGAGCAGCGCCAAAAACAGTAGCTGCATTTTTTTGAATTTGCAAAAGAAGCGAATTGATTTCAATTGAAAAAGCCTCAGCAGCCCAATGGTAAATACTCTCTATTGTTACTCCGGCATCATCCGTTTCCAGGAAAATTTTTTCCGGCGGCAAGGCCGCCAGCACTTCCCGTATCGCCATTTTTTCCAATGATTTACCAAATGATACATAGTACCCCTCATTGATGATTCGTTGCGCAATCGCCCTGTTTTTATTAAATCCATGAAAGATAACCGGCACCCTGTTTCGTTGTTGTTTCAACAAATGCAGCACTTCTTCCCATGCCCGAACACAATGAATAATCATTGGTTTACCTATCTCGTTGGCAGATTGTACCTGGGCCGAAAACACTTGCTGCTGCAGTGAAAAACTGGTTGTGCAAACCTTGTCCAACCCACATTCCCCAATGGCCAGCACATGGGGGTGACGGCACCAATCCCCCAATGCTTCTATTTGCTGCGGCCAATTCGCAGCATCTAAATGCCAGGGATGTATGCCAATGGAATAGTTCCCCGGTAAATCTGCCTTATCAAAGTCATTGTACAGGTTTTGAATGCACCATTCCTGTGCAGCAGGTGGCTGATGGCTATGAATATTGATGAACAAAAAATGATCTTTTATAACACAATTTAGGAACTGCCTATGAATAAAAACAGCAAGTTCTCTTCCCTGTATTCTACCTGTATACAGTACAACTGTGGATAAACAACCAAAAAATAAGGCCAGATTTTTTTTTCATAGTTACACCGAGAGTAGAAATAATCTATATTTGATACCGGTATAACTGAATACCCATTAAAATTCTAAATCTAAAAAACATGGCAACAAAGAAAAAAGCAGCTAAAAAAGCTGCAAAGAAAGTGGCTAAAAAGCCAGTAGCTAAAAAAGCAGTAAAAAAAGCAGCTAAGAAAAAAGTTGCTAAAAAGAAACCTGCCCGTAAGCCAAACGCAGCATTTATGAAAGCGCTTACTCCAAGTGCAGCATTAGGTGCCGTAGTCGGAACAAAAGCATTGCCCCGTACAGAAGCAGTGAAAAAGATATGGGTTTACATCAAGGCGAATAAGCTGCAGGACAAGACCAACAAACGTATGATCAATGCGGATGCCAAACTGAAAGTTGTTTTCGGTGGTAAAAGCCAGGTATCTATGTTTGATATGGCAAAACACCTGTCTAAACATTTGAGTTAAGAAAAATGACCTCTTGAAAAAAGGCTTGCCATGGCAAGCCTTTTTTATTTTAATAATAAAAGCAGTGTCAACTACCAGGAACTGTATTCCTTATTTTACCGGGTCGATGATTCCCCTGAAACTTACAGGCGACCGGTTGGTCAGCTGTACATTCAATTCAGCACTGCCATTACCCTGCAGAGTGAAAATGAAAATTTGTACCTCACTATAATCTTTCGGTTTGATTGTAATTACCCAGGCACCTTTTTTATCCTGTTCTTTTTCAAAACTGAAATCAGTGGTTGTAAAGCCCAGCGGACTCCGGCCACTCAAAACATCTGACCCACCATAAGCACGGCCAAATACGGAAGGTATACTTCCATCTTTTTCCTGTCAAACTTAACCAGGTAACTGCCATTTACGTTTCTGGATCGGCCGTATTGCGGGTTCATAAAAAGTGCTGTAAATTTCCATACATCCAAACCAATCGCAAGAGTGATCTCTTCCTGGAAGCCGTTGAAACCTCCTTACCGGGAGAACAACCTGTTAGGCATAACAAAACAAAGATTGTCAGCAATGAAATATAAAGAAAGGGATTTAACTGTTGTTTCATAAATCAGGCTTTTATACCTGAAATTAACAAGTGCTTTCAAACAATTTCCTGTCCGCCATACAGGAAAAAAGCTAACTGTTATGATTAGAATCATAACATTATAATCCTGAAATCAGCCTTTAAAATTTGGAAAAAGTATATAGTCATTCATAACTTCATAGTACAAGTCACGGCTATGTATAAATGAATATACACTGGCCCGGGGATTGCTGGGCAGCGTTTACCGAATCAATCTTTGACGGAAAATCCACAACAAGACAAATAATTTTAAAACTTAATAAACTTAAATACGCCAATAACGTATTGAATTATTTATTAAGCCAACCTTTAAAACTAGTTTTATGAAAACGATGTTTAATAAAGCGTTTTGGCTGATAATACCAGTATTGGCTATTAATGCTTGCAAAAAAGATAAAGATGTAACCCCTCCTGTTGTACCAGAGCAAAATAAAGTGGCTTTTATTACTGATAATGCCAACAGGCTTTATGCTGCTAATGCCCAGACAGGGCTCAACCTTTGGACCTATAACACCAATACCTATTATGGTTATATCTATGGTTCACCGGCTGTATACAAGAATACGGTAGTATTTACCGATTATGAAAATGAAACAGTTTATTGTTTCAATACAGAAACAGGGGCATTGAACTGGGAAAAATCATCTATTGAGTTGTCATGGCTTTGCTCCCCGATCATCGTAAATGATGTTGTTTATGTTGGCCATTCCTCCTATCTGCTGGGATTGAAACTCAGTGATGGTTCTATAACGATCGAATTACCGCTGTATAGTTCCGTAAATGCATTGAACTATTCCAATGGCTTAATTATTGCCAATACCTGCGGTGGTCACTTATATGGTATTGAACCCTCCGGTAACATAAAATGGGAATACCTGTCTAATTATTCCTGTTACCACAATAACCCGGCTATTGCGAATAAGATCATCTACATAGTCGATGCGGGCGGAAAGTTTTCTGCAGTTAACATTACAACCGGTACAGAGGTGTGGAGTAAAACAATCAATGAGTACACAGAAAATGCTACACCAGTTTATAACAATGGAATGTTATTCATAGCCAGCGATTATGATAATAAAATGTATGCGTTCGATGCTGCCAATGGCACACTGAAACATACCTATACATTATCAACAGGTCAATATGTAAACGGGTATATGGCACCGGCCATCCTGGGTGAAGCTGTTTATATAACTTCTGAAGAGGGAACACTGTTTGCCTTTAATGTAACAGATGAATCTATTAAATGGCAAAAAGCACTTGACCTTGGCGGAAGAAGCGTAAAACAGAGAATACCTGTTAAGCTGGATAGCAGGATAGAAGATTACGGCTTTTTATCATCAGTAACGATTGCCAATGATGTGATATTTATCGGAGCAGGTAAATATTTAAATGCCTTTGATAAAGAAGGTAACTTAAAATGGCAGATGGCTACTACTGACGATATCTATTGCAGTTCTCCTGTTATTTTATCCGATAAGGATAAAGTTTACCGTGCAGGTAATGCCGGTATTGTCGAGTAAGTTTCAGTATTGCAAAGATTGAAGGCCCCGGCTAACCCGGGGCTTTTTATTAGTAAAGAAACAGATTATTGCAACCCTGTGACAGATATACGACTTTCAAACTGGCAGGAACTAACAACTGTCATAACTGGTCATTAAAAAAAGTTTTACCTTACTTCTAAGTATGTATGTGAGTGCTGCTACTTACACAAGAAACTATGTCATCAACAACCAGTTTCAATAACCAGATCAAGCAGGTAATGATTCTATTCCTGCTGCTGCTGTTGATATTCCTGTCCATCAAAGAACTTTATATATTCTTTCCGGGATTACTGGGGGCATTAACCTTTTATATTCTTAGCCGCAGTACTTATTTTCAACTGATCTATCACCGTAAATGGAAAAAGGGGTGGACAGCAGGATTGTACCTGCTGGTTTATTTCCTGTTACTGGCATTACTTGTTTATTTCATTGTAATACTGCTGGAAAAACAGGTGCGTCCATTTTTTAATGATCCGGCAGCGGCACTTGGCAGCGCAAAGCAAGCTATCAACGAGGCACAACAAAAAGCAGGCTTCACATTTATTTCAGACGAAACACTATCCAACCTGCAGCAAAAATTGTCGGAGTTTGTGCCTATGCTGGTGAATAGCACCTCCAACCTCGTAATTAACCTTGCCCTGCTGCTTTTTGTTTTGTATTATATGCTGGTGCATGGCAAGGAAATGGAATCATACCTTGGCAGGGTCATCCCTTTAAAGCAAACGAATATTGATCTCCTCGCCTCCGAAACAAAACGAATTGTAAAAGCCAGTGCCCTTGGAATTCCTATTATTTCTATTATACAGGGATTAACAGCTACTGCCGGGTATATCATTTTTGAAGTGAATGAATATGTGCTGTGGGGGTTCCTCACCGGTGTATTTGCTTTTTTCCCGGTAGTGGGCACTATGATCATCTGGGTCCCGCTGGTCATTTACATGTATGCCAGTGGTAACACCTGGAATGCTACCGGGTTACTATTGTTTAGTGTTATTGTTACCGGAAATGTTGATTACCTGGCCCGCATTACGTTATTGAAAAAATTAGGAAATGTACATCCGATGGTTACCGTACTGGGAGTGATCGTTGGTTTGGGATTATTTGGCTTTATCGGTCTCATTTTTGGGCCGTTGCTGGTCAATTATATCATCCTTCTTTTCAGAATTTATACCAATGAGTTTATTGACCACAAAACACCCGGCTGAAACATTAACAGTAAAGCTGCCTGCTAATGACTACCTTCCCCGCCTTGCCGGTAATACTGCCGGTGGATAAATAAACATATATGTCAAATATTACTCAGGTGGTGAATGAAGATAAAAACCTGAAAACATTAAAGAAAGGTGTGCATGCTTCCGACCTGGACCAGTTGCTGAGCAGTACAGGCCCATTTACTTTTTTTGCTCCTACAGACCTGGCTTTCGATAAATTAGAAAAAGGGAAAATGGATAAGCTCCTGGAGCCTCAAAACAGGGCACAGCTGGCTGATCTGCTGAATAATCATATTGTTAACGGAAAGATACCCTACCAGGACCTGAAAGACGGCGATAAGCTGACAACGGTAAATGGCAGGGAGTTGGTGGTACAGGTAAAAAATGGCGCGGCTCATATTGGCGACATTACAATCCTGCCCCGTGAAACCCGGATATCGAACGGAGTCATACATTCGATGGATACGGTAATGGTTTAATCACTGGTTAAAATACTTTAAATGCCACCGGTTAACCAGGTGGCATTTTTATGTCCGGGCAGGGACTTATTACCGCTGTCAATCTGGCAATTAAGACCGCTTTGGAACGAGGCTTGCTACCTGGCAACTATTCTTTTAAACAAATTGATAAACACTAAATAAAATGGTACAGGAAAAAGGAACAATCTCCATCAACACTGAGAACATCTTCCCTATCATCAAGAAGTTTTTATACTCTGATAATGAAATCTTTTTACGGGAATTGGTCAGTAATGCCGTGGACGCTACTCAAAAAGTAAAAAGGCTTGGTTCCCTGGGACACTATAACAAAGAACTGGGCGAACTGAAAATAAAAGTAGCAGCAGATGCCACTGCCAAAACCATCACGATCTCTGACAATGGTATCGGCATGACTGCTGAAGAAATAAAAAAATACATCAACCAGGTGGCATTTTCCGGGGCTACGGAATTCATGGAAAAGTTCAAAGAAGCAAAAGATGCGAATGAGATCATCGGTCGTTTTGGCCTGGGCTTTTATTCCGCATTTATGGTTGCTGATAAAGTAGAGATCCAAACCTTATCCTACCAGGATGGCGCCGAACCCGCCCGCTGGACCTGCGATGGCAGCACTTCTTTCGAAATTACCGAAGGCAGCCGTACAGAAAGAGGTACGGATGTCATTCTTTATATCAATGATGAATCAAAAGAGTTTCTTGAAGAACATCGCATCAGCGGAATCCTGAATAAATATGCTAAGTTCCTGCCGGTACCTGTACAATTCGGGACCAGGCAGGAATCCGTACCCGACGGAGAAGATCCGGAAGGTAAACCACAATACAAAAGCATTGAGGTTGATAATATCATCAATACTACTGTCCCGATCTGGACTAAGGCCCCTACCGACCTGAAAGAGGAAGATTATCTTGATTTTTACCGGGAACTCTACCCCTTTTCAGAAGAGCCCTTGTTCTGGATACACCTGAATGTGGACTATCCGTTTAACCTGACCGGCGTTCTATATTTTCCAAAACTGAAAAATGATTTTGAGATACAGAAGAATAAGATCAAACTTTTCAGCAGGCAGGTATTTATCACAGACGAGGTAAAAGATATCGTGCCGGAATTTTTATTGTTGCTCCATGGTGTGATCGACTCTCCCGATATCCCATTGAATGTAAGCCGTTCTTTTTTGCAGGCTGACAGTAATGTAAAAAAGATCAACAGCTATATCTCCCGCAAAGTGGCCGAAAAACTGCAGGAGCTTTTCAAAAAAGACCGCAAAGTATATGAAGAAAAATGGAACGATATTGGCCTGTTCGTAAAATATGGCGCTCTTTCTGATGAAAAATTCTATGAAAAGGCAAAAGATTTTTTATTACTCACCAATACCGCCAACGAACATTTTACGCTGGAAGAGTACAGTGCCAAAGTAAAAGATTTTCAAACAGATAAAAACGGGCAGCTGGTCTATCTCTATACCATTGATGCAGAGCACCAGCATAGTTATGTGCAGGCAGCGAATAAAAAGAATTTTGACGTCTTGGTGATGAACTCCCCGATCGACACGCATTTTATTCATCACCTGGAAATGAAACTGGAAAAAACAGCGTTGAAGAGAGTGGATGCAGATGTGTTGGATAAACTGATTGAAAAAGTAGATGCAGTAAAACATACATTGACTGAAGAGGAAACTACTAAACTGAAAACTGTTTTTGAAAAAGCCATCAACAACACTAATATGAAAGTGGAAGTGGAAAGCCTTCCCGCTGAAGCTTTACCGGTGACCATTACCATTGAGGAATGGATGCGCCGCATGAAAGACATGAGTAAACTGGGTGGGGGTATGAATTTTTATGGCAATATGCCCGACACCTATAAAGTGGCTGTGAATGCCAATCATAAAGTGGTGACCAAAATATTACAGGCAGAAGAAACACAGCAAACGGCATTGGCCAAACAGGCTTTTGACCTGGCACTGCTGGCACAAGGCATGCTGAAAGGCGCAGACCTGACAGCCTTTGTAGAAAGAAGTGTGGAAGTACTGTAATTGTACCTACCTGCTGGTTCTATTTATTTCTGTCCGACTTTTTATACTTATTGAAAGAAGCATATGTATGAATAGTTCTAAAAAAGCCCCGGAATTTTTCGGGGCTTTTTCTTAGCGTTCTTCTTAAAACCGGAATACAAAACTGTTAAACAATATCCGGCTATTGCAAATTGCTGGCCTTTACACATGGCCTTCTGCCAGCATGGCGTCAGCTACCTTCACAAATCCGGCAATATTTGCGCCTTTGACATAGTTTATATACTCATCAGTTTCCTTGCCGTATCTGGAGCATTGTGTATGTATTCCAATCATGATTTCTTTCAGCCTATTATCCACTTGTTCTCTGCTCCAGTTTAAATGAATGGCATTTTGCGACATCTCAAGGCCTGATGTGGCAACACCCCCTGCATTTGCTGCTTTGCCGGGAGCGAACAGCACTTTGGCATTCAGGAAAACTTTGATGGCGTCCAATGTACTTGGCATATTTGCTGCTTCTGCCACACAAATTACTCCGTTCGCCACCAGTTTCCTTGCATCCTCTTCATCCAGTTCATTCTGCGTAGCAGAAGGTATGGCAATGTCAACTTTTTGTTCCCAGGGCCTTTTGCCTTTATGAAATTCGGCATTCGGGAATTTTTCTCTATACATTTCAGCCCTGTTATTACCACTTGCCCTCATTTCGAGCAGGTAATCTATCTTTTCGCCACTAATACCCTCCTTATCATAGATATAACCGTCAGGCCCGGAAATGGTAACTACTTTTGCCCCCAGTTCAGTTGCTTTTAATACAACACCCCAGGAAACATTTCCAAAGCCCGATATGGCTACGGTCTTACCTTTTAAGCTTGTATTAATTCCTTTTAGCATTTCCTCGGTAAAATAAATAACACCATATCCGGTGGCTTCGGGTCTTATTAAAGACCCACCATACGCAAGCCCCTTTCCGGTTAATACACCGGTAAATTCATTCCTGATTCTTTTATATTGCCCGAACAGATAACCTATTTCTCTTGCGCCAACACCAATATCACCGGCTGGTACATCAAGGTCAGGACCAATATGCCGGCATAATTCAGTCATAAATGACTGGCAAAAGCGCATAACTTCTCCATCCGATTTTCCCTGTGGGTCAAAATTAGAACCACCTTTTCCGCCGCCCATTGGCAGCGTGGTGAGAGAATTTTTAAATACCTGTTCAAAGGCAAGGAACTTAAGGATGCCCAGGTTTACACTGGGATGGAAACGAAGCCCACCCTTGTAAGGGCCAATCGCATTATTCATTTGTACACGGTAACCCCGGTTTACACGATAATTACCCTGGTCGTCTATCCAGGGTACCCGGAAAATGATGATGCGGTCAGCTTCCACAATCCTTTCCAGAATATTCGCCTTTTTATACTGAGGATTTTCCTCTACAAATGGAACCAGGAATTGTGCTACTTCAGAAACTGCCTGTATAAATTCGGGTTGACCGGGACTGCGTTGTTCCACCATCTCGATGAATTGCTTGCAGATGGCATTTGTATCTGATGTTTTCATACAGCGGTTTTGTTGTTAACTAATATTTTTTGCGGGTTTTGATAGCTGAAAAACTATCTCCGGCATCATGTAAAAGTAAAAAGTCAGTAACATTGGTAAGTATGAGTAAAGTCAGCAAAAAAGCCATTTGTATATGAGTATTGACAACCAGTCAAAAGGGGCCGTTTAGGGTTGGCGAAATTGAATACCAGTTGACTATTCAAAAGTTCTGCATAATTGAAATTCCTCGAAGTGTTGCAGGGCCTGCTATACGATCCACTAACGGGGATGTACAATACAAAAAAAGACCCCAGACCTGCCCGGGATCTTTTAATCAATATTATAGTAGTCTACTGTGAGCTAAGATCTTTTCTCAATTTCATAATATACTGTTCATTTTTAACAACAGCATCTTCCAGCAGTTTGACCCTTTTATCCCAGTCAGCAGTTCCATATGCTTTTACATATTCATCTTTAAAAGTAGGTGCACCGGTAGTTGCAGCTCCATAATAATTAGGTTCAAGCGATTTGAATCCGTCTTTAAGATTACGTATTTGTACCACAACAGGTTCAGACCCATCCCATAACTGTTCAAAGAGATTAAAGCTAAGATTGTCCCAGAATGTTCCTTTTAACTTACTTAATATTTTTACAGTTCTTGCAGATTCCAGGCGATAATCTTCCTGAAGAGAGGCTTTGATATGCCTCAGATTGACCAAATAGCTTTCTCCTTGTATTTCCTGGTGAAAACTTAAACTATCTACCAGGCGGTAAATCCCATTCCTTGTTTCTTCCAGGTAAGGAAAGAATGTCTTATCAAGATCCAGGCTGTGGGTGGATGCATCAGTTCTTGCTTTATCAAAATCCGCATATGACCTCCCACCATTTACCAAATGATAAAATCCTGCATAAGTGCCGGTCATGATTTCATACACAGAAATTTTTTCTTCAGCCTTGTGAAACTTGGCGGTATGTACTTTATACGCCGCTTCAAATGCCATCTTCTGGCCCAACTTCGGTTTCACGGTGTTAACGGTAGTCAGGTCGGTCTTTTGAGCAAAGGCTGTAATACTAAAGGCAATAAATAACAACAAAATGATCTTTTTCATGTGTGGTTGTTTTGGTTAAAAAATAATTATCAGTGCTGCAATTGAAAAATCAACTGCATGTACTTCATTCATAAAAAATAATACACACTATTCGGGAGGGTATTACCGGGAAAGGAATTACAGGGGGAGGAATTAAGACTATAGTAAGTTAACCTAATTAACCAAATAAAGAAAAAAAGAATTTATTACCAGAAGGGGTCTTCCTTTTACCGGGTTCCCCTACGGTTCTTTATCCTGCAGGTAAAAAGACTCCGACTTGGTGATCCAGGAAATACCAAAGGAAACCAGGGCGATGGATTCAAACCAATACACCAGTTTATATTTCGCACTCACAGAGGCATCCAGCACTAATAAACTGAATGTAATAGCAGCAATACAAAGTATCATAATAATACCGCAGATAAGATAAACCCGGTTCCGATTTTTCTTTTCTGACGTCATTTTTTTGGCAGGGTTTGTTTTACGGAAAAGATAAATGGAGAAAAAAATGAATACAGAGAATAACAGTAAGGCAAAAATAAAATGCATCGTATGCACCCAGCAGGAAGTACAATAAGTGGTAGGAAATAATGCCACCCCCAATGCAGCCACACATCCCACATCAGCGGCTATGTTGTCAACCGGTTCCGGGCCCTTATAAGATAGCAGGAAAAACCCCAGCACAAACAATACACCCACCAGTATATCACCGGCGGTACCGTTATCATAATAATCACTGATGGAAAATTCCAGGACACCTGAACTTTCTGAAATCCATTTTCCAAAAAACACTAACAGGGGAAGCAAAACACCGGTGGCGCCTATGAGGACCCGCAAGGTATAATACGAAATGATCTGGTCATTCGGTTCTTTGTGTCTGGCGGTACTGTCAGATTGATCCGGGTGCATAGGCTAAACTTTACAGGAGGTTTAATAAATGAATATGAATGTAAGCATATTCCGGGTTCAGACCTTTAAGTGACAACCAGCTTTTGCAAAAGACAGGTTAGATATAAATTTCGTCCTGCTTTAATTTCGCTTCTGTATTCTGTTTAACTTTCCTGTGACATCCTGTTTCATTCACTTCCGGAAAAGATATTTGTTATGAACCCTAAAAAATCAATTGCTTTTGCTTTATGCTTTTTAGTATTACAATCATGCAGTGATAAATTTTTTGCCGGCAGAAAAAAAACAGTTGTTGTCTGGCAGCCCTCCCACCAAACAGATACCGGTAAAGATTTCAGTGAAGCAGCGGTATGTAATGCCATTGCTGAAGCAGCGATGAAAACAAATCCACGGTTAAAAGAATATAAAGTATGGAGTCTTGGTAAAACGGAATACCATCATGCCGACTCAGGCAGCAATACCAAAATATTGCATACCAGCGCTGTTATTGACGGCAAGATCTCCGGTTATGCCTTTGAATTACAAGCATCCAATAAACTGAAACCGTCTATTTTTATTTCTGTACATAATAATGGCGGCACGAAGCGTAATGCTGTATGGGGCTATATTCATTACGGTGATAAATATGAAAAAGATAACCGTGAACTGGCTGCATTACTGATAAAAGCTATCAGTGAAGTAAGCGGGTTAGAGAACCGTGGTGTACTACTCGACAGTACAACGGGCAGAAACGATTACCGTTGCCAGGCCACCGGCAAACTAAGTTTTTACAGCCTTGATGAGCATATTAACACCGCTCCTTATCGTGTATTACTCGAGATTGGTGATAATGCCGTCAGTCGTGAGCTGCTGCTCAATCCTGACAGCCAGCAAAAGATGGGAGCCGCTATAAAAAAAGCACTGGTGGAGTGGAGCAAGGCCAGGAATCTTTAAATCTTTCCGGAACAAACCTTTTCTTGTGGATAAGGTGGTCCTGGAAAAATAAATATACCCCCGCAGGACATTAATGAACAAATTGAATAACCGATTCATTAAAAATCCTGTTTTCACAAATCCGGAACTTTGCCTGCCGGGTACTCCGGTGGACTTATACCAGCATACGGCTGGTTTTTTTCTTTTTATTAGCCAGCTGCAATTGAGTTTTCCGGATATGTAGTCTTCTTTTGGCAGCATCCATCGCTTTCAATATGGCATCTTCAAAAATATAAGAACCGGCCTTGATGTACTCATCCTTTCCGGGAATACGGATATTCAGTGTACAACTCACCAGTTCCTTACCAGCTTTCACATCGTTCAGCAGTGTCACTTCAATTTCCTGGATATCTTTATAAAACCTGTCCAATGATTTTAGTTTTTGTGTTGCAAACTCTTTCAATGAAGGGCTTGGTTTAAACCCCGGTGACTCAATACGGAATTTCATGTTTTTAAGTTGAAGGGTATTAACAATAATTATCAACAGTATCAGGGGTCTGCCTCTATCGGTATTAAAGACCACGTTGTGATCTCTCCATCGATATATCAGCGTTACATTTTTTAGAGTTTATTGGTTAATGATCAGTATTATAAAAAGATATGAAACTACAGACAGTAAAATGCCCCATGAAAAAAGGTGGTAAGCTATATTCAGGAGCCTGTATTTCGTTGTGAGGAGATTGCCATAGTGATACAGGTCCCTGGTGATGGCTTCCATTTTTTTATCATTGTCGTGCATGGTGTCTTTGAGTTGTGCAGCATAGTCTTCCAGCGGAATGCGGCTGCTTTTCGTATAATGCAGGATATTGTTATCGCAATCTTGATGATGGTCCTTTTTAAACTCTGGTTTTACCGATTGAATTGAGAAAAAAAGCGTCAGCACATTCGACAACATCAGAATAGTGGCACTGATCCATACAAAGGGCATGTCATCCATGGATTTGGTTAACAGGGTAATGCCGATAGTCAGGAAAACAGAATTCACAACCAGCATGATCCTGGCTTTACGATCGGCATCACCTATCAATCGTATATAGTTGGTAGAAGTTTCCCGGAGCAGCGCATCAGTCCTGATTCGCTCCTTATCCTTCTTCCCTCTTTTCGACGATTGTACAGGTATGTTCAGCATGATCAGTTCCCCATTTTCTTTCCACTTGTAAATTAATACTAGTTGCGGCCCGCTTCAATGAGTAAACTCATTCAAAACCCTGATAAGAATTACTAACCCGGGAAGCAGGCAAAGCTGTTGCAGGCAAAGTCTGCCAGGAAGCCCGGTTTACAATTTTGTTTTCGTAAATTCCCTGAAAATAACTGTATGCCCACTGCCACTTGTTATAAAAAAATTATGCATTTTATTACTGCCCTGTTATTGGGAAGTATTCAAATCAGCTATGCCCAACCCACTGAACAATTCATAAAAGTAATAGTGGCACCGGATCATGCTGATTGGGTTTATAAAACCGGTGAAAAAGTAAAATTCAATATCTCTGTTTTACAAAATGGCAATACGCTTAAAAATGTAGCTATCAAATATGAGATTGGTCCGGAAAAAATGGATCCCCTGAAAAAAGACTCTTTAGTGCTTGCCAGCGGAACATTGACAACAGATGGAGGTACCATGAAAGAGCCCGGTTTTCTTCGCTGCATTGCTACCGCAACGATCAATAATAAAACCTATCGGGGATTAGGTACGGCTGCTTTTGATGCACAGCAGATACAACCTGCCATCGCTAACCCGGCAGATTTTTTATCCTATTGGGAACAGGCAAAGGCTGAGCTTGCAACTGTACCACTGGATGCGAGAATGACCTTACTACCTGAACGCTGTACGGAGAAAGTAAATGTATATCATGTCAACTTGCAGAATTTCAGACCGGGTACCCGGTTGTATGGCATCTTATGTGTTCCCAAAAAAGAAGGTAAATACCCGGCAATACTCAAAGTGCCGGGTGCTGGTGCCCGTCCTTATGCGGGAGATATCGCCAATGCAGAAAAAGGGCTTATTACGTTTGAGATCGGCATTCATGGTGTACCGGTGAATATGGATGCTTCCGTTTACAGCAATCTTATTACCGGTGCGTTGGCAGGATACTGGAACAGTAATCTTGATGATAAGGACCGCTATTATTACAAAAGGGTGTACCTCGGCTGTGTTCGTGCCAATGACTTTATTGTACAACTGCCACAGTATGATGGGATCAATCTCGGCGTTACAGGAGGCAGCCAGGGGGGCGCCTTATCAATCATTACCGCAGCGCTGGATTCAAGGGTTAAGTTTCTTGCTTGTTTTTACCCGGCCCTCTCTGATCTGACCGGCTATTTAAAAGGCCGTGCCGGCGGCTGGCCTCATTTATTTAATAAGGCCAATCTTGCTTTTAATAATAAAAAGGATAAGATAGAAGCTGCTGCTTATTATGATGTGGTCAATTTTGCCCGCCTGGTAAAAGTACCGGGAATGTATAGCTGGGGCTTCAATGATGAAACCTGTCCGCCCACATCGATGTACGCCGCCTATAATATGATTACAGCTCCTAAAGAATTATTCCTTGCACAGGAAACAGGACACTGGACATACCCGGAGCAAACAGAAAAACTAACAAACTGGTTGGTCTCAAAATTAAAATCACCTTAACAGCTGCAATGAGTTTGTTATTATAAACTTTCTGATGGCGCATGAAATTCGGCAGTGGTGATATGTGATATTAATTGCCACCGCTTCTGACGGTTGGCATAAACCCGGACATATTTCAAATGGTAATTGGAGATCAACGTACTGTTCTTTTTTCGTACCGATAATTTACCTCTTACAATTGCAATTCCTTCATGCAGTTCTACGGTTACAGAATCATGCTGACGGGTCAGGAAATTTCCTTTCGCCACTGATATAAACCAACCCTGTTTACCTTCAATTTTGCCAGAGCCATGACTGAAAACAAAGTCACTGGCATACATTGAATCCAATGCCGCTGTATTTTGTTCTATGACCAGGTTATCAATTTGCTGATTGAGTGAAACAATAAAACTGCTGTCAGTAATCGTAGTCATTTGTGCCGTTACCAGGTTCGACTGGCAAAGAGCTACCAGTAAAAAAGAAGTTACTTTTTTCATGCAATAAAGTTAGCTGATTACTACGGTTACCGGCCTGATAGTATAACGAAAAGACTGAGTATAGTCATTTGAAACAGATGTTTGGTACTGTAACTTGCTGCAAATTGAATTTTATGTACCGGCTTGCAGTGCTATCTATGCTATTGTGGGTTGCCTGTACGGCCCCCAACCGGATCATTTCATTTACGGCAAAAACAAAACCTGTTTATTCCATTGATCCGCTGCCGCAAAAAATACTCCTGCTCAACGCCAATGATATCGTTGCTAAAAAATACCGGGATAGCAAAGAGGAGCTGTTTATTTCCTTAACGGATAACCTGATGAACTGGATATCAAAAAGGGTACTGGAGAAAGAAGGTATCCCGGCCGAGGTAATAAAGGGTTATACATCAATCACAGGAAATACCGACAGCATCCTTAAAGTACTGTTGTCAAAATATAATGCCACCCATGCTATAGTACTACAATCTTTTGACGTTTATTTCGACCAGACCAATGTGGAAGTAGTGAAAGGAAGTGATGGTGTGAAAAGCAGGACAGCCTCATATGACATTGTCACAGATATCGGCTATTCACTTTATTCTACCAGTACCCTGCTTAAAATGATGACCGTTAACCGAAAAAAATTTCACTCCAACAGGTCAGTGGTGAGTGGTTTGCTGGCAGCAGGTCCGAGTGTGGTCCTGCACCGGGAGGATGCACGGGATATGAGTATCGAGAATGCACAACAATACCTGAACAATTTTTTCTCCGGTGAAGCCAATCGTCAACGTCCGGTATTTACCGGCAAAGGATTTGAAGCAGTGAGTGCTGCTATTACAAAATTTGAGTATGATGCTGCCCTTACAGAAAGCCTGCGATTCATCAATGATCCTGATAAAGAAAAAGCAGCCAAAGCCTGTTATAATTGTGCAGTGTTTTTTGAGCAAAAGAATCAGCCGGATGAAGCAATAAAATACCTGCGACAATCGCTTTCCCTTTTTAACCTGCAGGAAGCAAGGTGGATGCTGGCTTCTTTAGCAGAATAAGACTATTCCCTGTTACATCCACAGGACACCCATTCAAGTTTTTTAAACCGGTTTATCCTTTTAATCATTACTTCTTCCGGTCCTTTATATTAAACCATACTGTTAATATAAAACTCAGCAGGAATATAATCAGTGTTGCATTCTCCACCAGTTGGGGATTGAAATCTTTACCCGTTAATTTCAACAGAAGAAAATGAATATAAGAATTCGACCGGTCGTGATAACCCAGTATTTCTCTGACCTGCCAGTGCCAGTCGGTGCAAAAACAATAGCCCCAGCCATACCAGATGCCGAGTACAAACCAGGAAAAAGCAGTGAGCAGCATCGTGATCAAATGCAATTTTCTTGTTTGTGGAAATGCCCAGCCAATAATATTGAACAACGTAAATACTGTGTGGAAGACAAAGAAAAAGATATTGAAAAACTGGTACCACATGCTGAGAGCCGATGTGCTGTAAAGATAAAATAACCCCGGTAGCTATGCACTTGTTTTATTGATCCCAATAACTATGAAAATAAAAATATTTAATTACGATGGGTATCACGCAGGGAACCCGTCATAGAAAGGAAGTGAATTTGCTTCAAAAAATATTAATAATATTTCACCAATGCTATTTGCTGGTATTCTCCCAGGAAATTTTCATCTATAAATTCCACATCACCGCCATTTTCCAGTACAATTTCTATAACCTCATCCACTGCATCTTTTATGTAAGAAAAATTAGTAGCTGGCTCCGCCACTTTATAAATCACATCTTCCTGGCTTCCGTGTTGTGCTGCCACCATATAATTTTTTTCCACCACCAGCAACTGGCCCTTATGATTCATCGCTTCACGCCATACTTCGGTAATACCAACAGCCAGAGCTTTTTTCCCGGCAGACTCTTCCAGCCGGTGCAGTATCGCTATTTGTTTTTTTAATTTCAGCTCTGCAAAATGAGGTTCCAGCATTTCCTTCAGTTGCGGAAATGTTGCTTCTTCATAATTACCGTGTATATATTTACTAATGGCTCCCTCATGTTTGGTTAATTTCTTAAAATGCCCCAGTATTCTTTCAGTTCCCAGTACGAATAGCGGCAATTGATACGAATTGAGAATGGTATCCAGCGCCGAATCAATATGGTGTAAAAATTTATCCATTACTATTTCTTTCCGCTCCGACATATCAGAAAAGTTCGCTACTCTTTCCGGCGAATCATGCTGGTAGACAGCCATCGTGGCAGGTGCATCTGGTACAATCCTTACAAAACTGTCCGAATTACCAAGGTACATGCGGTATTCTTTTCCGCTCAGCAACAGCACAAGGTATTTGTGCAATTGTTTTTTGCAGTATATAAGATCCCGGATCTCAAATGATTCATCTACGATAATCTTTTCTTCCACCGCCATGTCGAGGTAGAGTACTTTTTCAAACACCGGCGATACATATAAGGCAATACTTTTTTTATGTACTTCCGGTTCCAGGCCTTTAATCATAGCCCGCAGCTTCTGCATCACCAGTATAGACAATTCCCCGGGATAATTTTCCAGCAGCTCCTTTTCCACTTTATCGGCAGCAAACTTCAGCGAATGCGCCAGCCCGGCTTTCAGGTTCATTTTTTGTTCAAGCGGCATAATGATAGATACAGCAGGCCGGTAATGCACCGCTTTCATTACATTCAGTATTTCCGGAGTCACAATTGGGTTCATAACAAACTATTTAAGTTTGAAATCTACTCCTTTATATCTCCAAAAACAGTGACAGGTATCACCTGTAGCTTTGATTATTCTCATTACAAATGGAATGTTCCGGGTTATGTTACTGGTGAGGATGCGGAGGCATAAATTCCGGAACGGAACTATTGAAGGTCCTTAATGTTACCCGGAATCCCGGGCTCCCTTTACGGGCAAGGAGAAAGATTATTTTACTTTGATATATACCAGCTTTACATTTTTCCTTCCTGATTCCCTTTCGTCTACCTCCACAACATGGCCGAGACTGCGGATAAGCGGCAATAATTTTTCAAATCCATAATTACGGGGATCAAAATCAGGACGTTTTTTCAATAACAAATTTCCGAGCTCACCCAGGAAAGCCCACCCGTTCTCATCTGCCACATCATTGATACTGGAGGTGATCAGGTTAATAAGGGCCTTGTCAGCTTTACTGATAATTTTTTCCTTCTTCCGCAGATCTGTCAGTTTGATCTGTTTAGTACTTGTTTCAGGCTGTTCCAATATTTCTATATAAATAAATTTATCGCAGGCAGCCCGGAAGGCAGGAGGAGTTTTTTGTTCCCCCATACCAAATACTTTCATGCCGGCTTCCCGCAGCCGGGTCGCCAGCCGGGTAAAATCACTATCACTGCTGACCACACAAAATCCATCCACCCGGCCGGTGTATAATATATCCATCGCATCAATGATCAGTGCCGAGTCAGAAGAATTTTTACCGGTGGTGTAACTGTATTGCTGTACAGGGGTGATGGCATGATCCAGCAAAACAGTTTTCCAGCCTGCAACATGTGGTTTTGTCCAGTCGGCATAAATTCGTTTGAATGTAGGCACTCCATATTTGGCAATCTCTTCGAGTATACCACCGATCAGGCGATACGGAATATTATCGGCATCTATTAATACCGCAAAGCGGAGATCTTTTGTGTTGTCCATGTATAAAAAATGATTGGTGCAGGAAAGGTAATACTAAAAAGAATCCGCCTCCTGTATCCCTTTCCCGGGATTGAACACTTTTTCATTGATCATTATCAGTCCCGCCGGTACGGCCAGTCATAATAAACAGCCTTTTGACTGCTGTAACTTAACAGGGAGTTTAGTGTATGAAAAAGAGATTGTTCATACCCATACGGTTCGCTATGCTTTGTTTGGTACTGGCAGCCTGCGAAAAGGCACCGGAAGTTTTTTCGGTCAATAATTTTTCCATGGTGCAGGATAGTGTCCGGACCCGTATGGGGGTGACAGCTTTGACCCTCCCTGATATTACCGGCCACTGGACCGGGCTGGAGCATAATATAGACGTTAACATTACTAACGGAATGAACGGGATTACCTTTTATTCTGTCGGGCTGATTGATACGGCACATTCCAGGGACAGCAGCAGCACCTGGTTTGATGTAGATTTTATGGCAGCTGCAGGTAAGCCTTACGCAGAAGTGATCAGTTGGGGATGTGACAGGGACCCTCATGAATTCAGCCTGGTATTAAGTACATACTTAAAGATCAATAAATTGACCAGCGATACGATCATTGTTCAAATGCTCAATAGTGCATATACAGAAAAATGGCTGAAGGCAAGGCGGTATAACTATTTTGTTACCGAAGAAGAAAAAAAGCAGAAAGAACATTTTATTTATTTAACTGAAGACCTGCCGCAGCTCACTGCTATATTGAAAGAACTATACCGGGTGCCACAGGTTTTCCAGTCACCTGATACAATTGTGAGAAGGGTGCTAACAACGCCGGATTAAAACCTTATTAATCGTTTATAATTTAAAATTGATGTTATGAAAACAAAAAGAACCACTCACCGCAGCAGCAGTGGTAAAAAATTGTATGCGGTAAGAGATGCCAATGGCCGGTTTGTAGATATACAAACCTTTGAACGGGCCCATCGGGATGACCTGAGAAAGAAGCATACCAAAAGTGACAGGAAGAAATAATTTGTTCCCGCAACTACTTTAAGTTGATTGCCCGGGATATTGAAGGACGCAATATATACGCACTGATTCATTCTGGTTGCTGCCGGAAGAGAAGGGGTGTTGTTATTTTTTACATAACAATAGCGGATCACCTGTTAATCTTAGCACAGCATCATTGCATTAAATAATGCTGGAGCAGAAATACAGCAGCACCGGCAAAATAGCCGATAATAGCCAGCCAGCTAACTTTTTTCAGGTACCATATAAAATCAATTTTTTCAAGTCCCATAGCAGCTACCCCGGCAGCTGACCCAATGATCAGCATACTACCACCGGTACCGGCACAATAGGCGAGGAACTCCCAAAAATAATGATCGGTAGGATAGACCGACAAAGGATACATGCCCTGCGCAGCTGCCACCAACGGTACATTGTCCACAACTGCAGACAACATACCTATAACTAAAGTGATGATCGTAATATGTCCGATCTTTTCATTCATCACAGTGGCTACATTATCTAAAATACAGGTAGCTTCCAAAGCCCCGATCGTTAACAGGATACCAAGAAAAAAAAGTACACTGGCCGTGTCGATCTTTCTTAATGCATGATTGACAGATAGCGGACCTTTTTCTTCTTCATCTCTTTTACTGTCTTTTAATTCGGTGATCACCCACAACAGGCCCAGCCCGAACAGCATGCCCAGAAAAGGAGGCAGGCCGGTAAGTGTTTTAAATACCGGCACAAATAATAAACAGGAAATACCTAATCCAAAAACAAGGTTCCGGTCAAATGCGTTGGTATTAAAATTTTCATTGAGCACTGCACTATCTTCTCTTACCTGTAAACGGCCTTTCATCTGCCGGCTGATCAGCAGTGCCGGCACTAATAAACTTATAAGGCTGGGTAAAAAGGTTTGCAGGATGATGGAGTATGTAGTGATCTGTCCCCCGATCCATAACATGGTAGTGGTAACATCTCCAATGGGAGAGAAGGCCCCGCCGGCATTGGCAGCTATTACCACCAGTGCGGCAAACATGAGCCGCTCCTGTTTATCGGATATGATTTTCCGGAGCAGCGATACCAATACAATGGTAGTAGTGAGATTGTCCAGTATGGACGATAAAAAAAAGTGATGAACGCAACCAGCCACACTAACTTCTTTTTATCCGTTGTTTTGATCCGTTTGGTGATCAGGTAAAACCCATCATTGGCATCGATCAGTTCAACGATCGTCATGGCTCCGAGAAGAAAAAATAAAATACCGGAAACTGAACCCAGTTGACTGGTAAGTTTTTCAGCCACCTTATTACTGTCACCGGACAAAACAGCAAACAGTGACCAGCAAAGACCCGCTGTTACCAGGGCTGCCGCTGCTTTGTTCACTTTCAACGGACCTTCCATGGCGATAGTGAAGTAGCCTAATACAAATGTGATAGCAATCGCAATTATCATATTCGCCGGTTGATTGTTGTTTTAAAGACGCCGCCTGTTGGTCAGTGTTGTCAACCAGGTCACTGCATAATGAAGAAACAGAAAACCTTCAGGAAAGATAATCATTAATGAACGGCTATCCGGTTGACATTTCTCAGGAATAGCCGGCTTTGTTATAAGAGGGTCTTGCATCGTGATGGCAAAAACAAGGCCGGGAATACCATTCTTTGGTTGTACTTTTCATGATGCAATCCAACTCCTTCCTCCTGTATGGCGCCAATGGTTATAGCGGTGAATTAATTGCCCGTTATGCGAAACAATATGAACTGGAACCCATTTTAGCAGGCCGGAGAAAAGAAATAATAGCACCGCTCGCCGGTAAGTTAGGGCTCCCCTACCGGGTTTTTGATGTGGATGACACAACGGCTTTACTGGCCGCCTTGCGGGAAGTAAAAGTCGTGATGAATGCTGCAGGACCTTTCCAGTTTACTGCCAGACAAATGATCGAAGCCTGTTTACAAACCGGCACGCATTACCTGGACATCAATGGTGATATTGCGGTATTTGAAATGATAAAACGTTATGATGAGGCGGCTAAAAAAGCCGGTATCATGCTGTTGCCTGGTGCAGGCTTTGATGTGGTGCCTACCGATTGCCTGGCACTCCATTTAAAAAAATTATTACCCGATGCTGTTTCCCTGCAATTAGCTTTTGCCAGTGTAGGCGGCGGACTCTCTCATGGTACTGCCACTACAATGGCGAATAAAATTGGCGAAGGAGGTGCCGCCAGGAAAAACGGGAAGATCATCCGGCAATCACTCGGGAAAAAAGGAATGTGGGTGGACTTTGGTGTCAAAAAATTATTTGTGATGAGCATTCCCTGGGGTGATATTTCCACCGCCTATTTTACAACGGGCATACCAGATATTGAAAGCTATACTGGCATATCAAGAAAAGTATATTATATATTAAAAGTGCAACCGCTTTTTAATTGGCTGCTGCGAACAAACTTTGTCCGCAACGGGCTGAAGAAAAAAATCAATAGCAGGCCAGCCGGTCCATCTGATGAACAGCGAAACAAATCTATCAGCCTGGTATGGGGGCAGGTAAGTAATGCTACAGGTGAAATAGTTAAGGCACGGCTCAGCGGCCCCGAAGTATATACACTGACCGCATACAGTGCATTACTAATAATACAAAAAGTATTGACAGGAAATTTTTCTGCTGGCTACCAAACACCTGCCAGTGCTTATGGCGAAAACTTAATTCTGGAAGTGCCGGGAGTACAATGGAGATGATGATTAAAGGATAAACAGGAAGTGCAATCGCATACGTTAAAAAACAGGGGCCGTTTCTAAATCAATCAAATCTATTATATTGTCCCGGTCGCTACCGGGCTGCCGGATTATTTAAAGATTTTTTTTTCAGCGATTGTCATATTTCGATATGCCCAAAATGTTAATCGCTAAAACATTAGAAACGGCCTCTGCCTGATTCAATTTATAATCGTCCGTCTTTCTTATCATTGGAACGGCCGATACCATAACCAACACCACCGCCTAATACTCCGCCAATGATTCCACCGGCTACACGATTGCGCTTATTGATGACGGCTCCCAGGATCGCTCCTGAACCAGCACCGATCACTGAATACTTTGCGGCTTTACTCCAACCTTTCTTTTTAGCAACTTTTGCTTCATTAGTAGTAGAGGAAGTCATTGAACCACTTTTATAAACAGTATTGGTTTTCCGCGGTTCAACAGCGGTACGCAGGGCGATAGCAGATTCCAGCTCATTCATGGCTTTCCATTCACGGAACTGTGCAAAGCCGGTTGTGTCCGTAGTTACTGCCGGCTGAACCGCATAAGGATTACGGGTACAAGCTGCCATTACTACAATCACTGATGTTGTTACAAGAATAAAGGGTATAATTTTTTTCATAACTGTCAATTTAAAAATGAATAAATAAAATAACAGCTGCAGTAATTCACAAACGGTGCCAGAGATCATTGACTTGTTAATAGAATCCATTACCGGATGTCAACTGGCTAAGCAGAAGGTCTTTAGAAGAACCACCTTTTAACAGTGCTGCTTATAATAACTGATGATAAATAATTGACTCCAATTCTTAACAGGAATAATTATAGAAATATTCTGAGGCGGATTGGGTTACCTTCTTCTATGGATATCCAATGCAGATAAAAATAAAATATCAGTTATTCAGTGTTTTGTGTATCTCATCCAGCAACCCGTTTTCCGGAAGGTCATCGCTCAGTTCCCAGAACATGATGCCACCCAATTTTTCTCTTCGTATAAATTTTGTTTTTTCCCGGATAGATTTTTTATCATCAAAGGTGGCAAATAATTTTTTGCGCCGGTTGTATTGATACGGTGCTTTTGCTTTTTTATCCCAATAGTAGTTGAACCCGGAACTGTCGCTGAAATATTGCGGAAACATTTTATAAGATACTCCCTGCTTAAATTTTCCTATTTGATATAAACCATGATTACTGTCTGCCACCTGTTCCCACACCCTGGCATAAAAAGCGGCCCCAATGATCAGCTTCTCTGCCGGAATATTCTTTTGCAAAAGCTGGCTTACACATTGTTGAACAGACTGCTGCCCGGGCCTGTAATCAGCCAGCGGTGTATGGTGACCGGTTACAGTACTATAACCTCCCACCAGGTCATAGGTCATCAGGTTCACAAAATCTACTTGTGGCATTACTTCCTTCCAGTCAACAGACTGATCGATATAACCGGTAAATCCACCGGCAGCAAAACTTAGCAAATACCTGTTGCCCATTTCTTCTCTTAATTTTTTTACCAGGGCTGTAAAATTCTCTTTATCATGCAAAGCATAGGTATGACCGGGATATCCTTCTATGGCCGGGTATTCCCAATCCAGGTCGAGGCCATCAATAGCATACTCTTTAAATAAAGCCACCGTTGTTTTCGCAAATGTTTCCCGGTGTGTGGCCGAACGGAACAATTCTGAACAGGGTGCACAGCCACCCCAGCCACCGATGGATACCATGATCTTTAATTGCGGGTATTGTTTTTTTAATTGTACGAGTTGCTGTACCGTTTGTCGTTGCTCATCATTATGAAAAGTGAGGGTATCCTGCTGCAACTTCAAAAAACTATAAATGATATGTGTGATGGTGTGAACGGGATATTGCTGAATAGTGTTTCCCTTACCGGTGTAATAAGCAATTACTTTATATGGTTTTTTTTCCTGTGCAAGAAGCTGGAAAGTAAAAAAGATAAAAAGAGATAATAATACTTTTCTCATCTGGTAAAGCTACATATTCATGAAGAGGCTGATGGAAAGCTAAACTATAAAATGCCGAAAGTACCTGCTGTATTTATTTCTTTGCACCCGCAAAGGCTTCCCATCTCATCCGGTAAGCATTCATAGCGGTAGTGCCCAGTTTTTTGAGCAGGCGGTGATTCACCAGTACTCCAACAGGTGCGCCTATAACAGGTACCAACTGTGCCATTTTTGCCAGGTCAATATAATCCCGGTATTCCTGCTGGAAGTTTCGCCAGTCAAACTCATTGATATCTTTCGGCAAGCTTTTTCGTTTCTCTTCCCAATCGATCATACCCAGGTAAATTTTTTTACGGTGTTCATCACTGGAGAAAGCCAGTTCAAAAATATGCAGCAGGTACACTCTTTCGCGGTAATCATGCACATCCATGCCGTAGAGTACAGCAATATCAAACAGCAATTTTAATTTTATCCCGAGCAGGAGGGGAAAATCAGCGAGGCCCAATAGTATGCCCCCTGCCCCCGTGATCCCCCCTTCCACCATTGCTGTTTTCCGGTACCAGTCTATTTTTTTAAAGACTGCTTCTTCCCGTACTTCCAGGCTGGCATTGACCAGCGTATCAGCACTGGTATGTTTGGCACCAAACAAAACACCCCGTATCATTTGCTTAAGTGTAACGGTGATGGCCTTATGTACTTTTTCCGGGATCCAGGTATTTATCTTGGTTTGTAGTTTTTTGGACAACTTATTGGCAAGCGAGGGCCTGCGCAGCATTTTCTTTTGCCAGGCGATCAGTTCCCTGTGAGCTATTCGTTCATACCCGGTCATATACAATAGTGGTTTCGCTATACCAGCGATTCACCTATTGAAAGGTAAACCACTTGCTTAGCTTTTTTTATGACAGGTGTTTTTTCAGCATATGATTTTTTAACCCCCGGTAACCGTTTTATGCTATACGAGTATGCCACAAAAATCCCGGTAAGGAAAGGTTACCACAAGGCAATGCCCTTCCGGCTCCCGGGCCAGTATCTTTTCTGATTACAGGCACCGGAAAATGGTTATTGATGAGATGAAGGATGCCGAGCACATAAAGAATAACAGGAACCCATCAATCATTTCTTCAATAAGTGGTCAATCGGAATAGCCTCCAGGTAGGGCGTTAAATGAGCCGGGTTGTGAAACACTTTGTATTCCCGGATATCTTTTGTTTCCTTGCTGCACCAGGTTTCTACGTAAAAACCGGGCAGATGGAAAAGGAATAACATGTAATCCACCAACTCCCGTTGGGCAATAGGCACTCCCTCTTGTAAAACGGTGAATCTCTTTTTTTCCTGGGTCAACACAATAAATTCTGATAGTTTCATAAATGCTGGTTTTAATACTGTTAAATTAAAAAGGCAAATACTAAACCCGTTGTTGACAGAGACAGATCCCTGGCACTAACGTCAATCAATGAACTTTAGAGGCTGAGGCAAAAACAAAAACTAACGAGGCTGAAATTAAAATTGGCCGGTATATGGCCTGATGCAAAAAACAAATATAGAAAAGTGATTTTGATAATGGGAAATTAATTTTGGGCAGCTTGTTTTTGCCGGGAAGAACCGGATGCAGGCTGATTTATAAGATAATTTTATCTCCCTACTCTTTTATCCCCGTAAACTTATGCTTGCCAAGGGTGGCCAGGCAATCAGTACCGCTGCAGCTGATCAGGATGATGCCTTTGTATTTGCTCATCCGCTCCAGGAAATAAGTGAGGGCTGCTTCCTTCTCCATGTCTTCATTACTGTCTGTCCGCTGCCCGAAGAGTGCATCGGCTTCGTCAAATAGTAAGATACAGTTCATTCCCTCTGCTCTATCGAAGAGCCGGGCCAGGTTCTTTTCTGTTTCCCCAATGTACTTACTGACTACTGCTGAAAGTTCTATGACGTACAGATCCTTACTTTGCCGGGCTGCTAACCAGCGGCCCGTAAGGATACTCTCTTTACCTGTTCCCGTTAGTACCAGCCGCATCATACTGCCTGCTGTTTGTTTTTTCTTTGTCCCGATCTCTTTCAGCAACTGGCTCTTTACAGTTTCTTTGATGCGGAGCTGGCTATCGGCTGCATTTACTTTGATGAAACGGGCAAAGGTTGGTTCCTGGGCGGAAAGATATTGGGTGAAACCAATACCCAGCAATAGTAGAATGATCCTGGCCATACTGTTCTTTTTATGAATGTAAATAAAAATAGCTGATTACAGCTCCCGGTTTACTTGTTTTAAAAACAATCATCCGGCAGCTCAGTAACTCTGGTATCCAAACCCTAAACAGCATAATGAATTATACTGGTCAATTTCTCCAAAGCACCCCGGCCTTAAACGGTACTGATTTTGAAAAAGCCATTCTCTTTATTATCGAGGATAATGAAAAAGGCAGCACCGGTTTGATCACTGAAGCAGCTATCAAATTATTTATTGGTTATTGTGGCTGGGATGCGGGGCATTTGAATGACGAAATAGAGGAAGGCAGCTGAAGAGTCCGGCCATCAATTTCAGCAATACTATTTTACAATCAACTGTTCATACAATGCATTCACTGTTTTCCGTATCACGGTATTAAAACCATCGGTATACCCGGGATGACAGCCATTGCTGATGACAACAATACCGAACTTTTCTTCCGGGTGAAAAAACATAGCGCTGTACAAGCCGTAAGCAGAACCGGTATGTCCTTTCAGGGTTTTACCGGCAATCAGTTTAGCAGTGGTGGAGATAGCCAGCCCATAGCCTTCTTTCTCTGATAAGGCTGTTTGCATGCTGATGGCACTTTTCTTTTTTATGATTCGTTTGCCATTGGCCTTACCCCTGTTCATGTGCATGGTCATATACCTGGCCAGGTCCGTAGCGGAGATTTTCATACCGCCGGTGGGTGAAAAAATGGGAGTACTGTAACCCATAACATACTTAGCAATCTCTTCGCGGCGGGGTGCATATGCATTGGGCGAAGCTTTAAAACTTTTTACTGAATCATCGTATTCATAAATGGTCACAAAGCGGGAAGCATCCAATGAGTCCACACAATAGCCGCCGTACAAACCGAGCCGATCGAGGATATGATGTTTGACGTACTGGTCAAAACGTTCTCCTGTTATTTTCTCTATAATGGTGCCCGCCATATTATAATTCAGGTTGCAGTACTGGTAGCCGTTACCCGGTTCGTATGCATTATAACAGTTGGCCCAGTTGGGATTTTTAGCCGGGTTGATCGCATCGAGGGTGAAATAACCCTGGCTGTCGTTGATAGAGGACCGGTGCGCTAATACCATGCGTAGTGTGATCACGGTATTGGGAAATTTAGGATTTCGTATGCTGAAACCGACCAGGTCACTGATATCATCATCTAAGGATAATTTTTTTGCTTCGGCCAGTTGCATAATGGAAGTGGCCGTAAAAGATTTGGAGATAGAAGCAATGCGGAACAGGCAATCATCTGTTAATGGAGTATTGCTATCAATATCTTTTAACCCGAAGGAATGCGTATAAATGAGCTTGCCTTTTTTCACCACGGCTACCGAAAGTCCCACCACTTTGGATTGCTGCATGATGTCCCGGATGGCGGCTTCGGCTTTGTCGGGTTGACCGGCACTGTGCAGTGACAAGAACAGTAAGAAGAAAGCGGTGACAATAAATGAAAAGCAGGAGGACCGGTACATGGTAAAAGTATTAGCAGGTAAATAATACGGAAGCTATTTAAAAGCGGGGAGATAAACAACGGGAGGGGAATTGTTATTACATAAATAGATTACTGATGAGAATCTAAATTTTAAAATCTTTGTACTTTTCCTGTACCAATTATTGTCTATGCTTATTGTAGCCACCGAATTACATGTCAGGAATGGTTGGAAATTCATTCCCTTTGTGCGGCATTCCATCCGTTCAACAAAGCAGGCTAAGCAGGCAGCAGGTTGCCTGCATGTATGGGTAGGAAATAATGGCTGGCGCATCGGCTACACCCTTACAGCCTGGAAGGATAAGTCTTCCATGCTGCAGTACCGAAATACAGACTCCCACAAAGTAGCCATGCAGCAAATAGTAAAATTATCAAAGCAGTATAAAACGCTGGTGTGGGAAGCGGAGCAAGTGCCCAGCTGGAATGAAGCGAAGGAAAGGCTGGATGCAATTGCATTTAAGCTGTTGAAATAATCAAATGCATGTGGTTGGTAATTATCTTTTCACATACAGTGGCGTGAATAGCAGCAACAGGAATAAAGGAACCCGTACTTATCTTATTACTTTTTAAAAAATCAGTTCGATGGCAAGACCCCGTTCTTTCCGCCGGTTTTTTTGACAAAAGAAATACTCACTTCATTACCCGACCAGGTAACGCCATTGGATGAAACACCATCTGTATAGGAGTTCTCCTTTTTTGTGTAAGGGCCAAGAGAAGCAATCAGCTTTTCCTGCTGGGCATAATAATCCTTATCGGCAGCATAATCATTGGGTTTGTATACTGTAATGAATTGCATACCGGTAAGTTCATCCTGCAAATTAAAAATCAAATAAACAGACGTGTATCGCCAGCCAAATACCTCCAGGTTCATTTGTGATTTATAGCCGGTGGTTTTATAGATATATGCATTATTTCCATCCCCTGTTTTACTCCAAAACAGCAACTGGTCAGTATACTTGCTTTTATTGTCGCCCATGCTGAAAGCATTGACGGTTTTCCATTTATCGGCAGCAGGCTGCTGGGCACCCGTTTTTTGCAACAGTACCAGCAAGGCCGTCAGTAAAGCAGCATATCGCATAAAAATCATTTTACTAATGTACTCATTTTAAAAGACGATCCAATATGTGTAGGCGCTAGTTTCTCTCTTTTTTTGCTCGTACAAGAAACGGGAATGCATACCGTTTACACCGTGGTTAATAGAGTTATGTTGGCAAGTTCACTACCGTTATCTCACAACCAGTAGTGTATGTTAAAAAATACATCAATCAATCTACCGGTCAATAAAATTGCTTAATTTTAAATTTCATGAACAGGTTTTCAAAATATACAACGCTTTTGTTTCCCGGGGCGGTCATCACCGACCTCACGGATTCTTATACCTGTTCCTTTACAGAGTTCATGCCTTTCTGTAATCATCTTTTTTATTTTTCCAGTTTCAAAGACTTTAAGCAGCTAACCCCGGCCTCCTGATAAAGACCGGGAAGGATGTTTGTCTGCTGCGGTATCGTATGCAGGTTAATGCTGTATGCATTTCGTATTGCATACCATTTACAATAACCTGTAGTATTTACCGGAGCAGTGTTAACCGGTTTACCGTGCCTGGTAAACCAATTACTTTACTTTATTCAATTAACTATCATGCACACTCAACATGTTTCTTTAAACGGAATGTTTGCAGTAGTACTCCTGCTGATAAATGCCATACTACTTGAAACGGCACTTGTAAAAAATACAGACTGGTATAAAGCACTCTGGGTAACACTGCCTTTATTGGCGTTGGCTATATACCAATCCAGAAAGAAAAAAATACCAGCGGGAGAAACTCCTGCTGACACTTTATTACTTCTTAAAAAATAAAAAATGCAAACTACAAAACAACCGGTCTTGCTTAGCAGGCAAGACCATTCAACTATTTTGTATCACCTGCGCAAGGAGCATGTGCACAATGCTGCAGACCGTCAATCAGCCAATGCCCTGCAACAGGAGCTAAAAAGAGCCCGGCTGATGGATGAAAACCAGTTGCCTCCCGGTATGGTACGGCTGGGCAGCCGGTTAAAAGTGAGGGATATAGCTACGAATGCCCTGCTGGAAATAATGATTGTAACTCCCGACCAGGCCAATTGGAAAGAAAAGAAAATATCGGTGCTGTCTCCCTTGGGTACAGCCCTCATCGGTTTTTGCGTTGGTGTATCCGTGAAGTGGAAAGTGCCTGCCGGGGAGAAATTATTTTTGATTGAAGAAGTAAAGAATGAGTTAGCATAGAAAATAATGTCATTAATTGCATACTTCATTGGTGAATCAACAAAAGTATACATACAACGGTACGCAGCGGATTAGTGCGGAAGCCTGGACGATAACATAAGGGAGTTATACTAAAATTAATACGGCTCAATGGCCGCTGACGATCAATAAAAAGGAAAGCCCCTGCCGGGTCTCATACCGGAACAGGGGCAATCTGGTTTAATGGTGTAATTATTTTTTTCGTTTTCTTTTTTTCTTCAGGACAGCCTGCATGCGGTTAGCCAGTTTTTCAATACCCATCTGCACGGTGTTTTCGATCTTTTGTCCTGCCAGCCCGGTGAAGCGTCGGGTAAGGTAACCAGCCCCGAGACTTACCAGCCCAGTAAATAAAGTGTTCTCACCTTCTTTGCCCGTGGAAGAGGCTGCCATCTGGTTGCGCAGCAAGGTACCGGGGCGCAATTCCAGCTTGGTCTCGTTCCAGTTTTGCTGCAGGTTTTTTTCCTGCTCCAGCTGTTGTATGCGGAGCCGCATCTTTTCTTCCTGTATATCTTTTATATGTTTAATTTTTTTCATCGTCTTCTTCCGGTTCAAATAAGGCTTCTATCAGTTTGTTCATAATGGGTATGCGCAGCAGGCGGTCTCTGGACAACCATAAGATCAACCCCACCACCAGTATAACCCCGGCTACAATCACAAACCCCAGCCACATATTCTCCAGCCATTGCCCGATGAAGATGGCGGCTGCGATGCTGAGTATTACCAGGAATAAAAGAATACCAGGGCCGCCATCAGCATAGCTATCATTTCAGCGGCTAGCTTTGACACTTTTTCCGCCATGGATAACTTTACCTGCGATACCCTGGTATTAGCATACGCTTTGAGCTGTTCGATCATCGACTCTACTTTGTTAAACTCTTCTGACATGTCTTAAAGTTACAATATCTGTCAGATTACTTCGTCGAGCTCGCCATTGATCCGGGCCATTTGTTCTTCCATTTTGTTTTTGCCCAGTTTTACTTTGCGGGTAAACTGATCTTTTAATTTTTTACCGTTTTCCGCAATTTTATGACGGGTGTTCTCTCCTTTATCTGGTGCAAATAGTACACCCATGAGACCACCGATAGCTAATCCGGCTCCCAGCGCAATGAGGATCTTTGAAGTGTTTTTCATACCCGTTATTTTATGAGTGATTAATTATTTTCCTTCTCTTCAAATATAACTTTCCAAAGGGCTGAAAACAATGAGGATGTTCATAGCGGAGAATGACTGCTGTCAATTTTTTCGGTAAGGAGCAGAGGCGAACTTGCGTTATTGTTTTAATGATTACTTCTCTTTAATATGCCATCCCCGGTATCAGTAAACTTCCGGTTCTTCCTTATACAAGCCAGTATGTGATAAAAGCCCTGCCGGAAACAACATTCCGGCCATGGTTAAGAAAAAGACTACCTTACCATATCTCTTAACCAACCAAAAATTTTTTTTATGAAAAGTAAGTTTCTAATCGTAGCACTGTCCGGACTTTCTGCCTTGTTTTTTTCTGCCTGTACTACCCCTGCAGAAGAAGCGAAACCTATTGACATGGATAAACTAAAAGTGGAGATCCAGGCTATGGAAGACGCCTATGCTGCTGCTGAAAAAGCCAAAGATGCTGATGGAGTAGTGGCCTATTATAGCCAGGATGCCGTTAGTTATAGCCGGAATGAAGCACCTCTTTCAGGAGCTGCCGCTATCAAAGAAAAAATTGCCAAGCGCCTGGCCAGCGACACCACCGGTAATACCAGTGTCTATAAAGTAGTGGACCTTTTTGCAGAAGGCAATTCAGCTACAGAAATTGGTTCCTGGACAACTATTAACCCGGCAGGTGCAGAAGTGGAGAAAGGATATTATATGTCATTCTTTCAAAAACGTGACGGAAAATATGTTTGCGTCAGGGATATGAATGTGACCACCACTCCTGCCAAGTAATTGCAGTAAGAAACAGGATGTAATGAATAGTATATAATTCGGAGAGGCTGTTTCAAAAAACAAACAAATTTGTCACATTGTCCCGATAGCTATCGGGATATCGAAATGCGTACAAATTTGTTTACCAGTCATTGTCAAATTTCGGCTTTGCTCAATATGACAATGATTGGTGTTTTTGAAACAGCCTTTTTTGTTTTGCTGTTGATAGTGTAAAGAAACACCTTATGATTTCCTTCCTGCAAACATTAATAAGTTTGACAACTGATGACTGCATTACACTTTATCAGTATTCATTCGTGTCAGTTTGCAGCAACCATTAATTATAATTTCATCGGTTGTTTTTTCCAATAGGTCAGTGAACGCCACAACCATTCAAACGGGCCAAAGCGGAAGTACCGCAACCAGATACTTGAAAAAATAAGCTGGAATATCCATACCGCAAATACCACATAATAGAGCTGGTGAAATTTTAGTTTGTTGTAATAGCCTAATCCATAACCATAGAAGAATAATGTGCACAGAATAGATTGCATCAGGTAATTTGTAAATGCCATCTGTCCCACATTGGCCAGTGCCCTCATCAGCCACGGAATGATGCCACTGCGGAATATGAGCATGACCAAACTCGCATGCCCGATCGTAATGAGGATACGGCGAAACTCTGCAAATACCATATGCGATGAACTCCAGCTATCGGCATACAGGCCCATGCTGCCAAAACTCATGAAGCCTTTGTCGAATATGGCCCAGGCAATGGGTACACCAATGCCATAGCCAATAAGCAACCACATCACATAAGTGGAGGTTCGTAATCGATTGGAGAAAAATCCCCAGAGGTACAGGGCCATGCCCAGAAACATCATGACCAGCAGGTCCCACACTTCATTATACATATACCAAATTTCACCACCGGCATTGCGGGGAATGAAATAAGTAAAAATGGTGCCATAGCCGGACTGCATTTTGCGGAGATTCTCATTGGTAATGGCAGTGTCAGGCTTCTGATTTTTCTCCATTTCCATCCACATTTTGATGGCACCCTGTTGCTCCGGGGTCAGCTCTTTCTTTTCTTTCTTTGCTGCCATCGCTTCAGTATAAGATTCTCTTTTCTCCCGGGTTTCATTCCAGTCCCATTGTTTTTTTACCATCCCGAAAGCCACACAGGTCAGCGCTATTACTACCAGCCACTTGGGTGACAATTTTCTGAATGCAAATAATAACATACCGCATAGCCCGTAAAAAAATAAAATATCGCCCGGCCATAACAATACAAATGCATTGATGACCCCAAACAGCACCAGCCATAATAAACGCCGGTAATAATACTCTGCTACCGTAGGGCGGCCGGGCAATTCATGCTTGTTTTGCATAAACAACACCATACCGGCTCCAAATAACATGGAAAACAATCCCCGCATGGTTCCCTCAAAAAAAACAAACACAATAGCAAACGTATAATAATCTTTTCCTGCCCTGGGCCCAGTGAGAATGGAATAAAAGAAATCCCAGTTGATACCAAAGCCCGGAATGTTCATCATTAATATTCCCAACAAAGCCACCCCACGGATCGTATCAATACTTTTAATACGTTCGGCCCTGGTTACAGGCCTCACCGTTGATTGTTCACCGGCACCACCAGTACCCTGCATTGGAATAACTAATGATTGCGGTGTGCCGGAAGAATTATGCTGATCCATATAAATGGTTTAATGGTTGTAAAAATCAGAGAGCTGGTGAATCGGTTATAGCATGGGGTTCTTTTATTTTCCAGGGAAGCCATTTGCGGTATATCAAACACCGCCATAACCACTCCAGCGGACCCATGGTAAAATAACGGAGCCAGAAAACAGAGAAGACTATCTGCACCAGGGCTATCTCTGCTACCATAAAATACAATTGCCACTGCTGCAACCTGCCGAAATAACCAAAACCATACCCATAGAAAAAGAAAGTGCAGATGATGGTTTGCATTAGGTAATTGGTCAACGCCATTTTACCAGTTGCGGCCAGTGCCTGCCAAAGCCAGTCCAAGAATTTACTGCGCAGCAATAACATAACGAGGGAGGCATAGCCGGTGGCCAGCAACATTCTTTCGATGGGGAAGAACTGGTTGAAAGGAACCGGGTATTTTTCAATGTACCGGGCATAGTCCGCCAGTTTTATACTCTGAAAATGAATCCTGAACCAGGCCAGTGTAAAACCAATGGCGAGGGCTAACACTGCAATAAGCAGATACCTGGATGAAGCCATACGATGATTGAAAAAACCAAAACCGAGTAAGGCCATGCCGAGCAACATCATGGAGCTGATATCCCAAACCCCGGTGCGATACAACCAGTTTGATTCTTTGTTTTGCGACCGTTGCATCAGGTGTTTCCATACTTTGCCGTAAGAGGCCCGGATGGCTTTGTTCTCCGCAACTGTTTTGGAGGAATCATATTTCAGTTCTTTTATCATGCCTTCCCACCTGCCTTTTTCTCCAGCTTGTTTTTTTGTCAGCGTATCATTCTTGCGGGCCAGCGAATCCATTAACTTATTTTTCGCCAGTGTGTCTTTTAGCAAGACCGTATCTTTTGTTCTGTCGAAGCTGTCTTTTTTTGCCCGGGCCGTGCTGTCCTGTTTGAATTTCTTTTCGACTGCTGTGACAGCGAGAAATTTTTTATAATCCTTCTTGTCATCAGCATAATTCCAGTATTGCTTGCCGCAATAAATAAGTGTACACAGGATGGCAGCGATCAATAACCCCCGTGCCGGCATTCGCCAGAAAGCAAATAATAAAATTCCAACTACGCCATACTGGAATAAAATATCACCGGGCCACAGCAATACAAATGCATTGAACACCCCAAAGATGATGAGCCAGATCTGCCTGCGTATATAGGCATCAGGTGCAGCCAGCGGTGCCGGGTGTTCTTTTTTCTGCATAAATAAAATAATACCGGCACCAAAGACCAGTGCAAAGAGGGCCCGCATCTTTCCTTCGAATAAAATGGAAACAATGCTGAGTAATTTGTAATTGCCACCATGTGTTCCCTGCCGGAAAAAGGTTTGCTCATTGCTGGTAAAGCCGCCAAATTCCCAGATGCTGATGACAAGAATACCCAGCAGCGCAATACCACGCAACACATCTAAAGAAAAAAGCCTGGATAAATTACCGGGTTCATTGGCTATAACCTGATCAGGGGCAGTGCCCGAAGGAGTGGAAGGATGGAGGCTCATGTTGGTTGGTTTTGTTCGTTTCCTTCAGGTACTTCAACTAAATATAAATATTTATTACGGGAAGAATAGAAAAAATTCTCTAGCGCAGTTACGTTTCATCAGCCATATATAATTTTTTATACAAGGCCCTGCATTTTTCCGAGCAGAAATAATGTATTGTATCATCATGTTTTAACTGTAGAGAAGTTGCCGGTGATTTAAGGAGCATGTGACATACCGGGTCAATCACAAATGTTTTGGAGAGATTTGTTATACAACAATCGAGTTCAAATAAGTCAACCTGTTGCAGCAGGTTTTTAAACTGGTGTAACCCGATTTTCTTTACTGCAAAGCTGTGCCCCTGCGGAAGCTGGTCCAGGAAATCTGCTGAACAAAGTATTTTGCCTTTATCGGCGGCCGACATAATGCGGGCTGCCGTATTGATAGTGGAACCGAAATAAGCATTATCCTTTTTTTACCACCGGGCCATAGTGAAGGGCTGCATGCAGGGGTAAAAAATCTTCCTGTTCATGAGCGAATTCAAACAGAAAAGTAGCAGTGTAAGCCAGTTGTTCTGCATGGGAAGAAATAATAACCACCTGGTCTCCTATCCGTTCATGCAGGTGGCTGTCACCCACCAGGGACTTATTAACCAGGGTAAGATACCTGTCTACCATAGCGGCGGCGGACTCAGCACCATGTATCTCTGTCATGGCGGTGTAGCCGGAAAGATCGGCCATTAATATAGCAATGTTTATTTCCATTTCAATTTGCTGATTAAATGTATTAAGAAAAGATGAACCCTGTTACAGTCCCGGTATTTCAACAAATCTTTCATCCGCGGGGCGGGAGCAACTTATTCCTTCCTATTTTTACCGTTTATGTCACTCTATATCACTTCGCTCAATTCCGGCAGTAATGCCAACTGTTATTATATCGGCAATAATAATGAAGCAGTTTTAATTGATGCCGGGCTCAGTTGCCGGGAAACAGAAAAGCGGATGAAACAACTGGAGTTGCCGATGGAAAGAGTTAAAGCTATTTTTATTTCGCATGAACATGCCGATCATATTACCGGGCTGGCCGGTATTTCTAAAAAATACCAGCTTCCTGTTTATATCACCGACAGCACTTTGGCAAGGAGTAATATGCCTGTTGAACCGCAACTGGTCAATTCTTTTAAAGATGCCAAACCCATAACAATCGGTAACCTGGCTATCACCGCTTTCAAAAAAAGTCACGATGCCTCCGATCCGCACAGCTTTATGGTTGCTGGTCATGGGGTGAATGTGGGTGTCATCACCGATATTGGTTATGCCTGCAAACGGGTAATAAAATATTTCAGCCAGTGCCATGCTGTTTTTCTTGAATCCAATTATTGTGATGACATGCTGCGCAATGGTAACTATCCTTATCATTTGCAAAAAAGGATCAGCAGCGATGAAGGGCATTTATCCAATGCTCAGGCATTGGAATTATTTCAGCAGTATCAATCAGCTGATCTGCGGTTGCTCATCTTATCGCATTTATCTAAAAACAATAATAAGCCGGAACTGGTGGAGGCAATGTTCAACCAGCATGCGGGTAGTACACAGATCGTAGTGGCCAGCCGTTATGAGGCCTCGCCTGTTTTTTGCATTGAGGGTATTGCAGTAACAACTGCTGCAAAACCGAAACGGCGAATGATCATAAAAGATGAAAGGCAGTTGTCGTTATTCTGAATGAGATCTCCTGCAACCGGTAATTTTATTTTCGGCGGTATAGATTAAGCGTTACAGAAGTGGCAAAGAATGGTTTTTCACTCAGGGTAAGAAAGGCTGTATTATCGTTTTTAAAACAAATTGCTTCGCCCTGTGGCTCCAGCATATATCCTAAAGCCAGGGGTGTACGCAGCAATGCTGCTCCAATTGTTTCACCGGCATTCCTTTTCCAGTAATAGACATTGGTATAGGTTTTTACCAGCAACTCTTTTCCATCGGGAGAAGCGGCAGCAGCTGAAACTCCTGTAAAAGGCATTTCACCCACCAGGGTGGCGATCATGGTGGTAGTGGTGCTTTGCGGATAGGGTAATTTATAGATACGGGAAGCACTATCTCTTTTACTTATGAGGTAAATATCTTTTGTACTGTTATCAAGCAGCATCGCTTCTGCATCATGTGAACCATCGGGATATTGAAATACAATTTTATCAGTATTAAAAACGGTATCGGTTGTTAAGGTAGGTTCTGCAAATCGATAGATGGCATAATTGGTATAAGTAGCACTGTTATCCCCAGTTTCAGCAAGGTACACATAATTGGTGCCGGCCACCGGGCCATTGCCCACGGCCATATCTTCCCAGTCGCGGTTGGTCACTCCTTTTACCGGAAGTTTTTTCTGGACAGTGCCGGTATAAGAAAGCAGGAATAACTCCGGTGGATTGCCTCCATCCTGTTGCACCCAGATAAAACCGGTGTTGCTCTTACTGTCAGCAATACCGGAGGCCTCATCAATAGTACCCGGGAGAACAGGTGTGGTAACAGGTACTGCTTCAAAAGGCAGCACAGTTACCTGTGCAGAATTCACTTCCTTCTGGCATTGCATAAAAGCAATACAGGTAGTGATGAATAAAAAAAGGCTCCGCATGAAACGCATATTGAGTTGATAGTACAATCATTTTCACCCTACCGGAAAATGTTGCCAGCTTATAAAAATATAAAAAATAAGGGGAACGCTTAGTACTGTATTGTTTATGGAGCCAGTCTTTCTGTTTTCCATTGACCCTCTGCACTATCTGCTACCGGAGTGTATAAGATCCTGTCGTGCATGCGGCTGGGGCGTCCCTGCCAGAATTCAATTTTGGTGGGCTTTACCCGGTAACCACCCCAATGCGGGGGCTTGGGAATTTTGCCATGTTTGAAACGTTCCGCATAATATTCAAATGTTTCTTTGAGCCAGGTCTTGCCGGCTACAACCACACTTTGTGGCGATGCCCATGCACCGATCTTACTTCCATCCGGGCGGCTGTCGAAATAGTCGATGCTTTCTTTGACTGAAATTTTTTCAGCAATCCCATTAATGCGGACCTGCCGTTCCAGTTCTTTCCAGAAAAATAATAAACAGCAATTGGCATTAAAATCCAGTTGCTGACTCTTGGCACTATTGTAATTGGTAAAGAATACAAAACCCTTTTCATCAAAAGCTTTCAGTAATACTGTGCGGGCTTCAGGCATACCATCTTGACCTGTAGTGGCCAGGGTCATAGCATTCATCTCATCGATCTGTGACTTTTCTGCATCGTTCCACCAGCGCTGAAACTGTGCAAGGGGTGACGGATCCACCTCATCTTCATTCAACGTATGCAATGTATAATCTTTGCGCAGCTGCGCTATTTCATCTGGTTTCATGTATCTGCAGGTATTTACCGGTCAAAGATAATCCAACATTACATTACCGGTTCTTTCTGTTGCACCACTAATGCTTTGCCTTTTTCCAGTGCCTGTTTATTAATGTCAAGCAGGTGATGATATTTTTCCGGCAATACTTTCTTCAATGCTTCGAGGATGGAATCAATTTTTACCACCGGCTTCAATTGCAAGTAAGCACCGAGGATGATCATGTTCATGATCTTTGCATTCTTCATCAGTAATGCTTCGGTACTGGCTGGTATACCAATGATCTCTATATCCGTTCTTGTACTTGGTTTAAAGATATTACCAGATTCATACAACAGCAACCCTCCGGGTTTTACCCGGGGTGCAAACTTATCCATTGATGGCTGGTTCAGCACAATGGCTGAATCAAATAAAGAAATGATGGGTGAGCTGATCTTTTTCTCTGATATAATGGTAATACAATTAGCTGTACCACCCCGCATCTCCGGTCCATACGATGGCATCCAGGAAATTTCTTTTCCTTCCACCATGCCGGCATAAGCCAGTGTCATACCCAATGATAATACTCCCTGTCCGCCGAAACCGGCGACTATGAGTTCTTCCAGTTTTTTGAAATCATTCATGATACTCACATTGGTTAATTAAAGAAGAATTGTTTTAGTTCATTTTTCTTGTCTTGCTTTGATAAACTCAGCATGACAAGAAAAATGTCAGCCTGAGCTTGCCGAAGGCGTTATTAAATCAAACTCCTTTCGGCACTTTAATATCTCCCAGTGGAAATGTTTTTACCATTTCTTCATCAATAAACTTTGATGCCTCCACGGGTGTCATCTTCCAGTTGGAAGGACAGTTACCGATGATCTCTATCAAACAGGTGCCTTTGTGCAATTGCTGATACTTAAATGCATTCTGCAATGCTTTCTTGGTACGCCGCACTGCATTGGCGCTGTTCACTGCCTGGCGGGTAACATAAAATGCACCGGGCAGGTTCGCCATTAATTCTGATACTTTGATGGGGGCTCCATAATAACTTACATCTCTTCCGTCAGGACTGGTAGTAGTGTGCATGCCTGCCAGTGTTGTTGGCGCCATTTGTCCGCTGGTCATGCCATACACAGCATTATTCATAAATACGATCAGGATATTTTCTCCGCGGTTGATTGCATGTAATGTTTCCGCAATACCAATGGCTGCCAGGTCCCCATCACCCTGGTAAGTGAATACATATTTATCCGGCATCAGTTTTTTGATACCTGTTGCCACTGCACAGGCCCGGCCATGGGCCGCTTCCTGCATATCTATATCCATATACTCATACGCAAATACAGAACAGCCCACCGGTGCAATGCCAATGGTTTTTTCCTGTATATCCATTTCCTCCACTACTTCCATGATGAGTTTGTGCACCAGGCTGTGAGCACAACCCGGGCAATAGTGCATAACCACATTCACCATGGTAGAGGGCTTGTGGTATACCATTTCATATTCTTCCTCATCGTGGCAGGCCGGTGCTATTAGATCCAGCGCCGTATCGGGCAATACATGTTCTTCAGTTGGCATGATGATACTGTATTAAAGTTTCTAAATGATGAACAATTTCTTCCGGGGTGGGCATCATCCCTCCCATTCTGCCGTAAAACTCAACCGGCACTTTACCATTCACTGCCAGCCTTACATCTTCCACCATCTGTCCGCTGTTGAGTTCCACACTCAGCATCATTTTCACTTGTGCAGTCAGTTCTTCCAGCCGCTTGTACGGGTAAGGGTATAAAGTAATGGGACGAAGCAAACCGATCTTGATTCCTTTCTCTCTTGCAATGTCCATTGCTTTCTGACAAATTCTTGCACTCAATCCATAGGCAACAAAAAGATATTCCGCATCAGCAGTATTGATCTCTTCGAACCGCACTTCATTCTCTCTTATCTTTTTGAATTTTTCTTCCAGTTTCAGGTTATGTTGCTCCATTCTTTCCGGCTGAATAAACAAGGATGTGATATAATTCCTGTTACGGGTCTTTGGTTTGCCGGTAGTGGCCCATGACTTATCAACTGCAGGCCTTGTATATGGTTTGAACTGTACTTTCTCCATCATCTGCCCGATTGCCCCGTCAGATAACATCAGCACAGGGTTACGATATTTATCTGCGAGGTCAAACCCGAGATAAACAAAATCAGCCATCTCCTGCACAGAGGCCGGTGCCAGTACGATCATTTTATAATCACCATGACCGCCGCCTTTTACAGATTGAAAATAATCTCCCTGCCCAGGCTGGATAGTTCCGAGTCCGGGACCGGCACGGTTTACATTAACGATCAAACAGGGTAATTCAGCACCGGCAATATAAGAGATGCCTTCCTGCATCAGGCTGATACCCGGTGAGGAGGACGAGGTCATGGCACGAAAGCCTGCACCGGCAGCGCCATAGACCATATTAATAGAAGCCACTTCACTTTCTGCCTGCATCACAATACGGTTATGCTTCGGCATTTCTCTTGCTAAATATTCCAGCACTTCTGATTGCGGAGTGATAGGATAACCAAAATACGCATCGCAGCCGGCCAGTATTGCTGCTTCTGCCATTGCTTCATTACCCTTCATGAGTTTAGTTTCCGTCATAACCTGTTTTTATTTTGAAGGACTGATCATGGTTTGTAATTGCTCCCGGATATTTTCCGGTGTAATGTCAACCGGTTTTTTCTTTGGATGGGTACGATACACAGTGATCACTGCATCGGGACAAACGAGTGCACAGTTCACACAACCGGTACAGGCATCATTATTGGCAATGATGTAACGGTATCCTTTAATGTTAATGGTTTCGGAAAGTGCCAGTGCATGTTCCTTACAGGCTGTGGTACAGAGTTCGCAGCCTTTGCATTTTTGAATATCGATCTCAACCCTTCCTTTGACTTTTCTTTCTTTAACCGCAGCGGTTTTGTTGGTGTTGTCTTCCATTGTCGGGGTTTTTGCTTTTTTATCCAGTAGCCACAAATGAACATTTGTTTGGTTGCTGAACACTAACAAATTTCGAAAGAAGGTTCTCCTTATTATAACTATACCGTCATAGGCGGATATGATTATGGTCAGTTTTCCGGGCGCCGGAAACCGGGTTTGCCGGGCTCATTCATCCACCATGATACTGAGTACCTTAAGTTCTTTTCCTTTCAGGATTTTTACCAGAAAGCTTTTGCAGTGGGGACAACAGGTTCCAAAGGAATCCATATGAAAAACAGTACCGCAGTCCGAGCATGCTGCTTCTCCCGGAATGATCTCAATATTAAGTTCAGCTTTTTCGAGGAGGGTGCCCGATCGGATGGCTGAAAAGGCAAACTCAAGGGATTCGATTTCTATACTGCTTAATTCGCCGATCTGTAATGAAACAGCAGTAACGGCCACCTTGCTGCCAGCGGGGACCGCCCTTTCAGCTATGGATAAGATAGAGTGTGCTATGGAAAGCTCATGCATAACAATTAAACTAACAGATAACCGGTTAGTTACCAGTTTTATTTTCCTCTTCTTTTTTGGCGGCGGCAGCTTTATCAGCGGCTGCCTTTTCTGCTGCCTTCCTTTTCTTTTCGGCAGCATAGGCTTCACGGCTTGCCAGGGCCTCATCAAATAATTTATTCCAGCCGTTGTTTATGTTTTCTGCTTTCAATGCGCAGGGCGCCGGTTCTGCAGTTTGAAAAATTGCTCCTTCTTTGGGACAGGCCCGTACACATTCTCCGCAATAGATACAAACAGCCCGGTTAAAATGATAGGTCTGCTTCCCTTCCATATCCTGGGAAAAAACGATCGCACCGGGCGGACACACCATTTCGCAGCGGCGGCACCAGATACAAAGATTTTCATCAAAGCCGATCAGGCCCCTGTAATCATCCGGAATAAAAGTTTGTTCAAACGGATATTTCGTTGTGACAGGTTTCTTAAAAACGTTACCGAGTGCTTTAAAAAATGTTTTCATCTTCTTTCTTTTGTATAATCAGTTTCTCATCTTGCTGTACAGGACAAACATGGATCATAAGAAGCAATAATGGCCGGCGCACTTCCATATTCATTTCCTGTAAAGGCTTCTGCCATAGCTGCCACATTGGAAAATGTTGGCGCCTTTATCTTCAATCGTTCCAGTATCTGTGTTTTATTTCCTTTGGCATAATAGAACAATTCACCTCTCGGCGCTTCCAACCGCACGGTTGCTTCGCCATCAGGAAATGCTTTAGTTTCTGTGATCAATGCCGATTCCGGTAAACCATTAATGATATTTTCAATGATGCGGATAGAAACGTAAAGCTCCCGGAGCCGCACCATATTACGGGCATATACATCACCGGAGGTTTCAGTTATCATTTCAAAGCCCACTTGTTTCCAGGGCAGCAGGTCTTCTGTTTCATTACGTACGTCAATAGCCAACCCGGCCGCTCTTGCAAAAGGACCTACCACATTCAGCCGCATGGCATCTTCTTTGGTGATAGCACCGGCACCTTTATTTTTTAATGATAATGTCCAGTTGTTCTTGTAGATATCCATCAGTTCATCCAGCTGCGGAATAAATTTTTTCAATCGTTCCAGTATGGATTGGGCTACCTGTGGTTTCAGGTCTCTTGCCACACCACCCACAATGGAGAAATCATACTGTATACGGTTACCACAAACCGCTTCGAGCAACTCCATGGAGAATTCACGGTACTGCATGGTCTTCATAAACAACGCTTCAAAGCCGGAGTTTTCTGCCACATGGCTCAAGCATAATAAATGAGAGTGAATGCGGTCCAGTTCTATCACCAGCATCCTCAGATATTTTGCCCGCAACGGAATTTCAATCTTCAGTAATTTTTCTGCCACCTGTGAATAGGCGGTTGTGTGTGATATAGAACATAATCCACATACACGACCCACTACAAAACTTACCTGCCGGAATTTGAATTTGGAACAGCAGGCTTGTTCGATACCGCGGTGTACATAATATACATTCGCTTCTGTTGCTACAATTTTTTCATTCTCCGTGGTGAATTTAAAATGCAGGGGCTCCAGCAGGGAAATATGCTGGGCGCCTATTGGTATTTCGTATTGCCTTCCCATAGTTATTTCTTTTTGCGTAATGGTCCGCTTTCAAAATCAGGTTCCAGTACAAATCCTTTTTGAGTGTTTTCAACCTTTATATTCATCAGGTCCACCAGCTCTGCTTCTGCCACCCATGCGGATGCCACAATATCTTTAATGCTGGGTATTTCTGTTTCCGGCCTGACGAGTGTATAAAAACATGTTGTATCGCAGGGATGTGCATAATCACTGAAGAACCATTGCACTTCTATCTGATCGCCCACTTCCACTGCATTCATCACCATGAAGTGATGCAATTCAGGTTTGTAAAAATCACCAATGTCCTTTTTAAGATTCTCTATTGAAGTCATCACTTTGTTCATGACAATGCAGGTTTAATTTGATCCGCAATATTTCTGCGGTTGATTTGACCTTCCTCTTTCAAAGGTTCTTTTTGGAGGCGCACCGACACTTCCATCGCTTTTGTTTTCTGTTCCAGTATACCCAATGCCTGCACCACGCCGTCAATGATCTGTTCCGGCCTGGTACCACATCCGCATACATACACATCTACCGGGATGTACTGGTCCACCCCTCCTTCACAATTATACATTCCCCTGAACACTCCGCCGGTGCAGGCGCAGGCACCGCAACTGACAACCACTTTGGGTTCCGGCATTTGTGCATAGATCTCTACTAATCTTTCCCGGGAACGTTTGGTAACGGGACCCGTCACCAGTAAAATATCAGACTGTTTGGGATTACCTGTATTGATCATACCAAAACGTTCAATATCATACTTGGGACCGAGGCAGGCCAGTATCTCAATATCACAGCCATTACATCCGCCTGCATTGTAGTGCAGTATCCAGGGTGATTTTTTTCTGTAAGAAGCCAGGTTCATGTAAAAATGTTTATTAATAAATTAATAAAAGCAAGTGAAAAGGATACAGTCAGTGAAAAACGCAGCATCTGTTTATAATTCACCCTTGCAGAGGAATTATCCAGTGCATTCAGGTAAAAGAAAGTGAAGACCATCAATCCAATTCCAAGTAAAATATTATTCCCTGCAAACAGGAACACCAGTGTGTAGCAGAAAACATAATCGAGCCATTTAGCTGTGTACACCGCTTCGAAAAAAATACCGGAAAATTCAATTTCCACTCCACCGGTTACTTCCTGGTGCGCTTCGGCCACATCAAATGGAGATTTTTTCAATTTGATGGGCAGCACCAGCAACAAGGCAATAAAAGCCAGGGGCATTTTATATAATAAAGGCTGATCCCAGTTGAATGCAGCCGATGCATCAAAACTTCCGGTAAGCATAAAAATAGAAACGGCAATGATGATCAGCACCGGCTCATAAGCCAGTATGCTGATAGCAGTGCGGTTGGCACCCAGGTGACTGAAAATAGACCGGGTGCTGTAACCAGCCAGTATAATTAAAGAAGTGGACAGCAGGTGAAGAAAAATAACCAGGATCAGGTCACCACCCAGCAACAATACAGCTAACGCAAACCACAATGAAACAAAATGCATGATGCCGAGAAATGCATGCGCCGAGTGAACGATCATTTTTCTTTTATCCGCCAGTTTCAGAAAATCATAGAAGGGTTGTAATAAGGGAGGGCCAATCCTTCGCTGCATTCTTGCTTTAATAATTCTTTCAAACCCGTATACCAGCCCGCCGATCAGCGGGGCCAATAGTATCAGTAAAACCGGAATCAATAAATCGTTCATAACAAATCAGTTTATATCAATGCCGCAACAATCAGTGCTACAAAAAACAAAATACCCGTGGTGGTGAAATAAGGTGTCGCCCTGTCTGTAGAAAAATAGAAGGAAGAGAAGGAGTAGTTTATTTTTTCCCCGCACATATATTCTTTTACCCTATCCACATTTTTAAACCGGATAAACAGGGCCGTAATAATGGTAACCGGCAGCAGGAATAAAGCGATCAGCAAGGGCACCATGGGTAATTTCATGGCACCTATATGCATGTTCCACCCGTCCATCACAACAGCGACAGGCATACCTAAAGTTTGAGAAGCTACAGGTACGAAATAACCGGTCAGCAACAGCGGCAAGCCCAGCACACTCAGTATAATTAATCCCAACAAGACATACATAGTGCCTGCATACACCAGCCCTGTCTTTTCGAACCTGATCTTATCATGGTCACCGGTTCGGGCAATCAATAAACCCATCACTTTAAAATAGAGCAGGGATAAAACAGCGCCGCCGCCTGCTACCGCTACGATCACCAGTGCACCCAATAATTTTTTATCTGTTGCCAGTGCACCTAATGTTTCAATACTTAGCCATTTACCAATGAAAGCGCCGAAAGGCGGCAGCAATAAAGACATAAAACCAATAGTGATAACCAGGGAAGTAAACGGACCACTTTCACCAAGCCTGTCCATATCGGAAGATTGTTTCAGGTGAAACACCCTTTCCAATATTCCTGCATTGAGAAACAGTAAACATTTTGACATGCCATGAAAAAGAATGAGTACCAGGGCAGCAACAATAGTAACAGGTGTACCCACCGCTGCCATCATGATCATCAGTGCCAGCAGGGCAATGGTGGAATAAGCCAGAATTCTTTTGAAATTATCCTGTGATAAGGCAGAGATAGCAGCTGCCACAAATACAAATCCTGTTAATGCAATCACCACCGTGGCCACCGGTGTATCCTTTAAAGCCGGCGATAAACGAAGAATAATGAATGGCGCAATTTTCACCATCGTGGAAGAGTGCAGTAATGCACTTACCGGTGTTGGCGCCACCATGGCACCCAGTAACCATTTGCTGAAAGGCAGCTGTGCCCCTTTAATTAAAGCAGCCACAGACAGCAAAGCCAGAGGCAGCAATATCCCCGATGCGGATGCATGTGCCAGCAGATTGCTGAAAGTGGCTTCACCATAGCCATTGTAGATAATGAAAAAAATTGCCGCCAATATTGCTACCCCTCCAACCTGGTTCATCCATAAAGCAGTCAATGCATTCTTAACAGACAGCTCATCTTTTCTAAAACCAATTAAGAGGAAGGAAGCCAGTGTGGTCAGTTCAAAGAACAGGAAAAAGTATTCAAGATTATTGGAAGAAACGACCAGGTTCATCACTGCAATAAACCAGAACAGGATAGAAAGAAAATGTTTTTTACGGAAACTGCTGCAATGTTCTTCGTCAATATACCGGAGAGAATAAATGGCAATGATACCGCTGATGACATTGATGAGGAGAAACATAAATGCACTCAGCTTGTCCACCATGAACTGCAGGGAATGATCAGCAGGTAATATTTTCAGCAAATACAATAATCCGCCGAATTGCAATACAGTCATCAAACCCACCAGCCAGCTTCTCCGGCGAAGGGCTATCCAGCCAAAATAAACCAGTAATACAATATCAGCCACTGCCACCAGGTCATTTACATAATGGGGAACACCAAAATATAATACACCATCCAGGTTAATGAACACATAAAGTGACAGTGCTGCTAACACTAAAGAGCTGGTAATAACCAGTATCCTTGCAACTGTTTTGGGTAAAATCAATAATAAGCCGCTAACAATAACTGGCACCAGAAATAAGCTTGTAATAAGTGGATACATGACCCGGTATTTTGCTTGTCAAAGAGGATGCTATATTAGGACGAAATTTACGGGCTGGGTATGATGCATATCACTTCCGGGCATGATATGTCTTATGCGGGTAACTAATTCTTATTCTGCGTATAATGAGTAACAAATAGGAAAAAGTGTTTATGTTAGCCGGGGCAGAAAACTGAGACCTTATAACCTCAAACTAAACCCAATAACTTCATTTCAAAAAATGAAGCTCTTAAAACACCTGGCATTGTTACCTGAATTCAGAAAATTTATTACCGCTTCAGCCTCTGGCCGCAGATTAATGATCTCTGGTAAAAAAATACGAAAAGGAACACTTGTTCAATACAGGTGCACATACCAGTTATTAGAAGAATATGAAATTACATTAGAAGAACCTCTGCGAATTCAATTGCTCAATAAAGCCACCCTGCAAACATTGCAACGGGAAAAAAATTATTGGGCAAGATTTTTTAAAAGATTCTCACATTTTCTCTATCATCAAAAAAAGTATTTTGATCAGTACGTAAGCGCCGTTTTTAAGATCATAAAAACATTTTTCCGTTACCTCACACTGGAAAAAGGATACCCTGTTGGCGAATTCTATAAAAAATTCCGGATCCCAGCGGAAAAATTCACCCCGGTAATACTTTCTCCTGCACAATTAAAATATTTGATAACCAATAAAGAATTTGAACAATCTCTTCCCCGCTCACTTCGGAGAACCAAAGATATTTTTGTATTTGGTTGCACGGTGGCGCTCCGCTACCAGGATCTTATGAGCCTGCGAAAAACAAACTTGCAGCATACTGCTGATGCCGTCAATGTTATTTTACATACACAAAAAACAGGTGTTGAAATAAAAGTACCGCTGCCTGAATATGCAGTCGAAATTGTGCAAAAATACCATCGAAAAGCGGGAAGATATGTTCTACCCAGGCTTTCCGGAACCAATCTCAACCTTCAAATCAAACAATTAATGAAGAAAGCCGGATGGGATTATCATGTACCAAAAATAAGGCATCGAATGGGAGAAGCGGTTGAGCTAAAATCTGCTGCGGGCAATACGCTTCGCTTTAATGAACATATAACAGTGCATACCATGCGCAGAACTGCAATAACAACCCTGCTGCTGATGGGGCTGGACGAGACCTCAGTAAGGCGAATTTCAGGACATGCTCCGGGTAGTAAAGAGTTCTACCGGTATGTCGTGGTAGTCCAGGATTTCCTGAATGCAAGGGTAAAAGAGGCTTATTTCAGACTGTTGCGGGATGAAGAAAATTTAATACAAAATGTTGCTTAAACCCGCAATGCTTTCTTCTTGTTTTGCGCATTTTTAGGTAAATTTATTACCCTGTAAAATCCATGAAAATAGCAGCCAACAATATTTTCAGCAAAACCCATTATTATCCGTTTGGATTAACAATGGCTGGAATTAGTAGCAGAGCACTGGCCTTTGGTAAAACTAATAATTACAAGTACAACGGGAAGGAGAAACAGGAACAAGAACTCGCTGATGGCAGCAGCCTGGAATGGTATGACTATGGGGCGAGGATGTATGATGCGCAGGTAGGAAGATGGGGAGTGATTGATCCTTTATTAGAAAAGCTAGTAGCATGGACACCTTATAATTACTGCATTAATAATCCGCTTAGGTATATAGATTTTGATGGTAATGAAATCGTAAATCCAAATGATCCAAAGGTAATTGAACTGAGAGAAGCAATGCAAAAAACAAAAGTCGGAAGCGCAATTTGGGCGGCGATGGAAATGTCTACAGATCGTATTACGTTTCATTTTGTTTCAAAAAAGAATAATTCCAATTTTCTTAAAACATGGAATTCAGATACACAGGGTGAAACAACGACCACAAAGGATTTTGACTATAGATCAATATACGGGAAAGACAGAGATAATAAATACGAAAGAAAATGGGAATTCGATGACGAATCTGGAGATTATTATAAAAATGATGAATGGAGTAATACATCCCTGATTGCCAAGGATGAGCTTCAAAGTAATAAAGAATATGTTTCAAAAACTATTTTAGAAATGGCTCTTTTACAACTTATTGATTTTAGTGTTGATGTTTCAAGGCTTACCAACGATCAAATTAAAACTATTGCATTGATTGGTATTGGGACACATGAAGGAACACATACTATTCAATCAAAAGATGATAGGAAGGTAAAAAAGAGGGGTTCGGATAGAAAATTTGTTAAGACAAAAGATTTGATTAATTATAAAGACGTGCCTGTAGAGAAGGAGGCGTTTGACAACGAATATAATGCTGTTCTCGAGTACTTAAGAACAATTTTCGATAAATAGAAATTCTATGATTACAAAAATCATTTATAGTCTTCCGCTTTTAATATCTAGCCTCGCAATTCTACTTTGTTCCTGTAGTTACAAGAATATTAATGGATATAAAATTAGAAAATTCAAGAAAGAAGAGATATATACTAAATATCATGTAGAAATAGTAAGTAATACCTCCAATATCAAATCATTCATTGAAGGCAAAGTAATTAAAATAATAAGAGGGTTTGATGATTATTCAATATTAATCACTAAGGATAGTTTAACTCACTGTTTTTCAAAACTTGAAACTATTAATGTTAATGAGGGTGATTTTGTAGTAAAGGGTCAAAAATTGGGAAATTCTTTATTTAATAAAGAATTGAAGAGATATCAATTTGATTTTTTGTTAAGTACAAATAATATTCCTATCCATTACTTTAACATACTCCGTTTTTTACAAAATAAAAAAATGAGTGATTATTCAATAAAAGAAAAATACTCAAATTATTAATTTCCAGTTGTCTCCTTCCCTGCCGAGTGACCCCAATTGGTACTGAATGGACGATGTGTCAGATGACTTATGCAGCTTCGCTCTGGAATACCATAGCTTTTGAGTTGCCGTCTTCTTAATATATTGGCTAAATCGTAAATTCGATAATTCCTTTAAGGTCACAAATTATACTTTGATAACTTTATGGTAACTCATAAAAGTGGTAGATTACTAGCGCAAACCCATTATTATCCGTTTGGATTAACAATGGCTGGCATCAGCTCCAATGCGCTGGCTTTCGGTAAAGCAAATAATTACAAATACAACGGAAAAGAAAAACAGGAAAAGGAACTCGCTGATGGCAGTAGCCTGGAATGGTATGACTACGGGGCGAGGATGTATGATAACCAGATAGGAAGATGGATGGTTCCAGATGCTTTAGCAGATAAAGCTCACGATTTAACTCCATATAGATATAGTTTTAATAATCCAATAATTTTTAAGGATCCTGACGGTTATTGGGAGATACAGATAATCTCAGAAGAAATAAAAAATAAAAGAGGAAAAATCACAGGATATAACTATTCTGTAGCATTAGTTGCAGAGAAAGGCGACGATTTAAATTCTTTGTCAAAACAATCAGGATATACTCTTGATGAGTTAAGCGGTCTAAGTTCGTCTACAATTACAGTAGGTTCCAAATTTTTAGAGAAAGATTTAGGAAACTTATTCAACTTCAAGGAAATTAATAAATCATTAAACATGACCGAAGAGGAATATTTGGCAAGTAATTGTCATGCAGCTTCGATTAGGTTTGCAGAAGGGAATGAGATGTTTACTAATCCCTTAGAGTATTTCCTTTCAGGCTTCGCCGACGCCGAAACTTCAGACGAATATTTAAAAAGTAATTTTTCATCTACTGATAGTAAAAAGGCCGGAGAGATAGTACGATTTGAATCGGCAGATACGAACCTTGACGGTAAAATTGACGAGAAAGACCAGCAATTAGCAAATGATAAAAGAGGGGTTGCCTCTCATTATGCGACGTTTCTTCTACAAAATAAAAAGGGAACACAGGTTTTCACAAAGAATGGGACTGACCCCTATCAGGTGTTGTACACAAATCAACCAAGTTCTAATCCTAAATCTGATGTCAATGGTAGCATAGAGCAAAACTATGGGAGTCCAACCCCTCTGGGAAATGATTTATCTGCATATTATAGACTAAAAAAATGAAAGCAATACTAATTTTCATACTGGTAACTAACGGTATTTTACTGTGTGTAAAAGCAAAATCTCAAACTATGAGATTAATTGATTTTTTTGAGAGTGCTGAAAACCCCAAATTTCAGTCAAGAGATTTTAACTCTCTGGGGATTAGACGTAATAACAAAGATTCTTGTTTTTATGTATCCAGCATTAGAGGCAATAAGTTTATTATTAAAGTTCCAAGGAACTCCATTTTTGAAGTATTTGATGGGAAGTATTTAGTTATATCATTGAAATCTCCAGAGATATATAAAGACGGACAACCTGATTTTATCAAACCAAGAGACTCGGTTTTTATTATTGACCTTGCACGAAAAGTATCTAAAAGGAGGAAGGTGTACAAAACTTTTTTAAATGGTAAAACTATATATAGCAATGCTATTGAGTTGATTAAATTAAATAAAAAGTTTTCTTACGATTATGCTGTTAAATCTATATCACTGTCTTCCGGCACTATGGTGCTATTAAACTTGACGACTTTTAAAGATGAAGAACTAAAATTAACTGAATAGAAAAGATTTTTTCTTCCCCCGTTGTATTGGGGTTTCTGAATAAATAAAAGGAAGATGATAGGTTGTCCATGGTTTGCAACGATGAACTGCAAATAATTTTAAATTCTTATTTTTATAAATATTTTGAAAATTATGTGTTGAAAAAAATTGAACTGCATGGCACAGTTCAAAAATTCCTTGAAGCATGTTAAAGTTATAGCTTTCTAGAGGATATAGTTATTATCCGTTTGGATTAACAATGGCTGGCATCAGTAGTAAAGCACTGGCCTTCGGAAAATCAAATAACTACAAGTATAACGGAAAAGAGAAACAGGAACAGGAATTCGCTGATGGCAGCAGCCTGGAATGGTATGACTATGGTGCGAGGATGTATGATGAACAGATTGGAAGATGGCATGTTATTGATCCCCTATGTGAGAAATATGTTGATTTATCCCTGTACAATTACGTAGCAAATAACCCTTTATCCAATATAGATCCAAATGGAATGGAAATAGTCGATGGAAGGGATTATTATAATTCCTTTTATGATGATACAGAAAGAAATATAAGATTGTATGAAGATATGTTAAAGAAGGAAAAAGAAGATCTAAATAAGGCTACAAGTAAAGGAGATATTAGAAGATCAACTAATAGAATTGAAAGACTTAGTGAAAATTTAAATGAATTTAGGAATGCTTTGATAGAACTAATACAATTGGATAAATCAGATCAGAAATATAATATTCGAATGAACCAATCCGATGTACCTGAAGAGGCTGATGGTGTTACTAGATTTAATATTTCAAAAGAGTCGATCGATATTCATCTAAAAGGCGGATACGACCCTGGTAATCTAGCACATGAATTGAAGCATGCTTATCAATTCGAGATTCTAAAGCTTTCTTTTGATGATAGAGGAATTGCAGGTATGCTTCATGACAAGGAGGATGAAAGAGAAGCGTTTAGAAGAGGATCAGCATATGGGGATCGGCGTTCAATCGAAGATGCTTTGTCTAAGGATAGTTATAAAAATTTACCAGATCATCAAGTTGAATATAATTCAATAAACCCAAGAACTGGTAAGACCATGGGACAAATCATGATTGATGTCAATAATAACAGAAACAAGTACAATCAAACTATCCTTCATTATTATTTAGGGTGGAAAAAAAATATCAATTGAGATGAAGAGGTATCAAATAACTTTGATAATAGGGTTCTTAATTAGTTTGATAATTTCCGGATGTTCTTCTCAAAGAATTCCGGGTGTTTATACTATTAAAAGGCCTGATAATGTAATAACTCTCAATATCACTAATGATAATCGATTCTCCTATACAGACAGGCAAGGGTTGTCTGAAAAGATTACTTCAGGCACATGGTTTCATAAAAACCAGGAAATCTTTCTTACATCAGATAGCTTTTATACATCAATTAACGGTAGGGTAAGAGAGGAATATGATATTAATTTTAAAGAAATCTCTCTCAAATTTTTAGATTATGATTGTATTACCTCAGTAAAGGAGACTGAAGTTTTGTTTGATGATTCATTGAAGCTTTATTCCGATTCTAATGGAATCATTATTATTAACTTTAGATTTAGAACACTACGGGTTAAGTTTTTCCCTTCATACGAATTTTTCTACAAACCAGCTAACTTAGAAAGTAATAAATACTCAATTTGTTTAATCCCTGCTAGAGGTTATGAAATTTTCTTTTATAAAGAAAGATTCAAGGTAAAAAATAATTCAATTATAAGGGATAATAATGAAAGATTTATTCGAAAAAAAACTCCTTAACGCCTTAATTAATTTTGCCTTTTTCAGTGCAAAAAGCTGTCAAACCAGTAATTTTAGTAAAAAATGAATGGGTGAAGGCGGTTACAAGATAAGAAATCAGGCAGCTATTCATTTTATAACGTTTGCTGTAGTAGCATGGGTAGACGTTTTTACCAGAAAGGATTATCGTGACATTGTCTTGGAAAGCATCAGGTTCTGCCAGTTAGAAAAGGGAATGCTGCTGCATAGTTGGTGTATAATGAGTAATCATCTTCATCTTATTATATCAGCCAAAAATGAAGACCTGAGCGATGTGCTGCGGGATTTTAAAAAATTTACCAGCAAACAGATTATTTCGGCAATCGAAGCTAATAAGCAAGAAAGCCGTAGAGAGTGGATGTTACGGATATTTAAAGAGGCAGGCGAAAAGAATAGCCGGAACAGCGAATACCAGTTTTGGCGACAAGACAACCAGCCGATGGAACTTTATAGTGCAGCCTTTATTTTTCAGAAAATGAATTACATTCATAACAATGCTGTAGAAGCCGGGATAGTAGAAAAAGCGGAAGATTATCTGTATAGCAGCGCCAGGGATTATAAGTTGACAAAGAAATGCGGTTTACCGGATGTAGTGTTCTTGTAGATGGGAAGGGTAACAGCCTTTTCAAGGCTGATACTTCGTTGCAAATTGCAAATACAGACATTAATCGTCTGTACGAAGCTTTTTTTCAAGTAACCATCCGCCGAGCTATCGCCGTATGGCTCCTCTTTGCCAGTATGAAATTAATTTAAAAATTATTTGGTTGAGACATAGAAATCGGGGGTATTCTTTTCCCAATATCAAAGCACTTCTAAAACATAATACTTGCTCCTGTGAATACTGCTTGGGTTTGGCTATGGAAAAATCTGATTATTTTAAAGTGCGTCGCAAGTAAACTGGTTTAGGCTTTTCAACCCTTTCCCAGTTTGGGTAATATTTTAATCCTTTCTTTGATACAATAAATTTATCTTCAAAACTAAAATTTGAACAATCTTCGAAAGTATAATCATACATCATTATGAAAATTTGATTAAAAGGTCTAGACGCAACTTTAAAACTTCTAGGCCTGTGAACTCCAGTTTTTACGACTATTGAATCAAACTCAAGATCATTTGAGATTATAATTTTACCTTCCTTGTCTGCTTTCCCTATGTATCTTCCATTTTCACCATATACCTGGGCGTCAAATAATGGGCGCTGTTCATTATAATATAAGTAAAGTACCTTATTCTGCACACTCTTAGTAAGATTGAATATTGCGGTATCTTGCTTATTTAAATGGCCTAAATTCTCTGATATCTGATCCAAATGTACCTTGTGCCCTTTTCTTTTATAAAATCCAAAAAAGAACTTTGGCTCACATCCGCTACTGTGAACGTATTGAACAAATGAATTATCTTCGTTTAAATTTAATTCAATATTGACAATGGAATTCTTTTCAATATTGAAAGTACCAGTTATATTTTTTGAATTATTGCAGGCAATTCCAATAATACTTATAAACCAGATCAGATTAATCTTTTTCAAAAATGTATATTTTTCTTCCCAAGATCTCTTCTTCCCGGTGCTTTATGTTGCTAGGACGCCGGGAGGAAAGAAATGTATTCTCTAATCTCTGTTATTTGGACCTCCAGTCCCCCGGAGGTTTACATATTCAGTAAGAACTGGAGTATGTAACTCTTTTAGTTTAAGAACTATCCTAGATTTTCTCTTTACCTTTTTGAAATAAATCACCTTATTCATAATATCTATATTATTTAAAACCAAATCAAATTTATAATTTCTATTAATATGTTTTAGGGTATCGGAAGTTTGAATAGCCTTGCCGTCAAGATCGCATTGATAAATTTTTCCAGTAGCACAATTTGAATCAAATAAAGGTAAAATATAAATTACCTCTCTTTTAAAAGTCCAGTATGGCCTGCTTGAACCTATTTTAGGTTCTTCATTAATTGAGCATATTAAGAATTTCTCATCGAATACTTCACAAAATGCATTTTTTGGAAGAACAATTCTCTTACAATAAGGATTCTCAGAATATATAGTCATTGAGTTTTTATCCGAAACAATAGAAATCCCTAAACTTTTGTAGATAATACTGCTATCCTTTGTGCCTGTTCCAGGGTAAAGAACTAAAAGTTTGAGATCCTGTGACTTGCAAAATATTGTCATCCAAATAAAAAGGTAAGTCAGAAGATTTTTTTTCATGGAATTCTAATTTTTTCTTCTATAATAAGGAGAGGTATCATTACCTAATGGAGTACGCAATCCATAAGCTGGCTCAATTGAGCTACCTACTTTATTTGAATAATTTGGATCGCTTTGATCTAGGTACAAAATTTGGTAAGGGGCTCCAACAATTTTTGTAAAAACCTGAATTCTGCCATCATCCTTCTTAAGTAACAGATTCGCATAATGCGTTGCATCGCCTATTCGACTTTTCCCTTTCTTATTAGGGTCTCCAAATCTGATTACATCACCAGATTGGGGATCAGCAACAGATTTATATTTTGCTCTTAAATATGAGTCGGCATTATTAACATCATAATTTGATTTAAAAATAACTTTGTATTCATTAGTTGTAAACTCTTCTTCTCCATCAGCAAATTCCAGTGCAGTTAAATGGCAGTTACTTCCCAATTGGTCTGAGTTGAAGTTTAATGCCTCGTTAATGAGATCAAAGTCTAACATATCCCCAAGATCAGTTAATACAGTTTTTTCATTAACTTCTCCTAGATTTAAATTTTTTAAATCCTCTAAATTGAATCCTGTTTGTTTTGATAGACTTTCAAGATTGTCATTTTTTTCCGCAACAAGCATTAAATACCTAACCTCTTTATCGTCAACAGTTTTAGTTCCTATCTGAAACTCCCATCTACCATCAGGGTCTACAAATAGAATTGGATTGTTGAAGCTGTATCGGAAAGGGGTTAATGAATACGCCTTATCGGCAAGAGGGTCCACCACTCCCCACCTTCCAATCTGTTCATCATACATCCTCGCACCATAGTCATACCATTCCAGGCTGCTGCCATCAGCGAATTCCTGTTCCTGTTTCTCTTTTCCGTTATACTTGTAGTTATTTGATTTTCCGAAGGCCAGTGCTTTACTACTGATGCCAGCCATTGTTAATCCAAACGGGTAATAATGGGTTTCCTCTAATAATCTACTTCTTTCATGAGTTACTATAAAATTTTTTCCCTTCCGGCGCTTCTTTTGTCCGGCCTTATATATGACATTGATGCCGGTCAATTCGCTATAAGGTATCTCCCTGTGAACAATCATTCGGTAAAGTTACTGGCTGAGGCATTATGCTGCATAAATGTCACTGCTTCATACTTAGCCTGCATAGACAGAAGAATAAGGGTAAAGATGGCAGTTAAATAAAATTTCAGGCCCTGTTACCAACAGCCGGAATAAATTTCTTTTCGAAAAATGAAATGGCTTTTTGCAGGTTCGGTTCCGCTTCTTTGCTCAGTGTATTACCAAGGCCCCAGTTATACCCTGTTATAGCTAACGTGTAAGCCTCAGGAGTTTTATTGTACAGCTCCTTAGCCAGGTACAAAATGGTTTCCGGGCTTTGCATATGGGAGGAGAAAAAATAATGATGTGCTGCTATACAGGGTTGTAATTCAAATCCTTCTTTCAGTTCACTATGTGAGGCATCTGCAAATATCACGGTATCGTACCTGCTCACCATTACCGCATCTTCTATCTGCAACTGATAACGGTATTCACAATCAATAAGACTGCCACAGGAACGACTGACCTTGTCAGCAAACTCCCAGCCTAACCCATCATCCCTGCGACCACTGTTTCCTATAGCGATGAGCAGTATATCCGCCTTATCCGTTTTTATATTTTTCATCGATCAGCTCCCCATTATAATTATACAATTCCGCTTTCAGCGGCATTTTACCCATGGCCTGTGTGGCACAACTTAAGCAAGGGTCGTATGCCCTTATGGCTACTTCTACCTGGTTCAGCATACCATCGGTAATATGTCCTTTACGGCTGATGACATTATTAGCCACCCACTTCACGGCCGCATTCATCGCATCGTTGTTATGCGTGGTGGATACGATAAGATTGCATTTGGTGATCATTCCTTTTTCATCCACTTCATAATGGTGGGTAAGTGTGCCCCGGGGTGCTTCAATGATACCAATTCCCTTCGACCGCGGTGTACCTTTCCGTACCAGGTCGTTGCCCATCAGCTCGGGATCGTGCAGCAGTATCTTCATTTCTTCGGCACAATGCAACACTTCAATCAGCCTTGCCCAATGGGAATACATGGTACTGTTATTCACTCTCTTTCCGGTAAAAGCAATGAACTCCTGCCTTGCTTTCTCTGCCAGGGGAGTAGTAATGAAATCACATACATTCATTCTTGCCAACGGGCCTACCCTGTTCCAGCCATTTTCCCTTCCTACTTTTTTCAGGTAAGGAAATTTCATATAAGACCATTGTGCCACTGCTTCTGAAAAATAATCCTGGTACAGATCAGTGGATATATCATCCAGTATCCTGTTTCCTTCACTATCTACAGCCCGTAACAGCCCATCATATAAATCCAATCCGCCCTGTTTGTTCACCATACCCAGGTGTCCGGAAGGAAAGAAAGCAAAATCATCAAGGAACTTACGGTGCTGCTCATGATAGTTTTTCATAAACTCCACCATCGCCTGCGACCATTCGATCATGGTATCAATGTTCTCAATGTTTTTACCATCAAGAAAGTACTCCCTTTCATTTTCAGTTAATGTTTTATGAACACCACCCGGAACAGCCAGTATGCCATGGATCTTTTTACCGGCAACCGCTTTGATGACTTCCTGCCCGAATTTCCGCATAGTGATGCCTTTGATGGCCAGTTCCCGGTTCTCCACAGCTACCGCTACCACATTTCTTTTTTCAACCGGTGCATCCACGCCAAATAATAAATCGGGAGATGCCAGGTAAAAGAAATGTAATGCATGAGATTGAAACACCTGTCCAAAATGCATCAGGCGGCGAAGCTTGGTGGCAGTGGGCGAAAGATCCTTGGGATCAATGCCAACTATCTGGTCTATGGCTTTGGCAGCAGCCAGGTGATGGCTTACCGGGCATATGCCACATAATCTTTGCACCAGCACCGGTGCCTCCCAATAAGGATGGCCCTGGATGAAACGTTCAAAGCCCCGAAACTCTACAATGTGAAAAAAAGAATCTTTCACCTGGCCGTATTCATCGAGATGTATAGTGACCCGGCCGTGGCCTTCCACTCTTGTTACAGGGTCTATTGTAATTTTTCTGTTCATATATCAATGCGTTAATCGTATTTAAACTCGGAATACAAAATAGAATACTCTTCTCCCCACAAAATATTCTTCACCGCCTTCCAGATGTGATTGGCATCCGGCGGGCAGCCGGGTATATAATAATCTATCTTAACTATTTCATTGCAGGCATATACCCTGTCGAGGATCTTTGGCAGGTCTTCGTGGTAAGGAATGATGCTGGCTCCCTGTTCGCTGGTGGCAGAATTGAGGTATGCTTCTTCCAGGCATTCACTCAGCGGAATGGAGTTTCTCATGGAAGGTAGTCCACCCCAAACAGAACATTCACCCAACGCCACAAGCACATCACAATGTTCCCGGAACTTACGGAGTGTTTCTACATTTTCTGAATTGCAGACACCTCCTTCTATGATACCAATATGACAACGGGAAGTAAATTCTTTAAAATCCGTCAGCGGTGATTTATCAAAGGACACCAGTTCCAGCACATCGAGCAGGTCTGTATCAATATCCAGTAATGACATATGACAACCGAAACAACCGGCCAGTGAAACGGTAGCTACAATTTTTTTACCCATAACCGGCGGCCGGTTCCTGTGTGTTTGTTTTTTCTTGTTGTAATCCTTCTGCACAGATTCCATATCAAACTTCCTGTCGCCAAAAGGTGCCGCCAGGCTAGCTCCCCGGACAATGATGGCGCCGGTCGGACAGATCTTCATGGCATTGATCGCCTGTTCTTCTGTAAGCTTTGCTTCCTGGTCATAATCAATTCCCACATACGTTTCATTACCCCGGTTTTGATAGGTAAATACTTTTTTACCATCATCGGTTTTTACATCCACCACGCACCGCAGGCATTTGATACAACGGTTATGTTCCATCACCATGCGGCTGGGCTCGAAATCAACAATACGGTCTTTGAACAAGTGCGGGAAACGGGTAGAAGAAACTCCCAACTCATAGCCCATGTGCTGCAGGTCGCAGTTACCGCTTTTTTCACAAGCGGGACAAATATGGTTGCCTTCCGCAAACATCATTTCCACCAGTGCTTTACGGGTATCAACCAGTTCCGGCGTATTTACTTCTACTACCAGGCCTTCACTTACCTTTTCAGTACAGGCCGGGTTGTATTTGCCATTCATTTTGCAGGTGCACACCCGGCAGGTACCGAGAGGCGGTTCAATGTGTTCGTAATAACAGAGGGATGGAATGAAGATGCCGTTTTCTTTCGCTACCTGCATCAGGTTCTTTCCTTTCTCTGCCTGTATGCTTTTGCCATCGATTGTTATGTTCACCATGTCTGCCATGTCATCAGATTTTATATTTCTCGTATTCTTCTGTTGCGTTTTCCATATCAAACTTCAGGTTCAGACCATTAAAATCTTTATCCAGTTTGCTATGGAAGTAATCATGGAATTTTTCCATCGAAAAGATCAGGCTGGTTGTAGCTGTTTTGCCCAGGCCGCAACGGCTGGTGTTTTTCATAATGGTGCCCCAGCTTTTCAATTCTTCCAGGTCTTTCTCATTAGCCAGCCCGTTATCCAGTCTTTCCAGTTTACGTTGTATGATAAAATTGCCGGCTCTGCAGGGTGTGCAAATACCACATGATTCTGATTTGAAGAACTCAGAGAAGTTGAGTAATACTTTTACAAGATCTCTTTGTTTGTTGAAGATCATAAAAGACCCCCCGCATCGTATATCTTTTCTTGCCAGCAGGTCAAGCATGGAAATGCGCCGGTATTTTTCTTTGATGGAGATGCATTCACCCGATGGTCCGCTCACCTGTATATAATAAGGATCATCAGCTTCACAGAGTTCGAGTAGTTCTGCCACTGTCATGCCCCATTCTATTTCATAGATGCCGGGCAGTTTGCAGTCGCCGGACACACTGATGAGTTTGGTACCTGGTGAGCCGGGTATGCCCATTTGCATATAAGCATCCGCACCCATTTCAATAATGCGGGCAGCTGCACAGAATGTCTCCACATTATTTATAACAGTGGGCTTTTGCAAATACCCCTTTTCTACCGGGAAGAACCATTTCGTCCGCGGTTCACCTCTTTTACCTTCCAGTGATTCAAGCAACGCAGTTTCTTCACCGCATACATAAGAACCGGCACCCATCTGTATCCTGATATCAAAATTGAATCCTTTGATATTACCACAATCGGTTCCCAATAAACCTGATTTCCGGTACTCATTGATAGCCTCTTCCAGTTTCGGCTGCAGCCAGTGATATTCACCCCTCAGGTAAATAATACCGTATTCAGCACCGATAGTATAACCACAGACCATTATTCCTTCAATCAGTGATTTTGCCTGTGTATTCAACAGCACCCTGTCTTTGAAAGTGCCCGGTTCGCCTTCATCGGCATTGCAGACCACATATTTCGGAACAGCAGGCTGATCTTTAGCGGCTTTCCATTTTTTCCAGGTGGGAAAATAAGCACCGCCTCGGCCTGCCAGTTCTGTTTTTTTCAACTCTTCAATGATCCCGTCCCTGCCCAGTTTAGCTGCATTGGCAATAGCCGCACCATCAGTAAATTTTTTAAAGAAAATACTTTTATCACCGGGAGGGGTATAGCGTATATTATCAGCCGGAGCATCACAAAGAGATGCAGGCGTAGCACCATTTCGCAATGAATGAATGATATCTTTTACTTTGATCGCATTCAGGTTGGTAAATGGATAGAAGTTGATCAGTGCTGATGGTTCCTGGTCACTGAGACCAATACAAGGTGTAAGAAAAAGTCCAAAAGTACCCGTACGATCCACAGAACCAAAAGTGGCACCGGTTTCTCTTTCGAATGTTTCTTTTATCCTGTTGAACCCTTTTAGGTCGGCCACAATGCTGTTGTTGAGATAGATGGTGTATTTACCGGTTGGCTTCCGGTGAAAAAAATGGTAAAAGGAAACCACTCCTTCTACTTCAATATCCGACAGGTTGAACCGGTGTGCAAGCTGCTTTATATCATCATCATTAATACAACCATTGTTTCTTTGTAATTCCCACAGCTGGTCCAGCATTTGAGTCTGAATGGGTTCGTTCAGTGTTTTTTCTCTATCATCAGGCATGGTTACTGATTTATTGTTTGTGAAAACATCCCAATTTCCAACCATTTGGTTTATAAAACTGCTGACTATTGTTAAGTATATATGTGATTTTAAACATTTTGGCGAAAACAGGCAATGCGTAACTGTCATCAAATTGTCTTTTGAAGTGCAGCAATCAGGATACTGTAATAGACTCAACGCAATTGTACTCTTACCAGTCGTTTTAGTATTGTTATTATAACCCAAAAGGGATTTTCACTCCGCTTAATCTCCAAAAACATCATTCACATCTTTATGTGATTCCCGGAATTATTAATCCTCTTATCTTCGTTTCTCTTTCAAGCAAAAGAATATGAAAATCTAACCTTGCTCAGCCTGGCATCTTACTGTTAACTGAGCCCTTTTCTGACCAACCGTTTATCAATCAGCAGCATTCCGTTGCTGTTTATCATTTCATTTTATTGTAATTTCAAAAGATTTTCAATCATGTTGCAACATAAAACCAACACCAACAGGTTATCCTATTTTTTTTCATTGGTCAAACAATCGCTCCGCGGCGATGCACATGACTATACACAGGGCAGTATCCGCAGTGCTATTGTATTACTGGCTATCCCGATGATTCTTGAATTGAGTCTTGAATCAGTATTTGCCGTGGTCGATATGTTTTTTGTAGGCAAATTGGGTGCGAATGCAATTGCTACCGTGGGACTGACAGAATCTGCAATCACTATCGTTTACTCTATCGCTATTGGTTTAAGTACTGCGGCCACTGCCGTGGTGGCCAGGCGTATTGGTGAAAAAAATCCTGATGCTGCCGCACATGCCGGTATGCAGTCAATAGTAATAGCACTGGCTGTAACAGTTATTATCAGCATTATAGGAATTGTATTTGCTGCCGATATACTCCGTATCATGGGAGCTTCGGAAGAAGTAGTTAAAGAAGGAACAACCTTTACCCGCATCATGCTGGGCGGCAGTGTGGTCATTATTTTACTTTTTCTCATCAATGGTATTTTTCGCGGCGCCGGTGATGCGGCTATGGCTATGCGAAGCCTGTGGATCGCCAGTATCATTAATATTATCTTATGCCCGGTGCTCATCAATGGTTATGGTCCTTTTCCCGAGTTAGGATTGAAAGGCGCTGCTATTGCAACGGTGATTGGCCGGGGCACTGGTGTATTGTATCAATGTTATCATTTCTTCCGGGGTAAAGGTATTGTCAAAGTGAAGGCTGTACATTTTAAGTGGGATACGCCGGTGATCAAAACACTGGTAGAAGTAGCCTGGCCGGCCACTTTACAATTCGTCATTCAATCAGGCAGCTGGATCGTACTGGCCGTGCTGGTGGCAAAATATGGTGGCACCGATGCCTCTGCAGGTTACCAGGTGGCCATCAGAAATGTGGTGTTCTTTATTTTACCCGCCTGGGGATTGAGTAATGCAGCAGCTACCCTGGTAGGACAGAACCTCGGTGCCAAACAACCAGGCCGGGCAGAAAAAAGCGTATTACTCTCGACAAAATACAATGCCATCTTTATGGCAGGGGTGATGTTGCTGTTCCTTTTATTCTCCTCCCCTATCATCAGCATCTTCACCAGCGATCCGGAAGTTCATCGGTATGGGGTACAGGCTTTACAGATCATCGGTTGCGGTTATATTTTTTATGGTATTGGTATGGTAATGATACAGGCACTGAATGGTGCCGGTGATACCAAGACACCAACCTGGATAAATTTTATCGGCTTCTGGTTATTCCAGGTGCCCTTGGCATACCTGCTGGTAAATACATTTGGGTGGGGACCGGTTGGTGCATTTATTGCTATCCCTGCAGCTGAAACAGCTATTGCTATTGCTGCTTATTATTATTTTAAGAAAGGAAAATGGAAAGAAGTGAAAGTGTAATTACACCGGGCATTACAAAGTAAGGAAGCGGTTGATTTGAATTATTGCGGTAGTTTTACAGTACCCTGTTTCCATACTTTGTAATACTTACTATTTATTGTGGCTATGAATAATGTAATAGATCAGAATCGCTTACGGCAAACTTTTTTTATCATTCTCATCCTTTTGATGGGAGTTGTATTATTTATTGAACTGTATTCTTTTTTGCCAGCCTTATTGGGTGCCCTTACCTTATACATTCTCATGCGTCGCTGGATGTTTTACCTGGCAGAAAAGAAAAAATGGAAGAAAGGGTTGGCTGCTTTATTACTGATGTTAATTTCCCTTATCGTTATCCTGGTACCCGTAGGCATGCTGGTCAATATGTTGTCAGGTAAAGTTACTTATGCGGTGGAGCATTCCACTGAACTGGTGGGTGCCTTAAAAAAAGTAGCTTCAGATTTCGAACAACGCTTTGATATTGTGATCCTGAGCGATGCGAACATTAATAAACTGGGTACCTCTCTTACGCAGGCACTACCAAAGATCCTGGGGGCCACCTTTAATACACTGGCCGCTGTTTTTTTCATGTATTTCATTCTCTACTTTATGTTTGTCAGTGGCCGCCAGATGGAAAGAGTAGTTTATGAATACATCCCTTTAAAAGACGATAATGTGACCAAACTGGAGAAAGAGGTAAATATGATGGTGGTGTCCAATGCCGTGGGGATACCCGTTGTGGCAATTGCACAGGGAATAGTGGGATTAATTGGATACCTTATTATAGGAGTGAAAGAACCCTTCTTCTGGTTTGGTGTAACCTGCATTGCGGGTATGTTACCGGTGATTGGTGCTGCACTGGCATATATACCGCTTATTATTATCTTTTTGGCAAATGGACAGACCTGGCAGGGCATTGCCATGATATTTTTTGGCTTTGGCGTTATCGGTACCGTAGATAATGTATTACGCTTTTCACTTTTGAGAAAAATAGGTAATGTTCATCCGCTCACAACGGTATTCGGCGTCATTATAGGACTGAACCTCTTTGGTTTTATCGGACTGATCTTTGGCCCGTTATTGATATCAATGTTTATGTTGCTGGTAAAAATTTACTCCAGTGAGTTTATCACCAAGCAACGGGACATCAATAAGATAATGGAGAACTGAGAATAATTGATTGCACTGCATCAACAATTGTTTAAAATCTTATTCATCCGGGTATAGTTCCCTTTCTCGTAAATTTTCCCGTATAGTTATTACCGGCATTGTCGTATTTGTTCGCAATTAGTTACAAAACAATGCTTTATTACTTGCATTATTAAGTAATCGATAATATTTTGGCCTTGCCTTACGTTTGATAGTTTGAAAAACCGTACCCCAGTGAGAAAACTCATTCTTCCAATATCCATGGGATTATTGTGCACCTCGTTCACGATTATCCCATCTCGTCAAACTGTAAACAGTCACACTGTTTCAGTTACTCCGGATTTATATACAGGTTCATCTTATACTACTGCTGAGGCAGATGCAGCTACTGCATTATATAATGACATCGACCTGCAGCAATATGGCTTGTCAAAAGAAGCTTTTGATCATGCCTGGAAAGGATATCAACATTTAGTAAAGAAGAAAATGGTGAGCCGTAGTAATTATTTAACAATCTGTGATTTCAGCCAGTCATCAAAACGAAAAAGACTATACGTAATTGATATTGACAATAGGAAGCTTATTACCAACACTTATGTAGCACATGGAAAAAATTCGGGTGCTGAATATGCCAACAACTTCTCTAATAAACCCGAATCGCTGCAAAGCAGTTTAGGTTTTTATATCACTGCTAATACCTATACCGGCAAGCATGGATTGTCGTTGCGCATCAATGGTGTCGATCCGGGTTATAATGATAAAGCCCTGATGAGAACCATTGTAATACACGGCGCTGATTATGTCAACGAAAGCCGTGTAGTCAATGGCGGTTATATGGGTCGCAGCTGGGGATGTCCTGCTGTACCGAAAAAAGAAGCTACTGACATTATCACAACCATAAAAAACGGAACCTGTCTTTTCATTTATCATCCCGGCAAGAATTATTTGCTTGGCTCTAAAATATTAAACGGCTGATTGGACACAAACAAGGATGGATGATAACAAAAAGCTCAACTTCCCCTATGGTTGGGCTTTTTTGTTTTTTACCGGCATAGACATGTAATGACAATAACCCCCTTATAGAAATTTTCCAATGCTTTGCTGTATAGTAATGAATACCATATAGGTCATTGCTACTACTACTATCCAGCCAATTACCTGTAACAATACCGGGTGTTTGTATTGATTAACGACAGCAGCCTTATTAGCTGCAATAAGCATAACTGCTAAAGCAACAGGTAAAATAATCCCGTTAACAGCACCGGCGAATACCAATAGTTTCACTGGTTGCCCGACATAGATAAAAACGATAGTGGACAAAATAATAAAGGCACTGGTGATCATTTTTTCCCTGTTCCTGACAACAGGTGATAGTGTTTTCCAGAAAGAAACTGAAGTGTACGATGCTCCCACAACAGAAGTAATGGCCGCACTCCACATCACCATACCAAAAAATTTATACCCTATCTCTCCCGCAGCTGATTGAAATACTGAAGCGGCAGGATTATCAGCTGATAATTTTATTCCCTGCCATACCACCCCCAATGCTGCTAAAAATAAAATATACCGCATAAAGGAAGTGATAAGGATACCACTGACAGAACTTTTTGTCACCTGTGACAGGTTTTTTTCTCCTTTGATCCCGGCATCTATCAAACGATGTGCCCCGGCAAAGGAAATATAACCACCCACTGTTCCTCCCACCAGGGTTACAATTTTGATGACATCAATCTTTTCCGGCCATATCGTTCTGTACAATGCTGCTGCAACCGGAGGATGGGAGGAAAAAGCAATATAAATTGTTAACCCGATCATCAGCAGGCCAAGTAGCTTAACAAAAATATCTATCAGCTTTCCTGCTTCTTTATACCAAAAGATTCCCAACGCTATCATACAACTGATCATTGCCCCGGTTTTTGTATCCATTCCTGTCAGCACATTCAGGCCAAGGCCGGTACCGGCAATATTGCCGATATTAAATATCAATCCGCCAAACGCAATCAGGGACGCTAAAAAAAGACCAAGACCCGGTAAAACTTTGTTGGCAATATCCTGGGCCCGTTGTTCGCTTACGGTGATAATTCTCCAGATGTTAAGCTGTGCACCAATATCGAGTAATACAGAAATAAGAATAACAAAACCAAAACTGGTAACCAGTTCCTGGGTAAACAGGCTTGTTTGTGTTAAAAAACCGGGGCCAATTGCAGAAGTAGCCATCAGGAAAGCAGCACCAAGTATAGCAGAATTCTTTTTCATTTTTGAACTACAATGGCCAGCAGAAAACCAGGCCATCATAGATTTTACTCATTATGCAATATTCATTCTTCATTGTTGCTATGGCGAAGAAATCAGTATGCTGTTCTTTTGTAAGGTATCATGAATAGTTTTCGCAAAGTCTGCTGCATGCGTTCCATCGCCATGAATACAAATCGTTTCTGCAACAACCGGAATGGTTTTACCGGATATCGTTGTTACTGTTCCTTCTTTTATCATCTGTAATACCTGCTCCATTACTTTTCCCGCATCCTCAATCAATGCATTGACCTGTGACCGGGGGGTTAAGGAACCATCATCCTGGTAAGTACGGTCAGCAAAAACTTCGTTGCTTGTTTTTAATCCTGCAGCTTCCGCCTGCATTATTGAATGACTGCCGCTCAGACCAACTAAAATAAGCTTGTTGTCAAAATCTTTTACTGCGCCTGCAATCACCTTCGCTACCAATGCATCCCGGGCAGATAAATTATACAATGCACCATGAGGTTTTACATGCAACATTTTTTGATCTGCCGTTTCAGCCACTTCACTGAAAATGATAAGCTGTTGGGTTACCAGTTCATACAATTCGTTAACCGGTAACTGCATTGCTATTCTTCCAAAATTGACCCGGTCAAAAAAAGATGGATGTGCACCAACCGCAACATTGTACTTACTGCATAACTTCATTGTATCATACATGGTTTCGGCATCTCCTGCATGATAGCCACAGGCGATATTGGCAGAACTGATGAAAGGCATAATAAGTTCTTCCCTGCCAACCCCTTCCCCCATATCACAATTAATATCTATCTGCATGTAAATATTCTTGCAACCTGAAAATACAAGCATTTTGGAGTTGCAGCAAATGTTGCTGTTGTTTTACCAGCAATTCTTCCGCTGTTTGATGATCGGTCAGCCGGAACCATATCTCATCACCTGTTTTCATTTGGGCCAGCCTGGACTGATGTGCTGTTATAACATGGGCCACCCGGGGGTAGCCGCCTGTGGTCTGGTGATCAGCCATAAGTACAATTAGTTTTCCAACAGGCAATAATTGTATGGTGCCAAAGCCAACTGCTGAAGAAACCACCTCCTCATTTGTAAGGGTAATTAGGGGAGTATTCTCCAGCCTGTATCCCATCCGGTCAGACTGCTCTGTAATAACAAAAGGGGTTGTGGTAAATATTTTTTTCGATTCTTCAGTCAGCCATTCCCATTCATTACCGGGTAAAAAAAATATTTCTGGTGAATGCTCATTTGCTGCAAAACCAGCAAACCACGGTAATATTTTAGAATCATTGCCCTGCAGCAAATAACAAAAATCATTTTTGCTTTTCAATAAAAGTTCATCGTTTTTATTCAGGTTTCTTCCCCGAAATCCGCCTGCACCGGCTTTAAGATTAGTACTCCTGCTTTGTAACCATTCTTTAATTTCCAATCCTCCATGCACGGCGATATAAGCCCTTGCCCCACTGACCGGTTTATTAAATTGCAGTTCATCTTTTTTATTCACTGCTATGCAATGATGCAAGGGCACCGGTACACCGTTAATGCTTGGGGAAAAGTCAGCACCACTTAACGCAATCAAAGTTGGTTGAGTAAACCGGAAAACCGATCCGGGAAAGTGTAATTCGATAACCGCTTCCTGTAAATCATTACCAACAAGCGCATTGGCTATTTGCATGGCATACTTATCCATCGCTCCGTTTGGATTAATCCCCAGCTGCTGGTATCCGTAGCGGCCCATATCCTGAATGGTATCAAGTATCCCGGCTTTAATAACTTTCAGACTCATACTTTACTCCAGTCCCCTCTTTTGAAGGAAAGGGAATTTTGAATTTCATAAAAATTGTTCTCTGTTATTGAATAAAACTTCACTGTATCGCCGGCTTGAAATAGTGTCGGATCTTCCCTGTCTGCATCAAATAGTTTAAGTGGTGTTCTCCCAATGATCTGCCAGCCCCCGGGAGATCTCAATGGGTATATGCCTGTTTGTTTCCCAGCAATGCCCACACTCCCCGGAAAAGTAATTTGTGGTTGTGCCTTACGGGGGATGGCGATTTTTTCATCCAGTTCACCCATATAAGCGAAGCCGGGCAGGAAGCCAAGCATATATACTTTATATTCTCTTGCGGTATGGACCTGTATCACTTCTTCGACAGGTAAATTTTTAATTGCTGCCAGCTGTTTAATATCGGGAGCAAACCCATTTTCATAACAAACAGGTATCTGCAATAACCTGGAACTGGTTTGAGGTGCTGACATTGGCAGCTGTAGTAATTCATCCAGCTTATTTTTCATCCAATCAAATGCTGTAATATCTATCGTTGTGTTTTTTCTGACCGTACATACATCATAGCGGATGGTCAATGAGCTATAGGCCGGAATCATTTCGATCATTCCGTGTAATGGATAATTTTTTAATTGATGAAACCGGCCAATTACTTCGTTGTTGACAGCTTCATCAATTACATTTCCAAAATCAACAGTGATCGCTGAATCACCAAGGGGGAAAATACGGTATGGAATATTCAGGTAGTTCATCGGAATTGCATTTGAAGATACCAACTTACCTTTACTCCCCCATGAGCCGATTCAACCGAAGAGACAGTTTCAATTTATTTACCAAGCTTACCCCCCGCCGTGCCTGGAATGGTTTGAAGGTGTTGAGCAGTTACTACATCAGCAAATGGACAAAAAAACCTGTACAATGGGGTTACCCGATTTCTATTTCATTTGAACCAACTACTTCCTGTAACCTGCGCTGTCCCGAATGTCCCAGCGGCCTGCGGGCCTTTACCCGCCCCACTGGTATGTTACAAAAAGATTTCTTTAGCGAAACAATTGACCAGTTACATAAAGAATTGCTATACCTGGTATTTTATTTCCAGGGAGAGCCTTATCTGAATCCCGGTTTCCTGGAAATGGTACAATACGCATCTGCAAAAAGAATTTATACAGCCACTTCCACTAATGCCCATTACCTGAATGATGAAAACGCCAAAAGAACAATTGAAAGTGGTTTGGACCGTTTAATTATTTCAATAGATGGTACCACACAGAAAGTGTATGAGCAATACCGTGTGGGAGGGCAATTGAATAAAGTACTGGAGGGAGCCAGGAATATTGTAAAATGGAAAAAAGAACTGAAAAGCAGTAAACCATTTATTGTATTTCAATTCCTGGTGGTAAAGCCTAATGAACACCAGATAGAAGAGGTAAAACAACTGGGCCGGGAGATCGGCGTAGATGATGTATGGTTTAAAACCGCCCAGGTATATGACTATGAGAAAGATCCGAACCAGCTTATTCCTACCCTTGACAAGTTCAGTCGCTACCGCAAAACAGCTACTGGTTATGAATTTAAAGGAAAGCTGGCCAATCATTGCTGGCGGCTCTGGCATGACCCGGTAATAACCTGGGATGGGCTGGTGGCACCCTGTTGTTTTGATAAAGATGCACAGCACCAATTGGGTGATTTAAAGAAAAAATCGTTTAAAGAGATTTGGAAGAACGGGGAATACAGTAAATTCAGACAACAGATATTAAAAGGAAGGAAAAATATTGATATTTGTTCCAATTGTAGTGAAGGAACAAAGGTTTGGAGCAACGATTAATGACAAAAGGTTCAACTATGCAAATACCATCACATATATCAACCCGGCTTCAGTATCAGCATAAAACACTGGTAGATCTTATTGATGGTTTAACCGAAGAACAGGTAAGAAGGCAGATCATACCGGGCAAGTGGTCCATCTTTGAAAACATAGTGCACCTGCAAACCTACCAGCATACTTTTATCACCCGGGTACGGCAACTGCTCGAACAGGAAAACCCTGCTTTTGACCGCTATACTGCGGAAGCCGACCCGTTATTTCTTGACAACTGCAGCAAATCTGTCCGGGAAATAATGCATGATATGCTTACCACCCGAAAAGAAATAGCATCAGGTATGCTCACGTTGGCAGACACAGATTTTACAAAAAAAGCTATTCATCCTGCATTGGGAGCAATGACCTTGCTGCAATGGATAAATTTTTTCCTGCTGCATGAAGCACATCATCTCTTTACTATTCTGAAACTTTCAGGAGAGCTGAAAAAAGTAGACAACCCGGCCAGCTAGATCAGCTGGTATATGTTTGGTTCAACAATCGGTACACCTCAATAACACTTACATTACCAATTTCTGAATTCCTTGTAAACATAGGTATAGAAGGAAGTAAATCCTTCAAAAAAATGGCGGATGGATTCGGAGAGCAGCTTCATACAATAAGATTTAATGGTTGGTGGTTCGTGTAGTAAAAGAACTGATTTTTCAGACACACAACTATACCCCAAAGAGGTATTTTTTTGCACCGCTGCTGCTTTACAATTGTTAATAAATGGCTAATCCGGGAGATTTAAAAGAAATTATTTGATAATTCAATGTTGCAACATTAATTTTGTGCTTTCAAACACTAAACCTAAAAAATTAATACAATGAGTGACTTAAGAACAAATGTTGACCAGTTGAATCAAATGATCCTGGAAGGCAAAATCCTGGAGGCTTTCGACAAATTCTATGCAGATGATGTGGTAATGCAGGACAACGACTACCCTGCCCGTGCAGGCAAAGAAATTAACCGTCAGTATGAAGAGGCTTTCGTAAACGGTCTTACCGAATTCCGTGGTGCCAAAGTGGTAAACACCCTCATCAGTGATGATCTTTCAGTAGTAGAGTGGTGGTTTGACTATACCCACAAAGATTATGGTGTAAGAAATTATACCCAGCTGGCTGTTCAGCGCTGGAAAGGCGGAAAGATTGCAGAAGAGAAGTTTTATTACAATAACTAAGCAATACCTTTGAGATACCACAACAGGTTTTGGGCCAGGCTAACCGCTTCGCCCAAAACTTTTTACATTTATGAATAATTGATAGTATGTATGGGTATTGAAAAAGACATACAACAGGCTAAATTTCGTAATGCACATCAAAAAGCAGGCATTAACCTTATCTATACACTGGCCTGGCTGAAGGAAAAAACTAAATTGATTTTTGAAGCTGAGGGTATTACATCACAACAATTCAATATTCTGCGTATCCTGAGAGGAAGTTTTCCGCAACCACTTTCCACTTTACAGATCAGGGAACGAATGCTGGAAAAAATGAGTGATACCAGCCGTATTGTTGACCGGTTAATCGCCAAAGGATTAGTTAAGAAAGTCACCTGCAAACAGGACCGCCGCCTGGTTGATGTTATCATTACAGACAAGGGTAAAAAACTATTGGACAGATTAGATACCCGCCAGGATGAAATAGACGGGGTCTTGAGCAATCTTTCAGAAAAAGATGCTAATATTTTAAGCGACCTGCTCGATAAGATACGGGATGGGGGTGAATGATGTAATTTTGCCCGATTATTCATTCCGAATCTGAAAACAAACATGAAACGCCCCGCCACCTGGCTATTACTGATAGCCTTTTTTTCTTTTTATACTACCGAAGCCCAGCCCAAGTATGAATTTCGTGGAGTATGGATAGCTACTGTTAATAATATTGACTGGCCACAGTCGGGTATGACTGATCCTGAAAAACAAAAAGCTGACTATATCCGACTGTTAGATCTGCACCAGCAAAATGGTATGAATGCAATGATTGTGCAGGTCCGGCCTGCCGCTGATGCCTTTTATCCCTCACAATATGAGCCCTGGAGTCAATGGCTTACAGGAGTGCAGGGCAAACCCCCTACCCCTTATTATGATCCGCTCCAGTTCATGATCGAAGAAACCCATAAACGGGGAATGGAATTCCATGCCTGGCTGAACCCATACCGGGCTGTTCATCATATTGGCCAATCCTCTATTGCTCCCAATCATATCAGCCGTGTTCACCCCGAATGGTTCCTTACGTATGGTGATAAGAAATATTTCAACCCGGGAAATAAAGAAGCGCAGGCCTTTGTAGTAAAAGTAGTTCGGGACATTGTAAAACGGTATGATGTAGATGCTATCCATATGGATGATTACTTCTATCCCTATCGTATTCCGGGCAAAGAATTTCCTGATGCTGCATCCTACGCAAAATCCGGAAGTAAACTTTCTAAAGATGACTGGCGTAGAAGTAATGTTGACACAATTATCCTGGCGTTGAGCAAGGCGATCAAAGAAGAGAAAAAAATGTGCCGCTTTGGTATATCTCCCTTCAGCGTATGGAGAAATAAAGATAAAGATCCTGTTCGGGGAAGCGATACCCGTGCCGGGCAAACGAATTATGATGACCTGTATGCTGATATTTTATTATGGTTGCAAAAAGGATGGATCGATTATGTAACCCCGCAACTCTACCTGGAGATCGGTCATGATAAAATTGACTATGCAAAAATGCTTGACTGGTGGAGCCGCAATAGTTTTGGCAGACATATATATATAGGTCATGGTATCTATCGCACCGCAGAGAATCAGCCTAAATGGAAAAACCCGGCCGAACTTCCCAACCAGATAAAACTACTGCGCCGGTATCCAAATGTCCAGGGCAGTATCTATTTCAGCAGCAAATCATTTGAGCGGAATCCGAATGGCTGGAATGACAGTCTCCGGGATAATTATTACAAATACCCGGCCCTGCTGCCGCCCATGCGCTGGATCGATAATGAAAAACCATGGCCACCCATTGTAGAAAGAAGCATTACAAATGATTCTATCATACAATTGGATGTGAGACCAGACCCCAGGAACAGGGTGGAGATCAAATATTATGTTGTATATCAGTATGCGGCTGATTCACACAATGAAACTTTTGGTAATGTGCCCCGGTACCTGTCAAAGCTTGTAACCATGCCTGCGGGATTTCAATTAAAGGAACCCCTTTCGTCCAAACATTTTTCATACCGGTATGTGATCACAGCAGTTGGAAGAAATAATAATGAGAGTGAGTTAAGTGAGATTGCGATACTGGTACAACCAGGCGGCAGTAAATGGAGCTTTTATAACCCCAAGCCTTAAAACGAAGCATAGTAACGTTTTTTTACCTTTGCCAGACCTGAGAAAACAACTTCAAACCTCAAACTACAAACTAAAAAATATGCCCGGTTACGAACTCTGGAGTGATAAAGAAAGAAAAGAAGTAAACGATGTGCTGGAAACAGGCATCTTGATGCGCTATGGATTTGACGGACCCCGTAATGGAATCTGGAAAAGCAAAGAATTAGAAGCTGCTGTTAACGAAACTTTTGGAAGTAAATATGCGCAGCTTACTTCCAGCGGCACTGCTGCTTTAACTACGGCTATGAGTGCATTGGGCATTGGCTATGGCGATGAAGTGATAACACCTTCCTTTACGTTTGTGGCAAGTTTTGAAGCAGTCCTGAGTGTTGGTGCTGTTCCTGTATTGGTGGATGTAGATGATACATTGACATTGAATCCTGAAGCAGTACGAAAAGCCATCACTCCAAAAACAAAAGCCGTAATGCCGGTGCATATGTGTGGCAGTATGGCCGATATGGATGCCTTAATAGCCATATGCAAAGAACATAATTTGATTTTGCTGGAAGATGCCTGCCAGAGCATTGGCGGTACTTACAAAGGAAAACATCTCGGCACTATTGGTGATGCCGGTACTTTCTCTTTTGATTTTGTAAAAACGATGACCTGTGCCGAAGGTGGTGTGGTGATGACCAGCCGGGAAGATATTTATATAAAAAGTGATGGCTATACGGATCATGGACACGATCACAAAGGGGTGGACCGTGGTGCTGACCTGCATCCTTTTATTGGTTATAACTATCGTATCTCCGAATTGCATGCTGCAGTAGGCCTGGCACAGATCAAAAGGCTGAATGAATTTCTGACCATTCAGAAAATGAATCACCGCTTGCTTAAAAGTATACTGGAACAGGTACCTGAAATCTCTTTCCGTCGTATACCAGATCCTGCTGGTGATAGTTGTAGTTTTATAAGTTGGTTCCTGCCTACTGAAGAAATAACAAGAGCTGTTGTGGCAGAACTAAAAGCACAGGGAATATTAGCCGGTAATTTCTACTGGTTCGATAATAACTGGCACTATATCCGCAAATGGGATCATTTAAAGAATGCTATTACATTAAATTCATTGAGCCCGGAATTAAAAGAACGGGTGACGCAACAGGCCAATAAAGATTTTGCAGCCAGTGATGCGATCATGAGCCGTTGTATTTCTACTTCTATCAGTTTACTGTGGACAGAAGAGCAGATTAAAGAGAAGGGTGAGAAAATGGTGAGTACGATTAGAAAGGTATTACAGAACAGGGCTGTTACAATTTGAGAGCTTAATTTCTTTTTACAACAATGGCAATCTCCATCAGACATTTCAGCAAGGAGATCCGAAGGTTTTTAAAATCGCTGCTGTTCGTTTGAATAGCTACACACATGTTATGCCTGGGGAAGTATAACATCTCTGTCATGTAGCCAGGAAAAAAACCGCTATGCCCGTATGCAACCCCCAGTGATGTTGGCCTAATAATTACACCCAGTCCATATTTCACATCACGGCCCAATTTAGCCGGAACAGCAGCTGAAAGCAACAATGTTGTATCCACAATTTGTCCTTCGTATAACTGCTTTCCCCATTTGGCTAAATCCTCCGTAGTGGAATAAATACCCCCGCCTGTCCATTCAAACTGTGGGTTCACGATAAATAATCCATCCTCCCCGATTACTTTATCCTTTCCGCCAAATTCGTTATTAGTACCGGCATAACCCTGTACCAGTCTTTTCAATTTCCTGTTATCAGAAGGAAAAGTATGGAGCAGTGTTAATGGTACAAGAATATTATCTCTCAATAAATCATAATATTTTTCTCCGGTAACCTGTTCTATTATCATTCCTAGCAGGATATAATTGGTATCAGAATAATCCCATCCTTCACCGGCCATAAAAGGTGCTTTTTCATCAAGAATATAACGGAGTAAATCTTCGGGTGCCCATACTTTATCCGGGAAAAGGGTAAGGTCTTTCGTAAATTGTTCTTTAAACTCATACCGCATGACCCCACTGGTATGATTCAATATCATGCGGACTGTAATATCCGTTGCATTAGGTATCCTGTAATACCACGCATAGTGACCGAGATAGGTTGAAACTTTTTCATCCAGGTTTATTTTTCCATTTTTAACCAATTGCAGTGCCATTGCCGAGACATAAGTTTTTCCAACACTTCCCTGCATCATGCAATCACCCGGTTGAAGGAGGATATTTTTCTCAATATCCGCATAGCCAGAGACGGCTGTAAATGAATTATTGGTCCCGTAGTAAACAGCAGCTGACAATCCCGGAAAATTCCCGGCAATTCTTAGTGAGTCAAGCTTCTTTTTGAAATCAACTGCAAATTCTGCTTGAGAAAAAGCATCGTATACAGTTCCTGATACAATTAAAAATAACAATAGATAGTGTCGTACCTTTTTCATTTACCTGCCAATAGATTTTTATCATCTGGATTTAATAAAAAAAGACAGTTCGAGGAAACTTATAAACCCGGTTTAACAACATTGGGTTTTTGCTCCATCCAATTCACATATGCTAAAGATCCCAATCTAAAACGGAGAGGAATAGCAATTACTTTATCCAGCTGTAATTCTTTTTTGCAGAAAAATCCCAGGCTGTTAAGATAAAAAGAAGTGGTTGGTAAGTTTGACAGTGTAAACCCTGCTCTTCCGCTGTATTGATTGTAATGCCGGAGTTGAATACCCGAAAATATAGGTTTGCATAAGGGCACAGCCCTATGATCAAAAGTGCTTTTGACAGCCAACAGAGGTTCCTGAACCCCGGGCTTTTCCTGCGCAAAAACACCTTTTAAAAACATTAACAGCAACACAACAAGAAAGCTGGCGGTTCGTTGCACCATACTTATTTAATTTGTGTCTAAATTTACGGCATTATTTTTGTGCAAACGGCGAATTTTTAAAAAAACAGGCCCGCCACTAAAAAACACTGAACGAACCATGGCCCTTAGCCAGAGCTTACAACAAAGGCTGCTTCAAAAGCTATCACCCCAGCAGATTCAACTGATGAAACTGCTGCAGGTACCTACGGCCAACCTGGAAACCCGCATCAAAGAGGAAATGGAAGAAAATCCCGCCCTGGAGCTGGATGAAGACAAGCATGAAGACGCTGATGATATTAAAGATGAGTTCAGTGATACGGCTGAAGAGGATTATGAAGAAGCAGACGGAAGCAATGATGAATACGATAATATAGATGTGAGTGAATATGTGCAGGATGGTGATGATGAAGTGGGTGATTACAAGCTTCGTGATGATAACTACCCGGAAGAAGATGAAGGAAGACAATTACCTTATAGAACAGAAGCCAGTTTTTACGAAACACTGATCGACCAGCTCGGCCTGCTGAAGCTGGAAGAAAAAGAACAAGCCATTGCAGAACAAATTGTCGGCAGCATTGATGAAGACGGCTACTTACGAAGAGAAACAGCTGCCATTGTGGATGACCTCGCTTTTCGCCAGAATATTATTGCTACGGAAGAAGAAGTAGAAGCTATCATCAAACGCATCCAGCAGTTTGAACCACCAGGTGTAGCAGCCAGGGATTTGAGGGAATGTTTACTTATTCAGCTGAAGCGGCAAAAAGATGAAGGTGCACAGGTGGATATGGCCATCAAAGCCATTTCCAAGTACTTTGATGAGTTTACCAAAAAACACTATGAAAAAATACAAAGGGGATTGAATATTGATGATGACCAGTTGCGGGACGTGATGCAGCAGATCATCCGCCTCAGCCCAAAGCCGGGAGGTAATGTTGGCGGGATCAATAAAGCTGAAAACTATGTAGTACCTGATTTTTTCATCCTGAATAACAGCGGAAAATTAGAGCTGACACTAAACAGCCGTAATGCACCGGAGTTACGCATCAGTGAAGGCTACCGGGATATGCTAAAAGACTATGACCGGGGAGCCAAGAAAGATAAGCGTCAGAAAGAAGCCGTGTTGTTCATCAAACAGAAAATAGATTCCGCCAAATGGTTCATTGATGCCATCAAGCAACGGCAACATACATTGCTAAGTACCATGAATGCTATCATGGAACACCAGTATGAATTTTTTCTTACGGGTGATGAGACAGAACTGAAACCAATGATCCTGAAAGATATTGCCGAGAAAACGAACCTGGATATTTCAACAGTGAGCCGGGTGGCCAACAGCAAGTTTGTTCAAACAGAATTCGGCACTTACCGGTTGAAGTTTTTCTTCAGCGAATCCTTAAGCACCGACAGTGGTGAAGAAGTATCTACCAGGGAAGTAAAGAAAATTCTCAGCAATTTTATAGAAGAAGAAGATAAAAAGCGGCCATTGAGTGATGAACGACTCACTGAAATGTTACAGGAAAAAGGATACAATATTGCCCGCCGTACAGTGGCCAAATACAGGGAACAGTTAAATATTCCGGTTGCAAGGTTAAGAAAAGAGTTATAATACTTTTTTCACTTGAAGCTTAAAAAGGAAGATCGTCTTTATTCTCCATCTGTCCCTCATCAAAATATACCTGGTCATCCTGGGCTTTATCAATCTTGGCAGCTTCGGCCGCTTCTACCTTCCAGGCTTTTACATCGGTGTACCAGCGTCCATTGTATTCACGGCTTTCTACATCAAAAGAAATACTCAGCATGGAGCCAACCTGCAACAGGCTTTCGCTTATTTTATCGCCCCAGATAGAGATACAAACTTTTTTGGGGTACTGTCCCTCTGTTTCTACAATAATATCCTGCTTTTTCCAGGGACCGTTTTTCCCGGCACCTGTCTGGAGGGGCAGCAACTGTATGAGTTTAGCGGTTAATTGCATTCGTCGAAGTTATTTAAAGAATGAAGTTACGTACAGGCATTTGAATAATTACGATAAGCATACCCTTCAGCGGGTATTTTGAAAAAAAATCATTTATTCGTTATAAAATCAGTATCCAAAACTGTATTTTACACAGCTAATTATTCCCCAACCCACTGAACATGGTTTTCGCAAGCCTTATCTTCCTGTTTCTTTTTCTGCCGCTGAACCTGCTGCTCTATTACAGTACTAAGAATGCCACCTGGAGGAATAGTATCCTGATCCTTTTTTCCTTATTCTTTTATGGATGGGGAGAGCCTATCTGGATCACACTCATGATTTTCTCCGCATTGGTAGACTATGTGAACGGAAGGGTAATTGAAAAATACAGGGGGACAATCGGGGCCAAAATAGGACTGGTCTCTTCCTTAATCATCAACCTGGGCCTGCTGGCTACTTTCAAATACAGCAGTTTTATAGTTGAAAATGTAAACCAGCTTTTTGGCACCTCCTTCAATTTGCCTCATTTTGCGTTGCCCATCGGGATCTCTTTTTATACATTTCAAACCATTTCCTATTCTGTAGATGTATACCGCAATGAAGTAAAGGCGCAAAAATCATTTTTAAAATTCCTGATGTTCGTTTCGCTGTACCACCAGCTGGTGGCAGGACCCATTGTTCGTTACAGTCATATTGCAGAGGAAATAGATAACCGGAAAGAAAAACTGGCTGATATCAGCAAAGGCATTTCAAGATTTTGTATTGGCCTTTTTAAAAAAGTAGTGATTGCAAATGTAGCAGCTGAACTGGTGGCAAAATATATGGATGCAGATGCTTCCTCCCTGGCGGTTGGTGGTGCCTGGCTTGGTTTGATCATGTTTGCTATCCAGATCTATTTTGACTTTTCCGGTTACTCTGATATGGCCATAGGTTTAGGCTGGATGTTTGGTTTTCATTACCATGAGAACTTCAAATATCCATATACCGCCACCTCTGTTTCAGATTTCTGGCGACGATGGCATATTTCACTCGGTACTTTCTTTAAAGACTATGTGTACATACCACTTGGTGGCAATAAGAAACATATTTACCTGAACCTGTTCATTGTCTGGTTCCTTACCGGTATGTGGCATGGTGCCAGCTGGAATTTCATTTTCTGGGGGCTATACTTCTTTGTTTTTATTTCACTGGAAAAAGCATTCCTGTTGAAGGCACTTAAAAAACTACCGAAATTCTTTTCCCATTTCTATGCATTACTTGTCATTATTCCGGGTTGGGTAATCTTCTATTTTACGGATACAAATAAATTATATGCCTATATAGAAAAATTATTTTCATTTGGTTCCGGTAATCTCTGGAATGTCGGGTTAACCAGTGATCTTACGGCCCATTTGTTCTGGTTTATTTTTGCCATCATTGCCTGTATGCCGGTTTATCATAAAGCAAAAGCATTTTTTGAAACGAGTCTTAAAAAACCAGCAATTTTTGAAACAGCGGCGATTGCAGTAAATATTGTATGTATCTTTTTATGTGTGGCACAATTAGTGGGTAAAAGCTATAACCCGTTTATTTATTTCCGGTTTTAACCCGGATAAACATATTTTACAGTGAGCATGACAAAAACAGAAAACACTATTAATATTATTAACGTAACCGTTTTTACGTTAGTGCTTGGTATTGGTGGGTTGGCTTCGCTTTCCATGAAAAAACAAGCAGTATCGGAAATAGAAAATCGTCAACTAACCCCCTTTCCTGCTTATTCTGACAGTGCTTTGTGGAATGGCAATTACTTCAGGCAGGTAGATCAATACTATGCCGATAACTTCCCCCTGAGAAACCGGTGGATCAATGTATCAGGTTCATTCCGCAATAAATTTGGCTTTGAATCAGGTGACATTAAAATATATGAACCTGCTAATGATGCAGAAGCCAATGAAATAACAGATACCACAAAAAATACGGTCAACTCAGGCCCTCTGCCGGACGATGGTGCCGTGGGTGAAGTAAAGAAAAGATTATTTGTGTTTAAGAACAGGGCTTTTGAAATGTTTGGCGGTAGCACTGCGATGGGAAAGTCTTATGCCAATGTGATCAATTCTTATAACAGGCTGGGCATTCCTGGTCTGCAGGTTTACAATTTAATAATCCCTGTGGCATTGGAGTTTGAACTCACAGAAAAATATAAAAAGCTGCAAAAACCAAACCGGCCGGCGATAGAAAGTATTTACAATGAACTGGATTCAACTATTAAAAAGGTTTGGGCCATTGACGAAATAAGAAAACACCGGGAGGAATATATCTATTTCAATACAGACCACCATTGGACCAGCCTTGGTGCATATTATGCTTACCGTGCATTTTGTGAAACAGCAGGATTAACGCCTGTATCACTGGATACTGTCCGATACAAAGTAAAGTCCACCTTCCTCGGTTCTTTATACAGGCTGACCAGAGATCCGAAACTTAAAGAAAATCCTGACTCGGTTAAATATTATCTGTTCCGGGACTCCGTCAGGTTTTACATAGGCAGCAGTAATAGCCTTACGTATTGGGGCAAATCAAAAATGTATGGGGAGGGTGCCAACGGATCCAATAGTTATTCTGTTTTTCTGCAGGGAGATCTGCCAATCGTAAAAATGGAAACACAACATAATAATGGAAGAAAAATTGCTATAGTAAAAGAATCGTATGGAAATGCATTTGCTCCGTTCCTGGTGAACAATTATGAAAAAATAATTGTGGTGGACCAGCGTTACTATACTGGTGATTTTGTTGCAATGTTAAAAAAAGAAGGCATCAATGAGTTATTGTTCATCAATAACATCTTCGCTGCCCATACACCCTTTCATATTGAAAAGATAAAGAGATTAAAAAAATAGAAATAAGAACAAGGTCCGGGCTTTAAAAGCCTTTCTACTGAACCTGCTCTTCAAATACCATAGCGTAGCACACTCCTATTTTTGTTATAGCTGTAAATGCTTTCGCACCCAGGCCACTTTAGGTTTTAACTCACCGGTATATTTATCTCCGGTAGCATATTTCACATGTTTCAGGAAATGATAATAATCTGCCTTGGGATGTTTTGCCCGCCATTTATCGTAGCGTTTGTCCTGCCATGTTTTATAGTAAGCAATACATTCTTCATCAGAGTTAAATTTTTTGCATTTATTGCCCTTGATGTAGAAACCAAACAGGTTGTTATAGCGGAGGCAACATTTTTTGCAATTGAGGTTACCTGTTTCCTGCATACATTGAGCCATAACAAAATCGGGATGCCGGATACCTGCGGCCTTTATAGCATCATAGGTAGCCTGCATTTTGGCTTTATCTATTTTCTGTGAATTCCCCTGGTGAAATGCCAAAAAAAGCACAATGGCAAAAAGTAATTTCTTCATACTGAGGTTTTTGTAAGCAATACGGTTTTCAACGGGTTAGCAGATTGATAATAAATATACAAAAATCGCACCCTTTTTATCAATTGCTTTACTTTGCACAAATAGCGAATTATCAATTATGAATACAGTCCTGATGATGAACAGCAAGAATCAGTTGCATAAAACAAAAGAACAGGGTGCCGGAACCCCGGCCATCATCAGGTTGCTGGCATCATTTTTTTCTTATCTTTTTCACCCGGTATTTATCCCTTTATATATTGTGGGATTCATGGTGTATGAACATCCTTACCTGTTTGCAGGATTTGCACCAAAAGAAAAGATACTGGTAGTGGCACAAGCTTTCGCCATGTTTACATTTTTTCCGCTGGTTACTGTATTACTATTAAAAGCGCTGAAGTTCATTGAATCATTTCACCTGGCTACGCAAAAAGACCGGATCATCCCATTAGTAGCTTGCGGGGTTTGGTATTTCTGGATCTGGTATGTATGGAGAAACCTTCCGGATTATCCAAAACCTGCTGTGCAATTAGCAATGGCTGTATGGATCACTGCCAGCCTCGGGTTAATGGCGAATATTTATATGAAGATAAGTTTGCATGCTATGTCTCTTGGGGTGATGGTTGCCTTTATTTTACTACTGGCATTTTCGCAACCACTCAATTTTGGTATTTATATATCTGTCAGCCTGCTGATAGCAGGAATTGTGTGTACATCCCGGTTTATTGTATCAGATCATTCAGCAAAAGAACTATATGGTGGTTTACTGGTGGGAGTTATTTCCATGTTGATTGCCAGCTGGTTGGGATGATATAATTTATAATTTTGTTTACCAAACATTCCAGTCTACGGCAATTGTTTCATTCCGGGAGGTAGGTTTTTGCAATCCCTTTGTCAGCTCTTCCACTCTTTTTCCAACAATATTTTTCAGCTCGCTGATCTTCATCGAAGGATGACTACTCATTGCCTCCATTATTGAATAAGTGAATACCCCGTTTTTCAGATCATTTCTCTCCAGGGCAAACTGTGTTCCGGCTGCCGCAGAAATGATCGTGGCACCTGTACTCTTACCTACATTCACAAACAGGCTCTGCATCAGTTCAAAACTGTTTTTCAGGCCAAGATGCCTTTCGTCCTTTTTATAAGCTACCGGTTTAAATCCTTTTATCAATGAATCGGATGTACTTGCCAGTGTAACCAGGTCTTCTTTATCCACTTCCCCGCTATGACAGGCATCTATCAGCATCAGTTTTTTCCTGGCTGGAATACTGTCTAACAGGTTTTCCAGTTCATCATAAGGCAAACCGTTTTGTTCTGGCATTTCAAAATTCACAGCATAAGTTGAAAGATAGTAGTCGTACTCTTTACTCAGCATACCGTGACCGGAGTAAGCAACTATCACTTTATCATTTTCTGTTGTTTGCAGCAGTTTTTGTTTTAATGCTTTTACAGTATTGATGGTAACATTCTCGTTGAATAATGTATCAATAATAATATTGCCTTTGTATTTTTCTTTCAATTTTTTGGACAGGTCACGGATGTCTTTCACACTATATTGTAAATTGTATTTACTTTCAGAAAATTTATCGATACCAATCCCGATAAAACGAACTGATTCTTTTTGTTTTACCGCCGGTAAATAATTTACAGTAAGTGGCATACGATAACTTTCAGTACCATTCACATTACTGATTGAAGTTTCAATCCTGTTTTCTCCCTGTGACAATTTAATAGTGATCGTAGTATCAAAACTTAAGGAATTCCGCCTAAGAAGACTGATTCCTTTTAGCCCAAATACCGGCACTTCATTCACCCATACATTAAAGCGGCCAAGCAGGTAAGTGCTGTCTCTCCCTTTTATATGAAGCATTAGTTTTTCCTGATTTTGTTCGGATTCAATAGCATCCCGGTTGACAAAGTCACATTCAGGTACACTATAACCATCCCTGAAATAAGCTGTATCTACTCCTAATTTTTTCAGCCGCTTCTGGTACGCTTTACGGTAGGCATTGATCAATGCTTTATCATTACTCCCTATTGTTTCGAGCACTTTATCCGGACGGTTGTATTTAATATCCAGTTGTTCAAAAGTGATGACTTTCAGATCTTTTGTTACATAATGCAGCAGCTTCGTGGCTCCGGGCGAAGCCTGGTAATAACCGGCAGGCACCTGTGTAAAATACTCCGTACTGTCCACCGGGAAAAAATGATACAATATTTTCTTTGTCTTTAAATCAACCATCTTGACAAGGCTGGCAGTGGTAGACAACAGCATTCTTTTGTTGTCGGGTGCAAATGCAGCTGCCCTTACATAATTTCCAGGCTCCCTCAGCGACCATATCTCTTTTTTGCTATGAATATCATAAACCTTGAATGCAGCCCATCCGTCATTAAAACAAATCATACTGTTATCAGGGCTAATCTCGCCACCTATAATATCATTAATACCATCACCGGTGCCCGTTGTAATAGTAGAGACCAGTATATTTTTCCCGATATCAAATATTGAGATATGGCCATCTGCACCAAAGATTGCTGCCAGCGTTTTATCATTACTAAAACAGCCGTGGGTAATCCTTTCCTCTTTATTATACGGCAGCTTTGTTACTATTTTACCGGTTGCCATATCCCAGATAATTGCTGGCTCCCTGTCATTATACATGGTTGTCATTAAAAGTGTATTGTCCCGTGAGAAAAAAGCATTTTGAATTTTTTGCGGCAACTTTTTATTCCCCCTGAATTGACTAAGCCTGCTGCCCTTTTTGTTACCCCACACATTAAAATCATTGATACTGTTGACATCCTGCACTACCACTGAATAACTCCGGTCCCAATTAAAGATGATATTCTTATTAGCATCACCCCGGTGTACATTGGGACGGGTAATTCCTTTATAGGCTATTGTTTTCTTTAATTGCATAGTGTTGGCAGCCCAGGCAGTAGCAAATAACCTGTCATCTGGTTCCATATAAATGGTATCCCCTTTCGGCGAATAATAAAGCAGCCTGGTCATATATGTATGACCATTGAGGGTGGTAAATATTTTTTTACCCAGGCTGTCAGTCACCAATACATCGTTCCTGTAAATATCGTACACCAATTTTCTGCCGGGATTGGGCAGTACCGGTGTAAAATCCCACTGACCGGATTCCCCGGAAAGAAAACTGGTATCTTTTGTGGTAAGTTTTGTGATCACAAACCTGTCAAGGCTATCATTATAAACCGTTTTTGCTAATAACATACCGGTCTTTGTATTCCAGTAATGCCTGCCGGGATAAGATATTGTTCTTACAATATCTCCATTCTGATTAAACTGCACCGAACTGACCTCTGATTCATGTTCGCCTTTACCAAGTACAAGTAGCAGTTTACCTGTTGAGATATCCCAAATTCTGGCAGACTTATCGCCTGATCCTGATATAAAAAGAGTACCCTGCTTATTAAATGCTCCGCTGGTAATACCATCTTTTATTACTCCCAATTTTACAAGTGGTAATGCTTTTTTTGCATCCCATATAATCAAAGTACCATCCCGGGAACCAGTAAATAACATTGTACCATCCCTGTTGTAGCCAATACAACTTATCCTGTCTGCATGCCCCGGAAGATTGGCTAATAAATAACCGGTCCTTGTATCCCAAATGCGGGGAACTTCGAAGCGATCACGGGTAACTATATGTTTATAGTCAGGGCTGAAAATTGCTTCACGTACACCACCAATATGACCGACAGGTAATATTAGTTGCGGCTCCTGTGAACCAGCGTAAACAGGAACCGATAAACTAATTACCAGCAGTAAAGCTGGTTCAAAAAAAATATGGATGAATTTTCCTTTACTCATTAGTAACCTATCTATTACAGAATATGCCATTCCCGGGCAATAATTTTAATGCCGGATGCTGGTTTCAGCTAACCTTTTCACCAACTCCTGCCTTATCAGAAAAATACTGCTATTCTTTTATGTCGCCAATACCAGATACCGGGTATGCCTATCACTTTCCGGTAATTTTTAAATTATTCCCCAAAATATTAGTTTTGAATTACTAAATCATTTAGTTTTGAATCCTGGTCGGGATTTTCCGACTTACAATACGCAAATACATAACTTTAACCCATGGCAAAAACAGAAAAAACTACAGACATGTCAACCACTAACAGCGAAAAATTAAAAGCCCTCAAGCTTACGATGGATAAGCTGGAGAAGGACTACGGCAAAGGCAGTGTAATGATGCTGGGCGATAAAGCAGAAACCATGCAGGAAGTAATTTCCACCGGTTCTATCGGGCTGGATGTAGCCCTTGGCATCGGCGGCTTACCTAGAGGAAGGGTTGTAGAGATCTACGGACCTGAATCATCCGGTAAAACCACTATCGCTACCCATGTAATAGCCGAAGCACAGAAAAAAGGCGGTATGTGTGCTTTTATAGACGCTGAACATGCTTTTGACAGTTCTTATGCGAAGAAACTTGGAGTTGATGTTGACAACCTTTTAATATCACAACCTGATTATGGCGAGCAGGCCCTTGAAATAGCTGACCGTCTTATTCTTTCCGGGGCATTGGATGTGGTGGTTATTGACTCTGTGGCAGCACTCGTTCCTAAAAGTGAACTGGAAGGCGAGATGGGAGACAGTAAAATGGGATTGCATGCAAGGCTGATGAGCCAGGCACTGCGCAAACTGACCGCTACTATTTCAAAAACAAATACCATTTGCATCTTTATCAACCAGTTAAGGGAAAAAATAGGGGTGATGTTTGGAAACCCCGAAACAACTACCGGCGGTAATGCTCTGAAATTCTATGCATCCGTTCGTCTCGATATCCGCCGCATGACACAGGTAAAAGATGGTGATGAGGCCATTGGTAACCATGTAAAAGTAAAAGTCGTAAAGAATAAAGTGGCCCCCCCGTTCCGGGCTGCCGAGTTTGATATCATTTTCGGGGAAGGCATTTCCAAAACCGGTGAGATCATTGATATGGGTACTGAACTTGGGATTATTCAAAAAAGCGGATCCTGGTATAGTTATAACAGTGATAAATTGGGCCAGGGCCGTGATTCCGTAAAACAATTAATGGTAGACAATCCAGAACTGGCTAAAGAAATTGAAGGGAAGATCAGGGAGAAAATAAAAGAAATGCAGACAGCATAATTGACTTATATACAATGTATTAACGATGGGTTAGTGTACTGAACCGTTCCGCCTCCGGCAGAACGGTTTTTTATTTCTTCACAAATATTTTACAAGAAAAAAAACAAATCAATGTTTAAACATTGTATATTTGTTCTGTCCTCCCCGCAACCTATTAAAGCAGGGAACCGTTAATACAGTTTATTTATATGACTACCGCATCACCGAAAACCAGTTTATTACAATCGCTCCATTTACTTTTCGGAGCCGGATTGCTGGTTTCCTTTTTCCTTCCCTGGGTGGCCTGGAAAGATATTAAAGTGAGCGGTTATCATATGCCAGCCGGAAATTTTTTCAAATTATCGGAATCTAATTTTGGATTAGGCAATCCATTTCCCCAGTTTGATTTTACATTTTATATCTTCTGGCTGATCCCCGTCTTAGTTGTTGCCGGAATCGTTATAGTTTTACAAAATAAAAAAACTTCCATCCCTGTTTTTATTTCCGGGGCATTGGCCCTCTCACTTGTCACTGTTTACTATTTTTTTTCGAATACACTGATCGACCTGGGAGTAGGCAACAGCGCATTTGATATGCTGGAACCGGGTGCTTTTATTACCGTTTTTACTGCAATAGGTTTTATTTTGACTTCACTTCCCCTGCATGCCTGGTATAAAAAATTGGCCTGGGTTTTTATAGGCCCTGTGTTAGCATGGGGAGCATATAAAATCGGAGAGCAATCTGTACTGTCTGAAACTTTTACCCATACAGACAAGGTGGCCGCAGATTATACTGCTGATGCTGCGGGACTGATAAAAGAATTTTTGATAAACGATACGGCAGCTAACAAAAAGTACCTGGAGAAAACCATTATTGTAAATGGTAACACTTCCGCTATTGAAATACTGGGTGATTCAACAAGCACCATCAAATTTGAAGACAGTACCGGTTCTTATGCCATCTTCTCCCTGGAAAAAAATCAGTTTGATAAAATAAATAAGATTACAGCGGGAGAGGCTGTTTCATTGAAAGGTGTTTGCAGTGGCAGTATTTATAGTGAAATATTGGGTACAACAGCGATAACATTCAAAAGAGCAACTTTTAATATCAAATAAATACAATTAATCAACAAATGAAAAAAACAACACTTATTCTGGCTTTAGTATTAACTGCAGGCGCAGCGTTTGCACAAAAAAAAACTACTTCATCAGCAACCGTTTCTTTTGATGCCACTACACCAAAAGATGCCTTACCCAGGGCAGAAAACAAAACGGTTATCGGTTCTATTGATACTCAAACAGGTGCCGTGGCTTTTGAAGCAGCTGTAAAAAATTTCGCTTTTTCCAATCCTAAAATCCAGGAGCATTTCAACGCCCCCAACTGGATGAGTTCTGACCAGTTTCCCAAATTCACCTTTACGGGAACGATCGATAAAGTAAATAAAGTAAAATTCGATAAAAACGGAACCTATACTGTAAAAGTAAACGGTAACCTCACCGTTAAAGGAATCAGTAAACCTTCAAAGGTTCAAGGAACTGTAACAGTTGCTGATGGAAAAATCAAGGTTGCAGCTAATTTCAAAATCAAATTAGAAGATTATAATATCACCGGTCAGCCGATTGAAGCCGGCAAAATAGATAAAGAACCAAAGATTACAGTTTCAGCTGAGTTCTGATAAAAATACTCCTATAAAAATGAAACGCCCCGCTCTATTGTGGGGTGTTTCATTTACTGAGCTTTATTTAGTTCCCTATCTCTCTTTCCAGGTGTATCAGCTTTCCAGTTGCATCAAACCCTTCCACAATCACTTTGAACTTCTTGCTGAAATCATTATTATAAAAATTTAATTTAACCGTCCTGGTTTCCATATCTGTAAACAGGTTGGAATTCCAGTATAGCGTTGTCCTTCCATCCACCCCGATCTGCTTTGCTTCTGCTGTAGTATAGGAAGGACTATAAAATTCTTTTGTGATTGAATATCCATTTGCTTCAAAAAAACTCAGCTTATCCGGCTTTTGTTCATCCATAAATTTTTCTTTAGTATAAATAGACAGCGCCCCGCCTGGTGAACCGCTACCCACCCCTACAAAACCGGCTTCATAAAACTTAACCAGTGCCACATCGGTTACTCTAATTGTCCGTAAAAAACCCATATCTGCAGGTTGTTCATTCAGGAAAAGTCCAATTACCCATTTCTGGCCACTCATCAAACTCATATTTTTCCTGTTGACAAAGCGTCCGCCCTGTATTTCCACCTGCTGAATCCTGTTCTTAATATAATCAATCACATTCATTGATTTATCGTTTGCCGGCTCATTAATATTATCAAGGTTCACTTTGCCGGCTGTCCTGAATACACCAGTGGTATATTTCTCATTCACAATATCAAAAGGCTTTTTAGAGGATTTTGATTTTATATCAACATTTTCCAACTCCTTAATTTTTTCCTCAAAGCCTTGTGTGTATGTATAGCGCCTGGCTATCTCTTCATTGTAAGGCAAGCCGGATAGATTCTTCTCTCCAACTTCTGATGGAATCAACAAAGGAATTTTTATCACCTGCTTTTCCATTTCGTTCTCATCGGTAATTGCAAGGGCAGGTTTGGGTTTACCCTGTTTATCTGTATAAGCATAATAAAATTTTGCTTTACCCATGAACACTAATGAGTCCAGTATGAATCTTCCCTGTTCGGAAAGGATCCCTTCCTGGTTTTGAGTAGTGGAGTCCTCCGCTTCAATATAGATATTAAGTTTACCTGTTGTTAATGGAGCATTGGTTTTCTCATCCACAACTTTACCGGCTATTCTAATAAGGCTTTCATCATTAAATTTCTTTTCAGGAAACTCCTTTGCCAATATTTTATTCCAGTTAAACCGTCTCCAGCCATGTGTAAGCATGAGGTTGTCCATAGCCAGGTCAGTTGAATCAGTTTTACTGTTAAAATACCAGGCAGGATTATGTATATATCCTTTCAGATCGTCTGTCAATAAAAACCGGGAGTAAATATTCTCCTTATCTGTAAGACCACCACCCGGAATATCAACGACTGATACAGAAAAACTTCTTTGCACCATATCGGGAAAACTCAGTTCAAAAATATTTTCTTCCCGTTTACCGGTACCCAGTTTTACTATATTGATATCCGGTTTCACCTTATATTCTTCATTATTGACAAAAGAAAGCCGTTCAGCAAGAGGAACACCTTTATCACTAAAAACAGTAAAATGTAAGATACCGGAAGGCAGGCTATCCGTAATGAGGTGACCAATGATTGAAGGGTACCCCTCAAAGGCGATCTCTGTTTCATACACCACATGATTATTTATTTGCGCTACCAGCAATAAATTTTCAAATTGCTCCTTTTCTTTTGGCCCCCTTACCAATTGAAATTTTTTCCCCCCTTTTTCATCCTGAACTTTCAGGATTATCCCTGATGCCCGGACTTCCGGAAGATTGAACTGTCTTTTCCCAGCTGCAGTCTCTGTTTCCGCAATATATTTCTTCCCTGCCAGTGGTTTAAATGGCACCCTGCCAATACCATCATGATAGGTTTTAAACGGGGCAACAGTAATTCCGTCTTCGGTTTTTATCATTCCACTTATCTCAACCGGGATGCCGAATTGGTCAACTGCTTTAAAAGCAACCATTGTCAGTATCCCATCAACGAGGTATCCGCTCTCAGGAAAAAACTGGAGGGAGACTGTTTGTGATAATTTTGCAGCTGCAGGTGTTACCCCTGGTTTAAAAATGACAATATTTTTTTTGTAGACAAACGACTCATCATTATTCAGCATAGCCGGTGTCAATGCCCGGATATAATAATTGCCCTGTGGAAGAGAATCCGGAATACTGATATTTCCCCTGGCAGTAGCCCCTACAACCGGGTATTTTCCTGAACTGATAATATTTCCTTTAGCATCTATGAACTGCAGGTAAAAATTATTACTGACAGCATCCGGTTTACCATCATTGTATAAATATGCTTTGAACCAGATTGTCTCTCCGGCCACATAATATTCTTTATCGTAATGGATATAGATCTTCTCCGTTGGAAATTGTGTGTTCAGCACTGTTAATGCTGAATCAATTTTCTGAGCCTGCAGGCTAAAAAAAACCAACATAATAATACCTGCTGTTGCAATAACTTTTTTCATGTACGCTGTTTTGCGGTTAAAGTACGCTTTTGTAACCCTCTCAGGGTCATCAATTATCTGGGCGGAAAATTGGTTGGATAAAGATGAGATTTTTATAAATAGCGCTGCCTATGATTCTTGTTAATTGATGTTTATGATGCATATGATAATTATCAGAAGCCTGCCGTTTCAGCGGTTCATTCAGTAAATTGCATATCCTTATGCCATTCAATCTCCATATTCCCTTTCCCCCCGCCGGCGACCAGCCCGCAGCCATCCAAAATCTGACTGAGGGGATTCTGAACGGAGAAAAATACCAGACCTTATTAGGTGTTACCGGTAGTGGCAAGACCTATACCATCGCCAATGTAATTCAGCAACTGCAACGCCCCACATTGGTGCTGACACATAATAAAACCCTGGTGGCACAATTGTATGGTGAGTTCCGTCAATTCTTTCCGGAGAATGCGGTAGAATATTTTGTTTCTTATTACGACTACTACCAGCCGGAAGCATATATGCCGGTAAGCGATGTATATATCGAAAAAGACCTGAGTATTAATGATGAGCTGGATAAACTGCGCCTGAGAGCCACTTCCAGTTTACTAAGCGGTAGAAGAGATATTATTGTCGTTGCCTCCGTAAGTTGTATTTATGGTATGGGCAATCCAACTGATTACGAAAACGGCATTATCCGTATCAATAAAGGGCAAACCATTTCCAGGCAGGCTTTTCTTCATTCATTAGTTAATTCTTTGTATAACAGGACAACAGTAGAGTTTAACAGGGGGACGTTCCGGGTGAAAGGTGATACCGTTGACATCAATCTTCCTTATGTTGACTATGGATATCGTATCACTTTTTTTGGTGATGAAATTGAGGAGATAGAAAGTATTGATGTAGTTAGCAGCAAGAGGATCGGCAAGATGGAAAATGCGGCCATCTTCCCGGCTAACTTATACGTGGCTCCAAAAGATATTTTGCAACAGGTGCTTTATGAAATACAGGATGAAGTGGCGGCGCAGGCAGAATATTTTAAGAGAGAAGGAAAATATATTGAAGCACAACGGCTGACTGAAAGAGTTAACTATGACCTGGAAATGATCAGGGAACTTGGTTATTGCAATGGGATTGAAAACTATTCAAGATTTTTTGACAGAAGAAGGCCCGGGACAAGACCATTCTGTTTATTAGATTATTTTCCAAAGGATTACCTGATGGTGATTGATGAAAGTCACCAAACTATCCCACAGGTAAGCGGGATGTATGGAGGTGACAGAAGCAGGAAACTGATATTGGTTGACTATGGTTTCCGTTTACCGTCTGCACTGGATAACCGTCCTTTGAATTTTCATGAATTTGAATCCTTGCAGAACCAGGTCATTTTTGTTTCCGCCACTCCTGATGATTACGAACTGGAAAAATGCGGTGGTGTAGTGGTGGAACAGGTGGTAAGGCCTACCGGACTATTGGAGCCACCTATTGAAGTAAGACCATCCGTGAACCAGATAGATGATCTGCTGGATGAAATTGATAAACGGGTAACCAAGGGCGACAGGGTACTGGTAACGACACTCACCAAAAGGATGGCAGAAGAAATGGACAAATATCTTCACCGTATCAATATCAAATCAAAATATATACATAGTGAAGTGGACACCCTGGAGAGAATAGAAATTCTCCGTGAGTTACGTTTGGGAAAAATTGATGTGCTGGTAGGAGTTAATTTATTGCGGGAAGGACTGGACCTCCCCGAAGTATCCCTGGTTGCGATCCTTGATGCAGACAAAGAAGGATTTCTGCGCAATGAAAAATCACTGATACAAACAGCAGGCCGTGCCGCGAGAAATGTGGATGGATTGGTGATCTTTTATGCAGATAAGATGACGGACAGTATGCAAAAAACCATTGATGAAACCAACCGCCGCCGGGAAAAACAGATTGCCTTTAATATTGAACACGGCATTACACCAAGAACTGTTATCAAATCAACCAAAGATGTATTTGCACAAACATCTGTATTGGATATAAAAGGATATGACCCTGCCAATCCTTATGCGATTGCCCCGGATGAAGACCTGGTTACTGTAGCCGCGGAAGAACAGGCTGAATACAAAACCATTCCACAAATGGAGAAAGCACTTTCCAAAATTAAAAAAGAAATGGAAAGAGCAGCGAGGGACCTGGATTTTATGGAAGCGGCAAGACTACGGGATGAAATGTTTTCGCTTCAGAAAAGATTGGAGGAGATGAAAAAATAACCACTCGTAGTTTTACGAATACCCCTGGCGTATTTGTGCCCGATTTTATTTAAAATATTCCCTCTTTACTTGCAGCTGGTAGTACATGCGTTTATCTTAGCCGCAGATATCCGATAAACCATTTTTTAAAATCCAATAAATCCGAATCATGAAAAGACGTGTCCGTAAAATCGCCAATTTTTTTGCATTCAACCTGTTGTTCTTCGCCCTCTACCTGAACTTTATTCATAAGGACAAAGCTGTTGTTGGAAGTGCCCAGGCAATACCATCAACTACTGCCGCTTTTAGCGGAACCGTTCTGGTAGACAACCCTGAACAGTACCTGCAAAAGAAAAATGAGACTGCTGCTGTTTCTGTTGATAAAGAGCAAAAAAATGCTTCTAAATCAACAGCAGAGAATTCAACAGCCCTGAAACTTTCTATTAATTAAGCAAAGCAGCGTTAACATATCAGCAGCCCGGCCTTTTAGCCGGGCTTGTTGTGTTTTTAAATGCGACACGGTTGAAATCTTTACCTTAGAGGCATGGAAAAAAGAGTCTTCCTCCTTGATGCCTTTGCCCTTGTATTCCGTGCCTATTATGCACTTATCCGTAATCCCCGCTTAACCTCCAAAGGCAAAAATACCAATGCGCAGTTTGGCTTTACCAATGCGTTGGTAGAACTGATCAATAAACAAAAGCCCTCGCATATGGCTGTATGTTTTGATACTTCAGCTCCCACAGAACGCCATACTGATTTTGCAGATTATAAAGCTAACCGGCAGGAAACACCAGAAGATATTTTAGCTGCTGTACCCGATATTAAAAAGATCATAGAAGGTTTTAATATCCCGGTTATATATGCTGATGGTTTTGAAGCTGATGACGTTATTGGCACCTTAAGTAAACAAGCAGAAAAAGCAGGATACGAAGTATATATGGTAACACCGGATAAAGACTATGGTCAGCTGGTTTCTGAAAAAATAAAAATATATAAACCGGCTTACCAGGGTAATGATGCAGAAATACTCGGTCCGGAGGAAGTGTGTGCCAAATGGAATATAAAAGATGTAAGCCAGGTAGTAGATATGCTGGGTATGATGGGTGATGCCGTAGATAATATACCCGGTATTCCCGGTGTGGGAGAAAAAACAGCCGCTAAGTTCCTTGCTGAATACGGATCACTGGAGAATACATTAGCTAATGCAGACAAGATAAAAGGGGCCATGGGAGAAAAAGTAAAGAAAGGAAAAGAGATGGCCATTCTTTCTAAAAAACTTGCTACTATCATTACGACTGTCCCTGTTGAGTTTCATGAAGAAGATTTTAAGTTGAAAGACTGGGATAAAGAAAAACTGAAAGAAGTATTTGCAGAACTTGAGTTCAGAACATTAGGCAAAAGATTATTGGGTGATGAATTCTCCGTGGCAGCACCGGGAAAATCTGTTATAGAGAAAGAAATACCACAGGGTGTACAAACAGACTTGTTTGGAAACATTGTTGAAAGTCCCGGTTCCGTTGTCAGTAGCCAGGTACCAATACAAGACCCGGAACTAGCATCGGAAATATTAAGTGTTGATAAGAACATTAATAACACTCCTCATAAATATGAAGCGGTTGAAGGAGAGACTGCAATCAAGCAACTGGTCGCAGCATTAAAGAAACATGATGAGATTTGTTTTGATACTGAAACCACCGGCATTGATGCCAATGATGCAGAGTTGGTAGGACTTAGTTTTTCTGTTAACCCGGGAGAAGCTTATTATGTTCCCTGTCCGGCTGATCAAAAGAAGACAAAGGAAATATTAACACACTTTGATGTATTATTCAGTGATAAGAAGAAGCTATGGATTGGCCAGAACACCAAGTATGACCTGCTGGTATTAAAATGGTACGGAATCGAAGTAGCCGGCAATATCTTCGACACCATGCTGGCCCATTATGTGATTGAACCCGATGGAAAAAGAAGCATGGATATACTCAGTGAAAAATTTCTGGGCTATGAACCCGTGCATATAGAAGAACTGATTGGGAAAAAAGGAAAGACGCAGGGTAATATGCGGGATGTAGAGATCGAAAAGATAAAAGAATATGCCGGCGAGGATGCGGATATCACATTACAACTGAAAAATGTATTCACTCCGTTATTAAAGCAAAAAGAAGTTGAGAAAGTCTTTAATGAAGTTGAAAACCCTTTAGTAAAAGTATTGGTGGATATGGAATTTGAAGGAATAAAGGTTGATGTAGATTTTCTTAGTGATTATTCCAAAGAACTGGAAAAAGATGCGAAAAAGGCTGAAGAAAGTGTGTACAAACAGGCAGGTGTACGCTTTAATCTCGCATCTCCCAAGCAGTTAGGCGAAGTATTATTTGATAAACTGAAACTGGATCCCTCTGCTAAAAAAACAAAGACTGGTCAGTACCAGACCGGGGAGGATGTGTTGCTGAAATTGGCTGTAAAAGGACACCAGATAGTAGATGATATTCTAACTTTTCGGGAATTAACAAAGTTGAAGTCAACCTATGTTGATTCACTTCCGCAACTGATCAATAAAAAAACAGGGCGGGTACATACCACCTATGGACAGGCTGTGGCTGTGACAGGAAGATTAGCCAGTAATAATCCCAACCTGCAAAATATACCGGTCAGAACAGATCGGGGAAAGGAGATACGGAAAGCTTTTATTCCAAGAGACAGTAAACACATTTTATTATCCGCCGATTACTCCCAGATTGAATTAAGAATTGTTGCGTCCATCAGTGGTGATGCCAATATGTGTAAGGCATTTAAAGACGGAACAGACATTCATACAGCCACAGCTGCCCGGGTTTATAATATCGATGAGAAAGACGTTACCAAAGAAATGCGCTACAAAGCCAAAAGTGTAAACTTCGGAATCATTTATGGACAAGGAGCATTTGGATTAGCCGATAACCTGGGCATCTCAAGAGCAGAAGCTAAAGAGATCATCGACAACTACAAGAAAGAATTTCCAGGTATTCAAAAATACATGGATGACACTATCAACTTTGCGAGGGAACATGGTTATGTGCAGACATTAATGGGAAGAAAAAGATGGCTAAGGGATATTAATTCCGCCAACTTCACTGTCCGTGGTTTTGCAGAAAGAAATGCGATCAATTCCCCCATTCAGGGCACTGCTGCCGATATGATCAAACTGGCTATGCAAAAAGTGCATACCGCTTTAAAGAAAGAAAAAATGGAGAGTAGAATGATCTTACAGGTGCATGATGAATTGGTCTTTGATGCGGTGAAATCGGAAGTTAAAGAACTAAAGCCTTTAATCGTAGAATGTATGCAATCAGCCATGCTGCTGCCACATAATGTACCGGTGATTGCGGAATGCGGTGAAGGTAATAACTGGCTGGAAGCGCATTGATTTTTCTAAAGTCATAAACTTTGACTTCTTTATATGCATAAGTTTGCACTCTTATGCAGCCTGTAGTTTATTATTGTTATGATGCTTACTGTGGCTGGTGCTATGGTTTCAGCCCTGTGATTAAAAAAATAGCAACAGCCTTCAAAGACAAGCTTTCATTTGAAGTTTTATCAGGAGGAATGATCCCAAAGGAAAATGCCCGGCCCATTTCGGCAATTGCAGGCTATATCAGTGAAGCCTATCACCGGGTGGAAGAAACAACAGGAATGAAATTTGGCGAAGATTACCTGTGGCATATATTCAATCCTGATAAAAGTGACTGGTACCAGCATTCAGAAAAATCTGCCACAGCTTTATGTATCGTTAAAGAAATACAGCCTGAACAGCAGGTAGCCTTTGCTGCAGATTTACAATATGCCCTGCATTATGAAGGGAGAGACCTGACAGACGATGAGGCCTACAGACATTTACTGGAAAAATATGTTATACCGGAAGAAGAGTTTTATACTAAACTGAATAGTGAAGAATATAAAGAAAAGGCACACTATGAATTTGCCTTGTGTAAACAACTGCAGGCAACAAGCTTCCCGCAGGTACTGCTGCAGGTGGCAGATCAGAAATTCTATTTGCTTGCAAAAGGTTATACCGATTATGAAACATTGAAAAAAAGAATTCAAACAGTGCTGGCAGAAACACAAATCACTTCCGTTTAACTCAATTATTATTTTGTATGATTTTGACCATTACACTTAATCCCTGTATTGATAAAAGCTCAAGAGTAGAAAAATTAAAACCGGAGAGTAAATTACGCTGTGCAGAAGTGGTAAATGAACCCGGCGGTGGTGGTATCAATGTCAGCAAGGCATTAAAAAAACTGGAAGCTCCCTCCGTCGCATTATTCCCTGCGGGCGGACATAATGGGAACATGTTATGTTCATTACTGAAAGAAGAAGAAATTTTATTTCATGCAGTGGATACCAAAGTGGAAACCAGGGAAAACTGGATTGTGCTGGAAACATCCACCAATAATCAATTCCGTTTCACTTTCCCGGGTAGAGAAGTTATGGAAGAAACGATAAAATCTTTGGTTGACCAGATCCGTTCTTTTGCACCGACTTATGTGGTAGCCAGTGGCAGTTTGCCTCCCGGCTTGCCAGATTACTTTTATGGCCTGATTGTAAAAAATGCAACGGCCGTTGGTGCCAAATGTATTGTTGATACAAGTGGACCGGCATTACAGGCATTAAAAGGAAAAAATGCTTACCTGATCAAGCCCAATATTGGTGAATTATGTAAAATGCTGAATGTGGATTGGCTGGATAAAGAAGAGGTACCCGATGCAGCACAGCAAGCCATCAGGGATGGTTTTGCCGAAGTAATTGTTGTTTCGATGGGACACCTGGGTGCCTGGATGGTAAGCGAGGATAAAAGATATTTCGTTGATGCGCCACCCGTTGAAAAGAAAAGTACTGTTGGCGCAGGAGACAGTATGGTGGCAGGTATAACTTACTCGTTACAAAAAGGAAAGACACTCAGAGAAGCTATTCGTTTTGGTGTAGCCTGCGGCAGTGCAGCCACGATGAATGATGGCACACAATTATTCAATAAAACTGATGCAGAAAAACTCTTTGCCATTATCAATGAATAGAGATATTGAAAACAGGGAAGATCTATTGTTACTCGTCACCAGGTTCTATGAAAAATTACTTGCTGATGATTCCATCAATTATATATTTACTGATGTGGCCAAAATAAATCTGGAGCATCATTTGCCGGTTCTGGTTGACTTTTGGGATTCAATATTATTTCAATCCGATACATACCGGAAAAATGCGATGCAGCCACATCTTATATTACACCAGCAATCTCCGTTGCAAAAACATCATTTTGAGACCTGGCTACGGTACTTCAAAGAATCTGTAGATGAGTATTTTGACGGTGAAAAGGCGTTTTTAGCCAAGGAAAGAGCGACCAGCATCGCTACCGTTATGCAGATAAAAATCAGCCAGTTACAGTAATTGCAGAACGTTCATCCATTGATAGTTTATTTCTTCCGTTTCTTCCTTGCAAAATGTCAACTGAATTAGTACCTTATTCACCTAAAACTCTTTTATGAAAAAAATACTATTGACCTGCTTATCTGTATCAGTCATCCTGTTTGCCTGTAACAATGAAAAGAAAACAGATGACAGTAAAAAGAAGGAAACCGAAACAACCGAAACCAACAACACTTCAACAGCCCCACCGGATTCTGCAGCACAAGCTGAAATGATGAAGGCCTGGCAGGATTTTGCTACACCCGGACCTGAGCATACCTGGATGAACAATCATGCCGGAACATGGGTTTGCGATTCTGTAGCACAGTGGATGGATCCTGCACAGCCGCCCACTTATTCAAAGGCAACCGATGTGGTTACAGTAGCCATGAACGGACTGTACCAGATGTCTGATTTTTCCAGCAACATGATGGGCATGGAAATGAAAGGCCATGGCATGATGGGTTTTGATAAAATGAAAAAGAAATTTGTACTTTCCTGGATCGACAACTTGGGCTCCGGCATAGTACAAATGGAAGGAAGTTATGATGTAGCAACAAAGACTCTTAATATGTCAGGTAAACAATCTGATCCCGGCATGAAAAAAGAAACAGCTATGCGACAGGTATTGACATTTCATAATGATGATAGTTATACTATGGCTATGTATGGTACAGGACATGATGGCAAAGAAGCTAAGTTTATGGAAGGAACTTTTAAGAGAACCAAAAAATAACGAAAGCTGTTTTCAACAAAAAACCCGGAACTATTTCCGGGTTTTTTCATTGCTATTCCGCCTCCTCATTCCATGCATCATATAGTTCATTAAAAAAGGTATTCTCTTCATTGGAGATTTCCCCATCTGCCTTAATAATATTCATGGCAAACTGAAGCAGTTGTAACCGGTCTTGTTTTTCAGAGTGCTGGTAAAACAGGTTCATATGGGTATGAAAATGTGAAGGATAGTCACTTCTTTCTAATGTGCTGATCACTTCCATCTCCTTGTCCAAGTCTGCCCTTACTAGAAAGTGCTGGCTGAGCCAGTCCCTGATGACCAGGTCTTCATTTACATTCAATTTTCCATCTACATTGGTAAGTATCATCAAAAGGTGATACCCGGATATTGCTCTTTGCATGAAATTTTATTTAAACAACAAATATCCGGGCTTCTTGTTTAAATAATCACCATAACCGAAACATTTTATCGGCTACTGTTTTATTGTTTTCTCCATGGGTAAGTCCGGTAGCCGGCTCCATTCCTGCATCGAGCCATCATATAGTTTCATTTTATAACCCAGTGAACGGCCAACCAGGTAAACCACACTGGCTGTTTGCCCGATAAAGCAATACACCACTACCTCTTTTTCCCTTTCCGGGACGACTGAAGTAAAGTTTCTCTCCAATACGTCAGCAGGCTTGAAGCTGTTGGTTGAATCAATCATGTCAGGATAAGGAATATTTAATGCCCCTGCAATATGACCATCTCTGGGGTTCCCTGTCGGGTCGCCGTCATACCATCGTCTAGCCCTTGCATCCACCACTACTGATGATTTTGTATTCAGTGCATTCAGCACATATTCTTTTTCCACCAGCGTACCAGTTGCCTTAGCAATATAATTTCCCTTCTTAAATTCTGCCGGTTTGGTGGTAACTGCATACCCGGCTTTCTTCCAGGTTTCAATGCCGCCGTTCAGGAATGAAATCTTTCCTTTTAGGCCAAAATATTCCAGTGTCATAAACATCCTTGCAGCAATGGCTATATCGCTTCCTTTATGGCAGATCACAATTTTAGAATTCTTATTAATACCCAGGTCCTGTAGCAGTTTTGTTGCCGCATTTGTATCCGGTGCATACAAACTGCCTTCGGGCTTATCAACTGCCAGCCAGTCGGGCCAGAGAAAACGGGAGCCCTCAATATGTTCCCTGTCGTAATCGGCCTTTATTATAAACCCGGTGTAAAGTATTACCACATTGGGATCTTTTATGTTTTCATTCAGCCATTGTGGTGAAACAATTACCGGCTGCTGTGCTTTTGAAATCAAAAATGCAAAAATCAAAAGGCAAAAGAAAAAAGGTTTTTTCATATCAAAGTTTTTACACCCAACAAGGTACATATAAGCTTCACGGGGATAAAGGTTATTTATGACAAACGGCATCGATTAATTGATGAATAACCGAAAAGCTACTTTGCAATGCTAATAACTATTTTCCCTTTTAAAATTTCCCTGTCCGAAATAATGAAACGCATTAACCGTTTCCTCCAATGAAAAGACTTTGTCTATTACCGGAATGATTTTACCTTCTTCAAAAAGCCTGTTTAGCTCATTCAACCCTTGCCTGCTCACCCTGTACCCCATAATACCCAACTTTTTCTTACGGAACTTTGAAAGCAAAGGCTGTACCAGCATCATCTGTACAAGCAAACTACCCATAGAGCCGCCAATCATGGCGAATATACCGCCGGGTTTTAATGCCCGTTTGTAATCAGCAGTCCGTTTATGTGCTGTTACATCAAGAATATAGTCATACTGCTTTCCTGTTTTGGTATAATCAGTTTTTCGGTAGTCCATCAACTCATCTGCTCCTGATGAACGAAGTATGTCAAACTTTTCTTCCTTGTCAACACAAGTTACTTTGGCGCCAATTGATTTTGCGTACTGCAATGCTATAGGACCAACACCTCCGCCTGCACCATTAATTAACAAGTGCTGTCTAGTTTGTAGTGGTTTTTGATATCTCAAGCCTTGTAATGCAAGCAGGCCCGCCTGGGGTAAAGCAGCTGCTTGTTCAAAACTCATTTTAGCAGATTTCTTTTCCAATAATTTTTCCGGTACAGCAACATATTCGGCAAAGCCGCCAAAACCTCCGCCTGCAATATCTCCAAACACCTCGTCGCCGGTTTTAAAAAAAGTTACTTTGCTTCCAATAGCTTCAATAACACCAGCAATATCAGCGCCCAATATTTTGTTATGGGGCTTAAATAGCCCGCCAATCATCCGGACAAGAAATGGCTTCCCTTTCAGCATATCCCAGTCCCATGAATTGATGGAGGAGGCATAGACTTTCACCAGCACTTCATTTTCCTTAATTGCCGGTTTGTCAACCTCTGTTAGCCGAAGATTATCCGGAGTACCGTATCGGGTATATACAACCGCTTTCACAATGCTAAGATAGAGAGATAAGCCATGAGAATAATGAAGCAGGTTAGCCCTACTAGTTTTTTACTTCTACAATTACCGGCGCCTGTTCATATTTAGCATCACTGGTAAGCTGAATGATTTTCTTTCTTTTATAATTCATGAGGTAAATATCGTATCCCTTTTCATCTTTGTTTGTTTTGTCCATAGCCAGCCATTGACCATCGCTGCTCCAGCTATGCCAACCGCTGCCCATTTCACCCGAAGTAATTTGCCATAGTCGTTTCCCGTTGGGTGTAATAGCATAAATCTGGTGTTGCCCTTTTTGCCGTGAGAGGTAGCTAATAAATTTGTATTTACTATTCCATTGAGGTGGGCCGGCATGGTATTCAAACCATTGGGTGATTGTATCGTCTTTTGGAAAATGAGTAAGCTGCATTTTCCATTTTTTTAAAGGCTCCGGACCGCAAGCTTTGTAATCAAAGCAAAACTTCCATAATTCATCAGGTACATTTTTTCGGAGTGACTTATCGGGCCGGTAAGCCATTACTACTTGGTTCCAAACAGGAATAAACAGCGGATCTCTTTTTGTAGAGATTGTATCATCTGTTAATTGTTTGAATGTGCCATCGTTAATATTAACCTGAAAAAGCTGATTTCTTACAACCCTTCCGATTCTACCCATCACTAACAGATAGTTTCCTGTTGCATTATCATAACGGCTCATCCAGCTATCTTCTACCTGAAGGCTGGTTACTTTTCTTTTATTATTACCTTCTGCATCCATTTCATAAAGAAAGTAGCAGCGATGACAGGTATCTTTATCACTGATGTAATATACTCTGTCTTTATACGCATAATATACCCACTCCACACCAGGTGTATTGGTGATATTTTTTTTATCACTGCCGTCCATATTCATGCTGTAGATTTCATAGTTATCCTTTTCCCGGTCTTCCAGGACATTGTACAATATCTTGTATTGCGTTTGAGCTGCAGTATATTGAATAGCGGTGAACAGGACGTACAGGAATACAAGGCAACGAAGTATCATAACAATAATAAAATTGAATCAAATAATTATCCGGCCTGTTCATAAGCCTGCTTTATCCAATTAAATAAATCTTTGCTGATTGTCTTTTCCTCTTCTACACGAATGCGGTGTGTACACATGGCATTCCATTTTGCACCTGCCTCCACATTACCTGAAGGTTCTACTCCTTTTATATTCAGCCCAACATCCAGCCGGTCTTTGGTAGATGGCTGAAGGATGGCAAACTGTTTTTTCCGGCGCAAACTCACATAGGCCTTTTTGGGTGCCACTTCCACATCAGCCCCAAGTTTATTTACTTCATTCATTATCTTATCATACCAGGCTTTCAGGTTTTCTTTCCCTTTATATTGTTCTGTAATCAGATCATCGCTGTTCTCTGCAGCGCCAGCATGGCTTTGTTTGGCAAAATGCACTACTGTATTGGCATTGCCGTGTGTAAATCCATGTTTTCCCTTCAAAAAATTTACCAATTCTCCGTGTTTGGTAAAACCACTTTTGTTGACTATGGCAATCCATTCTGCCAGTTTTTTACCAGTATTTTTTTCAATATTGGCTATCTGTGTTTGCGTGGCCTTATCAATAGATTCACTGCTCATAAGTGCTTGTTTAATTTAGTATCCATTTAGTTGCATTTATATACAGCATTGCCATAAGGATGAACCTTTGCCTGCATTATTTTATTTTTTCTTCCGGTTATCTTTGAAAACTGACTCATACGTTTTAATCCATTCTTCAGGAGTGATTTTTGACGCCAACTCACCAATCAATTCGTATGGAATGTCTTCGGCTCTTTTATACCGCATACAGCTTTTACCCATATCTAATTTTTTAGGTGATGCTTTCGCATGGGCTTCTGTAAACCATTTCAGGAGTTTGGGGTTAGCGTATACACCCATATGATAAACAGCAATAAAATTTTTCTGTGAAGCAAGCCCTATAAATGGCAGCGGGTCTTTTGGGTTACAATGATACCCGGCAGGATAAATGCTATGTGGAACACTCCAGCCCATCATACCATAACCCATTCCTTCTTTAAACCCTTTAGGAAGGTTTTTCTTAATTACCGAACGGAGTTTTGCGATTGCTTTTTGCCGGTCCTCCGGCAATTCCGCCAGATAGGCATCTACTGTTGTTGCTTTAGATTGCATACTATTGCTTTTCGAGTATTATTTTGAGATTGCTGAGGCCGATGCTGAAATCATTCCCGATAGCTTTTTCCATATTCATGAACAGTTTCATCACATTCATCGGGTAATTCATCTGGCCTTCAAAACCCCAGCTTACTTTGGTACTATTATCACTTAACGCTTCTGTGGTCATGGCGGACTGAGCAACTGATTTAAATGGTTTTATAAAGCGTAGTTCAGTACTTAGTTTCCGACCTTCTTCAATGCCGGTTATTTCCTGTTCGCCGGCACCAACTTTTTTATTTCCTTCCCATGCACTTACAAAGCCTACCGTCGAATCTATGCCCCGGTACTCTTTTTTCATATTAGGATCCATACTGCCCCACTTACTATAGTTGTCCTGGTTCTTTAATTGTTTGATGTAGTTAAACACTTCGGCATTAGGCTTATTAATTATAATCTCCCGGGTGGCTTTCATACCTTTTGGGATAAACAGTCCGGTTATTAATAAAACGGCAATTATGCCAAGTATGATGTATAGTATTATCATGTGTGTTTGATTTTACTTTTGCAGGTATTTTTCTGGCACTGAATGCAGGGCAATCCGGTTTCCTTCTGTATCAATGAAAACGGCCATATACCCATATTCCGGGCTGATCTCTGTTTTAGGAACTACTATTTTCCCCCCGGCCGCTTCTACCCTGTCAAGCGTTATTTGCACATCCGGATTACCATTGAGATAAAGCAGCGGACCATCTGTGGCAGATGGTTTATGAAACCCGCCACTGTCTATCAATGTTCCGCCAATTCCTTTCATCGGGTCATCAAGAGGAAACATTCTCATTTTTGTTTGCTGAAAATCCATGGGCTGCATCTGTATCTGGAAAATAGTTTCGTAAAATTTTTGCGCCCTGTCGATGTCGGTTGCCGGTATCTCAAACCAGCTGATTGCATTATCCATGTTGATTGATTTTGTTGGTTTATTTTTGGTTTGACATTTCTTTCATCCGCTTATATGCTGTATTGATCAGCTCTTTCAAAACGACGGTATCCACATCCTTCAGCTTATTAATGTAGAGACAGGAAACACTGGTCTTACATTTGCCCAATTGTTGAACCAGTTCTTTATAATAATCAACTCCTGGCATTATATATATGGTGAGATTTTGCTTTCTCGGTGAAAACCCTGTTATAAACCAATCACCTTCCCGTTTGCTTCTTTCAGACTTATAATGGTAGGTACCAAATCCTACAATGCTGCTGCCCCACATCTTTGGTTCTTCCCTGGTGATCTTTTTCATCATGGACAGGATAGTCATACAATCTTTTCTCTTTTCCTCATTTTCAATCGTTTGAAGAAAGGCCTCCACACTGGCATCATTCTTTTTTGTTTTTAACTCAGTAGCCATTATTCTTTTTTTTATTAATCCTTTAATCACAGATTATCCATCCTTTTTGCTCATTTCAATTTTGATATAGTACCGGACTAGCCGGTCATACCACTTATCTACTCCCTGCTAATAAATCCGGGTTGTCAATTAATTCAGTTACTTGCTCTGAAGGTCTGTTGATAATCACTTCAATTGATTTATTTCATAAAAGGCTCTGTTAATTAATGTCTTTGCCTTCTTTCAGTTTTACAATAAACCCTTCTATCTGCTTTTTTGAGTTTTCATTCGGGGCTTGTGCCAAAGCTTTCTCTGCATACTTTATGGCATTTTTAAAATCTCCTTTGGCTGAGTAGACGCTCATCAAGCCATTATTCACACCAAACATATCGCCATATCTTTTCTCACTGGCTTTTAAAACCTCCATAGCTTTATCTGTCCTTTTTTGCCCGATCAGCTGACGGCCATAAGCGGTATATTGATTAGCTGTAGCAATCAGTAATGCTTCATCCATCGTAGAATCTGCCTGCGGGATACGGTTTAATTTTTCGTAAGCCGTGGCCAGGTTACGAAGTGTGATAAAACTTTTTTGACCCTGAAATCCGTTGATAGCCCTGATGCTCCACGCCAACGCCTCTTCTAAGTTAATATTCTTATTTAAACAATACTGGGCTGCCTGCAGCATATTATTACTGTTAAACCCTTTCTGGCTGGTAACCTGCTGCCTCAATCTTGCAATTACAATATTGTCAACATCCACTTCAATTTTAAAAGGTACTGACAGTTTTTCCCATTGCATGGCTATTACACAATATTTTTCTTTGTGCTCAATAAACTCATACTTAAGCCATTCCACATTTTTATCCAATGCGACGGGCTTAACATTTACCCGCAGGGCATCATTTTTTTCTTCGTAATAAAAGCTGCCCCAGGCATCGTTTTGATTGGAAAAGATAAGCGTTACCATATCTGCTGCCAGTGCCATGTGCAGACCATAAGTGCCGGCTTTAATGTCTCTTCCTTCAACTTTCACATCATGCTCAAAAGTAATGGTCGTATTCTCATTGGCACCGGCCCGCCAGGGTGAAGTGTTCTTACTGGTAAGGAAATTGGTCGTACTGAAACCATAGGGAACCAGGTTACCATCTCCGAAAATTTTACCCTCCCGTTTGTTTACATCGGGACGGCCGTATTGAATAGTGATGCTGGTGATACCTACTTCTTCAGCGATCATGGCCCTGGGATTTCCCCCGACAGGAGGTATATCCATTTGGGCTGAAAGATTAATGGTAACAATGGCCAATGTGCAGAAAAAATAGAGTCTTTTCATATAGCAGCTTTGGTGATGAATAGAAATTGCAGAGTTGGATTCTAAAGTTCATATAATAAATCCAAAATATCTTTCCACTCATCATTTCTTCTGCCTGTCAGCCAACTTACCTTTTACAGTGATTCCTGTACTGCGCCTGCTGATAAAATGACCTGGTTAAAATGAATTCATTGCATTAAAAACATCCGTTTGCGTTCTTGTTTTTCAGTACGTTTAAGAACTTTAATAAATTTTATTTTCTCCTTCTGTATTCCAGGTCGTATTCCGTAGTCCAGCTGGTACCGTTATCTTTTGAAATTTCACCATGTTGGCGGAGCTTATCGGGATTTAAATTGGTAAATGTCATTTTGCGTATGGCCATCGTGTCTTTGTTGAAAGGGAACAGTGAAGACCTGTAAATGATCTTATTGTTTTCAAATTTTCCCAACAGGTATTCATTACTGCCACCAACATTGTCCACCCATGTTTGCTGCCATTGTTTTGTTGCCGCATTGTATGTATTGAAGCTTTTACCTGCATAGCGGATTCCCTGGTTGATACTGGCACTGGTCCACTCTTCTAAAATAATACAACTGTCCAAAATCAGGCTGATCTTACTATCTCCCGCCTTATTACCTTTTAAATCAAATGCTTCCCATTCCCCGATCCAGAAATCAAACTGTCGGTATTCAGGACGGCTGCATGGCTTTTGAGAAAAAACCACTGAACTAAAAAATACGCAGGCTGCAAACAGTAATAGTTTTTTCATGTTAGTTTTTTTAAACAGACAGCCCGTTACAAAGATTAGCTGAATCATTTATCCCTGTTTATCACCAACTATAAAACTAATACAACCAAAAAAATAAAAACCGCCCCGCAAAATGCGAAGCGGCTTTTAGTATAGCCCGAAATTCATCCTAATTATTTACCTCGACCGCCGCCGGGTGTTCTCTGCGGACGCATAGATGGTTGTATTTTCTCTTTCCAGATGGTAAACTGTTCCTCGGTAAGTACCGCTTTCAGTATTTCGTCCTGGGCATCAGTATATTTTTTCATTTCGGCCATAAAGGTTTCCCTGTCAGGCATTCCTCCGGCCATTAACTCCTGCCTTTTAGCATCCTGTGCCTTGTACAGAACAGTTAATGCAGTGTCCAGATTAGCTAATTTTGTGGACTCCAGTTTAAAAGCACTGTCGATTTTTTGATGAATTCTGGCCACCCTTTCCTCGGCCGTCACCCGGGGCGCACCCCCGCCTGGTTGAGCAAAAGAGACGGCTGTCAGGACTAAAGATGCTACTAATAATAAAGAAATTTTTTTCATTGATGATAAATTTTGAAGTAATATGGAAATAACCGGTAAATATGACGGTTCTTTCTCCTAAACCGTTCGCTAACCGGAAACTTATTTTCAAAGCTACTCATTTGACAGAACTCAAGTATCTTGCAGTCCCTTAATTATTATTAATCTTATGGAGTACAGTAAATTAGTTGCCGTAACCGGGTTGCCGGGGTTATTTGAATTGATCAACAGTAAAACTGACGGAGCCATTGTCCGTTCGCTGGAAGATAAAAGCACCCGGTTTGTGTCCAGCCGTGTACACAATTTCTCTCACCTGGAAAGTATAGAAGTGTACACCATCCGTGATAATGTGAACCTGGTAGATGTATTTAACGCCATGGACAAAGCTGGTGGAAAATTACCTGACGAGAAAGATGACGCAGCCGTAAAAAAGTATTTTGAAAAAGCATACCCTGATATGGACTTTGAAAGAGTGTATGCCAGTGATATGAAAAAAATGGTAAAATGGTTTGAGGTGCTGAAGAAGAATAATGTGGAGATAAAGCTTTCTGAAATTCCGGAAGAAGCTGAGGAAGAAATTACTGAACCTGTAGCTGAAGAAAAACCGGCAAAGAAAACCCCTGCAAAAAAGAAAGAAGCATCAACCGCCGAGGCTAAAGCAGAAGAAGCACCAAAGAAAACTACAAGAAAGAAGAAAGCGGAATAGAAAAATTGCGGGTTGTTTGTTATGAGCTGCGAGCTATTTCAATTATAGTTGAAATAGCTTTTTTCAATTTAAAATGAATATGTATGACCTACAGTGCTGATATTAAAAAACTGACAAGACATTTTTTACCAAACAATTTTATTATCACTAATTGGGAGAGCCTGGAACCTTATTTTAAAAACCTTGACGAACGGGTAATTAATTCTGTGGCTGACCTTGAACAATGGTTGAAAGATGCCAGTGAAGTGGAAGCGATAATAAGTGAAGACGCCTGCTGGCGACAGATCAAAATGACCTGTGATACCGAGAATAAAGAACTGGAAGAGTCGTTCACTTTTTTTATGATGGAAATCCAGCCAAAGATCCAGCCTTATGCGGACAAGTTGAATAAGAAACTGGTTAGTTGCCCTTTTACTAAAGAGCTTGACAAGCAAAAATATTTTACGTACCTGCGTAATGTTAAAAAGAATATTGATCTTTTCCGGGAAGAGAATATACCGATCAATGCTGAATTGAATGTGATGCAACAGCAATTCGGTGTTATCTCCGGGAAAATGACCGTAGAAGTAAAAGGCCAGGAATATACATTACAACAAGCGGCAAAATTCCTGGAAGATGAAGATCGTAGCCTGCGGGAAGAAGTATATCGTAAAATAAGCAACAGGAGATTGCAGGATAAAAAACCATTAAGTGATTTATTCAGTTCCCTTTTGCAAAAGCGTCACCAGGTAGCGGTAAATGCAGGATTTGAAAATTACCGGGACTTTCGTTTTCTTGAATTAGGCCGGTTTGACTATACTAAAGAAAGTTGCTACCAGTTTCATGAAGCGGTAAAACTATATGTGATGCCGTTGGTGAACCAGCTTTATGAAGCTAAAAAGAAAAAACTGTGTCTTGATACACTTCGACCATGGGATGTGGAAGCAGAACCAGCCGGCACCCAGCCCTTACGGCCTTTTAAAACTGGTGTGGAACTGACGGAAAAAACAATTGCCTGCTTCAATGAACTCCGTTCCTTTTTTGGTGAATGCCTGAGAAGAATGAGTGAAATGGGACATCTTGACCTGGAAAGCCGTAAAGGCAAAGCACCCGGCGGCTATAATTGTCCGCTTGCAGAGAGCGGCGCACCTTTTATCTTCATGAATGCCGCCGGAACACTGGATGATGTGACCACAATGGTACATGAGGGCGGGCATGCCATCCATTCGTTCCTTGCGCATGAGCTGGAACTGACTGGTTTTAAAGAGTACCCGACTGAAATTGCTGAAGTAGCAAGTATGGCCATGGAGCTTTTCAGTATGGACCACTGGCAGGTATTTTTTGATAGTACAGCTGAATTAAAAAGAGCTAAGGAACAACAGCTTGAAAGAGTTATTACCATTTTCCCCTGGATCGCCACAATAGATAAATTCCAGCATTGGGTATATGAGAACCCAAATCATACGGAGGAAGAAAGAGCTGATCGCTGGTTTGAAATACTAAAAGAATTTTCCTCGCCTGTTATTGATTTCACCGGACTTGATGAATATCGCCGGTTTGCATGGCATCGCCAGCTTCACTTATTTGAAGTGCCCTTTTACTATATTGAGTACGGCATTGCGCAATTAGGTGCAATTGGTTTGTGGCAGCAGTACAAAAACAACCCGGAATCCGCCATTAATAATTACCTGAAAGCCCTTGAGTTGGGAGGAACAAAGACATTACCGGAGCTATTCAGAGCGGCAGGTTTACAATTTGATTTCTCCCCTGCATATATCAGCCAGTTGATGGGATTTGTTAAAAAAGAGATGGATAGCCTGTAGAAATAAAAAATACCCTAAAAGTGGTATGCCCTTTTTTCGGAAATATGAAACTGACATCATACATTTGAATCAGAAAAAATAGGTGCTTCATTGCACTATTACATAGCTACTAATCAGAGCCTTAACCTAAAGTCCCGATGTTTCTACACCGGGGCTTTGTTTTTTACGCCTTTTATGATATGACCTGGCAGATTTTTTACCGGCAATTTTTACAAATTCCATCCACTACAACTTCCACATGTTCAGCCGAATAGCCTTTGGGAAGCTTTATTTCCGGGGTAACCACGTCATCCAGGCAGTAGGTGTTATTGCATTTATGACACACAAAGTGAATGTGGTGGTCATGATGATGGCCTCCGGCACATTCATCTTTACATAAAGCATAGCGGATCGAATTATCGGCGGTAGGAATCGTATGAATGATCCCTTTATCAACAAAAGTTTGCAGGGTGCGATAGACTGTTACCCGGTCAAATTTTTCTCCGGCCCTTTTCTCAATATCTCCATGGGCCAGCGCTCCTGTTTGCTCCAGGAAAAGATGCAGAATCTTTTTCCGGCTATCAGTAATGCTCAGGTTATTGCGCTTCAGCAGTCCCGCAATCTTGTTTTCAATATTTACACTTGCTTGTTTAGGCATTATATAATAAAGATATTTAATTCTTTTGCCCGGGAATATCCTTCAGTAATTTTTCGGCATCCTTTATTAATTCTTTTACCTCACTTTCTTTCAACCCATCATAAATCTTACGAACGTCACCATTCCTGTCTACCAATGCCCAAAACTGGGTATGTAAAAAATCATCTTCTATGCTTTTCAGGTTATTTACCGGGTCATCAATGGTATAGCTTATCCTTGCTGCAGTGTACAAACTGTCTTTGCGCCCCGTTAAGAATACCCATTGTTGCGTATTCACCCTCATCGAATCAGCATATTTTTTCATCTGTGGAACAGAATCTGTCTCCGGGTCGCAGGTATGTGAGAGGATCAGGAAATCTTTCTCACTCTTCAATTTTTCATATACCAGCTTCAAATTATTATTCATCTTCGGACAAATGCCTTTACAGGTGGTAAAAAAGTATTCTGCCACATATACCTTACCGGCCACATCTTTTTCCGTAAAGGGTTTACCATCCTGTGTGGTAAATGCAAATGGTCTTACAAAACTTACCGGAGCCACTCCTATTTTAGTAAATCCCGGAATAACCCGTGCCAGAACAAAATAGAAACCTACTGCCAGGACAATAAAAAAACCTGTATACAACCACCCCTTTTTCGACATAATATTGAATTAAAGAACAAAGTTACGTCCCGGATAGTTCTGATTAACGAAGGCATATTTTCATTTGCAACTATGTTGCTTTTTTAATACCTTTGTTCCCTTTTATGAAATTTCATATCAACTGGGATGCATTAGGGATCGGGGCTTCACTGGCCTGTGCCATTCATTGCGCCCTGTTGCCCCTGTTTCTCAGCAGTCTCCCTTTGTTTGGAATCAACATCATCCATCACCTGGGTTTTGAGATCGGTATGATCTTGCTGGCCCTGGCTATTGGTTCATATTCAATGTACCACGGGTTTAAGAAACACCATCATAGCCTTCTGCCATTGTCCCTTTTCTATGCAGGATTTATTTTCCTGGTTTTAAAACAATTCTTCCTGCATTACAGTACCTGGCTGCTGATACCTGCCGTGATCCTTATTGTAACCGGTCACCTGTTAAATTACAAATCATGCCGGGTACATAATCATGCACATGCAGACGATTGCAACCATTGATTCTGTTAGGGAGATATCTCCGTCTTTTTTTGGTTTATCTTCATATGAATAAACGATTCGTATGAAATATTTCCTTGTGCTACTCAGCTTTTGCAGTGTCATGGGATCACAGGCCCAATCAAAAAATGAAACAACGATCAGGAATATTCTGAACGAACAAACCGGGGCCTGGAATAAGGGAGATATCAATGGCTTTATGAAAGGGTACTGGGAAAATGATTCATTGATGTTTATCGGCAAAACTGGTATAACATACGGCTGGACCAACACCCTGAACAATTACAAGAAAGGATACCCTGATACAGCTGCCATGGGAAAACTCACCTTTACCCTCTTCTCCGTTAAACGGCTTTCAAAAAGGCATTATCATGTAGTTGGCAAATGGTTTTTAAAAAGAAGTATCGGCGATGTGGGCGGGCACTATACTCTCCTGTTTCAAAAGATAAATGGCCGCTGGGTTATTATTGCCGATCATAGCAGTTAGCTTGCAGCCATAATTATTATACTTTCACCACTTTTAAATATACTTTGACATGGCATTTATTATTCTTGGAATCCTTGCACTTATAGCCGGTATCGTTTTGCAAAAAAATGAACAGGTAGCCCCGTTTGCAAAAGTTGCCAGATTAGTTGCCGTACTTTTAATAATTGTGGGTGTACTTACCAAGTCTGTTGTTCAGATCAATGCAGGTCAGATAGGAGTAAAAACACTGTTTGGCAAAGTACAAAATGATGTATTACACAGTGGTCTTCATTTTATCAATCCCTTGATGGAAGTATTAAGCCTGGATATAAAAACGCAGAATTATACGATGAGTGGTGTGCAGGATGAAGGAAACAGATCTGCCGATGACGCCATCAGGGTACTGACGGCAGACGGACTGGAAGTCACCATTGACCTTACTGTTTTATATAAACTCCTTCCTTCTGAAGCACCCAAACTGGTAAGAGAAACCGGTGAAGACTATAAAGATAAAATTGTACGACCCCTGACCCGGACAAAAATCCGTGATAATTCCGTTTATTATGACGCCATTTCCCTTTATTCCAGCAAAAGAGATGAATTTCAGCAGCGCATCTTTAAAAGTATTGAAGATGATTTTAAAAAAAGAGGTTTGATACTCGAGCAGTTGCTGGTCAGAAATATCACGTTGCCACTTTCAGTAAAGGCAACCATCGAACAAAAGATAAATGCTGAACAGGATGCACAGAAAATGCAGTTTGTCCTGTTAAAAGAAAAGCAGGAAGCTGAACGAAAAAGAGTGGAAGCACAGGGTATAGCCGATTACCAGCGCATTATCAATATTGGCCTTACCGACCAGCAGCTTCAGTATGAGCAGATAAAAGCCTACCTGGAACTGGCTAAATCGCCCAATTCAAAAGTAATTATCATGGGAAAAGGGAATGCCCCTGTAATCCTGGATACAAAAAACTAAACAGGAGCTTCCTCATATCGCTGTTGCAATCTTCCGAAAACGAAATAAGAAGTGATAAGTCCAAACCCGGAAAAAAGGATATCATAAGGGTCAAACGTACGTCCGAATACAGGGATCAGTTGCAGGTACTCGTTAACAACAAGCATTCCAAATCCCAGGAGACAAACAAAGCGGAGGTCATAACTGCACTCAATGCGGAACATTCTTGCCAGCAAAAAATCTTTTCCGCTAAAAAACCAGCAGGCCCCGAATGGAATTAAAAAAGAACCGATTAAGTTGGGTGCAATTCCCAAAAAGAAATGCATGGGTTCATCAAAATGATATAAAGGACGGATCAGGATTTTTATCCCCAGAATGATTATGGCTCCTGTAATAACAGACCATTTACTTATTTGCTTTAATTCCATGTACTGTGAAAATATAATTTTCTAAACTAACCGACTTTATTTTTCCAGCCATCCGTGAAAGAGGGTATTTTACTAATAACTACCCGTTTTTCCATGTTTTATACAAATACCGAACCAGTAAAAAAAGAGTAACAGCCATTACTGCATAAAATATAATGGGGTAGATAACGGATTGACCATTGAAATATCCAAGTTGAAAATAAAGACCTGCCGTGGCACAAGTCATCATCCATAAAAGGGTAATGGCAATTGAATTTAGAATTTTGACAAATAAATTTTTGACCTGTGGATCCCAGCCTTGCTCCATACATCAGTTTGAACGGACAAGGTACTACAATTCGAAAGCCGCTGTTGGCTTTGTTTACCGGATCAGTATTCTTTTAAACGCAGCTGAATCCCCATTAAAAACATTAAAATCCACCGGGGATATAATGCCGTTGACCCGGCCCCTGTCGCTATGTTGCCAGAATACCCAGCCCCGCTTGATACGGGGCTGCTCTGGCTGGTAATAATGTGCCACCCATAATGGATATTCATCAAACTGGCTACCGAGGTGACGATTATAAAAATCAACATTTGTGTAAATAAAGGGCTTCACCCCATAGTGGCTTTCAATCAGATCCAGCCATTCCCTGGCTTCCTTTTGTAGTTGCAGGGTACCTGTACCATTCAGCTGTTCCACATCCAGTACTGGCGGAAAATCCCCGGTTTCCAGTTCAACTTTTTGAATAAAATTTTCAGCCTGTGCTTTTCCGTCCCTGGATGCAATGAAAAAATGATAGGCCCCCCTGATGACTCCGGCTTGTTTGGTCTTCCTCCAGTTTCTCCGGAACTGCGGGTCAGTATTGCTTATGCCTTCCGTTGCTTTTATGAAGGCAAATCCGAGTTGAATTTCTTTCACTTTCATTTTCTTCACTCCTTCCCAGGCAATGGTATGCTGGTACTTGGAAACATCAATGCCATGTATGGAGTAGCCCCCGGGAATGGCAATGCCGAATTCCGGGTAACGGGTATATTTTATTTTTCGAAAAGTCAACCACTGGTACAGCATCCAGGCCGCTGTTCCCACGAAAACAACTGCGAGTACCCGAAACACTGACCGGCGAATCTTCTTTTTCTGTTTGGCAGATGGCATACGGAATGTGATGAATAGTGGTAAACGATCAAACAAATATAAATATCAACCTTGTTGTAAGTTGTTAATTGATTGTATTACCTGCCTTTCATTTTTTGTAGGAGGAACCTTATAACAATTTATTGTAACTTATGCAGGAAAAATTAAACCGATGCCTCACCTGCTTATTATTGGTGGCAATGGTGTGCTGGGAAGCGCTGCTGCCAATCATTTTCTTGAAAATGGATTTCGGGTAACTGTTTTTGTAAGAAACAGGTCCAGGGCTGTTTCCTTAGAGAAAAAAGGAGCAATTATAGTAGAAGGAGATCTGGCAAAACCTTCCACACTTACCGGTATTTTCACAGGCATTGATATTGTTCTCACAGCGGCTCATGGCATGTTGGGGATGGGCAACAACAAATCTGAAAAGGTAGATGGTGCCGGTCATAAAAGTTTAATTGAAGAAGCCCAAAAATCCGGCGTAAAGCATTTTATTTATACTTCTGTCTATACCGCCTCTGCTGATCACCCGGTTGATTTTTTCAGAACGAAATATTTTATTGAACAATTTTTAATAAAAAGTGGGCTAAACTATACGATCCTGAAGTTACCTGCCTTTATGGAATGGCATGTTTACAATTTGCTTGGAAAAAACATTGTTCAAAAAGGTAAAACAACCATCCTTGGCCGTGGTAATACGCCGGTAAACTTTATAGCCGTAAAAGATGTGGTAGCCGCTATAGACAAAATAATACTGAAGGAAGAGTTTTACAATAAAACTATCCCGGTGGCCGGTCCGCAAAACATGACCCGTAATGAGATCGCCGATTTATTTGGAAAGGCGCTGAATATAAAACCTAAGGTAGGACATGCGCCGGTACGTTTACTAAAACTGTTTTCCGTACTAGTCAGCCCCTTTCACCCGGGTATTGCAAGAGTAATGAAACTGAGTATTTATACAGAAAATTCGGATGAAACCATGGATCCGAAATATAGTGTACAACAATTTGGATTAAGCCCAACAACAATTGAAGAGTTTATTCAGTCAGTAACAACAAAAAGATGATGCCTGCCATCATTACACTATCCGCAGCTTTGCATAGTTCAGCATAATTTTCGTCTCCCATATATTCAAGTATTACGAAAGTAATTTTGTATGAACAGCATCTTAGCATTTAAATATATTACCCTGCTCCTCAATCAATTCATTTTCCGGGAATTGGTAAAAATGACTATATTAAGGATATAATACTGCAAAAAAACACTAAACCGTATGTCCTTTGTAATTGAACAGTTTTATCTTTTCTTCCAGGGCGCATTAGTGTTCCAATCTGTTTTCTTTTTCCTTATCTGGGCCGCCACCAGGCGAAATGATGTTCTATGGTATTCATTATACTTACTAACCGCAGCCCTTTATTTTTTCATTAATGCCACCGGAACGTTTTTTAAAATTGAGGAGGCCGCTGTTTTTGAATCCAGCTGGTATAGCTTGCTTAATATTCCAATTATTATAATTGAAAACCTATTTTACCTGCTTTTTATCAAGGCTTTTTTTTATGATATTATTGCATCCCAAAAGGTTAAAAATATACTGCGTCTGACATTATATTCTGTGCCTGTTTTATTTTTTTGTTTTATTATTTTCCGGGTGACGGGTATCAGCACCTACAACTTGTTTTATATTGTAAAACTGCTAAGCGTCATTCCTGCGATTTTCATTGCATATATAGTTATAAAAAACAAATTGCCCTATGCAACGCTGGTCGCTAACGGACTTATTTTCACTATCACCGGAACCCTGGTGACTGTCATAATGATTATTCTCCGGAATAATGATGTGCACACTATGTTTACTGATTACTATCCGTTGCTTTTTATACGACTTGGAATACTAGGCGATATGTTCTTTTACCAGTTTGCACTGCTAAAAAAATGGAGGTGGCAGGAAAAAGAATTAGCCCTGCAGCAACATCAAACCAAGACAGAAGTAGAAAGAGTACGTAATGAAATCAGCCGGGAGTTGCACGATGATATCGGAAGCACCCTCAGCGGCATTAATATGTATAGTCATATGGCAATGACGCAGTCACAATCCGGAGACAGTAAAGCTACCGTACAATCATTGCAAACGATTCAGCAATCGGCAGCGGAAATGGTTGGAAAGCTTAAAGACATCGTCTGGGCTAATAACCTGAAAGATGGGGATACAGATGCTTTTTTTGAAACACTAAAGGACTATGTATTGATGATAACAAAACCGGCAGGCATTGTTCCGGAATTTAATTTTTCGGCAACAGCAGAAACAAACCGGCTTTCAAAAGAAGAGAAATATCATATTTATATGATTTGTAAAGAGGCCGTGAATAATATGGTAAAGCATAGTGGTGCTGATAGTCTTGCGGTTTCTTTTGAAAAAAAAGATACTGGGCTTGATATTACTATAGCCGATAACGGATACGGTTTGAAACCGGGGAAAAACAATGCGGGCAATGGCCTTAATAACATGCGGAAGAGGGCAGAAGAAATTGGCGCCATCTTCAGCTTGCAGTCAGGAGCAACGGAAGGCAGCAAAATCAGTTTGTACTTAAAAATCACCCGTTAGGGTATTATAAAAACCAATAAGAAAAAACAATTTTGTAAAATGGCAGTAAGGGTGACAATATTTGAAGACAGTAAGCTTATACGGGAAGCCTTAGAGGCTATAATAAACGGCACTCCGGGATACACTTGTTGTGGTGCTTTCAGCAGTGGCAATAACTGGGAACAAGATATAAACCGCAGCCAGCCAGATGTGATACTGATGGATATAGAAATGCCCGGCATGGATGGTATACAACTCACCCGCTGCATCACCCAAAAGTTTGCGAATATTAAAGTGCTTATACAAACCGTGTTTGACGAGAATAATAAAATTTTTAATGCCCTTTGTGCCGGTGCCAGTGGTTATATATTAAAAACAGATCCGCCGCATAAATACCTGGAAGCAATTTCCGAAGTGAACAATGGAGGGTCTTTTATGAATGCAGCCGTAGCAAGGAAAACGCTGAATTTTTTTGCACAGAAAAATATTATCCTGGTGACGCCAGAGGGTACCGATTACCAGCTAAGCAAAAGGGAAAAAGAAGTACTGATGGAGCTTATAGATGGAAACCCATTAAAGAACATCGCAGCCAGGCTGTTCATTAGCCTGGAAACAGTTCGTACTCATGTGAAGCATATCTATGAAAAACTACATGTGACAAACCGGACCGAAGCAATAATGAAGGCAACACAACAGGGATTACAGAAATAAATAAAAAACGCCATTATGAACTATGCAGTTTTAATAACAGCAATACTGATTTTATCATGCAGCAATCCATCCGTAAAACAGGAAAGAAAAACGAATGATGCTGTTCTTGATGAACAAAAAGAGCAGGCTGCGATTATTAAAGTAATAGAAAAGGAAACGGAATGTTTTTTTTCAACGGGACTATAATTGCTGGCAAAGTTGCTTTGCACAAACAGACTATGCCTTCCAGGCATGGAACAATGAAAACGGCACTTTTGATGCTTATTCCGGGTGGGAAGCAGTAAGTAATCATGCAGCTATCTATTTAAAAAATAACCCTGTTGCTAAAAATAAAGACATGGGCCAGGAATACTCGGCAAAAGAAATAAGGAGTTCACATCCTAAAGTAATCCGGAAGAATATGAAAATAAAATTCTTCAGCGATAAATTGGCTTACCTCGTATGGGATCAATACAATAGTGACACATTTTCACAACGATTTACCTGGAGTAAAGACAGCCGCTTAATGGAAAAAATTGGCGGAGAATGGAAAATCGTAAACGTAACTTCTTACTGGGATTTTAAGAATCCCATTCCGGCTGATAGCCTTCAATAAAAATCACCCTACGGGTGATTGCCTGCCCCACCGCTTACAGATAGCTTAGCATCAAAATTTTTTTATGTGTAAGCTTCTCCTTCTTATCACCACTACATTTTGCATTTTGCAAAGCCATGCACAAAATGTGAGTATTGGCACCAATAATACCAGCAATGCAAAGCTGACGGTGGAAGGTGCCGTTGGCCCCGTTGTTGGTCTGTTTAAGAACGGATCCGGAATTTCGTTGAGTGTGTCCAGTAATAATGAAAATGTAGGTTTAAATTATGCCGATGGAAAAGCAATTGCCACCGGAATAGGCGGCCGGTTATTGCTAAATAATAGTGCTTCTACGGGCGGGATTGGTTTGCAGTATTATTCTTCCACCACGGCTGGTGCTACTTTTCCAACAGCTATAAATGTACTACGGCATACCGATAACAGGTGGGCTGGTAGTGGTCATTGGATTGATATGCTTTATGGCCAGCCTGGCAGGGTTAGGACTACCAATCAGCTATACACTGAAGCAACCGGGGAGTTCAACCTGGTCCCAATCGGCATTATATATTTTAAAGTTACCAATATGCATCTTGGCAGTAATAGCACTGTGGTAATTAAAAATGCAGGAAACGGTGCCACCATGAGTAATTCAATACTACAGTTTGTCTGCGACCCGGGAAGTCCAATAGATGTCGGCATTGTGAGTTTCATCCTGAATCTTGACTGGATTACAAAAGAATATGATGATGTTTATGTTGTGGGTGTTCCCAGTTTTGCAAGCTTTACTCCAGTAACATATACCAGTGCGGCAGACTTTGTAAGAAGACCGGCAAATCAGCAGGATTGGCTGGAAGTAACATACATGGCCTCCAGGCTTTACAGCGATTCACAATTTTCCGGAACACTTATGCTATATGGCAACCGCACATTAAATTAATAATATAAAATCTTATATATGAAAATAATAACCGCATTGGTATTATATATATCCTGCGCCCTGTTCATTTCTTCATGTTCTGATAGCAAAACAAAAGCTCAGCCTGAAGAACAGAAAGAAAAAGCTACTGAAAAGCAAACGATATCTATAATAACAGAAAAGCATGTGAAAATTCCGAATAGTAGTTTATACATTATTCCACCTGCAGGCTTTGCTGCAGACGAAACATCTGGAACCTTGGCACAAACAGAAGGAACTGCCCATTATATGCAGATGCAAATATTTAGTGGGGAAACACAGGAGAGCTTATTTGCAAAATTTAAATCGGAGGCGGATAAAAATTTTCCCGGAAGCTGGAAAGAAGAACCTATAACTATTAACGGCCATGCAGCAACTATTTGCCACTGTAAATCAGCCGGCTACTCACAATACTTCATGGCTTTTACAGATGGTTATACTGATGAAATGATTATTGCCAACTATGAAGAAAAAGATGCCGCTACTGCTACAGCTATGTACGAAGCTTTGAAAACAGTGGTGGTAAAAAAATAGATATTTATTATATGAAAATTCTTTTTTACACTTTTCTGCTTGCAGTAATTATCCTGGCCTGTAAAAACAGCAAGGCGGAAAAACAATCCGATGGAAATAATAAAACGGAAAGTAAAGCAGATACTGCAAGAATGGCCAGTTTTCCCGGCACTGCTATTTACATACAACTACCCAAAGGCTTTGTATGGAATGAAACAGCGATGGGTTTTTATAAAGAGGAAGATGGTAGTGTAATAAAATATAATGAATTTAAAAAAATGCGGTATGCAGCGAATATGTCGGCGGAAGAAACGATGGGCTCACTGATTAACCAGCAGCCAATCACCATCAATGGCTATAAAGGAGTGATAAAAACTTATCAGCAAGGTAGTACCGGCATTCAACTGGATCTTTCTTTTGGTGATGCTAGCTTTATGGAATTTGTTGAAGCCACTTATTTCTCTCATCAGGAACAAACTGCCAAAGATATTCTGGCGGCATTGAAAACCATACAGATCAAAAAAAAATAACAGGCAGTCTTTAACCATTTTTTTCAGGCCAATGAAAGCAATACTACTTTTCATTTAAGCCTTGCTGTGTTGTTTAAGCACCTTTTCACAATCCTCTTAAACAGGAAGCTTTCTTCTTTAATCGTATCGCAACGGCACTCCTGAATAATTTTTATTGCGGCAAATAAAAATCACCCGTTGGGTGATTGTTTGCTGCTATTGTAATGAATAGGTTTAATGTGGGAATGCCGAAATAATACCTACAACAATTAATTAAAATCATTTTCCATTAAACCTTACACTATGCTCAGACATTTCTTGTTACTTATTTCAGCGGTATTCATCGCCGCAACTTCTGTGGCACAAACCAATGGAACAGTAAAGTTTAACAATGTTCCTTTTACGAATGGTAGTGAAGCAGGTAAAACCAGCTTTAAATCCAATGAGTTTATTTATGCCCGGGTAGAACTGGAAAAATCGGTGAAAGAATATTTTAAAATAACAAACCCCGATGGTCCGTCAAAACCTCATGTATTAATTTTTAAGTATTCAAAAAGATACACAGAGGTGGATGGGAAAACCTACTCAGAAAATTTTACTAATGGCGAATACTTATATATAAAACCAGAGGATCTTACTAAAACTTATATAGACCTGGATATACTACCCGATCCGGCCCTGGCGAATGATGTATTTTGTTTGGTTAGCAATTTTCAGGGCGGAATGTACACCAGCCCAATTTACAGAGTAAGGCCGAAAGGATATAAAAATAATTCTACCATAAACTATAGCATCCAATTAGTGGGTGGCACTACCGTGGCAAACAATTCTGGCAATGAAAATTTGCCAAAAGTTACCGGCACATTTGATTTAATTGTTAACCATTCCGACGAACCTCTTATAAAACAAAATAGCGATCTGGCCGATAAAAAAGTGCAAGCCAATGGTTTGAACCTTTCAAGTCTTCCTACCATATTCTCCAGGCCATTTAAAACTACTGACCCAAAACTAACGGCCGCAAAACTAACTGCTATTCTTAAACGAGACTATCCGCACCGTAAGGTTTTAAAAATGGCATTAGACTCCGATGGAGGTCAGCTTTGGTTGGTTTCCAAAAACGACTTTGGTATACCACGCTACCGGTATTTTAATGGTTTGTTGCATGTGGCCTATATGGAAGATGGGGTATGTAAGGTGGGTAGCGTAGAACTTATAGAAAACTATCTGGGAGGTGGCAAGTATGCTGCATTAGCAGCTGACTACTGGTCGGAGTATGACAGAACAATAAATTGTGCAGCAGTGAAGTAAAAATCACCCGTTGGGTGATTGATTAAATGTCACACCAGGGGTATGTTTAATTATTAATCATAAAACTTTAAAAATGAAATTTCAACTACTTCTCTGCGTTACGCTAATAGCAAGCCAGTTATTGTATGGCCAGTTACCCACAGGCCCCGATGGAAAAACACTTTATCAAAAAGGTGACTGTAAAACAATACTGCCTAATGTAAAATACAAATGTGTCTTTTGTGAAGACAAAGAACTTACAAAAAACTGTAAGGAGTATGATTGTTCTCTGACAGAATGTAAAGAAAGTAAAAGCACAAAGGGAAGCAATGGAAGGATGCAGGCTAAGCCGATAAGTATTGATGGTAAACAAGTAAGAATGCGAGATGATAGCGATACAACAAGCAAATTGCCCAAAGGCACAAAATTTGAAAATGGAAAAGTAGTAATTACAAACGGATACAAAGCCGTTCAATCATCTGATAAAACAATGGTTTTTATTCTTGCTGATAATGGAAATAATGTTGAGGGTTCGTTTTCTTGTAAATGTTTCTTGGGCCTTGGTGCATGTGGTGTGATAATTTCTGGCTCAGCAGTTGGCTGCTCTGGTGCTGAGTGCTGTAGGTTCAAGGTAACTACAGGTAATTTATCCGGGCTTACAATGCAAGATATAGAAAGAGCCCCCGAAAAATTAAAATGGAAAAATTTGGTATTGCCTGTAAAATCAAATTAAAATTATTTTAATGAAAAAATATTTTATTTGCATTCTCTTGCTTGCACAGTACAATCGTATCGATGCACAAACGGTAACAGTAATTGACCACCGCGGTGGAAAAGACAGTTTGAAACCGACTACTGTAATAGATCATCGTATTGTCAGGGATATGTCGCCAGGTTTAGTAAAACCGGTATTTGAAGAAATGCCTGTCTATCGTATCCAGTTGCGTATCACAACATCTGATAATAATGGTACCGACGATGCTGTATGGGTGGAGCTGAATGAAGATGGGCATCGGTTTTACCTTGCAAAGGGGATTGATAATTTTCAACCACGAAAAATGGTAATCTATGATGTTGTTGATGCAGACATTAAGAAGTTAAAAGATATCCGGTTTTTAAAATTTGGCGTAAAAGGCGAAGACGGCCCCTGTTTCAAAAAAATTGAACTTATCATTAATAATTCAGGTACGCCGATTTATGCTACACCAATTGTTACAAACGCCGGAACTTGTTTTGATAACAACAATAGCCAGGTGGCCGAAAATTTAATTGTTACCTATAACAATTTGCGTAATCACCCATATTGGAACTATAACGGTGCAAGGGCCAATATCTGGCGGCCTGTCAAAAAAATCAATAAAGAGTGGGTAGTAAGTTTAATTGAGGCTTGTATCGGCAACCAGATGGTGCAGGAAGGATCAAAATTAAAATGGGGGAGCCATGGCGGTGTTTTTGAAAACAATACCTTATTTGGCGATGCCGTGGAAGTGAAATACAAGAACAATCACACACTTAGTGTTGATTTGGACTTAGAAAGAGCTATCACAGGATCTAACCCCGAGGCCAACATAAAATTTGAATTAGACTTCAGGTGTAATGATGGGGTAATTAATATTGAAACTCAAAATGTAACAGTGAGTACCGATGGCGTTGGTGCTGTTCAGGATTTTATCAGAACAACTGGTTTTGACCTGGTAAGCATTGCTATTGGTTTATTTGCAGCACCCGCTGCGGCAACACCGCTTACAGTTGGTGCCTGGTTTGCACTAAGAAGAGCCATTGCATTTAGTATAAAATTAAATCCTGCCACTCCCAATACTTCAAATAGTTGCACACAAACTATAGTAACCGAAGTCGGTGATATACTAGTAAAAAAATAAAATCACCTAAAATTTATTATTATGAAAATTAAATCTTTGCTTAAAGCGATTACTGTATTCCTTTTCATTCTTCCTTTTTGTACTTCTATTTCTGCGCAAGATGCACAAATTGATGGAAAATCCTACGAGACAGTAAGGAAAGTAAATCTAAATGCAGATGCCGAGTTTGTAAAACTGAAACAAAAAAGCGCTGGCACAGCAAGCGGGGAATCATATATTAAAGTGAACAATGAGTACGCTAAAACAAGTTTTACAGCAGCAGCGTTAAAGAATTTTTTTGCAACAGGTAAGCTTTCATCACTCGGAACGGTAAAGAAAACAAAATTGGCCGGGAACCCGGTTATGTATATAGACAACGGCTCATCAATTGCGATTGTCAATTATAACAAGGAGTCAATTGGCTTTATTGAAATACAGAATCCAAAACAAATCCCGACAGTAAGAAATCATTTAGCAAAAGCTGGTAATAATGACGATCCCGGGGGTTCTACCGGAGACCCTTTGCTGGACTGTGGTGTTGTATGCCTCAACACATACATCGCTTGTGGAAATTCTGCTGTATGCCGCAGTGCTTATAAAAAATGCTGGAGCGATTGCAAAAATGCACATCAATCGCAGGGCGGATCTGGTGGCACCCCTTCTTATTACATTGTATCATTAAATGCACTGGCAGTAAAATTTTAAATATGCAGGTGAATACTAAAATAGCTGCATTGTTTCTATATTGTCTGGCCTTCTTTATTTCTTGTAAGAGTACTGACAAAAAAGATAATGAAAAAGGTAAAATTTCTGCTTTCGTTAAGTCAACTGCCCATACCAATATCCCCGGCACGCATATTTTTATGATACCACCTTCCGGCTTTAAAGCAAGCACCGGCAGCATGAAAGGCTTTATCAAAGATGAAACCACCACTTTCTTATCGGTAACGGAATTTAAAGGCAAAAGCTTTGCCGCAGAAGCAGCGAACAACTCTGCTGAAAAAATGAAGGCAAAGGGATTTAGCGTTTTTATGGAAGAAGAAACGACCGTTGGCCCTTACAAAGCAAGAAGAATGCGGATTGGCGATGGAGAAACTTCCACTGTCTGGCAACTTCTATTTGGCGATGATAGTTTTGCCGTAATGATCATGGGTATTTATCCTCCCCATGATGAAATCAGTGGTAAGCAAATAGCCGAAGCCATTGAAACAGTAGTATATGATAAGGATATGGTGGTAGATGAAATGGCAGGTATGAATTATACTATCAAGTCAAATGAAAGCAGGTATAAATTTTTAAAAATACAGGCCGGACTTGCATTTTATTCACTAGAGGGTAATGCAGATTTAAAAAATGACGATATACCATTCCTGGTACTGTCACAAGTGCCGCGGGAAAATGCAAGTGCAGAATCGTTTGCCGAAACAGCTTTGGAATCAACACTACGCAATGGATTTTCGAATCCCTCAATAAAAAAGCAAAGGCTTTTTAACCATTAACAATAACAGTGCTTATGAAATGGAAGTAGCATGCATGCTGAAAGGCAAACCGGTAATCCTTTATATTGCCGTGGTGACAAAAGACCGTACTGCAGTAATGGTACAAGGGGTGGCCAAGAAAAATATTGCCGAAACCATTACAGGCTTCAAAGATTTTGCGGATGCAATTGTAATAAAATAAGTTTACTCCACTATGCGCAGCTTCGCATAGTTGAGCATAATTTTCTTTTCGCCATTGTGCTCAAACTTTACCGTAGCAATGGGATTATGCGCCGCTCCTTCCATTTTCAGCACTTCGCCAAAACCAAATTTCTGGTGCTCCACTTTTTGCCCGGCTTGTAAGTTAGATGTATCGCTGGCTTCAAAGTCAGCAGAAGGTACATGCTCTTTTACTTTGGGCGGCACTCCTTTGGGTGGCAAATATGATGGTGCATATTTTGATGCGGCAGGGCTGGAATTATAGTAGGTGCCTGATTGCTGCCTGGCTGAACCGGACTCACCATCATCAACATTCCTGGCTTTCATCCGGTCAAATGCAGAGCCTTTACTCCACTTGCTTCCACTCACCTGGTTTTTAGCCCCTCCGCCTGCAAAACTTCTGTCCATGGACTGCTCAGGAATTTCTTCAATGAAACGGCTGGGTTCATTTTGCACTAACTGGCCAAACCGGTACCGGGTATTGGCATAAGTGATCCAGAGGCGTTGTTTAGCTCTTGTAACCACGACATAGAATAACCGCCGTTCTTCTTCCAGTTCCTCTCTTGTATTAATAGCCATTGCATTCGGGAAAAGCATTTCTTCCAGGCCCGCTGCAAACACACAACTGAACTCAAGGCCTTTGGCAGCGTGTATGGTCATCAGCTTTACCGTATCTGCATCCGGGTCTTTCTCATCGGCATCCGTCAACAAAGTGATCTGTTGAAGATAAGAAGCAAGGCTTTTATCTACCAACTCACCATCTTCATTATCGGGGCTTTCTGTCCATTCCTTAATGGAGTTAAGCAACTCTTGTATGTTCTCGTATCGTTGTACACCTTCCGTACTCTTATCGTTGAAGAGTTCTTTAACCAGGTTTGTTTGCTTTCCTACATGAAATGCTACTTCATACGCATTTTGTTTTGTCAGCATACTGGCAAAACTCTTTATCATGATCACAAATTCTTCCAGTGCAGTAAAGGTTCCAGCCCTGAAACCAAATTCATTGGCTTTTTCGAGCACCTGCCACATACTTACATTATTCTCATTGGCCGACAGAACCAATTTATCTACGGTTGTTTTTCCAATTCCCCTGGCCGGGTAGTTGATAATTCTTTTCAGCGCTTCTTCATCACTTGGATTGACGATGATGCGGAGATAAGCCACAAAATCTTTGATCTCTTTTCGCTGGTAGAAACTGATACCACCGTAAATAGTATACGCAAGCCCCATTCTTCGCAGCGCTTCTTCAAAGGCACGGCTTTGTGCATTGGTACGATATAAAATAGCAAAATCCTTATTGCTGTAATGATTACGGAGTTTTTGTTCCTGTATACTGTCGGCGACAAATTTTCCTTCATCATTATCCGTCATCGTCCGTACCAGCTTAATTTTTTCACCTTCCCCGTTCTCCGTAAATAATACTTTTTCTATCTGGCCCTTGTTATTCTTTATTACTTCATTGGCAACATGCAGGATGCTTTTTGTGCTACGATAGTTTTGTTCCAGTTTTACAATCTTCACATCATCATAATCCTTCTGGAATTGCAGAATATTTTCAATCGTAGCACCCCGGAATGAATAAATACTTTGTGCATCATCTCCCACCACACATACATTTTCATGCATGGCCCCGAGTAATTTGATGATCTCATACTGCGCCGGGTTTGTATCCTGGTACTCGTCAATTAAAATGTATTTGAATTTATGCTGGTATTTGGCGAGACTTTCGGGTACATTTTTGAGCAGCTCATAAAATTTCAGCAATAAATCATCAAAGTCCATCGCCCCGTTTTTAAAACAGCGCTTCACATAGGCATCATAGATCTGCCCGATAGCGGGACGATTGGCCCGCATATCTTCCTGTTGCAAACCATAATCATTCCTGTATTCCGCCGGGCCCACCAAAGCGTTTTTGGCAGAAGATATCCTGTTGTAAACAATATTGGGTTTATAATGCTTATCATCCAGGTTCATTTCATTGATGACGGTCTTGACCACACTCTTGGCATCATCTGTATCATAAATCGTGAAGTTGCGGGGATAGCCGATCTTTTCGGCTTCAAAGCGGAGTATTCTTGCAAATACAGAGTGAAAAGTGCCAATATATAAATTCCGGGCTTCCCCATTACCCAGGATTTTTTCCACCCTTTCCTTCATTTCTTTGGCTGCCTTATTGGTAAAGGTCAGTGCCAGTATATTGAAAGCGTCCACACCATGGGCTGCCATCAGGTGAATCACTCTTGTTGTAAGGACTTTGGTCTTCCCGCTACCGGCCCCGGCCACAATCATTATCGGCCCGTCTTTGTGCAACACTGCTTCCCGCTGACGGTCATTTAATCCGCTTAAATAATCAATCATTCTTTTGGTCACCCATAGTTTTGCGAAGGGTGATTAGGTCCGCAAATTACGTTGATTGCCCGAGAGGCTGAAACTGTATGGCCATTGTTAGCAAGTATTTTTAATTGATAGTGAGCAACTGTCTCAACACAGTATCCCTGCCTGCAGTGGGTTTATCATCAACCGGATCTGTACCGGTGGCAACACCATACACCTGGTACTCTCCTTTTGGCAGCCGGCGGATCACTGCCTGTACGGTCGAGCTGCACCTGCATTTACACCCTTTCCCAAACCAAAACTCATTTACTGTAATAATATTTCCGGTTTTATCAATGGTTACTTTTACCTGCCTGCAACAAAGGTGTTGGTCAAACCTGCTATAAACAATTGAATCACCGTTTGCTTTTATGCCCGGCTCATCGCCCGGCTGTAAATCAGGATAATCATTATACTCTCCGGAAGGCGGAAATTTTGTATCACTTCTTGTTGCCTTTTCCGCACAGCCTTTTACCCGCCAGGAAGTGTTCAAAGAACTATCTGCTATCGCTGGTGGCTTACTTTCACCTCCATTACCTGTTTGCTGAGGTGATTGCTGATGATTACAGGACAGACAGAATAAACATCCGGCTATTATTGTAAAAAAAATATCTGTTCTCATTTATTTTGATTTAATCCTTCATATTAAGGCTGCCGGGGTTAAAAGTCAGTGCAAGAAAATAACCAATCCTGTATACTGAAGTATAATTAGCAGCACTCAGTTCAGAAAAATTTACTTTATCCCCAAGTTTCCATCCCGACAATTTCTTAACCTGTGCACCTGCAATTCCTGCTGTGAGACTTACAGGATCATTTTTCCCGAAAAATGTACTTAACCCCAACATAATATTCAACTTTGCATTGTCACCGCCAACAGGAAGGCCAGCACCAAAAGTTCCGCCCCAACGAAACCCCTTATCGCTAGGTGAATAAAAATGAAGGTAGGTGACCACCACCGGCTGAAACTGGTCGGCTGTTTCCCTGGCAATAATACTGTCGGGGTTTAAATAATAATGCCAGCGGTTCTCTGCAAAAGAAACAAAACTGAATCCAAATGTATTCCGGAACCGAAGGGGCTCTTTTTTATAAATTGGAATTAACCTGGTGATCGTATCTGTTCTTTTGATGTTCAATGCTGAAGCAGTCACAGAATCAATTAACGGCGTAAACCTGATTTCAGCCATCATTGTTTTAGATGTTATATTCAGGGGAGTTAACTGCGAATAGCTGTCATTCAAAATTTGCCCATATAAATCAGCAATACGGTTTACAACATCGTCATTTTTAGAATCTGCCTTCGATGCCGGAGTGCTATTCACCAGTTCAGTTCTTTTGGTGGCTTCTAAAAGCAGTCCGTCAGCAACGGTTGATTGTACTTCATACTCGTTGAAGTAGGAGTATGTTTTCTGTAAAGCCGAAAAATTTTTATTTAGTTCCGCAGCTACTGCCGCAGGTGATTCAGCTGCATTGCTAACCAGGATCAGGTTGGGATTATCTCCGGCAGCCGGAAAAACGGACTGGGTTTTTACACGGGCAGTCTTTTTAACTTCTTCTGCCGGTAATTGTAAACTGTATCGTAAACCCGCCAACTCTTTCCATAAAACCCTGCAATGCTGTGTCAGTTGCAATGCTCTTTCCCATTTTGAAAAAGAAGAATTAAATGTGTTATAATTACTGGTGAATAATTCTTTAAGCAGTTTTTGTTGCTTGGTTTCTGTACCAAACCCTGCATCTTTATTATCACTGGTCTTTTTAAATATATCCCCAATACCAAGACTTTTGAAATCAATAGCGGGGAATCCACCGCCGGAAAGGTTACTGGTTGGGATATTACCAAAACCAGGAATAATTATTGGTTCAGCTGTTTCAGTCTTCTCAATATAACTAAGCTCCCTCCGGTAACTGTTGGCTGCATTAACCAATTGCAGGTTTACACGGTTTGTTTTTGACAAATGAATAACGGGTGCCGTTGATGTATCTCCGGGTTTTTTGACTTTTAAGTAACTGATATTTTCACCCGCAAGGTCATAGCGGATAATATATTGTTGTGCCTGCATGGCATAGCCGAATAACAGCAACGCAAAAATTACCACATATGTTTTCATAACCGGGTTTTAGGAATCAACAAGTTAGCGGGTTGCCAAAGAAGGGGTAATGACTTATATCATTCATATCCTTGCTTTTCCTCATTAAAAAAAAATGATTCCCGGTATAACTTTCGTAAAATATAAGACTGGTATGGTTTTGCTGCACTCATTCTTCAGCGGGATGGAAAGTAGCCTTGTAATACTATATATACTCCTCCTTAGCGTCTGGTCTGTAGCACTGGTAGCCATCGCTAACGGACGCTTTTATGATAATACCACCAAATTGTGCTGGTTCTTCATTGTAATGGTACTCAATATCATTGGTATCCTGTTATTTATATTCTGGGGAAGAAAGGAAGTAGATTATAGGAATAGAAATGTAAGTGATGCCTGAACGTATTCAAACTAACCGTATGAGACCCGAATCTGAAAAAACATTACTAAAAAAAAGAAGCTGTCTTTTGTCCTTGGTTTTATCTTCCATAGTGCTCATTTTATTTACGTCACAACCTGCAAAGGGGCAGTCTGCGCTTAGGCAACTGGAAGTTATGGCCGGCAGAAGTATTGGTAGTTTACCTGCTCCAGCTGCTCCATCCCCTGGCGGTAGCAGTTATAAAAGCCCATTTCAAAAAACCGGGTATCAACTGGAGCAGGAAGCAAGAGAGCATTATCAAAAGAGTTTGAAGGAATATAATAACAGGAACTGGAGTGATGCCATCCGGCTGCTAAAAAAAGCAATTCGTAAAGACCAATACAACCAAACTTATAAAACTAAACTTCGGGAGGCTGAAGCTGCACAGGAAAGAGAAAAGCAACAAAACAGGGAACTGCAGGAAAAACTAAGACAGGAAGAAGAGGTAAGAAGAAAAGCCGAAGAAGAAAAGCAACGTATTGAAAAAGCCAGGTTAGATAAAGAAAGAAAAGAACAGGAAGCGATCAAAGAAAATTTAAAAAAAGCGGAGCAAACTATCCTTGCTTTCCGAAAAGACATCAAAACAGCACAGTTACAGCTGAAGAATTATACCAAAGCATTGAATAATAATAATTCTGAATTGGAAAAATGGGGTCAGCAAGTAGATCAATCTTATAACAGTGTACTCGACAACAGCAAAGAATACCTGGCCGGCATGTTTATCAAATACAATCTCCTGGGTGGTTTGAAGAAACAATTTCATAAAGATGTATATAAGCGAATGGGAAATCTCTGGAAATCTTCTAACCCGGAAATCCAAAAGTGGCTGGCCAAACAATTGGCAGCTGCGGACCTCAAAGCTGAAAGAGTAGAAGATATTGTTGATTTTGTATCACAGGGTGGTGACCTGGCAGAACTCTTAACTGCAGACAAAGAAGAGGCCGGCTACAACCTGGATGTACTATTATTTATTAACGGAGTGCTGGAAAGTTCTGGTGTAGCCGGTTATGATAAGTTTATGGAAAATGCTCTTGGTAATATGCCTGGTGATTATTTTGAACAAGCCAAAATGATTGGCGAAACCTATGCCGACCTTTCTGCTATTTGTTATAGTTGGTTTGCCATCCGTAAACTGACTGCCAGCAATGAGGATATAGCGCAAAAAGTTAATATTATTTCTGCCGGAATGGAACAACGCATGGAAGAGATAGAATGCCTGAAAAAATGTTTGCAAAAAAATACGACCCGCTGCCTGGAAAACTGTACGGGAAAAACTAAATGGTCCACACCTCCGCCACCACTACTTTTTAATTACCGAAACTGGTAACCCATGAAATCAATTCTTGCAGGATTACTGCCTACTATACTTTGCCTCTTGTTTGCAGTTCAAACGATACAAGCACAATCTTCATCAAGAGATATGGAAATGAAGGTTGAAGAACTCCAACTTAACCGTTCACCGGTTAAAACCCAAAATGACTTATATAGTTACTACCTCATCCCCCATAAATTAATAAATAACAAGTTTGGATATATTAATGCTACAACCGGTGACACTGCCATTGCCTTTTTGTATGATAGTGCAGGGTATTTCAACGAGGGTTTGTCACCAGTGCTACTCAACGGCAAATGGGGTTATATTAATACATATGGAAAGCAGATCATACCCTTCCGATATGACTCAACCGGTGAGTTTTCAGGTGGACTTTGCTTTGTAAGCAATGACACCCTGATGGGCATTATCAATAAAACAGGGAAAGAGGTCATTCCTATTCAGTTTACAGAGCTATATTATGTTGATGATAACCTGGTCAGGGTAATGAAGAATAACAAGTATGGTTTATACAATACTGCAGGAGTCCAACTGAGTCCGCCCAGGTTTGATGATATGACTAATTTTTATGAAGAAAGGGCCTGGGTTAAAATAGGTGACAAATGGGGTTTTATCAACAAGGAAGGTGTCTTACTCATCAGCCCGAAGTATGAACTGGCTGATCGTTTCACAGAAGAAATGGCATGGGTAAAAACAGATTATGGGTTGTATGGATATGTAAATAAGCTGGGAGAAGAAGTAATATATCCGATGTACGAGGATGCACAAAGCTACAGTGAGGGTTTAGCGGCAGTTAGAACCCTTATGGAAGGAGGTATTAGTTCATACATCTATATCGATAAGAAAGGAGATATGATTATCAGTAATGTGGGCGAAGGAATTTCGTGGGCTAATCCTTTTCAGGGCGGCTATGCCGTAGTGAACAAAGGCCGTGATAAAACTGGCCTGATTGATAAAAAAGGCATTGAGGTGATCCCCTGCCAGTATGAAGAAATTGGTGAACTAAGTGACAGTATGATTGCTGTAAAAGAAAACGGTAAATGGGGTTACTATAAAATATATTACAGTAACGCCTTGAATAGTACTTCGTCTTCTATGCCTATCTCTTGCCGTTTTGACGAGGCTGCTTCTTTTACAGATGGGGTAGCAATGGTCAGCAGCGGAGATGCATATTATATTAATAAAAAGGGAGAATATATAAAACCTGCCAGGGAAACAACTAACGGAGAGGAAGAAGGTCAACAGTTCAGAAAAGAACAATTCACTATTGATTATATCAACACCAGGGGAGAAAGAATAATAATGGGCAGACCCGGTATATTATCCAGCCTGTTCTTTAATGGTATGACACCGGTAGCAATGAATAAAAAATGGGGATTCATGAATAAACAGGGAGTGTTGGCTATTCCGTTCCGGTATGATAGTGTGGGTTCCTTCAACGAAGGCCTTGCAACTGTAAGACTGAATGGGAAATGGGGTTTTATTTACCAGGATGCCGATACACTCACCTCCTGCCGGTTTGACTATGCTTATAATTTTCACAAAGGACTGGCCATAGTAAAAATGAATGACAAGTACGGATACCTGGACAAGACCGGCAGAATGGCAATTCCCTGCCGCTATGATATGGCATATACTTTTAAAGACAGCCTTGCACTGGTGCGTATGGGAGACCAGTTTGGTTTCATAAACAAATCAGGTGAGATGGTGATTCCCTGCCAGTATGATGATGCGTACGATTTCAATGAGGGATTGGCGCCTGTACAAAAAGACGGGATGTGGGGCTATATCAACAAACATAGACAAATCATCATTCCCTTTTACTACGAAGAGGCTGCTGCATTTAGCGAAGGGCTGGCCGCGGTTATGAAAGATGGAAAATACGGCTATATAGACATTAGAGGAAATACAATTGTACCCTTCCGGTATGCTGCTGCCTATTCATTCAACCAGGGAAGAGCCATTGTGATGGATGAAGAGGAAGGAATGCTGATGATTGATAGCAAGGGAAATGAGCATTTCGCTGCACAATTTCGAAGCGGCTTTTACGAAGACCTGGCACTGGTTGTCAATGAAAAATCCAAACTGGGGTTTATAAACCGGCAGGGCCAAACAATAATTCCTTACCAATATGACGATGCAATGATCTTCCGGGAAGGATTAGCAGCCGTGGCCATTAAAAACAAATGGGGATTCATCAATAAACAGGGAATCGTGGTTATCCCCCTGCAGTTTGATGCCGCTTTACTTTTCAACGAAGGGCTTGGTATCATAGCTAATTTCAATAAGTAATACTAAAACAAAGCACATGAAAAATTTAAGTAAACAAGCAGCAAAAAGAAATTTCAGGCAGGAAGTAATACTATATAGTTTTTCTTTTTTGTTACTGATTATGTTTAGTTGTGCAAACGTTCAGAAGAACACAGAAAATTTACTGGGCGCATCATTTAACTATGAAAAACAAGAAATTAGTATTGATGTTGTAACGAGCGGCTGCACAGCAAAATCAGATTTCAATTTTACAGTGAGCAACAACTCTATCACGGTTATTCGCAACAAAAAAGATGAATGCAAGGCGATGCCGGAAGTCGCCCGGTTTTTCTATTCCTTTAAAGATGCCGGCATCAATCCTGACAAAACCTATACCATCATAAATAAGTTTATTGCCAACCCTAACCTGGCCAGAATTACTAACTGAATGAAATACAAAAGGCGTGAAATAAAATTTTACTATGTAAACGTTTGCAGAATATTATCTGTTGCCAATGTATTCAATAAAATCTTTTCTATATCCTGAGTTGTAAAATATTTCTGCAAGAGTGAAATAGTTTCCTTTATCCCAGCAAAAATCATAAGCATATTTTGTGAAACGGAGCCTTTTCTCCTCATTGTAAAAATTTTTGGCTAATTCTTTGATCTGTTCAGAGGAAAACAAGTTGTTCTTAAATACTACTTTGACCAGGTTCAGCCGCTCTTCTTCATTATACTCATTGCCCAATGCTTTTTTCACATTGGCGAATTGGGTTGCAGTTACTCCTTGCTGGTTATTATTATAATGATTATCACCGGGTTCAGTAACAGGTCCGGGGTTAGTATAGTTTTCATTCCAGGTATCACCGGTAATATCACTTTCATCCCAGGCTGTTTTTCCAAAGCGTAATACCGTAAACTCAAGGTGTTTCTTACCGGTAAGTCTTATAGTACCGTCGTATACCTTTATATAATCTCCACCTGCCTGTTTGGTTTGCCATTGATAAATTACCAGGCTGTAAGTACCCGGGTTTTGGCCCTGGAAAGTCTGGCTTCTGTCCTGCAGGCTGTATTTTTTACCTGCATAAATAATTTTCAGGTTGCTGCTTCCTGTTGTACTGATCGTCAGGTTACTTTTATCCTGTCCAAGTAAATAACCTGAAAGATTAATACTAAAAAAACACATTAGTAATATCTTCTTCATACTCGATTTATTATTCACTAAATATACTACTCTGCTTAGCGTAACCTTATACCCAACAGTACGTAGATCTATTTGGCCGGATTATATATTTTTTTAGCCTGTTTCAGTACTTCTTTCTTATCCAAAGTCATCTTCTTGGTTCGTTGCTGCTGGAATAGTTCCATTTGGTCTTTAAAATGCGGAGAATCCGGATGCATAGAGGCGCCAAAAGTATTTACGGATTCAATGATGGGCAATCCCCCATCTTTCGGGTAACGGACAAAACAGATATACGCATCACCGCCCGTAACTTTTCTCATCCCGTTTGTATACAGCTCAGAAAAAGCCGGGGCCAGTACATCCGGAAACCCCCAGGCCGGGCTAATAGTATTGCCCCTTACCAATTTTTGAATATCACCCAATACAAGATCCGTTTTACCAAAATGCTTCATCATATAATCATATACATACTGATAAGTTTCTACTGCTTCTTTTTTAGTGATCAGCCTGGCAGGTACTCCCTTTCAATCTATCTGCCAGGTAATAATAAGTCAGTAAAAAAATAGCGGCTCCTTTGCTGGTAACTGTTGATTTTCTGTCCCAGGCCTGAAAAATAGTAACCATTTCCTGTATTGCCGGGTATTCATTGGCATTTAAATTCAGCATGCTGTCAATGCCATAAATGTATTTGAGTTCCTTTGGTAACTGCTGGTCAAATTTTATTCGTTTGAACGTGGGATAATCAACCTTATCCCCGTTAATCAATTCTGTTACCCGCTGACTGCGATTGTTATGATAAGTTTCATACCCATCAGTCCGGTCAAACTTTCTCATATCCAGGTTGTACTTAACATCTGTAGCTAAAAAAGGAGAGTGGTTGGTATTAAACAAATAGCCGGATTGCGGATTTATATATTGTGGCAACTCTTCAATTGTTTTAAACTCAGTCCACAAAGTGGCTGATGTATTCCCGGGTATAGTACTTTTCCATTTGTAGGTTGTATCAGGATTTCGTCTGGGCATTTTCCCATTACTGATATAAAATATCGTATCGTACCTGTCTGCATAAAGTATATTGAACATGGGCAGGCTGGTCATGCTAAGTGCCTTGTAGAACGCTGTAAAGTTTTGTGCTTTGTTCATCCTGTACCATTGTTCCAGCGCTTTAATATCCATTGTGGCGGGAACCCGCAGCGAGAAAACGCCTTTTTTTGTTTTCACCGTTGCCCCGTATTTGCTCCAGTATATTTTTTTACCGATGGTTATAGGAATCCCTTTTACTTTCAGTTTCGCTTTATTCACTTCCAGGTTTACCCATTGACCGTCAAATCTGTATTGATTTTTATTAGCCGGATTCATTTCCAGCTGGTAGATATCTATTTTATCCTGGTAGTTGACCGTATGAGCCCAGCCTATATTTTCATTCGTTCCATGAAAAATAAGACAGCCTCCGGGAAATAAACCGCCCAGCATATTCCATCCCTGCTCGCTTTGCAGGTGAGCTTCATAAAATGCCACTGGTCCTTCATTAGGCTGGTGTGCATTGATGGCCAAAAAAGATTCTCCGGTTGTTGTCTTTACCGAGTTCATCGCAAATGCATTGGAGCCCTGCGGATTGAACCCCGGAATAGTTGCTACCTTTTCCCCGAGTATCTGTGGTAGTGCATTATCCACGCCGCAGAAAAGACTGATAGAAAAAACAACAGCTGTTAAATAATCCTTCTCATCAAAAGGAAAAGCCTGTTTGTATTTTACCTCCTTAGGATATGCTTTTGCATAAGCATTGAGACCGGCAACATATCCCCTGATCAAAGCAATAAAATCAGGACTGAGCGTATTCCATTGTTCTTCCACTGTTTGGCGGATACGTAACAGCTTAATGACATAATCACCCTCTGCACCTTTTTTACCCAGACCTGTTCCTAATTTAGCTTTGCCGCTCAGTACCACCAGCTGTAATGTTTCAAAATCATCTTCGGCATGAGCCCAGGCAATGCCATATGCCACTTCAGGATCGGTAGGAGCAAAAATATGCGGCACCCCAAAACTGTCACGGGCAATAGTAATATTTGCGGGATTGATTTGAGCTGCGGATTGTAAACTGATTAAAACAAATGCGAATAGAAAATTTTTCATGCCTGAAAATAAACAAAAAGATCTTGCACCGGAAGTTTCCTATTTCCTTCTCTTGCTCTGCATATATTTTTCATGAATGATCGTTCCCATTGGCTTGCCATATACTTTACCCTCCACCCAGGAGATGATATCGAGATAGGCGAAGGAACGGGTTTCAAAGCGGTTTTTCTCAAGGTGCTTAATGGTATGCAGAAACTTTTCAAACTCCGGTTTTAACTGGCGGGTAGATAAAGTAATGGATTGACGCAGAAATTTAAACATTGCTTCCTCCACCACTGTAAGGTTTTTCATTTTTGCCATGAAACGATAAACTGATTTCGTCAGCGACTCCATCAGCATATCATTTCCCAATTCGTAATGGGCCATCAGGTGTACCAGCCGGGCATAGCATTGCAGATCGTATCGCAGGTTGGTCTTATCATTGATGATCTTTTGCAGATAGTCGATACAGGTATTATAATCACCACTGCCAAAATACAACATGGCAAATTTGTAATTCAGGACCAATATCCGGTGGCTGTCAAGAAAGAGATCATAGTTCTCCAGTTCCTTTTCTATACCCGGTATCAGGGAGAGCCCTTCTTTAAACGTACCCTGCATAAAATGCTGGTTGATGCGGGCCGTACTGATATAGATAAATGCCTGTATCCGGAAGTTGTCATGATCTTTTACCCGGTCTGTTTGTGCTACTTTCTCCAGCAGTTTCAATGTTTTCTCAAACTGACGATGATTGCGCAAATCAAAATGGGCATTCAGTAAATTATGAATGGCCTTTATATAGTGGCCTGTTTCCACTCTTATCATTAATGGCTGTTCCGTAAAAAGGTCTACCCATTTTTGTGTGTAGCGGTAGTATTGTAAAAAGTCCTGCCGGATGAACGCATACCAGGTGTAACTCTGGTACAGGTAGAGTCTTTCATAAAAACCTTTCAGCTTCCACACATCGGCAGGCAAGCTTTCTTTCATGAATTGTCGGATGTCTTTTTCATCCTCCTCATTCCTGGCATGGCCGTGCTGCACAAACCAACTAAAAAGTTTCAGTGCCAGGTTGGAAAGCCGGGCTACCATATCAATATGCCGGCTTATTTCATTGGCCTCATTTGCCAGCGTATCCGCCCGGTATTGTATATGCCTGGTTATATGCAGTCCTTCAATCCTTTTTTCCAAAGCAATCAGTTGTGGCAGGAAATTGAACTTCTGGTTAGCCCTTGCTATTTCCTTTGCCCTGTCTATTATCCGGAGACTTTGCATAAACAATCCTTTCTTATAAAGGATGTGTGCATAGTCGAATTGCTCATTCAGCTGCAGATCCATGCTGTCGGTGCTCTTCAGTAACCGGAGACTGGCCATGATCTGCTTATAAAGATGTGTCTTCAGGTTTGCCAGCTGGGGTTTTGTCACACCTTCCAGCTTTTTCAGTATTACTTTTTCATCGTAATCATTCAGCTTGTCTACCGCATCAAAAAGCCGGACGATCTTGAGGTCTTCATTACCGGAACTGCGTTTGATATAGAGCTTAAAATGCCTTTTTTCGGCCTTTTCCAGCGATTTTATCAGTTGAAACAATATGTCGGTTGAGCGGTTGGGCATCATAGAGAGTTTTTGCTGAAACCTTCTGCCAGCAAGGATTTTGCTCAACACCCCCTCCTTTAGGCATGATAAAATCTTGCCGGATTTGTTTTAAAGGACAAGGCGCTGCACTTTACTTTTGTATCAGAAGATTTTCAATGGCAGGCAATCGTTAGAAGGGCAAGCGTCAGAGGTCAAAGTTAAAGCCAAAAATCTTCAAAAGCTGATATACCGATAATTATCGGGAGGCAACAAGAGTCAGCAACAAACTCTACTCTTTAAGAATTTCATATGGCAAGCAATCGTTAGAGGTCAGTCCGTTTCTACGGAAGGACCTTTTTTGTTTAAAGGCCTGCTAAAGTAACAATAAATTAATACAGGCAAAATTTCCGTGCATATTTTTTTACATTCTCTATTGCAGGTCCTGTTCTGTTGAATAATCACCATCTACTCCCTTCACTTATAATTCCCGATTCTTTTACCTTCACAACATAAAATATCATCGCTATGGCTATCCGCATCTTTATAACCGGCGGCACTTTTGATAAGGAATACAATGAACTGGACGGGGAACTGTACTTTAAAGACACCCATATGAGCGATCTGCTTGAAATGGGCCGAAGCAAAGTCCATGTAGAAATAAGGACACTTATGATGGTGGACAGCCTGGAGATGACAGAGGAAGACCGGGAGCTTATCGTTCATCAATGTAATAACTGCGATGAACACCAGATTGTGATCACTCACGGCACCGATACGATGGCCGAAACGGCGAAAGTGCTGGCGAAAAAAATTAATGATAAAACAATCATTCTTACCGGGGCAATGATACCCATAAAATTCGGCAGCTCGGATGGCTTATTCAATCTTGGCAGTGCGTTGGCTTTTGCACAAACATTACCGCCGGGTGTATATGTGGCCATGAATGGCCGTTATTTTACTGCAGATAATGTGCGGAAAAATAAACAGACCGGGGTTTTTGAAGAAATAAAATAGCTGCAAAATTTTATATTCAGAATTTTCACAGCTATCTGCCCTTACTATTTGAACCTATACTGATTTTGCTGAAAAAATTGGCTGCTTCCTTCAAATTTTACCAGCCTGGTCATCGTAAAAACAGTTTTAACAATTATCAACGCAGAATGAAATGTAGCAGACTTTTGAACGTAAACTAAAATGGTTTAATTCGAATATTATGGGTGAAAAATATTATAGGCCCGTGATAAACCGGCAACGGGTGAACCGGTTTCATTATAAGATCAGCACAGCGTAAAAAAATTATACAAACAATACGTCTTCTTTAGCATGCAGCCACTCCTCGTAATGCCCGCTGAAAGCCTTATCTATGCTATTTCTTTTGATCTTTAAAGTTGGCGTTAACAAACCATTCGATACGGTCCACTCTTCCGGTACAATGACCAGCCTCGCCAGTTTTTCATACTGTTCCAGCCGGCTATTGACATTTTGTAAAACCTCCTTCAATAACCGGGTTATGGGTTCTCTTTCATTTACGGATGGATTTTTGATCAATACACATACTGCCAATACATGTGACAAGCCAGAACCAACCACACATACCTGTGAAAAATAGAGACTTTCCAGTAATAATTTTTCAATGGGTGCCGGGGCAATGTATTTTCCCTTGCTGGTTTTAAACTGGTCCTTAATTCTGCCGGTGATAGTTAAAAACCCGTCATTATCTATGGAACCTTCATCTCCTGTTTTTAAAAAGCCTTCTTCAAAGCTTTGTGCTGTTAACTCCGATTCCTTATAGTACCCTATCATAGATGCGGCACTTTTTACCTGAACTTCCCTGTCTTTTCCCAACCGCACTTCAACTCCCTGATAGGACTGCCCAACCGTACCAAAACGAGCTGTTTTTTTCCTGTTTATATGTGAGAGGGCCATATTCTCTGTCATTCCATATGCTTCTTGTATAATGATCCCAAGTGTTGCAAACCATTCCAACAGGGAAGCTTTTATGGGAGAAGCCCCGGTTAGTATATGTTTGGCCCTGGATAAACCCAGTTTCTTTTTCAGTATTTTTTTTAATACTACAGATAACAAGGGCACAGAAAGTATGATACTCAATTTTTTTTGCGGAATTTTTTTCAGGATTTCCTCTTGAAATTTTTCCCAGATCCGGGGAACTGCTAAAAAAACAGTTGGTTGTGCAGTTGCCAGGTTTTTAGCAAATAATTCCGGTGATTCCGGAAAATAAATTGTGCCCCCGCAAAAGATGCCGGCATATTCCACTACCATCCGTTCCGCAACGTGACAAAGTGGTAAATAAGAAAAGAAAATCTCCGCATTAAAATCATTGTCCAGGGCATCAAAAACCGTAAGCAGGCTATAGCTATGCGAAAAGTAACTATGCATCACGCCTTTGGGTTCACCGGTTGTGCCAGAGGTATATAATATACAGCTAAGCGAATGGGGGTCCGGCAGCGGATTCGGTGATAGCGGCTCGTTTTCTTTTACTAATACATCCCACAATAAGCAATCCTTTTTAGGATAAAAAGGAAAGCTGATCTTACAGAGGGAAGAGGGAATACCCGATGATAATTCTTCATAATTATCGAGTTTACCAATAAAAATAACCCTTGCTTCACTGTGTAATAATATAGCTTGTAACGTAGCGGCTGAAATATTAGGATATAACGGAACGGAAACAAAGCCGGCGATATTGATAGCAAGATCTGCAAGTATCCAATGTGCAGAGTTTTTTCCAAGGATGGCAATCTTTGCCTGGGGAGGTAATGACATGGATTGAAGAGCAGTAACGATCCTTCTTACTTCATCACCTGCCTGTTTCCAGGTAAATGTCCGGTTTATACCAGCAACAGGTTCAGATAAAAAAAGAAGATCAGGACATTGCTTTTCATATTCATAAAATTTTTCAAGAATGGTAGGATATGTTTTGATAGCCTGGTTCATGAAACAGGGATTTCATTTTGCAAATGTGATAATCCAAGTTCCGGGTGCTTACCCTGGATGGGGGCAAAAAAATTAATGATATGTTCAAAGTCCTTTTTTTCATCCTCACCGGCATAAAACGGCGCTGCAAATACAATTTCCTTTTTTTCAAAATCTAATCCCCCCATAATAATCGGAACGCCAGCCTTTTTAGCGATATGATAAAATCCGGTTCGTAAGCGGTCCACTCGTTTGCGGGTACCTTCAGGAGCAATTGCAATGGTCAGTTTTTCATGGCGGTTAAATATATCCACTACCTGGTCCACCATATTCTGTTTACTGAAACGATCCACGGGCAGACCCCCTGCCCCGCGAAATAAAAAACCAAAAGGGCCATCAAATAATTCTTTTTTTCCAAGGAATTTGGCATGCTTCAACCGAAGTACACTTCTGTAGGCAAGTCCAATTACAAAATCCCGCCAGCTGGTATGGGGTGCTATGATAATAATACACTTGTCAGCCACAGCCGGCGGAGTAACGGCCGTTTTCCAGCCTTTCAGTTTCAGCAGTAATGTCCAGAAGAGTCGTCTCAGCATCGTTAGTTGTTATTACAATATTAAGAATAATTAATCCCTGGTTCCGGTACTTTAAGAAGGTAATTTTAAAATATCTGGATACCTGTAACTGGGTGGTCGAAATAAAAAATGGCCGGCTTCTGGAAGCCGACCATTTTTTGTTGGACCTTGGATTTTCTATTTATCCTATTTTGTCAAACTCATACTTCTGTTGATGGTGAAGCCTAAAGCCCAATTACTGAATTTTAAACTGCTGCTGTTTCTGGCCAGCTGGTCAATATTGGAAGAGTTCGTTGTATTACCAATATAGAACTGGAACAGGTGACCACCGGTATTAAATTCCATACCTAAAGAAAGAAGGTCGGGCTTGTAATTTATAATATTGCCGTTTTTATCGATAAGGTTTTCATACATATTAAGCTGACGGGCATATTCAAAAGTAATATTCTTATTAGCTGTCAGTTTATATTTTCCACCTAATCCTATCGACCCAACAAGGTTACTATTATTAATACCATAAGGAACTATGTTGAAGTGAATCAGTGTTGGCATAAGCTGGAGTGAAAGCTTATCAGAAAATTTACGGGCAATCAGTAACTGGTGCATGAATGAAAATTTATTCCAGGAGGTTGTCAGGGTAGGATCTTTGGTTGCATTCACATTAAACAAAGAGTACCAGCCTAATGAAACAGGAATATTTTTTTGCCCGGTTTGCTGACGCAAAATTTTGAATTTTGCCCATCCTTCATAACGGGATCTGCCAGCGGCTGCCAGGCCGAGATTCATCCAATTTGTTGGAGAATAATCAAATGACAGATAAGTATACGCAAGTCCAGAGTTTAAGCCTAGCAATTGTGCCAGGTTATCCCCGGTTTCACCACCTTCTGGCCATAACGGACTAAAGTGGTGAGAAATCATAAACTGCAGGCTACCGGGTGTTACAATTTCTGTACTCTGCATATTGATGATGCGGGTAGAGTTAAACGTAGCCCGGGTGAATTTTTGTTTTGGCGCTTCATTTGTTTCCGGTTCGGTTGTCTCTTGTGCCATTGAGACAGCCCAAAAGCCCAACCCAAAAACTAATAATGATAATATCTTTTTCATGTGTTTAATTTTTTTGTGGTACAATAACTATTGAGGCTGTCCCTGGTTGATCCATTCTTTGAATTTGTTGATAGTGCATGTTGTTAAACTTAATGCGCCACCAGGATGTCCCTGGCTACCACCACTATTCATCATTGTTGTTAGTGAGGTTTTATATTGTACCATTTTATTATAATCCAATGCTGTAGCTATTCCTCCATGACAAGTAGAACCCTTACAACTGGTATTGTAAATTGGTAATATATCAGTTGTATATCGCAAAGCGCCACTTACTGTACACCCCTGACCATCATCATAAGGATCTCCCTGCTCAATCCATCTTTTGATGATATTTTTCTCATTAGGAGCAAAATCGATGGATCCGCCTCCAGGGTGAGTACCGCCATTTACCCAGGCATCAAACTGTGATCTTCTGGCCAGAATAGCGTCATAATAAATTGTATTAATACGGGGATCAGAAAATAATACTGCTCTAACGTTTACTGCAGCGTTATGACAGCCGCAGGGTCCAGCCGTTACAATAGGAACGACTTCGCTTCGGAAAGAAACCCTCGGTAACGCAAGTATATCTTCTTTATTTCTATAACAGGATGACAAAACATATACAAGCATGGAAACTGCCATTGCTGTTAATAATATTTTACTTTTCATAAATCGAAGTTTTATTGATGATTAGCGAACGATGAAATTGCCTGATTTAATGTATTTAAATAAACCCACGTTATTAGTGCCATATTTCCAAACATCAGGAATATTAGGATCAGCAAAATACCAGGCTTTAATAAGTGCCACTTCTGAAGGTTTGCATCCGCCGTCATCATAGGCCATATTGCCGCTTTTGCTTTGCGCAACACCTGTAAATGCATTATGATATATAAGTGTAGAGTCCATCCGCCTGATAAAATTGTCATTACTGTTCAGGTAGTTTCCTCTTACATAATAATTTTTCAATGTAACAGGATCAGTATAAACAACAGAGGAGTTAGTTCTGATAGATTTAGGATATAAAACATCCAACAAAATGTCATCATAATTATTCAACGGACCCCGGGTACTTGCAGCTGAAACAGGCGTACTTACAGTTTTCCATGGCCTGAAACTTGCATTGGCCAAAGTATCAGCATAAAACCTTTTTACACTGTCTTTATACGCTGTCCATACCTGGTCAAGCAAGGTTTTATTAGTTACCTGGCAATAAACAGTTACTGAACCACTGGTAGGATTTGTATAAATGAATTGAGAGGTATCTGAAGAGGTCAGGCCGGGAATTAATCCTTTTCTTGCCCAGCCACCAACGGCTGTTGCCTGGTTGTGACAGTTTGCAGAAGCACACCCGTCTGCTATTATCCGAATAGCTGCAGGTCTGAAGTCGTTCAGATTTGGTCTCTCTTTTGCGCCATTTTTTATCCAGTTATATACTAACCCCTTGTCTGTTGTACTAAGTTCATGATTAGATCCTACTGGTGGCATAGCCTTATCAAAATCGTTTGTTGTGATAAACTCCCACAACTTGCTGCCTTCAGGATTACCTGGTGTTACGTACATCATAATTTCAGCATAAGTGTCAAACTTTGGAGCAATGGGGCCGCCATGGCAATTTGATGTCCCGCAATACTCATGAATAATAGTTTGAACACCTCTGAACTTAATTAAGTCATTGACATCAGGTGTCACATCAGAAGGGTTTACGGTGTTGCTTTCATAAAATGAAGCATAAACTGTAGAGTCGGCGCCACCAGTATATGATCTGTCAAGATCTTTTACCAGGTCACCTGCTTTTCTACATTGAAACACGGTAGTAGTCAGAAACACACCACAAATGAAAAGAACTACCGTTTGAATAACTGAAACCTTTTTCATAAAAAGCTAGTTTAACTTATTGAAAATTGATACTGATAAGAACTTTCTAAAAAATGCATTGTCAAAAATATCCTGGCCCGATTTACAGTTTCATGACATAAAACTTATTGATATATGACTTTAGTCACATTGTAACCCAATTGTCATCAAGTCCTGAATTCCTTTACTGATAGAACATGTAATTGTGACATTTCTCACTTAACCTCTTGACCCTTGTCATGAGATGGTCAAAAAAGGGTGGATAAGTTGCACCGATTTTTATTTAAATTTAAGAAAATAAAAATTTTTAATATGGGAAATAGTAAAAAACCTGCTGATAAATCCCGCCGGGATTTCTTATCGATGTTTATACCGGCTGATAAAAAAGCTGCTTCCGCCGAAACGGTGAAAATGCTAACACCCGATGGAAAATTAGTACAGATCAGTAAAGCGGTTTTGGAAGAGGTCTCCAAAAAGCAAAAAGCAACTAATAAAGAAATCTATACCTGGATGAACAATCCATCTAAAGAAAACAGCTAATAAAACTGATCACTCCTTATTAAAATAAGAAAATGAAACAAGAAGAAGTAAATGATAAAAGCCGGCGGGATTTTTTAAAGACCGCAGCCCTGGCTACAGTGGCTGCTACCGCCTGTGGAAGCCTCGCCTGCTCCTGTAATTCGAAAAAAGCCCCGGTCAGTGATAAGGTAAAGCTATTGTCTCCCACCGGAGAAATAGTGGAAATTGACTCCGCTTACCTGAATCACGAAGAGCATATGGCCATTGTTTCCAAACTGGAAGCAAGAGAAGGCATTGCTGGCAAAAAATTCGTTATGGTGGTGGACCTCGCCAAATGTAAAAATGCCCGGAGCTGTGTCTCTGCCTGTCAAAAATGGCATTACCGCCCTAAAGAAACGGAGTGGCTGACCGTGAAACTGCTGCAAGACAGTGATAAAGCAGCTCCTTACTGGTTTCCCAAGCAATGTTTTCATTGTGATAACCCACCCTGTGTGAAAGTTTGCCCGGTTGATGCTACTTATAAAAGACAAGACGGGATTGTGTTAATTGACAGCGACCGTTGTATTGGCTGTAAATTCTGCATGGCTGCCTGCCCTTACTCCACCCGGGTATTTAACTGGGACGAACCTGAGTTATCCCTTGATATAAAAAATCTTGCTTACTCACCCGAAACTGGTATTCCGGCAAAAGTGGGCACTGTAGAAAAATGCGATTTCTGCCCTGATAGGGCAAGGGAAGGTTTGTTGCCGCCATGCGTTGAAGCCTGCCCTAATGGTGTATTCTATTTTGGTGACGAAAATGAAGATACGGTCAGCAATGGTCTCGAAACAGTCAGTTTCACCCAATTGATAAAAGACCGTTCCGGCTACCGTTTTATGGAAGACCTGGGTACCAAACCACGGGTATATTACCTACCACCAAAAGACAGGGAGTTCCCGGTAGAAAAAGGTTACCAGGATGCTGACTCAGCCATCAAAGAACGCTTTAAAGATTTCAAAGATATTCTGGAAGCAAAGGAATAACTGAACCCCCTTTCCCAACTTCATCAATGAATAAATAAATTATGGAACTCAATAATTATCAACAAGAAGCTTTCGAATACCAACGGAAGAATATCGAAACATATGGTAAAAGAGCCTGGGGCTGGACCATCTTTTATGTGGTTTGTATCCTTGTCGGCCTATATGCACTCTATCTCCAGATTGCCAAAGGACACGGCGTTACAGGGATGAGAGATAATGTGGTGTGGGGATTGTTCATCGTCAACTTCATATTTTTTATCGGTCTCAGCTATGCCGGGGCTATCATTGCCGGGCTACTCCACTTATCAAAAGTAACCTGGGGAAAGCCGATCATCCGGCTTGCCCAGTTCATGACACTGGTTTCCGTCATTATAGGTCCAATTTTCATTCTCTTATGTGTAGGCCGCTTCGACCGCATGCACCATTTATTTATTTACCCAAGGATTCAGTCTCCCCTGACCTGGGATGTGATGGCAGTACTAACTTTTTTTGTGGGCAGTGTATTGTTTTTATACCTGGGGCTGATCAAAGACTTCTCGGTATATCGTGATGCAAAACTGAATATTCCAAAATGGAAGCAAAAACTGTACAAGGTCCTCGCCTTAGGTTATCGTGGTGCTGCCAGTCAGAAAAGACACCTGATCATTTCACAAAACCTGATGGCCATCATCATGATTCCTTTAGCGATCATGGTTGCCTCTATTCTTTCCTGGATTTTTGGTATGACGCTGAGGCCGGGTTGGCATAGCACCATCTTCGGACCTTATTTCGTTTTAGGTGCGGTTTATTCCGGGTGCGGTTTACTTATTGTTGCCATGTGGTTTTACCGGAAATTATATAAGCTGGATTATTACTTTACCGATAAACATTTTACATACCTCGGTTATGTGATGCTGATCCTGGCTGCCGGTTATGGTTACTTTACTTTCTCAGAATATTTTACCGACTGGTTTGCCTCAGAAAAATGGAACAGCGAACTGATCCATAAACTCTTCAGTACTTCTGAATATGGCTGGTGGACCCTTTTTGCCAATGCAGCCGGTATTGCTTTACCAATTGCCATCGTGGCTATTCCGGCCACCCGTAAACCGGGCCCCATTACGATTGCCGCCTTTATTATGGTAATTGCCATGTGGGTGAAACGTTACCTGATCATTGTACCTACATTGGAAACAACATTGTTGCCGATGCAGGACACCAGGATAGAATATGTAAAATACGCAGCCACCTGGCCCGAGTGGGCATTAACGATTGCAGGCATCGCCTCGTTCCTGTTGTTCTTTACCGTGATGTCAAAATTTGTAACGGTGGTTCCTGTATCAGGACTGGAAGATACACATACCGTTCACGAACAACACCTGCTTCACCCAGAACCTACTTTAGAAAATACTTCAAAGGCATAACCTGCTAAAATGATATTATATGAAACAAGTAAAGTTTAAAATAACAAGCACAGGATTTTGCAGGCAGTTATTATTACTTGCTGGCATGGCACTGTTTATGCTTTTCTCGCTGCCTGTTTGGGCACAAACTGACAGCACTGTTCAGCAAGAAACAACCGAAGCACCGGCAGTAGCTGAAGAGGAAGAAGAACTGGTTTCCCCTTCCATTGAATTTATCTGCATTCAGAAAGGTGATAAGTCGGTTGATCTGAAAGCAGCTGTCAAGGCAAAAGTGCAGGGAAAGATGAGAAAATTGTATGGGATCAAAACAACATTTTATCTCATTACAGATTCCGCAGAAGCGGAACTGGGATCAGTAATTTCAGACAGAAACGGAATTGCCCTTTTTAATGTTAAGCCGGAACAGGTTGTTGCCAACAAAGAAGGCAATCTTCATTTTAAAGCCGTACTGGGTGAAGTTAAAAAAATGGAAAGCACCGAAGAGGAAGTGACAGTAAAAAGAGCCCTGTTGAGTATCACTCCCGTAAAAGAAGACTCCTTATATTCTGTTCAGGTTAAATTGGTTGATCTTTCAACAGGAGAAGAAACACCTGTTCCGGAAACTGCATTGGGGGTTTTTGTAAAACGGTCCTTTAATCCGATGAAAATAGGGGAGGGTACTACTGATGAAAACGGAGAAGCCAGTGTGGAAATACCCAATAATCTTCCCGGTGACGCAAAGGGAAACATTACCCTGTTGGTTAAACTTGATGAAAGCGAGACATATGGTTACCTGGAGGCTGCAGCGGTGGAAAAATGGGGTATCCCGGTTTCAGATAAAATCGAGGACCAGCCAAGATCATTATGGAGTTCACACCCACCTTTGTGGATGTTGATTACATTTATTATCTTGATGGCCGCTGTATGGGGGCACTATATAGTGATAGTGTATGAACTGTTCCGGCTCCGGAAAGAACAGCCAAATACAGCTGATAATGCAACTAATTCATAACTTAAGCAATCTATTTATAACTTAAAACACATGCACATGAAAACAAAAGCTCTCTTATTGATCCTTAGTATAATGGCCTTTGGCTTATTTGCTTTTATTCCAAAGACAATGGTACAGCCACAACCATGGGCTGTCCCCGATGCTTACAAAAACAAGGTAAATCCCCTTAAAGGCGACGCAGGATCTCTGGTTAATGGTAAAGCCCTGTATAATCAGCATTGCAAATCCTGTCATGGAACCAAAGGAAAAGGTGACGGACCAAAAGCTTCCCAACTGGATACTGATTGTGGTGATTTTACAAAAGCATCTTTCCACTCACAAACTGATGGGGCATTATTCTATAAAACCTTCGAAGGACGTAAAGACATGCCGGCTTACAAGAAAAAAATTCCTGATCAAAATGATATCTGGGCTATCGTGAATTATATGAGAACCTTCAAATAATATAAACAGTTGATCAATAAAAAAAGCCATCCGTTCTAAAGCGGATGGCTTTTTTATACCTCTGATTTGTAATAATTATTTCCCCTGACCAGGTTCCAGTAACTGGAAGAATTGATCCAGTTGTGGTAATATCACAATCCTTGTTCTGCGGTTAGCTGCTTTACCTGCTTTGGTTCCGTTATCATCAACAGGACGGTATTCACTGCGACCTGCGGCTGCCATTTTCGCCGGATCAAGGCCATATTGCTTTTGCAATATTCTCACCACGGATGTAGCCCTTTTCACACTGAGGTCCCAATTGTCCGTTAACACAGATCCACGGTAAGGAACATTATCTGTATGACCCTCGACCATAAATTCAATATCGGGTTGATTCTTTAACACCTGGGCCACTTTCCCCAATACTCCCTTCGCTTTTTCTGTTACTTCATAGCTACCACTTTTGAACAGGAGTTTATCAGAAATGTCGATGTAAACAACACCCTTATCTACTTTGATATTGATATCCTGGTCATCCATGTTGCCAATCGCCCCTTTCAGGTTCATCACCAGTGCCATATTCAGTGAATCTTTATGCGCCATCTGTTGCTGCAGGGTTTGAATATAATTATCCTTGGCACCTATATTTTCCATTGATTTTTTTATACTTTCCGCCTGGGTGCTTGTAATCACTGAAAGATCTTCCAGCTGCTTTAAAGCCTGGTTATTATTCGCTTTTAAAAAATCCACCTGTCCGTTCAGATCACTTATCCGGGTATTCTGCAGGGCTATTTCTCTTTCCAGTGCTGCTTTCTCCCTGGCCAGTGTAGCTTTTTCTGTACTGCATTCTGATAAATCACTTTCCATGGTTTTATACCGGGTTTCCAGTTTTGCATAATCAGCTTGTGCTGTTTTAAATTTTTTACTGCTGACACAGGAAAATAATAAGAGTGGCGCGGCTGCTGCCAAAACAAATTGATGTAGTTTCATAAAGATTAATTTGAGGTAATTAATAAATGATACCATAGTAGTTTTGAATTGTTTGTATCATTTGCCTTAACGGCAGCAAAGATAAAAGTACTTGTTACGGAATTGATTGATACTTTGTTAATTATTAATATGGTTAATAGTGAGAACAGTCTGACAGACCATCAAAAAAACTAATAAAACTCATATATTGCCATGATAATAAGCATTAATAAAAACCACCGTAACATTCATTTTTACACTACTGAAATAAATTCTTCATTTCAGTTCTACGATTGCCTGCCTTTTTATAAATTCCTTTTAAATTATTAGAATCTATGTCACAACAATCCAACTTTTTTGCCATGGAGACTGCTCCTGCCAGAGCAGAACTGGAAACATGGGTAAAACAAATTGCTTCCTTCTGCGAAGCCAGTAATGTACACTGGTGCGATGGATCAAAAGAAGAATATGACAGCCTTTGCCAGCTGCTTGTTACAAAAGGAACTTTTATCAGGCTCAACCCTGAAAAAAGGCCGAATAGTTTTGCCTGTTTCAGCGATCCAAGTGATGTGGCCAGAGTGGAAGACAAAACATTTATCTGCAGCCTGCGCAAAGAAGATGCAGGACCTACCAATAACTGGATGGAACCTGTACAGATGAAAAAGAAACTACAGGACCTGCTGCAGGGGGCCATGAAAGGCCGCACCTTATATGTAATCCCTTTCTGCATGGGACCTTTAGGTTCTCCCTTAGCAAGATATGGTGTACAGATCACCGACTCTGAATATGTAGTAGTGAATATGCGGATCATGACCCGCATGGGACGAGAAGTGCTTCCTTACCTGCAAAAGAAAAGTTATGTAAAATGTCTGCATAGTGTGGGGGCGCCCCTGGAAGGCAACCAGAAAGACAGCAGCTGGCCCTGCAACCCTGATGTAAAATACATTTCTCATTTCCCGGAAGAACGTTTGATCATCTCTTACGGAAGTGGCTATGGCGGTAATGCATTGATGGGTAAAAAATGTTTTGCGCTTCGCATTGCCTCTGTGATGGGAAGAGAAGAAGGATGGCTTGCCGAACACATGCTTATCATGGGAGTGGAATCTCCGGATAAACAAAAGACCTATGTAGCAGCTGCATTTCCAAGTGCCTGTGGTAAAACCAATTTTGCCATGCTTATTCCACCCAAAGAATTTGACGGATGGAAAGTAACTACCGTGGGAGATGATATTGCCTGGATACATAAAGCAAGTGATGGTGGCTTATATGCTATCAACCCGGAGGCGGGTTATTTTGGTGTAGCGCCGGGTACCAACTACAAGACCAACCCTAATGCTATGGAAAGTATTAAGGCCAATACCATCTTTACCAATGTAGCGATCACTCCTGATAAAGATGTGTGGTGGGAAGGATTGACCAAAGAACCACCGGCAGGACTTACCGATTGGCATGGCCAGCCATGGGATCCAAATAGTGGTAAACCGGCTGCACATCCCAATTCAAGATTTACTGCACCGGCTTATCAAAATCCAGCTATTGACAAAGATTGGGATAACCCTAATGGTGTGCCTATTGAAGGTTTCATCTTTGGTGGAAGAAGAAGCACCGGTGTTCCATTAGTATATCAATCTTTCAACTGGAATTTTGGTGTGTACCTGGCAACAACAATGGGCAGCGAAATGACCGCCGCTGCATTTGGTGAAATTGGTAAAGTTCGCCGTGACCCGTTTGCCATGTTGCCATTTATGGGTTACCATATCGGCGATTATGTAAACCATTGGCTGCAGTTTGGCCGTAATCTCCCCAATGCCCCCCGGATCTTTGGTGTGAACTGGTTCCGCAAAGATGAAAACGGACAGTTTCAATGGCCGGGTTTCGGTGAAAATATCCGTGTACTGAAATGGATCGTAGAACGTATCCGTGGTAACGCCTCCTCTGTGGAAAGTCCTATTGGATGGATGCCCCGGTACGAGGATATAGACTGGACCGGTTTGGAAAGTTTTACCAAAGAAGATTTTGCGAAGATCATGACGGTAGACCGTGAACCGGGTAAACAGGAATTATTATCTCACGAAGAGTTGTTTGAACGTATGTATGATAAACTGCCTAAAGAATTTTTCTTTATGCGGGAATTGCTTCTCTCTGCTTTATGGCGTTCTCCCGAACATTGGGGATTACAGCCGGAGAGAAACTGACCTCTGCCGATTATTGCTTGCCCTTTTAACAATCATAAATAGTGCAGCAGGTAGCCGCCTGCTGCCTGTTTATGACGAATGATGTACATTGTATTGAATAGTTTTTTATGCCTGAATGGTTTCATGATCTTTTTACAAAAACATCCATAGCTCAATCGGTCATCATCTATGGACTGGTGATCGCTATTGGCATCTGGATGGGGCGCATTAAAATTGCAGGAATATCACTGGGCATCACCTGGGTGTTGTTTGCAGGATTGATCTTTTCTTATTTTGGTGTGGAAATAGATTCCGGTACTGAACACTTCATGAAGGAATTTGGTCTCATTTTATTTGTTTACTCTATCGGATTGCAGGTTGGGCCAGGCTTCTGGGCTTCATTGAAGAAAAATGCATTGGTGAATAATCTGCTTGCCTTTGCCATTGTAGCCACCGGAGTTATCATCACCATCATCCTTTATTCTGTCAGCGGCAACAGTATTGCTGTTATGGCCGGTGTAATGAGTGGCGCAGTGACCAACACCCCCGGTCTCGCTGCTGCACAGGCTGCTGTAAGTGATCTGCATGTTACGGTGGCTGATAAATCACTCATCACCCTGGCATATGCTGTTACGTATCCATTAGGCGTGTTTGGTATCATTGGTTCTTTGTTGTTACTGAAAAGAGTATTCAACATTAAAATTGAAAAAGAACAGGAGTTTCACCGCAAGCTGGGTGTGCTGCGTGCCAACCGGCCTGTTTCAGTACATCTGAATTTAGAAAACAAACAGTTGGTGGGGCAACCCCTGCGAAAACTATTTGACCTGTTAAAAGAACCTGTTGTGGTATCCAGAATGTATCACAAAGGAGAAATTATTACACCAACACCTGACCTGATCCTTTCTGAAAACGATGTGTTGCTGGTGGTGGCTTCCAAACAGGAAATGGAACAATTGAAATTATTGATTGGCCGACCCAGTACCATGAACCTGAAAACGGCAACTGACAGCGATCTGATATCCAGAATGATCGTAGTAACAAGATCTGCTGTAACGCATAAAAGACTGGGTGATATCCCGGAGCTCCATCAACAGGAATTCACCCTCACCAGGTTAAGCCGTGCAGGTATTGAAATGGTACCACATGGTGATATTTTTTTACAGTTGGGCGATACAATTAAAGTAGTGGGCACCGAAGAAGGAGTGAAAGTGGTTACACAGGCACTGGGTAATTCATTAAAGAAATTAGAAGTGCCTGACCTGGCCCCCATCTTTATGGGTATTGTATTGGGGGTTATCCTCGGCAGTATACCTTTTCATTTTCCTAATATGCCGGTAGCTGTAAAAATTGGTATGGCCGGCGGTCCTTTGATTATTGCCTTAACCTTAAGCCGTTTTGGAAATCTTTTTTACCTCAACAATTATACTACCAACAGCGCCAATCTTATGATCCGTGAACTGGGTATCAGTTTGTTTTTAGCCAGTGTAGGATTAAGCAGTGGAAAAAACTTATCGGTTGCTTTTGCTGATGGTCGCGGCTGGCTATGGATAGGGATGGGTGTGGTCATTACTGTTGTTCCCTTATTACTAATAGGATTTATTGCCCGCAAATATTTTAAGAAGACTTATTTTGAAGTATGCGGTTTACTGGCAGGTGCTTCCACCGATCCCCCGGCATTGGCATTTGCCACTAAGCTGGCCGGCAGCGATATTCCATCGGTCACTTATGCTACTGTATATCCGTTGACAATGATATTACGGATAGTAGCAGCACAGTTATTGATTTTGCTTTTGCTATAGCTTACTTTACAGCATTCTTCAATGCTTCCACAGTTTTCTTTTCGCTACCGATGAAAATTTTATCATTAATTATCGCAACCGGTCTTTTGAGAAAAGTGTATTCATCAAGAATATACTTCCGGTAATCTTTTTCTTCCAGCTTTTTATCCTTCAGTCCAAGTTCTTTGTATTTCATGGCACGGCGGCTGAAGAGGGATTCATAACTACCGGCCATTTTTTTCATTTCATCCAGCTGGGCCGGTGTTATCTTTTCAAATTTGATATCCTGCATGGCAAAGCCTTTCTGATCCGCTTTTAATTCTTTTATAATTGCCTGGCAGGTGGTGCAGTTTCCAAGATGATAGATTTTTTTCATATTGTTACTACGTTACTGATTATCGTTTGGTTCACTGAGCCGTAAAATGCTTTACTTTGTAGCCTTAATTATTGTTATGGGCAAAGATGAAGTTTTTAGAGACGAAATAGAAAAAGCCAGCGATTTTAAGTTTGGCGCCAACGTAGCAAAAGTCTTTGATGATATGGTGAATCGCTCGGTTCCCTTCTATGGAGAAATACAACGGATGATGGCCGAACTGGCTGCTGATCATGCCAGGGAAGAAACTTTTGTATATGACCTTGGCTGCTCCACCGGTACCACTATGCTTGGTATGGATACAATGGTAAACCAGCAAATAAAATTTATCGGGATAGACGACTCGCAGGAAATGCTGGATAAATGTAAATCCAAGCTGATGGAACTGGGTTTCTCCCGTCCTTACGAATTGCGCTGTGCCGACCTCGGGCAAGGGGTAAAAATCGAAAATGCTTCTGTAGTAGTATTATGTCTTACACTTCAGTTTGTCCGGCCCGTTTACCGGGAACGATTACTGCAGGATATTTACCAGGGCCTGAATCCGGGTGGTGTATTGATACTGGTAGAAAAAATATTAGCGGAAGAAAGCAATTTCAACCGTGATTTTATCAACTACTATTACAACTATAAACGCCGTAATAATTACAGTGAAATGGAAATCTCTCAAAAAAGAGAAGCACTGGAAAATGTATTAGTGCCTTATAAACTGAGCGAAAACATATCATTATTGCGGGACAAAGGATTTGCCCATTGTGAAGTTTTTTTCAAGTGGTATAATTTCGCAGGCCTTATCGCTGTTAAAAAATAATTGGCATGGTTAGTATTGGAAATTTCTTCTTTAAGTACCGCAACTGGATATTCATTCTTTTTTACGGTGCTTTATTCATTCCTTCATGGCCATTATTTTCTAAAGAGCAATTGGGGGAAAGCTATTATATATGGCCCATCAGCATTGGTTTAATCATCACCTGTTTGGGTCAGCTGATCCGCGGACTGACCATCGGGCTGGCTTATATTGTCCGGGGAGGTAAAGAAGGAAAACCATATGCCGAAGGATTGGTAACAGAAGGCATCTTTACACATTGCCGCAATCCGTTGTATGTTGGAAACATCCTGATGCTGCTTGGTGTGGGTATTTTGGCCAATTCATTATTCTATGTTGGAATAATGATTCCCATTTTCTTATTTATCTACCAGGCTATTGTATTGGCCGAAGAGAATTTCCTCCGCGGAAAATTTGGTGTTGGCTTTGAAGAATACTGTAAAAATGTTAACCGTTGGTTTCCCAACCTGAAAGGGATTGGAAAAACATTCAATAGTATGGAGTTCAACTGGAAAAGATGGATATTGAAAGAACATACTACACAATTCATCTGGCTGATAGGCATCACCTTATTATTATTACTGAATTATCCGGAACTGACCGGGCATGATGAAAAGTTCCGCAACCTGCTGCTGGGTATAGTTCTGGGTGCTTTGCTGCTTATTTACATTCTTATCCGCTACCTGAAAAAGACAGGGAAATTTCAGGAGTAGCTGGAAAGTATGTTTCCCGGTTGGCTATTGTCCGGCGGGCTTACGGACTTCCGTCCTCCAGCCTATTCCTTCCCGCCTTCGTAAACTTCCACCGGGATTTGTTGTTATTTTTGCATATAAAATTGTGAGTTATGATCAAAACAGGCAACCCTATCATCAGCATTTATACGGAAATGACGCCTAATCCGGAAACGATGAAGTTTGTGGCTAACAAGCTGTTATACCCCGGTAAAAGCATTGATTTCCCTGATGCAGAGAGTGCAAAACCTTCACCGCTCGCAACGGAGTTATTTGGCTTTCCTTTTATCAAAGCCGTTTTCATTGCCAGCAATTTTGTAACCCTGACAAAGACAACTGAAACAGACTGGAATGATGCCATTCCTTCTATCCGTCAATTCCTGAAAGATTATTTAGAAGAAGGAAAGGCCATAATCAACGAAGAAGAACTGGCTGCGGTAAAACAAACCAGCAGCAATGAAGTAGCTGCTGATGATGACGATGTAGTAAAAAGAATCAAAGAACTACTTGATAATTATGTTCGCCCGGCAGTAGAAATGGATGGTGGCGCTATACAATTCAAAAGCTATGAAGCCGGTACAGTGAGCCTTGCCATGCAAGGAAGCTGCAGTGGTTGTCCCTCTTCTATGATCACATTGAAAGCCGGTATCGAAGGCATGATGAAAAGAATGATTCCGGAAGTAAAAGAAGTAGTGGCGGAAGCAGAATAACTAATTATTACAGCGGTTAACAATTTGAAGAATATTGCTATCACCCCGGGCTTGACCCGGGGTCTTTTTTAAATGTTCACTGTTCTGTTTTTTTTCAGATCACATTAAAAGCCGGTAATAAAGGCGTAATGAAAAGAATGACTCCGGAAGTAAAAGAAGTAGTGGCGGAAGCATAATAACTACTGATTACATCGGTTAACAATTTGAAAAATATTATTGTCACCCCGGGCTTGACCCGGGGTCTTTTTAAACGTTCACTGTTCTGTTTTTTTCCAGATCACCTTTCTATTCTTCAAATACGCTATCACAAAATCAAAACAATCTTTCCTGTTTCCAATCAGTTCAGGCGGAAATACACCCTTCTCCGTAAATAATTTCTTAGTGATAAGATTAACAGCAGCATTGCAGGTATAACCTGTAGTTCTGGCCATCGAAGAGATTTTAGTTACCGGATCATAGGTATCATACAGGTCATATATCACTGTTTTATCTTCTCCTTTTATAACCACTTTCATTACAGTAAACTCTTCTTCTTCCGGGCCGGGCTTCCATTCATTGACCAATAGTGCAGAAGTAAAATCTAGCGGCACAACCGAAACACCATTCACCCTGATAGGTGTTATATCAAAAAAACCAGCCTGTTGCAATGCAATGATGAGGTCAATATGTCCCGGGTAACGTAATGTCTTTTCTTTCATATCCGGGATATGACCCATCGTATGTATCAATGAACGTAACCCGTCGGTATTAAAAGCTTCCAGTTCACCCACTTTATCAAAGAGCATCAACTCCCTGTCGCTCAATGCCGGCTTTGTAACAATGCTGCCTTGTTCCACCAGCCTTGCCGGACGGATATATTCCTGTATCACATCCACCGGTGAGAAAGGTGCTTTGTATTCAAATGGGGGAATTCTTTCTTTAGGTAAACCGCCAACATAACATTCAAACGCTTTCACTTTCATTTCGGCATTATAACGACCGATGATGAAATTACTCATCCCTGGTGCCACACCACAATCGGTTATCACTGTCACTGCCTTTTCTTTTGCCAGCGCATCCAGCTGCATGGCTTCTTCTGGGAAAAATGAAATATCCACCACGTTCTTCCCGGCATTGATCACCGCCTCCAGTGTTTTATAACCCATAAAACCCGGTACAGCTGTTACCACCAAATCGAAAGGAGATAACCAGTTTTTGTATGCATCAAATTGAGACAGATCGGCCATCACTGTCTGAACGGAAGTATTTCTTTTTATTAATACCTCCAGGTTTGCAGCACTTACATCAAAGGAAGTAACAGTATAATCGTTGGCTAAATCCAGTGCAATGGCCCGGCCTACCATACCGGCTCCTAAAACAGCAATCGTCATATATTCATCGTTTGGAACAAAGGTAGCGGAAGGAAAAAGATCCTTATTATGAGAACTGAAGCAGCCAATATAACGGTGCAACGCTATAAACGTCCAACTAAACCATTGATATTAAATCCTGACCGAAAATTAACTGAACAAGTACTCCACATCCTCCCTCGTCAGTGTCTTCACAAAGGAAGTATCATCAGAAATGATGTCTTTAGCCAAAGCTCTTTTCTTTTCCTGCAGTTGCAGTATTTTATCTTCGATCGTGTCTTTACAGATCATGCGGTAAGCAAAGATATTTTTGGTTTGCCCGATACGGTGGGTACGGTCAATAGCCTGTTGTTCTACCGCCGGGTTCCACCAGGGATCAACAATGTATACATAATCAGCAGCGGTCAGGTTCAACCCCACACCACCGGCTTTTAAAGAAATCAGGAAAACTCTTACTTCATCATTATTCTGGAAACTTTGAATAGCTTTTTCCCTGTCAGGTGCGGAAGTGCTGCCATCAAAATATTCATATTTAATACCGAGCTCTTCCAGCTTGGCTCTTATCAATGCCAGCATACCCAGGAACTGTGAAAAGATCAATGCCTTGTGGTTGCCCATATCTTCACTTAGCTCCCTTGCCAGTTCATCCAGCTTGATAGAGTGGTTGTCAAACTTTTCCTGTTCGTTCAGTATCGCCGGTGAGTCACATATCTGGCGCAGCTTCATCAGACCCTGCAAAATGGTCAACTGTGATTTTTGTATGCCCTGCGTTTCAATTGTACCTAATATCTGGTTGCGGAAATCATTGCGGTATGCATCATAGATATTACGCTGTTCATCTTCCATTTCGCAAAACAGTATCATCTCCTGTTTTTCAGGCAGATCTTTCGCCACCTGTTCCTTTGTTCTGCGAAGAATAAACGGGTATAAAATTTTACGCAGGTGGTCTTTTCGATCCTGTTCGCCAAACTTATCAATCGGTATGGCAAACTCCTGCCGGAAAAATTCCATCGTACCCAGCATACCGGGGTTGAGGAAATTCATTTGGGCAAAAATGTCAAACGTATTATTCTGCAATGGCGTACCACTCATACACAAGCGGTTCTTTGCATTCAGGAGGCAAGCGGCTTTGGTTACTTTACTGGATGGGTTTTTGATTGCTTGTGATTCATCCAGAATAACATAATCAAAATCCACACTCATCAGCAGTTTAATATCGCTTCGTAATGTGCCATACGTTGTGATGGTAACATCGTGGTCAATCAGCTCTTCTTTTGCCCTTGTCCTTACTGCACCATGGTGAATGCGGTAGGTTAGTGATGGTGTAAATTTCTTTATTTCATTTTCCCAGTTATAGATCAATGTTGTCGGGCAAACCACTAATGCTTTTAATTTGCCCTGGTCATTTTTAAAATGCTCCAGGAAGGAAAGGGCCTGTACCGTTTTACCCAAACCCATATCATCAGCCAGTATTCCTCCCCACTTGATATCTTTCAGGTAATTGAGCCACTGATAACCCGCTACCTGGTAAGGACGAAGTATCTTTTTTAAACTATCCGAAGGGTCTATTTCTTTTATCTTATTAAACTCCCGCAATTTTTCATATTTCTCTTCCAGTTTTACGACCAGTTCTTCTTCATCCCTTGTTTCATACAATTCATCTACTACACTTAAATGATAGCGGGAAAGTTTGAGTGAATCGGTTTTCCCTTCACCGACCCTGAAGAGTAAGGAATATTTCTTTAACCATTCTTCCGGAAGGATCCCTAACGTACCGTCATTCAGGTGTACAAATTGTTGCTTATTGGCCAAAGCCCTTTTTACTTCAGCCACGGTTACTTTTTGATCACCAAATACAATATCCACTTTGGCATCAAACCAATCGGTATTACTGCTGATGAAGATCTTCGTTTGTGGTTTGGCGGTATTGAACCTGAAATTCTTTAATGCTTCAAAACCAAATACCGGTGTTTTATAGTCCTTCATGGCATCCACAAACAGAAAGAACCAGTTATTTTTCAACACATCCGTTCCTTTCAGTGCCAGTGTTGCAGAATCTTCGTTATATACAAAGTTGGAATGCAGGTTTTGTAATTTTTGAATAAACTCATTTTCCTTTTCCCTGTTTCGGTGCACCACCAGTACTTTATCTCCCTGTGATACGATCACTTCATCTCTGTCTTTCGCTTTTGTCTCATAGCCTTTATAAGAAAAAGAGGGTTGAAATACGAGATAATCTCCCTTTTCCATCAAAAACAATTTCACTTCCGGGTTACCATCTTTTATTTCCTGTACCAGTGATTTGTCAAAATCAACTTTATGCTCTTTTGCCAGCGGCATGATGAACTTATTCAACTGGCTTGTCCATTCTTCTGCTGCTACATTCATTTTACCAGTTGGTAAAAATTTCTCCACCAGGTGAATCACCTCATTATTTTTCCATAGGTATGCCTGGTTATTGTACAAAAAGAATAACGGGCTGGCAGCCTCGTTATCGCCCAGGTCAAATTCAAGTGATCCGGCTTTTACCCGGCATTGAATCGTATAGTGAGAATTTTTCTTTATAATAAAATGCGGCTTTGCGTCTTCTGCCTGTAGCTGCAAGGGTTCGAGATTATTGGTTTTAAATGCTTTTGATTCTGGTAACAGGAAAACAAAGGGGTTGCCGGCTGATTCGGTAAATATTTTTTTCAGCTTAGGTAATAAGTATTCAGCCATCAGTTCCTTTGTTTCATCCGGCAGGTCATCTTCTTCCTGGTGAATGATATTTTCCCAAATACCGGAGAAAGGTGAATTACGGCTGATGTACTTATTAATTTCTGAATCCTGCAGTTTTCTCAGCATAACCAATAATTCTCTGTCACCTTCAGGTAGCTGGTCAGTATTTACATACCTGCTGATATCCAATTTCTCTACTTTGCCGGCAAAAGCATCATTGCTGTCATTAGGTTCCCCCGTAACTACATCTACTGTAAACCGTGGAAAGGTTTTCTTATTAAAGTTGAAAACTATACCGAGCCGTTGCGAAGGGTTTGCTTCAGCCTCTTCGGCTACAGCAGGGATTTCATCAGGTTCCCTTTCTTTTTGCGGAATTAGTACCGGCCGTGTAGGCGCAGCCACCGGAGCCACCCTTTTGATCTTTACATCCAGCACTCTCAAAAAAGGCTTTCCGTCTTTATACGCAAACTCAAACTTTCCTTTTAAGTCATCACTCAAAGAATAACCATATGCTTCCAGCAATTTATTTTTTTCCTTATCCCAATTGCGGATACTGTCGAAATAATTAGCGCCATATGCATTCAGTAGTTGCAGCAGGACAATCATTTTAGGCAAACACAGCGGATGATTCTCATCTTCATAATCACAACTGGTATCAAAGTTTCTTTCCTCATTTTTGCGGATAATAACTTTGTAGGTTTGACCGTCCAGTTTCACCGAAGCTTTCACTGTTTCGTTCTCTGCATATTCAATTGTGGCTTTATTTGTTCTTAAAAAAGTTTCGGCATCGATCAGGGTCTCCGGGGAACACAATAAACGCAGTGTTTTCAAATCAATTAATTTCATTTTGGCCACTGTGTGACGCTGGTCATACTTCACGTTGTCAGCCTGGAGGTGGCCCCGGTCGATCATTTCCTGTAACTGAAACAATGCCGCTGCTTCATGACGGCAGATATCACCCAGGTTGTACGGACAGGCACACCGCAATGATGTTGATTTGGGATCTTTAAATTTCTGAATATAAACTTTGTAATAAGTAGAGTAACTGTCATCCTTTACCCGGAATACAGCAGAACCAAACAGGTCATCGTATTCCACCAGTTCTACAAATCCTATTGCATGGATCTTTTTCCCTCTGCGGATCACTTCATCGGTTCCATGGGTATAAACATACTTGATAAGGTGCGGTAATGCCAAGCGATATACGATTTTAGATATACGAGGTACGAAGTATTTTTCTCCGACCTTCAAAAAAGGTTAATCGGCAAATGTAAAAGAATGTACATCGGATTTCCTCGCAAAATGCGATAAATAAAAAATATTTTTTATTCAGTAAATGTGCCGTAAAAATGAAGTATCTTAGGAGATTTTTATTTCGAAATCAGCATCCCGTTACTATATACAGGTAACACATTGGCCACGTCAGGAGTAAGGCAGAATTTAATATCTTCTATCAATCCAAATCTTTCAACGAGACGATGATAGTGCGTAAGCTTCGGAGCAAATTCAATTAATTTATTTTTATACTTTGTATACATTGTCTCTGCCATCAGTGAGCTGTCACAGTGAACAGTAAATTCTTTTGTAAGACGATTTATCACGGCACCTGCAAATAAGGTGTCTTCCAGGTTAAAACGGTCTTTCCAGCCGGCACAACCGAGTACCACATTCTTTTTCTCTGCTAATAAAAAATCGCAAACAGCAGACAGGTTGGGAAATGAACCGGAGATTATCATATCTGCATTCCTGTCCAATGCCATTTGCAGGAGTCTTGTTCCGTTGGTAGTAGTTAATACCAGCGTTTTGTTTTCAATAAACTCCCTGGTATATTCAAGCGGGGAGTTGCCATGTTGTAAACCTTCTGCGATCATTCCATCTCTTTCGCCAGCTGCAATGCCACCGATATTTTTACTGATATCAATCGCTTTCGGAACTGAATCCACCGGTATCACGCATTTGGCTCCGTTATACAAGGCGGACGCAATAGTGGAAGTGGCACGAAACACGTCTATAATAACAACAACACTGTTGCTGAGATCATATAAATGAAGAAGGGCCGGGGAAATAGCAGTATTAAGAGTAGGCTTGTTGCTCATATACAACCTACAAAGATGCTGAAATATTCTCTGAAAAAAAATACCAGTTAGTGGTATAGGAATTACCCCCCCCCCCCTCCCTTAGTTTTGCTACCGAAAATCAAAGGCCTTTGATAACTATTAAAATCTTTAAAAACAAGTTTCTTTATTATGAAAAAATATTTCACCCTTTTGGGAACAGTACTAAGTATTTTTTTAGCTATTACTTCTTGCAATAAAAACTCATCAACAAGTGAATTATCCCAGAATAACATTGCAGATACGCTTACTACTAAACAAAAATTATCAATGCAAATATTTGGTAATACAGAATTCAAACTGAACAAGAATGATAGTAATTATCTAAATGCGTTGAAAAGATTGTCCTTAAGTTTTAGTTTATCAGCAAAGGGATCAATTGCATTAAACAACAGATTTGCTTCATGTAACCTGAGTGGTGGAGACTCAACTTATGGTTGGTACTCAGACTCTGATAGTGTAATTGTTGAAGGCTCATTTACAACAGCCAAAACAGCAAATTTCGAATTGGCTGCTAGAAATTGTACTGACTTACAACTAAGTGCAGAAGAAGCAAACCAATACTTGATAAATGAGGGGTATTCAGATATTGCTTATACATATTACACATGGGAGGAAAAAAGATACCGGGTAATATATGCTGCTAATGCTTTAATTGAGCTAAAAACAGAATTCATTCAAGACTATAATCGCAGTTTAGGGGATAATCAACAGGAAAAGCTTGTAAATTGTATATTACAAGCAATTGGCTATTCTGCAATTGCTGAAATAGGGGCTAATTGGGCCACAAAGTCAAGGCAACATATAATTAAGGCAGTTGGAAAACTTGCAGTAAAAAATCTAAATTGGTTTGGTGCCGCTATTGCGGTAGCAAGTTTTATTGATTGTATGTGGGGTTAATTTAAAATTAATATATATTAATATGTTTCAATTAATTTTTGCTTCTTGTCTTTCTATAGTTTTACTTTCCAAATATTATGATTGGTTGATTTGTAAAGATAAACTCGATATTAAAACAAAAATTCTAATAGTGCTCTGCACAATCTTCGTAATTGCAGTTTTTTCTGAAAAGATTTTTGGCTTACAATTTTAGTAGCCCAATTGCTTTAGTCTTATAGCAAATTCCAGTTAAAGTAAGCTGGAATTTGCTATTTTATCAGCAATTTTTTCCATTTTTCACTCTCTGCAAATTCTTTAATGGTCTTATTACGTTGTTCCAGCAGCCGCTTCATGTATTTGGTAAGGTATATTGCGTTAAACCATTCGCCTAAAACACCATAAGGTATTTCAAAGTGCAAAAGATCAATCAGGATAGTGCCGTTATCACAAGGTTTGAAATGATGCTCATGTTTCATCATCTTAAAATCTCCCTGCACCTGTTCGTCAATAAACATGTCAGGTCTTTTCATTTCAGTAATCTTAACCCGCAGAAGCCTGTTCTTAAACAAATGCCTTGCCTGCCAGGTAACTGTTTCGTCATTCTCTATCAGTCCAAACCTGGTTCCCGCCACCGCTTCTTCTTTATAAGCGGACATAGATTCCTTGTGTAGTCCTATATGCCTGCTCAGGTCAAACACAATATCAGCCGGAGCAGCAATAAAGGTGGTAAGATGAATGGTTGGCATGGAACAATGATCGATTTTTATTTACGAAGTATACACCTGAAGTTTAAAAAACTTTATTCTTCACTGCCTGCAAAAACCTGACCACAACGCTACTTACGAAAAAGGAATCTTTGTCACTTTTGCCTGTAAGAGTTTATCCCTCACTTTAATGAAAATTTGCGAACCGATCGCCGAAAAGCCCGGAAGTACATATCCCATACCGATAGCTTTTCCCAGGCTGGGTGATTGAGTGCCGGAAGTTACATGACCGATAGTTGACCCTGTATCATCTTTTATTTCATACCCATGGCGGGGAATTCCTTTCTCCACCATTTCAAATCCCACTAATTTTTTAGCAACTCCCTCAGCTTTTTGTTTGGCAAAAATTTCTTTCGAGGTGAAGTCTTTGGTAAACTTTGTGATCCATCCGAGGCCGGCTTCCATCGGGGATGTAGTGTCATCAATATCATTTCCATATAAACAGAAACCCATTTCCAAACGAAGTGTATCCCTTGCGCCGAGGCCAATTGGTTTCAAGCCCTGCGGACCACCTGCAGCAAAAATGGCGTCCCATATTTTATCAGCAGCCCCATCATTATCTTCAAAATAGATTTCTACACCTCCTGCGCCTGTATAACCTGTTGCACTTACCAAAACATTTTCAACGCCGGCAAATTTACCTTTGGTGAAAGTATAATACTTGAGATTCAAAATATCCATATCAGTTAAAGGCTGCAGGATTTTGGTAGCATTGGGACCCTGAATGGCCAGTAAACAAGTTTTATCGGAAATATTATGCATTTCCACTTTGTCTGTATTATGCTTTACAATCCAGTTCCAGTCTTTTTCAATGTTGGATGCATTTACAACCAGCATATACACTCTATTCTCTTCAATACAATAAACCAGCAAATCATCGACAATACCTCCGGTTTCATTCGGCAAACAACTATACTGCGCCTGTCCCGCCTTTAATTTTGAAGCATCATTACTGGTAACACGTTGAATCAGGTCCAGCGCTTTTTCTCCTTTCAGAATAAATTCTCCCATGTGGCTCACATCGAAAACACCTGCATTTCTTCTTACTGCAGCATGTTCATCATTGATACCAGTATAGGAAATAGGCATATTATAACCGGCAAACGGGGCCATTTTTGCACCTAACGCAATATGTTTGTTGGAAAACGGGGTATTTTTTATTGTCATACAGCAATTTTAAAGGTGAGCAAAGGTAAGCGAATATGCTAAAGTTCATACCACTTCGTCCAACCAGACACAACAACTTATCTGAATGACAGCTGCAATATCAAAAAACATTCTCCCTGATAATATTGCTGCATTGTGCCCAATAAATCAGAAGGACTCCCATGGGAGCCCTTCTCAAATCCTGTTTTTAGCAGGACCACCAAATATCCCGCCGGATGCGGGACTTCAACCTCCTTATCTTCCGGAGTTCCGGCAAATGCCTTCTACTTTTATATTTTATAATATCAATGACGAAACCGGCGACGGAATTCCCGCAAAGGAACCTTCCGTAGTACCCCTGGTTTTTATTTTAAAAGTGGTTGACTTAACTGCATTCTTTTTTTCTTCCAGTTCCTTTATTTTTCTCTCACTTTCTTCTTTCTTACGCTTCTCGTCCTCTAACTGCCGCTGAATCTCATCAGCCTGGTTAGCTTTTTCTATGCTGTCATTTGACTGGTAGCGATATCCATTGCTGTTGCTGCTATTGTTTATCGCCTTCCCTTCTGCATCTTTCAGATTTCCGTCTATTCCCATTGTATATTCTATTCCTGTACGATAGTTGAATGAATAATCATCATCTACCTCAATATCTACGATCCTGTTCTTGTTGTATTTTCTTTTTACTTTGAATTTTACAGGATTCAATTTGCCCCTGATTGATTCATCAAACATGATCTTCTTTCCAACGGGAATCTGTATGGCGATCTCTACCTGTTGTCCGCGAAATTTGCTTTCTTTATCAATAGAATATCCATTGGCAAGGTCAAGCACACTATCCCTGGAATAAACTTCGTATTGAATTTTTCCAGCCCTTATGCTGGCCTCTTCATCCGTACGGCCAAAACTGTATCTTTTTAAGGTAACATGATACAATGAGTCTGCACTTGCTTCTATATTAAATTTTACTGTTGACAGTTTTAATGTATCAGATGAAAGATCCCATCCTTCGTCTCCGTCATTCATCCAGCCAAAACTTCCGGTGTATTCCAGCTCGGGTTGTGATACAGCTACAATCAATTTGCCATTCGCTGGTTGTGTGATCTCAACCGGAGTATCCCTGTGTTCATATTCACGGAAATCTTTGGAAAGGCTTGACGCCAATAATATCGCTGCTACCCAACCAATGGTCCATAAAGCGCCGAATGTCCAACCCAGGTAGTTACTGGTAGAGCGAACACGGATGATCCGGCGAACCACCCAGGTAATAAACCCAATCAATGGAACTATCAGGAAGAATATCAAAGTACCCCAGGCATAAAGTTGCTGCCATTTACTTGTCCACAAAAAATTATTGACGGGCCACCATTGTACACCACCAAAAAGCAGTGCAATCAATGAAACAAATAAGGCGAATGCAATAGTACCTGCAATAAACAGGAAGAAGACTTTAAACAATACGCCAATCGCATGCCCTATCCCTCCGCTGCTTCTCCGTACGGTCTCATTCACTTCGGCGGCAAAAGCCTTCCCTCTTGTGGATGAAAATTCTTTAGCCTTACTGGAAAAGTTTTGTGCAGATTCTTTTACTTCTTCGCCCCATCCTTTCATTTTTTCCTTCATATTATCAACACCTTCCTTCACATTCTGGCGGATGCGGTTCACATCAACAGTTTCGCCCCGCATTTCCATTTTCTGGTAGGTGGTATTAGCCTCCGGCAATACAATCCAGAGAATAACATAGATGAGTATGAAAGTTCCGCTAAGTGAACCAAAACCGATATTCAGGAACAAATCAAAATCATAATGCCAGCGAAATCCATTCAGTGAACTTATAAGAATATTCAAAATGATAGGCGCTGCAAAAATTAATCTTATAGTGGATGAACTTTTACCGAAATAAGCAGCAAGCCCGCCGGATACACCGCCAATTACTTTATCATCCGGATTTCTGTACAGCCTTTTGCCAGAATATCCTTCCAGGTCTTTAGGTGGTAACACGATCCATAATATTATATAAGCAAGAAATCCTAAACCAAATCCACCAAAAGTGATTATAGCAAAAAGAATACGAATAATGGCGGGGTCCACATTCATATACGCTGCAATACCACTACACACACCACCAATGAATTTATCGCTGGTATCCCGATAGAGGCGACCTTTTGTTTTTTGCTCACCGGCAAATGTAAAATTGGGTTGCTGAGGCTTTTGAGTTGTACTGGTTTTTTCTGTCACTTCTTCCGCATCAAAATCTTCAGGCCTTCCCATTGACGTTGCAATTTCATCAACATCTGCATCGGTAATACAGGTAGCCCCTTTGCGAACTTTTTCATTCATCAATTCTGCAATACGGCTTTCAATGTCGTTGATAATTTCATCACGACTTTCTTCATTGGCAAAATAGCGGCGAAGACTTTCAATATACGCCTGTAAATTCTCGTAGGCAGAATCTTCTATGGGTATCACCCGGCCGCTGAGATTAATGTTAATGATCTTTTTCATCGTATGACTATTTGGTTGAAGTCCTCCTTTGCTGAAGCTACGGAGGATTAATTGGTTTTGTTAGTGGTTAAGTGGTTCATCAATTTTTTTACTCGTCAGTGCATTTACCCCATTGGATAGTTCATTCCAGGTTTGTTCCAGTTCCTGGTAAAAACTTTCGCCTTTTTCTGTCAGCGAAAAATATTTACGGGGAGGCCCAGAGTTACTTTCTACCCAGCGATAGGTTAACATGTTTGCATTTTTTAAACGGGTTAGCAAAGGGTACAGCGTACCTTCCAGTATCTGAAGATTAGCAGCTTTCATTTCTTCTACTATGTCACTGGGATAAGCTTCACCCCGGCGAATAATAGACAGAATACAGAACTCTAATATCCCTTTTCGCATCTGGCTCTGTGTATTTTCAATGTTCATAACCGTTCTATTTTACGTTTCTGAAACAAAGATAAGGTGATATTTGGTACTATGCAACACAAAGTACCGGTTTTTTTATAGTAATACTCTATAAACTGTTCAGGCTTTTGGGCTCAAATGCAGTCTGGACGGCAATCAGGGACAAAAATGGGCCTTAAAAAAATATCTTGATTTCTACACCAGAGGCAAAATGGAAGGATAAATGAAATTTAGTCCGAAATGTAGTTTTTTACCGATTTTTAGGCCTTAATACTATGAAAAACTCATTAATTCTGGGATTAATAGCGATTTTACAACTAACCTCCTGCTCAGATAAATACCTGGTCTACAGGAATAATTACCAGTTTAAAAGTGCTAAGGGCCAACCTGACTATAGCAATCTGGACTATTGGGCAGCCCATCCCTGGAAATGGGACCCATCAGATAGTGTTCCACAACCGCTCCGAATGGAAATCAGCGATTCGCTGGTTGATGTTTTTTTTCTTCATCCCACCACATTTACCAAAAAGAAACAAGCTGCACAGTCAAATGCTGCTATAGATGATGACTATATCAACGCCAAGACCGATTACTCATCCATATTATACCAGGCCAGTGTATTTAATCAGCAATGCCGGGTGTTTGCACCGCGGTACCGCCAGGCACATATTCAAAATTTCTATTCCACTGACACCTTAAAAAGCAGGATTGCTTTTGATCTTGCCTATACAGATGTAAAAGCTTCATTTGAATACTACTTGCAGCATTATAATAATGGACGTCCAATCATCATTGCTGGTCATAGCCAGGGAAGCCTGATGGCAGAGAGACTGCTTAAAGAATTCTTTGAAGGCAAATTGCTGAAAAATAAATTGGTGGCGGCTTATATTATTGGCTGGCCTGTACCAAAAGAATATTTCACTTCCTTAACTACCTGCACCGACTCTTTGCAAACAGGTTGCCTGTGCAGCTGGAGAACTTTTCGTAAGGGTTTTGTTCCCCGTTATTTAAAAAAGGAAAACGGAAATGCATTTGTTACAAACCCCATTACCTGGACCACAGGTAATGAATTTGCATCAAGAAAACTGAATAAAGGAAGTTTAATAAAAGGTTTCAAAAAAATATATACCCATACTGCAGATGCACAAATAAGTAATGGTTTATTATATACCCGTAAACCAAAATTTCCATGGAGTTTTTTATACCTGACAAGAAACTATCATGTGGGTGATATAAATTTATATTATATGAATATCCGGGAAAATGTAAAACAACGGATTGATATGTATTGGAAGAGATAATTTTTTACATTCAATGCAAAGTTTTAATCAATTACTGATAAGAGTTCTTATCAACAAAGTGGCTCAATTGTTGTTATAATTATATCAATAGCAGGCAAAATATTCCAGAATTTATTTTTTCTGGCCTGTAGTGACGATAAATGCTATCAGATACAACTACTGGAAAAACTTGCTTGATGGAAATAGCATTAGTACTTAAGAAGTATTCAAATTACTTATCTTATTCCGGTTTTTACTTCATTAATGGGATGGCCCCCGGTTATTCAGTAATGGTATCGCCATTTTACTGTGGAACAATTATTTGTGGTTATAAATTCGCAGCCTTGTATTTGGTCTGCATTATTTGTTTTTAGCAATTTTCCTGTTTTTACTGTACTTTTGAACCAATTTGGTTGGTTAATTTGGTCAATACCTTATGATAGCTTTTTTTTTAGTTTTTTTTTCATCTAATTGGACCAAGACCTGATAACTCTTATTTTTTTCATATATGCTTGCAGGATTCTATTAATTTCTTAAGTCATGCAAAGAAGAAAAAATTACTTCAAACTATTCTTATTGCATGTTTTTTTCTTTATGTGCTGGTTTATTCAGGTCAATTATATACCATTAGCCCTTTTAATTCGCCATTCTTATTTGGAATTTCAGGTTATAAAATAAAAACTATCACTGGATTAAATTCAGCTTTATTCTGGTCTTATAATTTCTGTGTTGTTTGTAACCCTGCTATTTTTCCAGGATTTATTATACCGGGTCACCTGCTTATGTCAATACCAGGAAACAGGATTTTTCCGGAAAATCTTACAAGGATGTACTCCCATCGTCCCTCGAGTTTTATTGATGTACAAATTGTGTACCTGACAGTATTTCATCAATTTTCCGAGTGAACTAACTATTTTACCAATGGAAAAATTCTTCTGTCTTTAGGCTACCTATTCTCTTCCTCTTTTTGTTTTTATTGTTTAAGAATTAACAAGAAACTTTTCCCTGAAAGCTTAGGGGACATTTTTTGTTACATTTGGTCTTGTTTAACAGTGCTGTAATTATTGGCTTATTATTTTACCTTTCAGCCAGAAATTCAGCTAACCTGTCCCCATTTTTTCCGCTGTGGACCTATATACAGGAGTTGAGATATTTTATTTTTGTGGTTCTTTTCATCCAGCTGTGTGCTTTTGCCTTCCTGTTTAACAGGTTTACACAGCTTTCCCGATTCTGGAAAAAAATAGCTGTCGTTTGTGCTGCCGTTATCCTGGTTCAGTTCCTCCACAAGTTGTACTATGTTACAAAGCTGCTCACCAATTCAAAAGAGCCCTTTACTGAATCGGCTTTGATTTTTGTCGAAACTTCAGCCATTTTCGTGAACAAAACTAATAGAAAATCAATACCTCTGGTTATGAAATTAATGTGGCTTCCCTGATAAAATATTCAGTAATTATGACAGGATTAAATAAAGTTGAATATATTCCAGATCCTTTACCGATAAATTCAGTTTTGTTTGTTAAACCGACAAAGGTTCTTCTGGTAATACCCGAAAGAATGTCTTTCTATTATACACCGAAACTCCCGTCGGAACGAAAAGCTATTAATAAAATCGAAAAACAATATTTTTACCTGCTTGATGTTATCTCAAAACAACGATAATGTTTTTGTCATTATTCCGGTATTTAATGAAAAAAAAGAGGTCTTGGTGCAAACGATCCGGGAATTGCAAAAAGCTTCTTATTCCATCATTGTTGTAAATGATGCATCGGCCAACGATATCAGTCTCCCCGGTATTGGTATAACTTATTCACTTCGTCATGAAGTAAACCTCGGACAGGGTGCTGCATTACAAACAGGAATTGAATTTGCTTTGCAGAAAAAAGCAACATACCTGGTTACTTTTGATGCGGATGGCCAGCATTCATCAGCAGATATACCGGCCCTGCTGTTACCTATACAAAACAATGAAGCAGATATCACACTGGCCTCTCGCTTCTTGAAACCCGGCCACCACAATGCTTCTTTTTCCCGCCAGTTACTATTAAAAACAGCCCGCTGGATAAATTATCTTTTTACAGGTTTGTACCTTTCTGATGCCCATAATGGATTAAGAGCCATGAACCGGGCTGCTGCCGAAAAAGTAGCCTTAAAGGAAAACCGTATGGCACATGCCACTGAATTTCTGTTTGCTATCAAAAAAAATAATCTTCGGTTTAAGGAAATACCGGCAACAGTCACATATACTATCTACTCAAAAAGTAAGGGACAATCTGTTTTCAACAGCATCAGAATATTTTTTGATTTAGTTTTACATAAACTGTTTGAATGAACGGCATTAAAATTTTACTGATCACGGGTGTTGTTTTTATCGCCGTTTATTTTTTTGTGCGGTTGCGCAACAGCCTGTTTGACCTTATTTTACTCCTTTTATTAGTATGTGCTGCAGTAGCTTTTATTCTCTTCCCGGAAATAACTAATCAGCTTGCCCGTAACCTGGGGGTGGGCCGGGGAGCTGACCTTGTTTTCTATACCAGCATCATCATTTTCTGGTATGTAATTTTAAAATTATATGCCCGTCTCCGTAAACTGGAACAGATCATCACGACTATTGTCCGCAAAAACGCACTGGAACAGGCAGAGATATCTAAAACCATCAGGGATGATAGTTGATTCCAGCCTCGAAAGGATATATCCCGACATCAGCGGTAATGAAAATGAAATTGGTGGAACAGATACCGTTCAGTTGCACCTGGAACGTTATCATTTTGCCGGAAAAAATTTGATCCCGGGTCATATAGCCGATGTTGCCTGTGGTGCCGGTTATGGGAGTTATTTGTTGGCTACACAATACAAAAATGGCATTGAGACAATCACTGCTATAGACAATAGCCGAACTGCTATTGAGTATGCAAAAGAGAAATATAAAGATCCACTCATCAATTTTGTAAATGCAGACGCTATGACATATCAGGCTTCAACTCCTTTTTCCACTGTTATCAGCCTGGAAACTATTGAACATCTTGCTGAACCAGAAAAATTCATTCGCTTTTTTACTTCGCAGCTCATTAGTGGTGGCCGTTTTATCGCTTCAGCGCCTGTTACCCCGTCAATGGACGCCAACCCCTATCACTTCCAGGACTTTACTGTTTCCTCGTTCAAAAATCTTTTTTTAAAATCCGGGCTGACAGAAGTAAGTTCAACCACACAAAAACAATCTTATAATCCCTTTGGTCTGTTTAAGAAAAAAAAACAAGGAAGAAACAAAGGTATCCGGCAAGGTCTGGGTAAATATTACCTGAAACATCCGGGTAAATTATTATTACGGTTACAATCTCTTTTCAAAGATGGGTTTACTAACAAATACCTGATCGTGATATTTGAGAAAAAAATAATTGTTTATTCAGACCTAAGCCAAACAGATTCTTCTTCAGACATTTTTACTACCGCATATTTCTTTACCCCGTTAATACTCACTTCATCCAGCACATCCACTACATTTTTGTAACTAGCTCCGGACCCGGGTTTGATCACTAACATCAGGCCATTGCGACCTTCCTTTTTATTATAATTGTCCAACCACTGTTGTTTTGCAATAATGATTTTTCGCAAGCCATTGTTTCCGGAAAAGCCGGTTTTTATGATGGTATGCTGTATAACTGCATCTTCCCAGCGGCCGTGATAACACCAGGCACTATTGTCTTTGTCTAGTAAAACAGTCAGTGCGTTCAATTCTCCCAACTCCATCGGCACTTTACTTTCTTTCGGCATAAACAGATCCATAGCTGTTGGCTTGCTCAACTCGGTGGTTATTACAAAAAAACTGATGAGCAAAAAGCCAAGATCAACCATCGGGGTCATATCAATTTTCGGGTTGTGTTTTGCAACTCCCGGCGCACCAACCCTGTTTACTTTTTTGCCTGAATAAGTATGAACCGTCGTATTCCATTGAGCCATAAGTGCTGTTTTGATAACAGACACAAAAAGACATTAATTCCACAAAAGAATCATTGTTAGCCCTGATGACAATCATAGCTGCAAAAGGGATAACCTGGTTACCTTTAATTACAATTTATTTGCAATGAAAACAATCATTATCCCCACTGATTTTTCGCCTATTGCCACCAATGCATTGCATTTCGGGATTGATATGGCGAAAGCTATTAATGCCAGCATATTACTGTTGCATGTATACCAGGTGCCGGTAAGTTTTACAGATACACCGATTGTTTTAGTGTCGATAGAAGACCTTAGAAAAGGGGCTGAGGAACAAATAGAGAAGCTTAAGAAAGAAGTGGAGCATCTTACGTCTGGTTCGGTAAAAGTATATACGGAAACCCGAATGGGTAATGTTACTGATGAATTAGAAACCCTGTGTAGTAAAATAAATCCTTTTGCTGTAGTAATGGGAACCAAAGGCTCTTCTGGTGTTGAGCGAATTTTGTTTGGCAGCAATACCCTTAATGCGATACGCCACCTTAACTGGCCAGTGATCTGTGTTCCGCCAGGAAAAGCTTTTGGACACGGAATAAAGAAAATTGGTTTTGCCTGTGATTTCAGGGATGTGGTGAAGTCTACACCTACACATTTCATAAAAGAATTTGTGAAGGAATTTAATGCCGAACTGCATGTATTGAATGTAGACCATGATAATAAACACTTCAAACCTGAAACCCCTGAGCAATCCATCCTGCTGCATACATTACTGGAAGAGGCAAACCCTTCCTATCACTTTATTGAACATGCAGACATAGAAGATGGCATAAATGAATTTGCAGAAAAAAATAACCTGGACCTTATCATTACGATCCCTAAAAAGCATAAACTGTTACAGGGAATATTCAAGCCGAGTTCTACCAAGCAGTTGGTTTACCAGGCTCATGTACCGGTGATGTGTGTACATGAATAGATTTGATTAAAAAAGAGAAAGGAGATAAAGAATTAATTCTTTATCTCCTTTTTTATTAGAACAATTTTTTACGCTGTTTAAAATTCCGCACTTCCCGGCGTTCTGGGAAAAGCGATCACATCACGGATATTCATCATGCCGGTAACAAACTGAACCATACGTTCAAAACCCAATCCAAAGCCTGCATGCGGAACGGTCCCGAAACGTCTTGTATCCAAATACCACCACAGATCTTCGACAGGAATATGCATTTCTTTCATCCGCTGTTCCAGCTTATCTTGTCTTTCTTCTCTTTGAGAGCCACCAACTATCTCCCCAATACCCGGGGCGAGGATGTCCATAGCAGCAACGGTTTTACCATCCTCATTCTGCCGCATATAAAATGCTTTGATCTCTTTGGGATAATTGGAAAGAATAACCGGTTTCTTAAAATGCTTTTCTACCAAATATCTTTCATGTTCACTCTGCAGGTCCATTCCCCATCCGGTAATCTCGTACTGAAACTTCTTTTTCTTGTTATGATTACTCTCTTTCAAAATATCAATTGCCTCAGTGTAGGTTATCCGTTCAAAATTATTATTCAATACAAATTCCAGTTTCCCGATCAGCCCCATTTCACTGCGCTTATCCTGCGGCAATTGTTTTTCTTCGTCAGCCAGCCGTTGTGCCAGGAATTCCAGGTCCTCCCGGTTGTTGTCTATTGCATATTTAATAATGTATTTAATGAACTCTTCTGCAAGATTCATATTGTCTTCCAGATCATAGAAAGCCATTTCTGGTTCTATCATCCAGAACTCGGCCAGGTGTCTTGCGGTATTGCTGTTCTCTGCACGGAACGTAGGACCGAATGTATAAATATCACCAAAAGCGGTAGCACCCAATTCTCCTTCTAATTGTCCGCTTACAGTAAGGTTAGTACTGCGGCCAAAAAAATCTTCTTTAAAGTTGATGGAACCATCTTCATTTTTCGGAGCGGTACCATCAATGGGCAACGTAGTCACCCGGAACATTTCGCCTGCCCCTTCTGCATCACTGGCAGTGATAATAGGAGTGTGCATATACACAAACCCTTTTTTATTGAAAAATTTATGTACAGCAAAAGCCAGCGAATGACGAACACGGAACACGGAACCAAATGTGTTTGTCCGGAAACGGAGATGTGCCTTTTCCCTTAAAAATTCCAAACTATGTTTTTTGGGTTGCAGCGGATATTTTTCAGCATCGCTGTCACCGAGTATCTCAATGGTGTCCGCTTTCAGATCCATTTTTTGTCCCTTACCTAATGATGGTACAATTGTACCTGTTACTTTTAATGATGCTGATGTTGTGATCCTCTTCAGGATGTCGTCGTTAAACTTGCCCAGTTCTACTACCACCTGCAGGTTATTATTGGTGCTGCCATCATTCAAAGCTATAAACTGGTTATTGCGAAAGGTTCGCACCCATCCCATGACAATTACTTCCTGGCCGGCCGGTTCCTTTGCCAGCAGTTCTTTTATCTTTATCCTCTTGTTGAACATTTTGAAATTTTAAGAGTGGCAAAGGTAAGCTTCGTCAGGGAACTGAACGATGAACGGAGTCCCGGTAGTCACCGGGGTAAACGCTGCAACATCAGCCCAACCAGGGTGTTAAAGTGGGTAAAATCCAAAAATTTTTGATTTTCCAGAATTAGCTGTATACTTGCACTGGAAAGAGGCTGATAAACAATAGTTCTCCCAGACAGTTTTTCCATTTTACCCGCCTGTTTCATTCAACAAAAACTCAAACATTTTTTCAGATTTCAAGATTGTTCACTGCGAGTTGTGACTAACATCAAGATTTTTATATGTACGATATTCTCCAACTGAACGACATGCTCGTTCCTGAACTGCTGGACATAGCCGACCAGCTTAAAATTCCTAACGCTAAAAAGCTGAGCAAACAGGATTTGGTTTACAAAATTCTTGATAGCCAGGCTATTGCCGGCTCCAAAGGTGCCAAACCCGCAGATGACGGCAAACGTAAGCGCATCATCAAAACCAGCACCAGCACCGGTAGCGAAGAAGCAGTAGTGGAAAGTGGTGGCGAGGAAAAAACAATTATCAAAAAACCCATTATGGCTGTTAAAAAAGATGATAAGACCCCAATAAAAAGGGCTCGTAAGAAACCCGAAGAAAAAGAAATTACTGCTGATGCAGATACAGCTGTGGTCGAAACACAACCAAAAGAGACAGAGGCTGAATTACAAACTAAAACCGACCAGCTTGCACAAGCTATTCTCAATGAAGGCAACCAGCAATCTCCGGAAAACCCATCCGGTGCCGGACAAAATAAATTCTATCCCACCCGTCGTGAACAACAGCAACAATTCAATGTGGAGTTTGACGGTGTTATTTTAGGTGAGGGTGTACTGGAAATGATGCCTGATGGGTATGGATTTCTCCGCTCTTCAGATTATAATTATTTATCCTCCCCTGATGATGTATATGTTTCTCCCTCACAGATAAAATTATTCGGATTGAAAACCGGTGACACTGTTCATGGTGCAGTGCGTCCGCCAAAAGAAGGGGAGAAGTATTTCGCCTTATTAAAAGTGGATACAATCAATGGTAAGAGTCCGGAAGAAGTAAGAGACCGTGTGCCTTTTGATTACCTGACTCCATTGTTTCCGTATGAAAAACTGAATTTATTTACCACACCTTCTGATTATTCAACCCGCATCATGGACCTGTTCACCCCCATTGGTAAAGGTCAGCGGGGATTGATAGTGGCACAACCTAAAACCGGTAAGACAATGCTATTGAAAGCAGTGGCCAACGCTATTGCTGCCAATCATCCTGAATGTTACCTGATGGTTGTTCTTGTTGACGAACGTCCGGAAGAGGTTACTGATATGGAACGCAGTGTAAGGGCAGAGGTAATTGCTTCCACCTTTGATGAACCAGCAGAGAAACACGTTAAAGTTTCAACGATCGCTTTGCAAAAAGCAAAACGCTTAGTGGAGTGCGGACACGATGTGGTGATATTACTGGATTCTATTACCCGTTTGGCAAGAGCCCATAATACCGTGGCACCATCCTCGGGAAAAGTTTTATCCGGTGGTGTGGAAGCGAATGCCATGCAGAAACCAAAACAATTCTTTGGCGCTGCCCGTAAAATTGAACACGGCGGTTCCTTAACTATCATTGCAACAGCTTTGGTTGATACCGGCAGTAAAATGGACGAGGTGATCTTTGAAGAATTCAAAGGAACCGGTAACATGGAATTACAACTGGATCGTCGTTTAGCTAACAAACGCATTTATCCTGCTATTGACCTGGTTGCCTCTTCCACCCGTCGTGATGATCTCTTATTGGATAGGGACGTACTGCAAAGAATGAATCTGCTCCGAGTTTATCTTACTGATATGAATGCAGAAGAAGCCATGCGAGAACTGCAAAACAGGATGAAGGGAACAAAGAATAATGAAGAATTTTTGGCCAGTATGAACAGGTAATGTGACAATTAGCCAATTTGAAAATTTGAAAATGGCTGCTTTATAATGAGGCGGCCTTTTTTATTTTTGATAACCCAAATGGGAGTTGAAAAAATACATATTGAACAATTCCTGGAGCTGGCAAAACATTATCCTGTTTTTGATGTTCGCAGCCCGGGGGAATACAAGCATGCACATATTCCGGGTGCCTGTTCATTGCCATTGTTTACAGATGAAGAAAGAAAAGTAGTGGGCACTACCTACAAACAACAAAGCCGGGAACAGGCTATAAAAATTGGATTGGATTATTTTGGGCCAAAGATGAGAAAGATGATAGAGGAGGTCGAGTCTATATGCAGTAGCCGGAATTCACTGCTCACAACCCAGGACTCACGAATCATTCTTGTCCATTGCTGGCGGGGTGGTATGCGTAGCGGGGCTATTTCCTGGTTACTGGATTTGTATGGCTTTAAAGTTTATACCCTCATAGGTGGGTATAAAAAATTCCGCAACTATGTGCTGGACACTTTCAGGTTACCTTTTCATCTCAATATCCTGGGTGGATATACCGGTTCCGGTAAAACTGAATTATTAAAAGCGCTGAAAGAAAGGGGGGAAAGGGTAATCGACCTGGAAGATATAGCCAAGCACAAGGGTTCGGCTTTTGGCAGTATTGGAATGCCGCAACAGCCGGGACAAGAGATGTTTGAAAATATACTGGCTCAAAGCCTGCATGAGGTGAGAGGTAAGCTATCAGAAACCGGAAAGACCCCTTCAGACTTCATGGCTCATCCCTCCGGCATCTGGTTAGAAGATGAATCCCAGCGGATCGGACATGTGAATATTCCGGGCGACTTTTGGCAAAATATGCGGCAATCTCCATTGTACTTTCTAGACATCCCTTTTGAAGAACGGCTGAAGCATATTGTGCAGGAATATGGGCAGTTGGACCCTGAAAAAGTTGCAGATGCCATTGGACGAATTAGCCAAAAATTGGGCAATTTGAATGCAAAAACAGCCATTTTATTACTAAAAGAGGGCAAAATCACCGAAAGTTTCAATATTTTGCTCAACTATTATGACAAGTTTTATTTTAAGTCTTTACACAATCGGGAAGGGGTGAATTCGTTATTACAGGTGATAGAATGTAAATCCATAACCCCTGAGAATGCCGATAAACTTATACGCCAGGCTAATTACCACGCCGAAAGGTCTTAGCCTTTCAATCCTATTTCTTTTATTCCCGATTTTTTTTCATGCACAGTCATTAACGGGCCTGTGGGTAGGAGCACTTAGCAATGACAGCACCACGACCAGGAAAGATCAATCATTTGAAATAGCCCTGACAGAGTATAAGGGTAAAGTGTATGGCTATTCCCGCAGTGAATTTATCGTTAATGATACCCTTTATTACATTGTTAAAAGAGTAAAAGGAATAATTGAAGGTGATGCCTGCGAAGTGTCCGACGAGGAGATCATTGCCTATAACTTCCGGGGGAAGCTTGACAAGGGTATAAAAGTTACCAGCACTTTTCGCCGGAATAAAAATGACAGCACCTGGTATCTTGACGGCACCTGGAAGACAAATGCAACCCGGAAATACTATTCGGTTACCGGCAAAGTAAGCCTGGAAGAAGAAAAAGACCTGACAGCCTCTAAAATATTTCCCCACCTCGAAGAGTTAAACAAGGCAAATGAAGTGGCTTTTTATAAAGAAAGAAAAGAAGGTGCTCCCATTGTTAAGATTGTAAAACCCGAAAGAATAAAATCTGAATACACTGCGCAGGCAGACCCGATTCGGGATAATACAGACTTAACAACAGTAATTCGTCAACCGGATTTAACTAAGGCTGAAACAAAAACTATTGTAAGTCCGGGCTCAATGACCGGTATAGCTGATTTGAAAATAGGAGATGAGAAAGTGTCCGCTGAGAAAACAATTGAACAAACAGCAAAACAAGACTCAAAGAATGAACCACTAATCATTACAGATAAATCATTACCGAAAACTAAAGAAACTGTTAGTGGCGTAACTGATAAAAAAGCGACTGACAATACAATTACCGGGATAAAAGACAATACTGAAGCCAGGTCAGAACCTGTTTCGTTTTCAAAACAAACAACAGGATTAAAACAGGAGGATGTTGTTACACAAAAGCCTGTAATGAATAAACCAAACCCTGAACCCGTTGCAAGTGCTGATCCGAATAAACCAGAGATAATATCTGTTAAAACAAATGCTGGTATTACCAAAGAAACTCCTGCCCTGGAAAAGAAAGAGATAGTAACAAACCCTGTTACAAAAACAGAGCAACCCGTAGCTGCAAAAAAAGCTGAAACAAAAACAAAGATCCCGGTATCGGGCCCGGCAAACCCAGTAACAGAAAACAAGAAAACAGAAACTACTTCTACAGCTCCGGCAACTAATACCAATATTGCTGCAACTACCAATAGGGAGAAGAAAGTAACTGTTGCAACAGCATCGAATCCGGTTGCCAAAAAACCTGCTGAAGATGTTATAAAAAAATCAGCTGTTATCGAAGGCCGTAAATCTGAATTTTCGCAGGAAGTGAATTTCAAATCAGACAGTCTCCTTCTTTCATTGTACGATAATGGCGAGATTGATGGTGATACTGTCAGTATTTATATGAATGGAGATGTGATCATGCCCCGGCAGGGATTAAAAAGTGCCGCTATCAGGAAAACAATATACCTGCCGGCAGAAAGCGAAGAGTTCACCCTGGTAATGTTTGCCGAAAGTCTCGGTAAATATCCGCCTAATACAGGATTGTTAGTTATCCGGGATGGAGATGATGTATATAATCTCCGATTCAGCTCCGACTTTCAGAAAAGCTCAGGTATCTTATTTCGCAGAAAAAAGTAATTTAACAGGATGAAGCAACTGTTATGCTTATCCTGCCTGCTATTATTTTCATTGCTAAGTAATGGGCAAACTACACAAACGGATACAGTTTATTCCGGTACCGTTAAAGACAAGTTCGTCATCACTATCCGTAAACCGGCGGGATTCAGTAATTCAAAAAAATATCACCATGTGTATATGACCGATGGTTCGATCGGCATTGGCGATTATGTGTTGGGCCGCGACAATTCATGGGCCGCTTCAATTCCTTCTAACTGTGTCATCATTGCTATCTCTCATATTGGCGACTGGAATGATAAACGACCAAGGGATTTTATTCCTTCAGACATTAGCCAGAATGTAGAAGCAGATTTTGGAAAAGCAGATAAGTTCTACGGGTTCATGAAAAATGAACTGATCCCGACAATTGAAAATAAAATGCCGAATAAGAGAAGCAGGGCTTTTATTGGCCATTCATTTGGCGGACTATTTTGCCTGTATACCTTATTTAAAGAAGATAAATTGTTTGACAGGCATTTTGCAATCAGCCCTTCCATATGGGCCAATTATTATGAGCTGGACAAAATCGAGGAAAAGTTTTCAACAACCAACAAATCATTAAAGGCCAACGTAACCCTGTATGTGGGAGGACTTGAGTTTTTGAACAAGGTATTATACTCTACCAGGAGTTTTTATACTACCCTAATCAAAAGAAAATACACAGGCCTGGCTGTCAAAAAAGATGAAATTGGCAATGCCAACCATTTCAGTATCCGCAAACCGGCAATAGACAGAATATTTGAGTCGCTGAAAGACTAACTTTGGCGGTTCAATATTTACAGGAATGACCCAGGAACTGATCAAACTTACTCAATACTCTCATGGGGCCGGCTGTGGCTGCAAGATTGCTCCCAAAGTGCTGGATGAAATATTAAAAAGTAGTCTTGCTTTACCCGATAATGATAAACTGCTCGTCGGAAATCACAGTAAGGACGATGCCGCGGTATATGATTTGGGATATGGATCCGCCATTATTTCAACCACGGATTTCTTTATGCCCATCGTGGATGATCCCTTTGATTTTGGCAGAATAGCTGCTGCTAATTCTATCAGCGATGTATATGCTATGGGTGGAAAACCAATGATGGCGGTAGCTATCCTTGGATGGCCGGTTGAAAAAATACCGGTAGAAATAGCACAGAAAGTAATTGAAGGAGGAAGAAGTATTTGCAGGGAAGCCGGCATTCCCCTGGCAGGCGGGCACAGCATTGATTCTCCTGAACCCATTTTTGGTTTAGCCGTTACAGGGATTGTACCTATTGAAAATTTAAAGAAGAATAACACTGCACAGGAAGGTGACTATTTATTCCTGACCAAACCTTTGGGTGTGGGCATTTTATCAACTGCACAAAAAAGAGGGCTGCTGAAAGAAGAACACCTGCCGGTAATGATTGAGCAAATGACAACATTGAATAAGATTGGTGAGGAGTTGGGTAAAATAAAAGGTGTAACAGCCATGACCGATATAACCGGCTTTGGCCTGTTAGGACATTTGATAGAAATGGCTGAAGGCAGCGGATTGAGTGCCGAGATCTATTATGATAAGCTGCCAATAGCCGCCGGAGTGAAAGAGTATATCGGCCAACGCATTTTCCCGGATGCCACCACCCGCAACTGGAGCAGCTACAGCGATAAAGTAAAATTTGAAAAAGGGGTGAATGTGATGGAGGCTTTTACCCTATTACCTGATCCGCAAACAAACGGAGGGTTGCTGATTAGTGTGAAGGAAGAATGTCTGGCGGAAGTAAAAAAAGCAGTGGGGGAAGATCTTATACCTGTAGGAAAGATGCTGGCAGCTGCAGAAAAAGTAGTATACGTAAAATAATAATAGCAGGCATAAAACCGGATTGATCATGAATGGAACTCAGTGCGAGGTGTTTGGGATATTCAAGAGTTGTGTGCATTCTTTGCTGACAGTATAAATAACTATGAAATTTACAGACAATGAAACTCTTAATAATACTCTTACTTTTAACGCTTGTCAAGCAGACTCACTAATAGAATTTTTATTCAATTTACCAGCAGATTTTGACAACTTAACAGAAGATGATCTTAAATACAAAGAACTTGAACAATTAAAGCTGCCACAAACATGAACTGTGTAAAAGACCAAACGAATTTTGATTTTTTTACAATTTTGCTGAACAATAGTTCAACTTATACAGATTAATCTTTTCTTAATTGCTATTGTATTCGTTATCGGTTACCGGCTGCATCCATACCGTTACTCCATTTTGGTTATTCGTGATGGCAATCTGAATAAATGGCTGATCATGGCTAGCACCATGCCAATGCGGAACATTCGGCGGGCATTTCACCACATCACCTTTCCGGAGAAGCCTTTTCGGACTGCCTTTTTCCTGGTAATAACCTAAGCCACCGGTTGCCAGTAGAATTTGGCCACCCGGATGCAAATGCCAGTTTGTTCTTGCACCCGGTTCAAAGGTTACATTTCCTACAGCAGTTTGATTACTGCTATCACTCAGGATTAACTGTTTTAACCAGGCGGTTCCACTAAAATTATTGTTATCAATTTTTTGCCCAATAGGAAAGACGGCCTCATCGGGCATTGTAACGGGAGTATACGGTTTTTGATTGATCACAGCCTGGAGTACCTGTCCGGAAACCATACCTCTTTTTGGACTTACCTCTTTTTCAATGATTGTTACCAATTCCGCCAGTTGATTTTTAGTAATGCCATTATACATGCCTACGCCAAAGTGGGAGCGAAGTTGAGGTTCTGCACCCTCCATTGCTGCCAATGCAGCAATCGTAATTATTTCACGGGTCTTCCAATCGAGATTATCTCTCCCGAAAATAGCACCAAATAAATGTTCTTTCAGAAACTGATCAATGGCCGGTGCAAATTCGTAAACGCCTCCCCCGATTTTTATTCCTATAAGTTTTGTTTGATTTTCTGTTCCTGCTTGCAGCATGGTTTTACGGGCAGGATAAGGAGATGGCTCTCTGCCTGCTGCATCATTGATACTCTTTTTCTTTCTTTCTTCCAGCACCGCCATCAGGTTATTCAGTGCATTGAGGCTGCGGGGAAAACCTGCATACGCATATAATTGCACGAGCATTTCCTTTATTTCACTGATGGTTAGTCCCTCATTCAAACCATCATTCAAGGCCACCTGGAGTTTGGGCATATTCCCCTGCGCCGTATATGCTGAAATAAGAACAATGCTGCGTTCCTTTGAACTTAATAAAATGGTGCTGTCTGTTTTTGTTTGCGCAAACATGCCGGAATATATCAGCATACAAACACAGAGGAGTATTTTATTTTTTTTCATTTCTGGCTGAATTAGATGCTTATAAATTTTCACCAAAGAAGGAGGTGAGTTTTTTTGTTGCCTGATCTACATGGTCTGGTTTCCAATAGGTTTGAATATGGGTAGCTCCATCGATCAGAAACAGATCCTTATTTTTAGCATTGATTGCCTTGGGAAATGCTTCATCTGTCATATACTTTGTATCGGCCTTGCTCCCGGCCATCATTAACAAGGGCTGATCAATCAGATCCATATTGGTCGCAGCATCAAAAGTCATTAAGTCAAGCAGGCTGCTCATCGTGTACTTAAAAGTTGAATTGGGGTGTGTATGGGTTCTGTAATAGTACACATACCCCTCCCGATATAAATCGGTTGGGATTTTGGCAATTTCCTCATCTGTCGGATTTGCGATCCCCGCATAAATTACTTCACCGCCTGCGGCTTCTTTAGCTCTTGCATCTGAAGCTTGTTTTAAACGCTGCTGAATGGTGGCCAATTGAGAGTTCTGAAAGCCATTACGTCTTACCAAACCCGAATTGAACATACTCAGGGTCGCCACGGCAACAAATCGTTTATCCCCCTGTGCTGCCTTTAATGCATAACCGCCGCCGCCACAGATACCTAAAAGACCCAAACGGTTCGCATCAACTCCGGAGTACTGCGTAATATAATCTGCCATGCCGTGAATGTCTTCTATGCGATTGGCTGGTTTATCAACATTGCGTGGACTACCGCCACTTGCTCCCTGGTAAGCCGCATCAGCCGCAATGGTAATATAACCTTGCTCCGCTAATCGCTGAGCATACAAACCAGCCACCTGTTCTTTAATACCGCCGTTGGGATGCGCCACTACTACTGCCGGATATTTTTTTGTGGAATCATAATTGGCTGGTGTATAAACATTGGCGGTAATAACAATGCCGTTCAGTTTGTAACTCACGGGATGAATATTCACCTTGCCCGGAACATTTTCGGTAAGTGCAGCCCCGTACACCAAACCAAATGGATTAGGTGTTTTTGTTTGAGCTGAAATAGTTGTAAGTGTCAACATAAAAAGAATCGAAAAAAGATGAAGTTTGAGATATGTTTTCATGATGATGTTCTCTTTATTTATTTTAGAAGCATTAGTGAATCATTTGCTACTGCAAAACTATCTCAGAGGTTTTGCACAGCTGGTAGACAGATTGCTGTTTTATCTACCACTATTACTGGTCCAGTTGTTTTTCTTTCAACCAGCCTGACATCAGATCCGCAACTTCAATATTATTTAAATCGGAAAACGGAAAGTGAGTATTTCCTTTGAGACCGGCTTCAGGTAAATGCACTACCGTTACATCGCCCCCATATTTGTTTACGGCATCTCTCCACTTTCTTGCCATTGCAAGCCGTACCCGCCAACCATCCGGGCCAGGTGCATTGGTTGGTTCTTTTGCTATGTTGTCACCATAATAAATAACAATAGGGATTTTTGTAAGCTTCATAAAGTCAGACATTGGAACAGCAACTGCTTCTAATGTGCCCCCGGCACTTGGCATAGCTACAGGAACTTCTCCTTCCGGAAAAAGAAAACCGCTTCCGGGTTCATAAGAAACAATCGCTTTTATATTTTGATTTTTGATAGCGGTGCGCCAGCCCATACCACCCGAATGAGAGTGAGTAACCAGTATACCAGCTCCGATTTTATTAAACAGTGCTGAAACTGCTTCAGCATTTACATTGATGTCAATAGGTCCAACATTGGGTACCATTTGCCGGAAATACTGATTCAGCGTAGCAGAGTCACGGGCAAACTGAACGCCTTCAAAATAATCAGGCCATATACCAATGCGAAATGTGCCAAACCATCCCTGTTCGTCAGGTGTGGGAGTAATGTTTCCTTCAACTATACTTCGGGCCGCATTCCCTCTTCTTGGCTGATCAACCAGGTAAACAGGAAATCTTCTTCGTAAAAAAATATTTTGAAAGCCTTCACGGCCATCGGGTGTGGTTTCCCATGTTTTAGAAAACTGGCCGATGCCATGCCACATAACAAGCGGGTATTTTCTTGCTTTAACCGGAATTTGATAAAACACATAAGCATGATCACCCCGCAACGTTTGCCCGGCAGCTGTTGGTTTGTAAGGATCAAACACACCCGGATTTGCAATTACAGTACCTCCGGCTGCAAAGCTGCCCTGCTCCCGGATAGTGATGTACTTACTGCCAACACTATTCCGGTTTGTTGAACATGACATTACTATTAATGAGACAATAGCGGAAAGCAATACATGTGTTTTATTTGGCCTTGTCATAATTCAAATTTAATTTATTATGCTGCTTATTTCTTTGGAGGCGCTTCCACACCTGACATATTGAGAACTCCTTGCGGCAGACGTAATCCTTTGATTTCGATCTTAGCTAAATCTGCATTGAAGCTTATCCATTCATCAGCAGTAAACCGTAAATGATCAGCACCGTTATTTTCTATCATGTGTGCCATTTGTGTTGTGCCTGGGATCGGCACTATCCACGGCTTTTGCGCCAGCAGCCATGATAATGATATTTGTGCAGGCGTTGCAGATTTTTGAATAGCCCACTTTTTAATCAATTCTACCAGTGCCAGGTTGTTAGGCAAATTCTCTGGCGAAAACCTACCCTCGCCGCCACGAATATCACCTTGTGCAAATCTTGTATTGGCATCAATAGCTCCGGTCAGAAAGCCTACGCCTAAAGGGCTCCACGGCACAAAGCCAATACCGAGTTCTTCGCAAATTGGTATAACCTCTGTTTCCGGCCCCCGCCATAAAAGTGAATATTCATTTTGGATGGCTGTAACAGGGTGAACCGCATGTGCTCGCCTGATGGTTTGTAAACCGGGTTCTGAAAGACCGTAATGCAATACTTTGCCCTGTACTATTAAATCTTTAATTGCTCCAACAACATCTTCAATAGGAACGGCCCGATCTACCCGGTGTTGATATAACAAGTCAATGCGATCAGTACGTAACCGTGTCAGCATTCCTTCTACTACTTCCTTTAGTTGTTCAGGGCGGCTTCTAAAGAATTTTGTTTCTATGACAATTTTGTTTCGAAAAGGCGCAACAGCTTCGCCAAGAATACGTTCGCTTTCCAAAGGACCATATACTTCTGCTGTATCAAACAGAGTAACACCATTGTCAAAAGCTGTTCGAATAATGTTAATCATCTCTGGCCGGGAAGGGATGGTAGTTTGATAAGTACGAGGCATGTTTTGCACACCAAGCCCAATGCTTGAAACTTCTAATGTACCGCCCAACTTGCGCCGGGTGGTCACCTGCTGTTTAGATGAATTGCTTTTACCTGCAACTGAACCTGCCGACGTTGTACAAGCAGAAGGCAGCAATGCTCCACCAGCCAGTACCAACCCTGTTTTAAAAAGGTCACGACGATTTATACCGTTGCCTGCTTTTTTGTTGATTGAATTTTTCATGTTTTATGTGTTTGAAAACCGGCATTTTTAATGATGCTGGTTATTTGTTATTACTGGTCATTTTTACGGGTCTCATCAACTTTGAGAAGGTTAGTGAACCCATCGTCCATTTTCCATTCTCTTTGATATATACTTCAGTCACCATAAAAGGATTGACCACTTCATTTCCACCAACCACCGCCACAAGGTCAATGTCATTTAACAGGATGACCGTGTTGCCAATAGTGTTCACAATTACAGAATACACTTCGGCTTTTTTATACCAAATGGAACCGCTTTTAATAACATCTATTTCCCGGGCTTTCCCCCAGCTTCCACCCATATGAACAAACATGGATTTTTCGTCGAACAGCACATTTAATGAATCAACATTTCTATCTGCCATCCACTGCCACTTTTGTTTAGACAGGCTGATGATCTCCTGCTCCGCTTTTGTATACGTTTTTTTAGATATGCTGTCCTGATTGGATTGTGCGCTGCACCATTGTGCACACATTAGTAAGAAACAAAGCCCGGGAATGAAACTTTTCATACGTATAATTTTTACAAGCTGAAGAATGAGATTATTTTTTTGCAGAAGCTGCAGTAAAATGCACCCAATGCAACTCTCTTTACAATGCAAAGATCAGCGATTATACCCCCTGCATGGTATACAGATCACGGATTAATCTACCAATATTGCTGATTAGTGTGTCGTGACTAATGAATAGATCAATAAAGCAGTAGTTTTGACCGGGTAAAACAATAAGGATATGGATAACATGCGAAGATTTGAAACCATCAATGAGTACAATGTTTTCAATAACAATGAAACACGGCATCCGTTGGTCAGTGTTGTTGATTTGTCAAAAGCTGCCCCGCGGCAAGGCTCCCGGATGTATTTTGGCTTTTATACCATCTTCTTAAAAGATGTGAAATGTGGTGACCTGGTGTACGGAAGGCATACCTACGATTACCAGGAAGGCACATTGGTGTTTTTGGCGCCGGGACAGGTGGCAGGCGTGAACAGCAATGGAGAAAACTATCAGCCCAAAGGCTATGCTTTAGTGTTTCATGCTGATTTCATACATGGTACGTCCCTGGGACGTCATATTCAGGAGTATAGTTTTTTTGGTTATCAATCGAACGAGGCCTTGCATTTATCTGAACGGGAGAGAAAAATTGTACTGGATTGTTTTTCAAAGATTGAATACGAACTGGAACATGCTATTGACAAGCATAGTAAAAAACTTATTGCAGATAATATTGAACTGTTTCTCAACTATTGCGTTCGTTTTTACGACCGCCAGTTCATTACCCGTGATAAACCACATAAGGGAATTTTAGAAAGGTTTGAGACTTTGCTGAATGAATATTATCAGGGAGACAAACCTCAAATATCGGGATTGCCCTCTGTGGCTTATTGTGCCGGTGAGTTGAATTTATCTTCTGGTTATTTTGGCGACCTGATTAAAAAAGAAACAGGTAAAACGGCACAAGAGTATATACAGTCAAAAGTAATTGACGTAGCTAAAGAACAAATATTTGATCACAGCAAATCCATTAATCAAATTGCTTATGATTTAGGTTTTAAATATCCCCAGCATTTTACAAGGCTGTTTAAACAAAGGGTCGGTGTTTCACCGAATGAATACAGGAACCTTAATTAACGATAGTTTTATCCGGAAAAAAAATTCTGTTCAGCATACCAACATTATCTATAGAAATTAAAAGGTATCATCGTCCATTTATATGTAATATCAAATCTTCCTTCACTAAAACAAAGGACAACATTAAACTCCGATACTGCACTATGCCGGAAGACAGAATTCTATTCTCTGCACTTCGGTAGTACCTGTTCATTATTTTCTCTGCAAAAAAATCTCTGCCATCATACATCGTACGCTACCTCCTTCCACTTGTTCAATCGTTGGAACCGCAATTGGTAAAAGCCCGGCATAAGCTTCCAGCATTTTCTTTTGTTCCTTTCTTAAAGAATCAAATGCGGTCTGGCTTAATATTAAAATATTTTCGCCTTTCCTATTTTTCACTTCCAGCATGTTGCCGGCAAAGGAATGCATTTGCTCTCGGGTAATTGGAATAATTGTATGTCCCGTGGATTCGAGCAATTGTCTTACCGCTATCAATTCCCATTCTTCCTCTATCGCTTCTTCACAGAGGATACAAAACCCTGAACCCAGGGCCATTACCACATTAGTATGATAAACGGGATAACCATTTTTATCAGTAGCTAAGAAAACTATTGCCTGGTAGCCATTGGTAGCGGCATATTTTTCCAGTACAGAAAGGTTGGTTCTCTCTGATACTGCTGCAAAGATCATTTTATTATCATGATCCATCACCATACTACCTGTACCTTCCAGGAACCGGCCTTCCGCTTCGTACTCACTCCAGTCCTGCACCTCTTTCACTACAAATTCTTTTGCCAGTTGCTTCAATATATCATCTCTTTTTTCATTTCGCCTGTTGGGGGCATACATTGGAAACACAGAAACAATACCGGCTGAAGAAGTGCTGAGCCAGTTGTTCGGAAAAATGGCATCCGGCTTGGCCGGTTCTTTTGTATCGTCAATCACCATTACATTGATAGCATGGTTGCGAAGCTGGTGTACCATATTGTCAAACTCAGCCAGTGCATTTAGCTGCAGCGTTTCATTACTTACTCCCGTATTTTGCTGAAAAAAATTATCGCCTGCTGTTTCTTTATTGAAACCAAAAGCAGCCGGGCGAATCATTAATATAGTGGAAGAAGTGGGCAATGTGATTGTTTTAGTAACCGCTGTGTATTATACTGGTTTAGATAATTCATGATTTTGTAACTGCACCAGTTTTACAATCATAACTATCAGCGTTCTAATATGGCGTCAATTTTTTTGGCCAACTTATGGTCTTTATCCGTCACCATATTTCCGGCATCATGCGTACTTAACCAAACTTCCACGGTGTTCCATACGTTGGTCCATAGCGGATGATGATCCATTTTCTCTGCCTCCAGTGCCACCCTTGTCATAAAAGCAAAAGCTTCGCTGAAATTTTTGAACTGGAATTTTTTGTACAGCTTGTTATCTTTTTCCTCCCACATGATAATGAATTTACAATGATCGGATTTGAGCCGGTCTTTATTAAACAAGGTCCCTTTCCGGCAGCACCAATTAAAATACAAGGTTTTCCTTATTCTTTACCTGGTCAATGGACAGTTCTGCGACTAACTGAACGCTGTTAATACTGCGAATAATTTGAATCGTTTGCTGCATTGTTTCATCATTTACCTCATCCCCTTTCATCAGCCATAAAAAATCAAGATGTTTGAATTCGGGCAATAAATATTCTCCGTCAAACTGGTTATTGTAAATATAATGCTCCAGTGTACCAGTTGGTACTTTGTATTCATAAACAGAGAAAAAGTAATCCCTTTTCTTTTTGATCAGCTTGATCTCAATTTCATTGATACGAAAGTCGAGGCCAATATTATTATTCAGGTGCCAGCAGAATTGATAATCTTTAATAGGCGCCATAATGCCCAGCAGCCGGATATCCTCAAAGAACCCTTCAGTTAATTCTTTATTATCCAGGAACAGTTTATTGCTGCGTTCAGCCATAATTTAGTTTCCTCTGTAAGTTACAATTTAGAACTCAACAGTTGTTTCCAGGGTATCATTACCTCTTTTGTAAATCACTTTTGTTTTATCCCCCTTTTTAAACTTGCCGAGTGTCTGCATATAAGTTTCCATAGAGGTGATCTTGTAGTCTCCTATCTGCAAAATGATATCACCTGCTTTTAGTCCGGCCTTTTGTGCCGGCTTACCTTCGCTTACCCCATCAGCTCTCAGGCCGGTACCGGAGTAAGTATAATCAGGCATCACTCCCATTGTTACACTAAAGCGGGCAGAAGTGGTGGTTTGGGTTTCCCTTGTTTTTAAAAAAGAAAGCTTGCTGCTGCTGTTCAGCGATTCAACCAAACCGGTAATATGTTGTAAGATGGATGCAATACCATTATAATTTATTTTATCTGCATCATCAGACGGTTTGTGATAATCCGTGTGCAATCCTGTGAAATAAAAAAGTACCGGGATGTCTTTCCGGTAAAAAGATGTGTGATCACTGGGACCAGTGCCGCTGGAGTCAATTTTTACAGCAATGCTGTTACCGGGAGTCATAGAGATCACCGAAGACCAGGTTGGTGAAGTGCCGTAGCCTCCGATAGTAACGGATTTAGTACTGTCGCTGAGTCTGCCCACCATATCCATATTGATCATGTAGTTCGCCTTCTTCAAATCGATAGTAGGGTTTTCAGTAAAATATTTTGATCCGTATAAACCCAGTTCTTCACCTGAGAAAGCAATGAAGAGATAATTATTGTTGTTAGCTTTTGACTGTTTCAGTTTTTTTGCCAGCTCTATCAGGGCTGCTGTTCCGCTGGCATTATCATCAGCACCATTATGAATGATGCGTTCAGTGCTGGTATTTCTTGAATTACCATCTTCCCCATAACCAAGGTGGTCAAAATGCGCCCCGAGCACAACAGTAGTGGCAGCTCCGTTATCAATATAACCAACTACGTTGTGGCCTGTCCTTTTCTTTTCACTTAGCGCTGTAGTAAATTTTATATCAATCGTGGCAGATGGATCTTTAAAATATTTCTGTGCCTCTTTCCTGGTTACGTATAGGACAGGAATTGTCAATTGTTCTGACTTGTCTTTACCATTAAACGTCAGTTTATCATCTATAGATGAGGTGTTGTATAATATAACAGCTGAAGCGCCTCTGTCTTTCGCCTTTTTAGAATTTGTATAAATATAATTAGCCAGGTCAAAGTGGGGATTGGCTTTGTTTTCCTCTAACTGCTCTTTCAGATCAAAAAACCAGGGCATGTCTGCTTCCTGTACAGAAATGGAAGGAAGCGCTTCCATTTTTTGGTTGAGACTGAAAGGGAAGGGGAAGAAATCCTTCCCCGCAACCAGGTTGTTTCCGTTGATGATGAGTTTTGTTGAATCGTCAATTTGCTTTCCTTCGTTAATTTCAAATGGCTGATAATAACCCTTACTTCCTTTGGGCAACAACCCTATTGACTTGAACTGGTTACTGATATATTCCATCGCCATTTTTTCCCCATTGGTTCCGGTTCGACGACCCTCCAATTTATCATCTGCCAGATATTGGATATGCAATTTTAAATTTTCCAGCGTTTGTACATCAGCTTTAGTGACTTTTTTGGCTGGTGAACAGGCTGCAAACACCAAAACAACCACAACAATTATTCTTGAAAAAGAGGAAATCATACAAATTTGATTGATGAGTTGCAAAGGTATTGAGCTGCTTTCTTTTTCTTTGGGTTTATCATCATATTTCCGTCATTCTTTTCCGGATTGCTACGCCTAAAAATCGTAATTCGTAAGGCGGTTTCAGCTTCCCGCTCTACTTTTGCCTGCTTGTAAGTATTATTATAAATACGAAGTGAAGGAAAAAAGGCTACATATTGCTCTGGTTGGTAACCCTAACAGCGGGAAAACCTCTTTGTTTAACTGTCTTACCGGGCTAAACCAGCAGGTAGGAAATTTTCCGGGGGTAACAGTAGACAAAAAGACTGGTACAACTTCGTTGGGGACAATCCTTGCAGAGGTTATTGATCTTCCGGGAAGCTACAGTCTTTACCCCAAAAGGCTGGACGAGTGGGTAAGCTATAAAGTCCTCATAAACCAGGATAAAGACATCAATGCCGATGTGGTGGTGGCGGTGGCCGATGCAAGCAACCTTAAACGAAACCTGCTTTTTTGTACACAGATCATTGATTTGAAGGTTCCTGTGGTAATTGCGCTAACCATGATGGATATGGCAAAACGGAAAGGAATCAAGATAGATATTGCTGCCCTGGAAAGAGAATTAGGCGTTCCTGTTGTTGCAGTTAACCCCCGCAAGAACAAAGGAATCGTTGAGTTAAAAAAAGCAATCGGTCTTACTGCGCAGCAGGTTTATAAAGTACCTGCCCGGGATTTTATTGACAATAAGTCCCTGGCAGAAACTTCCATTGAAAACATTAAGCAGCATTTTCCCGAATTAAGTGATTACAAGGCTATCCATTATCTCATTAATCATGAATCCTTTGATTTTAATGCTTCCCTGCAGGAAACAATTGAGGATATTGAGATAAAAAATAAATTTAATCCCACCAAAACGCAGGCAGAAGAAATTTTACAGCGATATAGCCGAATCCGGCTGGTTATGCAACAGGCAGTATCTGAACCTGATCCGCTTCAAAAAACACTGTTCACAGAAAAACTGGATAATGTTCTGTTACATCGTCGCTGGGGCTACCTGATCTTACTGGCAGTATTGTTTTTGTTGTTTCAAAGTGTTTTTTGGCTGGCACAGCACCCGATGGACTGGATCGAACTGGGTTTTGCCAAACTGAGTGAATCTCTCTCCTCTTCATTGCCCGATAGTCGCTGGACTGATTTATTAATAAATGGGGTGATTGCAGGTCTCAGTGGCATTCTCATGTTTGTACCACAAATAATGATATTATTTGGCCTGATCACTCTCCTGGAAGACTCCGGGTATATGGCCCGTATCAGTTTCCTCAGTGACAGGTTGATGCGAAGTGTGGGACTCAATGGGAAAAGCGTAATGCCGATGATCAGCGGATTTGCCTGTGCTGTTCCCGCCATCATGAGTGCAAGAAATATTGAGAACCGGAAGGAACGTTTACTGACAATACTGATAACTCCATTGATGAGCTGTTCGGCAAGACTACCGGTTTATACGATATTGATAGGGTTAGTAATTCCACAAACAAACCTGTTAGGATTTTTAAGTGTACAGGGTTTGGTAATGATGGGGTTGTATTTACTGGGTTTAGTTATGGCATTAATAGTTTCGTATGTAGCTAAATGGTTTATCAATATCAGGGAAAAAAGTTTTTTTATTCTAGAATTGCCAACCTACAGATCACCCAGGTGGAATAATGTGCTGCCTACGATGATCAACAAGGCCCGCATATTTGTAATGGATGCGGGTAAGATCATTATGATCATCAGCCTGGTTCTTTGGGGGCTGAGTTCCTTTGGGCCGGGTAATACGATGCAAAATCTTACACAACAGTATGATCAGATGAAGACACAACCTGGAGCAGCCATTGCGCAACTGGATAAAGAATATCACACAGCTAAACTGGAAAATTCGTATGCCGGAATTATCGGCAAATCACTGGAGCCGGCTATCGCTCCACTGGGTTATGACTGGAAAATTGGTATTGCATTAGTAACGTCTTTCGCTGCAAGAGAGGTCTTTGTCGGCACCATGGCAACATTATACAGCGTTGGAGATACTGATGAGGGCAGCCTGCTGTTGAAGGAGAAAATGAAAGCAGCAGTAAAACCTGACGGAACCCCTGTCTTTACACTGGCAACCGGTTTATCATTGATGATCTTTTATGTGTTTGCCATGCAATGTATGAGTACGCTGGCTGTGGTAAAAAGAGAAACCAGGAGCTGGAAATGGCCGGTTATACAATTGATCTATATGACAGCACTGGCCTATTTGATGAGCTGGGTGGTATATCAAATATTTAAGTAATCCTATTTCAGCCCAGGTTCCCATTTATCCTTTGGCTCAAAATATTCCCATAATATCCTGGAGATTTTTCTCGTCAACACCCAGGCTTCATTGGTTTCACCCCAGCTTATGTCTTTATTGTTTTTGGTAAAAATGGAAAAGATATAGGGATTATGAATGGCGTTTACCAATAATACTTCACTTCTGGATGCATTGACTGCACCATTTTTGCTGAACACCTCTATGTATGGTGGAATTTGAGACAAGGCTTCTGCGTCCCAGAAATTACGGCCGAGACAACGCAGCATTCTTTCACAGGCTGCTGGCGAAATTACTTTGTTTCTATAGATCATTTCAAACAGCATCGCCATTTCGGATGGACTGGTTTGTCCCCACCCGTATTGTGCCCGGTTAACTTCTCTTCCGGGTGTCCTGGAGTTAACTCTTGTATATTTCAGTCCCAGGCTGTCCATTATTTCATTGATCCCCGTTCCGGTTCCGGCTAAACTTTGCAACCAAAGACTGGCCGTATTATCACTGGTGGTCAGCATCAGCATGATGACTTTCTTCAACGCAATTTTTTCATCAGTTTTAAAAGATCCCAAAATATCAGACCCTGCATATAATAAGGAATCTTTGTATACCAGTGAGGAATCGTAGTGTAGTTCACTTCTATGTATTTTATCCATTATTCCCAACAGTATCGGCACTTTAACAATGCTGGCGGTAGGAAAAACAGAATCTGCATTTATAGCAACTACTTTGCCTGTCCGCAGATTTTTTACATAAATACCTATATCGCCTTTAAAGCCTGATACAACCTCTTCCAGCTTTGCCTTTAGTTTTTTATCTGTTTGCTGGGCAAACAATGTATCTCTCCCGGCAAAAAAAACAAACACAATTAATAAAACGGATTTTTTGTTCATAATCAGAATCCTTTTTTCGTTTGATCCTTTGAGATGTTCATATAATCCAAAACCAGGTGGCAAAAGGCTTTTATACCGGTTTTCATACCACTTTCATCAATATAAAAATCCGGTGTATGATGTGGAAATGCTTTTTTAGCATCCTTTCCTTTTTCCATGCCACCGATAAAAAAGAACAATGAAGGAACTTTTTCTGCAAAGAAAGAAAAGTCTTCTGCCCCGGTTATAGCTTCTGTTTCAACTACATTATCCGCACCTGCAGCTTTTACAAAACTGGGGATCATTTTTTTAGTTAGTGCCGGTTCGTTATACGTCACCAATGTTTTTTTATCAATCACTGTTTCTGCTGTGGCACCGGCACTTTCAGCAATTTTGGAAGCCGTCAAAATTATTTTCTCATGGATAATTCTCTGCATCCCGGTATCTAACGTACGTATTGTTCCCAGCATATTCACTTCTTCCGGAATGATATTGGAACGAACGCCACCATTGATCACACTTACAGAAATGACAGCTGGATTTTTTGTTAGTTCGGTTTGCCTGCTTACAATTGTTTGAAGTCCGTTAATAATCTGTGCAGATACCACTACGGGGTCAATTCCGGCCCAGGGTTGAGAGCCATGGGTTTGTTTTCCTTTTACTTTTATCTTAAACCAATCAGAGGCCGCCATGATGCCACCAACCCTGTATTTTATTTTACCTGCTTCTGTTTGTGAATTGATATGCAATCCAAACATCACATCCACTTTTGGATTTTCAAGTACTCCGTCTTTAATCATGAGTGGCGCCCCGCCTTCTTCACCTTCGGGAGGCCCCTCTTCTGCTGGTTGAAAAATAAACTTGATCGTGCCGGTTAATTCATTTTTCATACCCGCCAATATTTCCGCCACACTCATTAAAATAGCCACATGGGCATCGTGGCCGCAGGCATGCATTACTCCTACACTTTGTCCGTTATAGGTTGATTGAGCTTTGGAAGCAAAAGGAAGATTTACTCTTTCCACAACAGGCAATGCATCCATATCTGCCCGCAAGCCGATACAAGGACCGGGCTTAGCCCCTTTCAATATACCAACCACCCCGGTCTTTCCAATATTTTCTTTTACTTCAATACCCAGAGAACGAAGATGATCAGCTATAATTTTTGCAGTACGAAACTCGCTGTTACCCAATTCAGGGTGTTGATGAAAGTCTCTTCGCCAGTTAATACACTTAGCTTCTATTTTATCTGTAGCGATACTGATCTTTTCAGCTATATCCGGACCATTTTTCTGTGCAAAAAGAATTACCGGTATCAGAAATAGCAAAAGACTTAGTTTTTGTTTCATAAACGAAATTTGGTTGAATTTACATTAAATCATGGCTGATTTAATTTCTGATTACCCGCTTAGTTGATTTTTTTTATATTTAAGTTCCAATGCTGCTGCGTCATGCTTCATTTCTCCGGGCTGTCTTTATACACAGCGTTACCGCTTTTGGCGGACCCCAGGCACATATCGGTATGATGATGAAAACATTTGTACGCAATAAACCATATGTTACTGAAAAGGAGTTAATGGAATACAATGCTTTTTGCCAATTATTACCGGGAGCTTCTTCCACACAAACACTTACGTTAATAGGATATAAAAGAGGCGGAGTGCCGCTGGCTGTATTAACATTACTCATCTGGATTTTACCGGCTTGTATCCTGATGGGAGCTTTTTCATTTCTATTACAATACATTGATAAAAAAGAATTAGGTACAGATATTTTTAAGTTTATTCCGCCAATGGCCGCAGGATTTTTAGGATATGCGGTCATTCATATATTTCCACATGCAATCCGAAATACCATTACCTGGATAATTATGCTATGCAGCGTGGCTGCTACTTATTTCTTATTTGGGCGAACCTGGGTTATTCCTGCATTAATAATAGCAGGAGGTATTGCTACCAATTTTAGTCTGAAAAGGATACCACAAGTAGAGCAAAAACCAAGAAAAATAAGATGGTGGAATTTCTGGTTGTTTGGTATTATTTTTCTGCTAGCCGGAATAACCAGTGAACTGGCAAGAAAAAACGACTGGCCTAATAGAAAACCTATCAACCTGTTTGAGAATACGTACCGGATGGGAAGTCTTGTATTTGGTGGAGGGCAGGTGCTGATGCCAATGATGTATGAACAATGGAGCATAAGGCCCGAAGCTGTACGAAGCAAAAATCCCAATGCAGTACAAATTGACCAGGACAAATTATATACTGGTATGGGTATAGTGCAGGCAGTACCGGGCCCGGTTTTCTCTATTGCTTCGTTTGCCGGCGGCATGGCGCTGAAAGATATGGGAACAGAAATGCAGGTGCTTGGGTGTATTATTGGGATGATAGGAATTTTTTTACCCAGTGCATTATTGGTACTGTTCTTTTTTCCTATCTGGAATAACCTTAAAAAGTATGCCGCGGTATATCGTTCGATAGAAGGCATTAACGCCGTAGTAGTAGGCGTAATGATCGCCTCTTCTTTTTATATTATGAGAGATATTTCTTTCATAGAACCGAAAACAGTAAGCCTCGTAAATATATTGGTGATCCTGGGAACAATAATACTGCTAAATTTTACCCGCATACTACCTCCATTCATTGTTATTACCTGTTTGTTGCTGGGTTATTTCCTATAATATCCTCCCCGCTCTATTTCTTCCAATACCTTGTCAGGTACTAAATACCGTAATGATTTTCCTTCTTTTGCATACTTACGTATTTGTGTAGCCGAAAGCTGAAGCAACGGGGCGTCAACGAAATGAACATCGGCGTTGAGCTTATCTTCAATGTCATACCCGGGACGCAGGTAAACATAAATAGGATAGTTTTTTACAATCACTCCGTAATTTTTCCATTTGGGAAGATTCTGAAAACTATCGCTTCCCATGATGATGCAGAATTCATGTTCGGGATGCTTTTCTGCCAGGTAGGCAAGAGTGTTGACGGTATAGGAAGGCTTCGGCAACGTAAATTCAATATCTGACGCTTTAATCCGATTGTCATTTTCTGTTGCAAGTTTCACCAGGTGCAGCCGGTGATATTCATTCAGCAAAGAATTTTCTGTTTTGAACGGGTTTTGAGGAGAAACGACAAACCATACCTTTTCAATATCTGTTTCGTTCAGAATATGATTTGCAATGATCAGATGGGCAACATGAACAGGATTAAAAGAACCGAAATAAAGCCCTATTTTCATTTATAAATGATTGATAATCAATTATTTATTTCGACTAATATATGTTCCGCCTCATTCAGCCTGAGGCTTAGATGATACCCGGCTACATTTACCGAAATAGGATCGCCGAGGGGGGCTATTTGCTCCAACAGGATTCTTTCACCAGGTACACAGCCCATTTCCATGAGCTTCAGAAATATATCGTTGTCGATGAATTCCCGGATAATTCCTTGCTGTCCTGGTTTTAACTCTGAAAGCCTTGCAATCATTTACACCAATATTATTATACAAAACTACCCTTGTTGGTTGGTTTTTCTTTACGAATTTTGAAATTATGCCCTCAAAATCAAAAGTTTGTTTCTTTTCTGAGTATAAAAAATTTAGCCTGGAGAACCGGGTTGCACTAAAGTTGTTCATTGAATCAATCTTTAAAATAGAGAAGAGATCCCTTTCCTCTATCAATTATATTTTTTGCTCAGATAAAAGGCTTTTGGAGATTAACCAGCAATTCCTCAAGCACGACTATTATACCGATATCATTACTTTCGACCTTTCTGATACAAATTCTATTCATGCTGAGGTATATATTAGTATTGAACGGGTAAAAGAGAATGCTAAGTCCTTAGGCTCCTCTTTTAAATCCGAACTACACCGTGTAATCTTCCATGGAGCACTTCACCTCTGTGGGTTTAGAGACAAGACCGAAACTGAGAAAAAGGAAATGAGAAAAAAAGAAGACTTTTATCTTTCCCGCTACATCAAATAATGTTTCACGGGAAACATTTTTCCTGTTTTCCACGTGGAACAATTTCCCTTATTGGTATTCCTAGATCCTAAAACGTATAAAGACAAGATAATCCCGTTTATGCTTGTACCTTTGCAAACTTATGTTTTCAGAGTATGATGTAATAGTGGTAGGTGCCGGTCATGCTGGCTGTGAGGCAGCTGCGGCGGCCGCAAATCTTGGTTCCCGTACTTTATTGGTTACCATGAACATGCAGACTATTGCTCAAATGAGTTGTAATCCGGCAATGGGGGGCATTGCTAAGGGCCAGATTGTTCGGGAAATTGACGCAATGGGAGGTTATTCCGGAATCGTAACAGACCTTTCCACAATTCAATTTCGTATGCTGAATCGGAGTAAGGGTCCTGCTATGTGGAGCCCCCGTGCTCAAAACGATCGGATGCTTTTTCATCTGAAATGGAGGGAAAAGCTGGAACAAACAATGAATCTTGATTTTTACCAGGATATGGTAAAAGGACTATTGGTAAAAGACGGCAAATGCTTTGGTGTAGTGACCGGAATGGGACATGAGATAAAAGCAAAATCAGTAGTGCTGACTAACGGTACCTTTTTAAATGGGATTGTTCATATAGGAGAAAAGAACTTTGGTGGTGGAAGAATGGCTGAGAAAGCTGCTACCGGAATTACTGAACAATTAGTATCCCTTGGGTTTGAAAGCGACCGTCTTAAAACCGGAACGCCTCCTCGGATTGACGGGCGGAGCCTGGATTATTCCAAAATGGAGGAACAGCCAGGTGACGAGGAAATAGTTGGCTTTTCTTTCTTAGAAACCGAAAAACCAAAACAACAAAGAAGCTGTTGGATAACTTATACCAACCAAACAGTTCACGATATTCTGAAAACTGGTTTCGACAGAAGCCCGATGTTTGCCGGAAGGATCGATGGGGTAGGGCCAAGATACTGCCCAAGTATTGAAGATAAGATCAACCGATTTGCAGAAAGAGACAGGCACCAGCTCTTCATTGAACCGGAAGGATGGAATACAGTGGAAATATATGTAAACGGATTCTCGACTTCTTTACCAGAAGAAACACAATACGAAGCTCTTCGTAATATAGTAGGTTTTGAAAAAGTCAAAATTTTCAGACCCGGGTATGCAATCGAATATGATTTCTTTCCCCCTACACAGTTGAAGTATTCGCTAGAAACAAAGCTGATTGATAATTTATTCTTTGCCGGACAGATAAACGGGACAACGGGATATGAAGAAGCTGCCTGCCAGGGACTTATGGCAGGTATCAATGCACACCAGAAATCTCATCATCAAGAGCCGTTTATACTAAAAAGGAGCGAAGCTTATATTGGTGTATTGATTGATGATCTTATCAGCAAAGGGACAAAAGAGCCCTATCGAATGTTTACTTCAAGAGCTGAATTCAGAACATTGTTGAGACAGGACAATGCTGATCTGCGTTTGACCGAATTAAGCTATCGTCTTGGCCTTGCTTCCCAGCAAAGAATGGATAAAGTAATTGAAAAAAAGGCATCCATTGAGAAAGTAAAAACCGTTCTAAAAGATTTAGCCGTAGAACCAAATGAAATCAACACCTGGTTTCAAAAAATCGGATCTTCCCCCATTTCTGAAAAACAAAAAGCCCAAAAGATACTGTTGCGTCCAGATGTAGAATTAGATGAGTTTGCAAAAGCCTTTCCAAAATTAGAACTCGCTTTACAAGGCCTTTCTAAAGAATCGGTTGAACAAGCCTCTATACAGGTTAAGTATGATGTATATATTGAAAAGGAAAAGGAACTGGTACAGCGTATGAGCCAATTAGAAGAGCTGGAAATTCCCGAAACATTTGACTATAAAAAAATCTCTTCCCTGGGTAATGAAGCCAGAGAAAAGCTCACTAAAATAAAACCCCGGACGCTTGGACAAGCAAGCCGCATCTCTGGCATCAACCCCAGCGATGTCCAGATATTGATGGTGTTTATGGGGAGATAGTTTTTTATATCCAATGCTTTTTTAATTTCCCTGCGCTTTGCTCATCTGTTTATTATAGATCAATTATTACCTTTATTACAAAGCGAATAGTATGAAAAAAAATGTTCTCTGCTTCATTGCAGTGATGATAACTGCTTTCGTAATAGATAATGAAGCTACGGCCCAGCAATATAAATTGCGTCAGTCAACCAGTATGATGGGAATGAAAACAGAGTCCACAATTTATGTTAAGGGAATGCGCAAAAGGACCGAAAGTGCCGGCATGATGGGAATGCCAGCCCCACCTATAACCATTGAACAATGTGATCTGCAACGTACCATCAAAATAAATGACAAAAAGAAGCTCTACTATATTGAATCATTCTCCAAGGAAAACGAAGAGGTGGTTGATGAAGATGCAAAACCGGCTGCCCCTGTAAAAAATAAACCTGTAACTCCGGCACCTAAAGAAAAAACAACCCCGCAGAAGGGAGGAGTTATCACCATGTGGTACAATATTACTGACACCGGTGAACGCAAAAATATCTACGGCTTTAACGCCAGGCATGTGTGGACTTCCCAAAAAATGAAACCATCGCCAGATGCCTGTACTATGAAAGATAGTATCCTTATTAAAACAGATGGCTGGTACATTGATCTTCCTTTGTTTAATTGCCCGGTTCGCTATCGCCCCGTTAAAGCTTCCATGGCTCCAACAGACAGGCCCCAACCAGATTGTAAAGATCGCTTTGTTACCCGACGGAGTGGAAAAGGAAAATTAGGTTTCCCTTTATCTGAAACAACAACAATTAAAATGGGCGGTGGGAATGCACAGATGAGTGAATTTCAAACTTCTATTGAAACGCTGGAGCTATCAACAGTAAAACTGGATTCAATGCTTTTTGAAATTCCCCCGGGATATACAGAAACACTGAACGAGGATGATCTGCAGGAAAAATTTGATGCAGGTGATATGATGAACCAGGCAATGAAAGAATACAAGAATAAAGCAGAGACAAAGCCTGCCCTTACTGAACAAAAAAAAGATGGTATAATTCGCATTGGTGTGTATGAGCCCAGGGGGGATGAACAGTTGCAGGCTTCGGTATTACAACAACACCTTGTCAATACTTTGACAGACGGCACTGTTGAAGCTATTGCAATTATATCAGAAGATGATGCAAAAAAATATAATTGTGATTATACACTGGCCAGTGATTTTATTAAAATAAAACAAGGCAGTAAAGTGGGCGGTTTGCTGAAAGCAATTAAAAATACAGACCCGAACGCTGCATCATCGTTCACAATTGAAGCGGCTATGACACTTGTAAACTTATCTGATGGTTCTACCCGTCTGCAACCCAAAATAAATGGGAAATATGATGGAAAAGCAGATGAAGCTGCCAAAAAAGCACTCGACGATGGCTCCCGCCAGGTACTAAGAGCTTTAAAATAAATTAATGGATTAAATGAAGGCGACAGATATCTGTCGCCTTCATTTAATCAGCTCTCAGGTTACCCTAATATAGAAAAGCTATTAGTAATAAATTATGCTACAACCTTCACTTTTAAATTAACCGGATCTGGCATTCTCAAATCTTCTTCCTGCAGTTCAATTCGTCTTGTAATGTCATTTAAAGAGGACAGTCGTTGTACTGTATAAGGAATGGTATCGAGCCCGGAAACAAATCGCTGGATATAACTATAAATACCAATTAGGCTACCCGCCTCTATTCCAGCCCCGGTTGTTTTGTTCGTAATTAATAATGCTAAACCAATTACCACCATTACCATTATTTCCATAATACCGAAATTCCAGGCCTCCTGATCGCTGATACGGATCTGCCATTTTCGTAAATTATCATAATGCTGCCGAATCAAATGGTTATTGCCGGTGGAAATAATATCTACCTGGTTTTCGAGTTCATCATTCTTCTGCTTATTCAGGTTACGCATCTTTTTCCCATAGAAATAACTTAAACCGGTTACAGGTAATAAAATACCCAGGCAAACCATAACAACTGAAGTATCATAGAAAAACAACAATAACAGTGACCCTACAATACTATAAAAAGCCTCTACAACATATGCCAGATCAAACTCAAGAAAATCTACAAACTCTCTCGCTAATGTGGAGTGGGCACTAAGCTTTGAAATATCCGATTTATTATAGCGGCGGGCCAGAAATTTTGTAACCAATGAAGTATAAATTGCTGAGTAGGTTCTGGTATCAAGCCGGTGTCTTATAGTTCCGATAATCAACCAGCCTAAATGAACAGCGGATAACAAAACGAGTCCTTTGTAGCTGCCCTTTATCAAATCATCCACCGCCAGACCAAGGAAAAAGGGACGGAGCAGGTTTCCCAACATTTCCAGTGAAAAAAGTACATAGGTGAACAGTAACCGGTAGCGGTGCTGTAACATAATTTGTTTAAGTATGGCAAAACGGGACATAGTTCATCTTTTTACGATAAATCACCAGGTTTATAGTTTGTGTATTCACAAACCGCCGAATAAATTTAATGGAGTAAGCCTGAGACCAGCAGACAGGTTAGTCGTTTAACCGGAGTAAATTTTGTTCCCGCAAATTTAGCGAATTGCCGGTGTGGCCAGAAATTTTTCCCCGGCAGGAGATGGAACCGCACTGACAATCAAAGGGTTCCATATTCTCATCTAAAAAATCAGCGTAGTCAAGAGTGAGTTCATGTCCTTTAGATATATTCTTAATAGCTAATACATTCAGGCCATCAAAAGACGTATTCGGATCGCAACAATGGTTTTGTGGCGCCCATTCAGATGGATCATCATCCCAGAGTATAAAGACTTCATCGCTGATAGGGTAAGCGTACCGGCGAAAATGTAGTTTTTCGTCTTCATTCCAATTCCTTTCCACAAATCGTTTTGTAATAATTCGCTGGGCCCGACCCTCCCCTTTGAAGATCACTTCACCCGCCTTAATATCACGGCGGGCATAAATACCATAACCGGCAATGGAATTTCCCTTCATTACGAAAGGTTTCATTTTACGTTTATGCCGGGAAATACCTTCGGCAATCATATGCCTTAAGAATCCCGCCTGCCCGATCCCATCAAACTTCAGAATAAAATCAGCGGAGCCTTCATAACCATCTTTATAAAAAACGGAACAGGTAAAATTAATTTCCAGAAAGTATATCTCATTCTTATCATTGACCCGAAAATCTAACCTTGCATACCCAACGCCATTGAATCCTTTAAAAATTTTTTCTGTGGCGTTACGAAGCTGTTTATCCAATAGTTCATCATTACAAGGCACATTACAATCAGGATGCAGTTCCGATGTTTTTAACGCATAGGTTTTAAATTCCCGGCCTTCGGGAAATAAGTATTCAACGGGCCGATAGACAGTACAACTGTGTTCATCGGTATTAGCAGCTACCAGCACGGTGAATTCCCTTCCGGCAACATATTCTTCTACCAGCAGAGGTCCGTACTCGTCCAGTATGCTGATACATTTTTGTTGCAATTCAATTTTATTGTGCACCAGCGACTGTTCGTCAACTCCAAGGCTATCACCTGCTTTAGCAGGTTTCACAAATAAAGGGAATAACAAATGTTTAACCGCATCATCCACGTCATTTAATTCATTAATAATGACATACCCCGGTGTTTTCACTCCTTCGCAATAGGCGAGGTATTTCATTAATTCTTTTGGCGGATCATAAAGCTTAGTTGTCGGTCCGGTAAAAGGAAGGTTCAAAATTTCCAGTGTATAAATAACATCAATGCTGGGCACTTCCCATTCCAGATAGCCTTCGCAAAGGTTTACAAAAATATCATAGCCTTCTTTACCAAGTTGCTTAAGCTGCTTATAGGTAGTAAGCTTATTGAGAAAAATAGTATGGACTTCTGCTTCGGGAATCAATACGGATAAGTCCCTTGGGGGGTCGTAATTTTTATAATCAACTCCGGTGGTGGAGTAGTCCGGTTGCAGTACACAAACTTTCATGAATTGCTAAGGTAATAAGTAGGAGGATATAAAAACAAACTTCGTTAAATCCGATAAGTACCGGTAACTATTTGACCACAATGGTTTTTTTTATTTTGGCTACTTTGGCTTTCTTTACCGGAACCTGCTTTACGACGCTCCTTCGCAATGCATCTTTGAGTATTTCGGATATAACTTCAGTGAATGATACGTTGGAAGCCTTCAGAATGGCTCCAATGGAAGTATAGTTTTCATCTTCACTTAATCCGCACTGCGCATTTGCTTCCAGCATATAAAGCTTACCGGTTGAAGAATCCTGGCGGATGTCAATTCTTGTGTACCCTTTACCTCCACAGGCTTTGTATGCATCAAGGCTGAGTGTTTTTAATGCAGCAACCAGGTCAGGCTTTACCCGCTGGTACTCATAAAAATTTTCCTCCCGCGGCATTGGTGTTTCATCCTCATAAATTTCCCAGAGGCGGTCAAATGATAAAAATTTCTCTGAATCCGGTAAAGAAGTATGAAAAACCCTTTCTACGGGTTCGTATACTTTACAGTTTTCCGGATCATCAGCAGAGCCGGTTATAAAAGTGGTGAACTCGGGGCCTGTAATAAATTGTTCAACAAATAATCCATCTGCCAGTAAATTCCAGCCCCGGTATCCTTTTTTAATTTCTTCTACTCTTTCAGTCAGCTCTTCTTCCGTAAATACTACATTCTTAACAGAGACTCCCATACTGCCACCCGAAACAGCTGGTTTTATAATAATAGGTGTGCCAACCCTTTTTGCAATTCCTTTTGTCGATCCCTTTTTATCTGTAATCACCCGCCAGCTGGCTGAAGAAACCCCGGCTTTGTCAAAAGCCCTCTTCATGGGGATCTTAGAAGTGGTGATAGCATAGAAGTGCGCATCAGAACCGGTGTATATCAATCCATATTTCTCCAACTCATGAATAACGGAAACACCTGGGGTACCATTTACCTCATCGCCATCACAGAGATTCAGAATAAGCGGAGTTTTTCCATTTTTGCTTTCAGCTATAGATTTGATGACAATCTTAAAATTTTCCACCGTTACCGGCTGCCATTTCCACTCTGCCTTTAGCTCTTCAAAAACTTTAGTGTATTCCGCAATACTTTGGGTAAAATCGTAGTAGTATTTAAGATTAGGATCTTCCGATTCAAGGTGGGGGGCCAGAACCCAAATAAAATATGGCTTTAATAAACGGGAGGCTTCTGCTGTCTTCATCACGGATCAGGCTACTTTTCTTGCCGCCTTTTTGGCCAGTTGTTGTTGAATAAAATCAGTAAAGCGATATTGTGCTGCAATATCTTTTGATAAAAAAGCAGCCCCTCTTATTTCGCCGATACAGGCAGGACTGCCACAATAACAACTAAAAGATTGTGTCATTTCCCATTCGGTAGATGGATAAAAAAATGTCATTTCTTCTTCAACATCTAATTCCCTTAATGCTATTAATTGCATTGCAGAGGTATCAAAAAATACATTCGGGCTACAGCTATGATTGATGTACTGGAGAAACTCCGGCTGCAGTGTAATATGTTTACCAACACCAACCTGTACAGTCAGGTACGTTGGCTCTGCAGCAATAGTGCCGGCCGAAAAATCAGCAATTACCTCTCCCGGCTGATAGGGCCTGAGAGCAAATAATGCATTCTGATCATTGGAAATTTTTTGACGCACTTCAGCAATTACATGGTTACTTATAATGCGATAAGCAGGGTTTGTAAGTGTCTCCATAAATGTTTTAGTAAGTATTCGAATAGAAAGATATATATATTGTTTAACGTAACAAATTCATAACAGTCAAATGTGAATAATTAATAAACAATGTGAACTATGAAAGACAATTGTCTGTTGAGTTTATTGATCAATGAAATCATTTATGATCCGTTCCCCGTTACCGTATAAATTAAAACAATTCTTTCAGTGTACATTTGTTGTTTGCTTTGATAACAAGAAATGGCCCCGTGCCCGAATGCAAACAATGATGACAAGGTTAGTTTATTTATGCTGTTACTTTCTGCTGGGATATGCTGATAGTAAGGCCCAGTGCAGCTCTGCCATCAACAGCTTTCCCTATTCCGAAAGCTTTGAAACAACTGATGGAAGCTGGATTTCGGGAGGTGTTGGCAATGATTGGGCCTGGGGAGCTCCTTCCAAACCGGTAATATCAGCAGCAGGTGGTGGAGTAAAATGCTGGGTGGTTGGTGGATTAACCGGAAGCTCATATACCAATTCGGAAGCATCCTGGTTGCAAAGTCCTTGTTTTGATTTTACCAATCTGATATCACCTTATATTGAATTCAAGATTTTTTGGGAGTCTGAACAACGATTTGATGGAGCAAGTTTTCAATATTCTACGGACAATGGAATTACCTGGCAAACGATGGGCTCTTCTGCCAATACAGTTAATTGTTATAATGAAAACTGGTATAATAACAGTTCTATTACTTACCTGTCACCATTAGCCAGTAATAAAATGGGCTGGTCCGGGAATATTCAAACGAGTAGCGGATCCTGTGCCGGAGGTGCCGGAAGTGGAAAATGGTTAACTGCAAAACAAGCCATGGGTTTTTTGGAAGGGAAACCCAATGTCATATTCCGTTTCATTTTTGGTGCTGGTTCTATTTGCAATAATTATGATGGCTTTGCCATTGATGATATACTTATAAAGCAAGCCCCTGCTTATTATGCTTCTTTTACCTATACCTGCGATGGAGAAGGAATTGTTTCTTTTACCAACACTTCCGATGCTTGTGTAACAATCCAGAACTGGGATTTTGGTGATCCTGCATCAGGCGCAAGCAATTCATCGGATATTCCAAGCCCAACACATAAATATTCGGCTCCGGGAAAATATACAGTTAAACTGCATGCCAGTTTTCCGGGTAGCTCAATCAGCACAGCAACACAAACAATTACAATTCCTGATGTCAGGGTCACCCAATTAAGCCCGGCAGACTGCCAAACAAATTCAGGCGGTTCAATAATTGCAAACGTAAGCGGTGTAAATAACCCGGTGAATTATTCATGGAATACTGTTCCGCCACAAATCACACAAATAGCAAGCAATTTATCAGCAGGTTTATACACTGTTACCATAACGGGTACAGATGTTTGCCCGACTAAAGCAACTGGAGAACTTGTGACCGATTTTTCCTGCCCGGGTATATTTTTTCCTTCTGGTTTTACTCCCAATGGCGATGGCAAGAATGATAGCTTTGGACCGATAGGCGGGCTGGGTGTAATCAGTAATTATCAGTTCAGTATTTATAATCGCTGGGGTGAACGGGTCTTTTATTCCACCAACCCATTTGAAAAATGGAATGGTTTGTCAAAAGGTATAAAAGCTGATGGCAATTCGTTTGCCTGGTATGCCGAATTTACCTTGCCCGGCAAACCAAAGGAATCACGAAAAGGAATAGTTACATTAATCCGGTGATTTTTCCGGGCTAATACCTAGTCCGGCCATAACCAATCTTATTTCTCCAAAACTTATATCGTCACCAAGCCTTTTTTTTAAGGGGGTTATTGAGCTGCCACTAAACTCTTCCAGGGCGGATTCAATCAACACCAGCTTTTCCCGGCTTACTAATTCGCTAATCTTTATATCTCCCCGTCGCACAAAAGTGGTTAAGTGGCCTTCAATGGTAGAAACAGCCAGTTTTCTTGTTTTCGCAATAGCAGCTATTGACTGCCCTTCCTTGTACAGCCTGAATGTTTCGATATGAGTATCCCCCTTTTTTTTGCCCGGACTGATTAGTTCCTTTTTTCTCTTTCCGGATACTTTTTCGTGTATTAAGGACTGTAAGTTGTGCTCCCTGGTGTATTGGAGAATGATATCTAAAAACTGTTGCCCGTATTGTTCAATCTTAGTATCTCCAAAGCCACTGATCTTTCTTAGTTCCGTTAGTGTTTGTGGTAAATACATCGCCATTTCATCAATAGTATTGCTACCAGCTACAATATAAATAGGTAAATCCCTTTTTGCACAAATACTTTCTCTGAGTTTTCTTAACTGCTGATGCAAAACCGGATGAGGGCTGTCAAACCTTTTTTGCGAAGCGCCGGCATATGCATTGATACTGAAAGAGGGCAAAACAAATTGTAGTTTCCTCCGGTGAAATGCTTCCATATCTAACTGACCATTATACCCTTCAAGCAGGAACTTCTTCATGGCGAGCTGGGCAAAAACTTCCCGGATACTTTCATTATATTCCTTTGCATTAAGCCGGCTATCGGTAATTACTGGTGATGTGTGAATAAATTGAAGTAAACGGTTGATTTCATTATTAAAATATACTGCGGCAACTTTAATCCTGTCTTGTAAGGCTATGTTCTCTTCCGGTTCCACCGGTTGCTGAAATAAGGCCCGGAGTTGCGTTTGGAATTTCTTTGCAGTCACTTGTAAGCCACCCAGCTTTTCCGAAAGCTCTTCAGTCCAGCCGAAGGAATCCGGGTTAAACGAAGAAGTGTGTTCCAGTAAATAATCCATTATTTCTTTGCAGCCATCGATGGCATTACTGAAATCAAATACTCCCGCCAAAACAGATTGCTGATAATTCTTTTTAGCAATAGCCAATTCCTGCTGCAATTGATTGCCCGATGCACTTCTTTGTGAAAACTCAACAATTCGCCTGTCGCTGAACAAACTCGATGAGCTGATATGGCTTTGCAATACCATTCCCTCCAGGTTAGTACAGCGGCTCAACGCCACATATACCTGGCCGGGTGCAAATGCTGCACCTGCATCAATAATTGCTTTTTCAAACGTAAGGCCCTGGCTCTTATGAATAGTGATCGCCCATGCCAATCGTAACGGAAATTGGGTAAAAGAACCCAGTACATCAGCGTCCAGCTGCCGGGTTGTTTTATTTAATGTATAGCGGATATTTTCCCATTTTTCTTTCTGCACCTCTATTTCCGGATCGTCATCGCATTGCACAACTATCTTGTCGGCTTCCAGTTTAGCTACGGTTCCAATCTTTCCGTTGAAATATCGTTTTCCTTTTTCAGCAGCATCGTTTCTGATAAACATTACCTGTGCGCCGACTTTTAAATGCAATACTTCGTCTGCCGGGTATGCCCGGTCAGAAAATTCATCCAGGACTTCAGCATCATAAGAATACAACTTGCCGTTGAGACGGCTCAACTCGTTTGCATTGATCTCACTGGCTTTATTATTATGTGTAGTAAGAACGATATAGCCATCCTGTTTACTACGCCTGAATGAGGGTTGAAACCGGCTTTCCAAAATGCTCATTCCTTCCTTATCCAGTTCATTGTTTCGAACCTGGTTCAGGAGGTCGATAAATTGCTGATCACTTTGCCGGTATATTTTATTGAATTCAATATATACCGGCGGGTCTTCCTGCAGCACCTTGCTGTCGAAGAAATAGTGCCCGCTATAGTAATCAGCCAATAAATTCCATTCCTGTTCCTTGATGACCGGTGGCAATTGCAACATATCTCCAATGAATAAAAGCTGCACCCCACCAAACCTTTCATCAGGCCGTTGCCTTATATGACGAAGAACCGTATCAATTGCATCCAGTGTATCACAACGGACCATACTTATCTCATCAATCACCAGTAATTCCAATTGCTGCAAAACTTTTTTCTTGTCGCTGTTGAACCGCAGGCGGCTTAGCAGGCTATGCTTATTTGAAATTTCGGGGTTGCTGCTTTGAAATCCTGTTCCATTTGTTGCCGGAATAAATGGTGCAAGCGGTAATTGAAAGAAAGAATGAATGGTAACACCACCGGCATTTATGGCTGCCACACCTGTTGGGGCCACTACCGCCAGCTGCTTGGGGCAATTTTCACGGATATATTTTAGAAACGTTGTTTTACCGGTACCCGCCTTTCCGGTAAGAAATATATTCCGGTTACTTTGGTTAACTAACTGAATAGCCAGTTGAAACATTTCATTTTCAGTGTCGTATTTCATCATACAGTCATTGGCATAAAAAGAAAAGGAACATTGCGCCAGCCTTTGCCTTTGCAATGTTCCGTATTATTTGCTGATTTATTACTCCGCTTTTACACCAAGCATCAGCAACTCGTTAACCTGTATCTCGGTAACGTATTTCTTGTTCCCTTCTTTATCATTATAACTACGGTTAACAAGCTTTCCTTCGATAGCTACTTCCTTTCCTTTGGTCAGGAATTTTTCAACAATCTCAGCCACTTTACCCCAGGCAACCAGGTTGTGCCATTGTGTTTCGGTTACTTTCTCGCCTTTGGCGTTGCGATAGTTTTCATTAGTGGCTACAGAGAAACGGGCCATTTTTTTACCACTTTCTAATGTTTTCACTTCTGGTGCGTTACCCAGGTTGCCGATCAATTGTACTTTGTTTTTTAATGCGTACATAACTTTAAGTTTTGTGCTTCCGTGCCTTTACGGTTTTGCGGAAACGATTTTTGAATTTTGTTATCTCAGTCAGCCGGCGACGTCATTTCCGATTGACAACACAAAGATGCTAATGCCAAAAAGCGGTAGCCGGTTTTTACCCGTTTACTCCCGAAGCTAAACGTGTAGAAACGTTTGTACACGGATAAATAGTTGTATATTAAAGTTCTAAACCTTTACCAATGATCAAGGAAAAAACGGATAAACGAACCTGCCTGGCCTGTGGCAACGTTTTAAAAGGGCGGGCCGACAAGAAATTTTGCAACGATTACTGCAGGAATAATTATAATAATGAACAAAAGGCGAAAGGAGGACAAAGTCCACTGGTGCGTAATATCAATAACGCATTGCTGAAAAACCGGAAAGTGCTGGAGAGCATTCTTCCCGAAGGTGAAGAAACCGCAAAAGCCAATAAAGACAAACTACAACGGCTGGGTTTCCAGTTCAAATACCTTACACATATTTATACTACCAAAACAGGCAAAACATATTATTACTGCTATGATTATGGCTACCTGCCACTGGACAATGATTGGTTTTTAATTGTAAAGAAAAAAGAAGAATAGTTCTTTGCCTTTACATTTGCAGCATGTCAAATCCTGTAATCTGTATAGGTGCCGCATTAGTAGATGAATTGTTTCATGCTACCGATAATATGCTGTTTGCCACTACCAATGATGCCACCGTAACAAAAACTGCGGGTGGTGTAAGCCGCAATATCTCTCACCAGTTAGCCTTGCTGGGTGTACCGGTTCAACTGATCAGTGTTTTTGGAGATGACAGTGATGGTGACTGGTTAAAACAGGTTTGTATTAATGCCGGAGTTAAACTGGATGCTTCTATTACGAAAAAAGGGCTTTCCGGAAAATACACCGGTATCCTGAATGTGGACGGCTCCTTGTTTTCTGCATTCTTAACCAATGCGGCCAATCATTTGATCACACCAGAGCATTTAACCGGGCATATTGAGCTGCTAAGAACCGCTTCTTTCCTGTTAGCCGATGCCAATATCAGTGTTGATACGGCGGAATGGTTACTTGCGTTCAGTAAAGAAACCGGGATACCGTTTGTGTTAGAACCGGTTTCGGTTCCCCCCGCCAAAAAATTCACCAACGTTAACCTGGATGGCTTGTATATGATCACACCCAATGAAGATGAATTACCGGTGCTTTGTTCAGAACAGGCATCTATGACGCAAATGCAGATACAGCAATTGCTGGAAAAAGGAGTACAGAATATCTGGCTGCATAATGGCAAAATGGGTTCTGCCTTATACAATAAAGAAAGAGCAATTACACTTCATGCTCCTACTTTAGAAGTGGTGGATTGTACCGGTGCCGGTGATGGTTCCCTGTCAGGCTTTATACTGGGCAAACACCTGGGCAAAGAAGACATGGAGTGTCTTAAGCTGGCGCATACATTGTCTGCAGAAATATTACAGGTAAATGGCGCTATTGCCACACACCTGGACCAGGAAAAATTATTAGGCCTCATCACCAAATACTATCCCTCCTGATGAATTCATTATTGGAAATACATCCTGAGGTAAAGGAGGCGCTTACTAACAAAAAACCTGTTGTTGCCTTAGAATCCACCATAATTTCACATGGAATGCCTTACCCAAAGAATGTGGAAACGGCGTTGGCGGTGGAAGAGGTAGTAAGGACTAATGGTGCTGTGCCAGCAACGATCGCCATCTTTAATGGTAAATGTTATGTGGGACTGACCAACGAACAACTGGAATATTTTGGTAAAGCAAAAGGGGTATGGAAAGTGAGCTTACGGGATATGCCCTATGTCATTAGTCAAAACATATATGGGGCAACCACGGTGGCGGCCACCATGCGGATAGCTGATATAGCCGGGATAAAAATATTTGTAACCGGGGGCATTGGGGGAGTACACCGCGGTGCTGAAACGAGTATGGATATTTCTGCAGACCTGACGGAGATGGCACAAACCTCTGTGGCTGTGGTATCAGCCGGTGTAAAATCTATTTTAGATATTGGGTTGACATTAGAATATTTGGAAACAAAAGGAATACCTGTTATTACGTACGGGCAGGATGAATTTCCCAGTTTCTATTCCCGCAAAAGCGGATTTACTTCTCCTTTACGATTGGATACCGCTGCGGAAATTGCCTTGTTGCTGGACACCAAATGGAAATTAGGATTGACCGGTTCTGTATTAATTGCTAATCCCGTTCCTGCTGAACAGGAAATGGCAACGGATGAAATGGAATTGCATATTCAAAAGGCATTAAATGCGGCAAAAGAAAAAAACATCAGCGGTAAAAATGTAACTCCCTTTATCCTGCAATACATTGCTGAACACACAAAAGGCGAAAGCCTGGAAGCGAATATTGCGTTGATAAAGCATAATGCGAAGGTGGGGGCAGAGATAGCGGTGGAGTATCACAGAATTTAAACGTAAGCATTTCAGCTCAGAGTTGTACATAGCTTATTAACTGTTGGAAGGAAAAGATACGGGACGCAAAAAATATTGTCTTTTTGTAAATTAGGTTAAGTTTTCTATAATAATAAAAATATAGAAAGCAGTTTTAATAAATCCTAAAAGCAATACAAAACATCAGCACTTTATGTTGTTCCCTTTTTATTATCTTATTGATTGTCTTGAAATTACTAAATGATAGACGTGGGGTTTATTCTGATTGGTATTCAAATAGAATCACAAAAAAATGAAATAGAAAAAACGTAGTAAATACCCCCTTATTCGAATGTCAAACTTTTTATAAGTAATCTTTCATATATTAGTATTTGTCATAGTCTAACTGACTGATTTAAACATCACTAAACCTAATTGCTTACCTTTATTTACTTTTTTAGTGCACCCTTATTTGCCACCATTACTTAATGACAAAGAAATAAAAAAGGAAATTACAGAGCATTACTGTAATAAGGAGAATGACTGCATACATGATATTGAAGTTATTTTGAATTACCTAGATAACAGGTTTAAAGATGATCAATTACCCGCCTCGACAAACCATGAACTATGCAAAATTAATAGCTTCGAGATCACTGAAAATCTTAAAATTCCCTCTCCTCTTCAAATAGGAGAGTTACATTTTTTACTAGAGGAAACAACCCCAAAGCCAAAAGCTTTTTTGGATTTTGTAAGTGGCAATGGAATCTGCATTGAATTAAATAACGAAAACAACAATAATGCCCACCAGTTTCTGCAAAATATAGGCCTGAAAGTATTGCTGAGCATAAACCAGGCTGTTGCAAATGTTATTGTAATAGATCCACAGGGAAACGGCTCCAATTTTAAACTATTACTGGGCTATGATAAAGCAAGACCCAATTTAGTATTAAATAAAGCCGAGATAGGCCCTAAACTTTCGGAGGTATTAAAATCGTTTAATAAACTTCAGATGGAGAACCTCACATTTAAGTACGATTCCCTCGAAGATTTGAATATAAACGAACCCAAACTCACAAAACCCTATACCTTTATTTTTATTTCAAATTTCCCTTTCGGATTTAAAAAAGAGGATAGGGAAACCCTTGAAGAGATAATATCTAAAGGGACTAAATATGGAACTTTTGTTTTTATGTCCCATAACCCCTCCATTAAACCGGAATGGAGCGGAAATGAAGATTGCCAATCGGTGTTAAGCCATATTGCCATTCTTAAGAAAGAGGCAAGAGGATATAAAATTTATAATAGTGAGGAATCTGCTGTATATAATAACAATTTCGAAATCCAACTAGATGAGCAGCCGTCGGGCTCTGCTGCAACAATAATTTCATTCTTAAACAACGCCGTAAAACAAAGTTCAGCCAGGTCTGTGACCCAGGACGAATACCTTGAAAAGGTATTAGCTGGAAAAGCGAACTTATGGAGCGAATATTCTGAAGAAAACGAAAGGAATGCAGGGGTTCAGGTTTCTGTTGGTTTGAAAAGTGCTACAGAAGAACTGCAATTTACTATTGATTGTGGCACCGATAATTATCATGCTATTATTGGGGGAAAAACCGGATCGGGAAAAACAGTATTACTGGATAATATAATTGTAAATGCAGGTATAAAATATTCTCCACAGGAGCTGCAGTTTATATTATTGGATTTTAAAGGAGCCAGCTTTCAGAAGTACCGCAATCTCCCGCATCTGAGAATACTCTTTGGCGGTAACGACAGAAATTATGGATTAAACGTACTCCGGTTTCTTGATGACGAGAATACAAGGCGCCAGGCCATACTTGCCGGCTTGGGTGGAAAACTAAGCGCATTGAACAAGGCAGATCGGATTAAACATAATATGCCTCGTTTTATTATTATTCTTGATGAATTCCAGGTCTTACTCAAGGAGGTTGACTCAATAACCAGGGAGGCAAACCGACATATTGATACAATTGCCCAACAGGGCCGATCTGCCGGCATGCACCTGATACTTTCTTCACAGGATTTGACGGGTATTACAATCAGCGATTCAGCACAGTTTAATTCGAATGTAAGGATTGCTCTTCAGATGGACCCTAATGCCTGTAAACAGATATTCTCAATGGATAATCTTGAGGCTTCACTATTAGAAAAGAAAGGGGAAGCGGTTTATAACGAAAAACCGGGCAGGCCAAGGCATGGGAACCAAAGATTTCAGGTGTTTAAACTGGAAGATGAAACAACCACCAGGATTGTAAATTACCTGCAAACAAGATACCGAGATATGGCTGGGAAAGAACTCGAAAAATTCATATTGCCAAATGAAAGCAATGCCAGCATTACCAATAACCCCGAACTGGTTCAGCGGTTGTTTTACCCCGGAAAAAAAATGCTATATCCCAAAGTCTATCTTGGTGAGCCTTCTTTCATAAAAGTAAATAAGAAAACATTTCAACGGGAAGACGCTTACATGGTTTTCAAACGTGCTGAAAACTCCAACTTGCTGATTGCCGGTAATGACATGAACACTGCATCCAAAGTACTGGGGCTTTTACTGATTCAGTTGTTAAAACTGAATGAAGGCGCTAAATTTAAACTGCTGAATAATTTCGGTGGCGATAAAATTGAATGGAGGGAAAGGTTTAAAGAGCTCGGCCGAAGCTTTGGAGATTCATTTGTGTATCACCAGAAAAGTGAGGCTAACCAATTCCTTACTCAGGCTGAAGATGAAATAACCCTGAGAAAGACGGACGAGGAAGCTTGTTCAGTAAATTACTTCCTATTTATCCTGAATCTTGATTCCTCCTTTCAGAAACAGGGCTTTACTGTGTCGGAGCAGTCAAAGAGATTGTTAAACATACTAAAAACCGGGCCCGACCAGGGGGTACATACAGTTATCTACTCTTATTCAGGGAAGTCTGTTGTCAATTCCGGTATTGAACACGATTTATTTGAAACCAAAATTGTTGTACGGGGTGATTCTAAGGATATAGTTAAAATTGGTGAACAAAGAGAACTCGTAAAAGAGAAAATGATTTACCTCTATGCTCCCCCCCCCGTTACCAGTATTAATCCGGACCTTATTAACGTTTATACCTTATTTGATGAAGAAATAATACCAGAAGGCCAGGAGCAGATATCTGCGTTAGTTAAAACATTCATGGAGGACTTTAATGAAGATGAATAGGAGCAGAAAATACTTGGATAGCACGCAGCAATTTGCGGACTCACTCTTGTTTTTAAAAAATGCAAAAGAGGAAAAGGCTATGCTGGAAAAGGAATTGGAGGAGTATGTGAAAGAAATTAACTCGAATCAACAGGTTTACTCTAATTTCCCTTCATTGGTAAAAGAAATACAAGAATCGTTAGTAATACAGGAGTTTAACGCCGGTACGGTGAAGGAGAAAACCGATCAGTTATATAAAGCACAGATGAACCTCCAGTACATTAGTGTCCTGCTGAATGACCTTGATAAAATTAACACCCCTGTTCTGCGGGAAAAACTGTCTTTGACCGAGTACAAACAAAAATTCCTGAATGCGGCGGACAAACTCGTTTTCAGGTCAGTTGATACCCTGCATTTTGAAATGCAGAAGTTTGAAGAGCTTTTTAGAAAAGTAAATACACAACTGAATGCAGAAAAGCAAAAACAAGAGAAGGTCCGGTCATTAATACACCAGGATATGCCCTTGTTAACTGTGTTTCCTGAAATAGAAAAGGCTTTAAAAGGAATTGCTGATGGGGAAACCGTAAACGGTATGGGTACGGATTATGTAATTACCAATTACAGGTCCATACGTGACAGTTTATTAAAACTGAATGAGTTCAGCAAGTATTTTTCTGTGCTGTCGAAAGACTATCTGCAGGTGTTAAGCGGCCAGGACTTACAACTATTTCAATCTATAAAACCCGTACTATCACTTAGTATGTTGTTATCCGAAGGATTGCGGCTTAGCTCACTTGCGGCGGAGCTGAAGAACAGGATAATACGACTGGATACGCTGAGGAACCAGTTTGTTTTACTCAGGCGGGAGGTAAATGAAAAAATCGGCGAGGTTTCCCCCAATCACCAAAAGTATATAAGAGAGGAAATATCAGGTATTCAGGCGTTGCTGAACGAGAACCCAGGAAGGGAATTCGAAAAAGCTGACCAGAAAATAAGGACAATCAGGGAGCTGCTGAAAAAACAGTTTGTTGCAAATGATCAGCGGGCTTCTGAAGCCATGTATATACGGCAAATGATTTCAAGATATGAAACAAATATCTGGCAGGAGGACCTGACCAGGCTGTTTGAGGAACTGAATGAGTATATAAACGGAGGAAGTTTTAAAAACAAGGAAACGTTCACTGATCAAATACAAAGCTGTATAAAAGAGAAAAACGAATTTATTGAAATGGTCAGGTCTGAGTATGATGTTTATTTTCAAAAAAACCGGGATTATAAGAACAGGTTTGAGCGGATTATTAATACAAAATGTGAGAAGCAGGAACTCAAGCAACTGATTAACGATATGGGCAGCTTTAAACCACTGAAAAACATATTTTATAAGTATATAAAATAACAATTAAAATAAGTATTTATGGCAGACAGTTCAATTGAAAAAAAGCTGAAAACATTCCAGGATCTTATAAGCCATGTGGATGAAGTGATCAAAAATTTTGACAACCAGGTAAATTCGGTTGACCAGCAGTTTCAGGAGTTAAAATCATCCGGCAGTTGGTGTGATCCACACGCCTCAAGATTTGAAACAGAAAAACTGAGTGTTTTTAAATCAGGTATTTATTCAATAAATATCACACTTAAACAACTTCAGGAAATCCTGGCAAATAAATACGAAACATTGAAAATCCACGGTCAATAAACCTAAAAAATTCTATTATGTTAGACGCAGGTAACAGTGTTAGCTCCATGGAAAAGATGATTTATATTATCGGGGAGGCTAAAAATAAAAGTAAAGATAAATACGAGGAATTTCTGGAACATATTGAGAGGGAATACGGAAACGGTGATTTAGAGCCGGAAAACTATGAATTGGTACAGCGTACATTGAGAGCCGGTGTTGAATCATATTACCAGGACGCTTTTGACGAAAAGGTACCTAAGATGATTAATTATCTTGAAGTATTGAGGCAAAAGATAGATGAGTACAGTAAAATAAGCGGATAATTCAATGAAAAGAATTCTGAATATTTCTTTTATTATATCCCTGGCCGGCTTTTGTCTGACCTTGTATATCGATAACCGGAATAACGGGGTGGATGTTTCAGTTCTATTAATACTGGTTCTGATCCTTTCAATTTACCTGGTTACAAGCCAGGGAAAGTATATTGATTTTGTGAAGGTGGCTGTAACAATAATGGGCTTTACCTACACACTTGTAAAAACAGAAGTTATAACATCAAAGCAGGGCGTTGAATTTGCCGGGGCTATAATGACGTTACTGATTGTTTTGCTTGGTATTTACGTGATGTTAGGTTCACCTGGCAGGAAAAGCGATGAAGTTGATTTTACATTTAACAAGCGAACTGGCAGAATTAAACGAAAATGGTTTTAACCAAAACAAAAAATATGGCAAGACAAATAATCAATACCAACACTTCACTGGATATTAATTTCAGGAAATCAATATCAACAGAATTGAAATCCGGTCCTGTCACAAGCGACAGGGTTCTTTTACAGAAGAGGTCGTCTAAGTTTATTCAGGCCCTGACTTCTCTTGATACTGGAACACTGACGGATACGAAGGGATTTGCAGACCTGATTGATAAACTGAAAAACGAATTCGGGGAACTGGGTATTACTGAAATTCCGTTAGGTATTGTATCTAAATGTTACCTGGGTCATCCATACGAAGTGCATGTACTGGACCTTAGTGGTACCCAGATCATCAACCATTATAAACGCGGTGAGTCATTACCACCGCTTCTTGAGAAAGCAAGAAACCTCGCCATCGGGAACCAGTATGTTCTGATTGAAGTTTATGCCGCCAAAATGATACTGGTTAAACCAGATGGCACCGCCACAAAATTATAATAGTTATGGCCGAGAATGTAATTTCAATCAGACCCGCGGACCTGTCAGTTATTGAAGGGAATTTAATAGCATTGAACAACAATCTGGCTACTGTAAACCAGAATATTCAGGTTATTGACGGAGCTGTTAACGAGCTTGATTATAAGCAAAGCCTACTGGCTCAGGAACTGAATAAGCTGGCCAGTGCTTTTGATGATTATGTTGGCGAATACAGGCGGAAAACTGAGCTCCAGCTGGCAGAAACCCAGATAGTTAAAATCAGGCAGGAACTTGAAAATTCATTTGGCTATTATGCTGAGATAAGAAGGATGGCTACGGGAATTTTACAGGGAGTGGATAACCGGCTGGTTTCAAATGACACACTACAGTATGCCACGGAAGAGGTTGTAATAAAGGCGCCTGGGTACTGGCTTGCACCCGCCTTATTGTGTATGGCCGCATGGTTACGCAATGATAAGGAAACGGCAGAAAGGGCTATCAAGGAATCTATCCGAAGGGATGATTACAAGACATCGTTGTTTTTTACCCTGCTAACAAGAAGGATAAACAGGGCCGATGCAGTTCTACGGTGGATTGAACGGTATTTTATGCACCAGAATCCCCATAACCTGGACCGGGAGTTTATTATAATCCTGGAATCGGTATCAACCGGGGTCTTTCCTCCGGCCTCAAAAGATATAATGGTCCGACATGTTAAGTCATGGGTGGAAGAACTCTCTAAATCGGACGATTTTATAAACAAACAGAAAGATAACTGGATCGCCTTCTTCAGGTCAAAAAGGGAAAATCAGGATCTGCAGCAATACCCGGTATTATCAAGATTTGCCAGCAACTGGGATATATTGCAGGAAACACTGCAGTTTGCTTTGGCAAACAAAGCAATCCTGGATCATTTTAACAGGATTGTATCGTTGAGTTCAGGTGCCGGCCACTCTCTTGTAAAACAACTTGACGGGCTGTTAGACTCCCTGGTTACAAATTTTGATGATGAGGAGCTGCCCCTTCGTAAGAAAGAAAGGGAATGTGAGCTGGTGATTGAGAAGAAAGGAGACAGGGATGCCGCCCTGGCCATCCTGGGTACAGAAGAAAAAATATTTGAGGAAAAAGTGGATTTTTTACAGATGCTGACCAATGCCGCATTTAACCCGGAAAAATCCGGTGTATCTGTTGCCACACAGGCCCTGGCATTGTCAATAAGCCAGCCATGGGTATTGGAGGGATACAACTCATTCAATGCTGAATACAGAAGTGCTTTGCCTCCTGTTATTGAGTTTGATATTGACGGATGGAAAAAGGAAACAGCAGACGGAAGTGAAGAAAAAGCCCTGTTATATGATCAAAATGTATTTTATGAAAAACTGAAAGATGAAGTCTTGTCAAAAATGAAACTCGGCTTAGATAAGCTCATATGGCCTGTTCTGATTTTGCTTATCTCGTTGTACTACGCGATAACAGATAACCCGGCAATGTCGATAGGCATAATAATAGCAGGGTTCTGGATTTATTATGTGTGGAAACAAAATGAAGACAAAAAGAAAAAGGTGGAGCAACAACTGGAAGAAAGAAAACAACAGGCCGCATCAGTTCTTAGCGCTCTATTGGTGGAGACGGTGGAGTACAGAAGCGAGTTCCGGGCAGAGGACCAGGTGTCAGAAAATGTACTAAGCTTTTTGAATAATATTAATTCAGAACAATTTATGAGTTTATCAAAGGGAGCTGCCCGTTCAATACTTAAATAAATTTATATGCCATCAATACTATTTAACAATGAAAATGACCCTGCCAAAAACAGGGCTAACCTGCCAGAAAATAAGACGGAAGGACAGGCGAATGAACAACCCCGGGAAAATATTCCTGTCACCAGTATTCCCGTGACCGATTTTGCCATTTTCCCCGAATGGGATGTTTTGCCCCCCAACGCAATTATTAACCCAAGGTTAAAGAAGAAGATATGAAAAGTCCGGAAACTTACTTTGAATGGAAAGAAATCTGTGATTTGTTTTCAAAAGGAGATGACACCGTGCTCCCGGTAATGGATGCAGGGATCATTAATATGAATTCGGGTACTGCTGACCGTTTTGCTGTACTATTTAATGATGCGTACAAAAAACGGAAGCAATTATGGCTTGAAAAGTTCAGCACAATTACACAGAAGAACAACATTCGGTCAACTTCGGATTTTTCAGTTATGATCAGCCAGGCCAAGGGTGGTTTAAAAAGCCTGGTGCTGTTTTCAGGATTGCGGCCGTTGCATACTGATATGCAGAAAGTTTTTAAAGAAGACCTCGTTTCCTTTGTCGGAGAAGTTAAGAAAACACTAAAAGAAAACGCCTTAAGGGAACGATCAGACCAGTTTAATCACATGCTTGCAATGTTCGACAACCTGGACATAGGAAAAGTATCAGTGATTGCACCTGGTCCCGATTCCACAAACTCATTGCCTACTAAACGAAAAATAATATTCTGATATGAATAAAACAGAGTTTCACACAACCCTCTCCCGTATGTTCAGGGCCCGCATTCCTTTTATTGTTATTAACAGTATGGAGCGGGCCAGGGTACTTGATACAATCAGTGTGCTGGCTGATGAAATCGTTATACCGATTTATGTTCACAGCCTGTCACACGGAACACAGGATATTAATGCCAAAAGAACCCTGAATGAAGATAAATCTGTGATTGGCGGATTGGATTATGGCATACAACAAATGTCGCAACGGCAAAATCTCACTTTTGTATTTACTGAAGTCAGTGACCTGGGGGATGATAATATGGTCGCCCGTCACTTTTATGACGGCGTCATTCAGGCGATAGAAAGAGGCGGATCAATCTGCGTTATCACCAATAACCCGGTATGGCAACAGATCCAACGGATGGGAATGGCTATAAAACTGGATACACCCGATGAAGATGAAATGTTTGAAGTGGTGAGAGAGTCTGTGATGCCTTATCTGGGGTCTATTCCGATTGAATGGGGAGAACCTGAATACAGGTCTGCTGCCCAGATCCTGTCAAATATGAGTAAGGTTGAGGCAGAGAATGTGCTTGCTACAATCATGGCTAAAGGCACTTTAACTGTAGAAGACCTGGGCGAGCTCAGTATGCATAAGGATAAATTATTCAGCGATATTTCCGGACTTGAAAAAGTAAAAATCGAACCCAATACACTAACGGTTGCCGGATTAGAAGGGATGAGAAAATGGCTGGATGAACAGCGTGTGCTGATGACAGCCGATTTACGTGAAAGAAAATTACGCCCACCCAGGGGAGTATTGCTTGTCGGAGTGCCGGGTTGCGGGAAGTCGCTTTCAGCCAAGTTTATAGCGGCCTCCTGGAATTTACCCTTGTACAGACTTGACCTGGCCTCAATCCAGGGACAATATCTTGGACAGAGCGAGGGCCGGCTAAAGGATGCCTTTACTTCTGCAGATAATGCCTCTCCTTGTGTGTTGTGGATAGATGAAGTTGAAAAAGGGCTGGCTGGTGCAGGCGGATCGGGTGATGGAGGAACTTCAACCAGGATGGTTGGCCAGTTTTTATTCTGGTTGCAGGAAAGCAGGTACAGGGTTTTTGTAGTGGCTACGGCAAATGATGTTTCAAAGCTTCCGCCCGAATTATTAAGGCGTGGCCGCTTTGATGAAATATTTTTTGTTGATCTGCCCGGAGAGGAAGAACGGAAAGATATTATCAGCTTATATATAAATAAGAATCTTCTGACACCTCCATCGATGGAGTGTTTGTCACAGATCGTAAAATCATCTGATGGTTTTTCCGGAGCCGACCTGGAGTCTGCTGTACGGGATGTTGCCATAAAAGCGGTGATACACGGGGACAGTATCGTTTCGGATGAACTTTATATTCGCTGCTTTACTAATGTAATTCCTTTAAGTAAGACAAGTCCTGAGCGGATTGAGGCCATCAGGGCCTGGGGACGAGAAAGAGCTGTTATGGCTTCAGGAGTATCCTGGAATAGTGGAAATCCAACCGAGAAGCCTGGTAAACGAATACTTATTTAATGTATAAAATTTTGTAATTATGAGTAATTCCCTGTTGCCCGATAAAAGTAATTTTCTGGAAAAATATGCCCAGGTTGAGGAATTATTAAAGAAGAAACAGGGAGTTTCCTCTGCCCCTGTGGAAACAAAACCCGCCCCGGTACAAACGGTAAAAGAAACACCCGTAGAAAAATTTCAACCAGACCCCATTGTATCCACAACGACCCCGGTTCAAACGATAGAAGAGAAACCTGCTGAAACGGTTCAACAGGATCCGGTCGAACCGGTGATGTCTGCCCCTGTTTATTTGTGCAGCAAATGTGGAACAGCACATAACCAGGATGACAGGTTTTGCGGATCCTGTGGAAATAAACTAATTATAAACTGAGAGAAAGGACCGGTAGAAATAAATCAGCTATATGGTATCATGTATTAATTGCGGAAGGAAAAATGCTGAAGGCCTGAAGTTCTGTACTGGTTGCGGTACCATATTGATTTCAGCAGCTAAAAAACAAGAATCATCCGGTACTTCGCCGGTAATACAAGAAGCCAGGGCTGTTTTTTGCCGCCAATGTGGTCATCAGAACAAGGAGCAGACAAAGTTTTGTATTCAATGTGGTTTTTCCATAGCCGGCACAGTGCATACAGCTAAAGTGGCCACAGCGGGTGCTGAGATACCAGTAATTTGTAATGATTGCGGGGCTGTATTAAAACCTTCAGCCAGATTCTGTAATAGTTGCGGATCAGATATCAATATACAGAAGGAAAAAGCCCAACGTATTCTGATACCGGAACCGATCCCTGCCCCTGTTATATCAGTGGAATTAATCCCTGAGCCTGGAGAAAACCAGGTAAACAAAACACAGGATACAATTATTAAAAGTACTGCAGATCTGGGGGTACTCAATGAAGCCGTAGCCGGAAAAGAAGTAATTGAACCAGAATCAGCCACAGAGTTCCTGCAAGAACCAGCTTTAGCTGATGAGGAGACCGAAAGAGAGTTTGTGCCAGGAGTGCCAGATGATGAAGAAGATCCTTTTCCCAAAAAGAAGAAAAACCGCCGGGTAATAATTTTCTCTGTTTTAGCGATACTGCTCTTTTCACTTTCTGCTGCGGTTTATTATTTTGATATAGCGGGCATACGTTCAGGAATTACAGGGTCAGTTAACAAAGAAGCAACGGGGGAATCCATTACCCAGGCACCAACTACCGAATCTATCCCGGTTGTTACTGATACAGTAACAGAGACAGAGCCCGTACCGGTAATTAATAGCAATTCAATGTCTGCCGGCGAGGTAAGTATGCCAGCAAAAGAGCTTGAACCGCCCGTATCCAGAAAAGAGCAGGAAAATGAAATAATACCTGAATCACCCCGGTTACACACTATCATAAATGACCTTGATAATAAAATAAGTTGTGGAGGCAAGGCAATTTCCAGGCCAGGTAATATTAAGTCATACAAGGTATTATTGAAAAGCGCCATTCATTACGATGTGATCATTTCCTTTTATAGCCCCGACGAATCAGCCGAATACCTGGTTACCGTTTCATACAAGGCAAAAGAGGGGAAATACGTCTATACGGAAAACAGTTGTAAGGTTTATTCCAGGATGAATGAATCAAAACAAGCGGCCACTCCCGTTCCCTCAACAATGTCACATAATGTAAAAAGGGATTTGCTTTCGTACCTCTCCGGGAAAAAAATCTTTGCCGGGATTCAGTATTTGAGTGTCAACGATATTACTATCAGCAGGATCACTGAAGGAGTATATTATAAGGAATCCGGAAATACCAGTTATACGGTGGAATTACTTATTAATAATATCAGCAGAAAATGCCAGGTGAATTACACAGCACTTGGGAAATTATTTGTAAACCCGATAAAATAAGTTTATGTCGATGAAGAAGTTACTTGTATTATTCATGCTGTTGTGTGTTGTCAGTAATACCAATGCGCAGCCGGTGTGTACCGCCAGGATTTTAAACGTAAATGACGGAAGATCAGATGCCTGCTTTGTCCGTACACCTAACCCGATTGGAAATATTACGAAGTACACCATTTTGCTGTCCGGGATCGAGATTTATGAAGTGGAATTTACTTACCAGAAAGAAGGTGATTCTATACTGATCCGGTTTTATGACAAGCAAAACACTCTTGTAAAACTGCAAACAGTCAAACTGAAGCCTGAGGATTCACATTACCTGATCTGTGATTTTATACCCAATGACAGGAAAATCAGCAATGACAGGAATTATAAAATTCTGTTTGGTATTGACAACCCCACCCAGCAGTTTATTACCCTTTACCAGTTTCAGGCTATCGGGGGTGTACAGTCACAGTTTATCCTGGAAGAGGTACCCGCATCTGTAATAAACGACCACATACAGGCAGTACAGGACTATGAAAAAATTGTTGATATAAGAAATGCCCATACAGCCAATATAACAAAACTTAAAAATGAGATGATTTTATATAAGGATAGCGTAATTTTTAGTATCCGGCAAAAAGAAGAAGCAATGCGAATGAAAGAGGCCGCCTTAATTGCTGATCAGAAATTACAGGGAAAGTTTAAAGCACAAATGGATAGTATTTTTCTGAATTATTTTAAAAGGATTCATTGGTTCAGGAATGAACAGTTTGATGTCAACTTTGTATTTTCGTGCAATGGTAATGGTGTAATCAACATCGACACCATGCGTTCAATTAACTTCAGGATTGGAGGCCAGTATAATTGGATGAGAGATACCCTTTTAACAGGCATTAGACCGCTGATTGAAAAAGGTATCTATCAAACACTTACTGATGAGTTTCGTTATCCAAATCTTAAATCAGAATTTTCAAACTGGTTCAACAGACGGTTTGCAGTGTACTCAAATCTTGGTGAAAAAGACCTCGATAGTTTTACCGTAATTCATAATTCTATATACCAAGAGTTTGATGCATACACATCTAGAATAGTTAACATACCAACTTTATACAGTTATAATTTTAAGTACTTATCTATTTTAAAACAACCTACATGGAAATATGCAAAAGATGTTAATGGGGATGAAAAGTTTAATGACAAGTCAGATGGTAAAGAGCGGGTAGAGATAACTTATCAGCTGAAACAGGTATTCAGAGATAAGTTAAGTGCTTATGGAAATGGTAAATATTATTTTAATGTTAGTTTTGTTTCCTTGAATAATGATGTCATTCAGTCGATAGACATGAAATTGATTGATAAAAGATAGTCATTAGAACGGCGTGTAATCAAATTATTTCATTTATCCCTTTGAGTATTAATTGTGGGTCCAAGAATTACACAACCAAAGGTTTTGTGCCTCTTCTTGGACTCTTTTAATATAAGCGGTTTAGAGCCTGGCTAATGTTAACAAAGGATTGAAAGATGAATAGGAATCTTGTAAAATTAATTTTATCAACATCCCAAAAATAGAGGTTTGTAAATGGTTTAATGGAGTAGTGGTACTGGCCGGTATTATTTGGGAATTTAACCAGGAAAAGTAAGTTTGGAAAAATGGAGAAGCAGAAAGTAAGACAAAAGTAGAAGCTCATACAATGCCAATGGCAGCGCGGCATTTAGTGTACACCTATTTTATTGGGAAATCAGACCAATAACAAAAAACTCGCTGAAAATCAGCGAGTTTTTTAGTGGTGTGGGGCGGGATCGAACCGCCGACACAAGGATTTTCAGTCCTTTGCTCTACCGACTGAGCTACCGCACCATTCCTGAAACACATCAACTTTGAAAAGTGGAAGCCTTACATCGTTTTTGTGCTTCGGGGCTGCAAATATAGAGGGAATTCACAAAAAATCCACATTAAATGGCATTTAAGTTTGTTCCTACATCCCATATTCACTCAGAAACTTGATCCGCATGATTTTCAACTGTTCCCAGTTGAAATTATACTCGGCCAATTCTTCCTGGGCTACCTGTAAAGAGGAGGTCTCACAGCTTTTAAAATACTCAATGATCTCATCCTGGTCGTCTTCATCCAGCATTTCATCAATGGCATAGTCCAGGTTGAGCTTGGTACCGCTGGCTGCAATGGTTTCCATTTCCTCCAGCATCTCATCCATCCGCCAGCCCTTATTTTTTGCTATTGTTTCGAGAGAAACTTTCTTATCCGTATTTTGAATGATATAAACCTTGCTGCCGCTTTTGTTCACCACACTCTTCATTACAAAATCATCCGGCCGTTCAATATCGTTCTCTTCCACATACCGGGCAATCAGTTCCACAAAAGGTTTTCCATATTTTATGGCCTTTCCCTTACTTACCCCCTGGCATTTTTCAAGGCCTTCCATTGTAATAGGATAGAAGGTCGCCATATCCTGCAGCGATGATTCAAGGAAAATAACAAATGGCGGCAGGTTTTTCTTCTTCGCTTCTTTTTGCCGGAGTTCCAGGAGCATTGCCATCAGTTTTTCATCCATGGCCGCTCCGCCTGTAGCTTCTGTTCCTTCTTCATCATCCGCATTAGCATCATCATACAATTTATTGAGCACAATCTGGAATGATTTCGGCTTCTTCAAAAAGGCTTCTCCTTTTTTGGTGAACTTAAGCACCCCATATTCTTCAATATCTTTTGTCAGCAGCCCTTCTAATATCAACTGCCGGATCAATGAGTTCCAGAAATGGCTGTCCTTATCATTACCGCTGGCAAATACCTCTAATCCATCGTGACGGAACATTTGGTTTTGTGGCGTCATTCTGCCAATAATGATCTGTACCACATAATCCGTAGCAAATCTTTCATCCAGCGCTTTAATCGTTTTTAAAGCAATGGCTGCCTCTTCTTTTGCTTCCACTCTTTCTTTCGGATGCTTGCAGTTATCACACTGGCCGCAATTTTCTTTTTCATACTCTTCTCCGAAGTAGCTCATGAGTATCTTACGGCGGCATACACCCGTCTCGGCAAAAGCTACTGTTTCGTTGATCAATTGTGCTCCCACTTCTCTTTCGCTGAGTGGTTTGTCCCGCATCAGGTGTTCCAGTTTGCTTACATCTTTGTGTGAATAGTGGAGAATACATTTACCCTCCAGTCCATCACGACCCGCCCGGCCCGTTTCCTGGTAATAGTTTTCTATTGATTTGGGAATATTATAATGAATGACAAAGCGGATATCCGGCTTGTCAATACCCATACCAAACGCAATGGTGGCGCAGATCACCTGCACTTCTTCTCCCAAAAACAAATCCTGTCTTTCGGCTCTTAGTTTACTATCTAGGCCGGCATGGTAGGCAACGGCTTTGATTCCATTTGCATTTAATATATCGGCCAGCTCTTCAGTCGTTTTTCTGTTAAGGGTATAAATGATCCCGCTTTTATTCTTCATCCCTTTAATGAAGCGGACAATATTTTCATCTGTCTGTGCCTTTTTGATCTTTGGCAATACTTCGTAATAGAGATTGGCCCGGTTAAAAGAGGATATAAAAATATTAGGCTTCCGCAGGTCGAGGTTTTTTACAATATCGCTCTGCACTTTCGGGGTGGCCGTAGCCGTTAGTGCAATTACCGGTGCATCAGGATTAATCTGTATCATCATTTCCCGCAACCTTCTGTATTCAGGCCGGAAATCATGGCCCCACTCAGATATACAATGTGCTTCGTCTACGGCGAAAAAAGAAATTTTCAGATCAGAAAAAAACTCCAGGTTTTCCTGTTTGGTCAGAGTTTCGGGTGCTACATAGAGCATTTTCGTTTTGCCGGACAGCAAATCATCATGCACTTCTTTTATTTCCTTTTTGTTGAGGGTAGAGTTGAGAAAGTGGGCCACTTCATCATTGCTGCTGTAGCCACGGACCAGGTCGACCTGGTTTTTCATTAAGGCGATCAGCGGTGAAACGATCAGGGCAACACCTTCACTGACCATGGCAGGTAGCTGGTAGCACAAACTTTTACCTCCGCCTGTTGGCATGATCACAAACGTATCATGACCTGCCAGTAAAGATTCAATGGCTTTTTCCTGTGTCCCTTTGAACTTATCGAACCCAAAATATTCCTGCAAGGCTTTATGCAGATCAAATCTTTTCTTTGAAGGGGCCGCTTCCTTAACCTTCGCCGTCTTTTTAACTGTGGCCTTCTTTGCTGTTGTTCCCATTTCCTTAATTTTTCTTCATAGGAGTCCATCCGGACTATTTGCATTTCTCTTTAAATGCAGAATTATTTAAGATACTCAATTTTGCCCGAACGGTAATACCGCTCAAACAGTTTTTTTTCACAAGGTGTTCCAATCGTTACCAGGTATAAGGTATTTGTTTCTTGGTCAGTCTTAATGGCCGGAGTGTCAGCGGGTAGTGTTAAACTAAACCGGGCCCCGCAGAAGCAAGGCAGGGTAACACAGCGTCATCCCCCGTCAATTGAGGACGGCGAATTTACGAATGTTTACAGTTTTTAGACATGGCGAAGCGTTAAAATTAGAGTGTATCGATTGCATAAAGGGGACTTCCTCGTAAAACCTCTAATTTTGGCGCTTTAATTATGGCGGTATCAATAAAACAGGTGGCTTTAAAAACCATTGCATTGGAGGCAAACTCGGTTTCAGGCCTTGCTTCCTATATAAATGACGATTTTGAAAAGGCTGTGACAGCAATTGCATCTGGTAAAGGCCGGGTAGTGGTTAGTGGCATTGGTAAAAGTGCTGTCATCGCACAAAAGATTGTTGCCACTTTTAACTCTACCGGCACTCCATCAATTTTTATGCATGCGGCAGATGCCATTCATGGCGACCTGGGCATGGTGCAACAAAATGATGTGGTAGTTATAATCAGCAAAAGTGGCGAAAGCCCTGAGATAAAAGTGCTGGTGCCATTGATAAAAAACTTCGGGAATGTTTTAATTGCGATGGTCGGTAATATTGAATCCTACCTTGCCCGCAACGCCTCTATTATTTTAAATACTACGGTTACACAAGAGGCTTGTCCCAATAACCTGGCACCCACCTCCAGTACAACGGCACAACTGGTCATGGGAGATGCACTGGCGATCTGCCTGATGGAATTGAACGGTTTCCAATCGGAAGATTTTGCCAAGTTTCATCCCGGGGGTTCATTGGGAAAAAAATTATACCTGCGGGTGGTTGATTTATATGCCGACAATGAAAAACCAAAAGTGCTGGCAGAACAATCCCTGAAAGAAGTGATCGTGGAAATGACGGCAAAGAGATTGGGTATTACAGCTGTGGTTGATACTTCGAATAATCTATTAGGCATTATTACTGATGGCGACCTGCGCCGGATGCTGGAAAAAAGTATCGCTATTGATACAATCAAAGCTGGTGATATTATGACAGTTAATCCAAAAACAATCGGGCCGGATGAGCTGGCGGTGGCCGCCCTGGATGTGCTACGTAAAAATGAAATCACACAGCTGGCAGTTACAGATGCAGGAAAGTACCTTGGTATAATACATTTGCATGACCTGGTAAAAGAAGGATTGATTTAACCGGTGAGCCGTGTCAGCATTCCTGTTCACGACTCACCACTCACTTTAATATTACATGAACAAACATCACTATGTAGCAATAATGGCAGGGGGAATTGGCAGCCGATTCTGGCCGATGAGCCGCACCAACTTTCCCAAACAATTTCTGGATATACTGGGTACGGGCAAAACACTGATCCAACAAACATTTGACCGCTATGCTAAACTGGTTCCCAAAGAAAACATTTATATAATAACGGCGGAAGAGTATACGGGTATTGTTAAAAAGCAGATCCCTGATATTGCTGACGAAAATATTCTGGCTGAACCTTCCCGGAAAAACACCGCACCCTGTATTGCCTACATTGCATTTAAATTAATAAACAAAGATCCAAAGGCCTTAATGATAGCGGCACCGGCTGATAACCTTATCCTTGAAACGGAAGAGTTTATCAAAACGGCCAAAAAAGCTTTTTCCTTTGTAGATCATATCAATGCGTTGGTCACTATTGGTGTCAAACCCACCTATCCAAATACAGGGTATGGTTATATACAGCATGATACCGCCGAAGCAGCTCCAGATGTATACAAAGTAAAAACCTTTACAGAAAAACCCAATGTGGAGCTTGCAAAAGCATTTATTTCCAGTGGTGATTTTTTATGGAATGCCGGCATTTTCACCTGGAAAGTAAAGAATGTTTTAACCGCTTTTGAAAAATACCTTCCCGAAGTATATGAGGTTTTTGCGGCGGAAAAAGACAAGTTTAATACAGACAAAGAAAAAGAGGCCATTGAAAGCATTTATCCGCAATGCACCAACATTTCCATTGACTTTGGTGTAATGGAAAAAGCGGAAAATGTATATGTTATTCCGGCCACCTTTTCATGGAGTGACCTCGGCACCTGGAACAGCGCCTGGGAAAATAAAGAGAAAGATTATTTCGGAAATGCGGTGGTGGGTAAAAAAGTAATGGCGATGGATGCCCGCAATTGCATGGTGCATGTTCCGGATAACAAATTGGTTGTTCTCCAGGGTCTTGATGAATATATCATTGTAGATACCAAAGATGTCCTGCTGATCTGTAAAAAAGATAAAGAACAGGAGATCAAAGAATATGTGGCGGAGGTAAAACGAAATATGGGAGATAAATATTTGTAGTAATCATCACAAAATAATTACCTGAAAGTAGTAGCCCCGGTTTGTCCGGGGTTTTTTACTTTTAATAAGAAATAAACTGAAGCCTATGTATCCCGTTGCCTCTATTCTCTTCCTGGATATTGAAACTGTACCCCAGTATTCGTCTTACAACGAGCAGCCTGAAGAGTGGAAAACTCTCTGGGGGCTGAAAGCACAATATCTAATCCGCAACAAAGAAGAAGAAACGGTTGAAACCATTTATCCCCGGGCCGGGATCTATGCAGAGTTTGGTAAAATTGTTTGTATCAGTTGTGGTTTTATACAAGGTGCGGGTACTGATAAAAAAATCATCCTGAAGTCTTTTGCCGGGGACGAGGAAAAGAAATTGCTGTATGAATTTTCAGAAATGCTGAAGAAATGGTCGGCCGACGGAAGTAAATTTCTGTGTGCCCACAATGGCAAAGAGTTTGATTTCCCTTATCTCTGCCGGAGAATGGTTATAAACCAAATTGCCATTCCCTCCATTCTGAACATGTCAGGAAAAAAACCCTGGGAGGTAAACCACCTGGATACAATGGAACTCTGGAAGTTTGGTGATTTTAAAAACTATACCTCTCTAAACCTGCTGGCCCATTCGCTGGGCATACAAACACCCAAAGATGATATTGATGGAAGTATGGTGTGGGAAGTGTACTGGAAGGAAAAGAACCTGCCCCGCATCGTAACCTACTGCCAGAAAGATGTGGTGACAGTGGCACAGATCTTTTTAAGAATGAACGGGGAACCTTTGATTAGGGAAGAAAACATTGAAATAAAACCTTAATGAAAAGAATAAACTATTCCTCCGGTGCCAAATGGGAAGATATCGTTGGTTACAGCCGGGCAGTAAAAGTTGGAAACATCATTGAAGTAACCGGTACGGTAGCAGTGGATGAAAACAGCTCATTGGTTGGAAAGGATGATGCGTATGCCCAAACTAAATTCATCCTTGAAAAGATAGAAAGTGTTTTAGAAAAAGCAGGCGCCTCCTTAAAAGATGTGGTGAGAACGAGGATGTTCGTCACCGATATATCCCGTTGGGAGGAATATGGCAAAGCACATGGTGAGTTTTTTGCAACCATCAAACCCTGCACTTCTATGATCGAAGTAAAAGGGTTGATCGCCCCGGAATACCTGATTGAAATTGAGGCAACCGCTATCATATCCTGATATGAATATTGAAACACTAAGAGAATATTGTTTGTCAAAACCAGGAGCAGAAGAAACGCTGCCGTTCGGTCCCGATACCCTGGTGTATAAAGTTGGTGGAAAGATGTTCTTATTAACAGGACTTGATAGCGAAGACCTTCGTTTCAACGTAAAGTGTGACCCGGATAAAGCCATTGAATGGAGAGAAGAGTTTACCTGCGTGCAACCGGGTTATCATATGAATAAAAAACACTGGAATACCATTGTAGCAGATGGCTCCGTTCCCGATAAACAATTAAAAGAATGGATCGATCATTCGTATGAGCTGGTGGCAAAAAAGAAAAAATAACTCAAACGAATATTTCTTTAATCTTTCCCGCCACTTCCAGTCCGGCATTTTTACCCGTATCGTTAAGCAGGATTTCTTTTGTTTTGTTATCGGTCAACAATACCTCTATTGCCGATGTCATACTTTCTTCTATCCTTCCTTCCATAAATCCACGGATAGGTGACGCCAGCTCCGTGGCTGTATCCCGGTGAGCTAAAATTTCAAGCCGGTACTGTTTATTCTCCAGCACAATTTTTACCTTTTTCTCATCAGCAAAAGAGGTAAGCAGTTTTGATTGATTGTAAGTGGTAAACTTTATCAGCCTTTTGTGTAACCAGATACCAGCAATAAAACCGACAAAGGAACTGCGGACCCAGGGAATTTTTGCAACTGAACATTTTAAGGAAATGCCCGGCTGACTGAAATGGTTTGATTGCATCCAGAAATATGCAGAGGGAAAGGATCTTCCCCAATCTTTTTCTATATAACCGCGGCCATTGGTAAAATCAATGGTTTCGCCGTTGACAATGATCATCCCGTCCACCCGGTGATCCATGCTTACAATTCCATGATAACATTCCATAAAAGGAACAAATGCATACGGCCCCATAATTCCCGGCGAATACCATGGCTTAGGCCAGGGAATATTCCCGGTAAATTGAAGTTCCCCGGTTAATCCCGGTAAACTGAGCTGAATACCCGATCCGGAGAAAGAGTTATTTTGAATGCTCACCCTAAAGTTTTTAGGGAGGGAGTAAAAATCATCCGCAGTAAACCGGTGATAGCCGGCAGTTTGTTTTTTCCCATCCAGCACCTGGATGAAAGAATGTTTATTCCCGGCAGCATCCATTGCAATACCAGGTATAAAAGCAAATGCTTTTGTTGCATCGGCATTCACTACTTTAAAATACCATCCTTCAAAATAGTTTTTTGTTTTCCCCCATCCCTGGAACTGTTCGGGATTGAAAAAGGCATGAACCTTATTGAATAGCATTGTTCAATATACAAAACTTACAGGGCTGCGATTTCCTAAATGGGGTTAATTTTATGCTGTTCGCATTTCAATAATTACAATTATTCACATTGAGTATACCGCATATACATTCCAAGCTGCCCAATGTTGGCACTACTATTTTTACTGTGATGAGTGGATTGGCCACACATCACAATGCAGTAAACCTGGGCCAGGGCTTTCCTGATTTCCCGATGAACGAAGAACTCACGGAGCTGGTTAACTGGGCCATGAAAAATAATTTTAACCAGTATTCGCCAATGCCCGGCTGGTTCCCGCTGCGGGAGGCGATAGCGGAGAAAGTTGAGTTTTTGTACCACACAAGTATAAATCCGGATACTGAGATCACCATCACTCCCGGCGGTACCTATGCCATCTATTCTGCATTCACCGCAATTCTTAACCCCGGAGATGAAGTAATTGTGTTTGAGCCGGCTTATGACAGTTATATTCCGAATATTGAAATCAATGGGGCAAAAGCCATTACTATCAACCTGGTTTACCCGGATTACCATATTGATTGGGCCGCTGTAAAAAAAGCGATCACATCGAAGACAAAAGCTATTATCATCAACTCGCCGCACAATCCAACCGGGAGTGTGATTACAGAAAATGATATACAGGAGTTGAGGAAAATAGTGGAGGGAACCAATATTTTTATCATCAGCGATGAAGTGTATGAACACCTGATCTTTGATTCTATTCCACACCAGAGTATACTTCGCTATCCTGATTTGTTACAAAGGAGTTTTGTATGCTTCTCATTTGGTAAAGTATACAACTGCACCGGCTGGAAGCTGGGCTATTGCATCGCCCCGCCTGAGCTGACAACGGAATTCCGGAAAGTACACCAGTTCAATTGTTTTAGCTGCCATACCCCTTCGCAGGTAGCGCTGGCACAGTTTTTACAAAATAAAGAGGCCTATTTATCCTTATCCTCATTTATGCAGGAGAAAAGAGATTACTTCAGTAAGCTGATGAGGGATACAAAATTTGAAATGCTGGATAGCCATGGCAGTTATTTTATCTGTGCCAAATATGATCGCATCAGCGATGAGCCTGATAAAGAGTTTGCCATACGTTTAACGAAAGAAGCCGGGGTGGCCACCATTCCGGTATCTGCTTTTTATCAAAACGGAAAAGACGATAAAGTGTTACGGTTTTGTTTCTCCAAGAAAAATGAAACGCTGGAAAAAGCTGTTGAAAAACTCGTTACCCTCTGATGTCGATTGACTCCCGATACAAAGGAATTCTTTATATGTTGCTGGCGGCGCTTGGGTTCTCGCTGATGGGAGGTGCTGCTAAGTTATTAAAAGGAAGTTTTGGTGCGGGACAGTTAGTATTATGGAGAAACCTCGTTGGCCTTATTGTTCTCGTTGCTGGTTTCATCATTAAACCCCCGGTAAATAAAGGAGGCAAATTTCATTTGCTGCTTTTCCGGGGTATGATGGGAACAACAGCGCTGTACACATTGCTTTATTGTATTCTGCATATACCGCTGGGTACGGCCATGACCTATAATCTTACTTCCGCCTTATTCATTGCCGTATTTTCTTTTCTTCTTTTCCGGGAATACCATGGCAGGGTAGTACTTTTTGCTGTATTACTTGGTTTTCTGGGTATGTTGCTGATCTATAAACCAGCCATGCATTTCCCCTGGTATTATCATGCAGCAGGGCTTATTTCGGGTGTTACTTCCGCCCTTGCATATATTACTGTAAACCGGCTGGCTGGTTATTATGATTCAAGGATCATCGTGCTGGCTTTTATTGGTACAGGAGTTATTGTGCCCCTTGTCTTTATGATAATAAGATATAGTGCCGATATACCGCAAGATGATGTGTTCTTTATTTCATGGAAATGGCCTTCGGGTTTCGAATGGTTTTATGTGCTGTGGCTCGGTTTAGCAGCCCTCTTTGGTCAATATTTTGTCACCAAAGCGTATGGAGCCGATAAGGCAGGAATTGTTTCATCTATCGGGTATGCCAATATCATCTTTTCTGTTTTCATCGGTATGGCGCTGGGTGATGCATTCCCCGACTGGATGTCAAGCTTTGGCATTCTGTGTATTATCAGCAGCGGAGTGCTCATTTCTGTGTTCAAAACAAAAAATAAAGTTTCTTAAGAAATTTTTTTCAAAAATTATTTGTGCGTTTAGTCACATTCATCGTATATTTGCGATATAAGATAATAAAATGGCTTTTCATAAAAAAGAAGAATTTACCCAAAAAGAACAGGACCTGGCCAATTTTGCCAAGGCCATGAGCCACCCGGCAAGGATCGCTATTCTGAAAGTGCTGGCACAGCGAAACGAATGTATCTGCGGTGAACTGGTTGATATGTTGCCGCTGGCTCAAAGCACCGTATCACAACACCTGAAAGAACTAAAAAATGCCGGCCTGATCAATGGCGAAACAGACGGCCCCAGGAGCTGCTATTGTATCAACTGGAAAGCTTTTGAAAAATTCAATAACGAATTCAATCTTCTTTTCAGCAACCTGAAGATCAAAAATGAAAAAGCCTGTTGCTGAACTGATTTACCACTTAAAAATAGTAACCATGAACACGGATGCACAACTAAAAGAAATAGTAAGACAGAAATACAGCGAAATAGCGCTGCAGGATAAAGAAACTAACCAGTCCTCCTGTTGTGGTGCCGGTGGCTGTTCCACTGAAGTGTATAATATCATGAGTGATGATTATACGACGCTGGAAGGATATAATCCCGATGCAGACCTCGGTCTTGGCTGTGGCTTGCCTACCCAGTTTGCCAACATCAAAAAAGGCGATACAGTGATCGACCTCGGTAGTGGCGCCGGTAATGATTGCTTTGTTGCCAGGGCCGAAACTGGTGAGATAGGAAAGGTGATCGGTATTGATTTTACCCCGGCTATGATTGACAAAGCAAGGGCGAATGCCGAGAAAAGAGGATTCAATAATGTTGAATTCCGCCAGGGAGATATTGAAAAAATGCCCGTTACCTCCAATGTGGCAGATGTGATTGTCAGCAACTGTGTACTCAATCTTGTTCCCAATAAAGACGGAGTATTTAAAGAAATATTCCGGGTATTAAAACCTGTTGGTCATTTCAGTATCTCCGATGTGGTATTGGTTGGCAATTTACCGGAAGCGCTGCGCAAAGATGCAGAGATGTATGCCGGTTGTGTGTCGGGAGCTATACAAAAACAAGTGTACCTCGAATTGATCCGGCACAATGGATTTCAGAATATTACGGTACAAAAAGAAAAGCCGATCATCATCCCTGATGATATCCTGAAGAATTACCTGGACGACGAAGAGCTGAATAAATTCAAAAACGGAACAACAGGGATTTTCTCTGTAACTGTTTTTGCACAAAAACCGGCCTGTACGCCGGGCGGTGGCTGTTGCTAAATTGTCTCTTATTTTTTCATCATAAATAGTATAGCCATGAACACAAAAATTCAATTACACAACGACCCCAACAATGGCGGTGGTTGTTGCGGCGGCACAGGAGACTGGGGCTGTTGCTAAGATTTCAGGAGGAGGGTGCTACCCTCCTCCTTTTTAAACCAACTAACTTATGCCCAAAAAACTTTCTTTTCTCGACCGCTACCTCACCCTGTGGATATTTCTTGCGATGGGTATTGGCGTGGCAATTGGCTATTTTTTTCCAGCGGCTGAATCATTTATCAATTCGTTTCAATCCGGCAGCACCAATATTCCCATAGCAATTGGTTTAATACTGATGATGTATCCTCCGCTGGCCAAAGTGAAGTATGAAGAGCTGCCCAAAGTATTTGCGAATAAAAAAATATTACTGCTCTCTTTAGTACAAAACTGGATAGTGGGTCCGGTCCTGATGTTTGCCCTGGCGGTTATTTTTCTCCGGGGTGAACCCGGCTATATGACCGGACTGATCCTGATAGGTATTGCCCGGTGTATTGCAATGGTGATTGTCTGGAATGACCTGGCCGGTGGTGACCGGTTGTATGCGGCAGGTTTGGTTGCGTTCAACAGCATCTTCCAGGTTGTATTCTACAGTTTTTATGCCTGGATATTTATTACCAAACTTCCTCCTTTGCTCGGCTTAAAAGGATATGAAGTAAATATCACGATCGGTGAAGTGGCTCAAAGTGTATTTGTTTACCTCGGTATTCCTTTTTTGGCCGGAATGATCTCAAGATATGTGCTGATCAAATGGAAAGGGGAAGATTGGTTTACCAAAAAATACCTGCCTGCTATAAGCCCCATTACATTGATTGCCCTGTTGTTTACCATTGTTGTTATGTTCAGCCTGAAAGGAAACATGATCGTAGAAATTCCCGGTGATGTGCTGCTGATTGCAATACCACTAACCATTTACTTTGCCATTATGTTTTTCACAGCGTTCTACTTATCAAAAAAAGCAGGTGCAGATTACGAAAAGTCTACTTCCCTGGCTTTTACAGCAGCCGGAAACAACTTTGAATTGGGCATTGCAGTCGCTGTATCGGTGTTCACCATTCACTCACCTGTTGCATTCGCTGCTGTGATTGGACCGCTTATTGAAGTTCCGGTATTGCTGTTACTGGTAAGGTTTGCCCTGTCACAACAAAAAAAATTTAAACCAGCAAAACAATGAAGAAGAAACTCCTTTTTGTTTGTATAGAGAACAGTAACCGCTCCCAGATGAGCCAGGCTTTTGCCAAAATTCTCGGCGGTGCAAATGTGGAAGCCTATAGTGCCGGCTCCAAACCTTCCGGTATTGTAAATCCAAAAGCTATTGCAGCGATGAAAGAGTTGGGTTATGATCTCAGCTCCCACGACAGTAAATCACTGAAAGAAGTAGAGCAATATGCTCCCTTTGACGCTGTGATAACGATGGGCTGCGGTGATGCTTGTCCCTGGATGCCCGCTAAAAAATTTATTGACTGGCAAATTCCCGATCCCAAACACCTGGAACCCCGAGAATTCAACAAAGTAAGAGATTTAATAAAAGAAAAAGTAGCCGGTTTACTTGAAGAGTTGGAAAAATTTTAGTCAATATACTTTTCAGGAATAAGATTATCCGCTGTTTCTGCCTGCCAGAAAACAGTAAGGATCCACCATCGCTTACCATCATTCCACAGCTGGATGCTGTTAATGCCACGCATGAATGGTTTTTCATCATTCAGCTTTCTTTTGGAATCGTAGGTACTAAAAATATGAACCACGCTGCCAAACTGTTCTGTTCTTCTTCCGATCTCCCTTTCAAAAAAACCTTCTTTTTCCAGGAATGGGCCTGATGTGGCAATATAATCCTCCACCGTCATTATTTTTTTTCCCATAGTACCGTCCGATTTTTTACCGGTCGCCATCAATCTTCCTTCCGGCAAAAACAATGTCCTCATCCGGTCCCAGTTTCTCTTTTCGCCAGCTGGTCAGGAGATAACGTTATATAAAGCGGCAACCAGTGTACCTGGCGATTCCACATCTTTAGGATTAGCCGGAATACTATCTGGAAGGTTATTGGCAAACAGGGAAGTGGTACAAAAGAAACTGGTAATGATGAAAAAATAAGATACAGTCTTCATTGCTGGTATTTTGGATCAAGTTACAGCTATTGAGCCCTGGAAAAATTCCATTCATCAAACTCCTGCTTCTTTACTTACTTTGCCAAAACGTTTACCTTTTGAACAACGCTTTATTTTCCCGCAACCTCTATATTTTTCTCTTCTCCCTGTTAGGCATTGTATATATCACCGGCTTGTTTGTTCCGTTAATGGATAATGATTCGGCCCACCATGCAAATATTGCCTTGCGTATGTACCTCACCGGCGATTATGTGAACCTGGTTGACTATGGAAAAGATTATTTAGATAAGCCACACCTGCACTTCTGGCTGGCTGCTTTCAGTTATAAATTATTTGGTGTAAATACATTTGCCTACAAACTCCCCTCCCTTTTATTTACCATCATAGGCACATATTCTACTTATCGCCTTGGAAAAGCTTTGTATACCCATGAGACAGGAAAACTAGCTGCCTTATTAACAGCGTCTGCTTTTGCTTATATTCTTGCCAATAATGATGTTCGGATGGATGCTATCCTTACTGCCTCCATCGCTATTGCCACCTGGCAGCTGGTAGAATTTATTCAGCATAAAAAAATAATGAACATTGCGGGGGCAGCGCTGGGCCTTGCTCTTGGATTCTGCACCAAAGGACATATTGCCGTATTCGTTCCTGCAGTGGCTGCCTTCTTTTATATACTATACCTGAAAGAATGGAAACTCTTACTAAACTGGAAATGGCTTTTATTAATCTTTTTATTCGGGTTATTCATATCACCGGTAGTGTATTGTTATTATTTGCAGTATAACCTTCACCCGGAAAAAATTGTACGGGGTAAGGATCATATCAATGGTGTAAAATTTATCCTGCTTAACCAGAGTGTGGAGCGGTTCAGCGGTGAAATGGGAAGCGATGCCAAAAATGATTATTTCTTTTTCCTGCATTCCTTTTTATGGGCTTTTGCACCCTGGAGTATCCTCACCTATATTGCGATTTTCGGAAGGCTAAAAAATTTTTTACACCGAAAAGAAGAATGGCTTACAACAGGTGTGTTCCTGGTAATACTGGTGGTTGTTTCATTGTCTGGCTTTAAGCTGCCGCACTACCTCAATATTGTTTTTCCAACCTGTGCAGTGATGGCGGCTTCATTGCTCCTGCAAAAAAGAGAAGAGCCGATGTGGGTAAAAAATATTTTCCGGCTGCAGCTGTTCATCTCTTCACTACTGTTGGTGCTGGCAGCTGTTATTAATTTCTGGGCCTTCCCGGTGGAAAATCATCGGGTAATGATCCTGCTGGTACTCTTGCTTACTGTATTCTTTTATTTTTTTAAAACAACAACGCTGCGGCGTATTCAAAAAACAGTAGCTGTTTCTGTTACGGCAATGGTGCTGTGTTTTTTTCTGCTAAACGCTAATTTTTATCCGCAACTATTACGCTACCAGGGCGGGAATGAGCTGGCCGCTGCCACTAAAGAAACGGTAAATCCCGATGACGTATACTTCTGGAAAGAGAATTACAGTTCTTCCTATAATTTTTCAACATCCACACTGCGTAAACCCTTTACTGATTCAATATGTCAGGAGGGTAAAAAAATATGGCTCTTATATGATATCCGTAACGAAGAAGAAATAAAGCAGGCCGGGTACAAAATAGGCGAAAAGTATTCAACCCGGGACTATGAAATAACCAAGCTGGACTTAAAATTTGTGAATCCCCTGAAAAGAGATAGCCAGTGTACAAAGATGGTGATTGCGGAAGTGAGCAGATTATGAGAAATACGTTATAATGCCAGAAAATGAATATAAAAAAATTATAGTCAAATTTATCAACCCGTTCTGTAATTACCTTTCTGGTTAAATCATAAACCCGCCCTGGCAGAAATCTCCAACATCCGGTCAATCGGTTTTTTCGCTGCTAATCGCAATTCTTCCTCCATTATTATCTCCGGCAATTCATATTTAATACAGAGATAAAGTTTCTCCAGTGTATTCAGCTTCATGTGCGGGCAATCATTACAAGCACAATTATTATTAGGAGGTGCCGGTATAAATGTTTTACCCGGCGAGGCTTTCATCATCTGGTGCAGGATACCGGTCTCTGTGGCTACGATATATTCCTGTGATGGGTCTGTTTGTGTGTATTTTAATAAACCTGTTGTGGAACCTATAAAATCTGCAATACGAAGAACCGGGTCTTCACACTCCGGGTGTGCAATCAGTTTTGCATTCGGGTGCCTTACTTTTAGTTTGGTAATTTTTTCCAGACTAAATATCTCATGTACCATACAGGCACCGTTCCATAACACCATATCTCGGCCGGTTACTTTGTTGATATAAGCGCCGAGATTTTTATCCGGGGCAAAAATTATTTTCTGTTCTTTTTGGAAACTTTCCACCACAATTTTTGCATTACTGCTCGTGCAGATCACATCACTCAGTGCTTTAATGCCGGCACTGCAGTTGATATAACTCACCACCACATGATCGGGATGTTGTTCTTTGAATTTTTTAAATAACGGTGGCGGGCAACTATCGCTCAATGAACACCCGGCTTTCAGGTCAGGAATCACCACTTTTTTAGCGGGGTTAAGGATCTTGGCGGTTTCCGCCATAAAATGTACCCCGGCAAAAACGATCATATCCGCTTTTGTCTTTTCTGCCTGCTGTGCCAGGCCTAAACTGTCACCGATATAATCCGCCACATCCTGGATATCCGGCTCCTGGTAGTAATGCGCCAGCAACAGCGCATTTTTTTCCTTCTTCAGTTTTTCAATTTCTGCAAACAGGTCCAGTGTAGGATCGAGTTCAATATCGAGGAAACCTCTTTTTTCAATAGCTGCCCTGGCGGTATCCAATGTGTCAGTGTTCATCTTTTTTATTTTCGTTCGATGAAGCAATATTCCAACAAGTCACACAACTTTTCAAAACAAAATTTTTTAACCCGGGTATTAATACAATAATAGTATTAATATATTTTTATAAAAAAGAGTATATTATTATTACAGCTGTGGATTCGTGGAAAACTATTTTTAGTTAACAGGCGTAAAGTTACACTTTGTCAGATATTCACATTGTAAACAAGGAAATCCACAACCTGTTTTATTACCTGTACTGTATTTCAGCCTGCTTATCCACAGTAATGTGAAATACCAATGTGCTAAAATTTTCTATACCATCTTATAAAAAAGAGTGTGAACAGAAATAGAATAACTTGTCAAATTTGTACACTGCGTCTTGAATCATGGTGATGCTCACATTTTCAGTTCCAAACTTACTGTTTCATATCCACGTTCCACATGGGGTTATTCACATAAAATATTCTCTGTGCACAGTATGATGGGGAGAAAAAACAGGGTTACTTACCTGTTTTAAAATTATTGTCCCGGAAAAAATTTTAATGTGTTGACGAAAATCATCCGTTTTACTAAATATATAAGCGGAAAAACCTTTATTAACTAATACCCTAATTTTACATTCACACAAAAATTTTCCATATGAAATCTTTTAAACACCTGCTCGTCGCTTTTTTTCTTTTTGTTTTTACTATAGCCAGGGCTGATGAAGGAATGTGGTTACCCTTATTCCTGCAGCAGTTGAATGAAAAACAAATGAAGGGAATGGGAATGAAGATCAGCGCCAAAGACATTTATAATATTAACAGTGGCAGTTTAAAAGATGCTATAGTGAGTTTTGGTGGTTTCTGCACCGGTGAAGTCATTTCTTCAAAGGGACTGGTATTAACAAATCATCATTGTGGATTTGACGCCATACAAAACCACTCCACACTGGAACGTAATTATATAAGAGATGGTTTCTGGGCCAGGAACCTGAGCGAGGAAATTCCTAACCAGGGTTTATTTGTCACTTTTATTGTACGTATTGAAGACGTAACCAAACAGGCATTGAATGGTGTAACTAAAACCATGAGTGAAAGTGAAAGACAGTCTGCCATTGATAAGAATATAGCCGGGCTGAGAAAGGATAATAAGAGAGAAACTTACCAGGATAATTTTGTCCGCCCTTTCTTTGAAGGCAATCAATACTTTTTGTTTGTTACAGAAACATATCGTGATATAAGATTGGTGGGTGCCCCGCCATCTGCCATTGGTAATTTTGGAAAAGATACAGACAACTGGATGTGGCCCCGCCATACCGGCGACTTCTCTATGTTCCGCATCTATGCAGGAAAAGATAATAAACCAGCCCCTTATTCTACAGATAATGTGCCTTATATACCGAAGCGATCCTTATCTATCTCATTGGACGGTGTAAGCGAAGGGGATTTTACAATGGTGTTTGGTTTTCCCGGAAGAACCACTCAATATTTACCCTCACCAGCAGTAGACCAGATAATGACGGTGAATGACCCGGCCAAAATTGCAATCAGGGATAAAGCACTGGCAGTGATCGATGGGTTTATGAGGAAGGATGAACAAATTAAAATCCAGTACGCAGCCAAATATGCCAGCATCAGCAATGCCTGGAAAAAATGGCAGGGCGAAGTACTGGGGTTGAACAGCACGAATGCTGTTGGAAAAAAGAAAGCCTATGAAGCCGATTTTCAAAAAAGGGTCAATACAAACCCTCAATGGAAAACAGAGTATGGCAACCTGCTGGGTGATATGGAATCACACTATTCAGCATTAAAACCTTACGGGTATGCCCGGGATTATTATACCGAGATCGTTAGTAAAATAGAACTCTTTACCATCGCAGCCCAGTTAAACGCACTGATAACGGCTTATGAAAAAGACGGAGAGAACGGATTTAAGCAACGACTACCTGTCACTAAAAATGCACTGGAGGGACTGTATACTGAGTATAGTCCGGTTGTAGACCAGCAGTTGTTTGAAGCGCTGATGGAAATGTATGTAAAAGACCAGGACAAAAAATATGTTTCGCCCATGCTGATAGAATGGCTGAATGGGGATATGAACGGGTTTAAAAAACTGGCCGCTAAAGTATATGATGCTACCCCATTGGATGATAGCAAGGCAACCATGAAAATGCTGGAAAAACCCGCCGCTGAATTGGTAGCCGAACTAAAGAACCAACAGGTGATAAGGTTGTACCAGGACCTTTTAAAAACATACCAGGCAGAGGTACAATCAAAGCTGGGCGAAATAAACGGCAATATCAACAAGTTGCAGCGCACCTATATGCAGGCACAGATGGAGGTGATGAAAGAAAAGAAATTCTACCCGGATGCCAACAGCACATTAAGGGTTACTTATGGTAAGGTGAAAGGGTACAACCCGAGAGATGCGGTGAAGTTCGATTTTTATACGTACCTGGATGGGGTGATGGATAAATACAAACCCGGCGATTATGAGTTTGATGTGCCGGAAAAGCTAAGATCATTATTCATATCCAAAGATTATGGCCAGTATGGAAGCAAAGGAAAGATGCCCGTATGTTTTATTGCCATGAACCACACTACCGGCGGTAATTCGGGCAGTCCGGCTCTGGACGCCTATGGCAACCTGATCGGCCTCAATTTTGACCGGGTTTGGGAAGGAACGATGAGTGATATCAACTACGATCCCTCTATTTGCCGGAATATCATGGTCGATATCCGGTATGTGCTCTTTATCGTGGATAAATATGCCGGCGCCGGCCACCTGGTAAAAGAGATGAAACTTGTTCACCCCAAGAAAAAGTAAAATCCCCCGTAGCGGCAATAAATACCGCTTACAACTCATTCAAAATGCCTCCTCCGGGGGCATTTTTTGTGGATTTTCCACAGTTTTTCCCCTATTTTTGCCATCCTTTAAAAAAGCAGGATAATATAATATTATGTCTATTATTCAGGATATCCGAGATAAATATGCAAAGCTTACTGTAGTGCTGATTGCATTGGCCCTTGTGGGATTTATTTTAACCGATTATTTTTCTGGCCAGGCAAGAGCCGGCGGCGGCGGTGCATCCAGCACTATCGGTATGGTGAATGGCCAAAAAATAAATTTCGACGAGTTTAACCCGAAGGTTACTCAAATGGAAGAAAATATGAAGGCCCAGGGTTATCCGCAAAATGCGTCACTTACCCAGCAAGCGATGGAGCAGGCATGGGCACAGGAAATAAACCGGCTTCTGTTAACCGACGAGTTTAAAAATCTCGGGATTGAAGTAGGTAAAAAAGAATTGGGTGATATTCTTTACGGCGCTAACGCACCACAGGATATCAAACAACAATTTACCGATGAAAAAACAGGGCAATTTAATGCGGTGCTGGCCAAGCAGAATATCGACCAGGTGTTGAAAAAAGGAACACCGGAACAAAAAGCAAACATCAGCAACTATATCAACCAGCTGGCTGAACTAAGAATGTCTGATAAATATTTCTCTTTACTTTCCAACAGCACGAACTTTCCCCGTTGGATGATTGAAAAACAAAATGCTGATAACAGCCAGTTGGCAAAAATATCATTGGTAAGAGAAGTGTACAGCAGCATTGCAGACAGTACGATCAAAATTGAAGACAGTGAAATTGCGGCGTATATCAATAAAAATAAAAGCCAGTATAAGCAACAGGAAAGCCGTAGTATAAATTATGTAACCTTCAGCGCTGCACCGTCTGCTGCAGACAGTGCAGAAGTAAAGAACAGGCTGGTTACACTGAAAGAGAATTTTAAAACGGCAGAAAACCTGGAACAGTACCTTGCAGGAGAAGGCGCAAATTATTATTCCGGCTATATCAGCGGTAAAACAATCCAGATAGCACTGAAAGATTCTATTTTCAAAACGCCGGTTGGTGAAGTATACGGACCCTATCTTGATGGCGGCAGTTACGCATTGGCCAGGGTGTTGGGGGTTAGGCAAATGCCTGATACAGCTACCGTACGCCATATACTTATCAGTACACAATCAAGAGATTCTGCAACAGGATATAACCTGGCCGACAGTTTGAAAAATGCTATTGCCGCGGGTTCCGGTTTTGATTCGCTGGCTGCAAAATTTTCTGATGATCCCGGTAGCAAGGATAAGGGTGGTTTGTATGAAAATGTACCTTCCGGACAGATGGTACCGGCCTTCAACGATTTTATTTTTCTGAACCCGGTAGGCGCTAAAGGAATAGTGAAAACGGATTTCGGTTTTCATTATATTGAAATACTATCACAAAAAGGCAACGGAGCCGCTTATAAGATTGCGTACCTGCCAAAGGAAATTATTGCCAGCCAGGAAACAGATAATGCAGCCCTGAATAAAGCCAACGAGTTTGCAGGCGACAGCCGCGACTTGAAGGCCTTTGATGCTAATTTTGAAAAAACGCTGAAGCCGTTAGGAATTCAGAAAGGCATCGCAACAGATATAACCCCGTCTTCTTCAGATATCCGCGGACTTGGTGTTTCCAGGTCTTTTGTTAGAAGTATCTATGAAGCGGATAAAGGAGAAGTGCTGAAGCCGGAACGTATTGACGAAAACTATGTAGTGGCTGTGGTCACTGAAGTTTTTGAAGAAGGAACTATGAGTCCTGCCAGGGCAAGAGTGTCTGTAGAACCAGCCTTACGGAATAAAAAGAAAGCGGAAATATTAATAAAGAAGATCGGAACCGTGACTACGCTGGAAGCTGCTGCAACAGCATTAGGCGGTAAGACCATAGAAACAGCAGACAGTATTCGTATCAACTCTGCGTTGAGCTCTACTTTAGGTTATGAACCAAGAGTAACCGGCGCAGCATTCAACCCGGCGAATAAAGGGAAAGTAGTTCCTGCAGCTATTGAAGGAATGAACGGAGTGTATGTGGTGAGAGTAGAGAATGTTACTACCACACCAGTTACTGATGGTGATGTGAACGGACAAAGAGCCGCCCGTTACCAGCAGGCAAAACAATCGTTTAGTAACCAGTACAGCCCTAATAACCCGCTGAGTATTTTGCGCAATGCAGCAACTATCAAAGACAAGCGGTCTAACAGGTATTAAGAAGAGTATAGCAACCAAAACCAACTGCCGCCCCGTATCAGGTAAACCGATACGGGGCTTTCTTTTACGGATGTCGCAAACCATAGCCGCCCGTAAATTGTTATTTTTACAAATCATTACCGGGCAGTGTTCATCGAACTGTTTTGATTAGTTCTTCGATAACCAGCCGGCGATAGTAATAGCATGAGTGAACCCTTTATCAATAAAGTAGCTGAAAGTGGATTGATAACACTGGACCTGGAGAAATGGTATCCCCGGGGTGAAGCCGCCGTGTTTGATATGAAGGATTATTTGTTCATGGGGATGATCCTGAAAGAAAAAGATTTTCGTGAAGCATTAAAGCAGATGGATTGGTCCGTCTACGAAGGCAAAAACGTTGCCGTCACCTGCAGTGCGGATGCTGTTATTCCTGTTTGGGCTTATATGCTTGTTGCCGCTTACCTGCAACCAGTAGCAAAGGAAATAGTAATGGGCGATGAAAAGGAGCTGCACAAAGCGCTGTTCTTAAAAAATTTATCCTCTATTAATTTGGAGGAATACACCGACAAACGAGTCGTGATAAAGGGCTGCGGCGAAACTCCCATTGCTGATTATGTGTACATGGAGATCACTAAAATACTGAGGCCTGTTGTAAAAAGTATTATGTATGGAGAACCCTGCAGCACGGTACCCGTTTACAAAAAGAAATAATAGCAAAACTATTCTCTGCTGCTAACCGCGACTACACTAACCGGGATCAGAACCACCCTCTTTTCTTAAACCATACCAGCATGGCCAGCGGAACCAGTATCATAAAAGAAATTGCAAAATAAAAGCCCCATTCATGATGGGAATAGGGAATGACCTCGAAGTTCATCCCAAACACGCCGCCGATAACAGTAGCCGGCGCCAGCAGGCAGGTCACAATGGTCATCACTTTCATGACTTCATTCAGCCGGAGGTTTACATTACTGATATAGAGATCCTGCACACTCATCATTACATCACGGTAGTTTTCACTCAGGTCAAACGCCTGTATGATATGATCATAAACGTCTTTAAAATACTTGGTCGTCCTGTCTTCCAGCAATTCACTTTCACTCCGGATGATACCCGCCACCAGGTCTCTTACCGGCGCAATATTTCTTTTAAGTACGATCAGCTCTTTGCGTAATTGATTGATGCGGGCCAGCGATCGCTTATTACTTTTCCGCACCACTTCTTCTTCCAATGCTTCTATCTGGTCGCCGAGCCGCTCCATCACAATGAAATAACTGTCAACGATCAGGTCAATCATTGCATACAGCAGGTAATCGGCAGTACGTTGCCGCAACTGGCTCTTGGTCATCTTTAGCCGGTGCCGGATAGGATCAAATACATCCCGTGCCGGATCCTCCTGAAAACTGATCACATAATTGGTGCCCAGCACCACACTTATTTGTTCCGTTTCTACTGTTTTCTTTTCTTCATTAAAGTAAAGCATGTTCAGCAGGCAGTAGAGCACACCTTCCACTTCATCCATTTTGGGCCGCTGGTCCACACTCAGGATGTCTTCAATGATCAACGGGTGAATGACATATTTTGTACAAAGGGCCTCCACATCTGCTTTGCGGATGCCATCAATATTGATCCAGGTGATGGAAGTTGATTCTTTATAGTGAAATACAGTATCTACTGACTCCGCTTTTCTTTCTTCCAGCTGTTCAGCAGTATAGTCATAGACGGTCACTACAACCCTGTCTGCTTCTTCACGGTGCGGAAGGATGGTGGGGTTTACGGACAGAATTTCTTTTGTTCGACGGGTGCCGAACAGGTTGGGAGGATACAGGTATTTCAGGTATTTTTCGGGATGCAGCTTTACGTTCATAATAAGGAAAGTTAGGAAAAGAAATAAAGCAAAAAACACTTGCTAAGGTTATATATACTACCTGGCCGCCGGAGCCAAACCAATGTACATTTTTCCGGGCAGTTTAATTTGCTTACTGCTTTCTTATCTGATGTGTAGTTGCAGTGCTGGATTTTATCATCCTGTAATTTTGGATTACAGCAAGGGAAACCGCCGTTACTCGCCGGCGAAAATCTAATTATTTAATGAGTATTAAGTTGCTGGTAGATATTGCATTTATCCAATGCCTGGTATTAGGTTCGATGTTCACATAATCACCTGTTGTCAGCGTAAGTTTAATTCCATTTTCATTCTCGAAAAGGGCTTCACCTGCCAGGCAAACTAATAATGCCGGTACTTTTGTAACATGTTCCTTTAATTGTTCACCAGCCAGTATATGGATGGAGGTTACTGTACCTTCTGCTGTTTTAAATAACGAAGCCGTTGAAACTGACTTTGTATCTGTATGTAAATCTTTTATGTTCATGGTTTCTTCTTTTTATTTATGGTAAAATAGGCAAAAAGAGTGAAGGCAACTGTCAGCGCAATTCTGAAAACCATTGCACCAACCGTTTTGGTTTCGTGAATACCGCCTGATTGGATATAAAAAAGAAAACCAATAAAGGCAATGGTTAAAATAATAGCGGAAAGACCTAATATTTTGTAAGTCCACTTTTTTGAGGTAATAAGTCCGTATACTGCAACCAGGTAAAGCAAACTGCTGATGAAATTGGACCAAACAACAAATAAAACATAGTTACCTTCTTTTGACCTGATGTCAAACAAATCAAAAATTACGGAGGCGCTGAGGAATAGTGTCAACAAGCCAAAGCCTGTCAAAACCGCAGCTACTAAATAAAGTATAATCTTTTTCATTATTGGGTTAACTGTTTCATGGTAAGAAAAGCAAAGCCGAGCCAAACAACTGATAGTGTCATTGTAATTGCACCGACCAACACTAATACAGGCGGTAAGCCTAAATATACTTCTGATAAATTTCCGATCGGCATAAACAAACCCGTTAACGCCAGCCAGGAAATGGCTTTTACATTTTTAAGTTTGTCGCTAAACCGGAGCAACAAATAACCAATAAGAATATTCAGAAAAGCAAACAGGTTACCGTGTACATGTGCAAGCCGGGCTTCAAAATGTTTTCCGATGCTATAAGAATTGGCCCATTCCACTTTTCCCGGCGCAAAGTCACGGAGGTAAATGAGAAGAAATCCATACGCCATAAAGAATCCCATCGTCAAAAAACCGATTGCGATATTGTTTTTTCCGTTCATCGTCTTTTGTTATTAAAAGTGAAAAAATGTGGAACCCAAGGTATTGTTGATCTTTTGTATTAACTATGACCTGTGTCACCTTATGGGTGAATTGTGGTAAGTGATCACGAAGAATATTCGATCTTCTTTTGTGGTTATCGGTCTGTCAGCAACAATTGCGGCAGGTGACTGAACCGACTGTCCGCTTGAAGGGTACAGTTATGGAACTGCAGGAGACAGATGAAATCGTTGTGCCAAAGCGGAAGTCAATTCATCCTGCTATTTTTAAAGCATGGTATTCCGAACCGATCTTAAATGATTTATATTAATGAAGTTTAATTAAGTCTTACTTATCTTTTAAATTTAGGTATATTCAATTTTATATTTTACTATGCCCATCTTCATGGATCTCCACATTGTTCCCGGTGTTAATGCTAAGGATGTAGCAGAAGCACATAGCAGGGATGTGTATCTTGAAAAGGATCATAATTGCAAGTGCCTTACTTATTGGATTGATGAGACCCGGGGTCATGTGTTTTGTTTGATAGATGCACCCAATAAGGAAACTGTATATGAACTCCATAACAGGTCACACGGATTGTTACCGCATAAAATTATTGAAGTACAGAACGATTTTGTAGAATCCTTTCTGGGACGTATTACCGACCCTGAAAGCGGGCAATATACGAATACCGGTTTGCTGATGCTTGATGATACCTCTTACCGTATCATCATGTCTGTAAATACAACGGATTCAATTTTACTGCATCATCAAATGGGTTTGGAAGGAGCTGTAAAAAAGGTAGAGAAGCAGAATACTATTATAAGGGATGCTATTAGAAAGCACGGAGGTAAAGAAGCGCTGCACGAAGGCCGGGCAATTATTGGTTCTTTTATTGCGGCAGAAAATGCAGTGAACTGCGGACTGGCTATTCAGGAGCAAATGAACGGGCTGCCTGATGACAGTTTTTCTGTACAGATACATGCCGGTGAGCCGGTGGCACAAACGGATGAATTGTTTGGCGATACCCTTCAACTGTTGCAGTGGCTGGGTATGCTGAAAAGAAAAGAGGCTATTATAATTACCGATGGTATAAAAGAACTCATTGCAAAAGATATGCAGGATAAGCGCACCGTACAACTGCTGGCGCTTACCTTGCCGGACGAGCAGTTTCTTATTTCATTATTTGATGTGCTGAATAAGAACTATGCTGACAATGAATTTAGTGCAGAGAACTACGCACAAATACTTACGATGAGCAAATCGCAAATGTACCGCAGGGTAACGGCACTTACCGGTTATTCACCCAACGACCTGCTAAAAGAATACCGGCTTGAAAAAGCAAAAGAGTTACTTCGTAAAAAGAAGCATAATGTATTTGAAGTGGCCCTGGAAACAGGGTTTACAAGTGCTTCTTACTTCACCAAATGTTTTAAAACAAAATTTGGATTATTGCCATTGGCTTATCAACAATTAGTTTAGCCCCTTTTGGCCTGCATCAATTTTACCATTACTTGAATGAATTCTTACAGGTTTTCATTATTTCCTGCTATTACTTTGGATCATTATTAACAGTCTAAACTTTTAGTGATGAAACAAATTTTTTTAACCAGCCTGTTGCTAATGGCACTAACCATCTTTTCTGTGAATAATGTTGCTGCACAAAACAGTAATTCTATCAATGAAAAAATCCAGCCTGAATTAAAAACCTATTTGATTGAACGGGATATACCCGGTGCCGGTCAATTAACCGCTACCGATTTAAAAGGGATTTCTCAAAAATCCTGTACGGTATTAAAAGAAATGGGATCTCGTATTTCGTGGGTGCAGAGTTTTGTAACCGGTAATAAGATCTTTTGTGTGTACCGTGCAGAAAATGAAACGCTTTTGCGGGAGCATGCAAAAAAAGGAGGGTTTCCGATTACTTCTATTACCGAAATTAACAACACGATCAGTCCTAAAACAGCAGAGTAATCCTGCAATTATTCACTAACCTTCTTCTAAAATTGTTGAAGGGTGTCACGATAAAACAATTTCAAAACGGCCCAGTTTTTCATCTTTCTCTGGCGCAATTGAGCAATCAAAAATTAAAATGTATGAAAAAAGCTATCCTTTTTTTAGTATCAGGGTTTCTATTCGCATATACGGCAAGCAGCCAGGATGCAATAAGGAAGTCTGTGCCCGGCGCAAAGATCTATTTTTCTGATAAGCCATTTACAACAAGCAACACCGGGAGTAAAAGCAGTTTTAACTCATCTGATTTTATTTACGGCCGTATTGAACTGGATAACAAAACATTACAGTCGGCTTTTGGTTTGCCTAAAGATGGTGAATCAAAGATGTATAATAAAAGTGATTGTTATCTCCGCTACCAGGTAACGGTATTTAAAGATGGAGAACAAAACGGGCAGCCAAACTTTTGGGATTTTTTGTATGTCTGGGGCAATGAAAAAAATAATACCGCTTTTAATTTTGATATACTTCCTGAGCCTGCTAAAGCAAAGAGCATGTTGTGTGGAACTGAAAATTTCAGCTCTGTTATTGCATCCGGCCCGCTTTATCATATTATTAACCAGGAAAGATTTCCTGACAATGGCACCTACACTATCCGTGTAAGATTATTTCAGCAATCTGCAGATGCGTGGGGCAATATGGAAGCGGAAGAAAAATGGCCAGTAGTGGAAGAAGAATTCAGCTTCAATTTCGATACGAAGGATATTAAACAATTAAAGACCAATGGTGATGCGGCCGGTGAGTTGGTGATGGAAAATGCGTACCGGCTTGATAAAATGCCCGAATGGTTTTCCAAAGCAGGCAAGCAGAATGACCCTAAAGTAACCAATGCAGCAATAGCAGCGATCTTAAAACGGGACCTCCCTACCAAATCGATCATTAAGTTTGTTATAAGTGAATTCAGTGGCCCCACCTGGCAGGTGGAAAAAGATGAATATGGGGTGATTCAACAACGAACCTTTATGCCAACCATCAATATTGCGTACAAACGGGATGGCAAGTGTTATATAGGAACAGTACGGCTTTGGGAGACATATGAAGGATATGGAAAATACGGCACGCTGATCGTAGGTTCCGAATCCAGCAGCAGGCGTTCTGATTACTGGCTGGACTGTACCCTTGTTAAATAAATAAACCTTTTAAAAATCAAGCTATTCTATTTTATTAATCAATGTATGTGCAAAACGGCCTCACTGTTTACCTGAAATTTTCTTATTCAATCAACGTCCCGCCACATACTTATTCAAGGCAAACATTCACACCAAATTACTGACTCAAAATATTCTCATGGTGAAAAAAAATTACACAATAGTTTTTATCGCATTCATAATGGCTTTTAACAGCCATGCGCAATTTTTTTCGATTGCAAAGGATATCAATACTTCAGCACTTACTGAAAGCTCTGCTCCCAATGATATGATTGAAATAGGAGGAAATGTATTTTTTACTGCATACACATTCAATCGTGGTCGTGAATTATGGAAAAGCGATGGCACGCCGGGAGGCACAGTGGTGGTGAAAGATATTAATGCCGGCAGCGCTACCAGTAATCCACAATTTATGACCAATGTAAATGGTGTTTTATATTTTGTTGCAAGAGATCTTGTTCATGGGGAGGAGCTGTGGAAAAGCGATGGCACAACAGCTGGGACTGTACTGGTGAAGGACAGCTATGCCGGCGACGCCACCAGTAACACCCGCAACCTCACGAATGTAAATGGTGTCCTGTATTTCGTGGCAGCTGATGGCACAAATGGGTTTGAATTATGGAAAAGCGATGGTACGGAAGCCGGCACCATAGTAGTGAAGGATATTAACGCCGGAGGCTTCTCCAGTAACCCGCAATTTCTAACGAATGTAAATGGTGTTTTGTATTTCACCGCAACAGACGGTACTAATGGCGTAGAATTATGGAAAAGCGATGGCACAGAGGCAGGTACCGTAATGGTGAAGGATATTTATGCAGGAACTTCCAACAGTGCACCGGGAGCGTTAACGAATAAAAATGGTGTTTTGTTCTTCAGTGCAACTGATGGCACCAATGGGCAGGAACTATGGAAAAGCGATGGTACAATGGCTGGGACTCAACTGGTGAAAGATATTTATGCCGGACCTAACCATAGTTTGCTTTTCAATATGGTGAATGTGAATGATGTTTTATATTTCAGTGCAACAACATCTGCCAATGGAGCTGAGTTGTGGAAAAGCGATGGAACGGCTGCAGGCACTGTATTAGTGAAAGATATTAATCCCGGGAGCAATACCAGTGCACTGCAAAATTTAACAAGCGTAAATGCTGTTTTATATTTCACAGCAACTGATGGTACCAATGGAATCGAATTATGGAAAAGTGATGGTACAGCAGCAGGCACTTTAATGCTGAAGGATATTTATGCCGGCTCTACCACTAGTTCTCCTCAATTCCTGACGAATGTAAATGGTGTTTTATACTTCAGCGCAACTGACCCAGACAATGGAACGGAACTGTGGAAAAGCAATGGTACTGCGGCCGGAACCTTATTGGTGAAAGACATTTATCCCACAGTTGGCAATGCCAGTCCGCAGGCGCTAACAAATGGAAATAGTGTTTTATACTTCAGCGCAACTGATGCTGCCCATGGCGCAGAACTATGGAAAAGCGATGGTACGGCGGCGGGAACCCAGCTCATCAAGGATATCTGGGGAGGCACCTATTACAGCTCCCCCAGAAACCTAACGGATGTAAACGGCACATTATATTTCAGTGCTTTTGAACCTGCCAATGGGCAGGAGCTTTGGAAAAGCGATGGTACGCAGGCCGGTACGATGCTGCTAAAAGATCTTAACCCCGGAAGCAGTTCCAGCACTCCGCAATGGCTTACAGCTTTAAATGGAAATTTATTTTTCACTGCCACCGATGGAAGCAATGGGCTGGTACTATGGAAAAGTGACGGTACTACAGCCGGAACGGAATTACTCAGAGAAGTGGCAGCCAACCTTCCTATTCGTTCCCCTCGATATCTCACCGTTGTAAACAATGTGTTTTATTTTAGTGCAATTGATTATGCATACGGGCAAGAACTATGGAAAAGCGATGGTACGACCGCAGGCACCAGAATTGTAAATGATATAAACATGGCCGGTGATGCCGATCCGGACAACCTTACCAATGTAAACGGCACTTTGTTTTTCACCGCTTTTCGTGGTAGCGTTGGGCGAGAACTTTGGAAAAGTAATGGAACATGGGAAAGCACAGTACCAGTGAAAGATATCTATCCGGGATCACGCAGCAGTAACCAACGGAATTTCACCAATGTAAATGGTACACTTTTTTTTAGTGCAGATGATGGAGTCAATGGAGAAGAACTTTGGAAAAGTGATGGAACATCCGCCGGCACCATAATGGTGAAAGATATCCTTCCCGGTGAAATTGGAAGTAGTCCGCAAAACCTCACGAATGTGAATGGTGTTTTGTACTTCAGTGCAACTGATGGTATCAATGGGCAGGAACTTTGGAAAAGCGATGGCACGGAGGCTGGGACGGTTTTAGTGAAAGATATTAATCCGGGAGGCATTGGAAGTGCCCCGAATACCCTTACGAATCTAAACGGTGTTTTGCATTTTGCTGCAGCTGATGCTGCGAACGGGTGGGAACTATGGAAAAGTGACGGTACAACTTTAGGCACAGTACTGGTTAAGGATATCTTTCCGGGAACTAATTCGAGCAACCCGGTAAGTTTAACTGTTGTCAACAATACATTATACTTTACGGCAAACAACGGCTCCACTGGCCAGGAAGTATGGAAAACGGACGGTACAGAAGCAGGCACTGTAATCGTGCAGGATATTACCGTGCAAGGAGCCTCTAATCCCAATAGCTATACCTTGGTAGGTTCTAAATTATTTGCTGCTATTACCGACGATGTACACGGTGAAGAACTTTGGGTGGCACAAACTGTAACCGTGCTGCCATTAACGTTACTGGAGTTTAATGGCAGGCTTGTAAATAATGATGGGCTTCTAAACTGGAAAACTACCGATGAGCAAAGCACAGTTTCGTTTGACATCGAACGAAGCACCGATGGAAGAAGCTACAAACCTGTCGGCAACGTTTTAGCAGCTAATGTTACCGGCATTCACCACTATCATTACAAAGATGATAACGTTACTGCTTTGGGTGTTTCAAAAGTATATTATCGCCTCAAACAAAAAGATATCGACGAACGCTATTCGTATTCAGGAATTGTTGTGTTGTCAATTGATAATAGCAGGAGCAACGTGTTACTTTATCCTAATCCTGTCAGTAGTAAAGCGAATGTTACTATCACTCTTACAAAGCCGGAAAAAATACAGGCAAGAATTATTGACAATACGGGTCGTATCGTAAAACTGCAACAATTCAATTTGTCGGCCGGCAGCAATTCAATTGCAATAGACCTTGGTCAAATATCAAAAGGGATGTATTACCTCGAGTTGAAGGGAGAAACGATTAATGAACGAAAGCCTTTTGTAAAACAATAGCTGGTTAGGGCGACCACTAACGATCAGGGATTACTGCAGGTTAAGCATTAGTATTCCGCCAGGCTGTAATTGCTGTTAACCGGAAAAATAGTTCCGGATTTTCGTTGTCTCAGTATTGTAAATGATAATTATGCTGTTTATTTCTTTTTTGGTTTCACCAGCCGCAGTTGCCAGGAAGGTTTTTCCATTTCTTAAACGCAGCCATACTGTGCCGTTGGCTTATAATAGTTTGAAGTCTGCTCTTTTATGACAGCATATCTGTTATTAAGCTGCTAAACATTTTGAATAGTTAATCTTCTTTTTTAATTTAATGCTTTAAAATGCGATGGGGTCAACCCGGTTACTTTTTTAAACTGCGTTGATAAATGGGCAGCGCTACTATAGTGTAGTTTATGTGCGATTTCGGAAAAACTATCTTCTCCAAAAATTATTAACTCCTTTATCCGCTCAATTTTTAAGGCGATAACAGATTGTTCAATGGTGGTGGCTTCCACTTCCGAAAAGAAATTGGCTAAGTAAGTATAACTATGATTTAATTTTTTACATAACAACACAGAGAATTTAATAGTTGACTTTTCGTCTGAATTGTAAACATAATCAACTATGACTTTCCTGATTTTCTCAATTAACATACCGTGTTTTTTTTCCAGCAACTCTAATCCTGCTTTCTTTATTTTGCTGTTCAGTTTCATTTTTTCCTCATCAGAAACATCGTTCCTGGTTTCTATTTCCCCTAATTCAACTTTAACTGACGGAATGTCAAGTTCTTCTAAAGCCTCTTTCACTACAACTTTGCAACTTTCGCAAAACATATTTTTTATATAGATTTTCATAAATTATTTCTTTTACTTATTAAACACAAGTAACCGCATCTTACGATCGGGCAACGTTTGCTTTGTCCGCCAATAACACTAATGTATCTGTTTAATTTGGTTTCTTGCTTTAATGTTCTGGCAAACACCCCGCCAATTGGTTGCAGCTAACTTAGATAGCTTTCCGAAGTAAGGGAATTAGTAATCCATCTGCCCGGTACTGATGATGACAGAAACGCCGAAATTGCAGCAGATATGCTTAGTATTTGTATATTATCCGTTCTAAATATGATCAACCGTAAGACAGAAAAGTTAATTTGATGAGGCACCTGTTCTAATTGGACAACTCATCCATCAATTGCTTCAATTTCTTTAAATGTTTTCCATAAGCATAGTTGAACATCCACCTTGCCCCATAATAGCATAAAGGAACTAAAATTAAAAGCGTAACACCGAGCACAAGCAATATTTTTGGATTGTACAAAAACACCTCTACCGGTTTACCCGAACCTTCAACACCACCCAGTATGAAACCACCTGTTGCTGCTATTGGATAAACAAATAGACCTAATCTTTCCTGTATACGCCACCATTTTTGAAAACCTGAATAGTTTTTTTGCAACTCGTCTTTCAAAGAGTTTATTGCGGATATGTTTGCATTGATGTTTGTATACAATTTCCAGGTATCAAGCCCTACCCAAATATTGAAGAGGATTGCAATAGCTATAGCCAGATGAACCTGCCAAATGCTGATAAAGAAAATTAATACTACATAAATGGCAGTAATAAGAATAGCCAATAGTAAACCGATTAAAAGATTCTTCTTTAATTTGGCTAAAGGTAATTTGGAGTGCAGGTTACTGAATTCATTTGTCTGCAACATATTATTTAGTGCATCATCGCTCCCGGCACTTTGCTGCCATGTGTTTTCGATGTTCATCTATATATTTTTTAAAAGCGTTGCTAATTGTTGTTTTATCCGGTGAAGCTTTACACCCACCAGGTTTGCGGTAATCCCCATCCATTCACCAACTTCCTTATTATCATATCCATCCAAATGAAGGGAAATGATGGCCCTTTCCGTCTCTGGCAGTGTTCTTATCGCCCTGTATAATCTTTCCGCTTCATCAATGGCAGGTGTGGTGGAATACACTTCCTCAAACTGTGCCGTATCAGTGTATTCAACCCTGTTCGTTTTTCGTTGAATAGTAAAAATCGTATTCAGGCATAGGCGGTATAACCAGGTGCTGAATTTTGCTTCTCCCCTGAAGGCAGGATAGGTTTTCCATGCCTGGAATAATATCTCCTGGTACAAATCTTTTTTATCTTCTTCCGTATTTGCATAAAGATGCACCAGCTTATAAATTATATTCTGGTGCTCTTTGAGTTGTGATAAGAATTCTTTTTCGCTCACTTCTTTTTAAGGTTTACGGGTGTTACGGTGTAGCCCTGCTCTTTTAATTGATTCACCAACCCGCTATTGCCCACTAAATGTAAAGCACCCACTGCAACAAACAAAGATTGATCTTTCATCAGTCCGGGCAGCTGTTGCATCCAGTAGTTATTGCGGTCATCTAATAAAATCTTCATTTCTTCCGGCCTGTAACTGCTGCCATACATTAACTCCTGCAGTTGGTTTAAGTTTTGAGAAATGTAAGCATTGTTCATTATCCCAATAAGCTGCCTCAGCGCATCTTTATCTTTAAATGTTTCATCTAACAGCTCAACCTGGCGCTGCAAAGTCAGTTGTTCAAACATGGCTTTAATCTGCATTTGTATCGTTTCCAGACCCAATACCTTCTTACCCTCTTTCTTTGCTTCCTCCTGGAAATAAGTGTCTAACTGAACTTCTCCCGGCTGGTTAGGAAAATATTTTCCTTTTGTTATGGCCATAGCTGCTGTAAGCACTGTTACAGGGTTCAGCTGGTTTAACTGGCCGATGTCTAAACCAGCCTCTTGCTTAAACCAATCAGATGCTTTTGCATACAATGTGTCCGGCAACACTTGCTGTAAAGTAGTACCTTTTAACACAGCCGCCTCCAACATGGGGCGTTGCAGGGAAGTATCAATTACCAATTCTCCCACTACCGCATCTGCTGACTTATAAGCGGTTTTAACTGTTTCCAGCGTATCCACAAAACCACTAGACAGGAAGTGGTAAGTTCCAAAAAGGTAAGACGGCTTCTTTAACCCATTGCCGGTTACTTTCCAGAGCAGGGCGTTTTCTGTTTTGGATTGTTGTGCTATTATAACTGCTGGCCACAATAGGCATAATGCTGCCTGTAGAAAATTTCTTTTCATTTTTTAATTTTTGAAGTGAGTATTTAATGCTATAAAAAGATGATATAAAACAAACCAGAGAAAGTGAGGGCTAAATGAACCAGCAGCCATACTTTTTGATAAATGGGTCTTTGCTGCCATTTAACAGAGGGGTTGAACGGGTCGAACAAGAGTGCAATTCCCATGTTGGAAAATGCCCATTCGTAATCGCCTTTAATAAGAAGGTAGATAACGAGTACCATGTAAACAACGTAAGCGTATCGGTTAAACGGTGTAAATTTTGGGGCAGTTTCGGAGGATGATTTCAGTTTCATAATCTGCTATTTTATATATAAGTGGCACAAGGGCTTCCTTTATTACAGAAAATGAAATTATTTTTTCTGCTTTTTCGGGATAGTTGCTAATGTCATAGCTAAGACGAAACTGATTAGAATTCTGCCGGCCGGGGTGCGGGGATTTCGGTCTGATTTTTATCACTTTGTCCCAAAAGCACCCGGGATTGGTTTTGTGTCGGGGGTCTTTTGCGGTTTGTCAAAATAGCATCGTCCCGTGTCGGTAAAATCCTGGATTATTGAATAAACGCAGGATATTCAAAAGGGTGATGAACAACGGTACGGCTTACTGATGGACGGGAGTTTGGAAACGTTCACAGTCTTGCCGGAGATTGAATTTACTTTGAAAAAGGAACATCACGATTACCGTCTTACCTGGTTAGCGGTAAACTGCTGTTACAGGGCGTTTTTTAGCTGTAACTATTGTGTGTATGTCAAATTCGGTTTCTGATACTTTGTACTTAACCTTAAAGGTTTCGATTTCGTCAAAATTTGTCCCGATAAGCTGCTCTTTAATGTCCTCCAACTTATGAAAATGAAAGAACACCCTACCCGCACCACTAACTTTAAAATCAGATTTAGCAGGGTCGCCTTCTACGAAACTTAAATATATCATGCCATTATCGTTTAATAATTCGTAAGAATGAGAAATCAGTTCTTTACTTTCAGTTTTAGACAAATAGGGCAAGCAAAACCCACCGATAATTCCGTCATACTTTTTTTCAAGACTGTTAATTTGCCGGCTGTCCATAACAGCAAATTTTGCTGTCGGATTATTCTTTTCAGCAAGTTCAATCATATTGGGGGAAATGTCAATCCCGAAAATATCAAAATCGGGTCTTTGGGATAAAAGGTATTTAGTGATGTTTCCTGGTCCGCAACCAATTTCTAATACTTTTGCATTAACCCTGGTAATTGAATTGCAAACAAAATCATACGTTTCATTATACAAGTCCAAGTCCATAAACTTGTCTTGATATAGTGAAGCAAGTTTGTTCCAGGTTTCAAATGTTTCTTTATATCTGTCCATTGTCGAGTCGTTTCCTAAAATGCAGCATACGTCCAGGGCTTTATGCAGGTTGGGAATTCATTGATTGTCCTGCCCGAACCGCTGAGGCGACATTGCTGATGCTAAAGAGTTGATAGTCCTGCACTGCTTTTGCAAATACCGTGTTGTCAGAGGTATTTCATAATAGCAACTAAATAATTGCACCGGCATTAAAACCATCTATGTTTACCGATTATTGCCATTTTAAAAATGAACTTTTACTAAATCTCCATCTTTAATGAGTTTAGTCATAATGATTTTTTCTCCTTCGGATAAGGTCACTTTCAGCTTTCCACCTGCTCTTTTAACAATAATATCAAAGTCATGTTCAAATGCCCGGATATGCCGAAGGCTCATTCGGGGCCACGATGAGGGAAGACGTGGTGTAAAGTTGAAACTGTACAGACCCGTAGGCCTCATGCCAAACAACCCCTCTGTAAAGATCCTGCAATACAAGCCGCTTTCTGCAGAAAGATGGCGTTGGTTTCCTTCCGGATAAGCTTCTACAGGATAAGGAACATGATCTCCCAATAGGCGGCGGTTGGAATAATTATGCAAAAAACGCAACGCTTGATCCGTTTCACCGCTTGCCAATACGCCTCTTAAAGCATATAAGGTTGATCTGTCCCAAAATGTTTTATCACCGGCAAGACTGGCCAACCCATCCTCAGTCCATAATCCCGGTGAGAACAAAGCAGCGATGGTTCCTGCCTTACGTTCATAAATGCCCATCGTTAGCGGAATGCAGATCCAGGCTCTCAGAGTATCATTTTCTTTGTAATATTTATAGGTATCAAATCCTCCTATTTTTGAACCAAAATATTTTTCAATAGCCTGTTTCAATTGTACAGCCTGCTTCTTATAAAGTGCAAGTTGTTTTTTTTCCTTGCCTAAAGCTTCACCAAGGTATGCAGCAAAAATCAATGCATCATAATATAAAGAAGAAGTACAGAGATTGGCGCTCCCCGAAGGAAGGCGACCTTCTAATTCATCAGTATCGGAGCTTACCACGCCTTCCTTATTTAATTTCCGCCGGCAATATTCAAGACACCATTCAATCAATGGCCATAATTGTGCCGCCTGTTTCAGATCACCGCAAGCAAGTGCATAACGGGTGGCACCGTAGGCAATCATTGCACCGTCTCCACGGTCGCCGGCTCCATTCCAGATATCTGTTCCTTCAGCAATAATCGAACTTGGAATAGGTTTGTACTCTTTGTTTATGAATCTTGCAAAATGAAGATAGGCATTCAATGATGCCTCATTTCCATACGCATAACCAAGAAAGGGAAAGAAAGGTCCAATGTATTCAGCCTGATCATTGGCCCATATGGCGGCATAATAAGATTCTCCGCCCGGCCCGTGCATCGGACCACCTTTGGTTTCAAAAATACTTTCGGCCGCCCTTATTTTAGCAAATGCAAATTCTCTGTTCAATACGGTGTCTGGTGTTTCCAATACAAGATTTTTCCAAACTTCACGAACGAATTCAAGACGTTTTTCTTTTTCATGATACACATCCGCCACAGGTACTTGTTCATTTGCGTTAACCCCGGAATAAAAAACAGAGAAACTGATAGAATCATTTGTCTGAAGCTGGAAATGCCCTACGTTGAAAACATCAACATGCAAAGCATAACTTCCTTCCGTTCCTTTAGTGGGATCGGTATAATAAATATTATTCACCTTTGGTATTTCTACCAGGCAGCCATTTTTGGATTTATTCTTAATAGTGTAAACTTCACAGTAAACCGGCAATGATGTTGATGGAAAATACTCCCGGGTCAATTCAAGATTATTACCGGCTATACTTTTAACATGCAATGTTCCTTTGATCGATATAGAAACTACTTTTTCAGCTATTATGGGTTTATAGTTTACAGTTACCAAATCAAATGCATCCAATGGGAACTGGCGGGTGAGACTGGCATGTGTATTATTAGGAATCGTTCTCAGCATTGGCCACACAAGGCTGCGGGTCGCATGAAAAGAACTATCTGCATGTACGCCATACCTGAGAACGCAGGAGATTTTTTTTCCGCTCATTTCTATATGATCGTCATGCGGGATGTTGTTGTTGATTATCCACGAAATGGAGCCATCTTCATTTATTTGCCAGCGGCGATATTCCTGCGAAAACAATTTGCCTGTTATGCAACAAAGAACAGCCAAAATAAGGATTGAAATCAACAGCTTTAGCGGAAACAGTCTGTTCATTATGTTAATACAAGTTTACAGTTATCTCTTAAGGAACGAATAAAAACATATTTAGGTATTTTTCTATTACGCCACAAAAATTAAACAACTACTCAATAATATTTCTGCTAACGGTAGGGCTTGCCGAAGTGGGGATATAGAATTCCGTCCGCCCGGCTAACTGAAGCTAAATTTATAAATAAAAGTTGATGATATGGACACAGCTAAATTAATAACGTCAGGCTGGATATGAAGCCAAATTGAAAAGTAACCGACTCGTCCTAAAATTAGTTGACTGGTTTTAGGTAATAATCCTGTTGTATGTTCGCCCTTCGTCTTGGTAATTCGAATTGATGTCTGCTTTTGACATCATCATGTCCCACGCAGCGGAAAAAGCCAGGATATTTTTGTCTTTCAAAAAATAAGAAAAATGAAAAAGAAAATTGTTTTGATTAAAAGTATACGATCTGCTTCAGGGGTTATACTGCTTTTGTTTTTGTTGAGTTCCTGTACAAAAGAATTATTTAACTCCGGTATAACCAAAGAGTTTACTTTACAATCTTCTGCTAGTGGTGCTACTTACAATATACAGGTAGGATTGCCCTACAATTACAATCCTGGTACTGAAAAGTATGAAACGATCTATGTGCTGGATGGCAAAGAAATTTTTGGCTTTGTTGCCAACAGGTGCAGGGAGATTTCAGACAATTATGGAGTGAAGAATGTGCTGGTGGTAAGCATTGGCTATGGGAAAGACCGTAGCATTGATTATACCCCAACAAAAATCAGCTCCATTACCGGTGGAGCCCCGCAGTTCCTGAATTTTATTAAAACGCAGTTGATCCCCAAAATGGAACAGGATTATCACGCAGATACTTCCAGGGAAAGCAGGGTAATACTTGGCCATTCGTATGGGGGTTTATTCGGTGGTTATGCTTTTTGCGTTAACAATAAAGTATTTGGCAACTACCTTATCTTAAGTCCTTCTTTCTGGTTTGACAATCAGGTTGCTTTACAAATGGAGAGGGATAACAGGGCAACTAACAGGAACAGAAAGCAGTTAGTGTTTATGGGTATTGGAGAAAACGAAGAAACTGACAGGATGCTGGCCCCGTTCGAAACATTTTACCAATCTCTTCGTATCAATTATACCAATATAAAGCTGGAAAAAAATATTGAAAAGAATCAGAATCACATGAGTTCAAGAAACCCAAACATTATCAGGGGATTGGAGTATTATTTTCAAAACAGGTAATAGTTTTCGGATTCAACCAGCATTTATTTTTTCTTAAAATGCCCCTTTTCAAAAGGGGCATTTTGTTTTACCGTCGCATGCTATGTTCTTGTCCGTTTTTGACATCCTCATGTCTGTTATGGTCTTTATACCCCGTCTATCTTTACTATACAAACCAACAAGCATATGGAAAAGAATATTGCCATCCTGATGGCTGATTTATCCGGGTATACTGCATTAACAGAAACGCATGGGCCGGCTACGGCTGCCGATTTAATAGATCGCTATATCCGGATCGCCAAAAATTGCCTGGTGGGAGACAGCAGCATACACGAACGCAGGGGAGATGAAATTATGTTTGTCTCTGATTCTCCCGAAGCCCTGCTGGCAACTGCACTTAAATTAGAGGCTAAAACCGCATATGAAGAATATTTCCTGCAGGTGCACGGAGGGCTTCATTTTGGTAAGGTTTTAAAAAGGGATAATAGCTATTTTGGTTCTACGATCAACCTGGTGTCAAGAATTGCAGCAAAAGCCGCACCGGGTACTTTCTGGTGTTCAAATGATTTTATGGATTCTGTTGAGAATAAATCTGTTTGCAACTTCTTATCAAAAGGCAATCATACGTTTAAAAATATTAAAGAGGAAATAAGGGTTTTTGAGTTACAGGCAGATAGATTTAACAGCAATTCTATTGATCCGGTTTGCCGAATGGTAATAGTAGACCGTCAAAATGCAATTTATTATCCTGATCAGGCCGGTCATTATTTCTGCTCTGCGCAGTGCGTTGAATTATATCGGGATAATCACAGACATCATCAAACTTTTCCTGATAAAATGGAGGATAAAAGAAATCAGATTTTTAATTAAATCAACATTAAAAAATCAACGTCATGACACCAGTTTTAATAGGCATTTCATCTGGTTTGTTAATCATCCTGGTTTTTGTTATGCTGAAGCAGTTTGACAAAAAACTGATTTACGGTCTGATACTTTGTGGAATCGGGTTCCTTTATGTAGGGTTTGCCTGGTCAGATACCCGGGCTTTGGCTATTAATTCAGCCCAGGCCGTCTTGTTCGTCTTTATTGCTTACTATGGGATGAAAAAAAGTAGTACCATTTTAGCCGCCGGATATTTTCTGCACGGTATCTGGGATTTACTATACCACATTTTCCAGGATTCAGGTTTGATCCCGCCGGAATACGACCTGTTTTGCCTGTCAATTGATTTCACCATGGGGTTTTATATTCTTACGATCAAATATAAAGCTGTAAATAAACCGGATCTGTTAAACCCTTCGACTGAAGATTAATTTTTAAAATGAAATTTTACTGGTCAATGCCGGAAGGTTTGAAAGTCCATTACCGTAAGGAGCTTGAAACCTACAAGCTCGAAACGTCTAAAGCTAACTTTACTGTTGCCTGGAGACATTTGGAAAGAGCCCATATTCTCGGCCAGCCCTGGTTTGTACAACACACCCAGGTACATTGGCTGATGCTCAAATTCGGCATACGAATCAAGAATAGAAAAGAAATCCTTGGCCAACTACCAAGACTTCTGGTTGGAGGGATTAAATCTTTTGTTGGAACAATTCCAACCGGCAATACCGGCGGGGCCAATGTACCCCCCCTGCGGGTAATGGAAATTCCGGAGGAGCTTAAAGATATCATGAGGCCGTATAGAAATATTTAAAAAAAATATCTGAACAAAACTGAATCAATTACTGGCATGAAACTTCACATCAAAAATATGGTTTGTGATAGATGTGTTCTTGCCGTTGAGGAAATTTTACAGAATGAAGCAATACCTTTTCACAACGTTATATATGGCGAGGTTCATTTACAAAATGAATTGATCCCGGATCAAAAGGAACGGTTGATAAAAAGATTGGACAAAATAGGATTCGGATTAATTGATAACCGAAGTGCTGCAATAATTGAACACATCAAGCAATTGATCATCAAGAGAGCCAGAAATGAAAATAGCGATTACGATAATAAAGTTAAACTTTCCCACTATATATCCGGCCAGGTCAATCTTGAATATACTTACCTGAGCCATTTATTTTCTTCAATAGAAGGAAGAACAATAGAAAATTATTTTATTGAACACCGGATTGAGAGAGCAAAAGAACTACTGGTGTACGGACAAATGACTTTGTCTCAAATTGCTTTTGATCTTGCGTACAGCAGCGTAGCTCATCTTTCTTGTCAGTTTAAAAAGGTAACAGGGTTAACCCCCACTTATTTTAGAGACATTGGTATGGCAAAGCGTAAATCATTAGATAAGATTTAATCTAAAAATTATACAACACATCCCCAAAGTAATGTAACAATCACCACTCTTTCTCAACCTATTTTTGAAGTATTAAATAACATAAAAAACAAGAATTATGAAATCAACAACAAACATGAGTCAAAGTACTCAGAACGTAAAATGCAGTAATCCTAATTGTACCTGTGACAATTGTAATTGCGGTGCTAACTGTACCTGCTCCAATTGTAAATAAGCAATTAAGGTTTTACATTTGACCAGCCGTTCCCCGGGGATCGGCTTTTTTATGTCTTTTTCTGACCTTTTGTTGGCTGTTTTTCTACTCACTCTTCAGCCTACCTTTACTTTATCAACTTAATAAATTCAGAACATGAAAACAGTAGCTTTTATCATTCCTCCGACTGTTGAATTACTTGACCTTGCAGGGCCGGTGCAGGTTTTTACCGAAGCGAAAATATATGGAATGGAAATAGACCTTCAGTTTTATTGTTACAGCGAAGCGCCTGTTAGTACTGCCGGCCTTGGTTTCGGACATATAGCTAATTTTAAAATGGCAAAATTAAAAGCAGGTGATTTTGTGTTTGTGCCGGGCATGGATAATGACTATGTAAACAGTATTCCATTTAAAGCCGAAAGAGAATTCTTCAACTGGCTGAAAGAATGTTCCGATCAAAGCATAACCGTGTGTTCCATATGCAGCGGCGCTTTTGCATTGGGACATGCCGGTTTACTGAAAGATACTGAATGTACAACCCATTGGAGAAGGGTTGATGCTTTGCAACAACAGTTTCCCCGCTCAAAAGTGGTTGCCGATATCTTATATATAAAGAGTAATAATGTTTACACCAGTGCAGGCATCAGTGCCGGTATTGACCTGGCTTTGGCCATTCTTGAAGAACTGAAAGGAGCATTATTTACACATAAAGTAGCAAGAGGCCTGGTAGTTTATCACCGGCGGAGCGGCACACATAAACAACAAAGCATTTACCTCGATTACAGAAATCATATCAATCCGCAGATACATGAAGTGCAGGATTACCTGATCGATAATCTTTCGAAAGAGAATGATATAGAATCACTGGCTGCAATGGTAGGAATGAGCCCAAGAAACCTGAGCAGGGTGTTTAAAGAAAAGACAGGATCAACTGTTTTGGAATATTTAACCTTGTTAAGAAAGGAATATGCCAGTACCATGCTTAATAATCCCGAGTATACTATTGAGTATATTGCCTCCAAATGTGGATTTAAAACAGCCAGGCAATTACAAAGGATATTAAAGAAATAAGGCCGGTTTCATTTCTGTGTATTAAACCCTGGTTGGGGGTCGATATTTTTTATCCTCAGTCTTTTAAGATAATTAATAAAACCATTAAAATGAAAGCAGCTGTTTACTTTCAATATGGTACGCCCCAGGTTCTCCGAATAGAGGATGTGGAAAAACCCACTCCAAAGGGGAATGAAATTCTAATACGGGTTAAAGCAACAGCAGTTAATTCAGGTGATTGGCGATTACGAAAAGCTGAGCCATTTGCGGTCAGATTTATTTTCGGTTTGTTTAAACCCAAAATTAAAATACTTGGCAGTGTTTTTTCAGGTGTTGTCGAAAGTGTCGGTAAGAATGTAAAACTTTTCAAAGTTGACGATTTTGTCTTTGGTCATACAGATATGAGTTTTGGTTCTTATGCTGAGTATAAATGTCTGCCTGAAAACGGGTCAATAGCATTAAAGCCCGCAAATATTTCTCACAATGAAGCAGCTGTCATTCCTTTTGGCGGAGTTACAGCATTGCACTTTATAAAAAAGGCAACGATAAAACCAGGGCAAAAAGTACTGGTAGTAGGTGCCTCTGGTGCGGTTGGAAGTGCTGCCGTTCAATTGGCAAAGTCGTTTGGAGCTAATGTAACGGGTGTTTGCAGCACTGCAAATATTGCTTTGGTAAAATCTATCGGCGCAGATAAAGTAATTGATTATACGAAGGAAGATTTTACCCGAAATGGTGAAACGTATGATGTGATTTTTGATGCTGTGAAAACAATATCTGTTTCAGGAAGTTTAAAGTCGCTGAATAGAAATGGAATAATGATTCTAAGTGCTGCAGGAATTTCTGAAACGCTTCACGGATTATGGATTTCCAGGACAAATAAGAAAAAAGTTTTGACCGGTGTCATTAGTCATACAGCAGCAGATATCATTTATCTAAAGGAGCTCATTGAGAAAGAGAAATTTAAGCCAGTAATTGACAGAACATATACGTTGGAGCAAATTACTGAAGCTCATGCTTATGTTGAAAATGGACATAAAAAAGGAAATGTTGCGATAGAAGTTTAAGTATTAAATCCGATGTGATGCTCGTTGTGTGACTTAGCTTAATGATATTGTTTTTACGCCAAACCCTTGTTACATGCAGTTTTTTTCTGTCAACAAGAGCAACTTAGCTTTTACTTTTTCTTTTGCACTTTCATTGTTGTCAAAATGAAATAATTCTAGCTTATTAAAAAGCTCTATAGCCTTGTCAACTTGATGTTTCTTTGCATATAAAAATGGTAAAATATATTTTGGACTTGGTGAATGAATATTGTAATGATTTCCAGTTTTAATTTGTCGTTCAGTAATGTCCACTAAATTCTCAATTGTTTTTGCTGTGTCAAACCATTGTATAATTGATTGTTCATATCTCTCAAATAAAATTGTAATAGATTTCTTTGCTTCTTTAAAGCCAAAATGTGTTGTCACTCCGTTTTTCATTTGTCCACCAAAGAAAGAGTTTGAGTATTCATTTGCCCACTCAAAAAGATGATGCGTATACTTTTTTGCAGTTCTATGATATTCTATTTTGTCACCGTGAAGAATTGGCAAAAAGTCAAGGTTAACGCCCCATGTAAAAGTTCCTGATGAACCTTTCAATAAATTGTAAGTAAAACCATGTCTAATCTCTTTCAAGGTTTGTTCATGCCAACTGTAATTTGTCGATTTTGTTAAACCTATTTGCTGAAGTTTTGGTGTTAAGATTTCATCAAGAAGTTCTTGTAAAACCTTAGCGTCAATTATTGATTTATTATTACTAAAGAGGTTGAGCATGTGTCACAAAAATTGCCTATAACACTTAAATAAACGCAATGACTTATAAATTAGAGAAAATGCAAGTGGTTGACTTTCAAATAAAATGACTTGCGTTTTTTAAATTGTTAGTTGCGGCAATACAAATCATATTAAATAACAGCACGGGCCTGTTCCCCATTTTGCGGGGTTACAATTTTTCGTACAAGGCTCTCAGCTTCTCCCTTGTCATGATCTTTTCCCAATCTTTTCCCAGCGCATTTTCCCAGAGCGGTTTCATACCCATAGATACGTTGATCATTTTTTCAAAGTCCTCCTCCGTTAATCCTTTGCAGATACCGGTGGGTATATCGATCTTATTCTTCTCTACCATGTATTTGAATTCCTTTACACCGGCCGGGTAATATTCTTCCAGGTGATTCATCACTATACAATTGCCGATGCCATGTTTGGTGCCGAGTAAATAACTGAGACCATAGCTCACGGCATGCGCCACCCCTACCTGGCTGTAGGCAATGCTCATACCTCCGGCATAAGAGGCCATCATCAGTTTATCATCACAATCATCATCCCAATGCTCTTTATTTACAAATACATCGCGGCAGAGCTGTAATGCTTTTTCACCATAACTTTTACTGAATTCGTTCAGGTAAGTGCCTTCCAGGCTTTCTATACAATGGATATAGCAATCCATGCCGGTGTAGAAACGCTGGTTGGCCGGGGCCTCTTTGGTCAGCTCCGGATCCAACACTATCTGGTCAAACGGAGTGAAGTCGGAATTCATCCCGAGTTTTTTTGTCGGGCCTGTCAGTACCGTTGTTCTTGAAACCTCTGCCCCTGTGCCGCTGAGTGTGGGAATGCCGGCCTTATATACGCCGGGATATTTCACCAGGTCCCAGCCCTGGTAATCGGCTGATGAACCCGGGTTATTCATCATCAGCGAAACAGCTTTGGCCAGGTCCATGGTGGAACCACCGCCAATACCAATTACGCCACTCACCGTTCCGAACTCCTCTTTCAGTTGCTGTGCCAGCTTATCTACATAGGTTGTCTTGGGTTCATACGTTACATCGGCAAAGATGATGCTGTCATTTCCCCGTAACGGAATACGGCTGACCAATGGCTTGCCCTCAAAAAAATGATCTACGAGAAAGACCATCGGTTTTCCTTCTTTTCGGTGCGGTGCTATTATTTCATCTACCTGGTTGAAAGAACCCCGGCCATAGACCACATAGCCGACCATTTTAAAATTTCTGAATTTCATTAGTTGTTTTTTACCACAAAGAACACAAAGCTCTTTGCACAGAGGGCACAAAGTTCTATTACCAGCCGCTCGATTCCATTTTTTTAAAAGAGTAACATTAAAATTTATCAACAGCCCAAGCCTGTTTCCAGATAGTTTCAGATAGGTAAGCACCTGTGCTGTATGTATATCTGCCAATGCATCAACCGCTTTAACCTCAATGACTAATTTATTTTCGACCAGGATATCTATCCGGTAACCAACATCTAGCTTAACGGTTTCATATATTAAAGGAAGTGTCTTCTCTTTTTCAGCAAAATATCCCGCCCTGCTTATTTCATAAAACAAACATTCTTTATACGAAGATTCAAGAAGTCCCGGACCTAAAGCTTTGTGAACCTTTATGGCTAGTCCAATTATTTCATTGGAAAGAAGATTCAACGATGGTGGAACGTCCTGATAAGTCATTTTTGTGTTCTTGGTGAAAAATCTTTGTGTCCTTTGTGGTTAATCTCCCAACAAGCGGGAAGCCCTCTCCAGGTCTTCGGGTGTGTCAATCTCTACACCCATGTAATCCACCACGATCATACGGAGGGGGATACCATTTTCCAGGTAACGCAGACATTCAATTTTTTCTGCTGCTTCCATCGGGGTGACAGGCCATTGCGTAAAATTCATCAGGGCCTGTTTGCGGAATGCATACACACCAATATGTTCATAATAAGTAGTAGGATAGTCTTTATCTCTCGGGTAAGGGATCACACTGCGGCTGAAGAACAAGGCGTTCCCATTTTTATCAACCGCCACTTTCACAAAATTGGGATCATCAATTTCTTCCTGTTTGGTCAGCTCCTGCATCATCGATGCTACCAGCACAGTTTCATCATCAAATTGCTGCAACAATTTTTGCAACGGTTCTTTCTTTACAAACGGCGTGTCACCCTGCACATTCACGATAATGTCAACCTCCATCTCTGCAGCAGCTTCTGCAATACGGTCACTGCCACTTTCGTGTTCGTATTTACTTAGTACAGCGCTGCCACCAGCTGCCGTTATCTCTGTAAAAATGATATCGCTGTCGGTTACTACTATCACTTCATCAAATAAACCGGTAGCTACCGTTGCATCATACGTATGACGGATAACCGTTTTGTCACCCAATACCTGCATCAGCTTGCCCGGAAACCGGGTGGCTGCATAACGGGCCGGTATCATTGCTATCTTCTTCATGCTGCAAAGCTATAGACCAGCGCTGTAAAAAATTACTAATTGATTGTCGAGTAAATACATTTCAAAGAAATAAACAGCCCCTTCTGCATATTCAATGCGGATCTTATCAATCCAGGAATGGTCCGCATCAAAAACCCGTTTATAAACCGTTACCTCGTATTCAGTTTCTCCTTTTACATATTTTTTGCTGGAAGAGGGGAATTCATCTTTTTCTCCAAACAGTTCTTTGAATTCCGGGATCAAGCGTAACAACAGGAAGCCCTGCTCTAACGAAAAATCCGGCAGGAAATAAGTATTGGAGTTGTATTCATACCCCATGAATTCATGGTGCTCAGCCCCGTTTTTATACAGCTGTTTACGCAATTCCCAGCCAAAACCTTCTGAATTGTCCGTTGTCCGGGATTTGGTGACAAGCCTGGCGCCGAATGCTGTTGTAACCTGTGCCAGGTAGTTTTTCATCTCTTTTACCGTTGCCAGTTTTGGCGGCGGCAGGGGGAACAAGTATGAATTAATAACATAACCGGTTTTGTTATTATACTTCACTTTTTCCCAGCTCCCTTCCATCCCTTCGGTGACGATCGTCTTTTTTTCTTCATCAGTCGTTAGCAGTGTAATCTTTGTTCCATAGGGAATCTTATCAATCACTTTTGCATCAATAGCCGGGTTTTCACGGAGACTTAACCCGCTTTTGGCTGCTGTATAAAATGAACTGCTTTGTGAAAAACTCATAAAAGAAAAGAGCAACCCTGTAATCAACGGGATCAGCAAGCATAACTTTTTCATATAAATAAGTTTGATGAATCGCAGCTTTATTCGTCCTGCTTTTGAAAAGGCTTTACCAGCAGGGTCACAATATCTTCGTCTTTTTCTTCCGGGAAATAGCGGTCCAATCCGTAACGAAGATCTTTTGTATCCAGGAAAGTAAAGGTTCCCAGTAGCCGGTCCCAAAAAGAAAACACAGCACCATAGTTACTGTCCGTATACGGTTGTTTCCAGTGATGGTGCACTTTGTGCATATTGGGAGAAATAAGCAAATAACTTATTGCCTTATCCACTCCTTTGGGCAAACTGATATTGGCATGCGTGAAAGCAGTTGCCAGTACCACCAGTGTCTGGTAGATCATTACTGAATACATGGGAGCACCGGAAACAAGAATAAGTAACATAAAAAAAATACCCCGCAGCAAACTATCACCCGGGTGGTGACGAAGGCCTGTCGTAACATCCACATTCGTATCACTGTGGTGAATCAGGTGAAACCGCCATAGAAATTTATTCTTATGCATAATGAGATGTACCAGCCAGCTGCTGAAATCAAGAGCAAGCACGGCAATGATAACTGTCATTAATACACCGGTGTTCAACCAGTATACTAAACCAAACTGATTGTGCAGGCACCAATCAGACAATTTAATAATAATAAAAGCCAGCCCGGTATGAAGAATAAGGTGCAGCACCGTCAGGACAAAATTGACACCGGCATGGCGCAGCTTGTTCTTTTTATAGTGCAGGGAAACCAATGGGATCGCTCCTTCCAGTATCCAGAAAAAAAGCAGACCACCAACAAGGATGGCCATTCGTTCCAGGGGACGTTGTTCCAGGGTCTGAAAATGTTGGATGATGTTATTCCACATGGTAGTAATTCGGGATTAAGATACGAAGGAAAAAGAAAACGGCTGTCAGCAGTACTGTCATTCATTAGTAGCATCCCTGTTCTCTTCTGCAACATACTCATGACCGCAATCAAAACAATGAAATACTTTTTCTACCGGCATGGCATAGCTCAGGGTTAAAAACCCCCACAAAGCGCTGAACCAGTTACCGGCTTTACGGGGTGTGCTTACATAATCTATGTTTTGGGAATGACACCTGGGACAGGGAGTCAGTTTGCGGTGTTCACTTTCCAGTTTGCGCAGGATGTCTGCCGCTCTTTCTGCCTGCCTGGCATCCACCATTAGTTTAATACCACCAATAGCGTTGGTTAGTATAGGATCAATGGTAACGGTGTTTTCATCTTTCAGCCAGCAGTTAATACCTTCTTCTTCCAGCCGCCCCGATGCAATATGAGCAGGGATATAATTATCGAAAGAACGGATATTGATGTATTCCATTGGTGTAAAATAAAAAATCTCCCTTACAAAGAGAGATTTTTTAAATCAGTATGCTATTTCCTTCTGTGTTGAAAGATTATTGATTCAGCATGAGCGGCATTACCAGCATCAGGAGTTCTTCGCTTTCATCCTGGTCTGTTGGTTTTATGATACCCGCCTTGGTAGGGGTTGACAATTCCATATTTACTTCATCACTGTCGGTAGCGTTCAGCATTTCGATAAGGAATTTTGCATTGAAGGCGATCATCAGGTCTTCACCATTGTACTGGCATTTCATTCTTTCATTTCCTTCAAAGCTGAAGTCCACATCCTGCGCAGCGAGTTGCAGTTCGCTGCCGCTAATACTCAGCGCCACCTGGTTGGTACTTTTATTGCTGAATACACTTACCCGGCGAAGGGCACTTTGAAAATCATTTTTATTTACGGTCAGACGGTATGGGTTGTCGGTTGGAATGACCACTTTATAATCGGGGAACCTTGCATCGATCAGGCGGCAACTCATTTGTGTGGTGCCATGTTTTACAAAAAGGTGATTGCTGTTATAGCTAACTGTAATTTCTTCATCGGTAAAAGGAATAGCAGCTTTCAGCAGGTTCAGTGGTTTGCGGGGCGCAATGAAAGAATCTGTTTTAGGACATTTTACATCTGTTCTTTTATAGCGAACCAGGCGATGTGCATCGGTGGCCACACATTGTAATCCCTTTTTGTCCAGCTCAAAGAAAACACCTGTCATGGCAGGACGCAGATCATCATTACTGGTGGCAAACAAAGTTTTATTGATAGCGGTTACCAACGCCGAAGCTGTCATCGTAAACGAAGTAGTATCATCTGCAGCCGGTTCTTTCGGGAAGTTATCCGGGTTTTCGCCCATCACTTTATACTTACCGTTATCACTGGTGATCTCAATACCGAAATTTTTATCAATATTGAACGTAAGGGGCTGGTCAGGAATATTCTTCAGTGAATCCATCAGTATCTTGGCCGGGATACACACTTTGCCGCTGTCCTTGGCTTCAATATCCAGCTGCACCCGCATCACGGTTTCCAGGTCTGTTGCCACCACTGTCAGTTTGTTTTTTTCCACTTCAAACAAAAAATCTTCCAATATCGGCAAAACCGTGTTGGCGTTGATAACACCGGAAATATGCTGCAGTTGTTTCAGCAAAGAAGAGGACGACGCTATAAACTTCATGACCTGTAATTAAATTGTTTAAATGAATGAGGCGAAACTACTGATTTTTGGTTTACTGTCAACACTTTAAAGGCCCTGTGGAATACTTGTTGGCGGGTGCAGGTTTTTGGTACTTCTGTATATGGGCAACCCGCATCTTCTTTGTATATTGCCTGACTTGAAAAATCATTGAATGCTTGAAAAATTATTTGGTTGGGGAAAAAAGAAAGCAGCAACTGCGGTGGAGCCAGGTATCCCCTTTGGCCGCTATTCTGATAATAATAAGCCATTGGTAAAGGTGAACCGGTGGACAGATGCCGACAACCTGTTCAAGGAAAAAAAATTTCCCGAAAGCCTGGATGCTTTTTTTGAATACCTGCGGGATGATGCAGCGCAAAATGTGGTGTATGAAAGGAATGGCGCTGAAGGAAGGTTTGAACTTTACCAGGGATCAAAAGTGGTACGGGGGAGTTTTGATAAAGAAGCTGTAAAAGCAGAAGTAACACTGGCCCGTATGCCGCAACCTTCCGTACCGGTGATGCGCCGCCTGCTGGAGATGAATTTTAATTTATACTACAGCCGCTTTGCCATGGATACCGACAGGCTCTGCATGCGGTTTGACAGCGATTCAGAAATGGCAAGTCCCAGTAAATTATATTACGGATTAAAAGAACTGGCCACCAAGGCTGACAAACAGGATGACCTGCTGGTACAGGATTTTACTGCCCTTGAAAAATCAGATAACGAACATATCTCGGTCGTTCCGGAACAGGAGAAAGAGGTGAAGTATATGTACCTGCAAAAATGGATTGGTGAAACACTGGACACCATTGCACCACTGGATGCAGATAAATTTTCAGGAGCGATAGCGTATTTACTGCTGGTGCTGATACACCGGATAGATTACATGATCACACCGGAAGGAAAATTGCTGAATGAGCTTGAAAAAATAACCGGTATCTATTTTAAAAAGGACGAAAGACCGGTAACAGAAAAAAACAGGGACATGGCTGAAGCGTTTAAAAATATGCAGGCATTACCCAAAGAAGAAGTTTTTAAAAACCTGTTTCGTTCCAAATATACGTTTGCCATCGTGGCGCCACAGCCATACAAGGCGGTAGCTGAGGCCATTCATGCGGCTAACCAGAACATGGTTTGGTACCGGGACAATAACTATCCGTTTATTGCCAGCCAGATAACCGAATACGGTATTTCTTACTGCCAGTACTCTTACAGCCTGCCCAAAGCTGTTACCGAGCTGTTTCATTTGTATATGATGGTGAACTACCCGGAATACTTTGTGGCCCTTGGATATAAAAAAGTGTATTATGATCCTGTACGCAAACAATTTGTTTCGCAGGCTGTCATTGATAAAATAAAGGAGATACAAAACCGCTGGAAGGATAAATATCCCAACATGGATTTTAAAACACAGAACCTCCGGTTTGATACGCTTATCAATTTCAATCTTACGTTTACGAATGAAATGGAGTTTTTAAACATGGAGCCCAAGTAATCAAAATAATCAATGGTAATGGACCCGCAACTGATCATAGAAAAATACCAGAACGCCATCATTCAAATAGCAACTGCTACGGGAACAGGGACTGGTTTTTATATAAAGGAATTTGACCTTATAGTTACCAATGATCATGTGGTGGCAGAAAACGCCGAAGTAACCATTGCCGGAAAAACATTTGATAAAGCACTGTCAAGGGTATGGTACACCGACCGGAAACATGACCTGGCATTTTTAGAAGCACCCAAAAACATTGAACTGCCCGAAGTTCGGCTGGGCCAGTACGATCAGATGAAAGACGGCGATGCCGTAGTGGCCATTGGCCATCCATATGGGTTAAATTATACCGCCACGCAGGGAGTAATCTCCAAAGTGGATAGAATAAGAGACGGGTTAAAGTTTATACAAATAGATGCGGCTATCAATCCGGGGAACAGTGGTGGTCCGCTGGTGAATATGAACGGAGAAATAATAGGTGTCAATTCATTCATCATCCGTGGTGGTGATAATCTTGGATTTGCATTGCCGGTGCTTTACCTGCGGGAAGCCCTGCAAATGTATTTACCCAATAAGGGACAGGCTTCCGCCCGTTGTTTCAGTTGTGGTTATTTAGTTACTGCTGCCAATATTGATTCAGGAAAATATTGTCCGAGCTGCGGCACAGAAGTAAAGTTGCCGGAGATACCCGAAAAAGAAGCGGAACCGGTTGGCGCTGCCAAAACAATTGAAGAGATATTGAAAGAACTGGGCAAAGATGTGCGGTTGGCCAGGGAAGGGGTTAATACATGGAGTGTAAAAGAAGGATCGGCCAAAATAAAGATCACCTACAATGCAGAAAATTTTTTCATAGCGGGAGATGCTTATCTCTGCCAGATGCCGGCTGATGTTTCAAAGATCAAACCGCTGTATCAATACCTGCTGCAGGAAAATTACCGCACACATGGATTAGTATTAAGTTGTGTAAAACAAAATATTGTACTCAGCCGAATTATCTACGACCTTGACATGACGAAAGAGAACGGAGCAGAAGCCTTCCGGATCTTATTTAAGAAGGCAGACCACTATGATGATTATTTGAAACATGAGTTCGGTTGTTCGGCCAGGCTGGAAGAATAACCCCATTGCATACCAGTATTACACTGATCACAATTCATGTATAAAAAACACCTCACCAAAGAACAGGCCCTGCAGAAACTGAAACATTACTGTGCCTACCAGGAACGCTGCCATAGCGAGGTAAAAGAAAAACTGTTTAACCTGGGTGTGTGGAAGAAAGAGCATGATGAGATCATCAGCACATTGATTGAAGAAAATTACCTGAACGAAGAACGCTTTGCCATTGCGTATGCCGGTGGAAAATGGCGGGTGAAACATTGGGGACGGGTAAAAATAAAATATGAGCTAAAGCAAAAACAGGTAAGCGAATACTGTATAAAAAAAGCATTGCAGCAAATCAGCCAGGAAGAATACTTAGCTGTGTTGAAAAAACTGGCCGATGAAAAATACGCATCGCTGAAAGCCGAACAATACCTGGTACGGAAGAAAAAGACGATGGATTATTTATTGAATAAGGGGTTTGAAATGGACCTGGTGAGAGGGCTCGTTGGAAAAGAAAAACCGCTATAAAGCAAACATCGAAATCGAAACCGTTGTGCCTTGCCCTTTTTTACTTTCAATATGCAACCTGGCTCCCATTGTCTTCAGCAGGTCTTTGATGATCAGATAACCTAATCCATGTCCCTTCCTGTTATCCACATTGGCAGAAGTAATAACAACATCTTCGGCCATCAATCGTTGGATTTGTTCGGGACTCATACCAATGCCCTCATCTTTAACAGCAATGGAAACCTGATCGTTCTGCCGCATAGCCGTAATAGTTATCGTTCCTTTCTCCGTAAAATTAATAGCATTGGTGAGCAGGTTATAGATCATGATCTTTAAAGGTTCATAATACTGGCAGATCTCCAGGTCCTTTTCCACCTGGTTATGTATATTGATATTTTTTTGCCGGGCCAGAGATTGCAGGATACCCAATATCTGGTTTACCATCTCCTGCAGGTTAAACGTTTCTTTTGCCAGCCGCCGGTTTTCATTCTGGTATTTTATCCAGTTGAGGATATTGGTGGAAAGCAGTTGCAATTCCTGTGAGGTGTTGGTGATCTCCTGCAATGTTTCCTGTTGCAGCTCTTCCGGCATCATCTTTCTTTTTTCTATCAGGTTCTTTCCGGCCACTGTCAGAAATTTTAACGGGGTAACAATATCATGACTGATAATGGAGATTAGCCTTGTTTTTATTGAATTGTTTTTTTCCAGGACTTCATTTTGCTCTTTCAGCTCTTTTGTTTTTTCTGCCACCTGCTGTTCCAGTTTTCGTTGTCTTATTTCATATTGCCTTGTTCTGAAACGGAAATAAAAAGACAACATGCCCAGCACCAGCAGGGAAGCCAGTACAAAAAACCACCATTGCTGGTGCCATGGAGTGGTTATGGTAAAGTCTACTGTTTTGTAGGTGTAATTATTGAACCCAAACCCATTCAGTTTTCGTATCCGTAGTTTATAATCCCCGGAAGGAAGGTTATTAAACCGGATCTCTGATCCATTTTCAAAAACAACAGGCTTCCAGTTAAGGGTGTCATTCAACTGGTATTCGAGGTAAATATTTTCTTTATTGCACCAGGCGGAAAAAGCGAGGCGAATTATTATTTCACCAGTTTTGGCAGGCAGGCTTTTTTGGGAAAGATATCCCGGGTCTTTTATTTCATTATCAATAAGTATTTCATCAATAAAAATATCGCCTTCCGGCAATACAGGAATCGCTTTGTCCGGGTTTACCCATAGCAAACCATCCATTGAGGGAAATGAAATGATATTGTTTTTTAAACGCAATGCGCAGGGAGTGCAACCACCATTCAGTTCTGTCATTTCCATACCATCTTTTTTTCCGAAATAATGATAGTATACGGATGTCTTTTTATTTTCAAATACATTGATGAGCTCTTCGAGGCTGGATTTAAATAATCCACGGTTGGTGCTGATCCAGCAATAACCATTATCATCGGGAACGAAGCAGTGCGCATATAACAAATACTTATTCTTATCCAGGGGCATCTGTTTTATCACCCCGTTTTTGTAGATATAATAGCCGGAACCATATGTGCCAAAAAAAACATAGTCTTTATACTTCCAGATGCTCCGTACACAAATATTTTCTTTGCTGAAAATTGTATCCAGTCGCCCGGTAACGATTGTATACCGGAGTAAGCCGCTGCAGGTGGCTACAGCTATTACTCCCGGTTGTATCTCTGCTATAGCAAATGCAATAATGCCGGCATTTCTTCCGGCATAAGTGTGTAACAGCCTGATGCTGTCTGCATCCAGCACACCTATCCCGGTGTTGCTCGCTAAGTAATAGTTTGTACCCGATTGGGTTACCACCTGGTCGGGTTTGATCTTGCTGAATACTTTTATTTCACCAGTGACTTTGTTATACCGGTGCAGGCAGGAATATCCCAGGGAAGGAGTGTATTGGCTATACCACAACAAACTGTCGCCGGTAGAAGAAACATAGTAAGCAAATTTTCCTTTTACAGGTATTGTGTTTTCAGCAGCGGGGGTATCGCCAATGATATCTCCTTCATTTGTTAATACATTACCGTCTGCAAGTTCAATCTGTGAATAATAGGAATTCCTGTTTTTAGAGACGCCGTCTGTTCTTTTTTTGGTGGTTACAGAGGTTTGATTAATAATGATCAGCCCTTTTGAATCGGTACCGATAAAAAGGGTCTTGTTTTTATCGCTGTATTCTAAAGTTCGGATCAGTGCGTCTGAAGGAATACCCGTGAACAGCAGTGTTGCTGTTATCTTGTTATCCCTGAATGTAAATAGCCAGGCATTTTCCTCTTCCACCAAAACAGGATTATTCATACCGGGCTCCCAGAATACAGGGTTGTTACCTGTTTCAAAAAGCAGACGGCTTCCATTAATATCGGTTACTGCAACCGGAGAAACAGTAAAGTCGCTGGTATTAAGCAGGAGAGCTTCTTTTTTATTATTGATTAGAAAATACTGGTCGTTTATTTTAAAAAAAGATTTGAAACTACCCCGCTCAAAAGGTAATGCCACCGGAGCTGGCATTGTTATCGAGTGATAAAAAAGGGTGCCATTATTAAGAAGCAGGCAGGCTGTATCACTAAGCCCGACAATTTTGTCGGTGACTGCTGAAAAACGGGTATTGTTGGCAACGCCGGTATGTCTTTCAAAAAAAGTATCGGAAACGGACAGTAAATAATAATTCGCATAATACGGATTAACATTCTCCGCTCCCTTTTTCCAAAGCACCGGTTTGTTTTGGTTGATCCAAAAAATATTACCGGCCATATCTGATATATAAATATGCTCTTTCCTGTTCCGGACCATAAACAACATCCTTTCGGTGGTAATGGAGGGCATATTTTCCTTGGTATAGGAGCGGAAATCAACTCCATTAAAGCGAACGATACCGGCTTCGGTTGCAATCCATAAAAAACCTGTTTTTTCATCCCACTGCAGCCCCTTGATGCCATTTGATGGTAACCCATTGTCAGTCGTATATTGACGCAGATGTGAGTTTCCGGCAGTTTGGGACATGGCGGGATTCGCCAGCGCAAGAATGAAATATAGTAAAATCAGGAACCTTTGCATAAGGTGATTGCCATAACAAGTTACAGCATCCCGCTTAATAATTTACATTGTAGAGGGTGGCCAGTTCCATGAGTTCTTTGATATTTCCCGCATTGGTTTTTTCGTAGATGCGGTTTTTAATAGTAGAGACGGTATTCATTTTTAAATTGAGTGTTTCCCCGATTTCTTTTGTGCCAATTCCTTTTAATACATAGTGAAGGATCTCCAGTTCTCTTGGGGCCAGTGTTTTGAAAGGGTTGTCGTGGTGATGGATATCGTTTCTTCTAATCGGGGTTTCGTTCTGCAGGAATTTCTGCAGCACCTGTATCATTTCTTCTTCGCCAACAGATTTGGAGAGATAGTAATTAATGCCATATTGCTTAAGCGCCTCACCATATATTTCGGCAGGCTGCATGGAGAAAACAAGAATGTGCAGGTCGGGATATACCCTGCGTATATTAGGGATCACTTCAAGGGTGCTGCCATCAGATAAAATAATATCCAGCACCAGGTGAGTGTATTTTTTCTTGACGAGTTCTTTCATCAGGTCATTACAGGTGGCCACCTCTTCAATATCGTTGTAGCCGAGGGTAAGTTGTATATGCAGCTTTAATCCTTTCCGGATCATACTATGGTCATCTGCTATGAGAATTTTTGGCGGCATTTTTTTCAAAGTTTCGGTCTCGCTGCTGGTATTTAATCTACTAATTTCCATAATTTATTGCTGCTTTTTGTAGAATTTATTCTATCGGGTTAACGGATGATCGCTACGGTTCCTTTTATAATTTTTTTGGTTTCATCCCTGAGCTCAATCAGGTATACATACACATCGTTGGGTTGGCCAATACCTTTAAAAGTTCCATTCCAGGGGTTGTTCGTATATCCTTTTGATTCAAATATTTTCCGGCCTCCCCGGTTAAAAACCGAAACCACTGCTTCCGGGTACAATGCCAGCCCGGGAATGATCCATTTATCATTCCGGCCATCGTTATTTGGTGTAAAAGCATTTGGAATGAATAGTTCTGAAATAACAGTAACGGTCACATTGTCTTCGCCGGAGCAACCACTTTGTCTGTCAACTACCCTGATTGTGTAACTGGTGGAAACAAGGGGTGCAGATACCGGATTTAGTATTGTAGGGGCATCCAGGTATAAAGAAGGCGACCAGCTAAAATTATGATCACCGGCGGGAGTAACGGCGGCATCCAGTGTCACTGAACTACCGGCCCTGATGGTTTTATCAGCTCCTGCATTAACAACCGGCGTCGTATAAATTGTTATGTTTTGTTCAGCCGTATCAGAAAGACAACCGGAAGCTGTTTTTGCAACCAACTTTACAGAATAAGTACCGGTACTAAAAGAATGGGTAAAAGGCGGAACAGTTATACTGGTAGTGTTGCCCAGCTCCCAGTTCCATGAACTGATACCTGATGCAGATGAAGTAATGGTAACGGGCTTGCCTTCACAGAAAGGGGCTCCGCTAATAATAAAAGAAGCGGTTGGGCTTTCCGATATAGTTATTGTTTTAGTGGTATCACCAAGACATCCATTATCAGCATAAATACTGTACCGGATATTTTGAGAACCGGTATTTGTAAAAAGCTTTACAGCATTGATAGTATTAGCGGTGCTGTTATCATCAAACAGCCAGTTATAATTGATAAGATTAAACGAACCGGGAACGGCTGTTCCGGTAAAACGAATACTATCAGCCAGGCACGCAGGAGCGTTAAAAGTAAAATCTGCTCTTGGCCCCGGTTTTACCAGCACCTTTACTGTTGTTGATTCAGTTTGGTTGCAGGCATCAATATCAGGAGCCATATAGGTAACCGGTATATAATATGTACCAGCTGTAGCAAAAGTGAGATCCTGTTGCAGGGTGTAGGTATAATATTTTCTTCCGTTGATAAACGAGGAATCAAATGGTATGGGGTTTACTATAATTGAATCTGTAGTTGGATTTAAACCAGTCACCTGGCTGAGCTTCCAGTGGATGGATGATGCTTTGTATGCCAGTTTAATAGTTATCCGGAACGGAGTTTTTGGGCAAGTGAAAGTATCTACCTGGTTGGTTAGGTTCAAGGAGTTTTTAATACTGCTATAAGCATTCAGATTATTGACATAGGTTCCCATATTGTAGCCATAGCTTTCCAATGTACCAACGCCATATACAGTGGCGATAAAAGTTGAATCACTATTGACGCTGTGTTGTGCTGCAGGTCCCCAAAGTCTTTTTACAACAACAGCGTAATTATTGTTAACCGGGTGAGTGATATATTCAGCAGGGAGAACGGCCGTACCGTCTATCCGTAAAGAAGATAAACCGCCCTGTGGTATAATGACATTAATAAAATTCAAATCAATAGCCTCTCTGCGGGTGCTGTAAAAAACACTGTTCTTTACGCCTTGTTCTATTGGGCTTAAATAAAACATTTCAGGGTCACCATACGGTCCGGTGGATGAACCGGTACATTCATTAGCAGAAACAGTGTATTGCGATACAAGTATAGGTTGGTCCGCCTCAATATAATCTCCTGAAGTGCTGGAAAATTCATAGTAAAAATTATTGATCAGCCCTGTTAGCGGAACCCCGTTTCTTTTTACAATGTTTGCCGGGTTTCTTACGGCCACCCGGTAAATATTAAGGAGAGGTGATGTAATGTCTCCCATTGCACTCTGCACCGTATGATAAGTTATATACCGGGTGCCCCAGGCATTGGCAGGAAATATTTGTTGTTGCAAAATTTCTCCTCCGTTACCATTGCAAATAACAACACGGCTGCTGCCAGAGAAAACAGCTACCGGGTGACAATTACCATCAGCTCCTGCTACAGAAACAATTTTGCTTCCGCTCATATCTTTTCCTGTATAAGTGTCGGCTCTTTTTCCAAATACATTGTACAGCTGACCCTTATTCAAATTCACCGTATAGGTTTGGCCGGGTAACCAACCACCTTGTGTAGAATCGGAAGGGGTAATAAGTACCCTTGTATTATTTTCCGGCGCAATTACATAAAACCAGGAATAACTGTCCGGATAATTAGAAACCTGTGAGTAGTTCAATGAATAATAAGTGTAACCATACGTTTCCACCGGCATCAGCATAGTAGCGGCAGAAGAAAAAAGGTTGTATTGATGAGAGTATACAACAATCGGAACATCGCTGATAATGTGGATGCTTTTATTAAACAAACCTTCGCTCAAAATTCTTGAATCATCGGCACCGCTTTTAGGGATGATAATGGAAAAGTCAACAGTATTAGCAGGAATATTAACCGTTTGGGCCCAGCTTGTTCCATTCACCGAAACGGTAACCGTTGCAGCTTGTTCGGCACTGAGGTATAAAGTATGATTTTGACTGTTTGGCGGTGATGCATTTGCAAACAGGGCATTGTGTCCGTATCCTAACCAGAATTCTTTTCCCTTATTGGATTTTTCCTGTGCAGACAAAAGGCTGCTTATGATGATACCCAAATGAAACAAGAAGTAATATCTGATTAATGGTGACATTCTTAAAAAGAATCTGGCGGTAGCGGTTAGCATTATCTGATAAGCGTCACAGTACCTTTGAAGACCTGTTTTCTTTCATCGTTTAATTGTACCAGGTAAACATATACATCATGCGGCTGGACTATTCCTTTATAAGTGCCGTTCCAGGGATTGTTTGTATATCCTTTGCCATCAAATATTATTTGTCCGGCCCGGTTGAATACAGTGACTCTTGCTTCCGGGTATAGTGCCAGGCCGGGAATAACCCATTTATCATTTTTTCCATCATTATTGGGCGTAAAGCCTGAAGGGATAAATATATCTGAAACAGGCGTTACTACAACATCATCGGTACCGATACAATTATTCAGTTTATCAATAGCCTGTATGGTATACGTAACCAGGTTGTCCGGTGTAGATACCGGGTTCAGTATGTTCGTAGCGTTCAGGTATAGTGAAGGGGTCCACAGGAAATTATAATTTGCCGCATTGTTAATAGTGGCGTCTAATGTCGTGGATGTTCCTATCCTGATAAATTTATCCGGACCAGCATTAACAGCAGGTGTCGGGTTAATTGTTACTGATTGTGTAGCGGGCAGAGAGCCACAACCGGCTGCTGTTCTTACAAAGAGGCTGATGGTATAAGTATTTGCAGCAGTATAAGAATGATTGAATGGAGGTACAGCAGTGCTGGTGCCATTACCCAGATCCCAGTTCCAGCTGCTTACACCTGTTACAGAAGATGTCAGTGTAATTGGTTTTCTTTCGCAAAGGGTATCGCCAATAACAATAAAAGAAGCAATGGGGTTTGGATTAATAAACGGGATAGTAGAAAAAGAAGTATCACTGCTGCAACCGGCGCTGTAACTGACCCAATGCTTTACAACAATATTGGACAATGTTGTAGGATAAGAATGTGTGGCCGTATTTACAGTCGTGGAATTAAAAGTTTGTCCATCACCAAAGTTCCAATGCCAGGTGGGTGGATTAGACCCACCTGTGGGTACTGAAGAAGTAAAAGTTTGTACACTATCTATACATGGTTTTCCAATGAAAGTAAAAGAGGCGGTTGGCTTACTGCTTACATTAACTGTAAGCCTGAACGTATCACTGATACAACCGTTGCTACCGGTTACAATCAGCGAAACAGGATAATTTCCTGCGGTGGTATAGGGATGATAAAACGGATTATTGTTGGTGTACGTGGCATTATTGCCATCACCAAAATTCCATTGCCAGCTGGTGATGGTACCAACAGGTACGGTTGAAGCATCAATAAACCTCACAGAATCTCCAAGACAGATATTTCCCCCGGTAGTAAATGCAGCAACCGGCTTTGGTAATATTGTTACCGGCACAAAAGCCGTATCACTCTTACAGCCATTGGCGGCAACAGTGATTAATGAAATAGTATAATTGCCGGGAGTAGTGTATTGATGATAGAACGGATTGTTGTTAGTGAGTGTTGCCGTGTTGCCATCACCAAAATTCCATTGCCAGCTGGTAATAGTTCCTGCCGGAATAGATGATGCATCAGTGATCCTTACAGAATCCCGCTGACAGCTATTTCCACTAATACTGAATGCAGCAACGGGGCTTTCCTGTATCGCAACTGTTTTGATCGTGTCACCGATACAACCGTTATCTGCAAAGATCGTGTAACGGACATTTTGATTACCTGCCGTGGTGAAAAGCTTCACGGCATTCACGGTATTTGCAGTGCTGTTATCATCAAACAACCAGTTATAGTTAACCAGGTTGAATGTTCCCGGAACAGACGCACCGGTAAAACGGATGCTATCTGTTAAACAACCGGGTGAAGCAAAAGTAAAATCTGCTACAGGCCCGGGCTTCACCACTACTTTCACAGTTGCATTTTCAGTCTGGCTGCAATTTTCTATAACCGTTGCGGTAAAAGAAACAGGAATATAATAAGTGCCCGGATGAGCAAAAATAAAATCCTGTTGGAGGGTGTATACGTAATAGGTTCGCCCATTAATAATTTCTGTACGAACAGGCACCGGGTTGCTGATAATTGAATCAGCGTTGGGCGACATACCTGTTACCTGGCTCAACTTCCAATGAATAGAATTGGCAGGATAGCCCAGCTTTACAAAAAGTCTTACCGGGGATTTGGGACAGGTAAAGGTATCAACTGCGCCTGTTGTGTTAAAAGTATTCCTAATCTCGCTGTAATGATTCAGGTTATTGATCAGTGTACCAACATTATAGCCGTAGCTTTCATAATTGCCCAGGCCATATACGGTCGCAGTAAAAGCTGAATCACAGGTGATAGTATGTTGGGCAGCGGGACCTGTAAACCTGGCCAATGCAACGGAGTAAGCCGGGTTATTGGGATGTACTACAATCTGAGAAGCCGGAACAACATTTCCATCTACTCGTAATGAGCCTACAGCAATTGTGGGCACATGAATATTGGTATAGACATAAGAAATAGCCGGAGATTGCCTGCTGGCAAAAAAACGTACTGATTTTTGACCTTGTTCTATCGGGCTCAGGTAAAACATTTCAGGATCTCCGTTTGAAGGAGGAGAAGGTGTAGTAGTTGGAAAATTCCAGCACTGATTGTCGTTTACGGTGTATTGAGAAACTAAAACCGGTTTATCAGATTCAATATAATCTCCACCAGTTGAATCCATGAGTTCATAATAAAAGTTGTTAACCAATCCTGTAAGAGGTATACCGTTTCTTCTTACAACGGCTGTTGGATCTGAAACACAAACCCTGTAATAATTCCTGTTTGTTTCAAGTATGTCTGTATTCGTATTATTAATAGTATGATAGGTTAGATAACGGGTACCCCAAGCCTGTGAAGGAAACATTTGCTGTTGCATGTATTCACCTCCATCACCCCGGCAAATGCGGATACCGCTGGAACCGGAAAAAAGAGCAAAAGGGTGACAGTTGCCATCAGCACCGGGAACGGCAATCACTTTACTCCCAGTCATATCCTTACTGGCAGCCCATGCCTGGCTATTGCCGGGTACCATCTTACCATATACATTATATATTTCACCTTTGTTGAGATTGACCGTATAGGTTTGGCCCGGCAACCACCCATTTTTTGTGGTATCGCTGGGGATTATTTCCAGCCTTGTATTATCTTCTGATGCCACTACATAAAACCAGGAATACCAATCAGGGCCATTTTGTGTGGTAGGGCTGATATTGGGTAAAGAAGATCCTGAAGTGTTCTGGCGATAATTAACTGATGAATAGGAATAGCCATAGGTTTCCACCGGCATCAGCATGGTAGCACCCGATCCCTGGTTTACATACACATGAGCATATACTGCAACAGGAACATCACTCACTATATGGATTCCTTTATTAGAGAATCCGTCTGTAAGTAAACGGGCATCATTAGGTCCTGTTTTGGGAATCAAGATAGTTGCATCAACAGTATTTGCCGGAATATTCACTGTTTGTGTCCAGGCGGTTCCGTTTACTGAGACAGTAACTGTAGCGGCCTGTTCCGAACTTATATAAAGGGCCAATTCCTGGCTATTCACGGGAGTTATATCCGGGTTTAAAAACAACCAGTGAAAACCATAGCCCAGCCAAAATTCTTTGCCCCGGTTCGATTTATCCTGTGCATTTGACAGGGAACCAAAAAAAAGACTGATAACTAATATAATAGACAGCTTTTGCCGCATAAAATTTTGCAAGTTCAAAAATCAATTTTTTATCCTGATTACTAAGTAGAATTAATTCTACAAACCGGGTGTAAATGTTACTATAACATTGCTCTCCCAATTCTTCCAAAACATAAAAAGTTATTAAAAATGAATAAGAACTGCTTAGGGAAATTGCATTATTATCTGCTGATAATTTTATTTTCCTTTTCTTCTATGCTCGTCATAGGCCAGGGTTATGATACCACTAAATGGAAGTTTAGTAACCCCAAACAGTTTGGGTTTACTTTACAGGATGTTGATTTTTTTGATAACAATAATGTGATCGCTGTTGGCTCAGATGGCGGCATTGCCCGTTCAAGAGATGGCGGCTCCAACTGGACTTATGGGCCATTTACTTTTGTAAATCCGGCTAACGGGTTTTTAACCAAACCAAGTTTTAGCGATGTACATTTTGTTAGCTCTACTATTGCTTATGCGGTAGGCAATCTTGGTTGTATGGCTAAAACAACAGATGGCGGTCTTACATGGACTTTGATAAACACTCCGTTGTCCAGTAATGCGAGGAACATAAATGCTGTTTGGTTTACAAGTCCCACAACTGGCTATATAGGCGGACAATGGAATACACCTGATTCTATCCCTAAACTGTATGTTACCAATAATGGCGGGGCTACCTGGGATTCTATGGCTGCACCTGTATCCAATGGTACAACCAAAGTAGGCTTCATCAACAATGCTACATACCCTTCAATTGACTTTCCCATCACAGCTAAAGCAAAAGAAATACAAAGAATAGAGTTCATCAATAATAATATTGGCTATATAAGTGGAGGCGGCGCTTCAAATTTTCCAGGTTTGGGTATACCCAATATAACCAATAGCACCACCTGTGCTTTAACCGGGCAACAAACAACAGGATCACATAATGCCAGCTTATTGTGGAAGTTTGATAATGGTACACTAACCGACTTCTCTATCAGCAAAGAAAGGCTGGGTTATACCGGTTTCCCGGCAACAATAAACTGTACATCAAAATTTGGAACTGTATCACAAGTTAACCAGCAGTTCAGAGCCCTGAATATTATCAATGACACTTTGATTGTGATGATGTCGTTTAATAATAACGTGGTGGTGAGAGTACGTACCGGGAAGAATGACAGCACACTAAACGTTAACCGCCCCGGTGTATACGAAAAGGGAAAATTTGAGATATTGAATACTGGCCCTGCAGGTCCCCCTCCGGGCTACCCGCCTGTACCTGCTGTGCAGGTTCTGTTAGCGTCTAATCCTTACCAAATGAGAAGGACTAGTAATGGCACACTGATAGCAAACGGAAATTTTGCCCGTATGTGGACTTCTGTGGATACAGGAAGAAACTGGGTGGAATCAAGAAGTTTACCTCCGGGACAAAACTATAGTAACAATGGTGTGTGGGCACTTGATATTGCTCCAAATGGTAAATTCTTATCTATGGGTTCTCTCGGTGTTGTGGCAGATTCAATACCGGGTGGACCGGGATGGAGTAGTAATTATGTTACCGTTCCGCTCAGTGCCGGATTTACTAAAATGGAATTTGCTGACTGTAATAATGGTGTAGCTGCAGGGAGCTCAACAATTAATGTAACAGCAGATGGAGGCAAAACCTGGTGGGATAGAACAAGGCCTGATTTTGCGTCTTCTTTCTATAGCATCAATGGATTTGCTTATAGAAATTCAAATCCTGCCCAGGCATACTTTGCCGTTAGCAACGGGTCCATTTATTATACTACTGATTTAAACGTGGCGCCACCCGCTGTACCAACATTAGACCCTGTGTATGCAGATGGGCTGATGCAAATGAATGATCTTGCAACGGTAGGTAATGACAGTGTGTGGGCAATTGGTTATACCAGTTTCTCAGTGCCTTCTGCCTCCAGAACCTCAAGAGTTTACAGATCATTCAATGGAGGAGCTACCTGGAGTGTTTACAGTGGATTCTCAGTTGGTTCTTTGGCACAAAACCTTACGGAAATTGAATTCCCAACCCGGTTAATCGGATATGCTGCCGGCAACAGGGACACTATTTATAAAACAACAGATGCCGGTGTTACCTGGAGCAAACTTCCTCTTCCTACTCCTGGCGTAACACCGCAAATAACGTATAAAGACATGATTGCCCTGGATGCAAATACAGTTTTTGTTATTGGCAACGGGTTTCCCAGAAAAGTGATTTTCAGAACGACGGATGGAGGAGCAACCTGGACAGATGTATCCGGAAATATCGGCACATTGGGTGTAGGTAATCTGAATGCTATTGTAATGCATGATATAAACAATGGTTATGTAATGACACCGGGCCTGATGTGTAAAACAACGGATGGCGGCGCTACCTGGACCTTGGAAGTTCCACCTACCAGCTGCCTTTTTGAAACAGCAGCCTTTGCACCAAAGACAGTTCCGGCTGCTATTCCTTTTGCAAACAGGAGATTGTTTGTGACAGGAGTAAACGTAAGTGGGGCGCCTATAATGGAATTTGGTAACCCGGCAAATATCGCAGTGAACTCCACTGAAAATGTTGTCAATGCATCCTGTACCAATCTAACCGGCGGAAGTATCACGGTCAATGCAACAGGTGCAATTTCTCCTTATTTGTATAGTATTAATGGAGGGGCTTTCCAGTCTTCTAATACATTTACAGGCTTAACGCAAGGACCCAAAACTATTACGATAAAAGATTCTTATTGCGGGTTGTTAACTAAAACAATCAATGTTGGATTTAATGATAACCTGGTACTGACAACGAATAACGACACATTGGTTTGTGCCGGCGCACCTGTACCAATGCTGGCCAGCACTAATGGTACCGGAACAACTTATGCATGGTCACCTGCAGGAGGACTATCTGCAACAAATATCAGCAACCCGGTTGCTACCGTAAACAACAGTGCAGCCTTTACGGTTACTGCCAGCCTCAACGGTTGTGTAAGAACAAAGACGGTGAATGTTAATATTAAGCCGAACCCGATCATCAGTGCAGGTCCGGATAAAACAATCGTTGATGGTGATGAAGTAACACTGGAAGGAAGCGGTACATCAACACCTTCTTCTATCGCATGGACTCCTAACAATACGTTAACCGGAGCCAACACCTATACTCCTGTTGCGAAACCCAATACGACCACTACCTATACCCTGACTGTAAGGGACAACAATAATTGTACATCTACTGATAACATGGTCGTGAATGTAATTCCCTATTGCCTGAAAGTGATGAATGCCTTTACACCAAATGGTGACGGACAAAATGATGTGTGGATCGTTACCAACAATGGCGGTACCTGTACAAGACAGGTGTTTGCCACCGTATTCAATCGTTATGGCAATATTGTTTTCAAAGATGATAACTACCAGAACAAATGGGATGGTACTTACAAAGGCAAGCCGGTGGCAGATGGTACCTATTATTATATGATCACATACCGCCTAATCAACGGCGCATCCATTACACTGAAAGGTGACGTAACAATTTTGAGATAATACAAAAATTAAAACACTAACATGAAACGTTATATATTATTTGCAGTATTTGCCGGAGTTGTTACAACGGTTAATGCACAACAGTTACAGACTTCCTCCATGTATGATATGCAGGGAGTGTTGCACAATCCCTCTACAGCAGGGGTTTACCAAAAAAGAATGGTTGGCGCTACTTACAGAAGTCAATGGAGCGGTATCAGCGGAAGCCCCAAAACGACTACTGTTTTTGGTTCTTTTGAATTACCGGAGCAGAAGATCGGTTTAGGCGGTTACCTGTTTAGTGATAAAACCGGTCCAACTTCAAGAACAGGTATTGCACTGCAATTTGCCAAACATATACCTATGGCAAACGGTGGTAAGTTTTCATTGGGTATCGAAGCTAAAGGTCTGCAGTATTCCCTTGACAGGGCCAAACTTTCTGAAACGCTGGGTTCAGATCCTGCTTTGGGAACAAGTGACAACCGTTTCAAATTTGATGCAGGCTTTGGTGTTTCTTACACCGGTAAGAAATTACAACTGGGGGCATCGGTTGCTCAACTGGTTCAGTCAAAGCTTGGTTACTATACAGGTACTGTAAGTCCTTCAGAAGAGGCCCGCTTGTACCGTCACTATTATTTCCATGGTTCTTATAAATGGAATGTGGACGAAGCTACTTCTGTAACGCCCAACTTTTTATTTATCTATTTACCCAATGCTCCTTTAGAGTTCCAGGGTGGAATAAGAGTAGAACATAGCGAAGTGTTCTGGTGGGGATTGGCACTGCGGGCCAAGCAAAGCTTTATTCTCTCTGCCGGTGTGAACCTGAATAAGAAGTTTACTGTAGGATACTCGTTTGATATATATAAAACACCGATCAGTGTATTCGATGCAGGATCCAATGCCCACGAGGTATTGCTCCGCTATAACATTTTTAAGTAGGTTAAAAGCAGATGGTTAATGGTTGGCAGCGGTCTTTTCTAAGGCCGCTGCTTTTTTATTGAATACAAGTACTTTTACAAGAACCCCGAAGAATTAAAAGTATGTCAGCACTACTAATAACAACCATTCAAACAAATCTTCACTGGGAAGATAAGATTGCCAACCTCCAAATGCTGGAAGAAAAGATCAGCAGCATCTCCATAAAAACAGAGGTGGTTGTATTACCCGAAATGTTCAGCACCGGTTTTAGTATGAAGCCGGAGGAGCTTGCTGAAACTATGGAAGGAGAAACGGTTCAATGGATGAAAAGAACAGCGGCAGCAAAAAAAATCGTTCTTACCGGAAGTCTCATCATAAAAGAAGCAAATAATTATTACAACAGGTTAATATGGATGCTGCCCAATGGTCAGTATGGCGTATATGATAAACGTCATCGCTTTGCATTTGCCGGAGAAGATAATCACTATACGGCTGGCACCAAAAGATTGATCGCATCAGTAAAAGGATGGAAGATCAACTTGCAGGTCTGTTATGACCTGCGGTTTCCGGTTTGGGCAAGACAACAGTCACAACCCGAAGGACCTGAGTATGATGTATTGATCTATGTTGCCAACTGGCCGGAGAGAAGAAGTCTTGCCTGGAAAACACTTTTGCAGGCAAGGGCTATCGAGAACCAGTGTTATGTGATCGGTGTTAATCGGGTGGGTAATGACGGGAACAATATTTATCATAGTGGCGACAGCATGATCATTGATCCGATGGGAGAAGTGCTCTATACAAAGAAAGACGAAGAGGATGTGTTTACTATTCAACTGGAGAAAAAACAGCTGGATAATATAAGGGAAAAACTTCCTTTTCTGAAGGATGCTGATGGATTTATGATTATGAAGGATGAGGAGGAGTAGGCAAAAGGTCAATCCGTCGGGATTACTATCCTGAAGATCAGTTCTTTTTCTCCTCTTTATCTTTTTGTATCAGCTCCATCACGGTCTCTATTTTAAAATCAGCATTGCGACGAATGGCTTCGATACTGGGGAATGATGTTATTTCCGGCTGAACACCTCTGCCGTTTTTAGGTACTGTTTTATCAATTACCAGTCTGAATAAGGGCAGCCTGAACCGTACACCAGTCTCCGGCAGTGTTGCATAAGGAATAAGCCAGGCAGAATTACCATAAGCGCCGCCACCGGTTTCTTCGCCCACTACAATAACATTATTTTGCTTAACCAATGCACCAGTAAATAAAGTAGTGGCAGAAAATGAATTTCCACCGGTAACGATGTATACCTTACCGTTATAATGATTATTCTTTTTGGGCCTGAAATAATGCCGTTCGAAATACCCGAAATGATAATTACCGTCATTTCGCTTGCGGGTGAACAAAGTGATAAAGAGCTTATTCCAGAAATGATGCTGGATATATTGTTCATAGTTACTTTTCTTCCTGATGGCAAATAGGGAATCACTAATTTTAAAAGGTTGCCTGGCAATATATCTTGTAAGCTGGGTAGAGTTATTTACACTGCCACCTCCGTTGCCACGAACATCTACAATAAGATGTGTAATATTTTTTTGTTGTAATGCACGGAATGACTGCCGGAAGAACTTTTTCAATCCATATCCCCTGCCAAATGTAGAAAGGGTCATCATAGCAGAGTGATTAACCGTATCAATTCTTAATAAACGGATGGTGCTTATCTGTTGGCGCCTTCTTTCCCGTTTGGAAGGCCGCGGTATTCTTGCCGGCGGACGAACCATCATCCTGCCTGCTGTGTCTGCAGCCGGGTTGTAAATAGGGATGGTTATTGATTTTTGCTGCCCGGTGCTGTCAATATAATCAAGCGTATATTTTTCCGAAGGACCGTATAATAATGTATACAAGGAACCAAAATAACCACGGTTGCTGAGTGATTGATATTTATGGGTCCGGTTGTAACCATCCGTGGAAATATATTCGAAGAGTGTATCTGTAAGGGTTGGTATATCCTTGCCATTTATTCTGGTGATCATTGTTCCCCTTTTCAGTATGCTGTCTTTGCGGTTCAGGTTAGCCGTTACCAGCATAGTATCATTCCAAACTTTCATACTCAGGGGGAACATTTTTCCCAACCGGACCGTATCACTGTATTTGGACCAGGCTTTGGAATTGCGGATGGAAGTGTGCCCACAATTAATTTTAGCAGTGACATAACTAAGTAGTTTTCTAAACTCAGGCTCCGTCATCGAATCTTTTAACTGCTGTCTGCCGTACATAAAATAAAGATCCATACTGTCTTTGCTGGTGTACCAGTAAAGGCTTGGATGATGCTGTTCCAGTATATGCTGGTAAAGCGAATAATCCCTCTCTAACTGCTGAGGCGAATATTTTTTTACAGGAGAAAATGCGGATTTGCTCACACCACAACCCGTCAAAGCAATTAACAAAGCCAGTAAAATCTGTAATCTCCCCATATTCTTTTTTAATCCTTTATTCTTAATGCTTCATATGATTCCAGCCCTGCGCTGTGATGGCATGTTTGCCACCACCCTTGGTGATGATATGTGCCCCCAATTCCGGCTCCGTCATATAGCCAACCACACTAATTTGCTCATTCAGTACTAATTTATCATAATCTGATTGAGAAACGGTGAATAATAATTCATAATCTTCCCCGCCGCTTAACGCACAGGCCGTCGGGTCTATTTCAAATTTAAAAGCCGCTTTTTTCATTTCTTCCGATACAGGAATCTTTTCTTCATACAATACACAGCCAAGAGTACTGTCTTTACAAATATGTAATATCTCTGAACTGAGTCCGTCGCTGATATCCATCATAGATGTGGGAGTAATTTCTTTGGCAGCAAAGAATTCCACAATATCCTTCCTGGCCTCTGGTTTCAGCAATTTCCCTATCACATACGTTTCTCCTTCCAGGTCGGGTTGCACTCCGGGACTTTCCATAAAGATCTTCTTCTCTCTTTCCAGGAATAACAGACCAACATAAGCCGCTCCAAGGTCGCCACTTACACATAGCAGGTCGCCTTTTTGAGCGGTGCTTCTTTTCACATATTTATCAGGAGCCACTTCACCAATCGCCGTGACCGAAATAATGAAACCTTTTTGCGATGAGGTGGTATCGCCACCCACCAGGTCCACACCATATTTTTCACAAGCGGCATATACACCATCATAAAATTCAGTCAGCGCTTCAAGACTAAAACGATTACTGAAGCCAATACTCAGAATGATCTGGGTAGGAATGGCATTCATGGCATATATATCACTCAGGTTAACGATCACACTTTTATAACCCAGGTGTTTCAAAGGTGTATACATCAGGTCAAAATGAACTCCTTCTACCAGCAGGTCGGTGGTGATCACCGTTTGTTTTCCAAAATGATCGATCACGGCTGCATCGTCACCCACACCTAATATGGAGGAGGCATTTTGCAATTCAATGTTTTTGGTCAAATGTTCAATAAGCCCAAATTCACCGAGGCTGCTTATTTCTGTTCTTTCCGTACTCATAATTCTTTCTTGTTATTAATGACGTCCAGCATTTCTTCATGAATCTTTCCATTGGTAGCAAGCACCCGGTGCTGGTATACGGAGAACTTACCACCAGTGAAGTCGGTTACTTTCCCACCGGCCTCTTCTACCATTAAATATCCCGCAGCGCTGTCCCAGGCTTCCAATTTATGTTCATAAAATCCATCAAACCTTCCGGCTGCCACCCAGCAAAGATCAATAGCGGCGGAACCCAATCTTCTTACAGGAACACCTTTTCTGATAAATCGTTCAAAAATTTCCAGCGGGCCGTTTGGCATATTAATATAGGTATAAGGAAAACCGGTAACCAAACAGGCTTTGATCGTTTGGGTTTCTCTACTGACATGAATGGGTTTATCGTTAAGCGTAGCGCCTTTACCCTTTTCAGCAAAATAAAATTCATTCAGGTGCGGATTATACACAGCTCCCATTACAATTTCTCCTGCATGCTCAATTCCGATTGAAACACAATTTAACGGAATACCGTGGGCAAAATTTACAGTACCATCAATCGGGTCAATGATCCATTTATAATCAGAATCCTGTATGATCTCACCGGTTTCTTCTGCCAGGATCTGGTGTTCCGGGAAATGTGATTTGATAACGGATAATATCGCTTTTTCAGCAGCATGATCCGCTTCTGTTACCAGGTTGTTCACTCCTTCTTTGTTACTGATCTTAAAATCACTGTTGAAAAAACGGACTATTTCTGCGGCACCTGCTTTGGCAGCCTCTATGAGAGTGGTTTTGAGCATGGGCAAAGATAGACTGCAGATTACTTTGATTAAAATGATTTTATCGGATTTATTACAGGCACTTCATTTTGAACTGTTCATAAAAACTTCGTACTTCGTATCTTATACTTCATATAATTTGCAGCTTTCTGTAATCATAGTCAATTATAATGTAAAACATTTCCTGGAACAGTGCCTTTGTTCTGTACTGAAGGCGATTGAGGGCATACAGGCAGAAGTAATTGTAATAGACAATTGCTCTGCTGATAATAGCATAAACTACCTGACGCCAAAATTTCCGATTGTAAGATTTATTGCTAATACCGAAAATATCGGATTTGCAAAAGCCTGCAACCAGGGATTGAAACAAAGCTCGGGCAAATACATTTTGTTTCTCAACCCGGATACGATTGTTCCGGAAGACTGTTTTCAAAAATGTATTTCTTTTTTAGACCAACAGGCGGACGCAGGAGCATTGGGTATAAAAATGCTGGACGGAAGCGGTCGTTTTTTGAAAGAATCAAAGAGAGCATTCCCGTCCCCGCTAACTTCTTTATATAAATTGTTTGGCCTGGCGAAATTGTTTCCCCGCTCAAAAACGTTTTCGATATATCATCTTGGTCACCTGGATGAAAATAATAACCAGGAGGTGGATGTTTTGGCTGGGGCATTCATGATGATAAAAAAGGAAGTGATTGAAAAAGTAGGAAGTTTTGACGAAACCTTTTTTATGTATGGGGAAGATGTTGACCTGAGTTACCGGATTCAAAAGGCCGGGTATAAGAACTTGTATTTTGCAGAAAGCAGCATTATACACTTTAAGGGAGAGAGCACTAAAAAGGGAAGCCTGAATTATGTGCGGATGTTTTATAACGCCATGAGCATTTTTGTCCGCAAGCACTATTGGGGAAGCAGGGCCGGACTGTTTAATTTATTAATTCATAGTGCAATCTGGTTCAGGGCCGCACTCACAGCTGTTGGAAATTTCATCCGCCGCATTGGCTTGCCATTGATAGATGCATTACTGATATTATTCTCTTTCTGGCTGATCAAAAATATCTGGAATCAGTATGTCCGAACTGATATAGAATATGAGAATAAACTATTGTGGATTGCTATTCCGGCCTATACTGTTTTTTACCTGGTGACTGCTTATTATGCGGGCTTGTATGACAAATGGTATAAATGGGGAGAGTTGATACGTTCATCGGCAATTGCCACCATCGTATTATTGGCCGCCTATTCATTATTACCTGAGCAATACCGGTTTTCAAGAGCCATTGTGTTGTTTGGTGCCCTGCTTGCATTTGCATTGATCAGCTTTTTACGGTGGATATTGGTACAAACCAATGTAGTCAACAGCGAGAAGGAAAAAGAAGACAAAGCAGCTACGATAATTGCAGGGTCTGTTGATGAATATGAAAATACAATACGACTATTAAAAGAAGCAGGTTTACACCAAAGGGTACTGGGAAGGCTTGCTGTAAAAGAAAACGATACAACCGCAATTGGTAGCCTGGAAAAAATAAATCAACTTTCGAAAATACTGCCTTTCCGGGAAATTATTTTTTGCCAGGGCAACCTGTCCTTTGCCGGTATAATCCAAACTATACAACAATTACCACCCGGCATCATTGCCAAGATTCATGCTGTCAATAGCGGCAGTATTGTCGGCAGCGATTCAAAAGACAGTTCAGGAGAGGCAGTGTCAACAGAAAATGGATATAAATTAGCTGATCCTTACAACAGGAGGTTAAAACGGTTAATTGATGTAAGCCTTGCGGGTTTTGGTATTATTACTTTCCCGGTTCAACTTTTCATTGTTAAAAAACCAGTCAACTTTTTTATGAATTGTTTTATGGTATTGCTGGCAAAAAAAACCTGGGTGGGATATGCAGTACCAGAAACACAACTTCCGTCACTGCACACACCGGTTATTGCCTGTAACGGTGTACCAGGTACATCCTTACAACAACTTTCACCGGAAAGCCTGCAAATGATGGACTATTGGTATGCACGGGACTACGAACCTTCCACTGATTTAAAACTAATATGGCGAACATACCGGAGGCTTGGTGGATGAAATTACAGAACTTTGCTGCAGCTTATTTTCGCCGCTATTTCAACAATAACAATGCATAACTTTAGATATAATCTTTAAGTAACGAATGGCCACTATTTTAGATATTAAATTACCGAAAGCTATTGCTGCTGCGTTACGCATTCCTCCCAATGACCCCAGGCGGCAGCAGTTAAGGGTATTAAAAAAGTTATTGAAAAAGGCCCGGTTTACAGAATTCGGCCAACGATATCATTTTGATGAAGCATTATTGAGTAAACATCCCGGCAAGAAATTCCAGGAACTGGTGCCGGTTCATGACTATAATAAAATTTATGAAGAGTGGTGGAAGAAAACACTCGAGGGAGTACCAGATGTAACCTGGCCGGGAAAGATCAAGTATTATGCATTGAGTTCCGGCACTTCCGAAGCAGCCAGTAAATATATTCCTGTTACCAAAGACCTGTTACGCAGTAATACTATTAATTACCTGCGCCAGTTAATTAGCCTGATCCGTTATGAAGATGCCAATAAAAGAGCCATGACAAAAGGCTTTTTGATGTTGGGAGGGGCTACTGATCTGAAAAAAGGGAAAGCGGGTTGGTATGCCGGAGATGTAAGTGGCATTCTGGCTAAAAAAAGACCTTTCTGGTTTCAGAATTTTTATAAACCCGGCGGTCGCATTGCTGCCATGAGCGACTGGAATCAGAAACTAAACGAAATTGTAGAACATGCCAAAGAATGGGATATCGGTTATATCGTTGGTGTGCCGGCCTGGTGCCAGATGTGTATGGAAATGGTGATAGAACATTATAAGTTAAATAATATCCACGAAATATGGCCCAACTTCAGCTTCTTTGTTCACGGAGGGGTAGCATTTGAGCCGTATAAAAAGGGATTTGAAAAATTATTGGGCAAACCGATTGTATACATCGAAAATTATTTGTCCAGCGAAGGCTTTATTGGTTTTAAGACAAGAGAGCATGCAAGGGGTATGCAGCTTATTCTTAATAATAATATCTTTTTTGAGTTTGTGCCTTTTGATGATAAGAATTTTGACCATGATGGGAAGATAGTTGACAACCCTGAGGCAAAGATGATACATGAAGTGGAAGAAGGGAAAGAGTATGCTTTACTGATGAGTACGAATGCCGGTACATGGCGTTACCTGATAGGTGATACCATTAAGTTTGTTGATCTGGAAAAAAGTGAAGTGTGTATTACCGGAAGAACCAAACATTTTTTAAGTCTCACCGGGGAACACCTGAGTGTTGATAATATGAATAAGGCCATTGAGCTGGTAAGTGAAGAACTTAATGTCAGCATTCCGGAATACACGGTTGTAGGTTTTCCCTACGAGAATTTTTTTGCCCATCGCTGGTATGTGGCCACCGATGATAAGGTGGATACGGACAAGCTGCGCAAAAGAATAGATGAACAGCTGCGGGTACTGAATGATGACTATGCGACAGAAAGAGACAGTGCCCTCAAAGAAGTTTTTTTGGAGGTATTGCCCGAGGAAAAATTTATGAAATTCTTGGAGCTGAAAGGTAAACTCGGCAGCCAGCATAAATTCCCACGGGTGATGAAAGGAAAGATGCTGGAAGAATGGGAACGGTTTCTTGCTACAGGAAGCCTGTAAGAAGTATAAAATACACACTGCAGCATACTTTGCCGGCAAATATTTTTTTAGTATCGGAAAAGCAATTGATGCAGGACTTAACAATAAACAGGACATTACGTACTTTGTATCCCTAACCCTGTACTTCAAATTCTATGGTAGAAGCCCTGTTAAAAGGAATAACAATCGGTTTATTACTGAGTATTGCAGTAGGTCCGATATTATTTTCTGTTATTAAACAGAGCCTGAATAACGGACACCAGGGAGGTATGGCTTTTGCTTTTGGGGTTTCTGCCAGTGATATTACACTGGTACTTGTTGCCAATGTGTTTACGGAACTCTTTCGCAGTTTACGGTTGTATGAAACGCAGATCGGTATAGCCGGAAGTGTCCTGCTCATATTGATGGGAATTTTTTTCCTTTATTTCAAGAAGGTTAAAGTAAATGAAGATGGAAAACTGGTATTCAAACAACGCAAAAGAGACCTGCTGAAAATTTCTTTATCCGGGTATTTTATGAACCTGATGAACCCGGGAGTCATTATCTTCTGGATAACGATATCCACCTCCCTGATAAATTTCTCCAACAAGCATAAAATTGTTATCTACACAGCGGCCCTGGCGATTGTATTACTGGCAGACCTGGTGAAAGTTTTTTTAGCCGGTAAAATACGAAACCGGCTTACGCCCCATAATATTCATATTCTGAATCGTATCAGCGGGATTATACTTATTATTTTTGGCCTCGTTTTAATTGGCGGGCTTATCTTTTATGGCAACCAGTAAAGAAAATAAACCAGGAGGGAGTGTAAGTTTTTTAAGCAAATGCTGGAAATGGGTCAAACGGATTTTTATATGGCTCTTCATTATCCAGCTTTTCTTAATTATTTTATTTAAATGGGTGAATCCTCCCATCACCATTACGCAGTTGGTAAGCTGGGTTAGCGGGCACGGTTTAAAACGGGATTATATCAATACCGGTAATATTTCACCCCACGCTAAACTGGCAGTGATCGCATCCGAAGATCAATTATTTCCCGACCATAGCGGGTTTGACTGGAAGAGTATCAAAAAAGCGATGAAGTATAATGAGCGAAAGCCCGGCCGCATCCATGGGGCGAGCACTATCAGCCAGCAGGTGGCCAAAAATGTTTTTCTCTGGCAGGGCAGAAGCTGGATACGAAAAGGGCTGGAAACCTATTTTACCTTTATGATCGAACAGGTTTGGGGAAAGAAAAGAATCCTGGAAGTATATCTCAACGTTATTGAAACAGGTGATGGTTTGTTTGGCATTGAAGCAGCTGCACAGGAATACTTTAATAAACCGGCGAAGAATTTAACTAAACAGGAAGCGGCTATGATAGCGGCCTGTCTGCCTAATCCCAAGCGATACAAAGTGAAACCCCCCTCTTCCTATATTGGTTACCGGTCAAGAGTTATTGTGCAACAAATGAATAACCTTCAAACGGATCCCGATATACAACGGGTGATCGGTACGCTGCCAGCACCGGATAAAAAGAAAAATTAATCAATGACCAGCTCTATCTTATCACTATTATGGGTAGGATTTCTGTAACCGCTGTTAATGGCAAACCGCAGGTAATACTTACCCGACCGAAGGCCCGGGTTGATTGTTAACGGAAGAGTCTTGTCACGGACAAGTTGTTGTAGCGTAATAGTGGTATAAATATCCCTGATCCACCCTTTGGTACTAAAGATACCAATCCTTACTGTGTCATTTTGTGGTTTATGTTGCTGTATAAATTCCTCATATTGCTGTGGTATACGGAACGAACAAATCAAACGGCTCTCTTCTTTTTCTTTTACCCGGATCTTTTGGGGAGAAACGTCAATTCTTATTTTAGCAAAAGAAGCAAAAGAAGAATCGTATTTATAACCAACCCAGCCAATTGGTGTTTGCAATGAATCCTTAAATCGCCAGAGATCATATTTGTCTAAATAATAAACCGGCTTTCCCAATAACGAATCTTCCAGCGGCCAGAAATTGTAATTGTTCTTTCTTTCTTTATATAAGTTCAGCGAATACGTGGGCTGTCCTGAATAAAACCAATACTTGGAAGCCCGTTGATATGAGTTACTGAATACAATGGGCAGTCCCTTTGTCTTCTCTTTCATCTCCTGCGGCCATACTTTCCAGGCATGATAGCGGTCTTTTATAGCTTTAACAGGTAACAGGTCTGCTATCATTACTATTCTTGCAAACACTACCAGTATAAGTGTTACCGGCAGCAGTTTATAAAGTATTTTTTGCCATTGCAGTTTTTCATACAGGAACTGGTGGGCCAGCACCATTAATGATACCAGGGCTGGTGAGGTCCAGTTACCTTCTACTTTTCCGCGAAAGGAACTGGCGAGAAAAAATACATAGATACCGATCATCGTAAAGCGTAATGCTTTTTCCGTATCATTTTTTGTTTTGTATAAAATGGCAGCCGGTAATAAGATAAATCCGGCAACAGGTCCCGGCAGTAAAAGCTGGCCAATGATATAATCCAGCGTAAAAGATGGTTTGTAGGCATTTACATTGCTTTCAAATAAATGATAGCGAAAGCTTACCCAATCATGCTGGTATTGCCACCACAGGTGCGGGGCAAACAGTAACAAAGCAATGATGCCCGCTAAATACGTTTGGTATTTTGTAAACAATTTGATGTTGGAAAACAGTGTAAAGAAGACGATCAGGACGGCATGGTACTTACTGTAAAACAAAAAAGCAACAGAAAGACCTAATAAAAAAGTATTAAGCAGTGAATAATTGCCGGTAAATCTTTTGTAGAACAAAAAGAATAAAGCGGTAAAGAATATCAACGGGATATCGGGCACGGCTACGAAACCAGTAATTTGTATTACTGCAATCGACAGCGAAATACCATAAAACAGCAGGGGATTTTTTTTGTCAATTAATTTTTCAATGATCAAAAGAGAAAAAATATTCAATAACAGAGGAAACAACCGAACCCCCAGTTCATTTGGAAAAATGGCATAACCCATTTTTATCAGCAGACCCGTCATCGGTGGATGATCAAAATAACCCCAGTCAAGGTATTGGCCATACACCCAGTAATAAGCTTCATCATCCTGCAGTTCGGTAAGGCCGGATTGAATCAGGCCGAGTAACAGCCAGGTGCCATAAAATAACAGCCGGTGATGCTTTTGAAAAATGTTTTGCATGCAGTGCGAAAATAAAGACATTTATCCGAGCAGGGTGTCTATAGCGGCAATACCCTTCCTCAAGCGGGCATCATCATCACCGCTGATATCGACCCAGGGCACAGGTTGATTAACCATAATGTCTTTATAAATGGAGTACAGTTTTTTCCGGGTGTGCAATTCGGGATATTCCCGCAATTCGTCCTCCACCCATGGCAGGTCTGTATTACAAAGCAAGTAGAGATCATACTTTCTTTCCCCGATCTGGTCAAGGATAAAACGATGGCACTTGCCAAATACAAACTCACTCCAAACTTTCATCACATACATATCCGTATCGATGAACAGGGGAAGGTGCCCGCCTTCTTCCATCATCGGTAATGAATTTCTTTCCAGCGTACTACTGTACTCATCTTCCAGCGCCAACTGGCCTCTGGCAATGGTGAGCAGATCTTCATATTCGTAATTGGTGCCATTGGTCAATAAATATTCACGGGCAAACTCCGGGCACCACATGGTTTCGTAATGCTGCGCCAGTTGCTCGCACAATGTACTCTTACCGGTGCTTTCAGGCCCCAGGATGACTATTTTTTTAAGCATGCTGTTGTTTTGCTCTTTTGATCCATTCCGTTAATCCAAAAACAGACATTACCAGTAATACTAAATAATATACACTCGTAAACACCAGTCCCTTTACAAAATACAAAGGAATGGAGGCAATGTTCGTGGCGATCCACCAGTACCAGCTTTCTACTTTCTTTCTTGTCATCAGCCACATACCGGTGAAAGCAGTAGCGGAGGCAAATGCATCAGCCCAGGGGATGGCACCTTCAAAAAATTTGTCTTTCAGGTAAACCAATGAAAAATATATAGTGAAATAAAAGAATAAAAAGAACAAGACCTGGTTCAGCCACATTTGCTTGTTGGAATAACTGATGTGTAAGATGTTTTCCTGACGGGTATCTTTCTGCAGCCAGCAATACCAGCCATAGAAACTCATCACTGTATAATAAAAGTTTACACTGGCCTCACCCGGTAAATGAAATCGGAAGCTTAAATAAATATAGATGATGGTATTGATCAGCCCGACAGGGTATACCAATATATTTTCCTTACGGCTGAACCATACACTGGCGATACCGGCAAATACAGCGATATATTCCAGCCAACCTGTATTTTTCATCCCTTCGATGAACTGTTGATATATTTCCTGTAATGACAAAATGGTTTTTATCAAAAATAGCTACTCTGGTTTGCTATTATGATATTTCCTCCAACCCTTTAAATATTTTATTCCTTTCGATGTTTGAAATCGTGTAGGCACCTGTTGCCATTGCCCGCCACCGGAACGCCATACCAAAAAATGAAGATGTGGTGTCATTGCATACCCGGTTTTGCCACTGAGGCCAATTACTTGTCCTTTCTTTACAGTGTCTCCCACATTTACCAGGGCTCCATTATGTTGCAGGTGCCAGTAACCCGCTCTTGAACCATCCGGGTGCTGTATCACGATATTATTACCATCCGGCCTGTATTTCTTTTTCAGTCCACCTTTTGTACCATCTTCTTTTACTCTTGTTACCACTCCTTCTCTTGCTGCGCTGATCTTTGTTCCCCGTTTCATATTAAAATCAAGCGCCGCTCTTTCTTTATGGGTAAACCGGCTGAAGTAACCCTGAATCACCCGGAAGGTTTTTCCTTCTTCATAGGGCAATGCATACACATAACTGGTATCGTCTTTATTGATCCCTTTTTGTAAAAGCTTTACCTGTTTGCGCAGGGGATTCTTGCTGACAGAACAACTCGTAATAAACAGTAGCAATAAAACAGGCAGAATAAACTTCACAAGTACTGGTATTTGCATCGGGGCATAAAAATAAGTCCATCCCGGGTAACAACACAGTTCTTGGATTTAATTGTTTGTCAAATAAAAGCAAACTAGTATTCATTCTGCAGCAATCTCACAAAATATTTCGGTCAGCGCCTCCGGCTGGCTGAAAAATGGCGAATGGCTGGTCGCCATGCGATAAATTTTTTTGCAGGGAGTTTCTTCATACATCTTTTGCTGAATGAATGGTGTTACCGCCCTGTCTTCTGTGCATTCAATATAATACCGGGGAACAGAACCAAAATTTTCTTCTGTGAGCTGAAGAGGTGTAATACCCGATTCAACAGGTTCGTGGCTTAATAATACTTTTGCCAGTTCTGTTATATCCTCATCACAATCATGATAAAGCCCTTCTTTATAAATTGCCGGTTGTAATGTATGGGCATTCAGCTCGGGGTAGGGTGTAACATAAGGTTTAAGCATTCCGCCTGTATCCAGCAAGGAATACTCCCTTTGTGTCTTTCCATTTGGTACGAGGTAAGCAGCAAGATAAATGAGCTTCTCAATTTTATGCGGCCGGTATTCTGCCGCCTGGGAGATCATGATACCGTTTTTACTGTGACCAACTAATATCACTTTGCCTTCTATACTGTCAATAAGCTCACAGATCTTTTCAACAGTTGTTTTCATTTTCACTTTACTGATGTATGTTTTATCTCTTCCCATCCCGGGCAGATCGATGGCAATAGCCTTATGGCCTGCTTTTTCTACTAACGGCACCACTTTGTGCCAGTTCCAGGCACTATGCCAGGAACCATGAATTAAAATAAATGTCTTCATTGTATTTTTTCTGTAAAAATGAAAAGAAGAGGGGTGGTCAGCAACCCGAAACTTGCGGAATTAGCTTTCAGCAAATATTTTGGCAGACTCCCACCCGATGATTGCGGTTTTGCGGTTGCTGCCCCAGTGATACTGTCCGATTGAGCCGGTTGATTTGATGACCCGGTGACAGGGAATTAAAAAGGCAACAGGATTATCACCCACTGCTGTGCCAACGGCTCTTGATGCATTTTCATTGCCGGTAGCTGCAGCAATGGAAGAATAAGTAGCTAAACTACCCAGTGGTATTTTTAATAAAGCTTCCCACACCTTTAGCTGAAATGCTGTTCCTTTTAAGTGCAGTTTTATGGAAGCGATATTTTTCCAGTCCTGCGTAAAGATGAACAATGCATTTTGTTGTATTGTATCCACCACTTGCCTGAATGAAGCTTTTGGGAAAAGTCGTTGTAATTCTTCTAACGCCAGCTTTTCATTATCTGCAAAAGCCAAATGACAAATACCTTTTGTAGTGGAAGCAACGATAATATTTCCGAACGGGGATTCTGCAAAACTGTAATTAATGTGTAATTGTTCCCCGCCATTTTTATATTCTCCCGGTGTCATTCCTTCAATGCTGATGAAAAGATCATGCAGGCGGCTGGTACCGGAAAGACCGGTTTCAAAACTTACATCACTCAGGCTCATATTTTGTTTCAGCAATGTTTTGGCATGTTCAGCACTGATATACTGCAGGAATTTTTTTGGACTGACTCCTGCCCACTGCTTAAACATCCGCTGAAAATGATAAGGACTTACATGCACTTGTTTCGCCACTTCATCCAGGTCAGGCTGCCGTGTAAAATTCTCCTGCAGATAATGAATAGCCTTTTCAATTCTTTCGTAGTCGGTCATTGTTTTAAATTTACGACACAAAAATTGCATACGCTGTTCATGGGTACAACCCGTTTCTTGCGGAAAACGGGACTTCACTATTTTTATGACTTATTTTTAGCAGTATGCACAAAAAAATACTCCTCCTCGGCAGCGGTGAACTGGGAAAAGAATTAGTGATCGCCCTGAAAAGAATGGGGCAAACGGTGATCGCCGTGGACAATTATGCCGGGGCACCGGCGATGCAGGTGGCAGATGGATTTGAAGTGATCGATATGCTCAATGGCGACCAGTTAGATTCGGTAATAACCAAACATCAACCCGACCTGGTTGTGCCGGAAATTGAAGCCATCAGAACAGAACGGTTCTATGCGTATGAACAACAAAACATACAAGTGGTGCCCAGTGCCAAAGCTGCCAACTTCACCATGAACAGGAAACTCATCAGGGACCTGGCCAGTAAAGAACTGGGACTGCGGACGGCCAAATATTTTTATGCCACCACCTATGAAGCGTTTACCAGGGCAGTAAATGATATTGGTATGCCCTGTGTCGTTAAACCATTGATGTCTTCCAGCGGTAAAGGGCAAACTGTGTTGAAGAAAGTGGAAGACCAGCAAACGGTGTGGGACTATGCTATCAATAATTCAAGAGGCGATATTAAAGAAGTGATCATTGAAGAATTTATTTCCTTTCATACAGAGATAACACTACTAACTGTTACACAGAAAAACGGAGTAACCTTGTTCTGTCCGCCGATAGGACACCGGCAGGAAAGAGGTGATTACCAGGAAAGCTGGCAACCCGTAGCTATCAGTGAAAGCGATTATGCAGATGTCTGTGCTATGGCAAAGAAAGTAACTACTGCATTGACAGGGGCCGGACTATGGGGCGTAGAATTTTTTCTGACAGATGAAGGAGTATATTTCTCAGAACTAAGTCCCAGGCCACATGATACAGGTATGGTGACATTAGCAGGCACGCAAAATCTTTCTGAGTTTGAATTGCATGCAAGAACGATCTTAGGATTACCCATTCCTGAAATTAAATTGGAAAGAGCCGGTGCCAGTGCAGTAGTACTGGCCAATAAATCTGCGGAGCAATTTATCATAACAGGAATTGAAGAAGCTTTAGCAGAAAAACAAACAGATGTTCGCATATTTGGTAAGCCAGCAACAAGGCCATACAGAAGAATGGCTGTTGCATTGGTGTATGAGGATATAAATGCTGATATCAATGAATTACGAAAGAAAGCCAAAGCTGCAGCAGATAAAATTAAGATTGAGTAAATCAAATTTCTGCTAACAAAAATTAACATCCTCTCCTTACTTCCTCTTTGTTTGCCGCTTGTCATTACCACATGAAGATGTGAGTGTACAGGTAAAGCTGCAATAATAGTTTTGTGTCATTAACCAAAAACCTTTTTTATGAAGAAGTTTCATTTATCAGCGGTTTTAATGATGGCCGCAGCTATTGGTGCTTTTACCGCCTGCAAACAAGGCTCCTCACAATCAGTTCAGACAACGATCAGTAAAGACTCCCTGGTTAAACGGGGGAACTATCTTGTAACCACCATGGGTTGCAATGATTGTCACTCTCCCAAAGTAATGACGCCTATGGGTCCTGCACTGGACACTACCCGTCTTTTATCGGGTCACCGGTCTGATATGTCATTACCACCAGCCAATAATGAAGCTTTAAAAAATGGCTGGGCTTTATTTTATGCAGAAGGCACAGCCATGGTGAGTCCGATGGGAACCTCTTATGCAGCCAATATTACTTCTGATGCAACAGGTATCGGTAACTGGAGCCTGCAGCAATTTAAGACGGCGCTTACCAGGGGTAAATCTAAAGGAATCGAAACCAACAGAGACCTGTTGCCACCGATGCCATGGGAAAATTATAAACAACTGAGTGAAGAAGACATTACAGCCATTTTCACTTACCTGCAATCCACCAAACCTGTAAAAAATATTGTGCCGGAACCACAGTTAGCTACCCGGTGACCAGGAGATGAATTTAAATCAACTGAATCAGTATACATTAACCATTAAACCTTTTTTATGAAAAGAATAAAAATATTCAGCACCCCGCATAAAGCACTGCGAAAACTTATGGCTGAGTTTTCATTGCTCGCCGGCAGAACTGATTATGCCAATGAAAGTGAACTGCATGTACTGAAACAAACAGGCAACGAAATGTTTGATTTATTAAAGGAACATGCCCATATCGAAGAAACAATTATACTGGCTGTCTTAGAAACAAAAGCTCCCGGATCGTCTGAAGAAAATACGGAAGAACATGAACTGCTGGAAAAAGTACAGGAGGAACTTGAAACATGGCTAAACAGCTTTGATGGCTCCCAACCAGATGAAGAAGGGTTTCAGTTTTACCTTGCTTTTTCTTCTTATCACGGCCAATACCTGGAGCATATCATTCACGAGGAAACAACAACACAGGAATTGCTATGGAAATATTTCAGCGAAGAAGAACTGATGGGTTTGCATATGCAGATATTAAAAAGCATTCCTTTTGAAATATTCCTTGTCTGGGGAAAACATGTGTTACCGGCGCAAACAAGAAAAGAAAATCTGGCCATGCTGACAGGTATGAAAATGATGTTGCCGGCACCAGCCTTCGAAAAAATGGTGGCCGTGTTACAGGCATCTGTATCTCCCAATGAGTATTATGAATTAATGAATGAATTGGAAAAACTGCCTGCAAAAGCAGCCTAGTATAGCCCTGAAACAAAAAGCCGGTCATATTTGAACCGGCTTTTTTCTTGTCTATAGAAATGGGATAGCCCGTTGTAGCGATCAAAGATCAGCCTTCACACATTTTTTTCAGATTATTCAAGCCCTGTTCAAACTGCTGATTCAGGTTTTTATTGAGCATGGGCCCTATCAGCCTTGCTATGGGCCAGGGCAGGTTGCCGCTGTTTTGCCAGGTTACTTTTGTTTCGTTATGATCACCCCAGGGTTCAAACAACCAGTTGTCTTTGGCTTTACTTTTCCATGGTTTCAGAAACTCCAGTTCAAAATGAATATGTTTATGGTTCATGCTCAGCAAGGTTAAACTCCCCACTCCTACTTTCTTACCTTCCCAGGCATATTTATGTCCCGTAGTGCCCGGAGTGCCGGTGATGGTGCTTTTAGTGGTGGGATCACTTTGTTGCCAGGGATTCCACTGGCTGTAATAATTCATATCGCTGATGCGGTTCATTACATCAGTAACTGAACATTTGATGATAATATTTTTTTCTACATTATATATCTTAGGCATCAGTGCTGCTATTATCAACAGGATGACGATCAGGGCGGCTAAAATATAAACGACGATCATAACCATTGCTTTAAGAAGTATCAAGGTAGCGAATTACAACGGGCCGGACAATGATTATGATATCAGCGACGGGTGCGGTAAAACTTTCCGGGTTGCAGGTAGATAACACCCCGTTGCGTATAAAATCTTGTGGGGAGATCAGTTTCATTTCCGCCGGCATCAAACCCTCTCACTTCAAAATGCAGATGCGGGAAAGCTGAATAACCGGTATTTCCGCTAAAACCTATTAACTGGCCCGTAGTAACAGAATCACCCACCTTCACCAGTACACCGTCTTTACGAAAATGCCAGTACTGTGCAACAGATGCATCATCATGCCGGATAAAAATATAATTACCGTCAGACAGATTTTCCTGCTTCAATCCCCTGCGGTCAGAGTCTTTTCTTGCGGCCACTACTATGCCGCTTCTTGCGGCACATACTTTGGTACCGGTCTTAACTTTAAAGTCGAGCGCCTTTGAAGATTTGTGGCTGAACATACTTTCGTAACCCTGTGCCAGGAATACTTTCTTGCCTGTTTCAAACGGTAAGGAATATATATAACTGCTGTCGTCTTTGAATTTTCCATTCTTCAAATCTGCAGTACTGTATTGTTGCTGTGCTGTTGCAGCAATGCCAGTCAATAAATAAAGAAATAATAAACGAAACGACATGTATTAAAAATACAAATTGTTTTCCGGAGATAAGCAGCTGCAGGAGTGGTAGGATATAAAACTTCAATGACTTATCAATACGAAATAATATTTGAACTATTGGCGGCTTTAAGAGCCAGGATTTTTCTATTAACGATATCGTTATCTTTTTTTCTTCGATGCATATGTTATAAAGGTAATACCTTGACATACCTGGAAACAATGATATCAATCAAGATGGCGCAATCCAGTTATCATTGTTATTAACCCGTTTACAAACTACTTTAGAAAGGCGCTTATGACACTTGTGAGAAATGACAAAATTAAAAATGTGAGTTATGAAAAAGCTTCTCTTGATGACGATTGTTCTGCTGGTTAGCGGGACAATACTGGCCCAGGGAAGTGCGAAGACAACGGCAACAGCTACGAAATCTGTGCTTGCCTTCCATGCGGGCCCTTCTTTTCCTGTGGGAGATTTTGCCAGCAATGATTTTGACAACGAACAGGCTGGGTTTGCCAAAACTGGGTTTACCATTGATTTGAATTACGGTTACCAGTTTCATCCCAATGCCGGCATTGCTGCATCTGTTTTTTACAACAAATACAATATGCACAATGTAGTGATGGATATTGTTCTCGAAGGCCGTTTGAACGAAGAGGTGACACTGGATATTATGGACAACTGGCAGTTCTATGGCATCACAGCCGGTCCGATGCTGACATTTGGCCTCGCCAAAAATATCTGGACTGACCTCAGGTTGATGGGTGGTGTGGTCAATACTAAATCACCAAAAATAAGTTATGAGGGTGAACTACTGGAAAAAGCACATTGGAGTATTGCACCCGCATTACAGGGCGGTTTGGATCTGCGATTCGGAACAGGTAAAAACATGTTCATTTTCACCAATCTTGATTACCTGTATATGAAACCTGAATTTACCGCAAGTAGCAGCGAATGGTTTGATGAGGGAGAAAAATTTAAACAAAAAATATCCGTACTGAACCTGACCGGTGGTATCGGAATCAAATTCTGATAAGGACGTGGACATGGTATCATTGGAACGACCCTCCCGGCTTGCATGCCGGGAGGTTTTTTATCCCACCTGGTATAGGAATAAAAAAATTTGTCACATTGAGTTTATCGAAATGCGACAAATTTGTTTACCAATCATTGTCATATTTCGGCTTTGCTCAATATGACAATGATTGGGTTTTATGCAATAGGTTCTTTCAGAACAGAAGGTAATTATATTTACAGCGTAGACATATCGATCACAAACCGGTACTTCACATCACTTTTCAGCATACGTTCATAAGCTTCATTGATATCTCTCATCGCAATTATTTCCACATCACTCACAATACCATGTTCAGCGCAGAAGTCCAGCATCTCCTGTGTTTCCGGAATACCGCCGATCAATGAACCCGCAATACTTTTTCTGCCAAAGATCAGGTTCATGGCCGGTACTACCGCCGGAGCCGAAGGCACACCCACACAGACCATCGTACCACTGGAACGCAACAGGCTCAGATAAAAATTATAATCATGATCGGCTGACACCGTATCGAGAATAAAATCAAAATACCCGGTCACACCTTTTACCTGTTCTTCACTGCTGGTCAAAACAAACTTTTGGGCACCTAATCTTTTTGCATCAGCTTCCTTGGAGGCAGTATGACTAAGCATTGTTACTTCTGCTCCCATCGCAGCAGCAAGCTTTACCGCCATATGGCCAAGACCACCCAGGCCCAGTATGCCCACTCTTGTTCCTTTGCCCACTTTCCAGTGGCGTAATGGGGAGTAAGTAGTAATACCGGCGCAAAGTAATGGCGCCACAGCTTCTAACGGAAGTTTATCAGAGATATGCAATACAAAATCTTCATGTGCCAGGATGGATTTACTATAACCGCCATGGGTAGCGCCACTGCCGTCTTTCTCCATACCGCCATACGTACCCACAAAACCATTGTTGCAATACTGTTCCAGTCCTTCTTTACAGTTATCACATTCCCGGCAACTATCTACGAGGCAACCGATACCGGCCAGGTCTCCTACTTTAAAATTCTTTACATGGCTACCCACTGCTGTTACCTTTCCCACAATCTCATGACCGGGGACAATCGGATACACGGTCATTCCCCAATCATTGCGGGCAAAGTGAAGGTCGCTATGACAAACACCACAATACAATATTTGTATCTGTACATCATGTGGTTTGGGATCTCTTCTTTCAATGGTCCATTGATCCAATGGAGAAGTAGCACTTTGGGCAGCATAGGCTTTTACAGAAGGCATAATTATTTATTTTTTTATAGTTGGTAAATGTAATTTATTAAAAGGGAATGAATTTCAAAATTATTGTGCAGGAAAAAGCAACGGTAATAAGAAAGGAAAGAATATAGGTAATCACTATTGACTGACAGGTAGCAGCGAATGCTTGAAAAATGACTATCTATAAAGGTATAACATATTAAATGAAATTCTGCTGACAACTCTCAAAGAAAGTACAGTATTTAATCATTGATAGGTGATGATTTTTGCCCTTATTTTACCACGGTGCAAATGAAATGCGGCCGATCAGAAGAACCGGGATTTCCTTCCGGTTAGTCAGAAGATCAGAACGGGACATTTGCAAACAGTAACATGTTCACCGTGGTGAACTACCTGTACAAGAAGCAAACAGGGGCAGTGTGATCTGCCGATTACTTTTATTTCTACACATGAGAAACTAAAGAATAGATTTGCTCAAGGGTACAGGACGTAATGAAAAGGATTCATTACAGAAGTACACCGGGTGAAGCGATTGAGTCTCCCGGCCCGTAAGCCGGGAGATTTTTTTGCCTTGGTTTATACCTTTCACAACAACAAGACCTGTAATTTTAGTACTGCACTAAAATTACCAGAATGAAACTTGATCTTGCCACATTCAGACCGCTCAATGTACAACGGGCCAGGGAAGGATTTAAATGTTACGATAACCAGCCCCTCACCTACTGGACAACAGCACTTGCCGGTGAAGTGGGAGAACTTTGTAACATGATCAAGAAGATGCAGCGGGTGGAAAAAGGAGGTTTGGATGGCGGCAGCAGTTATACTGCCAAAGACATCAATAAAGAAATGCTTAAAGAAGAGATCGGCGGCATTGCTATTTATCTCGACCTGCTGGCATCACTGCTTGATATCAGCCTCGAAGAAGCTATTACTGATACCTTCAACAGTAAGTCAGAAAAATATGGTTTCAGCCAGTTTGTAAAACCCCTGTGATCATAAAAACAGTTTCAGCAGAAACCCTATCTTTCCTGAAAAAAATGCGGCTGCCTGTATTGCTTATCCTGTTGTTACTTTCCTTTCAATTGCCGGCACAATCCAATAAAAGAGCCGCCGACTTTAATATCCATATTGGGGTGATGCAGCCCGGAAAACTTAATGCTATCACGGATGTAAGCGGTGTAACCGTGGGGCATACTACTTTAATAAAAGCCGATTCTGTCCGAACCGGTGTCACCGTCATTCTGCCGCATGGCGGAAATCTTTTTCAGCAGAAAGTACCGGCTGCGGTTTACACAGGTAATGGTTTTGGAAAACTGGCCGGCTCCACACAAATAAAAGAATTGGGAAATATTGAATCTCCCATTGTTCTCACCAATACATTAGGCGTGGCCACGGCAATGAATGCCATTGTTTCTTATACGTTATCACTAAAAGGAAATGAAAATGTACAGTCGGTGAATGCCGTGGTGGGAGAAACCAATGATGGTTACCTGAACGATATCCGCGGAAGACATATAAAAGAACAGGATGTGCTGAATGCGATCCATAATGCATCACCGGGAAAACTAACGGAAGGTAATGTGGGTGCCGGAACAGGAACGGTTTGTTTTGGTTTCAAAGGAGGGATCGGAACGGCTTCAAGAGTATTACCCAAAAAACTGGGTGACTACACTGTCGGTGTATTAGTGCAGACAAATTTTGGCGGAGTGTTGACGGTAGATGGTGTGCCGGTGGGAGAAGAACTGAAAAAATATTATCTCCGTGATCAGCTGAATGAAACACCGGATGGCAGTTGTTTGATCGTAGTGGCTACCGATGCACCGCTGGATGCCCGCAACCTTGAACGCCTGGCCAAAAGAGCATTTATGGGACTGGCCCGCACAGGTGGTATTGCCAGTAATGGCAGCGGTGATTATGTCATTGCTTTTTCTACAGATAGTACCCTTCGAATTCCTTCTGACGGAAGGGAAAAGCTAACACAAACTATTGTAGCAAATGATGCGATGTCACCACTCTTCATGGCGGCGATAGAAGCCACGGAAGAAGCCATCATCAATTCACTGCTGGCAGCAGCAACGATGAAAGGAAAGAACGGAAGAATAGTGGAAGCATTGCCGCCCGATAAACTAAAGGAGATATTATTAAAATATAAACGCAGTACTGATTAATATGGCTGTTTATCTTAACGATCAATTTCTGAACAATGACCAGGCGCAGCTGCAGGTGTCTGATCTTTCCATGCAACGGGGCTATGCCATTTTTGATTTTTTCAGAACGGTAAATGGGGTACCGTTGTTCATCGATGATCATCTCGACCGCTTTTATGCATCTGCGGCTGCCATGCACCTGCCAATGAATAAAAGCAGGGAAGAACTGAAACATATTGTGCAGGAGCTACTGCACCGGTCATCATTAGCAGAAGCAGGCATTCGTTTACTGCTCACCGGTGGTTATGCTGCCGATAGTTATAGTATTGCATCACCCAACCTGGTTATTACCTGCAATCCTGTGAAGACGGCCACCCCGGATGATTTTGAAAAAGGTTTATTGGTGCTCACTTACGAACACCAGCGGGAACTGCCGCATATCAAAAGCATCAATTATATAATGGCGTTGTTGCTGCAGCCTTTATTAAAAGAGAAAAGAGCAGATGATGTGTTGTATCACAACAAAGAAAGTATCACGGAGTTTCCCCGTTGCAATGTGTTTATTGTAACAAAAGAAAATAAACTGGTAACACCTGCCCGTAATATGCTCAGGGGCATCACCCGTAAAAATGTACTTGCATTGGCGGCAACCAGCATACAGGTGGAAGAAAGAGATATTTCCATTGCTGAATTATTTTCTGCCTCCGAAGTATTTCTTACCAGCACCAGTAAAAAGATATTGCCGGTACTAAAAATCAATGATAGCAATATTGGTAATGGCCGGCCCGGACCTGTAACCACGGCACTTTACCGGCAGTTTATTGCGTTGGAGAGAAACGTTATTTAATTATATAGTGTATGCAGGAAGACGCCAGTGTCTCTTTTGTTTGCGTGGTGAGCAGGCGTATAAAAAAGAAGCTGTCTCAAAAGCAAACAAATTTGTCACATCCCGATAGCTATCGGGATATCGAAATGCATACAAATTTGTTTACCAATCAGTGTCGTATTTCGGCTATGCTCAATATGACACTGATTGGGCTTTTGAGACAGCCTATTTATGACTGTAGTTAGATTGTTTTAATAGCGATCATAACGGTCATCATGCCTGTTCTTATTCTTGTGAAAACGGGCATACACCATCCTGATCTCCCGCTGACGTTGCTCCTGTAAAAAACGTACCTGCCTTTGTTTCTCCCAACGGCTCAGGAAGAAATTGTTTTTTACCCGATCAATTTTGAAATCATATTCCCGGTTGATAGCGTACACCTGTTTGGCTATCTTACGTTGCATACCAGGATTTGTTTTTACATAGCGGACATCCCTGTCATACTGGTCATTACTGTACCCGTTATCAAAATCCCGCTGATCAAATTGTCTTTCTGTTTGCTGATCCCGTTGACGGCCATCACGGTCATCACCGCGGCCGTTTTGTGCCTGGACGGCGGTGATAAGTCCCAGTGCAATAAACAGAGTAAAGATTCTTTTCATAATGAATTGTTTTAAATGAATAATAATGGATAGGATGCAAACGAAGAACCACTGTTTACAAACAGAACGTTAATACTCCACTCATCACTATGTACTTACTACATAGAACAACCAGTAACCTTTTTATTTTTGGCCAATTAACAGTTGTTGCCGCAAGTTTTTAATAAAAAAATGATGATGAAGTGTGTTGTATAAACTGGCCTTCGGCAAGCTCAGGCTGACACAAAAAATGGGTTTGATTGTCATGTTGAGTTTATCGAAACATTGGCAATCAAACCAATCGCCTTCGACAAGCTCAGGCTGACAGACTTCGGGAATTTCATTTCTATTACTGCAATAAAAAATTATCTATGATTCCAGTTTTTTTCCTCCGCTGTTCAAAAAAGGTTTCAGCAGATCAATGGGAACCGGGAAAATAGTAGTGGAATTGTTTTCGGTTGCTATTTCCCGTAAGGTCTGCAGGTAGCGCAGCGTTAAAGCACTGGGTTGCTCACCCAATATCTTGGCGGCATCGGCCAATCGTTGTGATGCCTGGAATTCTCCTTCGGCAGCGATCACTTTACTACGGCGTTCCCGTTCTGCTTCCGCTTGTTTGGCCATGGCCCGTTGCATTTCCTGCGGCAGGTCTATCTGTTTCACTTCTACGTTAGACACTTTTACGCCCCACGGTTCTGTATTGGTATCAATGATCTGCTGCAGCTTGTGATTGATCTTATCCCGTTGTGACAACAGGTCGTCCAGTTCTGATTGTCCCAGCACACTCCGCAACGTAGTTTGTGAGATCTGCGAAGTGGCAGCGAGAAAATTCTCTACCTGTACCACTGCTTTCTGCGGTTCCATCACCCGGAAATAAACCACTGCATTTACTTTAATGGATACATTGTCCTGTGTGATCACATCCTGCGGCGGCACATCCAGTACCACCGTACGCAGGCTTACTTTTACCATCCTGTCGATAAAGGGAATCAAGAGGATGAGGCCCGGACCTTTCACGCCACCATTACCAATGAGGCGGCCCAGCCGGAAAATAACACCCCTTTCGTATTCCCGCAGAATACGGATGGCACTGGCCAAAATGATCAGTATAAAAAAGATGATACCGGCTACCAGGTAAGGAAATTGTTGCATAAAATTTTTTTAAGTGTGAGCAATGGGTTCTACATATAGTTTCAGGTTCTTCATTTCTTTGATCCGTACTTTTTCTCCGGGGTTGATCGTACCGGCCATGGATTCCGCATTCCATATTTCTCCCTGTACCTGTACCGTGCCGGTGGGTGATAGTATAGTGATCACTTCACCAGTATCGCCAATTAATGCTTCCAGTCCGGTAACCACTTTATGGCGTTGTGCTTTAATGCCCGCCCCGATGATGAATAAGAACAACAGGGAAGCCACCGCAGTGGCAGCGATAATAACAGGTCGGGAAATAGCAGCCAGCTCCAGGGCCGAGCCCGGCTTTATCAGCATCAGGGAACCTAACAGTAAGGAAACAACGCCGCCGATGGCCAGTACACCATGACTGACAATTTTTATTTCCAGTAAAAAAAGTATCAATGCAAAAAGGATGAGGGCCAGCCCGGCAAAGTTGATGGGTAAAGTATGCATGGCATAATATGCAAGTATAAGACTGATGCCTCCCACCACACCGGGAACAATGGCGCCGGGATTGAAGAATTCTAACAGGATACCAAACAAACCCAGCAACAACAGGATATAAGCGATGCTGGGATCGCTGATGATATGCAGGAATTGCTGGAAGAAATTCATGCTGTATACTTCCACCTTCGCTGCTTTGGTATGCAGGGTTACCGTGCCCTGCTGCAGGGAAATGATCTTGCCCTCCAACTGGTTCAGCAGGTCGGGCACATTGGTGGCAATGAGATCAATGGCTTCATAGTCGAGGGCTTCGGTTTCTGAATAAGCAAAACTTTTGCGGACAGAATTTTCGGCCCATTCCATATTGCGTTTTCTTTTTTCGGCGATGGAACGGATAAAGGCTGCTGCATCATTGGTTACTTTTTCGCCCATGATGCTGTCCATCGGTCCCTGCAGGCTTACCGGGTGGGCAGCCCCGATATTGGTACCCGGCGCCATGGCGGCAATATGCGCTGCCAGGGTAATGAATACACCGGCTGAGCCCGACTGTGCCCCGGCTGGCGACACATATACAATGACCGGCACAGGCGATTCCAGTATATCGCTGACGATGAGGCGGGTTGATTTCAGCAAACCACCGGGAGTATTAAGATGAATAAGCAGGCATTCTGCTTTTTGAGCGGCTGCTTTTTGTATGCCATCATGAATAAAAGAAGCGGTGACCGGGTTGATAGCACCCTCTACTTTTATTGAAACCACGGTTTGTGCGGCAACAAAAGCGGGGAGCAGGAAGAGAAAGAAACAATATGATATAAAATGCTTCATAAGAAGCCTCCCCAACGGGAGCCGGCCCGGGATTAGCAATGAGCCACCTGTAATTTACTTCATTTTGGGTACAACGGTGGAGATTAGTTGGATAGCTCACATGATGTCATTCCGGGCTTGACCCGGAATCTTTCCCTTAGTAACTTAATTCTATGGCCGATAGCCTGTCCCGATGTAAATCGGAATGCATGATACCAAACCAGAGCTTTTATAGTAATATCATCCCGGTCCAACGAGATGTCATTCCGGCTGTCATCGAGGCCCCTACGTAATGTAGTTCCGGCTGTCATTCCGGGCTTGACCCGGAATCTTTCCCAAAATAAATCGGGATGCTTAATAAAAAAACAAGAAGCTATAACATGTGGCAGATACGAAGCAGCAAAACAAAACCAGAAATGTTGATTCGGAAACTCTTACATACAAAAGGCTTTAGCTACTCATTACTCAAAATGAAATAGCGGGAATATTTTCTTCTTTATTGATTGATTATTTTCCTGCATTACGCTAAGAAGCAATAGTGACAAAAGCTTTATATTTAATCACGAACCCGCCCTTTGCAGATACTATTTTTAAAACCGCTTACATTAATTGCTGACTGCTTATGAAATGTCACAGATTATCATTGCTGATCATCCCTTTATTATCATTCATCCCTGGTTGGTCGCAGCAGCGGATGATACCTGATGAAATTGATGGCAAATTTTTTAATCCTTCCACCCTTTTATGGTATACCGGGCCGGCAAAAAAATGGGACGAAGCCCTTCCTGTGGGTAATGGCCGCCTTGGCGCCATGGTCTTTGGAAAAAACGGCGAAGAACGCATTCAATTAAATGAAGAAACGTATTGGTCGGGTGGTCCTTATTCTACGGTGGTGAAAGGCGGCTATAAAGTATTGCCCAAAATTCAAAAATTAGTATTTGAAGAAAAATATTTAGCTGCCCATAATTTATTCGGAAGAAATTTAATGGGCTACCCGGTTGAACAAATGAAATACCAGAGCCTTGCCAATCTTCATTTGTTTTTTAAAAACCAGGACAGCATCGCCAATTATAAAAGATGGCTGAATCTTGAAGATGGGGTTGCTGGTGTTACTTATTCCGCTAATGGTGTTACTTATCAACGGCAAGTATTTGCTTCCGCACCCGACCAGGTAATTGTAGTACGCATTACTGCTGATAAGCCCAACAGTATTTCTTTTACCGCCAACCTTCGTGGTGAAAGAAACCAGGCACATTCCAACTACGGCACAGATTATTTCCAGATGGACCCTTATGGCAATGATGGATTAGTACTTACCGGAAAGTCAACAGACTATTTGGGAGTAGCAGGAAAAATGAGATATGAGGCTAGAATAAAAGCGGTGCCGGAAGGGGGCACAATGAAAACGGATGGAGTTGACCTGGTAATTGAAAACGCCAATGCAGTGACTTTGTATTTTGCAGCCGCTACCAATTTTGTAAACTATAAAGATGTAAGCGCCGACCAGCACCGGCGGGTGGATAATTATTTCAGGGGTATTGAAGGCAAATCATTCAATGCAATTGCAGCATCAGCTGTAGCGGATCATAAGCAATATTTTAACAGGGTAAAACTGCAACTGCCCAATACTGCTAATTCTTTTTTACCAACGCCGGAAAGAGTTAATAAAATTCAGACCGAGCCCGATCCTTCCATGGCTGCACTGAGTTATCAGTATGGCCGTTATCTCCTGATTGGTTCTTCAAGACCGGGAACAGAACCCGCCAACCTGCAGGGTATCTGGAATGATAATATGAATCCTTCGTGGGATTCTAAATACACCACCAACATCAATACGGAAATGAATTACTGGCCGGTGGAAAGCGGCAATCTTTCTGAATGTGCCGAACCATTAGTAAGAATGATTAAAGAATTAACCGATCAGGGTTCACAGGTGGCAAAAGAACATTATGGTGCAAGAGGTTGGGTACTTCATCAGAATACAGATATCTGGAGAGTGGCGGCACCCATGGATGGTCCTACCTGGGGAACCTTCACCGTGGGCGGTGCCTGGCTCTGCACACATTTGTGGGAGCATTATCAATACACAAGGGATAAAGAATTTTTGAAAGATGCTTACCCGCTACTTGAAGGCGCTGTACAATTCTTTATGGACTTTTTAGTACCGCATCCGAATGGAAAATGGCTGGTCACCAATCCGTCCACATCACCTGAAAACTTTCCCGATGGCGGCGGCAATAAACCCTACTTTGATGAAGTGACTGCAGGTTTCAGGGAAGGCACAACGATTTGCGCCGGTTCTTCTATTGATATGCAGATACTCTATGACCTCTTTGGTTATTATACAGAAGCGGCTAAAGTGTTAGAAAAAAACGATGTCTTTATTGACAGTGTAAAAGCAGCAAGGGAAAAATTAGTGCCGCCGCAAATAGGAAAAGATGGTTCGTTACAGGAATGGGCGGATGACTGGAAATCGCTGGAAAAAAATCACCGGCATTTTTCACATATGTATGGTTTATACCCGGGGAAAATTTTATACGAAAAAAGAACACCGGCTTTGATTGAGTCGTATAAAAAAGTATTGGAAGAAAGAGGTGACGCCTCCACCGGTTTTTCAAGAGCATGGAAGATGGCGTTGTGGGCAAGACTGGCTGATGGAAACCGGGCGAATAAAATTTATAAAGGCTACCTAAAAGAACAAAGTTGTACTTCCCTGTTTGCTTTATGCGGCAGGTCTTTACAGGTGGATGGTAATTTTGGTGTTACCGCTGCTGTTACCGAAATGCTGCTGCAGTCGCATGACGGGTTTATAAAATTATTACCTGCATTACCAGATGAATGGAGTGATGGTGAATTCAAAGGTGTTTGTGCAAGAGGAGCATTTGAGCTGGATTTCGCCTGGAAAAATAAATTGGTCACACAAGTAAGTATTTTATCAAAAGCCGGGGAAGTATGCAGAATTGAATACAAACCAGGTTTAAAGATCAGCAGCAACGGGAAAAATATTAAGTACAAGAAATTACCCAATGGATTGGTTGAGTTTCAAACCATAAAAGGAAGTAGCTACCAGGTTAAATGATAGTAATTACTTTTTAAAAAATTAAAAACCTAAACATGACGTATAAATTTTTATCGGGACTAATTTTTTTCATCGCAGTTTTTTCTTCCGGTAATGTTATTGCACAAAATAAGAAACTCACATTAGAAGATATCTATACCAATGGCCTGTATCGTTCCAAAGGTATCGGGCAGCTGCGTTGGATGAAGGATAACAAAAGCTATTCCACGCTGGAGTTTAATGCCACCGCCAAAGGAAATGATATTGTTCGTTATGATGTGGCAAGCGGAACAAGATCTGTTTTAGTGAATGCGAATCAATTGCTGCCGGCCGGCGCAGGCAAACCCTTATCCATTGACGATTACACCTGGTCAGATGATAACAACAAGCTTTTAATATTTACAAACACCCGCAAAGTTTGGCGCTACAACACAAGAGGTGATTATTGGGTATTAAATATTACCAATGGAAAATTAAAAAAACTGGGTAAGGGCCTGGAAGATGCCACACTGATGTTCGCCAAATTCTCACCGGATGGCGGAAGGGTGGCTTATGTAAGCAAGCTGAATATCTATGTAGAAGATATTGCAACAGGAAAAATTACACAGCTGACAAAAGATGGCGGAGACAATATCATCAACGGCACATTTGACTGGGTGTATGAAGAAGAACTGGATTGCCGGGATGGTTTTCGCTGGAGCCCCGACGGAAAGAATATTGCTTACTGGCAATCGGACACAAAAGGTGTCGGTACTTTTTTCATGATCAATAATGTTGATTCTAATTATTCAGTACCTATTCCATTGCCTTATCCAAAAGTGGGCACTCCTAATTCAGCCGTAAAAGTGGGTGTGATACCGGCAACGGGCGGACCAACAAAATGGTTTAAAGTACCCGGTGATCCCCGCAACAATTATTTAGCAAGAATGGATTACATCCCCGGCTCGGATGAAGTGATGATACAGCAGCTGAACCGCTTGCAGAATACGAACACAGTGTGGGTTGGCAATACAAAAACCATGGCACTGAAAAATATTTTGACCGATAAAGACGAAGCGTTCCTGGATATACATGATAATATTGCCTGGCTGGATAACACCACGTCATTTACCTGGACCAGTGAAAAAGATGGCTGGATGCACTTATATAAAGTTTCCCGTGACGGAAAACAAATGCAGCTGATCACCAAAGGAAATTTTGATGTGGTGAACATCAACTGTATTGATCCTGCCGGTGGTTATGTTTATTATATCGCATCGCCGGAAAATTTTACACAGCGTTATCTCTATCGCAGTAGGTTAGATGGAAACGGCGGGGCAGAAAGAGTATCGCCTGCAAATATGGCGGGCCAGCACAGCTATCAAATATCTGCCGATGCAACATATGCGATACACAGTTTTGAAAACGCCACCACACCCAAACGAATTTCACTTATCAATCTTAACACCCATGCCGAAATAAAATTGATGGAAGACAATGCCGCATTAAAAAATAAAATCAATGAATTGGGTTTGCGGAACAAAGAATTTTTTAAAGTAGATATTGGTGAAGTAGTGCTGGATGCATGGATGATAAAACCAAAGGATTTTGATCCGCAGAAAAAATACCCGGTCATCTTTCATGTGTATGGAGAGCCGGCGGGTTCCACTGTGCAGGACAACTGGGGCACCGGCGATAATCTCTGGCATCAATACCTCGCCAATGAATTAGGTACGGTTATAATAAGTATTGATAACCGCGGCACCCGGGTACCAAGAGGCCGTGCATTCAGAAAATGTATTTACCGGCAAATTGGTTTATTGGCTGCAGATGACCAGGCTGCTGCGGCTAAAAAAATAGTTGCCATGTATCCTTTTATTGATGCAGCACATACAGGCATTTGGGGCTGGAGTGGTGGCGGGCAAATGTCATTGCATTGCATCTTCCGGCATGGGGATGTATTTAAATCTGCTATTGCCATTGCTTTTGTAGCTCACCAGGCATTGTATGATAATATTTACCAGGAAAGATATTTGGGCCTGCCAAAAGACAATGTGGAGGGATATAGGGAAGGTTCACCCATCACACATGCCAAAAAACTACAGGGCAACCTGATGATCATGCACGGCACAGCAGATGATAATGTGCATTACCAGAATTTTGAAATGCTGGTGAATGAATTAATAAAACACAACAAGCTGTTCAGTATGATGTCCTATCCCATGCGGGACCATGGCATTAACCAGGGCGTAAACACCACACTGCATGTAAGAAGAACAATGGAACAGTTCTGGAAAAAAAACCTGTAGGCCTTATAGTCACTCATGTAAAAAAGTTTTGAAACACCAAGACAGGGGGACACCAGGTCGCCGGGGATATAATTTACATTTTAAGAACCCTGTTTTTTAAATCTCCGTGCCTCTGTGCCTTTCTGCCTTCGTGTTTCAAAGCAGGCATCAAAACACAATGAATTTCTTCGTCCCATAGGGACGAAATGTCGGTAACATAAAATACCGACTTGTTACTTTGCCCTGTAGGGCAAAACAAAAGCTCACCCGGTTAAATGATGTACGCAGTTAAAAGTGGTTCACTAATTACTTACAAGAGTTCTTCGTCCCGTAGGGACTTAATGCCGGTAACAAAAGTAGTAGAGGGATATCTTTGCCCTGTAGGGGCAAAACAAAACAATCACTCCGGCTCTTTAAACACATACTGCTCATCGTAATCAATTTCAAAATTCGCAAGGAACTCCCGGTACTCCTCCAAAAATGTCCTTTTCTGATGATGCAACTCCTGGTTTGCGATATAGGCAGCCACCACACTGATCTTTTGCTTTTCATAACTAAAAGCCCCATACCCTTCCTGCCAGCGAAAAGGAATGGGGGTCAACCTCATTTTATTGATCCACTCCGAAGAGTCCCCTTTTACTATTCTCATCAGGTCGGACAAGGATTGGGTTGGCCGCATTCCAAAAAGCATATGCAGATGGTCAGGCATAGAGTTAATAGCGATCATTTTATGCGTATGATTCTGAACGATGCCGGTGATGTATTGATGCAGTCGTTCTTTCCAATCCTTTGTTATCAATGCCTGGCGGTACTTGACGGCAAAAATGCAGTGGATATGTATTTGTGTGTAGGTATTGGGCACTGTGAATGATTTTGTGTTGCCCCTACGGGGCAAACTGTTCCTGTTTTATTTTTCTGTTACCAACCTATGGTCCCTACGGGACCCCATGCAACCATCACTAAGCTATAAAAATAATTACAGAGTGTAAGACACAGGTCATACTGGAAGCAAACCGTTCCTGGTGGTTATTGCCTCATTTCAACACGATAAACATACAGGACTAATACAATCATGATCATTAAACTATAGAAATAACTACAGAATATAAAACTGGTAAATCATGAAGGAAGTTAACGGTCCCGGGTATCAGATGTTTCATTAATTTCAGTTGGATTAATTAGTTTTTTTTAGCCAACCGGACATGGGCGATACACTGGTAAAAATAATTTGTATCTTAAATAATTGTTTCTTACAAACCATGAGCACTTACCCCAGCATATTCAATGATGTGATCGGCCCGGTGATGCGGGGGCCATCCAGTTCGCATTGCGCCGCATCGCTGCGCATTGCCCGATTGTGCAGAGATTTGATGGAGGAGAATATAAAAAATATTCTCATTGAATTTGACCCCAACGGGTCACTGGCAACCACGCATAAAAGCCAGGGCTCGGATATGGGTTTGTTCGGCGGCTTCCTGGGGTGGGAAGCCTTTGATGAACGACTGCCCGAATCGGATAAGCATATTGTAACAGCAGGAATAAATGTTACCATCCATATTACCGACATCGGCAACAGTCATCCCAACCTGTATAAAATAACTTTATCAAACAATAAAGAAACAAGAAAACTCACGGCCATCTCCACCGGCGGGGGCATGATAGAAGTGACGGCCATTGATGATGTTCCTGTTTCCATGGCCGGAGATTATTTTGAAACACTCATTTATTGTGAGAAGCCTGACGCTATTGTACCATTCCTGCAAGCATCGGTTGCCTATGATGAGATAGCGTTGCACCAGGGTGCTGTTAGTTTTATAGCCATCAAATCGCAGGCTTTTTTGGAGGCGGCACTATATAAAGAGCTGCAGCAAATGGAAGGAGTGGTATGTATCAAACAGCTTCACCCTGTATTACCGGTAATGGCCCGGAAAAACATGCAGGTTCCTTTTATTACCTGCCAGGAGATGCTGGAGTATAATAAAGACAAAAACAAAACCCTTTGGGAGCTGGCGGTTGAGTATGAAATGGCCCGGGGAAATATTGCTGCCAATGAAGTACTGGAAAAAATGCGCCAGGTCATTCATATCATGGGCAAAGCCATTGAATCGGGGTTAAAAGGAACAACGTATTCGGACCGGATATTAGGAGCACAGTCGCCGCAGTTCAAAGAGAGAATGGATGCCGGTACATTAGTGGGTGGTGATGTCAATAACCGCATCATCCTGTATGTAAGTGCCATGATGGAAGTAAAAAGTTCGATGGGTGTAATTGTGGCGGCGCCAACAGCCGGCAGTTACGGTGCACTGCCCGGTGCCCTGTTCGGTACGGCTCATTCCATGGGAGTAAGCGAAGAGGTGCTGGTAAAAGCCATGTTATCGGCCGGGTTGATCGGTGTATTCATTGCGGCGCATGCCACATTTGCGGCAGAGGTGGGTGGTTGTATGGCAGAAACCGGGTCGGGTGGTGGAATGGCTGCGGCTGCCCTGGTGGAAATGAAAGGCGGCACGGTAGAACAATCCATTGCTGCGGCTTCGCTGGCCCTGCAAAACTCACTGGGTATTATTTGCGATCCCATTGGCAACCGGGTAGAAGCCCCCTGCCTGGGACGAAATGTAATGGCAGCCACCAATGCGGTGTCCTGTGCCAATATGGCGCTGGCTGACTATGAAAAACTGATACCGCTGGATGAAGTGATCCAAACCATGAAAGCGGTAGGTGACCAGATACACCATACACTCCGCTGTACCAACCTTGGCGGACTGTCTGTTACCCCTGCCGCCAAAAAAATTGAAGCGATGCTGGAAGAGCTGCCGCAGCATTTTTTTAAGAGTTGTTAGTCTCCGTCAGTGCTTCGGTTTTCGGGAGTTGTTATTCCGTCCCAACACAATATAATTCCGGCTGTCATCCCAGTCTAACGGAATGTCATTCCGGGCATGCCCCGGAATCTTTACTAAATCAACGTGTCTTAAGAGCAAATGAGCATTAGGCCAAATAGAATATTATTGTTGTATGAAAATGAAATATCAAAATATTTTTAAACCACTTGATATTTTCTTAATGAATGACCAGCCATTTTCTTGTCCACATTGTGGTTCAAGGTGCGATGAGCTTGCAAGTTTCCATCATACAAAATCAAAAACGTTCATTCAGAAATGTCTAAACGATCAATGCTGTTTTGTTTGTTTAGAAGAAGAGGATGAGTATTTTCTTAAATTGTGGGAGTAAAATAAATCTGTAATGAAAGAGGGTCAAAAGCTTTGGACAAAAGACGAACTGATTCTTGCTATCAATCTATATTGTAAGCTTCCATTCGGTAAAATGCATTCTCGAAACGAGGACATTAAGAAACTGGCAGAGATAATTGGACGGACACCTTCTTCTATTGCATTAAAACTAGGTAATTTTGCAAGCTTTGACCGCACTTTAAAAGAACGGGGTATTAAAGGTGCGTCTAATGCTAGCAAGCTTGATAAGCTGGTTTGGGATGAATTTTATAACAATTGGGATGTTGCTTTAATAGAAAGCGAAAAGTTATTAGCGAAAGTTCGACATACAACAGTTGAGAAATTAAATGGTGTAAGTGAAAAGGATTTACAAAAAGAAGGGATTGATAGAGAGAGAATGATAAAAACAAGGGTAAACCAATCAGTTTTTAGAACAATTGTTTTGGCTACTTATAACAATACATGTTGTATAACAAGTATCAACAACACTAATTTATTAATAGCAAGCCACATTGTACCATGGAGTAAAGATCAAAAAAACAGGCTTAATCCCACAAATGGTCTTTGTCTGAATGCATTGCATGATAAAGCCTTTGATAAAGGTCTTATTACAATTTCAGCAAAAGACTATACAATTCGGGTCTCTTCAAAACTCAAAGGGGAAAAAAATCTCCAATTTATTGAGCTAAATTTTATAGAGTATGAAGGGAAAAAAATCAACCTTCCAGATAAATTTTTACCCTCAAAAGAACAATTGAAAGTTCATAACGAAAGCTTTATATCATAACTACTCATGAAGGACCCATTTGGCATTTACTATAAAGGCAACAACTTTTATATCGACATCTTGCCCGTCTATTGTGCTAGAATTTTTCATCGTTAAAACTAAGTCTTGAACATTTTGCTCTATTAATGAATAGTCTGTTGATACATTGTCGGCATATTTAAAATTATAGGTGCTATATGCTAACCCATTTATAAATAGCTGTGCATTTTTTGTGTCTGTAAACTTATAGGTAATTGTAGAAGGAGTATTTAACATTGGCAATGCGGGAATCAATTTTAATCCAAAAAGTACAAGGGGATTTGCTGATAAAAGTGTTCCTACACCAGATAACGTACCTGCAAATGTTTTATATTTTGTTCTGGATTCCTGCCCAACCCCAATCCAATATGCCCAGTAAGTTGTATTGCTAGGAAGGTTAATCTTAATCACTGTTCTACTTGAATGTTCCAAGTTTGTGGTTGAATACACTCTAGTTACAGTATTTAGCACTTCTGTAAAAGTTGTATCGTAAACAATTTTGACTGCAGTGTTAAAGTTTGGGTTACCATTTTTTGAGGGATTTCTATCTACAGTAAGTTTAGCACTCTTAGAAAAGAGACCTTCTTGATACACCAGGAAATAATAAACTCCTTTAGTAGGTATAGTGATTTTATCGTTTACTATTGATATGATTCTTTCCTTTTTATATATTTCTCTTCCAGTAGAATACTCAAAGAGAGAAACGGTGAATAACCCCTTTTTGTTAAGCAGCGAAGCGTTAATAGTGACCTCATCATCCTTATCAAATCCAATTACATTTTTTTCAAGATCATTACCCAATGCACCAGATAAAGCAACTTCTTTATCCAGCACTCGAATTTTTTCTATTTTACTTTCAACATCGCATCCGAGCTTAATGATTCCTTTTGTGCTTTCGTCAACATTAATGGTAAAATTGTATTTCCCTGTTGTGTTTTTAAGTTGAAGGTAGTGTTCCCCATATGAAAGAGTCAGCTTTTTGGCATCATCAGCTTCAACCGATCCAATTTCATTTCCATCAACTACTAGAATTCCGCTTTTGCAAGCAACTATTAGGATTGTTGCTTCTGGGTTCGATTGACAAAAGCAATTGAATGAAATTAATAGGTATAGAATAGCTGAAATTACTTGTTTCATTAAAAAGAGTTTATACAAGAATAATAAAAGAAAAACTAGTTTTTTAGTGATTTATTAATTTATTATCAATAAAAAACCTTTATTTCTTAATTTGTCAGCCGTTATCATCTCCCCACTAAATAAAAGACCTAGACCATCTCCCCAGTTTGTTTTAAGCTTTTTTTAGCTTTTGGGTCATGTAGAATAAATAAAGACCCCGGCTCAACCCTGCATTATGTTCAGTGCATAGCCCCGATTGACGACTGAAAAAAATGCGAAGCATAAGAGAGCTCAAATAGGTGCCCCATAAATATCCGCCATTATTTCCACCCCTTTATGTGATTGTACAGCCAGGTTCCCGCCTCTAACTTGTGCTATCAATAAAGTATAGCCATGCTCAACAACTTCTTTCGTTTACTTATTGTCCTTTGCTGTGCAGGCGGCACGGCCCATGCACAACTGACCAAAGAAACAGTTCAGCAGCATATCCGGGAACTGCTGCAAACAGTGACCGATAATTATGTGTACCCGGCCACCGCCAAAAAAGCAAAGCAACATGTGCTTACCCTGCAGGAAAAGGGAGCTTATGATACCATACAACAAGGAGAACGGCTGGCCGCTGCACTGACCCGTGACCTGCAGGCCATCACCCATGACCTGCACCTGCGGGTATTCTATTCGCCCACTGTATTGCCAAAACAGGAGAACAGCGCCGGGCCTTCGCCGGAAGAAATAGAAGGGTTCAAACAAATGCTGAAGGGAGCCAACTACGGCATTAAAGAAAAATCCGTCCTGGAAGGGAATATCGGTTACCTGAACATTACCATGTTTGCCCCACTGGATTTTTGTGCCGACAGTCTTACGGCAGCCGTGCAGGCGGTGATCAATACCGATGCGCTGATCATTGACCTGCGGGAATGTGGCGGCAGTATGGACCCGGATGCCATCCCTTTTTTCAGCGGTTATTTTTTTGACCGGCCTACGCACCTGAATGATCTCTATTTCCGCAATACCGGTGATACCACACAGTACTGGAGCTATGGCTGGGTACCGGGGAAGAAGTATGGCAATAAACCTATTTATATACTCACCAGCGGCCGCACTTTTTCCGGTGCTGAAGAGATCGCTTACGATTATAAGAATTTGAAAAGAGCCATCCTCGTGGGAGAACAAACAAAAGGCGGCGCCAATCCCGGCGGAGATATGCGGGTCAATGATCATTTTGGTGTATTTGTACCGAATGGCTGCGCCATCAATCCCATTACCAAAACCAACTGGGAAGGAGTGGGTGTAACACCGGATACAGTGATCAGCGCCATGAAGGCCCTGCACAAAGCACAGCTGATGGCGGTACAGCATTTATGGCAGCAGGCGAATACGCCGGAAAAGAAAAGATCATTACAGGAGGCATTGACGGCGATACAAAAAGCAGCACCGGTCTATAAACAGGTACAGTTTACACTGAAGGGATTTGAAAATGCGAAAGAGGTATTTGTGGCCGGCAGTTTCAATGGATGGACCCCAGAGCAAACTCCCATGCTAAGAAAAGGAAAGGAATGGGTGGCCGTGGCGGAAGCGCCGGTGGGTAAACTGACATACAAATTTTTTGTGGATGGAGAATGGATATTGGATCCTGCCCATACACAAACAGAATCAGACGGCCGGTACACTAATTCGGTGAAGCAGGTGCAATAACCCGTTTTATTCCTTTTCAAGGATGGCTATTTTATCTCACAGCGGACCAGGTATTATAAGCTTCGGCACAAATGCGTAGAATAAGTGCTATAATCTACGCATTGCCTGTTTGGCTGCCTGTACATTTTTATAACTATCTATTCAGCTGTCAAAAGGCAGGCTTTCAGGGTCATTTTTAACAACGTAAGTCAAAATTGTTGTTTTTTGACTTATATTGAGATGAAATGAGTCAAATTAAGCCTGCTGCCATTGAGCTTCTCCCATTGAAACAAGAATTCGAAACCAAGGCTGTACTTCGAAAAACAGCCCTGGCTCACCAGGCATTGGCTGAACTCAAAGGAGTAGTGACCAGTATTCCTAATCAACATATCTTAACGGAGACCCTTACACTGCGGGAAGCGAGGGAAAGCTCAGCCGTGGAAAATATCATCAGCACTTTTGCTGAAGTATATCAAAGTAGTTTATTCTCTAACCTGTTTGCTTCAGCAGCGGCAAAAGAAGTACATCTTTATGCAAGGGCATTGAAAAAGGGCTACCAACTGGTAAAACAGCATGGCCTGCTGACCGGGAATATTATTTTGCAGATACAGGAACAAGTTGAAGGAAACAGTGCCGGGTTTAGAAAATTGCCCGGAACCAAATTGCTCAATGATGCCACCGGGGAACTGGTATATCTCCCTCCCCAGGACCATGAAACAATTGTGTCGTTAATGAATAACCTGGAAAAGTTCATTAATGATGATACAATGATGGATGCAGACCCATTGGTGAAGATGGCTATCATTCATCACCAATTTGAGAGCATACATCCTTTTTATGATGGCAACGGAAGAACGGGTCGTATCATTAATATCCTTTTCCTGATACAAAAGAATTTACTGGACATCCCGGTATTGTACCTGAGCCGCTATATTATTAAACATAAAAATGATTACTACAGGTTGCTGCAAGCAGTAAGGCAAACCGGAAAATGGGAGGAGTGGATATTGTACATGCTGGACGGAATAGAGCAAACAGCCAGGGAAAGCATTATCCTGATCGGACATATCAAAAACCTGATGCTGGAATACAAACAAACACTACGTACGAAACTGCCCAAACTTTACAGCCAGGATCTGCTCAACAACCTATTTAAATATCCGTACACAAAAATTGAGTATCTGGAAAAGGAACTGGATATAAGCCGCAGCACAGCCATCCGGTATTTAAAAGAATTGGAGAAACTGCATTTAGTGTCTAAGCAAAAAATTGGACGGGATAATTTTTATATCAATCAGCCGTTGTTTAACCTGCTTGCAGCTAATAAATAAATATTATTTTTCATCTTCGGTATAACTGTCCGGGTTCACCGCCGGTGATTGTGTCACCACACCAAATTCAAATTGCATTTCATTCAGTTTTCGGTAAAGACCGTTATGCGCCATGAGTTCGGTATGGGTACCGGCTTCGCTGACGATGCCTTTGTCGATCAGTACAATTTTATTGGCATTGCGGATAGTGGAAAGCCGGTGGGCTATCACAAAAGAAGTGCGGCCCTTCATCAGGTTGTCTAATGCTTCCTGCACCAGTTGTTCACTTTCACTATCGAGTGAGGAAGTGGCTTCGTCTAAAATCAGAATAGCAGGATCTTTTAAGATCGCCCTTGCGATAGCGATGCGCTGCCGCTGGCCACCACTTAGTTTAATACCCCGCTCTCCTACAATGGTATCATACTGTTCCGGGAATCGCTGGATGAACTCATGTGCATTGGCACTTCGGGCAGCTGCTATTATTTCTTCTTCTGTGGCATGCGGTTTTCCATATGCAATGTTTTCGCGGATGCTGCCGCCAAACAAGATCACTTCCTGCGGTACAAAGGCCATTTGCCGTCGCAACTGGGAAAGAGGAAATTCTTTTGCTGGTCGTTCATCAAAGTACACGGTGCCACTATCTGGTTCATAAAAATGTAATAATAAAGAAGCGATGGTGGATTTGCCGGCGCCACTCGGTCCCACGATGGCGATCTGTTCCCCGTCTTTTGCCGTCAGTGTCAGGTTTCTTAATACCGGCACATCTTTGCGGCTGGGGTAACTGAACGCTACCTGTTCAAACCTTACATTGCCTTTTAATACATATTGTGGCTCCACCACAATATCATCTAACTCCACCGCCTCGCCTTTGCTGCGTAAAATTTCCCGGATGCTTTGTGTGGCCCCCAATGTTTTTTGTAATTGCGAAAACATATCAGCAAAGCCGGCGAAAGTACCGCCGACAAACATGGAGAAAATAACAAACATAGTGAGGGCACCCATCGTGAGTTCACCGGACTGTATCATACCGGCGCCTACCCACATTACAAATGCAATAGTGCCAAACACACTGAAGATCATAAACGAAATAAATGCACCGCGGTAGCGGGCATTGCTGATGGCCGTGTGCACCACCGACTGTATACTTTTTACATAGCGGCCTATCTCATGTATCTCGCTGGTAAAGGCTTTTACAATGGAGATACCATGAAAGGTTTCCTGTACAATGGTGCCGCTGTCGGCCAATTGGTCCTGTGCCCGGCGGGCCATCTTGCGGATGCGTACGCCAAATACAACGGCTAGTATAGCAATGACGGGCACCACGGCCAGCATCACCAGGGCCAGCTTGGCACTGATCCAGAAAATAAAGAACAACCCGATGATAAGGGTGAAGATGCCTCTTAAGAATTCAGCCAGTGTAAAAGATATGGCATCCTGTATCTGCGAGAGATCGGAAGAGATGCGGTTGCTCAGCTCCCCTACTCTTTTTTCTGTAAAAAAACTCATGGGCATGGTGAGCAGTTTGCTGTACACATCTTTGCGCATATCGGCCAGTGACCGTTCGCCGGCTGACGTCAGCAAATAGACCCGCATAAAAGAGAAAATAGTTTGCAGGGTCAGTTGACAAAAGATAAGGAGCAGGGTGGTGTTTAAACTCCAGTGAATATTTTTTAAGCCGAAATCAAATTGCGAAGTAGTCATACCCGGTACCTCACTACCCGGTGACGCTGCATCGATCATCTTGCCCAGGAACAACGGGAACAAACTGGTGGTAAAAGCAGAGAGAGCAATGAAGATCAGTCCCCCGATGAATTTGCCGCGGTGCGGCTTCAGGTATTTGAAAAGGATGAGTGCCTGGCGCAGACTTTCCTTTGAGATCTTTGCTTTGGCAGATCCTTTCTCTTTTGTTTCGCTCAGGTGTCGGTTTGCGGTGGCCATAATTTGTAGTAGTAAGTCGGTAGCAGGTATGCGGGTTCGTTGTATGAACCTTCTTTACTGCAAGGTAATTAATATGCACGGGAGGAAGAGTGCCTGTGGAATGAATCGGTAATCGAAGTTGTTGAAGTTATCCCAACATTGTTTTTGATGATCACAGCAGCGTACAACCCGGCTGTTCATTTATCTTATCAGCACCTCATCTATAAACAAGTGACTCGGATAGCCGGCACTTTCATGCCAGGCCGGTAAAGAACCGCCGCTGATAGCTTTTACTTTTATATACCTTGCTTTTGCCATTACAGCTGCACCGATTTGCTGGTGAACAGGACCTTTTATATCAGTACCGATATTATTTTTTACAATGGTTAATGGCTGCCAGTTTTTTCCATCATTACTCCTTTCAAAAATCACTTCTTTGGGATATACGATCCAGGGACTGACATCCTGCAGCACATGCACCCCTACATACTGCAAGGATTTTTCCTTTTGCAGATCAATGATGGCTTCAAAATCTTTGGCATAATAACTCTGCCAGTCGCCGGTCTTCCAGTTCTCAGTGCCCGTAATGCCATCGATCAAGGCTTCTTTGCCACCGGCGGTGTACATCGGATGTACTTCACTTAAAACAGTGATGCTGATCTCAGCCGGTATTTTATAAAACTTCCGGTAAGTAACCGGGCTTTTTATGCCGTTCTTTTCTGCATATATCGTTACCCGGATTGTTTTGTCAATCGTAAAGGGTTTTGTATACCGGATAAATTCTCCGCTACTGCCATCTTCCTGTTCTGCACTATAATAGCTATCAGCAGCAGCATCGATATGTTTTAACTGTACAGCTGCAGTTGTTTTGAATTTGTAACTCTCCATATCAAAAAAAGGAACCGCCACAAACTGATCATCATTCACCACACTGTGCGGCATATCTTTTTCAGCGATTCCCCTTGTTTTGCCGGGCTTGTTGTTCATCGAGAAAAGAAGTTCGCCACCGTTGGCTATATCACTATGCTGTATAAATGTGGCAGCATGTTTTTTATCGTTGAGCAATACATCTTCTACATAAAAATTTTCTTTCTTCCGGTTCTTTGCTTTAATGATAAACGATTTACCATTTTCCAGGTGCAGGATTACTTCATCAAACAAAGGAGTGCCCAGCGCATATTCTCCGCTACCGGGAGTAACCGGGTAAAAACCCATAGCACTCAGTACAAACCAGGCACTCATCTGGCCGCAGTCTTCATTACCAATCAGTCCATCGGGATTATTCGGATAAAACTCAGTGCAGATTTGATGCACCAGCTCCTGTGTACGCCAGGGCTTGCCGGCATAATTGAATAAATAAGCCATGTGGTGGCTGGGTTCATTGCCGTGTGCATACTGACCGATCAGGCCGGTTACATCCGCCTGCTCCCTTCCGCTCAGTTTAGTATTGGTGATAAAAAGTTCTTCTAATTTTTTTGCAAACGCTTCATTGCCTCCGTGCAGTTTTTTCAGGCCGTCAATATCCTGCTGTGCGGTAAAGGAGTAATGCCAGGCATTGCCTTCTGTAAAGAAATTATTTACTTCTGTTGCATCGAAGGGCTGATACCAGAATCCCTGCACTTTACCACGGATGTGCCTGGTGCGGGGATCAAAGAGATTGCGGTATTGTAAAGAACGGTTCAGGTATTTTTTATAGACTTCATCATTACCGGTCCATTGGGCGAACTGTGCAATGCACCAGTCATCATAGGCATATTCCACCGTTTTAGAGGCACTTTCATGATCATCTTCATTACTGATAAAACCCTGTTTCATATAAGCAGGCAAACCATAGCGGTTGCTTTCTGCATAATCCGTCATCGCTTTTAAAGCAAGCTTTGTATCAAAATCACGGATACCATTTTTATATGCATCCACAATTACCGGCACGGCATGATAACCGATCATACAAAAAGTTTCATTGCCACTCAGTTCCCACACCGGCATCATGCCGCCATGTTGATACTGGACCAAAAAGGTGTTAATCCAGTCCAGGGTTCGTTGCCGGTTAATGATGGAATGCAAAGGATGCAATGCCCGGTGTGTATCCCAGAGAGAGAAAACAGTGTAATTGGTAAAACCTTCAGCATTGTGCACCTTCAGGTCGGTGCCACGGTATTCACCGTTTACATCGGTGTAAATATTTGGTGCCAGCATGGTATGATACAAGGCTGTATAAAAGGCCACCTGCTGATCAGGCGTGCCGCCGCTGACGGCTATTTTGCTGAGTTCTTTGTTCCAGGCGGCTGTAGCAGCATCTTTTACTTTGTTGAAATTCCAATCTGGCAACTCAGTATCCAGATTGAGTTTGGCATTCTCCGTACTAACGCCGGAGATACCAACTTTTACCTGTACGGTTTTATTCCCGGCAATAGCGAAAGCGAAATAGGCTTTGATATTTTTCCCATTAATTGATGCTGTTTTAATGTCTGTTGGTTCTACCGGTTCATCCTTGCTGGCAATGCCATAATTTTTTACCGGCTGATCAAATTTCAGGTAGAAATAAACGACCTGGTTTTGCGCCCATGATTTGCTGCGGCGCATTCCTTTTATTTCATAAGGACTGATTATTTCCAACGAGGATTCAAGCACTTCATCGCGGTGTTGCAGGTCAAGTAATATCTTTCCTTCCGTTGTTTTTTCCGGAAAAGTATACTGGTGCATGCCCGAACGGTAAGAAGTCATCAGGGCGGCTTTGATATTGTGTTTATCCAATACTACTTCATAATAACCGGGACTTGCTTTTTCTTTTTTATGAGAAAATGGCGAGGCATAATCTTTATTCTTCCAGTTTACTTCACCGGTAAAAGGCATCAGTAAAACATCGCAGTAATCAGGTATACCGGTGCCGCTTAAATGAGTTTGGGAAAAACCATAGATCAGCGAATCCGAATAATGGTAACCGCTGCAGCCGTCCCATCCTTCCAGCCTTGTATCGGGGCTGATCTGTATCATGCCAAAGGGCATACTGGTGCCGGGATAGGTATGGCCATGCCCGCCGGTGCCAATAAAGGGGTTGACCAATGAAGTATAATTTTTTTGTGCAGGTGATGCTACAGCAAGCAGCATGAAGAAACTAAATAACCGGAAAGATTTCATAGCAGTGATATTATTCGTTGCTCAAGTTAACAGAAAATGAAAGACGATTAAAGTTTTCGTCATAACAGCTTTGTGCCAAAAACCGGTATTGACGATGGCGATTGTATGGCAGTCATGCGGGTTCGTTGTACAAACCCTTACGCTGCAATTTAATTTAAAGGTACGGGAGGAAGAATGCGGTTGGAATGAATCGGCGTTTGAAGATGGTGGTTAAGACACTCCTGACATTTGAAACCCGGGATCGTCGCCGCAAATGATGGCAAGTGAGACCCCGGGTCGTATTTAACAAACAGTCGGATCAGCATAAATCACCTTACTGTCTGTTTAAATGTTGTACCATATCTTTTTATTATTCAATAATCACTTTGACCGTAATTGTTTCACCAAGTGCCGTTAACCGAACAAAATACAATCCCCTATTAAGACCTGGTATATCGTATCGGTTGGCAGTTGTTTTATTCAGCTGTCTTACCAGTTTGCCGGTGGCATCTATCAACTGAATGTTCCTGAAATTATCTGCACCGTTTATAATTATATAATCATGTGCAGGATTCGGTACTATGCTCACGGTGTATTTTTTAGTCAAGTCCACTTTAATAATAATGCTGTAGTTAAACTTACCATCCTTATCCACCATTTTTAACCGGTAATAATTAATGCCGGTCAGTGGCTGTACGTCATTGGCCTCATATCCGTTTTGTTCCATGCCTCCTTTTGCTAACACCGTTGTTATCATGGTAAAGCTGTTTCCGTTGCCACTTCTTTCAATCTCATAGTGTGAAAAGTTCAGTTCATTTTCGGCTGTCCATTGCAGTTTTACCTGGTTGTTATGCTTTAAGGCGCTGAAACTGATTAAATGAATGGGCAGTGGATTTAAGGAGGTTGCTGATGCTAATGTAAACGGGCTAAAATCTGTAACCACACCTGCAGTCAGAATGGTACCGGCTGTATTGTTACCGGTGGTTCCGCCATTGCCTTCGTCTGTCCACAAACTGCCATTCCAGCGGGCCACTCTCAGGTCGCCCAGGTTATTGATTCCACCGCTGCGGCTTGCTTCCCAGCTTAAAGTAACAGCTGTTGCGGAAACACCTTCTGTTCTGTTCAGCAGCCAGTATTCCCTTAAAGATATATGATCTATGCCGGGCCCTTTTTGGGTGGAATCGTAACCGCTGTCGTGCGGTACACTCATAAAGTATTCTGCCCTGAACGCATCGGTGGTAAATGCGGGTGCTGCTATGCTTATGGGAGCAATTTTATTTTCTTTTCCCACAGGAAATATAAATGCATCGTTACCAATTTTTTTACAAGGTCCGTTAACAAAACTTATGTTGGATGCCCCGCTATAATTGGCATTATTCAAAAATATCAGTTCTTTACCTGCACTGCTGTTAATGATACCATTGATAAAACTGGTGCTTGTGCTAATACTTACCGTGTCATTCAATGTAATTGTTCCGCCTCCGGTTTTATCTATACTCAATTCAGCAATAATTACAGGCTGTGTTGACTGCTGTTCTATAATACCGCTGGTGCTGCCATTCAACTTTATTTTGCCCAAACCAATACCGTCGGTGGAATTTAAAGTAAGGTTCCCGCCTATCTCGTTCACATCGCCTGCACCAACGCTAATACCTGCACCGGTTTTGATATACGTTACATTGCCCAGGTATTTATTTCCGGTGCCTGCCTGGTTGGCATCCAATAATACATTGCTGCCATTGTTGGCAATGCTGGTATTACCATTGATGATATTACTGCGGAGGTAAGTATAATACCCGCCTGAATAACTGGCATCGTTGGCAATGGTTACATTTCCGGTAATAGCATTTTTATAAAAATATCCGTACTGGCCACCTGTATAACCCGAAATGTTCATTTCGCTGAGCAACAGGGTATCATTTTGTACACTAAAGCCAAGCGAGTTGGTTATTGTAATGCTGCCGCCATTGGTTTGATTAACCAGGCGGTGCATTCCAAAACTATTGGATGTGATAAAGTTTGCCGTAATAGTTATAGTACCACCGATACTGGTTTTATTGGCCAGGTTACCAAACCCTGTTTCACCTGCAGTGTTGTTGGTATAAGTAAAGTTGCCGTTAATGGTGGCGCCGGCATTAAATGCTGAAGTAAGTCCTGCTGCTGTGCGGTTGATGCTGACATTGCCCGTGCAATGCAATGTATCTAAATATGCAATGAACATACTGGCAGGGCCAGCACCTGTAAAACTTACATTACCATTATAGCGGTTACCAAACCCCGCACCATCTGCTTCGTCAAATGAATTAGTACCACTGATGGTAAAGCTGCTGTTGCCGGTAATTATATTGCTGCGGATATTGGTACTATAACCTCCACCAAAGCTGATATCATCGGCAATGGTTACATTGCCCGTAATGGCATTATTGAATAAATAACCATACTGGCCACCTTTGTAACCTGTAATACTCATTACAGTAAGTAGCAGCGTATCATTCTGCACACTAAAGCCCCGTGAATTGGTTACTGTAATGCTGCCTCCATTGGTTTGATTAACCAAACGGTGCAAACCAAAATTATTAGGCGTGGTAAAGTTTGCGTTAATATTTATGGTACCTCCGATACTGGTTTTATAAAGCAGGTTTCCAAAACCGGTTTCGCCTGCTGTATTGTTGGTATAGGTAAAATTTCCTCCTATTACAGCTCCCGAATTAAATGCTAAAGTTAATCCTGCAGCTGTGCGGTTAATGGTAAGGTCTCCTGTGCATTCCAGGGTATCCAAATAGGATATGTAAACATTTCCATTGCCTGCACAATTTAAAGTAAGGTTACCATTATAACGGTTGCCGTAACCAGCTCCATCTGCTTCTGCAAAAGTGTTGATGCCGGTAATTGTAAAATTGCTGTTGCCGGTAATTATATTGTTGCGGATATTGGTACTAAAACCTTCACCAAAGCTGATATCATCGGCAATGGTTACATTGCCTGTAATGGCATTGTTGAATAAATAACCATACTGACCACCTTTGTAACCTGTAATATTCATTGCGGAGAGCAGCAGGGTATTATTTTGTACATTAAAGCCCAGCGAATTGGTTACAGTAATGCTGCCGCCATTGGTTTGATTAACCAAACGGTGTATTCCAAAATTATTGGGTGTTGTATAATTGGCAGTTATGTTTACAGTACCGCCAATAGTTGTTGCGTTAGCCAGGTTACCAAACCCTGTTTCACCTGCAGTGTTGTTGGTATAGGTAAAATTTCCTCCTATTACAGCTCCCGAATTAAATGCTGAGGTTAGTCCAGCTGCTGTGCGGCTAATGGTAAGGTCTCCTGTACATTGCAGTGGTGCGCCGTAACTGATCAATAAATTACCGGCTCCGCCCCCGTTAAATATTACATTACCATTATAAATATTTCCTGAACCGCTAACATTAGCTTCTGCAAATATATTGCTGCCATTATTGGAAAAACTGCTATTGCCGTTTATTATATTGTTGCGGATATAGGTGAGAAAACCATTTCCATAACTGGCATCATCAGCAGTTGTTACGGTTCCTGTAATACTATTGTTCATTAAATTAGCATACTGGTTGCCCCTGTAACCAGTAATGCTTAAAGCAGTAACCAGTAATGTATCATTTTGCACATTGAAACCCTGAGAATTTTGAACATCAACTGTACCTCCCGTGGTTTGGTTAACCAAACGCAGTATTTCAAATCCGCCGGGCGATGGATAATGCGCAGTAATATTTACTGTACCTCCAATACTTGTTTTATAAGAAAGATTGCCCATGCTTGTAGATGAACCGGTATTATTGATATAACTGAAATTGCCTGTAATGGAGGCCCCTGCATAAAACAGGCTGGTGGGTCCGGCAACTGTTCGGTTTACAGTAAGATTGCCATTAAACTGTGAGGGTACCCCATAAGAAATATAAGTAGTGAGCACATCATTAATATTGAAAGTTGCATTGCCATTATACACATTTGCAGGTGCTGCAACCGCTTCAATAAACTGGTTGCTGCCGGTAAGGTTAAATACAATATTATCATTGATGGTATTACTTCTGAAATACGTAAGAAAACCACCTGTGCCGGTGTTGATATTCAAAACAATATCAGTAGCGCCATTACTATTATTGATAACTGCACCGTTAAAATTGATGTTCATATTAACACCGGTAATGGTAAGGTCGGAGCCATTTACATCCAGTTGACTGCCGGGTTGCATATCAATACTGTTGATAGTTACTTTACCTGCCAGAACCGGGTAATTGGTCAATCCGCCCGGGATAATTATATTACCTGTATTAGTGGGTAAGCCGGCAGGAGTCCAGTTGGATGCGTTATCCCAACCCGTATTTACAGAGCCGTTCCATGTTTGTCCCTGAATAATGCTGCAGGAGATTGCAAGCAGCAATAAAATGTAAACCTTTTTCATAAAATAAAAATTAAAGTGAACTGTAACATCAATCACTCTCTTCAATAAAGGTTAAGACCCCTGCGCCCTGATTAAACAAACTGCTCCCTCCAAAGGGAGAACCTTGTTTAAAATGCTGATTCGAGTGCAATTTTATTTTGCACAGCTTAAACCTTCTTTGTTGTGTCTTGTGTGGATTTTCCGTAGTGTGGTCTGACGGTAAGCGCCGGTCTGCAATCCCCAGGCCGGTGTATCAACGCTTATCCATGGATGGAAGATGTGTTACTAAGTTACGATACCAGTGTGGCGGTTCAAAAAATTTTCAGGTGATTCTTATCAGCTAAGCATCAGTTCTATCAATGAATCTTAATTAAACTTGCTATACAGTAACAATAAAATATAGTTTAATGCCGGGTAATGAATCTGCTCTTTACTCTATGCCATTATATCTTGTTGGTAAAATTGAAGCCGGTCAGGATATACAGGATAATATATATAGTTGTTTTCTTACCGGACTGTATTATAAAACTCTTTTCTTACCACATGACAAGAATCATACTTCTTTCTGTTATGTATAATTGCTTCTCCTGTATATCCTGTTCTACCTTTAGTACACATAAATAAGTAAAGCTCTTTCGTTGCCGCTCTTTCTATGCTGAAACGAATGGGCTTTCAGCACTATTCGTACACATCAAATTACCAGCATATGAAAAAAAGATTCATGGCTGCATTCCTGCTACTATCATTATCATACAGCAACAGCCTGACAGCCCAGGACAATGATTCGTTGACCCGTATTTATTCAAAATTTGATTTTATACCGGGAGAGAAGGTTATTTTTTTTGATGATTTTTCTTCTGAAAACATCGGCGACTTTCCTGTTTTATGGAATACCACCGGTTCCGGGGAAATTGTGACCTATGGTAAGTATCCCGGCAAGTGGCTCAAGATCACCAATCCCCGCAGCATTACAACCCTGTTTGATCCATTGACACTGCCGGAAAATTATACCATTGAGTTTGATGTGGTACCGCAGGCTCAACCACCTTCTCACAACAATAGTTATTTCAATTTCTATCTTATCAGTACCATCAAGCCAAAAGACCCGTTATTCGGCCTGGCCAGGCCGGGAGGTACCGGCGTTAAACTGTCCTTTGCTTACAGCCAATACTTCTCTGCATATTATTCGGATGGTACACCTGATGTGAAGAGCACCAATGGTGATGCTGCCATCAGGCAAAAGGCCGAAACTAAATATCATATCTCCATCTGGGTACAAAAACAGCGAATCCGGGTGTACCAGGATGAAGTCAAGATCTTTGATCTGGCCCGTGCCATATCTGATAAAGTGAAGTATAACATGATCCGTTTTCATGAAGGCACCCCGTTGATCGGTAATGTCCGCATTGCCACCGGGCTACCTGATATGCGCAATAAACTCATCACTGAAGGTAAACTGGTGAGTTATGGTATTTATTTCGACGTGAATTCTGATAAGCTGAAACCTCAGTCGGCAGGTACGCTGAAAGAAATAGCAGGCATCATGGCTGAAAACCCTGACCTGAAGATCAGGATTGTTGGTCACACAGATGCCGATGGTGCCGATGCTGCCAATCTTGATCTGTCCAAACGCCGGGCAGCATCTGTAAAGGATGCTTTGAGCACAGCTTACGGGATTGAGGCAAACCGGATTGAAACCGATGGCAAAGGAGAGAAAGAACCTGTTGCTCCCAATGATAATGGCACCAACAAAGCACTGAACCGGAGAGTGGAGTTCATTAAACTGTAAACAAGTTTTTTCACCAAAAACCCAAGCAGATGAAAAGGCTATTAATAATACCGGGTGTGTTCAGCATCTTTATGATCATAGCGTCATTAACACCCATAAAAGATTCAAAAGACGATAATGTTACCTCGATAAAAACGGATAAAGTCAGTGATATCACCCAGGTAAGCGTAAAGTGTTTTTTCACTATTGCCGGCAATAATATGGCTAAGGCCGGGGTTTGTCTGAATCTGACCGGGAGTCCGACCACTCCTTCCAAGATTGACATTCCTTTATCAGTACCAACTGTTATCCTTAATTCAGCAAGACCCAAACAGTTTAATGTAGGGGTAAAGGGCCTTACTTGGAATACCACTTTTTATATAAGAGCCTATGTAAAAAATAATGACGGGACGGTGGTTTACGGAAATGAATTAAAATTTAAAACATTACCAAAGCCGTAGAAAAAGGCCGGATTTTATTAAGATTTTATTTTTAGGATTTGAGTCAAAAAGCATCAAAAAAAGCCATTTTATGGCTTTTTTTGATGAAAAAGACCTCAAAAAGGACAATTTTTATCAAATTCAAATAATTCTAAAACTAAAGTTTAGCGCAATACGGGAAGCATCATCGGTCCTAGTCTGAAAGCCCAGCGACGGTATTCCAAGCCGGAAGGATGAAGGCCGTCGGCAGCGATCAGGCTGCGGTCATACCTGCCTTCCCGGGTGGAAGGCGTGATATCGAGATAAGGGCAATTGTAACTATTGGTCACACTTTTATTAATGGCATTGAACCAGTCAATTTCCTGCCGGATGCGGGCCGTATCATTTCCTGCCGCAAACGGGGTGACACTATAATCAGGTATCGATAGCACAAATACATTTTCCTTTTTCCCCCTTGCCAGCTGGATTGCTTTTACCAGCAGATCGGTAAACCGCTGGCGGTAACCTGTTGTATCATGGGTCTGGTATTGATCATTCACCCCGATCAGCAGGCTCACTACATCATAAGTGCCGGGATTCTGATCATTGATAGCGGATTGCAGGTTGACAGTGGTCCAGCCGGTGGTGGCGATATAGTACGGAATATTGATATTAATCCCGTTTTGCTTTAACCAATTGGCGGTTTGGGCAGGAAATCGTTCTGCATCACCCACACCCTGCCCGATGGTATAGGAATCGCCAAGGGCCAGCCATGTCTTCAATGCATTCCCGGGCGGCGGGTTATTATTGATGGGCACGGTGGTATTGACCGTTTTTTCGCAGGCAACTAAAAAGAAGGGAAGCAGTAAAGGCAACAACCTTTTCATATTTCAAATTACGAATGAAAAGGGAAAATGGTTCAGAAGTGATGGTAAAAGAAAACTGCTTTATTGATCCGGCACTATCAGTTGACTGCGATCATTGGAAAAGAGCTGATGCCTGTCGTAAATTAAAAATGATCCGGAAGCAGGAAGGAGAGATTATGAAAACGCTTGATTTTTTTAAAACGATGGCCTGGTTGGCAAGTACCACCACATTAGGCAGCAGGGGTATTCCCGGGGAAGCAAATTATTTTTTTGATCATGGTGCTGAACCTTTTGTTGATATACGGATAAGCATGAATGATTTATTCACGAATAAGTTCATGCTTGCCGGTGGTTTTGATCATAAGAAGGGAATCCCTGTTATGACACATTCCCAGGATCGGTTTCATCTTCACGAAATGAAATTCATTAAGTATGAATTTATTCATACTTCTCAAAAATTGTTGCGGCGAAGAAGGAGTTTAAAACCACATACCAAAAAATCTTATGCTTATAGAAACCACTGGTTTAAAAATTAAGGACTCTTTCTTTTCCTGGTTGCACTGGCCTTACAACAGGCTAAGAAAATAGTCTTACTCTCTCCTTGCATTATCTACAAAAATGAACTTCACACTGCTTTCACTTTCGATGGCTTTATAAAAATCATTCAGGTAATTAATTATTTCGTCTCTTGTTTTGGATTTGAATAGTTCAAAATTCTTCACCAGGGCGAAGAGGCTTTCCTTTTTAGCCCTGAAAAGATCCAGTGTTTGCTGTACCTCTGGCAGGGTTCGTACATATCCCCTGTAGATTCTTTGTGTAACGGAAGTACTGCCTAATAATTCATTGGGAACAGCGTAGTACGCATTTACAAGTCCTGAATTATCAAAATCATACGGAACAGGAAGTACCGGGGCTTTTTCATCATTCCTGGGGTATATCATTTTAATATTATGATTGCCCGGAACCGACCAGTCTGTATTCCCAATCATATATTCAAATATCTCTACCTTATTCATCAGCCCGGGATCTGTTTCTCCAACATGGAACGACATTTTTTTACTGGCTTTACAGCCATTTCTTTTTGCCATATCATCTACATCTTCTAACAAAAATGCATATTGGGAATAAGATTTCATCTTGCCCCGGCTGTCATTATAAGTTACTTTGGCCAGTCTTGCACGGAAACTTCTTTCCTCTAAAAGATTATACATCTTATAAAGGATGTACTCTTTCAGCACCAGTTGTTCGTCCTGTTCGGAAGTGCCGCAGCCAACTACCAGTTTTAGTCTGCTTAACGGGTATAATAGCGGAGAGCTGGGATTATGAAAGTCCAGCATAATGGGAGGCAGGTTACAGGTTTCCCGTCTCGACTTTCCCCGGGCATAAAGCCGGATGGGTTCACTGATAATAGTATTACCAGGAAAACGAACCGAAATATCAGCAGGCTGATATGCTTCTATACTTTCTTTTGCCCGGAGTTTTCTGATATCTGTGGTAAGGGTCATTTCAATGATCCCTTCTTCAGTAAAGAACCGGATACTGTCAACCGGGGTTTGTGCCCCGGAAATAAAACTGTTCATTATAACGCAAACAAAAAGCAGCCATTTAATTTTCTTCATAACAGTGGTTTTAGTGTAGTCCTGGTCAACCAGGCATAGAAATTACGAAAGAAAATACAATTTCAGCCTTAAAATAAATGTAGTTGGATTTTTTACAGCCCCCAAAGGGGTCCTTTCTATCCCTGAGCGTTTTAAATGACCAGGGCAAATTCTGATAACACTTCTTTTGTGAAGACACTGACAAGGGAGGAGGAGGAATATTTATTGAGTCAGAGTTCTCCGGTGCATCAATATTTAAGCCAGAAGAATTACCAGTTAGTGGTATAGGAGGTTTGAAAAAAGTGTTTTAGTTTTCCGATAGTTCATTATTTTAAAACCTTTAAACCTTTTTACTATGCTAAAAAATTCATTCATGGGGGGGTATTAATACTACTCTCTTTCCTTGTTACCACGGCTAATGCCAAAAGCCTTCCACAAACTTCCAATTCAACCGTTCTTAATTTTAATTACTCTTTAAATTCCGATGTTGAAAAATTAGTACAAGATCAGGAATTTGTTGAAATGATTAATCTGATTGTTGATTTCTCAGTGAATATTTATTTAGGTAAAAAGCAAGATGCAGTTAATCGGTTTGCCGAAAACTCTGCATCTGAACAAGATTTTAAAGATATTCTTGATGCTGCAAAAATCAAAAGCAAAAAAGAATTAGACAATTTGTTTGTTAATATCGCTAGCCTGAGGCAAAGTGTTAATAAAAAGTATTCCTTTATGGAAAACAATCAGAAGGCTGTGAATATTTTTAATGAAGCAGTTGTTACATTGGTAAAAAATGGGAAAATAAAAAGTATAGTACTGGTTGATGTTGATTGTCTTGCTTCTTTTATGGCTGCATTTGGTTTGTGTTATTGGGCTTATGATGAGTGTGTAATTAATACTGGAAACTCAAATAATTGCGCAATTGCCCTTACGGCCTGTTTATCATTTGTCTTTATTAGTGCTGATCAATGCTTTGGCATAATCGGGCTATAATTTTTTTACCTGATATTAGAATCTAGTTTATGAGTGGGGCTATTAAAGTAATATTTTTTTGTTTTGGCTTAACGTTTTTGTTAATCTTATACGGTTGGAAAAAGAAGGACAGATTTTTATCAATGCCAACAATAGTTTTAGAGTTAAAAAAAGAGAATAATACTGAAGAATATATATTAAAAAAGGACGATCAAAAAGAGATTAAAAAATATTGTAAAGAAAATAAAATAAGCGTAATAACAAAAGAAGATGCATTAAGCCAGTATAACAAAAAGAATTCAGAAATAATGGCTCCACTTTTTCAAACGCCGGCAGACCAACTTGAGGAAAAGAAAAAGGGAATTAAAAGAGAGATATTGTCAATCCCGGAAATAGCAAAGTGGATTACAATAAAATTTTACGGTTCTGATACAAACTCTATTGATTCTTCTTCTTTAATTATAAATTCCTTTCCGTACTCTGAAAAGAATAATATAAAAATTAACAGGAGTATAATTTTCGAAACAAAGATTTCATTACTTAATTGTATTAAAGCATCAATAGATACTTGTATAAAAAATAGCTACTTAAAATGAATACATTGTTTAGAATATCCCTTTTGTTGGTTACCTTCTTCCTATCCGCATTTGGCTATTAACAAACTCAAGATTCGATATATATATAAAATACAACACAGGATTATTAAATCGGATGGGCTCTATTGGATTTAATATGTATTTTGACGGCAGATTAAAATTTTTAAATAAAGTAACCTGTCAGATTTTATAAGTGACAGGTTGCTTTATTAAAACTTATAGCGTATGAAAAATATCGGGTTATTTTTTATTCTTCTGATAGCAGGATATTCATTCAGGAGTAATTCCCGCTCTTCAAAAATTCCCCTTACAATTGTTTACAAATTTTCGATTGTGCCTGATAGTATTAATGATTTTATGACGGTGTATTTTCAAACAAAAAAAATTGATGTTATTAAATGGGAGCAGGTAATGACACTTTTTAGCGAAGGAATACAGGCAGAAATGATGTCATTAACAAATTCAGGCAAACTAAATGAAAAATCAGCAAAGGATTTTATAAAAAATATGCCGCCGGTTTGTAATATACTGGCAGTAACCATTTTCAATGACTCAACCTATTCCAAAAATTATTTGATTGACAGTATCCGCTGGCATGTGGATGTGATACCTGTAAAAGATACTGCCAGTAGAGCATCCAACACGTTTATACCAAAGCCGGAAAATAAAACTAATCCTTACATCGTTCTTAAATCTTTTGCCGACAATGTGATTCAATCCAAATTGCTTAAATAATAAGAATCATTATGAAGATTGCTTCTATCATTTTCATGTTAACTTTTTGTCTGCAGGCAGATTTATTTTCTCAATCCATTGACTCCCTCCGTTATAAATACACCAACCAAACTATTTATCGTTTCGGAGGTGTTTTTCAAAAAGGAAATGAACGGCTGGGTTTTAAAGATCTGAGCAGGGAGTTTTCTATGTCAGATCTTGGCTTCGATTTGTATGTAAAAGCAAAAAAGCAAAGAAAAACAAGTACGATACTCCGCTATGCTTCTTTGGCTTCTAGTATTGCCTTTCTTGGGGTGGCAGCCAATAACAGAAACAGGAACCTTGCCTATGGCTTTCTTGGCGGCCAGATGGTTTTCTTTATGATCAGTATGCGTTACCAGGGGCTTAGTACCCAAAACCTTGACCAGGCCCTGTGGCTGCGAAATAAAGATGTACTATTTCCCGACAGGCGGCCCTAAGCCCATTCATCGGTAAAATCGGCCTGTTTATCCCTCTTTTTGGAAAAAAGAACAACTTCCCGAAAGTTGTTTCCGGTTATTACGTCTATTTTCGTACACTTATTTAGCTGATTATGAAGAAGATTTTTACCTTATCCCTCCTTCTATTTACCCTATTTATTACTGCACAGGCCCAAAAGGCCGATGGGAGCATTAAAGGAAAGCTGGTGGATAGTACTACCAAACAACCCATTTCTGATGCTACCGTTTCCTTATTAAATGCCAAAGATTCATCCCTGGCAACTTTTACCTTGTCCAACAAGCAGGGGGTATTCGAAATAAAAGGACTGGCAGCAAACAGCTACCAGCTGATCATCAGTCATAAAAGTTATGATCCTATCAGCCAGTTAGTCACTATCTCACCAACTCAAAAAAATATTGACCTGGGAAGTTTAAACCCCGGTACCGGTGGTAAATCACTTGAAAATGTTACCATTATTTCCAGCGTACCCATTTCTATAAAAGATGATACCGTTCAGTTTAATGCATCAGCCTTTAAAACCAAACCCAATGCGACTGTGGAAGACCTCCTGAAAAAAATACCCGGTGTGGAAGTAGATAAAGAAGGTAATGTAAAGGCACAGGGAGAGGATATTCAGAAAGTATATGTAGATGGAAAGGAGTTTTTTGGCAACGACCCCAAGCTTGCTACAAAAAACCTGACTGCTGAGATGGTGGAAAGTATCCAGGTATTTGATGATATGAGTGACCAGGCAAAGTTTACCAAGATCGACGATGGCAGTCGTTCCAAAACGATCAATATTAAATTGAAAAAGGATAAGAATAAAGGAGTGTTTGGAAGGGCTCTTGCTGCTTATGGGGATAATGGCCGGTACGAAGGAAATTTATCGATCAATAAATTCAAAGGCGATCAGCGGATCTCACTTTTATTCAACGCCAATAATATAAATAAACAGGGATTCTCCTTTTCTGATATCATCAGTGCCATGGGAGGGTTTGGTGGATTTGGCGGTGGCGGTGATCGGGGCGGCGGTGGCGGCGGAAGTTTTGGAGGCCTGCAAATGACAGGTGGCAGGGGAGCTGCGGCAAGTTTTTTGGGTGGTTCGAATACGGCTGGTATTATCAGGTCCCTTTCCACGGGTATTAATTATACGGATATCTGGGCAAGTAAGATCAAAGTAAGCGGCAGTTACTTTTTCTCCAACAGTAATCCGTTACAGGAACAGTCAACATTCCGGCAAACCTTTTTTACCGATTCCATCGCCTTGCAGGACCGTACCAGTATTTCAGACAATATGAACCAGAATCACCGGTTCAATTTGCGCATGGAATACCAGATCGATTCCAACAATTCCCTGATATATATTCCATCCTTAACCCTTCAAAAGTCGGATAACTATAATGAGGATACCACGTTTGTAATGGCAGATGTTCCTTTCGGTAAATATCTTACCTCCACCAGTACGGCAAGAAATACCAATGAGAGAGACGGCTATAACTGGGGTAATAATTTTTTATTCAGGCATAAGTTTAAGAAAACCGGCCGTACGCTTACCCTGGGCTGGAATAATAATTTATCAAACAGCAATAGCGAAGGATTTACGTACTCCAATAATAGGTTTTTCAGGCAGGATGGTTCAACTTTCAGAACGCTGCTGCAAAATCAGCAGAACACACAAGAAACCAGTAGCAATAACAATGTGTTCAGCACCTCTTTCACCGAATCATTCGGGTTGAATAAATTACTGGAAATTAACTACGCCTATACCAATAATGTAAGTACCTCTGATAAAGAAACCTATGATTTTAATACAGGTTCGGGTAAATACGATAATCTGAATCTATTACTCACCAATGAATTTGAAAATACTTTCCTGGCACACCGGGTTGGTGCCAATTTTCGGGTGCAGGAAAAGAAATATAATTACCAGCTGGGATTGGCTGTACAGCAATCCACCCTGGAAAGTCAAAGTTATCTTGCCAGTACCGGTAAAGATTCTGTAAGCCGGGCCAGCTATACGAATTATTTTCCTACTGCTAATTTCAACTTTACACCTACAAAAAGTAAAAATCTCCGTTTCAGGTATAATGGCAGAACCAATCAGCCTTCTGTCAACCAGCTGCAAAACGTTTTGAATGTAACAGATCCACTGAATGTATCTATCGGAAACCCGGAATTGGAACAGGAGTTTACACATAACCTCAACCTGAGCTATAATACCTTTAATATCCTTACGTTTAAATTTGTTGCAGCCAGTATCAATTTTACTTCAACCAGTAATAAGATCGTTAACAGTATTGACACCTTAACCAAAGGGGTTCAGTTAAGCAAGCCTGTCAATTTAGATGGTTATTCAAGGATATTCTCCTTTGTTACATTAGGGATACCGTTTAAAAATCCAAAACTCAAAGGTTCCAGCCTGAATTTTACCAATAACATTTCCTATATCAAGGATGTGAGTTTGTTGTATAAGCAAAAAAATATTGGTAAAACTTTGATGATAAACCAGGGTGTAGGGATGAACTACAATAAAGAAAAATTTGACTTTGGCGTGAAAGCCAACTTGTCCTATACCAATATTAATTACTCGGTGAATAAAGAGCTGAACGAGCAATATTATACACAAACGTATTCTGCTGATGTCTCTTATATTTTTAAAGGGAACTTCATTTTATCGAATGATTTTGACTATTATATCAATACAGGCCGTGCTGAAGGGTTTAACCAAAGTATACCGCTTTGGAATGCGAGCCTGAGCAAGCAATTATTTAAGAATAAAAATGGAGAGATTAAATTTTCTGTGAATGATATCCTGAATCAGAACCAGAGTATCAGCCGTACCAATGGCGATAACTATATACAGGATACCCGCAGTATGGTGTTACGCCGTTATTTTATGGTTAGTTTTTTGTTTAACCTGAATAGAATGGGTGGTAATAATGCCCCGCAAATGGGTATGCCAGGCATGCCAAGATCCATGCAACGGCAGATGGGTGATATGCGAATGCAGTAAGGACTTAACTTATTGTTCAATAAAAAAAGGGCTTCACCATCAGTGAGCCCTTTTTTAGTATAGTAAGGGTTAGTAAAAAAAATGATCAATGCCTCCTGTAATGATTGGCTGCTGCCGGTGATGTACCGGATATTATAACTGCTAAAACAGATTTTATCAACCGCACAATACTGAATGAGGGTTTGTAGTAATGACGATAGATTTTCGCCGATTCATGATGATGTACAAGATGTTTGTTTTTCATACGCTGGATATTTTACGAAGGGTTAACGAACGGGTTGTTACTAAAAGTACGAAATAAAATTAAAATTTTATAATATTGGGGCTTGTTATCAACCCGTTAAATCCCGTACAAATGAAAAAAACAGTAAAAACACTTGTTCTTCTTACTATTTCACTACTCTTTCTTGAAAGGGCAGATGCACAACTAAAACTTCCTTCCATAACCGGAGTAGGGAATGATGTTAAGAAAGTAATTGAAGATTATCCTAACCGCTTTATCAACCTCATGGGTGAAGTGATGCTTCAAAATGCACAGTCAACCGATTACCATTGCAATTTTAAAGTGAATGGTGCAGAAGAAACATTTATTACCCGGTATTCAGCCAAAAGAGAAGGAGTGGTGAGCTGGCAGACATTGATGCTTACCACCGATGACTTTGATGAGGTAAAAAAGAAATTCAGGTCATTCTACAATCAGCTCAACAATCTTCCGGTAAGCGTTGATCAAAAACATTTTCGCCTGAAAGGAGAGTATAAGCTGCCACAGGAAGAAATGAAATTCACCGCTGTACTTTTTTCATTGGACCTCGCTGATGAAGCCGCTAAAAAATTGAAAGTGGAACTGTCTCTGCAATACCAGGCACCCATGGAATGGAGAATAAAAATACTGGTGTATGACAGGGAAAGGGAGGATGATGAGCGGGGAAAGGCCGTGGAAGAATAGTCTTTGCAAACGAAGTCATTCCGGGCATGAGCCGGAATTTTATTCTGTACTTTTAATAAGACAGCTGCTCATCCCGCTCACTATCAAAATGCTGTGGCTTAGGAAACATTAACCTTCATTAACAATAAACCAAGCCCTTTTAACCACTATTCCGGGATAGTCAGAATATTTTCGTAGCTGAAACAAAATGGCTATGAGGAAAATTTATCTTTTAGTACTTAGTTTTTTTGTTACCTCTCTATTGCTCGCACAGAAGAATGGCGCTGTAAAAGGGCTTGCTTTTGATACCATCAGCAAACAACCTATTAGCGCCGCCACTATTACTGTACTTGAAAGAAAAGATTCTTCGCTGGTAACATTTACCATGACAGGAAGTGATGGACGGTTTGAACTAAAAGGTCTTGCGAATGGTGATTACCGGTTGCTGATCACTCATGTGAATTACCATAACAGCAATAAATATTTTTCAATTTCTGATGCCCATAAGAATGCCGATATGGGGAACCTGGTTATGAATGATAAAGCCAAAGTACTGGAAGAGGTAGTGCTGGCCAATGAAGCACCACCGGTTACGCTGATCAATGACACCATTCAGTATAATGCCGGATCTTTTAAAGTTCAGCCTAATGCCAGTGTGGAACAATTGCTGAAAAAATTGCCGGGTGTAAAAGTGGAGAAGGATGGCACCATCAAAGCACAGGGAGAAACAGTGAGCCGGGTGCTGGTAGATGGAAAAGAGTTTTTTGGGAACGACCCCAAGATCGCCACGAAAAACCTGCCGGCAGATGCGGTGGACAAAGTACAGGTGTATGATAAGCAAAGTGACCAGGCGCAACTGACCGGATTTGAGGATGGTAATTATGAAAAGACCATCAACCTGAAACTAAAAAAAGATAAAAAGAAGGGATTGTTTGGGAAAGTGAATGCAGGAGCAGGGAATAAAGAACGCTACGAGGGGAAATTCAATGTCAATTCATTTAAAGGAGCCAGGCAATTCTCTGCCATCGGTATGGGCAATAATACCAATGCTGAAGGATTTTCTTTTATGGATATATTGAATTTTACCGGTGAAATGGCCCGCATGCAACGTGGTGGCGGTGGTAATATCAATATCAATATTTCCAGCCAGGATGCCGCTGCGATGGGCATGAATAGTGGTAACCGCAACAGCGGTATCAATACCGCCTGGGGTGGCGGACTGAACTATAATAATATCATTGGTACCAAACTCGATTTTCAGAGCAATTACTTTTATAACCGCTATAACCCGAATACAGAGAGTCACATTCAGCGGCAATATATTTTACCGGATACCTCTTATTATAACGCCAATACCTATTCAGACAACCTGAACAATACACACCGGCTTAACCTGAACATGCTGTACCAGCTTGATTCCATGAATTCCATACGTATCACTCCCTCTTTCAGTTACCAAAAAACAAGTAACCGGTCACAGAGTGATTACCAGACCTTATCCGAACAGCAGGGGTTGATCAATGAGGGTTTCAGCAATAATCTCTCTAACAGTGAAGGATATAATTTTCGTAATGATATTATCTGGCGCAGAAAATTTGCCCGTAAGGGAAGAACATTTTCCCTGTCGCTGCAAACCAGCCTGAATGAAAGTGAAGGGGATGGCAGTCTTTCATCTGTCAATAGTTTTTATGCTCCCGGCGGTTCATTATTGCGGAAAGATACCCTCAATCAGCAAAGCACCAATAACGGCAACCTGAGAGGTTATACTGCCAGGGCTGTTTACACAGAGCCTCTCTGGAAACGATCTTTACTGGAACTGAGTGCGGGAACAAGTTACAGTAAGAGTACAGCAAACAGGCTGACCTACGATTACAATAAGAATAATGGTAAGCATGATCAGCTGAATACATTACTCAGTAATGATTTTGCAAATACATACAGCTATACCAATGGTGGTTTTCGTCTTCGTACACAAAGGAAAAAATACAATTATGCACTGGGGCTTACCTGGCAACAGGCGGAGCTGGAAGGAAAGATCATCAGCGGTACCAAAGATTCTGTGATCAGTAAAACCTTCCGAAACTTTTTGCCCAATGCAAGGTTTCAATACAACTTCTCCCGGTTCAGAAGTTTGTCGCTTACCTATACTACATCAACCAATCAGCCAACGATGACACAGCTGCAACCGGTACCGGATATCAGCAACCCGTTAAATATCCGGAACGGGAATCCTGAGCTCAAGCAGGAATATAATCATATGCTGCAAACAGGATTGACACTGGTAAGTCCTTATAAGAATAAAAACCTGTTTTTGTTTATGACCATGCAGGCTACTTCCAACAAGATCGTCAACTATGATTCATTAAACCAGCAAACGGGAGTGAGAAAGACAAAGCCGGTAAATGTAAGTGGTGTATATAACCTGAACACTACTATCAGCTACAGTTTACCGGTTCGTTTTTTAAAGGGAAGTATAGAACTGAGCAGCGGGGCTGGTTATAACAAAGGAAAACAACTCACTAATACATTGACCGGGGATATGGCGGTAAATACAATTAAGACACTGACGATGGGACCTGATGTGCGGCTGGATATGAGCCCTACACCAAAACTGAATATCGGGGTGGGCGCCGGTATCAGTTATAACAATACGAAATACTCTCTGCAACCAGGCTTCAGCAACAATTATCTTTCACAGGAATTTACTACATCGCTGGATTGGGAAATGCCCAAAGGTTTCTTCTTTGCTACCGATTTTAATTATACGATCAACAGCCAGCGGGCGGCAGGGTTTAATGTAAAAGTGCCATTGTGGAATGCCAGTATCAGCAAGCAAATGCTGAAGTTCAACCGCGGCGAACTGAAATTCAGTGCCAGGGACCTGTTGAACAGGAACGTGGGCATCAGCCGCAATACCAATAATAACTATATTGAAGATTCAAGGGTGCTGACGCTGCGCCAGTTTTTCCTGCTCAGCTTTACTTACAGTTTGAGTAAAACAGGATTGAATAATACAGGAGGTGGTGGAATGAGGGTGATAGCGAGGTGATAAATCCTCAATCCTTTGGTTAAAAATTAATGGCTATCGAAGACGAAACCAGTGTATTGTTTTTTGTAAAGGCACTCCCATTGCTAAAAATATCATCCATGCTGTTCAATGTTCTCCCTTCCAGGCGCATCACTACATTTTTCACCGGTGCATAATCTATATTCAACGAATAACCTGTTGTTTGAAAGCCATTTGCACTGCGAGCAGGAATGATTACGCCATTCTTATCATTATAATGCTCTATTCTGCCGGCAACGGCCCATTTGTTATTGATAGTATATTTTAATATCCCAACCGGGGCATACCAGGTATTACTATTGTTTGTACCGGGACCTTTTTCTTCTGTACCGATATCAAAACCAAGTATCAACCCGATCTTGTTAGTAATGGTAAATATTCCATAGATATTATGAAAAAACCTTGACAACCTTGCACTATCAGGTTTATCAGTACCAATAAATGTGCTATAGTTCAGAAAGATTTTTTCAGAATACTTGAATTGTATTTGTGTACCCCAGCTCATCAATGAATTGCCACTTAGTCTTGTAATGCGTTGCCATCCGTTCAGCGCCATCCCGCTCAGTATCCATTTACCATCATCAGTAGTGTATGTCAGCTTTGCTCCGGCTTCGAAATAAGGGGAATTTTCCGCCAGTATGCTTCTTGTTAATGTCCAGCAATCTTTACTGACAGCACTTTCAAAACCAATATGCGAAGGAAGAATACCTGCATCCAGCCAAAGGTTTTTCTTTTTGCTGAGTTTGAAACCAGCATTAGCTTCAAAAATGTTTTTCAGTACACCGGGCTCAGCTGCATAGTTTGCATTTATATATGTGCCGGCAGCAACAGCAAGATTAGCCTTCACTCTCTCAGTTGCAAAACTTGCTTTTGCAAAACCGAGGTTAAGGTTGAACTCATTATGCCGGTTATGGCTATAGTTAAAAGCAGGCCTGTTGCCATCTGCCGGTTTGCTGAAATCATACAGGTAATATACTTCTGCAAAACCTGAAAAGGATAAGTCGTTTTTGTTTGTGCTGTCCTGCCCGGTAACAGCAATAGTGACAATATGCAGGTAAACCAATAAGAGGACCCGTTTCATTTTGCAAAATTAGTGTAGTTATTTACTCTTGTTAATTCTATATGCTGTGATGGTTGATATACTAACGGAATATCCTCGATCACGACATCACTTTTATCCAAACCAAATGCTTTCTCATCGCTTTGGCCCAATTCTTTCAGGAAGAAATAGGAATTGAGCAGTAAGCCGTCTTTTACTGTAAACTCATTTTCTACCGAAAGGAATTTTTCGATAACAATGAATTTAAAGTCAGGTTGTGCATTGTATTTAGTGGAGCCATCCGGTCTGATATGCAGGTTGAGTTCTTTTTTAATCACCAGGTCCTGTACTATTTTTTTAAAATAAAGCTCTGTTTTTGGCTGAATACGGAAGCCGGCATTAATAGTTACTTTAATTACTTTATCATCCAATAGTTCTGATACATCATAGGACAATGTGTAGGGATGTTCCGTACGGTTGATATGTACAAACCAATATACATCGGCCCGTTTGGGCTTTTTAGCAAAAATGGAATTGATAATTTTTTCTTCTACCTGGTGGCGGTTATTTGCTTTTGTCAGGTAAATAAGATGTGTTGAGAATTTAGGAACGTTATCATCTTCGCTTAATTCTTTTATAGTGGGAGCATATTTTCCCAAATCAACAAACCGGGTAAACTTATTATTGATTTTCCTTGCATAAAACCAGGTATACATCACCATAAATATGAACAACTCGAAGAACAGGAACATCCACCGCTCTTTTATTTTGGCTACGTTAGCAATGAAAAAGGATGTTTCTACAGTTGCAAACAAAATCAAAATGCCGGCCACCAGCCATTTGTTCCATTTTAATTTGTAAATAAGATAAAAACTCAGCAAAATGGTCGTCATCATCATCGTGATAGTGATGGAGAAACCATATGCTGCTTCCATGTGGGTAGAACTCCGGAAATATAAAATCATCATGACACAACCAATCCAAAGTATTGCATTGACACTTGGAATATATATCTGCCCTTTCAAATTGGAGGGTTGCCGGACTCTAACCCGTGGCCAAAAGTTCAGGTTCATCGCTTCACTGATCAATGTGTATGAACCACTGATAAGAGCCTGTGAAGCGATTATAGTTGCGGCCGTGGCAATGATAATACCGGCAATCAAGAACCAGTGTGGCATGATTTCAAAAAATGGATTGCGGCCTTCCAGCAAGGGTTGTCCCTGGTGCATTATCCAGGCAGCCTGCCCGAGATAATTAACCAGTAAACAAATTTTTACAAATGCCCAGGTAAGACGAATGTTTTTTCTGCCGCAGTGACCCAGGTCGGAGTATAGTGCCTCTGCGCCGGTGGTACAAAGGAACACGGCACCCAGTAACCAAAATCCACCAGGATACCTGGCCAGTAGTTCGTATGCATAATAAGGATTTAGTGATTTTAGTATCCCCGGGTAATGCAGAATCTGGGAGAAGCCGAGAACAAATAACATTGTAAACCAGATGACCATTGCTGGGCCAAAAATGCGACCCACTTTTTGTGTACCGAAACGCTGAAAGAAAAATAAAAGCGAAAGGATAATAATTACAATGGGAACGGTAGGAAGATTAGGAATAACTGCTTCCAAACCTTCTACTGCAGATGCGACGGAAATGGGCGGAGTGATTATTCCATCTGCCAGCAAAGTAGTTGCACCAAGAATTGCGGGAATAACTAATTTTTTCCCATAACGGCGTACCAGTGCATATAAAGAAAAGATACCTCCTTCACCATCATTATCCGCTTTTAAAGTAAGCCATATATATTTTACCGTGGTTTGCAACATTAATGTCCAAAAAACACAGGAGACCCCGCCGAGCACCAGTACTTCATCAATCTGTTTTTCGCCAACGATGGCTTTTAAAACATATAATGGACTGGTGCCGATATCGCCATAAATGATTCCCAGTGCTACAAGCAAAGAGGCAATAGTGATCCTGTTCGAATGAATGCTATTCGATTTCATGGTAATGATTTTATGTATCAATGCTTATTCCTTTGCGATGAACCGGTAGCCTACACCTGATTCGGTGATGATATGTTCCGGACGGTTGGCATCTGTTTCTATTTTTTTTCTTAGTTGTGCTATAAACACTCTTAAATATTGTGACTGGCTGATATAGCCCGGGCCCCATACTTCCCGCAACAGGTACTGGTGCGTCAATACTTTTCCTTCATGCTGTGCCAGCAGACTGAGTAATTTGTATTCAGTTGCAGTAAGCTTTATTGTTTCATTATTTTTCTTTACTGTTCTTGCTGCCAGATCGATCTGCAGGTCACCGGCATCCACCACCGGATCATTTTCTTCCGACACCATTCCGCGAAGGGCGGAGCGGATACGGGCCAGTAACTCTCCGGTTCTAAAAGGTTTTACCAGGTAATCGTTGGCACCGTTGTCCAACGCTTTTACAATATTTTCTTCACTGCTTTGCACGGAGAGGATAATAACCGGTTTGGTATACCATTCCCGTAATTTCTTTAATACGCTGTGACCATCCTCATCCGGCAGACCCAGGTCAAGGATAACCAGGTCAGGCGGATGATTGGCAGCAATACGTAATCCGTCTTTGGCTGTTTCGGCAGATTCCACATTAAAGCTGTTGCTTTCGAGAGTTATCTCCAGCAGCCTGCGGATTTGCACTTCATCGTCTATTATCAGTATGGCTGCATTATTCATTTTTTAAATTATTGATGTAAGAAGTTTCGGCTGGTATATCAATAGTGAACCGGGCGCCGTGTGGCACATTCTCCAGAATAACTGTTCCATTGTGTGCCTCCACAAAACCTTTTACGATAGAAAGGCCCAGGCCAGTGCCCCCCGTCCTTGCATTGCTCAGGCGATAGAATTTATCAAACACTTTACTGATCTCTTCCGGCGGGAAACCCGGGCCACGGTCTTCTACAATAATCACAAGGCTGTTGGTTTCATTTTTTACGCTGCTCGGAGCCTTATCACCAGTATCCAGGGTATAGGTCTTGTCGGTATTATTTTTTACTTGTACCAGTATGTCCGAGAATTCAGGGGTATAAATAGCAGCGTTGTATAAGAGGTTATACAAAACCTGTTCTATCAATCCATAATCCAGCTTGTAAAATGGCAGGTTGTCTTCAATACTGATGTTGAGTTTGTGGTCTTTTAATTGTTGTTCCAGCCGGTGAACGACATCGTACACCAGCTCGTTCATGTCGGTCCAGTCTTTCTTAGGTTGTATAAAGCCGGACTCAAGTCTTGACATGCTGAGCAGGTTTTCTACCTGCTGGTTCAGCCGCAAAGTGGCCACAGAAATACCCTCGACCAACTCCTTTTTATTTTCTTCCGATAATCTGGATGAAACGGCCAGGAGGTTGTCTGTGGCACCTACGATAGCAGCGATCGGTGTTTTCAATTCATGAGATAAAGAATTAAGCAATGTGTTGTACAGCTTCACTGTTTTTTCTTTTTCTTCTTTTTCCCGAACCTGTTTTTCAATACGGCGGAGGCGGTTGGTTAGTACAGCATTAATGAGTGCAATAACAAAATACATAAGGAACAACAAACCATCTTCTGCAGAGCCGATATGAAAAGTAAACCTGGGATTTATAAAAAAGAAATTCCAGATCAATGCGCTGAGGGTAGCAGCCACCAGTACCGGCACAATATCAAATACAATAGCCACCAGTGAAACGGTAAGCAGCAGAATAAAAGCTACTACTTTGTAATCCACATATGCCGAAACCAGGAAGCAACCTGCTGCCGCCAGTATTACCAGCGCAATACTGATAAAAAACTGTGCTGACATGCGGACTTTTGTTAAACGCTGCAACATGTAATAAAGAATAGAACACAAAGGTAACCCCGGCGCTATAAGTGGGATGTAAAATGAATAATGAGGGGTGTAAAGATTTTATAAAGATTTTGTCAATGCCTTTTTTTGATTTTTTGCTGTTCTACTTTTGACAATTACAATTTACCCACCCGATGTCTTCACAGCATAAAGTATCCGTAGCCGGTCTGCTCATTGCACTGGGCATTATCTATGGTGATATTGGTACTTCTCCATTGTATGTTTTAAATGCCATCACCAATGGTAAAACAATAACAAGAGAACTGGTTACCGGCGCTTTATCACTGGTAATCTGGACGCTTACACTTCAAACCACTGTTAAATACGTTATCCTTACCCTCAATGCTGATAACAAGGGAGAAGGCGGTATCTTTTCTCTTTTTGCGCTGGTGAGGAGACGGAAAAAATGGCTTGTAGTACCCGCTATGGTTGGCGGTGCTGCATTGCTGGCTGACGGAATGATTACACCACCTATTTCTGTTACCTCCGCTATAGAAGGATTGAAGCAGGTGCCATTTCTTTCTACCATATCGCAAACAACGATTATTTACATCGTCATAGGTATCCTGACTCTGTTGTTTTTCATCCAGCAATTTGGCACGGCATTCATTGGTAAATTTTTTGGACCGGTGATGGCGGTTTGGTTTCTGATGCTGGCTGTTCTTGGTTTTATCCACCTGTCTGATGACCTGAGCATCCTTAATTCATTCAATCCAATTTATGGTATCAGGCTGCTGATCGAATACCCGCAGGGTTTTTATATACTGGGAGCAGTGTTTCTTTGTACTACTGGTGCTGAGGCGCTTTATTCTGACCTGGGCCACTGCGGAAAATGGAATATCCGGAACTCCTGGATTTTTGTAAAGACCTGTTTAATCATCAACTACCTGGGGCAAGGCGGGTGGTTGCTCAGTCATTTTGAAGGAAAGACCATAACAGCGGATATGATCAATGCAGGGTTCAACCCGTTTTATGGTGTTATGCCGGGGTGGTTTTTATACTTTGGCATTGCCATTGCAACAGCTGCAGCGATCATCGCCAGCCAGGCACTTATCTCCGGCTCCTTTACCCTGGTAAGTGAGGCCATGCGACTGAACCTGTGGCCTAAACTGAAAATAAATTATCCTACAGAGACAAGGGGGCAGTTATATATACCTTCTGTTAACCTGTTGTTGTTTCTGGGTTGCACCGGGATTGTTTTATACTTTCAGAAAGCAACCAACATGGAGGCTGCATATGGGCTGGCTATCACTCTTTGCATGATCTCCACTTCAATACTCTTTTCCAATTTCCTGGTATTGAAAAGAACAAAGTCGGTATGGATCTATCTATACCTGGTTGTTTTCCTGCTGATTGAAACAAGTTTCCTGCTGGCCAATATTCAAAAATTTCCGCATGGAGGTTATGTAGCACTGATAGTAGGTGGTTTATTATTCCTGGTCATGTATATCTGGTTCAAAGCAAGAAGGATCAAGAACCGGTATGTAGAATTTGTACGGCTCGAACATTATTTGTCTAAGATACAGGAGCTAAGCAATGACAGGTCTGTGGCCAAGTATGCTACCCATCTTGTCTACCTGACAAGTGCCGATAACCCCAATGAAATAGAACACAAGATCATTTATTCCATTTTGAACAAAAAGCCCAAGCGGGCAGACATCTACTGGTTTGTTCATGTGGATACGGTTGACAATCCATATAACTGTGAGTATAAAGTAGAGCATATCATTCCCAATGAGATCATCCGGATTGATTTCAAACTTGGGTTCAGGATACAGCCCCGCATCAATTTAATGTTTCGGAAAGCCGTAGAAGACCTTGTGAAAAACAAAGAAGTGAATGTAATAAGCCGGTACGAAAGCCTCGCCAACAGTAATACTGTAGGCGACTTCCAGTTTGTGGTAATGGAAAAATATATCAGCCAGGATGGTGAACTACCTTTTTTTGAAAAAATCCTGATGCGGTTTCATTTCTGGTTAAAGGACATCAGCCTGTCTGAGGAAAAAGGATTCGGTCTTGACCTGGCGAATGTAACAGTAGAAAAATTTCCGCTGGTTGTAGGAGAGATGCCAAACCTGAAGCTTAAACGTATTTATAACGAATAATTATCCTTCAAAAAATGATCACCCCGGTAAATTTTTTGATTTGATGGTTTTAAAATACGCTGTAGCTTTTTTTTCTGCTTCAGCCTGAAGGCAAACGGTATCCGGATAAATTTTTCTGCGGAGCGATTTATAAATGCTAATCGTATTGTCAAGTGCTTTTATTACAGAAGGCCTGGTGTATTGTGCAATAGTGATCTTTAAATTTTCCAGGTCCGATAAACTAAGTGCTGTCTCAACTCTTCTTAACCCTCTTGCCTGTTTATTATTTTTAACCTGCAATAAGGGGGAAAGCACCGTCATCCGGAGGAAGGAAAGAAAATCAAAAGCTTCCATCAGTTCGCCTCTGCCGATTTTTAAGCAGGCATAATGTACCCATGTCCAGAAACGGTCTTCGATCCACTGAAAGTCAGGTTGCGGCCAAACAGCGTTGGTTGAGTTGATTATATCAGAAAGTTGATTATTTCTTTCAAACAAAACAACAGGATTTTCTACCCGGTCATAAAACTCCGGCAGGGTGAGAAATTTAATATCTACATGCAGCAGCGGCTTATCATATAAACAGATCAGTACCCTTGGTTCGCCTACATGTTCGCCGGTAAAGCCGGAGATAAGATCACCAAAGTGCCGGGCATAATCCATCATTTTTTCTTTATCACCTGCAATTTTTATTTTGGTGATAAGGATAAGGTCCAGGTCAGAATATTCATCTATTTCATTAGTGATCCAGGAACCGCCTGCTGCCAACCCAATAACAGCATCATCTTTTTTTACCAATTCGGCTACACGGTATGCAAAGTCCTGCTGGATCATCAATGATTTATTGTTGCTGAAGATAGAAAAAAGTGTTGATGTTAACCCGGCATATGAGTTAGTAAAGGACAGATAATTTTGATTGCTTTACAAATAAAAACCCCTTGCATTCGCAAAGGGTTTTATCATGGCTAAATATGCTGATGATTAATTCATCCGGATGATCCGTTGGCCGCCCTGGTTATTGCGGTTCATTTCTTCCATCATCTTATCTCTTTCTTTTTTGAATTCGGCCTGGGTATATTTTTTCTTGCCGGTGGGTTCTTTGATCACAGCAAGATCTGCTTTCTCTGAAATAATAGTGGCTTTATATACCTGGTCGCCATCTCTCACATCCAGTTCAAGAATGAGTCCGGGCAGTTGCCCCTGGAATTCGGAAGGTCCGGCAGAAACGGGGATATCGGTGGCAAACCATGCCACAATGTTCGCCGTGTCATCTACTTCTTTTCGTTCCATCACCCCGTTATCCATATTCATCATCATTCGCTTGCTGGTTCTTACCGCCACTGCTTTCATACAGTTGTGGTTCAGGATGCTTTTTGTTTCACCGGTCATCTTCCATTTCAGTTTGCTGATCGTATCGTCTACAATAAAAGTTTTGTCAAACAGTTCTCTTTTTTCCACCCGGCGGCCATTATCAAAATTGCTGTAGAGTACATCATTACTGCCGGCTACCACCATTCGTACCTGCATTCCTTCCCCGCCGAAACTGGGCCCCTCATCATCAGTATTATCCTGTTCGGCCTGTTTCCATAAAGACTGGTTGTTACCAAAGGTGAGTTCAAATTTATCGGTACGGCTGCTGGGCATTTGCTGTTCCATGCCACCCGGCATACCGGCAAAACTGAATTGTAGTTTTACGGTACGTTCATAGATCACTTTACCTTCTTTTTGTTGCGCTTGTATTGCAATCATAGCAAGGCATACACTACAAGCAGTGAGCAAATATCTTTTCATGGTTTTATTTGTTTGACCCAAAGCTATAGAAGGCCTGTTCCGGAATAAGTTAACCCACCTTTCATTAAGGTTAATAAAGGTTAAAGCCATTGATAATGCCGGAAACGAATAGCTAATTTTGTTGCTGCATGAAGCGGCGTAAACTCATACCAGATCCTGTATTGATGGTGATATCTATTCTGGGTATTGCCGCTTTCCTTTTTTACTGGCTGAAGCAGAGTTATGAACGAGAAGAAAAGTCACTGGCCATAAAAACTGAAATGTTGTTCAGGGAAACTGTTATGAAGCTGCAGGTTTCCAAACTGAAACTGGATGGTGTAATGATAGACAGTACGGGAAAAGGAGGGCTAAAGATCTTTATTGGCGAAGATGATAAAAGAAAGGTCCGCTTCCGGCCCAAAGAAGAAATCGTTTCTACCATCAATGTAATAAGGGATAAACTGACCGATTCGTTAAAGAAAGATACAGCAAAAGGGAAAAAAGGGATGGTCATCTCGATGCAGACTTCCTCCACGTTTGAAACAGAAAAAGATTCACTGAAATTCAATATGGATCTGCCGGGACCTCCCCCGGGTCCGGGCAATCATATTTTCAATTTCTTATATGGGGTAGATTCTCTGCAGGATCCCTTGCGCAAATCAGAAATAGATTCTGCCTATAAACTGGCATTGCAAAAGCAGAAACTGGATATACCTTTTACAATTATAGAAAATGATGGGAAGGAAGAATCTGATGGTCCAGCGTTCAGTTCCATTACAATTGGCCTTACCCATCCGGTTACGTACACCCTTGAACTGGGCAATACGTTTCCCTACCTGATAAAAAGGATTACATTACCTATTCTGTTCTCCGTTCTGTTATTGGGAATAACGGTCCTTGCATTTGTATTGCTGTATAAAAATCTGCTGAAACAAAGAAAGCTCGGAGAATTAAAAAATGAATTCATCAGCAATATTACCCATGAGTTAAAAACACCGATTGCCACTGTAGGAGTGGCGATCGAAGCACTCAAAAATTTTAATGCGATTGACAATCCGCAGCGTACCCGGGAATACCTGGATATTTCACAAAATGAATTGCAGCGACTCGGCCTGCTGGTGGATAAAGTACTCAAACTTTCTATGTTTGAAAAGCAGGAAATAGAATTGAAGACAGAAACGCTGAACCTGCGGGGTGTGGTAACAGAAGTAGTGGAATCATTGAAACTGCAACTGGAAAAGTATCATGCCACTGTATCCGTAACGCATGAAGGGGAGCTGAACATACAGGGAGACCGGTTACATTTATTGAGTGTGGTATTCAACCTGCTGGATAATGCACTTAAATACAGCAAAGAGGACCCTGTTATACAAATTGACTTAAAGGGTGACGAGGATAATGTACTAATCACAGTGAAGGACCACGGAATTGGTATTGCGCCAGAGTACAAGGATAAGATCTTTGATAAATTTTTCAGGGTGCCGCATGGGGATACTCATGATGCGAAAGGATACGGGCTGGGATTAAGTTATGTGGCACAGGTAATAAAAAAACATAAAGGAACCATTGCCGTGCAAAGTGAACCCGGTACAGGAACAACATTTACAATCACCTTACCCAAACATACCTCATGAGCCAGACAAAAATCTTATATGTGGAAGATGAACTCTTCCTGGGAAAGATAGTCAGGGAAAGTCTTGAAAGCCGTGGATTTGAAGTCATCATGGAAGGAGATGGCGCCAAAGTGATTGATCTTTTTAAAAAATCAAAACCTGATATCTGTGTGCTGGATATTATGCTACCGAATAAAGATGGCTTTACTATTGCTGATGAAATCCGGGAGCTGGATGAAGAGGTGCCAATTATATTCTTAACGGCGAAAACACAGACAGAAGATGTCGTGAAAGGTTTTTCATTGGGGGGCAATGATTATGTCCGCAAGCCTTTCAGTATGGAAGAGCTGATTGTCCGTATTCAGAACCTCCTGCGTACTAAAACAGAAGCCCCGAAGAAGATAAGTGGCGGGACAGCCAGTTTTGGTAAATATACTTTTCAACTGAACCGGCAGGTGCTAAGCAATGGAAAGGAAGAAAGAAAACTTTCTTTCCGTGAAAGCGAGTTGCTGAAATTATTATACGAAAACCGGGATAAGATCATTGACCGTAAAGACATTCTCAACCTCCTCTGGGGTAATGACTCTTTCTTCAACAGCCGTAACCTGGATGTGTATATTACCAAGATCCGCAGTTACCTGAAAGATGATCCCTCATTAGAAATTATTACAATCAAAGGGATTGGTTATCGCTTTGTGGCCGGATAAAAATTCATAGCCAATTCATTTCAATTGTATTTTTACCGGTACATATATGCCGGAAAGAAAAATATATAGTGCCAACCGCATCTTCACCGGGGAAAGCTGGCTGGAGAATCATGCTATCATTACAGAAGACGGGCAAATAAAAAAATTAATTCCGCTTACTTCTTTACCCTCTTCACAGCATACCCGGCATTTTGAAAACTGTATTATCGCTCCGGCTTTTATTGATCTGCAGATTTATGGTGCTTTCGGAAAATTATTGGCAGTTTATCCTGAAACAGACGCACTGGTCAAACTGAAGGACTATTGTGAAAAAGGCGGAACTGCTTACTGCATGCCCACTGTGGCTACCAATACCTACGAAGTTTTTTATAAATGTATTGATGCGATTAGAGCGTATTGGAAGAGGGGAGGTGAAGGGATAATGGGATTGCATATTGAAGGGCCCTGGATAAACCCCGTTAAAAAAGGGGCTCATATTGAATCGCTGATCCATTCACCCACTCTGCAACAGGCGAAAGAATTGATAGAATATGGGAAAGGAGTTATTAAAATGATAACGCTTGCCCCTGAGGTTTGTACCCGGGAGGTCATTGATTTGATTCTCTCTCACCATATCATTATTTCAGCAGGACATAGTAATGCAACTTATAATGAAGCCAGGACAGGGTTTGCCAATGGTATTACTGCTGTTACACATTTGTATAATGCGATGAGTCCGCTGCAACACCGGGCACCGGGGTTAGCGGGTGCTGCCATGGATGATAGCAGCGTAATGGCCAGTATCATTCCGGATGGTTATCATGTTGACTTTGCAGCAATCCGTATTGCCAAAAAAGTAATGAGAGACAGGCTGTTTGTTATCACTGATGCAGTAACAGCTACCACCGAAGGATACTATAAGCATGTGGCAGCCGGGGATAAATATGAATCAGCTGGTATTCTCAGCGGTTCTGCATTGAAGATGAATGAGGCCGTTAAAAATTTAGTCAATCATTGTGGTATAGAAACAGGAGAGGCATTGCGTATGTGCAGCTTTTATCCCGCCGGCGTAATTGGTGCAGCTGGAAAATTGGGTAAACTTTTACCCGGCTATACCGCTGCTATCGTTGTGCTTGACAATAATTTAGAAGTTGTTTCTATTTTCCGTCAATAAATAGAGGTGTCATATCTGATTTTTTTTATATCTTTTGTAAGAGTTTAACCTCTTTAGCAACCTAAACAACCAACGATTATGAAAAAGCTGATTGCTTTTGCAGCAATTTGTATTAGTATTATTGCTGCTGCTTATTTTTCTTCCTGTAATAATCAAGATGCCGGCACAGAGGCAAAAAACAGAAAAGAAGATTCCCTGAGAAAAGTAGTTGAACGGGGCGACTACCTGGCCAATCATGTAGCAGCCTGCATTCACTGTCACAGCAAACGGGATTTTAGTAAATATTCCGGACCGGTTATACCGGGAACAGAAGGTGGCGGTGGTGATGTATTTGATAATACAATTCTTGATGCCATTCCCGGTACTTTATATGGTAAAAATATTACCCCTGATAATGAAACCGGAATTGGTTCCTGGACAGATGACGAAATATTAAGGGCCATCACCCACGGCATCAGGAAAAATGGAGATACGCTGTTCCCGATAATGCCGTATGTTAATTTTAATAAGATGGCAAAAGATGATTTATTATCTATAGTTGCTTACCTCAGAACGCTGAAGCCAATAAATAATAAAGTTAAAGACAGGCAGCTGATGATACCAATCAGTATGGCTTATCCCGCCCCGGCTTTACAAAACGCTGTTGATAATAATGTTCGTCCACCTGAAAGTGATATGGTGAAGTACGGAGAATACCTTAGTACGGTAGCTGACTGCGCTACCTGTCATACACCTTTTGTAAAAGGGCAACTTGATTTTGCCCGTGCTTATGCCGGGGGCAATACATTTAACCTGGGTGAATGCAGAGTGAACTCAGCAAATATAACTTCTGATTCTGCTACCGGGCTGGGCACCTGGACAGAAGAAAGGTTTATGAATAAGTTTACTGTGTATCGGGATGAAAAGGCGTATAATTTTAATCCCGGTAAACAAAATACTGTAATGCCACTGTCGGACTATGCAGGAATGACCGATTATGACCTGAAGGCAATCTATGCATATATGCGTACAGTAAAAGCTGTCAGTAACCAGGTAGAAAAATTCCCGAAATAAAAAGGTGAGCACTGATTAACCAACCCGTCCCGCAATTGGCAGGGCGGGTTTTTAATTGTCTTTAAAGTTTTCCCTGTTGTAAGTACCCGGTTGAGCATGATCACCTTCTTCAAAATCAAGGTTCACATAGCTGATACCGGGTATCTCTGTCAGGTTATACACCAGGCCGGCTATATAAGTGGTTGGGCCGGCAGAACCCATTTGTTGTGTGAGATAAGCAGCATCGGTGATTTGTAAATAAATAGTATCACCGGATATTTTTACAAGATCTAATTTAATATTGTTATTGGTGGTATTGAAATAACTAAGTACCGAAGGAACAGAAACAGAATCTATATCTGAACTCATCACTTTTGTCATTTCAAGCAACCCGGTTGAATCATTCATCCCGGCCTGCCACATATACACTTCCTGAACCGGTATTTCTGGCTCTTCCGTTTTATTGGTGCCGCAAGAATAAAGGAAGAAGAGTATTCCCAATAAATAAAAAATATTTTTCATGGTGGGTGATTTGTTGCAAAGGTAAGTCGCATAAAAGCTCATTTACCCAATAAAAATGTTAAAGGAATATGTAACCGCTTATGCCATGCTTTTTCGCTATGGTCTTCGCCCGGAAATTCTTTTGTTATCCAGTTTTTACCGGTAAAGCCCTTCTCCTTCATCACTTCATCTGCTTTTTGCTGTAAAGGAGGATACAAGGCATCCAATGTGGCAGTGCCGTAATCAAAATAGATTTTATGCTTTTTCGGATCAGGTAGATTTGTTTTCAGGTAATTTATAAACGCATCTGGAATGGGATTTCCTTCCATACTAAATATACCGGGCCAGTGTGTAGACATACAAGCTGCACCGCCAAATACTTTCGGGTATTCACAAATGGCATACATAGAAATCAATCCACCCATACTGCTGCCGGCAATAAACGTATGAGACCTATCCTTGTAAGTGGAATAGTTTTTATCTATAAAAGGCTTTAGTTCTTTTACCAGGAATTTCAGGTAGTTGTCTGAATTGATTTTTTGTTCGTTAAAAACAGAATTACCATTTGCCCGGGCAGCTGTAAAGATTTTTTCTTTTTGCTCCAGTATTAATGACTCAAAAGGCTTTTGCGGAAAATAGTCAGTGTGTCTTGTTGTACCTCCATTCCAGATACCCACAACAATTACATCATTGATCTTATTTTCCTGAAGCAGTTTTGTTATCACATCATCTGCATCCCAGGTCTGTTTGTTCCAGGTGGTAGCGGAGTCAAACAACATCTGACCATCATGCATGTAAATGACACTGTATTTCCTGGTAACTGAATATCCTTCAGGGAGCCACACATCAATATGCCGGGCTGTTATATAGTGCGAATAAAAACTTTCATGCCGTTTTAATGTACCCGATGAAACGGATGGTAGCTGAGAGAAAGTGGTAACTGTAAGAAGGAGCAGGGTAAAGCTCAGCGTTATTTTCATCATAAAGGACAAATTATAGGTTCACTGAATACTTTTTGACGTAAACGGGCAATATTCATTACTACTTTACTTGTAATCTGCAATCTTAATAAGTTTGTTTACATCATGAACGATGATCTTCCTGCCTTTTGTTGCTATAATGCCCGTCTCCTTAAACTCTGATAATACCCGTACCACATTTTCTCTTACTGTGCCCACCAGACTGGCCAGGTCGTCCCTGCTCATATTTATTTCAACGGGCATCCCGGGCTGGAAATTGACTTTATATTTTTCTCTCAGTACAATTAACTGAAGCGCTAATCTCTCCCGGACAGATTTTTGGGCAAACATGGTCAAACTGTTTGCTAATACAGCAAATTCATGACTTAATGTTTTTAATAACCGCCTGCTTAATATTTCAGATTGATGCAGTGTAGTTAAGAAATCTTCCCTTGGGATAAATGCAATTTTGCTTTCTTCCAGTGCAGCAGCAGAGTCAGGGTAGCGATCTTCGGAAAGAATAGCGTGGTAGCCTAACAGTTCGCCAATATTAGCTACATAGATAATATGCTCTTTTGCATCTTTATCTACTTTGTATTTTTTTACTTTGCCTTCCGTTATATAAAATATACCTGAGGGGTAAGCCCCTTCCCTGAAAATGATCTCTCCTTTTTTATAGACCTGCTCTGTTTTGTTAGTAGTAAGCAATTCATAATCAGGTAAAGGAAGGTCTGTTAAAACGGATTCGCTTTTAAAATCCCATTTGTCTATTGGAAACAGGCCCTTGATGCTCATACTGTGTACAAATTTATCGGTTTAAAAATTGATAAAACTCACTTTTTGCAGTGATAAGGTTTACCGCGGAGCTGCTTTCGGTAACAGAACTTTGCACTCATATGGAAAGATCAACAAACAAAGACCTGTACTATACCAGGGATCATGAATGGATTGATTTCCGGGGAACGGTTGCATATATTGGGATATGCCGGTTTAAATTACTGGGGTTTAGAGAAGTGCAGCAACTTGTTTTTAACGAACCATCAGGATTTAAAAAGCGGGGTGAAGTAATTGCTACCATCCGGTATAATGATTACCAGATAGAAGCACATATGCCTGTGGATGGCAAGGTGGTACAGCTGAATGAAGTATTAACCTCCGGCGACCAGAATATGTTGCTGCATTACCCGGAAAACAATGGATGGATTGCGATGATCATACCTGCGCAACCCTATGAAAGAAAAGATTTACTGCTGCCGCAACAATACCAAATGAATGGCAAGAGTAAATATGCAAAATAATACTTACGAAAAGTAAAGCAGAAACATATGCCGTTGACAGGTGTACGAATATTTGCGGAAAAATGGTTTGCTTCGGATGAGCAGTTTAATCAGCTTTATCCGTTATCCATTCAGGCCCTTGCACGCCGGCATTGGACACCGCTGAGTGTAGCAAGGAAGGCGGCTGGTTTTTTAGCAGCAGAAAATAACGTACGGATACTGGATATTGGAAGCGGGGTTGGTAAGTTTTGCCTGGCGGCTGCATATTATAAACCAAATGCATTTTATTATGGTATTGAGCAGCGGAAAAGTTTGGTCAGCCATGCAGAAAAAGCCAGGGAAATACTGCATCTTCAAAATGTTTCTTTTGTGAATGGAAATTTCACACAATTAGATTTCAGGAAGTACGATCATTTTTATTTCTACAATGCTTTTTATGAAAATTTAGCAGGCACAGATAAGATAGATGATAGTATTGATTATTCCGGTGAATTATTTAATTATTACAACCGGTATTTGTTTAAACAGCTTGAAAAAAAACCGGCCGGAACCAGGCTGGCTACTTTTCATAGTATGGAAGAGGAGATACCGCAAGGGTACCATGTTGTTGGTTCAGAAATGGACAACCTGCTGAAGTTTTGGATAAAGATCTAAAAAAGGGAGGTATGGTTATGACAATTGATGTAAATGCCGAAACAACAGAATTGAGTAAGGTTCTTAAGCTGGCGGAAGGATATTTAAGTTGCGAAAGAATAATCATTCAGAATATTATAAAGCAACTGGATAATGACAGTACTGAAGAAAGCATCATTAGTTACCTGGAAAAACTTTCTGCTTTTTTGGGGAATAAAATAAAAACACAGGAGCCTGATGAAGACTGTACCAATTACAGGTATGCCCTCGGATTTGTTGATACGCTGCTGAAAATGCCGTATTGGAAAAGCTGGATGAAAACTATTGACATATAATTTTTTTAATTAAACCCGGAATAATCAGTCATGTCCATGTCAGCAGAGAAATATCGTCAAAAGCTTATTACTGAAATATTAATCGCCAGTACAGAGGAGGAGGTGAAGAAATTTTGTGATACAGCAATGAAAAATGCAGCACAAAATAAAGGGGATGGTCCTGCTATTGCCTGGTTTATTAATAAACTGGAGGAAGACCTGGAGGGATTTAATCCACGAACCAAGAATGTACAACAGTGGAGTAATATTCAAACAGCCAGGAGTTATATTGGTATAATAAAGCAGCGGCTAAGCACTTTGCTGCATTAATTTGATATTGTATGTTCAGGCCAAAAATAGTTGACACATTAAAGAGTTATAGCCGCCAGCAGTTTAGCAGGGATTTAATGGCGGGATTGATTGTAGGTATTGTGGCACTACCCCTTGCCATCGCTTTTGCTATCGCCTCAGGTGTATCACCGGAAAAAGGGTTATACACTGCCGTCATTGCCGGGTTCATTATTTCTGCCATGGGCGGAAGCAGGGTGCAAATTGGTGGTCCTACCGGCGCATTTATAGTAATTGTATATGGCATTGTGCAGGTTCATGGAGTAAATGGATTGATCATTGCCACTTTTATGGCCGGGATCATGCTGATCATCATGGGCTTTGCCCGCCTCGGTTCTGTAATAAAGTTTATTCCGCATCCTTTGATTATCGGTTTTACAAGTGGAATTGCACTGATCATTTTTTCTTCCCAAATGAAAGATTTTTTTGGATTACAGATGGGAGTTGTGCCTGCCGATTTTTTGGATAAATGGATAAGTTATGTTGCCAACTTCCGGACAGTGAATGTATATGCGGTTTTGCTGGCAGTAGCCACCGTGCTGATAATTTTATTCTGGCCAAAGATTACACATAAAATACCGGGTTCTTTAATTGCTATTTTGGTTACCACAGCTGCCATGCAATGGTTTAACCTTCCGGTAGAAACAATTGGCAGCAGGTTTGGCAGCATACCCTCTTCCCTTCCAACACCTGTAGTTCCTGATATAGATTTTGCAACGATAAAAGAATTAATTCAACCGGCTTTTACTATTGCTTTACTGGGAGGGATCGAATCATTGTTATCAGCTGTTGTTGCGGATGGCATGATCGGGGGAAATCATAAATCCAATATGGAACTGGTGGCGCAGGGCACTGCTAATATCTTTTCATCGTTGTTTGGCGGCATTCCGGCAACGGGTGCTATTGCCCGTACGGCTACCAATGTAAAAAACGGGGGTAGAACACCAGTTGCCGGAATAATACATGCTATTACCCTTTTATTAATAATGCTGTTTGTCGGTAAATGGGCAGCGTTAATTCCCATGGCAACACTGGCAGGCATCCTGGTGGTGGTTGCCTATAACATGAGTGAGTGGGAAAGTTTTTTGTCTGTATTTAAAGGGCCAAGAAGTGATGTAGCTGTATTATTAACCACTTTTTTCTTAACAGTAATAATTGACCTTACAGTTGCTATTGAGATTGGAATGATCCTGGCGGCTTTCCTGTTTATGCGTAAGATGATTAAGTTCAGTGATGTTAGTATACTGACAAAGGATATTGATGATAGTGGCCCGGTTACCGATAAAGAAGCGATTGGCAATTTCTCCATACCTAAAGACGCTGAAGTATTTGAAATTACGGGCCCCTTATTCTTTGGTGCGGCACATAAGTTTAAGGATGCTATGAAGTTTATAGAGGAGCCTCCAAAAATCCTTATCATACGGATGAGACGGGTTCCGATTATAGATGCAACAGGAATACGAACACTGGAAGAGGTGTATAAAGAAGCGAAGCACCGGGGAACAAAATTGATCCTGTCAGAGGTTCATAGTGAACAGGTAATAGGAGAATTAAAAGACTCAAGGCTGCTGTTTGCCATTGGAAAGGCCAATGTTACTGATACATTTGATGAGGCCCTGCAACGGTGCAGAAATATATTGTCTGAAGCATAAAATGCAAAAATGAGATATAGATTATAAAAGGGTTGAGGTTCTCTTTAAAGTCCCCCTCATTGTCATATTTCGGCTTTGCTCAATATGACAAATTTGTTTTTATGTCAGCCTCAAACTGATCAGGAAATAATTATTTACTGGTTTTTTGCCAGCACTAAATAACCTCAGGCAGGTAAAGACAGTTCATCATCTCCTTTCAGCTCATACTTTATGCCAGTGAAATATTCTGTATAAGTGCCAACCTGGAATCTGGAATTCAATTTTACAGCTACAGGTTTATCACTGAAGTTGATAACAGAAACCACTTTATCGCCATTTTTTTCACGGGCAAATGATATGATCTCACCCGGCTTATCATTGAAGATCCGGACCATTTTTCCGCCCCAGCCGCCATTCCACAACGGCTGGTTTTCATGTTTCAGTTTGAACAATGATTTATTGAAGCCAGCTTCTTGTCCGCCATACAAAAGCGGCATTCCCTTGACCACGGTGCAGAAAAACATACAGGCGGGCAGGTCTTTACCGAACTCCGGATAAGGTGACAAAGGTTACACATTAATACCTATAATTTTACGTAATTACATGAAAGTGTAGCGAATGTGAAGATGAAATCCCGGATTTACTCATTAGCTTTTGATCAGGAAAGACGAATGAGTATAATATCTTATTGACGGGCTGAACAATAGCATCAGGACGGGCTTTTAAAAAACCGGTATGAGAGATGCAGACCGAGGAACTTATAGAGAGTATTCTCAACGGTAACCACCGTGATTTTGAACAGTTGATAAAAAAATATCAGCCGAATGTATTTCGTGTGGCTATGGGTTTGCTTCACAGTAAAGAAGATGCGGAAGAAATTACCCAGGATGTATTTGTAAAAGTCTATCAGTCAATTTCTGCTTATAATGGTAAGTCAGCCTTTTCCACCTGGCTTTATAGGATCACTATTAATACAAGCCTTAATTTTTTAAAGAAAAAAAAACGTAACAGGTTCTGGACCGGAATTTCTCAATTGCTCCAGGTAGCCGCAAAAGACAAGCAGGCGGAAACACTGATGGTTGAAAAATCTGATTCAGCAATCATCCGGCAGGCTATATATGCACTACCGGAAAAGCAACAACTGGCTTTTGTATTGACCAAATATGAAGAGCTCCCGCAAAAGCAGGTGGCTGAAATTATGCATACCAGTGAAGGAGCAGTGGAACAACTGGTTATACGGGCCAAAACCAATCTCAGGAATAAACTGGAAAAAGAGCTGGACAGGCCATAGGATTTTGAATGCATTGTTTGTCTAACTATAAAAGTCAACGGGAATGAAACAGGAGAAAGATATACAGCAGTTACTTGAAAACTTCATCGGCGAAGAGCGGAATATGGAATCAAATCCTTTTCTGTCAACCCGTGTAATGGCTGCTATTGCTAAAAATGGAAAACAGGATGAAAAAAGAATTTCACCTGTGTGGAAAACAGTAATGATTGGGGCGGGGTTAGTGGTTGCAGTATTTACAGGCATTACTATTGGCAGTCTTTATCAATCGGGTAATGAAAGGCCTGGTGTTGTACTGATGAACGATAACAATATGGAGCATTTTGGGTTTTATGAACAAATGGTAAATGAATAACCGGAAGGTATGATGCGTAAGACACAGATATTGACATGGGCGGTTGTGCTGCTGTTGGTAACCAATTCAGTTACAATCGGAACGATATTTTATCATAATTACAGGGAAAGCCAAAAAAGCTATGATGTCGCTATCACTGGTTCTTACGGGGGAAATATGATCAATGGAAGGTTTCTCCGGCAAACACTTGGTTTTGATCAATCACAAATGAGTGCTTTCCGTGAAATAAACCAGGCGTTCCGGCCTGTAGCCATGAGTCTGACTTTTGAAATTGATTCTTTAAAAAATGCCATGTTCATGGAAATGCAAAAAAACCAGCCCGACACGCTGGTCTTGAACAGCATGTCAGCGCAAATCGGGGAATTGCATGGTCAGCTGAAGTATGAAACGTACAGTTTCTATTTAAATACCAAAAAGATCTGTTCTCCGGAGCAGCTGCCTGAATTAGAAAAAATTTTTCAACCACTCTTTATAAATGAAGGAATAACTACAGCTCCAAACCAGCATCGTGGAAGAGGATGGGAAAAGAATAAAACGAATAATAACAATTAAATATCGAAAAATGAAAAAGATGATTTTCACAGCAGTTATTATGATTGCTATGAGCGGTCTGTTATCTGCTCAAACTACAAAACCCGGTAACGGTACTCCCGGAACAAATAAAAACAGTCCCGCCTATGTTGATACAAATAAGAATAATGTTTGTGACAACTACGAGAACAATACCCGGTCATGTGTCCGGAATGGACAGGGACAGGGCCGCAGGGCCGGAAACGGATATGGTGCAGGCAACAGGCAGGGACGCCAGAATGGTATGCAATGCCGCAGAGGTGACAGAAAAAGATCATGATTTTCTCTAGCCATTTTTTCAAACAGTAGCAGAAATAAATAGCCGGCATGATAGTGAGCAAGGAAAAAGATCCGGATTAATAAGTATAAACAGGCACAGCTCTACGGTATGACAATCACAATAAGAAACTGGAAACAGGAAGATTTAAATAACCTGGTTTTTCATGCAAATAATAAAAATGTGTGGAACAACCTTCGTAATTATTTTCCTTATCCCTATACTGAAGAGCATGGAAAGGCCTGGCTGGAAAAAGTAGTGGATGCAGTGCCGGCTATTAATATGGCTATAGATGTGGATGGACAGATGGTGGGGGGAATTGGTTTAATACTGAATGGGGATGTCTATAGTAAGTCAGCCGAGATAGGTTATTGGATCGGTGAAAAATACTGGGGACAGGGAGTTGCTACAGTGGCTGTAGGCCAAATGACAGAATATGCATTTTATTATTTTGACCTGGCCCGGCTTTATGCTGAAGTTTTTGAAAACAATAAGGCTTCTATGCGGGTACTCGAAAAAAACGGGTATTACCTCGAGGGAGTTCGCCGTAAGGCAGTTTTTAAAAATGAAGTGTTGATGGATGATTATATCTGGGTAAAGTTAAGGTCATGGTAATGGATCAGCCTGCTACATGATATTGATCATTTTGATCAGTATGCTGCTGATCACTTTAAACAGTGCAATATTTCCGGTGTCTTATGAATATTAATTTGTCAGTTATGTATCTCAAAAAAAATATTGCGACCAGTGAATCCGGGTTCATCTTCAACCCCTCAACAGGGGATTCTTACTCTGCAAATCCTGTTGCTGCTGAAATAGTACAACTCCTGAAACAGGGAACAGCAAGCTCTTCGGTTAAAGAACAAATACTACAGAAGTATGAAGTTGATCCTTTTCGCCTTGAACAGGATTGGGATGATTTTATGAATCAGCTGAAAGAGGCCAATCTTCTTGGAGACTAATATTAAAAACTACTGAATGGAAAAGCCCGACAACCTGTTAACAATTGCTGTAACAGGATTAAATGCTATCGATAGCCCCGGCCCTGGTATTGCTGTGATCCGGGGATTAAGAGAAGGTCTCCATAGACCTGTCAGGATTATCGGATTATCTTATGAAACATTAGAACCGGGTATCTACATGCACGATGTAGTGGATAAGACGTATCAAATTCCTTACCCGGCAGCAGGATCAGAAGCCTTACTCAGGAGATTGCAATACATTCATGAAAAGGAACAGTTACAACTTATCATTCCCAACTTCGATGCAGAACTGTATAATTTCATCAGGCTGGGCCCTGCATTAAAAAATATGGGGATAGCTACATTCCTGCCTTCGCAGGAGCAGTTTGATGCCCGTGACAAGATTAATTTATACAGGTTTGGTAAAAAGCATAACCTGCTGGTTCCAAAAGATAAAATAATAAACAGTCCCGCTGAACTAAATGCCTGTGAAGAGGCAATGGGATTTCCGTTGGTGGTAAAAGGAAAATTTTATGATGCCGTGGTGGCATATACACTGGAACAGGCTCAAAAAGCATTTTATAAACTTACTGCCAAATGGGGATTTCCGGTCATCGTTCAGGAATATATTAATGGTACCGAAATAAATATTGCAGTATTGGGTGATGGAAAAGGAAATGCTGTCAGCATTATTCCTATGCGAAAATTGTATATCACCGATAAAGGAAAAGCATGGGCAGGCATTACGCTGGAAGATGATGCACTGATAAAAATAGCCGGTGATTTTGTAAAAGCCACACAATGGAAAGGCGGGTGTGAACTGGAGATCATGCGGACAAAGAAAAATGAATTATACATCATGGAAATAAATCCCCGCTTCCCGGCATGGATTTACCTGACAGCCGCAGCAGGGCAAAATCAGCCGGCAGCATTGGCTAAAATGGCATTGGGGGAAGAACAACCGTTTTATACGGCGTATGAAGTGGGGAAAATATTTATCCGTTATTCCTGGGATCATATTACTGACATCAAAGAGTTTCACCAGATAAGCGGAATGGGCGAATTGTAATAAAAAGAAGAAGTATGAAAAAGTTAGTTTATGAAAGTCCTTCTATTCAGAAAATGAATACAGGCCTGATGAATAAATTCGGAACAAGATCAGAATATGAACCGGTAAAACAAATAGACGGGGTTTCAGTACATACGATGATGGCACAGTATGGTTCTCCCTTATTTGTCCTGAGCGAAAGAACGATCCGTAACAACTATCAGAATGCGGTCCGTGCTTTTTCAACCCGTTATCCCAAAGTACAGTTTGCCTGGAGTTATAAAACCAATTACCTGAATTCCGTCTGCAGGATATTTCACCAGGAAGGGAGCTGGGCTGAAGTAGTAAGTGGTTTTGAATACCGTAAGGCATTGGGTAATGGGGTGCCGGGTAATAAAATTATTTTCAACGGTCCCGAAAAGACAAATGAAGAACTGGAGATGGCCGCTAACAACGGCTCTCTTATCCATATCGATCACTTTGATGAATTATTCCAGCTGATTGAACTAAGCGATAAGTTGAAAAAAAAACCAAGAGTGGCTATCCGGGTGAATATGGATACAGGAGTGTATCCCATGTGGGATCGCTTTGGGTTCAATTATGAAAATGGCCAGGCTTTGAATGCACTCACAAAAATTGTGGAATCCGGTAAAATGGAATTGACCGGCCTGCATTGTCATATCGGAACATTTATGCTCACTACCAATGCCTATGCGACCGCTGTTAAAAAATTAGGCGACCTGGCATGGAAATGTAAAACACAATTAAATACGCCAATCCAGTATATAGACCTGGGGGGAGGTTTTCCTTCCTCTAACACGTTGCGGGGTTCTTTTCTACCGGGAACGGACAGTGTCCCATCGGTGGATGAATTTGCAGAAGCTATCACAACGAATTTACTCGGACTCGGATTTGGTACAGAAGAATTGCCGTTGTTAGTATTAGAAAGCGGTCGTGTGCTAATAGATGATGCAGGTTACCTTCTGTCAACTGTATTAGCTAATAAGCGATTAAGCGATGGCCGTCGTGCCACCATTCTTGATGCAGGGGTTAACCTTTTATTCACTTCTTTCTGGTATGACCATAAAATATCTCCGGCACAGGATTTTACACAGCATACTGAAGACATGGCATTGTATGGACCATTATGTATGAATATTGATGTGGTACGGCAAAGTATCAACCTGCCTCTGCTGAATCGTGGCGATAAGGTGGTAGTACATAAAGTGGGAGCATATAATATGACGCAGTGGATGCAATTTATCCAGATGCGGCCAAACGTAGTGCTGATTGATGAGCAGGGGAAAACACATATAATACGGGAATCAGAAACGCTGCAATATATAGAGCAACCGGAAAAGGTACCGGAACACCTGCAAATAATTAATGTATGATAAACCGGCTCTACGCCTGTTGAAGTGAAAAGAACAACGTTCATATTATTTCTCAGCTATATCACTACTTCAGTTCTGAATAGCTATTCCATGTTGTTCTTCAGCAACAATAAATTTTTTGCTTCAGTAGTCTTCCTGACAACTTTCTTTAATCCTTATACAGGCCTGGCAGGTTTTATTGCTTCTCTTGTTGCCGTGTTGGTGGCCTATTTTATTGGCTTTAGCCGTGAGCAGGTGAAGAGTGGTCTTTATACATATAGTGCTGTCCTGGTGGGCCTGGGCATGGGCACTTTTTATGAGTTTAGTGCAGGGTTCTGGATATTGCTGGCATTAGCAGCAGTGCTTTCAGTTTTATTATCTGCAGCGTTTATTGCTAAGCTCGGGAAAAGCAATCTTCCGGCTTTATCACTGGCATTTATTTTTACACTGTGGGTTGTTATTCTTTCATCCAGGGAATTTGCCGTAATTGGTCTTACGCAGCGAAATATTTACTGGTTGAATGAAATGTATGCCACCGGGGGTACGGATCTGATCAGGTTGGTTCAATGGTTTGAAAACCTGTCGCTTCCCGATGTGGTAACGGGTTACTTACGGTCATTGAGTGCCATTTTATTTCAAAGTAACATTGCAGCAGGTATAGTGCTTACTATAGCGCTGCTCTTTTTTTCCCGTATTGCGTTAACGCTGATGATCGCCGGGTATGCTATTGCTATTGTATTTATCCAGTTGATGGATGGTTATGCCGGCAGTGTTAACTATTATAACCTCGGTACCAACTTCATGCTGGTATCAGTGGCACTTGGCGGGTTTTATATCATTCCATCCGTCCGTTCTTTTTTCTGGTCACTGATCACGGTGCCCATTTCTTACATACTAGTAATTGCGCTTTGGAAGATCACCTACACCTGGGGATTACCTGTTTTCTCGTTGCCTTTTTGTATCACCGTCATTCTTTTTCTATATGTCCTGCAATTAAGAAGGACAGGCGGTAAAATGGTACTGACACCCATTCAATACTACAGCCCGGAAGAAAACCTGTACCGGTATTCCAATAATAAAGAAAGAGTGTTGAATAGTTTTTATTACTATCATCTCTCCCTTCCTTTTATGGGTGAATGGACAGTGAGCCAGGGTTATAATGGCAGTATCACACATAAAGGCGACTGGGGCAAAGCACTTGATTTTGTAATAGCGGATAAAGAAAAGAAAACTTACCAGGGTTCAGGCAGTTTGCCGGAGCAATTCTATTGTTATAATAAACCGGTATTAAGTCCGGCCGACGGAATAGTGGAAGAAATAATCGACTACGTAGATGATAATCCTGTTGGTGAAAATAATGTACTGCAAAACTGGGGCAATACTATTGTCATTAAACATGCAGAAGGGCTCTATTCGAAGCTATCACATTTAAAGAAGGGTTCTTTTAAAGTGGCCAAAGGGGCTTATATAAAAAAAGGAGATATCGTAGCTGCCTGCGGCAATTCCGGCCGTTCTCCTGAACCTCACCTGCATTTCCAGGTACAGGCCACACCATATTTTGATTCCAAAACAATAGCCTACCCGCTTGCTTATTTTTTGCAGCATGAGGGTGGTAATACTGCTTTGAAAACGTATACTGTTCCGCAGGAAAGTGATACCATCAGTAATATAGTTCCCAATATGCAGTTACAACAGGCATTTGAATTTCCGCCCGGTTTTATACTGAAAGTAACAGCGCAAGGCTATAAGGAGGAAGAATGGGAAGTAATGGTGAGTGCGTTTAATGAAACGTATTTCTATTGCAGACAGCAGCATGCCTATGCCTATTTTATCAATAACGGTACGATGTTCTATTTCACCAATTATTTTGGCAATCACCGCTCATTGCTGTATCATTTTTACAAAGCTGCTTACAAAGTAGTGCTGAGCACTGATAAAAAAATAACAATCACTGATACGTATCCGCAAAATATATTCGGCAGGCATCCTTTGAAATGGATACAAGATCTGCTGGCTCCTTTTTATTTGTTTATGAAGATGAAATATACCAGCCATGTAAAACAGGATGATAATATGATGGGAGGCGGAACCATTGTGCTGGAAAGCCGGGCCGACCAGCAACTGGGTAATAAACTCCAACAAAAGATGACTGCCCGGGTAGTAATAACCAACGGAAAGCTACAGGCATTTCGTGTGGAATTAAGTAACAAACAAATTGAAGCTATATGCGGAAACTGATCATCACAACCGCCCTTGCTTTCTTCCTGGCTGTTTTGGATACAAAGGCACAACAGGATTTTTCCTTTGCCACTGTCGACAGTCAGTCATTTGCTTTATATGAAAAAGCAGACTGGAAAGCTTTATTGAATTATGGAAAAACAGCTATTGTCAATAACCAGGATTTTCTGCTCCTGAGATTGCGTCTTGGTTATGCAGCATTTATGCTTACCAATTACAGCGAAGCTATCAGGCACTATGAAGTGGTGCTGAAAGAGGACCAGTATAACAACACAGCTCATTATTATATATACTGGAGCAGGATAAATCTTAACCAGCCGGAGATTGCCATGGCAGAGGTAAAGTATTTATCAAAGGGGTCAATAGAGGAAAAAAAGAGTAAACCGGCAGCTCTCACCAGTGCAGCATTGGAGTTGAGTTATAAACAAACCTCTGTAACATCAAGAAAGAATCCTTTTTATGCAAGGGTTGGACTGGGAAATCGCTTTAGTCATGGTTTTCATATGCAGCAGTCTGTAGCCACTTACCAGCAAAAGATCAATGAACCGTTACTGACCGCAGTTACGCATAATAATAATATTAACATCAGGCAGGTAGAATATTACAACCGGCTCATGCTCAATCTTGACCGTCACTGGCAGTTAAAAGCAGCCTATCACTATCTCCATACGCCGTTCAATAATTTCAAATACAACAATCATTTGTTGCTTGTTGGATTTAAATACAATGGAAATTATTTCGACCTGCAGGCTGATGCTATCCTTGGTAAACTGACTGACACTTCTGTACGGCAATATAATCTGCAGTTAGGCCTGTATCCTTCAGGTAATCTTGATCTCTACAGTTTTTCTACCGCCATGGTACGGCAGCAGGAAGGGATAGCTTTTAATTTTAAACAGGTGCTTGGAGTGAAAATGCTGAAGAATGTATGGCTGGAGGAGAATATCACCCTGGGCGATTTTCATAACCTTGCCGAGAATGATGCACTATATGTGTACAATGCTATTGATCCCAATAAAATGAAAGCCGGTGTTACCGGTATTTTCCTTTTGCCCGGGAACACTGTTTTTCAGCTTGGTTATACATATGAGCAACGACAATTATTTGGGACTACTATAAATTTTAATCAACATTCAATTACAGGAGGCTTATCATGGGAATTTTAAAAAAATCAATTATTGGAATTAGTACAATGCTTTTTTCTCTTTTTGTAACCGCACAAGAGGAAGCAAAACTGCAGGCTGCTTTTAAAGAAAGTTACACGCAGGAAAGTGTCAGGAATTTTACAGATGCCATTGCCACCCTGGCGAAATTGTATGATGAAAAAAGTTATGAACTGAACCTGCGGATTGGCTGGTTGTATTACCTGAATAAGGATTATCCGCAATCACAATCATATTATCAGAAAGCAGTAGCGCTGCGGCCTTATGCTATAGAAGCCAAACTGGGATTGGCCCAGCCATTAGCCGCTTTACAAAGTCTTGATAAACTGTTACAGGTATATGAAGATATATTGAAGATCGATCCGCAGCATTCAACCACCAATTACTGGACAGGAGTGATTCATTATAACCGGAGAAAGTATGAACAGGCCGCTAGGAATTTTGAAAAAGTGGTGAACCTTTACCCGTTTGATTATGATGGTAACCACATGCTGGCCTGGACCTATTTAAACCTGGGCAAAAGTAATGATGCCAAAATACTATTTAATAAGGCCCTGCTGATCAGGCCCGGAGATGCTTCTTGCCTGGAAGGACTAAGTAAGATTAAATAATTTTTCGGTATACTTTTTAAAATTGTTCAGTATCGTCTGCCAGCCTGCTTCCTGCATATCCAATGAATGAATATTTTCAGCCTGGAAAATTTCAGTAATGGTGACACTGCTGTCGTTTTGCTCAAACAAAACATCAGCTACTCTTCCGTCGTCCATGATATAGCTGATCTTTTTTTTCGGATCAATTGCTGTATAGGTACCGCCAAAGTCAAAACTGAAACTACCGTCTTTTGCCGCCATACTAAAAATAAATCGTCCGTCTTTACGCAGATCATTAACTGCCCTGGGTGTATGCCAGTCGTCAGAAGCATTGTTCCAGTTTACAATATGTGCAGGATCTGTCCAGCTATCCCATACTTTTTCAATCGGTACATTGATAATAGTTGAAACAGTGATCATTGTTTTTAATTCGGACAATTCTTTTACTTTATCCAATGCTTTGGGCCATGTTGTATTGAAATAATCTTTGTACTCTTCGGTCGTTTCCATTTCAACAGTCAGCGTAGTAGTGCCGGCTTCTTCTTTTAGTGTATAATTTTCCATAGCACCGGCCCAGGCTTTCACCGCTTCACTTTCGGTGTCTTCCACACCCTGGTTTATCATACCTATGTGGCGGAAAGACATGAATTCATAAGGTCTGTTCACGGCCACAATGCTCAGCATACCACTTTCTTTCGGACCGAGGAACTGCACTTTGGTGCCCTCTTTCCAGCCATCTGTTTTTACTGTGGAGCCTTCTGCAAAAAGACTGGTCCATTGTTCGTAAAATGATTTTTCCCACAACACATACCAGACTCTTTGTTTGGGTGCATGGATGGTAGCAGAGAAAGTGACTTTTATCATATCGTAGGTTTTTTGTAATTATTTCTTATCAATCGTTTTGATTATTTCGCTGATAATGCGGGCCAGTTCCTTTTTGTTCTTTGCAGCTTCTTTGCTGTTATTGAAATACACCAGCCTTCTGTCTTTGTATTCACCTTGTAGTAAGGCAGACTTTATATTGACCACAGCAGGATGATGAAATACCAGCAAGAGCCTTCCATCTTTTTGGTAAGGGCCAAAGGTGAGAATATCTTCTTTGTAATAGTAACTAGGTGCATTCCATTTGATCCGTTCATTTAGTTTTGCAGCACTGTTCCTGATTATTTGTCTGACTGCTTCAATTTCTTTTTTAACCGGGGCTTCTAACTTGTTCAGCCATTCATTTATCAATTTTTCATCTGAAGGCTTTGCAGGTTTTGATTTTAGGGCAACGGATTTACCTGCGGCTCTTGCTTCATTCTCTTTTACCCTGAACCGAACGATTTTCTTTACCAGGTCAAGTGGTAACGGTTCTGTTATCGGAAACTGTACAGAGCCCTTACCTGTTTTATAGTTTGCCAATTCTTTTTTGAATGTTGCATGACCGGTAGGTGTGGCATAAAAGCCAATATGTTTTTCAAAGGCAGCAAAATAAACCAGCACCCCTTTGTATTTGTAAGCCGGCATCTGGTAACTGATCAGCTCTTCAGCTTTGGGTGCAGCAGCTTTGATCGTTTTCCGCAGGGCCGATAATAATTTTCTTACCGGCGGCGGAAAACCAGCGATATAATCATCAACCGTAGTGATAGCAGCGTTCTTCATTGAAAGGATTTTTTCCTGTTCCAGAAATAATAGGATAAAGCTCCAAGCACCACTGGCAACAATATGAACAGCATACCAGGGTCAAACTTTTTTGACACATATACTACAGAGAAAATGGCACCGAACAGGTCAAAGAACAAACCGGCATAGGCCCATTCTTTTATTTTATTGAATGCCGGAACGAGGATAGCTGCTGAACCAATCAATTTGGCCACACTGATGAATGAAATGAAATAAACAGGATAGCCGAGATAATCATGCAGCACCTGCAATGTTTGTCCTTTGGGTGAAACACCCGGTACAGATGACCAGACCATAAAGCCTGCAAAGAGCAAGGTGGTTACCCAATAAAGGAGGTTGACGGTTTTTTGTTTCATATTCTGACTATGTTGGTTTGTTGTTTACATTTAAAACTATTTCTTTTTTAAGAAACAGGCAATAAGGAAAAAAGCAGCCTGGCCAGGATATCCTTTTCTGCTATCCAGGTATTATGGAATAAGATACAACTGCTGGAAGAAGAGATTAAAATACTAAAGGCCCAGCAGAAATAAGGGGTGAAGATTATTTGTGAGATATAATCTCTGAGGCACAGTTTATATCAACCTGGTAACTGTTCAGCTAAATTGTAAAAAGTGAAAAAAATTTGATTTTTAAAATGTTCATTTCGACTGCATGGCACGCATATCACAATTCTGTTTCCATATTATTTTTTGGTGTCCATTTTAAATAAAAAAACACTACTGGTATTAGTACTGTATAAACGAAAATAAGTACATGTCTGAAGTTCTCTACTGAGTCAATATAAAAAAGGATACCTGAAAAAATAGTGATATAAACAACTTGTACAATGTTTATTTGATACTCAATATAGTTGTCAAGTTTATGGGTTAAAATCTCTCGCCAATCGTCCATTGCTCTTTTCCAGCGGACTTTAAATTTGTCAGATGAACGGTCAAGATGAAAAAAGGGTATTCCAACAAACATCAGAGCAAGAATTGTCGAAATAAAGTATAGTTGAATTGCTGAGAAGAAGACAAACATAGTATTTCTAAAGTCGATTTTAGTCAACGCTGTAACAGGTTGAACTATGTCAAGAGCTACCTGGTCTGCATAAGTAAAGCCGATAGTGAACAAAAACCAATAGTAAAGAATTATTTTGTTGCGTTGCTCAAGTATTTTGTGTTCAAACGAAGACTTAATAATTAAATATGTAGGATATACTGATATTGTCAATACTAGTATAGTCCAGAAGTTAAAGCCCTTTATGTTAATAGTGTCGTACAATAAATACCAATGAAAGAGAGTGTAGGCATATATATACCCTTCGTTTATCTTGGGCAAAATCCTTTTTGCATTGACGTAAGCAATCACTAAAGTATATCCAAAAATTTCAAATGCTGTTAACTCTGTCCAGGTTTTAATGTTTTTTGATTTGCCAAATATTAAGAAAGGAGTTATTATCAGCAGAAAGAAATATGTAAATGGATCATCTTTAATAAGTCTAAAACGGGACTGAAGTAAAGAAAGGAAGATTACTGTCAGGTAAAGTAAAACACAATTGAATATTATCGGGTTCATTTTATCATTGCAGCCAATATCCGGGGTTTTCTGCTGTGCTGGGCACTATTTGATCTATTACCCGGACTGCTGCTGAATAAAGATAGGAAGCTGAAGTTATAATCCAAAGTTCATTTGTGGTAGGTCAGCCGGGATAGCAAGCCATGATAGCAGTATGTAATAAATTGTTGAAACAGGTATTTGCAGTTGTAAAAAACAACAGCTTGTATCAGCCAAATTATTGTTCAGCTAAACCTTAAAAAACTTAGCTTTTTGCTTGGTTTTTTACACAGTTCATGTTGGCAGAAGTTTATCTTTTATAAAAGAAATAGGCATCTTCAACAGTGGGTTCCCAATTTTCGTTTTTAAACTTGTCTAACTTTAATTGCTCAAACAGTCTTTTAGAACCTTGTATTGTCATTGTGTATTGGTCTCTATTATTCATGTTTTTTGAGTTAAGTACATATCCAAGAGTGTAATCGTCCTTGCTAACAATTTTCTCAATGTAAGGTGTCAGGAATTCACTAATTGCTTTTGGATGAGGGAATTTAGAATTTTTAGGAAACTCAATTTCAAAACTGCCTTCATATTTGAATTGTGGCCCATAGTCAAAAAGAAACTTTGGATTGTTTTTTTGTTCGGATAAATATTTATCATACTCGTCTCTGCCTTTAAATACTTTAATGTCATGATAATATTTGAATGGATATTTCTTATTCAATTTTGCTATTTGCGTCAAATCAAATTCGTACGTGTGTCCGTCATGGGTCATTGCACTCCCAGAATTGGATTAATTGTCCAAGAACCAATTTCATCGAAATTCTTTACAATGGTTAATTTGAAACTTGGGTCTTCAGTTGAATTTTCTACTTCCTTTCCTATCTTCAACTTTTTAATAAATTCTACTATTTCAGTTGAGTCTTCAATTATGAAATTATATTTTTCATAAGTTTTGGACTTGTCATATTGTGGATAGCGTCCTATGATTTTTGAACTAGGGTCAATCTTCAATGTGTCAAATAGATTTTTTTGAGCAAATAACTGTAGTGTCAGGATTGAGAAAATTGCTATTAATGAAAGTTTCATGTATGTAGGGTTTTAAATTTCTGCCAACGTCCAGGGCTTGGCGATGTGGCGATATTCCGTGTTACGTCAGCCCGGATATGTTGCTGAGTAAAGATATGAAGATCAAAATATATTCTATAGCTTGGCTTTGTTCGTCAGATTGATATGCAGCTGAGCAATGTTATATCGATGAGGATTTATTCGTAAAGCCGCCATGACGCCAAACCCCTTGTTAGCTGGCGTTTTTATTGTTCGATGATTATTGGTATTGCTAAAACCCCTCGTTTTTTTAAATACTCAAAATCGTCGGCTTGTTCAACAGTCACACCTAACGTAACTTCAGCTCTCTTCTCAGAAATATAGTCAATGAACTCAACGTTTGTGATTATGGGTTTTAGTGCAACGCCTAAAAACGTTAAATCTATTTTCATTCCTTTGTTAATTGTCCCGCTTTTAATGTCACCTGCGAAAAAAAGTGTGTTTGGCTTTTGTGTCAAACTGAAAACCTTGCTCACTTTAAAGTTTGCGGCGATGGTGTCATGCCAACTGTGTCCGCAGTGTTTACATTGTCTTGCGTAAGGTGTCCTGGCAAGTTCATTGCAGTTAGGGCAAGTATTGAAGAATACTTTGTCCGGTGTTTGCTTAATGATTCGTGTCGCAGTATTAATGTAAAAGCTTTGTATGCCGGATTCTAAAAGTTTTAATGAATCTGGGTCGTCTGTAATGTTGTTATGCTCTTTATGCCATTTCATCCTTTCATTATAAGTGTCAACCGAACTGTATTTTTCAGGCTTGCCTATTTTAAACATTGCATTATAATGTCGCAACGCAGCATTCTCTGTTTTAGTCAATAGTCTTGGAAAGTGGTGAATGATATAGTATGCAGTTTCAATATTCATGAAGGGTCGTGTAAAATGCCAGCTAACGTGTGTATTAGCGAAACTACGAAGTGTTTTATTTGAAGACCTCATAAAATTGTCGGCTTGACTTTCAGTTGCTTAAGTCAATTTATTCAAGATTTTAAGTGGTCGGGGCGGGTTTCGCAAATCCAACCAATAATCTTGCGAATTATAGAAAATCTTTGATGTCTTCAAGTGGGCTTAAGAAATTCATTAAATCTTTATTTGTCACATGCAAATAACAGAGTGTTGTTTTTAAGATATGTCGGTTAATAATGGCTGCTAACACATATACATACTACACTGCTGGTACAGTTTTCTTTCGATAATCAATCGTAACCTGTACCAGGGAAGATCAATCAGCCGCAACCGCCTCGGCCTCTTCCTTTTTCCATTCCCTGTCCATATAAAATGTGCCGAAGGGTAACAGGGAGGCCAGGCCGGCTTTGACCAGCCAGCTGAATGGTTTTTTGAAACTGTTTTTTACATCGAGGGATAATACACCAAATGCTACGAAGAGGATCCCATGCAAACTCCCCACAATGGTTACGGCTTTGGGCATATCGCCAAAATATTTCAGGGGCATGGCAATGAATAATAAGATCAAAAAGGAAACACCTTCTGCAAACGCAACTTTTCTGAATGTACTGTATGATTTCTTCATTATATGCTGTACGTTTTTGTTGTTTTACGTTTATCACCCTTTCCTTCGTTACTCTCAGGATAAACTACTCAGGGTGACATCGTGATTTCGTTTATCACCCTTTCCTTCGTTTCACTCAGGATAAACTCAGGATAAACTCAGGGTGACAAGATGATTGTCAGGCTGAGCTTGCCGAAGCCGGGTTAATAATCATTAATAATCAATTACCTGCTCTTCGATCGTTTCCGGAATTTCTCTCCACTCATACTGCTGGTTGCGCAGCTGCGGTTCAAAACCGGCTTCCCGGATAGCATCCTGTATTGTTTTATACGTGAAGCGATGCGGGGCACCGGCCGCACTCACCACATTCTCTTCTATCATGATGGAACCAAAATCATTGGCCCCCGCCTGCAAACAAATTGAAGCTGTCTCTTTACCAACGGTCAGCCAGCTGGCCTGTATGTTCTTTACATTCGGCAACATGATCCTGCTTAAGGCGATCATGCGGATATATTCTTCTGCTGTCGTTAAGTTTTGTACCCCTCTTATTTTCGCCAGCAGTGTATCTACATCCTGGAAGGTCCACGGAATAAAAGCTAAAAAGCCTTTGGCATGTTCCGGTTTACGGCTTTGCACTTCCCTGATCTTTACCAAATGCTCAAACCGTTCTTCAATCGTTTCCACATGGCCAAACATCATCGTGGCAGAAGTGGTAATGTTCAGCTTATGTGCTTCATGCATGATGTCGAGCCATTCCTGTGCACCACATTTGCCTTTAGAGATCAATCTTCTCACCCTGTCAATCAATATTTCGGCACCGGCTCCGGGCAATGAATCCATACCCGCTTCTTTCAATGCTTTCAGCACTTCATGGTGCGTACTTTTTTCCAGTTTGGTGATATGGGCTACTTCGGGCGGCCCGAGTGCATGCAGTTTGATCGTCGGGAATTCTTCTTTTATCTGCCGGAAAGTATCCACATAAAACTGCAAACCCAGTTCCGGGTGATGACCACCTTGTAATAATAACTGGTCACCTCCGTATTTCAACGTCTCTGTTATTTTTTGCCGGTAGGTGGGCATATCTGTGATATAGGCTTCGGCATGACCGGGTATGCGGTAGAAATTACAAAACTTGCAATTGGCGATACATACATTGGTGGTGTTCACATTGCGGTCAATCTGCCAGGTCACTTTACCATGCGGCACCTGTTTTTTTCGTAGCTCATCTGCGATGAACATCAAATCGGCCAGGGGGGCATGATGATAGAGGTAAACTCCTTCTTCCACTGACAGGTAGCCAAAAGCAGAGGCTTTGTCGTATAATTCGTTTAGCTGCATAAGCGGCAAAGTTACACCTCAATAACAAGAAATTGGTTGAACGGTTTTGTGCCGGAATGGTAATAGAGTACATTTAATTACAATAAATAGCAGCCTGTATTGCATCATTTTGAATAAAATACCTGTCATAGCAAAGAGAAAGATCAGAACCGTGGATGATTTTATGCTTTTTATGACTTACTGTATGAAGAGAGCATTGTCTTGCTTTGTCCTGTGTTTGGTGTGGCTGGCGGGTACGCCGCTGGCTGCACAGGAGGAGTTTATTGAACCGCCTTCCCAGCGCCTTACTTCCGTTTCATTCAACCAGCTTACCGGGGGTATTGTCCTGTTGCAGGCAAGAATTGACAGTTTTCCGGATACACTCAATTTCATATTGGATACCGGCAGCAGCGGTATTTCCCTGGATTCTTCAACAGTGGATTATCTCGGGCTGAAGCCCACTCCTACTGACAGAACGATCCGGGGTATTGCAGGTATCAGGAATGTGAGTTTCCTGTATGACCGCCAGTTACATTTTCCCGGCCTTACGATCGATAATCTCAATTTTCATATCAATGATTATGAAATACTGACGGCCGTTTACGGGGAACGCATTGATGGCATCATTGGTTATTCTGTCTTCAGCCGTTATATCATGAAGCTGGACTATGACAGTATGAAGCTTACTTTTTTCACCAAAGGCACTTTTCGCTATCCCAAAGGTGGTTACCTGCTGAAACCTTCCATCAGCCAGTTGGTGACCCAGCCGCTGCGGGTCAGAGATGCTGAAACGGTCTATTCCCGTTTCTTATATGATATGGGTGCCGGGCTTTGCCTGTTATTGTCAAGAGAATTTGTAGATGACAGTGCTCTCATCCATAAAAAAAGGAAGCGCTGGGTAAAAGAAGGAGAAGGACTGGGAGGGAAGATTGATATGGAACTGACGGTTATAAAAGAAGTGAGGGTGGGACCCTATAAATTCAGGAATGTGCCCATCTTCGTTTTTGATGATGTGTATAATGTTACTTCCTATCCGTATATGGGAGGGTTGCTCGGGAATGATATTTTGCGGCGCTTCAATGTGATACTCAACTATGCCAAAGGCGATATTTATATTACCCCCAATACTCACTTTTCGGATGTTTTCGATTATTCCTACTCGGGAGTGGAATTGTATCTTATTGGCGGGCGGATAATACTCGGTGATATTGCCAAAGGTTCTCCGGCAGAGGCCTGCGGGTTGAAAGAAGGGGACGAAGTGATTGCCGTAAATAAGAATTTTTCACAAAACCTGAATCAGTATAAAATTGCCCTGCAGGTTCCCAATGAAAAAATAAAGATCATCGTCCGCAGGGATGGAGTGATGAGGGATTTTGAATTCAAGGTGAGAAGCATTCTCTGATTTTCCCTTTCGTGGCCTGACCGGTAGCATCTGCAGCCACATTTTTCGGTACTTTTACCTATTAAAACTAACTATTCCTTTACTTGTTATTACCAGTATGATACAGTTTGAAAAATTTACCCTGGCCAATGGTTTGCGGGTCATCGTTCACCAGGATCTCAGTACACCGATGGCGGTAATGGATATCATGTACGATGTGGGGGCAAGGGATGAAGATCCCAACCGTACCGGGTTTGCCCATTTGTTTGAACACCTGATGTTTGGTGGTTCTGTCAATATTCCCAGTTATGATGAACCATTGCAGATGGCCGGTGGCGAGAACAATGCTTATACTACCAACGATCTTACTAATTACTATATCCAGTTGCCGGCAGAAAACCTGGAAACAGCTTTCTGGCTGGAGAGTGACCGTATGCTGTCGCTGGCCTTTGAAGATAAAAGTCTGGAGACACAACGTAAAGTGGTATGTGAAGAATTTAAAGAACATTATCTCACCAAACCGTATGGGGATGTATGGCATAAAATGCGGGAGCTGGCATACAAACAGCACCCTTATCGCTGGATGACGATCGGTAAAGAATTATCACATATTGAAAATGCTCAACTGGAAGATGTAAAGGCTTTTTTCTTTAAACATTACCGCCCGGTAAATGCAGTACTGGTAGTGGCCGGAAATGTGACCGTTGAAAAAGTAAAAGCATTGGCAGAAAAATGGTTTGGTGATATTCCTTCCGGAGAAAAATATAAACGTAACCTGCCGCAGGAGCCTGAACAGACAGAAGCAAGGAAGCTGGAAATTAAAGCCAGTGTGCCGCTGGATGCGTTGTATAAAACATGGCATATTAAAAACCGCCTCGACAGGAAATATTATATTACCGATCTGCTGACAGATATCTTAAGCGGAGGAGGTTCATCAAGATTGTACCAGTCGCTGGTGAAAGAAAAGCAATTGTTCAGCAATATAGAATGTTATCATTTTGGCAGCACAGAAAATGGTTTGTTATCGATAGAAGGTAAACTGGTAAAAGGAGTGAAGATAGATGATGCCGAAAAAGCAGTGGAGCAGGAGTTGGATAAAATGAAAACAGAACTGGTACCTGAAGCTGAACTGCAGAAGGTGAAGAATAAAACGGAAAGCATGATCGCTTTTGAAGATATGAGTGTGATGAACAGGGCTAATAGCCTGGCGTATTATGAAACGCTGGGTGATGCGGCGTGGATGAATTATGAATTACAAAAGTATGGCACAGTGACATCCGAAGATATTTTGCAGGAGAGCCGGAATATTTTCAGGGCTGAAAATTCGAATACGATCTATTATTTGTCGGATAATTGATTTGACTAAGGAGAGAAATTATAGCGTCACCCTGAGTAGTTTATCCTGAGTGCAACGAAGGGAAGGGAGACTAATGAAATTCTAACCCGGCTTCGGCAAGCTCAGCCTGACAATCATCTTGTCACCCTGAGTTTATCGAAGGGTGATTAACGAAATCTTTATCAGAGTGCAACGAAGGAAAGGGTGAAGTACGAAATCAAAATGTCACCCTGAGCTTGCCGAAGGGTGACGAACAAAACGAAGGAAAGGGTGATTACCGAAACGATATTAAAAAGAAAGGAATACATTATGCCAGACAGGAAACAGGCACCCGCAATTGTCGATGCCGTAAATTTTAAACTGAACCTTAAACCATATCAGCATTTTGTTTTGGATAACGGGGTGGAAGTGTATGCTGTAGATGCAGGTGCAGAAGAAGTGATGCTGACAGAGTGGGTATTCTTTGCCGGTAATACCCAGGAAGAAAAAAACCTGGTGGCTGCCACCACCAATTTTTTATTACGAAACGGAACCACAAAAAGAACTGCTTTCCAGATCAATGAGCACTTTGAATATTACGGTGCTTATCTCAACCGGAGTTGCTACAATGAAACAGCTACTATCACACTGCATTGCCTTACCAAACATATTGATGAGTTATTACCGGTGGTAAAAGAACTGATCACCGAATCCACCATGCCGTCTGAGGAGCTCGCCATTTACCAGCAGAATATGAAGCAGCGGCTGAAAGTGAACCTGAAGAAAAGTGATTTTGTGGCTGGCCGTTTGATCGATGCTTATTTATATGGAGAGAAACATCCCTATGGCAAATACAGCAGTGCCGAAGAATTTGATGCACTGGAAAGAGACCAGCTCTTAAGTTTTTATAGCCAGTATTACCAGCAGGGAAAGCTCATACTATTTGTGGCAGGTAAACTGCCTGCTCACCTGGATACCCTGATGAACCGTTTTTTTGGCGACCTTCCCAATAACCCGGTTGAAGTAAAGTACCCGGCTTTGCACCCGGCTACAGATAAGAAGATTAGAATTACCAATGATGCTGCCGGTGTACAGGGCTCTATCCGTATAGCCAGGCCATTTCCCAATCGTCATCACCCTGATTTTTTAAAAGTACAGGTATTGAATGCATTGTTTGGGGGCTTCTTTGGTTCACGGCTGATGAGTAATATCCGGGAAGACAAAGGCTATACCTATGGCATACACAGTTACCTGCAAAATCATATTCAGCATTCGGCGTGGATGGTAAGTACCGAAGCCGGCAAAGATGTATGTGAAGCAGCCATCACAGAAGTGTATAAGGAAATGAAAGATCTCCGCGAAGAACTGGTGGAGGAAGAAGAATTATTATTAGTACGCAATTACATGATGGGGGGCATCCTTGGCGATCTTGATGGCCCTTTCCAGATCATTGCCCGCTGGAAGAACATAATATTGAATGGACTGACGGAGCAATACTTCTACGATTCTATCAATACTATTAAAACGATCTCAGCCGAAGAGCTGCAGGGCCTTGCACAAAAATACCTGCAACCTGAAGATTTTTATGAGTTAGTGGTGGTGTAAAAGTTTAATGTTTGAAGTGTAAGGATTAAAGTTATTTGACTGTTACCTTTGAACCTGAGAAGTAAAACTTTAAACATCAAACGTTCATGATCTTCGACCGCAAGAATTTATCTGACGAACAGCTTGTTCATTTTTACCGCAGTATCCTCTGGCCCCGCATGATCGAAGAAAAAATGCTGGTCTTGCTGCGACAGGGAAAAATTTCTAAATGGTTTAGTGGAATAGGACAAGAAGCCATTGCTGTTGGTGCCACGCTGGCCTTGCAGGAGGATGAATGGATCATGCCGCTGCATCGTAACCTGGGCGTTTTCACTACCCGCAACATGCCATTGAGCAAATTATTTATGCAGTGGCAGGGCGCACAGGAGGGATACAGCAAGGGAAGAGAAAGAAGTTTTCACTTTGGTAACAGGGAGCATCATATCTGCGGAATGATATCGCATTTGGGTCCACAGCTGGCTATTGCAGATGGGGTGGCATTGGCGTATAAACTTCGTCATGGTTCGACAGGCTCACCATTAAAGGTATCCCTTGCTTTCACCGGTGATGGCGGTACCAGCGAAGGAGATTTTCATGAAGCACTGAATACAGCTGCTGTTTGGGACCTTCCGGTAATTTTTATCATTGAAAATAATGGGTATGGATTGAGTACGCCGGTAAATGAACAATACCGCTGCATCAGCTTAATAGATAAAGCTAAAGGTTATGGTATGGAGGGAGTGCAGATCGACGGGAATAATATATTATCGGTGTATGATACAATAAAAGGTGTAAGGGATTACTGTATAAAAAATCAAAAGCCCTATTTAATAGAATGTTTGACATTCAGAATGAGAGGACATGAAGAAGCCAGTGGTACCAAGTATGTGCCACAGGATTTATTCAAATTATGGGAAATGAAAGATCCTATTAAAAACTTTGAAGTATTCCTCCTGGGTTCAGGTGTGTTGAGCGAAATGAAAGTGGCAGCAATAAGAAATGAGTTCAAAGAAAAGATAGAAAGTGAATTAGCGATCGGTTCCACTACAAAACCGGTGGTGGCGGATACGGAAGTTGAACTGGAAGATGTTTACGCAGAGAAGTTCGATGTTCGGGGTTTGAAGTTTGATGTTAAAATAATTGACAATTCGGGTTCTAACTCCGACATCGGACTTCCGACTTCCGAACTCCGGCTAATCGACTCTATTAAAGAAGGTCTTCACCAATCCATGCAGCAACATCCTAACCTCATCTTAATGGGGCAGGATATTGCAGAGTATGGCGGTGCATTTAAAATAACAGAAGGATTTGTAAATGAGTTTGGAAAGGAAAGGGTGAGAAATACACCATTATGTGAAAGTGCTATTGTTGGAGCTGCATTAGGATTATCGCTGGAAGGATACAAGAGTATGATGGAAATGCAGTTTGCTGATTTTGTAACGGTAGGGTTTAACCAGATCATTAATAACCTGGCAAAAATTCATTACCGCTGGGGACAATATGCAGATGTGGTGATACGGATGCCGACAGGCGGCGGTGTGGGTGCCGGTCCTTTTCATTCACAAAGTAATGAAGCCTGGTTTGTGCATACACCGGGATTAAAAGTAGTGTATCCGTCTACACCCATGGATGCAAAGGGATTACTGATCGCTGCTATTAATGATCCGAACCCCGTGCTGTTCTTTGAACATAAAGCTTTGTACCGTTCAGTGAGCGGTCCCGTACCCTCTGGGTATTATGAAATTGAAATAGGTAAAGCAAGACATGTAAGAGAAGGCGAAGAAGTTTCTATCATCACCTATGGGGCCGGGGTACATTGGGCCGAAGATTATGCAGCCGAACATCCTGAAATCTCCATTGATATACTTGATCTCCGAACATTGTTGCCGCTTGATTATTTAGCTATCCGTGAAGCAGTACAAAGAACCGGCCGTGTATTATTATTGCATGAGGATACATTAACGGGCGGTATCGGCGGTGAGATCGCTGCCTGGATCGCTGAGAACTGTTTTGGTTTATTGGATGCCCCGGTGATGCGTTGTGCTTCTTTAGATACACCCATCCCATTCAATATTATACTTGAGCAAAATTTTATGGCAAAGGCCCGGCTGGATGAAACCATACAGAAACTGCTGAACTATTGATATGCGGAGAAGTAAAGAACTAAAAGTAGAGAAAGAACTAAAACGCCGCTATGGCAAGCTTGCCGAAAGTATGGAGCCCTATTATCATCAGCTTGACCTGCGACCGTTTGATGATTTGGATGATGATGCATTCGCCTATATCATGACAAAAGTGAAAGGCGTAAATATGCTGGACCTTAATGAAACAGAAATTACGAATGAAAGCATCAAACTGCTGACCAGGCTTGAGTATGTAAATGAGTTAAGAGCAAAGCAATGTCGTAACCTTGATAATGGTTGTATAGCAGACCTGAATAAATTAACTAACCTTGTTTTCCTGCATTTGAAATCTACTGCTATCACTATTGATGGGCTATTGCAATTAAACAATCTCCCAAACTTAAAGGAACTCATGTTTTCTGCCGATGATGTGGAAATTATTAAAGAAAAAATGCTCCAATTAAAAGCACTATTGCCCGGCTGTGCGTTTACAGTGAATTCCAAACCCTGGATTTTTGATGATACAGAAGTAAAAATTTAATTTTTCTCTTCCTTTTCTGTTTACTTTTTTGCAATCCATACATAAAAGCATATCTTAATTTCTTATTCCCCCTGCGTAAGCTGCTTTATTCCTGCCATTTAGTGTAACCTGTAAACAAAGAACCAACATGTCAACCACCACCAAACTAGCTGCGCCTATTTCTCAATCTGAACGTATTGTTATCCTGGATGCATTAAGAGGAATTGCCATCCTCGGCATTTTATTAATGAACATCCCGGGCTTTGCACTACCCTCACCGGCGTACGGGGATCCAACGCTGATGAACGAAATGGGTACTATCAACTTTAAAACATGGTATTTTGTTGATTGGTTCCTGGAAGGCAGTCAACGGGCCCTGTTCTCTATGTTATTTGGTGCCGGTATGGTCTTATTTATCAGCCGCCTGGAAAATAAGACAGACGGATTGTGGCCAGCCGATTATTTCTTCCGCCGCCAGTTATGGTTATTGGCTTTTGGCTTGTTCAATGCGTTTGTTTTGTTGTGGTTCTGGGATGTATTATTCCATTATGCCTGCTGCGGTATGATCTTATTTGCCTTTCGCCGGCTCCCGGTTAAGAAATTACTTATTGCTGCAGCTGTTTGCCTGGTATTACAGACGGTAAGGGACAATGTGGATTTTTACCGCGATAAAAAAGTAATAACCCGGGGTGAGATGATTGCAAAGATGGATACTACGCAAACAAAACTAACCGAAATTCAAAAGGACCAGTTACAGGAGATGACAGGATTTAAAGAAAAAACATCACCGGAGGGAAAGAAAAAATCAATGCAAAAAAGCCTGGATAAAGTACGGGGTGATTATGCCGGCTTTTATGAATACCAGAGTGAGCGGAGCTATAATTCTGAAGTGAAGTATCTCTATTTCGGTTTGTGGGATATTCTCATATTCATGTTCCTGGGAATGGCCTTTTATAAATCAGGAATATTAACCGGGCAGGCTCCTGTAAAAACTTACTGGTTTTTATTTATTGCAGGATTAGGAGGTGGATTGGTATTGTCCTGGTTACGGTTGAAACCGATGATTGATTATAATTTCAATTTTTTCGAGTATACAAAACATGTAAAGTTTGAATTTTATCAAATTTCAAGAACCTTCCGGGCTGTTGGTATTTTTGGATTGGTCATGTTATTGTATAAATCAGGTTGGTGTAACTGGTTCTTCAACCTGATGCGGCCGGTGGGGCAGATGGCCTTTACCAACTACCTGATGCAATCCTTACTGGTTGGATTATTCTTCTATGGAATTGGGTTTGGATATTTCGGCAAGCTGGAACGTTACCAGATCTATTATGTAGTGGGAGCTACCTGGCTGCTTCAAATTATCTGGAGCCATCTCTGGTTACGGTTTTTCCGTTTTGGTCCGCTGGAATGGGCCTGGCGCAGCCTCACCTATTGGAAAAAGCAACCGATGCGGAAAGCAAATACGAAAGACGTTATGTCAATATAAAAGGCAAAGCGATTTTTTGGGATCGTTCAAAATGAAAGGTCAACATCCAGATACCAGGAGAATGAATTAAATTAGGTTTTATAATACTACTATATAATTTAATATGTCTCCATTTAAAATTGCTTTTATGAAAAGATCATTAATTACCCTCATTTCTTTAGTACTGGTATATAACTTATCTGCTCAACCGAACTGGAGCCCCGAACAATGTTTGAAAATTAAAAATATAACAGCAGTTGTCCCTTCGCCGGATGGAATGAAAGTACTTTATACAGTCCGTGAGGCCATGATGACGGATGACCGCAGTGAGTATGTAAACCAGGTCTGGTTGTGTAATGCGGATGGCAATAATGCTATACAACTGACCAAAGGCGATAAGAATTCTGCCAATCCTAAATGGAGCCCTGATGGTAAACGGATCGCTTTTACTTCTTCCCGAGACAGCAAGAATAATTTATACATCCTGCCGGTCGGTGGTGGGGAGGCGGAAAAGGTCACTGATGTTAAGACAGGTGTCGGAAATTATCAATGGAGTGATGATGGAAAGATGATCGCCTTTACCATGCCGGATGCGGCGGAAACAAACGAAGAGAAGGATAAGAAGGCAAAGAACGATTGGTATTTTATGGATGAACAAGTAAAACAAAACCGGCTGTATATTTTATGGCTGGAAAAGAAAGACACTGCCGGTAAATATGTACAGAAAAAAATTACTACAGAAAATTATAACATCAATGCGTTTGACTGGAGTCCCGGCGGAAAGAGCATTGCTTATAGCCATGGTAAATCACCCGAAGTAAATGATAATGTGTACAGCGATATTTCATTAGTAGATATCGAAAGCGGCACAATCAAATCAATTGCAAATTCAAAGGCCGGTGAAACAAATCCTCAATTCAGCCCCGACGGGAACCTCATTGTTTACTATTGTACGGCAGATCCGGTTGATTGGTCAGGACCACGTCATGCCAAAATATATTCATTGGCAGATGGAAAATCATGGAGACTGAAAGCCACACCTGATGAGAATGGTGGTATCATCGGCTGGACACCGGATGGTAAAAATGTTTTATGGAACGAAGCTAACCGGACCCTCTCCAGTGTTTATATTTTAAGTGCAGATGGAAAATCAATTTCGGAATGGAATAAAGGATCGAAAGATCTGATTGGCGGCCTTACACTTAATTCATCCGGAACACATATCGGGTTTACATTACAAAATCTTTCTACGCTTCCGGAAGCTTATATCAGCCCCCTTGGTAATTTTTCCCCGGCAAAAATTACGGATATTAATGCCGCATATACAAACAAATTTTTACCGAAGACCGAAGTGGTAAAATGGAAAAGCAAGGATGGCAAAGAGATCGAAGGCCTGCTTACGTACCCTGTTAATTATAAATCAGGGCAAAAAGTTCCTTTTGTATTAAATGTACATGGAGGACCGGCAGGTGTGTTTGCACAGGCATGTATTGCTGGTAACCAGGGTGCTTATCCCATTGCAGCATTTGCTGAAGCGGGTTATGCTGTGCTGCGGCCTAATCCAAGAGGTTCCTCCGGTTATGGTACTGAATTCAGGATGGCCAACCGGGCGGATTGGGGAGGTAAAGATTATGAAGACCTGATGGCAGGAGTGGATCATGTAATAAAAATGGGAGTGGCCGATGAAACTAAAATGGGAGTGATGGGCTGGAGCTATGGTGGCTTTATGAGCAGCTGGATCGTTGGACATACCGATCGGTTTAAAGTAGCTTCTATCGGAGCCCCGGTAGTTGATCTTGCCCACCAAAATCTTACTGACGACATCGAAGGATTTTTACCATCCTATTTCAAAGCCAATCCGTGGGATGACTGGAGTAAATATGATGCCCATTCACCGCTACGCTATGTTCAGCATGTGAAAACACCGGTAATGCTGCAACATGGAGAGGCTGATGCAAGAGTGCCGTTCAGCAATGCTGTGATGTTTTATAATGCCTTGAAAAGAAGAAATGTGCCGGTACGTTTACTGGCTTTGCCAAGGCAACAGCATGGTCCGCAGGAGCCGAGGATGGTACTGAAAACCATGCAGACGAATGTGGAATGGTTTGAAAAATATATTGGTGAGAAAAAGGGATTTTAGTTATAATAGAAATAATACTGACCAGGCATATGAAATATTTTCTGATCTTTTTTTTAGCAGCCAGTTTTCTCTTTTCCTGTAAACAAAGTAAGCAGGTAGAGAAAATTACAGCGGTTCAATTTGATTCCTTGTATCACCCGGCTGTATTTAATGATGCTGAGCGAATGGAAAAAATAAAACTGGCATTGCCGGTTATTGACAGTATTTATAAAAAACATGCCGCAGAGAATCATTTCCCTGGTATTTCATTTGGTATTGTAGCAGACGGACAACTGATCTATAAAAACAGTTATGGGTATACAGATATTGAAAAAAAGATACCTGTCACTTCTTCCTCTATGTTTCGTATCGCTTCGATGAGCAAAAGCTTTACAGCGATGGCTATTTTGAAATTAAGAGATGAAGGAAAACTGGAACTCGATAATCCGGCTTATTTCTATATTCCTGAATTGAAAAATATAAAGTACCCGACAGCTGATGCCCCGCATATCACTATTCGTCATTTACTGACACATGGGGCAGGGTTTCCGGAAGACAATCCGTGGGGTGATCGTCAGCTGGCGGATACAGATAAAGAGCTGATGGAATTTATCGGCAAACAGATCTCCTTTTCCAATCCTCCGGGTATTGCTTTTGAATACAGCAACCTTGGTTTCGCCTTGTTGGGAAAGATCATCACTACTATTTCGGGTAAACGCTACCAGGATTATATCAAAGAAAATATCTGGGAACCGCTGGGCATGAAAAATGCCGAATGGGAATATGGTAATGTACCGGCAGATAAACTGGCACATGGTTACCGCTGGCTGAATAACAACTGGAATGAAGAGCAATTATTACATGATACACCGGATGGCAGTTGGGGAGCGATGGGCAGTATGATCACTTCCATTGATGAATTTGCAAAATATGTGGCTTTTCATTTATCAGCTTGGCCTCCTTCCAATGCTGCAGAAAAAGGCCCGGTAAAAAGAAGCGCTGTCAGGGAAATGCATCACCCGTGGAGGTGGAATGGGTTTAATCCCAATTTCAAATATCCTGATGGAAGAATTTGTGCTGTTACATCCGCTTATTGTTATGGGTTGGGATGGACGAAAGATTGTGATGGCAAAACATATATTTCTCACAGTGGTGGCTTGCCGGGTTTTGGCAGTCAGTGGCGCATCATGCCTGAATATGGAATCGGGGTGGTGGCGTTTGCGAACCGTACGTATTCACCGTTTGGTACTGTCAATTTACGGGTACTTGACACACTGATCAAATTGGCAGGCTTGAAACCCAGCCAGCTTCCGCCATCGGCTATACTGGAGAAAAGAAAAAATGAGTTGGTAAAATTATTACCCGACTGGAACAATGCAGAACAAACTGGGATCTTTGCAGAGAATTTCTTTCCTGACTACACCATTGACACGTTGAAGAAGCATGCAAGAGACCTGTACACGAAAGCCGGAAAGATCATTGCGATAAAAGAAATGAAACCGGAGAACCAGTTACGGGGTTCCTTTATTTTGCAGGGAGAGAAAACAGACATTGAAATATATTTCACTTTATCACCCGAAAATCCGCCACTGATACAAGAGTATCATATCAGGGAATTGCCGAAAGAAAAGATTCTATCACCTTAAAGCAACTGTTATGTACATTGTCCGTGAAATTTTCCACTTGCAGTTTGGCCGCTACCGCGAAGCCAAAACACTGATTGATGAAGGCATGCAAAAACATTTACTATTGCAACCATCGGGAAGCCGCATCCTTACCGATTTTACCGGGGAAGGCTACCGTCTCATCATTGAATTACCGTATGCCACTTTAGCCGATTATGAAACCGATCTGAAAAAAGAACTTGGTGGCACCGGCTGGAAAGACTGGTATGAAAAATTCAAAGCCCTGATACGTTATTCGGAAAGAGAAATAATGAAGCAGGTAATGTAATTATTCACTGGTTTGGTCGGTTGTCTTACTGGCGATAAAAGATTTTCTTTCACCAATTTGCTGCCGCCACATGGCGTAGTACAATCCTTTTTTATCCACCAGTTCATCATGGGTGCCCTGTTCAACAATTTTTCCTTTTTCCAATACATAAATAATGTCGGCATGCATGATAGTAGAAAGGCGGTGTGCAATCAGAATAGTGATTTGTTGTTTTAATGCAGAAATTTCTTTGACGGTTGCTGTAATTTGTTCTTCTGTTAAAGAATCTAATGCAGAAGTAGCTTCATCAAAAATCAACAGCCGTGGTTTTCGAAGCAATGCTCTTGCGATAGAGAGACGTTGTTTTTCACCGCCGGAAACTTTTCTGCCCCCTTCACCCAACACTGTATCTAATCCCCTGCCATTACTGTATACAATATTGGAGGCAGAAGCCTGTTTTAATGCTGCATTTATTTCTTCATCTGTAGCATCTGGTTTTACAAACTTCATATTATCCCGTATAGTACCGGAAAATAATTGTGTGTCTTGTGTTACAAAACCCAATTGCCTTCTCATCCGGTTGTAACGGATGTCACGGGAGGAAATATTGTCGTATAGAATATCACCGGTAACGGGAGTGTAAAGACCAACCAATAATTTTACCAATGTTGATTTGCCGGAACCGGAAGGGCCTACAAAAGCGATGGTGTCGCCGATACCAGCTTCAAAAGAAATATTTTCGAGTGCATTCGTAGTAGCGTTACGATGATGGAATGTGACATTTTTAAAGCTGAGATGTTCAATCTCTCCTACATCTATTGGTTCTTCGGGGCGATACTCTGGTTCTTTTTGCATCAACTCATTAAATAATTGTAAGGAAGCTTCTGCTTCACGATACGAGAGAATAATACTACCAAGGTCCTGCAACGGGCCAATGATTCCCGAAGAAATAAATTGCATGGAAATTAATTCACCCGGTGATAATACTTTTCGGAAAATGAGCCATAGTAAAATAAAAAGTATGGACTGTTTAAGAAAAGATAGGATAGCTCCCTGGAAAAAAGTAAGTGTCCGTACTTTTTTCACTTTCTTCATTTCAAGGTCATAAATATCCCTGGTATGTTGCTTTAGCCTTCTGATTTCAGGATAAGTAAGCCCCAGGCTTTTTACCAGTTCAATATTGCGTAATGATTCTGTTATCGTACCACTCATCTGCCTGTTTTGCCGGACGAGTGAACGTTGTAATACTTTTATAGAACGGCTGAGAATGCTGGTTAATCCGCCGAGTAGTACAACGCCAATTAAAAAAACAGGGATCAATGCCCAGTGTTTGGTTACAGCATACCAGATAAGAAAACCAATGCCAACGAAAGAAGAGAACAGAATATTGATGAAGTTCGTAATAAACCGTTCTGTATCGGTTCTTACTTTCTGGAGTATAGAAAGAATTTCACCACTACTCTGGTCCTCAAAATCCTGGTAGGGTAATCGTAATGTTTGCCGCAAGCCATCATTGAATATCTGCATACCAAAACGTTGAACGATCAGCCGTATCACATAATCTTTGAAGACCATCACTAACCTGGCTGCCAAAGCAATGGCAATTGCTATACCAAGCCAGAAGGAAACTCCTTTAACTAATTCATCTTCCGTTTTGTTACCGGGATTTAATGCATAATTGTCAATGATCTTTCCGAATATAACAGGATCATAGAGAGAGAGTATTTGTGCAATACCTGCAAGGGTGAGGGCAAGTATTATCCACCATTGAAAAGGTTTCAGGTATGTCCACAGAATTTTCATGATCGGTTATAGAACGGTATCAATCATTGATTGCCTGGTATGTCAATGGCCTGTAATATTCCACCATAGCACCATGATCAGTTTTTTGTAACTGGCGGTTAAAAAGAAACAACTTAGCAACAGGCGAACAATGTTTTGACTTGCCGGATGCACCGGTAATACGTTTCGCTTCATCAGACACTCCTGTTCCTTTTAATACAAAACCCTAACAAATTATTTTAGCAAAGGTAAGTCCGGATGAGGCTGTACAAATAATTGTTTCATACTAATACGTCTTTTCCGTAAGCCGGATTCAATACTCGATAAATTAAAACTTTCGTATGTACCTTCCGCATACAAAACCTTACATTCATAAATGAAAAAGGGACTATTAATACTGTTTGTAACCATTTCTCTTGCCGCAGGTGCACAAAAAAAACGGGTTCCGCAAAAAGAAATCAATGAAGCCGGAAGGATACGGGCACTGGAGCTGGTGGCTGGTGAAAGAAATACCCTTGAACAAAGCAGTTTCTGGCCTCATATTACACCTTCTGCTTTTTTAGATAATCTTAAACGTAATATTGAGTATCCGTTAAAAATAAATAATGGCCGCAGTACTAATTTTTGTGCTTACGGTGCAATAACGTACACCTGCTTAAAAAATGAACCATTTCGATACACAATATCCATGCTTAATCTTTATAAAAATGGCGAGTCCTATTACAGGCAGGCAATATTAAGACCCTCCCAAACTATTAAAGATGCAGCCGGGCTTATGATGTTCCAGGGCGACCTCGATATTCAACCTGCTGACCAAATGTGGTTTTTGTGCCTTGCAAACAGGTTTAAAGGGTACCTTAATTTTTTTAACAGGAAATATGACAAAGGCGATGAAAATACAATGTGGGCAGCAACTAACCTGGCAAAATTTAATCGTATGCTGCGCAAAATGTGTAAATATAAAGTACAGTCGAAGGGCTCTGATCTTATAAAACCAAAAATCAATAACTTACCCGGGTTTTTAGAACAAAAGTTGAAAGCTGGTGAAGTATATCTGTATCTTAATAATGCCATACTGCGAAAGAAAAATCATAACAGGATAAAAAGACGTATACCAACACACTACGTGGCGCTTACGAGTATTGAAAAAACCAATGACCGCATTGTAATAAAATACTGGGATGGGGGTTATAAAACGCTGAAAGAGGTCACCCTTCATTCACTAAAGCAAATTATTTACGGAGTTAGCTGGGTTAATTATAAGGAAGAAAATAATGAATAAGGTTTTTGCTTTACTATTTTTTGTTGTGGCAGCTATGGGAATGTATTCCTGCACATCAAAGCTATATCCCGTACAATATTATGAACAGCATAAAGCTACTATACATGAAATTGAAACCTTGTATAAAAAAATTACTGCCTCCCGGTTATTGTCAGTTGCTTTTTACGATTTAAGCTTTTCCGATATTTCACTGGAGTTTAAAACCGATTCGGTAAGGTATATCTATGATTTTGCCTATAGTGAAAGCCGGATAAACGATTCGCTGGCCCGGTTTGGGTTTGATACAGCGATGGTACAGAAAATGATAGGTGATATGCGGCGAATTGGCTGCTCATGGATAAACAATCTTGACTATTATGTGGATGGGAAAAAACAGTATTTAGTATTTATGTCGGTACCTGTTAAGCAGTTCAGCTTGTTTCCAGTCCTGCAGAAGAATAAATATTATCTTTTCAATTTTTATGCCCAGCCACAATATTATGATGAGCAGGGGCGTCTGCTTGATAAAAAGAAGCTGCAGCAGTTAAGGAAAATTAACAGCGAAGTTTTCAGGCGCATTAACGAGAAAGTTTGCTATACCATTTCTGGAAAGTTCCGGTAGTGCATACCGGCGCAATAAAGCAATGATTTATTGTCTCCTTGATTTTGTAAAAAAAATTACTATTTTTCAGTTACATCAATCATTGATCGCCGCATAAGTCAGTGCCCTGAATTTTTCCACCACTTCTCCCTTTGTTGTGTTTTGCAACTGGCGGTAGAATAGCATCACCATCTTTTCTTTTGGATCTACCCAATAAGAAGTGGCAAAAGCCCCACCCCAGCTAAAAGTACCGGCCTGGGCAGGTGTCCTGGCACTGCCTCTTTCAGTTACCACCTGGAAGCCTAATCCAAATTTATCATCACCTCTTGACAGGTCACCTATCTGGTTCATCGTCATCATGCGGACAGCATTGCGGCTTAGTATTCTTTTGCCGTTATACATCCCGTTATTCAATAACATTTGTAAAAAAACTGCGTAATCATATATAGTGGAAGATAAACCTGCGCCACCTGAATAATAAGTGCTGACCTCCAGCGGGTAGTTGGGTGTAATGGTTTTCCCGTTCAGCATGTTACCGGTTGCTTTAACCAGTTTACCGGTTGAATCTTCACGGTATAAATTTGCTAGCCGGGTTGCTTTTTCTTTTGGTACTATGAAATAGGTGTCTTTCATTCCCAGTGGTTCGAAAATTCTTTTTCTGAAAAATTCATCAAGACTCATTCCTGAAATTACTTCTACCAAACAACCCAGCAGGTCAGTATTCAATCCATAGGTCCATTTTTCACCGGGCTGATGCATCAGCGGTAATTTGGCCAGTCGGTTCATGGCATCCAGTAGTTTATCCTCTTGCACACCTAACCCGGCGGTAAGATCATGTTTGGCATAAATAGCATTGGCTTCTTTAGAGCCGATCTGTGCATAGCCTAATCCGGAAGTATGAGTCAGTAATTCCCTGATGGTAATTTCCTTTTTGGCAGGTGTAGTGGTATAAGTAGTATCTGATGGATTGAACTTATCCAGTACCTGTTGTTTTTTAAAAGCAGGAATGTATTTGGAAACCGGATCATCCAGCAAAAGCTTTCCCTCTTCAAACAGGATCATGATGGCCACACTGGTGATCGCTTTAGTCTGTGATGCGATTCTGAATATATGCTCTTTCTGCATCGGCGTTCTGCTGTCAAGATCATTATAACCGGCTGCTTTATAGTATACGATCTTTCCATTACGGATGATCAAAGCTGTGCCACCCTGCATCCAGCCTTTTTCTATCCAGTCGTTCATTTCATGGTCGATCCTTTTTAACCGTTCTGCAGAAAAGCCGGCTGATTCAGGGGAGGCGGAGGGGACTATTTTTTGGCCAACTACAACAGCAAGTTGTAAAATGGCCAGGACGAAAAGGAAGAAATGCTTTTTCATTTATTAGTATTTGATCGTTATTTTAAATATGCTTCGGCAGCTTTTATTATTGTATTGAAACCCGGAAATGCATTATTATTCAGCAGGATGATTGTTTTTTGTTGGCCCAGATATCGTATGATCATTGTTTTATAACCCGGATTATCGCCGGTGTGATAGACAAATTTTCCAATCACCGGATCTGTTTGCAACATCCAGCCAAAACCATAATTGGAATAACTGCCATTATTCAGTTTCATAGGGGCATAGGCTTCCTCCATGGTGGCTTGTTTCACCAGCTTTTCTGTATACAACGTTTTATCCCATTTCAACAGATCAGCTGCCGTGGAGCTGATGCGGCCGGGACCTTTACGATTGCCCAGCCAGAGGGTATAATCAGAGGATGGAAATGAATCTGCCCGGATATACTGATCTTTTTCTTTCACATAGATATGCCCGAGGGCAAAGTTCTTTGTCGCGGCTTTTTCCGCTAAGGTCCTGATATTCGTACTTTTCATTTTCAACGGGTGGAAGATCCATTTGCGGCATAATTGAATAAAGTCTTTTCCACTGGCTTTTTCAGCGATACTTGCCAGTAATAAATACCCGGTATTACTGTATTCATATTTTGCACCTGGTTCAAATGCTTTTTGGGGTGCATATTTGTTCAGGTATTCAATACAATCTTTGTTGCCGGCTACTTTTGTTTTATCCCAGAATTTGTCCATTATATCCTGGTAATCAGGCAGGCCACTGGTATGCGTCAGTAAATGACGGATGGTAATTCCTTTATAAGGGATGGTAAGATATTTTTCAACAGCATCATCGTAATTCAGCTTTCCTTTTTCTTTCAGCATCATGATGATCATGGCGGTGAATTGTTTGGAAACGGAGGCCATTTCAAAAATAGCTGATTCCTGTAAAGTGATTTTACCGGCAAACTCACGATAACCAACTGCTTTATTATAGATAATGGCTCCTTTTTCTGCTACCAGTAATACACCGCTGAAGCCTTGTGATGCTTGCTGTTGCAGCAGGCTGTCATAGAATGCAGTGACGGATTGTTGTGCTACAACAAATCCCGGCAATAAACTCAGGATGATCAGCAATTTCCGCATGCACTATTTATATTAATTTAATTACTATGAAGGGATGCACCCGGCCCGAACAAAGCTTTACCGGCCCGGATCCCTAAATGTTTTTCATTTTCCACTGTCAGTACACCATTCACTATCACATGGTGAAACCCTTTAGAGTAGGCATGTGGCTTTTCAAACGTAGAAATATCTTTTACTTCTTTTTCATCAAATATGACGATGTCTGCAGCATAGCCTTCTCTTAATAATCCACGGTCTTTTAATTGAAATTTCTGTGCCGGTAAACTTGTCATTCTGCGGATAGCTTCTTCCAAAGAGAGTATTTTTTCTTCCCGCACATATTTTCCCAACACTCTTGCATTGGTACCATAGCCGCGGGGATGCGGCATGCCTGCATTTAATACCCTGATGGTGGCATCACTGGCAAACATATTGAAAGGATATTGCATGATGCGTTTCACATCTTCTTCTCCCATACCATGAAAGACGGCGCTGGCGCCTCCGGCAATCATGATATCGATCACTGTTTCTGCTTCATACCGGGCTTTATGTTTTCTTCCTTTCATTAAATTGATCTGTTCAATGCTTTTACCATTATAAGTGGTGTCTGCAGCATGATAAGCCACGACGGCATAACCAAAATGTTTAAGCTTTCTTTTTTTAAGCCGCTGGAGCATAGAACTGATCACATACTTTCGTATGTCTGGCCGTTGCAACCTGGCTTTAATGGAGTCCTGCCCATCGGCGAGAATTTCATCAGGTATCAATGTGCTGATAGAAGTGCTGCTGGCAGTATAGGGGTATTGGTCGATTGTTACCTCAATGCCTTCTCTTCTTGCTGCTTCTATCATGGCAACGGTTATTTTACTTCTTCCCCAGTTTTGCTGACCACTCAGTTTGAAATGTGATATCTCTACTGGTATCCTGGCTTCTCTTCCGATTGTCAGTGCTTCTTCAATGGCTTGTGTCACACTATCACCTTCATCCCGCATATGTGAGGCGTAAAGTCCGTTATATTTTGCAGTCACTTTTGCCAGTGAAATGATCTCTGGTGTTTTACTATAAGTGCCGGGGATATAAATAAGACCGGTTGATAAACCAACAGCACCATCTTTCATTGCCTGGTCAACGATATTTTCCATCCGCAACATTTCTTCTGCCGAGGCATCCCGGTTGGCACGACCCATCACAGCCTTCCGGACATCATTATGTCCCACTAACGTGGCTACGTTAATAGATAATTTTAATGAATCAACCCAATGCAGGTATTTAGCAATATTTACATTGGAAGAACCACAATTGCCGGTTACACAGGTGGTAACACCATCATAGATAAAACTTTTAGCGGTTGGGTCCCTGGCTTCATCACCTTCCAGGTGAGTGTGTACATCAATGAAACCCGGCGCCACGATCAATCCACTTGCATCTATGGTCCTGGCAGCTGCATAATTAATATTTCTGCCAATGCCGATAATTTTTCCATCCTTAATAGCCATACTGCCGTAATACCAGTTGTTACCGGTGCCATCAATGATCTTTCCATTGGTGATTAATAAATCGCAGGAAGGTTGCTGGGTAAAGGCCACTACTGGATAAAACAGGAATAAAAGGATCCATTTCATTCCGACAAGTTACTGAAAGTTTGGAAGGGATGAAGTTGGTGATTTATATAAATTTTGTAAAATATAATCAATAGACAGCAGCCTTTTTTCTCATGACCTCTATCTTTTTTTTCACGGTGGTCACCTGCTGCTTATAGGCTGGTTCATTCCGGATATTATCAAACCAGGGACATATATCAGTGAAACCATAGTCCAGCCAATTGGCGCTTACAGCTTTATTGAACCATTTAATGGCCTCTTGTTTATCATTTTTTATGGCATAAATGGCAGCCAGGTTAAGTGGCGGGTCATCGTCCTGTGAACCCTCCTCGATCGTTTTCAGAAAAACGGACAGGCTATTAGAGAGTTGAACTTCAGCATCTATTTTATTATTCATTTCCAGCAACAGTTGCCCAAGCCCGATTGGGGCTATTGCATCTTTATCATTGGAAATTGATTTGTTCAGGTCAATAGCTTTTTGAAAATGTTCCCTTGCCTTTTGGTTATCACCTGCCATTTGTAAAAGGACACCTGCTGTTTCATGATTACGGGCATTGGTACTGTCGATAGCTATAATTGCAGGCACCAGCAGTTTCGCTGAGTCCTTTTTTTGTTGCAGTAAATAGGTATAACCAAGTTCCCGGTAAGTGTCAGAAAATATTTTTAATGCTAACGACTTTTTAAGCCATTGTTCAGCGTTGTTATAATCGCCCAGCAGTCGGTAGATCCAGCCAATGATCTGGTAAGGGATACCATTTTTGGGATTGATAGCAGCAGCCTTTTTTTCCCAACGCAACGCTTCAACCAGCTGTGCCCGCAGAAAATAACCGGCGCCAAGATTACCCACAGCCTGTTCATTATTTGGATTAAGAGCTACAGATCGCCGGAGCAGTTCAAAGCCCTTATCATATTCGCCGCCGGAATAGTAAGCATTTGCCAAAGCCTTATATGCTTCTGATGAATTAGAGTCCAGCGAAACAGCCCTTAACCCGGCTATTTTGCTGGAATCGTTCCAGGATAATTCATACCCAAACCGCTGGTTCTTTTGGCTGAAGGCATCACCCAATCCGGCCCATGCCAGTGCATAGTTATTATCTAAGGCAATTGCTTTTTTAAAATACTCAATCGCTTTTTCATTCTCTTCTTTTTTATACTCATAATAATGACTGCGGCCTTTCAGGTAATTTTCATAAGCCGTAAGGTTGTCAGTAGGTTTTTGGCGGATAAGGTTTTTTTCAGCTGCTGAAATATTTATCGCCATTTTTTGGGCGATTGACTGGGCGATCTCACTTTGTATATCAAATATCTTAGCATACTCACGGTCAAATGTCTCTGCCCAGAGATTTTTTGAAGTTCCTGCATCTATCAATTCTGCATAGATGCGGATTTTATCTCCAACCCGGCGAACACTTCCTTTTAGTATGGTAGATACATTTAATTCTTTGCCAATCTGTTTTATTGATTTTTCTGAATTTTTATACAGCATCATAGCAGAATGTGCAATCACATTCAACGAGTTGATCTTTGCCAGGTGTGTATGGATATCTTCGGTAATGCCATCTGAGAAAAATTCGTTATCCGGGTTATTGCCCTGGTTGATAAATGGCATTACAGCAATGGATTTCAGCTTTAACGGCCCTTCCTGTTTTAAAAACCTGAAATATATAAAAACAGCAAGACCAATGATTGCTGCCAGGGCAATCAGTGATTTTTGGAGCGATATGAATTTCTTTTCAGCTACTTCATGACCCTTCCCCTGTAACTGGTGTACCGGAGGAACAGTAATACCCGGGTTGCTGACAGCATAAATCAATACAGGTTCTTCTACATTTTTGAATTTAAAACGTCCCATTTGCTGTACCTGTATATCCGGCTGGTTCTTTATTTCATCAAAGATTTTGGCGGTGATAAAGATGGCTCCGGCTACTGCAAATGATTCTACCCGGGACGCAATATTGACCACACTGCCGTAGACACTATTGTCATCTATCACCACATCGCCGGAATGTATTCCGATACGCAGCGGAATGGGATCGGCTGTTTTCATTTCTGCTTGTACAGCAATGGCACAACGTACAGCATCATATGCACTCTGGAATATACAGAGGCCACCATCACCGGTAAGCTCCACGATACGGCCATTCCACGAAGTGCAGGCTGATTTCAGTGCATTCCGTAAACGGCTGCGGCAAAGGCTGGCTGCTGCTTCATTTTCCTCCATCATAGCCGTGAAGCCCATGATATCGGCAAACATAATTGCACCTAACTGGCGGGACTGGCTCATATTTTATATTGATGGCTGAACGGGTAGCTATCTTTTGTTACAATGCCCTGTCAATTTACAGAAAATATAAAACAATATACCCGGTAGTTTATGGCAGGGGTGGAGTGAAGTTGGTTTATTGCGCTAAAAGCAGGCAAAGCGGATAGCCAATAGATAATCCGAGGAACAATTGTAAACAAGAACAAATGATTTCAGTTACTGTTAATGCTGGCGTCTCCGTTTGATAATACCGCCGGAAGCTTCCTTTATAGTATTGGCAAAAACAAAAGCTTTTGGGTCTACATCATACACAAGATTTTTCAATTTGCGCATTTCTAATCTTGAAACAACTGTAAAGATGATATCACAGTCTGAACTGACCTCAAACTTACCCGGCAAAAAGCCCCGTTCCCCTTTATATATAGTAATACCCCTTCCCAGTTTATTTACCAGCTGGTATTTGATCACTTCGCTTTTCCCGGAAATGATGGTGACACCAGTAAAGGCCTGCAAACCTTCCACTACATAATCTATACTGCGGGTAGCTGCAAAGTAGGTCAATATGGAATACAGGGCTGTTTCAATCCCGAATCTAAAAGCGGCAATACTGAAAATGAGGATGTTTATCCCAAGAATGATTTCAGTGATGGTAAAAGAGGTTCGTTTCAGTGTATACAAAGCCAGTACTTCAATACCATCCAGGGCAGCTCCCACTCTCATGATCAGCCCGATACCTATTCCGAGGAATACTCCTCCAAAGATGGAGATGAGTAATTTATCAGAGGTTAAATCAAGATCAGGAAGCAGGAATAAGCAAATACCCAGCAGTATAACACTGACCAATGTTCTGTATGCAAACCTGCTGCCCACAGAAAAATAACTGATGATAATAAGCGGAAGGTTCAGCAGAATTATTACAATCGCCAGGTTGACATGATATATTTCATGAATCAGCAATGAAATACCGGTAATACCCCCGTCAAAAAAGTGATTGGGTACAAGAAATCCTTTTAATGCAAACCCGGCCATAACAACACCGGCAATCATTAAAAGAAGATCCTGAACCATTTCGGTCAGGTTAATTTTGTTTGTATGAGTAAGCTGTCCTTCTAATTTGAGTTGCAGCTCCTGTACGTTCTTTTGTTTTTGTTCCGTTCTTTCCCGGATAGCCGTTTGTGTAAAAAATTGATGCAGGGATAAGAACTCCACTTGCTGCAGTATCCAGTCTGTTTGTGTTTTTATAGTACGGGTCTTTTTCCATTCTTTAAACAGTTTTTCTGCTGTGGCAGCATATTGATCGGAGCCAACATAATAGAGGTCCGCATCACAAAGAATTTCTGCCAAATGATCCTGCGGGTTTTGCGGAAGCCGGGTAGCCATAATGATCCGGCAGATCGCATCAATTTGTTCTGGTGTATACTCAAAGTCGGGGAGGTGGTCCCTTGCAATTTCACAGGAAAGCTCTTCGTGATTCTGATGATGCTGTAAAAAACCTGCATCATGAAATAATGCTGCTGTCTTCAGCAAAACCAGGTCATCGCCGGAAACGTTCTCCGCCTTACCAATATTCTCCGCTGCTTCAATCACACTCCTGGTATGGTCCGCATTATGATAAGTAAGGTAAGCAGGCAAACCGGTTTCTAATTTTTTTATCAGAAACAGGTACACTTGTTGATATTGCATGGTTCCGGTTTTTTAATATAGGTTAATTCAGCACTTCATACAGCATCATTTCCTGTGCTTTATTTTTCAGGCTGGCTGAACCAATCTTGTTGCAATGGAATGATTGTTTAACTTTTTCATAGCAGGCTTCTGTAATCAGGATCTGACCTTGCGTGGCAATACTCTGTAAACGTTGTGCCGTATTTACTGTATCGCCGATCACCGTATAATCCAATCTGCGTAAAGTAGCAGAACCGATATTACCGGAGATCATTTCACCGCTGTTGATACCAATAGATACTTTAGGCGAAAAATTATTGTTAGCCGGTAATGCATCAATGGTATTCCTGATGGCCAGGGAGGCATCAATGGCGCGGTCTAAATGAAAGGGTCCCTTAAATACAGCCATTACACAATCGCCGATAAACTTATCAATGATGCCTTGCTGCGCAATGATTTCTTTTACCATCAGATCGAAATAGGTATTTAATAAAGACACAACAGTATCCGGTTTTTCTGTCTCGCTGATGGCAGTAAAACTGCAGATGTCAATAAACACTACAGTGGCTTCCACTGTCTCATTAGCCATCAGGGATGCTTCATATTCACGGCTGCCCATAAAGCTCAGCACATTTTCATCCACATACATTTTCAGTATATTATTTTCTTTGATGGCCTGTAATGTTTCCTTCATCTGGTCTACATGGCGGATCGTTTTTTCCATGGTCAGCTCCAGGTCCTCAAAATTCACTGGTTTGGTCACAAAATCAAAAGCACCCCGGTTCATGGCGGTCCGGATATTATCCATATCGCCATATGCAGACACCATCACGGTTTTGGTAAGCGGGTTGGATTCACCCAACCGGGTAAGCAGGGTCAGGCCATCCATTTCCGGCATATTAATATCGCTCAAAACGATGGATACATCGGGATGCAGTTGCATCTTTTCCAGTGCATCCTGGCCATTGATCGCAAAAACAAATTCGTACTGCTGCTCTCTTATTTTCTGGCGAAACTTCTGCCGGATAAGTATTTCCAGATCTGCCTCATCATCAGCCACTAAAATTTTTCTCATGCAATCCTGGTTTTAAGTTTTTCTTTCAGGGAATTAAAATCAACCGGTTTGGTCAGAAAATCATCAGCACCCAGTTTCATCGCCTGGTTATAGTTCTCGTCATCACCATAGGCAGTGATCATCATCACAACCGGTGGTGGCTTTTCATATTTTTCTTTTATATGCTGCAGCAGTTCAAGGCCGCTCATACCAGGCATATTAATATCCGAAAGAATTAATACGGCCTCATGTTCGTTGGCTTTCATGTACTGCAATGCTTCTTCACCGGAAAAGGCAAAAGAAAGCATCATTTCACCACTTTTTATCTCTTTTCTGAAGCGCTGTTCAAACAGCACCTGCACATCTTTTTCGTCATCAACAACTAGAACCTTCATAGATTAAATTTAATTTTTATGCTGGTAAAATAATAGTGAAACGGCTGCCTTCACCTTCCTTTGTTGCTGCTTTCAGCTCCCCTCCATGACCCTTGGTAACAATGTCGTAGCTTAAAGATAATCCTAATCCCGTTCCCTGTCCCGTTGGTTTGGTGGTAAAGAAAGGCTGAAATATTTTATCCAATACTTTTTTTGGAATACCGTTGCCATTGTCTGCAATTTCTATTTCCACCGTATTCCCAACCTTTTTTGTTCTTACTGAAACAGTTGGCTCGTACGGCTGTCCTGTTGCGCTTGCCGAAGCATTCAGCTTTCCGCTTTCTGTCTTTCGCTCTTCATCCACCACAGTTCGGTGTCGCTCTGTGCAGGCATAAAAAGCATTGGTGAGTAAATTTAATATTACCCTTCCAATATCCTGCGGAATGATATTAATATTTCCAATAGTAACATCAAAATCTGTTTTGATAGTGGCATTAAATGATTTGTCTTTGGCTCTTAAGCCGTGATACGTTAGCCGTAAATATTCATCTGCCAGGGCATTGATATCGGTGGGTTCTTTTATACTGCTACTGCTGCGGCTATGCTGCAGCATGCCTTTTACTATTCCATCTGCCCGTTTACCATGATGAAGTATTTTTTTCATGTTTTGTTGTACATCATCTGCAAGGGCATTAACTTCCTCCAGGTCACCTTTATCAATTCCCTGCTTCATTTCTTCCAGCAATTCACTGCTTACTTCCGAAAAATTATTGACGAAGTTCAACGGGTTTTGTATTTCATGTGCAATACCGGCGGTGAGTTCACCCAGTGAAGCCATTTTTTCTGATTGGATGAGTTGAGTTTGCGTAGATTTTAGTTCCTTCAACGTTTTTTCCAAAACTCTTTTGGCTTTCTTTTCTTTTTTGTTGTTACGGTACAATATAAGACCTATCAGCGAAAGAATTGCAAGACCTGCAATCATACTATATGTTCTGATTTTACTCTTTGTTTGTATTTTTTCTTTCTCCAGTTTTTCCAACTTTACCTGCTCATCGACAACAACGTCCTGAAATGCAAGAAGATTTTTTCGCTCTTCTACACTTAGACTATCACTTAATGATTTAGCCAATTTTAAATACACGGTAGCACTATCGGTTTTGTTCAGGTGATCATAACAGGAAGCAAGCAGGTTATAGGCATCTCTTTTCCACGCCGGGTCTTTACGCTTTTCAAAAATTTTCAAGCTTTCTTTTGCATAATACAAAGCGGAGTCAATTTTTTTTAAACTTACATATACACGACTTAATGAAATACATCCAAGCCCTCTATGTACGTAATCATTTGTCTGATTTAAAAGCGCCAATGCCTGCAACATTGTTTTAGCGGCCAAATCAAAATTTCCCATCCTCTCATAGGTTTCACCTAGGTATATTAATGATCGACCTAATTGCGGATCTTTCAACTCTGAAAATTCTGATTGGGCCTTTTTGATAAATAGGAGTGCAGAATCTAATTTCCCATCATTCATATAAGAAATACCCATGTGAAAAGTTATAGATGCAATCTGTCCTCTGTTCCCGGCTGCATTGGCATATCTTTCGGCTTCCCGATAATTTTTCAATTGATTTTTTATGTTCTCACTCCAGTTTCCGGTATACGCATTTAGCAATCCTATAAAATCGTAGCTTCTGCTCAGCTCGAGCATTCGTGCATTCATTGGGCTTTGGCCCGGCGACAAGTCCCAGATGGTTTTTTCAATAGAGGGGTCTTTTGCAATATGTATCGCTTTTAAATAGAATTCCAATGACTTTGAAAACTTTTCCTGTTGCATCAGGATAATCCCCATTTTGTTCAATATAGAGGCTTCGTCTAACTTTAGATTTAAGCTGACAGCAATAGGCAAGGCTTTTTCAAGATAAAAACCTGCACTATCACGATCTTCAAGAAGATAATAGGATCCGAGGTTACTACAGACTTTCATTCGGGCAGTATCGCTTGTCGCATCGGATAGAGATCTGTATAAACTACTCAAATATGGGTTTTCCTGTTGCCCGGCAATTAATGATGGCAATAAGCATAATGAAATTATTTTTAAAAAGATTTTCATTTTTTTAATTAGTCGGTAATTGAATAATAAACTCACTTCCTTCACCTTCCTTTGTTTCCACTTTCAATTCGCCACCATGTGCTTTTACAATATCATAACTCAAACTCAATCCCAAACCTGTTCCCTGCCCGGTGGGTTTGGTGGTAAAGAAGGGTTGAAAAATCTTATCCATTACTTTTTGCGGTATACCAGTTCCGTTGTCACTGACGCATATCTCCACCTTACCTGCCTCTTTTTTTGTGCCAACAGCTACCACAGGTTCATAGCCTTCCGGTTGCAGTTTTTTTCTTTCCGTAACTGCATAAAAAGCATTGGTGATAAGATTGAGTACCACACGGCCGATATCCTGCGGTATTATTTTTATCAACCCGATAGTTTCATCAAAATCGGTTTTCATGGCGGCATTAAAGGTTTTGTCTTTGGCCCGCAAACCATGATAGGCTAATCGTAAATACTCATCGGCAAGGGCATTGATATCTGTCAGTTCTTTCTGCCCGCTGCTGCTGCGGCTGTGTTGTAACATTCCTTTTACGATATCGCCGGCCCGTTTGCCATGATGATTTATTTTTTCGAGATTCTGTTTCAGGTCCTGTGCTATCTGCTTTGCATCTTCCAGGTTGCCTTTATCTATTTCTTCGTTCATTTCATCTACCAGCTCCGTACTTACATCCGAAAAATTATTAACGAAGTTTAACGGGTTTTGAATTTCATGGGCTATGCCTGCAGTAAGTTCTCCGAGTGAAGCCATTTTTTCTGATTGGATCAATTGTGCCTGTGCTGCTTTTAATTCTTCCAGTGATTTTTGCAAAGCCGAATTTGTTTCTTCAATGGCTTTTCTCTTTTGTTCCAGCTCTTCAATGGTTTCTTCTAATAAAATAGCCGTTGTTCTTTTTACTTTTTCGGTTCTGTCTAATTTAAAAGCTGTTATCTCTAATTCTTTATCAGCATCTTTCAACGATTTTGTAATTGCATTTTTTTGTTCAGCAGTCAGGTTTTCATCCTGCTGAATAAAATTTAATATGTTTTGCAAATGCGGATTCATTTTATTTTTCTTTTAATGTTACCAGACAGCATGTATTATTATGATAATCATATTTACCGGTTTTTGATTTTCCATATTCGCCATAGGAAAAAAAGCCTGCCATGGGTGCATCCCAGATTTTTTGTACCTGCTCTATCTCCTCTTTCATTACAACCCCAAACGATAAATATCTGCTAACGCATGAAAACATGATCAAAGCATCGGCTTGCTGCGCTTTATCCTTAATGCTCCTGCATTCTTGAACAACCGTGTCGATTGAATCAAAATCAGGCGGCATCGAAAATTTTATTTTTGACCCTTGCGGCACTTTGCCGGAACAAATAAGTGAACGTTCTTCGCTATTGGCAAACATAGCTGTACGTATTACAGGATCTGTTTTTTCCCGTTCCACTTGCAATGGATAATACCAGGAGCTTAGAAAGGTTACGATTTCCCTTTTGCCATCCGGCTTTATCTCTACACCAAGATAATTCATCAACATATCCAATGCCGGTTTATCATCGATGGTATATACAATACTGCCTTCGCTTTTAGTAACTGTTTTTGAAGTGCCAATGGCTTGCCAGCCACAAGTAGCTATACCATTAACATCTATTTTAGATTCATCAATAAGGAGTGCTATTAATGCACAATCACTACTTTTCCCGTTGGTAAAAACAAATGTTGACTCAAGTGCCATATCATCTCCTGCCTTACCTCCAAATATGGTTACTTCCCCATCTTCCGACGAAGGATGTTTTCCAAAACCTTGTATAATACCTTCAACAAATGGTTCACCATCTAAGGTTACGCCACTGTTTGCTATAATAAACGCAGGGTTGGTAAAGGTTTCTTTTCCGGTATTGCCGTGTTTGATTGCGTCTTCAAAGGCGGTATCCTGGCTTGTTTCAAGAAATTCCAATTTAAAATAAGCCGGATTCATGTCGAGCAATAGCATAACAATACTGCCTCCTTCCATTTCGCCATCAATAAATTCGCCTGCAGTGGTAGCGCCAAATATCTGTATGCCTTTTTCCTCCAATAATCCGGAAATAGCTTCTCTGTCCTGTTTAACAGATATGAATACAATGGCTATAGTTGGCTTGAATCCATCGGCCATGCTTTCCCGCAACCCTGATTGAATTTCTTCAGTTGATTTTCCTTTGATTGATTTTGCTTTCATTATTTTTCTTTTAATGCCACACAACAGGTAGTACAATTATGCATTTCCAGGTTTCCACCGGTAGCCCTTGCCAGCTCTGCATTGGAAAACATGCCGGCCATCGGGGCATTCCATACATTTTTTATTCCTTCAATTTCCTGGTTCATCAACGGACCTAATGCCAGAATTCTTCCTGCACAACTGAAAACGACCACCGCATCTGCTTCAGGCATTTCAGCAGCTTTCAAAGCTTGCACACCTGTTATCACTTTTTCCATTACATCAAAATCAGGAGGAATAGAAAAGCGGACCTTTGAACCTTGTGGTACTGAACCGCTGCAATAAAATGAATGATCATTCCAATCCACCAGCAAACCGGGCCTCATGACCGGGTCACCGAATTCCCGTTGTAATTGTAATGGAAAATTTACTGCTATCTCCATCGCTACTTCGGGGTCTTTCTCTTTTATGTTTTCAAGGCCACCATATTTTATCGTTAAGTCCAGTACAGGGATATTATCAACTGTGTAGACATGGTTGCCCTCACTTTTCGTCACAATTCTTTCAGTGCCTACTGCTTTCCAGCCGCAGGTAGCTTTTCCCCTGATCATAATTTTATCTTCATCCACTGCCAATACTACCATACCCCGGTTACTTTCCTTATTATTGGTAAAAACATATTGTTGTTTGAATGCATAATCATCACCGGCCATGCCACCAAAAACATTCACCTGCTTTCCTACCACCTCTTCAAAACCGAAGAGCAATTGTTCTGCATCTGTTTCCATATGACTTCCAGAGAGCAGGAATGCAGGGTTTGCAAATAATTGTTTTGTGGTTTTAGCGATCCCTGCCGCAACTTCCCGGTAGTTTTTCTCGGGGTATTCAGCAAACAAAACACGGAAATGATCAGGGTTCATATCCAACAGAAGAATAGCTGCTGAATTTTTAGAATGATTCTCATCAATGAATTCACCATTGGTGGTGGCTCCGAAAATGGCAATGCTTTTTTCATCCAGCAGTTTACAGATAGCTTTCCTGTCTTGTTTAACAGAGATAAAAGCGATTGCCAACGTTGGTTTGAACCCATCTGTCATGCTTTGTTGCAAAGCTGATTGGATTTCTTCCGACGACTTTCCTTTGATTGATTTTGCTCTCATTGAGAATTTGTTTATGAAAATTAGTTTTCAACCGCACCGATTATCATCGTTGCTCCGCCGGTAGCAAAATTGGCAAGGTCGGCAGCAGTCGCCTGTCCTTCGGGTGAGCTCATTGCTTGCTGCATTTCGGCAGGGCCGGCAAAATACAATTCTGCCATCCGGTAATAAGCAGCCTTTCCTCCATCCGGGGCTGAAATAAACTTTGTGAGTTCCATTTTGACCATACCATTTATTTTTAATGCAAGGGGAGTATGTGTTGCTGCATAATATTTTTCAAACGCTTCGGGGTCAGTCGGATGACCGTACAATACTGTGGCTTTTAGCATATAGTTTAGTTTTGGTTTATAAATTTTCGTAACAGGTTTTATTTTTCTTTCAGGGCTACCCAGCTTACAGTAGTACCATGAAACTCTGGATGACCATTTGCCACCCGGCCAAATTCACCAAGAGAATATAATCCAATCATTGGGCTGTTCCAGGTAGCCGCCAGTCCTTCTACTTCTTTTGAAGCCATAGGTCCCAGCGATCCTAACCGGCCAATACAGGAAAAAATAACGAGAGCATCTGCATCCGGCATTTCTTTTTCTTTTACTTCCACTGAACTTTTTATCACCATATCGATCACTTCAAAATCCGGTGGCATGGAAAAACGGAATACCGAACCTTCCGGCACCGCTTCAGCCAGCATGACAGAATTATCTTCTGTATTGGCAAATAAGACGGGAAGCATATAGGGACTTCCTCCTTCCCGGTAAAGTTGTAAAGGATAAATGATGTTTAATTTTACGATGCCTTCTTTATTTTTATCCTCGACAATATCATTTCCAAGGAATTTTTTTACAATATCAAAGGCGGGTTGATCATCGATGGTATAGATCCAGGGCCCTGTACATTGCGTGATTTTTTTTTCAGTCCCTGCTGGTTTCCAGCCGGAGGCCGCGATTCCTTTTAAAGTTATTTTATCCTGGTCCAGTATCAATGCAATGATACCATTATCAATTGATTGAGTATTGGTAAAAACCTTCCCTTCTAAATTTATCAATTCCCCGGCTTTGCCACCAACAATAGTAGCATCTGCACCGGCTTTTTCAATCATTCCCTGGATGATCAATGCACCCGGAATTTTGTAATTAGCAGTAGAAATAATAAAAGCAGGATTGGCAAATGTCTTTGTACCTGTTTCTCCGATATGGCAACCTATTTCATAACCTGAGCCTTCTCCATTATCTATTAAAGCAATTTTGAAATAAGCAGGGTTGATATCCAGAAGCAGCACAGCAATACCTGTATTTTCAGCTTCCTGTTCGGTAAACTCTGCAAACGTTGAAGCTCCAAAAATGCTGATTCCTTCTTTATCCAGTAATGAACAGATGGCCTCTATTTCATTCATTGCTGAAAGAAAAACTAATGCCAGGGTTGGTTTAAAACCATCAGCTTTGCATTGCTCAAAAGCTTTTTTAATTTCATCAGTTGATTTCCCTTTTATTGATTTTGCTTTCATAATTTGATGTGGCTATTTTAATACATACACTATATACTTATTATTTTGAATTGGCTTCCAGTACACGCAAAAAATTTCCGCCCAAAATTTTCCGTATCTCTTTTTTACTATATCCTCTTTTTACCAGTTCTTTTGTGATCAGGGGGTAAGTCGTGACATCGTCCAGTTGCTGTGGCAAAGAGTTTACGCCATCAAAATCGCTGCCCAGGCCAACATGGTCCACCCCAATCATTTTTACAATATAATCCAGGTGGTCAATTACGGCTGAAAGGGGTGGTCGTAAAGCTTTTACCTCATCGGGATATTTTTCAAATAGATACACCTCCATGTAATAGGGTTCAGGATTTAATTTAAGCAAAGAATCCCTTTCTGCTTTGTGTTTTTGAGTAAATGCTTCGCTTCTTCTCTCAAAGGCACTGTCAATAAACCCGCTGTAAAAATTAATATGGATCACCCCGCCGTTTTTCCCGATCGCTTTTATCTGTTCATCTTTCAGGTTCCTTCTATGCGGACAAATAGAATATACACAGCTATGTGATACGAGTACCGGTTTTGTAGTGGTGTTCATTACATCCCGGAAAGTTTGTTCACCCGTATGGCTCAGGTCTACCAGCATACCCAGTTCATTCATCTTCTTCACCACCTGTTTGCCAAAATCAGTAAGCCCCTTGTGTTTTAATGAATCGCCTTTTGTTGTTTCATCCAGCGCAGAGGTTGCCCAGTCAGTGGAATTGTTCCAGGTCAGTGTCATGTATTTAACACCCCTGTTATGTAATGCCACTAATTTATTCAGGTCATTCTCTATCATATGCCCGCCTTCCACCCCAAACATAACAGCGAGTTTTTTTTCTTTGACAGCAGTATGAATCTCTTTGGGAGAAAAAGCCTGCATCATATCCCCCGGATTCCTGTTTGTCCAGGCCATTACCGTATCTATTTCCCTGTTGGCCCAGGCAAAAGGGTTTTGCTGGTTACCATCGCACCAGATAGAAAATAATTGTACGTCAACACCACCGGCTTTCATACGCCGCAGGTCAGAATTGGTTTTGTTGCCGAGGTCCATATCAAAACTCAGACCTTTTTCAATCGCTGTGCTGGGAATGTCATTATGGGTATCTACTAAAATAGCATCAAAATGCAGTTTTTTGTAGGGTTGTGCAGTTGCAAAAAGAAAACAACATATGAATAATGGTGCCAGTATTATTTTCATAATGATCATTAAGTGATGAACAAAGTCACAGTCCTGTTATCGCTGGTTGATAACAGGACTGCTATTGATTGAAAAATTGTTATTGCCCTGCAGCAGGGATAAGTCCCAGCTGTGTCATGAAATCCATATTGTCGAAAAAGTCCCTTTCCTCTGCAATTTTTCCGTTGGACATCCGCACTAGTGTTGTACCGTCTAAACTAACTGATTTGCCTGTTGCCGGAATGCCGAAAAAATTTCCTGAATGTGTTCCTTTAAAGTTCCAGTGTTTCACCAGCTTTTCGCCCTGTCCAAAAATATCTTTTATGGTGAACTGGATATTGGAGAAACCTGTAATGAAGTTGGCATAATAAGCCCGGGCACTGTCAATACCCACTATATCGGAAGGGCTGGCATGCATCACTACGTCTTTGGTGAAATTGGAGTCGTTGAACAGATCCAGTTTGCCTTTATTCATTATCTCATCCCATACCTGCGAGTACATTTTAATATTGGCGGCAACCGGGTCGGCTTTTTCAGGCTCTTTTTTTTCAGGGGTTGAACAAGCAGTAATTAACAGGATTACCGCAGCAATAACTGTAAAGAAGAGGGTAAAAGGGCTTGTTTTTTGTTTCATTGTTGATTGTTTTTTATTTCAAAAGAATAGAAAGAACCTGAATGTAAAACTATTAGCGCAAAAGCACCTGAATATTAAATTTCAAACTCTTGCTTACCCTTGTTTTCACCTTCATACTGGTAGCTATCGGGATGATACTCTGCAATAGCTATGCTGGTAATACAATTGTAAATTCTGTTCCTTCCATTTCTGTTGTAGTTACTTTTATTTCACCGCCATGTGCTTTTACAATATCATAACTCAAACTCAATCCCAATCCGGTTCCCTGGCCGGCCGGCTTGGTAGTAAAGAAGGGTTGAAATATTTTATCCAGTACTTTTGGAGGAATACCGTTTCCGTTATCCTTCACTTTTATTTCAACTATCCCGTTTATCTTTTTTGTACTCACCGAAACGGATGGTTCGTATGCCTTGCCTTCAGCATTCTGCTTTCCGCCTTCGGCTTTAGCTTTTTCACTCACCACATAAAATGCGTTGGTAATTAAATTAAGTATCACTCTTCCAATATCCTGCGGAATGATATTGATGTTGCCGATTGTTTCATCAAAATCTGTTTTCATCGTGGCATTGAAGCTTTTATCCTTTGCCCTTAATCCATGATAGGCTAATCGTAAATATTCATCTGCCAATGCATTGATATCAGTGAGTTCTTTTTGTCCGGAACTTGAACGGCTGTGCTGCAGCATGCCTTTTACGATACCATCGGCCCTTTTTCCATGGAAGATTATTTTCTGTTCGTTCTCATCAATATCGTTGGCGATTGTTTTGGCTTCTTCAATATTTCCTTTGGCTAATTCCTCCTTCATTTCAGCAATCAGTTCGGAGTTTACTTCCGAAAAATTGTTGACGAAGTTCAACGGGTTTTGAATTTCATGGGCAATTCCCGCTGTCAATTCTCCTAAGGAAGCCATTTTCTCGGATTGGATCAACTGTTGCTGGGTTGCCTTCAATTCATTATATGCTTTCTCAATTTCTTTGGCCTGTGCCAATTCCCTGGCCTGGTTTCTTTCCCTCTCTTTTTGAACCAGTCTGCGACGCAGGAAACGATCTAAAGCGTAAACAAGTGCCAGGAATAACAATCCATAAATAATATATGCCCCTATGGTTTTCCACCAGGGTGGCCTGATGGTGATGGTAAATACCGCACCTGTTTCATTCCATACACCTTCACTGTTAGAGGCTTTCACTTTAAAAGTATAAGTACCTGGTGAAAGATTACTGTATGTAACTGAACGTTGTGTTCCGGCCTGCATCCATTCTTTGTCATAGCCTTCTAATTGATAGGCATACTGGTTTTGCTCCGGGTTGGTAAAATGAAGCGCCACAAATTGAAATGTGAGCCTGTTCTCATTATATTTTAGCCGGATATTTTCCCGACCTTCTGTAAACATTAGACTGTCAGTTGACTTGCCGGGAGAACGGTAACTCACTGACTCAATAAATACTATCGGCGGAGTTTTGCTTTCATCCAGTTGCAGCGGATTGAAACGAATGATGCCATTTCTGCCCGGCACATTGAACAACCCGTTCCTGTCATAGAGGTTTTTTATGAAGTATTCCCACATCCAGGGTTTAGCAGACCCGAAGTTGGTAATAGCATTGGTAGCAGGATTGATGCGGGACATCCCCTTCTGGGAGGCTGTCCAAATATTCCCTGCGGCATCTTCCTTTACACTAAATACAGAATTGTGTATCAACCCTTCCTTTTCTGAAAATCGTTGAAGGGCACCTGTTTTTTTATCCAGCAGGTATAAGCCCGAAAGATAGGTGCTTACCCAAAATCTTTTCCGGCTGTCTTCATACATTGAGGTAATGGCAAAAAAGCCTTCTTTATAATTCAGGTAGGACCTGAACTTTTTGGTACGGGGATCAAAACTGTTTACCGCCCCGTTGTTGGTGCCAATCCAAATGACTCCATCCTTATCAATATACAAACAGGTTGCTGTCTGGTCATCTAATGAATCCTTTACTTGTCTTGCACCATTGTTAATGGCAAAAGGATACTGGGAAAATTTTTTAGTTCGTGGATTAAAACTATTAATCCCTTTGTTTGCTGTTGCTATCCAGATAGTACCATCCGGGTCTGCTGCCACATCAATTACAAAGGGACTGGACAGGGTATTACTGTCTTTCGGGTCATACTGGTATGTAGTTATATTTCTGGTAACGGCATCATATTGAACCACACCATTTGCCCCGCATGCCAGCCAAAGGTTGCCGTCTTTACTTTTTGCAATATTAATTATCGACCGGTAAAGCTTTTTATTCTTCAGGTCAATACTGGTAAAACTATTTTTAATAGTGTTCCAGGCCAGCAGGCTGGTTGAATCTGTTAAATAACAAATGCTGTCGCCCTGAGTACCCACCAGGTCATACTGGTGAGGTATCTCTTTTACTGTATTTTTCTTTGGAAAGGGGTTAATGGCAACAGGGGAGAATTGTGTTTTTTGCACATCCCGCCAGGCAATCCCTTCATTGGGTATATTTATCCAAAGGGTATTAAATCGGTCAATAAAAACTTGTCCAAAATTCCTGTTACCGGGCAGATCACCAGGTCCTCCATTGGGTTCATAAGTGCTGGAAATTCCGGTTTTGATATCCAGGAAAAATAATCCGCCTGCATTACCTGTTATCCATAAGTTTCCCTCTTTATCGGCAGCAATATATTCAGCATGTGTTTCTTTATTAGGATAATTGAGTGGGTATTGAATAAAACTACCTTTTTTAGGATCGTATAGTGCAAGGCCTTTTTCTGTGGAAACCCAAACCCTTTTTAAAGAATCGGTAAAAGTGTGAAAACAATTTACGGGCAAAGTTTCCGGGGCTTTACTGCCGGGCAGTGAAATGGTAAATTTCTTTGTTTTGATATTTAACTGTAAAAGCCCACGAATTTCATTTACAGGTGGCTGGTTCACATCAATAACACTGGTCGTAGTTAACCAAACGACATCTTTATCCAACGGATCAGCCCGGACAGATATCAATCTTTTAACGCCGGATAGTATGGGTAAGGTAAAAAAGGGCTTGAATGATTTAGAAGCCGGTTCAAAATGGCTAAGCAGTGAATCTGTAAGCAGCCAGATTTTTCCTGCAGGGTCTATACTTATATCAATGTTTCTGCTAGCCGGTATGAAATGATTACCCTTTTCAAGGTCGCTATATACCTGCAATTTTTTGTTGACAAGGTCGATACTATATAGAATAGATCTGTCCCTTTCGGTGTCGTTGGCAACACCCCAGAAAATACTTAGGTTTTTATCATACTTCAGGCTATTAGGAGATTTATTTTTAATTAAATCATCATCCTTACTGCCAAATGGTATACGTACAAATACATCCCGTTTACGGTCAAGCTGGTAAACACCCTGGAGGTAAACGATTACCCATAATTCTCCTTTGCTGTCTTCAAAAATCTGGTTTATGGAAGCCGGTTTCACCGGCATACCCTCCTCATTTAAAATCGGGTATTCTTTCAGGCGGTAGCCATCGTACCTCACCAGGCCATTGGCCGTACCCAGCCATAAATACCCCAGCTTATCCTGGAAACTGAAATTGACATTAGTCTGAGGCAACCCGTTTTCAACAGAGATCATTTTGAAGTAAGGTGTTTTATACTGCGCCTGCAGACCAAGTGTACAAAGGGTCAGCAATACAAGGACTAATTTTTTCATGATAACTTTTTAGGTTATACCAATTAAGGTAATATTATTTTAAATTCAGTGCCTTCTCCCTCCTTCGTTTTTACCTTCAACTCTCCGCCATGTGCTTTTACAATATCATAACTCAAACTCAACCCCAAGCCTGTTCCTTGTCCCGTTGGTTGGTAAAGAAGGGTTGAAATATTTTATTATGCATCATTTAAATTCAGTTTAAATTAACTCCTGAAAAATGTATTGCTCATCGTACCCAATTTCAAACTCTTTCAATAAATCTAAGTATTCCTGCCTGAATGAATGTTTTTGGTGATGCTCTTCCTGGTTCTGCAGATATTTAAAAATCATATCAACATCCCGCTGGCGATAAGAAAATACACCATACCCTTCCTGCCACCCAAACCTTTTTTTGGTCAGGTTGTGGTCATTGATGTATTTGGATGATTTGGCTTTTACTGTTTTCATCAACTCAGATACCGAAACAGCAGGTCTAAGCCCAACAAAACAATGCATATGGTCTTCCACGCCGTTTACGATGATTGTTTTGCAGCCGGTTTCGTTGATAAGGTTTCCAATAACAGCTTGTACTCGCTGTTTCCATTCTTTGCTGATAACAGCCTGACGGTATTTTACAGCAAACACTGTTTGCAGGTAGATTTGATGGTAGGTATTAGCCATTGCTTTTTTTTATGTACCGAGCCTACGGCTCTTATTTTGTATAGTTACTTGTCTTATCACGGACTGAAGTCCATGGTTACAAAATATATCCGTGGCTATGCCACTGGTTTCCGGAAGAAAGATAACTTTTCATCTTTCTTACAGTCCAAGGCTTTAAGTCCGGCTTCATACTATAACATCCGAATTCATTCCGGTGCACAATGAAACTACTCCTCTCGTTTATTATAGTACCCTTCTTCGTCTCATACTCAAGAGCCGTAGGCTCGGTTCTATCTTGTAAGGCTGGACTTCAGTCCGGCCTAAGTGTCACGATGCTAACGAGTGCCATCGGCACGGCTCATATCACACCGGTAACAATATCACAAACTCACTTCCTTCCCCCTCCTTTGTTTCTACCTTCAACTCTCCACCATGTGCTTTCACAATATCATAACTCAAGCTCAATCCCAAACCAGTTCCTTGCCCTGTTGGTTTGGTGGTAAAAAAGGGTTGAAATATTTTATCGAGTATTTTTTGAGGGATGCCGTTGCCGTTGTCTGCCACTTTTATTTCAATCGTACCATTTATTTTTTTGCTACTTACTTCAACAGTTGGTTCGTACATTTTTCCTTCGGCATTAAGCTTTCCGCTTTCAGCCTTCTGCCTTTCATTCACTACATAAAATGCATTGGTAATTAAATTCAAAATCACCCTTCCAATATCCTGCGGTACGATATCGATGTTGCTGATGGACTTATCAAAATCAGTTTTCAAAGTGGCGTTGAACGATTTGTCTTTTGCACGCAAGCCATGATAGGCCAGCCGCAAATATTCATCGGTTAAGGCATTAATATCTGTAGCTTCTTTTTGTCCACTGCTGCTACGGCTGTGCTGCAACATTCCTTTAACAATAGCATCGGCCCGTTTGCCGTGGTGAAGAATCTTTTCTAAATTTTGCTGAACATCCTTTGCAATGATTTTTACTTCATGGGTATTCCCCTTGTCAACCTCATCAACCATTTCACTGATCAACTCATTGCTTACTTCCGAAAAATTATTGACAAAGTTCAACGGATTTTGAATTTCATGGGCAATGCCTGCAGTTAACTCTCCCAGCGAAGCCATTTTTTCGGATTGGATCAACTGCGACTGGGTGGACCGTAGCGATGCCAAAGTATTCTCCAATTTTATATTTGCTTTTTGCTTATTCTTATTATTGCGGTAAAGTATAGAGGCTATTACCAGGAATACCGCTAATCCTGCTATTAAAACAAACTGTTGCTGCCTGGTTTGATCAGCTATTCTTTTGGCCTTAGCTTTTCGCTGTAGTTCCTGTTCAGTTAAAACGATGCGCTGCAAATCCTGAAATCGTTTGGCTCCAATCAAACTGTCTTTCTCAACGTTAGCTGCAGTTAAATAGTTATAGGCACTGTCATATTCATTTCTGTCTTTGAACAGGTTGCTTAGTAATACAGAAGCATCATATACCCCTTTCCTGAAAGAAACGATCTTACCTGTCTTTATTGCATCATAAGCATATTTTTTGCTTGAGTCCGGAATGCCTAATTCATAATATAGTTGTGCAATGAACAGGTTGTTCATAGTTAGGTTTCTGATATCATTGTCAATGATTGATTCTGCAATCCCTTTTTTGTAATATAGCAAAGCCTGTTCCTTATCTCCTTTTAATCTATATGCATTTCCCATCCGGAACATAATTTCAGGCCGTGTATATTCATTTCGGTTTGAATTTTTCAAACTTGCATCATACACAATTTGCAGGTAATACAAAGCAGAATCCGGCTGTTGCATCAGGTAATAAAGGTTGCCGATATTGGAAATTTCATTGTGAACCATACCAATATCACCAATTTTCAGAAACAGGTCTTTTGATTTAGTATAATACTCGTGTGACTTTTCATAATCAGCCAATTCCATATAAATATTTCCAATTCTGTTCAGCGCAAAGGCAATGGATGAAGTGTCCTTTATTTTTTCAGCAATCTTCATGGCTTCAAACTGGAACTGGAGTGATTCAGGCAGTTTGCCTGCTTCCAGTACTGTAGCCCCTTTTAAGGATAACATTTGCGACTTTATAGTCATCAAATTATATTTTTCGGAGACTGCAATGGCCTGATCTGAATATAAAAGAGAAGAATCTATATTGGAAAACCGATACCCGTACGCTAACTGATAAAACAAACGACCCCTGGTTGAATCATGCTTTGCCACTAACAGTTGCTTTTTTAGTTCTGTTATCTCTTCATTGGATATTTGCCCCATAGAAGAATGCACTAATCCAAGAGCAAGGCAAATACCAAATAACTTTTTTAGCATAATAAATTAATTTAAAGAGGTAACACAATAATAAATTCACTTCCTTCACCTTCCTTCGTTTCCACCTTCAATTCTCCACCATGTGCTTTTACAATATCATAACTCAGTGATAAGCCCAAACCCGTTCCCTGCCCAGTTGGTTTAGTGGTGAAGAAGGGTTGGAAGATTTTGTCTATTATTTTTTGAGGGATGCCGTTGCCGTTGTCCTTCACCTTGACCTCGACATTGTCCTTCACCTTTCTGGTACTTACTTCAACAGTGGGTTCGTAAATTTTTCCTTCGGCATTAAGCTTTCCGCTTTCAGCCTTCTGCCTTTCATTCACTACATAAAATGCATTCGTAATCAAATTCAAAATCACCCTGCCAATATCCTGCGGGATGATATTGATATTGCCGATACTGCTGTCAAAGTCTGTTTTTAAAGTGGCGTTGAAAGATTTGTCTTTTGCCCGAAGGCCATGATAGGAGAGCCGCAAATATTCATCGGCTAAGGCATTAATATCTGTCGCTTCTTTCTGCCCGCTGCTGCTGCGACTGTGTTGCAGCATGCCTTTTACAATGGCGTCGGCCCGTTTGCCATGGTGATTTATCTTTTCAGAATTATCCTTGATGTTTGCAGCAATCAGTTTTACTTCTGCTGTATTGCCCTTGTCAACCTCCTCAACCAATTCACTAATCAATTCACTATTCACCTCACTAAAATTATTAACGAAGTTCAACGGGTTCTGTATTTCATGAGCAATACCAGCAGTGAGCTCTCCCAGGCTTGCCATTTTTTCTGATTGGACAAGTTGGGATTGGGTAGATTTTAAACTTTCCAATGCATTCTCCAGATCATTCTTTTGTTTCGATAATAGGATATTCCTTAGTTTTCTCTGACGGCTGTTTCTCCATAGCATCAATGCTGCCAATAAAAAAATACCTAAACCTGCCAGCAGAAAATAGATTTTTATTTCATTCCGGTATTCAGCATTAGTCGCTTCTATTTCCTGTATGCGTTGCTGATTATTAAAATCAATGTTCTGGAAATCCTGTGTTTGCTTGGAATTGAAAAGGCTGTCATTGATTTTTATTATATGCGACTGGTATTTAACCACACTGTCATTATTGCCATCAGTTTTATAATATTCTGCAAGGGCTTTATAAGATCGTAAATAAAGGTCAGGAGCATTGAGGAATCTTGCAACGGCTAATCCTTTTTGGATGTAATAAAGCACAGAGTCCCGTTCGCCAAATTGTTTATGAATATCTGCAAGTGCAAGATTAGTAGCCGCAATCCCACGGTAATATTTATGATCTGTACTTGCACGTAATGCAGCAAAGAAAATCATCTCAGCTTCCTTTTGTCTTCCCAATGTCATATAAACTCTTCCCTGATTAAGCAGGATACTGCCCAAGTATTTCTGAAAACCTGATTTTATTGCATACTCATTTGCTTTATCAGCACACCAAAGTGCTGAGTCTTTTTTGTTTAAACTAAGGTAAGTTCTGCCCAGTGTTGTATATGAAATGCTGAGAAGTCTTTCATTTTTTGCAAGTTCAGCTTTTTGTAATGTTGACTGGTAATATTCAACTGCTTTACCCAGGTTACCTGAGTTCCCATACAGGATGCCAAGATATTGAAATGCCCGGGCTTGCTTGGTCAATCGTTGCAATTTAGGAGCCGCTGTTCTGTCCGTATACACATCAATGGGTATATAGAAACCAGAAAGTAAATTATTTTCGCTTTCAGGGTCATCAGTAATCTCAACAGCTGCCAATAAAATTTGAAGCGACCGGGGATAATTGCCAAGATTTATCAATGCATAACCCATTTCAGACAATGCGAAACATTCCTCAAGCGGCAAATTCATTTTTTTTGCAAGCACATGCATACGGCTGGCATATAAAAAAGCACTGTCTGGATTCAATTCAGCATAATTGTAAGCGATACTTCCAAGCAGTATTAATTCAGCTGTATCAGTCTTTGCCGAGCGAAGTTCATTTTTCAGGCTGTCAGTCCCATAGTCCTCTTGCGAATGCACTATAATCGTAACGAAGAAGAGACAAATTGTGTATGTTACTCGTTTCAGCATTTGTTTTAATTATTAAGTGGTATACTAATAATAAACTCTGAACCTTCACCTTCCTTCGTTTCCACTTTCAATTCTCCACCATGTGCTATTACAATATCATAACTCAGTGATAAGCCCAAACCCGTTCCCTGCCCGGTTGGTTTGGTGGTAAAGAATGGTTGGAAGATTTTGTCTATTATTTTTTGAGGAATGCCGTTGCCGTTGTCCTTCACCTTGACCTCGACCCTGTCCTTCACCTTTCTGGTACTTACTTCAACAGTTGGTTCGTAATTTTTTCTTTCGGCATTAAGCTTTTCGCTTTCAGCCTTCTGCCTTTCATTCACTACATAAAATGCATTCGTAATCAAATTCAATATCACTCTTCCAATATCCTGCGGAATGATGTTGATTTTACCTATCGTTTCATCAAACTCCGTTTTTATCGTTGCGTTGAAAGCCTTGTCTTTTGCCCGAAGCCCATGATAGGAGAGCCGCAAGTATTCATCGGCTAAGGCATTAATATCTGTTGCTTCTTTCTGCCCGCTGCTGCTGCGGCTGTGTTGCAGCATGCCTTTTACAATGGCGTCGGCCCGTTTGCCGTGGTGATTTATTTTCTCTTCGTTAGTAATTATATCGTGTATTAATTCACTTTCTAAATTTTCATCTCTTTCTGCATTCGGCTTTAAGCGTTCCGCTTTAAGCTCTTCTAATAATTCCTTATTTACTTCCGAAAAATTATTAACGAAGTTCAACGGGTTTTGAATTTCGTGGGCAATACCGGCGGTGAGTTCTCCCAGGCTGGCCATCTTCTCGGATTGAATCAGTTGTTTTTGCGTAACCTGCAATTCAGCCAGTGCATCTTCTGTTCTTTTTTTCTCTTCTTTTAGTTTCACCAGGTCCTTTTCAGCTTGCTGGGCCAATTTTTCTGCCTGTTGAAGATCTTTGTAACGTTTATAAGTAAGGCTTAACACCGAAGTAAATCTCCGGAATATCTGCAACTCAACTTCTGATAATTTCATATCAGTCCAGGCAAATACACCTCCTTCTTCAAAGAAAAAATAATGCCCGTATTGAATTTCGTCCGAAGCAAAATCAGGAAATGAAACTTGCTGGTTCATTTCCTGGTAGTACTCTTTTATTTCAGCACCTTGTAAAACCGGATGAAATTCTTTTTGTTGCTTCCAATGATCATAAACGCCATCCAATACAGGATGGCCTGCCAGTTTCAATTTCGCTATTATCTTTTTAGATTTATCGTCTCCCGTGGCTGTGGTAACAGTAAGGTCTGCCACCCTGGTTTCTTCATCAATTAAAGTGACTCCACACCTCCGGGGAGTAACCCGAAGAGACCGCAATTCGACAAAGAATGCATCAACGGTTAAGGCCAGATCCTCCGAACTATGCATGGCCATTGCTTTTGCTCTCACTCTTTCTAAGGCAGCTTCAATCTGTGCTTCTTTTGCTTGTGCCTCGGCTTTTTTCAGATCAGCGAAACGCCGGTATGCATGACCGAAAACCTGCGTGCATCTTTTCAATATTGACCTTGATTCCTCATCGGGAGGTGTCATTGTTATCATAATCAATACTCCACCATTAAAATAGTGGCAAGAGAACCACGCATGAACATTGCCGGAATTCTTGGACTCAGATGTTCCGGCAGCAGCAGCAAACATTTCGGGAATCTTTTCGGCTATAACATTCATCCATTGCAAAGCTTTTTCACCGGTTAGTTCAAAAAGATATTCTTCAATACCTGAGGCATATGCCACAAGCATATCTTCTATCAGGTATATACCCTTCTTTGGTAATAAAAAATGAAACTCCTGAATATAATCAGGACTACCAGGTGCACGAACAGCTGCCCATGCTTCTATGGAATTTTCATGTTCTTCATACAGATTAATTGCACTTGTTTCCAGATCACTGGCTCCAAGGGAGGCTAATTGTACTCTTAATTCATGAGCTACATCTTTCAGCTCATCACTTCTTTGCATAGCCATCGTTTTAGCCCGAACCCTTTCTAATACCAATTGAATCTCTGCCTCCCTTGCCTGTGCTTCTGCTTTTTGCAGGTCAAGAAACCGGGTATAGGTCTGGTCGAATACTTTACCAAACCTTTTGAAGATATCATGTGCAGCAGGAACAGGTTCATAAGTAATAAACAACAGAAACCCTTTTGAAAAATAGGCATGATGCATAATCTGGAAAGTGGGCAATGGATGGCCGGCTGCAATAATCGAATCCAGTATTTCACCCACTACAGGAAGTGTACGCATATACTGGTAATGCTTCTCTAATTTTTTGCCACCCATTTCAACTACATGAAATGAATTGCCATCTTCCTGTCCCTTTCGCATTTCAATAAATAATTCATCATCTGTTGTGGGAGCTTTAAATGGTGGTTGCAAAACCCCTTCACTGCTCATCCATAATGTAACGGCTGATTTATCTTCATTCCATATACAATAGCCGGCACTCCAGGCTGGCATGCCTAAAGATTGCACTTGTTGAAATAATATAGTAGCAGCATCGGGCAGTTCTGTACTTTGCTGCATGGCCATAGTTCTTGCCCTTACTCTTTCTAACGCTAATTCTATCTCTGCTTCTCTGGCCTGTGCTTCTGCTTTTTGCAGGTCGAGGAAACGGATATATGCCTGGTTGAAGGCGATCGTAAAACGACTGATGATTTCCTGCTGCTCTTCCGGTAAAGGTTCAAAACTGCCGGTTACCAATGAACCAAATTGATCAGAAGAACCAGAGAGATATACCTTCTCTGCGGCGGCCATAAACGCTTTGACGGGCTCAGGTAACCTGGCCAGTTCTGTTTCACTGAAACCATAGCGGTCCCAGTCTCTTTTTTCCTTTCCTTCAAACAGGTATGTCCACTTTTTCTTCCGCTTCTTACAGTTATCGAGATACATCAAATGAGAAGGGTGCTGATTCATTTGAACGAAGAAGCCATTCTCTGCCAACAGGCCTTCTTGCCCGGCCATCCACCAGGTGATGCCTTTGTTCTCAGGATTTACCACCATAATAAAACATCGGTCAAGTTTGGCATCCAGTTTTGTAAGTTCTCCATACAGTTTGTAAATAATTTCGCCTAGCGCTGATGAATCCCGCATAGCCATAGAAGCGGTTCTCACTCTTTCCAATGCCGATTCAATTTGTGATTCTCTTGCCTGTGCTTCGGCTTTTTGTAAATCAAGGAAGCGTTGATAAGCCTGGTTGAATGCCCCGGCCATTTTCAATACAATAGTTTTTGTATCGTCAGTAGGTGGAATCATCAGGTCAATGGATAAAATACCGTCTGTAATTCTTGCAGCCGGATTCCATTGATGTAGTAAGGCACCGCTTTCTACTGCATGTTTAAAATTATTGTAGATTTTAATGTCAATATCCTTTAACTCTTCGATAGCCTGCAGCAATTTATCTTTTGGAAAATCCAGAATGAAATAATCCTGCTGCGTTGATTTTAAAATTCCTACAAACTCACCCAGGACAGGGTATTTTTTTGAATCAAACCGAAAGGAATAACTATGGGGATCATTCAGATTTCCGGGACTTGACAGGTCCCAGACTGTAACTATTTCATCGGGATCAACAAAGTAGAAACTAACTCCGGCTAATCCGGGGATCTCCAGTGTAGTTAGTTGATGAAGCAATTCTTTATTTACTTTTCCCAGATCAGCGGGCTGCTGCATAGCCATAGCTTGCACTCTCACCCGTTCTGTTGCCGCCTCAATTTCCAGTTTACGGTTATTCTGTTCCAGCTCAATAGTACGTTGTTTAACCGCTGCCTGCAGCTTCGCATTTTCTGCTTTTAAAGCATCAATGGAAAAAGCTTCTCCTTCCATTGCTTTCATGTCGGGATAGGACCCATGCTGATGTAAAGCGATCCATCCGGTCTCTGTTTTTTCCAGTAATGATGACATCCGGAAAGGACCATAAAATGTCCATTCGCTTTCAATTTTTACGTACAGATCTGTAAATTCATTCACCATCATGTACTCGCCATAAGGGATCAGCTCTATCTTCCGGTTACGTATATCAACTGCTCCAACCAGTTGATTCAAAATACTATTGGTGTAATCGATGATTTCCTGCTTGCTGTTCCAAATCTCTTCCTTTGTGCCACCTATATTCCGGTAATCGTCCCGAATAAAAGTTGACCATGTTGCAATATCACCTTTTAAATAAGTGGTCCAATAGGTATCAAGCCAATCAGCTAATTCTTTTTTTAGCGCTGGAGTTACTTTCATCCGTTGTTCATATTAATTGGTAATTGAATAATAAACTCACTTCCTTTCCCTTCACTTGTTTCCACTTTTAACTCTCCACCATGTGCTTTTACAATATCATAACTCAAACTCAATCCTAATCCTGTTCCCTGCCCGGTTGGTTTGGTGGTAAAGAAGGGTTGAAAGATTTTATCTAATATTTTTTGAGGGATCCCGTTGCCGTTGTCTTTTACCTTAATCTCAACTTTATCCTTGACTTTCTTCGTACTTACTTCAACGGTTGGTTCGTACGGCTGTCCTGCTGGGCTTGCCGAAGCCTTCAGCTTTCCGCCTTCGGCTTTCGCTTTTTCATTCACTACATAAAATGCATTGGTAATTAAATTCAAAATCACTCTTCCTATATCCTGCGGAATGATGTTGATATTACCCATGCTTTCATCAAACTCTGTTTTCATGGTGGCGTTAAATGATTTGTCTTTAGCTCTTAAGCCATGATAAGCCAGGCGTAAATATTCATCTGCCAATGCATTGATATCAGTTGGTTCTTTTTTACCACTGCCGCTGCTGGAGTGTTGCAACATGCCTTTTACAATACCATCGGCCCGTTTGCCATGATGATTTATTTTTTCCAGGTTCTGTATCACATCGTTCATGATTTCTTTTGCATCTTCTGTATCGCCTTTCTCTATGGCTTCTCTCATTTCATCCAGCAACTCTTTACTTACTTCACTGAAGTTGTTGACGAAATTCAACGGGTTTTGTATTTCATGTGCAATACCTGCGGTGAGTTCTCCCAACGAAGCCATTTTTTCTGATTGGATCAGTTGTTTTTGCGTGGACTGCAACTCTGATAATGCTTCTTCTGCTTTTTGCTTGGCTTCTTTAATGGCTATCAGATCCAGCTCAGCCTGCAGGGCATGTGCTTCGGCTATTTGTAAATCATTAAAACGGGTGTAGGCCAATGAAAAAGCGGAAGCGGCTCTTCGCAGTAAGTCCCAGCTTTCTGCCGAAATATCACCAGGTGAAGCAGCTCCCATATAACCACCATTAAATTTTACAAGATGATAGGTACGCTCCGGGATTTCATCACCATAATAACCCAGTAATACATTTGATTTTCCTGCGCAATAGTTTATCCACTCCTTCCTGTTATCGCCTTTCATTACAATGGAAGCCTGCTGCTTTTTAGCCCGGTAAAATTTTTTCATTTCACTGCCCACCCATGTATCGGCGAATGTGATGGTCATTTCATCGCTTACCAATCTTTTATTTTCCTCCCTGATGTCTTTAATGGCGTACCAGCATTCGGCTTGCTCATTTTCTTTATCAACGATGTATATAGAACTTGTTTCCAATTCTTCCACACCCAATTGTCCCATTTCTTTTCGTAATAACTCTGCTACTTCGGTCAATTCTTCGGGTTTCTGCATAGCCAGAGAGCGGGAACGGACTTTTTCCATTGCTGCTTCTATCTGTGCTTCCCTGGCCTGTGCTTCTGCTTTTTGGAGATCGAGAAAACGGGTATAGGTCTGCTCGAATACTTTTGCAAATCGTGGAAATATTTTATCTTCTTCGAAAGGCTTTAATGATGATACAAGCAGGTAGCCGTATTTGAATGACGCCCCATAATCAATTTCCCAGTCAGGTATTGTTAATGGAATCTTGTTGGCCGTCATCATATCTATCACAGATTTTACCGAGGGCAGCTCCAGCATGATCCTGAAATGCTCTTTTATATAATCTTCCGGTATAACAACAGAAAATAATTCAACACCGGCTTTCCACTGATCATACCGGTAGCGATGAATATGATCAAGATCTACAGGTACAAAGAAAGGTGGTATCATGCCGGCACCGGGAATGCTATGCCACTGCTCAACCATATTCGCATGCCTGTCACAAAGCACAATACCAAATGAAAACAGGTCACCACCCAGAATTCTCATTTGTTCAAACATTATGGTTGCTACATTCGAAAGATCCTCACTCGAACGCATAGCATTTGTATGTGAACGGATTTTTTCCAATGCCGCTTCAATCTGTGCTTCTCTTGCCTGTGCTTCGGCTTTTTGGAGATCAAGGTATCGCCGGTAGGTTTGGCCAAATACCCCTGCAAATCTTTTAAGCACCTGGGCTGTTTCTTCCGGAATGAGGTTGGATGAAAAAGCAAACAAGGTTCCCTCTGAAAAAAAGAAATCTGTATGGATTATCTTGTCAGGCAATGTTTCAAGATCAACATAAACCGGGTAGTCAGGTGCCGCATTAATAGCTATGAAATAATTTTTTAAATCCTCACCAGCCAGTTCATAGATAAACCCGGTCTTTTTATTTTTCCATGCCTCTTTCACACCTGCTAATAAGGGATGAATGGTCATATCCAGCAGCCCTATATCCAATGTGGTCTCTCCGCTTTTGTTCGTTGAGGCCGTCCATACCTCCATATGCCTGGTATCATTTAAAATGCCAATACCGCAGCGGATTGATTTATCAACTCCCAGTTTCACTAATTCTTCAAACATGGTGGCAACTGTTTCGCCAACCTCCCGGCTATTGTGCATCGCCATCGTCTTGCTCCTCACTCTTTCCAGGGATGCTTCAATCTGTGCCTCTCTTGCCTGTGCTTCTGCTTTCTGTAAATCAATAAATCGGGTGTAGGATTGCTCGAAGACTCTGCCGAAACGTTCGAGGATTTTCAATTCATCTTCTGATATTTGGTTTTCACTCACTGTTTGGAGTCCGCTATACTTGAAGAATGTAAAGCCCGCCACATACCTTTTGAGGGCTTTATTCGCTTCCTGAACATGTTTGGGGAAACGCCGGAATTCAGTTTTGGTATATAGGTATTCATCATAGATTTTTTTCTCTTTCCCCTCCAGGGTGTAGATAAAATTTTTCTTCTGCTCTTTCCACGCATCCCACATGGCGTGATGGAAGGGATAATCTTCAAATTTCATATAATAGGACTCCGGTTGCATTCCCGTTTCGGGGTTAGCCGCCCAAACCGTATTGCTCCTGTCTTGCTCATCTATCAGGTTGATGATACAGAAGGTAAGCGTAAATTCAAGATTAGTAAACTCTCTGAGAAGTGTATCCACTACTGCAGATAACTCGGAGGAATGATGCATTGCCAGGCTCCGGGATCTAACCCTCTCCAGGGCAGCTTCAATTTTTGCTTCTCTTGCCTGTGCTTCTGCTTTTTGCAGATCGAGAAAACGGGTATAGGTCTGTTGAAACACTTTCGCAAAACGCAACATAATATCTGTTTGCTCCGCAGATAATTTTGTACCCCCCACTATCAATACATACCCTTCTTTAAAAAAGAAATTATGCAGAAACAATCTGGCCGGCGAAATGGCAATCAATTGTGCTGCCGTTAGCGGAAAGTTGGTACTGCGTTCTGCTATAAAAGTCTGGTGTTGGATAGTTTCTTCTTCATCCATTTCAACGATGAAAAAAAGATTGCCTTTCTTCCAGTTCTCCACCACCTGTTGCATATGGATGGTTTCGTTATGCGGAATGATCACCGGTACCGGCATTATTTTTTTTGTACCGGGATGAGGGGTGTAATTCAACCCATTTTTTTCTGCTTCATCAATTAACACATAACCGGCGGTCAGGCTTGCAATACCCAGTTTTTGCATTTCTAAAAAAAGAATTTCACCAGCTTCAAGTAACTCATCACTTTTATGCATGGCCATACTTCTGCTTCTTACCCTTTCCAATGCTGCTTCTATCTGTGCTTCTCTTGCCTGTGCTTCGGCTTTTTGCAGATCAAGAAAACGGGTATAGGTTTGCTGGAATACTTTTCCAAAACGCATCAGCATACTATTCTCTTCTTCTGTGTAAGGGATACCTGAAAAGTTCTCGATATACAAGGCCACATTATCCAGCAATACGGTCGTTGCTGCTAGCCCGGGGCAGTTTAAATAAAAATCTTTTGATACATCCGGTAACCCGGGAACATAGGATAAAAGCTCGTTGTAAAATTTGTTCTTTTCTTCAAAATTTAAATGCGTGGCAAAAAAATCTGCGCCTTTTTCCTTTGCCTCGTTAAATTGATTTGCCCAAACAGAATCAAAATACGGATGGGTTATTTTAGAAGGAATATCTCGCTCATCAGCGATCCAAAAATGCCAATCGCCTCCCGGTGTATAGTCCACAACAAAACCTGCATGGTCTAAATTAATTTTTAAATGCCTGAGTTGCTGGTAAACGATTTTAATTACTTCTTTAAGCTCTTCACTTTTTTGCATCGCCATAGTTCTGGAACGAACTCTTTCCAATGAAGTTTCAATCTGTGCTTCCCTTGCCTGTGCTTCTGCTTTTTGCAGATCCATGAAACGGGTATAGGCTCTTTCAAACTCTGTCGCAAAACGGGACTGGATATTTTTTTCTTCATCGGTTGTGGCCCGGTTCATTAGTATTCCGAACGAACCGAATCGGATCATGGCATCATAATAATACACTCCGTCTTTAAAATTACCGGCCTTCATTATGTCAGCGGCCACACCACCGGCATCTGTAGTGATTCGATCAAATGTATCCAGCCAGGATTTCACATACTCCGCGGCTACATGGGTGCCGTGTATTTTTTCCTGGTTTTTCCATGCAACAATGCAGTCTTTAAAGTTCTGATCAGCTTCAGCCAGCGAATAGCTTGTTGTACTTGTTTGGTTATCCGGCCAGGTTATCCAAAAGGTATTGTCATCTTTATCTTCCTCGATCAGCCAGAAATAGGAGAACTGCCAGTCTATTCCGAGCTTTCTCAACTGCTCGCCGAACACAAAAGATGTTTCAGGCAGTTCTTTTGAACTGTTCATCGCCATAACTTTTGCCCGCACTCTTTCCAGCGCCGCCTCAATTTGTGCATCTCTTGCCTGCGCTGCAGCCTGTTCAATGTCTATAAACCGGCGATAGGCTAATTCAAACACATTGCGGAAACGTTTGAATAAAACAATGTCTTCTTCTGTTAATGGAACATAGGTTGAGATACCCAGTGCCACAGGCCCCATGGAATACCAATAATAATTTAAAGAAGTGGCGGTGGCAAGATATGAGTCTGCAAACTGGTTTGTGGTTTGCTGGTAGGTATACCAGTCCTGTACTTCTTTACCGTTAAAATGCTTATTGAAAAATTCTTCCGGGCCTTTGAGCATCCGATTTACAAATTCAAACTGTGTCGGGTGCAGCTTGAAATCTACATCAGTGATAAATGTTTTTTCATGCTTGGCATAGTATTCGAAATTGAGATAACTCCCTTTGGCTTCATAAATGATGGCTGTCTGTACATTACGAATTTCTTTTACATTCAGTAATTTCAGCTGTTGGGAAATGATGCGGCAAATATCCAGCATATCATCCGGCTTGTTCATCCCCATGGCAACGGTTCTTACTCTTTCGAGGGAAGCTTCAATTTCCAGTGCCCTGGTTTTATTTTCCAGTTCAACCGTACGTCTTTTAATGGCATCCCGGAGTTCCTGGTTTTCCTTTGTTATCTGTTCAGTTCCCAACGTTTCCCCTTCCTGTGCTTTTGTATCCGGTGCAGAGAAATGCTGGTAAATAAACCGCCAGCCATTTTTTGTTTCCTTCATCAATGATGTAAACCTGAACCTTGAATAAAAAACCCATTCCGATTCACTGATAACATAGGCATCCGCCAGATCGGTAATCAGGATATGTCCGCTATCCAGCTTTTCAATGGTCCTGGTCAGGTTTCTTAGTTCTGCTTTTCCCGCCAGCTGATCGGCTGTTAACTCGAAAAATTTTGTCGTATCCTTTCTGTTTAAAAATTCTTCCCCATTAGTGGACCCAACAAACCTGTATTCGTCATCCAGCAATGAATCATAGGTTTTCACATCGCCTGTCAGATAGCTATGCCACCAGGCATCATACACTTTTAAAACTTCTGCCTCCTGTTTTTTGTCTGGTTTCATGACTTATTGACAATTGGTTTGCAAATGAATAGCCCTGGGAAAATCATTTATTTGTTCCATTATTAAAATAAAAGGGGGTTGTTTCAGAGGGAGGCATTTTATTGGTACATCTTTGCCCATCGGGGCCACTTGCCGGGAAATACGATAGCCCTTCAACCGATGCGCCAACCCGGAAAAAGTAACAAAAGGGTGACGTCGGGCGGATCATCTTATTAGTGCAGGAAGTTAATCAACTTTCCTTGTTTTTATCCGTTTCTGCCGGGGTTTCAGAGAGTAGTTGGATCGTTTTTTTCGCTGCTGCCAGCCGTATCGCCTTATTTTTCTCCACCAGTTTATGTGTTGCCCATTTTTCTAATTTATGATGTAATGGAACCAGCAACGCAGCAATACAAACCAATGCCAACAGCATCAGGATAGGGTTGTGATGAGTGATTCTTTCCAGGAATGGATGAAGTAGTAAATTTAAAAATTCAAACACTACCAGTAAAGCTACTACTCCCAAAAACTGGATGACTTTGGTATTGGTAATATGACGACGGCTGAGTGCTAAAAATAGAATAACGAAGGAGATGATACCTAAAGCCAGTAATGCATATTGAATATTTTGTTTACGCTGTTGTGCTTCTTTTATTTTTTCTGCCGCTACTTCCTGCTGCCGCAGGTCTTCATCAAAAGTCATTAATAGAATCTGCTGGTTGACTTTGCTGCTGTTTAATGAATCAGCAGCCATTTTAAAAATCTTTGCATATTTCAAAGTGCTGTCGCAATTTGTTTTTTCATAAATATCAGTAAGCAGTTCTGCTGGTTTACTGCACAGGTAGAAGAATGGAGTATTGTTGACAACTGCAATTGCTTTTTTTGCATAGAATACACTGGAATCGGTTTGATTAAATCGCTGGTAATGCTCTGCTAAACCTGTGTATCCCATAGTGAGATACCTGATATTAGGTGTGCCTACACTTTGATTGATTGCCATATTAAAATAGCTGATGGCAAGCGGAGTATTGCCCAGTTTGCTATGTACACCACCCAGGTTTGTAAACAGGAAAGCGTTATTGGAAATGGTCTTTAACCTTACAAAAATTTCATAAGCCCTTTGTGAATACATCAACGATGAATCTAATTTATTGGTAGCCAGATAAACAGCCCCCAGGTTAGAAGGAGCCCATCCTTTTATTTTTTCATTTTTCCCTTTATCCGCATGTGCTGTTGCTGACAGGTACAAACTAATAGCTTTATCATATTCCTCCCTGTCTTTATAAATATGTGCTGTTTGATTTTCTGCAAAAGCCAGAATAGATAAATTGCCGCTTTTTTCTGCAGCAGCAATGCCTTTATGGTGATAATCCAACGATTTAATATTGTTTCCCAGCAACCGGTACCCCTGGCCTAAAAAAGAATACGCAACTGACAGTTCAATATTATTATTCCCTCTTTTTGCCTGGTTCAATAATTTTAATCCTGTTTCAATACCCCATTGAGGATCGTTATTAATTTCTGATGATACCAAACTAACGAGCAGGTCTACCTTTTTGTCTTCATTCTTTTCTAACGCAACTTTTTGCAGTATGGAGTCTACATTTGGTTTTTGTGCAGATGCAGTCCCGATACCTATCGGCAGCATAGCTGCAGCAAAACAAAAGAGTATTATTAAGTTTTTCATCTTTTTAGTTAGTTTTCCCCGGTTTTTAGTGAAAAAACTAAGCGCCGGAAAATAATTCTTTAAAATCTCTCCCCTCATCGTTTACGGTTTCGGTAACATAATGAATTTCATAAATTCCGCCCACCAGTCGAAAGTTGGCAATAGATAATATAGGAATTGACCGATGGTATAAATCAGCAGGCAGGTCCACAGTGTTTTTGTTTCCTTTTTATTCCTGTAGTCAAGAAATAGTAATAAGGCCAGCACAATATCAATGATCAAAAAAGAAATGATAAAGGAAGAAATACCGGCAACAGTATAGATATGGAAATGAATCCCCACTATCCTGTCAACCGTCGGGCCGGTAAGTGTCAGGGCGGTGGCCAGCATATACCGGGCATGTTTGGGCGATTGGCGCCTGTTTCGGATGGCTAAACCATAGAACACCATAAACCAGGTAAGATAAAAGAGGCCAATGGGTGTTGCAGCAATTTCTTTTAAGATTTCCGGCTGACTTAATTGTTTTTGCCCGGTTAGTACTGCCTGGTTCAAACCCTCCAGGTTACGGTAATATTCATTCCGGATTAACAGGAAACCGGTTATTAATAATAAGGGTACCAATATATAGCTTGCCTTGCCTAAGATCCGGTGCCAGGACAATTTTTTGTATTTGATGAGGAATGGTTGTGCAATCAGCAGCAGCAGCCACTGTGTCATCAATACAAAATGTATATGAATGACAGCTGGTGTTGGTTCAAGAATTCTTGTAAAATAAGTTGTGTAAAAGCCGGCAATCACTAATATGATGAATAGAAGAAACCAGTAACCGAGGTTATGGTAGTAGAATTTTTTGGATTGCATAAACAAGCTTTTCTATAAAAAATTATTTCACCCGGTTATACTTCTTTAATATGTCAATCACTAATTTATGCGGCAGGCCATACGCCTTGTTGCCATTTATTCCGTCCATTGTTTCAGCCGCCACCATTGCATTGATGATGGCTTCTTCCACCGCCTGCACTGTTCCGTTGAACAAAGGGTTAATCATATCGTTGGGCAATTCATCCAGCTTTGTAAAAGAGTCCCGTTGAAAAGCAGAAGGATTAGCAGTCGAAAAGGCAATAAAAATATCACCGCTGCCATTTTCTCCTCGTCCGCCAACTTTGCCTACACCAAGAGCTATTCTTGCAGCAATTCTTTTTAGTTGATGTGGTAACAAAGGAGCATCTGTTGCCAGTACCACAATAATAGAACCATCACCAGGCTGATAGGATGGTGGTGCTTTAAATTCATAATTCATGGTGTCTTTCAATTCTCTTCCAACAGGAACACCAGCAATAGTGAAATTATTTTTGCTTCCAAAATTTGATTGTACTAATACACCAATTGTATAAATGGAGTCTTTAATTTTTATAACTCTTGATGCCGTGCCGGTGCCGCCTTTAAATCCCAAACACATCATACCAGTGCCGCCACCCACATTACCTTCTTTTAATAAACCACTCTTTGCACTGTCTAATGCTTCATACGCATTACTTTCTTTTACATGAAAGCCATAAATGTCATTTAAGAAACCATCGTATGTTTCTGCCACTACAGGATAGGTGTACCAGAAATCTTCTTTGTACCAGCTGGTTTTGACATACCATTTCAATACCGCATCTCTTACCACACCCACACTATTGGTATTGGTTATCATTATCGGGCCTTCCAGAAAACCGGATTCGGTTATCCAGGTGGTACCGGTCATTTCACCATTGCCGTTTAATGAATACCAGTTTCCATATACCGGATTATTATTTCTTCCTCTTGGTAAAATAGCAGTAACACCTGTTCGCACCGGGCCTTTACCTCTTATGTTTTTCCCACTACCGGAAATAATGGTGCTGTACCCAACTTCCACACCTTTTACATCGGTGATAGCATTGAATTTTCCCGGTGTGCCGTCAAACGGAATTCCGATGTCTCTGGCTCTTGGTTTTTGTGCAATACTAACTGTCTGAATAATGAAAAGCAGGAATATGGTTAAGTTGAACTTCATATAAATTATTTTTTGGATTACTTGTTTGCACCCATGCCTCCAATGATCAACCATCCTTTCGCCATTTTCTTCCAGGTGTGTATTATTTTAAAACTTCCTTTTTTAACTATTTCGTTCTTATCGTTGGTAAAGTGGTGCGATACATCATAGAATACAATTGCAATATCGCCAAATACATTTTCTACTTTACGGGTAAGTGTATAATTAAAAACACCAGGTTGCCGGTACATTTCCGTCATCCAATCTGTAATATGATCTTTGTTGCCGATTGTATTATTACTTGGGTAGCCAATGAAACGATCATCCCATAATGTGATATATGATTGATAGTCTTTTTCTTTTACATACTTCCAGTAATTTTCTTCCAACTGCCAAATTTCATTTTTGATTTGTTCTACAGAAACCAGGTTGTCATTAACACTGTTTACCTCTATCCAATATCCATCGGGGTCCTGGAAGTACAACTGCTTTACCCCATCGGCCCTGCTGGTAAACGTATTTGGTATTCCCGGCCAGTCGGAATAGGTAATTTTCAAATCAGCTAACCTTTTTAATACAGCATCAAAATTATCGGTGGTAAGCGCCAGGTGCACTGCTTTATTAATGGTTACCGGTTCTTTTAAAATAGAGATCAGGTGCAGTTCCCGGTCATCGGCCAATGTTACCCAGCGGATACCTTCTATTTTGGTACGGTTGGTTATTTCCGGCAGCAATAGTACTGTTTTGTAAAATGCCGCGGAGCGATCCACATCTTTTACCGAAAGGGCAATATGGTTGATGGAAAGATTCAAGCCCGAATTATCCTGTGCCTGCAATAATCCTGCAAATAAAATGGCAAGAAGGAAGATTGATTTTTTTTTCATATTTATTCTTTGTGATCTTTTAGTATTTATTTTATGAGTGTCGAATGCAATACTTTAATTTTCCATCTTTTTTGTTGTTTAACTAAAACAACAGTTTCTATCCATTTCACCGTTGTTTGTTTTCCATCCCTGTTTATATCTGCCTGGTTAAGATAAGTGGTCCAGGCTGCTTTCTTACTTATAGTTGTGTTTATAAAATCAATGGTATTGATCCGTTTAAAATCTGAAGCTGTATTTAACCTGATTGCCTTGTTGATCAGTGTATCCAGATTCCAGATCTGGCCATATTCATATAATGTTATATCATCAGCGCAGAATAGTTTTAAATTTACTGAATCCCGGTTGGATAAAGCATTAAATAGTTTGAGGACTGCTTGCTGTACGGCCTGCTGATTTCTTGTTAATTGGCCCTGTGCATATAATTGCCTGGTCAGTACAGTTGCAATCAAAAGAATTATTATTTTTTTCATGAATTACTTTTTAAACTTCCCATACACCGCCTGCCCCGGAAAAACATTGCTTACTGTTTTTCCATTCTTCAACACAAAACTTCCATTCACTAGTACATATTCAATACCTGCAGAAAACTCGAGGCCTTTCTCAAATGTTGCTTTGTCAATAATAGTTTCAGGATTAAAAATGGTAATGTCAGCATCAGCACCCACTTGTATCCTTCCTTTAAAACGCATAGAGGGAGCAATGTTTTCCAATCTTTTTGCAGGTAGTAAGGTCATTTTTTCTATGGCGGTATTTAAGTCAAGCACTTTTTCTTCCCGTACATATTTACCTAACACTCTTGAAAATGTTCCAGCGGTTCTTGGATGAGCAAGCTTCGCATAAGTCATTCCATCCGAACCAATCATTACACCGGGAGCAGCAATACCCGTTTGGATCCATTCGGGTTTCATTACATGAAGAATCACAACGCCACCTGTTTTACGGTACGCATCAAATGTTTCTTTCGTAAGCCGTTCGCCTGTTGCCACCCATTGCAGATCGCCGTAGCTTATTCCTAATCTTTGTTGCCAACCTTCATCAAACATGGCGCTTTGCAGCGAAGTGGAACCAGCGGTATAAGGATACAACTCAGTGCTGATGTCAAAACCTTTTTTGTTTGCAGCATTGACCATTTCCAGCGACAGTCCAATATTTCCCAGCGACATACTGTTGATATGAACAATGTGCAGCGGTGCGCCGGTGAGTACCGCATCGGCTATTGCTTCCTGGATAGAAATAATATCCGGTTGCCTTACATGCGAAAACACAAGGGCTTGCAACTCACCAGCCAGTTTATACACCTGGAACATTTCATTGGGATTTGTTTTGGGCAAATAACCAATGGGTGCACCAATGCCAATACCACCTTCAGCCAATGAAGCTTTGATGTTTGCCAATGTTTGATTCAATGCATCTGGAGTAATAGTTTCAGTAGCGGCCCGTAAAATAGTGTTGGTCATGGCCCCAATGTTTGCTTCTCCCCTCAGCGTAATTTGCAGTAAACTATCTACAGCGTTCTGGTATTTGCCAATTGCTTTAAACCGTTCAAAAGGCCAGTTTACACTGGCACCGTAATTAATCAGGGCTTTTCCTTTTCTGGATGCATACCATTTCCCTAAATGTTCAATTCCCCATTCTAACTCTAACGCAGTTGTTACGCCATCGTGCAATTGATACTCCTGCTCCACATTACTGCGGCCGTGTATGTGCATATCAATAAAACCGGGAGCAACCACCAATCCGCTTACATTAATAGTTTGTTTTCCTTTTAATGTCTCGGTTGAAATTTGTGCAATGAGATTGTTGTTGATGCCAACATTTCGTATAGCATCCAATTTTGTTTCGGGATCAATTACCCGACCACCGGATAGTACAATGTCATATTCAATGGTTGATTGTGCTGTTGCGTTTAAGCAAATACAAACTGTCGCCGCAAGAATCAAGAACCTTGCTTTTAAAAAAATATATAGCATTTTTCCTAAGTTTTAAAGTGTGAAAGTTTTTTTATAAATAACTCAGCCACCATTTTTCTTTATGATTGGTTTTATATTGATCATACCGTTTACATAAGGGATACAACGAAATAACCACTGCCAGCCAAACACCATACACTACCCATAAGTTATACCCTTCGCCGGGTGCTACGAATAAAAAAGGGAATTTCTCTCCAACATTTTTTGCATCTTCCAGGGTATGGCCACGGGCAAAAAAACAAATGGCTGCCAGCAAGTGAATCAGATATATATGAATGATATAATAAAAGAAAGCAGTTCTGCCAAATACCACCATCACATTGGTAAAATTGTTTTTAATTCTCTCCATAAACGCTAAGAGCAATAACGCCGGGCCGATGGTGATGCAGAGATATAATAAAGAAGGGGGATACTTATCTACATTTATAAAAGATAGAAAAGTATAGAAACCATTTTTCTGTGTGGTCCAGTCCACCGGATCACCATATACATTGGTGAAACGAAGGGCTATAAAAAATGCAATCAATCCTAGTCCGATACGGGTTATAATCTTTCTTCGTTGCTCTGAAGTATATTCCGTAGTAAATAATGCCCCGGCACAATAGCCAAGCATCATCACACCCGTCCATGCGGGAAAAGGATACACCAGAAAGGCAAAACGATTGGGTGAAAATTCATAAGGTCTAAATACACCGTGATGCAACAGATCCCAGGCAAAGCTGGCTTGAAAACCGGGAGCCGCTTCCGGAATGTCTAATAAATTATGACCAGCGACAATAATAACACCGAGTATAAATATAACTTTATAAGGAAGCCTGATAAGCACCATTAACCCCAGTATTACCATGCTGATACCAATGGCCCAGATAACCTGGAAAGCAATGAAATTGTAGAAAGGATTGAAGGTCCATGCAAAAGTGATAATGGTCCACTCAACAATTATCAGCCACAAGCCCCGCTTGAGTAAAAAGATGCCGAGTTCTTTTTTTGTTTTGCGCAAGCTTTGTAAGTAAATAGAAGTACCCGACAGAAAAACAAAGATGGGGGCACAGAAATGAGTGATCCACCGGGTAAAGAATAATGCTGGTGAGGTAGTGGCCAGGTTCAACGGGTCATCAACGTTGGCTCCAATATGAAAATAATCCCTGGTATGATCGAGTGCCATTAGTACCATGGCAATTCCACGGATGATGTCAATGGATTCGATTCTTTTTTGGTGAGGAGCAGTTAGTGGTTGCATGTGGTGGTTTTGATGGATACTATTTCTTTATTCCAGGTGATATTTATTTATTAAATAAAGCATCAACTCTTCCGCTCCTTTTTTCAATGACTCCAATATGAATAACTTTGATCGTCTTGAACCGTTCATTTGTAAAGTATGAAATCCCAGCTCTTTCAGGAGTTCTGTATCATATGTTCTGAGAGCAGGATTATCTGGACTCCTAAGAATTACTCCTTTTTCAGTTTCCTGCCTTCTTAAAATAGCCGGGTCAAGAATTTTTGCTGCAATGATTTTATAATTATCAAACTCCTGGTTATAATTACTTTCCAGTAACCGCAAAAGGGAAAACTGGTTATAATAATCCATTATTTTGTTGGAGGCATCGAGTGAGCGGATCAGACGGAAACCTCCGGAAAATTTCAGCTGATCAAAGGTTCTGCTGTTGTTGGCAAAGGGAATATATCTCGGCCCCATCCTTGCCACATAGTACAACTGATCCCCATTTTGTTTTGCCATGGCTGGATTATTCAGTAAATCCATTAATGTATCAAGACTTGCTATTCCAAATTGTTCTGAGGTTGTCATAGTTGACAGGATCTTTTCATCATCCTGCAAATCGGCCACCAGTGATTTTATAAACTGTTTCTCCCGGTCTTTTTCAATCTTATGTTCGAGTTGATACTCAGCCAGGAACCCGCAGAACACAGCGAGGAACAACATTAAAAATTCCCAGAAATAATGGGTCCATTTATTTCTTGGGGTATGTGAGTGTGCATGTACTTCCATAAATATTTTATTTCAGATGATACTCTTTCTGTAAAAATGTTATCATGTTTATTGCTTTTTCATTCAACAATTTCAACCTTACTTCAATCATGAAATTGCTGCCTTTAAGCTGGTGAACATAATAAGCAAGGTCAAAGTGAAGGTTTTTATCGTATGATCTTAAAGGTGGATTATCAGTTGGCCTGGTGATGCCATCAATAGTTACCATTTTATCAAATACTGCAGGGTAAAATATATGGGATAATAGAGGGTCTGCCTCTCTTCTTTCGATACGATCGTCTTCCTGGTTATAATAAATATATTCTACCAGTTTTTGATATGATATCATACTGTCGGCGGCCTTTTCATTTCGTATCAATCTTAAGGAGCCGGAATTTTTTAATTGTGTAATGGTTCGATCATTACTTTGAAACCTAACACCCCTCACAAAACTTCTGCCTAAATAATAAAGATCATTTTCATACCCTTTAATTTGCTGACTGTTTAAGAGAAACGTTAAAGAATCCATTGCTTTCATCTTGTTTTTCCTGAAAATGATATTTTGCCTGATGGCTGCCGTATCTGTTTTTAAATCTTCAATAAAGGTTTGTATAAACTTTTTCTCTCTGTCTCTTTCTATTTTGTGCTCTAACTGGTACTCTGCTAAAAATCCGCAGAACACAGCAAGGAATAACATTAAAAACTCCCAGAAATAATGCGTCCATTTTTTCTTGCCCCGGTGGCTACCGGGGTCGGCGGTATGAGCATGGTGGTGTACTTCCATAATTTATTATTTCAACTTGTATTCTTTTTTCAACTGGATTATCAGTTTAACGGCATTTTCTTTCAGGCTCCGCGCCTGGTATCGCAAGGTCTTGTTATAAATAGACAACATATGTATTCTGTAATTGAGGCGAAATACAGCATCTGCTGTCTTCCGGAAAGGGGGGTCATAATCCGGCATGGAAACATTATTGTTTTCGTCTCTCATTGCATTTAGTATACGGCCGTCAAATACATTTTCTGCAATGTTCCGGTAAGTATCCATTATTTCCTCTTCGTCCTGGCCACCCCATACATAGCCCCGGTTCACCACATCATAGGCTATGATACTATCACTTACGGAAGCTTTTCGAATCAGCCTCAGGTTGCCGCCATTTTTTAGTTGCTGCATGGTGCCATCAGCTGCTGTAAAACGAAAAGCTACGCCACGGGTAGCATAAGAATTAAAATAATAAATAGTGCGGCTGAATTTTTCAGCATCTGGTTTGTTGAGTAGTACCATAAATGAGTCGAGCATGACTGCTGTTTCATTACGAAGTTTGATAATAGTACCAAGCCTGTTTGTATCAGCCGAAAGGTCGCTGATGAGGGAACGGATAAATTTTTTCTCTCGTTGATGTTCTATCATATGTTCCCGTTGGTTTTCTGCTAAAAACCCGCAGAACACAGCGAGGAACAACATTAAAAACTCCCAGAAATAATGGGTCCATTTTTTGCGGGCAGTGTGTGAGTGGTGGTGTACTTCCATAGATAACTTATTTCAGTCTATATTTATTTTTTAAAATGGCAAGCAGTTCTTCCCCCTTTTTTAATGTTTCAGCTTTCCGGTCCCACAGATTCTTATTATTGTTCGATCTGATTTGGCAGATATTGGCATATTGAATAAAATCCTTTTTATCCTCACTCAGGAAGGGCATTGTTTTTTGTTTGAACGAATCGATCTTCTCTGCGGATAGATCCAGGTTCATTACCTCATCAAGAAAATAAGCGTTGAATACTTTATCCCTTGCACTCAGGAGAAGCGCATACACCGGGTCCTGGAAAGTTAATTGGGTCTGCAGACGCCGGCATGCCTGGTCATACCGGGCAATGGCATCAGCAACACTTCGGTTCTTAAAATAGCGGAGACCACCTGAATTTTTTAATTGATGTAATGTGGCATCCTGGAAAGCTATCTGCATGTAGCGGGTCCCGAAGCGGCCATAGTAATACCAGGTTCCGGCAGGCAGTGATTGCAGCGGCTGGTGCTGAACCATATTGCGGAAAGTGTCAATTTTGCGGGTGACAAAATCGTTGATCCGCATGGATTCCTTTAAATTGGCCGTATCGATTTTCAGGTCTTCGTACAATGAACTGGCATATTGTTTTTCTCTGTCTTTCTCTATTTTATGCTCCAATTGATACTCTGCCAAAAATCCGCAGAACACAGCGAGGAATAACATAAGAAACTCCCAGAAATAATGGGTCCATTTTTTTCTGGCGGTATGTGCATGGTGGTGTACTTCCATAATGGATGTTATTTTAACTTGTATTTTGTGTGAATCAGTTCAATAAGTTGGGCTGCTTTTATTTTTCTATCGGCGGCTACATTATTATTCAACGACAATGCACCATAAAAATACCCGGCACTGGTTAGTAGTTCGTTAATAGCAATCTTATCTTCACTGATTAATGCTTCACCCGTCAAAGGCACTTCCTTTTTTTCTTTAATTATTCTCAGCAAGGCCTCGCCATCAAAAAGTTTTGCCATAGCTTGTGCATAATTATTGGACCATATCATTCCTACATTGTTATATGTATCCAGCTCCGACAAAGAGCTATAATAAGAAGAAACTTTTCCAGCTACTTCTTTTTTACGTATCAATCGTAAATGGCCAGAGCTTTTCATTTCTTCATAAGTTCGCTTTACCATGGCTATTTGTTTCCATTTGGCAGTAAGAATCCTTGCAGAATAAGCCAATTTGCTGATATGTTTTCGCCGGTCGGGACTTTTAATTAAAACCATTATAGTGTCCACTAAATCCCGAACCACCGCATTCCTTGCAGCATAGTCAGAATAAATTGCTGTGTCGGCTTTCAAATCATCCAGCATGTTTTGCATGTAAATTTTCTCCCTATCTTTTTCAATCTTATGCTCCAGTTGATACTCTGCTAAAAACCCGCAGAACACAGCGAGGAACAACATTAAAAACTCCCAGAAATAATGGGTCCATTTCTTCCTTGCCGTATGTGAGTGGTGGTGTACTTCCATGCTGCTGGTTTATGTTTTTGTAATAAAAGAAAGTCTATAAAGACGGCTAGTAACCAGCAAAAGATAAGATTTTTATTACGGGGAATGTACCAGCTTTTCCCTTGAACGCCTGCTAACCGGCCTGCAACTGTCCGCCCCCGTTATCTTTATTTTCCAGCACTACTACCTGTTCTGCCTGCTTTTTAATATTAAAAAACTGTAAAAGCAACCAGGCCAATGCAATCATAATGGCAAATGCAAACAACGAACCCTGCCAGTTAAAATTTGTATTAATAGGCCCGATTAATGCAGCCAGTGCAATCCGGCCAAGATTTGCAATAGTCATATAAAGCGTAAACTGGCTTGCCGATACCTTTTTCCAGCAGCATTGCATGGCAATTGCAAAAATGCCAATGCAGGCAAATGTATAAGCCACATTGTAAAGCATCATAAAGCCATAAATAAATGTAAGGCTGGTCCAATACATTTTTAAACAGACCAATGCAGTCGTTAAAAGGATCATTACAAAAAAGTAAATATTCATCATCCGCTTTTTCCCAAACTTGTCAATTAATATACCACCGATAAGCATGCCGGTAATGCCACCTATTATTTTTGCCGGGGCGTACAATTGGGAATAGTCACCATTGGACCAATGCAGTTCTTTTACAGTAAAAATGGGCAGCAATGTATCCAGGTAATTGTAGGCTCCCTGGCAAATAAATAATATTAAAGCAAGCAGCAGCGAGTTGCGTAAACTAAATACACTGTACAAGGATTTGAAAATAGAAACCCAGCTGGTGAGTTGTAGTTTTTTAGTTTCCGGTGAAGCTGCACCTGGAGACCAGGGTGTTATTTTTTCACCCTGCCGTTCTCTTAAAAACAAAGGCACAAGCATAATAACAGCAATCATAAAAGCCAGCATGAGGATGGCTGTTGTAAAATTGTATGTATTCAGCAGCCAGGTTCCCAATGCAAGGGTTGTAGAAATGGCAATAATCTTGGAACCCCACATCAGACCATTGGCCCTTGCCTGTTGATTGGCAGGTATGATATCAACCGCCATCCCATCGGTGGCCACATCTTGGAAAGCACCAAAAAAGGAAACCATAAAACCAGCCAGCATAAATTGGTTCAGGTTGTTTAAAGGGTCGGGTACATAAGCCATGTAAATACAACTGGCAATCAGTCCTATTTGCCCTAAAATTACCCATGGTCTTTTGCGACCCATCGGCAAATAAGTATAGCGGTCCATTAGCGGCGCTACAATAAATTTAAAACTCCAAGGCAGCCCGCAGGCTACTGCAAAACCGGCAATTTCTCCCGGCGTATTCCCATTCATGGCCATCCACGCCGGTATACCATAAAATAACATCCCTTCTGGCACACCCTGTGCAAAATACAGGGCAATAAAATTGAAATACCGAAGAATTGAATTTTCCGAAAGTGAGGGCAGGGTTTTGCCCTCTTTTATAGTTATGGAACTGTTGAGTTGCAAGGTTTACCTTTCTTGAATTTTATTAAAATGGGAGAAGTGTTTATCAGCACTCCCCCCTTTTATATGATTATGGTTTAATGGGTAATGGCCTGCCTATTCATTCCTGAATAGTCCGCCCCGGTAAAACTTATTTTGAACTTAACTCCTTACGTAAGAAAAGCAACTCACTCCAGCTTTCATTAATATATTCAGCAACATCTTTTAAGTATTGTGCATGGGAGCCTTCTCCGTTAACGGATTCATATACTTCTTTGAATGGCTTGCGAAAACCTGCTGCTCTTTCTTTTAGCCCTTGCTTGTACCTTGTTACTAAAGTGTACTGCGCCGGCCCGGAAGAACTGGCAAAATATACTGCCACTGTTACACCGGATGCCTCCCAAGTTTTTTTCAGCTTTTTGATGATTTTTACCACATTATCCCCCTGGGCAACTTTGGGATAAATATGGGAGATATTGATTTTGTCAGAAAAATCGCCTAAGGCAACCGTACTTAACGAATCCTGGTAAACGGAGTAACCGCCGGACTCCCTTTCGGTCAAATGAACCGCGATATTTTTATTCCAATCCTGCATATGCTCTGCGCCCAGATCACCTCTTGCATCTTCGCCAGCCCAGCTGGTTGGACCTTCGGTAATATGATAACCGCCGTAATCAGGGCCTGACTGAATGGTAAATACCCTCCAATGGGCATCCCCGGTATGGTATTTTTGGGCATGGGTGGCCAATGCTTTTTCAAACTCTGCTACTTTATCCATTTTTGGAAATACCCGGTGGGTAGAAATCACATTTTTGGTTTGACTTATTCCAAGAAACGGAATAAGCATAATCCCAAGAATGAATGTGCTGAGCTTTACAGTGAATTTGTGTTTCATTTCAGATTTGTTTTTGGTGAATGAGTGGTTTTGATTGTTATCCTGTACAAATCTCTTATGAAACCAAAGTTTTTGTGAGTACAAATCCACCTTTAAAGCTTGCTTTTTCAGCAATTGACAGGACAAACTGTGCAGTAACAGGATAAATTCATCATTTTCGAAAAAACAGTCTTGATTTATTTACTCCTTGCAAACTATAAAAGCCTGTTACTGCTATCTTTATAGCAGGGTGCCAAAACAACTTAGCCATATTAAATTGCTGCTTACCGTTCTTTTTACTGGGGTTGCAGCAGTGGCTTCTGGTCAAAAAGAAAAAGACTATGAAAGTATTTCCATAGCGCAGGGCTTATCGCAGGGAATGATTTTCGATCTTTTGCAGGACAAAGAAGGCTTTATCTGGGTTGCTACCAAAAACGGCCTGAACCGTTATGATGGCTATGGGTTTAAAGTTTTTACGAATGACCCTTATAATGCAAACAGCCTCAGCAGTAATACCCTTATTAAACTATTTGAAGATTCTAAAGACAGGCTATGGGTAGGAACAGAAGATGCAGGCATAAATGTATACGATAAAAAAGGCGATCGGTTTTTTCGCATGCAGCACAAGGATGCTGATGCTACCAGCCTTTCCGGAAATACAATTAGGACTATCGCGGAATTGCCGGATGGCAGGATGCTGGTGGCTGTATATGGCGCCGGGTTCAATATTATTGATATGTCCAATGATTTTTTTGAAAAACCTTCCGCTCCGGGCATAACCAGATTGAGGCTTCCAAATAATACGGATGTGTATGCCATGGGTAAAGATAAGAATGGTCAAATGTGGATTGCTGGTTTTGATGGATCCGTATACCGATTTGATCCTGCTAAAAATACATTCCTTGCATTGAATAATGGCCGCCTGCTGAACGATGGGTACTTAACCAATGGAGGGGAAGTGCTTAGTAGTACCAATTATTTTTTATCGGATGGCACAGCAGTATATCCGCTGTTTGATACAACAAAGATACCTGCAGGTAATATACTACTGCGGCCAAAGGTAGTTTTGTGGAGAAACCATTACCGCGAATTGTTTAAGTATGATGTAACCAAACGCATACCCGGCAAACCGCTTCAATGGGATATGCAGTTTCCGGATAGTTTAAAAGTACTATTCCCTTTTATCATTGATCGCTCAGGTATTGTATGGTCTGGTTCTATGGGCTATGGCTTGCGTAAATATAATACGGCTGGCAGTAAATTCAATCAGCACCTGCTACCCGGTTATAGTGTTCGATGGATAAAAGCAGACAAAGCGAATACTATATATACAAGTGATTTTGGTTACAACTGGATAAAAATAAATGAACAGGGGATCGAAAAAGACCCTTTTCTTAAATACCCTCAACTATCCGCTGTTGACAATTTTTTAATTAGTAAAAATGGAAAATATTGGTTCAGGCCGGAGGCAGAGGGGTACAAAGGCTATTTTGAGTATAATCCTGTTTCGGGTAGCTTAACAAAACTCCTGGAGTATAACAATGAGGCCAGTGGCGATAAACAACCTATGCTGGAAGATAGCAAAGGGTATGTCTGGTTTTCAGTACGTGGCGGCCTTTTCAGAAGGATACAGTCTAATACCGGCAGCATAGATAGTTTTTCTATAACTGTAAACAATGCAAAACAGGGATCTTCTAATATTGTTTGTACTGCTCTTTATGAAGACAGGCAAGGCATTTACTGGATAGGGACGCAGGAAGGATTTGCAAAAGTTGCTTTTCAAAATACAGCCAATAGTAACCCACAGGTGAAATGGTTTTATACCAACAGTGCTACCCGGAATTCACTTAACTATAATCATGTATCCTGTTTTTTGGACGACCCTGCCGAGCCTGATAAATATTTATGGATTGCAACCAAGGGTGGTGGCTTAAACAGGCTCGATAAAACAACAGGTGATTTTTCTCATCTGACTACAAAGGATGGCTTACCGGATGATGTAGTGTATGGCATACTAACAGATGCTGCCGGTAATATCTGGGGCAGCACCAATAAAGGTATTTTTTGTATGTTGGCAACTCAAAACAAGAGTGGAACTGCATATAGATTCAGAAACTTTACCAAAACTGCCGGCTTACAGGATGATGAATTTAATACAGGGGCTTTTGCAAAACTGCCCAACGGGAACCTTGCTTTTGGTGGTATCAACGGGTTGAATATTTTTAACCCGTCAACGGTTTTACAGAGTGGTTTCTCCCCCAATGTTTTTATCACTAATATTCTGGTAGGCAATAAGGTGGTGTTGCCCAATGATAACACCGGTGTATTACAATCTGCCATTGAACAAACACAGTCTATTACTTTAAATCATTTGCAGGATATTTTAACCCTTGAATTCTCATCGCTTGATTTTACTGCACCCGATCAGAATAAATACAGGTATCAACTGGTTGGAATTGATGACGATTGGGTGGAAAGCGGTACCAGGCGTTCGGCCACTTACCTGCATCTGCCATCAGGCACTTACGTTTTTAGGGTTCAGGGCAGCAACAGCCAGGGGGTATGGAGCGATAAAATAGCTGAATTAAAGATCAGGGTAAATCCTCCCTGGTGGCTTACCTGGTGGGCATTTATGGTATATGCTTTATTGCTGGTATGGGGAGTCAGAAGTTATTTTAAATTCAGAATAAATAAAGCCAAACTGCAATCGCAATTAAGTTTTGAGCAACAGGAAGCCAAAAGAATAAAAGAGCTGGATGCAGTAAAGACGCAACTCTACGCCAACATTACCCATGAATTCAGAACACCGCTTACCGTCATATTAGGCATGGCTAACCAGGTTAAAAGCAATCCTGAAAAGCACCTGCACAATGGCGTAGATATGATTGTGCGTAATGGTGAGAATTTATTGAACCTGGTAAATGAAATGCTGGATTTGTCGAAACTGGAAGATGGTAAGATGACATTAAACCTGATAAACGGAGATATCATTACTTTCCTGCGATACATTGTAGAATCATTTCAGTCTTTAGCTGCCAGTCAGCAAAAGCAATTTCATTTTTTGGCAGATACAGATGAATTGATAGTTGCTTTCGATGCTGAAAAGATCAGGCAGATCATTACGAATTTATTTTCCAATGCGTTGAAATTTACACCGCCATTGGGTAATGTTTATGTCAGTATTTCCCAAGAGGCCGGTACCAGCAGCGACAATACAATTTTAGTATTAAAAGTAAAAGATACCGGTATTGGTATACCTGAAAATCAGATAGCTCACATATTTGACCGGTTTTATCAATTAGACAACAGTCATACCCGTAAAGCAGAAGGAACAGGCATCGGGCTTTCACTCACCAGGGAATTAGTAAAATTAATGAATGGTACCATCGCGGTAAAAAGCCCGCCCGTAGGAGCTACAAAAGGAACGGAGTTTATTATTACGATCCCCTTAGCCAAAGCCCATTCTGCAGATGGAGAGAATTTTATGATACAACCCCTGAAAGAAAGCAGTACGTTCATAGACACAGAAGAACAACCCGGCTATTATAATATTGACCCTGTAAATACCAGCAGTACCAATGCATTGGTTTTATTGGTAGAAGATAATGCTGATGTGGTGGCCTACACAGCCAGCTGCCTGCCTGATTACAGGTTAGCCGTAGGCAAAGATGGCAGGGAAGGTTTCGAAATTGCTGTAGATAAAATACCCGATTTAATTATTACAGATGTAATGATGCCTTTTGTAGATGGTTTTGAAATGTGCCGAAAGCTGCGCCAGGATGTACGGACAAGTCATATACCTATAATAATGCTGACTGCAAAAGCAGATATGCAAAGCAAACTGGAGGGTATTGAAAAAGGAGCTGATGTATATTTAGAAAAGCCATTTCATAAAGAAGAGTTATTGCTCCGCATAAAAAAATTATTAGAGCTTAGAAAGAACCTGCAACAATATTACAGCAAGCAAATTGGTATTATTGATAACAACGGATCTTTATTAAAACAGGAAACGGAAACACCTGTAGAAGAGAAAGCCGAACATGAATTTGTACAAAAAGTCAGAGCAATAGTGGAGGCTAATTTTAATAATTATGAATTTAGTGTAGAGCAGTTATGTAAGTTGGTTTTTATGAGCCACTCGCAATTGCACCGTAAACTGGAGGCGCTTACCGGCTGCTCACCCAATAAGTTTATTCGGATCGTTCGGTTAAAGAAGGCAAAAGAATTATTAGTGAACCCGTCTTTAAGTATTGCTGCTATTGCCCTTGACTGTGGCTACAATGACCCCGGTTATTTTGCAAGAGTATTTAAACAAGAGATAGGCTCTACGCCACAAGACTGGCGGAGCCGAAAATCAAATTGATAACAAGGTCCTGTTACTTTTTTGCAATAATGGTCTATTTCTTACTCCGGCGGAAGCCAGGGTCTGGCATTTATGAGTGTTGGTGTACTTCCATTTATTGATCGTTTTTAAAATAGCGGTAAAGAAAAGCAGCTGTAAATCCTATGAGTACATAAATAATAAGGCGGATGATCCGCCATTTGGTTGTACTATTCATAAGCTATAAAGTTGTTGGTTGAGGTTCTCCGCTGGTTATGATTCCGTTTTTATAAGGCAGCGATTTCTTTTTGGCCTAGCTGTTTCAAAGCTGCTTCTTTTCCCTGCAGGGATAAACGTTTATTGGGCATCAGTTTTAAAGCTAGCTCAAATTGTTCCAGGGCTTCTTTGGGCCGGTTATTTTCCAGCAGCCATTCCCCATACATTTCAAAAGAAGGTTTTACAATGGCCGGAGGTCCGTAAGAATAACCGCTGCTGGTATGCAGTGCAGTAGCTTCTTTAAATAATTTTTCTGTAGTCACTGCATCTTTTTTCATCCATGCCTGCAGGGCTCTTAATTGCTTTTCCATTGCTTCAGCTTCCAGCAGGTCTGTTTTGGTTGCCAGCGACCGGTTGATATTACCACAAATGCGGATACCTTTCTCTGCAGCTTTTGCCTCTTCAACAAGCCGCTCTCCTGCGAGCTGCTGTATCACATCATCCAGGGCAGTTGCATTGTTTTTATAATATTCATTCATACCTGCTACAAAATAATTCCTGGCACGGGATGTAATATTCAGATCTTTTTGCTCCACGGTAATATCCGCCACTCCACTTTTATAGTCATTGGTTTCTGCCAGGTAAGTAGTTTTCAATAAGATCATGTGTGCCCTTGCCCGGGGACTGGGCTTAGCATTGCTGTATTGATGCATACTATCCACCATCACCCTTGCTTTTTTTGCATTGCCCTGTTGCAGGTAACCATATTGCAGCCAGTGATAAGCATGATAACCCAGCGCATCATTATCTAATTTTTTCCGATGCATTCTTGCCTGCTCGGCCGCCCAGGAAACTTCGTTGCTGCTTACTACCTTGTCCCATAAACCCAATGCTAGGTAGGTATGGGTAGGCATATGCAGGGCATGACCGGCGTCCGGCGCCACTGCAGCATATTTATCAGCTGTTGCCAATGCCAGTGCGGCAAAATCAGGATTATCATAGGCATGTATGATATAGTGCAATGCCCCGGGATGTTTCGGATTTCGCTGTAATACTTCATACCCGATTTTTGCAGCGGCTTCCAGTATACTTGTTTGCTGCTCTGTAGTACCCCATCCGTTCAACGCCAGGCTGTAAAAAGAAGCCACTTCGTTATCGCCCGGGTATTTTTTATATAATGTTTCCATAAATACAGCATAATTGCTGTCTCTTTCTGCTTTGTTGCCATTACCATATAATATATTGATGCCGGCGATAAAATCTTTTTCTAATGCTGTTTTGGCTTTGGCGATCCTTGCTTCCGGTGTTGGAGCCAGTTGATTTAAGATCCTGTTGCCTTCGTCATAATCCTGTTCCTGCCAGAGCGGATGATTCTTTGTCATTGCTTCGCCCCACCAGGCCATAACAAAATCCGGGTCTGTTTCTTTGGCTTGCTGAAAGGCTTCTGCTGCATCTGCATATTCAAAACTGTGCAGCAGCAACAATCCTTTTTTAAAAGCTGGCTGGGCTTCGGCTTTACCGGTTACAGTAAAACTGATCTCACCGAGGTGATCAACGGGTTTATCCTTACCAGACGAACAACCTGCAATAAATAATAAGGTAATAATAATACAGGAGGGGAGAAGTCTGGCAGGTGACATGGTAGTTGGTTTTGTGTTTTTAAATTTACTTAATTCTTCCGGATAGTATTGCATATTGTTTTATGCAATACAAGGTCTGTTTGCCCAATCACTTAATCTTTTAAATGCTACTTGTTAATCAGCGCCTGTGAGAACGCCGCAAAAAACACCCGGGAATAAAAGGAGAAGATGGGTTCATTTCTTGCGGGTAGTAGGTGACCCTTTAGCTATCGGGTTATGGTATACTTCCATACCAGTAGTTTTAAAGCTATTCCGTTTTCTTTAATTCAGTTTTTAATCCGTTTATGATCAACCATACTTTGCTGACTTTGTTATTAGTATCTAACTCGAACTCGATTTGCCGGTCAGAGCCATCCGTATAAAAGAACTTGGTGTTTGACTCAGGTTTAAGCTCAAGTGATTGGCCTGTTGTAGTAATACGAAAAAGTTTTGTCCCTTTTTGCTCAAGCCTGATTTTTGCCCTTCCCTCATAACTGCCGGTAAATTTTTTTAATGCGGATGAGTCTATAATAATTTCTTTATGCTCGTAGGGAGGGATAACCGGTTTGCCTGCAAATAAATGTTCCATTGTTTTACTGAGCGACGGAGCATTTGCGCTGTTATTGGATAAAATAATAATCGTACGGTCTGCGTCCACATTCCGGGAGAGATTGGTAGTATAGCCCGGCCAGCCACCGGAGTGGGTGATATTGTCTCCTTCTTCTGTTTTTTCAATCATTACTCCATATCCATAATAAGTTTTCTTCAGTGTGTCCATAAGTTCCTGTCCTTTCAGCATTTCCTTTTGTGTTGTTTCGCTTAATAGTGTATGGGTTTTTAATGCCCGGTCCCATTTCAGCAGATCACCGGTGGTGGAGTTTACAATGCCGTCACCCTGTATACCATCGAGATAAATGACAAAATTTGTACTGGTGTCATTGTCAGGTAAAATATATTTATTCGTCTCAGGCTTATATATATAACCATATGCGTAGTTGGCAATAGTATCTTTTAATGAGCGGCGGGTATTGTAAATTCTTGAATGCTGCATGCCCAGTGGCTTAAAAATATTTTCTGCAAGAAAGCTGGCAAAGGTCTGGCCCGATACTTTCTCAATGATAGAAGCAAGAATAGCATAGGCCGTATTGCTGTATTCCCATTTAGTGCCGGGTACAAAGGAAGCAGGTGGTTTTTCCTTTGCAAGTAATGCAATCATATCTCTGTTGAATGCAATTTTTGTTTTGTCCCATTTTGCATTCATAGCCGATTCATAGTCCGGCAAACCGGAAGTATGCGTCAGCATGTGCCGTATGGTAATATTGGAATAGGGCAGTTCGTGAAAATAATGCCGCAGTGAATCAGTGAGTGTAAGCTTCCCTTTTTCCATCAGCAGTAATATGCCCATTGCGGTGAATTGCTTACTTACGGATGCCAGTTCAAATACTGAGGAATCATTCAGCATTCTTCCGGAATCGAAATCTGCAAACCCATACGATTGCTGAAAAATAATATTGCCCTTTTCAGCAATAAGCACATTACCATTAAACCGGTAATATTTCATTTGGCCGGTAAAAAATTCGTCAGCCTTACCGGCGAATTCATTTTTAGTTTCCTTTTTGGAGGTACAGGCAGACAGAAAAAATAGTACTAATGGAAAAATTTTTTTAATTGCTGAAAGTGGGTGGTTGTACATTTTCATGTTTATAATTTATAATGATCTTACAAATGCCAGCAGGGCTTTTTTATCTTCTTCATCGAGGTATAAACCAAATGTGTGCCCTTTTACAGCGAATGGTTTTTCCACATTGGGATTAAATCCCGAAGGGATAAAATCATCTTTTAACCTTGCAGGGTTGAACATTTCTTCGAGGCTGGTCACATACCCGCTGTGCATCAGGGCAGAACGGTTCCATACACCGATCAAAGAAGGCACTTTATAATATCCCGTGCCCCGGCGGCTATACATAGCGAGACTTGGATCGGTTTTTACACTGAGTTCTATGATATCATAATTGATTTTATCTTCTTTAGAAGGAGTAAAACCTGATGCCGGCGTAAGTTTATTACTGGAATAAAGCGGGGGAGTGTGGCAGTCCACACAGGTTTCCTGTTCAAAGATGGCTTTGCCCTTGGCAATTAATGCAGCTGGCGCTTTGTCGGGATTGGGCAACGACTTTAATGAATAAAGGTATTTTGCCAATGCAAATGCCTGGGCATCTGAAAAACGGGTGTACCTTTTTGCAATGATGCTATCAGGACTGGTGTCTGGTTTAAATCCTCCATAAGAGTTGGTAAAATCCATTTCCTGGTTGAGTACTGCATAACGCATCACATCACCGATATCCCTGTGCAGAATAAGACCGGTGCGGTCTAAGTATTTTCTTTCTTTTAAATTAAACAGGTCAGGAATAGCCGTTGGTGCACCAAAGGCACTGCTATGCCGGTGCATCACACCGGGAACGGTTGCCATCAATACATTTGTTGCACGTCTCCATTCAGGATTTTTGATGAATTCCTGGCTCTCATGTTTTATCCAGGGAGCGCCAAATAAACCGCTGAAGGATTGGCTTATCATGGCATTGGCTGCACTGTCCGGCATTTTTGTTTCTTCGGCCCGGCCTTTCAATCCTGCTCCGAATATATCATCAAAAGGATAATTACCCTGCCCGCCTTTTAAAACAGAACCATCCGGCATCACTTTGTTATGACAATTGCCGCAGGAAAATGAACCGGCTTCAATTTTACCTTTTTTACGGATCACCAAATTGAAAAAGGGAATCGTTCCATCTTTTGCTACCGGGACATGCATAGCATTTAAAAAAGATGCCATTCCTTCCAGCTCCTGCATATTCACTGCACTGTCTATAAACGGATCAAAATTTTGCGGCATATCATAAATGAGCTCGCCGGCTTTTACCCAATCTTCTTCTGTTTTAATGGTGGAGGCATCGAATACGATTTCGGGTTCCTGTTGCAACAGCCATTCATAATATCCCTTTGGTTCACGACCCGGCAGATACATTGGATACATTTTATAGGCATTGCGTTCAGGAATCTTATAATACAGTTCTTCTGGTATTGGCTCCACATCTATAGACTTGTCTACCAGCGGAAGATGGGCTGATTTCAATTTTTTAAAGTCCCACAGCTTTGGAATTTCATTGTTGTTATAGAGGCTTACTGAAAAACTCAGGAAGGCCATACTCACCATCACCGCTGTAACTAGTAAGATTGTTTTCCTGTATTTCATAAACTTTTTAATTTTTGATTTTGAATGGTCTGTTATAAAGTACTGGTAATACCAGCTTAGCTTTCGCCAGAATCGGTATTTCGTTTCCGCATGGGCTGCCATTTTTTATAAGTAGCACTTCGCCATAACCATTCCACCGGGCCGTAATTAAAATATTTCAGCCAAAGGGTACTGAGTATGACCTGGGCACTAAAAACAGCAATTCCAAAAATGGTGTAATAGACCGGTCCTACCTGCCACATAAAACCCAGCCCGGCTCCAAGAAATACAAAGTTTCCAATCAGTGACTGGGTGATATAATTACTGAACGCCATTTTTCCGACAGGCGCAAAAACAGATAATATTTTTTTCCCGGTTTTTGTCTGAAATACTAAAATGAAAACACCCACATATGCAAGGGCAAGCGGTGCCACACCCAGTGCATAAGCAATGGTTTGATAAAGACCGTTCGTTTTTAGCTGGAAATAATCCCTCATGTGGTGCTGCATATAAGTTGCCAGAAAATAATTGGCCGGCAATCCAATGAGTGCACCGGTAATGATTATCTGAACCAATAATTTTTTATGCTGTAGTATATATTTATAAAAATCTGACCGGCCTACCACATAGCCGATCAAAAACATGCCCAGCACTTTTGGAACACGGCTTACAAAGAACAAATACTGGTAGCGAAAAAAGAATCCGCTGATATTACTCTTCAATTGGTCGAACCAGTTACCATTTTTCATCATATCCATGAACTCCTCTTCGCTTTTCAGGCTCAGTAAAGCATCATCTACTTTTATCCCTGTTTTGATCATCAGTTCGGCAGGATAATTCAATACCGGCCAGGTCATCTTCAGCCAGTATAATAAAATGGGGGAAAGAATAAGAATACTACCTGTGATCAATAAAGTTTTATTAGAGAACTTTCGCAGGGGCAGGAGAATAAAAGATAAGAGGGCATAGAAAAAAACAATATCACCCGGCCAGATCAGCAAATGCAGGGCACCCAGCAACAGCATAAAGAATAATCTTCTTCTTACAGTAGGTAGTGCATTAATGCCATTAGCAGCAGCTCTTTTAAATTGTAATGCAATGCCCCAGCCAAATAACAGGCTGAAGATGGAATAGAATTTTCCTTCTATGAACAGATGATGAAGGAATGACATAACCCGGTCTGCCTCTGGTAACAGGTAAGGGCCTGCTTCGGAGCGGGGGATTTCACGGTACCAGCTGAATCCATTCAGGTTTGCAATGAATATACCCAGGATAGCAAAACCCCGGAGTACATCCATAAATATTTCCCGTTCATTGGCTTTTACAGGGGCTAATGCTTGCATAAGCAGTAAGTTGGTTTTGTGGTTTCAATAAAATTGTCCGGATAGGGTACAGAAGAGGTATTTTAAATATAGTGATAGTATTTTAAACAGTCAATTTTTAACCGGCTATACCTGTATAAAAATTGTTGTTGTAGATTTAATCATCAATACAGAACAAAATGTCGCTTGATATTGCCGAAATAAAAAAATATTTACCTGTATTCACCGAAGAATTGATGGCCGAAATAGCCAACTATGGATTGATAAAAGAAATACCGGAAGGGGTAGAGATATTAAAAGAAGGGCAGTACATCAAAGCTATTCCAATAGTGCTGGAAGGGCTCGTAAAGGTCTTCACACGGATGGAAGAAAAGGAATTGCTTCTTTATTATATCGGGCCTGCACAAAGTTGTATCATGTCTTTTTCGGCCGGCATGTCCAATGCACCCAGCCGCATTTTTGCGTTTACGGAGGATGCCTCCATTATATTGCTTTTGCCGTCAGATAAATTGGGGAAATGGGTGAAACAGTACCCTGCCATCAATGAACTTTTTTTTCAACAGTACAATCTCCGCTATACGGAAATGCTGGATACCATTAATTCATTGTTGTTTGATAAGATGGACCAGCGGTTGTACAATTACCTGCTGGAAAAAAGTAAACTGAAAGGAGAGAAGATACTGACCGTCCGGCATAAACAGATCGCAGGTGAGTTAGGGACAGCAAGAGAAGTGATCACCCGGGTGATGAAAAGACTGGAACAGGAAGGAAAAGTGCGGCAATTGCCGGAGGGCATACAAATCATTCAGGCTGGTGACTGATGTCACCACACCGCTTCAGAGAGGAACTGTAGATTTACATTCAAACCCGGAACAATGAATAATAAATGGTTCAGGCTTGCATTAGTTTGTCTCCTGTGCCTGGCCATTATAACCGGGATTGTATTATTGATCAAACTTTTTTAATCAAAAAAACTATTTTATTATGAAACAAAACATGGGAACAGCTGACCGCATTATCAGGGTGCTTATTGCAGCCGTATTTGCTTACCTCTATTTCAGTGGTACCGTAACAGGCACATTAGGTCTGGTACTGGTTATTGCAGGTGGGGTATTTGTACTGACCAGCCTGGTAAGTTTTTGCCCGCTGTATACGCTACTGGGTATTACTACCTGTCCGGCGAAGAAACAATAAAACAAAAAATCAATTAAGATAGTTGAAGGAGTGAGTATATCCTGCTCACTCTTTTTATTTCCAGCCAACTGTTTTGCAAGCACCACATCCCGTTGTTACCTCATAACTATAAGCGGTGCCGGGTCGGTTATAAAATACATTGTCTGTCCATTTTTCCCAGCCGCCCTGGTTACCACCATGTACGGTACCTGTAGTATATCCTTTGCCTTTACAAACAGAGCAGATACTGTAAAGCTGGCTTTGTACATTATATATCTTCTCTATTTCCTGTTCAGTGAGTGATACGGTTTTGGAAGCATCTTTCAGGGTTTTAAAAGTACCATCCTTTCTATACACAGCCTGGTATATTGCATTGGTTACCGAATACTTTTGTGTAGTAAAATCATAACCGGTAATTACAGATGTAAGATAGTCATCTTGCTTTTTACGAAGAGTGGTGCCTGCTTTATATTTAATTTGTTTTACAGCATTATCATATGTACTAACCAGTGTAGTGGGTGGCGGTTGGTTCTTATAGTTGGTTACCAGCTTTCTTGCATAAAGTCCCAGTTCTTTAGCATCCTGTATATACTTGATCTTATCTGCCTCGGAAATTGTAATATTATCACAAACACTTTCGCCGGCTGTAATTTCCTTCAAAAAGATTTCTACTTCTTTCTCATAACCAGAATAATATTTTATAGGGTCGCTGGGGAGGGTGCTGGAGTAAAAGCTGGTAATCAGGTCTTGCTTTACTGCATAGGGAGATACCGGGTGATAAATAAAATACCCAAAATATTTTCCCTTCCATTTGTCGTCCGGTCTTTTAAGAGGAAAGTCAACAGTGGCCCAGCCATGCAAGCCCCCATCTTTAAAAGTTCCTGTCATAGTACAGGATAATTCTGTTTCGCTGCTTAAACGTTTAAGTACACTTTTTCCGCAGCCATCGAGGCTATGATTTTTAAATGTGCCAGAGAAAAGATAACTGTTCTGTGGAATGTATCCTTTAGTGTAATTGGGGTCTGAAGAGCTGGTGTACCACATATATTCGTAAATACTCTTGTTGCCATAAATAAGCCAGTTGTTTGTAAACAAGCCAGAAAGCACATACTCTGATTGCCGAAGGCAACATGCCCAGGTTTCTGTTTTAAACAAACTATAAAAATATCCTAACCCGTTTGCCATTCCATTTTCAAAACGACTATAGAAAAAAGTATTGGAGTTGTTGGAGAATAAACCATTACCATGTGGCTTACCGTCTTTCCATTCTCCGGTATAATTACCAGTATACGATTTTTCTCCCATAGTAATGGTCAATGGTTTCGACTCAGCCATCGCAGCATTATTATAATCCCAAAGTGAGGAAGGTAAATTTACTTCCTGCGAATCTTTTAAAATACCATTGTCCCAAAACCCCTGGATCGTTTTACCATCTGTATCAACTAATTTACCCGGGCCATTGTATTTACCATCATAAAAAAACCCTTCGTACCAGGTGCCGTCTTTGAACTCCAGTTTTCCCACCAATGGTTTATTTTTAAAATTCATTTTGCCGGTAAAGCTCTTTGCAGGAAAATTTTCCTGTACCATAATCTTTGCCATTTGTAACTGGCCGTTCTCATATTTTCCCTGCATAGATGCTGCACCCAATTCCGTCATAGCTTCTCTCGATGCACCAATACCATGCAGTGTGTAGCTGTAGGTTGTTTTATCGCCAATTTTTGTTTCAGTGCGGATGGCTTCGCCTTCGGCAACTATATATTTGCTGCCAGCAATAGAATTATTTAAATCGCTGGACAGGTTTTCAGCAGCTAGCGGCGTAAATTTATTGGCGTAAAAATCCCTGTTTTTAGCACCACTGCCGGATAAAGTGTAATTATACACCAGCTTTTTCCCGTTGAATTTTCTCCCGTCATCTGAGAAAGTTCCTTTGTATAAATTAACAGTTAGCTCAAGGCTGCCATTATCCCGGAATTCTACCTTTCTGGAATTAGTACTGGCCCAAACACCTTCCCCATTTTTACAATTGCCTTCTATGCAATCGCTCAAAAAAAACTGGTAGATAATATCACCTTCGCTGGCCCTGTAGTTCAGGTGAAAATTTTTGATAGCAATATCCCCGGTTACAGGCCAGAAATTTTTTGCCTTTATCTGGGCACTGCTATCTTGTTGGTAAAAGAAGGTAGAACATAAAAACAGGAAAAAAAGCTTACGCATAGCGAAGAGATTTACCCTTAAAAGTATAAAGATATCTGCAGCCGGAAATACGGGCTGGCGGGTATTTTAATCTTCTTTGGAACCCTTTTCTCCCACAAACCAATGCTCTTTATTTTTAAATAGTACATTGAAGGTGGTAAGGGAACCATAGCAGCGGGTGATATATTGCTGGATATTTACTTTCTCTTCATCATTCAGCGTTTTGCTGCTGTTGATATTTTGCTCCAGCACTCTTAACCTGTCCCGCAGCATAACGATCTTGTGAAAGAAATCCTCAATAGGAATTTCTTTTGGCTTTAAGCTTTTATCTGCAGGCTGTAACAACAGTATGCCTTTTATCCATTTATCACCGAGTGGTACAGTTTCGGTAAGGCCGCCCCATAGCCGGAGTATTTTTAATAAAGACATTTCCACTTCCGAGTGGGTTTCTATCTCTGACGATACATTCTCGGGAATGATCTCTTCCAGCTTATTATCGGTCTTGTCTATTTCTTTGATACCATGATTGATAAATGAGATCAGGTAAGTGGCATATCTGATACCAACTATCACACCCGGACCGAAATGGGTATGCTGCAGTCTGGTTCCGATTCCTAAAGTTGTTTGTTCCATAATTCAAATTACAATGCAGGGGTGAATTTGCCAAGAACTTATACGTAAACAGTGCCTATGTTCCCGGTTCTATTTTTATTATTTGAATAAAAATGTACTTTAGGTATGTATTTCACCTTAAATCTATCCACATGAAAAGAATATCCATCCTGGTAATCCTTACCGGATTTGTAGTTCCTGTTTTAAGCCAGGTAAAACAATTGCCTGTCCAAAAAAAAGATGAAATAAGAGTGGTAACAACAGTATCTCAGCCGGTGGGTGTAATCGCCATGCGGGGTTTTGATTTTGAAAGAGGAAAAGATGCATTGACTGACTGGACGAAAGAGGGAACAGCTTTCAATAATCAACCTGTTTACGGGCATAATGTTATTATACGACGGGAAATGGATAATACATATAATCCTTTTCGGATCAATATTTCACTCGGCGGTGATTACTGGAAAGATCTTTCACTTCCTATCGGGCATAAAGGAAATTACTGGATCGGCAGTTATGAAAACCGGAGCGACTTAACGCAACCGTTTGGACGAACCCAGGGTAATATTCCAACAGGAGTGCTTATCTCTCCGGAGTTTACTATCACAAAGGATTATATCAGTTTCCTGATTGGGGGCACAAATGACCTGGCCAATGCAAAAGTAGAGTTGGGGTATGAAGGGCAGGGGGAAACTGATACAGAAGAGAAAAAGGAAAAAGACCCTTTCCGTGTAATAGCTCCGGTGAATAAAACAATACCGGTAGTAAAACAATTCCGGGCTACCGGCAAGGGAAGCAGTGTAATGAGAAGGGTATGGTGGGATGTGCAGACATTAAAAGGAAAAAAAGCAAGGATAAAAATTACTGATAATACTTCTACAGGATATATCAATGCAGACGATTTTATTTTCCAGGATGCAGCGCCGGTTGATACCGACATCGCCATCAACTCTAAAGTAAATGTGAAGCAGGTGTTTCAGAAAGAGGGCAATTATTATGACTGGGATTTTCCTTTATGGGGTACCATTGACACACATACGCATCCGGCAGCACATATCGGTTTTGGCAACCGGTTATTCCATGGAGAGCCTGTTGGTAATATCAATAAAGCACTGGCAGATTGTGAAATCGGGCATGGTGCTGATATTTTCAGAACACTCACAAGCAGCAGCGGGGAAAGGATCAGCGGTAATATAATACGCAATGCTGTGGCCGGGGCATTTGATCCGGGACACCGGCTGGGCGTAATGGATCCCGGCAATACATGGGGTAGTAATGAACAAACACTGGCATACTGGCCATTGTACAACACGAAACTTCACCAGCAAATGTGGAAAGACTGGCTGAAAAGAGCTTTTGATGGAGGAGTAAGAATGATCGTGGCGCTAACGGTACATAGCCAGGTGTTTGCAAGAATCAGTGAAGGTACCCGACCAGATGATGATAAAACTGTTGGCGACAAACAAATCGACTATATAAAAAATGTAATAGCTCCAGCCTGCAGGGAATGGATGGAAATAGCCTATTCTCCTGCTGATATGAGAAGGATCATGTTATCAAACAAGCTGGCAGTGGTATTGGGCAGTGAACTGGATAATATTGGAAATTTTGACGGGAAAAGAATTCCTACCGAAGCAGAAATCAGGGCAGAGATACGAAGGTTGTATAATAAAGGACTTCGGTATATGTTCCCGGTGCATCTATTAAATAATGGGTTAGGCGGTACGGCTATTAAGTCAGATATATTCAATCTTGCCACCAAGTTTAATACCGGAAGACCTTTTGATGTGGAACTGAAAAATTATAAAGATGGTTTCTCGGAATATAAACTCAAAGCGAAATTTGATGTATTAAGCGATATGCCGGCAGCCATTATTGATGCGAATAATAAAGTGGCTGCTTATGCCGGGATTGCAGGTGCTGCAGCTCCGCTTGTTCTGCCTGCTGTGGCTCCGGCTATCCTGCCGTTTATTCCGTTAATAACAACAGTTGGTACTTCCGTAGTGGGTATAGCAGCGCCTTTGATCCCCATTCTTGCTACGGTGGCCATCAACAAATGGACCAATGAATGGGGTATCTCAATGGATGTTATTCCAGTTGGTAATAATTACCCTGCGTATCCCTGGAAAAGATATGCCGGGCATATCAATAAACAGGGACTAACTACAGCAGGTGAAATTGCAGTCAATGAAATGATGAAGCTCGGTATGATGATAGACATTGATCATGCCGGAAGAAAAACGGTGGATGATTATTTTGAAAAGGCTTTCGCTGTTCCCGGCGGTGGTTACCCGTTGAACAGCGGCCATAACCAGTTTACAGAAACCCGGTGGACAGAAGCTCAACTATTACCGGAGGAGTATGATTTGCGTTCAGAAGAGGGACGAAAATTATACACCAATCATTACAATCATATTGCTGAAAAGATTGCCAATGAGAATGACCGGAAACCTGATGAGCTGAGAAAAATTAAACAATTGGGTGGTATAATGGGAGTGGGTATTTCCGGGGCTAATGTGAATGCTATTTCCAATATAATACCAACTTCCGGGGCCAGGTATATTGAATCTGTAGTGAAGAATGATAATCCCGGCAGTTCAAAATCTGCTGCTCAGTTATTATTATACGCTATTGAAAAAATGGAAGGGAGTGGTGTTTGTTTTGGAACAGATATCAATGGCTTTGCCGGCCTGGTTGGTCCGAGATTTGGTGCCAACAGTGCCAGTGCTGCGGGGCACGACAGGTTCGATATATATAACAGACAAAGTTTTGTTTATTCCCAGGCCAACCAGGTTAAATACCGTTCATTCACAGATTTAACCGGCAGCCGGTTCAGGGGCCACCTTACCGGCTCCTATGATGAATTCAAAAGCAGCCCGGACAGATTTTTACAGAATGGAAAGTTATTTACAGATGAACAGGGAGATTTTATGCTGGCTCTCCAGATATATTATTCCATGGAAGAACGATTAAAAAAAGTAGCAGAATCCGGGGATACCAAAAATAAAATAGACTGGTACCTCAATAACGTTGTACATAATAGTTATAACAAAGGGAGGATCAGGGAATTCATTAAAGGGTTGATCAAGGGAGGCAATGAGGAAGGAATTGGAACAGATGTATTTAACGGTGATGTGGGAACGCAGCAACAAATTGCCTGTAAAGTAAGCAAGGAAAAAATATTTAATAAAAGAACATTTGACAACAGGGTTGCTGATGTGGCGATCAATGCTGAAAAATACAAAAGACATAAATTACTGGAGCAGGCGTTAAACTATTATAAAATAATGATGAAACCCGGTACGAATGAACCCTTGATACCCTCCTCCACATTGGGTAAAACATGGGATTATAACCTGGATGGGATGGCTCATTATGGAATGATGGCCGATTTCTTCCAGGATTTAAAGAACGTAGGCATGAAGCCCAAAGACATGTCCGTACTATTCAACTCAGCCGAGGATTTTGCCCGGATGTGGGAACGTTGTCTCCGGCAAAGTGAGAGAGTCAGGTAATACAAACGAGAGTTTGACAATACAAAAAAAAGAATGCTGTATTTATTTGTAATCAATAACAGGCTGCAATTTATTGCTCCTCCAGCTCTTCTTTATACCAGGCATCCGGTTGCATCCCTCTTTTGAACCGATAGAGAGCTTGTTTGATGTACAACCTGAATTCATAATCACCTGCCAGTTTGGTAAAAGTGTAGGAAGGTTTAAATACCCGCATAAAACTATCCAGTTCTGCCCCGTCAAGTAATGTTAATCGGCGCACCAGCGCTTTGTTGAAACGGAACTCCACATACTTATCCTGTTCCTCCATTAATAATCTTCGCTGGAAAGACGCCATGCTCCGGTTTCGCTTCACCCGGAACATATTGATGATCTCATCCAGGTCAAAACCAACTGCGGCTCCATATTGGGGTGTTACAGTTTTCAAAGTTGGTTTCTGGTAATTAAAAATTTTAGCATAGTCCTGGCGGTTCCGGAGAGAATCCAGCCGGTAGTTCCTGGGTAATATTTTTACTTCTTTCATTACCGGCACATTTACCTGTAATGAAATATCAAACTGCATCGGGTTGCCGATCCTCATTACCGGGAACTTCACTGTTGGTTTATTGAGATAGCTGAACCAGATTGAATCTTTTTCAGTCACTTCAATTTCATAATATCCATCAGCATTGGTAACGGTGCCTGTACCCGAAGTGGAGAGCACACTTACCAGTTCCATAGGATAATTCCTGGAACTATCATACACCACACCTTTTATCTTATAGGTCTGGGCAATCACAGATGTGGCCGTAAAAAGGAATGAAATAATGAATAATATATATATGGGGTGCTTCACAAAAATTAATCAGCGGCAAGTAACAAAAGAAAATGCAAAAAGAAGTGTAAAATCAAAATGTCGTATGAGTCAATAAGGCCGGATGACAGGTGAAAATAATTTTTAAGTTGCTTTGTTTCTTATTTGCTGTTGTTGAAAAGGATCTCTTCAATGACTTTAGGATAATGTTCATGTTCCAGTTGCTGCACTCTTTTTGCCAGTGAAAAAGCTGTATCATTTTCAAATACCGGGCAGGTAGCCTGGAATATTGGTTGCCCATGGTCATACTGTTCATCCACATAATGAATAGTAATTCCGCTTTCTTTTTCTTTATTATCAATAACAGCCTGGTGTACATGAAAGCCGTACATACCTTTACCACCGTATTTTGGCAATAAGGCAGGATGTATATTGATGATCTTTCCGGGAAATGTTTTTATCAGTAAAGCAGGGATCTTCCATAAGAATCCCGCTAATACGATGAGATCAATGCCCTCTTTTTTTAAATCATCTGTATATCCCGATCCTTTCAGAAATTTTTCTTTTTCGATAATCAGCGTGGGAATGGTGTTTTTTTCAGCAATCGTTACTACACCGGCTTCTGGCTTATTGCTTACTATCAGTGCAATGCTGGCCAACTGGGAATTATTGAAATACTCAATGATCTTTTGCGCATTACTGCCTCCACCAGATGCAAAAACTGCGATCTTATTCATAGTATAGTATCATAATGAGAAAGCACCAGGAAAGTCTATTCATTTCTTTTCCCTGATGACACCCATTTTTTGTCCCAGTTTATGGATATAAGCATTGAAAAAACGGAACTGGCCGAATGGAATGCTTACAATTATTACCATCAATGGCCAGATAAGGGTCACCAGCAGAATATAAATGACTGCCCAGAGCCAATCCTGTCCGATGGACAGCGCATTCATAATCTTTTTTCCCACGAAACCCGTAGCACTGCCTCCGATGGTAAAAGTGCAAAGAATCAGAGCCAGCTGAAGGCCATTCACCTTCCATTTTTTCTGTAATCGTTCAAACATGCAGTATCATTAAAATTAAGCGACGCAAAAGTCAGGAAAAAATGGCCATGAAAGACGACTATTTTCACATCTGTTGAACTTTATGGAAAGGTTGACCGATTTATGACAAACAACTTTACTGTTTGCTAAAAAATAGTAATAAATCCGCTGAAATGCAGGCTGGTAGCGGATTAAAAAAAAAGTTAAGTACTTGGCGTTTTGTTAAGTTCCTGACTTATTTTTGCGCCTGATTAGAGCTATTTATCCACATTTTTCAGATCAATTGCATCTATGATTCTTTGTAAACCAATCGGCCAGAGACTGACATCTTTGTTTCTATCTTTTTTTGTCTTTTCTATAGTGAGTGTAACTGCACAGGATATTGCTGCAGGCAAGGCGATATTTAACAGTAAATGTGCTGCCTGCCACAATGTGTTGAAAGACGGGACAGGGCCCGCCCTGGCCGGAATTGAGGAAAGGCACAAATGGGCTGATCATAAAGAACTGCTGGCATGGATCAATAATCCTGCATCTTATATGGCTAAAGACCCTTACACTCAAGGGCTTAAGGCTAAATACGGATCAATGATGACAGGTTTTGCTGATGTAACCCTGGCTGATGTTGGAAATCTGGTGTCCTATATAAATGAAGCCGCAAAACCAGCTCCACCGCCACCTCCCGGTGCTGAAGTACAGCCATCTGGTAACCAGAATGCCATCATTTTTGGTGTAATCTCCCTCATATTAGGTATCATAGCCCTTATTTTAATGCAGGTGAACAGCAACCTGAAAAAAATGTCAGATGATTCGGAAGGGATTATTCGTCCGGAGCCTGTTCCCTTCTATCGCAATAAAGTATATATCGCAATGGCCGCCATTATTTTCTTCATTTTCGGTGGTTATATGGTAGCGAAAGGAGCTATCGGACTGGGTCGTCAGAAAGATTATCAGCCGGAGCAGCCTATTTATTATTCTCACAAAGTACATGCAGGCATCAACCAGATCAGTTGTCTATATTGTCATGGTTCAGCATGGGACAGTAAGCATGCCGCTATTCCTTCGGTAAATACCTGTATGAATTGCCACAAAGCCATCACCACTTACGAAAAAGGGCCAAAGCTCTATGATGAAGCTGGTAATGAGATCAATGGTACAGCGGAAATAGCCAAACTGCATGCTGCAGCAGGATTTGACCCCAACAATGCAAATAAATGGGATCCTTCCATGATCAAAAAGCCGATTGAATGGGTAAAAATCCACAACCTGCCTGATCATGTTTATTTTAATCACTCACAACACATAAGAGCCGGTAATGTACAATGCCAAAGCTGTCATGGTGAAATAACTGCAATGGATGAAGTGAAGCAGGTTGCCGAATTGAGTATGGGCTGGTGTATCAACTGTCATCGTCAAACAAAAGTGGATTTTAACTACGACAGCACCAAAGGCAATAAGTATTACAGCATCTATGAGAAGTTTCACAACGATTTCAAATCCGGCAAAATGGATAGTATAACTGTGAAAGATATCGGTGGACTGGAGTGTCAAAAATGTCACTATTAATAAGGTTAGTTAAGAAGTTGAAAAACTCGAATTAGTAATCAGCACATTATCGAATTATCAAATTGATATTCATGAGCCAAAAAAAGTACTGGCAAAGTTTCGGAGAGGTGAATGACAACGAAAACTTTCAAAAGAAGCAGCAGGATGAGTTTAAAGAAGAGTTGCCATTTGAAGGTTTCGACGACAAAGGATTGATTGATGCCAAAGCTCCCCGCAGGGATTTCTTAAAGTATCTTGGTTTCAGTACAGCTGCAGCTACGCTGGCTGCCAGTTGTAAGGTTCCTGTAAAGAAAGCTATACCTTATGCCAACAAACCGGAGAATCTTGTACCCGGTGTGGCTAAATATTATGCAACCACTTATGTGCAGGATGGTGATGTGGTACCAGTGGTAGCTAAGGTAAGAGATGGTCGTCCTATCAAAATAGAAGGAAATGATCTTTGTTCTTATACAAATGGAGGCACTACGGCCCGTACACAGGCTTCAGTGCTTGATCTGTATGATACACATCGTCTTCGTTTCCCCCAGCATAGAGTAGGTAAAGGAGCGGATGCAAAATTTGAAGAAGTCCCCACATTTGAGCAGTTTGATAAAATGGTGGGTGATGCGATAAAAAATGCAGGTGGTACTACTGTATTACTGACCAGTACTATTGTTTCTCCTTCTACAAAAGAAATAATTGCTAACTACCCCGGCCTCAGACATGTACAGTATGATGCAGTTTCGTACAGTGGTATGTTACTGGCCAATGAAGCAAGTGGTTTCGGAAAAAAAATACCAACGTATGATTTTGGCGCTGCTAAGGTAATTGTAAGTCTTGGTGCTGATTTCCTGGGTACCTGGCTCAATTCAGTTGAAAATGCCAAGGGCTATTCCGTTGGCCGCAGGATCGACGAGAAAAACCCTTCGATGAGTAAACACTACCAGTTTGAAGGCTACCTGAGCCTTACTGGTGCAAGCGCTGATGAAAGATTCACACACCGTCCATCTGAAACAGGTCTTGTTGCACTAGGGTTGGCAGTTGCAGTGGGTGCAGTTGATATGGCTTCTCCGGTTACGGATGCAAAACTAAAAGCGGGTATTGAAAAAGTAGCAGCTGATCTAAAAGCCAATGCCGGCGCAGGCCTGGTGGTTTGCGGCAGCAATGATAAAAATATACAGGTAATCGTTAATGCCATCAATAATACTATTGGAGCTTACGGTAAAACAATTGACTGGAGCAAACCGGTTAATTACCGCCAGGGCATCGATTCAGATTTTGCACAGTTAGTGGCAGATATGGAAACCGGCACTATTGGAACTATTTTAATATGTGGTGCCAATCCGGCCTACAACTATCATGATGCCGCAAAATTTTCTGCTGCATTAAGCAAAGTAAAAGTTACCGTTTCTTTCAATGAAAGACTGGATGAAACAACTGAACTCTGTGAATATGTTGCTCCTTCCCATCATTACCTGGAAAGCTGGGGTGATGCTGAGCCTAAAACAGGTGTGGTTAGCTTTATGCAGCCCACTATCTATCCTTTATTCAAAACCCGTCCTTTCCAGACCTCATTGCTGAAATGGAGTGGTAATAATACAGATTACGAAGTTTATTTTAAAAATTACTGGACTGGTAAACTGGGTTCAGAAGAGGCTTTCAATAAAATTTTGCAGGACGGTATCAAAGAAGAAGCCCCTGCAGCTGCTGGTGCCGGTACCTACAACGGAGGAGCAGTTGCTACAGCTATTTCCGCCATTGAATCTGCAAAGAAAGTTACAGGTGCTGAAGTAGTGTTATATCAAAAGACATCCATTGGAACTGGCACTGGTGCTACCAATCCCTGGTTGCAGGAATTACCGGATGCCATCTCAAAAGCAACCTGGGACAACTATGCATTGATCAGCATGTCGATGGCAAAGGAAGTGCTTGGGCTGGACCTCATCAATGGATCAGAAAAGGAAAGCAACAATTACGAATACTACCCGCAAAAGCCTGTTATTAAATTAACGGTTGGTAAAAAAGAAGTGGAACTGCCAGTATTGGTTATTCCCGGTATGCAGGCTAATACTATTGCTGTAGCTGTTGGTTACGGAAGAGGCGAGAAGTTGGGTAAAACAGCAGCTGGTATCGGTAAAAATGTTTATCCATTCACCTCCTTTGATGGCACTACAATATCGTATCATGCAGCCGTAACAGTTGCAGATGCTAAACGCAAAGAAAAAATTGCCCAGACACAGATTCATAATTCATACGAAGACCGGATTGAAGTAGTAAGGGAAACTACACTGGCTACATTCAAAAAGAATCCCAATGTTATTCCTGATTACCGTAATCATCTCGAAGAGACGTATGGTAAAAGTCAGAATGGAGCAACTACTGATTATAGAAAAGAAGGAACATTGTATCCACTGCATGATCAGCCCGGCATCAAGTGGGGTATGAATATCGACATGAATGCCTGTTATGGTTGTGGCGCCTGCGTAGTGGCCTGTCATGCTGAAAATAATGTACCGGTTGTTGGTAAGAGTGAAGTGCTTCGTTATCACGATATGCACTGGTTGCGTATCGACCGCTACTTTGTAAGCGATGAGAAGAATCCTGATGAGCTGAAAGGAGTTGTGTTCCAGCCGATGATGTGCCAGCACTGTGATAATGCTCCTTGCGAGAATGTTTGTCCGGTTGCTGCTACTAACCACAGCGCAGAGGGGATCAACCAAATGACCTATAACCGTTGTATCGGTACAAGATATTGTGCTAATAACTGTCCGTTTAAAGTTCGTCGCTTTAACTGGGCGGATTACACAGGAGCAGATAGTTTCAAAGACAACCAGGATCAACAATTGGTCGGTAAACTGGATCCTGTTGTTCACCAGATGAATGATGACCTGACAAGAATGGTATTGAACCCCGATGTTACCGTACGTTCAAGAGGTGTGATTGAAAAATGTTCATTCTGTTTCCAGCGTTTACAAGCCGCAAAATTGGAAGCCAAGAAACAGGACCGTCCGTTGAAAGATGGCGATGCTAAAACAGCCTGCCAGACAGCTTGTTCAGCAAATGCCATTGTATTCGGTAATGTGCATGATAAAGAAAGTGCTATCACAAAAGTGAGAGCAGAAAATACACAGCGTGGTTTTTATGTGCTGGAGCAACTGCATGTGTTACCGAATGTGAGCTACCTGGCTAAAGTGAGAAATACAGAAGAGATAGTTGAAAGTGAAGGGCATCATCCACCACCAGCATCAGAACATGGTGCAGAGGGGCAGGGTGAAAAGAAACCGGCAGAAGCACAGCATTAATATAAAAGCAGAAAGTTGACTAACTATATCCTTAGAATCCGATAAAGAGGACAAGGACAAACAACCAGAATATGGCATTACTTAGATACGAATCACAGGTAAGAGCACCATTGGTAGATGGCACCAAAGATTATCACCAGGTAACGGAAGATATTTGCCGCCCGGTGGAGGCTACCCCATCTAAATTATGGTGGATCGGATTTTTAATCTCCGTTGCATTACTCATCTTCGGTATTATCTCTGTAACGATGGAGGTAATATATGGTACCGGTCAGTGGAACCTGAACAAAACAGTGGGTTGGGGCTGGGACATCACCAACTTCGTATGGTGGGTGGGTATTGGTCACGCCGGAACCCTGATCTCAGCGATCTTGTTATTGTTCCGCCAGGGATGGAGAACAGGTGTAAACCGTGCCGCTGAAGCGATGACCATTTTTGCGGTAATGTGTGCCGGTCAGTTCCCCATCTGGCACATGGGTCGTGTGTGGAATGCATTCTTTGTACTTCCTTATCCCAATACAAGAGGTCCTTTATGGGTGAACTTTAACTCACCTCTGTTATGGGACGTATTTGCCATCTCTACCTATTTCACTGTATCACTTTTATTCTGGTATTCAGGATTACTGCCTGATCTGGCTACGCTGCGTGACAGGGCAAAAGTGAAATGGAGAAAAGCTTTTTATGGAGTAGCAGCATTTGGCTGGACGGGTTCCACCAAGCACTGGCAGCGTCATGAAGCATTATCATTAGTATTAGCTGGCTTAAGTACACCACTTGTACTTTCAGTACATACAATTGTATCCTTCGACTTCGCCACCTCCGTAGTACCGGGTTGGCATACAACTATCTTTCCGCCTTATTTTGTTGCGGGTGCCATCTTCTCCGGTTTTGCGATGGTGCAAACGCTGTTGGTGGTAACCAGGAAAGTGCTGGCATTGGAAGATTATATTACGCTGGAGCACATTGAAGTAATGAATAAGGTAATTGTGTTGACGGGTTCAATTGTTGGTATCGCTTATTTAACAGAATTATTCATGGCCTGGTACTCTGCAGTAGGGTATGAAGAATTTGCCTTTTTTGAAAACCGTCTGAACCTGAACAGTCCCTATGGCTGGAGTTACTGGATCATGATGGGATGTAACGTATTATCTCCGCAGATATTCTGGTTCAGCAAAATGAGGAGGAACCTGGTGGTTACATTCTTCATGAGTATCCTGATAAATATTGGTATGTGGTTCGAACGTTTTGTGATCATCGTTACCTCTGTGTACCGCGACTACCTGCCATCTGCATGGAGTACATATTATACACCTACCATCTGGGAAGTGGGATTCTATTTGGGAACATTTGGTTTGTTCTTTACCTGTTATTTCCTGTTCTCTAAATTCTTCCCCGTTATTGCACTGGCAGAGATCAAACATATTTTGAAAAAGAATGGTGAGCATTATAAAGATCATATGGATGAGATTGAAGAGGAGTCAACTGAAGAATTTGGCCAGAAACATGGGCATGATCACGGAGCGTAGAAAAGGAATTAGTTATCAGTTTTATTGCTGATAACTATGAATGATAAACATTGGTTTAAACGATAAAAGCTAGCAGCTATGAGCTAGCGCAAAAAGCTTAAAAAATGGCTGTAAAAAAATTTGTAGTCGGCAATTTTGATGATGAAGCGGTCCTTTTTCCTGCGGTGAAGAAAGTTCGCCGGGCAGGATACAAGATTCACGATGTGTTTACACCGTTTCCGATTCATGGATTGGATAAAGTGATGGGGCTTCGTGATACCAGCCTGCATACTGCCGGTTTTATCTATGGTATAACCGGGACAGCAACTGCGGTAGGGTTCATCACCTGGGCATTGACAGTGGATTGGCAGATAAATTTCGGGGGTAAGCCCTTCTTTGCCCTCCCGGCATGGATACCTGTTACATTCGAGCTGACTGTATTATTTGCCGCGGTAGGAATGGTATTGACTTTTTGTTATCTCTGTCAGCTGGCTCCTTTTGTAAAGAAGGACCACTTTAATCCCCGTTCCACGGACGATATATTTGTAATGGCGCTGGAGTGTACAGATAAAACAAATGAAGCAGAGGCGATGAGTTTCCTGGAAACAATCGGAGCGAAAGAAGTGAAAGTGGAATATAAAGAAACAGAATGGTGGCTGGGCCGCTATGATAAAGACAGGATGAGATTTCAGAAAAAAGAGCAAGACAATCATTAATCGTAATACTTAGAGATAATGAAGAAAATATTCATAGTTGCTGGTTGTTTGGTATTAGCAGTTGCAATGATCAGTTGCAATAATATCAGGCGTGATGAAGGCCGTGCTTATATGCCGGACATGGCTTACAGCAGGGCATATGAAACCTATGCTTCAACAGAAGCACTGGATAAAGCTGGTGTAAACTATATATCAAAGCCTGTAGACGGAACTATTGCAAGAGGAGAGATGGCAGCCTATCCATTTAAGAATGATTCAACTGGGTATATAAGGTCTGCAGAGGTTAAAAATCCATTAGATATTTCAGCTATTGACATGAAAGAGGCAGAAAGGTTGTATTTGGTAAACTGTGGTATTTGTCATGGTGCAAAGCTGGATGGTAATGGTCCATTGTGGAATGGTGGTAATGGTGCTTTCCCCAATGCGCCAAGAAATCTGCTGACAGATCCTCTTGTTGCCAACATGGCGGAGGGTACAATGTTTCATTCTGTTACTTATGGAAGGAATAACATGGGAGGCTATGCTTCACAAATGAGTACAAAACAACGCTGGGAAGTGGTTGCGTACATTAAAGCAAAACAAGGACAAGGGAGTACAGTTGTGGCTCCGGCAGCAGCACCATCAGATAGTACAGCTGCGGTAAAAAAATAAAACAGTTTTTGAAGAAACAATAAATAATAACTGATGTCTATCCGGGAAAATTTTGTAGTACCAAAACGATACAATACAATAGCTTTTGCATTGATGGCTATTGGTATTTTGGCGATCATTGGTTTATATGTTACCAGCGGATCTAAAAGTGACCCAAAAGAGCAGGCCCGTTTCTGGGCATCCTTGCTCCAAAACAGTGTTTTCTTCCTGCTGGTGGTTAATGCTTCTATGTTTTTCATTTGTGCTACTACACTCGCCTGGGGTGGCTGGCAAATGGCTTTTCGCCGTGTACCGGAAGCAATTTCTGCTGTAGTTCCTGTTATCGGGGTTATATGTGGCGCTATCTTACTGGCAATAGTATTTGGAGGTAATCATACGATTTATCACTGGACGGATACCCATCATGTAGCGGAAGACGCTATTTTAAATCATAAAAAAGGATTTTTAAATAAAGGGTTCTTTGCAGTTGCTACTGTTCTTACCATTGTATTATGGTCAGTATTAGGCTGGAAAATGAGACAATTGTCCCGCAGCCTCGATAGCAAGCCGCTGGCTACAGTAGAAGCAAGAAAAAAATATATCTGGAACAATACGGTTTGGGCTGCGTTATTCATTATAGTGTTTTCCTTAACTGTCATGTCTTCCATCCCCTGGTTGTGGCTGATGAGTATTGATGCGCACTGGTACAGCACTATGTATAGCTGGTATACGTTTGCCAGCACATTTGTATCCGGCATGGCATTGATCGCATTATTTGTAGTGTTCCTGAAAAATAACAACTACCTGGAGTACACCAATAATGAGCACCTGCATGATATCGGTAAGTTCATGTTTGCCTTTTCTGTTTTCTGGACCTACCTGTGGTTCTCCCAGTTCATGCTGATCTGGTATGCGAATATCCCGGAAGAGACCATTTATTTCCAGCCCCGGGCACATGGAATTTATAAAGGAATCTTTTGGCTGATGTTTATAATCAATTTTATTGCTCCATTGTTATTATTAATGACAAGAGATGCCAAGAGAAACTATGGAACAATTACATTTATGTCGTTGTTAATCATATTTGGGCACTGGCTGGATTTTTACCAGATGGTATTTCCGGCGGTGTCTCCGAACAAAGTACCGATGATATTGTATGATTTCGGGGTGGCATTAGGCTTTGTGGGGTTGATCATGTTTGTAACGGGCAGGGCGTTGAGCAAGGCACCGTTGCTGGCAAAAAATCATCCTTTTGTTAAAGAGAGTTTGATTCACCATACATAAAGGACAGAAGTTATTTACGTTTAATCAGGTAGAAAAAACTGAATTATAGATTATGCAGACATTTTTCATAGTTGCAATTTTAGCGCTGGGATTTCTGATCACCTTTCAGATTGCCAAGGCCAGTGAATATGTAGCCGTGTTGCGAGGATATGAAAAAGCCCGCAAGCAAACCAATAAGATCAATGGCTTTATGTTGCTGGCCTTTCTTATTATTGGATTGATCGGTGTGTATTATTGTAATGAAAAGCTGAAAGGAAAGATTCTTGGGGAACCTGCCTCAGACCATGGGGTACTGGTAGACAGAATGCTTTATGTTACCCTGTTAATCACTTTCATCGTATTTGTTATCACACAAGTTGCCCTTTTCTGGTTTTCCTACAAATACCAGGAATCAGATAAAAGAAAAGCTTTTTACTTTGCGCATAGTAACAAGCTGGAGTTGATATGGACCGTTATTCCCGCCATTACACTTACAATTTTGGTTGGGTTTGGTATCTTCTACTGGTTTAAAATAACTGGCGATGCTCCAAAAAATGCCATGCAGGTGGAAGTGGTTGGTAAACAGTTTGGCTGGGAGTTTCGTTACCCGGGTAGAGACAAGATCCTAGGTAAGAAATATTTCAAGAATGTAAATCCCGCAGCCAATAACCCTGTTGGTCAGATTTGGGATGATCCTGCAAACCATGATGATATATTCGTTGAACAGGAAATGCACCTGGTAGTTAATAAGCCGGTGAAACTGGTAATAGGTGCCAAAGATGTAATTCACGATGTGGGTCTGGCTCATTTCAGAATGAAGATGGACGCTGTGCCAGGTACTCCCACCACCATGTGGTTTACACCTACTTACACTACCAAACAGATGAAAGAAAAAACAGGGAACCCTGATTTCGTATACGAACTTTCCTGCGACCAGATGTGCGGTAAAGGTCACTGGAGTATGAGAGGAACAATAGTGGTGGAGACACAAGAAGAATTTGATGCATGGCTTGCATCTAAGAAACCCCAGTATTTAGTGGCCAATCCTGATAAAGATCCGTCAGCTCCAAAAGCTGATACTGTAAAACAGGTAGCGGCTGTAATAAAATAATAGTTGAAGAAGGTAAGCATCCTACCCCTGGTGCATTACTAACATAAAATTTTCCTCCATGGGGATGGAGGCAATAAAATAAGACTATGAGCGAAGCAATGAATGTACATTCCGGAGTGGACGCTGCACACGCAGTACATCATGATGATCATGGACATGGCCATCATGAGCAATCCTTCATTTCGAAGTATATCTTCAGTATGGATCATAAAACCATCGGTAAACAATTCCTGATTACTGGTATGGTTTGGGCTATTATCGGTGGGTTGTTCTCAGTGTTATTCCGATTGCAATTGGGTTATCCTGATCAATCATTCCCGATACTGGAAACTTTTTTTGGCAATTGGGCCAAAGGCGGTCAGATACAACCTGAATTTTATTACGGATTGGTAACTATGCACGGAACCGTGCTGGTGTTCTTTGTATTAACAGCCGGTCTAAGTGGTACGTTTGCCAACTTACTCATTCCGCTGCAGATTGGTGCAAGAGACATGGCTTCACCATTTTTGAATATGCTCTCTTACTGGTTTTTCTTTATTGCCGGTATTGTTATGTTAGCTTCGATTTTTGTACATACAGGTCCTGCTTCCGGCGGATGGACCATGTATCCGCCATTGAGCGCATTACGCCAGGCTGGTGATGGACAAAAAATAGGTACAGACCTGTGGCTTATAAGTATGGCTTTGTTCATCGTGTCTTCTTTATTGGGAGGCCTTAACTATATTTCTACTATTCTGAACATGCGGACCAAAGGGATGAGTATGACCCGTTTGCCCCTTCCTATATGGGCGATGTTCTTTACTGCAGTGTTAGGCGTTTTGTCTTTCCCTGTATTATTGTCTGGTGCCATCTTATTGTTATTCGATCGTAATCTGGGTACAAGTTTTTACCTGAGTGATATTGTTATCAATGGCGAGATATTACCGAACGAAGGGGGTAGTGCAATTCTTTACCAGCACCTGTTCTGGTTCCTTGGTCACCCTGAAGTGTATATCATTCTGTTGCCGGCAATGGGTATGGTATCTGAAATACTTTCTGTTAATGCAAGGAAACCAATCTTTGGCTACATGGCCATGCTGGGTTCCTTGTTTGCGATTGCCATACTTGCATTCCTGGTGTGGGCGCACCACATGTTTGTTACGGGGTTGAATCCATTCCTTGGATCAGTATTCGTGTTGCTCACCCTGCTGATTGCAGTTCCATCCGCAATCAAAGTATTTAACTGGCTAACTACTTTATGGAGAGGTAATATCCGGTTTACTCCGGCCACCTTATTTGCTATTGGGTTTGTCAGCTTATTTATTTCCGGCGGTTTGACGGGTATCTTCCTTGGAAACTCTACTATTGATATTCACCTGCATGATACCATGTTTGTAGTAGCTCACTTCCACATTGTAATGGGAGTCGCCTCTTTCTTCGGCATGTTTGCCGGAGTGTATCATTGGTTCCCGAAAATGTTTGGACGTTACTTAAATAACACACTTGGTTACATGCATTTCTGGGTAACTATGATCGGTGCTTACCTGATCTTCTGGCCCATGCATTACCAGGGCCTTGCTGGTATCCCCCGTCGTTATCTTGATAAGAGTGGATGGGTTTCCTTCAACCAGTTTGGTGAACTGGATAAAATGATCACCATTGTTTCCATTATTGTATTTGCAGTACAGTTGATGTTTGTTTTCAATTTCTTCTATTCAATATTTAAAGGAAGAAAAGTGACCACACCCAATCCATGGGGTGCTAATACGCTGGAATGGACAACAAAGATCAATCCGGGGCACGGAAACTGGGAGGGAGAAATTCCGGAAGTACATCGCTGGCCATATGACTACTCTAAAGATGGAAGGGATTTTATTCCGCAAACGGAGCCAATTGGTGCTAATGAAAGTAAGCACTAAATTGATTGTGAGGATTGATTGGTGTTTTTTGAAAGATTGAAGTTTTTTTGACAATATAGTGAAGGCTGATATGAAGAAGATCAAAGATTATTTACTGTTAATAAAGCCTTCGCTGAGTATCATGGTGGTTTTCAGTAGTGTGATCAGTTACCTGCTGGCACCAAGAGTTGAATACAACTGGGTAATGATACTCTTGCTCTTTGCAGGTGGGATGTTGGTAACAGGTAGTGCCAATGCCATCAACCAGGTAGTTGAGAAAGATACAGATGCACAAATGAAAAGAACTTCCACAAGGCCCGTGGCTGCAGGAAGAATGAGTGTAGGGGAAGGATGGGCATTTGCTATTGTAACAGGAGCTTTGGGTGTTTTTATCCTTGGCTTTTATTTCAACTGGTTATCGGCAGGATTAGCCGCCTTTAGCTTGTTCCTGTATGCATTCATCTATACACCGTTGAAAAAGGTAAATTCAATAGCTGTATTGATGGGGGCAGTTCCCGGAGCATTGCCCTGCCTTATTGGCTGGGCAGCCGGCGATGATCAATTATCAACAGGTGGCTGGATATTGTTTGCCTTCCAGTTCTTTTGGCAGTTTCCCCATTTCTGGGCTATTGCCTGGGTGGCGCACAAAGATTATTCAGCCGTTGGATTTAAGCTGTTACCAGCCAATGAGGGACCAACCAGGTTTACGGCCATTCAGACAATTGCTTATTCGCTGTTGCTGGTACCCGTTACGCTGTTGCCTTATTTTACCGGTATGTGCAGTTATGAGGACACAATGGGGCTAATAAGTATCGGACTGGTAATATTGGCGAACCTGTTTATGATCGGGAGATGTGTTGCCTTGTATAAGAATATGGATGTTAGTTCGGCAAGAAAAGTGATGTTTGGTAGTTATATGTATTTACCGGTCGTTTTGTTAGCCTTATTATTAAGTAAAGCAAGTTATTAAAAGATAAAAGAGAGATGGATATTGTGAGTAATCAGCAAAAACAGAAAATGCATCCCCACAAGTTTACATTGTGGGTGGCTATTGGCAGTCTTGTAATGATGTTTGCAGGATTGACGAGTGCATTCATAGTAAAAAGTAACCAGGTAAACTGGAAGCCGGTAACCTTGCCGAAAGTGTTCTGGATTTCCACTATAGTGATCCTGTTGAGCAGCCTGGCGGTGCAGCTGGCATTAAGATCTTTTAAGAACAGGGAAATGAACAAATACAGAATGCTTATCGGGGCAACAGTGTTGCTCGGTTCGGTATTCATAGTGTTCCAGTGGATGGGGTTTCAGAATTTATGGGCGCAGCAGGTAACATTCAGGGGAGCCGGGGCTGGTCAATTCCTGTATGTGATATTCAGTTTACATGCTTTGCATGTTATTGGGGGAATAGTGGCTTTGATGGTTATGCTGATCAAAGCTTTTTTTGGAAAAATTAAATTATACAGTTCAGTTCCTGTAGAAGTAGCAGCAACATACTGGCATTTTGTAGATTTTTTATGGATTTACCTGCTGGTATTCTTCCTGGTAATCGGCGGTAACTGATGATAATAAACAACAAGTAAAACCTGACAACTGACATGGCGACAACAGCAACAGTACATCAGACCAAATGGTGGAGCGGAGGTAAGAGCCCCTTCAACCTGGAGTATGGTAAAGTGATGATGTGGTATTTCCTGATGAGTGATGCCTTTACATTTGGTGCATTCCTGATCTCTTACGGATCTATTCGTTTCAGCCAGAATTTCTGGCCGGATCCTAACGTGGTGTTCAATGCATTTCCGGGTGCCGGGCATGCAAATCTGCCTCTGGCATTTGTGAGTGTAATGACTTTTATCCTCATCATCAGTTCCGTAACAATGGTGCTGGCAGTACATGCAGGACATAAAGGTGATAAACAGGGAGTGATCAAATGGTTGTTCTGGACCATTATCGGTGGTCTTGCATTCCTTGGTTGCCAGGCATGGGAGTGGCATCACCTTATTACCGGTGAACATGCAGTACTGATAGATGGCCAGATTGATATTATCGGGCAAACCACGAGAGCAAATCCATGGGGAGACCTTGTAAGTAATGAAGCTGCGATGGCGGCCTTGCAAAAAACACCGCATGAAACATTGGTAAACCTGGCACATCAAAGTAATCATGCTGTAAGTCATGAGCAATTAGTTGCTATGACAGATCAGCAGTTAATCAAAGAAATCAAACTGGATGAACTTCATATCCGGTCAAAAGGACCAGTGGCATTCGGGGGCTATTTCTACGGCATCACCGGTTTCCATGGATTCCACGTATTTTCAGGTGTAATCATTAATATTATCATGCTGATGATGACACAGAAAAATGTATTCCAGAACAGGGGTCATTACCTGATGATTGAAAAAGCCGGATTGTACTGGCACTTTGTGGACCTGGTTTGGGTATTTGTATTCCTTTGTTTCTATTTGATATAAAATTTAGTTTGGAACCTGCAGGCAGGTTTGTGATTTATTAATTTGTAATTTATCAGCTTATGCAACATCCGGCTTTTGAAGAAGTCACTATTCATCATCACACCATTGATGATGCAGCATTTAAGAAAAAGGTCAGAAAGACCACCATTCTATTATCTGTTATAACTGTTATAGAGCTGGCTATAGGGTTACTCATTTATAATATACATAAAGGTGAAAACCCGAGTGAACTACTGGTATTGATGTTTAAAGGAATGGTGTGTATACTTACCCTGGCAAAAGCTTACTATATTGTTTCTGTATTCATGCACCTGGGGGATGAGATCAGGAATATGATCATGACCATTGTGGTGCCATTGTTGCTGTTTATCTGGTTTATTGCGGCTTTTATCTGGGATGGTAATTCTTATAAGAACCTGCGTAATACCTACGATAAACATTTCCAGGAAACGACCATGCCGGCCAAGCATCATAAAGAAGAAGCAAAACCGGTTGAAAAACCAACTGGCAAAGAATAACGGATTTTTTTTGAAACCAAAACCATTGAACTGGCTGCCGGATGAACAAGGAAGCGGTTTAATGGTTTTACTTTTATATATACTATTGTGAATAAAACAGCTTTATATGCCGTAATGATTGCGTTGCTTGTACCGCTTATTTCTTATTTTATTGTAAAGACAAAGAGTGAGAGTGCCATTCATATGCCCCGGCATTATTTTCCTGATTCGGTGGTTACAGATACCAGGAAAGGCAAAAAGGTTACTGATACAGTATGGCATAAAACCGGTGATTTTAACCTGACCAATCAAAATGGTACGCCTGTTTCTTGGGATAGCCTGAAAGGAAAAATCATCATAGCAGATTTTTTCTTTACCCGTTGCCCTACTATTTGTCCGGGTATGACGATGAACATGAAGCGACTGGAAGAATCGATACATAATGGAAAAAGAGTGGGAGATAAGACCAATAAACTGGTACATTTTCTTTCGTTCAGCATCGACCCGGAAAGGGATTCTGTAGAACGTTTAAAATACTGGGCCAACCGTTTTCAGATTGATCCTGAAAAATGGTGGTTGCTTACCGGTGATAAGAAAGCTATTTACGATTTTGCGTTGAATGAAGTGAAACTGGGTCTTATTGACGGGGACGGTGTGGATACCAATTTTGTACACAGTGATAAGTTTATACTGATTGACAGTAACCGTCATGTAAGGGGTTATTACAGCGGGTTGGATTCTGTGTCTTTATCAAAATTGTCCAATGACCTGGTGTTACTGACGATGGAGAAAGATCCAAACCGTAAGAGTTTTTTTGCGGGTAAACTCCAGGTAATGGCAGTATCGTTTTTATTGGCTATCATGGGTGTGTTTTTGTTACTTTTCTTTTTACGAAAAAATAAAAAAAATGCTTAAGCCTGTTCTTACAAAGAATGATAAAAAAGCAAGAACATTAATTTATCTCTTTTCCTTTATCGTATTTGCAGCGGTAGTATTACTGGGCAGGGTTAAACTGGAGGTTGATCTGGGTTTTGATGTGCATTTTTTTGCCCGGGCCAATGCAACGATTAATTCAATAGTTGCGGTATTACTGGTATTTGCACTGGTAGCTGTAAAGTCAAAAAAATATCAACTGCATAAGACGCTGATGATGGCAGCGATGCTTTTGTCTGTTTTATTTTTACTAAGTTATATTTGTCATCATTTATTTGCTGGTGAAACTAAATTTGGCGGTGAAGGCATCAGTAAAACCATCTATTATATTATTCTATTCACCCATATCCCGCTGGCTGGATTGATCCTTCCTTTTATTTTATTCACCGCTTACAGGGCATTGATCAGTGAGTGGCCACAGCATAAAAAACTGGCAAAGATCACCTGGCCTATCTGGTTTTATGTGGCAGTAACCGGGGTAGTGGTGTACTGGATGATCAGCCCGTATTATGTTTGAGATCTTTCTGTAATAGTTTTCCTTTTTCTTACAAACCCAGCTCCTCTGCAGGATTCCAAAAATGCTTATCGAAGTCAATCACCTGGTCGTTTTTCACTTTGATGCCTTCTTTCTTTAATAACTTTTCCATCATTCCCGGTGGGGTAAAATGATGTTTACCGGTAAGCATACCGTTTCTGTTTACTACACGATGTGCAGGAACTTTTGGTTTAACCAGGTGACATCCGTTCATGGCCCAACCCACCATTCTGGCAGACGATTTGGTGCCGAGGCAGGCTGCAATGGCGCCATAACTGGTTACTCTTCCTTTTGGTATTTGCCGGGCTACTTCAAAAACAAGCGCAAAGAAATTTTCCTCCCTTTTGCCGGATGGTCTTATTGTTTTTATTTTTTCTGCCGGTTTCTTTCTGACAGTCATGTCATGAAGATAAATCTATTTACTGTTTTCCTTTTCTTGCTGCAGTATTGATTTTTTCGGTTCGGGAACATTTTCATATTCATAAGGGCAATGCTTGCATCCATTGCCACAACAATATCCTTTCTCCAGGTGGTACTGCTCTGTTAATACCACATAACCCTCTTCATTGATGTAATAATGCGTTCCTTCAATCAAGTCCTTCATATTCCTTCAGTTTTTCTTTCAGCTCTGTATCTTTTTCTTTATTACCGAGATCGGGAGGTATTGAGAAGCATAAATAATGAATTCGGTTACTCCCGGCAATATCCAGTGATTCGTAATGTGTTTTAATTTTTAATTCATCACTTATCTTTTCCGTTTCATATATATCATCCATGTCTTTGTGCAACGGGCAACCGTAAAGATCAATCACCAGTTTGGTAAAACGATAAAGATCAGGGCTGTCTGTCTTCAGATGTATTAAACCACCGGGAACGAGAAATTGTTGGTAAAGCCGTAAGAATTTTGGGTGAGTCAGCCTTTTTTTTGCTTTTGACATCCGCAGTTGCGGGTCGGGAAAAGTGATCCATATCTCTGCTACTTCACCAGGAGCAAAATATTCTGCTATCTGATCTATCTGTGTGCGAAGGAATGCAACATTGGTCAGCTTGCTTTGTAAAGCCCTTTTGGCACCTACCCATATGCGGTTCCCTTTTAGGTCTATACCAATGAAGTTTCGATTGGGGTAAAGTTGTCCCAGGCCAACAGCGTATTCACCTTTTCCACAGGCTAATTCCAGGGTAAGCGGGTTATTATTACCAAAAAAGACTGACCATTTTCCTGGCATGTCTTTTGGAAACTGCAGCACATTACTGAAGGTTTCCAGTTCAGCAAAGCGTATTAATTTCTTCTGACCCATTGGGCGGCAAATATAGCCCAAAATTCAGGGGCGGAAGTTGACAGTTGATTTGAATGAAGTGTCAGATCTTTACCTGTAACCCGATACCAATGATAGATTTCAGTTGGAGTGCCGGTGAAGAATTTGTTTTACCAAAAAGTTGCACATCATTATCATAGATCATATCCACGTTCCAGCTGAAGGCGATGATCTTTGCTACTTTGGCAGATAATGTATTGGTCATAAAAATATCGATGTTCTGCGGATCCTTTTTGTAGTTGGAAAAAATATCCAGCCTGCTTTTGTACGAAACATACTTACTGAACGATTTGTTATAACTAATCGTAGCAAATGCCCCGTTCTGGTTATAACTGTTTGTGCCATAACTAACGCCGTATTCACCTTTGGCAGATAAGACACTATCTGTGACAAATACCCAGCGGGAAGTGACTGGAGAAAGAAATATTGAAAGCTCTTTATTGGGTTTGTAGTCAATACCCTGGCTCACTACCAGGTATGCCGGGGAAAGAAAAGCGGATGCAAATGTTTTTACATTATCAGGATAAGTATAGCCTTTCAGAAATTGTGAACGAAAATTAGCCAGGGTGGCCAGGTTGAATTTTTTATTTAGCGCAAATCCATATTTTGAAAGCAGGTCAAACCGGTCATCATTCTTGCGGCTGCCCAGGCTGGTTGTATTGATATAGCCAAAGTTTACATCAAAAGTATTATCCCAGCTGTTTTTGTTTTGTTTATAAAATGCAAACAGGCGGAGCGAGGTATTAACAGTAAAAGAAAAGTCGTCACCGCCGGCAGCCCAGTTACTCTGGCTTCCTTGCCCGATACTAAGACTGTAGGCTCCACCGGTTCTCCATTTTTTCCATCCGGTATCCGGGATATCTTTTTTAACCTGCCGGAGAGATTCCATTTGTAATTTTTTTACAATAGCGTCCTGCGAAAAAGCAGTTAGTGGCAATAAAAACAATAGAAATGATAAAACTTTCCTGTTCATCAGTATTGGTTCGTTTACTTTAGAAAAAGGGGTTGTACAGTGTAATTGTTTTCAGCAGGGTGCAGCAAAGATATAAGTACAAAGAAACACAGAAAGAAATAAATTATTTCATACAGAATGTTAAAACATAGCTGATGCTAATGAGTGTTTGTATAATAAAAAAGCCACATTCATTATATAGTGAATGTGGCTTTTGCTACTATGATATATATATCAGAATTTCAGCAGAAACCCGATGCCGATCAGGGACTTGACCTGCATGGCGGCTGACCGCTGATTTTTACCAAATAATCTTACATCGTCGTCATAAATAAAATCCAAACTCCAGGACACTGATAATACTTTACCCAGTTTTGCATTCAGGATATTTGACATAAATAAGTCAATATTCTGCGGATTGTGCCTGTAGTTTGAAAACAAATCCAGCCTGCTTTTGTAAGTAATAAACTTGTTGAATTCTTTCAGGTAGTTTATAGACGCAAATGCACCAAATTCAAGATTCGTCTTTTTGCCGGGGGTTACTCCATATAATCCTTTATTGGCAAGGGCGGTATCTCTTACAATCACCCAGCGGGCTGTTACAGGTGAAAGGAAAATAGAAAGATTTTTAGTGGGTTTATAATCGAGACCAATACTGGTTAACAAATAACCCGGTGCCATGAATGCAGACGAAAAACTTTTTACATTATCAGGATAAGTGTATCCTTTAAATAATTGTGAACGAAGACTGACAAGACCCGAGAGATTAAGCTTGGGGTTCAATGCGTAACCATATTTTGAAAGCAGGTCAAAACGGTCATCGTTCTTTCGGCTGCCCAGGCTGGTTGTTTTTACATAACCAATATTAAAATCAAATGTATTATCCCAGCTATGTTTATCTTTTTTATAAAATGCATACAGGCTGAGTAATGAATTAACAGAAAGAGAAAAATTATCACCACCTGCCGCCCAATTGCTCAGGGAGCCTTGTGATATATTGATACCATAGAGTCCTCCTTTTCTCCATAATCTTTTAGTGGTATCCTCCTCTTTTTTAATTGTTCGTTCTGCTTCGGAACGGAGCGCTTTAACTGTTCCATCCTGAGCCATTATAAAAAGAGGTAGGAGCATTAGCGTAAGAGTTGTAATTTTTTTCATAAAGTTGTTTTGATTTGTACTGTATTTAGTAAAGATTAATCTCCAAACGTAACACCACTTCTGATACGGCTTAAAAGCTGGTTGTAACAATTATTAATAAGGCGTTCGGCAATCTGGTTGCGTACCGGTGCATTAAATCCGGAATTATTATTGATAAGTGCCCAATCGGAAGGTTCAAGAGCACGGCTGTCACCACTATATCTTGCTCTTTCTTCTCTCCAGGTATAGTTGTCGGGGAAACGGTCTGATAAATAATTGCGGCCGGTGGCCCAGTCATAAATACGGCATTCGAGAGAAGCCCTGCTTTGCAATACCTGTCTTGTTACATAAACAGTGGCATACACGGTTTCATAAATGGGCTGAGGCGGGTTTGATTTGGTTTGTCCCGTTTGAATTTTTTTTGAGCGGGGTATAGTATATTCATCCCGGTAGACAGGACTAATATACAAGTCATTGAAGTTTAGTTCTACAATCCGGTCGGCCCGGATACGTCGTGCATCAGCATCTCTGTCCGTATAAAAACGTACATGCTGATACGAGGAAGAACTATTGAGGTCCTGCACCATTTTATATTGAAGGTAGTCACGGTCAAAGCCCCAATAATTCCAGCCAAAATTGTAGTAATTGACAGGCCGGACCACCACTTTAATAGTAGCCAGTTCTTTTGCCTGCTCCAGTAATGATCTTACCTCTTTATAATTGGGATATGCATTATTGGCTTTTACAAACATGTCGTATGCCTTTTGTGCATAAGGACGGTTGTTATAGTTTAAAAACGCCAGCCCCTGGTTGTAATATTCTGCAGCGGCTTTCAATTTGGCATCCCGGATTTTTTCGCCGGGGTTCCATGGATCGGGAATTATTTTACTCAGCACGGGGCTGCTGCTTATTTCAGTATACATTTTTTCAGCTACCTCCAGTTGTTTGGCGATTTCAATCCACCGGTCACCTTCATTCATATTGTTGTAAGTGTCCTTGTTGATATTTTTTCGGGTTTCGGCTGCCTGCAGGTAAGCATCGGGTAACAATTTTGCGGCTTCTGCATCATTGGCATTTTTCTTTAACCTGTCCATCAGGTCAAAAACGGTTTTGTCATCTGCGGTATATCTTTTATCTATTTTATTAGAGGAGGAGCAGCCTGCTACTAAAACAAGGATAAACATCCATGCCGTGATTTGTAAATTCATAAGAAGTTATTAAAAGAAAAAAAGGATTAATGGTAAATATTATAGTGAGGCAGTACAAAAATAAAAAAGCCTTTGCAAAAAATGCAAAGGCTAAAATCGCATGAAAAAAGTGCTGTAGGGGGAGGGATCGAACCTCCACGGGGCAGTTAGTTGTAGCACAAAGTTCAGTGGTCGACCCTGGTCGTTCCGGTATTGCTACCAAAACGGCTCTATGCTATATTTATCCTGTTTTCCCCACCCCCGAGACAAGAGGGCATGTCTGCCATGCTTTCGCAATTTCATCACCCCACAGTATTATTATAAGAGCTTGATGGAACAAATATAGGTCAGTAACCCAATTCATTCCAAATTATCTAATAAATATTTTGAAAGTATAGAAAATATTTAAATATTTGCCTGATTGATTGATAAATTCAAAAATTGGTATATAAAATGGCTTCAAAATTAAATCTCGACAAACTGGACCTGCAGATCATACATCATATGATGGAGAATGCGGAAATCTCTTACGCTGATCTGGGTAAAAAATTATTTGTATCGGGTGGTACCATTCATGTTCGTATCAAAAAACTTCAGGAAGCCGGGGTGGTTAAAGGTACAAGGCTGAAAGCAGACCTTAAGCAACTGGGCTATGATGTCATTGCATTTATCGGGATATACCTGAAGGAAAGTTCACTGTATGATACTGTCGCCAAAGACCTGCAAAAGATCCCGGAAATTGTTCGGTTAAATTATACAACAGGTAACTATAGCATGTTTGCAGAGATAGTATGTAAGGATATTACTCAATTGAGGTATGTTTTGCACGACCAGTTACAAAAGATAAAAGGTATTGAACGAACAGAAACATTTATTTCGCTGGAGGAAAGTTTCAGCCGGAATGTAAAAGTGATGTAACCTGCATGTTCCTACTTAAGGAGGATCATGAATATCATGTTAATGAAAGAAACACCCCGATTTTATTCCTCACTTGGGCTGCTGATTATTCTTAATATAATCATCAAACCTGTATGGATTTTTGGTATCGACAGGTCCGTACAGAATATTACAGGTACAGAAGTTTATGGATTATATTTTTCATTACTCGGATTTTCTATTGTTTTTAATTTTCTGCTTGATTGGGGCCTTTCGGCTTTTATTAACCTGGAATTAGCCGCGGCTAAAGAAAGTCATAGCAATATTGCCGGAAGTTTTGTGGCCATCAAGCTACTGCTGGTTATATTATACGTAGTGGTGGTCTTTTTTGCCGCTTTTATATCAGGTATCGGGCAATGGGATATTTTCTGGAGTGTAGTGGTCATACAGGTACTGACATCACTTTTTCTATTTTTCAGAAGTATTATAACTGCACAACAATGGTTCAGAACAGATGCATGGTTGTCTGTACTAGATAAGATCCTGATGATAATAGTTTGTGGTAGTTTCCTTTTATTTCCGTCTGTAACGGGAACAATTGACATAAACCTGTTTCTGCTTATCCAGATCGGTTGCTCTGCCATTGTATTGCTGATTTCAATAGTTGTTTTGTTGAGAAAGGGATTTATATTTTCATTACCGTCATCTCCACTTTTCAATAAACGGATCTTCAAATCAGCTCTTCCTTTCGGACTAATTGTCTTACTTATGTCTGCTCATTACCGGCTTGATGGATTTTTACTGGAAAGACTGCACGGCAATGGTGCGTATGAAACAGGTATTTATGCGGGGGCTTACCGTTTATTGGATGCGGCAAATATGCCTGGGTATTTAACAGCTTCATTTCTGTTGCCATTTATCGCCAGGCAATATAGCCTTAAAAAGGACATGAGTGAAGCTATACTGAACAGCCGCCACCTGCTCCTGGTATTTTCCTTAATGATAGCAGTTATAGCAACTATACTTTCTCCCTGGCTACAGGAAATTTTGTATCATGACCAGGATGCTGAAGCAATTGAAGTCTTGCAATGGTGCCTGCCAGTATTAATTGCTTATTCGTTAGTTCAGGTTTATGGAACTGTATTGACCGCTACAGGTCATATAGTTCCCTTTTGCTATATAGTACTGGCATCGGTTGTTACGAATGTTCTTTTAAATCTTCTGCTCATACCAGACCTTGGTGCCAGGGGAAGCTGTTTTGCTGCATTGGTAAGCCAGGGATTTTGTGGCATTGGCACTATGTTATATACCCGGCAAAAACTAGGTATTAATATTCACTACCGGTCCCTGTTAATGTATATTTTTATGGGTGTGCTGATGTTCGGGTTCCTTTATTCCGGGAATAAATATATTTTAAATAAGTGGTGGCTATTGGCTGGATTATTTGTAATCAGTATTACTGCTTCCATCATTTTAAAACTGTCAGACATTCATAAATGGAAGACATTCTTAAAACAAACAACTAATAATTAAAAAAATAACTTTCAATGCCTGATATTACCGAACTGATAAAAAAATGGTGGAAGCAAATACTTGCTGTAGTGATTGTGTCATTACTTGCAGTGAGTATTATTGTATTTTCAAAGCCACTTCAATATGTATCTGTTGTTACTGCTGTTCCGGCCAGCTCTTACTCATCGGACAGATCGAAAATATTTAATGAAAATGTTCAGCAACTTTATTCCACACTAGGTACTCCTGACGATCTGGATTTGATTGTTGGTACAGGTAATCTCGATACCGTTTATTTGACGGTTGCACAGCAGTATAACCTTTATGACCATTATAAGATGAATGAAAAAGGGGATGCAGCTATTAATAAAGCCGCTTCAATACTTAAGAAGAATACCAAAGTTATGAAGAGTGAATATGGGGAGCTGAAAGTGAAAGTATGGGATACGGATAAAAATCTTTCCCCTCAATTAGCTAATGCTATCATGGATCAATTGCATTCAATTCACCAGCACCTTCAAAGTGCGGGTAATGAAGCGACGCTCAGGGGGTTATTGTCCGGGAAAGAAAAAATACAGCAACAGCTGGATAGTATTTCAGGTACTATACCGGAGAACAAAATGGTACTGCAGAATAAGTTAATGGAATACGAGAAACTGATTGGGGAATTCCAGCTGATGGTTGATAGCAAACCGCCGGTGATCATACCCGTGGAAAGAGCAAAAGGATCAGACTGGCCTGACAGGCCTAAACGAATGCAGATCCTAATTGCTACAGCAGTGCTAAGCTTTTTATTCGGGTTATTTCTGGCCCTGATTCTGGAGCGAAGAAAAAATACCCGCCAGTGAATACTGTTGCTAAAAAAAGCAAGGCTTTGTTTGCCTTTTTTGCAGGGTTCTTTGTACTTGCCATTGCTGTATCAGCATTTTTGGATCAATATTTATTTATTGTTATTCCTTTTGCCACTATACTTTTTTATGCCGGATGGGAGAATCGGAATACTATTTTCTTTCTGTTATTATTGACGTTACCGCTTTCTTTTGAGTATAATTTTTCTTCAACACTCGGCACAGATATACCCGATGAGTTCTTAATGTTGCTAACTTCCTGTTTATTCCTTGCATACTGGCTATTTTCGCCAGGAGTTGTTTCGAAGAAAATGCGCTGTCATCCATTGCTATTGTTATTGTATGCAGCATTTGTGTGGCAGATGATAGCAGTATTATTCTCTACGAATTTGCTTGTTTCAACAAAATTTCTTCTGGCGAAAACCTGGTATATCAGTGCTTTTGTGCTGGCGCCCCTGCTGGTTTTCAGTACTAAAAAATCAATAAAAATTGCAGCACAGTTGGTTGCTGGTTCAATGTTATTCATTGCAGCGACTGCTCTTATAAGGCATGCCAATAGCGGATTAAGTTTTGCAACTATAAATGACGCTGTTGCTCCTTTTTTTCGTAATCATGTTAATTATTCTGCCATGCTGGTATGTATGGTGCCGGTATTATTTGCGTGCCGGAAGTTGGCAGAGCGGGGAAACTTAAAGTGGGTGCTTGGAGTTGTTATTGTTATTGCGTTGGTTGCTTTATTTTTTTCATATGCCCGGGGTGCCTGGCTGGCACTCATGATTGGTATTCTTTCGTACTGGCTCATAAAGAAAAAGTTATTGGTGGTCGCCTATATATCATTCATTATTGTAACTATAGCTGCAGTGTTTTGGTTAAAAAGTAATGACCGCTACCTGCACTATGCTCATGATTACCAGACAACAATCTTTCATAAAGAATTTAAGGAACACCTTATAGCTACATATAAACTCAGGGATGTTTCAACTGCCGAAAGGTTTTATCGCTGGATCGCCGGTGTCAGGATGATAAAAGATAGTTGGCTGACCGGCTATGGTCCGAATACCTTTTATGATAATTATAAGCCCTATGCAGTTCCGGCTTTTAAAACATGGGTCAGCAATAACAAGGAACATTCTACCGTTCACAATTACTTTTTACTGACAGTCATTGAACAGGGAGTTCCGGGATTGCTTCTCTTTATTATTCTTTTGGGTGGTATGCTGTATTATGCCCAAAAATTATATCACCGGGTACAGGATATATTTTACAGGACAACTGCAATTACTATCGGCATAATACTTACCATGCTTATTGTTGTGAATTTCTTAAGCGATCTGATCGAGACGGATAAAATTGGTAGCCTTTTCTTTTTATGTCTTTCTCTATTAATTATTATAGATATAAATGCAGGATCAGGTACATCTATAGTGCAAACCGATGAAAGGTCAGATCCTTCCACGGACGTTCAGTGCATCTCTTAATCCATTTCCCAATAGATTGAAGGCCAGCACCAGCAACATAATGGCAAAACCCGGTGCTAAGGCCAGCATTGGATTCTGTGTGATGATGAAATTGTAGTTCTCTTTTATCATCAATCCCCAGCTGGGCATAGGAGGTTGCACACCTACACCCAGGAAACTTAATCCTGCTTCAATAACAATGGCGGAGGCAAAGTTGGAGGCTGCTATTACCATTACTGGCCCCATGATGTTGGGCCATATATGCCGTACTATTGTTCTGAAGTTGGAAAAGCCAAGAGCTCTTGTTGCCTCAACGTATTCCAGTTCTCTTACGCCAAGTACCTGTCCTCTTACTAATCTTGCCACGTTTACCCACATCGTTAATCCAACCGCAATAAATACCTGCCAGAAACCTTTTCCCAATGCTAAAGTAATGGCAAATACCAATAACAGTGTGGGTATACTCCAGATAACATTGATGAACCACATGATCACATCATCCATTTTACCCCGGTAAAAACCGGCCAGTGAACCGAGAATCAAACCGATGCTCAGTGAAATGATAACAGTGATTAGTCCTACACTCAGACTTACCCTTGTACCAACGATAATACGGCTCAGAATATCTCTACCGTATTTATCAGTACCGGCCAGAAATTTATTTGTGACAACAGGAGAGGCAGCTGTTTGGGAATTGTGATAGGCTAATCTTTCATTAACGCCTTCATCAATATATTTCTGCACGATAATACTGTCCTCTTTTTGTTCATAATTCACAATCGGAACATAGTAATAAACATCTTCTTTTCCAGAAACTAATTGTGTAACGAAGCTAGTAGTGACAACATCTTTATCTTTTTTTATTTTAATAAAAGGCTGTTTGTAACCTGGTTTCTCTCCGCCAATTTCAAGAATGATGCGGTTTGCATACGGTGATGGGTCCGGGGCGATGAAATATGCGAAGACAGCAACCAGTACGGCCAGTATAATCACAATCAACCCAAAGACTGCGCCTTTGTTCTTCTTCAGCCTTCGCCATGCTGCGGCCTGGAATGATTGGGATTGACTCATGCCGGGAAGTTAAGCTAAGAGGTTGAAAGAGAAAAGGCGTAAAGGAGAATATTCCCGGCGGTATGCCTTTTTATTCTATTGATATCAGTTTACCCTTCTTCCTTTCCATTCATACTTTCCTATCTGCCCGAATAGACCGGAAACAATGGTATATAGTATATGAAGTGGTTGAAAGAAAAAGAAATAGTTGAGTAATGCCCGTTTGTTAAAAAATGAAGCAACGCTTCTCACAAATGGCAGCTCTATTATTGTTTTTAAAATCCACAATCCGGCGAGGTAAAGCCAATATTGATAACACGAGAAACCAACAACTGCCAATACCAGGAAAGAAAGATTGAAAAGAAAAACCACTAACAATACAGCAATGATCCTTTTGTCATCGTAATTCTTTGCTTTACTGGCCCAACGGATGCGCTGGTTAAAAAAAGTTTTCCATGTTTTCATGGGTTGGGTGGTGACAATAGCTGCTTTTGATTTGAGATAATGAACCCTATCCGGGTAATGCTTCCAGATTTTATGCATCAGCAGCATATCATCGCCGGATGCAATATTATCAATACCTGTAAAGCCATTTACTTTATCAAAAGCTGTTTTCTCATAGGCAAGATTTGCTCCATTGCACATGGAGTGGCTATTTTTAAAAACAGAGGCACCCGTAATACCCTGTAATACTAAAAAATCTATGGATTGAAAAATTTGCAGTAACGAGTTGTCATTAGTAAACACAACCGGTGCAGCAATAAATACAGATTGTTTTTCTTGCCTGAATGCAGCTATTGTTGTTAACCAGTCAGGTGACGGTAAACAATCAGCGTCTGTAGTTACGATCAGGTCCCCGGTTGCGGAGGCTACGCCGGTTTCTATGGCTTTCTTCTTGTAAGAATTGAGATTATCTTCTTTTAGCTGTATGATTTTTATCCGGGGAAACTGACGGGCAATTGCTACTGTAGAATCAGTGGAGTGATCATCCACTACAATTATTTCCGTGAATGCTGCCGGATAAGTTTGTCGTTGAAGAGCTGCTAATAAAGTGCCGATATTTTCTTCTTCATTTCTTGCTGCGATTATTATACTTATTTTGGTTTGTTGTAAAGTGAATGACATCGAATAATCCGGAATCGATTTCCAGGCTTGCCAGTAATAAATGATAAGCAGGCTATAAAGAAGAAATAATAGTATCGTGGTGTATAAAATGATCATACCAATATCACAAAGCTAATTATTGCATCAGAGCCGGTAGAATTTCTTTAATATGTTTCTCATGCAACACCTGGTGACCGGAGTGAATAACAGTGAGAGTGCAATATTCTTCAATTCCTTTTTTGAATTGTTCTCCTGTGGATGAAAGGATAATCCGGTCATGTTTTCCATATATCAACCGTACTGTTGTTTTATTTTCCCGGATTAAGTTTTTAATGACGGGCAGGTCAGGTTTAATTTTTCTTAAAGATGTCCAGCGGGAGTATAATAACCGGCGCACTTCAGCATCGCCGATATAGTAGTTAACAAATTTAAATATGCTGGCATTGACCAGTTTTACATTGTTCATCATTTTCAGGAGACCAAAGAACCAGCCTGGTTTTTTCATAGTTAAAGCGAAGAGCCTGTTCCCTAACCAGGTTTGAGTGGCCAGCCAGTACCAAAAATTGACTTTTAATCCATCTGGGGCCAGTAATACTATTTTTTCAATTTTCTCTGGGATGGCCTCAAACAGGCTAAGGCTGATCCTCCCGCCCAGGCTAAAACCAATAAGGGTCAGCTCTTTTGCAGCTTTTTCAGTTATCTTTTCAATAATCAGTACCAGGTCCTGCCGGGTAAAATTCAACCCCTCATTCCATTCGGTTCTGCCATGGAAAGGAAGGTCTATTGAATAGAAAGTATATTGATTTCCAGCATAGTTGGATAGGAAATGAAAGATAGAAGCATCCTCACCATATCCATGAAAGCAAACCGCTTGTTTCAGCCCTGAGCCGAAACAATAGTACCCAATGGTAGAATTTCTATATATAAGATGCTTTAGTTCCAAAAAGGAATGGGGATTAAATTTTATGAAAAATTAAATTGGCTATTTCAAATATAATATTAATTTTGGATAGTTGCACAAACAACTATATGCCAAACAACCAATTTAAGAAAGGGGAACTCTACAGTTTTATCACTGGTAAAGCTTCAACCGCCATTGCCCGCAGGTTGCAAAAGAAGTTTAATGCAGCCGGGTTGAATATTACTATTGAACAATGGAGTGTGCTGTATCATTTGTGGAAACAGGAAGGTATCAGTCAGCAGGAATTGTGTAACGCTACTTTCCGTGATAAGCCAAGTATTACCCGTTTAGTTGATAATCTCGAAAAGTTGAATCTCGTTAAACGGGTTGCATCTGAAAGTGACAGACGTATTAATTTAATATATCTGACCAAGCAGGCACAAAAATTACAGGAAGAGACAATGGCACTGGCTGATGAGACGCTGAACGAAGCTTTAATAACTGTACCTGCTGATAAGGTGGATATATGCAAGGAGGTATTGCAGGTGGTGTATGATAATTTGAAATAATTAATTGGTAATAACGGATCGTTATAAGAATCCGGCATTTTTTTTAGAAATTAAAATATTAAATTTTAAACCTTACAACAATGAGTACTGTAACAGCAACAAAAACTGTACTGAAGGGTGCAGAATGGCTGGTAAAAGAATCGTTGCCTTTTGAAAGTTTTACCCCTGAAAATTTCAACGAAGAACAGTTTATGATCCGGGATATGTGTAATCAATTCCTGGAAGCTGAAATTTATCCTATCCTTGACCGTATTGACAGTCTTGAGCCGGGACTGATGAAATCATTGGTAACAAAGGCCGGGGAACAGGGATTATTAGCAACTTCATTTCCGGAGCAATATGGTGGATTAGGAAAAGATTTTATTACTTCCACTATCATCAATGAGTATCTCGGCGCAGGCCATTCTTTTTCTGTAGCAATTGCGGCACATACGGGAATTGGTACGCTGCCAATTTTATATTTTGGAACGGATGCACAAAAAGAAAAGTACATCCCCAAACTAATTACCGGCGAATGGGCCGGAGCTTACGGCCTGACAGAACCAAACAGTGGTAGTGACGCTTTAGGAGCAAAGACAACAGCAAAACTGAGTGATGATGGTAAGTATTATATACTGAACGGGCAGAAGTGCTGGATCACCAATGGTGGTTTTGCACAGGTGTACACGGTGTTCGCAAAAGTGGACGGCGACAAGTTTACCGGTTTTATTGTGGATAGAGGGACGGAGGGTTTTACACAAGGCCCTGAAGAGAATAAGATGGGCATTAAAGGTTCTTCTACAGTTCAGTTATATTTCCAGGATTGTAAAGTTCCGGTAGAAAACTTGCTAGGAGAGATTGGGAAAGGGCACAAGATTGCTTTCAATATTCTCAATATAGGACGGCTGAAATTATGTGCAGCAGCTTTGGGAGGTGCCAGAAAATCTTTAAGCGGTACCGTGGAATATGCCAAAACAAGAGAACAATTCAAACAACCTATTTCAAATTTTGGGGCTATCAAGCACAAACTGGCTGAAATGGCCATTAAAGTTTTTGTTGCCGAGACAGCCTTGTACCGGACTGCCAAATGGATTGATGATAAAGAACACCAATTACTGGCTGAAGGCAAACCTTTCAGTGAGGCTTTGTTAGGAGGTGCAGAAGAGTATGCAATTGAATGTGCTATATTAAAAGTATATGGAAGCGAAGTACTCGATTATGTAGTGGATGAAGGTGTGCAGGTGCATGGTGGAAATGGATTTAGTGCAGAATATAATATTTCAAGAGCTTATCGTGACAGCCGTATCAATCGTATCTACGAAGGCACCAATGAAATTAACCGGTTACTGATCCTTGATATGACATTAAAGAGAGCAATGGGAGGACGTTTGGATCTGATGGGACCTGCAATGGCTGTCCAAAAGGAACTAATGAGCATTCCTGATTTTGGTGCAGAAGATGATGCCCCGTTTGCGAAAGAGAGAAAACTGGTTGCAAATCTTAAAAAAGCAATCCTGATGACATCCGGTGCGGCTGTTCAAAAGCTAATGATGAAAATCGAGAATGAGCAGGAAGTTTTGATGAATATAGCGGATATGGCGATAGAAACATTTAATGCAGAAAGTGTACTGCTTAGGGTAATGAAGATGGCAGATCAGAAAGGGGAAGCCGCTTGCCAGGATTACCTGGATATGATGAGAACCTATCTTTACGATGCTGCAGACAAAGTGAATAAATCAGGTAAGGATGCAGTAAACTCTTTCGCTGATGGTGATGAGCAAAGAATGATATTAATGGGGCTGAAGCGATTTACAAAGGCAGAACCCTTCAATAGTAAAGAAGCAAGAAGAAGGATTGCTGATAAAATGATAAGAGAAGGAAAGTACTGTTTTTAATTCCACTGATCTCTGTCAAAGTCAAGCATGGCTGTTCTTAAAGGGGCAGCCCTTTTTGTGTCTGTGTATATTGCGGAGAGTTCTTTACGGGTTACTTTCAGTTCCTGTAGTTTTTGAATTCTTTTTCTTTCAATGACAAGCCCTATACACATGATGATTGATGAAAGAGTGGTGGCAATGAAGAAGACGAGAAATGTATCTGCAACGTACTGCTGATTTACGGTGCCATCAGCACGAAAATGTGCTTTGAAAATATAATACATAAGATAAATAATGCCATAGCAGCCATACCCAAAAAGCAATGAAGTGATAATGACAGCCTTACCGGTTGCTTTGCGGTTTTCAACAGCCAGCTTTGCCTGCCGGATAAAGAAATACAGGCATAATCCACAAACAATGAGCAAACCAGGGCCCATAATGATGGTTATTGCATCGATATTAAATCCAATGGTTGTAAGCACTATTGCTTCAAATAAAATAAATGTAAAAGCCAGCAACTTCATTTTTTGGGTAAAGCTTTTTGAGGTGCTGAAATAGATCAGAAAAAATAATATCAGCGGAGTATCCAAGAGATTATTGGTAAGCCCCCAAACCTGAATAATATCATCACTTGCCTTAATGTAGCCTTCTGTCAAAAAATTATAAACAAGAACGGAGCAGTAATAAACAAGTAAAAAAGGAAAACTCCTGTACAACCCCAGGCGAAGGATCAATATTAGAAGAATCGGTACAAAAAGGGCAAACGAGGAAACGAAGCCCATTATGGAATTCCAGGTCATAGTCTATTGGTTTTTTCTAAGGATACAGGTTCAAAACGTAAACCGCCTGGTTGCGGTGCCGTCTGCAATATTAACGGGATACAGATACATATAGTGCTTACATAGAACTCTTTGTGCCAAAATTCAGTAAAACTGTGATAGCGGTCCGTATTAATACGGAACAGCTGTTAAGAGTGTTTTTATGCTATCTTTCTGGTATGATACGATTCCTCCGTTTTGTTTGTGTTTTCTGGGCTTTTTCAACCAATGCACAAACCATACAAAACAATTTTATCGCCGGTAAAACAACAGGGATTTTACCATTTCTTGAGTATGGACTGGGAATAGACCGTCTTGGTGGTGCAAAAATGACTTACCTGGACACCGGGGTCACTATTAAAGTAGTTGACAGTACCATAGTCAATTACAAAGTCCAACTCTCAAAAGACCATTTTGCCTACTTACCAAAACAAAATTTTCAAAGAGAAAATGATATTAAACTATTGCCCTATTACCTGACCAATAGCTGGAGAGTGTCTGGTGATGACAGGTATGATTATGTAACCGTGACCCTCGATGAGAAATTACCTTACAGGAGCATGCAACAGATCAATCCTTCAAAAATAGTTGTGGACATCTTTGGAGCTACCGGCAATACAAACTGGATAACCCAACTTTCGACTGCAGAGGAAATTAAAAATGTTTATCACGAGCAATTGGAAGATGATGTATTCAGGGTAATTATAGAGTTAAAGAACAAACAGCACTGGGGATATAGCATTTATTACCAGGAAAAGAGACTGGTGATAAGAGTGAAAAGACAACCGGCAGAACCAGATCTGAAAAACCTCAAAGTGGCAGTTGATGCCGGACATGGGGGAGACAATAATGGGGCTAGGGGTATAACTACAAAAATTCTGGAAAAAGAGTACACGCTGCTTTTTGCAAAGCAACTGGAAAAATTGTTGCTCGATGAAAACGCAGATGTGTTTATGACAAGAGATAAGGATACTACGTTGAATATGCCGGACAGGATATTGACGTTACAAAAAGAGGACCCTCATTTTCTTATCAGTATACATCTTAATTCTTCAGCCAGGGATAGTATAAAGGGAACCAGTACTTATTACCGGCATATAGGTTTCCGGCCGTTATCCCAGTTTATTTTAACGAACCTGCTGGAATTAGGGTTAAAAGAATTTGGCAATATTGGTAGCTTCAATTTTGCATTGAGCGGACCTACTGAATATCCAAATTGCCTGGTAGAAGTGGCTTTCCTGAGTAATAAAGAAGATGAACAATTAATTCTTGACCCGGAATTTCATAAAGCTGTTGCAGTACAGATTATAGCTGGTATAAAAGAATGGTTGAAATCCTGTAAATAGTGATTAATCTTCCGGGGGAAAAGGTTCGCCGCGATGACAGGTTTTACAGGTCACTGTATTCAGGTATTCGGGTCTTATGTTTTTATCGAAATAGAAGTTTGATTTGTTGATCTCAATTGTCATCCGCATCATTTCTCTTGCATTTTCTTTCATCGGTTCAGCATCAGAAGCATAATCAAAATCTCCGGGAAACACTTTTTGTTTAACGTGACAGAAATCGCATTTTACACCCAGTGCTTTATTATAAGTCTGCATTATACTGTCAAGCTTTTCATCGCTGATGTCTTTGGGCAGTATTTTAAGGTTCTTTTCTTTTTGATGAGGAGCCTGTACTGCTGCTACTCCCAGCAGAACGAATATTGAAAGGCCCGTAATTGCTTTTATTTTATTACTGTACATATATTGCCGGTTTAGACGATTTTACAAGTGCATAGGTGGTATCTGTCAAAAATTATTTTTTGATCCAGCGTTCAAAGAATTCATAAGTCCGTAGCATCTGGTCAATTCGTTGCCGGTTGTTACCACTTCTTGTCAGTTCATGGGTTGCGGCAGGATGGCGGACATATTCTACAGGTCTGCCCAACACTTTTAAACTTTTATACAACATTTCACTTTGCACAAAACCAGTACGCCTGTCATTGTCCCCGTGAAATATGATGTAGGGGGTTTTTATATTCTGTACATGATTAATCGGAGATTCTCTTTCCAGTGTTGCCTTAGCGGCAGCATCCCATGGGTAACCGCCAAAATAGTTGGGAACCAGTCTCCATGCATTTCCTTCTCCAAAAAAGGTGGCCAGGTCATACACTCCACGTTGTGAGCAAGCGGCCGCAAAACGCTGATCATGTGCAATGATCCAGGCAACCAGGTAGCCGGCATAAGACCCTCCGGTTACCAATAATTTAGAAGTGTCTGCCCATCCTTCGGCAACAGTTTTATCCAAACTGGCTAACACATCACTGGTTGGGCCTGTTCCCCAATCATTGATATTGCCTCTTAAAAAATCCAAACCATAACCACCACTTCCACGGGGATTGCAATACACTACTCCATAACCTTTACTGCAGAAATATTGATACTCATGCCACATGCTGCTTTCACCCGGACCCCACATGGCTGATGGACCTCCATGAATTTCTAATAACAACGGATACTTTTTGCCGGGTTCATAGGTAGCGGGTTTCATCACCCAGTATTCGATCTCCATTCCCTTTTCATTTTTGAAACTATGTTTTTCAGGGAAGCTCAGCTTTTTATTTGCAATCCATTCTGTATTGAAATTGCTGATTCGTTTTTGATTTTTGGCTGTAGCATCTGCCACATATATTTCAAAAGGATTGGCCACTTCTGTTTTAACAAACACTAATTTATTTCCTGCTATATCAAAACTTCCAATTCCGTTATTATAATCGGTAAGCTGATCTACTCTTATATTCTTGTCTTTATCCTTAAGTGTACTTAACGGAGGATATATCGTCCATCCACTACTTAAATCAACCCTGTATATGGGTTGTCCCCCGTTACTTTGAGCTGTGAAGTAAATATACTTTTCATCATTGCTCCAGGTGATATTCCCTTTACTTCTGTCGAACGGGATATCAATTTTATCCTTTACAGAACCATTGACGGGCATAATTGCCAGTTGGGGAACACTGACAAATGAGGTATTACCATATTGAAAAGTCAGCCATTTGCCTGATGGCGATATTCTTGGCGAATTAAAATTCTTGTCTTTTTCTCCTACTACTTTTCTGAATTTGGTGCCGTCAGTATTCACCATGTATATTTCATTTTCCAGTGCCCGGTCAGGATGTTGTAATGAATCCATATTACCTGCAAGGATCAATTGTTTGCCATCCGGAGAGAAATCTGCAGAGTTATAGCGATAAAACCCCCTGGTAACAGGAACAGGCTTTGTGTCAGGCCTAAGATCAATAAGGAAATAGTGATTAAAGCTCATTTCAGCATTGATATTCATTTCATCGAGGAAATTCAATTTGTTGATTACGTTGGCTTTTTTGTCAATTGCATTATTTTCCAGGTAAGCTCTTATTTCTTCAATAGTACCATCAGGGTCTGCTTTTGAGGTAGTTGCTTTTAATGTGAGTTTATTATCTATACCGGGTTTCTCCATCGGCCATTTGGGAAGTTCTTTATCAGGGTTGAGGGTAGAATCTTTTAATAAATCCTTCAGTGGAATACTTGCCGAGAACAAAATCTGCTTTCCATCCGGGCTCCATTTAGGATTGCCTGCCCCGTATTTGTGTTTAGTAAGTTGAGAGGCTTCACCACCTTCTAATGACAATAAAAAAACCTGTGGTTTATTATCAACTGCCCTGACAAAAGCAATTTGTTTACCATCCGGACTCAATACTGCCTGGGAAGAATTTTCTTTATGGGTAGTAAGCTGTTTTGGTGAGGATGCTCCATCTGTATTAACCATCCAAACCTGTGTTATATATTTATATTCCAGTTTGTTATCGCTGTCTGGCTCAATAGATGTAACAGTAAAAATTGCTTTACCGCCATCTTTACTCAGGTTCACTCCGCTTATTGATTTTATTTTCAACAGGTCAGTTACCTTAACCGGTTCTTTTCCGGTTTGGGCAATAGAGAAAATAGCTGATTGTAAAATAAAAAGGACGAGAATAATTTTTCTCATGTTCAAAAATTTTGGTTGCTGAAAATACGATTTGATTATCGTTTCCGGCAATGGTAAATGATAAAAGGCTAACTTCTATACATTTGATGACTAAAAACTTATGTCATGAGCAATCTTGTAGAAGACTTCAATGCTTACCGTACCAAAATGAATGAGATTATTTTGAGCAAGGACAATTTGGTGATCAAACGTCTATGGAATCTCGATACAAATACCTATGCCGAAGGGGCCCTGGATGTAAAAACCAAAGAATTGCTGGGCCTGGTAGCCAGTATGGTGCTTCGTTGTGATGACTGCATCAAATATCACCTGGGAAAAAGCCATGAACTCCGGGTGACGACTGAAGAGATGTATGAAGTGTTCGCTATAGCCAATATTGTGGGTGGTACCATCGTTATTCCCCATACCCGTCGGGCTGCTGAGTACTGGGAAGAGCTTATAAATGATAAAAGTTAGCCGGCGGGCACATAAAAATCATAGTTGTCTGATCGGTATCCGATACTGATATTCATTAAATTTGCCGGAACCTATTTAATATGAGTGAAGTAACAATTGCCCCTGCCCTGACTGCTAAAGATTTTGCTACAGACCAGGAAGTACGCTGGTGTCCCGGATGCGGTGACTATTCTATATTGGCACAGGTGCAGAAAGTGATGCCCACCCTGGGAATCCCTAAAGAAAATATAGTTTTTATATCAGGTATCGGTTGCAGCAGCCGTTTTCCCTATTATATGAACACCTATGGTATGCATTCTATTCATGGCCGTGCTGCTGCCATAGCTTCAGGTTTGAAGGCTTCAAGGCCGGAATTGAGTGTATGGATCGTTACCGGTGATGGCGACAGCCTTAGTATCGGCGGTAATCATACTATACATATACTGCGCAGAAATTTTGATGTCAATATTTTATTATTCAATAACCAGATATATGGTTTGACAAAGGGGCAATATTCCCCTACGTCGGAAGAACATAAAATTACCAAGAGTACCCCAATGGGAAGTATTGACCATCCTTTTAACCCGGCTGCCCTGGCCCTTGGTGCTGATGCGACATTTGTAGCCAGGACAATGGACCGTGACCCTAAGCATTTACAGGCTATGTTGCTGAGGGCAAATGGACATAAAGGAGCTTCATTCCTGGAGATATACCAGAATTGTAACATCTTTAATGACGGTGCATTCGAAATATTTACAGAAAAGGGGTCCAAACCGGCAGAAACATTATTCCTGGAGCAGGGTAAGCCGTTAGTGTTTGGTGCAGCCAATGATAAGGGGATCAAACTGGATGGTTTCAGGCCGGTAGTGGTTAATCTCAATGAAGGCCACAGTGTGGATGAGCTTTGGGTACATGATGAAAATGATATATATAAAGCTCAAATATTAACCCGCATTTTTGATGATCCCCACAATGAAGGCCACCTGCCAAGACCGTTTGGTGTTTTTTATAAAACGGAAAGAACTTGTTATGAAGATGCAATGGCAGCGCAATTAGAAGAGGCTAAATCAAGAAAGCCCGCCGATCTCGACAAACTGTTAAAGGGGAATGAGGTGTGGACGATTTCGTGAATTAATGCTCCTGATTGATAAGGCATTTTAGTTGATTGGTAAATCAAAAGATTTACTTCATTGAATTAACATCCTGGGATTTCTATATGAAGCAGTTGCTTATTTCTATTTTTTTTATTCTTTCAGTATCTGTAGCCAATAGCCAGTTCTCCTTTACCTATAATGGCCGGGAGTACAGGGTGTTGAAGACAAGTGTATTTACGGATTCAACAGGCAAGCAATACAATTACAATGAAGCGATGCTTGTAATGATGGGTGGAGAGTATGAAATACTACCTGCCAATCCCAAAGATGCAAGCAAAGGATTTTTATTATCAGGTATCAGCAGAGAGGAGCAATTGAAAAGAGCCATGGCTGCTCCAAAGCCTGCAGAAACTACCGCTTTTAAGACAGGAAAAAAATTTGATCCCTTCAGTGCCTATGATATGAAGGGTAACCTGGTGGATACAAGACAATTAAAAGGAAAAGTGCTGGTAATTAATTTTTGGTTCACCACCTGCCCGCCCTGCAAGCAGGAACGTCCATATCTTAATAAAATAGTTGATGATTATAAGTCCGATTCGAATATAATTTTTATTGCTATTGCATTAGATCAGAAAGAACAACTGGAGCCTTATCTTAAGAACAATGAGTTTAAATATAATGTTATACCGGCCGGAAAGAAAATAGCCGATTCATACAAAATAACCGGTTATCCCACGCAGGTAATTGTAGATAAAGAAGGAAAAGTGGCTTTTCACACTGTTAGCTACTATTATGTTACAGATTACTGGATGCGTAAAACGATTGATGAATTGAAGAAAAGTTAAACTAAGGTTTACAGCATCCATTCTATTGCGAATCAATTGCTGGCGAGCACTCTCGCCGCATTCTCAAAAACTCTTTTCTCTTTTCTTTCATACCACCATTTTGGTACCGTTTTTTTCATCACGGTATCAATGCTGCGCATACCAAATAAATTCCAGGCACCCCTTAGTTTTCCGGTAACGGAGGGTTGCAGTGCTCTCAGGCTCATGGCAAAGCCACTATCAAGATATTCCATATGATGCCAGTATCCTGCGGGCATAAATAAGGTATCTCCCGGTTCCAGAATAAAATCATGACCTTCGGCCAGTTTAAGTGCAGGGAATTTTTCATAATCCACTTTGCCATCTATATAATAGTTGGAAAAATCAGCGAGGCTAAGAACTTCCCATGGTTTTCGGTAGAGTTTATATTGTTCCTGGTAGGGAAACATGAGTACCCTTTTCCGTCCGCAGAATTGTGTATGCAGGATATGCGACATGTCAATATCAAAATGCATATGGGTTATGCTGCTGGCACCACCGGTAAATAACATCGGGTATTTTTTTACAAAGCCTTTCATCAGGTGTTCAGGCCAGGTAAAGTCATTGATTAACTGCGGGGCATGGTCGAAAATGTTAAACAGGAAAATCCGCCATGCAGCAGGGCCGCTGCTTATCATGTCTATATATTCGCCAAATGTTTTGTAATCGTCAGCTGTGTTGATAGGAGTATAAGCATCGCTTTTCACATTATTGTATAAGGGCACTTTTTTCTGGCCAACGAGTTGCTTGAAATAATCCCAGTTCCATTTGGAGTAAGCCGGCCAGTCTTTAGCCAGGTTTTTTATAACTACAGGTAGACAGGGTTCATAGTATTCTTTTTTGAACACTTCCGGATCAATGGAATCAAAAACGGCAACTGGTTTTAATTGCATAGTCAGCAGTTTTTTAGTAGTGACCAAATTACAAATTGTAAGTCAAATACCAACGAAGGCGGGATTTCTGGCAAAACCATGTATTTTTAAAAAGAACGTTTGCTCATGTTACTTCAAATTCATCCCAAAAACCCACCACCACGATTGATAAAGCAAATCGTGGAAAGCCTGCAACAAGGGGGTGTGATTATTTATCCAACCGACACCGTTTATGGGTTAGGATGCGATATTTTACAACAAAAGGCGGTTGAAAGAATTTGCCGTATAAAAAAAGTTGAGCCCCGTAAAGCACAACTGTCTTTTGTTTGCAGTGATTTATCACATCTCAGTGAATATGTAAAGCCTATATCTAACCCTGTATACCGGTTGCTGAAGGACCACTTGCCCGGCCCGTACACTTTTATTTTGCCAGCCAGTAAAATGGTGCCCAAAATTCTGCAAAGCAAAAAAGATACTATTGGGTTACGGATTCCTGATAACAATATTGCGATGGCCATTATTAATGAACTCGGCCGTCCCATTCTCAGCGCTTCGCTGCCCGGGGAAATGGTGGAAGATTATACTGATCCGGAAGTGATGTATGAGAATTTCAGGAATGAAGTGGATTATGTGGTCGATGGAGGTATCGGGGGAACGATTCCCTCAACAATTGTGGATTTTACCGGGAGTGAACCCATACTGATACGGCAGGGATTAGGTGAATGGGAGAATTAAGATGATTTATAGGTATCGTTTTGACCAGTTTCAAATAGTTCAGTTTGAACAGGAAATAATCGGAAGCTCTTCCGGTGATATTTGCACAAGCCAAATTCTTCAATTGCTTTTCGATGAGTAGCTGTACCATATCCTTTATTCCGGTCCCAGCTATAGTGTGGAAACTCTCTATGCAGTTGTTGCATCCATTCATCTCTGTACGTTTTGGCGAGGATGCTGGCTGCCGCAATGGAAGCAAAACGGCTATCACCTTTTACAAAACACTGGTGCGGAATTTTCTTATAGGCAATAAAGCGGTTGCCATCAATCAATAGCAGTTGCGGTCTCTTTTTTAAATTATCCAATGCCAGGTGCATAGCTTTAAAGGATGCTTTCAGGATATTGATCTGGTCTATTTCCTCATTATCAATACTGGCTACGGCAAAAGAGACCGCTTCTCTTTCAATAACAGGACGCAGTTGATTCCGGTGGTTTTCTGAAAGCAGCTTGGAATCGTTTAATAAAGGGTGATAAAAATTTACCGGCAGTATAACCGCAGCTGCAAAGACTGGTCCGGCAAAACAACCTCTTCCTGCTTCATCGCAGCCTGCTTCAGTAAGCTTATCCTGGTAAAAAGAGAGTAACATTTGATCGCAATTTGCTAAATAATACTCAACAAAAAGTATTTCGGGCAAAGATCCGCCGCTAACTTTGCATCCGCAATGACAAATGAGTTAACAGATCGTTCTTCAAAGCCAGTAGCCACATGGCTGCTGATTGGGGTTGGAATGATAATTGTACAGATTTTGCTGGGTGGTATTACCCGGCTCACAGGTTCAGGGCTTTCTATTACCGAATGGAATGTTGTTACGGGAACCTTGCCACCAATGAGTGAACAGCAGTGGTTCACTGAATTTGAAAAATACAGGCAAACACCGCAGTTCAACCTGCTCAATTTTGATTTTACACTCAAAGATTTCAAATTCATTTTTTTCTGGGAATGGTTTCATCGTTTCTGGGCCCGGTTGATCGGAGTTGTATTCGCTGTTCCTTTTATTATCTTTTTAATCCAGCGGCGCTTCAAGCCGGCGATGGTGAAGCCTATGATCATCCTTTTTTTACTGGGGGCTTTACAGGGTGCTATCGGATGGATAATGGTAGCAAGCGGATTAACCGGGGATGCTATCTATGTAAAACCAACAAAACTGGCTTTGCATTTTATTTTTGCCCTGGGCTTGCTGAGTTATACTTTTTGGTTTGCCATGGAATTGTTGGTGCCGGATAAAAAATTTGTTATTAGCAGGTCAATCAGAAATTTTACATTGTTAATAATGGCAGTACTGGTAGTGCAACTGGTTTATGGAGCTTTTATGGCGGGTCATAAAGCAGCAACTGCAGCGCCAACCTGGCCGGATATCAATGGCTATCTTTTTCCTCCCGGTATGATGGGTAATGAGCATGGATTACTGAACCTGGTCGATAATAAGATCACTATTCATTTTATCCATCGTGGATTGGCTTATATCCTGTTGGGGCTGGTACTATTTCTTACGCTGAAACTGTATAAAACCCCGGGCTCTTCACTTTATAATAAAACCCGCTGGTGGCCGCTTTTATTGGTATTTATACAAGTAGTACTTGGCCTATTCTCTGTGCTGACCAGTATAAAAATAATCCCTAACCAATGGGGTGTTTTTGAATGGATGGCACAATTACATCAGTTTGTCGCTATGTTACTGTTATTATCCCTTGTATGGATATTGTTCATTGTACGCAGCAAAGCTGCTAATTAACATTTTCATTCGCTTGCTTATTTGACTTCCCAGTCAATAATCAGTATTTTTAAGTTACAACCATTTCCACGTTCATGAAAGCCTGGCTAAAAGGATTTTATTATTCTTTCCCTATACAATTATTATTCCTGCATTTCAGGAAGTACCAGGTGTTATTATTGTTCTGGGTCATTCTGTTCAGTACCGTAAACGGTACTTTTATGAAAACTTTCGGAGCGGATTCTTTATACCTGGCACCAGAGTACCTGGGTAATGTAAACTCTATCAGCTATGCAATAGTAGGAGCCTCTGTAGGCATGTTTATCATGAGCTGGAACATTACCTCCTTTATTCTTTTCAGCCGTCATTTTCGTTTTTTAGCGGCAGCAACTAATCCGTTCTTAAAATTTTGCATCAATAATTCAATCATTCCCGGGTTATTCTTGGTCTTTTATTTTTTCAAGGCTTATCATTTTGTTCATTTTAAGGAGTTGGTACCCAGAACTGAAATACTTTTCTTTTTCGGTGGTTTTACAAGCGGGTTTATTTTCATTCTGGCCGCATCGCTTATCTATTTTTTCAGGGCCGACCGTTCTATTCTTCAGCGGATGATGCCTGTTATTGCAGAGCCGAAAAACTATATCACCCATTTAGGCATAATAAAAGAAGTGTATCACGATAAGCCGTTGATAAAAGTAAATTCTTATCTCGAGACACCTTTTCGGTTGAAGCCTGCCAGGGACGTATCACATTATACAGAGGAATTTGTTGAATCTATGTTCAGGGGGCATCACTTTGCAGCCATTCTATCTGTGTTTGCGGCTTTCCTGTTCCTGATCCTGATTGGTTTTTTCCTTGATTACCCCTTTTTCCAATTACCAGCGGCAGGGAGCATTACCATTTTCTTTTCCATCTTGATAGGTGTGGCTGGCGCTATTACCTATTTCCTGCAAAGCTGGAGTATACCTTACCTGGTAGGTCTTGTTATATTGCTCAATGTATTTTATAAGCTTGACCTTATAGATCCCCGTAATAAAGCGTATGGTCTTGATTACTGGAATAAGAATGAACGGCCAGCTTATACAAAAGAAGGATTACTCACTCTGTGCAGTAAAGAGAATGTGGAAGCGGACAGGCAGAACATGATCACGGTACTGAATGCCTGGAAGAAGAAACAGGAAACTGTTAAGCCCTTGCTGGTGCTGATCAACACAAGCGGGGGAGGGCACCGCAGTGCTACATTTACTATGGGGGTACTGCAGCATCTTGACAGTATCACCAACGGAGAAATTATGAAAAAAACATTCCTGATCAACGGCGCATCAGGAGGAATGATAGGCGCCGCTTACTTCAGGGAATTATACCTCAGGAAATTGCAGGGCGATAATATCCGGTTGCAGAACAAGCAATACATTGATGATATTGCAGGTGATTTACTGAACCCGTTATTTACTTCATTTTTTGCCAGGGATTTGATTGCGCCGGCACAAAAATTTTCGGTGGGCCCTTACCGGTATGTAAAAGACAGGGGCTATGCGTTTGAACAGAAGCTGAACGAGAATACAAGAGGGTTTCTGAATAAACAATTGGGAGATTATGTAGATGTTGAAAAATCAGCAAAGATCCCATTAATGTTTTTTAATTCGGTGATAACTAGGGATAGCCGTAAAATGATCATCTCCACACAGCCCGTACGATTTATGATGCAGGGTCAGTCAGATTCTTCAAAGATTCCTGTAGCAGATCCTGATGCTGTTGACTTTGTTTCCTTTTTTAATAAGCAGGATCCCTATAATATCAGGATGCTGTCGGCATTACGGATGAATGCAACCTTCCCGATTGTATTGCCGAATGTATGGCTCCCTTCCAATCCGGTAATAGACGTGATGGATGCTGGTTTGCGGGACAATTATGGCCAGGAAACTACACTCCGTTTCTTATCTTCTTTTGATGACTGGATAAAGGAAAATACAAGTGGAGTGGTAGTGATCCAGATCAGGGACAGGCAGGCGGGGGGTTGGGAAAATCCTTATCTCTCTGATGATATAACCGATCATGCGACCAAGCCATTCTTGCTCCTTCAGCACAACTGGTTTAAGATGATGGAGTATTCTCAAAATGACCTGCTTGATTACTTCACTACAACAACTGCAACACCTGTTTTCAAAGTAGCTTTTCAATATGCTTCCAGTAACCAGGAGAACAAAGCGGCTTTAAATTTTCATCTGACCCGCAGGGAAGAGAAAGATATTATCAGCTCTATCAATTCTGACATCAACCAGCAAGGATTCAATAAACTATTACAGTTATTTTCACAAAGAGTTTTCAGGGAGTCTGTTTCGGCTAGTGATCAGTCGGTTGAATAAGCCGGAAACATTTTTTCTTTATTTCAACCTGGACTTTGGTTGGTGTTTCTGCCGGATCTCCGTCAATATGCAAAGGAGCTTCTGATTGATTAGCAATAGTTATTTTATCTGTCTGAAAATAAATAACCCCTTTTTTGTTTTCAAAAACAGCTGATTGTTGCAGTTTATTTTTCCCAACCACCTGCTTAAATGTTTGAAACAACAAGCTCAGTTTGTTCTGATGCGTTACAATAACAATATCTAAAAGCCCGTCTGCTAAACTGGCTTTGGGGGCGATGGTAAAATGATTACCAAACTGGTTACTATTGGCAATGCTGATAAAAAAAGCATCAATAATAAATTTTTTCTCTTCAATAGTAAGCTCAAATAAATACGTTTTTGCAGCCCAAAAATTTTTAATTACCTGTTTTACGTAAGTAGTTAATCCTCTCTTCGGTTGTTTTGCAAAATCATGAGCTACTTTGGCATCAAAACCAAGGCCGGCCAGCATACAGGCAAAATGCTTATTGATAGTAAACCCATCGATAGCGGTTGGTTTGCCATTGAAAATAATGTCCAGCGCTTTAGCTGGTTGCTTGGGAATTTTAGCAGCATACGCTAATCCGTTTCCTGATCCACAGGGAATGATACCAAAATTTACACCACAGTTCATCAGGCTGCTTATCGCCTGGCTCACTGTGCCATCACCTCCGGCAATTACAATATCTGTTACCTGTTGTTCCTTGATAATAGGGTGTAAAAATGCGTAGTCGCCGCTGGCCACTGATGGGAAAACCTGAAATTTTATTCCGGCTTCCGTGGTTTTCTTTTCTATTAGCTGCTGCAGATCCTTTTTGGTCCTGGTACCGGAAACAGGATTGATAATATAGATGATATTGCGGGACACTATAACAAAAATAGCACTATCAATGCTATTGTGTTTTTATTGCTTTGCCCTTTATTTCAATATAATGGTACAGATATGAATTAATCTTACCCGGATTACAGCAGCTTTTTCCGGATCTTTTGGTATCTCAGAGTAATAGAGATTGATTTTATTCTTTCCGGCCATCACTGATTTTAATTCTGCATTGGGGATAGAGATTGATTTTTTAACATCATCCCAGTTTTTCAACCCATTGCGTACAGTATCATAGGCCATTACGGTTCTTGTAAAGGCCGTATCATATGCTTTAAAAGTAATAACAAAACAACCGGTTGTGTTCAACAAAGCCTTACTAATAGTAACAACATTGTTATCGGGGTCTTCGCTAACATTTTTTAATACTGTTTTTTTCTGGTGCGATATAGTCCAGGTTTGTTGTGCATGCATAGTCACCGACATTACGATCAGGGAAAAAAGAAGTATTGACTTTTTCATTTTTAAGGCTTGTAATTGAATGACCGGAACAGGCTGGCAAAAGTTGCAAATCGATCCTTAACGGGGATGTATTCTACCATCTTAATAAGGCACTGGCCCAGGTAAAACCACTGCCAAATGCTGCCAGGCAAATTAGATCACCTTCTTTAACCAATCCCTTTTCCCATGCCTCACAAAGGGCGATAGGTACAGATGCAGCAGTTGTATTGCCATAGTGCTGAATATTATTATACACCTGGTCATCTCTTAACTGCAATTTTTGTTGTACAAACTGTGAAATGCGAAGATTGGCCTGGTGAGGAATGAGCAACTGCAGGTCAGCTGTTTGCAGGTTATTTGCTTTCAGGGCTTCTAATATTACTTCGGGAAATTTGACAATAGCTTTTTTGAAAACGGCAGGTCCGTCCATATTCGGGAATATCTGTCCATTATCGATCATGGCATGACTAAAAAACATCTGTGCAATTTCAGCCTCATCAAAGTCGGCATATTTTTCTTCCTTCCAGTGATTAGCATGGGTGCCCGGGTTATACATGGCCAGTATTTCTGCTGATTCTCCATCACTATGCAGGTGCGTAGATAATATTCCCTGGTTTTGTCCTGCACCTGATGATGGATCAGTTGGTTGCAAAACAACTGCACCGGCGCCATCACCAAATATTACGGACACATTTCTTCCCCTGGTGCTGAGGTCGAGGCCGAAAGAATGTTTTTCTGCACCCACTACCAATATGTTTTTATACATACCTGTTTTGATAAACTGGTCAGCTACGCTTAAGGCGTACAGGAACCCTGAGCATTGGTTTCTCACATCCAGGGCGCCGATTTCTTTCATTTTCAATGCCCGTTGTAACAGTACCCCACAGCCGGGAAAATAATAATCAGGGCTTAACGTGGCGAATACAATAAAGTCAATATCCTGTGGGGTAATCCCTGCCCGTTCAATAGCAATTTTGGCGGCTTCCACTCCCATGGTTGTCGTTGTTTCTTCGTACGATGGGCATAGTGGCGTTCTTTGATACCGGTACGTTCCTGGATCCATTCATCACTGGTATCCATGTATTTCAGGAGGTCATTATTGGTAACGACATTGGCGGGTACGTACATACCAATACCCGCAATTTTTGATTTGTGCATAGCAAGCAATTAAAGAAGGAAGATAGGAAATGTGGGGGAAATGAAACGGTTGTTCTTTACAATAGTTTCATTTTGGATCAATCCAGGTTTACTGTTTTAACCTTTTAAACCATGATCATGAAAAATTGAATATGTACTTACATTTCTATTGTCACCACCTTATTCTCTTTCCGGCTTTTCTCCGCCGCAAACCCCATTACATGACTTTCTATAGAAGCATCGATAGTAGAAGTTAAAATAGAAGGGTTTTGCTGATCAATAGCTTGTATCCAGTCTGCTACCAACCGCCAATCACCACCGCCATGTCCGTCGGTACTCTGTTTCCATTCTGTTTTTTTACCGGTGCGGAAGTCAGTAAGCACAAATGAGTTCATGTCACCCACTATGTCACCCATACTGCCCATCACTCTTGTTCTGCGGCCTTCATAGGAAGTAAGTGCTTCCATAGAAAAACTGGCAGTGATATTATTTTCAAATTGAATATTGCATATGTAGTGATCGGGTTGGTCATTATCCATTTGGTACACACAGCGGCCGTAATTGGTGGTTTTTAATTTCTCCAGTATATGTGCAGCATGTTTCTCTTTATCATCCGGCATATCCAGTACCTGCAACCAGCTTCTGTTCCTGTGATAAATTCTTAATGCGGAGTAAGGACACTCTGCTTCTATTTTGCAACCATCCGTACAACGTTCCGTACTTCCCTCCGGTGCATTTTCTTTTTTAAACCACTTCAGGTCACCAAAGGCCTGAATTTTTTTGGAAGGTTGATTGACCATCCATTTTAATATATCCAGGTCATGACAAGACTTTGCCAAAATGATCGGTGTTGTTTCTTTGCTGTTATGCCAGTTGCCCCGTACATAAGAATGACTCATGTGCACATGACCGATCGGTTCGAGGTGTTGTATGCTGACTACTTCTCCAATAGCACCGCTGTTCATCAGCTCTCTCAGTTTAATAAAATAAGGCGCATAGCGAAGCACATGACATACGGCCACAATTCTTCCGGTTTTTTTAGCTAATTGTAAGATGTCACGGCATTCTTTTTCGCTGGGGGAAATGGGTTTTTCAAGCAATATATCATAACCCATTTTCAATGCTTCTATACACGGTCCGTAGTGAAGGTTATCAGGAGTTGATATGATAATAGCGTCTGCAAATTTTGGTTTTTTAAAAACATCTTCCCATGTTTGAAAACGATTTTCTGCCGCTATATTATGTTTTTGGGTATAGCGTTCATTGCGGATAGCAATGGGTTCTGCTACACCAATAATATCAAGCTGGTCAGGATATTGAACGGCATAATTGCCATACACATTCCCTCTTGATCCGGCACCCAGGGTAATAGCCGTTACAGGTTTTTTCAATTTTTTGTGCTGCGGGTTATCCGGCAGTATTATTCTTTCACCATTTTCATTAGTGGCCCAGGATGATAGCGGAAGCGCTGTAGCTGATAAACCTGCCAACCGTAATATATCACGGCGTGACCATTTTGATGTCATAGCTTGCTGTTTAGTAGTAAAATAATTATTGCTGGTTTATTTTCAATACTTCTGTAACAAACTTCTCACATTCCTCCTGCACTTTTTCGATATCTTTTGATTTAATATAAGATCCCAATACATGATTACCTGCATCAGGTATTGCTGCTTGGTAAAAACTTGGGAAATAATTTTGTTTCACTATGTAAATGCTATTAAAATTATTTTAATGTGTTACTGTGAATTGAATTGAATACCATTGTGTCCCACTATATATTTTGGCTATTTTAGGGCCATTTTGTAATGCATATACACCAATTTGTACTCCAGTATAATTGCCTGAATATTGATTATTAATCAATATGTTTCCATACATATCTGTTATTTGAACTGCTGCAATATTTGTTTGAGAGTTGGTTACTTCAATATTGACATATGTAGATGCCGGGCTGGGATATAGAGTAAAAGGAATACTTGGCGAACAAGCACTACTGCTATAGGCAAGAAACTTGTTTATAGCGATAATTGTACCACATGGTTCTGTAACACTAACAGAGAGTGTTCCAGTTGGAGGGTAAGTACTGGATGGGGCCCTTACTACTACATAACTACCCCCATTGTTAATCATTGTCCATGCTGTTGGAAGCGACCAATTATAATTCGTTGCCCCTTGCCCTGAAACACTAAACGAAGTGGTTTGATTAGGACACCAATACATAGAACCATTATTACCAACTAGAGTATAGTCTGAGCTTGTAAAGGGTACAACATCTATTGTTTTATCCTCAATATAATTGCCGCCAGTAGCCCTTAAAACAAATGAACCGGGGGAAGGGGTTGAAACTGTTAAGCTATTTGTATTTTGGCCGCTTACAATAGTTGCGTTACCAGAAACTATTGACCAAGTGGGTGTAGCACAGGTAGGATTAAACAATTTAATAACACTTCCATTACAAGAGACCTTTGTTGGTGTTTGTATTTGAAAATAATTAATTAGAAATGTAGCCCTTGGTCCGCCTGTCGCAAATAAAGCTCTTGCTCTTAGTCGTTGACCGTTAGTGAAAAGATTATAGCATTGGTCGTTTGTGTAATCCATATAATTCATAAACATAGAACTCGGGTCGACACTATTACATTTACGAAGGATTTCCGGAAAAGAAGGACACCCAGAGTTATAAGTTTTTTGTTGCGGAGTATCGCCTACCAAATCATCGCTAAAGCAATCAAAATTAAACTGTGGGCTAATTGTGTTACCCCATAAATGTGATAAATTAAGCCAATGACCAATTTCATGAGTGGCCGTTCTGCCTTTATCAAAGCCTGATGTTGTTCCACCATTTCTACCAAATGCACCTTTGTCAATAACAATGCCATCAAACTGTGGATAGGTTGAATAATGAAATGGAAAAGTCCCATAGCCAGCAGTCCCATTATTCATTTTACATACCCATATGTTTAAATAATGATCTGTTGGCCATGCGGCATCACCTGTACTACTTTTTTTAATACCGATTGCATCGTCATCATAACTTCCATCAGTCCTTACACTGATATTGTATTGTGACGCACTGACTTGTTTTCTAACCACCCCATTTGTAACATTTCCATTTGGATCTATACAAGCAAGCTTAAATTCAATACCAAAATCGCTGGCTACCCCTTGAAAAGCAGAAGGAGTATTAATAGCATCGGGATTTAGGCGTCTAAAATCTTCATTCAACACGTCAAGTTGCGATTGAATAGTTGCTAAACTAATATTTAAGCCCGTTCCCTCAGCTTCGCCATTATGCAAAACATGTATCACCACAGGTATTACAATCAGACCTGCACCATTAATTAGTCTGCTGTTAGTTTGGGTTTGATTAGTAATATAATTGGCTGTGAAAGCTTCTATATCAAGATAACTCTGATAAACGTTTGGGGTATTCGTCTGAATTAAATTCATGTCTGCAATAGTTCCACATCTGTTTGTAAAGCCTTGTGAGAAACTTTTAGATGCAATAAGCAAAACTGTAAATACAAAAAACTTATTCATAATATTATTTTTTACAATATTATGATACAGATTAAAATTGCTTACTTCAATAGTGTGCGGATATCATGTTATGAATTCTAGTCTTTTTTGCTGCTATTTTCTTATCCATAACCTTTCACCAATTATACTTGAAACATACTGGTGCTGCATTAACAACTGGTTCTTGCATATTTTTATTGGAATAACGCCCCCTCCCATACCAGTATAAAAACTAGTATAATAAATTATGGGTAATGAGTCATCTGGGTAATTGGTTAAATCGGATAAAAGACGGATACGAAAATTATAGAAAGAATCTGGCCTGTTGTTTGTAAAAAATTGCAAGGTATCCCCATATAATTTTAAACTCAAATGATTCTCTCCGGGTGTATTAGGAGTAACCCATCCCTGAAAAGTCCTTGTCACCCTATATTCCTCAACCCATTCCCAGTTACCTCGTATATAGTTATTAATAGTATCCATATTCCTTGTCATATCTGGACATCGGATTATCGGAACATATGGCTTGTCTGTTTTGTCTTTGTCACAGGCACTACAAACAAATAGACCCACAAAAATTATTAATAACTGTTTTTTCATCAGGATAAATTACTATAATGAAGGTAATTTTTTTATTAAATAATGATGGTAGTAATTTACTCCATTTTATTAGTAAAAACACTTGAGAATTTCAACGATCTTTTATTTTCAGCACCTCCATTGCAAACTTCTCACATTCCTCCTGCACTTTTTCGATATCTTTTGATTTAATATAAGATCCCAATACATGATTACCTGCATCAGGTATAGCTACCTGGCGTTTCAGACTATCAGGAGTACCCAGTTGATTGAACATTCTTTTCATGGCAGACACTTTCACTACCGGATCCTGGTTCTCCTCATCTTTAAAATAATAAAGAAGAAGAGTGGGTTGTGTTACTTTTTTGAAAGTGGATGCCTTCATCGTTGATTCAAGCAGTTCCTCCAGTTGTACTAACGATTTTGTAACATACCTGTTATTCCAGTATTGAGCATAAATGGAAGTAGTGTCTTCAACAGTGCGGTATTTGCCTGTGACCAAATGTGCAATTTGTAATCCCCAGTGATTATTTAACAGCCAGGCATTAGGATCGTTGATTGCAATATTGGGTGATAAAAGAATCAGGCCAGCTATATCGGGAAATTCCGCAGCTAATTTTAATGATAGTGTTCCTCCTGTAGAGGTCGAGAATAAGATCACCTTTTTCCCCAATTGTTTGCCGATTGCATAGGCCTCTTTAGCTGAATTCCAAAGGCCCTCAGCAGTAAAATTACCGAGCGGTTCTGTGGTATCGATACCATGTGCATCTAAACGGCTCAGGTATAAATTACATCCAAATTTTTGTGCAAACTCGTAATGCACAGGGTCGCCTTCTTCCTGGCTGGCAGAAAAACCGTGCAGGTATACGACGGCATATTCTGTTTTCGCTTTTATTGAATCATTTAACCACAATATTCTAGCTTCATTATCTGGTTTCAGTTTATGTTTCGCTTCATTATTCCTGATATATTGCTCAAGCATGGAGGACTCTGCTGGAATAGCAGGCAAGTCATTAGTATATTTTGGGGTGGCAGGCCGCGGACCTAAAAAGTAAATAACAATAAGAACTAAAAGGATGATACCTAGCCATTTGAGAAATTTCATCTTGTAGTTTTGATAAAACTACATTAATTCTCTGTTTTTAACAGGTTAAGACTGCATTAAACACCTCTTTCGTTTGCTCCCCCGGCTAAAATAACGTACCTTTGCCGCCCGGAAAAGCTGACAAGTTCAAAGGTTGAGAAGTTGATAAGGAGATCCCTTCAGATTCAGTCACTTAACTTTTAAAATATGGCATATCAAAGCTTTGAAGAACTTGAAGTTTGGAAAAAATCAAGAGATTTTAAGAATGAAATTGCGCAGCTGGTACGAACTTTTCCGACGAACGAACGATTACGACTTTCGGATCAGTTGATTAGAAGCTCCCGGTCCATCAATGCACAAATTGCTGAGGGACATGGTCGTAATACATGGCCGGATAAAATCAGGTTCTGTGTTATTGCCAGAGGATCATTAAGTGAAACCTTAAATCATTTGATTGATGCTTTGGATGAAAAACTGATCAGTGAAGAACAATTAAAGTACTATAGAATCAAAATAACAGAGGTTGAAAAGTTGTTAAACGGGTATATCAATTATTTGGAAAAAAGAGCTAAAGAAAAGTAACTTATTAACCTGTCAACTTTTTAACTCACAACTTAACACAATGGAAATAAGAAACATCGCTATCATTGCCCACGTTGACCACGGTAAAACTACATTGGTTGACAAGATTTTACATACAACCAAGGTATTCCGGGATAACCAGGAAACCGGGGATCTGATCATGGATAGCAACGACCTGGAAAGGGAAAGGGGTATCACTATTTTTAGTAAGAATGCAGCGGTGGTATATAAAGGCATAAAGATCAATGTAATTGACACTCCGGGTCACGCCGACTTTGGTGGTGAAGTGGAAAGGGTATTGAAAATGGCAGATGGTGTTATTCTGCTGGTAGATGCTTTTGAAGGGCCAATGCCACAGACACGATTTGTGTTACAAAAAGCACTGCACCTTAATCTGCATCCGATAGTTGTAATCAATAAAGTTGATAAACCTAACTGTCGTCCTGACGAGGTGCATGATGCTGTATTTGAATTATTCTTTAACCTGGATGCTACAGAAGAGCAGCTGCATTTCCCTACGTATTATGGAAGTGGTAAAAACGGCTGGTTCAATGATTCATTGGAGCAGATTGATAATATCAACCCTTTGCTGGATGGTATTTTGAAACATGTACCACCACCCAAAGTGAATGAAGGTCCTGTTCAGATGCAGATTACATCACTGGATTATTCATCTTTCCTGGGACGTATAGCTGTGGGTAAAGTAAACCGTGGTGTTTTAAAAGAAGGACAGAATGTGGTATTGATGCAGGCAGATGGCACTATAAAAAAGACGAAAGTAAGAGAGTTATATGTGTTTGAGGGAATGGGTAAGAAGAAAGTAACCGAGGTGGTGGCTGGTGACCTTTGTGCCGTAGTAGGTATTGAAGATTTTAATATCGGCGATACAATTGCTGATGCAGAAAATCCCGAAGCATTACCGGTGATCAGTGTAGATGAACCTACGATGAATATGTTGTTTTCTGTTAATAACTCACCTTTCTTTGGTAAAGACGGAAAGTTTGTAACCTCAAGGCATCTCCGGGATCGCCTGATGAAAGAAACAGAAAAGAACCTTGCCCTGAGAGTGGAAGACAGTGAAGATGGAGATAGCCTGATGGTATATGGCCGGGGTATTCTTCATTTGGGAATCCTGATTGAAACCATGCGCCGTGAAGGGTATGAGTTAACTGTTGGTCAGCCCCAGGTAATTGTAAAGGAGATCAATGGTAAAAAATGTGAGCCTTACGAAAATCTTGTTGTGGATGTGCCGCAGGAGTTCGCCAGTAAAGTTATTGACCTGGTAAGTCGCCGAAAAGGCGAGATGCTGATCATGGAAACCAAAGGCGAAATGCAACACCTTGAGTTTGAAATTCCCTCAAGAGGGTTGATTGGTTTACGTACACAAATGCTGACGGCGACTACCGGCGAAGCTGTAATGGCACACCGGTTTACAGAATACAAACCCTGGAAAGGCCCGATCCCCGGAAGAAGTAATGGTGTTTTGCTTTCCAAGAATACTGATAAGACGACAGGTTATTCTATCGATAAGTTACAGGACAGGGGAACATTTTTTGTTGACCCGGCAGAAGAAGTTTATGCCGGTCAGATCATTGCTGAGAATATCAAACCCGGTGACCTTGTAGTAAATGCTACAGAGCCAAAGAAATTAACGAACCACCGGGCCAGCGGCAGTGATGACGCCACCCGTATTGCTCCCAAAACACAGATGACACTGGAAGAGTGTATGGAATATATCCAGCAGGATGAATGCATAGAAGTAACACCGAATTTTATCCGTATGCGGAAAGTGATCCTGAATGAGGATGAAAGAAAGAAAGTGCAGAAGAAGATGGAAACGGAAGCTGTTTAGTATTCTCCTCTGTTCAGTTTCCCCGATTTTTAAAAATCAGGGGAAAGTCATAAATTTAATATTATATCAAAATAGTATTAGAACTGAATGACTATGTACTTTCTGAATAAAATAAAATGCCTCTCTTTATTTATTTGCATATTAGCAATCTCATGTGGTAAAGGGGAAAACACTCCTGCACCTGTTCCTGTTAATTCTGATCCGGTTATTTTTTCAATAGCACCTTTGTCGGGAGGAGTTGGGACAACTGTCATAATTAAAGGGGATAATTTCAGTACAAACATCTTATCAAATATTGTTAAATTTAATGGGGTAATAGCAACAATTTCCGTTGCTAAAGAAGATACACTAATTGTAACGGTTCCGGCAGGGGCTTCCAACGGTGCTATAACAATAACAGTAAATAACAGAACTGTTAATGGCTCTTCATTTACAGTTTTAACTAATCTGACTGTTTCAACTTTGGCAGGAACGGGAGTACAGGCAGTGTTGAATGGGAACGCTAGTGCAGCACAGTTTAATTTTCCATATGATATTTGTCTGGATGCTCAGGGAAATATCTATGTGTCAGACTATAACCAGATTAGAAAAATTACCCCAGCCGGAATTGTCAATACGTTAGCAGGATCTGGGATAAGGGGATTTTTGGATGGTCCGGGTAATATCGCACAGTTTAATCCGGTGATGGGAATAGCCTGTGATGGACAAGGGAATATTTACGCAGCGGATCGTGACAATAATAAAATCCGAAAAATTACAGCAGACGGAACCGTATCTACCTTGGCAGGTGGAAGTACGTTTGGATACCAAAATGGAACAGGTACAGACGCTAGGTTTTGGGAACCCATAAGTGTAGCCGTTGATGCTCAAGGTAATGTATACGTTGCAGATAAAAGTAATTTCAGAATTAGAAAAATTACTCCTAGTGGAACAGTAAGCACATTAGCGGGCAAAGGCACTTCGGGCTATTCTGACGGGATAAGTAGTTTAGCGGAATTCTATAACCTGCAGGATATAGCTGTAGATAATCAAGGGGTGGTATATGTTACTGATCAAAACAGAATCAGGAAAATTACATCAGATGGAACAGTAACAACCTTTGCCGGTAGCGGTGCTAATAATTTTTTAAATGCTATTGGGATAATGGCAGAGTTTGCTAACCCAAACGGAATTTGCATTGATGGAGCTGGTAATATTTTTATTGGGGATGTAACAAATGCCGTAATCAGAAAAATTTCAACTACAGCTGTTGTTACAACCTATGCTGGTTCTCCCGGACAACAAGGTTTCGCTGATGGTTTATTTAATACGGCAAAATTTTACTATCCCAAAGGAGTTGCAGTAGATATTCAAGGCAATATTTATATTGCTGATAATGCTAATCACAGGATACGGAAAGTCTCCTTCCAATAAAAAGAAAGCGAAAGCTGAGGCCGTTTATTCAGCTAATGATTTTTATACCATACCGCCTTTCCGGGCGGCATTTTTTATTCCTGTCACAGCGGGTTTTATAACCCTGCTTTGGGATGAATATACCAGCCACAGGGTATTTACCGGCAGCGGGGATAAATCTACTTTTATACAAACTTAAATTATGTATAGCCGGATCCTTTTTGTTTTCCTTGCCAGCATGATCTCCTCTGTTACTGTTGCCCAGTGCCTGAGTGGCGATTGCAAAGATGGATTTGGGAAATTCAAATATAAAAATGAAGATGTGTATGAGGGTTATTTTAAAAACGGTTATTGTCATGGTAAAGGGAAAATGAGTTATGTTAATGGTAGTCTGTATGATGGTGATTGGATAAACGGAAACTGGAATGGCAAAGCAAAATATTTTTGGAAGGATGGCCGCAGGTATGAAGGGGAAGTAAAGGATGGCTATTTTGAAGGGTATGGTATTTTTTATGCTGCCGACAGTGGCCGGTATGATGGCTATTGGAAAGTAGGTAAGTATGACGGGCAGGGTAAATACTTTTATAGTAACGGCAGGATCTACGATGGCAGCTGGTTAAAAGGAGTAAGGTCGGGGAAGGGAAAATTCACCTGGCCCGATGGGGGAAGCTATGACGGCAATTGGAAGGATGATAAGTTTGAAGGGTATGGAAAAAGAATTTATAAGGACAGTAGTTCGTATGAAGGCGAATGGATGGCAGATAAGCAGCATGGCAAAGGAAAATATGTTTATAATAACGGTGATATTTATACCGGAGATTTTAAAGATGGCAAAAGAAGTGGAACCGGGAAATACATCACCAAATTAGATGGACAGACCTATGAAGGTGAATATGCAGAAGGACAGGCAGAGGGAAAAGGTAAGCTGGTATTAGGGAACAAAGACAGGTATGAAGGGGATTTCAAAAAAGGTCTTGCAGAAGGATATGGTGTTGGTGTGTATGCGGATGGAAAAAAATATGAAGGCCAGTGGAAAAATGGTAAATGGGAAGGCAACGGGAAGTGTACCTGGAAAGATAGTTCAAGTTATGATGGACAATGGGTGAACGGAAAGGCGAATGGTACCGGCACCAAAATTTATAAGGGAGGTGATAAATATGTTGGCGAATGGAAAGATGATAAAATAAACGGCGAAGGTGTATATACCTGGAAAAACGGGGATAGTTATACCGGCAGTTTTAGAGGTGATGTGATGTCGGGCAAAGGGAAGAAGATCTACCAGGATGGAACTATCTATGAAGGCGACTGGAGCAATGGGGTGTATGCCGGAACCGGAGTATGGAGCTGGCCGAACAAAAATAAATACGAAGGAAAATTTGTTGCCGGCAACCCGTCAGGCAATGGAAAATTTTACCGTAACGATAAACTGTTTTTTGAAGGAAGTTTTGATGGTACTTCCACTTATTCCTCTGCAAAGAACTGGATACTGAAAGACGGCACCTATGCCCGACGGACCACCTTCTCTGATGGTTCATTCTTCGAGATCTGGTTTCCGGATAATTCCGTTTTCTTTGGCAGTATCAATGAGATCGGATATTATGGCAGTATTGCAGAAATACAACCCAAAGAAGGTTTCCTTTTAAACCCGTCGGGAAAGATCATGGTTGGTAAAGTCGAGAATAAAACCATTAAAAACCCGGGTTATACATATACTATAAAAATGAGTGAGGCAGTTCCGGACTATGTAAAAGGCCGGGCATTGTTTGCCTATAAAAAAAATGCGGAGGCCCTTGTTGCCTTTAACAAAGCCATAGCACAAAATATAAAAGAAGACAGCGTGTATTTATACCGGGGTATCGTTTACAGTAATTTGAAAAAAGCTGATTCAGCACTAATGGATATGACACAAATGTTGAAAAAGCAACCGAAGAATAAAGATGCCCTGACCTGGAGGGCCAAGATCCGGTTAACAAATAAAGACACGACAGCGGCACTGGCTGACTATGATACATATATAAAATTTTATCCAAAGGATTCAGCCGGATTCTGGCAAAGAGGTGTCCTGCATCATACTCGGAAAGATTATGTGAAGGCAATAGCTGATTACAGCAAAGTGCTGGAATTTGCCAAAGGCGCTAATGATAATGTATATTATTACCGGGGTATTTGCTATGAACTGCTGGAAAAGAAAACGGAAGCCTGCGCTGATTTTGAAAAAGCAAAGAAAGCCGGTAATAAAAATGCCGATGCCAGGATCAAAAAACTATGCAGTCCGCCTGCAGGAGGTTGATTTTTTGAACCAAACCCAATGATTTTCGTTGTATTTTTACAGCTCAATCACCGGGTATGAAAAAGTGGATCGTGGTCATTGGTTTATTTTTTTCTCTGCTTCTCTTCACAGGGCTTGATTCTCAGGCGCAATGCTCTGTTTGTACCAAAACAGCCCAACAGTTAGGTGAAAAGCCCGCCAAGGGAATGAATTCTGGTATTCTTTACCTCGCCTTTGCACCTTTTGCCATAGTTGGTCTCATTAGTTACCGCTGGTGGAAAAATAATAAGAACGAATAATGGTTCTACTTGATCTCTAACTTCTTTACAACAGTATCGATTATTACCAGGTAAATGCCTTTTGCTATAGTTGGTAAATTGATTTCGGCAGAACCGGATGAGATTGTCTGTTGATGAATTATCCTGCCGGTTATATCCGTTATTTTTAATTGCCCCGGTAAACTATTTTTTCTGCTGATAGTGATCTTACTGATAGCCGGATTTGGATATATCTCAAATTCAGCACCAGCTTGCCGGATATACACTCTCTTTATTTCAGAATATGAAACGGCATTATTTCTTCCGGTAATTTTTAATCTGTAATAATTATACCCTTGTTGCGGGTTGTTATCAGTTGCAGAGTATTCCCTGGTGGCATCATTTCCGCTAACAATGGAGATACTATTCCAGCTGTTGGCCGCATTTCTTTTTTCTACTTCAAAGTATTGTATTTCTGCCGGACTGGCGGTTTTCCAATTCAGCAAAACAAGATTGCCCATGCGGACGGCATTAAAATAATTAAGTCCGGATGCTAAAAGAAAGGCACAATAACCAGCAGGATTGGTAGATCTTGAAAAAGTATAGTTAGTAATAACCTGGCCGTTACTGCCTGCCCCCCCTGCCTGCGGTATAGCATCACAGGATACATCTCTTCCTGATTCAACACCTGCGGCTCCGCCAGTTATGTCAGTAGTAATTGCCGGCAGCGCTCCTGTAAAATAAATAGCACCGCCGCTTCCGCCTCCGCCACCACCAAAACAACGACCGATATTTCCTCCGTCATCAGAATTTCCGCCGTTTCCACCATTTGCCTGTACAGTTACATTTCCGGTATAATTGCTTACATGCATTATTATAGTGCCGCCGCCACCGCCACCGCCTGCACCATCCGATAATGAATTGCCGCCATTGCCTCCTGATGCAGTTATTATTCTGTTGTTTCCAATCAGCTGGTTAGCCCAGATAAAAACAATACCCCCGCCATTACCACCAGATACATTTGAAAGTCCATTATTGGAATGACCGGCGCCACCACCACCACCTAAATAAATTTTTTGCCCGCTATTGCTGCTTAAACTTTTTCCTGCTTCGCCCCTGAGAGTGGCTGTGCAGGCTACGCCATTACTGGAATTTCCGCCACCAATTCCTCCTGTCGTTAAGTTAGCTCCGCCGCCACCACTATTGTTATGATTATTACCGCCACCCCCTCCATTGGCAGGCGAACCACGACCACCACTTTGTCCACTGGTTACGTCTGCAATGCCTTCTCCTTTATAGGCACCATTTTGAGGACTGGTATTTGATGCAGTATAGATATAGCCACTGGCGGGTATTGCGTCGCTGCAAGTTCCATTACTTTGAAGAAAGTTTCCTCCTCTGAAACCACTGGCGTCAGCATAAACCGGAGCATTTAAAGTAATGTCCTGGTCTGCATAAATAGCAATTACAGCACCAGTGCCTGTTGTATTATTCCATGCAGCAGCTTTTACCGTATCAATCACATTGGCAGAATAATATTCAGCAAATTGAACCAACTGCAGTTTTCCCGCAGCGGGAGAATAAGTATTTAATAAATTTTGAAACAAAAAAACAGAATCACCAATGATAGAGCATATAGTGCCAATTTCATAATTACCGGCATCGTTTAAGGAAGTAACAGTTCCAAAACTAGCGGAGCTACTGGTGTTGATCGTAGCACCTTTCATCTGTACCAGCACTACTTTTGTATTAATGGTAAGGCCTGTAACAGAGGCAACCCTTATACAGGCTTTGGATGGAATTATTTCCACCACCCTGTGATAAGTATTTACTATACCACTAATATTTGTTGTTTGGGCTGTTGCGGAAACGGGCAACAAAAAAAATGTCAGCCATACACACAAAACAATGAAACCTTTAACAATATGGTTTCTGTTTTTCATAGTATCAGGCTTTTGGGTTTAAGTACAGTCAGTTATTTATCCGCTATAAATTTATAAAGATTAAAACTTCCTTTTTTAAAGCAAACTTCAATTTCTTTTTTTAGCTCAGCCTTGCTGACGTCTTTCATCCTCTTTTGTTCAATCAGGTAATAAGCTTTTTCTGCCAGCAGCCAGAATGTTTTATCATTCAGCTGCGCTTTTTGTAAAAGATCGAGAATAATAGCTGATAACTCACTGATACCTTCTTTTTGTGATGCCACCGTTTTTATAACGGGTACTTCGTTGTAAGTTTTACTAAAAGAAGGAGCCAGCATTGATCTCAGGTTCCTGACGAAAATATCTGCATCGGGCCGGTCAGCTTTATTCACTACAAATACATCTGCAATTTCCATCAGGCCTGCTTTCATGGTTTGTACTTCATCACCGGCTTCCGGTACCACTACCACCACCGTTACATCGGCCAGCCCAGCAATTTCTACCTCACTTTGACCCACACCTACCGTCTCAATGATAATATGATCAAACTGAAATGCTTTCAGCAGATCAGTGATCTCAATGATTTTTGGATGCAGGCCACCCATTGAACCCCTTGTAGCTAATGAGCGGATGTATACATTTGGATGGGTGTACCAGTCGCTCATTCTTATCCGGTCGCCCAGCACAGCACCATGATTGAAAGGCGAAGATGGGTCAACACAGAGTACAGCAATTTTCTTACCAGTATTGATCAGTAAACCTATTAATGCATCCACCAATGTGCTTTTACCGGCACCCGGAGGTCCGGTGATCCCGATAATTTTGGTTGTACTGGCAGGAAGTGATTGAAGCAGGGTTTCATAACCCGGTTTTTCATTTTCTACCAATGAAATACTGCGGGCCAGTGCTTTGGTATCACCTTGCTGTATTTGCTTTAATAATTCCTGCCACATAGAATGAACGGGATGTTGTACGTTTACAAAAGTATGCTGAACAAGTTACAGAATGAAAGAAGAAACACTATCATTTTTATACTGTTTATTGTAATGACAGGGGCTTTGTTTATTTCCCGTGCACTTCTTTCTGCCAGTATGATAGTATTTATACTGGTTTCTTTTTTACATAGTAATAGTAAAAAGCAGGTCTATGATTTTTTTAGTACTCCATTATTATGGGGGATGAGTGTATTGTTTTTAATTCCCTTGATTTCAGGACTATGGAGCAGTGATAAAAAAGAATGGCTGGATATGATCCGTATTAAATTACCGCTTTTGTTTCTTCCTATAGCTTTTGCCAGTCCTTTTTCATTTTCAAAAAAACAATGGGAGTGGCTGGGATATATTTTTATAGCTCTTATTACAGGCGGTACTTTATGGTGTATGTATCATTATTTACAGGATACAGCCGTTATACATGAAGGATATCTTAGGGCTAAAACCTTTTTTACACCACTGGAGAATGACAGGGTAAGGTTTAGCTGGCTGGTAAGTATAGCAGCATTGCTTGCCGGGTGGCTGGCATTTTCAAAACAAAAGTCCGAAAGGACGACTTCATTGGTTTTGATTACAGTGGCGGGATGGCTGGCTGTTTTTCTGCATATTCTTGCCGTGCGGACCGGCCTTTTCTCATTTTATAGCATGCTGTTTATGACAGCAGCCTGGATGATCATTAAAAACAGAAAAAAGGGGTACAGTGTTATATTGCTGATTCTGCTTATTGCAATGCCGGTTACAGCTTATTTTACATTGCCAACATTTCAAAACAGGATAAAATATATTAATTACGATTACGGTTATTTTAGTAAGGCTAATTACCTCCCGGGAGGAAACGATGCACTTCGTGTGATCTCTATTAAAGGGGGTTGGAATATTATGAAAGAAAATCCTGTTACCGGTACCGGGTTTGGAGATGTATTAACAGAAACCAGGCTATGGTATGCTTCTCATTATCCTGGCATGCGGGAAGAGGATAAATTATACCCGGGAAGTGAATGGATGATGTATGGTGCCGGCAGCGGCATTCCGGGATTTGTATTATTTACTGTTGTGATGCTTATTCCATTCTTTGTTCAGGTGAAAGACAAAATACTTTGGTGGTTGCTCAACGCTACAGCTGCTTTCAGTTTTTTGTTTGATATCGGGCTGGAAGTGCAGTTTGGGGTGTTTACCTGGTCATTTATTGTTTTATGGTGGTGGAAATGGTTGAAATAGTAAAAGGTGTAATCTTTGCATAACTATGTCCCAATTTTCTATTGTTATTATTTGCCGGAATGAAGCAGGTGCTATTGCTAAGACGCTAAGCAGCCTGCAGGGTCTTACAGACGATATTATCGTGTATGATAATGGCAGTACCGATGGAACACAAGACCTGGTCAGGCAATTCAAAGTGCATTTGCATGAAGGTAGCTGGGAAGGATTTGGTAAAACAAAAACAAAAGCCAACCAACTGGCAAAGTATGACTGGATACTAAGCCTGGATGCCGATGAGGCTGCAGATGAAGAATTAAGACAATCATTATTACAATGGAATCCTGGGAATGATGTTATAGTCTATGATATCCTATTCAAGAATTTCCTTGGTGAAAAATACCTGAAGTATGGTGAATGGGGTGGCGACCATCATATTCGTTTTTTCAATAAAAAATTTGTTCAGTGGGATGAAGCACCGGTACATGAACAATTGATAATACCGGCAAATGCTGTTATTAAAAAGCTGAAAGGATATGTACTGCACCAGACAATGAAGGACATACATGATTATGCTGCCAAGATGGTAAAGTATGCGATGCTGAATGGGGAGAAATATTATAAGCAGGGAAAAAAAGCTTCCTGGTTCAAACTCCGCTTATCTCCTGGTTTTACATTTTTCAATTATTATATATTGAAACTGGGTTTCCTGGATGGTCATGCCGGGTATATCTGTGCAAGAATGACAGCTTATTATACTTTTCTGAAATATGCGAGACTTAAGGAGTTAAACAAGGGAGATGAAAACAGGTAGTGACGATTACACAGTTTTAGACCTGCTCACCTCTTCCTTCTTCCCATTAACTTTGCTATCATGACCAATTTCATTCCCATATTTCCGCTTGGTATTGTGGTGTATCCGGGTGAAAGCCTTCACCTGCATATTTTTGAACCACGGTATAAACAACTTATCAGTGAATGTCATGCAACAAAAAAGACATTTGGTATTCCTGCAGTCATCGATAACAAAATGAAAGAGTACGGCACCCTGGTGGAAATAACCGAGTTGTCGAAAGTGCATGAAAATGGTGAAATGGATATTAAAACAAGGGGGGTGAAGGTATTTCGCATACTGGAAATAATAAAAGAAGTACCGGATAAATTATACCATGGTGCTATTGTTACCTACCCGGATAATTATAAAACAGGTAACCCGGAACTAATGCGAAAGGTAATGAGCAGTATCCGTGACCTGCACCGTTTGTTGAAAGTGACCAAAGATTTTAAGAAGGAGGATGAAAAAATGAACAGTTATGATGTGGCCCATCATATCGGCCTTTCCCTGGAGGAAGAATATGAATTGCTGTGCTTAACCGATGAACGACAACGACAGGAATACCTGAAACGGCATCTGATCAAAGCCATACCTGTGCTGGCCGGCATGGAACAGCTAAAAGAAAAAATTAAACTTAACGGACATTTTAAAAACCTGGGTGGGTTTGAATGGTGAAATTTTTGTCAATAACTATGCCAGAAAAAAACTCCTAAGTGGGTCTTGTTTATTTGCTTGGGGGGGGGGGTAATTTGCATAATATTCTTTATTTATTCAAGGATTTAAGACCCCCATAATTATGTCACAAACCTTATCAATTAATCGCTTTCGGACTTTTATTTCTTTTCTTGTAATTTTCGCATTGGGTATCATTATAATTAATGCTTGTAGTAAATCTGACAGGATAGATAATGGTGAGGGTAAACCTTTTGATATAGCTGCTGCCAAAGAATGGTGGTATAGTGAATTTAAGAATTCTTCTGCTTATAATTACCGTGATAAAAATAGTTTGTTTATAGCACCGGTTGAGTTAGGAAGCAAGGCTAATAAAAAATATCCAAGTTGGAAAAGAGGGATTAACTATAAAATTGGAAGCTTTGAAATTGTAGAACTTCCGTTGTTTTATAATAATCCAGTCATAATTTTTCCTGGCTCAGATAAATTGCCTGAAGGGGAGAAAATTCGAATAGCAAAAGCCTCGATTAATAAGACAGTAGTTATAAAAAATTCCAATAAAAAGGTAATAGTCAGAACTGTTACATTAATTCCTTCTCTGGGATATGCACAAGAAAAAAATTATGATATTTCTGCTAATACTTTACAGCATCCAGATAAAAAATTTTCTGGCTGGGTTGTGGTCAAAGACTGGCATGAATCTTTAATTGGGTATTGGCAAATTGAAAATGGCCGCAAAGTGAGGCAAATGAAAATGGAAAGAAAAAAGCAGGTTGATTTTCCTGTAATTGAGCAGGAAGTCTGCGAGTATGTATTAGTCGAGCAAGTTGCTGAAATATGTGTGGGAGACATTATTATTGGGGATGAGCCTGGTGCCGTACCCGAATGTACCCAATGGGTATATCAAACAAGCTATGATTGGGAATGGAGTTGTTATGAAGTTGGTGGTGGTGGAGGTGACCCTATGGAGGATTGCCTGAATTTAGGGCTGACGTCTGAAGAATGCATCTGTCAGTTATTAGGGATAGGATGTGGGAATTCTGGTGGTGGTGAGGGCCCTCCTCCGAATCCAGATCAGGTTTGGCTCGATAATAATATTAAGGATAGTACAGATAATCCATGTGTTAATGAAGTCTTAGATAAGCTAAAAATAATAAATGAAAAGTTGCCAAAATTAATAAGGGATTTCTTCAGTCTTAATCCAGCTTTTAATATGAATATTAAGATGGAGAATGTTGGTCCAAATAATAGTGTATGGCCAGAGGGAGGGCATTCTGATTTTGTTTTTGGGGCAAATACTTTTGATGTTTTTATAAACGGGTATTATCAGAATGCAACTGATTTAAGCATTGCTGCGACAATATTACATGAGGCATTGCATTGTCAGCTCTATTATATGTACAACGAGTCATTAAATAACCCAGCGATACTTTCTGAACTTGCAACAACTTATGGAATTATTTTCCCAGATGTTTTTCAAGGAAACAGCAGTCTTGAAGCTATTATTAATGGACTAAATCCAGCTCAACACCAAGCAATAATAGAGCTATTTTCAACTCACCTAAGCGAGGCTTTATATCAATTTGCGCAAGCTCAGGGTATTCAAATTACAAAAAATGAATGCAAGGACTTGGCATGGGCTGGAACTTTGATTCAATCGCTTTTAATTCTTTAAGTTTTATTGATAAGGAGAGAATTAAAAATGCGGTTAATGCTGAAAAAGATCCTTATGGAGATAATGTAAATATCAATGCTGAGCAAGCAAAGGGAGATCCTTGTGATTAAATTTTTTAAAATGAGAAAAAGAATATTATTACATATTTCATTTCAGTTTCTATGTACAGGTTTATATAGCCAAAATGAGTTAAAAATCTCTCAAGGGCTCTATTTTGGCGGAGATTCTTATGAGAAAGCAATGACAAGAGGATATTACTGGTTTGGGAAGGATTCTTCTTTCTTTATGGTGTCTTTTAAAAATGATACTAGTATCTATACAATTGGAACTGGTAAGTACTATCTAACAAGCGAAAACTTATTTATCAGAAGTTTTGAGAATATGCCTTCTTTGTTTTTTCGATCAAACAAAGTAAATTATGTAGCAGAAACAAAAATGTCAACAGATAGTATATATTTTTCAGGAGAGGTATCTGATGCATCAGGAATTCCTGTTAAATTGGCCGGTATTTCCTTTCCTTCAAAAGAAATATCAGGGTTAAAAACTGATACTATGGGGAAATATCACATTGCTATTTTTGCAAAAGAAGTACCTGAGTATATTTATTTTCAATCTCCTTTTGGATGTCCATTAAAACTACAATTACTCCCTAATTACAATTATCATAGTATAAATCTTGGATTAACCTGGGACTGTCTTTTGGGGAATAGATATTCAAAATCTGCTTATGAGCTAATGGAATCCAGAAACGACACTTCACAAATTAAAAGGGTTGATAAAAATATAATTTGGTTTAATGATCCAGTAAAATTGGAAAAAATTTCTGATAACAAAGATGATTTAATTAGGCGATTAATAGTTGCAAAGAACAGACAGCCTAATCTTGTAAAAGAAATTGACTGGTTTATTGAAAAATTATTTATTAATAAGCGGTAAAATTGAAATTTTATACTTATTAATACTTCTTCTCTACTCGCACTGATGGCTTCATTTTTATTTGGAGGCCTATTCTGGATATTTTGCCGATATAAGTATTATATATCACGGAAATACTTTTTTTCTTTATTACTAGCGCTTATTGTTCTGCAATTATACTTTCAGAGTCGAACTGCTATTTTGGCAAGTTTGACAACTACTGCATATGTTTTGTATCCTTATATAGTCAGCAAGTTAAAAAAGAAGATTTATACAAGATGGACTTTTGTGCTGTTGTTTCTAAGCGTTGTTTTTTTAACTGTCTTAGTGAAGACCGATTCTTCTATCGGCCGTTGGTTTATTTGGAAACAAGCATTTAAATTATGGAAAGAAAATTGGCTGGCAGGTGTTGGCATTGGTAAGTTCAATCCGGAGATTAATCATTTACAGGCTGCTTACTTCTCAAACACCTCATTATATACTAAGGAAGCAATGCTCGCCAATGATTGTTATTTTGCATTTAATGAATTGTTGCATTTCTCCATTGAATTTGGCTTTGTCGGATTATTATGCTCTGTTTTTATTACATATTTTGTTTTAAAGGCTTGTTTTGCAAATATAAACTCTCACAAAGGCTGGGCAGGTGCTATTTTGATACCTGTTTTTGTAGGGTGCCTGTTTTCTTACCCATTGCATAATATTTTTATTTCAATCGGCTCTATTTTTTTGATAGGTTACCTTGTAAGTGATTATAGTATTTTCAAAATTCGTTGGTTCAGGAGGTTCATTATTTTTTTTACCGTTTTATTGTGTACGGGCCTTTCCATTTCTATATACAACCATTTTATGGATAAAAAGAATTTTTCCTGCATAAAGCAATTTGTCAAGGATGGGCATAGAACAAAAGCCTTTCAGTTAGCATATGAGGTTTCTGATAAGTTTAAAAAGGATCCTCAGTTCACCATATTCTATCTGGACCTTTTGTATGATACAAGAAGATTGGATTTGGCTGTCAATTGGTTTAATAAGTTTCATAAGTATCATTGCAACCAAATAGCCCATTCACTTATTGCCAAATGTCATGATGAATTGGAAGATTATGGAAATGCAGAAATGCATTACTTGATGAGCCTGTATTTGACTCCGCATCTTTTACAAAGTCGTCTGGATCTTATGAATTTTTACAGAAGATATAATAATACGGAAAGAGCAAAATATTGGGCTACTGAGGCATTAAACTACCCCGCTAAAGTCCATAATAATCGGGTGGAATTGATCCGGGAGAAAGCAAAAATATACTTGTTATCACTGGAAAAGGAAGAGTTCTAGGAAGGCCTTACATTTGTTGCATGTCAGTAACCCTTTGTTTTGATTTTGGCAATACCCGGAAAAAAGTAGCCGTCTTTCATGGAGCAGAAATGAAAGAAGCTATTGTATTGCCGGATGACGGCCTGGAAATAATACAATCACTTATCAATAAATTTAATCCGGCCAAATCCATACTATCTTCTGTTATCAATCACAACCCGGTGATAGAAGAATTGCTGGCTGCGACTACTAAATTTCACAAGCTGAGCCATCTCACCAAAGTGGCATTTACTACCCCGGTGGGCAAACCCGAAACTATCGGCGCCGACAGGCTTGCATTAACGGCTGCAGCAGTTTATTATTATCCCACCTATAATAACCTGGTAATTGGTATGGGCTCTTGTATCACTTATAATTTTATTAATAAATACCATGAATTTATTGGAGGCGCTATTTCGCCGGGATTGGAGATGCGGTTGAAAGCATTGAACTATTATACTGCTAAACTTCCCTTAATAAAGGCGGACAGCAATGTGCCATTGATCGGGTATGATACTAACACCAATATTCTTTCCGGGGTGGTTTTAGGTATGGCCAAAGAGATGGATGGTTTTATAGAAGCTTACCGGGAAAAGTACCGGAACATTAACGTCCTTTTAACCGGGGGTGATATAGTCTATTTGGCTTCACACCTTAAAAACAAGATATTTGCAGACCCTGATTTAATATTTAAAGGTCTGTATGCAATTAGTGAAGTTAATAACACCTAAGATAATCAATGCGTTACACAGCAAAAAGTGGACGTTTGTGATTTTGATCCTGGCTGCTGTTTCCCCTGTTTTTTCGCAGGATAACTCCCCTTATTCCCGGTATGGCATCGGCGACCTGGTCCCGTCAACTAATATTATCAACCGGGGTATGGCTGGTCTTTCCGCCGGTTATATAGACCACCTGGCTATCAATTTCAATAACCCTGCTTCGTATTCTTCGTTTCAATCCTATAAAGAAAAGAAATCCAAAAAGCTCAGCTCCGGCAGAGCCATCCTGGACCTGGGCCTGAATTTTGAAAATCGTACGCTTCGGGAGCCGGGAGTAACACAAAAATTTACTACCAGCAATGCCTTGTTTTCTTATGTACAGGTAGGTGTTCCGCTAAAACAAAACTGGGGATTGAGTTTTGGTCTAAGACCTGTTTCAAGGATCAGCTATAAGATCTTTCGCAATGAAAGGTTGGTTGATCCGACAACCGGTTTACCAATTGACAGCGCTTTTACCGGTTTTGAAGGGGATGGTGGTTCTTACCTCGCCTCTATTGGAACCGGCTTCAGCCTGTTTCGCCGGGAAAGGAAAGGACTGGAAGAAAAACTGAGTGTGGGCATGAACGGTGGCTACCTGTTTGGTGAAAAGGATTACAGTACCCGCAGAACTTTACTGAATGATACGGTTAGTTACTACCGGACCAATTATGAAACAAGAACCAACTACGGTAATTTATATTTCAATGCCGGTGTACAGTATAAACTTCCATTGAATACTAAAATGTTATTGACAATCGGCGCCTATGGCAACTGGGCACAAAAGATGAATGGCAGGCAGGATAAACTGAGAGAAACATTTATCTATGACGAGAGTTTGGGCAATGTAAGGTTAGACAGTGTGTCCGATCTCAGGGATATAAAAGGCACTGTTGAACTTCCCGCTTCTTACACATTTGGGTTTGTATTACAAAAATATGCCGTGCCTAATAAAGAAGGAGGCTGGTTGTTCGGGGTGGATTTCAGCAAGCAAAACTGGAGCCAGTACAGGTTCTATGGCCAGGCAGATTCGTTGCAAAATAAATGGGAGATAAAGGTAGGTGCACAACTGAGCCCGGTTCCCAAAAGAAATTATTTCAGTAATATAGCCTACCGCTTTGGTTTCTTTATGGGACCTGATTATGTAAAAGTGGGACAAAAACTTCCGCAAATCGGAGGTACATTCGGATTAGGGTTGCCGGTTGGTATCAGCCGCCAGGCACCTAACCAGATCACCTTTATCAATATGGCGTTTGAGTATATTAAAAGAGGTAATGATGATAACCTGTTAAGAGAAAACATGTTCCGGTTCTCATTAGGTTTCTCCCTCAGCGATATCTGGTTTGTAAAACGCAAATACGATTAAACAGTTTTTTGGTGGGTTTAACTTACCCTGTTAATTATGTTATTGTTTTCTGTCTATAAAAAAATTATTCAAACAGCCTTTTTCATTACAGGCTGTTTTTTTATGGCCGGCTGTGAAAACGATGATAAGGTGCTGCAGGACTGGACCAAAAAAGTGGTGATGAAGGAAGAAGCTATCCAGGTAGAAAGTTACCTGAGCCAGGACGGAAAGTTAAAAGCAAAATTGAAGGCGCCTTTGATGATCAGGGTGGCTGGTGATACGATCTCTGTTGAATTTCCCAAGAAATTGCACTGTGATTTTTATGATGACAGCACCCAATTAGAGACATGGCTGGATAGCAAGTATGGAATCTATTACGAAAACCTGAACAAAGTGTACCTGCGGGATAGTGTGGTAGTGATAACGGTTAAAGGAGACACTCTCAAATCACCTGATCTCTGGTGGGACCAGGGCACTAAAATGTTTTATACAGATAAGTATGCGACCTATCATGGCGTAGGTAAAAATATTTATGGGGGAAAAGGGATGGAAGCTACACAGGATCTCAAGAGGATCATGTTCAAAGAGACGACCGGTAATTTAAAAGTGTCAGAAAACGGCTTTCCTCAATAACAACGATCGTTGCTCATTTCTGTTATTATCTTCGCTTACCTTCGTTCCAGTATTTAATAATAAAATTTTTGTATGGAATATCGTTATATGGGCAAGACCGGCTTACAGCTGAGTGTGCTGTCTTTTGGAAGCTGGGTTAGTTTTCACAAACAGATTGATGATAGCATGGCCGATGAACTGATGGGCATAGCGTATGACCACGGGGTGAATTTTTTTGACAATGCAGAGGTATATGCATTGGGTGAAAGTGAAAAGATGATGGGAAGGGTGTTGAAAAAGAAAAATTGGGACAGGACCTCCTATACTGTTTCATCAAAAGCTTTCTGGGGCTGGCGGGGAACGGCTAATAAACCCAATCAGACAGGATTAAGCAGGAAGCACCTTGTTGAAGCCTGCCATGAAGCATTGCAACGGTTACAAATGGAATACCTGGATCTGTTTTTCTGTCACCGGCCGGATAAAGGGACTCCCATTGTGGAAACGGTTTGGACAATGCATAACTTAATCCAGCAAGGAAAAATTTTATACTGGGGTACCAGTGAATGGAGTGGGGTGGAGATCATGGAAGCACACCGGGTGGCCAACCAGTATGGGTTGATCGGTCCCTCGATGGAGCAACCACAATACAACCTGCTGGAAAGAAATAAAATGGAAAATGAATTCCTGATGGTATTTAAAACCGTTGGCATGGGTACTACTATCTGGAGCCCATTGGCTTCCGGTTTATTAAGTGGAAAGTACAATGATGGTATTCCCGAAGGCAGCCGGTTTGGTCTCACCGGGTTTGATTGGTTGAAAGACCGCTGGATGAAAGACGATATGCTCAATAAAGTAAAGGGCCTTGCAGCATTGGCAAAAGAATTGGGCATCTCCATGGCTGAATTGAGTATAGCCTGGTGTATTAAAAATCCGAATGTAACAACAGCGATATTGGGGGCCACTAAAAAAGAACAGTTGCTGGAAAATCTGAAAGCAGCAAAAGCGGTTGAAAAATTAGATGCAACTGTTATGCAGCAAATTGAAGATATCGTACAAACTAAACCAGTTTTGCCAGAGCACTAAAGCCTTCCTGAAACGCTCAGGAGGAGAGACTTTAAACTTCCTTAAAACAAACTGAGTATTTACCGGACTGTACCGTTTAATTAATTAAAAAGTGAACTATATGTCGTTTCAGAACAAAACTGCTATCATCACCGGTGCCACCCGTGGTATCGGAAAAGCTATTGCTTTACGATTGGCAAAAGAAGGGGCCAATATTGTTATTGCCGCCAAAAGCGTGGAAGAAAATGCCAAACTGGGAGGTACCATTTTTTCAGCCGCTGCTGAAATAGAAGCAGCCGGTGGTAAAGCATTGGCGGTGCAATGTGACATACGCTTTGATGACCAGGTGCAAAATGTGATTGATAAAGCGATAGAAAAATTTGGGGGTATTGATATCCTGGTTAATAACGCATCGGCTATTTCATTAACCACAACGGAGCAAACAGAACCCAAACGGTTTGACCTGATGCATGCTATCAATGTGCGGGGAACATTTTTTGTAACCAAAGCCTGCATCCCGCATTTGAAAAAAGCAGCTAACCCGCATATCCTTACTTTATCACCCCCCATTAATATGGATCCCAAATGGTTTGAAAAGCATGTGGCCTATACTATTACAAAGTATAATATGAGTATGATGACGATTGGCTGGGCTAAGGAATTGGCCAAAGACAGGATAGCCGCCAATGCGCTGTGGCCACGGACCACTATTGATACCGCGGCTGTAAGAAATTTGTTGGGCGGCGCCATGCTGGCCAATATGAGCCGCACGGCAGACATTCTGGCTGATGCTGCTTATTATATTTTACGCCAACCCTCCGGCGAATGTACCGGCAACTTATTTGTGGATGAACAAGTATTGGCCAAAGAAGGTATTACTGATTTGGAGAAATATTCTGTAGTGCCGGGGGCACAGTTATATAATGATCTCTTTGTGTAAAATCGGCTAGATATGTATTGTTTCCTATTCTATCAATAACTTGCAGACATAACTATTAAGTAATATGAATCATTGGAGAAAAAAGCTGCTTCTTCATTTTACTACTGTTCCACGCAAATAAAGAACAATAAAACTACTGTCTACGTTACAGTTAATTACTATAGTTTTCTCATTATATCCGGTTGATACCGGATTAAATTTTACTTTTATTAGTGTTGAATCTCCAGGTGCAATAGGTTTTTTTTCCCATTCAGGTGCTGTGCATCCACAACTTGTTTTTACATTTTTAATAATTAAATTTTTATTGCCGGAATTTATGACTGGATATGAATAAGTAATTGAATCTTCTAACGAAATAGTGCCAAAATTGAATGACCGATTTGCAATAGTTACTTTAGTTTTTTGAATAACAGTCTTACTTGCATCAACCATAGGGTCATTGGATGAACAACCTACAATAATTGCAAAAACTAAAATGATAAGGAAAGATTTAATAAAAACCATGCTGATTATTTTTTTGAATTTTTGAAATTACATTTTGGGTTCTCTGCATTAATTCATTCCAGCCAGTGAATAATCCTCCTCTATACCGTAGATTTTGTGAATTATCTAGAATAAATAATGAGGGTACATTGGTTATTTTCAGCTTTTTCCATGAATCCAGGTCTTTTGTATAGAGTTTTGGGAAAGTATAATTGTATTTTCCAATTTGTTTTTTTGCATATCCCGGGCTATCCTCTGGAATTGGGAGGTTTACTGCAAATACAAGCACATTTGTGTCCCTCGTTTCATAGTATTTGTGCAATTTTTCAAGCTCTGGAAATTTTTTAAAACAAGGGATACAAAATGTCGCCCAAAAATCAAAAACTATTGTTTTTCCTTGTATGGCTCTCAGGTCAAATACTTCCCCGTTTTCTTGCTCAAAAACAACTTCAGGGAACACCTCGTTTACATATGGTTTTGAGTAGGCTGTGTAAATAATATAATTTGGCATTCCCACATACGATACCAATACTGAAAAGATAACATATAAGGATGATAATACAATTCCCTTTCTTACATTTTTAGTATTAGAAATACCGACTGCGGCTATTGAACTAATGATTGCCATTATCCAAATGGGATAAGTGAATTTCGAGCCTTCTTCAATTGAATATCTTCCAAATACAAGCAAAAATGGAACGAGGAATATAGACATAAAAAAAAATCTATACTTGAAATGGCTGTATGATTTTGTTGTATACCAAATTCCAAAAAAATAAATCAAACTGATTATGAAACATTGATTAAGCCAATTAAGACTACCCGCAATTAATCCCAATGCAAGACACAACATTGATCGCATGACAACGACTAATATTTCACTTGGCTTCATACTCTATTTTTTCAAGTAATATTTTAAGAGCAGGTAAGTTAAGAAAAGAAGAATAAAAAGCGATAAAACATTTATTCCCCAGCCAGTAATGCTGCCTTCTTGAATCCGTCCAATTGAAACAATTGAGTAAGGATAGCTTTGCCCAATTAGAGTAAAAGATCTGAGTCTAAAAATCGGGATCGTTCCAAAGCCACAAACAAATTTATATACAAAAAAGCTTGATGAACAAAAGTAAAAGCTTTGAACTACACAACTCATCAAAGATGTAAAGATCCAAAGCTTTTCTTTTTTTAAAAATGCCAACCATAAATGAAATCCAAAGAACAAAGTTCCTAATATAAGAGAGGCGACATTCCAAAAATTTTCATATCGATTATTTGTTATTAAAATAGTAAGAACAATAAATCCTACGACTCCTCCAGTAAATTGGTATACTCGAATGGTCTTACTGAGAAATTTATCAATTATGGTCATATGTCTGAGTGGGATTTAAAATTGGCAATGGTTTCCGTTGCAACTCCATAGCCCTAAAAACCCACAGCCATAGTTTGATGTGTTGCATGTATTATGTTGGGCACTGCTCTCACAGACGCCATAAGTTACAGTAACTCCTGAGGGAAACCCAACACTCACTTTTCTACATGTGTATGAACTGCCCAAGCTACAGATACATTTTGGTGTACCCTCTATCTCACCTCCTCCTATATCAAAAGGGGCATACTTTCCTTGTGGTTGATCGTCAATAGATGACTCAGGATCGCTTAGTAAATCTCCAAATCTTACTTGGTGATCGTCAAGTAAAGCTTCATTATCAGTTAACCAGTCTTCTAAATAATTTAGAACAAAAGCTGCTCTCGTAGATGAGTCTGTATATACTTCAAAGCTTAAAGTGTCTATTAATTCAGTGAGTGCAGTAAGTTGAGTATTGTCGCAATTGAAGTAATTCGAATCGATATATTCTTTTAACCTATTTTTCCAATAGAGATATTTTGCACTATCGCTCATAGCATTATACGCTTCAATTTTTTCGCTTCCATAAAAACGGTCTAAGTCTTCAGTTTCTGTAAATATGGGATTTTCCGTTTCATTAGTTTTATTTTCCTTTCGTGAATTGTTATGATCTTTACTTTTCTGACAGGAAATCAGAAGAATGATGGAAAGGATAGCAAGACTAACTAGAAGTAGCCTCTTTTGATAAAAACTCTGTAACATGTGTTTGAATTTTAGAATTAAATAATAAGGTTTCCTATAGCGATATACTATAGTAGATGGTTAAGTTGCCTACTCGTGAATTTTCAGTATTAATATTAAATACAAACCAAACTTCAGTAACAAGGTATGTGAAACATGTTATTTCGATTAAAAATAACTATCCCTAAAGTAGGATATTATTTTATCAGAGCAATATTAAGTTAAGTTTAATTTCAGCCTTAAGTTTTGATGATTTGTGTAAGAAGTACTTCTAATTGTAAAATGGTATAATGTTTTAAGGAGGGTATAAGTTTTTTCTAATGCTAAACACTTAGAAATGGAGAATTCATGGATACCTTCCTCTTATTGTATTCTCAAAAAAAGTGACCGATACTATTATACCTCAGATAGATTAGTCTTGTTTATAGAAAGGGTAGTGTAACTTAAATAATAGACTAATATCTAAGTATTTATTTTTCCTTGTTTCATTTGTTTGTGTAAATAATAAAACATCCCGCCTGAGTGGGATGTTTTTAAAGATGCCACTAACCATTAATTATTTTTTATTACCAATCAGGATGGCCGCCATCGCCATGGCTGTATCTTTTAATACTCCTGAAGCATTGGTATCAAAGGATTTTAGATGAATGGTAAAGACAAAGATTAACAGCACAGCCGCCAGTAAATAGCAAGCCAGCACTTTTTGTATATCTGTAAGAATAGCAATAGCTGCCAAAATGAAACCTGCACCGGTTATATAAATCCAGATTTTACCATCACCGGGAAAATAATCCGGAACCATACCACCCATCATAGCGGCATTTTTAAAATGCAGGTAACCGAAATAAGCTATTACAAGTGCAAATACAACCTCTGCAAGTTTAGAAGGAATAAACGGTTTCATGTGTATATTTTAATTTTTGAGAATTTGCCACATGTTATTCGCCATAAAACTTTCATCGCCGGTTGGTATAATAGCTCGAAAATTTTATGGCTCATTTCATACAATTGGGTTTAGTTACTGAAACCTACAAAAAATTTATGGATGTTGCAACAGTTCTTTCTTTGCTGTTACTTAAGTGTGCAATTAAAAAGAGGCAGACTCAAAACCCAATCTTTGTCATATTGAGCAAAGCCGAAATATGACAAAGATTGGTAAACAAATTTGTACGCATTTCGATAAACTCAATGTGATAAATTTGTTTGTTGTTGAGTCAGCCTCTTAAAAATGAATTGAAGAGAATATTTAATCTTCTGTTGCCTCTGTTGATGCTTCCTGCCTGTTTTCAGGTCTCATTTGCGGGAACAATAATACATCCTGTATCGATGCATTATTGGTAAGCAACATACAAAGCCTGTCGATACCAAACCCGATACCGGCTGTGGGTGGCATGCCATACTCCAGTGCCCGCAGAAAATCATAATCAATGAACATGGCTTCATCATCACCTCTTTCCATCAGTTTGCTTTGTTCTTCAAACCGCTCCCGCTGATCAATCGGGTCATTCAGTTCGCTGTAGGCATTCGCTATTTCTTTTCCGTTGATGATCAGTTCAAATCTTTCTACTAGGCCTTGCTTATCCCTGTGCTTTTTGGTCAGCGGGCTCATCTCAACCGGATAATCAATAATAAAAGTGGGTTGTACATAATGGTGTTCACATTTTCCGCCAAAGAGCTCATCAATGAGTTTTCCTTTACCCATGGTATTGTCCACCTGTATGTGTAATTGTTTACATACGGAACGAAGTTGCTCTTCATTCATACGACTGACATCGAAACCAGTATGTTCCTGTATGGCATCATAAATGCTGATTCTTTTAAACGGAGCTTTAAAAGAAATTAGTTTTTCGCCAACCGTTACATCTGTTACACCGCAAACATCCAGTGCTGCTTTTTCCAGCAACTGCTCCGTTGTTTCCATCATCCAGAAATAATCTTTATACGCTGTATAAAACTCCAGGATGGTGAATTCAGGATTATGTGTTCGGTCCATTCCTTCATTGCGGAAGTTGCGGCTGAATTCATATACCCAGTCAAAACCACCAACGATCAAACGCTTTAAGTAAAGTTCATTGGCAATACGCAGGTACAAAGGAATATCCAGCGCATTATGATGGGTGATAAATGGCCTGGCAGCTGCGCCACCCGGAATGCTCTGTAAAACAGGTGTATCTACTTCCAGTGCTCCCTGGTTGTTTAAGAACTCACGGATAGAATTGATCAGCTTTGTTCTTTTTATAAAAGTTTCTTTTACGGCAGGGTTGATGATCAGGTCGGCATAACGCTGACGGTATTTGAATTCCGGGTCAGTTACTGCATCAAATGTTTGTCCATCTGCTTCTTTTACAACCGGCAACGGACGAAGCGATTTGCTGAGCAGCGTCAGTTCTTTTACATGCACAGAGGTTTCCCCGGTTTTGGTAATGAAGACGTAGCCTTTTACCCCAATGATATCACCGATATCCATCAATTTCTTCCAGACAATATCATACAGTGTTTTGTCTTCACCGGGACATATGTCATCTCTTTTAAGGTATAATTGTATTCGTCCATGGGTATCCTGTATCACACAAAAATTAGCTTTACCCATATCTCTTACACTCATAATTCTGCCGGCCAGGCACACTTCCTGGAATTGCTCTTTGGTTTCTTCTTTATAGTTGGCTTTAATATAAACAGAGTTACTATTTACAGGAAATAAGGGAGCAGGGTAAGGCTCAATCCCCATCATGATCAGCTCGGCCAGTTTTTCCCGGCGCAGTTGTTCCTGCTCAGACAAATGTTGTGTACTCATGAATAATGCGAATAATTTGAAGCCGCAAAGGTACAGGTTAGAGTTAAGGGCACAAAGACAAAAAGCCTCCCGGAAGGTGAGGCTAAAGTTTTAATTCCGGTAAATACCGGTGATTTATTTTATTTGTTGTTGACCAGGTAGCCAAGACGAAGACCGAAACAATGATTATTTATTTTATCGCTTCCATTTTCAATCGGAACCAGGTTTCTAAGACCGATTGTATAATTGAAAGCAAAAGAAAAGCCACTTTTAAAACGGTAACCGGCCAGCATGTTAGCTCCGTAATCAAGACCTTTAAAATCTGAATTGGATTCTTTTCCGAAATTGACATTTGTTTCTGCTCTTAACCAATAATCGGATTCAACAGGGTCCCTGACTAATGTTTTTATCACTTTTGCAGAAGGGAAGTCAAGGGCGACAGTGGGTCCACCGCCTAAGAAAAAATTTCCTTTTGGACCATTAGTATTGTACAGAAAGTTGGCATGCAATTCTGCATAGCGCAGCGCAATCCAGTCTTTTTTCTCATTGGTATTTTCCAGGGTTCTGCCTTTTTGAACATAATGCAGGCCAGGCTGAAAGCTGAAATTACTCTTGCCGATAGGAGCATCCATGATCATTCCGAAAGTGATACCAAATTTACTGTCGTCATCAAGTTTGGTACCGCCTATTTCGCCGTACATGTTTGCAGAGGTGATACCGGCAGTAACTCCTACTCTTGATTTTTGGGAAAAGCCATTGATTTGCAGGCACACAACAAATACGGCCAAAATGAATAACACTTTTTTCATAACAGTTTTTTTGGTTCACCTACTCGTGTCGCTTTTCGGTATGGGCGCCGTACTCTTTTTCCGGGGGATTTTCCGGGTTTCTCCCCATCTGTATGTTCAAAAATCGGTAAATATTTTCTAAAGTATGAATTTACCGGTTTGCTTGTTTCGGCGCAAAGATATTTTAGTTTCTCAAAATCTGTTATACCGGATACAAAAACTTCATTTTGGGCATTATTGAAGCTAAAATATACCCCGGAAGGCTAAATTCCGGCAAAAAAGGTAAAAAGCAGCCCTGGTTTAGCCAAAACCAGGGCTGCTTTTCAAAGTGCAGGTTAGAATTTTACCGGTATAGTTGACCATTAAATTAATTACCGGGAGTATCAGATCCCGGTTTTTCGACGGGTTTCTTTTTTTTGCCTGTAATTCCCCTGATGGCCAGAACCAGGAGGAAGATAACTACGGCAGTACCTCCAATGCCTACCAAAATTGCTGCTCCTTCTGCGCCATTGCAGGAAAGGTTGCAGGCCAGTGCTGTTACTAAGTAAATGAGGCCAAGTGCTACCAGTACAGACAGAATGATCAAAGCAGTTTTTTCGCCTTTTGAGAGATCAGTTGATCTTTTGATGCCTTTCACCTGTTCTTTCAACAACTTTTTTCGTTCTTTCCATTTCAGCATTTTGCCCTCTTCATTTTTCATAGAGGCGGAGAAATTCAAAAACGATTTATAGTTTTTTACAGTACTGTCCCCGGGTAATGATGATTTAGCATTGGTTGCTGCCTGCAAAAAAGGAAAATAGGTAGCTGCAGGATTGCTGTCGTTGCTGATACAAACGATCATGCCAAAAGTAGAGGCGGCCAGTAAAAAGTCACCGGTTTTTTGTCTTCTGTAAAAACCAGTAGTGCTAAATCTTCTTTTCTCCCTTTTTTTAGGATAAAAAATGACGACCAGGCCATAGGTAATTATGGATAAAATGAGTGCAAAGACGGGGACAGTCACCGCTATGTCTTTAAGTAACAATCCTGTAATTATTCCATTTGCAGTAAGTAACAGGAAGCTAAGAATAATAATAATTCTTGCGGGCCATTGATGAGTTTTTGCCCATACTGATATATTTCTCATAACAGGAAGATTTAGTGGTTTTAAAGTTAAACAGTCAATTTTATTGAAAGACCTTTTTTGTCAATCAGTTTCTATCCTCTTTTAATATTAAATTCTCCATTGGTAACAGTTTTGAAACTGCCGGTTGCAGCACTTAAGTCAGTAACATATTCAAAAGTGCCTTTAATATACTTTTTATTGATTTCCTGTATGGTTATTTTACCGCTTCCGTAAAATACACAAGGCGCAAAGATGTCACAGAAATACCCGGCAGCATAGCCATGAATATCCTGATAGAGAACTGCATTGTGTTTTATACCCGTTTGAAAATTATAAGTGCCAGCCGAGATATTAGAACCCTGTCCGTCTAAATAGAATCGAAATGACCAGGGGGAAACATCGCCCCGAAAAAAAATAGTTGCATCGCCAGCTGCCCCGGTAGTAGCCCGGATATCTGAATTACATTCGAAGGCGACGCCATCTACTTTACCTCTCAGATAACTGGTACTGGTATCCGTTTCTTTTTTACAGGCACTTAAGGACAAAACAAAACAAGCGATGACGATTGATGATAGTTTCATTATATTTTTCATAATTATATTTTTTACTTAGAATTTGAATCCGGCTGTAATAAAAGTATTGCCGTTAAAAGAACCTGCCTTTGCTGATTTATATTTGGATACTGAGCTGGGTGTTGTAATTGTTATTGCATCAATTTTAGCAGGTACGGTACCAGTTAATTCTGTTCCCATACCCACAAACCACGAAGGGCGGGCAATAAAATGCCAAAACCCTTTTAACATGACACCGGGCAATAAATAATTTTTGGTTTGATTGGTAGTACCCCGGTTCATATCTGCAGAGAGTTTGTATAAGGATAATGCCGGGCCGATACCGTATCCTGCTTTTCCGGGGCTATCTGTTTTTACCCAGGCGATGTATAAGGTGTTGATAGTACTTGTAAGAGTAAGATAATTGGATTGTGCAAAATCCTTGTAGTCATATCCATCCACAGTTCCGTAGTATGAAAGACCAAAACCTGCTTCAATGGCGGTCTTATTATTCAGATAGTGCCCATATTTGATCCGGTAAGAAGTTTTGCCGGCTTTTTTTCTCGGGTACTCTGTATCAATGGTAAAAAGGCCTAAGAAACTTACCGATTCTTTATCTCCAAAACCCGAGCTTACCATACCTGTTTCAAGGTTTGAATTGGCATTGCCAAAATAGGCACCACTTTCAAGACTGATATAATTTTTTTTCTGTCCATGGCATAGTAATGATGTAAAGAATAGGAATGAGGTGAACCGGAGCTTTCTTTTCATATTGTTTGTTTTTGTAACAGCAATCTAAATTCATATTATACGGACCGGAAACTGAATTTTGCCTTAACATTTCCCTTATTTGCAGTTTTTACTAAATACCATGCAGCCAGTATTGATGATTTGCATAAAATCAAGTATCTTTTACAAACCTGTGGAGACAAGTTGCAGTTTTTTCAAAAAATCAAACCTGAACCATTTGCCAACCACCAGTTCACAGGATATTTTATTTCAGCGTATTAAGGAAATATTACCACAACATATTTCCCTGGTAGATGCCATATCTGAAGTATTGCATGTAAGCAGCGACAGTGCCTACAGGCGGATCAGGGGAGAAACACCGCTGGTGCTGGAAGAAGCAAAAACACTATGCCATCATTATAATCTTTCGCTGGATCAGTTACTGGAAGCCAAAAAAGGGGTAATTCTTTTCAGGGATTACCGCCTGAATAATCATCAGTACGATTACCGGCAATACCTGCAAGGATTAAATGAACAGTTGGAAGCTGTAAACAATTTCATGCAGAAGGAGATCATCTATATGTCGAAGGACCTTCCCATCTTTCATAATTTTTATTACCGTCCGCTAATCGCTTTCCGGTATTATTTCTGGATGAAAACACACCTGATGCATCCCGACTTTGAAAAAAAACAATTTCATTTTGATCTGTTGCCAACGGATATTGAACAGATGAGTTTCGACCTAACAAAAAAATATTCAAGGATACCATCAACGGAGATGTGGAATACAGAAAGTATTAACAGCACTATTTCACAGATCGAGTTTTCAAAAGATTCCGGGCACTTTCAGTCATCAGCCGACATTAAAATCATTTATGAAGCATTGGAAGAAACGATATATCATATGCAACAACAGGCTGAGTATGGCTGTAAATTCACACCCGGTGAAGATCCTCAGGGCCGGAAAAGCAACTTTAAGTTCTTTTTTAACAGGGTTGTATTGGGAGATAATACAATAATGGTTATTACTGACTTTGTAAAAGCTGCTTTTATAAATTACGGCCATTTAAATTATATTACTACCAGTGATGAAAGCTTTTGTAAAGAGTTGTACAGTGATTTTGAGAACCTGATACGACGGTCAACACAGATAAGCCAGAGCAGCGAGAAACAACGGAATATTTTTTTCAATATTATATTGTCTAAAATCGGGGATCGTAAACGAAACTTATAATTATGACGACCGGCGAACTTCAACAATTGCTTTTTAAGGCAATTAAAAATAAAATCGGGGAAAACCAGTCTGTTGCAGAGGAGATCGCAACATTGCTGGGTATCAGTTCCGACAGTGCTTACCGGCGTATGCGGGGAGAAAAAACTATTTCTTTGGAAGAACTGCAAATTCTTTGCACTCATTATAAGGTATCAATTGACCACCTGATGGGATTACAATCCGGTGGTATCGTTTTTCAGGGGCAATACCTTGATAAGAATAATTTCCGGTTTGAGGAATATGTGACCAGTATGTTGCATAACCTGGCTTACATGAACAGTTTTAAGGAGAAGACATTTTATTATATGTGTAAAGACCTTCCCATTTTTCACCAATACCATCTGCGGGAACTGGCAGCATTTAAATGGTTCTTCTATTTAAAAACTTATTTTCAGTTTCCCGAGTTTGAAAGGAAAAAGTTCAGGTATGCTGATCATCCCGATGAATTATATGCACTTGAAAAGAAAGTACTTGATCTTTACAACCAAATACCCAGTGTGGAAGTCTGGAATATGGAAAGCATGAATATGTTTTTTCGCCAGATTGAATTTTACCGGGATGGGCAGGTCTTTGAATCAGATAATGATGTGTATTTGTTGTATGATGCTATCGGGAAAATGTGGGATCACCTGGAAAAGCAAGCATCTTTAGGTTATAAATTCAACTATGGTGACACGGATCAAAAACGTATAGGTGAATTTAAAATGTATTTTAACGAAGTACTGATGGGTGACAATAATATGCTGGTTGAACTGGACGGTACAAAATTGTCATACGTCTCACATTCCACCATTAATTTTATGCTCACCAGAGACCCGGCATTTAATGAGAATATGTATAACCATATTCAGAACCAGTTGCGGAGATCTACGCTCATTAGTGAAGTGAGTGAAAAAGAAAGGGCTCGATTTTTTCGTATTATCCGGGACCGCATCAACACCAGAAAGGAAAGTCTCAAAACAAAAGCAGTATAATTATTATTCTAATCTTACATTATGAAAAAGATCATTTCTGTACTCATGTTATCACTGGCTTTAAGCAGTTGTGATATTTTATCTAAACTCCCAACCGGTACAGGCATTACTGAAGCAGAAGCAGGCCAGGGTATTAAAGAAGCTCTCGGGCAGGGATTGGTGAAAGCCGTGTTGAACCTGAATACAACAGATGGGTTTTTCGGCAGCCAGTTTTACAAAGTATTATTACCACCTGATGCGGTGAAAATTGAAAACACATTAAGAGACCTGGGAATGGGCAAGATGGTGGATAAGGCCATTCTCTCCATCAACAGGGCTGCTGAGGATGCAGTGGGTTATGCCAAACCAATTTTTGTCAGCGCTATAAAAGATATGACGCTGATGGATGCCATCAATATTATAAAAGGACCCAAAGACGCTGCCACTAATTATTTCAAAGGAAAAACGAGGGAGGCTTTACTGGCCGCTTTTCTTCCTTCGATAAAATCATCGCTGGATAAAGTGGATGCCACTAAGTATTATGGCGACATTGTAAGTACCTACAATAATTTTCCCACCACGTTTAAAAAGATCAATCCCGATTTACCTGGTTTTGTGGTAGAAAAAGCAACGGATGCCTTATTTGACCAGATCGCCAAAGAAGAAGCGAATATCAGGGAAAACCCCGTAGCAAGAACCACAGAGATTCTGCGTAAAGTATTTGGTGGAATTTAATATTTCCCCGAAGCAACGGATACCTTAAAATAACGTCAAAATAGCTGGCAGCCTTTTTGCACTGCAGAAAGGCTGTTATTTTTGATGAATATAATAATCAATACAGATATGAAAACTTCCTTTATCGTACTTGCATTTAGCCTTATTGTACTTCCTGCCGGTTCCTTTGCACAAATAAAACTAAAGGATGTACTTAACAAAAAATCTTCTTCTGGCATAACCGAGAATGAAGCCGGGCAGGGTATTAAAGAGGCATTGACAAACGGTGTTACTACGGCAGTACTTAACCTGAATAAGACAGATGGTTTCTTTGGCAGCGAATTTTATAAAATGCTTTTACCACCCGATGCAAAGAAAGTGGAATCGACCTTACGCAATATTGGTATGGGCGGACAGGTGGATAAAGCGATCCTGGCCATCAACCGGGGTGCGGAAGATGCAGTGGGTTTTGCCAAACCCATCTTTGTGGATGCCATAAAAGAAATGACCCTGAAAGATGCCTTGAATATTATTAAAGGTCCAAAAGACGGGGCTACCAATTATTTTAAGGATAGAACAAAAGAAAAATTGATCACTGCTTTTACACCATCTGTAAAAAGCTCTTTGGATAAAACGGATGCCACAAAATATTATTCCGATATAATTACTTCATATAATAAACTGCCGACCACTTTCAAAAAAATTAACCCGGATCTGACTTCATATGTGGTTGGCAGAGCGGTGGATGCATTGTTCGACCAGGTGGCAAAAGAAGAAGCTAATATCAGGGCTAATCCTTTGGCAAGGACTTCTGATATGCTGAAGAAAGTGTTTGGTCAATAAGAATCATTCAGGGAAAACACTCCAGAAGAGCAGCACCACTCTTCTTCTTGCATCGTTTATTTTATAATCAGTGACTTTTGGATCAGGAGATGTTTCTCCCTTTCCTTCATGCAGGTATAAAATATTGCTTACACTGCCCCCATTGCTTCCCCTGTCCAATGTGTAAGATTTAAACAGGTTGATAACGGCTTCTGCCCGGGCTACTGATAGCTCCTTATTAAGCTCTTTACTCGTGGGGTTTTCTGTTTGCAATTTCAACCTGTCTTTTAATTCCTTGTAAAGGGATGAGCCCTCGGCGATAGAAGTAGCATCTGAATATCCTTTTGCTGTTATGACCAGTGAAAGCGGGAAATTGGGATATTTCTTTACAAACAGATCTATTTCTTTAGAAGCCGGTTCAAAGAGCCTCCCGATTGCAGCAGCTACTTCAGGTGTAATATTATACTTGCCTGGCTCGAATACCACATCCTGGTCTATCCTTACCACCATATTCCGGTTGATAAGATCGGACAATAATAATATTCTGTCACCAATATTTTTTGAGGTCTTGCGGGAAAACGATAATGTTTTTCTGAGCCTGTCCCAATCAGCTTTTTCTACTACTGTTTCGCCAATTATGATCGTATTTCTGTTAATAAGAGTATCGATTTCTTTATTTGTTTTATCAATAAATTTTTTGATCCGGGTATTGGCCGTATCATCAATTTCATTTTGCTGTTCTTTTTTCTTTCGCTGCTTTTCCAGATCTTTTAATGTAGTGCTATGCTGCTGAAGTTGGTTATTTATAGTGGCCAGGTCTTTTTTTGCATTGGTAACGCCTTTTTGGGGTACACATGAAAAGAGGGTGATAATGACCACCAGGGTAAGCAGCAGGTATGAAGGAAAGGCTTTAAGCATAAAATATACACAGCTAACAGGCTCTCTTAAAGATAGAAAACTTATTCTTGTTTTGTGAATTTTTAAGATAGAATGCTGTTAATAAAATCAGGAGCCGGCTAACAATACTTGCCAGGCTTCTTTTATTTTATCTTCTTCCAGCAATTTTTTGGCATAGGAATGCAGCTCTTTTTCCATCTCATCCGGGTTGACGCTGTAGTATTGAATGATCTGCTTCAGGTGATTATCATCAAATGACGGTTCTATCACCGGCATTTCATGCACATTAGCTAACTGGCCAAGATTATTTCCGGATAAGATCTTACTGCTACGGATGGTTGCCGGCAGCATATCAATACCGATACCCAATTGTGTATTGGGTTTTTCTACCTGGAACAAGTTGTGTTCATTCACCACACAATACCAATCCCCGCCAAGCCGTGCCACATGGTTGATTTTTCGCTGATCCAGTTTCTTATTTTCATCCAAAAGGGAATCATCTATATGCATCCTTATTACTTCGCAAATGACCAGGTTGCCTGCACCACCTTCATTTCCCAATGATTTTACTTCAACAACTTTACATTCCATTTTCACTTTACTCTCTTTGACCATCGGGGGCTTTATCATGGTTGCGGGTTCCTGGGTAAAACCTGCCTTGGTAAATTCATTGACATCTTTGGGAAACTCGCAACTGGCCAGCGAGGTCTGCTGTACCATATCATACGTTACAATGTTGATGACCACTTCCGGCACCTCCAGTACATTTTGCAGTGTATGCTTTGTTGTATTATCTCTTACTCTCCTCGCAGGTGAGAATACCACAATAGGAGGATTAGAAGAAAAAAGATTGAAGAAGCTAAAGGGGCTCAGATTTATATGGCCCGCTTTATTTATTGTGGAGGCAAAACAAATAGGTCTTGGTGCAACAACATGTTGCAGGTAGTATTGCTTTTCAGCCGGTTTTAAATCTTTTAAATCAATAATCATAAAATGAACGCAGATTTTGATGATGATTATGATACGTTATGATTTCACTGCGGTAATCATGAAAATCATAATGATCAGTGTTCTATTTCTTCAATTTCAAAATGCTCCAATCGGTATCTTCCGCCACAATCGTATTACTTAGTTTACCCAGGCCATCTATTTCCATTTCTACCACATCATTGGGTTGTAACCATTGCTCAGGATAATTCGGATCATTCAGCTTTCCCGTTCCGTTCAGTTCCAGGAAACACCCTGTTCCAACTGTGCCGCTGCCAATCACATCTCCGGGATACAGGTCAACACCGTATGAAGCTCTTTCAATGATCTCTGCAAATGTCCAGTCCATATCTCCTACATTGCCATCGCTGACCTGCTTACCATTTACCCGGCACTGCATTCTCAGGTTCCAGCTTTTGCCGGTATGGTTTTCTTTGGCCGGGATTTCAAACGGGGCCAGTTCATCCAGGGTAACTAACCATGGACCGATTGCAGTAGAAAAATCCTTTCCTTTTGCCGGTCCGAGGTTCAATAACATTTCTTCCATCTGCAGTCTTCTTGCACTCAGGTCGTTCATGATCATCAGTCCGCCGATATATTCATCAGCTTGTTCAGCTTTTATATTTCTGCCGTGTTTGCAGATTACAATGGCTGCTTCCAGTTCAAAGTCCAGCTTTTCAAAATGATCAGGCATGCATCTAACTTCCCCGGGTCCCTGTATGCTGTGATGATTGGTGAAATAGAAGATCGGGTATTGGTCAAACTCCGGGATCATCTCCACTTTACGATTTCTTCTCGCCGCCGCCACATGTTGTCTGAATGCATAACCATCACGACAGGAGGTTGGAAATGGAACGGGTGCCAGCAACTGCACCTCAGTCAAAGGGACCGCTTTATTACTTGTCCTGGTACCTTCTTTCAGCAACAATTCACCGGCTTGTGCTATCGGGTAATATTCTTCCCAGTAATTCAATAACATGTTCATGCTGTTGGGAAGGTCGGGGTGAAGCACTTCCATGTCATATACCATATCATTGATCAGAATGCCCAGTTGTTCTCTTTCTTCTTTCAGGTAGGTAACTAATTTCATCTATGTAGTATTAAGAACTGCTAAGTTACCAAGGTTGTTTGTAAATTGGGGTGATGAAAAAATGGTCTTTATTACTACTACTCTTACCTGTTGCCTCCTTTGCTCAGCAACCGCAAAGCTGGATACGCATCAACCAGCTGGGGTATACACCCGGCGCAGTGAAAGTCGCTACCTGGTGCAGTAAAGAAGAAAAGGAAATAGTTAAATGGGAATTGGTTAATTCGGTTTCAAAGAAAATAGTGGCAACGGGGATGGCGGGAAAAGCCTTTGGGGCATATGGACCTTTCAAACAAACATACCGGCTGAATTTTTCTCATTTTAAGAAACCAGGTCGTTACTACTTACTGGCGGGTAATATAAAATCTCCTGAATTTGAAATAGGAGATGATGTTTATAAAGGGGCCGCTGATTTTTGTTTGCGGTATATGCGGCAGCAACGTACGGGTTTCAATCCTTATTTAAAAGACAGCTGTCACACCCACGACGGATATGTATTGTATGGAGAAAAAGCTGGAATTAAGGATAGCACAAGAATTGATGTGGTGGGTGGCTGGCATGATGCGTCTGATTATTTACAATACTCTGCAACATCTGCCAATGCTACTTATCATTTGCTAATGGCTTACCGGGATTTTCCTAAAGTGTTTACCGATGAGAAACAAGCAAACGGCCTGGATGGAAAAAATGGAATGGCTGATGTACTGGATGAAGCCAAATGGGGACTGGACTGGTTATTGAAAATGCACCCAAGGCCCGACTGGATGTTCAACCAGATAGCAGATGACCGGGACCATATGGGAATGCGGATACCCGGGCAGGATACTTTTTATGGCAAAGGGTTTGAGCGGCCGGTTTATTTTGTAAGTGGTGAACCGCAGCAGCGGGGCAGGTTTATGAATAATACAACGGGGACAAGTTCTACGGCGGGGAAGTTTGCCAGTGCGTTTGCATTAGGATCAAAAACATTTGAAAAAACAAATATTGAATACAGTAACCTGCTTTTACAAAAAACTTTTTCTGCTTTTGCTTTTGCAAATAAAGTACCTGGGGTGACGCAGACTGCGTCCGTTAAATCGCCGTATATATATGCTGAGGACAATTGGATTGATGATATGGAACTTGCAAATGCATATGTGCTTTCGAAAGATAACATGCCTGTCCACAAGGAAATTATTAAGAAAACATTGATGGACTATGCAAATGCTGAACCGATCACCCCCTGGCTTGGTGCAGATACAGCTAAACATTACCAATGGTATCCCTTTATTAATCTTGGACATTATGAGCTGGCCAAACAATTACAGGGAAAACAGAGAGATACTGTCATTGGTTATTACAAAGAAGGCATTCAACGGGTTTGGAACAAAGCCAAATCAAATGCTTTTTACCGCGGTATTCCTTTCATCTGGTGCAGTAATAATCTCACCACTTCCTTTGCAATTCAATGTTATTGGTACCGGGAATTAACTGCTGATAAAACTTTCTCCGAATTAGAACAAGCCAATTTTGATTGGCTCTTTGGTTGCAATCCCTGGGGCACATCCATGGTGTATGGGTTGCCCTCATGGGGTGATACTCCTGTTGATCCGCATTCTGCATTTACACATATCAAAAACTACCCGATAGATGGTGGGCTGATTGACGGGCCGGTTTACACCAGCATATACAAAGGGCTTATTGGTATTACACTCTATCAGCCCGATGAATATGCTGAATTTCAAAGTGACCTCGCCGTATATCATGATGACTATGGAGATTATAGCACCAACGAGCCTACTATGGATGGAACGGCATCGTTGATCTATTTGCTTGCTGCGAAGGAGGCAGGAAGCAAGCCAAAAAAGTAGCAGCCTCCGGTGCAGGAGGCTCACAATATAGTCATGGGGCTATCATTAGAGGAGATAGTACAAAGAAAAAAATAGCCCTTGTTTTTACCGGGCATGAGTTTGCAGACGGTGGTGATTTTATTGTACGCACATTACAACAGGAAAAGATAAAAGCTTCCTTCTTTTTTACCGGTGATTTTTTCCGTAATCCTGCTTTTACAAAAATTATCGTTGAGCTGAAAAATAACAGGCACTACATTGCCCCGCATTCAGATAAACATTTATTGTATTGTGATTGGGGTAAACGGGACAGTTTACTGGTAACAGAAGCACAATTCACCAAAGACCTGCAGAGAAATTACAGTATGATGAGTCGTTTTGGGATCCGGGAAGAAAATGCTCCCTTCTTTTTGCCACCGTATGAATGGTATAATGACAGCATCGCGGTATGGACTAAGAAAATGGACTTTCAGCTGATAAATTTTACTCCCGGTACCCTTAGTCATGCCGACTACACTACGCCGGCCGATAAGAATTACCGGAGCAGTGAGGATATATACCAGTCTATTATTAAATATGAGCAGGCAAGACCGGGCGGACTCAACGGATTTATTCTTTTATCTCACATCGGAACCGATCCCAAACGAACGGATAAATTTTATAAACGTTTGCCGCAATTGATAAAACACCTGCAAGCAAAAGGCTATCAGTTTCAGCGTGTTGATGAACTGTTAAAGGCTGATTAAAATCAGGCACTCGTCTTATAAAAACCCGGCCTGATCGCTTTCTTTTCACCATTGACCTTCCTTATCTTTGCGCCATGGAATTCGAAAAAATTCATAATAAAGGGCAGGCCCGCTTGTTCAAGAATGATTTCCTGGAGGCACTGACCAAGGCACATCCGCTGGTGATCTGGGGAATGTATATCCCGATCCTCACTTATATTATTTATCTCGCTGCCACGAAATATAATTACAGCACCGGCACCATTTTGCTCGTTTTCTTTGGTGGTATGTTTTTCTGGACACTTTTTGAATATATAGCCCACCGTTATATTTTTCACTGGGTGCCTAAAACACCCGGGGCTACAAAATTTGTTTATACCCTGCATGGTAATCATCACCACTATCCAAGAGATAAGCAAAGGCTGTTTATGCCACCGGTACCCAGCCTGATCATTTCTTCTACCATATTTGGCCTGATGTATCTTGCTATTGGTACGTATACTTTCATGTTCTTTCCGGGTTTTTTATTAGGCTACCTCATGTATGGCACTATGCATTATGCTATTCATGCATGGAATCCTCCGTTCAAATGGATGAAAGGCCTTTGGAGAAATCATCACCTGCATCATTATAAGAATGAACATAATGGGTATGGTGTAAGTTCTACCTTATGGGATCATATATTCGGTACTATGTTCGACCTGAAAAAAGAAAAAGAAGATAAAGAGAAAGTAAAGGAACTGATGTTTGAGAAAAAGAAGTAGCACTACCATTTTTCATTCTCATTAATACTATTGTCCCGCTGACGAAACTGTTGGCGGGATTTTATTTTTTGTAACTGTCGTTCAATGATAAGGTCAGCAATAAGTGCGGCTGCATTTTCTCCACCCTTTTGTGCAAGCAAAGCCCTCATCCTGGCTTCATTTACATCGATGCGGTAGAGGTTAAAAACTAATTTTTCAAAATCATGATTGATGAGCTCATTGACATGTGAAGCCAGTTTTTCCCTTAACTCTTCCCCGGAAATGGTAAGCGGTAATTGTATCTCCAGTGATTGATTAATCTCAGGAACCAGTGCTGTATTAACCTGTGTCATTGTAATTAATATTTTTCCATTACACCCATGCCAAATAAAGCAAAATCATATTTCACGGGGTCATGCTTATCCAAAGTTCGGAGATATTCCGTTAATTCAACGGCTGCCTGCCAATCAGTTTGCTTTCGTTGTAATAAATTCAATTTTTTCGCTACTCTGACCACATGCAGGTCCAGCGGACAGATCAGCTGAGACGGGGAGATATTTTTCCAAATGCCAAAATCAACACCTTTTTTATCCTTTCGGACCATCCACCTCAGGTACATATTGAGCCTTTTGCAGCTTGATTTTCTTTCCGGTGTGGCGATATGCTTCTTTGTTCTGCCAGGCACCTCTTCCAGCGAAAAGAAATAATGATGAAATCCGGACAGCATTTCTTCAATTGTACTGCCATGCCTGGTAAAGGCGGTTTCAAGGCTTTTGTGCCTGCAGTAATGGAATTTGAAAAATTCAATGAAATAAAGCAGGTCTGTTGTATTGAACGTACGGTGCTTAAAACGCATTAGTTTTTTCAGGCTGCCCGGGTCATGGGTCAGACAAAATTCAAATGGTGCATTATCCATCAACTGCATCAGTTCGGTAGCCTTATTGATAATGGTGGTCCTGTTGCCCCAGGCAAAGATGGCTGCGAAAAAACCTGCAATTTCTATATCCTGTTTTTTTGTGAAAAGATGCGGAACAGAAATAGGATCATCTTTAATGAAAGAAGGTTGATTATAATCATCAACCTTCTTATCGAGGAACTCTTTTAAATTACGTTCTTTCATTTTTTCATCAACCAATTGCTTTTTGCAGATCCTGGATCAGGTCATCAGCATCTTCAATACCAACGCTAAGCCTTATTAATGAATCAGACAGACCGTTTTTTATTCTCTCCTCCCTGGGAATGGAAGCATGGGTCATACTGGCCGGGTGATTGATCAATGATTCCACACCACCGAGACTTTCTGCCAGTGAAAATAAATGAGTGGAGGATAAAACTCTTTTGGCTTCTTCCACACTGTCATTTTTTAATTCAAAAGAAATCATACCACCAAAGCCCCGCATTTGTTTCCTGGCAACCGCATGGCCCGGATGATCTTCAAATCCCGGCCAGTACACTTTACCCACTTTAGCATTGCTCCGGAGCCAGTTTGCAATTTTTGCCCCGTTCTCGCAATGGGCTTTCATCCGCACACCTAATGTTTTGATTCCTCTTAATACTAAAAAACAATCCATTGGTCCCGGTACGGCACCGCAGCTTTTCTGGATAAAATATAATTTCTCTCTGAGTTCTGCATCGTTCATCACCAGGCATCCCTGTATCACATCGCTATGGCCACCAAGATATTTTGTAACGGAATGCATGACAATATCTGCACCCAGGTCAAGCGGGTTTTGCAGATAAGGAGAAGCAAAAGTGTTGTCAACGGCAAGCAGTATTTTTTTTGCTTTGGTTATAGCTGCCACAGAGGCTATATCTGTAATATTCATTAATGGGTTTGTTGGGGTTTCCAGCCAAACCAGTTTTGTTTTATCCGTAATTGCAGCCTGCACATTGCTGACACTGGTAGTATCAACGTATGTAAAGACGATACCAAATTTTTCAAATACTTTGGTAAATAACCGATACGTACCACCATACATATCATTGGCACAGATCACCTCATCGCCGGGAGCTAATAATTTAATCACCGCATCCGTTGCGGCAACACCGCTGCTAAAGGCTAAACCAAACTTTCCATTTTCAATAATAGCCAGGGCTTCTTCCAGCGCTTTGCGGGTTGGGTTCTGGCTACGGGCATACTCAAAACCCTTGTTTACTCCCGGTGCTTCCTGCACATAGGTGGAAGTCTGGAAAATAGGAGTCATGATCGCACCAGTGGAAGGATCAGGTGTTGCACCGGCATGGATTAATTTTGTAGCAAGCTTCATAATGAGGTAATTAATTGAGAATGCAAAGATGCTGAAATAAGATTACTTGAAAATAGATGCCGCGGAAAAATACCGCCAATCGTAATTATCGGTATCATGGGCAGCGAGAGCAGTTATTTTTTTATTCAATACTTCTTTTTTAAGTACTTTTTCGTTTACTAATTTTCTTTTTGCTTCCTGAATAGCTTCCTGCATAGCAGGTTGCTCCAGCCATAGTTTTTGCGGGGGCTCAAAACCGATTTTATCCTTTCGCCAAACAATAGGAGCAGGTAGTTTATCTTTCATAGCTTCCCGTAGCAGCCATTTGGTCCACCCGTGCCTGATTTTAAAATGGGAAGGGAGGGAGAAGATGAACTCTACCAGTTCATGCGATAAAAAAGGCAACCGGACCTCTCTTCCATGTGCCATAGCATTTCTGTCAGCGTACCGTAAAAGTTCCTCCAGGCCATGTGTACAGGTATTGAAATATAAAACTCCGTTCAGATCGAAATGCTCGGGTGGGGTATAATACGCTTCTTTGCTTTGCAGTTGTACAAATTCTTTATCGAGATCTTCCTGCCGGATAGCTTTTAATAAATATTGCCGCTCCATTACCACACTGGCAAATACCGGGAAATAAGCAGCGATCATATTTTTATAATCGAAATTTTCATTGATCCCTATTGCATGGGCTGCATCCAGCTCTTTGCTCTTATATAATTTCCTCTTCCGGAAAAGTTCCTGCCAGTACCATTTATAGTATTTATGATAACCGGCAAGGGTTTCATCAGCCCCCTGTCCGTCCAGTAAAACCTTTATATTATGCTGCCTGGCCAGTTCGAATACTTTATACTGTGCAAAAATACTGGCAGAGCCAAAAGGTTCTTCCTGGTGGTAGCAAAGGGTTTCCCAGTCTTCCAGTAATTCGTTTCCGGCGATAGCTGTTGTGTATTGCTCCAGGTTAAACTGAGCAGCAACTTGTTTTGAAAAAACTGTTTCATCTTTTTCAAAATTTGCAAAAGAGGCGGTAAAACATTTGTGGCTTTGCAGGCTGTTCTGCATTTCATAACTTATTGCAGCGATGGAAGAACTATCAAGCCCGCCACTCAGTGATGAGCCTACAGGTACATCGCTCCGTAATCTTTTTTTAACAGATTGTGAGAAAAGATGAATGAACTGTTCAATTGCATCCGCATCTGAACTGTTTTTTTGCTTTGCAGTAAGGTCAATGTCCCAGTATTGCACAACGGAATAGTTCAGATAGATACCCGAGTATTTTAACCGGCAGGCAGGGGGGAGCTTATAAATATTTTCGTAAAAAGTTTCTTCGGGACGGGCAGGATTATCAACATAACCAATAGTAATGAAATTGAACAGCATTTTCTGATTGGGAATCTTTGCTACACCAGCTGCCCACAAGGCTTTCATTTCAGAGGCAAACAAAAAATCCTGGCCGTTAAAAAAATAAAAAAATGGTTTTTCTCCAAAACGGTCTCTTGCTGCAAATAATTCCCTGTTCTTTTCATCCCAGATGGCAAAAGCAAACATGCCATCAAAATGATTTACACAATCATCCTTCCAGCAATCATACGCTGCCGTTATTACTTCAGTGTCAGTTTGGGAATGAAAAGCGTATCCTTTTTTTTGTAATTCTTCTTTTAATTCGATGTAATTATAGATCTCTCCGTTGTGAATGATCGTGTAGCGGTCCTGGTAGTGCATGGGTTGCCGGCCACTGTCACTTAAATCGATAATCGAAAGACGACGGTGCCCCAGTAAGACATTGCCGGTTTCATTTTGCCACAAGCCTTCTCCGTCTGGCCCACGGTGAGCCAGTGCACCTGTCATTTTTGCCAGTTGTTCTTTATTGTAGGTCGAAATATTTGCTTGTAGTATTCCCGCAATGCCGCACATGCTGTAAATATCTAAAATAATTTCCGGCAGTGCAGATAAAAATCCGGGCTTAGAAACGCATGGGCAGTCTTACTTCTGCGTTATCCCATGCCATCAGCAGTTCAGCAGTAGTGCCTTTTTTCTCAAATACGATGGTAAAGTATTCAAGTGAATTATTGGTTTTTATCACAGGTACCTCAAACCGGGCTACATCGTTTTTGGCATCGGGTTCAAGACCCCAGCTATCTATATTGGTGTTTATCACAATGGTCCAGCTGTCAGTATGCGGGATACAATACAATATATAGCGGCCAGCTTTTATTTTTTTATTCTGAATAGTGGCATCGCTGTACAGATCAAGCTCTGTGGCTTCATTGGCACCCAGTCTCCACGGTTCATCATATTTCAGTACTTCATGAAAAATATGCCGGCCCTGTAAATGGGGACGGCTGTATATCACTCTTGCCAGCGGTGGAGAACTTATAGAGCCGGCCATTTTTAACTTTGGATAATCTGCCGGATAGTAGCTCATATCCATCGGAGATACATCAACGGCTGCATAGGGATTTACGGAAGGTCTCTCGTACCTGGCCAATGTTGCGCTATCCGTAATGTTTAGTTTTGCAGTATTGGTAGCATTACTCTCTTTCTTGTTGTTACAGGAAAAGAGCAGGAAAGCAAAAGATAGAATGGTTAGGTATATTTTCATAAAGCAGTGAATTAGAAAGTTACCGGCAATACAGCTTTTACATTGTCCCATGCGACTATAAGGTTAAAGCCTCCTGTTGCCTTTTCAAATGCCATCGCCAGCGATTCCAGTACCGCATCATTTTTTTGTACTGTCACCGTTGTTCTTACTACATCTTTCTTCGGATCATACCTGAAGGAACCCCAGGTGTCATTTTCTTTATTGATAATGAAGGTCCAGCTGGACTCATTCACAATGGCGAATAAAGTATAACGTCCTTTCGGAACCTTTTTACCTCCGATATGCACCTGTTTGAAAAATTCAATTTCGGTAGCTTCATTGGCACCTATCCTCCATACCTCACCATACTTCACCAGGCCTCCAAAGATGGTTCTGCCTGCTTTTTGCGGCCGGCTATACACAACCCTGGCTGCTAAGGGCTCCGTTAGCTTATCCTGGATTTTGAGCACCGGGTAATTGGCGGGGTAATAACCCATGTCCATTGGTGATTTGTCAACTGGCGGAAGGGTTTGCGCCAACAGGGAAAACAGGAATAGCTGAAAGATCATTAAAAGTAAAAAAGCTTTCTTCATAAAAATTGACTATTTGCAAAAATAAAACGATTTGTTTGTTCAGAAGTTACCATTTATGTAGTGGTATTCCTATTGTTCTGCAGCTCTTCAAACTTTTTGAAAGCAAAAGGTTTGACGGCAGCCCAGAAATGACGGTAACAATCCTGTAAAAGTTGGTAGTGCTGCTCAAATAATTGAAAAGCGGTTTCACTTTCTGTTAAGTGCAGGGAACGGCGGACCACACCGCCAAGACTTTTACCGGTGCCCCACCGGGTCCGGTAATGATAAAGCCAGTTCTGTTCTTTTATATAAGGAAACATACCGGCAAATTTTTCCGGGAACCATTGTGAATTTTGGTTGAGTGTGCCATAAACGGCCTGCGAAAAATCATACAATGAATTTCCCGGGAACTCATTCTCATCAACCGCTAAAAAATGATCATACACCACATCTGTAAAGGCACCACTGTACAAACGGTACGCTGGTCTGAATATTTCTTTCGCTTCCCGGGTGGCTTCATGGCTATCTGTGAACGTATCAATGAACCGGTGCAGGATAATTCCTTTTTGTATGGCAGATGGATAGTCAAATTTCTTTTTGCCTTTCACAAAATCGCTGATCATATTACCCACCAGTATTTCAGGGTGGTTAAATGAGAGATATGCGTGGGCTAAGTAATTGATTAGTCAGATTTTTAGAAAAGAATTAAAATTAATTAACCGGGTTGATGTTTTTTTGTTTTTTATAAAGCTGGTAGGAATACACACAGGGAATAAGGGTAATTATTATCATTACTGCTGTAAACAATATAAAAGCTGCTACCGGGGGCATAAACAGGCAGGTAACGGCCAGTAATAATCCACCGGCAAACCAGAGCTTACCGGCCAGGGCATGTGTTTTTTTCCAGTTGTCTGCATTTTCCAGTGTCCAGGGTAAACGCAGGCCTGCAAAATAATTAGGCTTCAGGTTGGGTAAATAATTTCCGATAAAGGCAAATAGTAAACCTACCGCAGAAAGCACCAGGCCGGTATTGAAACTGATATTTCCGTGTGAACTGCTGTAAAGGATCATGCAGAGCAATGCAGACATGAATACAACTATACCAACTCCCAGCCGTTGCAATCTTTCTTTATTCTCCGCTGCATATTTCTTGGGATCTATACGATAAATATTGGTAAGAATAAGGTAGACCAGGATATTCATTACGGTTAGGATAATAACAGTTGTCAGCAGCTCATTTTTACTGCCAAACCTGTCCGCATTTCCTTTCAGGTCAAAATGAAGTGCCACCTGTTGCGGCAGTTTGTCCCATACCATTGCCAGGTAAACAGGCGGTACCATCATGATTGGCCAGACCAGGATCTTTAAAAATTTATTCATAACTATTTCTTTTTTGATTTGAATTGTAAAAACCATTTCATTAGTTCATCTACTACTGTAGTGTTTAATGAATAATAGATAAATTGTCCCTCTTTCTCCGCAATGACAAGTTTAGCCTGTTTAAGCAGGTCAAGATGATGTGAAATACTTGGCCCGGATATGTTGAATTGCTCCACTATTTCACCTGCTGTCATGTCCTTTTCCTGCAATAATTCCAGTATCTCCCGGCGGGTAGGATCATTCAGGGCTTTAAACACAATATTCATGTCTGAATATTATAATTATATATTTAGACAAATATCTAAATAATATTTTAACCGGAAAAATAATTTTACTGGCATCACATAAACATGTGATGGATACTGATGGCCGGTATTTAAAAATGGCCAGCGGTTAATATTTACCAACTTCTGTTAACAGCAGTTAACACAGGCTTCCGTTAATCATAATTGACTTGTAATGGGGTGTAACCTAATCTACATTTGTACCGTCACACTATTCAGAGCGATCAATTATTAACCTTAACCTTTTTAAAAATATAGTATGAAAAAGATGATAATGGCACTGGCTGTACTTGTAAGTACATTAAGTGCATTTGCCGGAGAAGAAAAAATTACGCCAAAAGTTTTAAATGCTTTCAAAAGCGAATTCAATACTGCCAAAGAAGTAGAGTGGACTGTTGGCCACAATTATTATAAAGCGGCCTTTGTGTATAATGATAAGCATGTATTTGCCTATTATAACCAGGATGGTGAATTGCTGGGTCTTACCCGCTATCTCAGCCCGGATGACCTGCCACTGAACCTGTTCAGCGATCTAAAGAAAAATTATTGCAAGTACTGGATCACTGATTTGTTTGAGGTAGCAAACACAGAGGGTACTACTTACTATATCACCCTGGAGAATGCTGATACAAAGATTGTTTTGAAAGCATCAGCAGAGAGTGAGTGGAGTTTGCATGAAAAAACAAGAAAAGCATAAATATAGTACCGGAAGTTAGTTTTGGTGTGTGGTAAAACAAGCCCTGGTGCGCCAATGGCAGCCGGGGTTTTTTATGCAGCGTATACAGCAGTTAATAAATATTTTCTATCGTTAATGTATTTAACAATGACTGCCGTACCTCACAATTCACTTGACTTCGTTTTATTACCATAGTATTTTTGAATCATACAATCAACAATCGTTAATCATTAAACCTAAAGCCATGAAAAAAATTATCTTATCACTGTCATTACTACTGACAGTCGCTGTAACTACTGCGTTCGCTGCTGCTGAACCAGGTATCAATGAACAGGTAAAGGAGTCATTTAAAAAAGAATTTGCCGGTGCCGAATTGATCCGGTGGGCGGATGCCGGTGATTATGTAAAAGCCACATTTATTCTTCGGGGTCACCGGACAGAGGCCTACTTTGCACAGGACGGGCAACTGGAAGGAACGGTCAGAAGTCTTTTCTACAGCCAGCTTCCGTTAGCGGTAATGACTTCACTGGACAAGCGGTATGCAACAGCTGATATCATTGATGTAACTGAAATTACCAATGGCAACGGAACAAATTATCGTGTAACTGTAGAAGCAAACGGAAAAAAATTCCGGGTCAGGATAGATACAGCAGGAAATATTACTGACATTGAAAGGTTGAAAAAATAGTCAGCAATTATATAGCTTGAAGAGGCTGTCTAAAAGCAAATAAATTTGTCACATTGAGTTTATCGAAATGGGTACAAATTTATTTACCAATCAATGTCATATTTCGGCTTTGCTCAATATGACACTGATTGGGGCTTTTAAGACAGCCTCTTTTTTATTTCGCTAAAACTGTAATTTTGCCGTTCCCGCACTGTCTCACCTTATTGTGATCTGAAGGCGGATCAAAAAAAGTATCAATGAATAAAGGTCCCGTCTCCCAATTCATTCAACATCATTATCGTCATTTTAATGCTGCTGCACTGGTGGATGCAGCCAAAGGATATGAGCAACACTTACTGGAAGGTGGTAAAATGATGATCACACTTGCCGGTGCGATGAGCACCGGTGAACTGGGCATTTCACTGGCTGAAATGATTCGCCAGGGGAAAGTGGATATCATCAGTTGTACCGGCGCTAACCTGGAAGAAGATGTTATGAACCTGGTGGCCCATTCACATTACAAAAGAATTCCCAACTATCGTGATTTAACGCCGCAGGAAGAATGGGACTTGCTGGAGAACCATTACAACCGTGTCACAGACACCTGCATTCCGGAGGAAGAAGCTTTTCGTCGTTTACAAAAGCACCTCGTTAAACAGTGGAAAGATGCAGAAGCAAAGGGGGAGAGATATTTTCCACATGAATTTTTATACAAAACAGTATTAAGTGGTGAGTTGAAGCAGTATTATGAGATCGATCCTAAAGACAGCTGGATTGTGGCTGCTGCTGAAAAGAACATTCCTATTGTTGTTCCGGGATGGGAGGACAGCACCACCGGAAATATTTTTGCCAGTTATGTGATCAAAGGTGAGTTGAAAGCAAGTACAGTTAAAAGCGGTATTGAATACATGGTATGGCTTACGGAATGGTATCGCAATAATTCAGCTGGTAAAGGGGTCGGCTTTTTCCAGGTAGGCGGTGGTATTGCCGGTGATTTCCCGATTTGCGTGGTGCCGATGATGTACCAGGACCTGGAATGGCATGATGTTCCGTTCTGGAGTTATTTCTGCCAGATCAGTGATTCAACAACTTCTTATGGCTCTTATTCAGGCGCGGTGCCGAATGAAAAAATAACCTGGGGCAAACTGGATATAAACACTCCCAAGTTCATTGTGGAGAGTGACGCAACTATAGTTGCGCCGCTGATATTTGCCTGGGTTTTAGGTTGGTAAACAATTCTATTTTTATACAAACTACTATTAATGAAGAAATTACTCATTTGTTTACTGACAGTTATTACAGCTTTCAGTATGGATGCACAGGAAAAGGTGACAAAATTAAATGTGATTGGAAATTGGAAGATCGTTTCAATGGAATTACCCGGTACCGTGTATTACAACCTCGAAAACGATTCTATTGCGCCGAGGGAAGCCTTGCTGACACAGATAGGATCAGGAAAGGACAGTACTGATGCGCTGGCAACAATGAAAACCTCCCTCGCAATGCTGAAGGGGATGTCATTTATTTTTAATGCGGATGGTAAAGGGGAAATAACGGATGGAATGAACCCGGCCAAAGACATTACTTATACTGTAGATGAGGCAGGTGCTGTTATCACCACCGTTACGCTGGAAAATGATGCAAAAGAAGATTTAAAGGCTTCTTTTGTAAAAGAGTTGCTCCGGATGGAGTTTGAAGACACGGAAAATCATATTGTATTTCTTTTCAGGAAGGCTAAATAAAATAATCCCCGGTTTGCCGGGGATTATTTTTATGTAGAAAGGTAGGGATCAAAAATTGAAGTGATTCTTTGCTACAGACATATAATAGACAAAGAAAGTTGCCTGAAGTTTAAAAAAATAAAAAAAACCTTCCATACCGGAAGGTTTTTACTTGTTCAAAATAGAAATAAAATCAAAATCCCTTAGGCTTTTCCAGCTTCAGGTCCCGTTTCAGCATATCGTTCCTGTTAGCCATTTCCCAGGCCGTGTAAAAAACGAGTTGTGCCCTTTTGGCCATCAGCGGGTAATTGATTTTATCAGGAGTATCTGTTGGCCGGTGATAATCCGGGTGCACACCATTGAAATAAAAAATAATCGGCACACCTTTCTCCGCAAAATTGTAATGGTCGCTGCGGAAGTAAAAACGATTTGGATCATTGGGGTCATTATACTTCCTGTCTAACTTCATTTTGCTGTAGGTACTGTTTACCTGGTCGGTTATGGTGGCCAGGTCAGAGCTTAACTTATCATCACCAATAATGTATACATAGTTGGCGGAGTCCTTATCCTTCCTGTAATCATTTCCAATACGGCCGATCATATCAATATTCAGGTCCACTGTTGTTTTGTCAAGGGGATAAACCGGGTGTTCTGCATAATACCTGCTGCCCCATAGTCCTTTTTCCTCACCACTTACTGTCATAAACAGTATACTTCTCTTTGGTCCCTTACCTGCTTTTTTGGCTTCTGCAAAAGCCTGGGCCAGTTCTAATATACCGGTGGTGCCACTGCCATCATCATCGGCACCATAATAAATGGTGGTATCATTTCTTGTACCAATATGATCATAGTGGGCAGTGATCACTACATACTCGTCTTTCTTATCAGTTCCTTCCAATAGCGCAAGCACATTGGACACTTGTGTTGTTTTTGTTGCTTTAGAATAATTCAGCTCCACTTCAGCTTTGTAGGTTTTTGATGCTACCGCATTCGCTTTTATTTTTTCCAGCAATGTTTTTCCGTCTTCGCCCAATATTTTAGCGGCAGCATCAGCTGAGATAGTAAAGCCAAAAAGTGATTGTGTGGCTTTAAACCCATTCATGCTCCAGTTACTGCTCACAGTACCAGCCCTTCTCGGAAAATTATTATAAATAATCATTATGGCACTGGCACCCCTGCTCAGGGCAGCATTCATTTTGCCTGTGACACCGGAGGGAGAAGAAAATCCCTGTTGTGATGGTTTGTAATCAGCCGGTATCCCATCTGCGATCAGCACTAATTTACCGGTTACATTCAGGTCTTTATAGTCATTTCTTTTGTCACCATCACTAATGCCATACCCGGCAAAAACCACTTCAGAAAAACGGAGGCCTGCAGCATAATTACTGGTCATGGCCTGGAAATCGGTATTCAAAGCCAATTTTTTCCCATTGATTACCAACGAAGCATCCTGCATGGAATCTTTATACAAAGAGTAATACTGGCGATAGCTTCCGTTATTACCCGGCGCCAGGCCCAATGACTTAAAATGTTCTTCAATATAGTTCGCCGCTTTCTCCAATCCCGGGGAAGGAGTATCCCTTCCTCCCATTTCTTTACTGGCAATGATGTACAAATGTTTTTTCATGTCCTCCGCTGTAATGGTGGCAGCAGCTTTGGCAGCGTTCTTATCTTTTTTTTGTGCCACTGAAAAAAGGGGCAGCGAAAGTAAAAGGCAGGCAATAATTTTTTTGATCATAGTTGTATTGATGTATGAGGGTTAAAAATAATCCCTTCCGGAAAAAGAAGGGATAAAATAGGGATGATTGGTAATGGAATTATGCGCAGGCGATCTTATTCACCCGGTTGGCATGCCGGCCTCCTTCAAATGAGGTGGTCATAAATACAGCTACCATTTTTTCTGCATCACCTTCCCGCACAAATCTTGCAGGGATACAGATAATATTGGCATCGTTATGTGCACGGGACAGTTGAGCCAGTTCTTCGCCCCAGCAAATGGCAGCACGGATGCCCTGGTGTTTATTGGCAGTAATAGCCACACCATTAGCACTGCCGCAGATCAAAATACCAAATGCTGCTTCGCCTTTTTCTACTGCATTGGCAACAGGATGGGCAAAGTCGGGATAATCAACGGAGTCTTTACTATGCGTACCAAAATCTGTAAAATGTAATCCTTTTCCTTCCAGGAAAGAGATCAGTTCTTCTTTATAATCAAATCCTGCGTGGTCACTGCCGATGGCGATCGGCTTATGAAGATCAAAAGGAGAATGCATGAGGAACGTTTTAAGTGAATTGTACTACCAATAAACTTGTACAAAGGTACTGAACTATTATAATCAGGAAAGAAGGAATAGTATCTCAGTTTGAAAAATGCATTCTCCTTGTAAACGAACTGTCAGGTTGAGTTTGTCGAAACTGGCTTCATAATCGCCTTCGACAAGCTCAGGCTGACATCTTCGGCATCCTTCGACATCCTTCGATAAACTCAGGATGACAAGGATGACAAGGCTGACAAGCCTTTTCGAACTGAGACACTACCAAAGAAGGGATTAGCTCCATTCTTTTTGCTCTTTTTCCTGTCTTTTATTGATGCGGGAAGCAATGATGATGCTGGCTTCGAATAAAAGGTAGAGCGGTATTGTTACAATGGTCAAACTGAAAGGGTCGGTAGAAGGAGTGATGATGGCCGCGGCTATCAATATAATAACAAAAGCATGACGACGGTATTTTCTGAGGAAGCGGCCCGTTACCACGCCAATCCTTGCCAGTACCATCACCAGTAATGGCATCTGGAATAATACCCCGATACCTGCAGTAGTATAAATAAGATTCTCCAGGTAATCGGAGAAGGAAGGCATGATCTGTATCTGCGGGCTGAGTTTATAATTAAAATAAAAATTAACCATGAACGGGGTAAGGATGAAATAACCAAACAACACCCCGGTAAAAAATAACAGGGATACCCAGAATATTACACCTCTTGTTTTCTTCAGTTCTTTTTCTGATAAAGCCGGTCGTATAAATTTCCAGAACTCCCAGAATATGTACGGGAAAGCCAGGATAAAGCCACCGATAAATGCCAGTGTAAAGGAAGCAATAAACTGGCCCGTCATGGTATTTTCCAGGAATTTGGCGTCCACCTGCGGAAAACACAGTGTATCTCCAATGCCTATTTTATGCCCGAGACTGCAGAGCCAGCGGGCAGAAATAAAATCGGCACGGGTAGGTGCAAACAAGATATCATCAACAACAAAATCGGAATATATAAAAACAACAACAGCGCCAATAAGCACAGCGATCACCGAACGGATAACATGCCAGCGCAGTTCCTCCAGGTGGTCGATAAAGGTCATTTCACCTTTCGCATCTTTATCCCGCTTATTAAAAAAATCGAGTAGGGCCATTGGTTTTTAGTAAAGTGTCGCAAAGGTAGGAGATTGGTGGATTAGGTTGATTGGGTTAATTGGTGGATTGGTTGATTGGTTAATTGGGTTAATCAGGAAATTGGGTAAGCAGTTACCTAATCCGCATCATCCTTCCTGCTTATTTTTCATTTCTATAAATATCGGTCAGAAGCTATCTCAAAACTGTCAAAACCACAGCGAACACAACGTAACACAGTGATATTGCTGCTGTGGATCGCCGTGCCCGCAGTGGTTAATGTAATACAAAATTGACTTTTGAAACAGCTTGTAGCTATGGTAATGACTTCCTTTCGAAATGTTTTTGCAGCAATATAAACCTCAAGGGTATCCAGTGTTTGCATATTGATAAGGTTTAGTAATCACTGTTCAACCCATTACCCAATTCCCACTTCACTTCAACCTCTTCATCTTCACCGTTTCAATACGGGTATCCGTTACATGCATGATATCAAATTCATAGTCATCAACAATAATGCGTTCTTTCTGGCGGGGGATGGTTTCGTGGTAATTGATGATATACCCGGAAAGGGTCTCTGCGTCTTCCTGTGCAAACTCAAAACCATATTTTTCTTTCAGGTAGTCCAGTTCAAGACGGCCGGAAAAAATATATTCATTCTCTGCCAGCTGTTTTTCTACAAACTCTTCCGTGTCATATTCATCCTGTATCTCGCCAAACAATTCTTCCAGCACATCTTCCATCGTAATAATGCCGGCGGTGCCGCCAAATTCATCCACTACCCAGGCAATGCTTTTTCTTTCTTTGGAAAATTTGCCGATAAGATCGGTGGCACTCATACTTTCCGGTACAGCAGGAATTGGCAGCAGCACATCTTCAATATGCGCCGGCTTTTTAAACAGGTCAAGCTGGTGCACATAACCGATGATATGATCAATATTATTTTCAAACACCACCAGTTTACTGAGTTTGGTGTCTATAAATTTTTGCTTCAGTTCCTCCAGCGAGGATTTGTTATCAATACCAATGATCTCTTTCCGTGGTACCAGGCATTGCCTGATCTTCACTTTCGGCAGCTCCTGGGCATTCTCCATCAGTTGGGTGTTGCGTTCCTGCCTGTCATCATCGGTTCGTTGCTGAAAAAGATGTTTCAGGTCGCTGCGTTTCAGGGCTTCTTTGTTTTTATCCAGCCGGATATTGAAAACATATTTTAAGATCCATTCTGCCAGGTCTATCAGTCCGGCAGCTATCGGGAACAGCAACTGGTAAAAAACATTGGTCACCCTTGCCAGGCTTAGCAGCAGCCAATTGCTTTTGGCCCTGAAAATGGCCCGGGGAATAAATTCGGCAATCAGCAATACCATAAAAGTGGCCAGTGCAATTTCCACCAGGATGTGTACAGCATCCGAGCCGATGCGGAAATATTTCCAGATGGGCTGCATTACGGTACTTATCTGCAGGCCCAGGAAAACAAGGAAAATATTGAAACCTAACAGCGTGGTACCCAGGAAACGGGCCGGGGATTCCAAAAAGCCGGATAAGATGTGCATGGAACTGTCGCCTTGTTTCTTTTTTATCTCCAGGCTCAGCCGGTTGGCGCTGAAAAAGGCCATTTCAATGCCGGCGAAAAACCCCATCAGCAAAAGGGTAAGGATAAAAAATACGATAGAATTCCATTGAATCATGCGGTAAAGATAAAAAAGGGGAGCGGATAATAGTGAGTGAGGAGCCGGGATTGCCCCCGGGCAGGTAATAAAGTCCTATTGGTTCAGGTAATTACGTACGATCTTTTCCGCTTCACTGCAGGCTCTTTCCAGGTTGTCGTTCATAATGATATGGTCGAACCGGTTTTTAAAAGAAAGTTCAAAAGAGGCTTTGTCCAGCCGGGCTTTGAGCGATTCCGGGGTTTCGGTACCCCTTTTCTTCAGCCGCTGCTCCAGTTCCTTAATAGAGGGTGGTTCTATGAATAAGGACAATGATTGCTCCGGGTATTGCGACTGGATGTTGATACCACCTTTTACATCCACATCCAGCAGCGGGGCTTTGTGCTGGTGCCAGATGCGTTGCAGTTCAGTTTTCAGGGTGCCATAGTATTTATCATGGTACACCATTTCCCCATTCTGCAAATTCATCGCTTTCGATACGTTGCCTGAATTCATCAGCGGAGATGAAGTAATAATCCACGCCGTGCTTTTCCTGGTTGCGGGGCTGCCGGGTGGCGCAGGAAATGGAAAAAACCAGTTCATCCGGGAAGGTTTTCAGCAAATGCCTGGTCACCGATGTTTTACCGGCACCCGATGGTGCGGCAATGATGATGAGTTTATTGAGGTAAGCAGCCATGTCTCCTTTAAGTGGACAAATGTAATTATTAATCAGGCAGGTAAAAGGAAAAAAATAGGCTATACCGGTGCTCCGTATTAGTTAGCCTGGTTTGTATTTCGCTTAAGGCCTACCAGCACTAGCACAGCAACCACCAGCATGGCAATGGATAAGGACACCAGGCAAAATTGCACCAGGGCCTCTGCCAGCGGCGATCCCTCTTTGCCATTGGCGGCTATACCCAGCATGCCGCCGGCATTGAAGATGGCAGCGATCAGGATGCCCAGCCAGTTGGTAAATGTGCCATACAGGGCCAGCCAAAAACCAATATTCAGCCACCGGCCCGGCAGGTTCACCTTATGCCAGATCAATCCCAGCACGATAAGGAAGATACCGTTCAGTACGCCTTCTATATGGCTGGACACACCCAACCGCGGATTGGTAAATACAGGAACCACCAGGCCTGTTACCAGCCCCAGTAAAAACAACAGTACGCCCAGGAATATCAGTTGATCAGCATGTTTTTTCTTTAGCGTTGCATTTTCCATTGTTTGACTTGCTGGTTGTAGTCAATATTAATGGCTACCTGCTATGCTGGTATTCTGTGTTTCTTTAACAGGAGCAGAAGCCGGTTGAAAAACTGAAATTGAAGATAAGATTTACGGTTGAGATTTATATGTTCACCCCGTCTACAGTTGATAGCGATAAAAGATCAACATTTGTTTGGGTTTTTTACACAGATCATGTTTGCGACTGTGCTTCTTAGGTCGCAGCATAAATAGAAGTAGTATTATTTACGAGTGTCAACAAAAACAGGATAATATTTTGATGTTTCAATTGCATTTTTGTGAGCGTCTGAATTCGTATCCCTAAACTCATTAAGAAGAATTTTAAATGCATCTTCCAAGTGTGAAATAAATACATTTGTGTTGATATGAATAATATCACCATTTCTAAAGAAAGGAGAATTCTCATATCCTATGTTGTCTATGTCAAATCTGCCTTTTGATGAATAATTATGGACTAAACTATTTCTGACATAGTCATACAAGTCAAGCCCTTTATAATCCTTCATATAATCATTGATAAGTTTTTCTGCTCTCTTTGTATGCTTTATTTTATAATTATATCGAAATGAAGATAGTTGGTCAATAAAACATATTGAAAGAATAAATGCTGCTATTGGTTTGCTTCGGTTATGCTGAATGTCGCCTATAGCATATTTTTCAAAAGATTTGATTATAGTCTCTATATTTTGGGGCAGTCTTGCCATGTGAAATAGTTTTATTTTTAAGTGCGTTGAATTGGATAAATATGCATATTGAAAAGTTGAAAATATATGTAACTTAGTAACATGAGAAAAAGAGAATTATTCAGACTCATTTTTACTGCATTTGTTTTTTTTCTGGCAAATAACAGTTATTCACAATCTGGAATTGATAAACAGATTAAAGAGCTGTTTTTTGAGCTAAGTTATCCATCAACAAGATATGAGATAAAAAAAGCTCTTAATTCTTCTGATAATTTTAGTGATGTTCATGACGTATCAATATTCGAGGGGGATTATGAATCAATTACTGCTGATTTTAAAAACAATTTTAAATTGAGTCAAGATTCAAAAGCCATAAATAAAGACATTACTTTTTTCTTTAAGAAAAAAAGTGATATTAATTTGTCATGGGTTATGAGTATGAATTATAAGAAAGAAGATGTTAGTCAATGTTCAAGTCAGTTTGATGAATTAATGAAATTTTTCAAACCTATTTCGTATAAAACTACAGTTACGCCATTAATCATAGACGGAATTACAGTCGGGGAATTATTTCATGCCTATACTTCACAAAAAGCCTATCAAAGTAATAATTATTATCTTGAATTAAGAATGGTATCTACAGCCCAAAACGGGAAAGCCGAAAACTTACCTCAAGGAGAGTATTATTTTTTGAGGTTGGATTACGAACCTAGGCGATAAAAAAACAGATAGAGTATGTGTTGCCTGCGGAGCTGTTAAATAGATACCATCAGAATATTTAATGTTGCCGAAAACGGCCAGAGATTGCTGCTGTGCTGGTATTTCATAATGTCCAACCCGCAAATGCTGCCCAATTGAAGAACTGAGGCTGAAGTTAACGACAAAAAGCCCAATTGAAAATCGTCTGTCCGATTAAAGTACATAGATGCAAACAGCCGAAGTTACAATGTCAAGCCCCACTTGCAGTAAAAAAAATGTTGGCAGTAGTGCTTTTTAATGCTCTGCTATAGTGTCCGTTGTCCTTAAATATACAGTGTCTTTTTTGGCAGTTTTTACTTTTGTCAGTTTATTAATTAAAGAATCGAAATTTTCAATTTTAATTGGTTTGTCAATGATTAAACCTTCTTTTTTAGGATTAAAGAATAATAGAACAATACTAAAAACTGCAACTAAGATGCCTGTGGATGTATTTGCAATTTTAAAAGAATTGTAAGAATGAAGAAGGTTGGTTGCTTTTTTATTATTGATTTTCAGATTCTCATTGATACAATACAATAAATCTCTTACTTCTTCTGCGTAAAAAATATTAAGGCTCTTCTCTTGTAGCTTCAATACATTTTTTGGCGAAGGTTTGCTGTATTTAAAATTTTTTACGTTAAAATTTTTTAGTGCATTTCGTATTGTTAACATGTAAAAGTAAAATGCCGAAATCAATAGTATAAGAAGCAAAAGTTTTACTAAAAAATGCAGGTCGGTAACTTTGTCAATAAGTATAGGAACGAATAAACTTAGCAAAGAAAAAATAATTCCAGTTTGAGAGATCAACTGTGATGTTTTGCCCTCTATTAATGTTAGCCTACTACTTTCCTCGTCTTCAAGATTTTTCAAATAATTTTTGTGTGCTTCACTTTTCTTTTCATCATTATCTAATTTGTAGTCGTTTGGATTATATGAATATGGGTTTGTCTCATCTGGAACATAAAAAAGTCCAATTTTATTTAAAAAATCTTTCATTTTAGTTTTTGATTAATTCATTTATAATTGCTTCAGAAATATTTAAACCAGTTTGGGTCTCTATCCATGCCCATTGTCCATTTGGATTTATTTCCAAAAATATATATTTGCCTTCTTTGTCTTTTATTAAATCTATTGCACCAAAAGAAAGATTTAATTCCTTGACAATTTCGATACATAAATTTTCTACTCGCTTAGGTATTTCAATAGATTTAAAAAATAATTTCTTTTTTCTCCAATCAATCTTTGTTTCTTCATCACTTTGTGAATCAATTGATGCTGTAAAAATATTATTCCCAACAACCGTAACTCTGATTTCATATTCTTTTTCTATTTCCTTTTGATAAATACAAGGCGTTAAATCAAAATTATCGAGGTTTTCAATTTGCTTTTGAGTTACTTTATTTGTGAAAATAAAACTGGGCGTTTCTTTGTTGTCAATTCTTGTTTGAGAAATTGGCTTTATGATTATTTTCTCATTTTGTTCTTTGTAAAAAGATCTCAACTGCTCTTTATCATTTGTTATTAAAGTTATAGGAATTTCAAAACCCAACTCTTTTGCTAACTTTAATTGAAACAATTTGTTTTCAGCTTTATAAATGGAAAACGGATCACTCATCCATTTTGCGTCAATTACTGAAAACAAATTTTTGATTAAGCAATCGGTTTCGTTTAAAATATATTTTTGTTCATTTAGCGATAACTCCTTTATGGATGGCAGTTGTGTTCTTCTAAACCAAACAGAACTAATAGTATTCTCTCCAAGTATTGAATAACTAAAGTCAGTGTCAAGTTTAACCAAACAGTCGTAACTTAAAATATCTTCGCAATTAAACCTTTTGTACTTAATCTGCTTTTGGTTAAGCTTATTTATTACAAAGTCTGCTGTGAAATCAGTTTTGTGAGTAATGATTAATAGCATTGTTTAATTTGTCTTGGTCAGCAGTTTCAGAAGATTCTGTTAAGGTTGTTGTGTCCATAGGATTTTGCAAAGCCATTCTTTCTTTATCACTGTCAGAAGCTTCGGAATGTGTGAATGTCCTGGTTTCTGTGTCCATTAGCATACTCAATCCATTTCTGTCAGAATCGGCACTTTCACCTTGTGTTTTAGTAAAAGTTTCAGTTTCTAAATTTACTGTGTCAATAGCAGGTTGTCCTGTCAATTTGTTAACTGATAAATTCAGATTATTGTCATACTCAATCAGTGAATAGTCTTGAGCTTCGCCTATTGGGTTTTCTTTGAATTCAAAGATTAATGGTCTCATTTTTTAAATTTATTTTGTTTTAGAGTGTGTAAAATAGCATTACTGCTAACGAGCAGGTATTGCTGATGGTGGGGAAATAGAATTCCTGTCCGCCCAGAACCACTGCCTGGCTTTTTGATAAAGTTAAATATTAAGAACTAAAGCTGAGCTTTATTCGTCAAGCCCTGAACCACAGCAAAGCAGAATTACCACTGCTGATTGTTTCAATGTCAAGCTCCCCTATTGGCAATACCAATTTTAGGCGTAGTTATTTGGTTTTAAAGTATTCATAGAACCAAAGAACAAAGGTCTTACGGTATTTTTTAAATAAATAAATTGATGTAGGAATAAGAATTGCTTCGATAGGAATAATTATGAATTCAAGTTTACCAAAATTGGCAACGTCTATCCAAGTCAATGGGTCGTTAAATACTGCATTAGGGCTAATTAAAACCATTAACAAATATATTGTTACTATCAAAGGAATTGCAAAACAGAATATTATGAATAAAATATTAGCGGTAAGTTTTAATCGTTTCTCCTCCTTTTCTATAAAAATAAATAACCTTTCTTCGAAGTAAGTATTATTGCTTTCGTTGAACATTTGTACAAGTTCTTTATTTTTTTCCTGTTCATTTTCTATTTTTTTAAGTCTTTTGACTATTTGGTCAAGTGTGTATTTGTCAAATAAATTATCAATAAAAAACTCTACATCATAATTGCTTTTAGCAGCATTTTCTGCTAAAGTTAATACCTTGTCAAGTGCTTTAATCTCAGCCTCATCGAATTCGTTTTGGTACGATTGAGAGTAAATGATGTATTTTTTATAAACATCAATATAGTCGCCAGATATTTCTCCAACACTTTCAATTATTCGTATTAATTCAGTAGGCAGTATACAAGCACTTTTAACTGTATTGTTCGAAAGCTCTATTAAACCTGAGTCAATGGTAAGGGTTTTATTATCTGTGGTTATCAACCAATATTGAATGTCATAGATGTGATAATTATTTGCACCTCTTTTGTTTTCAATATGATTCAATAACCTCGAAATATGATTTATTCGATTATTTGTCTTATCGGTTTTTTCTAAATTTTCTTTCAGTGCATCTATTTTAGAAGTGTCAATTTTTATTTTTTCATCATCAACATCAAACTTATCAGTACCAAATTTTCTTTTCAGTAAATTTTTTATATTTGAAAAATATAAAGTAAAGTCATTGAAATTTTGAATTTGATTTTTTTCCTTTAATCTAAGAAATAAATCTACTGTGTTGTTTGTTTTTCCAAGTTTCTCTGATATGTATTTATTGGCTTTTTGGCTATGACTTAATAAATGTGAAGATTCAGCAACTAGTTTATTGATTCTGTCTTGGGATTCGGCAAGGGTTTCTCTGTGTATAACAAATTTTAGTCCCTTTACATTTTTCAATAAATCAATAAGTCGTGTTGCTCGGGATTCTCTGACTTCATTATTGAATCCTAGAATTCTCAAAATGATTGAACTGTCTAAATAAAAGATTTTATTCCCGAATTTTTGATTGATATATTTATCCGTTTCTGTGCTGTAATTGAGTGTCAAAAAATCACAAGTTTTAACTAAAATATTTTGAAGTACTTTGTTAAAACTTTCAGTGGTCGTGTTTATGAAGTCATTGTAATACTCAATGTCATCTTGTTTATATTTGTTTGCAACATTAATAATCTTTAATCTATCAATAGCTTCTCTTCCCTTTGGCTTAACAATTAGTTTTAGGTATTCAATGTTCTTATTGAAAATGGTTTCTAAAAATATTTCTCTAATGATGTGAATGTATTTTTTGTCAATTTCTTTTACTTTGACATATTCAGTTATTGTTTGGTCAAGTGTATTAGAGGAATCTCCGTATGATTTTATTATTGTAAAATAATTTTTATTAATTCTAAAAGCTGAATTGATTTCATTTTGAGGGTTATAATTTTCAAAGATTATTTCATAATTTATTTCATCAAGAATACTTTTAAGTTTGTCCGGAGAGCATTTAATTCCAAGTTTTTCAATTTCTTGGGCAATTTGAATTAAATTCTTAAAGGAATTATTGTCCTTAAGCAATGTATCTACTGTTAGCATTACGTGAACATTGTTAGCCCTTAAATTTTCTAATTTGGAAAAAATATGAAAAATGTTTTTTTCTCTAAGTAGTTCCTGATTCATAGTATGTTGTTAATTACGCCTAACGTATGTATTATCGCTATTATACGAACCTACAATTATTTTAAAAATTTGACAATCAATACAAAATATTATAAATACGAGTTGCGACAATATCCGATTGTAAACGTTTAGAAACGATTGTAGACGGATAATACAGGCTGGTTTAATAACCTTTATCTCCATCTTTACTTCTTTGCAACTTACTTTCAGCCGCCGGGTAAAACCTATTTAATCAATATGTCCTGCTCTTTTACTAAAATACTAATTAGATAAAAAGAAAACAATACCACTTTCAGGTAATTGTTGCTGTAAGCTCAGCGGGTATTTTGCTGCAATCTTTCTTTCACCCCTCCAAACCATTCTGTTTTTAAAATGCTCAGGATGATACTGTCCCTCCTGCCACCAATTGCAGTGGGCATATGGTTGCGCAGTATACCTTCTTCCACACAGCCAATAGCCTTCATGGCAGCAATGCTCCCGGCATTATTGGCATCGGCACGAAACTCTAAGCGTTCCATTCCCCATTCTTCAAACACATAAGTGAGCAATAATAATTTGCAATGCCTGTTCAACCCGGTCCGCTGAAATTCTTTTCCATACCAGGTGTAGCCCAGTTGTGTCGTAAGCCAGGATTGCTGAATATCATAAAATCTTGTACTGCCTGCATAGCGATTGGCTTTTTTATCAAACACAATAAAAGCATATTCTTTTTTATCCTCCCGGTTCTTAATGGCCGTGCTAATATAGTTGCGGAGATTTTCTTCCCCCGCCGCCGTTACCAAACCATATTTCCATATCTCTGGTTCGTGTAAAGAGAAGGGCAAAAGCTGTTGAAAGTCACTTTCCTGTAAAGGTCGCAGTAACACTCTTTCGTTTTCAAGAACAGGTTGTTGCTGGAAAATATCTGTTGGCATTGCAGCGGCTTTGTTTTTTAATGATTGTTTTTTTTGGTCCGGTTAACCAGGATATAAATGACCAGCCCTGCTAGTATTGCTATACCAACATCCCGCAGTTCCCTTAGCCTGGAACTGCTGAGCAGCCATAGCGTAATTAAAATCCCTGCAACGGCAATTATGTTGCCATGCTTTAATTTATAAAAATTAGCCTGGTCCGGATTTTTTTTGCGCAGTAAGATAAGCGTGGTGCATACAATACCATAGATCATTACCCTTGTAATGGCACTGAGTGAGGCGGCTGATAAAAAAGAGTAATTGAGCGAAACAATAATGGTGATGCTCATAAACAATAACAGCGACCAGGTGGGGGTTTTATATTTCGGATGGATGAAGGAAAACAACCCGGGAAACTGTTTTTCTTCGCTGAATGCATAGGGCAATCGTGAGCCAACCAGCATAATAGCATTTAGGGTACCGGCTACAGAAAATATAGCGCCGATGGCAATGATGCTGGCGCCGCTTTTACCCATAAACAAACCGGCTGCTTCTGCTAATGGCTTGTCTGATGATGCCAGTGCCGGTAATGTACCGATGCTCACCACCTGTATTAGTATATAAATAGTGGTAATGAATACTGCGGCGAGCAGTAGTGCAAAGGGCAGATTCTTCTCCGGGTTCTTTACTTCGCCGCTGTTTACCAGTACCGATTCAAAACCGCCGAAGGCAAACACCAGCAATAATACAGTAGAAGAAAAGGAGGAAAAATCAGGGATATGCTTTATTTCATATTGTGCAGGTTCAATAAAAAAGGAACCAACCACGATAAAAAGCAACAGGGGCAACAATTTGCTGATGGTTAAAAAATTATTGATCCGGGTCGTGTTTCTTATTCCAATATGATTGATATACGCCAATAGCAGCGTAAATAAAACGATTACAATTATCCTTGCTTCCGGCAATGTGAACCAGGCAGCAAAAACAGAAAGATAGGAAACCAGTAAGTTGATCAAAGCGGCGTAAGTAATGAATCTTGTTACCAGCAATAACCAGCCGGTCAGAAAAGCCGGTAATTTTCCGAAGGAGGAAAGGGCATAGAGATAAGGTCCGCCGGTTTTACTGAAGCGGCTGCTTACTTCCGCAAAACAAAGTATGATGACAAAAACTGCAACGGCACAAACCAAAAATGCAGCAATACTGTACACACCGGTTTCTTTAAAAACTTTTGCCGGCAATCCGAAAATACCAGAACCTATCACCCCATTGATGATCAATAGTACCATCGCCCATTTGCTGATACTCCGGTTAAGCATGTTGAAAAGATAGGGAAATAATCAGTGCTGGTCTATAGCAGGGAAATGATCAGGAGCCGGTTCTTTTTATATCCGCCCCCAATTTTCTCAACCGTCCGTCAATATCCTGGTAGCCCCTGTCTATCTGTTCAATATTCTGGATCACACTTTTTCCTTCCGCACTTAATGCAGCAATTAATAAAGCCACACCGGCACGGATATCCGGAGAACTCATAGTGATACCCCGCAACATTTGTTCTCTTTCCAACCCTATCACTACGGCACGATGCGGATCGCACAACACTATTCTTGCCCCCATATCAATCAGCTTGTCTACAAAGAATAAACGGCTCTCAAACATTTTCTGGTGAATGAGTACTGATCCTTTGGCTTGAATCGCTGTTACCAGCACAATGCTTAACAGGTCGGGAGTAAAACCCGGCCAGGGATGATCGTAGATGGTCATCACGGATCCGTCTAAAAAAGTTTGTATCTCGTAACTCTCCTGCGAGGGGATATGAATATCATCACCATTGAATTCCAGTTGAATCCCCAGCTGTTGAAATTTTTCAGGAATGATACCCAAATGATCTATACCTGCCCCTTTGATGGTGATATCGCTTTGTGTCATTGCGGCCAGCCCGATGAAAGAACCTACTTCAATCATATCGGGCAGCATACTATGTTCTGTCCCGCCGAGGTAGCTGACTCCTTCAATGGTCAGCATATTGCTGCCTATACCACTGATCTTTGCACCCATCCGGTTCAGCATCTTGCATAGTTGCTGGATATAAGGCTCGCAGGCTGCATTGTAAATAGTAGTGGTACCATTGGCCATAGAAGCGGCCATGATAATATTGGCGGTGCCTGTTACGGATGGTTCATCCAGCAAGAGGTATGCACCCTGTAACTGCGGCGCTTCCAGGTGAAAGAATCCGTCTTCTTCATGATAAATAAAAGAGGCACCCAATTTTTCAAAACCAATGATATGTGTATCTAATCGCCGCCTTCCGATTTTATCACCCCCGGGTTTGGGTATAAATGCTTTTCTGAATCTTGCCAGCATGGGACCGGCCAGCATGACCGAACCACGCAGCTTGCCACTTTTCTTTTTAAAGGCATCGCTGTGGAGGTAATCAATGTTCACATCATTGGCCCGGAAGGTACAGGTGTCACGGCTGGTTCTTTCAATGTTCACATTCATATCACCGAGTAACTCTATCAGCAGGTTCACATCAATGATGTCCGGTATATTAGTGACAGTGATCTTTTCCGGTGTTAACAATACCGCACTGATAATTTGCAGGGCTTCGTTCTTAGCACCCTGTGGTATGATCTCTCCCTGTAATTTTTTATTGCCTCTTACTTCAAAGGAATGCATATTGGTTAATTGATTTGCGTATTGGTAGATCCGGTTCTGAGATTCATTGTGTTTGCAAAGTAAACACAAAGTGAAATGGGGCAATAAAAAAAGGTTGACCAGGAAGCCTGGTCAACCTTTTAACTATGTAATCTCCCGGTAACTATCGGGATAGCTTAATATCGTTTCTTTTTAAAGCCACCACCGCCACCGCCCCGGTTATCACGGCCATCATTTCTGCGCTGGCCGCCACCGCCACCGCCACCACGCTGCTGGAATTTTCCACCCGGTCTTTTGCCATAGCCGCCGCGGTTATCCCTTCCTTCCTGCTGCGGACGGAATGCTTTTACAAAAGGAGTATTGGTAAAAGTTAACTGGCCATTGGTAATGGATGACAGTTCACTTTGTATGGCATCATCATGCACAATTTCTTTATGCCAGTTATTATACGCCAGTTTCATGTAATACGCCACCGCATTGGCAAAGCCTAATTTCTTTTCAGGATTTTCTTCCTGCAGTGCTTTATCAATGATCACTTCAAGGTTCTTACCCAGGTGTGAAAATTTAGGATGACGTTTGGGATAAGGCAATGGGTCAGGCTTCGCCTTTAATGTTTCCCGGGTGGGAATAGGGTAGGGAGATTTTACATCCATCTTAAAGTCGGAGATCAGGAATAAGTGATCCCATAATTTATGACGGAAATCTTCTACATTTTTCAGGTGGGGGTTTAAAAATCCCATCAATTCAATGACTGCCTGGGCATTTCGCTGGCGGCGTTCGGGATCCTCAATCGTCATTGTATGTTCTACCATTTTCTGCACATGACGGCCATATTCCCTCATCGTCAGGTAATTTCTTGTGGTATTGTACTCCATGCTATCTATATCCATTGCAACAAATGTAGAGAAAGAAGTTTGAATGAAGAAGTCCGGGAAGGGCAAAAAGAAAGGGGCCCCGAACCTGGGCCCCTTTTACAAGCCACCATCCTCTTCCACCTAAGAGGTCATTTAATGAAAAGTTGATTGACACTGGATAGTTGGCTCGTTACGTCTGTAAGCCTCAACCAGTAAACTCCGCCTTGTAACGTGGCAACCTGGTGATAAGAAGTACCTGAAACCACTATCTCTTTCTGCATCACCTTTTGTCCCTGCGAATTGTAAATCTCCAGCATCATTTTTCCGCCCTCATTATTATCAAATTTGATACCAACAATTCCATTTGACGGATTGGGAGTTACAATAAATTTGGGCAGGGATGAATTTTTAAGCGATACCTGTTTGACATCGCTGAACCGGGTATAGCCATTAGCATATACCTGTTTTACACGGAAAAAGAACTCTCCGCTTTCATTTTGCCTGGTAGTATAAATAAAATCATATATATCATTACTGGAAGCATTTTTGGCAACCGTTCCTACGGTGCTGAACTGCCTTCCGTCCCGGCTCATTTCGGCTTCATAATGATAAGAGGCCGAAGGATCATTAAATCCGGACCAATTCAGCTTTACACTGTTATCGGCAATTTTATTGATTGCGAAATTGCGTAAATGCAGGGGAAGGACGTAGCCCGGGCAGGTACAGTATTCAAAACGAAAACGGACAATAGCAGAAGTGGCCACTGTACTGTTATAGTTACCGCCGGTACAGGTTACATTGGTAAAAGCAGTAATATTATAATTATAAGTTATACTGTCATGACCATAGAACTGGAACAGTGAGTCCAGGTTAGTGATGGTTTGGCAGACTTGTACGGCGTTTAACAATGTATCTTTTGAGATGGATATAAAATCCGGACCAGAGCCAAGTGTACCATTAGTTGGCCCAAGTCCATAAGGACCATAGTGATGATTGATACTATTATTTAAAGGTGATGATAATCCCGGGCCCGATATCTGGTCTGTTCTGATGTAATAGATATCAGCCGTTTGTGGTGAAGCTGAATTATTTTCCACACTAACGGAGTCAACCACCCCAGTAATAGAAACGCAAATACGCAGACAGGTCACCATACCCGCAAAGGGATCTGCCTGTGGCACTTTAACCTGCAGGGTATTGATACCGGGGGGAGTATTTATTGTTGTGTCATACAATGTAGTTCCGGAAGGGAAACCGTAAGGACATTGGGCATTCGCCGTGTTAAAACCTGGTAAATTCATTAGGATAAAGGTTCCAACAGCAATAAAGAATTTTGAGTAAGAGTTTTTCATAGGTCGGTGTTTTGGTTTCCACTAATTAGAAAGTACTGTAAAAGTAGAGCAGTTCATAATGGAGAACAATTGTAGTAATGCCCTATTTTAATTCCGGTATTTCATGAATATCCACAGAAAATACTCCTGTAAAAATCTACATACGGGGCGGGAGAAACGGAAAGAAAAATAACAGAACAGGTTTCGCTTTTTACGACACGAAAATGATTTTTTTGCAGCAGTGCTGGTGTTTATTTACGCTCAAGTCAGGCGGGCAGCAACTACCTTTGCTGTTACTGATGCGGATCGCTGTAAATACAAGGTTCTTATTGAAAGATTACCTGGAAGGGTATGGTAATTTTCTGTATGAAACTTTCAGGCGGATCACGGAGAATCACCCGGAGCATGAATTCATTTTCATTTTTGACAGACCTTTTGATAACCGTTTTGTTTTTAATACCAATGTAACACCGGTGGTGGCAGGACCTCCGGCAAGACACCCGTTACTCTGGAAATACTGGTATGATATAAAAATACCGGCGTTGTTAAAAAAGTATAAAGCCGATATTTTTATTTCCTGTGATGGTTTTTGTTCACTCCATACGAAGGTGCCCCAATGCCTGGTAGTACATGACCTGGCTTTTATTCATTTTCCGTCGGGTATTAAAAAGTCACATTTATTATTTTATAAACGATATACTCCGAAGTTTTTGGCTACAGCAAGAGCTATTGCAACGGTATCACAATTCTCAAAGAATGATATCACCAGGCAGTATAACACAGCTGCCGGTAAAATTGACGTGGTGTATAATGGAGTAAAAGAAATATTCCGTCCCCTTGGCATTGAAGAGAAAGAGGAAGTGAAGAAAAAGTATACGGAGGGCAAAGAATATTTTGTGTATGCAGGGGCCATACATCCCCGAAAAAATTTAATGAACCTGCTGAAAGCATTTTCTGTTTTTAAAAAACGTCAGCAAACAGGAATGAAGCTGGTCCTCACCGGCCGGCTGGCTTGGAAATACGAGTCTTTTACAGCAAGCCTGAAAACGTACAAGTACAGGAATGATGTGGTGTTAACCGGTTATGTACCCGAAGAAGAATTGGTCAGTATTATCGGCGCCGCATACGGAATGGTGTACCCTTCCTTCTTAGAAGGATTTGGGGTGCCGGTGCTGGAAGCCATGAAATGTGAAGTGCCTGTCATTACTTCTTCCGGTTCTGCCATGCAGGAGGTTGCAAAAGAGGCTGCTTTGTATGCAAACCCTGCCCATCATACTGATATTGCAGATAAAATGATGCTGTTGTACAAAGATGAAAATCTGCGAAAAGAAATGATTCAAAAAGGTAAACAGGTGATAAAAGAATACAATTGGGATAACACAGCAGCACTCCTCTGGCAGTGTATCCTTAAAGCGCATCAATGAATTTGAGGCTGCCCTTCTTGCCGGGTGCTTATCTTTGCATCCTCTTAATCATAATTATGAATAAATCGACAATTACTATTGATGTGCATACGGATGAGAACCGGATTCCAGCTTCCATTGCGTGGAGTGCAACAGATACCAGTATAGAAAATGCGCAGAAGGCTAAGGCCATGATGATATCATTTTGGGATGGTGCAGAAAAAGCGGCTTTACGCATCGACCTGTGGACAAAAGATATGATGGTAGATGAAATGGCAGATTTCTTTTACCAGACAATGATGACCATGGCGGATACATACGGCCGTGCCACTAAATATGCTGACCAGGTGGAAGAAATGAAGACATTTGCAAAGGGCTTTTATGAAAAGTTCAGGGAGAAACAATTAAAGGAAAATAAAGCCTGATATTAGGAACAGAATAAGCAGGCTTACAGCAAGAAAATCCTTGCTGTTTTAGGTAAGCAAATTAATAGTACTTAATAAATTTTTATATGAACCTGGAACAAAAAATAATGGCTGACTTAAAAGCAGCCATGCTGGCAAAAGATGAAGCAGCATTAAGAAGCCTGCGTGCTATAAAAGCGGCAATTCTCCTCGCCAAAACAGCGGAAGGAGCCGGTGGTGAGCTGAAAGAAGAAGAGGAGACTAAGTTGTTGCAGAAAATGGTGAAACAGCGTAAAGACTCGCTGGAAATATTTCAGCAACAGAACCGGCCGGAACTTGCCCGGAAAGAAGAAGAAGAAATCGCTGTGATTGAAAAATTTTTGCCGAAACAACTAACAGCTGAAGAAATTACAGCAGCCTTAACAAAAATTATTGCTGAAACCGGGGCCTCTTCCCCGGCAGATATGGGTAAAGTAATGGGAGCGGCTACCAAACAACTGGCTGGCAAGGCCGATGGAAAAACAATTTCTGCATTAGTAAAAGAGTTGCTGGCGAAATAACTGTTATTTTAATAACTTATAAGCAAACAACTACACTATTTGTTACCTGGTTACGTTAAACTCCTGAATGATTATTGATCTCATCTTAGGCATTATTATCCTGATTGCCATTTTTAAAGGTTATCAGCGTGGCCTTATTATAGGATTATTCTCCCTGGTGTCCGTTATTATTGGACTGGCAGCTGCTATGAAACTTTCCACCGTAGTGGCAGGATATATCGGAGAGGCTGTGAACGTTTCTGATGAGTGGTTACCTGTAATTTCATTTGCTATAGTTTTCATTGTTGTTGTTCTGCTGATCCGTTTGGGTGCAAATGCTATCGAAAGAACCGTGGAGGTAGTAATGCTTGGTTGGTTAAACAAACTTGGCGGCATTATATTATATGTTGCTATTTATACTGTTGTATTTAGTGTTTTACTTTTTTATGCGGAGCAGGTAAACCTGGTCAGGTCCGAAACAATCGAAAAATCTATATCCTATTCATTTGTCCAGCCCTGGGGTCCCAGGGTTATCAATAGCGTTGGTTCCATTGTTCCATTATTCAGGGATATGTTCGCCGAATTGGAGCTTTTTTTTGAAAATGTATCAAAAGAAATCCCGGTTCGATGATATCTTAGCACAACTTCTTTCGCCCCGCACATATATGGCTTTTGTATAATTATTACAGGTGCTGTGACAGGGGTAATAAAAACATCTCATCAAAAAAAGGCTGTTGCCCCTATATTTGCGATAATCAGCTCTCTTTTGTGCCATAAACAGCTGATTTTTTGCGCTAATTGATTATTTTAGCAATCAGAGTTTAAGCTTAGATTAACTGCCCATGGATTACGAAATCAAACAACAGGATAAATACAAATTTGTAGAAGAAGGTAGTGGAGAACCATTGGTGCTTTTGCATGGCTTGTTCGGAGCATTGAGCAATTTTCAGAGTCTGATAGAATACTTCCGTCATCATTACAAAGTGGTGGTGCCTATGTTACCACTGCTCGAAATGGATATACTGCATACTTCGGTGGGCGGATTGGCCAAATTCGTAAACAAATTTCTGGATGCCAGGAAATTAGATGCGGTAAACCTGTTGGGCAATTCTTTAGGTGGCCATGTGGCACTTGTGCATACACTAAAACATCCTGAAAGAATAAAATCACTTATTCTTACCGGCAGTTCCGGTTTATTTGAAAATGGTATGGGGGATAGTTACCCGAAGCGGGGCGATTACGAATACATTAAGAAAAAAACGGAACTGACTTTTTACGATCCCAATACAGCGACCAAAGACCTGGTGGATGAAGTCTATAGTATTGTGAATAACAGATTAAAGGCTATCAAGATAATAGCATTGGCAAAAAGTGCTATTCGTAACAATCTTGGCGAAGAACTGAATCAAATAAAGCAACCCACCTTATTGGTGTGGGGGAATAACGATACAATTACCCCACCCTTTGTAGGAAGAGAATTTAATAAGCTGATTCCGAACAGTGAGTTGCATTTCGTAGATAAATGCGGGCATGCGCCAATGATGGAAGTGCCGGAAGAGTTCAATGCTATCCTGCACAAATTTTTGAAAAAACTCAATGAGCCTGCAACAGTTGCCTGATCGTTGTTGTCTTGCTTTCACTACGAAACAAAAAGTTTAATAGTGAAGAAATAATAAAGCCGCTATCCATGTTAACCAGAGAACTTGAATCTCAGACACTCCCTTACCTGCACCTTACTGACAAGGTGTACCAGGCATTGCAACTCATGAATGATAACCATGTTACGCACCTGCCAATTGTAGAAGCTGATAAATATATAGGTCTCATCAGCGAGGAAGATCTGTTGCAGGCAGAAAATGACAATGCTGAACTCCAGACACTGCAACAGTCATTTGCCAACCCATCCGTTAAAGGGGACGAACATTTCCTTAAAGCTGTTCAGGTAGCCGCTGAGAATGGTCTTAGTGTAGTACCGGTGCTCGGAGACGATAATGAACTGATCGGTACAGTTGTGTATAATGACCTGTTGAAACATGCCTCCGAGTTTATGAGTCTGAATGAACCCGGTGGCCTGATTGTGCTGGAAATGGAAAGTAACCAGTATTCCTTTAATGAAATCAGTAAACTGGTGGAAACCAATAATGCCCAGATTACCCAGTTGAATACTACTAATGATGCTGAAACAGGGTTGATGCAGGTTACCCTCCGTATCAATAAACCCGAGGTTTCCGATATTGTAGCTACATTTCAGCGGTATGAATACAATGTAAAATACTTTTTCGGGGAAGAACTGTATACTAACGAATTACGGAGCAACTACGATAACCTGATGAATTATCTGAAGATTTAATCACTTTTACCCGTATTTTACATAGTTAAAATATAAATCCGGTTAATTTAGAATTTTACGGATCTGTAAATGATGCGGGAGAAAAAACATAGTATTTGGCTGGTAGCTGCTTTAATTAGTTGCTGTTCCATAACAGCGCAGCAGCCCGATATGCCAGCACCCGTTGCTGATTCCTCTGTTGCTGCTGCTGCCAGGTTTATTGTTGGCGAAATTTTTATCAATGGGAATAGGAAAACAAAGGCCAGTATTATTCTCCGGGAAATACCTTTTCATCCGGGCGAAGAATACCCGTTGCAGGACCTCGTTAAAAAATTTGAAGATGCCAGGCGTCAGTTAATGAATACGACCCTTTTTCACACAGTAGTGGTAGCTGCCAAGAGCTTTGAAGGGAATAAAATTGATATTGTAGTAGATGTAAAAGAAAGATGGTATCTCTTTCCGGTGCCTTACCTGAAACCGGTTGACAGAAATTTAAATCAATGGATAGTAGAACAAAAAGCAAGCCTGAGCAGGGTTAATTATGGAGCAAAGGTTTTGTACAATAATGCTACCGGGAGAAATGATAAATTCAGACTATGGCTTATTGCCGGCTACACCAAACAGGTTTCCATCAGTTACGACAGGCTTTATATTGATAAGGCTATGAAATGGGGAATGAAATTTGGTCTTTCTGCCGGGAAGAATCGTGAATTGAACTACAATACTATTAATGATAAGCAGGTCTTTTTAAAGGATAATGATCGCTACATCAGAAATTTTGTAAATACATATGCTGAACTTACTTACCGTAGAGCAATAAAAACCCGTCATAGTTTCGGAATTGCCTATTCTTCCGAACAGGTTCAGGACACCATAGTAACACTTAATCCCACATATTTTAAATCGGGCCGAAACCGGATTAAATTTCCGGAATTGTATTATTCCATGGCCTATTACGATGTTGATTACATTCCTTATCCAACACAGGGCTATGCCGCCAATGTGTCAATCAGCAAAAGAGGGTTTAATAATACCATAAATGTCTGGCAGCTTCATGTAAAAGGGTTTGGCAGCTGGCATTTATCGCCGAAAACATTTGTAAACCTTTATGCGTATGGAGGTATAAAACTTCCCTTTAAGCAACCTTATTTTAATCAACGGTTTTTGGGCTATAGCGATGTGTTTATGCAGGGGTATGAATACTATGTAGTTGACGGGGTGGCCGGGGGTTTTCTAAAAGCCACGTTAGCCCGGGAAATGCTGAACTTCAATATCAGGATACCTCCCCGAAAAGGAAAAGAAGCGGAGCGAATCCCTGTTCGGATTTTTGGTAAAATATATGGTAATAGCGGTTATGTACATAACCCCCAGCCGGGTGAAAATAATCTTAGTAACAGAATGTTGAACGCTGCCGGCATTGGTATCGATATTCTAACGCTTTATGATGTTACATTCCGGTTTGAGTACTCATTCAACCAGTTAGGTCAAAACGGTTTATATTTACACCGAAAGACGATTTTCTAAAAATGAAGGCAGCTATTTACAGCAGGGTTTTTGAAGAAGTGCATAAAGAAGAGGTTCAGCTTTTTTTTGATGAACTGGCAAGTCAGAAAATTGAGCCGGTCATCTTTCTAAATTTCTTTGATCAGATAAAAAATGAGATCAACCTCCCTGCCGATACAAAAATATTTTCTCTCTCCGAAGATTTAACGGATGAAATTGAATTCATCATCAGCCTCGGTGGTGATGGTACTTTGCTGGATACCGTAACCCTTGTCAGGGATAAAAAGATATCCATTATGGGTATCAATTTTGGCCGCTTGGGGTTTCTGGCAAGTATTGGCAGGGATGAAGTTAAAACTGCAGTAAAAGCCATAGCCCGCCGAACCTATGTGGAAGATGCAAGAACACTAATTCATGTGGATGCAGATATGCCTCTCTTTGGCAATGTGGCTTATGCATTAAATGAGTTTTCTATCCACAAACGGGATGTGGCCTCTATGATTAAAATACATACGTATGTGAACGGGGAGTTTTTAAATACATATTGGGCTGACGGGTTGATCGTGGCAACCCCTACCGGCTCTACTGGTTATTCCCTGAGTTGTAATGGTCCGGTTGTTTTTCCTGATTCCGGGAGTTTTGTGATCACTCCTGTGGCCCCACATAATCTTAATGTTCGCCCCATTGTAGTGCCGGATACTAATATTATATCCTTTGAGGTTGAAAGCCGTTCGGATCAAATCATTTGTGCTCTTGATTCACGCAGGGAAATTGTCCATAAAAATGTTACCCTGGCTGTTAGAAAAGAGAGCTTTGACATTAACCTGGTCCGGTTAAGTGAGAATAATTTTTTGCAAACCCTACGCAACAAATTAACCTGGGGTCTCGACAAACGGAACTAAAACACACACCAAATAATAAGAAAATAGCTACTTTTAGCGTTCTATTTAATCCTGACCATATTTTTAGTTATGAGGAAGAAATTTTTAGGCATAGTTGTTTTCTTTTGCGTTGCTGTTTTTGCTGGCCGTCAGCTTCATGCACAGAACTCCGTAGTGCAGGAAGGAGAGTTCGGTTTTGGTGTCGGAGCAGGCCATTATTTCGGTGATCTGAATACTAAAGCAAGATTGAACAGGGCCAAATTTGCCGCCACAGCGTTTTTTCGTAAAAATTTTGGAAACTATATTGCCGCAAGAGTTGGAGTTTCCTTTGCCCAACTTGGCTATTCAGATATATACAATTCCTATAATAAGCAAATGTTTAGCCGAAACCTGAGTTTCAACAGCAAGGTGTGGGAATTGACTTTACAGGGGGATTTTAATTTCTTTCGCTTTATGCCGGGGGAGCCAGAATATAGTTTTACACCCTACATTACATTTGGAGCAGGTATTTTCAGTTACGATCCCTATGCATATCTCCGGGGTGAGAAAGTTTTTTTACGGCCATTAGGAACCGAGGGACAGGGAAGCAGCCTGTACCCTGACCGTAAGCAATATAGTTCCATGGCCATCTGTATACCTTTCGGTGGCGGAATTAAATATTCATTGAACGAAAGAATCAATATTGCTTTTGAAGTATTGCATCGGTTTACTAATACCGATTACCTGGATGATGTAAGCAAGACTTATGTTGATCCTGCCGCTTTTCCACTCAACCCGGATGGCAGCCAGTCCAATGCACAGCTGCTTAGCGACAGATCATATGAAGTAGGCCCTCCGATCGGTATTCCAAACAGGCAACGAGGTAACAGTAAACAAAAAGATCAGTTTGTTACGGCAATGTTTCATGTTACGTTCAATCTTCAATCGTATAAGTGCCCAACAGCTAACTAAAATCTCACATAAGGCCTCTTTGAGCAGTAGTATCATTATTTATCATTGGTTTATACTATTATGATGAAGTAATAGTCTGCCAGTATTATATTTTATTATTTAATAATTACTACTATGCGCCTCACCACAATCATTCTCAGTTCAATTGTAATTGCTGTTTTCAGTCTCACAACAGCTTTTAAGACTACGGACACAGGTTCCTGGACATTTTTAGGAGATAAAAATGTAGGCTTTGGAGTTGACCATGATGTTATTCATTTTGGCAACTGGAAAGACGATGTTCGCCAGATTAAGCTTAAGATTACAGAGGGTCCCCTAAAAATGTACAGGATGAATATCCATTTTGATAATGGGTCAGTACAGGAAGTGACTTTAAGGAACCGCTTTGCCCAGGGAAGTGAAAGCCGTGTTATAGACCTTGATGGAGGCCTCCGTCATTTGAACAAGATTGAGTTTTGGTATGAAACCAAAGGATTTCTAAGAGGAAAAGCAAGGGTAGCAGTATGGGGAAGGAACTAAATCTGGTGGTAGAAAAAATAGGCTCCAGGCAGAATGAAATGCCCGTATAATCTCATGTTTGGCGATTTTTTATTGTTTTAATTATACCATAATCCCGAAAATTGGCGATACCTTTGTACCCCCTGTTTAAAGGGGGTTTTTTATGTCCGATTTGCTGGAAATGATTGATAGAGACCGTCTCCCCAGGCACATTGCCATCATTATGGATGGAAATGGCAGATGGGCTAAAGAGAAGGGGGAAGACCGGCTTTTTGGTCATTTTCATGGCGTGGAAAGTGTAAGGAATATTGTTGAAGGATGTGCAGAATTGGGGGTTGAATACCTTACACTGTATGCATTTTCTACCGAAAACTGGGACAGGCCGGAATATGAAGTAGTGGGTTTGATGGAGTTATTGGTTAGTACTATCCGGAAAGAGGTAGAGAGCCTGAATAAAAACAATATTCGCCTGCATGTGATTGGCGATATGAGTATGTTGCCGGAATATGCAAAAAAAGAACTGGATGAGGCCCTTGAAATAACAAAGGACAATAAAGGGCTGAACCTTATAATGGCATTGAGTTATAGCGGCAGGTGGGAGTTGTTGAATGCTGTAAAAAATATTGCTTACGAGGTAAAGCAGGGACGGCTGAATGTGGAGGAGATCAACCAGGATACGCTGCAGCATTTTCTTTGTACCAGTGGCTTTCCTGATCCGGAACTGATGATAAGGACCAGTGGCGAGTACCGGATCAGCAACTTTCTGCTATATCAACTGGCTTATGCTGAATTGTATTTTACCAATGTTCGCTGGCCTGATTTCAGAAAGGATAATTTATATGAAGCTATACTGGACTATCAAAACAGGGAAAGAAGGTTTGGAAAAACCAGTGAGCAACTGACAGATGCTAATGAAAGTTCAAAATTGTGAAACCAGGAACGGATCGTTCTAATTCAGGGTTTCTTTAACAAAGACTTTCGATATTAACCTTTAATTTGCCGCCGGATCAAAATGGCGGTATTTTTTATAAACCGCAGAAAATAAACTAATTAAGTCCCGCCAAGGTGGGAAAGGACAGACCAGAACAATAAAACATGCAACGATTTTTACAAAGGCTTGGTGGTACTTTAATGACTGCAGTAATGTTTGTATTTACGGTTTCTGCGCAGGAAGTACCCGATACTACAAAGCCAACCTCAATAGATCCAAAGCTGATAGAATGGCAAAATGCCCGCATTGTAAAAGAGTATACTATTGCTGAAGTGAATATTACAGGTATCCGTTACCTGGATACTTCAATAGTGTATTCAATTGCCAATCTGCAACCCGGGGATAAGTTTGTACACCCGGGAGCTGATGTATTCGGAAAGGCCATTAGTAATCTTTGGAGACAAAAACTTTTTTCCAATGTTCAGATTTATGTAACCAGGATTGACGGTGATAAAGTATGGCTTGAAATTAATTTACAGGAGCGGCCACGACTTGGCAGTTACAAGTTTGTCGGCATTAAAAAATCAGAGGAAGAAGATATCCTGGGAAAAATAACACTGACCAAGCAAACGATAATAACAGAAAATACCCGCCGGGAATTAACTGAAAAAATAACGGGTCATTTTTCGGAAAAAGGCTATCGTAATGTAAAAGTTAAGATTGAGGAATCTCCGGATCCTGCTTTTGTCAATTCAAATGTTTTAACCATAATTGTTGACAAAGGTGGAAAGGTTCGTATCAATGAGGTTGGTTTTTACGGTAACGAGAACATTGAAGACCTTCGGCTGAAGAAACAATTGAAGGGAACCAAGGAAATGAGTAAGCTGACCTTTTACCCGGATAAAGCTACCAGCCCTTATGGAGAGAACAAGCCATTTTCTTTTAATCAATATATGCGGGATTGGGGATTTCTTTCACTCAGCAAGACTAAAATGTTGCTTGATCCCTATTTCCGTTTCAAGTTGTTCAGCGGGGCGAAGTTTGATGCAAAGAAATACGAAGAAGACAAGGAGAAAATTCTTGATTATTATAACTCGATGGGGTATCGTGATGCACAGATTGTCGCAGATACGCAATATACAACTGCAAATGGCAACCTGAATGTTGATCTGAAAGTGGATGAAGGCAGAAGATATTATTTTGGCAACATCAACTGGAAGGGTAATGCGAAATACTCTGATTCTGTACTGAATGTTATCCTCGGAATCAATAAGGGAGATATCTACAATGTTGCAATCTTAAATAAAAGACTGGGTAAAGAAGCTTCGCAGGACGGAGGTGACATTAGCGGGTTGTATATGGATGAAGGATATCTTTTCTTCCGGGCTGAGCCGATAGAAACTGCGGTCTATAATGATACAATTGACTATGAGATAAGAATTATGGAAGGCCCGCAGGCAAGGATAAAAAATGTGACCATTGCTGGTAACGAAAAAACAAAAGATTATGTGATCCGCCGGGAGCTGAGGACCATACCCGGTGAGCTATTTAGCCGCTCTGATCTCATCCGGTCTCAGCGGGAGCTGGGTAACCTGCAGTATTTTAACCAGGAGACTATTAATCCAGGTGTTGTCCCAAATGCAGAAGACGGAACAGTTGATATTAACTGGAAGCTGGAGGAAAAATCGTCTGATCAGTTGGAGCTATCGGCAGGTTGGGGTGGCGGAATCGGTCTTACCGGAACCCTGGGGGTAACCTTTAATAATTTTTCAATCAGAAATATCTGGAAAAAATCTGCCTGGGATCCTTTACCAACCGGTGATGGACAGAAGCTGAGTTTGAGAATGCAATCCAATGGCCGTGCCTACCGTTCCTATAGTGCTTCTTTTACTGAACCCTGGCTGGGTGGTAAAAAGAGGAACTCATTGACCATTGGTTTTAATAACAGTAAGTATTCGAATGCATTTGATCCTTTTACGGGGCAAATAGACAGGGCAAGGTCCGATTCCAATTTCTTGAAAACAACAGGAGTTTCAGTGTCTTTGGGTAAGCAGTTAAAATGGCCTGATGATTATTTCAGCCTTGTTTATACATTCAATGTCACGCAATATAAACTTCGCAATTATCCTATTTTCGACCAGAACTTCACGAATGGAACATCAAATAACGTAAGTTTCAAAATAGGATTACAGCGTTCTTCTGTTTTCAATCCTATTTTTCCGACCAGTGGTTCAAACTTCCTGGCCAGTGTTCAATTCACTCCGCCATATTCTTTATTCAATAAGAATATTGCCAAATCTGACAACAAGTATAAAAATCCCGAATACCATAAATGGCGTTTCAATGCAGAATGGTATGTGCCCATTGGTAAGCCTTTGGGTGCCGAAAAGAACAGGCAGTTTGTGTTGAAAATGGCAGCCAAGTATGGCTTTATGGGCCGGTATAATAAAGACCTTGATTATTCTCCTTTCGAAAGGTTCCAGGTGGGTGATGCAGGTCTTACCAATAATTTCGGACTACTCGGGTATGATATCATCGCACACAGGGGTTATCCTGTTTACCAGTCATCAGATCCGACAGTAAATCCTGATCAACAAAGTGCCAGCCAGTTCTTTACAATATTCAATAAATACCAGTTAGAAATGCGTTTCCCGCTGGTAACGAATCCAAGCAGTACCATTTATGCACTTACTTTCTTTGAAGCTGCAAACGGCTGGTATAATTATAAGGATTATAATCCCTTCCGTCTTCGTAGAAGTGTTGGAGTAGGTATGCGTTTCTTCCTGCCGATGTTTGGTTTACTAGGGTTTGACTACGGGGTTGGTTTGGATCGTATTCAACCCGGGCAGAGTGGGTTGAAAGGGGCGTCCCGCTTTACCTTTATGCTGGGCTTTGAACCGGATTAATCGTTAACACATAAATAGAAAAGTATGATATGAGCCATGATTTTTTGAGGTGATTTTTATAAACTGCCGGTAAAAATTTTTATGGCGAATAACATGTGACCTTTTTAAAACAATAAAAAAATTAACACATGAAAAAGATTTTTCTCCTTGCCTGTATGCTTGGGTTTGGCATTGTTGGTTTTTCTCAGAAATATGCCATTATTGATACCCGCTACATTTTGGACAAAATGCCAGACTATAAAGAGGCGCAAAAACAACTGGATGAAATTGCTGCAGGCTGGCAAAAAGAAATTGATGCTAAACAGGTGGAACTGGACAAAATGTATAAAGATTACGAGGGAGAGCAGGTAATGCTGACAGAAGAACTCCGTAAAAAAAGAGAAGATCAGCTTTTTAACAAGGAAAAAGACCTGCGGGATCAGCAGCGCAAACGCTTTGGTTTTGAGGGAGATCTGTTCAAAAAAAGACAGGAATTGATAAAGCCTATCCAGGATAAAGTGTACAATGCAGTACAGAAAATGGCGGTAGGCAGGGGCTATGATTTTGTGCTCGATAAAAGTGAGGGAATTACCATTATATTTGCCGACCCAAAACTGGACAAGAGTGAAGATGTGCTGAAAGATTTGGGAGTTCGTTAAATGTTAAAAAATGTGAAGGCGCAACTAACTGCCTTTTATTAGAATCATATAAAGCAATAACAAAACAAACCAGATGAAAAAAATTCTTTCAGTAATTGCAATAGTGGGTTTGCTGTCTTTTTCAGTTACTACTAATGCGCAGACAAAAATCGGTTACATAAGTGTTGACAATGTCATTGGACTTATGCCAGAAGCAACTAAGATAGATTCTTTACTTGAACGTTACCAGGCTGATACATTAAATCCCGAGTATGCTTCATTGGTACAGCGTTACCAGTTTGACGATAGCCTTTACCGGGACTCAGTAAAAACGCCAAAGGCTGTTCGTGATGAGATAGCTAAAAAGTTACCAAGTTACATTTACCAGATTCAAAACTGGCAACAAATCGTAAACCAGGCGCTGGAAGCTAAGCAAAATGAGTTATTATCTCCACTATACCGTAAGGCATATGATGCTATCAAACTGGTAGCAAAGGAAAAGGGCTACACTCATGTAATGAATAAAGAAGCGTTACTGGTTGCTCCGGATGGTGATGATATGCTGAAAGCTGTGGCAGCAAAGCTAAAGATAACGATACCCACTAATCCACCCCCGGCAGGGAAATAACCGGATTTTTCAAAATCATATATTAACCCCGACTTTCTGGTCGGGGTTATTTTTTACCATCCCCTGCCTACTTTTGCTGTATGCAACAACCTGGTCCTATCGGTATTTTTGATTCTGGCTATGGCGGACTGACTATTTTAAAAGAAATAGTCAATAAGCTTCCCCAGTATGATTATCTGTACCTGGGCGATAGTGCGAGGGCACCCTATGGGAACCGTTCTTTTGACACGGTGTATCATTACACTCTACAATGTGTGAACTGGTTTTTTAAACAAGGCTGTTCATTAGTAATTCTTGCCTGCAACACTGCATCTGCAAAAGCGTTGAGAACGATTCAGCAAAACGACCTGCCGCGAATAGCACCTGGTAAAAGAGTATTGGGGGTAATCAGGCCAACCGCAGAAATCATTGGTAATTTTTCTGAAACAGAAAGTGTAGGAGTTCTGGCAACTACTGGAACAGTAATGTCAGAATCATACCCAATGGAAATCGCTAAGTTCTTTCCGGAGATAAAAGTATACCAGGAGGCCTGCCCTATGTGGGTGCCCCTGGTAGAGAATAATGAATACGAAAGTGATGGTGCTGATTACTTTATTAAAAAGAACCTCCGTACTATTTTTGAAAAAGGAGAGGATATAGATGTAATACTGCTTGCCTGCACCCATTATCCACTGTTGAAAGCTAAAATTGAGGAATACCTGCCGGTCGGTGTAAAACTGCTTTCACAAGGGGAAATTGTTGCAGCCAGCCTGGCAGATTATTTACATCGGCACCCGGAGATAGAGAGCAGGTGCCGTAAAAATGGGCAAAGAGAATTCTATACGACTGATTCCACTGCCGATTTTGACAATCATGCCAGTACATTTTTTGGTGAAAAATTACAATCCAGGCATGTAGACCTTGATGCTGCAATAAGTTGATTTTCAATAGCCTGAAAGAGAAATTGAATACCCGAATATAGTTGTGTTTATTGCTGCAGCCTTTGTTTTATCTGTATCCTGCAGCAGTCTTTCAAATTTAATCTATTCAGTCGTTTTACTTCTGGCTTTCATCCCTTACCTTTGCCGTCCTTTCACAAAACAGCGGGTGTGGTGATCTGCTGTGAATATGAAACCTGGGCCGTTCTCCCGGTCCGTATTTCAAAAAGTGAAAAAAGAGAAATAATTATGAAACGTACATTCCAACCTCATCGCAAGCGTCGTAAAACTGTTCACGGTTTTCGTAAACGTATGGAAACTGCTAATGGCCGCAAGGTATTAGCGAGCCGCCGTGCAAAAGGCCGTAAAAAGCTGACTGTTTCTGATGAAAGAAAATTAAAGTAAAAAGTACCGCCGTTATTTCAACGGAGGTTTCAATAATTTTATAGCTCTGGTTTTTCCGGAGCTTTTTTATTTGTGGTAAAACAATTCACACTTGGTAAGCAGGAGCGGCTGAAAAGCCGGAAAGCTATTGAGCAATTGTTCAAGGACGGGCAACGTTTTACGATCACTCCTTACAGGGTATTTTATAGGAAAGCAGGTAAACCCGGATTACAGTTTGGCGCAGGGGTCAGTTCCAAAAATTTTAAAAAAGCAGTCGACAGGAACAGGGTAAAACGATTAATGAGAGAAGCGTATCGCCTTCAAAAGAATAATTTGCAAAAGCACTTGAAGGATAGCAATACCGGACTGAATCTTTTCTTTATATACACAGGGAAAGAATTGCCTTCTTATGATATTATATATGAGAAAATGGCACTTGCGTTACAAAAATTAACCGATTCGATTGAGCAGTAAAGGACCTATAAATAAATTCTTCAAAGGACTGGGGCAACTCTTAAGCCTCCCTTTCATAGCACTGATAAAGATTTATCAATGGGTGATTTCGCCATACCTGGGCCCTAAATGCCGGTTTACCCCCACCTGCTCTCATTATGCAGCAGAGGCTTTACAAAAACATGGAATTTTTAAAGGTATTTGGTTGTCAATAAAAAGAATAAGCCGTTGCCATCCCTGGGGCGGTAGTGGGTATGACCCTGTGCCATAAAAAAACGGATCATATTCAATTGATCCGTTTTAATCATTATGATTTTTGCTTATTAAGCTTTCTCAAAACGTTCAGCTACTTTATTCCAATTTACAACGTTCCAGAAAGCGGATAAATAATCAGCTCTTTTATTCTGGTATTTCAGGTAATATGCATGCTCCCACACATCAACACCGAGAATAGGTGTGCCTTTAACTTCTGCCACATCCATCAGCGGGTTATCCTGGTTAGGAGTAGAGGTAACCTCCAACTTACCATCTTTTACAATCAGCCAGGCCCAGCCACTTCCAAAACGGGTCATACCAGCAGTGGCAAACTTTTCTTTAAAGGCATCAAAAGATCCGAATGTATCATTGATAGCTTCTGCCAGTTTACCCGAAGGAGAGCCTCCGGCATTTGCAGCCAAACTTTCCCAGAAGAATGTATGGTTCCAGTGACCACCACCATTATTACGAACAGCCGGAGAAATTGATCCGGCAACTGCTACCAGTTCTTCCAGTGATTTGTTTTCATTCGGAGTGCCGGTTACAGCTTTATTCAGATTATCAACATATGCCTGGTGGTGTTTGCCATGGTGTATCTGCATGGTCAGGGTGTCAATATGTGGTTCCAGCGCATCGTGTGCATAAGGAAGTGGTGCTAATGTAAATGTCATGATTATTATGTTTAATGTTTAAAGTTGAATGTTATCTCAAAGGATAACAAATTTATTGCCTTTATGTTGTTTGCAGCTTCCTGGTAAAGAAATTCTTTCTGAATTCGAAAACTATTTTTTTAAACGGTTTAATTTCTTCCCCTTTTCCATGAAAGTTTCAACAATGCCTCTTGATTCAAGATCCAGCCGGATAGAAATGGTGTACCAGGGTATGGATTTATTAAATCCCGGCATTTTTTTGTTTATAATTTTTACAACATCGTCTGTTAATTGGGTAAAGGTCTTGCCTTTACTTCCTTTCAGACTTTGAAGGACAGCGTCTTTAAAAGGGATATAAATGGCAGCATCAATCCGCATTTCTCTTCCACTTTTTGGGTGTTTAGCACTTGATTTGGTTGCTTTAGTCATGGGTTAACGTTTCCCTTTAAAGAAGTCTTTCATCAATTGGGCACATTCATCTTTCATTACGCCTCTGATTAATTCAGTTTTGGGATGAAACGGCCAGTTGGCGCCTGCTGTTTTTTTATATCCGTTTTTTTCATCATCAGCACCGTATACAATTTTGCCGATCTTACTCCAGTAAATAGCTCCGGCACACATAAAACAAGGCTCAATGGTTACATATAAAGTGGCATCGGGCAGATATTTACTTCCAAGTGAATTAAATGCAGATGTTAATGCGATCATTTCGGCATGAGCCGTGGGGTCGTTCAGTCGCTCAGTCATATTATGCCCTCTTGAAATGATTCTTTCATTGACAACTACAACAGCACCAATGGGTATTTCATCATCTTCAAAAGCTATTTTAGCTTCTTTTAATGCCTGCGTCATGAAGTATTCGTCAGTCATCGGGCAATTGGTTTTTGCATAACTTCAAACAAAATTACAGTTAATGTCAGCAGATATAACCAGGTTGGTGAAAATGCGGCAATATTTTGCCAGTGGTGCTACAAAAACATATTCCTTCAGAAAGGAACAGTTAAAGAAGCTAAAGTCATCCATTGCCAGTCATGAACAGGATATTTATACAGCACTATATGAAGATCTTAAAAAAAGCCCTGAAGAAAGCTGGGTTACAGAAAATGGATTGGTGATTGCTGAACTGAATACTGCGATCAACAATCTTCAAAGATGGATGGAACCCGACAGCGTAGGCACTAACCTGGTAAACCTGCCATCGGGGAGCAAAATAATTAAAGAACCATTGGGAGTAGTATTGATTATTGGTCCCTGGAATTACCCTTTTCAGTTATTGATCAATCCCTTAATTGGTGCAATAGCGGCCGGTAATTGCGTGGTTCTCAAACCAAGTGAATTTGCACCGGCCACTGATGCCATTATGAAAAGAATTATTGAAGAAGTGTTTCCCCCGGAATATATTTTATATGTACAGGGAGAAGGTGCATCAGTTGTTCCGGATATGATGAACAACTTTACTTTTGATCATGTCTTTTATACCGGCAGTACCACGGTGGGTAAAATTATTTACAAAATGGCCGCCGAGAGATTGGTGCCTGTAACACTGGAACTGGGGGGTAAAAGCCCCTGTGTGGTGGAAGCCGATGCCAATATCAGGGTGGTGGCACGCCGTATTGCCATTGCTAAATTTTCCAATGCCGGGCAAATGTGTGTGGCACCGGATTACCTGCTGGTGCACCATTCGGTAAAAGACAAAGTATTGAGTGCACTGAAGGAAACGATACAACAATTCTTTACCGGAAAACCAGAAGAGAGTTATAATTATGGTAAGATAATTAATGAGAAACAGTTTACCCGTATTTGCAATTACTTGCAAAATGGAACTATTGCATTTGGGGGAAGAACAAATAGAGAAAAGCTCTTTATAGAACCCACGCTATTAACGGATGTTTCCTTAAATACTCCGGTGATGAATGATGAAATATTTGGCCCGGTATTACCCATCATCTCTTTTCATACCATGGACGAGGCGAAAGCAGTAATAGACCGGCACCCGGATCCGCTGGCCTTTTATATTTATTCATCTGACAATAAAAAACAACAGGCATGGCTGGAAGCTGTTCCAGCCGGTGGTAGTTGTATAAACAATTGCAGCTGGCACTTAACCAACCATAATTTACCCTTTGGGGGAAGAGGGCACAGCGGCTTGGGCTTTTATCATGGCAAATATTCATTTGAAACATTCAGTCATAAAAAAGCGGTAATGAAAACACCTACCTGGTTGGATCCGGACATTAAGTATCCGCCGTTCAAAGGAAAGTTGAAATTGTTTAAGTGGGTAATTAAATAAATAAATGAAAAAACTTAAAAGGTTTGCAATTGTTTTCTTTTTATTCATTGCAGCATTTGCTGTCTATGTGGAAATCGCAAACCGTAATTCAAAAAATATGACGTACAGGCAAAAAATATTAAAGGCTGTTTACCCGGTGTTAATGTGGGCTTCCAGGTTTACCGGGAAAAATGCACAAAAGCACTCGAATGATACAGTTAGGCCGCCTGTTCCATTTTATTCCTTAAAGGGTGAGTCAGGCAACGGAGATACCATTGACTTTAATTCCTTTCAGGGTAAAAAAGTGTTACTTGTCAATACGGCAAGTAATTGCGGGTATACCAATCAATATGATGATTTACAGCAACTATCAGAACAGTATAAGGGTAAATTATTGGTGATCGGGTTCCCTGCCAATGACTTTAAAGAACAGGAAAAAGGTACTGATGAAGAGATTATGCAGTTTTGCAAGCTTAATTATGGAGTGACTTTCCCCCTCATGAAAAAAAGTGTCGTAATCAGATCGGCGGGACAAAACCCGGTTTTTCAATGGCTGACGGATTCAGCAAAAAACGGGTGGAACAATAAATATCCGTCATGGAATTTTTCCAAATACCTGGTGAATGAAAATGGAATACTGACTAATTATTTTGATCCTTCTGTTTCACCCCTGGGCAAAGAGATCAGGGAAGCCATTGAAAAAAAATAGTATACCATATGTTTACGAAGTCAGATATAGAAGCATACTTTACCGGGGAGAAGCAAGAAAGTCTTTTGTTTCTGTTTATTGGTATAGCGGGTATCAGTACAGCCATCATTTTCTTTTTCTTGTTGAAAACTAGTTTTTACCTGGGAGCTGCTATTCCTTTATTAGTAATCGGGCTGTTACTGGGGATAGTGGGTTACACCATATATAAAAGGAGCGACAATGACCGTAAACGGAATGTGTATGCTTACGATATGAATCCTTCAGCGCTTAAAGAAAAGGAATTGCCGAGAATGAAAAAGGTAATGAAGAATTTTGTTATTTACCGATGGATTGAGATCTTTTTGTTCTTGCTGGGTACTGGTCTTTATATCTGTTTCATCCGTGATTTTAAACATGACTTCTGGCGGGGTTTTGGACTTGCATTGGCTGTTATGGCCCTTTTAGCCTTAACTGCCGATTATTTTGCAGAGAAAAGAGGAAGCATCTACCTGAAAGGGATCGAATCATTTGTACAATAGCTGTTACACTAAACCTTCTTTCGGTTATTACATTGACCAATCAGAATAGCAGGATAAATAAATTTATCATTTAATCAAAACTATGACCGTCGCAGATATCATTGGGACAATTGGTGTGGGATTAATCTTAATAGCTTACTTCTGCAATACCTTCGGATGGATAAGTGGAAAAGGAAAACTTTTCTTTTTATTGAATGCAGCAGGAGCCGGGCTGGCCTGTTATGCATCATGGCTGATCAGCTACTGGCCCTTTGTCGTACTCGAAGGAACATGGTTCCTTATCTCTGTTGTAGGGCTGGCAAGAACGTTTAAGGTTAAAGATTAATTCACCGGGCATTTCTCGTGGTAGTTCACCAGCTCAATTGGTGTTTTCTCAAACTCATATCCTTTGTAAGTACCGGCAATGTTTTCAAATACATCGTTTAATTCTTCTTCGGTTTTTAAAGTCACCAGTTTATTGCGGAACTCTTTAATATTTGGTAAGCCCTTTAAATAATTTGCATAGTGACGGCGCATCTCATTAATACCTACCACAGGATTTTTCCATTCAATGGACTTTCGTAAATGTTTGCGGCAAACAAACAAACGGTCTTCAATTGTAGGAGCAGGCAAGTGTTCTCCGGTTTTCATGAAATGCTTTATTTCATTAAAGATCCAGGGATAGCCAATGGCAGCACGGCCGATCATGATGCCATCTACGCCATAGCGGTTCTTATATTCCAGTGCTTTTTCAGGGGAATCAATATCGCCATTACCAAAGATTGGGATTTTGATCCTGGGATTGTTTTTTACTTTACCGATCAGGGTCCAGTCAGCTTCGCCCTTGTACATCTGTGTTCTTGTACGCCCATGAATAGCTAATGCTTTGATGCCGGCATCCTGCAAACGTTCAGCTACTTCTTCAATATTTCTGTTGTTATCATCCCAGCCTAATCTTGTTTTTACAGTAACAGGTAAGGAGGTTGATTTAACAACAGCGGAAGTCAGTTTCACCATCAGGTCAATATCTTTCAATACTCCTGCACCGGCGCCTTTCAATGCTACTTTTTTTACCGGGCAGCCAAAATTGATGTCCAATAAATCTGGATTGGTAACTTCTACAATCTTTGCTGCTAAAGCCAGGCTATCTTCATCACCGCCGAATATCTGGATGCCGACCGGCCTTTCATAATCGAAAATGTCAAGTTTCTTACGACTTTTAATGGCATCCCGGATCAATCCTTCACTGGAGATGAATTCAGTATACATCAGATCGGCGCCATTGTCCTTACAAACAGCACGGAAAGGGGGATCGCTTACGTCTTCCATCGGTGCCAGAAGCAGCGGAAATTCAGGTAGTTGTATGTTGCCGATTGTAACCATTCCGTTTGTATTTGCCTATTTTTGTCCTTCTGTTTATCAGCGATAAGCCTGCAAATTTACAATCAAAAAACCAGAGTAGTACATGAAGGGATTATTAAAGACAAAGTCAGTAGGTAACCAATTTTTATTACTGGTTAGTATTTCGTTGGTTAGCTTTTTCCTGGTAGGTCTTATCGGGACAGTAATACTTTCTGCATTAACAGGCATGGATATAAAAGAAATGAGTGACATGACCAGGTGGGATTACAGCAAACCTGCTACCATTAATTTTATCCGGGGTATGCAGCTCATCCAGTTTATCAGTCTGTTTTTAATACCAACATTTATTTGCGCCAGGCTATTCAGTACGGATACCAGGCAATACCTCGGGTTAAGAAAACCTTTTACCCGTTCTTATTGGGTAATAGGAATATTGGTAATGATACTGGCGATACCTTTTGTACAATGGCTCGGTGAACTGAACCGGGGTATCCGTTTCCCTTCCGGGATTGAACACTGGATGAAGGCCAAAGAAGCGGAGGCCAACAAAACAGTAATGGCTTTGCTATCCAGACAAACTATCAAAGATCTTATTCTGAATATCATTTGCATAGCAGGATTAGCTGCGGTGGGTGAAGAATTATTGTTTCGTGGTATGGCACAGCGTCTGCTGATAAAAATGTTCAAAAGCCCCTGGCCCGGAATATTGATCGCCGCCTTTCTTTTTTCAGCGATGCACCTGCAGTTCTATGGGTTTGCTCCAAGATTTATTTTGGGCATATTATTAGGAATTGTATACTGGTACAGCGGCAGTTTATGGCCGGCGATACTTGCTCATTTTGTGTATGATGCTTTATTAATTACACTGGCATATTTCAACCCGTCTATGCTGAATGAAGAAGCTACGGTGAAGCTTTCTTCTATTGCATTAACGGCAGCGATTAGTTTTATTATGCTGGCCCTGGCGGTAAACTGGATGATGAAAAATTCAAAAGCAGATTATAACCAGGTTTATGCAGAAGATGAAGTACCTGTAAAAGATCATCCTTTCTGAATTAACTTTATAATATGGCATTTAACTGGCAAACTTTTAAAACAAGGGCATTAACTGCAGTTGTGTTTGTAGTAGTAATGCTGACTGGTTTGCTCTGGAACCACTGGAGTTTTTTCATTCTATTTTCCATTATTCATTTTGGTTGTTGGACTGAATACCAGAAACTGGTGGGATTGATCGATCCCGGTTATAAAGAGATAACACCTTTTCATAAATATGGAGTGATGCTGGCCGGCTGGTGTTTGATGTTGTGGTTTAGCGGAGATGACCTGGCAATTGGCGATTTACGGCTTCATGAAATGGGATGGTGGATTGGTTTGGTTCTGGTGTTTCTTTTGCCCATCACAGAATTATTATTCTCCAAAAATATACGACTCAAAAATATAGCCCATTCTTTTTTCGGGCTGGTCTATATTTCACTGAGCTGGGGACTGATGATGGATTTATACAGTACCATTGCAGATATTCATTTGCATGATACAATGTTTGTTATAGGAACCGGTGTGATACCTGTTATCATCATTTTGAGTATTTGGATAAATGATACAATGGCTTATATAGTTGGCTCTTTAATCGGAAAGACCCCCTTATCTCCGATATCACCAAAAAAGACATGGGAAGGAACAGTTGGCGGTATTTTACTGGCAATTATTGTAGTTGGCTTTTTATTTCCTTTGATTTATTTCGGTTCATCTGCTTTTACACTTTTTCTATTTATCGCACCCATCGCTGCTATAGCAGCTATTGTCGGAACATATGGTGATCTGCTGGAATCAAAACTAAAACGACTGGCGGGTGTTAAAGACAGTGGCCAGATTATGCCGGGACATGGTGGCTTTTTAGACCGTTTTGATTCCTTGTTACTGGCAACACCTTTTGTGTGGTTGTATGTGCAGTTGTTTATGAAATGATCAGTTAAATATCAGGTCATAAAAAATATATGGGTAAATTGATCTGTAGTTTATCTCTACTTTTTATTACCTCTTCTGCAGGAGCGCAAAGAATTTTTTCGGATGGAAATTGGGGTGCTACACTTGCAGGTGCAATGGTTCCGCTGCCTACTTTTACTCTTGGTGTACAGCCCGGGGTTTTATATAAGATTTCCGACCGGGTATCTTTATTAACAGAACTGACCATTCCTGTAGTAAAGAATATTGGTGATAATTCCGGAACAACAAATCAAAAGTATTTCAGAATTCAACCGGAGTTCAGGTATCATTTTCCATTCAATATGAGGAGAAATAATATTTATATGGGTTTGCGGCTGTCTTATGCAATCCGTAAATTCGAAGATGCGGATGGAGGCTTTTATTCCGATGTAACTCCAGGTTTTGACGAGGGTTATTATTTTGATAAGGCACAAGTTAATAGCCCAATAATGACATCTTCTTTGCAGGTCGGAACTATAGCAAATGGAAATAAGAAAATAACCACCGATGTGTTTTGGGGATTTGGTGTAAGATATATAAACACTGAGTATACAGATGTAGTTAATCCGGTAAGTGGTATCAGGAATAGACCGGCAGACGGGCCACTATTTTATCCATCTTATTCATATAACAGAGCAGTTACCTGGCTTCATGTGAATGGAGGGTTCCGCTTGATTTATCATTTTGGAAGATAAGGTAATGATAATCCCGGTTTGCTTATTTTTGCTATTCAATAAGGCTCAATGACAATCCACAAAGAAGGCTATAAGACCATTGCAATCAGTACTATTGTTTTTGGGGTTATCAACCTCGTTTCTTTTTATTTTCTGAGTGCCAGAGCACCGCTGATCAGTTTGCTGATATTTGTCTTAACCTTCGGGTTACTGCTTTTTCTGATTTCTTTTTTCCGTATACCCAAAAGGCAATTGACGATACAGGATAATGCCATCATTGCCCCTGCAGATGGTAAAGTGGTAGTGATAGAAGAAGTGCAGGCCGATGAATATTTCACCGACCGGCGTATACAGGTCTCCATCTTTATGAGCCCGCTGAATGTACATGTAAACAGGAACCCGGTAAGTGGTGATGTAGCCTATAGCCAGTATCACAAAGGAAAATACCTGGTGGCCTGGCATCCTAAGTCTTCTACCGAAAATGAAAGACATACAGTAGTGTACCGTAAAGACGGCAAAGAAATTCTGGTAAAACAAATAGCCGGTGCTCTTGCCAAAAGAATAGTAAACTATCTTTCTGTAGGTCAGCAGGTTAAGCAAACTGACGAAATGGGATTTATCAAATTAGGCTCAAGGGTTGATTTATTGTTGCCCCTGGATGCAAAAATCCATGTGAAGATTGGCGACAAACCTCTGGGTGGTGTAACAGTTGTTGCCACCTGGTAGCATCAATTTTTATCAAAATATGTCTTCTAAGTCCCTCAACGAATAAACAGTGTAAGTAGGGAATTGATCATTAATTACCGGCACTGCTTCTTTTGTCAGATGGTTAACATGTACCTGGTCAATACCAGCATTTAAAGCCCCAAGAATATCCACGTCAATAGCATCCCCGATCATGATACTTTCTGCAGGGTTGGCCCCTGTTTTCTGAAATGCATATTCAAATATTTCTTTTTTAGGCTTCAGACTGTTGCTGCCCTCAGAAGTGATTACTTCAATAAAGTACTTGTCAAGGCCGGAGTATTTCAGCTTACTATGTTGTGTTTTTTCAAAACCATTGGTGATCAGGTGAAGCTGATAGTTTTTATCTGTTAAATAGTCAAGAATTTCAGTAGTGTAAGGAAAGAGAATTTTCCTGGTAGGCAATAAGTCTAAAAAAATATTTCCCATCTGTCTTGCCAATGGCTCATCAGCAATTTTAAAGTCCAGCAGTGATAACCACATCCTTTTCCACCTCAGCTCATCTACTTTTATGTAGCCATTACGGTAGCGGTCCCATAGTTTATCGTTATGAGCCAGGTAATTTTTGTGGAAAAGATCAAAATCTTCAATGCCCTTTTCCCGAAGATTTAATACCAGGTATAATTCTTTCAGTGTTTGGTGGCTGTTGGCTTCAAAATCCCATAGGGTATGATCAAGGTCAAAAAAGAGGTGTTTGTATTGCATAATCGTAAAGTACGAGCTGCGAAGTTAGGCGTATGGTTTGAACCGGAAAAAGTTCGTACTTCGTACTTCAAACGCTACAACTATGAATGTGATCATTACCGGGGCATCGAAAGGAATAGGGAAAGCCATTGCAGAAATATTTGCAGCTAACGGGTATGATCTGTTTTTATGCTCCCGTGGAGAAGCAGCACTATATAAAACGATGGAAGAACTGGTGACGAGGTTTCCGGCGGTAACGATTAAAGCCAGGCCTTTTGATTTGAGCAAAAAAGAAGATGCAGTAGCTTTTGGTAACTGGTGTCTTTCGTATGATGTACCCGATATTTTGGTAAATAACGCAGGCTTGTTTGAACCGGGCAGCGTTTATAACGAACCGGATGGACAGCTGGAAAGTCAAATGGCTACAAATCTTTATAGCGCTTACCATCTCACCAGGACTGTTTTACCGAAAATGATGGAACGAAAAACCGGGCATGTTTTTAATATTTGTTCCATTGCTTCATTACATGCATATACAAATGGCGGAGCCTACAGTATCAGCAAGTTTGCCATGTATGGGTTCAGCAAAAACCTGCGGGAAGAGATGAAGCCGCATGGAATAAAGGTAACCGCTGTTCATCCTGGTGCAGTGCTGACCGATTCCTGGGGGGATTACGATAATTCTGCCAAACGTATCATGGAGGCCAGTGACATTGCTAAGATGGTGTATGCGTCTTCTCAACTCTCTATGCAGGCCTGTGTGGAAGATATTGTAATCAGGCCTCAATTAGGTGATCTCTGACCATTGAAAAGCTGATTTTCCCATTAATAATTTTTTAATTCTTTTTAAGAAGGCGGGGATTATTTTTAAAGCTGCTTGAATGAAAAGGGTGGCCTTCATATTATCTTTAATCATACTGTCTGGCAATAGTAATGCACAGGTATTATTCAAAACAATTGTGCCATCTGAACCTGTAATTGCGGGTGAATCTTTCCGGGTTCAGTATTTTGCAGAAGACGCCTCTGCCATCAGTAATTTCTTAGCACCTGATTTTCGTCCTTTCAGAATGGTAGCGGGTCCGGATATTTATCCGGGTGAAATGTCCCATCAAAATAATTTCAGGCAGTCAAAAAATTATGTGTTTACATTGGTAGCCACTACTCCGGGGAAATATATAATCCCGGGGGCTGTTATCAGCAACAATGGCAAGCAGATTAAGAGCAATGCGGTAATGATTGAAATTATCTCAAAGGATAATGCGCAAAAGAAATTAAATAAGGAAGCGGCAGTCTGGCAATCTGAGTATTATTTACGACCAGGTGAAGATGTTTACCAGAAGGTCAGGCAAAACCTCTTTATAAAAGTGGTGGTCGACAAAAAGAGCTGCTTTGTTGGTGAACCGGTGCTTGCTACGTTCAAATTGTTTTCCCGGCTTGAATCAAAATCTGATATTGTAAAAAATCCCGGCTTTTATGGCTTTACTGTTTACGATATGGTAAGCCTGGCTGATAAGCAGTTAACAACAGAATATGTCAATGGCAAGCCCTTTGATGTACATATGATCAGGAAAGTGCAATTATATCCTTTGCAGGCGGGCACATTTATTATTGATCCGATGGAAGTCAAAAATAAGGTGGAGTTTTCCAGGAGTGTGGTAAACAAAAAGACAGAGCAGCAAATAGTAGAAGGTATGTTGAATAGCAGCGGGGATACTGATTTACCTGCAGAAGGAGCCGAAGTTGTAGAAACCGAAATAAGCACAGCACCTGTTAGCATCGAAGTAAAACCGGTGCCAGAAAAGAATAAGTCAAATGATTATACCGGAGCAGTAGGTATGTTCACTATTGCAGCCAAACTGGAAAAAAGCGACTTGAAAAAAAATGAAGAAGGGTTTCTGGAGATTATTATTTCAGGGAATGGAAATTTTACTCAGTTGGGGTCGCCTTCTATCCAATGGCCTTCGGGCATAGAAGGGTTTGACCCGTTAGTCTTGGATTCAGTTGATAAAGCAAAGATACCGCTGGCTGGTAAAAGGAAATTCAGGTATGGTTTTGTTTGTGCCAGTCACGGTAAATATGTGTTACCTGCCATAAGTTTTTCTTTTTTTGATCCGGATAGTAATAAGTATAAGACTATTTCAACAAAATCGCTTCCGGTTTCCGTAAGCAATGAAGAGAAGAAAAATATAATTATTGAGGAAAAGAAAACGTCGATAGCAGCACAAAGTGAGAAAATCAGCAGGATTGCAATAGGGGTTGTAGTTTTTTTGGTATTAACTGTCCTGGCCTATTGGACACTGAGGAAAAGGGAGCCTGCTGTACCAACAGTGATCCGGGAAAAAACTTATGCTTCCGTGGAGGAGTCTTTGCAATCGGTAAGGGATTTAAAGACTACCAGTGACAAAGAATTGTTTAAGGAATTATATGAAGCAATATGGAAACACCTTTCTAATTATTTTATATTGGCAGGAACTGAAAAAAATGCACACCGGCTTCTTTCAATTTTAAAAGAGAAAGGGGCAGGTATAGCAGCAATCAGCTCTCTTAATGAAATTTTATCGGATTGTGAGGCGGGAATGTATGCCAATGCAAGCCTGTCAGTTGATAAGGAGGAGCTCCTTAAAAGAACCAAAGCTGTTTTAGAAGAGATTGATAAAACTTTACTCTGAGTATTTATACCCAACACCTCTTACAGAATGAAAGTATTTGGGATTACGACTGTCCTCTTCAAAGTACTTACGAAAGTTAAGGATGAAATTATCTATCGTTCTTGTAGTCGGGTAAACATTATAACCCCATACAGCCTGTAATATTTTTTCTCTCGGCACTACTTCATTTTTATTTTCAATAAGCAGCTTCAGCAACATCGTCTCTTTTTTACTTAACTGAATCTTTTCGCCGTTAAAACCTGTAGCTTCCTGCGCTTTAAAATCAACCGTAATATTGCCAAAAGTATACGTATCCCCGATAGTGGATTTATCCAGCAGTTTTTTATTTTTATTAATCAGTTTATGAACTCTAAGCAAAAGCTCTTCCAGGTTGAAAGGTTTGGTCAGGTAGTCGTCAGCACCTTTTTTAAGTCCCAGCACCCTGTCTGCACTGCTGTTTTTGGCACTGAGTATCAGAATAGGAACTTCATTATTACTGATACGGATAGTTTCGGTAACGCTGATGCCATCCATTTCGGGGAGCATGACATCAAGAATAATGAGGTCGAAATATTCATTTTCAACAGCTTTTAATGCAGCCGCCCCGTCAAAGGCAGAAGTTACTTCGTAGCCTTCAAGTTCAAGGTTCAGCTTCAACGCCTCATGAAGGTTTTCTTCATCTTCCACCAATAAAATTGATGTCTTTTTGTCTGCACTCATAATTTAAAAATAACTGCAAAATTACTACCCTTAGGTTCATTGTTTGTCACCAAAATGTCGGCTTTATGATCCCGGGCTATCTTCTGACAAAGGTACAGACCCAACCCGGTTCCCTGGGCTTTACGGGTGGCCTCATTACCAATCCGGTAAAATTTAGTAAATACCTTCTTTTTCTCTTCATCAGGTATTCCATGTCCTTCATCAATGATTTGAAGTTTTATACCTGTATCAGTTTTTTTTAGCACTGCTTTTATAAGACCTTCTTTTGAGGAATATTTGATCGCATTTTCCAACAGGTTATTGATCAGTATCTGCAGCAGGAGCGGATCCCCTTTTACATCTGCGTCTGCTTCAATATTTTCTGCAAATTGTCTGTCCGGGAAACGTTTTTTAAAATCCTGTACACAATCTTTCAGTAACATAGAAAGGTCAAGTTCTTCTTTATCCGATTTATACCTGTCACCTTCCAGTTGGGATGAAATAAGGATATTGTTGGTCAAAAAATTCAATCTTGTTGTCTCGTCCAGTGTTGTACGGATGAGTTTCTTTTGTTTTTCGGGATCAAGGTTATACTTCTGCAGTGTTTCCAGGTTTAGCCTTGCCACTGCAATAGGGGTTTTCAGTTCATGTGTTACTGCCATCATGAAATTTTGCTGTTGCTGCTGTAGTCTGAATTGTCTTCTTACTGACCGGTAAACAAAAGCAGCACCAATAAGGATCAGGATTAAAAAAGTAATACCCTCTGCAATGTATTTACCGGTGTTACGGTTAGTTTCATCATTAATAGTATCCAGTTTTTCCGCAAGCCGGAGGGTTGTCAGGGAATCAGTTTGTGAAGAAAGATTGATATAGCGCTGTTTGGCTATCTGCTGATTTTGTTTTTCCAGTGATATAAACCACCAGACCAACGCTGCAATGATGTATAATAATAATGTCCAGTAAATAATGGTGGTGCGACGTAATCTTTTGCGGCTCTCATCTGGCATACTGCAAAGATGGGGTTATTGTTTCTTTTCAATACGCAGGCCTGCGTTTAATATATTTTTTAAAGGATCTTCCCGCATTATCTGCTCAATTGCAAATGTATAATTACCGGGTTTTTTAAAATAAAATTCCTGGCCGGTTGGTGTCAGTAGTACCCGGTGCTCATAAATATCATCCATACCGCTGGCAAGCCATCCTTTTTCATTAGTGGCCAGTCGGAGGTCATATCTCACCGATTGTACAGAATCCTGTCCCGGTTGTTGTGCATACAGGTTAATATAAATGTTATTGAAGCTGTATTTATCATTATGCCGTAAAACGAAATATATCTTGTAGGGGGATGTTGTATCCTTAATGGTAAAAGTAAAAGAGGGTTTAAAGCTACCTTTCCAGCTATGGCCGGGCATGGTAACTGATTTTTCGTACAGGTCGATGGTGGTACACGAAGAAATTATACACGACGTAAGAAGTATGCTGTATAATATAGGGAGAAACTTTTTCAAACGAATTTTTTTACAAAAATAGGTTATGACCGCATATGCCGAACGCAATGCAGGCTATAGTACATTTAAAACCTGCTCTTTTGCTTTTTCCAGTTCATCTTTCATCAGAACGACACACTTCTGGATAGTGGAATCATAAGCTTTGGAGCCGGTAGTATTTATCTCACGGCCAATTTCCTGGAGGATAAAGGATAGTTTTTTCCCTTTTGATTCATCACTTTCTGCCAGCAGGGTTTTAAAATACTCACAATGGTTTTTCAAGCGTACCTGTTCTTCAGTGATGTCTATTTTCTCGATATAATAAATAAGCTCCTGCTCCAGCCGGTTACCATCGTAATTTTCTTTGCCTACGTTTTCTTCCAGCAGGCGGGTAATGCCCTCCCGGATCTTTTGCTGGCGGAGTGGTTCCAGCTTTATTACTTCATCTTGCTGCTTCAGGATGTTGGTAATGCGTATAAGCAGGTCTTCTTCCAGTGATTTTCCCTCGTCAAGCCTGTGGGAGTTGAGGTTGTCTATAGCCAGTTGTAAAACGTCCTTGAAATTTTCCCATTCCTTGTCAGTGAGGGTTTCGCTGCTGGGGGTGATGACTTCCGGCAGTTTTACAAGGGTACTTAATATATGAGAGGTATCAAGGTTAAGTGCGGCAGACAATTCTGCCAAAGGTTTATAGTAGGCTTTTGCCAGGTCTGTATTTATAGTAACAGGTTTGGAACTGCCGGTATCTTTCAAACTAATCATACAATCCACACTGCCACGGCCCAGTTTTTCTGAAAGAAGGCGACGGATATCAAATTCAAAGGGTTTAAGAAAAGCAGGTAATTTCAGTTGCAGTTCAAATTGTTTTCCGTTGAGTGATTTTATGTCAACTAAGAAAGTCTTATCACCTACGTTTTTTTCGGCTCTTCCAAAACCGGTCATTGATTTAAGCATCGAAAAGTATTTGTGTTTGTTGTAAAGGTATCTTAATTATTGGTTATACTATGGCTGGTTATTTTTCCTGTGGAAGGGGATTATCTTTATGAGTACTTCTGTAATTTTCGTTCGCGGCAGTTGTATTTTCTTTCAGTAGTAACCTGGGAAGGAACAAAAAAATCCCTCCGTAGTAAGCGGAGGGATAATATATGGATGGGTTAGTAAGTACAGGGAAATAAATTTCCCTACACAATATTATAAATTATTTTCTTTATCCAAAAAATATTTCCAAAATATTTTATTAACATTTTAAAAACTGCTGTGGATAATCCGGACGTTTTTTAAGCCTGTCTGTCACCATATTTCATCGTTGTAACTTTATTTTTCATTTAATAATTCTATAAAATATTTTTTTGCTTCTTTTGAAACATTGACTGGTAAAGTGTTTCATCGCACAAGGTTTAATTGTATTTTATGTAGCAACAATAGTTTTTGTTTTTATTAAAGATGAATCAATGTATACATTCATTCAAAAAAGAGCTATCATTTCCGGTAAAAAAATATTTTACCTTAATATCGTTCAAAAGCTGCTAAAAGGGTAAAATCACTTTTTTTAACTGTTTAGAACCAGTTGGCAGGACATTACCTTTGCAGGAGCAGTAAAAAAATACAGCATTTAAAATCAAAACAAAGTGTATGCGATTTGATAATCCTGTTCCGGTAACAACGATTGCCCAACTGATAGGAGCTGAATTGATCGGCAACATTGATGGTTATGTTACGGGGATAAATGAACTGCATAAGGTAGAGTTTGGTGATCTTGCTTTTGTGGATCATCCCAAATACTATTCAACCTGCATTAATTCAGCAGCTACATTCATTATCATTAATACGAAGACTTGTTTTCCTGAAGGCAAGGCATTATTGGTTGTTGATGACCCTTTTGAAGCTTACCAGAAGATCGTCAGCTTCTATCGTCCTTTTACCCCCTCTTTGAAAATGATAAGTGAATCGGCAAGCATTGGTGCCGGATCAGTGATAATGCCGGGGGCCTATATCGGCAATCATGTTAGTATCGGCAGTAATTGTATTGTCCATCCTAATGTGACGATCCTCGATCATTGTATTATTGGTGATCATGTTATTATCCAGGCGGGTTCAGTTATTGGCAGCGATGCGTTTTATTATAACAAAAAGACAAACCGGGAAATTCACTACAAAAAAATGGCCAGTTGTGGCCGGGTGCTTATAGAAAACGCTGTGGAGATAGGTGCTAATTGTACTATTGACCGGGGTGTAAGCCATGATACCATAATTGGGGCAGGCACAAAAATGGATAATCTTGTTCATATAGGGCATGATACGGTAATTGGTAAAAATTGTCTTTTTGCAGGACAGGTAGGTATAGCTGGGGCAACCACGATAGAAGATAATGTGATTCTCTGGGGACAGGTTGGTGTAAGTAAAACCCTTACAATAGGAAAAGGGGCTGTTGTATATGCACAAAGTGGTGTCAAAGATTCAATAGAAGGGGGTAAAGTGTATTTTGGTTCACCGGTAGAAGAAGCAAGAGAGAAAATGAAAGAATTTGTTTGGATAAAAAGGATACCTCAGTTATGGGAAAAAGTGATGGGAAGTAAAGATAAAGGCTGATAGCAATGACCTCTAATCTTAGTAATGTCTTCTTCAATCCGGTAAATAATCATAGGGCAGCAGATCGGCAAGATTCTTCCAACTCCAGTAACCCTGGTTGATCCAGTCTTTCTGCTCATAGTAATACCCGTTTTCTGTAATTGTTATCCAGTTTTTAATATCTATATAAGATATCTGGTAGGGTACGCTTTTCGGTAGTTTCATTTTAGCCAAATATTGTTTTTCAGGACTTTTTTTGGTGTAAGTGATACTAATCTTTCTCGGGTAATATATTTCTACTTCAGCCGGCCCGGTGGTTATAGTGTGTACCACACTATCTTCTCCAATACTGTCGGTCATATTCTGTACATAATTATAATAAGCGGTATCGTAGACATTTTTGACTTTAATAAACTTTTTATCATTGTTTTCATCCAGCAGGTCAACGATCCATCCCTCCTCCAGCAGCGTGCTGTCATAATAGCTATGCATAAAGTGAAGCCTGGAGCCCTCATAGGTATTTACTCTTGCCTTGCTCCATAAATTTTTTAAACTATCAGTTCCTTCCATTTCAGAAAAAAGACAATATCCGCGATATAGATTAATGTCAGTATTATAGAAATAAACAAACGAGTCAAGCTGGTAGCGAAGCTGATATCCTAATGCATTATTGCTGATGAGAAGAGCATCAGTCGCCATTACTTTCAGCCGGTTTGTTTTTTTATAGAAGAAGAATTTTAAAACCTCTGGATTGGTAAGGACACATTTTGATGCATTGGGAGTAGAACCAATAAAATTCTTAATAAAAAAATCACCATATTTCTCCCAGCCGTCAGCTACCTCAAAACTGCTTTTCAATACCACCTCGCCAAGACTTTTATCCTCTTTTACCAGCAGTATTTCCAGTTTATTGTTATCACTGATGCGGATCGTTTGAGTTTGGTAACCCGTATAACTGAAGATCAGGTCGTAACCTCCGGATTTTAGAGAGAGTGAAAACTCCCCATTTTTTTGGGTCACGGTACCCAGGGTTGTATTCTGGCAGAAAACGGATGCATTTGATAAGGGTTCACGGGTGGCGGAGTCAAGTACTGTACCTGTAACAACAAATTGAGCAGTTGCAGTAATTGTGAAAAATGATAAAAGGCTGATAAAAACAAAACGAAGATTTTGCATAGCATCAAGATTGCGGATTAAAGATAATGACCGGATAGCTAAGGTTGCACGGCATTAATAGTGCCAAGGTATTTTTTACAGGCATTTTCTATGGTTTCTTCAAGTGGGGTAAAGGAAAATCCCGGAAGGGCCTTTAGTATTTTATCATTTTCAAAAAAAGTCTGGCTTTGCGCCACTCTTGCACTCTCTTTGGTTAAAAGTGGTTTTTTACCGGTTAAAAGTGACTTTACTTTTTCTAAACGCCAGGCGATAGCTAATAAAAAGGGAGTTGTTTTTCTGCCGGGTCTTTTTTTCTTAAAATTATCAGCAATTGTATCCTGTAATTTTTTAAAAGGCCAGGTGTCACCATTGATGATAAATCGCTGTTCAGATATATCACTTTCCATACAATGTATGACTGCTTTTGCCACATCCTCTACATCTACAAAACCATTGATACCCGGAGTGTACCAGTTGAATCCTTCATACACCTGTTTGAAAATGGCACAACTGCTACTATGCCAGTCACCAAAGCCCAGTATGGTACTTGGGTTCAGGATCACTGCATCCAGGCCTTCACTTACACCTCTCCACACATGCAGCTCTGCTTTGAACTTACTCTTGGCATAATGTGTATTCACTTTACTCTCTTCCCATTTCTTTTCTTCATTTACATGACCACCACCGGCTGTTCTTCCTAATGCCGCTACGGAACTTATATGCACTAACCGGCTCACATTTTTCTCTAGTGCCATATTTACCACATTTGCAGTTCCTTCTACATTTACCTGGTACATCTGTTCCCGGTCTTTTCTCAGGAATGAAACTATGGCAGCAGAATGAATTACAGTGTCAACACCTTCCATCGCATCCTGTAATGCTACTACATCGAGGATATCTCCTTCCACCCATTCAACTTTGTCCGTTATTTCTTTGGATATCCAGGTGGGTAGCTTATTGCCCCGCCGGATGGCTCGTACAGCATAATTTTTTTCCACCAGTTGTTTGATGATATAAGAACCGAGAAAACCGGTACCGCCTGTAATGAGAATTTTTGCTGGCAAATTCATAAATTAATAAGTGGCGAAGATACTTCTTGTTAACCTGTTTGCCGATAGCCGGACTTATTAACTGGTCAGTTATATTTATAATATCCTTCTCTGGTTTTTTTACCTAATTTACCTTCTCTCACTTTTTCATCCTGGATATAAGAAGGTTTCAATCTTTCGGGATTATTCATTTGTTCATAAACTGAGCAACTAACTGCATAGTTCACATCATTGCCGATTAAATCCATCAATCTGAACGGCCCCATTTTAAACCCGGTAGCTTCCATCAGGAGATCTATTTGGGCAAACTCAGAAACCCCTTCTTCTGCTAATCGCAACGATTCGATATAATAAGGCCTTGCCACCCTGTTCACAATAAAACCGGGTGAGTCTTTGCATAGTACTGGGGTTTTCCCCATCTGTTTGGACAGTTCGATAATGGTTTCAGTTGTTTGCCGGTTAGTAAAGTTTGTATTTACAATTTCCACCAGTTTCATGATTGTGGCCGGGTTAAAGAAGTGCATACCAATTACCCTTTCCGGGTGCTGTATTTTTTCAGCTATATGGGTAATAGAAAGGGAGGAAGTATTACTGGCAAAAATACATTCACTGTGATTCAATTCAGCCAGCTGATTGAATAAAGCAATCTTTGCGGATGGCTTTTCAATAATGGCCTCAATAAAAACATCAGCCAGGCAGGTTTGTATATCATCTGTAAAATGAATACGTTTAAAAATTCTTTCTTTTTCCGCTGCATTTATCTTTCCTTTCGCTGTAAGGGTAAGAAGGCTATTTTCAATGCCGGCTCTTGCTTTTTCAAGTATCGTTGTATTCAGCTCATATAAAATGGTAGCAAACCCCGCTTGCGCTGCTGCCTGTGCAATACCGCTCCCCATGGTACCTGCCCCACAAACACAAATACTGTTAATGTTCATACAGAAAGATTATAGCTGTAAAGATATTGGTTGTGGATTTTTGTAGTTCTATTTGTGGTAAGTTTCTCATACCTTAAAGCAAATTTTATTTATGGATACCAACCAACCTGCTTCTTCAGCTTCGTATACCCCTGCTCCGGCAGCACCGGGCTTATTTGGCACAAAGATTCCATCTTCTGTCAGTTTTGCTGTCGGGGTGTTATTATTCTTTATGCCCTTTCTGGATATTAAGTGTAATAATATGTCATTGCAAAAGATCAGCGGGATAGAGCTGGCCACGGGTTTTCATATTAAAAGTCCCGGGGGTAATAATTCACTAATGGGCAATTTTGAGAATAGTACCGGCAATAAAGCAGAGAGCAAAGGTGATAAAAAGGACCCTAATATGTTTGCATTGGCAGCATTGGTATTGGGTATTGGAGGTTTTGTGGTATCACTACTTAATCACAGAGCAGGTGGTTTTGGTGGAATGCTGACAGGTGCATTATCTGCGGCTGCGATGATCGGGCTGATGATGGATATCAAAAGCGATATCAAAAAGGAGTTGTTGGGAGGGAAAGATGGAGTGACCATTGCTGTTGAGTTTACTCCGTGGTTCTATATCGCTATTATTGCATTCCTGGCAGCTGCTTTTTTCTGTTACAAAAGAATTCAATCCACAAAGAATTAGAATACTCTTCAGTATTTTATGGATATTGTATGCTGTGGCAACGTATAAAAACTTGTTTTAAATACTGCTAATGAGAGCCTGTATTGCCATTTTATTTTCCTGCTTTTTTTTAGCAGGTTATGGTCAGACATTTGAACGCTGGGCACAGGTGGTCAATTGGGATGGTTTTAGTCATTGGTCTCGTTATATGATCACACAGCCTGGTTTTCAGGGTCCTAATTCATTACCTGTTCCACGCATTGGTAATGGAAGTGCAGACAGCAGTTTTGCTGTTGGTGTTACGGGGAATCTTCATTTTTCAAATGGAGATAATACACAGAATCTTTCTGTGTTTGCGAATTGCAGCGTGGTAAAAGAACTTGTTTCAATTGATCTTATGTGGGTGCCCTATGAACACTATACTATGAGTACTGCTATAAAAGAAAAAAGACATGTATTTTCCCCATACTACAACGACCATTCCACTCCCGGCGACATTCATCTTAATACAACCTTTCAGTTGTTAAAAAAATGGCGGGAATCTATTCAACTCGCATTGAGGATTGGTTTTCGGTTTCCTTCCGGGAGCGATTTTGGTGCTGCCAGGTATACTGATGGGCCTGGTTATTATTTTGATATTTCGATGGGAAAGCCTATCAAAAATTCTTCAGTAAAATGGATAGCAATGATGGGGTTTTATGTATGGCAGATAAAATCAGATCACCATAACCAGAATGATGCTTTATTAGTCGGTAGCGGATTGGAGTGGAATAAAAAATCGCTGAGACTTCAGACTTATATTGCAGGATACATGGGCTACCTGCAAAACATAGGAGATGATCCTTTTGTTTTCCGGGCTAATATGGAAAAAAAATTGCACAGAACTACTTTTCTACTGGGTTTCCAGCAAGGTTTGAAGGATTTCGCTTACAGCAGCGTAGAAGTGGGTGCAAAATATAATTTCCGCTGGAAAAATAATATGCTGGCTAAATAGCAGAAGTAAACTGCCTCAGAAACCGCACATCATTTTCGCTGAACAGGCGCAGGTCATTAACGCCATACTTCAGCATAGCCGGACGTTCGATACCCATACCAAAAGCGAAACCGGTGTATTTGTTGGGGTCTATCCCGCAATTTGATAATACATTCGGATGAACCATCCCGCAACCAAGTATTTCCACCCAACCGGTTTTCTTACAAATATTACATCCACCACCACCGCAAATAAAACAGGTCACATCCATTTCAGCACTTGGTTCTGTGAACGGAAAATAAGAAGGGCGAAAACGGACTTTCACTTCTTTGCCATACATTTCCTTGACAAAGAAATAAAGGGTTTGCTTCAGGTCAGCGAAGGAAACATTCTCATCAATATATAAACCCTCTACCTGGTGAAAGAAACAATGACTTCGGGCACTAACAGTCTCATTCCTGTACACCCGGCCCGGCATAAGCATCCGGATGGGCAGTTTGCCTTTTTCCATTTCTCTTATCTGCACACTGCTGGTATGTGTACGCAGCACCCAATCCGGGTTTTGCTGAATGTAAAAAGTATCCTGCATATCTCTGGCAGGGTGATGTTCCGGTAAATTCAATGCACCGAAATTGTGCCAGTCATCTTCAATTTCAGGCCCTTCTGCCACTGCAAAACCGAGGCGCTGGAAAATTGAAACAATCCTGTTGCGCATTAAAGTAACGGGATGGCGGGAGCCAAGCGGTAGTTCATCGCCGGGCAAGCTTAAATCGATGTTCGATGTTTGATGTTCGGTGTTTGACGTTGCTTCTTTCAGTTCAGCAAACCTGGCCTCAACGCATTGTTTAAACTCATTCAGCAGTTGACCCGCTTCTTTTTTCTTTTCAGGAGCTACATTTTTCATCTCACTCATAATAGCTTTCACAATACCTTTAGTACCGAGGTATTTAATGCGGAATTCTTCCACTTGTTTATCATCAGTGGCAGAAAAAGAAGTGATGTCTTTTTTGTAGCCCTCGATTTGCTTCAACAGTTGTTCCATAAGGGTGCAAAGATAAGGAATGGCCCGTAGCGATTATAAGACTGAAAGTGACCGATGGACCTCGTTTTGCCATTACTCCATATTTCCCTCTTTCTATTTTCCATTATCTTGCATATATGTCAGACCATCTCAATATATCCGATTTTCTTTCTCCTGTCAGCCTTTCTGCTATCTCTCATGACGAAGGCTATAAGGACGGGCAGCTTGGTAAAGTAATTGCTGTTTATGATGATGAATTTCCTGATCTTGATGAAGTTCAACTGGTGATTGTCGGATGTGGTGAACAGCGGGGCAGTGGACTAATACATGGCCACAGCGAAGCACCGGATAAGGTTCGCCGGCACTTTTATAATTTGTATTACTGGCACCAGGATATTAAGATTGCTGATGTGGGAAATATAAAGGCGGGGTCACTATTTACAGATTCTTATGCTGCATTAAAAACAGTGGTTCAGGAGTTGATGGGTGATGGCAAGACGGTTATCATTCTCGGTGGTTCACATGACCTGACCTTGTCGCAGTACTATGCGTACGCAGAAACCAAAAGAACCATTGAAGCAAGTTGTGTGGATGCAGTGATTGACCTGAACCTTGATTCCCCCTTCCGTCATGAAAATTTTTTGATGGAAATGCTGACAGGTGAGCCCAATTTTCTCAGGCATTATAATCATATCGGTTTCCAGAGTTATTATGTGCATCCCCGCATGCTGGAAACATTGGATAAACTTCGGTTTGATTGCTACCGGGTGGGTAGTGTGAAAGAGAGTATTGATGAAATGGAACCAGTGATCCGCAACAGTAATATGTTCAGTTTTGATATAACAGCGATTGCCAATACTTATGCCCCGGCCAATACAATTTCTCCTAATGGGCTTAATGGGGAAGAAGCCTGTGTACTGATGCGTTATGCAGGGATGAGCCCTAATATAAACAGTATTGGCGTTTATGGCTATGATGCCCAGCATGATAAACATGAGCTGACTGCTAAACAGATCAGTCATATGCTCTGGTATGTACTGGATGGCCGCAGCCGTGGCAAAAGAGAAGCGGCATTGGATGAAAAAGATTCCTTCAACGAATACCATATGGCTTTTGCAGAAGTGGATACCATATTCTTACAAAGCAAAAAGACCGGAAGGTGGTGGATGCAATTGCCCGATAAAAAATTCATTGCCTGCAGCTATAAGGATTACCTGATGGCCAGCAGTAATGAAATACCTGAAAGGTGGTTGAGAGCACAAGAGAGAGGATGATGAGCAGATTTGCAAATTTGATAATGTGCAAATGGAAATATTTCAAAATTATTCATAATGGCTTCATTTATTCGCACCGGTATTTGTTCCTATGGTATGAGTGGAAAATTATTCCATGCTCCTTTTATTCAGGCTCATCCGGGTTATGAGTTATCGGCGATAGTAGAAAGGCACAACCATGATTCAAAAGAAAGATATCCGGATGCAAAATTGTATCGTTCAGTGGAAGAGTTATGTGCTGATACTGATTTACAGCTTATCGTGGTGAATACTCCCACCCATTTGCATTTTGAACAGGCAAAAATAGTATTGCAGGCTGGCAAACACCTGGTGATAGAAAAGCCATTTGCGGTGACGGTGAAAGAGGCAGAGGAATTATCTGCATTGGCTGTCAAAAATAAATTGTTCATCAGTGTATATCAAAATCGCCGGTATGATGGAGATTACCGTGCAGTAAAAAATGTTATTGAACAAGATTTATTGGGAGAATTAAGAGAAGCGGAGATAAGATATGATCGCTACCGTCCAACCTTTGGTGGTAAACAGCATAAAGAAGGGGATATGCCCGGTGCCGGTATTTTATTTGACCTGTCACCGCATTTGGTGGACCAGGCCATACAGCTATTTGGCTTTCCCAAAGCTGTTTTTGCCGATATATGGAAGATGCGGGAAGATGTAATTGCGCCGGATTACTTCGAAATACTTTTTTATTATGGTAAGCTAAGAGTACGATTAAAGGCAACCTGCATTGCAAGAGAAACAACATATGCTTATACCCTGCATGGTATGAAGGGAAGTTTTTTGCAGCACCGGTCTGATATGCAGGAACAACAACTGCAGTCCGGAGTCAAGCCTTCATTGGAAAACTGGTGTCCTGCTCCTGCAAAACCGGATGGTTTGTTGCATACGGAAATAAACGGTGAAGTAATAAGAAAAGAGACAACTTCCTCTCCCGGCAACTATATGGGTTATTATGATGATGTATATAAAGCTTTGACAGGGCAGGGTCCTAACCCGGTTCCGGCTGCGGACGGTATAAAGAATATGCGGATTATTGAGGCAGCGTTGGAGAGTTTTGCTTCTGGTAAAATTGTTTCATTATAATTTATGAATTATGAGTTATGAATTCAGTATTACAGGGAAAAAGAGATTATTTAAATGTATTAAGCAATTCATCATTTTCAATTCATCATTCATTATTCTTTTATCTTCCTGTTCTATAGAAAAACAAATATCAAAATCTGCCCGTGCAGATGTTCTTAATACAAAAGCCCTGCAAGCCGCCCATGTCGGCATCAGTATTTTCGACCCGTCAGCCAATAAATACCTCTACAATTACCAGGCCGATAAATACTTTGTACCGGCCAGCAATACCAAGATACCAACCTGTTATGCAGCGATGAAATATCTGGGGGATAGTTTGGTGGCTGCATTGGTATTGGAAAATGATACTGCAATATTAATTACTCCTACTGGTGATCCTACACTGCTTCACCCTGAATTCAAAATTCAGCCGCTGATTAATCTGCTTAAAAAAGAAAAGAGACAAATTTATATCAATGATGATAATTGGCAAGATGAAGCCTTGGGTTCTGGCTGGTCATGGAATGATTATGACCAAAGTTATATGGCCGAAAGAAGTCCGCTGCCGGTATACGGGAATATTCTTGAGTGGACGCAGGAAGTAAATGAGACCAATAAACCTCCGTTGGTTTATTCAAGTCCTGAAACTAATTGGGAAGTATCATTTTCTGATAATGAAAAAGCCAGGACCTTTTCAGTTACGAGAAGTATTGATAAAAATTATTATACTATAACGCTGGGAGTAGAAAAAAAGAGAACAATTACAATTCCATTTGTTACTAACAGGGTTCAATCTGCATTGGAACTAATAAAGGATACAATTTTTAAGGAAATCAATAAAATAGAACTGAAAAAAATATTAATTCCTGGTCATGGGTTTACAAATAGCCTGAAAAAGATCAACTCCCAACCCACCGATTCATTGCTCAAACCTATGATGCACCGCAGCGATAATTTTTTTGCGGAGCAATCTTTGCTGATGGTTAGCAATGAAAGGCTGGGAGTGATGAATGATGCTAAGCTCATTGATACGATTCTCAAATCCGATTTCAAAGACCTGCCGCAAAAACCAAGATGGGTAGATGGTTCTGGTTTAAGCCGCTATAATTTATTTACACCTCAGGATTTTATTGCCATCTTAAATAAAATGAAAAATGAATTTGGGATGGATCGTATCAAGGTTATCTTTCCTACTGGTGGTGAAGGAACCATCAGCAGTTATTATAAAAAAGACAATGGTTATATCTATGCTAAGACCGGCACACTTAGCGGTGTTGTTGCTTTCAGTGGTTTCTTGTACACTAAGAAAGGAAAGCTGCTGATATTTTCAACATTGGTCAATAATCACCAGGCATCAGCTACGGATGTAAGAAGGGCTATTGAAAAATTCTTGCAGAGAGTTCGTAATAAGTATTGATTGTCACCCTGAGTTTATCGAAGGGTGATTCATTAAACCGGCTTCGGCAAGCTTAGCCTGGTATCCATCACTTCCCAAACATTCCCTCCAGTTGTTCCTGCTTAAACTCTAAATAGGTGGGATTGCCATCCGGCGTTACATTCGATTGTTCGCAGGCAAATAGGTCATTTACCAGTTGCCGCATTTCTCTTTCTGTCAATCTTGTGCCGGTCTTGATGGATTGCTGCCTGGCTAAAGAACGTATCAGCTTTTCTCTTTTAGAAAATTTGACTTCATTACTGAAGTGTTTGTATTGCTCCAGCAGGATATCAATGATATGTTTTTCATTACCTGCTTCCACGTCAGCCGGTGTACCCTGTATGACATAGGTATTCTTCCCAAAAGGTTCAATGGAATAACCGAGTTGTTGTAAATCAGTGATTATTTCTTCCATTACTGCAGCATCAGCTGGTGTTAATTCCAATGTGGAAGGGAACATACTCCGCTGCGTGGCGACTGGTTTATCCTTGCTGGCTGTTTTTAACTGGTCATACAATACTCTTTCATGCGCCGACTGCTGATGAATAAGCAGAAAACCATTTTTTGAAGGAACAGTGATATATGTATTCAAAAGTTGGGTGAGTTCATTGAAGTCTGAAGTATGTTGTTTGAAGTCAGATAGGGAGGATGCTGAACTTTCGGGAACCTGGCTTCCGGCCTCTGACTGCTGCCCTCCTTCATAAAAATCTTTCCAATGTTTCAACTCACTTCTTTCACTTTTCTCTATAAAATGTGCCTGGTTCTTTTGCGTAAAACCCTTGAAAATGGAACCTGATGCAGCAGCTGATTTTTTTTCTTCGGTAAAAGGTTGTTGTATAGAAGATAACTGTTGTATAGAGGCATCCAGGTCAAAATCCAGTGTGGGAGTTATGCTGAATTGTGCCAACGCATGTTTGACAGCCGCCTGCACAAAAGCATAAATGATCTTTTCGTCCTCAAATTTAATTTCTTGTTTTGTCGGGTGCACATTTACATCCACGAATGTCGGGTCGAGGTCGATAAATAATACATACATAGGGAAATTGTCCGAAGGAATCATTTCCTGGTAAGCATTCATCACCGCATGGTTCAGGTAAGGGCTTTTAATGAAACGGTTATTGACAAAGAAATACTGGTCACCTCTGGTCTTTTTTGCCGTTTCCGGTTTTCCAACAAAACCATAGATATTCATATAATCGGTATCTTCTTTTACCGTTACCAGTTTGGCATTGTAATTATTGCCGAGTAATTGAACGATGCGTTGCTTTAAACTGCCGGCTTCCAAATGAAATAACTGCTGGTTATTGGCAGTTAATGTGAACAGAATTTCAGGAAACGACATAGCTACCCTGGTGAACTCGTCAACAATATGGCGCATCTCTGCTGCATTGCTTTTCAAAAAATTTCGCCGGGCCGGCACATTGAAGAATAAATTCTTCATAGCAATGCTGGTACCCTGTGGTGCGGCAATGGGTTCCTGTTTTTTCACTACACTATTCTCAACTTCGATATAAACTCCCGTTTCATCCTCTGCTCTTTTACTTTTTAACTCTACCTGGGCCACAGCAGCAATAGAAGCTAATGCCTCACCGCGGAATCCCATGGTCCTTATATGAAATAAATCTTCAATGTTTTTTATCTTGGAAGTTGCGTGACGTTCAAAACACATCCTGGCATCGGTTTCACTCATGCCGCTGCCATTATCAATCACCTGTATCAGTGATTTACCTGCATCCGCAATGATAAGTTTGATTTCTGTAGCCCCGGCATCCACCGCATTTTCCAGCAACTCCTTTACGGCACTGGCCGGCCGCTGAATTACTTCTCCGGCCGCTATCTGGTTGGCAATATTATCAGGTAATAAGGTAATCTTATCAGGCACAAAATCCGCTTTAGCCGCCAAAAATAACCATTTCAGTTTTAAGCAACCATTGACTCTTGCTTTGCATCAAAAAGAGTAATTTTAAGATTCGTTATTTAACACCATAATTTCTTTAATATGACGATTCTAAGAGCCGCATTACTGTGTCTTTTTTTCATCCCATTTGTTGCAACAGCCCAGTACAAAAGCAAATTGAACAGGGAGCAGTGGGTTGATAGTGTTTTCAATAGCCTGAGTGATGATCAGCGAATTGCCCAATTAATGGTGATCAGGGCACACTCAAATCTAGGCCCGGATCATGTGGCCAAAGTAGTAAATGATATCCGGCAATATAATGTCGGTGCACTTTGCTTTTTCCAGGGTGGCCCAATAAGACAAGCTAACCTGACCAACTATTATCAAAGTATTGCAAAAACACCATTGATGGTGACGATTGATGGTGAATGGGGATTGGGAATGCGGTTGGACAGTGTCACCAGGTATCCATACCAGCTGACAATGGGTGCTATTAATGATGAGAACCTTGTTTACAGGATGGGAGTGGCAATAGGGGAACAATGTAAGCGGATCGGTGTACATGTAAATTATGCTCCGGTAATTGATATTAATAATAATCCCAATAATCCCGTTATAGGTTACCGTTCATTTGGAGAAGACAAGGACAAAGTCTCAAAATATGGGGTAGCCATAATGAAAGGGATGCAGGATGCAGGTATCATGGCTTGTGCCAAACATTTTCCCGGCCATGGAGATGTAGATGTGGATTCTCATTACGATCTGCCGGTTATCAATAAAAGCATGAAACAGCTGGATTCGATGGAACTGGTGCCATTCAGGGCTATCTTTAATGCAGGGGTGGGCAGTGTTATGATTGCACACTTATATATTCCATCCATTGATAATACTGCGAACAAGGCCACATCCATTTCAAAAAATAATGTAACCGACCTGTTGAGAACAAAGATGGGATACGAAGGCCTCACTTTTACAGATGCACTGGAAATGAAAGGGGTAGCTAAATATTTTCCCGGTGGCACCATTGCGGTAGAAGCCATCATTGCCGGAAACGATATGCTTTGTTTGCCCGATAGTGTACCAGAGTCAATTGAAACGATTAAACAAGCTATTACTGATAACAGATTAAGCTGGTATGATATTTATGCTAAAGTGAAAAAAGTACTGGCGTCCAAATACCAACTGGGATTAAACAAATGGTCACCAATTGATACCAATAACCTGCTGGCAGATATAAATGCTAAAACAGATGCTATCCGCTATGAAGTAGCACAACACAGTATTACCATTCTTTCACAAGCCGGGACAAAAGCCTCCAGGACCGATTATGCACAGGTGCCGCTCACCGATAAGCAGAAAAAGATTGCTTATATAGGTATTGGCAGTTCAGAACTGAATGAGTTTGGAAAAAGAATGCAAAAGGATTTTGATGCCAATGTTTTCCTGCTGTCTTATAAAGATGGACAGGAAAAAGCGGATGAAATTGTAAAAGAAGTGCAAAAGGATGGCAAGTACGATGCCATTGTTATTGGTATTCATAACTACTCCTTAAGGCCGGCTGAGAATTTTGGTTTAAGTGCGACAGCATTAAAGCTATATAAGGATTTAAATTTCATTAAGACGATTACTCTCACATTTGGTAATGTATTAGCCACAAAAAATTTCTGTGATGCATGGACTTTGGTAGCCTGCTACCAGGATGATGCCATTACACACCAGGCAGCTGCAGACCTGTTGCAGGGTAAAATTGCAGCACAGGGAAAGTTACCTGTTTCTGTATGCAGTTTTAAATTTGGAGAGGGCATTATACAGGGAAGTACACAGCCTTCAAAAGCCCTGATTAAGGAAAGGTTGCAGGTAGTTGATTCAATTGCCCTTGATGGAATAGCCAAAAAAGCATTTCCCGGTTGTGTGGTACTGGCAGCGCATAAAGGGGAGATCATCTATCATAAAGCATTTGGAAATTATGAATATGATCCGGCTTCACCGGTTATGAGTGCGGAGAGCATTTTTGATCTGGCTTCAGTCACCAAGGTTTCAGCTACAGCTGTTTCAGTGATGAAGTTGTATGAAGAAGGAAAAATTAAACTGGATGGTAAACTGAAAGATTACCTGCCCTGGGTAAAGGGAACGAATAAAGAAGACCTGAAGATTGATGACATCTTATTGCACCAGGCAGGGTTGGTTCCCTTTATTGCATTTTACAAAGAAACGATTGATGCAGCTACCGGCACACCCAATCCGGCTATTTATGCTGCCAAACCACAAAAGGGATACGGGGTAAGGGTGGCCGAAAATATTTATCTCCGGGATGACTGGAGAGATACGATGATGATGCGGATCTTAAAAAGCCCTGTAGGACCAAAAAATAAATATGTGTACAGCGACAATGATTTTATTTTCCTGGGAAAGATCATTGAAGAGATAACAGGGATGACGCTGGACCAGTATACACAGAAAACATTTTATAATAAGATTGGAATGTATTCTACAGGCTTTAAACCCCGTAATCGTTTCCAGCTTGAATGTTTGGTGCCAACGGAAACAGAAAAGCATTTCCGCCAGCAAACTACAAGAGGTGATGTACATGATGAAGGGGCTTCTATGTTTGGGGGAGTGGCGGGGCATGCAGGGTTATTCTCTAATGCATATGATCTGTCCCTGCTCTACCAGATGTTATTGAATGGGGGGGAACTGAATGGCGAACGATACCTGAAGCCGGAAACGATAAAACTTTTCACCTCATATAATAGTAAAATAAGCCGTCGGGGACTGGGTTTTGATAAACCTGAGAAAGATAATGCCATCCGCAAAGATCCCTATCCTTCATTGCTTGCCTCGCCGGAAACTTTTGGTCACACCGGCTTTACCGGTACTTGTGTGTGGGTAGACCCCAAACAAGATTTGGTTTATATATTCCTCTCAAACAGGGTAACTCCTACAAGGGATAATAATAAATTATCTCTGATGGGGAAAATACAGGTGCTATTTACGGTTTTGAATAGGTTTTTTCTTTGTACTTATTGAGCTTTTTCAATTGCTGATATTTTTTTATGAATATACAGGATATTTACAGGGCTGGCTTAATACCACTTTGTTAATGTAAATGATTAAATTTTTTTATAGACCTATTTCCATTAAAACATAAAAGCAGTTTTATTAAGCTTTGGAATCCATTTATAAAACCTGAATCAAAAGTTTTGAAAACTTACTAGGAATCTGTATTAATTCTTTTTAATCTAATTAAAGAAGAAAGGGCAAAGGATAACCGTTTGACATACTAGAAAGAAGGAACTTTATCCAATTTAAACTTGCTGCAAGTAACTTCATGCTTCAGAACCCTAGAGGCAAACCCTTCTTAGGGAGTTTTTACAAAAATTCCGCATCAGACATATTTATTGATCGACTGATATGTGCCTTTTTCATAGCAGTTATTTTTCTTTTTGCAAGGTAATTATCATATTGACTTACGATGGTCAGGTACAAGGATCTAAAAAATAATTAATTACTCAGCGCTTACCAACCGGTCAGCATTTATTACGATAATTGTATTGGCTCCCCCAAGCTCCCCTTTTTGATAAACAAGAATGGTTTACTAAGGGTGTCCCGAGGAAATCGTTTACATAAGTTAAAAATAAACTATTAACCACCAACCGCCGTTTCATTAAAGTGGAAGGTTTATACTTTCCCTGGTTCCGGAGTTATTCGGCTATATTTTGACCATTCCTTGCCATCCTGGTAAAAATTACAGGTAGCTAAAAATATTATGCAATTGACAACAAGGTGAAAAAAATTTTTGGTGTTTTTGGGGGTTTTTTTTTTTTTTGGGGGGGGTTTTTGGGCCCCGGCTGGTTACCACTTTGTGGCCTGTGCGCAGGTTGATTGCGTTGATTCCTGTTAGGATTATTGGGTCGCTGCTGGTTACCGCCTTGCTGTCTTTGTTGCCCGCCTTGTTGTCTTCTTTGTTGATTTTGCTGACCGCCTTGTTGCCCACCTTGCTGGTTTCCCTGCTGTCTTTGCTGTCCACCCTGTTGTGGTCGTTGCCCCCTTTGTTGTTGCTGGTTCTGACGCCGTTTTTTATCAGCAGCTTTATCAAGACTTTTTAAACTGATCTGGCCTACCAGTTCTACAAACTCCGGTTCTGCTTCTTTCGGTTTGCCCGATGTTACTTCTACCGGCTCCAGGTCATCTGGTTTTATACCTTGCTGGTTCAGTGATTTTATTTTCTGCACCCTTTCAATGGTCAATGGATACTGTTTATTACTATCGGGCAATGTGTACCACATCAGGTTTTTGAAGATATCTTTCTTGATCAGGAAGGCATTCCCTTTGGCTACCTGTATTACATCACAGTTATCAGGAAAGTGCTGTAAGGCATCTAAATAAGTATCCAGCTCATAGTTCAAACAACATTTTAAACGGCCACACTGTCCGCTTAGTTTTGTCTGGTTGATGGATAAATTCTGGTAACGGGCAGCTGTTGTATTCACCGATGAAAAATCGGTCAACCAGGTACTGCAGCAAAGTTCACGGCCGCAACTGCCAATTCCACCCACTTTACCGGCTTCCTGCCTGGCGCCGATCTGGCGCATTTCCACTTTTACTTTAAATTCCGAGGCGTAAACTTTGATCAGTTCCCGGAAGTCTACCCGGCCATCGGCTATATAAAAGAAGGTTGCTTTTCGTCCATCAGCCTGCATCTCCACCTGGCTTATTTTCATGTCCAGCTTCAATTGCATGGCAATGGCCCGGCTGCGTATTACCGCTTCAGGTTCCCTTGCTTTATTTTGTTTCCAGATGTCAATATCACGGTCGGTAGCAACCCGCAACACTTTTTTCATTTCCGGATTATCTTCTTTCACATTCCTTTTCTTCATTTGCAGGCGGACAATCTCGCCGGTCAATGATACTTCACCTACATCGAAACCACTCACCCCTTCCACAGCAATCAGGTCCCCTTTTTCATACGGTTGGAGAGTCGGGTTGCGATAAAAATCTTTACGGGTACCCTGGCTAAAGCTTACTTCTATCACTTTACAGGCACTGGCCACATCACTTATCGGCAGGTTGCGCAACCAGTCATGCGTATTCATACGATTACATCCGCCGGTGCTGCACCCGCCATTACTCTTACATCCGCCTGGTTTACCGTTTGAAGCGGTACTGCAACTTGTACAACTCATTTATTCAATGAATAATTAAGAATTAAATAAATAAAGGAAATGATGAACCCGGCGAAAGAATTACTATAAAGCTTCAGTTGCGTCGCACTCTTGTACGTTCTGTTCAGTACTCCACAAAGCTATTTTGCATTGAACAGCAGTACTATATGTAAGAGTTGTTGTAGACATTCAGTAATTCGGTATATCAGGGTTCTTCCTCCTTTCCACATCCTGTTCATCACTCACCATAAACTCAATTCACCAAAAATACAGTTTTGTCCTGAATGATATGGTATAGTTTAATGGTCAGGGCATGGAAGAGCATTTTGCCATGGGCATTCCGTTCTATATAGTAACTGGCCCGGTCAAGCTCCTCAATAATGGCTTGTTGTTGCTCAATTCCGGCTATTTTGTTCAATCTTTCGGCAAAATCCCTCTCTTTTTCGCCAATATTGAGACGTTCGCCCATTATCCGGTAATGAATGGCTTGTTCCAATAAATGGTTAAAATACCGGAGAAACTGCTTTTGCTTTTCTCTTCCCAGGCGACTTGCCTCCTCTACCCACTTGGTTTGTGCAACAGGGCCGGTCTTTAAAATAGCATTCAACCATTCCCGGAGCAAACTCTGCCAGTCTTCCTCGGCATGTTGCACCAGTTGCAATGCTTCCCGGTAATTGCCGTCGCTAACACCCGCTACCTGCCTGGCGATGGCCGGTTCGGTTTTATTACGACTTATCAGGGCTTCCTCAATATCCCGGGTAGCCAATGCCGGAATTTTTACTAACTGGCAACGGCTGACAATAGTTTGTAAAACCTGGGCTTCATTTTCCGTAACCAGTATAAATAGTGTATTGGGTGGCGGTTCTTCAATCAGTTTTAAAAGTTTGTTACCCTCCGTGCCCAGCATTTCCGGCATCCACATGATGAGGATCTTATATTCACTCTCAAAACTCTTCAAACTCAGCTTGCGGATGATGTCATTGCATTCTTCGGCGGTGATCTTTCCCTGGCTGTTTTCTTTTTCTTTGATCAGCTCAATCCAGTCGAACGAATTGCCGTAAGGGTTCAATTTTAGAAATTCCCGCCATTCGGCAATGAAATCAGTGGCAATAGGTTTCTCTCCTGGTTTTTTCGTCACGGTGGGATAAGAAAAATGAATATCCGGGTGAACAAACTGTTGAGCTTTAAGGCAGGCTGAACATACGCCACAACTGTCTGTTTGTGGGTTGAGGTTCGAAATTTGAGGTTGGGGGTCTCCGAATAACGAGGGACCTGCCTGGATGGCCGTATTCTTTCCGTTTACTTTCTCACAAACCACATATTGTGAAAATGCCAATGCTAATGATAAGGACCCGCTTCCTTCTTTACCCAAAAACAATAATGCATGGCTCAGCCGGTTATGTTGCACCAGTTCTGCCAGTTGTTGCTTTACTTCCTGTTGACCTATAATGTCGGCGAATTGCATGGGAAGGCGAAAGTAAACTTTCTGCCACTAAAAAAAAGAGACTGTCTCAAAAGGTAGTTTGATTGTCATATTGAGTTTATCGAATTATTGACAATCAAACCGATAGCCTTCGGCAAGCTCAGGCTGACATATTTATTGAGACAGCCAATTTTGTAAATTGAAATTTTATCAGTTCAGATACTTGAGTATATCCGGGCTCATAGGCACTGTCCTCGGACTGAAAGTAGCAATCAGTTCACCCTTTTCATTCACCAGGAACTTTCCAAAATTCCAAGTCACAGGGTCGGCAAAACCTTTGGCAGCTGCCTGGGCTTGTAAATATTTGTATAGTTCATGAATATCATTACCCTTAACAGATATCTTTTCTGCCATTGGGAATGTAACGCCATAATTCTTTTTACAGAATTCTTTTATTTCTCCGTTGCTGCCGGGTTCCTGACCGCCAAAGTTGTTGGCAGGAAACCCAATGATTACCAGTTTGTCTTTATACTTTTTGTACAATTGTTCTAACCCTTCATATTGGGGAGTCAAACCACATTCTGAGGCAGTATTTACGATCATGATCTTTTTCCCTTTGTATTGGGCAAAGTCAATATCCTTACCATCCAGTCCTGCTATTTTAAAATCATATATCGAACCGCCGGTTAAAGTTGCTGCTAAGACCATAGAGAGAATGAGTGTTTTCATTTTATTTAGTTTCAAAATGAATAACAAAGCTACGTGTAAAAAGTTTGTTGGGGGTAGTGAGTGGCTCTACTGTTTTTCAAAGCATCCTAAATCCGGTAAGCCCACTGGTCGTGTTTTTCCATCTAAATCAGTGATTACTGTAGTGTTGACACCTTTATTGATAGCCGGTGATGAAGTCGCCAGCCTGAAATCGTAATAATTTCTTGATGTATTGATACTGTCAAATTGAGGTGATTGGTTATTGATGATTTGATTGCTGGTGATATTAGAAGGGATAGTTTGTACTTTCCAGAGATTATGATCAAACTCTACATTGAAAATGGTAGAGCCATTTTTTAATACCACTACTTCATCATTTACTATTCCATTTTCTCCCCAGAAGATACAATTGCGGAAAATTGCATTCAGGTTGTTGGAGCTGTTATTGGCAAAATTAGAAACCGTTAGCACAGGGTCTCTGTGGTCGATATAACGGTTGGCATATGTCACTACCGTGCAATGGGTGAACTGGTAATCACCCCCCAGGGCCAGGAAAATATTTTTACCGCAATTTGTGATCAGGCAATTCCGGGCCCTGATACTTGAATTCAATGAAATGATACCAGCATCATAGGCATTATCAATAATACATTCATTCAGGGTAAGCTTTGGATTGGCATTGGGTGATGGGGCTGTTATTCCAATTGCCTGGTAGGCATTTTTAATGCTGGTATAATTCAGGATATTGTCTTTTGAGGTTGACTGGAAGAAAATTCCCGGCCAGCTTGCAGGATAATTCTTATAAGGCTCATCCAGTCTGTCGCCCTGGAAGTAAACCCGGTCAGCCGTATCTTTTAATCCATTTACCTGTAAACTGCCATCCACAACAATAGGCGCATCTGCATGAACATATATGCGGCAACCTTTATTAATGGTCAGTGTTTGATTGGTGTTTACCAGCAATGACCCAAGAATTACGTAAGGCAGGTCATTATTCCATGTTTCGTTTGTAGTAATAACTCTGTCCCTGAAGAAATGAGCATTCTGTCCCCATGCTTCCAGCTGTACCAGTTTATCATTCCCGTTATAGCTCACTTCAATACTGTCCCGTATAACAAAAGGAAGGTTTGCTGTATTAGGATTTACATTTACCTGTACAAATACATATAGGCTGTCGTTAGCATTTATCTCCAGGTTACTGAATTGTGAACCGGCAATACCATCTACATTCATTTTGAAAGCTGAACCAGCTCCACCCCTAAGCTTCAATGATGATAAGCGAAGCTTCTGATTATTCTCATTAATGATTTTCAAGGTCCGGTAAGTAGAACCGGCTGTTACAAATATTGTATCGTATTTTAATGTATCAGCACTGATAGTTATTCTTGCATCGGCGGAAGTGATAAAGGAGTCTTTCCGGCAGGAAAAAAAAATGATGAGCAGGGATATGATGAGTATTCCGAAGGGTTTCATTATTCTCAAAAATAACTGAAGTATTTCAGATTATCGGGTGGCAGTACAAAGTGTAGCAAGACTTAACCGTACATTTTCAGCTTTTAATAGTTCATTTCCGCAGGCTTCCAGTGTGGCACCGGTTGTTACCACATCATCTACCAGCAGGAGATGCTTATTTTTTATTGCATCAGGATCTGAAAGTATAAATTTTCCTTCCATATTTTTCCATCTTTCTATCCTTCCTTTTTTGGTTTGTGTTTCGGTATGTTGCGGGCGGGTAATCGCTTTATCCAAAATTGGAATTTTCATCCTTTCAGCCATACCCAGGCATAAGACAGTGGCCTGGTTATATCCCCTCCTTTTTTCTTTTGCCGGGAAAAGTGGCAGGGGGACCAATGCATCTGTATGAAAACGGCCGGAGTTCATAATCTGTTCTCCCATCATCCTGCCCAATTGAATACCCAGTTCCCTGTTTCCTTTGTATTTGAACTGGTGCATCAGGTGCTGCATCAGCGATTCTTTGGTGAAATAAAATTGGGCAGTGGCACCAATAAGAGGCAGCCTTCCCCAAAATGATTTTTCAACCGGGTTATCAGGATGCAATTCAAAATTTGTTTCAGGCATTGCATCTACACATCGCATGCATAATGCACTTTCCACATTCAGAATATCGCTTCCGCAGCCCGTACATATATGCGGAAAGAATAAGTGAAGTACTGATTCTTTTATTTCCTTTACTGTAAGCATTAAAAAAGATATTTATAAACTTCTTCTACTCTTCCCATCGTCACCACTTCAATATTGAACTTTTGCTTGGCTAATCCCTTCTGGTTGTATTTGGAAACAATGATCTTCTCAAAACCCAGTTTCTCTGCTTCTGCAATTCGTTGTTCGATGCGGTTGACTGCTCTTATTTCTCCACTTAAACCAACTTCCCCGGCAAAACAGATCTGTTGTGGTAAAGGCACATCTTCGTAAGACGATAATAAGGAACATAGAACGGCGAGGTCGATAGAGGGATCTTCTACTTTAATACCGCCTGCTATATTTAAAAAGACATCTTTCATACCAAAATGAAAACCGCCTCTTTTTTCCAAAACTGCTAATAATAATTGTAAACGTCGTAAGTCAAAACCGCTGACAGTACGTTGTGGAGTGCCGTATACAGATTGTGTGACAAGTGCCTGCACTTCGATCAATAAAGGCCTCATGCCTTCAATGGTGGCAGCAATAGCAATACCACTCAACTGATCTTCTTTTTGGGTAATTAATATTTCACTCGGATTAAGCACAGCTTTCATTCCTTCATCTGTCATTTCGTAAATACCTAATTCAGCGGTACTTCCAAACCTGTTCTTTAATGTTCTAAGAATCCGGTAAGCATAATGCCTGTCACCTTCAAACTGTAATACAGTATCTACCATGTGTTCCAGGATTTTTGGCCCGGCAATACTTCCGTCTTTGGTAATATGACCAATTAGAAAGACAGGAGTATTGGTTTCTTTGGCAAAACGTTGAAACTCGGCTGCACATTCTCTTATTTGTGACACACTTCCCGGTGATGAATCAATAAACGGTGTCTGTAATGTTTGTATTGAATCAACAATGACCAGCTGAGGCTTTAACTTTTTTATCTCCTGGAAAATAATTTGTGTTGAAGTTTCTGTCAGTAAATAAAAGTTTTCATTTTTCAATCCAAGCCTGTCAGCCCTCATTTTAATCTGCTGTTCACTTTCTTCTCCACTTATATAAAGTACAGGAATATCTTTTAACCATAATCCGTTTTGTAAAAACAAAGTTGATTTGCCAATTCCCGGTTCACCCGCCACTAATACCAAACTTCCGGGAACAATGCCACCCCCTAATACCCGGTTCAATTCTGTATCAGATGTCGGTAATCTTTTTTCTTCACTGCTTTTTATTGCATGTAAAGGGATAGTGCGGTTGGTTCTTTTTTCATCATTGTAATCTTTCCAGCTATTATCATTCTTTTTTGAATCTTTTTGTGTCAGTTCTTCGACAAATGTATTCCACTGACCGCAGGATGGACATTGACCAACCCATTTTACACTTTCATATCCGCAGTTTTGACAAAAAAAAGATGTCTTTACCTTACTCATAAGATAAAATTAAAGTATCAGGTTCAGTTGATTGAAAAAGTTTGAAAACGAAAGTTTATAAACAGTCAATTATTATCTGCCGGGACAAAAAATGTTTTCGAAATGTATGCGTAAAGGAAGTAAAATTTGCGGTGACTATCAGGTGTAGTTTTAAAATGCAAAAAGGGCCAATCTTACGACTGGCCCTCTTACTTACTAACCCATTAAATTCTATTGCTAAGTTACAATTATGCCCCACATTTCAAAATAAATTTTTGGGGCTGTGAATAACTTCCTGCTCCGGGATTCAGGTGTTATTTTCAATTTTAGTAAGCATAAATATTTGTATAAAATAATGATAATCATATTATTATATTGATAATTTAAATAAAGTAAAATGCAGTTGAAAATTAATTTCAGGTAAGGATTTAAGTTTAGAGGATGACAAAACGGCTGAAAAAATCTGTTTAACCAAAATGGTAATAAATTTGTTATTCTTTAATACTAAAATGTAAAAAAAATGATAATGTCAAATGAGATTTTTCTGGTTTCACTGGTTTTTTTAGGTATCAGTTTCCTGGTTTCAGCCATCCTGAAAAGCAAGTTTACGAAGTATGCTAAAATACCCCTTTCTAACGGTATGTCGGGCAAGGAAATAGCTGAAAAAATGCTCCGCGAAAACGGGATTTATGATGTCAAAGTGACCTCTGTTGAAGGTTTTTTATCAGACCACTATAACCCTGTAAATAAAACAGTTAACCTGAGTGCAGATGTGTACAACGGAACCAGTGTTTCGGCTGCTGCGGTTGCCGCCCATGAATGCGGCCATGCAGTTCAGCATGCCACAGCCTATGGACCACTGGTTTTCAGAAGTAAAATGGTGCCTGCCGTACAGGTTAGCTCTATGTTAGTTAACTGGATACTCCTTGCCGGTATGATAGTTCTGGCAACTACTAAAAACCCTACGGTTTTGCTTGTGGGGATAATCATCATGGCTGTTACCGTCCTTTTTACCCTGGTTACGCTTCCAGTAGAGTTTGATGCCAGTAAAAGAGCCCTTGCATGGCTCGACAGGACAAATATTACTAACTCCACCGAATACCCGAAGGCTAAAGATGCTTTGAAATGGGCTGCAACTACCTACGTAGTAGCCGCTTTAGCAGCTGTGGTTACCCTCATACAATACATTATGATATATATGGGTAGCCGCGACAGAAGCTGATTTTATTGCGTAAGGACAAGAAATTCAATTATTTTAAAAAAACCGTGCAGCAGTTTGCACGGTTTTTTTTTCTTTAACAAATTGTTAATTTCTTTCACCACATATCAAAATTTATGAATATGAGAAAAACTGCAGGGCTGATACTGGCGGTAAGCTTATTTTCCGTTCAGTTTTTATGGGCCCAGACCAAGACCGTAGTTGGAAAAGTGACTGATGGCAGCGGCGCACCTTTAGCCAACGCCTCGATCACAGTAAAAGGATCCCGGAGTGGTACAGCTTCAGGGGCAGACGGAACTTTTTCACTTACTGTACCAGATAATGTAAAAATGCTCACTGTTTCTGCAGTGGGTTTTGAAACAAAGGATGTGTCTATTTCAGGTTCTTCAATTTTAGTTTCATTAAACGCAGGTGAATCACGCAGTATGGATGAAGTGATTGTAGTGGGATATGGTACCCGTATTAAAAAGGACCTGACCGGGAATATTGCCCGTGTAAAAGGTACCGAAGTAGCCAATACCCCCATTGCTAACTTTACCCAGGCTTTGCAGGGCCGTGCAGCTGGTGTGTTCGTAGAAGCTCAGAGTGGAAAAGTAGGCGAAGGTATTAAAGTAAGGATCCGTGGTGCCGGTTCTATCAATGCTACGAGTAACCCTCTTTATGTGGTTGATGGTATTCCCATTAATGGTGATCCAAATTCAGGAAGTGGCCTGGCTGAAATCAACTTTAATGATATTGAGACTTTTGATATCCTTAAGGATGCATCTGCCGCTTCTATTTATGGTTCAAGAGCAGCCAATGGTGTGGTATTGATTACTACCAAAAAAGGAAAGTCAGGTAAAACAGCATTGAATGTAAATGTGCAGTATGGTACCAACAAACCAACCGGTTACCGCGGTTTCTTAAATGCAGGTGAATATGTCGACCTCCTGAGAGAAGCAGCGATTAACAGTGATAATATAGAAGGAGTGGATCCATTGGACCCAGCCCAATATCCTGGTTCATGGTTGCAGTTTGCAGAAGGAAGGCTTACCCGTTACTCGGGATATTCTAACTGGAGAAATCTTGAAACAAATACTAACTGGGAGAAACTGGCTTTCAATGATGATTCTAAAACCAAACTAATTGATATCAGTGCACAGGGTGGCAATGATAAAACCCGCTTCTTTATCAGCGGTGGTTTCAATGACCAGGATGGTATCCTTTTTGGTAACAATTTCCAGCGTATTTCCAGCCGTTTTAACCTGGATCATGATGCTTCTAACAAGGTAAAGATCGGTTTCAATTTTAGTTTGTCAAGAACCATAACCAACAGGGTTGCTGATGATAATGAGTTTTATACTCCTATGCAGATTGTTGCCCTAGCACCTATAACTCCTGTTCGTAACCAGGCCGGTGTTTTATATGATCGTCCGACAACAACATACTATAACCCGCTGATTGAATTAGAGGATTCCCGTTATGTTTCTACTGGTTTCCGTAATATCGGTGGTTTATACTTTAATTATAAGTTTACTCCTGGCCTCATCTTTAAGTCAGAGTTTGGAGTTGACCTTCAGAACCAGAGTGATGACCGCTTCTATGGATTCAGAACTATTATTGGTCAGTCTACTAACGGATATGGTGAAGCAACCTGGTACAGGAGGTTTAACTATAACACCAACAACTATCTTACATTCAATAAAATTATCCGCAGTGTTCACAACATTGAAGCAACTGCAGGTATGTCTTTCCAGAAATTCAATACAGATCTTTCTTATGTAACAGGAGAGGATTTCCCAGTTGAAGCATTGAAAAAGCTGGCCAGTGCCGGACGTATTACCGGAGGTTCCACTTCAGCCAGTGAGAATGCAATTGTGTCTTACTTTGCAAGAGCCAACTATAAATTTGATAACAAATACCTGCTTTCTCTAAGCGGTCGTGTAGATGGTTCATCAAGATTTGGAAAAGACAATCAGTATGGTTTCTTCCCTGCGGCATCAGCAGGCTGGGTATTAAGCGAAGAAAATTTCCTGAGCAGTTCCAAAACTATCAGCTTCCTGAAGCTGAGGGCCAGTTATGGTATTTCTGGTAGTGATGATGGATTTGGTGATTTCGGATCACTGGGTCTGTGGGGCGCAGCTAAATACAACAACGTATCCGGTCTTGTTCCGACACAGTTGCCCAACCCGGGATTGAAATGGGAAAGATCAGAGCAGACCGATATAGGCCTTGATTTCGGATTGTTTAATAATCGTCTTTCCGGTGAAATTGATTACTATGTAAGAAATACCCGTGACCTGATTTACAGTGTTCCGGTTCCCGGTACTTCCGGTTATACCACACAATTGACTAACGTTGGTTCTATGCAAAATAAAGGTTTTGAGTTTGTGTTGAATTCAGTCAATATTAGCAGCCGTGATTTTAAATGGAATTCCAGCCTGAATCTTTCCAAGAACAAGAATAAGATCACTAAACTGGATGGTGAGCAGACATTGATTCCCGGTAATGATGGCCGCTACCTGAACTCACTCATCGTGGGTGAAGGCATCGGTGTATTCTACGGACCAAAGTTTGCAGGAGCAGATCCGGCAAATGGGGATGCATTATATTACCTGGCAGATGGCAAAACCACTACCAATGATTACAATGATGCTGCCAGTTTTGTAGTAGGTGATCCAAACCCCGATTGGATTGCAGGTTTGAATAATAACATCAGCTACAAAGGTTTTGAACTTAGTGTCCTGTTCCAGGGTGTGTTTGGCAACGAGATATTGAATGGTGCCGGTGGATTTATGTCTGCCAGCTTTGACTGGTTTGATAATCAAACCCGTGATCAATTAAAGCGCTGGCAGAATCCTGGTGATATCACCGATGTTCCACAATTGCGTTTAGGATATGGTAATGGTATAGGTGCATCCAGCCGTTATGTAGAAGATGGCTCCTATGTAAGGCTGAAAAACCTGACACTGGCTTACAATCTTGACAGCAAGTTGCTGAGCAAATTAAAGATCCGTTCTGCCCGCTTTTATTTAACAGGTGTAAACCTGGCAACCTTTACAAAATATACAGGATGGGATCCTGAGGTAAATACTGACTATCGTGCAAATAGCCGTAACCAGGGAGGTGACTTCTATGCGGCACCGCAGATCAAGTCTTTAACATTTGGTATCAATTTAGGATTCTAAAAATTTAAATCAAGATCAGTATGAAAAAATATATATCAATATTTATGGCCATGGCAGTAGTAGCCAGTTCCTGTGATAAAAAACTGGACCTGCTGCCACAGCAAAGTGTAGCCGAAGAAGTGGCACTCAGCTCTGATGCAAACGTAAAAAAGGTGCTGAATGGTGCCTATGACGCTATGAGCAGCGGTAATTTATATGGTGGTAATGTGCTTCTTTATTCTGAGTTGCTGGCTGCCAATGGTGAAATTCGTTGGGAGGGTACTTTTAACCAACCCCGTGAAGTATGGTTAAAAGCTATACTGACCACCAATAGTTTTGTAAGGGATACCTGGTTGAGTGCCTACAATACTATTAACATTGCCAACAATGTTTTAACAGGTATCAATGTGGTGAATACTGCTGACCAAAATAGGGTAAAAGGAGAAGCATTATTTATTCGTGGAGCTATGTATTTTGAGCTGATCAGGCTTTTTGCTAAACCATATAGTGCCGGATCAGTATCTGCTGCTCCCGGTGTTCCGCTTATTCTGACTCCTACCAGGGGCATCAACCAATCTTCTTATGTTGCCAGAAGTACTGTTGAGCAGGTGTACACACAAATACTAGCCGATCTGACGGAAGCAGAGGGCCTGTTACCTAATACCAATACCGTGTATGTAGCAAAGCCGGCTGCATCTGCTATGTTATCCAGGGTGTACCTGCAAATGGAAAAATACCCTGAAGCAAGAGATGCTGCTAACCGTTCTATCACTGTAGCTACAGCAAATGGTAAAAGTCTGGCTTCAAACTATGCAGCGGTATTTAATAACTCATCCAACTCTGTAGAGTATTTATTTGCTACACAGGTAAGTGCATTGGACGGTGCCAACAATATGCATCTATACTGGTCCATCCCTGCTTATGGCGGTCGTGATGGGGACGTTTCCATACAGGCAAGTCACCTGGCACTATATTCTGCCGGCGATGACAGGCTGGACCTGTTCTATTCAGGCGCAGGTGATATCAGAAGCGGTAAATGGCAGCAGCAATACAAAGTATTGCCAGTAATACGCCTGGCTGAAATGTACCTGACCCGTGCAGAGGCTAACTTCAGAGCTGGTACTTCAGTAGGTGAAAGCCCGGTAAATGATGTGAACAGAACAAGGAACAGGGCCGGTTTGGGTTCTCTTGGTACGGTAACACTTGCTGACATCTTACTGGAAAGAAAACTGGAACTAGCTCATGAAGGCCATGCAGTACATGACCTGAAAAGATTAAAGCTGAGTGCTGATGGTTTTGCATACAATGCTGACAAAATGGTATTCCCTATCCCGCAAAGAGAAGTGGATGCACATGCAGGTGTATTGGTGCAGAACGCTGGCTACTAATATGAGATTTGCTTATGAGAACAAAAAACCCCGGTTGATCCGGGGTTTTTTAATGTGTTTTTTAATAAGGGGTCAAAGCTTTATCTCCTCATCATGCTGGTCAAAAAATTTATATTCTGTCAGATGATAATTGCTGTCTTGTTCTAATCTTGTTTTTTGACCAAATTTCCTTTTCCATTTTGCCATTTTCGTATTCCAGGGCCAACCTTTAGTAAGAAAAGCGAAGAGTATTGGATGGACAACCAATTTCAGGTTGCCATTTTTATGGGTGATAAGATAACTGAGATTTTTTTCAATTTCATCTTCCAGCAGCAGGGTAGATGAAATCTTTCCGGTACCATTGCAGCTTGGGCAAACCTCCTGGGTGTTGATATTCATCTCCGGCTTCATCCGCTGCCGGGTAATTTGCATCAGCCCGAATTTTGAAATAGGAAGGACAGCATGCTTGGCCCTGTCTGGCGCCATAAACTCTTCCATTTTTTCCATTAGCTTGCGCTTATTGTCAGGAAGCTTCATATCAATGAAGTCAACAACAATAATACCACCCAAATCTCTTAACCGGAGCTGACGGGCAATTTCTTCGGCTGCTTCAAGATTTGTTTCCAACGCATTTTGTTCCTGGTTATTACTTACACTTTTATAACCACTGTTTACGTCAATTACATGTAATGCTTCTGTATGTTCAATAATAATATAGGCACCACTGGTAAGGTTTACTGTTTTACCAAAAGATGATTTTACCTGCTTGGTAATACCAAAAGAATCAAAAATCGGTGATCCATTCTGATAATAAGATACGATGTCAGCTTTTTCAGGAGCTATACGTTGTATATAATTTTTTGTGTCGCTGAAAATGTTTTTATCATTAACAACGATTTTATTGAAGTCTTCATTTAATAAGTCACGAAGGATACTGGTTGCTTTTGTCTGTTCGCTTAATACCCTTGTTGGAGCAACTGCACCTTTAAGGTTATGCTGTATGCTTTTCCACATTTCCACCAGTGCAGAAAGGTCTTCATGAAGTTCTGCAGTGTTCTTACCTTCTGCCGCCGTTCTTACTATAACGCCAAAATTTTTTGTCTTAATTGCTTCAACAATTTTCTGTAGTCTTTTTCTTTCTTCTGAGGAATGTATTTTTCTTGATACAGCTACGATGTCATTAAAGGGAGTTAATACCACAAAACGGCCGGGTAGTGAAAGTTCGCAACTCAACCTGGGGCCTTTTGCTGCTATCGGTTCTTTCAGGATCTGAACGAGGATATTGGGTTTGCCACCCAGTACTTCATTGATCTTTCCTGTTTTAACGATTTCTGGTTCGATAGTGAATTTGCCAAAATCCAAACCCTGTTCACTTTTATCGTTCATACAGATTGTAGTGAACTTCAACAGCGATTTCGCATATGGGCTCAGATCAGTGTAATGCAGAAAAGCGTCTTTCTCAAATCCAACATCTACAAAAGCAGCATTGAGCCCGGGGATAAGTTTTTTTACTTTACCCAGGTACAAATCACCAACGGCAAAACGGGCATCGCTTTTTTCGCTATGCAGTTCTACCAGCTTTTTGTCTTCCAGCAGTGCAATTTCAACACCCTGCGGGGCTGCATTAATAATTAATTCTTTGTTCATTACAGCTTACATAAATGAATCACCTTAGTGCTGTAAACACCAGTTGTCAGGAGTCCGTATTGGAATGCGGGGTTGTACCTGTAGGATATTTGCGGTTTAATATGGTGGGGTGCAAACGTATACGACAAAACAACCGGTGGACTGAGAGATTGGTGACTAGTTAACTTGTTAATTAGTTAATCAGGCTTTTTATATCCGGGTTAAGATTTCACTTAATAAAATCTCAAAACCCACTTAACTAATTAACAAATTAACTAATTCACTTACTTGTTTCTCTTCTTATGACGGTTCTTTCTCAGTCTTTTTTTACGCTTGTGCGTCGCAATTTTATGACGCTTCCTTTTTTTACCACAAGGCATACTCAAATAATTTTTAAATCTTGTTTATAATAAGTTTACTAATACTTGGCTCTTTAAAAGCTATTTCCTTAACTCCAAAATTCTTTGTTCAATGGCCGATTTAATATCAGCCGGTTTAATGAAAGAAAGGCTTTTTTGATACCACTCGATGGCCTTTACTTTGTCACCTTTTCGTTCATACATATCTGCCATCAGTAAAACAGCTTCAATATTATCCGGCTGCATACCGAGTACGGTTTGTAAACGGCTTATTGCTTTGTCGTATTGCCCGGATATCATGGTTCCTTTAACCAGCGTCATCTGTGCATAGATATTGGTACTGTCTTTTTCCACCACTTCCCTGATTTTAGCTATTCCTTCCATTGGCATGGCTGAAATATTACCAAAAAGGTAGCAGGCGCCAAGGCCTACTTTGGCAGAATCATTATCCGGGTTAATCTTCAAAGACCTTTCAAACAAATCTTTAGCCTGCAGGGCTTTCCACTGTCTTCGTTGCTCCAAATCATCGTTCTGCAGGTTCTCTAAAAATAAGCGGGCTGCAAAGGTGAGGGTTTTTTCCGAATTTTCCAATCTCGCTGCTTCCGCTTCATACCAGGCATAAGGTTCAAAGATTTTGGCTGAATCTTTCCAAAAATGAGATAATTGGTGGTAGACTCTTAATTGCTGCACTTTTACATCCCCCCTGGTAATTGAATTTTCAAGTGCATTTAACCTGACAACCTGATCTGTAGTAAGCTGCTTTTTAGCCATTAGCAGGATGGTATCAATGGTAATACTAACCTTTGTATTTCCATGATCATGCCCATCATCCTCGCTATGTTGTTGGTTATCAGTTAGTGGGATTGTTTTTTTAGAAGGAGTAGTCTTTCCTAAAGTGTAGATTGCAGCTACCAGCAGTACTGCCACTATTATTGTAATCCATTGAGGTTTCTTCACGGTCAAAAATTTCAGAATGCAAAGTTACCCCAAACCAAGTGAGCAAATTCAGGTTGTAAAAGGAATCTTTGTATTGATTGCTTATTCGGCTTCTTCGCCAGGACCAGCATCTGGTTTTGGCTCTTTGAGCTTTTTTACTTCTGCCACGAATTCTTTGGCAGGTTTGAAGGCGGGAATATAATGCTCGGGGATATGAACAGCGATATTCTTTTTGATATTACGGCCGATTTTAGCGGCCCTTTTCTTAGTAATAAAACTACCAAAGCCGCGGATATAAATGTTTTCGCCGGCAGCAAGGGTGTCTTTTACTTCCTTGAACATAGTTTCAAGTGTAACAAGCACATCTACCTTGGGTATGCCTGTTTTTTCAGAAATCTGATTTACCAGGTCGGCTTTTCTCATTGTTGCAGGGTTTAAGTGATTTTACGAAGACCAATTTATGACAAAATAATATGATAGTCAACTAAATAGGCATAATTTTTTTCAACCGGATTTGCACCAGTCAATTTGAAATGATGGATATTTAGTCTTGAAATAAAAATGAAGGACCTTTTTTTATGAAAAATAACAGCCGGGAACAGGCCCAAAAGACATTTGTACCGACTCTTTTAAGATGGAATAAAGAAAAAAATACCCGGCAAATGCCCTGGAAAGGGGAAAAAGATCCATATAAGATATGGTTGAGTGAAATTATCCTGCAACAAACCCGGGTAGAGCAGGGGCTTAATTATTATAATAATTTCATAAAAACGTTTCCTGATATTCATAAGCTGGCAAAAGCAGCTGATGAGAAAGTATTTAAACTATGGGAAGGGTTGGGTTATTATTCAAGATGCAGAAACCTGCTGGTAACAGCCAGGTACATTTCAAAAGAATTAAATGGTAAATTTCCTGATAATTATGAAGATATAAGAAAACTGAAGGGAGTGGGGCCCTATACTGCAGCAGCTATTTCATCTTTTGCGTTTAATCTGCCATATGCTGTAGTAGATGGAAATGTTTTCAGGGTGCTGGCAAGAATATATGGCATTACTATACCCATAGATTCAACCGATGGGAAAAAATATTTTGCCACTCTTGCCGAAAACCTGCTGGATAAAAAACAACCGGGATATTATAATCAGGCAATAATGGACTTTGGGGCTGTGATTTGTAAGCCGGTCACACCACTTTGTTCTAACTGCGGGTTCAAAAAGATTTGCTCAGCTTTCATCAATAACAAAATAAATGAACTGCCGGTAAAAGAGAAAAAAATAAGCATTAAGAAGCGTTGGTTTTATTACCTGGTCTTAGAATACAAGAACGAAATTGCTGTCCGGCAACGCATAGAAAAAGATATCTGGCAGGATTTATATGAATTTCCCCTGATTGAAGCGGATAAAGAGATGGATAAAAAAAATATTTTAAAACAGGCAGAAAAAAACAAATGGGTACACAAAGGGAAGTATGAATTGCTTGCTGTTTCGCCGTTATTTAAACAACAACTTTCGCATCAGTTGATTGCCGGCCAGTTTATTAAATTGAAATTGAAAGGTAACCACGATCTGGAGAGTAATTGGATTTGGGTGACAAAAAGCAGGATCGGAAAATTTGCCTTTCCGCGGTTTATTAATCAATACCTTAATGAAAAAGGCGGGCAGCAAAGTTTATTCTGATGTTAAAATAATCAGGGAGGGTTCAATTTTTATTGTTTCACCTTAAAAAAATTTTAACTTTAAGCAGCGTTGCAGCCCTTAGATGATTCTCTAATTCAAAAGGATAAAACTATGAGAGGCGTAAACCGTGTTATGCTGATAGGCAATCTTGGTAAAGACCCGGATGTGCAGCACCTGGAAGGAAATATTGCCGTAGCCAAATTCCCCCTGGCAACAACGGAAACTTTTAAAGATCGCACTGGTAAACTGGTATCACAAACAGAGTGGCATACCGTGGTGCTTTGGCGGGGACTGGCAGAACTGGCCCAGAAATATCTCCATAAAAGCAGCCTGGTGTATATAGAAGGAAGACTGCGAACCCGCAGTTGGGATGATAAGGATGGCAATAGAAAATTTGCCACTGAGGTGGTGGGTGATAACCTCATCATGCTGGATAAGAGAATGGATGGAGGTAGTTCAACAGGAGAAGGCGGAGGTATGGAAGGAATGGGTGGCTCCGATATGCCAATTGGCGACCCATCTGAAAACCTGCCATTTTAGTAATCAATTTCAAATACAATAACTTTGTTCGATTAAATCAGGGCAGGTCCTATAACCTGCCTTTCTGACCTGCCTGTCGGCAGACAGGTTAAATTGTAAACAAAATCCTTTGCTTTGGAAAGTCATTCGATAGTTATTCCTCTCATTGATAACCTTTCTGTTTTCCTGCTGGCAGTTAATCCGCAGGGAACTACTTTTTTGGGGGTTACTTTGTTAGTCCTCCTGCTACTGACATTTGCTATCTCCGGTTCTGAAGTGGCTTTGTTTTCCCTGAATAAAAAGGATTTAAATATGCTGAAAACAAAGCAGCATGCATCTGCCAAACGAATTGTTACATTGCTGGAAGAGCCTAAAGAAGTTTATGCGTCATTGCTTATAGCAGGGACGTTTGTGAACATCAGCATTATAGTTCTGTCTAATTTTCTGCTCTCTGAGCTTATTTCATTTGACAAAATAGGCTCTTTGCTGGAAGTACTCTTTAAGGTAATTATCATTGCTTTTGTACTTGTATTTTTTGGAAAGATATTACCTAAGGTGTGGGCTACACAAAATAATCTTCGTTTTGCGTATGATTGGTCTTTTGTAGTGGAGGCCCTTCACCTGTTACTGCGCCGCATCAGTAAATGGATTGTGAAGCTGGCCGATGGCATTGGTAAAAGAGTTGGTGCAGACAAGAGTGATGTGTTAAGTATGCAAGAACTCGACGAAGCGATAGATATAAAAAGTGATGAAGAAGCATCTCCGGAAGAGAAAAATATTATGAAAGGAGTGGTGAAGTTCGGGAATATCTCAGTAAAACAAATAATGCGAAGCAGGCTGTATGTGAATGGCATCAGTTACAATTCCACTTTCAGCGACCTGATAAAGAGGGTGGAAGAACTGCATTATTCAAGATTGCCGGTTTATAAAGGGAGTCTCGATGAAGTTGTCGGTATCTTGAATACAAAAGACCTGATACCTTACCTGAATGAAGGAGAAAATTTTGACTGGCATCCATTGATGCGCCAGCCATTTTTTGTACCGGAACCAAAACTGATAGAGGACTTATTAAAGGAGTTTCAACAAAAACGGATACATTTTGCGGTGGTGGTGGATGAGTTTGGAGGTACCAGCGGTATCGTAACAATGGAAGATATTCTGGAAGAAGTGATAGGCGATATTAAGGACGAGTTTGATGATGAAGAAAGCGACAACTACAAACTGGATGATAATAATTACATTTTTGAAGGTAAAATAATGATTCATGATATGTGCAGGATTATGAAGTTACCGATGAATACATTTGATAACGTAAAAGGTGAAAGTGAGTCGCTGGCAGGATTATTACTTGAACTGGCCGGTGAACTTCCAACTGTTGATTGGGTAATCCCTTGCGGGGATTTTGAGTTTGCTATTATGCAAGCTGATAATAATCGTATTCAATTGGTGAAAGTGACTATTAAACAGAAATCGTAAATCCGTGATAAATAAACTAAAAAAGTGTTTTTATATAAGCCTTACCGGGTATCTTTTTTTTCTTCTTTCCTGCAACAGTGATTATTCTGCCGGTAAGAAAAAGGGGTACTTTAAGATTGATTTTCCGGAAAAAAAATACCAGTTATTTGAGCAGCCCGGCTATCCGTATTCATTTGAATATCCTGTGTATGCCAACGTAATTAAGGATACTACATTTTTTGAGGATAAAGCCGGTGACTGGTGGATTAATATTGAAGTTCCCCGTTTCAACGGCCGTATTCATGTGAGTTATAAAGCAATCAACGACCAAAATAATTTTGACTCTTTAGTACGGGATGGTTTTAAAATGGCCTATAAACAACATGTGGATGTTGCTACGGGTATTAACGATAGTGTGATCCGGACTCCAAACGGTGTGGAGGGAATTTATTTTTCTCTTGGTGGCAATACCGCGACTGCCAACCAGTTTTTCTTAACAGACTCAGTTAAACATTTTTTACGGGGTGCTCTATACTTTAATGCAGCACCCAATGCTGACTCATTAGGTGTTGTGAATGATTTTTTAAAAAAGGACCTGCAGCATCTTATCAATACGCTTAAATGGAAATAAAAAATCCCCCGCTCCTGGCAGGGGATGGAACGGATTAATATTTGTATTACTGATCTTTCCTTTCTGTTTTCTTGGTTTCATTTTTTTGGGCAGGTAATTCTTCCATTTCTTCTCTTAGCGGTGCACGGCTGAAAAGTTTGGTACTTAATTTTCTCTTTCCTTTTTTCACTTTGTACTCTTTCTTTTTTTCATCAGCATACTTTTCACTTTTATCCTCTTTTTTAGCTTTTATATTTACAGGTGTAACATTTTTCTTTTCACCTGTTTTGTCTTCTTTTCGGATGGCCTGTTTTGTAGGTTGATCATTATCTGTTTTCAGGGTTGCTACAGCAGGTTTCTCTTTTTCCACTGTATACATGTCGTTGAACTCTTTTTTATTACTTGCCTGGCTATAATCAACAAAGCCATAAATACTGGCACCTATCATTAAAGCGGCACCTGCATACAAAATTGATTTCATGTTTGATTGTTTTAATGATTGTTAATGTTATTTGCCTGGTTTATGTCGCAAATGATTTAATATATTGTTTGCTTTGCCTCCAAATCACCCATTCTGCGAAAAACATATTACCGATTACACTTATCCAGAGTGATAATTCATAATTCTCCAGGTGGTCCCAGCCAAGTAAATAGAATAGTATATGGTATACCCGGAAAGTGACGGCAGTCATTGCCATAGCATAGCTCCTGATCATACACACTTTATGGGCGATTATATTTCTTTTATGAATTGTGCTTAATCCATATAGTGTGGTTACAAACCACCAGCCTGCCATAAACATAAATAAAGACCTTTCCCAAAAACTGCCTTTCGCAAAAAATGACATATACAAACCAGTCGGAGCTCCGAGGAACAGGACAACGGATACATAGATTTTTCCGGAAACCCGGTGTATAGCTTTTGATCTTTTCAGTACATACCTGGAGAACTGGATTAGAGCTGTACCGATACATAGAGCCCCAGCCGCAATGTGTATATAAAAGCAGGCGTTGTAAAAACTACCTTTAAACAGTATAGACCTTTCTTCAATAAAATCGAAGTCTTTACTGAAAGAGAAATAAGGGAGAGTATTATAAATGATCAGCAGGCTGAAAACTGTTACAGGCAACCAGAAAAGCATTTGTGCGAAAACCTTAACCGATTTTTGAAGAGTGATTATCCTTGTGTTTTGCATACAGCTGGCTTGTGATTTTAGGGAGATGCTGCTGTGTAAAACTCTTCATACATCCTTGTTGTTAGATATTTGTTAAAGGAATTTCATTGGTGGCTGAATCTTTATTAATTTCAGGATTTACAACCTTGTTATATGATCTATTATCGCCGGGTCTTACTGTTTTTTTTAAGTATGGCAGCTTCCGTTGTTATTCTTGCGCAGGAAGCAGCAGCTGTAGATTCTCTCAAAATTGCACTGGGGAAAGTTACCACGATAACCGAAAAGGTAAATATCCTTGATGAGCTTAGCCGGGTACTGATGAATGTCAATCCAAAAGAAGCGGATGAATATGGCAATAAGCTGATAGCTGTGGCGGAGGAATCAAGAGACAGGAAACTGATGTTCAAAGCCTATTTATCAAATGGTACACGGTGTTCTTATTTTGCCAGCCAGAAAGCCTATTCACAAAAATCTATAGAGTTTTACAATAAGGCATTGGAGCTGGCACGGCAAAACAGGATGGAAGAAGAAGTTGGTGCCGCACAAATGCATTTATCGACGGTATACCGGTTGATACCTGATAATGATAAAGCACTTTCCTATGCTACGCAGGCCTTTTCATTAGTATCTACGCTCCGGAATGATAGTCTTCGGGCAGAGGCGCATAATGTATACGGACAGGCTTACCAGGCCAAAAATGAAAATATACTGGCATTACGAAATTATCTTAGTGCTTTGCGCATTGCTGAAGAATTAAAGAATCCTTCTTTGATCCTGAATTGTTACCAATACCTCTCTTCTTTTTATTCAGAAATTGAAGATTATGATAAAGCCATTGATTATATGACGATGGCCTATAAAAAGCTGGATGATACCAGGGAGAAGAATGCACCTTATCAAAAGGTTATTTTTAATAATTATATCGGTAACCTGTATGCATACAAAAAAAACTATGATATGGCTATCAGTTACTTTGAACTTTCCATACGGATGGCTGATTCATTAAAGTTCTCAACCCTCAAAATACCAGCTTATGTTAGCCTGCTGAATCAATACCTTCGGATTGATGAACCTAAAAAAGCATTGGATTATTTGAATTCCCCACCGGGAGATAACCTGAAAAAATACCTTGGCAATTTTGGTATGGCATCGATGATTGACCAGGCTTATGGGGTTGTTTATACAGAATTAGGAAATTATGATTCAGCCCGTATTTACCTGGAGAGGGCAAGACCGATGTTTGAGAATAGCAGTAATGAAAACAATAAAGTCAATTTTTATACCCAGCTGGCATCTTTCTATCGTAAATCGGGGGACAAGCAACATGCTATTGAGTATTACCTGAAAGTGAAAGAGTTCAGTGAAAAAAATGGTTTATTGGAAAATGTAAAAAGGGCATCAAGATATCTGGATACTTTGTACCGGCAATCCGGAGATATTGCAACAGCTAGTATTTATAACGGGATATATTACCAGTATAAGGACAGCATTGAAACATTAAAAAGAGAAAAGGAACTCACCCAGGTGGAGGCTGCAGATGAACAGCAACGCCAATTAAGAGCTGTCAAAGAAAAAGAAGAGAAGGACCGGCAGCGGAACAATATACAATACCTCGCTATCACCATTGGTATCGTGGCATTATTTATTGGCTTGGTAGTATTGGGAATGTTCAAAGTATCGGCCAATACTATTAAAATGATCGGTTTCTTCGCTTTTCTGATGTTCTTTGAATTCATATTCCTGATCTTTAAAAAGAATATTTATTCTATCACTAAAGGAGAACCTGTTAAAGATCTTTTGTTCATGATCGGGCTGGCAGCATTATTATTGCCGTTACACCACTGGCTGGAGCATAAAGTAATTCATTACCTGACATCCCATAACAGGCTGACTTCAGCCGGGCATCATATAAAAAGACGCCTTTTCAGGCGAACAAAAGAAGGAGATGAGTAACACAGGGCTTACCTTTGCCGGAAAATTACTGAGATTTGATAGTTATAGATAACATCCTGATTAGTGAAGACATAGTTAATAAAAAATTCGTCTGTGACCTTGCAAAATGTAAAGGTGGTTGTTGTGAAGATGGAGCTGCGGGTGCCCCTTTGAGTAAAGAAGAGCTTCAGCTGGTATCAGACTTATATGAAAAAATAAAGCCTTACCTCACTAAAGATGCGGTTGCTGAAATAGAAAGGAAAGGGAAATATGTATATGATACGGAATTTGAATGGGTGACGCCTACGCTGGATAGCGATAATGAAATCTGTGTGTATGGTATCCGGGGACAAGACGGGATAATCAAATGTGCTTTTGAGCAGGCATACAACGATGGCGTGATTTCCTGGAAAAAGCCAATTAGTTGTCACCTGTATCCTATAATTGCCAAAAAAGGGAAGCATGGTGATTACGAAAGAGTAAATTATGAGCCACGAGAACAAATGTGTAGCCCCGCTTGTGTGTTGGGCGAAAAACTGAAAGTACCGGTTTACCAGTTTCTAAGAGAACCAATAGTAAGAAAGTACGGTGAAGAATTTTATACTGCATTGGACACAATTGCAAAAGGGGAGTGGGAAGAAATTGATTTTAAAGAGTAGATTGATCGATAATAATCTTAATAACCAGTTATTGTGAAAGAAACAGCTGCCGATTTTATTGCCAGGAGCACTATCAAAGCTGCCGATAAAGAGCACCGGCGAAAGATCAATTTCAATATAGGTAAATATAATGCGGTTGTACCACAGGGAAAACTGCAATTTACAGATGTGCACCTTGCCAGGGAGAGGGCTAAGAATATCAAGTGGAAGGCTATTGAAACACTGGATAAACAATTAGAAACATTTGAATCAGCTATTACCCGGCGGGGAGCCAAAGTTATCTGGGCCGAAAATGCACAGCAGGCTTTGGAAGCTATCCAGAAGATTTGTGAAGAAAAAAGTTGTAAGACATTGGTGAAGAGTAAAAGCATGGTTACGGAAGAAATTCACCTGAATGATTTTTTAGAGAAGAACGGTATCGAAAGTGTTGAAACTGATTTGGGAGAATATATCCAGCAATTAGACGGTGAACCTCCGTATCATATCGTTACACCGGCTATGCATAAAAGCAAGGAAGATGTGGCGAAACTCTTTGCAGAAAAATTGGGAACCGATCCTAAAGCTACTCCTGAACAATTAACATTAACGGCCAGGAGAATTCTGCGGGATAAGTATGTACAGGCTGAAGTAGGACTGACCGGTGCAAATTTTATTATTGCTGATATAGGCGCTATTGCCGTAACAGAGAATGAGGGTAATGCAAGGTTGAGTTGTTCAATGCCGAAAACACATATTGTGATCGCAGGAATTGAAAAAGTGATTCCATCCATGACGGACCTTGCTTTGTTCTGGCCGCTGCTTTCCACATTCGGTACCGGTCAAAAGATAACTGTATATAATACTATCATTACTGGTCCCAGGCAAGCTAATGAAGCCGATGGTCCAGAGGATATGTATGTTATATTGCTTGATAATGGACGTACAAATATTCTGGCCAATGAAAAGCAAAGAGAAAGTTTGTACTGTATACGTTGCGGGGCATGCTTAAATGCCTGCCCGGTTTACAAAAATATCGGGGGGCACACTTATGCGGCTACATACAGTGGCCCGATTGGTTCTGTCATCACCCCCCACCTTAAAAATATGGATGAATGGAAGCACCTTAGCTACGCTTCCTCACTTTGTGGTAACTGTACGGAAGTTTGTGCAGTTAAAATAAATCTACATGAGTTATTGTTAGAGAATCGCCATGAAGCTGTGGAAGAAGGATTCAGCTCTTTTACAGAAAAGATGGCCTGGAAAATGTGGAAGCAGGGAATGCTGCACCGGAAATGGATGAATATGGCCGGTGGAAATATAAAGAATAGGGTAGTGAATGGTTTAATAAAAGGCTGGAAGGAATATCGTGGTGATATGGAGTTTCCGAAAAAATCATTCAACGAATTGTGGAAAGAAAAATACGGTAACAGATAGTTATCTTCAATCTGTGATTCTTTTTGCAAATACGATAACGCACCGGCTAAAATATATCTGCGATTTTATCGGAACAGAAATTACCGGTGAATCCATTCGCATCACAGATAATGTGCTCAGCTTCGCAGAGCATGCGGGTCCGAAGATCAACTACAGTGATGAACGTTTAACGCAGGAAGAATTATGGATACAACCTTACCTGCTATTATTTGAAAAAAATATCCACGAGTTACAGATAGATTGTTTTGAAATAAAAGGGTATAAAGCATTTTTCAAAACAAACGGAGATTTCCCATTCGATATTTTTGCCGCTTCTTTTTACCTGCTTAGCAGGTATGAAGAGTATCTGCCGCATCAGAAAGATATGTATGAAAGATATGCCTATGAAAATTCGTTGGCATATAAAGCGGGTTTTTTAAATAAGCCGCTTGTCAATATCTGGTTACAGGAGTTTAAAGCGTTATTACAAGCCCAATTCCCGGCATTGTCAACCCGTAGCTCCACATTCAATTTTCTTCCAACTTATGATATTGACGAAGCATATTCTTATAAGCATAAAGACTGGAAGAGGAGTGCCGGTGCCGCCATCAAAGACTTGCTGAGAAGAGATTGGCGCAGGTTTAGATTACGAAGAAAAGTATTGAATAATGAGCTGGCGGACCCTTTTGACTCCTATGAATGGATAGATAATCTTCATCGGCCATATCAACTGAAACCAAGATATTTTTTCCTGGTGGCGGAGCAAACGGGAAAATTTGACAGGAATATTTTGCCAAAAGAAATTGCCTTGCAAACATTGATCAGGCAACATGCTGATAAGTATGATATAGGGATTCATCCTTCCTGGCAAAGCGGTGACGATTCTTTACTGATTCAACAGGAGAAAGAAAGGGTTGAACATATTATAAAAAAGAAAATTGTTGCTTCACGCCAGCATTTTATCCGGTTTACATTGCCGGAAACCTTTCGTCATCTCATTGAATCAGGTATTAAAAAAGATTTTTCTATGGGGTATGGAAGTATTAATGGTTTCAGGGCTTCTGTTGCGTCACCTTTTTACTGGTACGACCTGGGAACTGAGCAAGCAACTTACTTGCTATTATATCCTTTCTGTTATATGGAGGCTAATTCTTTCTTTGAACAAAAGTATTCTTCACAACAGGCATTGGCGGAAATGCGTTATTTCTATAATGAAGTGAAAAAGGTGAACGGTACATTTATCACAATCTGGCATAATACATTTTTAGGAACTGATAAGCGATTTAGCGGATGGAGAGATATATATGCCCGTTTTGTAAATGAGATTCATCACCAGGGCGGAAGGAAATTACTTTAAATCCCTTCTGTTTCCGGTTGTTCAGGCGGCGGTACAGCTTTAAATGCTTTATTTACCAGGTAAACACCCAGCAATGTTACGAGTCCGCCTACTGTAATGAATATCGTGATTCTTTCATTGAATATCAGCCAGCCACATAACACCGCTACTATCGGATTGATATACGCATAAATGGAAGCCTGTTCGGTTGGCAGGTTTTGCAATGCATACAGGTAAGCAATAAATGCCAGTAAAGAACCAAAAATAATGAGATAAGCAATGGCTGTCCAGGACTCCCATGGAATTTGTGAAATAGAAACTGCATTACCGGTAACCGATGTAAAGGAGATAAGTGTAATACCGGATATCAGCATTTGCAGACCAAGGCTGAAATAAGGATTGAAGCTGGCCGCTTGTTGTTTGGTGTACAGCGTGGCAAAGGCCCATGTCCAGGTGGCTATGAGGGATAATATTATACCAAAACGGAAATCCGGGATAAAGAAATCTTCCAGGTGTTCATAAAAAATAATACACACACCACTAAAACCTAATAATAATCCGATGATTGCTTTCTGCGGCAGTTTTTCCCTCGAAGCAAAAAGCCCGATAACTACCAGCCATAGGGGAAATATGGCACCCATGATAGAGCCTAATCCCGCAGAAATATATTTTACGCCCCAGGTACTGAGTCCATTACTCATAATGAAGTTGAGAAAGCTGAGTACTAATACCGGAATCCATTCTTTACCCTTTGGTAAACTGGCGCCTTTTATCAGGAAGAAAGCAACATATATTAAGCCTGCGATAAACTGGCGGATTCCGGCCAATTGCAAAGCCGGCATATGCCGGACTCCTTCTTTGGATGCAATCCAGGTAGTGCCCCACAACACACAAACCAATGCTAACGCAAAAAGTGCTTTAGCTTTTGTCCCCTTCCTGTGAATCGTAAGTGGATTGAATACCGCCAGTTTCTTTAATGAATCAGCAGATGATTGAACGATCGTTTTATGAAAATCAAAAAAGTTCATTAATGTTTAAAATGCCGCATGCCTGTCATCACCATCGCCAGGTTATGCGTTTTACAGTATTCAATGGAATCATTGTCCCTGATGGAACCACCGGGTTGAATGAATGCTGTAATACCGGCTTCATGCCCCAGCCGTACAGAATCATCAAAAGGGAAAAAAGCATCACTGGCCATTACAGCTCCATGCATATCAAAATCGAATTGCTTTGCTTTTTCTAATGCCTGGCGAAGGGAATCGATACGGCTGGTTTGTCCGCAACCTTTACCTATCAGTTGTTTATTCTTTACTAGCGCAATTGCATTTGATTTTAAATGCTTGCAAATAAGGTTTGCAAATATCAGATCCTGTTTCTCGGTTTCTGTTTCTTTTCTTTTTACAGTTTCAGTCCAGTTGGTGAAATTGCCCTCATCAACGCTTTGTACCAAAACACCGTTCAGTACAGATTTAAACTGTACTTTATTACCCGGTTGCGCTTTTAATTGCAGCAGGATCCTGTTTTTCTTGGATTTCAATACAATCAAAGCATCTTCATCAAAAGCAGGAGCAATAAGTACTTCAAAGAATATTTCATTGATGGCATCAGCAGTAGCTTTATCTATGGTGTCATTACAAACTAATACACCACCAAAAGCACTTTCAGGGTCACCTGCCAGTGCTGCATCCCAGCTTCCTTTTACAGTTGGTCTTTGTGCCACACCGCAAACATTGGTATGTTTGATTATTGCAAAAGTAGTATCGCTGAATTCATGAATGAGTTGTACTGCTGCATCTACATCCACCAGGTTGTTATAGGAAAGTTCCTTTCCGTTTAGCTGGTCAAAGACTTTATTTAAATCACCATAGAATACACCAGACTGATGGGGGTTTTCACCATAGCGCATCGTTTTTTGCGGTTTATTAAAAGGGGTTTCAATAGCAGATTGGTGAAAATAATTGGAAATAGCTGTATCATACGCTGTGCAAACATCGAATGCTTTAATGGCAAACTGCCTGCGTTGTTCTACTGAGGTTTCTCCTTTTTGAAAAGCGAGCAGTTTTGAAAATTCATCATAGTCGGCTTTTCGTGCTATTACTACTACATCCCTGAAATTCTTGGCAGCGCCACGAATCATGGAGGGGCCGCCAATATCAATTTTTTCAATGATGGCTTTTTCATCGGTTGTTGAAGCCACTGTTTCTTCAAAAGGGTAGAGGTCAACAATGACAAGGTCAATCTCAGGAATATTATACTGTTTCATCTCCTGCAAATGTGTTGTATCATCTCTTTTCCCCAGAATGCCACCAAATACGGCAGGATGCAATGTCTTTACCCTTCCACCAAGGATGGATGGATATGTAGTCAAATCTTCTACGGGAACTACTTTAATGCCCATCTTTTCAATAAATGTTTGTGTACCACCGGTGGAATAGATGGTTACTCCCAATTCAGAAAGTTGTTGTACAATAGTTTCCAGGCCGTCTTTGTAAAAAACGGAAATCAGTGCTGATTGAATCTTCTTGTTCATAAAATTGAAGGGTTGAGAGGCAGGCAATTCGCTAAGAAGCCGCAAAATTAACTTAATTCAGGTTCATCACAAAAGCACCTTTTATACTTACATCATGCCAGGGAATACGTAAAGAGTCGCAGTCTTTTTTCCAGTATTTTGTTTTCCAGGCCGGGACCGAGCCATCAAAAACAACCTGCTTTATATCCAGTGAGCCTGCCAGTTTTGCAATATATAATTTTGGATTTTTTGAAATGACCACCAGGTCGATAATGGGTTTATTTACCTGCGGTGTAAATGAAATAGTTTCATCCAGCAGCAGAATATACCTCTTTTTATAGCTGATATAATTTTTATAGCCCAGGAAGTCATTCAGTGTATCTGCACCTTTTATCCGGTATAAGACCCGGGAGGGCTTCAGGTGAAAATTCCGGGCAAAATCGTTGGCCAATAATCCACTGTCGCCGATAAACAGGTAATTTCTCCCATCAATAAAATCAATTGCTTTTTTTTGAGGAACATTATACACAATAATTTTCTGTTGCTTTTCGGCAGCAATAAAGGATACGGTTCGTTCTGCTGTGAATAACAGTAAAGAAACTATCCCGATTTTCAACCCGTTTGTTGATCTTTCCATCAACCAGTAACTGATTCCGGCTGTAAAGAAAAGTAAAAGTATTGCCTGTGTGATGGAGAGTTGCAAGCCATCCCAAAGTGAAAATGGAATTAATTCAATTCTTTCCACGTAGGTGTTCATGAGCCAGATTAATGAGGTGAGTATTTTACCGGCCAACGCAGCAACTGCAGGTATAAGCGATACGATGCATAAAAGAATTTCGCCAAACAGTATAATGCTGGATAAGGGAACAGCCAGGAAATTCGTGAGTATAAATGAAGTTGGGAATTGGTGAAAGTGATAAATACCCAGAGGGATTGTCAGTATTTGTGCAGCCAGGGTAACAGCATTTAGTTTCCAGACAAAATCAAGGATCTTATTTTTTATATTAAACCAGTTATAAATCGGACGCATGAAAATGATAATACTCAGTACGGCTGCATAGGATAATTGAAAGCCGACATCCCAAAGCCAGAAAGGATTGTAACAAAGTAAAATAAATGCGGAGACCGCCATTGTATTATAAATTGTAGTTTTCCTGGTGAAGGATTCTCCCAGTACAATACAGCTAAACATTAATGCCGATCTGAGTACAGATGGTTGAGCCCCTGCCAGTAAACTGAACGACCATAATCCTGCAATTATTAATACAGGGCTGAGCCACCTTGTTTTCCTGTTTCGCCGTAGTGGCTTTAACAGTTGTACCAGTAACCAGTAAATCAAACCAAGGTGCAGCCCGGAGATGGCAATAATATGTACGACTCCTGTATTGGTATATGATTGCACCAGCGACTGGTCAAGATCATCTTTATAACCAATGAGTAATGCTTCTGCAAGGCCGAGCTCTTTTTCCCCGCTAATATTCTGGCGTAAAATAGTAAGTACCTTTTCCCTGGACGTAAATATTAGTTTCTTAAGCCAGTTTTCTTTTTTACCCGGTATTATTTCAAATTCCCCCGGTTTTAGAAAAACCTGGTGAGTGATACCCTGGAAAAGAGAATAGCGTTTGTAATCAAATCCACCCGGGTTGCCGGAATTTTTTATTTCCTGCAATGATTTTTTGAAAATTACCTGCGAGCCATAGGAAAACTGTTGTCCGGCAGAATCCTTTTTAAAATAAATTATTATTTTCCCCTCCGCCGGATTTATTTTTCCTTCCCGGATCAGGAAAGAGACGCTGGCATTGGCTTTATTTGATTTTGTTTTTTCAACAGGTGGTTCATCCAGTGTTGCAATAATGGCATCTTTATCTTTATATACTGCTCCAAGCCATTGACCGTTGTTGCGAATATCATTTTGAATAACCAGTAAAGCACCAAAGGAAAGGAAAGTGGTTCCAGTTGATATCCCGCTAAAGGTGGAGAGATGAAAACGAGTAAGGACCGGTATAAAAAAGAAACTACAAAGCCCGGTTATTCCAACGGCTAAAATGATTAACCATGTATTTGCATATAACTGTAAATGCCACTGAACAATAATTCCGAGCATCAGTGGTATCAGCAGCTTAAGAAAAGGAGTTTTCTTCCAGAACCGGTTGCCATAAGAAGCCATATGGAAAAGTAAGAACTTGACCTTGCCCCGGCAATACTACTTTCCGGGTATATCAGGACAGCATTTTGTTGAGGTAGGCAACCTGTCCAAGATGGTAAATAGAATGTTCTATCATCCCGTTTAGCAGAAAACGGTAATTGTATTTGCGATAGTCCACTATCTCCAGCAGAAAATCATCATCCTTTTTATCCAGTAAGGCAATTATCTTTTTATTTATGGCCTTAAACTCTGCCAGTGCTTTCTTCCAGCTATGCAGTTTCGGGTTAAGCTCCCGCCAGTCCATTTTTTCAAATGCTGCCATATCCATTTTATTATTCTTCTCCAATCTTTTGAGTGTAAAATCTGCCCAGGTTATCATGTGATAAAGCAGTTCCAGCATAGAGTGTTCGGTGCCGTTTGGTTTGATGGAAACCTTTTTCGCATCCACTTCTTCCAGTATAACAAACACTGCCCGGCCAAACCAGGGCTCGCCACTGTTCACATTCTCTATCCGGCGGATGATGCTCTGGGTTTCTTTATTCATCTTTTTATAATAAGGTAGTTATTCTGAAATAAGGTTGATGCTGAGCCCTGTTTTCGATTGAAGGCCACTTGCATTTTGATTATTCGTTAGTATGGTAATAAAAAAAGAAAACTGTGTTCCTGCAACTAAATATATTTCCCATTTTTTTCTGATAGTGGAGCTATAGGTATGTCCAGAACCAAAAATTCCCATATAATCCAGCCCGCCTGTATAGAAATTTTCAGTAAAACCACTGGCATTTAAATCCAAAATACATAGTACGGAAGCATTTTCAACAGTTTTGTCGGTATAAGGAGCAAAATCGGCATTTATACTATAAAGGCCGCTTTTATTTACATTGAATGTGCCGTTTGAATTATTGTAGCTTATTGCAGAACTGTTGGAATAGACAGTATTGTATAGAATTGTTTGAGAAAAAAGACCTGATGTCCCTCTTTGGTTGTCAGCGAGAGTATAGTAGAAGCGGTCATTATTGCTATAGGCAATATTTTGCCAGTTAGGCGCTGCGCCATTTCCTTTGCTTACAAGTACCTGACCATTATTGCCGGCAGAATTGTTCAGCAACAATTTATTCTCAATGTTTACATCCCCATTTATATCCAGAGTTGTTTGCGGGTTATTGGTGCCGATACCTACATTCCCATTTCCTTTTATCCGCATTGTTTCGATCAATGAGCTGCTGTTGCCGTTTCCGAATACAAAATCATCAGTATTCGCAGGAGTGTAAAACTGCATTTGAAAGGCCTGAATACCGATGCCATAATGATTGGGGTTAGTTCCCCACAAGGCAATTTTATTCCCAAGTGTATTGGAAAAATGCAGCGGCGATGTAGGGCTCGGTTGCCCGATGCCGATATTACCTGAAGTGCTGATCGAAAGTTTAGCCGAATTATTGGTTACTAATGATAAAGGGTTATTAGTGGTGGTACCGATATAAGGACCAGTTCCTGAAGGTTCATTGCTAATCCTTAAAATAGATCCTGCATTTTCTTCCAGCACAATTTGTGTACCGCTACCCGTGCCTTTTACATGGAGCTTTGAAACCGGTGTTGTGGTGCCGATCCCAACATTTTGTGCTAATACATTAACGTAAGCAATAATTACTAATAAAAACAGTATGGCTTTTTTCATAAAAAAAATTTCTACTGTAAATTAATAAAAAGAGGCTTATTAGCAATCGCCAAAATGGGTGATCAGTTCAGGCAATAAAAGAAGACGATATGCAATTCCGGCAACTCATCTTTACAACCAAAGAACAGGAAATGCATGAAATAGTAAAAGGATTGAAATGAATAAGAAAATGGATCGTGTAATACCAGCTGTGTCTTATTCCATAAAACTATTTACTCAAATACATGCTCCTGTCTTTATACAATTGGCGGAAGTAAGGATCTCTCAGATCTTTAATGAAACGGATTGCTTCCCCTGTACTTTTCATTTCCGGTCCTAGTTCTTTATTAACACCAGGAAATTTATTGAAACTGAATACCGGTTCTTTTATCGCAAACCCCTTTAATTTTTTCTCAAAAGTGAAGTCCTTCAGCTTATGCGTACCAATCATTATTTTGGTGGCAATATTCAGGTAAGGTATCTGGTATGCTTTGGCAATAAAGGGTGTTGTTCTGGAGGCTCTCGGGTTGGCCTCAATTACATAGACTTTACCATCTTTAATGGCAAACTGGATATTGATCAGACCTTTGATGTGCAAAGCCCTTGCAATTTTTTCAGCATACTCTTCCATGGTATGAACGATCAATGGTGTCAGGTTGAATGCAGGCAACACAGCATTACTATCGCCGCTATGGATACCGGCCGGCTCAATATGTTCCATTACTCCCATGACATGAAAATCATTCCCATCAAAAATTCCATCTATCTCAGCTTCCTGGCAGCGGTCAAGAAAATGGTCAATCAATATCTTATTGCCCGGAAGGTGTTTCAGTAAACTCACTACCGCTTTTTCCACTTCTTCGTCATTAAGCACAATCCGCATTCTTTGTCCGCCCAACACATAAGATGGACGAACCAGCACCGGGTAGCCTACTTTATTGGCAACGGCAATAGCTTCATCCACATCTTCTGCAGTACCATATTCCGGATAGGGAATGTCTAATTCCTTCAGCCGGTCACTAAAACGGCCCCTGTCTTCAGCTATATCCATACTGTCGTAGGAGGTACCAATGATCTTTATTCCTTTCTGATGAAGCTTTTCTGCTAATTTCAGCGCCGTTTGGCCACCCAGTTGTACAATCACACCTTCTGGTTGTTCATGCTCAATGATCTCCCAGAGATGTTCCCAATAAACCGGTTCGAAGTACAATTTATCTGCCATGTCAAAATCTGTACTCACGGTTTCCGGGTTGCAGTTAACCATAATTGATTCATAGCCGCATTCTTTTATGGCGAGTAATCCATGTACGCAACAGTAATCGAATTCAATACCTTGTCCGATCCGGTTAGGTCCGGAGCCCAGTACAATGATTTTTTTCTTATCAGAAACTTTACTTTCATTGCTGTTCCCGCTTTCGAAGGTGGAATAAAAGTATGGAGTCCTGGCTTCAAACTCCGCAGAACAGGTATCCACCATTTTGAAGACCCTTGTTATTCCCGCTTCTTTTCTTTTTTTGTAAACGTCATCTTCATCACCATGCTCGGTAATGCGGCTTATCTGTTCATCGCTGAAGCCATTTACTTTTGCCTCTCTCAATAATTCAATCGGTAAATCTGCCAGGTCGTATTTTGCAATTTCTTTTTCAAGGTTACAGATCTTCTGGATCTCATACAGAAACCAGCGGTCAATACCGTTAGTTGCTTTCGATATTGTACCAACAGAGATACCGGCCATCAGCGCATCTTTAATACGAAAGATGCGGTCCCATTTAGGTGTTTTAATATACTCAAGCAGTTCATCTGCATGCATCAGGCTTTTGCCATAATAGCCAAGACCAACCGCATTATTTTCCAGGCTTTGACAGGCTTTCTGAATTGCTTCTGTAAAGCTTCTGCCAATTGCCATCACTTCCCCCACACTTTTCATCTGCAATCCCAGTGTATCATTAGCTCCTTTGAATTTGTCGAAATTCCAGCGGGGTATCTTTACAATCACATAATCCAACGCTGGCTCAAAGTAAGCAGATGTTGTTTTGGTAATTTGATTTTCCAATTCGTCAAGGTTATAACCAATAGCCAGCTTGGCAGCAATTTTTGCAATTGGATAGCCAGTTGCCTTACTTGCCAACGCTGAGGAACGACTTACCCTGGGGTTGATCTCAATCGCAATTATTTCTTCTGTATCAGGGTTCAATGCAAACTGAACATTACAACCGCCTGCAAAATTTCCCAGGTCTCTCATCATCATGAGGGCTGTATTTCTCATCAGCTGCATACCGGTATCACTCAGCGTCATGGCAGGTGCCACCGTGATAGAATCACCGGTATGAACACCCATAGGGTCAAAATTCTCAACGGTGCAAACGATACAAACATTATCTGCTGAATCTCTTAATAATTCCAATTCAAATTCTTTCCAGCCCAATACTGCTTTTTCAACCAGTACTTCATGTATCGGTGATGCCTGCAGACCCCGGTTCAGGGCTTCATCCAGGTCATCTTTATCATGTACAAATCCGCCACCAGTACCGCCAAGAGTGAATGATGGGCGTATGACCAATGGGAATCCTATCTGTTGTGCAAATTCTTTTCCTTCTAAAAAGGAGTTAGCTGTTTTAGCAGTAGCTACTGGTACTCCCAAAGCAATCATCCACTGACGAAATTTTTCCCGGTCCTCTGCTTTATCGATGGCTTTAATGTCTACACCGATCAACCGCACATTATATTGTTTCCAGAGGCCAAGATCTTCCGCTTCTTTCGCCAGGTTCAGGGCCGTTTGTCCTCCCATGGTCGGCAACACGGCGTCTATTTCATTTTCCTGCAGAATCTGCTCGATACTTTCAACGGTGAGTGGTAACAAATAAACCCTGTCTGCCATCATGGGGTCTGTCATAATAGTGGCCGGGTTGCTATTAATAAGAATAACCTTTATTCCTTCTTCCCGCAAACTCCTGGCGGCTTGCGTTCCGGAGTAGTCAAATTCACAGGCTTGTCCGATAATGATGGGGCCGGAGCCGATAATGAGAACCGATTTGATCGAATTGTCTTTTGGCATTTTTTGTTTTTAGTTGTTGTTGGCAGCCTTCGTTATGAAAAAACAAATTGCGCAAAAGTAAGGGAATAGAAGTGTTTTGAGGGGATGAGGGGAGGAAAATTTCCAGCTATTTTTCAATTTGATTGAAAGTGCGGCGTTTTTGGAATTTTTCGGTACGAAAGGGAATACTGCTCATCATAAATATTTTTCTTTCCACTCATTTCGATGACGAGCTTTTTCAGGTCCCCCGGCTGGTTTATTATTTTTCGGGTGGTAAAGCTTTCTGTTATGGTTTTTACCCGTAAAGTATCATTACTTTTTTCGAAAGCGGACAGGTAAAAGACGTTTTTTTCAGTTGTTTTGGTGTTTTTTTTACCGATTGGTTCAGTCAGGGTTATTGTTCCTTTTACATTCATGAACCGTTGGTCACCGATCCATGAGGTATAGGCTGTGAAGTATGACGTATCTGGTAAGATCATATCTCCCTTTACCGCTTTACCATAACGTATAATTGAATAAACAGAATCTGATTGTCTGGATATTTCTAATGCTTCAATGCCGAAATAGTCACTGCCATCTTTTACAATTCCATACCAATACCCAATCAGGGTACTGTCAATTGGTTCAGCCGGATTTTTTTCCAGCGGAACCATTGATTCGTATGGACAGGCATACAGAATAATGGAAAGTGGTAATAACCACAACAGCTTTTGCATTACTTAAGAATGGAAAAAGATACGAATATTGTCTTATATCGCTTTTGTCTAACAACCAGTATTAATTAGGATGCTTATTTTTGCGCATGCGGCTTAGAATAATTTTCTTATTTATTCAATTGATTTTTTGTGAGTTGTATTTAAAAGCGCAGTCACCAACTTATCCCAAAGAGTATTTCCGTAACCCGATGGGGATACCTATCGATTTATCGGCCAATTTTGGTGAATTGAGGCCAAGCCACTGGCATATGGGACTGGATATAAGAACTAATCAAAAAGAAAACCTCTTAGTTTATGCTGCTGCACAGGGCTATATTGCCAAAATCGGTATCCGGTCGCAGAGTTTTGGACGTTTTATTGTTATTAATCACCCTAATGGACTATCAACTCTGTATGGACATTTAAATGACTTCTATCCTGAACTGGAGAAATATGTAACAGCACAGCAATATAAGCAGGAGTCCTGGGCTGTGGAATTGGATCTTTCCAAAGATAAGTTTCCGGTGAGTAAGGGTCAGTTTATTGCTTATAGTGGTAATACTGGTGGTTCGCAAGGGCCACACCTGCATTTTGAGATTTTTGATACAAAATCTACAAAACGACTGAATCCGCTATTATTTGACTTTGGTATCAGGGATAATGTTCCGCCTGCTATAGTGAAATTAGCGGTGTATGACAGAGGCAGGAGTGTCTATGAACAGTCACCGCTATTGATTGCATTAAAAAACACTGACAGTGGTTATATCATTCCAAAGTTTCCGGTAATGAAAACGGGATTTAGCAAACTTAGCTTTGCCATCCAGGCTTATGACAGGGTATCCGGCTCTACCAATCCCAATGGAATCTATGCAGCAAAACTTTTTGTAGACGAACAGCCGCAAATTGCATTTGTTTTGGATAGTCTCGATTATAATGAAACAGTCTATTTGAATGCTCATGTGGATTACAAACATAAACACAATGGCGGCGCTTGGCTGCAACATTTGTCGAAATTGCCCGGTGATGCAGGGGCGGCCTATAAAAAATTCAATGGTGATGGTGTTATCTCTGTTACTGACACAGCAATACATGATATAAGGATAGAGGTAAAAGACGCTAAAGGAAATATGTCAAAATTGAATTTCCGGCTTCAGTACATTGATAGCCTGGCAAAGCCTTCCATTAACCAGGAGGGTGCTATATACTTTGCCCCCAATAGTAAAGCTGTGCTGGCAAAACCTGATTTCGAAATTCATATACCTGGTGGCAGTTTATACGATACTATGAAAGCTTATTATTTCCGTAATACTGCAGTTACAAAAAATGCTATCTCAGCCCTCCACCAGGTAAATGATGCATCTGTACCTGTTCACAACAACTTTACTGTCTTCATTAAACCTTATAAGCCTGTACCGGCTGAATGGAGTGATAAATTGTTAATACAGCGCAGTTACCGGAACAGCAGAACAGTTCGTAAAGCGGTTTTAAAAGGAGAGTGGATAACAACATCGTTTGATGATTTTGGTTCATTCCAGGCATTTGTTGATACGATACCGCCAAGGATAAGTGATTTGAAAAATGACGATACAATTAACTTGAGTGCCTCTTCCCGAATCGTTTTTACCCCCACTGATAATTTCGGGGTGATAACAAATTTCAGGGCAGAGTTGAATGGACAATGGCTGCGGTTTACCAATGATAAAACCAGGAACTGGATATACAAATTTGATGAACGTTGTCCCTATGGGGTGCATGAACTGAAAGTAACAGCAGGGGATTTGGCCGGAAATATAACAATGAAGACCTGGTGGTTCAAAAGAGGGCCATATACTCCGCCACCAAAAAAGAAAGTGATGAAGAAAAAGAGTAGTACAAAAAGGAAAACTACAGCCATCAAAAAGAAGTAAAAGGACAAATTAAATTATGATAAAACTGAAAGAAGGTGATAAAGCCCCGGCATTTACAGGCATTGACCAGGATGGAAAGAAAGTTTCGCTGGCTGATTTTAAAGGGAAAAAAGTAGTGCTTTATTTTTATCCGCAGGATATGACACCTACCTGTACAGTGCAGGCCTGCAATCTTCGGGATAATTTCTCCATGCTAAAGAAAAAAGGTTTTGAAGTAATTGGCGTAAGTCCGGATGAGGTGGCAAAGCATAAAAAGTTTGAGCAGCGGAATAAACTGCCATTCACACTTATTGCGGATATATCACATAAAATACTGGATAAATATGGTGTCTGGGATCAGAAGCAACTTTTCGGACATAAGTATATGGGTGTATTGCGCACTACTTTTGTGATTGACGAAAAAGGAATTATCTGCAAGATATTTTTAAAACCAAAGAGTAAATCACATCCTGAAGAAATTATGACTGCCGTAAAATAATTCTATACACTTGCTCTAAAACTGTTTTATTGTTTCAACTGAAATGGGCAACCCTAACAGGTTTATAAACGATTCTTATCGGATTATAAACCCATGATATGAAGCAGTTATTCACCCTTGCAGTATTTTTTATTTCCTTTATTGTAGCCGCCCAGGACAGCGCCATAAAAATTACTGCGGGTAAACCTGTAAGAATATTCAATTCCACTAAAACGATCAATGCTCGTACAACAGAAGTGACCGGTAAGGGCAAAATGGATTTTAATGTCACCCACAACTTTGGTGATATTGCCGGTGATAATGGCGGGATAAAACGGTTTTTCGGGCTTGATAATGCTGCAGATATACGTATTGGTTTTCATATCGGGATGGGACATAAAACTGACCTCGTTCTGGCAAGGGCTAAAGGAGCAAGCCAGGTACAAAGCCTTTGGGAAATTGGTGTGAAACACCAATTATTGATACAAAAGCAGGACGATCCAACACATCCTTTATCCATCGCCATATATGCCAATGCTGTTATCTCTTCCCAAAAGCGAAGTCCGTTTGAGAACCAGGATAACAGTTTTACCGGTTTAGCTGACCGTACCAGCAATGTGGTACAACTGATAATTGCCAGGAAGATCAATAAGATTAGTTTACAGCTGAATCCTACATTTTTGACTCGGGGGTATGCTGTTTCCTACGATCAGAAAAGCATGTTTGCACTTGGAGGCGCTATAAAGCTTCCTTTGGTGGCTAACCGCTTTAACCTGGTGGTAGATTATTTTCATCCTTTCCGTCAGCAGGCCACAAAAGGATTCCTTCGTTGTAAATGAAAATATCAGATTCTTTGATCCGTTGGGAGTGGGATTTGAGATACTTACATCCGGGCACATTTTCCGCCTCAATTTCACTAATGCAACAGAAATAGTAGAGAACCGTTTCATTCCCCGAACTATCACCTCCTGGGGAAAAGGTCAATTTCGCTGGGGGTTTACTATTTCAAGGAACTTTACATTGTGGAGGTGAGTACATAAGTGATGAACAGTGAATAGTAAACGGGAAGTAACCAGCACATGCAGTTATAGAAGCTTTTTTATTGCAACGGTAAAGACAAGTTTAAAGTCATAGAAATATGCAGGTACAGATAAAAGAAAAATCATGGGTGGCTTATTTTGCAGCGGCAAAATTGAAGGCCGATAAAGTAGCCATTGTGTTTGGTTCCACCATACATCTGCACAACACAAGCAGGGAGGAGTTTTTAAAGGATAAGAATTGGATATGTCATGAACTGAAACATGTGGAGCAATACCTGCAGCATGGGTATATAGGGTTTATCATCAAATATCTTTTTGAATGGATCAAGAAGGGTTATTATAACAATAAGTTCGAAGTGGAGGCGAGGCAGAGTGAAAATGAAATTTCATTACTTCAAAAAGCAAACATTACTTAAATCATCCATTCCAGCTCTCCAAAGTCAAATTCCTCTTCTATCGCATGCTGCACTACTAATTTTCCGGCAGGAGTTACTTTCTTTATAACCGCTTCAAACACCCTGTTTTCTTTCCTCAGTTTTACTTTTCCCTCCTTTTTGTACAGGTTGGAAATATAATTGGAATATATACTATGAAAGCCTTCTTTAATTAACAGATGATAATACTTCTCAATGTAAGTACAGATATCTTTAGCCAGCTCTGCCGGCTCAAAAATTTTCCCGGTTATCTGTCTTAATGAAACCGGGTTGGGTAAATCGGGGGGGAAAACTGTTTGATTAATATTGATTCCGATGCCAATTATAGACCAGTCCCAATTTCCTGCGCCTGATGAAGAACTTCCGACAATATTCTCGATCAAAATACCCCCTGCCTTTCTGTCCTGCCAGTAGAGGTCATTGGGCCATTTTATTTTGGTGTCGTCTCCGGTATAGTTCATAAAAAATTCATGTACCGCCACTGCCACACAGGCACTCAGGTGAAATTGCTGTGTAAGCCTTAATGATGCAGGTTTTATCACTACACTAAGGGCAATATTAGCCTCTTTTTCGGAGGTCCAGACCTTTCCCCGTTGCCCTTTTCCTGCTAGCTGTTCATGCGCAAAAATGGTCATTCCATGTTGTGCCAAACCAGCATGAATTTGAGCCCGGGCATAGTTGTTGGTACTGTCAACCGATTGCAGTTCAATGAATGGCAAACCGACAGGAGTTGTGGAGAAGGGTTGTGGCAATTAATTGCTATTTTTGACGAAGTAAACTTAAACTAAAAAACAAACACTCTCAATATTTGGAACAATTGGCAATACTGACCAACCGTAAAAAGAAAAGCTTGTCCGAAGGACAGCCGGGTGCAAAAAGGTTAACGAGAAACTCAAAAATCATCAAGACCATCATTGCTGCTATACAGGAAAAAAAAGGGGAAAACATTGTTTCTCTTGACCTGAGAAAAATAAATGAAGCAGTAGCTGATTTTTTTATTGTTTGCGAGGCAGGCAATCAGCCGCAGATAAGGGCTATTGCAGATAATGTGCAATATAAAGTAAAAGAAAAGTGTGAAGAAAATCCTTTCCACCATGAAGGGTATAATAACCTCCACTGGGTGCTGATAGATTATGTAAATGTGGTGGTGCATGTATTGCTACCTGAGAACAGGAAGTTTTACAGGTTGGAGGAGATGTGGAGTGATGCGGTATCACAGGAGCACAATGAGTAATGTTAAAATAGCTGCCCGCCTCAACTTTTTCAAGGAATAATTATTAATTAGCAGGAATACCTATAGAATAATATGTCACAAGAATCAAATAAAAGAAACGAAACGAAGCCTCCAAGATTTAATAACCGCCCGGGTGGAGGAGAAGATCCCCAGGCTCCCAAAAAAGGCCCCCGCTTCAGTATTTACTGGGTCTACGCCATCATTTTTGCCGTGCTGATAGGTTTTCAGCTGTTCGGCCCGCTTACACCCAATATGGCTAAAACCAATGAACTGGAGTTGAAGAATATGATTGCCAAAGGGGAAGTCGAAAAATATATGATCATAGATAACCGTAAGGTGGTGAGGGTGTACCTGACAGCTGCAGGTATTAAGAGTAATGAGGTAAAGCTGAAAGAAGTATCTGGCAAAATACCAGAGAAAGGTCCTCATATGTCATTTAAGATTACCAGCGGGGATGCTTTTAAAAAGGAAATGAGCGATTATTACAAGGAAAATCCAACCGTACAACAGGTAGTTTTTGATGTTGATAATGAAAGGGATTGGTTTGGTGGCATACTGCAATTCTTGTTACCAGTTCTATTGTTTGTAGGTATCTGGATATTGCTAATGAGAAAAATGGGTGGCGGCGCAGGTGGCGGCGGGGGTCCCGGTGGTATTTTCAGCATTGGTAAGTCAAAAGCTACTTTATTTGATAAAGGCACAAAAGTAAATATCACATTTGCTGATGTGGCTGGTTTGGATGAGGCGAAAGTAGAAGTGATGGAGATCGTAGACTTTCTTAAGAACCCGAAAAAATATACCAACCTCGGGGGTAAAATACCGAAAGGTGCATTATTGATTGGTCCTCCCGGAACCGGTAAAACATTACTGGCAAAAGCGGTGGCTGGTGAAGCACAAGTTCCTTTTTTCAGTTTAAGTGGTTCCGATTTTGTTGAGATGTTTGTAGGGGTGGGAGCCAGCCGTGTACGAGATCTGTTCAAACAAGCAAGAGAAAAAGCTCCCTGTATCATATTTATAGATGAGATCGATGCCATTGGCCGTGCCAGGGGTAAGAATGCAATGATGAGTAATGATGAAAGAGAAAGTACCCTTAACCAGTTGCTGGTAGAAATGGATGGGTTTGGTACGGATGTAGGTATCATTGTTCTTGCAGCGACAAACAGGCCTGATGTATTGGATACAGCCTTGTTACGTCCCGGCCGTTTCGACAGGCAGATAACAATTGACAAGCCGGATCTTGTGGGTCGTGAAGCGATCTTCAAAGTACACCTGAAACCGATCAAGATTTCCAAGACATTGGATATACATAAACTGGCAGAACAAACTCCGGGTTTTGCAGGGGCTGATATTGCCAATGTATGTAATGAAGCTGCATTGATTGCCGCACGAAAAAATAAGGAGGCGGTGGACATGTCTGACTTCCAGGATGCGGTGGACAGGGTGATCGGCGGGTTGGAAAAAAAGAACAAGATCATCTCACCGGAAGAAAAAAAGATCATTGCCTATCACGAAGCCGGCCATGCTATTTGCGGTTGGTACCTTGAACATGCATATCCTTTACTGAAAGTAACGATTGTACCAAGAGGTACAGCAGCATTAGGCTATGCGCAATACACTCCTAAGGAACAATACTTGTATAATATAGATCAGTTAACAGATCAGATCTGTATGACTTTGGGTGGCCGGGCCAGTGAACAAATTTTCTTTAATAAAATTTCTACCGGGGCACAGAATGATCTTCAGCAGATCACAAGGATTGCTTATTCTATGGTTACAGTTTATGGTATGAACGATAAAGTGGGAAATGTTAGCTTTTATGATCCGCAGCAGGAAACAGCATTTACCAAGCCTTATTCTGACGAAACGGCTAAGCTGATCGATAACGAAGTTCGCAAACTGATCGATGACGCTTATGAAAAAACAAAGGATCTGCTTACTGTGAAGAAGGCAGATGTTGAAAAACTTGCCAATGCGCTGCTGGAAAGAGAAGTTTTATTCCAGAGTGATGTGGAGGCATTGATAGGTAAACGTCCATTTGAAGAAAAAAAACCACTCGTAGATGAAGTGACAGTGGATGAACCTGTTGAAGAAGCAATACCAGTGGCAGAGCCAAAGAAAGAAGAAGAAAAATCGACAGATGAGCAGGCCGGAAATATCGGTTTAGCACCGACCATTTAATTCGATAATATGAACGTTTCTCCTTCAAAAGAAAATATCTTGAAGAAAATACGCAAGGCGTTGAGTCATTCAACGCCTTTGCCTTTTCCGAATAGCGAAGGGACCAACTCTGTATTCGAACCGCTTCAACAGGAAGCTGAGGTTGAATTTGCAGAGCAGTTTACTAAACTACAGGGAAAATTTATATATTGTATCAACCGGCAGGAACTGGCTTTTCAGTTGGGAAGCCTGGTTAAAAAACAGGATTGGCAAAAAGTGTATTGCGTAGAGGATAAACTCATTGAACCAGTAGCTTTACAACTGTCTGACAGATTGATAAAAACCGGTCTAGAAAATTGTGATGTTTCTATCACTGGCTGTGAATACCTGGTTGCCAGAACAGGTTCAATTGTAATGAGTACCGCACAAAGTAGCGGCCGCAGCACCAGTGTTTATGCACCGATACATATCTGTATTGCTTTTACCAACCAACTGGTTTACGATCTAAAAGATGCCCTGCAGGCTGCAAAAGATAAATATGGTAATAACCTTCCTTCCTTAATCACTTTTGCAACAGGCCCCAGCCGCACGGCAGATATTGAAAAAACATTGGTAGTGGGTGTTCACGGACCTAAAGAAGTGTATTTATTCCTTGTTGAGTCATAAATCACCGGGCTTTAGTACTTTTATGTTATGACAAGTTCAGGCATTTACAAACTATTTGTATACGGCTCATTACGCAGCGGCTTTCACAGCCATGTGTATGAGTATATCAGCAGATACTTTAACCTGGTTGGAGATGCAAAAGTAAAAGGCAAATTGTTTGATATGGGAAGTTATCCTGCAGGGATTCCTGCAGAGGAAGAGGTGTTCATAGTAGGTGAATTGTACCAGATTAAGCATGAAAATGAATTTTCCTGGGCTTTTGGCCAGTTAGATGACTATGAAGGAGTAAATGTTGAAGAAGATGAAATGCAACTGTATCGCCGTGAAATAACAGATGTAATTTGTAACGGCCAGGTTACAAAAGCCTGGATATACTGGTTTAATGGTGAAGTAAGCGGCAGGCCTGTAATTGCTTCCGGGGATATGATAGAGTATCTCAATCAAAAGAAATCTTCATGAAATTACCGGCTTCTATACTGTTATTTTTAAGTTGTGTTTTTCTTTTATCATCCTGTGAGTTCAATTGCTCCGTAGGACAAAAAGATAAAAATAGCAGCGCTGTCTCCAGAGAAGATGAACCCCGTATTTATAATAATATCAATCTGAAGGCAACAGGATTAAAAGTAGAAAAAGCCTATCTCATTTTTGAAAATGGTGATGGGGTACCCGAGAATAATGCAGTAGATTTTACAAGCCCGGTAAAAATGATCGTGAAAATAGATACAGGCTGGGTAGTAAAAAACGATAAAGTGATGATAGGAGCGTCAGAAAAAATTATATCCGAAGATGGAACTGTCTTACTGGATAAGCCTGATTTGTTTGCTGATGATTCTGGTGTATCGCCACAAGATGCAAAAGCTATATCCATATGGGCTCAAATAAGATTAAGAGAAGGTTCACCTCCTGCATCATTCACTATATCATTCCGGATTTGGGATAAAAACGGGAAGGGGACAATAGAGGGTAATTACAAATTATATTCTAAATAATTCAATTGCTCCGGCAGTATACTGAAAAATAAACGTGGATAAAAAAATCTATTTCCTTTCTGATTTTCATCTTGGCGCTCCCGATCATGCCAGCAGTCTCGAAAGAGAGAAGATCATTGTACAATTTCTTGATGAGATTAAACAGGAAGCAGCAGAAATCTTTTTGGTCGGCGATATGTTCGATTTCTGGTATGAATACCGGAAAGTTGTTCCTAAAGGTTTTGTCCGGTTATTAGGAAAGCTGGGCGAATTGGCTGATGCCGGGATATCGATGCATTTTTTTGTGGGTAACCACGATATGTGGATGCGGGATTATTTTCAGCAGGAGCTTAATATGCCGGTTTATTTTCAACCCAAAGAATTTGAAAGAAGCGGAAAAAAGTTCCTGATCGGGCATGGCGATGGCCTGGGACCCGGCGATCATGGGTATAAAAGACTGAAAAAAGTATTTCGCAACCCGGTGAGTAAATGGTTGTTTGGCATTTTTCCTCCTCTCTTGGGCATGGGGTTAGCCAATTACCTCAGCCGCCGCAGCAGGGCACAGACGGGAGCTTCTGAAGAGATATTCCTGGGTGAGGACAAGGAATGGCTGATCATTTACTGTAAAGAAGTGCTGGTACAGCAAAAGATCAATTTTTTTGTATTCGGACATAGACACCTGGCCATTGAGTATCGTCTGAATGAAGAGAGTAAATATATTAACCTGGGTGACTGGATCCGTTATTACACCTATGCTGTATTTGATGGCTCCACCTTGGAACTAAAATCTTACAAAGGGAATGATGACAAGATCATCAGGAAATAAATGAAAAAATTTTCAGCCATATTGTTTGTTTCCTTTTTGTTGTCTGCTACCGGGTTTTCACAAGCCGATACAACTTTCCAGTTACTTAAAATCCTGAAAGGAGATATCGTTGACTTTACCGTTGACAACCTGGACAATATTTATGTACTCAACAGCCGGAACCAGGTTAAAAAATATACAGCTAACGGAGACTCTGTTGCGATTTATAATGACATAAGAAAGTTTGGCAGAGCTACACTGATCGATGTTTCTAACCCTCTAAAAGTGTTACTTTATTACCGTGACTTTGCAACAGTTGTCATGCTGGATCGTTTCCTGAATGCTGTCAATACTGTTGATATCCGGAAGCAGAATATTTTTCAGGCAAAAGTTATTGCCCAATCATATGATAATAAAATCTGGGTATATGACGAACTGGAGAGTAAACTCAAAAAAATAGATGAAGATGGGAAGTTATTACAGGAAACACCTGATTTCAGGCTTTTATTAGGCTATGGCCCTTCACCATATAAAATATTTGATGAGAATAAGTATGTGTACCTGTATGATTCATTGAAAGGAGTGTATGTGTTTGATTATTTCGGATCGTTGAAAAACAATATTATGATTCAACGCTGGCAAAACCTGAAAGTGACCGGAAAGTTTATTTTTGGTTCAAAGCAGGATACACTTTTCCGCTACGACATCAATACTTTTATGTACGATGAATGGAAAATACCTGAACAAATTACCGGTGCCAGGTCATTCAATTTTAGTGCAAGTCGCTTGTATGCATTGCGGAAAGAATGTGATGGAAAGCTGGACTGCATTTCTATTTATGCCATCCGCTGATATTATCTTCTGCGAATTCAATAATTTTATAGTTCAAATTTTCTTATTTCATGAATGACTTTCTGGAACAGGTATGGTGGGACAACCCCGTAAGGAATTACCTTATAGCAGGCGGCATCATATTATTTGTATGGTTATTCATGCGGTATATTTCCCGCTATGTAGCCGGCTTACTCTTTCGTATTGTACATAGGATTTGGAATAATGTAGATAAACAATCATTTACCAGTCTGGTGATGAAGCCCCTTGGTTTTTTTCTGCTGATACTGGTTTCTATTGCTGCTTTATATAAACTGAATTTCCCGGAAATAATTAATGTGACAATCTACAAATACACGGCAAAAGAGATTGTACATTGTGTTGGTACAATTGTCCTGATTGTTTCTTTTATCGGGTTATTACTCAGGATCATTGATTTCATAGCAGTATTGCTTGAAAAAAAGGCCAATCTTACGCCTGATCAGTCAGATAACCAGTTGATCGTTTTCTTTAAAGATTTTTTTAAGGTTATTCTTGTAATCATCGGCATAATGATGGTGCTGAAATATGCATTTGACTTGAATATCGGAGGCTTGCTTACAGGGCTTAGTATTGTGGGAGCTGCTATAGCATTAGCCTTGCGGGAAAGCCTGGAAAACCTGATCGCTTCCTTTATTATCTTCTTTGACAAACCTTTTATTATGGGTGACCTGGTAAAAGTGAATAATATAACAGGCTCTGTTGAACGGATAGGCTTGCGGAGTACCCGCATACGGACCGATCAGAAAACCTATGTAACTGTACCTAATAAACAAATGGTAGATAGCATACTGGATAACCTTTCCCTGCGTACTCAAAGAAGGGGTGATCTGAAACTGGAAATTGGATTGCAAACGGCACCTGCAGCTATTGAACAATTATTAGCTGGTATCAATACAATTGTTGGACGAAAGGAGGTAGAGAATGCAAATGTGCTATTGTCAGATATAACAAGTAATGCTATAGTTATCCTGTCAGATTATTATACCGCACCTATTACCATACAAGAGTTTAATCAGGTAAAACAGGAAATAAACCTGCAAAGTTTGCAGTTGCTCGGGGAATTAAAGATTGAAATTGCAGGTAGCAGTACTGATGTAAGAATCAGCAAATAGGCTATTGTTTGTTTAGGGAGTTTATTATTTCTCCTAATTCTTTATCAAACATTCCATATTTACCATATTCTACCACACGACCGGCTTCTTTCCCATTCTTTAAAACGATGATGGTGGGAACATTAATTACATTCAACGCTTCAGTAAGATGGCTTAGTGTTTTTTTATTTCTGTCTACACCAATCAGGGAAATACGGTCTTGTGAAAAGCCAGCTGCATCCGTTAAAGCATAGAATTTTGGTATAATGAAATGGGAGTCTTCGCACCAGGTACCCATGAAAACCAGTAATTGGATTGAGTCAGCCTGTTGCTTTAAAGCTGCAATTGCAGCTGTATTGGGGCTGAAGGCTTTGTAATTAGTGGCAAACCACTTAAATGAAGTGTCACTCTCCAGCACTGACCGGGAAATAATACCTTTCAGGCTTTTTTCATTGGGTCTTTCTACCAATGTTTCAAACTGGTTTTGGGCAAAAACACCGGTAGTAAAAATAAATGCAAAAATTACGGGTATAAACTTTCTCATGGTTCCAGGTAAATAGTCACAAATGTAAAAAGAGAACAGGCAAAAGATGAAAGAAGAGGTGTTAAAGTTGCAAATGGTCTTTAGCTGTTCGTTCAAACATTACAATAACCAAAAATTAAGAAAATTAGTCCGGGAGATCACAGGTTTGCTTTCAATTCCATCAGAAAGCCCTTTATTTTTTGCAATGATTGTATCATCGCAAATTTTTCTTCTGCTCTTTTATTTCCTTTCAGGTAGTCTTTGGCGCCCTCGATGGTGAATTTGCGGCGCCGAAGCAGATCGTAGATCATCACCAGGTTCTTGATATCAACAGGGCGGAAAAAACGGTCGCCTTTTCTGTTCTTGCGGGGTTGAAGAATATCAAACTCAGTTTCCCAGTACCGTATCAATGATTGATTTTCCCTGAACATCGCCGCTACCTCACCGATGGAGTAATACTGCTTTTTAAAAAGAATGTCATCTTCCGGGACATGTACCAGGTCAGCATTTACAGCAATGTCTTTGAGTGAACGGCGGCCTCTTTTACCAGCAGTAGCTTTCTTTTCTTCTAATACGATCGTACTCAGGACAGGTATTTCCGGTTCAGCTAATTCAATGGTGGGTACTTCCTCTTTTACGGTTGAAGTAATGACAACCGGTTTTTGCTCTGTTTCTTCAACAGCGCCAAAATCAAAAGTTATTTGTGTAAGCCCCTTTGTCATAACAATAATGTAAAGATAACAAAGCCGGTACCGGATAATTGTTATAAAAGTGTAGTGTGGAAAAAAATAGCAAACTGAGGATCAGGCTGATTTTATGATCTTTAATACGTAGTTCTTTAATCCAGGCTTTGATTACTTGCTGCCGCTTTTTTCAGAATAAGATCAAATTGCTCTGGCGTCAGATCATTATAAAAAAAATAGATCGGGTCAATTTTCTGTCCATTTTTATGTACTTCATAATGGCAATGTGGTCCTGTTGATTTACCGGTACTTCCCACCCAGCCAATAACTTCACCTCTTTTTACGGCTTGCCCGTTTCTTGCTTTTACTCTTACCATATGGCCGTATAACGTTTCATACCCGTATCCATGATTGATGATAACATGATTACCATATCCATTTCCACTATTACCGGCAGTGCTTACTGTGCCATCAGCCGTTGCATAAATGGGGGTACCCTGTGGAGCAGAAAAATCAAGCCCGGCATGAAACTTTGTAGTTTTGTAAACCGGGTCAATCCGGTAACCATAGCCCGAAGCAATACGGTTCAGATCTTTATTACTTACCGGTTGTATGGCAGGCGTACGGGCAAGGAGTTTTTCTTTATTTTTCACCAGGTCATCTACCTCATCATAAGAATTTTTCTGTGCATTGATCCTGCTTACCAGGTTGTTCAGCGTATTATTGATGGAGGATACCAACTGGTGATCCCTTAGCTTTTCGACCTTGGCAATCTCCAGTTTGATTTCCATTTCCTTCGCCCTTGCGCTGTCCGGTATGGGATTGGCTTCAAAAATGGCCCTGTACACATCATTATCTCTTTTTTCCAGTTCTTTCATTTGTTGCTGAACAGACTTTAATTCATCCAGCAGGTCGTAGTAATTGTCTTTTAGATTTTTATTCTGTTGCTGCAGTATCCTTTCTTTAGGGGAGCCTATGAATTGGAAAGCGGCATAAGAAATAAGGCCTGCGGTAACAAGGGCGGCAGCTAAAAAACCAAAGACCCGGAGCAGTTTGACCCGCATGGGTGTTTCCAGTTTTTCATACCGGAGCGTATTGGTATTATAGTAATATTTGATTTTCTTCATTGAGGCAAGCCTTAAGCCCGGTTCAGCGAAATAATGCCACCTGAATATTTTACCTTTGCCCGGCTTTTACGGGGCTGACAAATATAGCCCGTTAAACTGCAAAAATCAACCCAATCACAGCAGCAATTATGATGACCAGCGCAGATATACGACAGGCTTTCCTGGATTTTTTCCGTTCCAAAGGGCATGAAATTGTCCCTTCGGCCCCAATTGTGGTAAAAAATGACCCTACCCTGATGTTCACTAATGCGGGGATGAACCAGTTCAAAGACTATTTTTTAGGAAATAAGCCAGCCCCCTTTAAAAGAGTGGCAGATACTCAGAAATGTCTTCGGGTAAGTGGCAAGCACAATGACCTGGAAGAAGTGGGAGTAGATACTTACCACCACACCATGTTTGAAATGCTGGGAAACTGGAGTTTTGGCGATTATTTTAAAGATGAAGCAATAGAGTGGAGCTGGGAATTATTGACAGTTGTATATAATATTCCCAAAGACCGCTTATATGCTACGGTTTTTGAAGGGGATGTAAAAGAGGGAATACCGGCTTCATCTATAGCATTGGCCAAGTGGAAAAGCCTTTTACCGGATGAGCATATCGTGTTTGGTAACAAGAAGGATAATTTTTGGGAAATGGGTGAAACTGGTCCCTGTGGCCCATGCAGTGAGATACATGTAGACTGCAGACCCGATGAAGAAAGAAAGAAAATACCGGGTCATACACTGGTAAATAAAGATCATCCGCAGGTAATCGAGATTTGGAATAATGTATTTATACAGTTCAATCGGAAAAAAGACGGTAGCCTGGAACCATTGCCTGCAACCCATGTGGATACGGGAATGGGATTAGAACGGTTAGTAAGAGTTTTGCAAGGCAAGACATCAAATTATGATACTGATATTTTTACCGGAACAATTGCTGAAACAGAAAAGATAACCGGGAAAAATATGACTTCAGCGATAGCAAGACAGCTATAGCTTTCCGGGTGATTGCAGATCATATCCGTGCAATATCATTTACAATTGCTGATGGGCAATTACCATCTAATACGGGTGCTGGTTATGTAATCCGCCGGATATTGAGAAGGGCCGTGCGGTATTATTATTCTTATCTCGATTATAAACAACCCCTGCTTACCCAGTTAGTGCCGGAACTGGCCAAACAATTTGAAACTGTATTTCCTGAATTACAGCAGCAGCTGGATTTTGTAAGTAAAGTGGTGATGGAAGAAGAAGAAGCTTTTCTGAGAACTTTGGATAAAGGACTAAAGAAAGTTGACGATCTTATTAATAAAGGAGAAATATCCGGTAAAGACTCATTTGAGTTATATGATACCTATGGATTCCCCTTTGATCTAACCCAGCTTATAGCTGCGGAAAATAAACTAAAAGTAGATGAAGAAGGCTTCAAAATTGAAATGCAACAACAAAAAGATCGTAGCCGTGCCGCTACTACTGTTGATGCAGGCGACTGGATCGAGTTAAAAGGGGGCACTAACCGGTTCGTTGGGTATGATTCATTAGAAGCAAAGACAGAGGTATTAAAGTATCGTAAGGTAAAAGCCAAAGGTAAAGAAGCATACCAGCTTGTAATGGAAACAACCCCTTTCTATGCAGAAAGCGGCGGACAGGTGGGAGATAAAGGCTGGTTGCAGGTTGGAAACGCTGAAGTGGAAGTAGTGGATACCAAAAAAGATAATGACCTTATCATCCATTTTACAGAAAGTATCCCCGCTGACTTATCTGGTGAAGTGACCGCAAAAGTGGATATTAATAAAAGGAAAAACACGGCATTACATCACTCCGCTACTCACTTATTGCATGCTGCATTAAGAAAAGTGTTAGGTACACATGTAGCACAAAAAGGTTCATTGGTAAATGAGGAACATCTGCGTTTCGACTTTTCTCATTTTGCAAAAGTTACAGAGGTGGAGATTGCTGCAATAGAAGCATTGGTAAATGAAAAGATTAGAGAGAATATACCTGTTATCATCAAATCAATGCCAAAAGAGGAGGCGATGAAACTGGGCGCCATGGCATTATTTGGCGAAAAGTATGGTGATGTGGTGAGAGTAGTTGTGATTGACCCGAACTATTCCGTAGAATTATGTGGCGGCACTCATGTGGGTGCTACAGGTGAATTAGGTTTGTTCAAGTTGACCAGCGAATCTGCAGTAGCAGCAGGTGTTCGCAGGGTAGAAGCTGTTTGCGGTAAACAAGCAGAAGAATATGTAAATGAACAATTGAATCTTATCAATAATCTTCGGGAAATCCTGAAAAACCCAAAGGATATTCAAAAAGCCATCGGGAATTTGCAGGGAGAAAATGCCGGGCTGAAAAAACATGTGGAGGCTATGGAAGCCCGCCAGTTGGTTGGCATCAGGAATGAACTCCTGCAAAAAGATGAGATCATTAACGGTATTAATTTTATTGGAGATATAATTGAAGTAAGTAATGCTGATGCATTGAAAAAATTATGTTTCGATTTGAAGAATCATCTCCGGGACCATGTAGCGGTGCTTTGCGCCAATATTGGAGGTAAGCCTTTTGTAGCTGTTGGCATTTCCGAAACAGTGGCTGGTGCAAAAAACATGGATGCCGGAAAGATCATTAAAGAACATATTGCTCCCCTGATAAAAGGCGGCGGCGGCGGTCAGAAAACATTAGCAACAGCCGGCGGGCAGGAGGCAGGAAAATTGAAGGAAGTAATTGAGGCAGTAAAAAAGCTTTTATAGATTTTCAACGGCGAAAAGGGAAGTCTTCATCATCCCTGTACTTCTTTTGTTGTTTTTCCAGCTCTCTGTTTTCTTTATAGATTTTCAGGGCCAATATAATTACGCCAATACATATAAGGATTATTGTAACAGAGATAAAATATTCCATAAATACTATTACTTAACAAAAGGGGAACATCAAAATTCCGCTTTTCCGCTGAAATTACAATACCACTTTAAGGTTAGTAAAAATACCTTTAGCGTCTGACTATGAACGTTATATTAGATACTGATCGCTTACTGCTCCGCACTTTTACAACGGATGATGCCCGGCTCATTTACGAATTAAATGCCGACCCGGATGTTACACTTTATACTGGAGATCCTGTCAGTGATCTGTCTCATGCTCAACAGGTATTGGATCAGGTCATTCTTCCTCAATACGCTTTATATAACCATGGTCGCTGGGCTGTACATGTTAAGCCAGCTCTTGAATTCATTGGCTGGTGTGGATTGAAAAACAGGCCCGAACGTAATGAAATCGACCTGGGATACCGGTATCTGAAATCGGCCTGGGGAAAAGGGTATGCTACAGAAGCTGCCTTTGCCTGCATAAAGTATGGTTTTGAAAAACTGGGTTTGTATCGGATTGTGGGAAGGGCTATGCCCGGTAATGTGGCGTCCCTCCGGGTACTGGAAAAATGCCAGATGACCTATATCGGTGAGGAAATAGTCGACGGCCACCCGGCTAAAACGTATGAGAGCATCAATCCGCTTATCCTTTAACTATTCCCCGGCCTCTTTGAATACAGCATGGTCAGGTAGATATTGCCGTTCGAAAACTGTAAGGGTTTTAACATTTCCGAAACATTTCGTATTTCAGAAAATCTCTTTATATTTGATATACGAAGAATAACGTAGTTTGTTTAATAAATTAAATATCATTTTATGCGAATGACGTGGATACAATCATCTGTCCTGGCTGTTACAATTGCTTTATTGGCACCTGTAGTAGTACTGGCTCAAAAAGATGAAAAAGACAAAGTGAAAAAAGATGTACAACAAATTATCATCACCCGTAGTGGCGAAAAGGATGATAAAGTTGTGGTTGAAATCAATGGTGATAAAGTTACCGTTAATGGTAAGCCTATCGATGAGTTTAAAGATAAGGATGTAAAAGTCCGGGTTAACAGGCTGAGGGATTCTGAGGCTTTTGCTTATCCCCGTTCTCCAAGGGGTGGTACCTGGAATTTCAATGAGGATGATAATGTACGCTTTTTTAATACTGATGCAAACAGGGCAATGCTGGGTGTGACAACAGAGAAGGACGAAAAAGGTGCAAAAGTGAATGACATCACAAAAGAAAGCGCCGCAGAGAAAATTGGTTTAAAAGAAGGTGATATCATTACAAAAATTGATGACCAGAAAATTGAGAGCCCGGATGACCTGTCTGAAGCTATTACAAAACATAAACCCGGTGAAAAGGTAACGGTAACCTGGTGGAGGGACAATAAGGAACAAAAGGCTACAGCAGAACTGACAAAATGGAAGGGAGTTAATGTTTTTGGATCAACAATGCCGGGCCAGCAATTTAAGATGGATATGGGAGATATGAATTTTGAAAATATCCTGCCGCGTCTCCAGGGATTACAGGGGCTACGGGAGCCATTTGCACCTGGCCGTCCGGGAGCCGGGCCAAAGCTCGGGTTATCAGTTCAGGATACTGATGACGGAAAAGGAGTGAAGGTCATTGAAGTGGATGATGAAAGTAATGCTGCCAAAGCAGGGATCAAAGAAAATGATGTAATCACTGATGTGGATGGTAAAGCAATTAACAGTACAGATGATATGGTAAAAGTGATCAGGGAAAGCAAAGAGAAAGTTTCAGTAATGATCAAATTACAGCGTAGCGGTAAAACACAGAATATAGAAGTAAAAATGCCCCGAAAAATAAAAACTGCGGATCTGTAAACCTCGTTTAATATTGGTGTGTGGTAACTAAAGCCTCGTCCTGCCTTTGGAGGATCGGGGCTTTAATTTTTTTGCCGGTGCCTATAATCATCAAATCACCCAACGACAATTTTCAGCTTTAACTATTTAGGTTACTCTACTGCCTTAAATGGGCTATTTTTGCCATCCTGAAAATGGAGAATACCAGTTTATATGAAATAGTTGTGGGGCTGGAGGTGCATGCACAGTTACTTACGAAAAGCAAATTGTTTTGCGGCGATAGTATTGCTTATGGAGCAGAACCTAATACACATGTGAGCCCGGTAACACTTGGTCACCCCGGTACCTTACCGAAAATGAATAGCAAGGCCATTGAATTTGCTATCAAAATGGGATTGGCCTGTCAAAGTGAAATTGAAAAGCATAATTATTTTGCCCGGAAAAATTATTTCTATCCTGACCTGCCAAAAGGGTATCAGGTTTCTCAGCATACCACACCGATATGCAAAGGCGGGTTCGTAAATATCAAAACGCCGGAGGGTGGGAAACAAATACGTCTGAATCGCATTCACATGGAAGAAGATGCAGGTAAAAGCCTGCATGATGTGGACGAGGCCAACACCTGTATTGATTATAACAGGGCCGGCACCCCCTTGATTGAAATCGTTACGGAACCCGATCTGCGGAGTGCTGATGAGGCATTTGCCTATCTGACAGAGGTACGAAAGCTGGTTCGCTATCTTCAAATATGCGATGGTAATATGGAAGAAGGCAGTTTTCGTTGTGATGCCAATATATCTGTCCGTAAAAAGGGTGATATACAATTAGGTACGAAAGTAGAGGTCAAAAACCTTAACTCTATACGTAATGTAAAAAGAGCTATTGAATCTGAAGCAAAAAGATTGATTGAAATTCTCGAAACCGGTGGAACGGTAAAACAGCAAACAAGAAGCTTTGATGCCAATACCGGTAACACATTCTCAATCCGGGACAAGGAGGATGCAGATGATTACCGCTATTTTGCCGAGCCTGATCTTACACCCTTTCATATACAGGATGAGTTTATTGAGAGGATAAGAAAATCAATTCCTGTTTTACAGGAAGAAAGAATAAGACACTATATTACTGTGCTGAGCTTGTCTGAATATGATGCGGCTGTACTTACAGAAGAAAAAGAAATGTCAGATTATTTTGATACAGTTATTCAGCATACTGATAATTATAAAGGGGCTGCTAACTGGATGCTTGGCCCTGTAAAATCCTGGCTTAATGATAATAATAAAGAACCAGCGGAATTCCCTCTGCCTGCAAAACAATTAGCATCAGTTATTACTTTAATTGATGCCGGTAAAATAAGTTTCTCTGCGGCCGCCACTAAATTATTCCCGGCTTTATTGAAGAACCCTGAAAAAGATCCGGAACAGATTGCACTGGAAGAAAGTCTTATTCAGCAGTCTGACATATCTTCCCTGGAACCCATTGTAGACAGTGTGCTGGAGAAATTTGCTGACAAAGTGAAAGAATATAAAAAAGGGAAGAAGGGATTGTTGTCATTATTTGTAGGTGAAGTAATGAAACAGACAAAAGGTAAAGCGGATCCCAGGCTTACGAATGAGTTATTACTCGAAAAATTAAAATCATAATAATGAAGAAATTAGTAGTTGTATTCACTGCAGTTATTTTTTTGGCAGCCTGCAAGAATAAATCATCGGTCAGCAAATTTGAAGTAAAGGGTACTGTTGTTAACAGTACGGCTAAAATGATATACCTGGAAGAGATCCCAATGGCTACCATGCAGGCAGTAGTAGTTGATTCGGCGCTGATCGGAAAGGAAGGGAAGTATGCTTTAAAAACTGTTGCCAGCGAAGCGAGGGTATACAATTTAAGGCTTGATCAAAGTACTTACCCGGTAGCAGCTGTTATTAACGATGTACCTTCCATAACACTGGATGCTACATTCAGCAAAGAGAATAATCAGTTTGTAGGAGGGTACGAAGTAAAAGGTTCTGAAATAAGCCAGCAATTGAAAGAGTTCATGGTCAGCTTCAATACAAAGCTGCAGGCTGTTTTTTATATTGCCCGCCAGGCAGACAGCCTAAATAAGATACAGGCACCTGATAGTGTTTTCAGGAAACTGGAAGCAGAAAATGCAATTGTAGCTGGCGATTTGAAAACATTGACATCTGATGCATTGAAGAAAAGTACCAATCCGGCGTTTACAATGCTTATTCTTGGTTATTACCAGAGTACAGCTAACAACCAGGGTTTCGGCCTTCAGCCATTTGCCAACGAGGAAGTAACAAAATTGGTCAATGAGCTGGCGGTTAAGTTCCCGGCTCACCAGGGAGTGGCTTCTGTTAAAAATATGTTGCAGGCACAGGCAAATAAAATGCAAGGGATGATCGGTCAAACAGCGCCGGAAATAACCTTACCCGATCCGAATGGAAAAGAAATTAAGCTGAGCTCTTTCCGGGGAAAATATGTGCTGGTCGATTTTTGGGCCAGTTGGTGCAAACCTTGCCGGGAAGAAAACCCAACGGTGGTAAAAGCATACAATAAATTCAAGGATAAGAACTTTACAATACTGGGGGTTTCATTGGACAGGCCCGGTCAAAAAGCTGAATGGATGAAAGCAGTGATGAAAGATAACCTGACCTGGACACAGGTAAGTGACCTTTTGTTCTGGAACAGCCCGGTTGTTCAATTGTATAATATAGAGGGGATACCCTATAATGTATTGGTAGATCCGCAGGGAAAAATCATTGCAGACAATTTAAGAGGAGCAGAATTAGAAAACAAGCTTGCTGAAGTATTAAAATAATAAGCATTTGAATGACAATAATTGCTTAGGCTTACATTTTTGATGGCCATACTCCATGGGTTATGCCCCAAAAAGAGAGGCTGTATCATTCATTTGATACAGCCTCTCTTTTTCAAAATGGTTATTATCCTTGTATTCTAATTATTTTGAACAGTATTTGGATTTCCTTGTATTTCAGCAGTAGGGATACTAAACTCCCATAAATTACTTGCTGATGGAGCAGGAACCTGCATTACACCACCTGCAGAAGCGGGCACATAATTTGGCACTACGGTTCTATCCACAGGCATATCCATTCTCTTTAAATCAAACCATCTGTGTCCTTCTGCCCAAAATTCTACTCTTCTTTGTACTAGTATCTCGTTTAATAAAGCAGCTCCTGAGTTTGTACTTAAAGTATAGCTCGGATCCCTGTTTACTGCTAGTGTAAACAAAGCCGCTCTTGCCTGAACTTCATTACCCGGTATTCTTGCATTTGCTTCTGCAATGATTAAATACATTTCAGCAAGCCTTATATAAGGCACATCACCAATGGTAGGCAAGTTCCTGATAGAAAACTTCCTGCTCATATAGGGAGTGCGGGCAAAAGCTGTAGTGGGAAGAGGAAAATTGGTGGCATTAGGAGATGGCTCCCACATTTTCTTTCTTACATCTGTAGCTGTTATTAAATCATATAATGCGCTGTTAATTCTCTTTGGAACGCCTCTTATATAAGAAGTGTTGCCGTTGTAAGAAATTTGAGCCAGGTAAGAGCCAAAGGTATCACCCTGGTCATCCTGAACAAAAGCACCCCATATCCATTCAGGGTTGGTTATGTTATTAAAGCCCTCCTGGTATTGTACATTGCTCATTAACGAAAACCCACCCAAGGTAATTACCTGGTTAGCATATTGTGCGGCTAAAGCCCATTTTTGTTGTGTTAAAGCTACCCTTGCCCAAATGGCATAAGCGGCTCTTAATGAAAGATGGGATTTGTTTCTCGGCGCAGAAGCTGTACCAAAGGCAGCCACCGCATCGGTCAGGTCCTTATTGATTTGCGTATACACCTCTTCTACTGTTGAGCGGGGCAATTTAGACTGCGTGGAGGATAAAGGCATTGAAACCCCTAATTGTGAATTGGTAGTAGTGGCATCATATCTTTTGCCATAAATCTGTACCAGGTAAAAATAAGCCCATGCCCGCATGGTCAATGCTTCAGCTTTTAATCGGTTTTTATCTGCCTGTGTCCCAACTAGTTTATCTACATTTTCAATAACCGCATTAGCATTACCTATACAACGGTAATACATACGGAATGGATAAGCCACATAAGAGTAGTCTGCATTTTTTTGGTTAAGCCAGCCACCGCAACCATTTCCGGGGGTGTACCAGCTTGCAAGTGCCTGGTGTACATCTTCACCCATAAAATCAAACATCAGCATTATACCACCTTGTCCGGGGGTGTTTTGATTATCAAATCGGCTGTATAAGTAGCGATAAATACCATTCATTACAGACTCGCCGTTTGCAACCTTGGTAAATACATCGGCTTCTGCAACAGCATCAGTAGGTGTTGCGTCAAGAAACTCCTTTTTACAACCGGCCAACATTAGAATGGCAGTTATGGCAATTAGTATCTTTCTCATTTTATTCTATTATTGTTATTATTAAAAATTCGTATTAAATCCAATATTAACGAGCCTGTTAGGGGTATAAACAGGGCTGTTGGTTCCGTTAAAGGACTCAGCAGGGTTTAAACCTTGCCGTTTGGACAAAATAAATAAGTTTTCACCCCCTACAAAAACCCTCAGATTTTCAAGTCCGAGTTTACTTGTTACTGTTTTTGGAACATTATAAGTAATAGCAACATTTCGCAGGTTCAGATAGCTGGCATCAATTAAAAATCTATCAGATTGTGCATTAAATCTTGCGTTAGATTGGTTGATATCCAATCTCGGCACATCGGTAATATCCCCGGGATTTTTCCAGGCTCGCAGAGCATCAGTATGTAATGCCCGTCCATAAGTAACTGCCATCAACCCTGCATAGTTTCCATCATAAACCTTACCGCCTTTCTGATAGTTCAGCAGGAAGTTTATTGATATGTTCTGAATAGTGAATGTATTATTAATAGAACCGAAATGCTTGGGTATAGCACTACCTGCATACCCAAAATCTGCATTGGTTGGATTATTCGTTAATTTTTCTCCTTTTGGTCCTGTACGGATGTCAGTAGTGCTGGTAGCGTTTGCATAGAACAAACCTGCACCATCTGTAGGATCAACTCCATACCATCTTCTCAAATAAAAGGCAAAAATATCCTCCCCAACTTCTAAACGCTTTGTTCCGCTGGTAATTGGGGTATTATTGTTGGGAAGTTTGGTTATGTTGTTTTTTAAGCTGGTAATATTCAACTGTACATCCCAGTTAAAATTCTTAGACCTGACAATACCCAAATCCAATTGTACTTCTACCCCTTTATTTTCCATGGCTCCAATGTTCTTAGTAATGCTGGTAATTATATTACTAAGCCCCTGGGGTTCGTCAAATAATAAATCTGTAGATCCCCTGATAAAATATTCTAATGTACCGGATACCCTGTTCTTAAATAATCCAAATTCAAGACCTACACTTTTAGTAGTATTTACTTCCCAGGTTTGTTTTGGATTTGCTGCCTGAATAGCAAGAATACCTGGTTCTGCTGCATTATTAAATCCGTAACCAAACAACCCTTGTGATGAATAATATGTCTCCAGTGCATCATTACCCACACTTCCGTAAGAGGCCCTCAACTTCAAAAAGTTAATCCACTTACTATTCTTAAAAAATGTTTCTTCACTCAATACCCATCCGCCGCCAATAGAATAATATTGTCCCCATCTTGCATCCGGCGCAAATCTGGAAGAGGCATCTGTTCTGTAAGAAGCCTCGAAGTTAAACTTGTTTTTATAGTTATAATTAAATCTTGAAAGATAGGCTTCTCTTCTTAAGTTATCTTCTAATCCATTCGCAACGGTTGCTGTTACAAAATTTCCTACTTGTATATTCCCATCAGCAATGGCACCGGTTCTTTCTGCTGTTAAATATTGGTCTATGTTTTTTGTAGATTCATGCCCAGCCAAAATACTGATTTCATGCTGGCCAATTTTCTTATTATAATTTAATAGTTCATTTAAAGTAATTGTTCTGAATTCATTTGCCGAATTAGTGGATCTGCCGCCTGGTGTTACACCATCGCCCACCACTTTATTTTGAAATGTGAGGGCTCTTGTATTATTTAAGTCAATACCGGCATTCGTAGTAAGCGTTAAATTCTTTGCCAACCTGGCTTCTATGAAAGCACGGGCAATAACGCTGTTTCTTTTGGTCAATCGTTTATTCAATAAAGTTTCTAAAACAATATGCCTGCCGGGAGAAGCTCCCGTTGGCCGGTTAATTGCGCCAGGATGCAGTCCATAGTCATACCACTGCTCCCCGGTCACAGCATTAAAAATAGGAAGCCCTGCAGTAGTAAATGCCCTAACTGGATAAATAGGCCCCATACCCCTGGCAAATACAAATGGATTTACAAAGGTATTTGAACCATCGCCTGCTGCCTGGTTTGTATTTACAATTGCTGTGGTAACATTTAATCCTGTTTTCAACCAGTCTTTTACTTGTGTATTAATGGCCATTCTGGCATTAAATCTTTGAAAGTCAGATTCAATTACAAACCCTTTATCTGAAAGGTAGTTCAATGAAAAAAAGTAATCTGACTTACCTTGTTTGGATGATACACTAAAACCAGTTTCAACCCTCGGACCATTTCTCTCTAATGGAGAATACCAGTCAAAATCATTATACAGTAATTGTGCATTAAGGTTTAGTTTACCGTCTAAACCAACTACCTGGTTACCAGGTACATTGAAGGGATTGTAAATCAGCTGGGTAGCCACAGTATTAGAGGCCGTTTGTGCAGCAGCGGCAGCAGTGGCACCTGTACCACTTACAGGATACTGAGCCCCATTTTTTACTGACTGCCAGATAAGTGGATAATAATCTAAAGTACCCACCCGGTCATACTCACCAATTCCTCTGCCGGACTGGCCATAATTTACATAGAAATTCACTCTTGGTGCAGCGGTTCTTCCTTTTTTGGTAGTTATTAATACAGCTCCATTGGCTGCTCTGGCTCCGTAAAGTGCCGTAGAGGAAGCATCTTTCAATAATGTAATACTCTCAATATCGTTGGTATTGATATCACCAATAAAACCACCGTAAGGAAAACCATCCACTACATAAAGCGGTTCAGAACCTGCATTTATAGAACCAAATCCTCTTATTCTTATGGCAGCTCCACTACCTGGTTGTCCATTACCAGATGTAGCCTGAATACCCGGGGCTGCACCAGCCAGTGCCTGTGATATATTTGTTACTTGCCGGTCTAGCAAATCGCCTGATTTAATGCTGGCAACTGAACCAGTTAGGGAACTCTTTTTCTGTGTACCATAAGCTACCACTACCACTTCTTCTATTGCTTTGGTATCAGATGATACCATTGACACAGAAATTGTATTGGTACTACCCAATTTAAATTCAACATCAGTGAATCCGATTGAAGTAATAAGTAACACTTTTCCATTAGCTGGAACATCCAGGCTGAAAGAGCCATCTGGTTTTGTAGATGTACCAGCAGTGGTACCTTTTACCAATACAGAAGCATTTGGTACAGGATTGCCTTTATCATCGGTTACCTTTCCTGTAATGGTTCGCTGAGCCAATGCCTGACTTGCGAATAGCACGACTCCAACCAGGAGTAGATACAATTTTCTCATTTGCATTTTAGTTTTAGTATATAAAGAAATCCAAACATCCTGAATCAGTCGAACACTCAGGGGGCTTGAAATTAAAGAACCTTATACGAAAAAGTAAAAAAATCGTTGACTTTTTGCTTTATTGGTCACTTAACTGAATAATACCTTAACCCGGACTGCGAACTCCGTCAACCCTTTGACAATTAACCAGAACCAATTGCTGCACTTATCCGGTAGATTTTATGGTCAAAAAGTCCCTGTAAAAATAGGGAAATAGCTTATTTCTTAATTCTAATAAATGAAATAAGAATGGCCGGCAATAATACCAGGTTGGTGAAGGTGGCAGTAACCAATGTAAGCGAAGTAAGCCAGCCCAGGGCTTTGGTGCCACCGAATTCGCTGAAATAAAAAATGACAAAACCGGCAATAAGCACCATGGAAGTATATATGATACTTATACCTGTGCTGTGAATAGTCTCAATCACCGTTTGTTTCATATCGTATTTGTAGTGAGGAAGCTCTTGTTTAAAATTTACAAGGAAACGGATGGTGACATCAATGGCAATACCCAAAGCCACGCTGAAAACCAATACAGTAGAGGGTTTTAGTGCTATCCCCACCCAACCCATAACACCGGCAGTGATCATCAGGGGGATTATATTGGGGATAAGCGAACAAACCAGGATCCTGGCTGACCGGAACAGGTAAAACATACACAGGGCAATCAACAGGAAAGCCCAGAAAATACTTTCTTTCAAACCATTGATAATGAAACGGCTGCCTTCCAAAAAAGTGACACTCGTCCCTGTCAGTTGTATATCAAATTTTTCTTTATCAAAAAGCTGGTTTGCTCTTACAGTAATACTGTCAAGCAACCCGGGAAGGCGGTGACTGCCGATATCGGCCATACTAACACTGATGCGGGCCTGCTGTTTGGTGCTGTCCATAAATGTGCTTACCAGCTTAGCTAATGAATTTTTGCCATTTGCAGAGTCGCCTTTGAAACTAAGGTATTGAGAAAGTGCTGGCAGATCATAGCTGGAAGGCATAGAATAATTTGCCCTATCACCATCAAAAAATGCCTGTTTCGCAAATTTCAGTCCTTCCGCAATGCTCAGCGGCCGGGCAATATCCGGAATTGTCGCCAGGTATTGTGATAATGAATCAATTCTCTCCAGGTTATTCAGGTTACGGGTCACACCCTGTTTCTTTTTTGTATCGACCACAATTTCGAGTGGCATCACCCCTTTAAAATTTTTTTCGAAAAACTTCAGGTCCGTAAAGATCTTATCTGATTTAGGCAGATCATCAACAATAAATCCTTCACTTTTTAATTGGAATATTCCAACAACAGAAAAAGCCACGACTACTCCGGTGATACTGTAAATGAGCTTCCGGTGATTTAACGACCATCTTTCCAGCCGGTCAAGCCATCTGTTGAGCCGGGGATTGTCCAGGTATTTAGTGTGCCTCGATTTCGGAGCTGGCAGGAAACTTAAAACGGCCGGAATTAAAACCAGGGAAATAAAAAAAAGTGCCATGATATTTATACCTGCTACCAAACCAAATTCTTTCAAAATCTGGCTTTGCGTTAATGCAAATACCGCAAAACCGATAGCCGCCGCAACATTGCAGAAAAGGGTAACGATTCCCATCTTATCAACCATCGCTACGAGTGATTCCTTCTTGTTCCCGGTTTCGTTCCAGGCAACGTGAAATTTATTAAAGAAATAAATGCAATTCGGGATGCCGATTACTACCACCAATGGTGGAATCAGGGCGGTTAAAAGACTGATTTTATAACCTAACAACTGGATAGTGCCCATACTCCACACCACACCAATAGCAACCACGACCAACGAAAGCACCATTACGCTGAAAGAACGGAAGAAAAGCAATAGAATTAAGGCAGAGAGCACAACGGAAGCCAGTAAGAAAAATTTCATTTCATTGGCAATCATCACAGCAATTTCAGTTCGTATAAGCGGAAGACCACTCTTGTAAACAGTAAGATTATTTTCTTTGCCAAAATCATCCGCCAGTTTACTGATACATGCCACCACAGCTACCCTTGCTTTGGTGGCCATCAGGTCTTTATTGATCCGGAGGCCCATCAGCCAGGCCTTTGTTTCCGGATTGTATAAAAGATGCTCATAGAAGGGAAGGTTGAAGAATACAGCAGATGCACTGTCTATCGCCGCCTGCGAAAGTATTCTGTCAGGAAAGATAGTGTCAGCTTTTAGTTTTTCCGTTTCCGGTACTTTCACCAGGTTGATAGCTGAAGGAATAGAAATAATGTCATCTACTCCTTTGATCTTTTTAAGCTCTCGCTGCAGGTCGTAATAAGCATTGAATGTTTTTTCTTCAAACAATTTTTCCGTTTGTATGCCGATGACAAGCAGGTTGCCATCTTCCCCGAATTTTTTTCGAAACTCCTGGTATGCTTTATACTTTGGATTATTAAGGGGGATTGCCCTGGTAAAATCGTAGCTCAATTGGACTTTGCTGGCATGGTAAGCCATAAAACCGGTCAGCGCCGCAAGAATTATCAATAACGGTAAACGATATTTGAGGATGAACTGTCCGAGCCTGTACCACATAAGAAGATGTGCAATTGTGAGGGTGCAAAGAAAGGCAAAAAAGCCCAATAGGAACATGACTGTTTGTGATACTTTTGATAAGTGAGATATTATCTGGTTATACAATTTTTTCTTGTTGCTGCTGCAACTATTGCCCAGGATCCCGTTCCTCCAATCGGGCAATGGCGGGAGCATTTGCCGTATAATAGTGCTATTGATGTAACTGCAGGTAATGGCAAAGTGTATTGCGCTACTCCCTATAGTTTGTTTTCTGTGAATACTTCCACTAATGAAATTGAAAGATTCAGCCGGGTTACAGGATTGAATGAAACCGGGATCAGGACTATTAAGTATGATGAGACAAGTAACAAACTATTCATAGCTTACCAAAACAGTAATATTGATATTCTCTATCGCAATGATATTTATAACATACCTGATATAAAAAGGGACAATGTGATCGGTGATAAGAACATTTATAATATTTACCCCCTTGGGAAAAATTATTACCTGTCAACCGGGTTAGGTGTAATTGTTATTGATGGTGACCGGTATGAAGTGAAATACACCTGGTTGATCGGCAGTGGCGGCAGCCAGGTAAAAGTAAATGGCTTTGCAAGCGACAGCAGTTTTTATTATGCAGCGACGGAGGAAGGATTAAAGAAGGTGGCGATGAATTCTACTGACCCTGCCAATTATTCCAACTGGCAATTGGTAAGCGGTATTAATGGATTGCCAACCGGGGCCTGCAGGAATGTTTTCAGTATTCAAGATAAAATAGTTGTGGAGAAGAATGATTCTTTGTTTGTACAGAGTGGTATAAGCTGGACTTTGTTATATACTGATGGCTGGCCCTTTGTAAGCAGTAATACAACAGAAAATAAAATACAGTTATGTCAACGTCAACCCAATGGTATCAGCAGGGTGGTAATACTGAATGCTGACGGCACAATTTTCAGAACCCTGGCAAATGTTGGGGCTGTTTCTTTTCCCCGGAAGGCGATTTTTTTGAATAATGATCCCTGGGTAGCAGACCAGTTTGCTTCTTTGTCCCATTTTGGGTCATCATTGTCTTACGAACAATATAGCCTGAATTCACCACAGGCTATTGCAAGCGGTGAGATGGTTGTTTACAATAGTGTCTTCTATGCAACTGCCGGTTCAGTAAATGATGCGTGGAATTACCAGTACAATGGAGATGGAATTTACACTTTTAAAGAAGGTGCCTGGACTAATGTCAATCGTTATAAGTACAGTCAAATTGATTCGTTGCTGGATTATGTAACGATTGCTGTTGATAAACGGGATGAAACCTTCTGGGCAGGGTCGTATGGCGGTGGATTATTACATGTAAAAACGGGTCCTTCATTTGAGATATTCAAACAAAATTATATCAGTCCTGCTATTGGTGATCCTCCCAGTTACCGGGTTGCCGGCCTCGCATTTGACGGGGAGAATAATTTATGGATTTCGAATTTCGGTTCCAACCAGCCCATTCGTGTGCTTAAGAATAACGGGAGCTGGATCAACTTCTCTCTTCCGTTTCCATTATTTGAAAATGCAGTTTCTCAAATTGTGATTGATGACAACAATTATAAATGGATTGTGGCGCCATTGGGTAATGGGTTGATCTGTTATGATCACGGTGCTTCTATTGATAATACAGGAGATGACCGTTGGAGAAGATTTTTCAGTGGTACCGTAAATGGCAATCTTCCCAGCTCTGAAGTGACATGTGTGGCTAAAGATAAAAATGGTTTTATCTGGGTAGGGACTACAGATGGTATTGGTGTGATTCAATGCCCGGAGCAAACTTTCGGCGCACCTGCCTGTGCTGCTACCTGGCCGATTGTTTCCAATGGGAATTTTGCCGGATATTTATTCAAAGGGCAGGAAGTGAGAAGTATTGCTGTGGATGGAGCAGACAGGAAATGGGTGGCAACAAGAAATGGAGTATTTCTTATCAATGCCACCGGAGAAAAAGTAATTAACCAGTTTACAGAAAATAACAGCCCTTTGCTGAGTAGCGATGTAAAGAAGATTACGATTGATGGAAAAACCGGCGAAGTGTATTTTGCCACACTGAAAGGGATTTGTTCCTTTCGCAGCACAGCGACTGAAGGCGCTGAAACGAATGAAGAGATAATAGTATTTCCAAATCCTGTACCACCGGGTTTTGCCGGAACAATTGGTATCAGGGGCCTGGCAAATAATGCCATTGTAAAGATTACTGAACTGGACGGCCGGTTGGTATATCAAACAAGGGCATTGGGCGGACAGGCATCCTGGGATGGAAGAAATTACAGGGGACAAAAGATTTCAAGTGGTGTTTATTTGATTTTGGTGAGTGATGACGGACGGAAAGAAAGAACTGCAGCCAGGATTTTCTTTATACAACAGTAGATGCCCGATAAACTACATAAAACAAAAGGCATTGTTTTGAAAACAGTGAAGTATGGTGAAACAAGTATCATCGTTACCATCTTTACTGAATTATTTGGTGTACAATCATACCTGGTGAATGGAGTAAGAACATCAACAAAAAAAGGAACCGGGAAGGCAAACCTATTTCAGCCATCAGCTATTTTAGATTTGGTTGTATATCATAATGATTTAAAACACCTGAACCGGATTAAAGAGTTTAAGTGGGCAACGATCTATCAGCATATTTTATCAGATGTAAGTAAAAACGCTGTGGCATTATTCATGGTAGAGTTGCTGACTAAATGTCTGAAACAACCGGAAGGTAATCCTGATCTTTTTCACTTTACGGAAGATTGTTTCCTGTATTTAGATAAGTGTAATGGAGCAGTGATGGCTAACCTGCCATTATTTTTTGCACTGCATCTTGCTCACTTCTTTGGTTTCCGGATGACTGACGATTACAGTACTGAATCTGCATTTCTAGATTTAATGGAAGGAAATTTTGTACAGGAACAACCCCATCATCCGCATTTCCTGGAGGATAAACAGGCTTTTGTTACCTCGCAGTTATTAAAAGCGCAACAACCGGGGGAGCTGGAAGAAATAAAACTGAACCATGATTTTCGCCGGCAATTATTGCATGTATATGAAACCTATTATGCGCTGCATATTCCTGATTTTGGTACGATGAAAAGTTTGCCTGTCTTGCGGGTGGTATTAGGCTAGTTTCCTGGATAGATCCAAATTATTGTCAATTATAGCTATTCCGGGTTTTTTACCAGTCGCAAAGCTCCCAAACTCATCCTCAAGGCCCAAAGCCTTTGCCCCGTTACTGGTTGCCCATTGAAGGATCGTTTCAATGGGAATATGCTGGAAATGTTTGTGTATAGCTTCCATTTCTTTAGCAATACTCAGTTGCCAGTTGCTGCTGTAGCTGTCGGTTCCTACAACGATAGTACAATTGTGCTTCATCAGCATATCTATCGGGGGTACTTTATTTTCAATATACAGGTTGGCATTGATACATAAACAATAAACCAGTTTCAAACCATGAGCAGCAGCGTATTGGTTTGCCCAGATAACATCTTCTTCCGCCATAAATGTATTATGGATCAGCAAAATAGTTTGTTCGTTATTAAAGTAAGGTAGAACAGAACGTATACTGCTTTTACCCGTTACCGGGAATGGGGATCGGTCAATGCCAAAAATCTTAAAAAGTTTCAGGTATTCACCACCACCTGTTTTGTATAATTCATCTTCAGCCGGGTGCTCCTGGTTATGAATGGATATCACCTGGCCTCTTGTTGATTCGTTGATAAGTTGAAAGGTTTTGGGAGAGATACTGTAAGGTGCATGAGGAACCAGGGAGGTACGATGGATGTTGCCGGCTGTATGAAGTGCGGCGTCTAAATGCGCTGCTACTTTTTTATAGTGATTAAAATTTTCTTCTGCTTTATCATCCGTAAAACTTAATACTTCTACAAAATTCTGCCAGCGGATTTTGCTTTTGCTTTTTACTTCAGCCGTGTCAGCGGTGTTTCCAATATCACCAATAGCAACTATGCCGTTATCATACATTTCTTTTTCCGCCTTGATGATCTCTTGCCGTATAATGTCAGGAGAAAAATCTCTTTTGGTGACAACCGAACATAAAAACTCAATTAGCCCAGTATGTGGTGGAATTACATTTTTTAAATGACTTAACTCGAGGTGACAATGGCAATTAAACAGCCCGGGAGAGAGAATGCCTGCAATTTGCTGTACGTCATCCCCGGCATCTGCAAGCGGAACGATTGTTTCAACGGTTCCATCCTGGTGAGTTATTAATACGTTGTCTTCTCCGAGAAAACGATACCCGTTAAATAGTTTATCAGGTCTGAATTTGAGATAGCCCATTCCCAAAATTCAAATTTCAGAACTCAAAAACCAAATCGCTAAATTTGCCGCCCTGAGAATTACACTATGTTAGACAGATTAGAAGCCATAAAAGCAAGATTTGACCAGTTGGGAGTAGCCCTCACCAACCCTGAGATTGTGGGGAATAATAAAAAATTTGCTGAGACAAGTAAAGAATACCGCAGCCTGGAAAAGATCGTTGTGGCATATCATGAGTATAAGAAAGTACTTGACGACATCGGTTTTTACAAAGAAGCATTGGAGGGTGGTGATGAAGAGATGAGGGAACTCGCCAAAATGGAAGCTCCGGCTATGGAAGAGAAGAAAACACAGTTGGAAGCCCATATCAGGCAATTGCTGATTCCTAAGGATCCGCAGGATGAAAAGAATGCTATTCTTGAGATAAGGGCGGGAACCGGTGGTGATGAAGCCAGCCTGTTTGCAGGAGATTTACTGAGAATGTATGTGCGTTACTGTGAAAGACGTGGTTGGAAAACTGCAGTATTGAGTGAAAATGAAGGCTCGGTAGGTGGTTATAAGGAAGTACAACTGGAAGTAACCGGCGATGATGTATATGGTACCCTGAAATTTGAAAGTGGCGTACACCGGGTACAAAGGGTTCCGGATACAGAGGCTAGTGGCAGGGTGCACACATCTGCTGCTACAGTTGCAGTGATGCCTGAGGCGGAGGAAGTGGATTTTGAGTTAAATCCGGCCGATGTAAAAATGGAGACAGCCCGAAGCGGAGGTGCCGGGGGACAAAATGTAAACAAAGTAGAAACAAAAGTATTACTGACACATATTCCTACCGGCACCGTAGTGGTTTGTCAAACAGAACGTTCACAGCTGGGTAACCGGGAAAAAGCGATGGGGATGCTTCGGACCAAACTTTATGAGGAGCAGGTAAGAAAGCAGGAGGATGAGATTGCCCGGCATCGTAAAAGTTTGGTAAGTACCGGTGACCGGAGTGCAAAAATCCGGACCTACAATTTTCCTCAGGGACGAGTTACCGATCATCGTATTGGGCTCACGCTGTATAATCTTGATGCTGTGCTGAATGGAGATATAAATGAACTAATTGAGGCTCTTCAGTTTGCAGAGAATTCGGAAAAGCTTACCAAGCAGAATTAATGAAAAAATACATTTCCGGATACCCCTCAACGGAATATTACCTGCTGTCATGATTTCTTGAGATTATTTATAATTAATTTTAGTGAAAACACTTAAATAATCTTACCTAAGAGAATCATTCATATTCAAAAACTATAAATTATGTTAGATCAATTGTTAGACATTGTAAAAAACTACGGAAAGGACACCGTGGTAGAAAACCCGGAAATTCCGAATGAGCAAAACCAGGAAGTATTGGCTGATGCTACTAAAACCATCACCAGTGGGTTTCAGAATGTATTGGCCGGGGGTGGACTTCAAAATATTCTTGATCTTTTTAAAGGAGGTGATAAATCATCTGGGAACAGCGGTGGTATTAGTGGCTTAACAAAAAACCCGATGGTTTCCATGATGGTGGGGTATTTTATCAGTAAACTGGTTAGCAAATACAAAATGAGTCCAACTTCGGCCAGTAGTGTGGCTAATAATCTAATTCCTAATGTACTCAATGGAATTATTACTGAAACAAACAATCCCCAGAATGCCGGGTTTACTTTGGACGGCCTTATAGGTTCTTTGACAGGCGGAAGCGGAAATGGCGGCGGGTCTCAATTACAGGATATCCTGGATCAATTCACCGGTGGAGGTGGAAATAGTAGTGGTAACAATAGCGGTGGATTTGATTTACAGGATCTTATTGGCAATTTCACCCGCAAGGCTCAGGATAGTTTTCAGAATAAAGACCAGGGTAGTGGCGGCGGATTAATGGATATGATAAAAGGTTTTTTGTCTAAATAATTTCAAATGGAATTAACTAAGTCATCCTTTTTCAGAGGATGACTTTTTTATTTTCTGTGAAATAACAATTTGGCATGAATTTTCCGAAGGAAACATCCAGGCACAACGTCTAATAGATGTATGTTCTTTGTCAGTTGATTGTCAGGTTTTTTTAGTTTGAAAGAATGAACAAATACTAACAGCTGTTGTTATTTGTGTAATATGTTCAATCAGTGCATCGTATGCCTGACAGGTGCAAAAGAGATTTTACGAAGAAGGAAGTGAGTGGAATTACTGATTTAGCTCTTTTAAACTTTCATTAACAGCAAAGTTCATACTATCGGCAGTAAATTTGCGTTATACATTTGAAGATTATTATTTGAACTCATTATAAAGACAGTCAATTTTCTCATAAGCAGTTAGTTTTGGTTGCGACCCCTGTTTCTACAGGGGTCTATTTTTTTATATACCTGCTCAAACTGAAAATCAGGCCAGCCAGGCAGCCGGCACCGTCAGCGATTATATCTCCTGTATCAAAAGATCGATTGATTACAAAGTACTTCTGGATAAACTCCATGCCTATTCCATAGAGAAGCCATACAACAGAAATAAGTATAAAATTTTTCTTCAGTCCGCTGTTATCAAAATTCAACTTTAGTAATCCCCAGCACCACAGTACTACCATTATGGAAAACATGCCAATGTGGACCCATTTGTCAAACCATATTTTTCCAAGCCAGTTTTCAGTAGGAAATGCTGAACCTGGCAAGGTTAATAAAATGGTGGAAATGATCAACCAGGTAATACCTGGAATAAAGGAAGGTTTTATTTTCTTCAAACGTTTTTTTTCAACAATATTAAGCGAAGATTCGCTGTGATTCTTTATTTAGAAAGAAAAAGGAGCCTCAGAAGAGGCCCCTTGTTTTTAACCAACTATAGAACCAAAACTACTATAGCAGCTATTGTATCTTATCAGATACGATAAAACGTCTGTCGTCAGATTGAAAGAAAATGGAAAAATCAGAGTTTACCCATCACATACATAGCACCCTGGGGAGTGGGATTGCCGCCTTTATTTTCAAGGGTGATGGCAAATGCTTCGGCCCCTTGTGCATTCTTCATGCGGACCAGTAATTTCTTTTGCTTCAGATCGTAATTCAGCATGCCGAGGTCGATTGGTTTTCCATCCAGTAGTGCCCATAGCTGGTATTGCTTATCATTGGGTGGTACAGGCAGATTGTTGGCCAACAGATAAACATCATGCGAAGCTGTGTCCCAATAAACTGTAGCATATGATTTTGGTGAAATATCCATGCCCTTCATAGAGGCCATTTTAATATTTGGATTTTGCTGCAAAACCCTGATATCCTTTTTCACTTCGTTCAATTCGGCCAATGTATTGTCATAGCTGCCTTTCAGCTTCTTATTTTTATTGGATAAAGTAATGTTCATGTACAAGCTTCCGGCAAGTAATACTACACAGGCGGCGGCTGCATATTTCAGCCACAACAAAGCTCCCGGTTGTGTATTTTTAATGGAAGTATCCTGCAAGGGAACAATTTTTCCGGTTGAGCCAATTCTCTCAAAAATTCTGTCTTTTAATTCGGTTGTAGGGTTGATCGCATTTTCAAGGGCTTGTTTTTCCAATGCCAGTTCAAAAGCGATCCTTGCCTGTAAGACTTCGGGGTATTGCGCACATATTTTCTCAAACTCCCTTCTTTCTTCATCAGAAGCAAGCCCGAGAACATAGCTCTCTGTAATTCCACTTGATATGTATTCCTGTATGTTCACTTTTTTATTGAATCATTGTTCTCAACTGTGTTAATGCACTTCGTATCCTTGTTTTTACTGTTCCCAATGGTATATCTAATGACCTGGCAATTTCTTCATGTGTAAAACCCTGAAAGTAGGACATGTCTACCAAAACCCTTAACTCACCTTTTAACTTTCCAAGTACTTTCTTTAAACCCACATCGTCAATAGCCGGGCCAGTTACTGCCCCTTCAATTTCATTAATTTCAGGCAGCGATATATTCTTCAGTGCGTTGTTGTATCCTTTGGACCTCAATTCATCTATAGCTGCATTACGGGCTATATTCAACATCCAGGTAAAAAGTCTGCCTTTTGAAGCGTCATACGACTCAATTTTTCTCCAGATATTTATAAATACGTTTTGCAATACATCATTAGCGACTTCTTTATCTGTAACAACCGCATTCACAATGCCATATAATGCACCAGAATAGTTATCATACAAATAACTGAAAGCTTTTTCATTGCGTTGCTGCAACAAAGCTACCAGCTCCTGTTCGCTGTATGTAGTGTTGAGGTTCAAATACTTGGTTAAGACACAATTATTACAATAATAAATGCGTCCGATTAAATGAACGAAGTAAAAGTCATTATAGATTTATCCGACCACTACTTCATACGCTGAGGCATTCATAAGTGCCTCAACATCAGCCGGGTTGGTTACTGTCATTTTTACCATCCAGCCTTCTCCATAAGGGTCACTGTTTACCAGTTCCGGGGCATTGTTCAGGGCAGGATTAAGTTCAGTAATCGTTCCGCTAACGGGGAGAAAAAGATCAGATACTGTTTTTACTGCTTCAACAGTTCCAAAAACAGCACCGGCTTCAAGCGTTTTTCCAATAGTGTCCACTTCTACATAGACTATATCACCTAATTCGTGTTGGGCATAATCGGTAATGCCAATAGTGGCAATATTGCCTTCAAGGCTAATCCATTCATGATCTTTTGTGTAACGGAGATTGGCAGGGAAATTCATAATCAATGATTTTGAGTTGCAAACCTAAGGGAAAACAGTGATAAACATTATGAAGCTGGTAAAGCTCTTTTTCAGTTTCACCCGAATATTCATGCCGTTCATGGCATCTTTTACACCATTGGTCGGGAATAGCCTTTACAATCGCATGACACAAGATTATCTTTGCCAACCATTAATCAAAAACCTTTAAGAATGAGAAAGTTAGTTGTATTTTTTCTTGGATTGAGCATGATATCTTCTACCATCCAGGCGCAGAAAGTGACCGGATTGGTAAAAGATGAACTAGGAAAAGGGCTGGAAAAAACAACCGTGTCATTGCTTCGTGCTAAAGATTCTTCAGTAGTAAAGCTCGCCGTTACCGGATCGGACGGACGTTTTGTATTACAGTCGGCTGCGGGTAATTTCCTGGTTAGTGTATCTCATATTGGATACACCTCACAATACTCAGCACCCTTTGAAGTAAACGGGGATATTAATCTTCCTGAAATATTACTTTCAAAAGCATCCACTAATCTGCAGGGAGTAACAATTACTGCACAAAAGCCGATGATCGAGGTCCGGGCAGATAAAACTATTTTGAATGTGGAAGGTACCATTAACGCTGTCGGCAATGATGCGCTGGAATTGCTGCGGAAAAGCCCCAGTGTGATGGTGGATAAGGATGACAATATCAGCCTGGCGGGCAAAAACGGAGTACAGGTATTTATTGACGGAAAACCGTCACCATTATCAGGTACTGATTTATCCAATTATTTGAAAAGCCTTCAGTCTGCACAGATAGAGGCCATTGAGATCATTACTAATCCTTCTGCCAAATATGAAGCAGCAGGTAATGCAGGCATTATTAATATAAAACTGAAAAAAAATAAATCATTTGGTGCCAATGGTTCGGTAAACCTGGGATATGTGCAGGGTACTTACCCCAAGTATAATGGGGGGTTAAACCTTAATTACCGCAATAAAAGCATTAATGTATTTGGTAACTATAATTACAATAATGCCCAATACCTGATGTCAATGAACTCTGACAGGGAGCAGTTTGATACGTCATTTTCTCAAAAGAACAGGATGCTTTTTCATAATAATACACATGGTTTTAAAGCAGGGCTCGACTATTTCATCAATAATAAAAGCACATTGGGTGCGGTGGTAAATGGTAACCTGGCTAACAATGATTTTAATACATCGGGACCAATGTATTTTACCTATATCCCAACCGGGCAGGTGGACCGGATTTTGAAAGCTACTAACAATAACGATATGAAAAGGGATAATGCGAATGCTAACCTGAATTACCGCTATGCAGTAACCGGTGGTACAGAGCTGAATATTGATGCTGATTATGGCATCTTTAAGATAAGATCTAACCAATATCAACCCAATTATTACTTTCAGCCTGATGGGACTACCGAAATTAGCCGGGCTATTTACAATATGATCGCACCGACTGATATTGATTTGTTTTCATTAAAAGCGGATTATGAAAAAAATTATAAAGGCGGCAGACTGGGTATAGGGGGAAAAATAGGTATTGTAAATACTGATAATGATTTTCAACGCTATGATGTGTACACATCCGGTAAGGTGCTGGATACATTAAAAAGCAATCGCTTTAAATACAAAGAGAATATCAATGCCTTATATGTAAATTATAATAAGCAGCTAAAAAAGGGGATTATGATCCAGTTTGGTTTGCGGGCCGAGAACACCCATTCAAAAGGAACTTCAACCGGTTTCAAACAGGTAAATGGTACAATGTTAACATATGATTCAACTTTTAAAAGAGATTATACCGATGTGTTTCCCAGTGCGGCAGTTACATTCAATAAGAATCCAATGAAACAGTGGACATTCTCTTATAGCCGTCGTATTGACCGCCCGGCTTACCAGGATTTGAACCCTTTTGAGTTCAAGTTGAATGAATATACTTTTATGAAAGGTAATACCTTGCTGAGGCCCCAGTATACCAATAGTTTTGATATAACACATATCTATAAATACAGGTTAACAACAAAGCTGACCTACAGTCATGTGAAAGATATCTTTGCACAGATACCAGACACAATTGATAAGACGAAAGGATTTATGACAAAAAGGAACCTGGCTACGCAGGATGTGATAGCACTGAATATCAGTTATCCTTTTCAGTATAAATGGTACAGTTTCTTTGCTTCGCTCAATTCAAACTATTCACATTATGTAGCCGACTTTGGTGGTGGCGACAGGAAAGTTGACCAGTCAGTTTTTTCACTGACATATTTTATGCAAAATAGTTTCAATCTTGGCAAAGGCTGGACCGGGGAATTAAGCGGCCTGTTTATATCACCATCGGTATGGCAGGGCCTGATCAGGTCTGAAGCAATGGGTAGCGTGGATGCAGGAGTTCAAAAAGTAATATTTAAGGGAAAGGGTAATATCAAAGTGGCTGTAAGTGATATTTTCCAGACGATGAAATGGGGGGGATATACCAATTTTGCCGGTGTTTACGGTCAATTTAATGGCCAGGGTGAAATGCCACAGTTTAAGCTAAACTTCAGTTATCGATTTGGTAATAGCCAGGTAAAAGCTGCCCGCCAGAGAAAGTCGGCATTGGAAGAGGAAAGGAAAAGGGCAGAGGGAGGTGGCCAGCAAGGGGGGATGGGCAACCAGAAATAATATTGAACCAGTGAATATAAAAACTCCCGGTAAATTTTACCGGGAGTTTTTATTGTATTAATATTTTTTTCTTTTGATCAGCTTTGCCTTAATAATTGTCACATTTTCAATGGGCCGGTCTTTGTCAGCTCCTTTGCTCGTTTTTACATCCGCAATTTTATCCACTACATCCAAACCTTTTACTACCTCACCAAATACAGTATAGTTCTGATCCAGGTGAGGCACACCGCCTGCTGTTTTATACACTTCACTGTGGTTGGCAGGAATTTTTCTTTTCAGCCTGTAAGTTTCAACAGAATCTAAACCAGCATCTGTAAAGATCCTTCCCTGCGTTATATAAAACTGGCTGCCACTACTGGCTTTTTCAGGATTATTATCCCTTGCGGCTGCAATCACTCCCTTTCTGTGAAATAAAGTTTGCCTGAATTCTGCTGGTATTCTGTACGCAGGCCCGCCATTACCAAGGGGTTTACCGGCGGCTGCGTTTTTGCTATCCGGGTCACCGCCCTGGATCATAAAATTCTTTATCACCCGGTGAAAAAGTACACTGTCATAAAAATGGGTTTTTGTGAGCTTGAGAAAATTATCCCGGTGAAGTGGAGTAGAATCAGAAAGTCTTATTGTAATATCTCCGTAGTTCGTTTGTAATAATACATCTCTTTTCCTGTCTTTTCTGGTGACAACGGAATCCTTTTGCGCCAACAATGTATTGGTCAGTAAGATAAGAAGAAGCAAACCCACTATTTTATTCATAGTGCTTAATTATGTTTTTATAGTTCATGGTCTTCGAAATAAAGTAATACATGGTCTTTTATGAAATTTTCCTGCTCGATCGCATTCATATCCGGCATTGCTTTTAACTGTTTAAAATGTGGCCAGCCATCCTGGTCTACAGACTCCATTTCATAATATCCACTTGCAGACAACAGGCTGCATACAGCTATATGCATAAGGTCCTGTTTTTGTTCTTTGGTGAATTTATCCCTGACATTGCCAAACTCCTGGATACCGATCAGGAATAAAATAGTCTCCAGGTCTGGTTTCTTGCCAAAACGCTCCACCAGTTTTGCTTCGAGGTTCCACCATCGTTGTTGCAGATCATCATTGCTAAACATAGTTCGCAAAGATAAGGTGAGCGGCACTTGTAGCTTCTCCTTTATCTTTGCGCAAAATTGAATTAAGATGTTGCAGTTACAGGTATTAAGGCAGAATCCCGGAATGGTGAAAGAAAGATTGTCTGTAAAAAATTTTTCTGAAACGGGATTAGTGGATACGATCCTTTTGTTAGATGAACAACGAAAAAAACTTCAACTTGAGTTTGATAATACCCAGGCAAAAGTGAACAGTATTTCTAAAGAAATTGGTGGATTGATGGCCAAAGGGCAAAAAGAAGAAGCGGAAGCCAGAAAGCTGGAAGTAGGAGCTTTGAAATCTTCTTTGCAACCCATTTCTGACAAGCTGAATGAAGTGGAGAAACAATTGCAGAATGAACTGGTAAAGCTTCCCAATCTTCCTTCCGATAAAGTCCCGGCAGGTAAAACACCAGCTGATAACGTGGTAGTAAGAGAGGGAGGCCGTAAACCTGAATTGCACGCTGAAGCTGTTCCTCATTGGGAGTTAATTAAAAAATATGATATAGTTGATTTTGAAACAGGAGCAAAGATCACCGGAAGCGGCTTCCCTTTGTATAAAGGGAAAGGCGCCAAATTGCAACGGGCATTGATACAGTACTTCCTGGATTTTAATACAGCTGCGGGCTATACCGAGTATCTGCCGCCATTGATGGTAAATGAATTGTCGGCATATAGCACCGGGCAGTTACCAGATAAAGAAGGTCAGATGTATTATATGCAGGTTGATAATTTTTATATGATTCCAACTGCGGAGGTACCGGTAACCAATATCTATAGGGATGAAATAGTAAAGGAGTCAGATCTCCCGATAAAAATGACCGCTTATTCCCCCTGTTTTAGACGAGAGGCAGGTAGTTTTGGTGCTGATGTTCGTGGGTTGAACAGAGTACACCAGTTTGATAAAGTAGAAATTGTGCAGATAGCGCATCCTGATAAAAGCTATGATGTTCATCTTGAAATGGTAGAACATGTTGAAAAATTATTGATCAGCCTGGAACTCCCTTATCGCATATTGGCATTATGTGGTGGAGATATGAGTTTTGCCTCTGCCCTTACCTATGACTTCGAAGTATATAGTGCTGCGCAGCAAAAATGGCTGGAGGTAAGCTCGGTCAGCAATTTTGAATCTTTCCAGGCTAACAGGATGAAGGTTCGCTTTAAAGATGAAAAAGGTAAGCCCCAGCTGGCGCATACATTGAATGGAAGTTCTTTGGCATTGCCCCGAATAGTGGCAGCCTTGTTGGAAAATAACCAAACTGCAGAAGAAATAAAATTGCCCACTGTGTTGCAATCTTACTTTGGAGCAGCAACCATATCCTGAAAATTTTACTAAACTGTATTTATAAAAAAAGTCCTGCCATGGCAGGACTTTTTTTTAGTTAACTAATATAGTTATTAAGATTATGGTTGCGCAAAACTATTTCTGGGTCCACCACTTGCAAACACAGCCAGCATTCTTGATTTTTGACCAAGGCTGAACATATACATACAAGCATCATCAGAATAATCCATATAGTTCATTGTCATTTCAACAGGTGTGCCGGAGCAGGTACTTAAATGACCGGCTGCAGGACAGCCATAGTTAGCTGTATTATGAGTTGGGGTATCACCAACCTGGTCGGTACCACAAGTGGCATCTCCCCAGATATGGCGCAGGTTCATCCAATGGCCAACTTCATGGGTAGCAGTTCTTCCTTTGTTGAAAGGTGCAGCAGCAGTTCCTGTTCTTCCGGTAGCATTGTCATCTAATACTACACCATCAGTGGCTGAAGAACCACCAGGGAATTGTGCGTAGCCTAAGATACCGCCTCCCATATTACAAACCCAGATATTGAGTTTGGTAGTAGGGCTGGTAGGAGCAATTCCTTTAGGACTTTTTTTCATCGCATTATTGGTACTCCAGCTTGTTGTATTGGTTGATTTCCGGACAACAGCGTCTAATACAAAACGAACCCCAATATTGCCCGACTTAACACTATTATAAGTTGAGGTCAGGTTATAATCAGCATTGGTTGCTGCAAAATCTTCATTCAATACATCAATCTGTGATTGTAATTGTGCAAGAGAAACATTTTGTGCAGCTGTTCTGTACAAAACGTTGAATACAACCGGGATCTCAATGACCCCGTTTACGAGGCGGAATTGTTCCGGGTTAGCAGCTACCCGTTTTGTAAATTCTTCAATGTCCTCCATTCGCTTCCGTAAAGAAGGGTCTGCTTTTAAATCTTCTTTCAATACCTCATCAGCTGCACAATGGCGCTGTGTGGCTACTACATCCTCTTCCGGCAAACCTTCTTCATTAGAGACGGATTTGTTACATCCCATTAAAAAAAGGAAGCCTCCTGCAAGCAATACAAGTGATTTCTTCATAAATTATTATTTGTTTTAGTGTAGGGGAAAATTGACTTAGTAATTTATAAGAAATTTTTAGTTTCCCTGTAATGGTCGTTCAATTATTATTGCAACAGGGTATCTAATCTTATTCAAACAGGAAATTTCCTGCGTATTTACTCTTATTTTAAATTCATTATTTGGAGATAAGCTTTCCCCTATATTTATCTTCTTTGAATGTATTGAATAGCAAGGAAATCAGGTGCCGCCTAATTCATTCTTAAGCGGATAGTTTTTTAATTCTTCTGTTCATAATATAAAACCAGATGGGCGGGAAAAGCGACAATATCATCATGCCGGGATACCCTGTAGGCATTTGTGGTGAGTTATCATGATGTCTTAACACCTGGTATTTACGGCTGGCCATATAGTGATGGTCGGAATGACGGCTAAGTTCGAATAACATTAATCTTCCTATAATATGGTCACTGTTCCAGCTATGCTCCGGCATGGCCCTTTCATATTTCCCGTCACCAATAGCTTTTCGTTGCAACCCGTAATGTTCGATATAATTGACTGTTTCAAGTAATAAAATCCCAATCAGTGCAGCAGCAATAAAATAGACAGTAACCAGCCAGCCAAATATTAATATGATGGTGGTTAGGAGGATCGCCTGTATTATATGAAACTGTAACATCTCATTATGAAATGAGAAAATTGATTTGCCTTTCTTTCTCATTTCTTCATTGGCAATATGCCAGGCACTGAGATAACTAAAAAATATTGTGCGGAAGTAAAAGGCATAAATCGTCTCACCATACCGGGCACTGCTTGGATCTTCAGGGGTGGCTACCCTTTTATGATGTCCTTTATTATGTTCAGTAAAAAAGTGCATATAGAGTGAGGTAAGCAATAAGGCTTTTGCCAATGTTTGTTCAAGCTTATTCACCCTGTGTCCCAGTTCATGTCCAACATTTATTCCAAAAGTTCCACATAATAGTCCCATCACCCAGATGCGACCTATACTATCATTTAGTGTCAATCCTTCAGATGACATGACAATTAAAAATCTTACCAGCAGCAAATATTGCAGCATTACTATCAGGTATAACAGTATGTCATAGGTGCGGTCTTTTTTAGCCAATTCTTCCTCAGCGGCACTCATATTAACCGGGCTTGGTTTAAGTAGCAGTTCAATTAGCGGAATGAATATCCATGCCCAGATCAGCGGGAGCCAGATTTGCCAACCGGTGACATTGAAGGAATGCCAGGCACCGATATAAATAATAAGCGGGGAGACATATTTATAAGCCCGGATACTCATATTAAATTTGTTAGTCTTTCAAAAATAAAAAATAAGCTTCCTTATTTAGCGTTTCACTTCAGATTAATATGCATCTTTTTTAAACTTATTACCTTCATAATAGTCTGAAACTTAAATTATAGACCAATGTCGTTGACAAATCAGTTAAAAAATCAGCACCTGATGTGGAGAGCCGGTTTCGGCCCTGCCGTTGAACAATTAAGCGACTTGCCCAAATATACCCCCAAACAATTTTATAAGGCTCTTGTAAAAGCCTCGGAGAAAAAGCCCGATTATATTGACGTGGCTGACGATTACCTGAAAGGACTGGTGATGGGCTTCGAAGAGGCAGGCCGGCAACAAAAGAAGGAACTCGATGCTGACGAAAGAAAGAAAGTACAGCAAAAGAACAGGGAGGGTGTCCGCAACCTGAATATGTACTGGATGCATGAGATGGTAAATACTGCTTCACAGCTAAGGGAAAAAATGGCTTTCTTCTGGCATGGGCATTTTGCCTGCCGGAACCTGAATGTATTTTATCAACAGGGATTACTTGATGTCATTCGAAGAAATGCGCTGGGAAATTTTGGAACAATGTTAAAAGAGGTTTCAAAATCAGCGGCCATGCTGAATTTCTTAAATAACCAGCAAAACCGGAAAGACCATCCCAACGAAAACTTTGCCCGTGAAGTGATGGAGTTGTTTACTCTTGGCCGGGGAAACTATAGTGAAAATGATGTAAAGGAAGCGGCGAGAGCATTTACCGGCTGGGGGGCCAATATAAAAGGTGAGTTTCAGTTCCGCCGGTTTCAACATGACTTTGGCAGTAAAACAGTATTAGGCAGGACCGGAAGTTTTGACGGAGGCGAAGTACTGGATATTTTACTGGAAGAAAAACAAACTGCAAAATATATTACACAGAAGATATATAAGTTCTTTGTAAATGAAAAGGCAGATACAGATAAAATTAACTGGTTAGCTGACAGGTTCTATAAAAATGAATATGATATCAGTAAACTGCTGGAAGATATTTTCACCAGTGATTGGTTTTATGACGAACAAAATATCGGAGCACAAATAAAATCACCGGTTGAATTGCTGGTTGGCATCCAGCGGATGCTACCGATGAAACTGGAAAATGAAGAAGCATTAATGTTGTTACAAAGAGTGTTAGGGCAGTTATTATTTTATCCTCCGAATGTAGCCGGATGGCCGGGAGGAAAGAACTGGATAGACAGCTCTTCTTTAATGATGCGGATGAGGATACCTAAATTGATAAACGATGTGGACGAAATGAATGTAAAAGCCAAAGATGATGATGATACTATGATGGGTATGAAGGATGGCAATGTGCTGTTGAAAGGAACAAAAAAACCAGGTGAACAACAATCCGGCGGATATGCCGGTATGCGCCGTCAGCAGATTGATGCTAATGTGGACTGGCGACCCTATGTGAAACATTATGAAAGTGTACCCAGGGAGAACCTCGCAGATACGATTTCAAAAATCCTGTTGCAAACAAAAAGCCGGGTGAGTATGGATATTATTAAACAGTTTTCTGACCAGACTGGCCGGGAGAATTTTATTAAAACCGCCACCCTGCAAATTATGAGTACGCCGGAATACCAACTTTGTTAAAACCATCTATTCACTAACAGTTAATGGCTTAAAGATTTTGTATATGTTATTTAAACGAAAAGAATTCATCCAGATTGGTTCGCTGGCTACAGCATCAATGATGCTGCCAAAATTTCTGAAAGCATTTGAGGGAAAAAGTATGGTGTTGCCCGGGAATAAGGTAGTCGTAATTCTCCAGCTTAGTGGTGGAAATGATGGATTAAACACCGTAATTCCATTCAGAAATGATCTGTATTACAAAGCCAGGCCTAAATTAGGTATTGTAAAAGATAAAGTTTTGTCCGTTACAGATGAAGTAGGACTGCATCCTGCATTAGCAGGTTTCAAAGAGTTGTACGATGATGGCAGCCTTGCTATTTTAAATAATGTAGGTTACCCAAATCCTGACCGGTCTCATTTCAGGAGTATGGATATCTGGCACACGGCCAGCCAGAGCAGTGAATACTGGACCAATGGATGGGTTGGACGTTACCTGGATGCACAATGTAACGGGTGTGATAAACCTACACAGGCAATTGAAATAGATGATGTATTAAGTCTTGCTTTGAAAGGGGAAAACATAAAAGGGATAGCAGTGAAGGATCCAAGACGATTATACGGAACGGCTAACGAAAAATTCTTCCGCGATGTGATGAAGCATCATAAAGATGAAGCAGGAGAACAGCCGGTAGATTATTTGTATAAAACAATGGCTGAAACATTATCGAGTGCTGATTATATTTTTCAGCAAAGCCGGATGCACCCAACCAACGCCGTTTATCCAAAAACTGATTTAGGCAATAGTTTGAAGACAATCGCTTCATTGATTTTTTCAGAGATTAATACCAAGGTGTATTATGTATCACTGGGAAGTTTTGATACCCATATCAACCAGGATGCCCAGCAACAGCGGTTGTTTACAGAAATGAACGATGCGGTAAAAGCTTTTGTAAAAGACCTGAAACAGCAGCACCGCTTTGATGATGTGATGTTGTTTACTTTCTCAGAGTTTGGCAGAAGAGTGGAACAAAATGCCAGTGGTGGAACTGATCACGGCACAGCCAATAATATGTTCCTGGTGAGTGGAGGGTTAAAACAAAAAGGTATCCTGAATGCAATGCCTGACCTGAAGGATCTTAATGAAGGCGACCTGAAATATAATGTGGACTTTAAAAATGTGTATGCTACCGTGCTGAAGAAATGGCTGAATGCAGATGACAAGTCAATATTGACTAAGCAATATGATTACCTGAATTTTATTTAGATAAAGAATCCGTGCCCTGAAATGAAAAAGCCCACTCGTCTGAGTGGGCTTTTAATTATGTAATGAATCTTATACTGTTTTCTTTTTTCCGGTTGCGATGCGATAAAGTACAAACCCCATCAATGCAAAGAATGCAACTCCCAGCCATTTATAACCTTCTGCTCCCAATGAATTTGTTATACTATGTTCAGCATTTACTTTGCCCAGTTTAGTATTAACACTTTCAATAGAAGAAAGAATAGCAACCAATACTCCGGCCAATGCCCCGCCTGCAACTAATCCCGTAGCAAAGAGATTTCCTTTGCCAAGATCTTCCTCCTCCGGAGCTACTTGTATATTTTTCTTTTTCTGTCTCCATTCTACTAACCCTCTTATGGCTCCGCCAATAAAGATAGGTAGTGTGGTAGATAGTGGCAGGTAAATACCAATAGCAAAACTCAATGCTTTAATGCCGCAAAGTTCCATTACAACAGCAATAAATACTCCTACCAATACAAACTGCCAGTCCAGATTAAACGAAAGTATTCCTTTGATCAAGGTAGCCATTAAAGTTCCCTGTGGTGCAGGATATTTATCTGTACCAATTGCATGTTGAATACCTTGTGACACCATTTCTGCAGTAGGCTGATCAAGAACTTTAATAGTGGCACCGATAGCTATAGACGAAACAATGGCGCCCACAAATAAAGATATTTGCTGATATTTTGGCGTGGCGCCAACTAAATAACCTGTTTTCAGATCCTGTGATGTGGCACCTGCATTGGCGGCGGCTATACAGATCATACCTCCGACTACCAGCGCCATAGGTTCATAAACATACCCTGTCCATTTTACAGCAATAAAGATCAAACAGGTTCCCATCAAAGTGGCAATGGTCATGCCACTAATTGGGCTATTGGATGAACCGATCAGCCCGACAATCCGGGAGGCAACTGTTACAAAGAAAGCTCCGAATATAATAACAAGCAATCCTAATAATAATTTACTGCCAATATTTGTACCCGGTATAAGTGTGTTGGGTAATAAAGCAATGACCAGTAAAAGAATCAGGCTGCCAATGCCAACTACTTTCATGGAAAGATCCCTTTCAGTTCTTGGCACCTGTACATCTGTATTCGTTCCCCCTTTTTTCAATGATCCGATACTTCCTTTGAATGAAGAAATAATAGTGGGAATAGTTTTAATTAAAGTAATGAAACCGCCTGCCGCCACTGCACCGGCACCTATTTGACGGATATATGCTTTATAAATAGCATCTGACCAGTTATCAAAATTTTGAGCAACCGGATCCCAGCCACTTGAACCACCTGCTTTGGTAATATCTGCCAGGTAGCCCAGTTTTGCAAGTTGAGCTGCAATGATATTGGCATCTACCAAGGAGGCTAATAAAGGGATTAAAACAAACCAGCTCAATACGCCGCCAGCCACTAATACGCCGGCAATCTTTGGGCCTATGATATATCCTACGCCCAAATACTCCGGCGTGATCTCACCACTTACTTTAGCCGAAGGGAAAATTTTATTGGTTTGCCTGGTCGCAAAATCAGGAACTTCCTTTATTACATGAAATATTTTTTGTAGCAGGGCATACGCAAATGCAAAACCAAGACCCATAAAAGCAGTTTTTGCAAAATCACCTCCTTTTTCACCTGCTTTCAGCACAGAGGCACAAGCGGTTCCTTCGGGATAAGGTAAGGTTTTGTGTTCTTGTACGATTAATGACCTGCGAAGGGGTATCATCATCAATGTTCCTAAAATGCCGCCAAAAATGGCAAGTATAAGAATCGTGAAATAGTTAAAATAGTTAGCACTGTTCGGGTCGCTTAAAAACAAAAATCCGGGCAATGTAAACACAACACCTGCTGCAATACTTTCACCCGCAGAACCTGTTGTCTGAATGATATTATTCTCCAGGATGGTAGTCTTTAAAAATCTTCTGCCCAATGTAATAGCTATTACCGCAATAGGAATAGAGGCAGAAACCGTAAGCCCTGCTTTTAATGCCAGGTACACAGTGGAAGCGCCAAATATGATTCCAAAAATTGCACCGGTTATAATTGACTTGATGGTAAGTTCCGCCATTTTCGTCTCTGCGGATACAAACGGCTTGAAATGGTTTTGTTGTTCAGCCATAGCAGTTGGGGTTTTGTTGATGGGAAGATATGAAAAAAGCTATTAGCTGTGAGCCAATAGCTTTGAGACAATTAATGAATATTATTATTGGCTTACAGCTGAGTGCTGAAGCCTTGCTGTTTTCCTTTAACTAACTCCTTTTTCTTTCATGATCCTGTTCAACCATTTCAGCATGGCAAAACACATAAAGGTAGCTACCATCAGTAAACCAAAATTTAACCAGAAAAAACCTGCCTTGTGATTGTAATTGTCCCACATAGTAGACAGAACGCCGGATAATTTATTGCCAATAGATGTGGCAAGGAACCAGCCACCCATCATCAATGAGGTAATACGTACCGGACTTAATTTAGATACCAATGACAAACCCATCGGGCTCAGTAATAGTTCCCCAATAGTAATCACACCATAGCTGGAGATCAGCCACAGTACGCTGGCTTTTTCTGTTCCGTTATGACTGGCATATACAGCACCCACCATTACAAGAGCTGATAGTCCCGAAATGAAAAGACCAAAAGCGATTTTTGTTGCAGTAGAAGGTTCTTTCTTTCTTCTCCGTAACCAGGTAAAGAAGGCCACTACCAACGGGGTTAAAAGGATTACCCACCCGGGATTGATAGACTGGCTAAGGTTTGTTGCCCATAAACTCACAGAAGCACCTTCAGCCGGTTTTTGATCTGCAGGAATATTTTTGAAGTATACCGGGTAGTTCAATTCTTTTACGACTTTACCATTTTCTTTCATCAACCTGAACTGTTCATCATACTTTGCCACAGAATCCTGCTTGTAGGTAATGGTTTGTGCAAAATTCAGGTTGTCAAAAAGTTGTTGTGTCATGCCTGTTACTTCACGGTTTGTGTATCGATCGGCCCAGGTATTAAGGGCTGAACCATTTTGTTTGAAAACAGCCCAGAACATAATGACAACAGCAAAGATGGCCAGTAAAGCAGCAATGGGTCTTTTCTCCTCCTGTTTGGCACTGAAATAAAGTGAACCATAAAAGTAGATAACCGGCAGACATGCAAATATGAAAGCATCAGTGGAATCGGAACCTACCAATGTGTCGGGAATCATCCAACCTGCAACACCTGCCACAATGGAAGGCAAAAAAATGGTCATGACAATCCGGGTCATGGACATATCATTCTCGGTTACACCTTTCTTTACATCATATGCTTTATAATGTTTTGTTCCTGCCAGGAAAATAAAAACACCCAAAAACATACCTACACCGGCAGCAATAAATGCAGCACCCCAGCCATAAACTATGTATAAAGCGGCACCGAAAAAGTTGCAGATGAAAGCACCAATATTGATGCCCATATAAAAAATATTATAACCATCATCTTTTTGAAGTATATATTGTGGAGTGGTGTATACATTACCCAGCAGGGTAGAGATATTGGGTTTAAAAAAACCATTACCCAAAATTACTAATGTCATAGAGAGGTATAACATTGGCAGGTTGTGTACGGACATCAGGCAATAACCCACTCCCATCATTAACCCACCCATAATTACAGACCTGCGGTAGCCTAAATACCGGTCTGCCAGTAAGCCACCAATAAAGGGGGTCAGAAATACAAGGGCAATGAATGTACCATAAAGGTCAGCAGATTCTGCTTCAGTCATTGCATACCCTGTTTTTACATCCTTCAGGTAGAGGGTAAAAATTCCGATCATCAGGTAATAACCAAATCGTTCCCACATTTCAGAGAAAAAAAGAAAAGGCAATGCCTTGGGGTGTTTATTCCACATAGTTCAATCGTTTAATAGGGAAAGATAATAAAAGGATGGTTAGGGAAAATAAAAAAAGGTGGCTTTGTGGGCCACCTTTGTATGCACAGGTTATAATTTTTAATCAGCACCAGTCTTATCTTTCACGATCTGGTTGAGTGATTTAATCCTTGAATAAATTAAAATTCCCCCGATAAATGCAGCAGCTACCAGGATAAGGAAGAATATTTTCTTATCCGTGAAATCATCCCAGAAACTGGTCATTACGCCAGCTACTTTTCCCCCAATAGAAGTGGAGAGAAACCATCCACCCATCATTAATGCCGTCAATCTGGCTGGTGATAATTTGGATACCAATGATAATCCCATTGGGCTGAGGAATATTTCACTGATAGTAAAAATAAAATAGGTGATCCAAAGCCATATAGCTGAAGCCTTATGTGTATAAATAGAAGGTACCGACATTATGGCGAACACCATCGCTAAAGCTGATAGGCCGGATATAAACAATGCCATTCCAAACTTTGACATGGTTGTGGGTTCTTTTCCCCGTTTTCGAAGCCAGCTAAAGAAAGGCACAAAAAGCAAGGTTAGTAATACGATGAATAACGGATTGATAGATTGAAATAATTCAGTGTTGGTAAGTTTTACATCTTTACCACCGGGCCATTGTTCTTTAGGGACATTTACGAAATAGGGGTCCGGGCCCATTTCCTGTACAACCTTCCCGCTGTCGTCTTTAACTTCAACCATGTATTGATCCAGTTTATTGACCAAACGGGGAGTATCTGTAACTTTTTGTAATGGAAAAATTGCACCAGTAATTTTTGCTGTTGAAGCCGAAGCTTCCCGGTCGGTATGTTTTTCAGCCCATAAAGTGAGCCCGGTGGCATTTTGATTATAAATTGTCCAGAAGGCAATGGCAATGGCAAAAATGAATAATAAAGCACCAATTCCTTTCTTGTCCTGACCTTTGGCCCGAACCCATAGAGAAATATAAAAAGCTATAATTGGTAAACAGGCAAAAATGAAAGCATCGTTAGCCTGTGTTCCCATGATTGGCGAACCGAAAATTGTTGTTGGTAAAAACCACCCAATTACTGCAGTTATAATAGCGGGCAGAAAAACAGTTGAAAATATTTTTGACAGCGGCATATCTTCTGCCTGAACCGGTTTTTTTATATCCGCTTGTTTTATGTCTTTGTCCTTCATAGCTGTTGCAAGAATAATTAATCCAATGATCAATCCTACACCCGCTGCTCCAAAAGCATACCCCCAGCCATATGCATTTCTTAACCAGGCGGCTACGAAATTGCAAACGAAAGCACCAATATTAATACCCATGTAAAAAATATTGTAAGCATTATCTTTTAGGGGTTTCAGGTCTTCCCGGTTGTAAATGTTTCCAAGCAGTGTAGAGATATTGGGTTTAAAAAAGCCATTACCAACTATTATAAATGCTAATGAAACAAACATAGCTGTGTCACCGGGCAGAGAAAGTCCCAGGTAGCCAATAGCCATCAAACTGCCTCCAATGAAAATCGATTTAATATATCCCAGGTACCTGTCAGCAATTAACCCACCTATAAAAGGTGTCAGGTAAACCAGCGCAATAAAACTACCAACAATATCAGCACCGATTCTGCCTGAAAAACCCTTACCGCCGGTGGTGGAATCGGTCATATAGATAAACAGAATCCCTACCATTAAATAATAAGCAAACCGTTCCCACATTTCTGTGAAAAATAATGCATAAAGTGCTTTCGGATGGCGGCCCGGATGAGCAGGCTGTGCAGGAAATACTTCTTGTGATTGGCTCATAAAGCTTTTTTTAGTTTACAAAATCAGAGGCTATAATCAATAGAAGCAACCAAAATACAGAAATTTAATCACCCGCAAATTTTTTCGGGCTATCTTTAGCCAACGTACCCGATATTCGCAAATAAGCTAAAATCCAACCATATTTAACCCATGCGAATTCTTTTATTGGGCTCAGGTGGCAGAGAAAATGCCCTGGCCTGGAAATTATCTCAAAGTCCCCGTTGCGAGAGCCTGTTTATAGCTCCCGGAAATGCAGGCACCTCTCAATTCGGCACTAATCTTAATTTTAGTGTCACCGATTTTGAATCAATCAAAAAAGCATGTATCGATAATAAGATTGACATGGTTGTTGTAGGTCCGGAAGAACCATTGGTGAAAGGGGTGACCGATTTTTTGATCAGTAGCTCTTCGTTGAAAAATCTTGATGTGATCGGGCCCGGCAAAGCAGGTGCACAACTGGAAGGCAGCAAAGCTTTTGCAAAAGCCTTTATGATGCGCCACAATATTCCAACGGCTGCTTACCGGGAATTTACACTGGATAATTATACAGCAGGAATTGAATACCTGAAGAATCACTCTTTGCCAATCGTATTAAAAGCAGATGGTTTGGCAGCAGGCAAGGGGGTTGTTATTTGTGAAAACCACCTGGAGGCTATTGCTGAATTTGAATTGATGATACAGCGGGCCAAATTTGGTGAAGCCGGAAAGAAAGTAGTGGTGGAGCAGTTTCTAAAGGGAATTGAGATCTCTGTTTTCGTTTTAACCGATGGTAAAAACTATGTGCTATTACCAGAAGCAAAAGATTACAAAAGAGCTGGGCAAGGCGATACGGGACCAAATACTGGAGGAATGGGAGCTGTAAGCCCGGTGCCATTTGTCGATGAAGTGTTGATGAAAAAAATTGAGGATAAAGTTATTAGACCTACCGTAGAGGGATTGAAAAAAGAGGGATTAGAATACAGGGGGTTTATATTTTTTGGATTCATGATTGTGGACGATGAGCCTTATATGATCGAATACAACTGTCGTATGGGTGACCCTGAAACAGAAGTGGTGATTCCTAGATTAAAAAATGATCTCGTGGAGTTATTAGATGCGGTCTCCAACCAGGAATTGGATAAAGTGAAAATTGAAACAGATCCCCGCACTGTCTGCACGGTGGTGGCTGTGAGTGGTGGCTACCCGGGAGACTATACAAAGGGGCTTGAAATAAATGGCCTGGGTGATATCAACCCTGAGGACAGCATGCTTTTTCATATGGGAACAACAATAAAAGATGGGAAAGTGGTTACGAATGGAGGTCGTGTCTTTTGTATCACCTCTTATGGACGGTCAATTTTTGATGCGGTTGAAATATCAAAAGAGGAAATGCAAAAAGTAACTTTCAAGGGCATGGCCTATAGAAATGATATAGGATATGAGTTTGAATAACGTCAGTGGCTCCGGCTTTTATTCCGCTGAATAATTAAATTATTTACACTTCTCACCAGCCAAAATTGCCAATATGGAAGTAAACTATCACGATTATCTGCGGCTGGAAAAAATTCTCAATGCCCAGGCTCCTGAAAGTGACAAACATAATTTGCCTGCGCATGATGAAATGCTGTTCATCGTCATACACCAGGCTTATGAACTCTGGTTCAAACAACTGCATCACGAAGTTGATTCTGTAGGAACAATACTGAGCAAACCGGCCCTGAATGATAATTCCCCTGCGTTGCAAACTATTGTTCACCGGCTTAGTCGTTGTGTTACGATCTTAAGAGTGTTGGTTCACCAGATTGATATTATGGAAACCATGACACCGATGGACTTCCTGGATTTCCGGGACATGCTCAGGCCAGCATCAGGTTTTCAAAGTTGGCAGTTCAAGGAGCTGGAAGCTAAGTTGGGTTTAAAATTTGAACATCGTCATGGGCAACAGTACTATACTTCTCAATTACGAAAAGAACATGTCGAGGTAATAAAGAATGCTGAAGCAGGGAAGTCCTTGCTTCAGTTACTGAACAGTTGGCTGGAAAGAATGCCTTTTTTAAAGGAAGGAGCTGATGAATCATTCTGGAGCAATTATAAAACAAGCTATCAGTCAAGCCTGGCAGAAGCTGAAAGAAATAATATTGAAGCTTTTGAAGAAATGTTTGGTGACAAAGGAAATGCTGAAGGTCGTTCATTATCGCCTGCAGCCTGCAGGGCTGCATTATTTATTATGCTGTATCGTGGGTATCCCTTATTGCAATTACCCTTTCAGTTATTGAATTGTTTGTTGGAAATTGATGAACAATTAAGTTCATGGCGTTACCGCCATGTAAACATGGTTCACAGAATGATTGGCACAAGAATAGGAACAGGCGGAAGTACCGGTAAAGATTACCTGAAAGCTGCCGCTGACAAACATTATATATTCCGGGAAATAGCCCAGCTAAACAGTTTTCTTATAGAAAGAAGAAAGTTGCCAGCTTTAAGTACAACGGTGGAAGCAAGACTTGGATTCAACCATTAAACTCAAATGGCTGTAAAGATTTAGGTCCGTTTCACCTGTTGTGTAGCGATAAAAGTTAAAAAGTATAGCGAACGCCTAATCCTCCCCAACTGCCGACAAATCCGCGGTTATCACCAAATTCAAAAGATGGTTGCCAGTCAATAGACATATTGATTGGAGCGCCTTTGAATTTATAATCAAGTCCAAGTACGCCATCAAGCCCGATAAAGCTGCCGTCACCATTTCGGGTATTGTAAAACCCTAAATGAGCACCGGGTCCTATATACCATTGCAGACCTGTAGCACCACTGATGGGGCCATGTATTTCATACAATCCTGTTATGCGAACACCCTGTCTCCAGAAATAGGCGATTACTTCCAGCGCATTATTGCCATTGATGAAGTGTTTTAACGAAATGCCTCCGCCGTCCCAGACTTTTACACCTAATGCGGTTTGATAGGAGGAACTATTGGTGCTTTTGCTTTGCGCTTGAGAAAAGGAAAAAATCAGTAATGCGAGGCTTGTAACAATAATCTTTCTCATAATTTAATTTTAGATGGAGTTAACAGTTTCAGGTCCCTCCTTGCCATTACTATGCCAAAAACAGGTAAGCAATAAAGATTAATAACTAAAATTATTTAGCCTTGATTATCAGTGAGAAATAAAGTACAACAACTAATGAGATCACAGCGGTGATGATAAAAGTATAGGAACTGCCCAGGCTGGTCCATATGGCACCTGCGATTATACTGGCAAATAATGTACTCATACTTTCACAGGAAGTGTAAAATCCAATTGCAGTAGCTGTATCCTGGTTATGTGACAAGTTAGTAATCCATGCTTTAATGACTCCTTCGGTAGCAGCCGCATAAATACCATAGATGGAGAACAAAATAAAAATTAAGGGTACAGAGGGTTTAAATGCGAAGCCACCATAGACTATTGTAAATAGAATTAATCCGAAAATGACAACTCTTTTAAAGCCAAGTTTGTCTGCCAGAATTCCCATTGGATAGGATGCAAGGGCATAAACAAGGTTATAAAAAATATAAGCGGCAATGGTGATGGTATCAGCGTTAAATGTACTACCCAGTAGGGTTATCGTATTATTCCCGATAGTTTCCTTTGTAATGAGAAGTAAAAAAATATCTGAGCTGTTGAAGAGTGCAAACAATAATAAACCGGGAACTATTTTTCGAAACTCAGGATTTGCTATTTTCCAATACCTGAAAAAGGAAAAGAAGTTTCCTTTGCCCATAGTGGAAACAGGGTTCTTTTTTTCTTTCAATAAGAAAATTAAAAAGACAGATAACATGCCCGGTATAAAAGCAATATAAAAGAGAGTTGAATAGTCACCCGGATAGAAGTATAGGAACAATAATGCAACAGTTGGTCCGATAGCAGCGCCGGCAGTATCCATACTGCGATGGAAACCAAAAACTCTCGCCTTTGTTTCCTTTGTTGCTTCCCGGGAAAGTAGTGCATCTCTTGCAGCAGTGCGGACACCTTTGCCCAACCGGTCAATAGTTCGTACAAAAAATATCCATAAAGGGTAAGTAAAAGTGGCCATCAAGGGTTTTGATACAGCACTTAGAAAATACCCGAGCTTTACAAATGGTAAACGAAACCCCATTTCGTCACTCCATTTTCCAAAGTAACCTTTGCTAATGCCTGCCGTAAATTGTACCACTCCTTCCAGTACACCGATCAGAAAAACGCTGAAGCCGATCTCTTTTAAATAAACAGGAATAACCGGATACAGCATTTCACTTGCAATATCTGCCAGTAAACTAACGACAGACAAAATCAGAACTGTTCTGGTAATGATTCGCATATGATGAAGGTAGAAAAAACGTTGTTGCCTGTTAAGTTAACTATTCCGTGCAACCTGCTATTTCTTATACCAAAAATTTCCTGTAATTACAATGTTTAAAATCCTTTTAACTGCGAATTATCTAAATTCACTATATAAAAAAAATCCATGCCAGACAAGGTTTTGCTTTGATAATTCAAATTATTTCCTCCACCTTTGCTCACAATAAATCCGATATAAATTCATGGGACTTTTTAATTGGTTTACACAAGAAATAGCTATTGACCTGGGTACAGCTAATACCCTCATCATACACAATGACGAAGTAGTGGTGAATGAACCGAGTATTGTTGCCTTAAATCGTAATAATCCCAAAGAGGTTCTGGCGGTAGGTAAGAAAGCCCTCATGATGCATGAAAAGACCCATGAAAGCATCCGTACTGTTCGTCCGCTGAAAGATGGTGTGATAGCCGATTTCAATGCTGCGGAGCTGATGATTCGGGAGCTTATCAAACTGGTTTATCCCAAAAAGCCTCTTTTCCCCCCAAGTTGGAGAATGATGATCTGTATACCCTCCTCCATTACAGAAGTGGAGAAAAGGGCCGTTCGGGACAGTGCAGAACAGGCTGGTGCCAAAGAAGTGTACCTTATTCATGAACCTATGGCTGCGGCACTGGGTATCGGTATTGACGTAGAAGAGCCGGTGGGTAATATGATCATAGATATTGGTGGTGGCACAACGGGCATAACCGTCATTGCGTTGGCTGGGATTGTTTGCGACCAGTCAATCCGGATAGCTGGTGATGAATTTACGGCTGATATAATGGAGGCCCTGCGTCGTTACCATAGTTTATTGATAGGTGAACGAACTGCTGAGCAAATCAAAATACAGGTGGGAGCTGCCATGAAAGAAATTGACAATCCACCTGATGATTTTGCAGTAAATGGCCGTGACCTGGTAACGGGTATACCCAAACAAATAATGGTGAGCTACCAGGAAATAGCCGAGGCACTGGACAAAAGCATCTTTAAAATTGAAGAAGCAATCCTTAAAGCACTGGAACAAACCCCCCCAGAGCTTGCTGCTGATATCTACCGCCGTGGTTTATACATAACCGGTGGCGGTGCCCTGCTTCGTGGTCTTGATAAGAGATTGAGCAATAAAATAAAATTGCCGGTACATATAGCCGATGACCCGCTGAAAAGTGTGGTGCGGGGAACGGGTATTGCACTGAAACATTATGACAGGTATCCTTTTGTGATGCGATAAGAACGAAATACAAAGTACGGTTAACGACTTAAAACGGAACGTACTTCGTATTTTTAACTCCAAACCTGCAACAGTTGCGTAACGTTTTTCTCTTTATCCGCCGGTATAAAACCTTTTTTACATTCCTTCTATTACAGGTGGTATCCTTGTGGTTTTTGTATAACTACAATAAGTTTCACCGGGCTAAATTCCTGGGTGTAGCGAATGAGATGACCGGCCGCATCAATACGCAGTATAATAAAGTTGAGGATTACTTTGTTCTCAGGGAAGAAAATCGAAGGGTACACCGGATGAATGATTCCCTGCTGAATTTATTACCTCAGAATTTTGTGCGGGCAGATACAAGTGTTCAGCTGGTGCAGGATTCTGTTCTATTTGATACTTCGGGAAATTTCCGTCGCTATTATTTCAGACCAGCCGGAGTTGTTTATAACACCGTCAATAGTCAAAAAAATTATATACAACTGAACCGGGGCCTGAATCACGGAATAAAAGACAATATGGCCGTTTTAAGTTCAGATGGCAGTGCAGTAGGGGTAGTGGTAGGGGTCAGTCCTAATTTTTGCCAGGTAATGAGTTTGTTGCATGTCCAACAAAAAGTAAATGTTTCTTTGAAAAAGAGTGGTGATTTTGGCACTATTGAGTGGGATGGGAAGGATCCCCGGTTACTGACATTAAGAGGAATACCCAAGAGCATTGAAATAAAAACCGGTGATACCGTACTTACCAGTACTTATTCTTTCAATTTTCCCCCCGGGAAATTGGTAGGCACCATTGCAGAAGTGGTTACTGACAAGAGTACAAACTTTTATGTACTCAGAGTTAAGCCCGGGGCCCGCTTTTACAATTTACAGCAGGTGTTTGTAGTTGAGAACCTCCAATATACTGAACAGACAGCCCTGAACCTGGAAAGCCGCAAAAGAATTGAAGACCCTAAAAAAAATCCAAAGTGAGTGATCTGCTGAGAAATATCATCCGCTTTGCTGTATTCATCTCAATACAGGTATATGTATTGAACAAGGTGCCGCACCTGCACCGTTTTATAACTCCTTACCTCTATTTTCTCTTTATCCTTTGGTTACCATTTTCAGTTTCCCGTCAATGGTTGCTGGTGATTGGGTTTTTTACCGGCCTGGCACTTGACTATTTTACAATGACGCCGGGCCTTCATGCCGCAGCCTGTCTTTTGATCGCATATGTCCGTCCATTTATTATCAATATTCTTACACCCAAGGATAGTACAGAATTCAATTACAGGGAACCTTCACCCAAGGCTATGCAATGGACACCTTATCTTGTCTATGTTTTTATTCTTACATTCCTGCATCATGGCTATATGGTCTTTTTGCAGTGGCTGAGTTTTGGAAGTTTCCTGGATTTCATAGTGAAAGTAATTGCTACTACCGGTATCAGTATGCTGCTTATTGTTACAGTTGAATTGCTGTTCCCCCGTAAATTAAAATTCAGGACAAATACGGCCTGACGAGATATTTACCCTTAACTCAGGTATAGAAAATTTTCTTAAATCAAATTTTATTTTCAAATAGATTTGGAAACAGACTTTTGTAATTCGTACTTTGTATAACGATTAAAAATTCTTTTTCTCACCTCATCCCTGGTAATTATCAGGATTATTGTTTGTTGTTGCTCCATGTCTGTGTTTAACCAATCAAGAAGCCGGATCATTCGTATTATTTTCCTTATTGCTTTTGTAGTAATCATTGCCCAGCTTTTCTACCTGCAGGTAATTGAAGGAAAGTACAGGCAGTTGGCCATGGACAATGCTGTTTATGCCAAAGTGGTTTACCCTGAAAGAGGTATTATTTATGACAGAAAAGGGAAAGCAATCTTAAACAATACGATCATTTATGACCTGATGGTAACGCCTGCTGAAGTAAAAGGTATCGATACCATGGATTTTTGCCGGCTTATTGGAATTGATACCGCTGAATTTAAAAAAAGGATATTGGAGGCCAGGTTTAAAAACACAGCTGTTCGCCCCTCCATTTTCAAGGGGTTACTCACAAAAGAGATACAGGCCAGATTTGAAGAGAACAGCTGGAAGTATCCCGGGTTTAACCTAGTGGAACGTCCATTGCGGACATATCCTTTCAATGCAGGAGCTCATATTTTAGGTTATATCCGTGAAGCAGATACAAAGGATATTGAGAACTCCGGCAGTTTTTACAGGCAGGGAGATTATATCGGAAAGACGGGTTTGGAATCTTATTATGAAAAAGTGCTGATGGGCCAGCGGGGTGTGGAGTACATGATTAAAGACAACAAGAACAGGCTGGTTGGGCATTATGAAAATGGTGCCTTTGATACTGCTTCTATAGCCGGAAGAGGATTGCGGACCTATATTGATGTAGAATTGCAGCAATTGGCTGAAAAGCTGATGACAAATAAAGTTGGCGGACTGGTAGCGATTGACCCAAAGACAGGGGGGATACTGGCAATGGTGTCAGGGCCTAATTTCAACCCCAATGATCTTACCGGTTCCGACGGTAGTAAGAATTTCAGCCGTATGCAACTGGATGTAACCGGCCCAATGCTTAACAGGGCTATTGGAGGAAAGTATGAACCCGGATCCACGTTCAAACCATTGGGGGCACTGGTTGCATTGGATGAGGGGGTGATTACTCCTTCATACGGGTACCCTTGCGGAGGCCGGTATACCCTTTGCGGTCATGGTAAACCAGCTTGTACCCATGCGGGTGGCGGTCATGCTGCCAATGTCCGCTTATCTATCGCCAACTCCTGCAATGCTTATTATGCACATGTGTATCGGTTGGCGGTCGATAATCCGAAATATGACAATGTAAAACTCGGTTACCTGAAATGGAAAGAGTACATGAATGCTTTTGGTTTGGGTGTTCGTTTGGGAATAGATCTGCCTAATGAAAGCGCAGGTGGTATACCGGATACCTCAGTTTATAATAAAGAAAATGCGGGTAGATGGACTTCCTGTACCAATCTTACATTAGGTATCGGCCAGGATAAAATGCAGACCACCCCTTTACAAATGGCGAATGCGATGTGTATCATCGCTAATAAAGGATATTATTATACACCACATTTTGTAGAGAAAATTGATGGTGAAACGGATGAAGATACTACCCTGATGAATAAGTTCCGGGTAAGGCATAATGTACTTACTCAGATTGCTGATACTGCTTTTAATGAGGTCATTGAAGGGATGAACGATGTTGTAAAATTTGGTACTGCCAGGATAGCACAGATCCCCGGCATTGATGTGTGTGCTAAAACAGGTACAGCCGAAAACTATACTATACTTGACGGCAGAAGGATCAAATTACCAAACAACTCCATGTTTGTATGCTTTGCGCCAAAAGAAAATCCTAAAATTGCTATTGCTGTATTTGTACAAAATGCTGGTTTTGGATCTACCTGGGCCGGGCCAATTTCCAGGATCATGATTGAAAAATACCTGAACGATACACTGATGACAAAAAGTAAAGCTGACCTCGAAAGAATTGCCAGCACTGATCTGATGCCCGCCTATTTTAAACGACTTCAGTATAAAGAAGATTCTACCCGGGCCTTTAAATGGTTTCAAACGACTAAAGACAGTAGTTATATTAAAAAATATATTTCAACTTTATACGGTCCCGTTAGCCCGTCACCTGGTAAAGTTCCCGTACCTGCAAAGAAGGAAATTAGGACGCTGGCAATATTACCGGCAGATAAAAATTTCCGTAAAACTGATTTGCAAAAAAGATCATGAACCAGCAAAACCCTGCCATATCAAAAGGAATTGACTGGAGTTTAGCATGGATTTACCTGCTGCTTGTAATGATTGGTCTTACGGCCATTTTTGCAGCCACCTATAAGGAAGGGGATGCTGTGGTACAAAGTTTTATTAATTTCAAAACAGATTATAGCAAACAATTTTATTTCTTTCTGATTGGTGCGGCAATAGGCTTCTTTATTCTGCTGACAGACAGTAAATTTTTTGCTGCAACGGCTAACCTCTGGTATGCCGTTGGTATTCTGTTGTTGTTATTGGTATTCCCTTTTCACTCAAGAGTCAAAGGGACCGAATCAATTATTAAGCTGGGAGCTTTTAATTTCCAGCCAGCAGAGTTTTGTAAGATTTTTGTAGCCTTATCATTAGCAAAATATTTATCCAGACCGGAAACAGACTTTTCGAAAACCCGTTCACAGTTGATTGCAGCCGGAATTGCACTTTTGCCAGCTGTCATTACCATATTACAAAGTGAGACCGGCCTTGCATTGGTTTATTTTTCTTTTTTTATTGTTATGTACCGTGAAGGACTTCCTTCTATCGTGCTGATAATAGGTTTTTCAATTGCTGCATTAGTAGTGGCTACCATTGTGATTGAGCCCAATACTCTTGCAATTACCCTGACAGCAATTGCCGCATTGATTATCTATATATTTCGCCGCCAGATTAAGCGCCGGCGTGATTTGTTAGTGACGATTATCTTTTTGTGGGCTTTATGTGTGGGTATCCAGCGGTTTGCTGTACCGGTTATTTTTAAAAATGTATTACAGAAACACCAGGTTGAACGTATCTACGATTTGTTTGGAAAGGATAATCCTTATTTGGAAAAAGGAGAAGATATTACTGCAGAAGAAGCAAAAAAGAAGAAGGAAAGCGGCAGCAGTTATAATGTAAGACAATCTAAAATTGCTATTGGCAGTGGTGGCTTTAAAGGGAAAGGGATTTTAAATGCCACACAAACAAGATATGACTTTGTGCCAGAGCAACGTACTGACTTTATTTTTTGTACCGTCGGTGAGGGGTTTGGTTTTCTGGGTAGTACAATTTTGTTGGGGCTGTATCTAATTCTCCTTTTCCGGATCGTTACCATTGCAGAACGTCAGCGAAGTGTATTCAGCCGCTGTTATGCCTATGGGGTAGCATCTGTATTTTTCTTTCACATTGCAATTAATGTGGCTATGACAATCGGGCTTGCCCCGGTAATCGGTATCCCACTACCTTTTATCAGTTATGGCGGCACCTCCCTGCTAACTTTTACAATTCTTCTTTTTATACTGATACGACTGGATGCCGACCGGCAGATGGTGTTAAGATAAAATCTAAACTAAGCGATTGAAGAGCTGTTATTGGGAGTTGGAATTTGTATTTTTGAATTTTATGAGAATCATTCCACTTTCTGAAGGTACGTTTACCATTGACAAGACAAAACTATTTGTTCCTTTTGATGAATCAGCCCATGATTTAAAGGAAAGACCTGTTGGTAGTTTATTAGTGGAGATACAACCCTTTGTAATTGTTACCTCAAAAGATATTTTACTGCTTGATACCGGCCTTGGTTTTGAAAAGAACGGGACTTTACAGTTACACCAAAACCTGATGGATGCCGGGATCAATCCTTCAGAAGTAACGAAAGTATTATTATCACATCTGCATAAAGATCATGCAGGGGCTGTTGGAATTGAAAGAGAAGGATTAGGCGCAAGACTTTCATTTCCTAATGCTACTTATTATGTGCAGCGAACAGAACTGGAGTTTGCTTTTGAAAAGGGATTTCCTTCTTTTATTACAGGGGAATTAGAATGTTTGCAAAATGCTGCACAGGTGGAACTGCTGGAGGGTAACGGTATGATTGACGGTTATATCAGTTATGAAATTTCAGGGGCTCATTCACCTCAGCACCAGGTGTTCTGGATAAGAGAAGATGAAGAAACTATCTTTTTTGGTGGTGATGAAGCCCCGCAACTACAGCAGATGAAACACCGCTTTGTAGCCAAATATGACTACGATGGTAAAAAAGCAATGGAACTCCGGCAACAATGGTGGAAAAAAGGAGAGGAGGAAAAATGGACATTTCTTTTCTACCATGATGTTAAACACCCGCTGTGGAAGTTTTAAAATAAAAGCCGGTTCATATGGAACCGGCTTTTTATATACTCAAACAACCTTTTTTAATTATCCTGGTAATGATCTTATTCTGTTACGGGGTCCTTGCCGGTTCTGTATTCTTTCCTGGCGTAGGTTTTTTAATTCTTTAATAAATCTTTCCTGGTGTTCAAAAACTTCATTGCTTCTTCTGTCACCTATTATTTCTTTAAACTCACCCCGGTACCGTAATCTTAATTCAACCACTTTTTGCTGTAAAATCAATCTGTCTGTACGGTTTTCTTTTAGCGTATTTCTCCATTCATTGAAATAGCGAACGAAAACGGGAGTGAATCGTTCTGCTTCCCCCCTGGTCAGCCGCATTCTGAGCTGTATATACTCTCTCATTTTATCCCGTATCCTGTCATCGCCTTCGTCATTCTGGGCAAAAATGATAGTGGAAGTAATAAGGAGCAAACTTAATATGAATAATATTTTTTTCATTTTTTTCTGATTAGTTCATCATTATATCATCAGAAGCTTCATCGGTGTTGGAATCGTCTAATAACTCTGTATCATTTAAAAGACTCTGAATTTCATTTTCCGGAATATCTTTTATCAGTTCTTTAATATCCTGGGTTTTTTCTGCAGAAGCAATGGTTCCCTGAACTGATTTTTCCTCTTCAGTTAACTCAATGAACTCGTCAAGTTTATCCGTACTTACTTTTTTAATACTTTTCTTAACCCATGTATGTGAATCAGCATTGGGATCAACTTTGTCCTGGTTTATAAAAAAGAATCCTGCAGTTAAGATTATCCCGGTTATGATTGCTGCCGCAGCAAAGCGGATCCATTTGCGGCTACCTATTGGAATAACTTTGATTCCGGTTTTATTCGCTTCAATAACTGGTTTGATGGCCAGGTTTTCAAAATATCCTTGTGGTACTGAATAGGGCATTTCTTTATTCAAACTACTCAGTAATGGAGAAAGTTCTTCCAATTCTTCCTGCGCCGGTTGCCCGCTAACCTGAACAGATGATATCAATGATTCTTCCAGCCCTTCAAAATAACCCTGTGGTACTGAATAAGGCATTTTTTTAGACAATTTGCTCAGCAAAGGGGATAAATGCACCAACTCATCAGTTGCATTTGTTGCCTCTGTTGCTTTGATCCTGCCAAGCACCTGGTCAGCCAATCCCACAAAATATCCAACCGGAACGGTATAGATATTCTTTGAATCAAGGTTGGCCAAACTGCTGTTCAACTCATTCAACTCTTGCAATATGTTGTCTTTCTGTGTCATTTTACGTTAATTCAGACGCTTATGGGGCTTCAAAGTTTAATGATTCAGCATATAATCCTCAATTTTTTTAACTGCATGGTGGTAACTGGCTTTTAATGCGCCTTCACTGGTTTCCAATACCCGGCTCATCTCTTCATAGGGCAGCTCTTCATAATATCGCAATGCAAATACAACTCTTTGTTTTTCAGGAAGTTGCTGCATGGCTAATTGTAATTTCCACTCTAATTTATTTGCATCAAAATGTTTGTCAGCTTTAATCTTGTTACTCAAACCGGTCTCCACATCGCTCAGGCTTACAGAAGCCTTTTTTTTCTGCTGCTCCAGGTAGGTCAGGCATTCATTGGTAGCTATCCGGTAAAGCCAGGTATATAACTGGCTGTCCTCTCTAAAATTTTCAAGCCCATTCCAAACCCTTATCAGCACATTTTGCAGTACGTCATTCGCATCTTCATGTTCTACCACCATCCGTCGGATATGCCAGTACAACTTTTCCTGGTATTTCCTGACAAGGCTTGTATAGGCTTTTTCTTTCGTAACCGGGTTACGAAACTGAACGAGGAGTTCGCTATCACTTGCAGTGGTTAGAGGCATTGACATCGGGCTTTGGTTGGCTTAGAATATTGGGAAAGTAATATGTTTAATGGCTTTGCTAATAAAAATAAAAAAGCAGGTTCAATTTAAGAAGAACCTGCCAGAATACTTTGAAACAAACTGTTAACCATTATTCTTTCTGCCCATCACCTTCTCAGCAGCTGTCACAATATCCGGGATATCTAAACCGTATTTCTTTAATAATTGAACAGGTGTTCCGCTTTCACCAAAAGTATCTTTTGTGCCTACATATTCGATGGGTACCGGGAAATTTTTCGCAGCTACCTGTGCAATGGCATCTCCCAATCCACCGATGATATTATGTTCTTCTGCCGTTACCGCACATTTTGTTTTACGAATGGAGTTAATCACTGCTTCTTCATCCAATGGTTTGATAGTATGAATATTTATTACTTCTACGCTGATACCTTTTTCCTGTAAAATAGCACCGGCCTGGATGGCATTCCACACTAAATGGCCGCAGGCGAAAATGGTAACATCTGTTCCTTCAGAAAAATATTGTGCTTTGCCGATTTCAAAAGGCCTGTCTGACGTAAATATTGGCCACACGGGTCTTCCAAAACGCAGGTACACCGGACCTTCATAATCGGCTATAGCTTCTGTGGCAGCTTTTGTTTGTGCATAATCACAGGGAACGATAACTGTCATGCCCGGCAACATTTTCATCAATCCAATGTCTTCCAGTATTTGGTGTGTTGCACCATCTTCACCTAATGTAAGACCTGCATGCGAAGCACAGATTTTTACATTTTTATCGCTATAAGCAACTGATTGACGGATCTGGTCATAAACACGACCAGTGGAGAAGTTGGCAAAAGTGGTGGTGTAAGGAATTTTGCCTCCAATGGTCAAACCAGCCGCAATGCCTATCATATTAGCTTCTGCAATGCCGCATTGAATAAAACGTTCCGGAAATTCTTTCATGAACTGGTTTAGCTTGAGCGATCCTGCCAGGTCAGCAGTGAGGGCGACAATATTTGGGTTTTTTCTCGCTGCTTCCACAATACCATCACCAAAACCACTTCGGGTATCTTTGTTTCCTGTTGATTGTATATCCTTTAATGCCATGATTAAAATTTATGTGTCGCAAAAGTAAGGGATAGGGGTGAATGGTGAATAGTCAATAGTGAACAGCGAAAAATCAGTTAAGGTCCCCTGCCTGGCTGGTGAAGACGGTTTCATCCGCTTTCAAACGCAGTTCCCATTTCCAGGCGGAAGCCATGATCTCATTCAACGAAAACTTCGGGTTCCAACCAAGCATTTTTTTAGCTAAATCATTATTTGCATATATGGCAACAACATCACCGGCCCTTCTGGCGCCTATTTCATAATTCAGTTTAATACCGCTTTCCTTTTCAAATGCATGTATGGCTTCTAATACTGTTACACCATTGCCACTACCCAGGTTAAAAACCTCACACAAACCATTGCTTCTTCCTTCTTCCAGGTATTTCAAAGCTAAAGTATGGGCATTGGCAAGGTCGCAAACATGAATAAAATCCCGCAGACAGGAACCATCCCTGGTTGGATAGTCATTGCCGTATACATACATTTTTTCAATACGGCCAATAGCAGTTTGAGTTATAGCGGGAACAAGATTTTGAGGTTTACCAATGGGCATTTCACCGATAATAGCTGAAGGGTGTGCCCCTGCCGGGTTGAAATAACGGAGTAAGATATTTTGAGTCCCTGAACTTTTGGCAAATTCGTTTATGATCTGCTCACTCATCTGTTTGGTATAGCCATAGGGAGACTCAGCAGGCTTAGGCTGCGTTTTCTCTGTTACAGGTATCTCATCTGGATTGCCATATACTGTGCAGGAAGAAGAAAAAACAAAATGGGGAATATGAAATTCCTGAACGCATTTCAGCAGGTTGATCAGAGAAACCAGGTTGTTCTCGAAATACATTAATGGATTCTCCACGGATTCACCAACAGCTTTGTATGCGGCAAAATGAATAATACCGGTGATGTCAACATTTTCCTGGAAAATGGCAAACGTATCATCAAAGTTGCACAGGTCTACTTTATAGTTCTTTACTTTTTTGCCGGTTATCTGTTCTACACCCAACAGTACGTTTGGGTTTGAACGGGAATTGTTATCAACGGAAATAACATCATATCCATTTTCTATCAGGTCCACAATAGTGTGTGAACCAATGTAGCCGCAGCCGCCTGTTACTAGTATTTTAGCCATAAAAAATCCCGACAAAAGTCAGGATTTATTTTATAAAACCGGTGTATTAAATTAAAATAACCTTGCAATCTGGTAAACTCCTGCTGCCAGTAAGGCACTGATAGGGATTGTTAATATCCAGGCCCAGATAAGATTGATCGTTACGCCCCATCTTACAGCAGATAATCTTTTTGTAGCGCCAACTCCCATGATAGCACCTGTAATAGTGTGGGTAGTACTCACCGGAATTTTCAATGCTTCAGTAATAAACAATGTTAACGCACCAGCAGTTTCTGCAGCCACCCCCTCAAAAGGAGTAACCTTGGTAATTTTTGTACCCATTGTTTTTACAATCTTCCAGCCACCGCTCATCGTTCCTAAACCTATTGCCAAATAACAGGAGATGGGAACCCAATTGGGCATCTGGCTGAAATCAGTTATGGACCCGCCTGCTATCAGGGCAGCGGTGATAATACCCATTACTTTTTGGGCATCATTACCTCCATGACCGATACTGAAGGCGGCAGAAGAAATCAATTGTAATCTTTTGAACCATTGATTTGCTTTATGTGCATTCAGGTTGCTCAGGTAAAGCGAAAAAGAGGCCATTACGAGCAAAATGAAGCATAATAGGATCCATTTGAAGTTCTTTGAGTAGAAGATTACCCGGCTGATATAGTTTTCATAATCTGTCTTTTTAGCCAGCACTTCTTTATCAAACTCAAGACTAACAGCGAGAAAAATGACGACAAAAACTATCACCCCAACGGAAAATATTTTTGATGTCCATCCTGTTTTAAAAGAACTTAAGAACCATAACGACATGATAAATGCCATGAGCATACCAATGAGTGGTGCCAGGAAAATAAAGCTGGCCGTTTTTATTATGATCGATGAGTTAACTGCTTCAAATCCCCCGGCGGCAACAGCTGCTCCTGCAAACCCTCCAATTAATGTATGAGACGATGAAGAGGGGATACCCAGCCACCAGGTAAGCAGGTTCCAGGCAATGGCTGCAATGAGTCCAGAAAAGATAACGACCATCATATTGCCTTCCATAATATGTTCTGGTTTAACGGTCTTGGCTACTGTATCTGCCACGCCATGATCTTTGAAAATAAAGAAGGCCACTGAGTTAAATACAGCAGCCCAGAGTACTGCCTGGAAGGGAGTAAGCACCTTGGTGGAAACCACGGTGGCAATAGAATTGGCCGCATCATGAAAACCATTGATATAATCAAATACCAGTGCAAGGGCTATGATGGTGATCAGGAAAGGTGTCATAAAAGTTAATTAGAAAATTGCTCAATACAGCAATACTCAATATGTCATAAAAAAGTGGCGTTATTGAGCAATTGAGCCATTTTCAAATTGAGTAAAATTGATTAGGCATATTTAATAATAATAGACTCTATCACATTACTGGCATCTTCGCATTTGTCAGTAACGATCTCCATTACCTGGTATATTTCTCTTTTCTTGATCACTTCTTTGGCATCTGGTTCGGTGGCGAATAAACGTTCGATACTCATGTCAAAAATATCGTCTGCCTGGTTTTCGATACTATTGATTTTCACCAGTGCTTCTGTTATGCTGCGCATATTTTTCATATCACGCAATTCAGTCACGGCAATTTTCACCTGCTGGCAGCTTTGTTCTATCAGTTCGGCAAATTTCTGCATCCCGATATCGTTGGGATTGACCCGGTAGAAATTGATTTTTTTAGCGGATGCATAAACATAATCAGCAATATCGTCGAGCGAAGTGGCGAGGTAATGTATATCCTCCCGGTCAAAGGGTGTGATAAAATTGCGGCCCAGTTCAGTGAACAGGTTATGGGTAAGTTCATCGTTAGCATGTTCCAGGTCTTCAATCTGGGTAATAAGTGCTGCCCTTTTATCAAAATCGGGTTCGGCCACCACATCTTTCAGCTGCGAACCCATTTTAGAAACATTATCAGCAACTTTTTCAAACAGTTCATAAAAGATCCTGTTTTTGGGCATAAAAATTTTCAGAAATGATTGGAGTCCTGCCATTAGTTTTAGTTTTAGTCCCGTTTACAGCGGGATTGTTTGCGAAAATACCGGGTACAGCACTCAGGGTAACGAAGGGACGGAGAATTAATAATAAATTAATATAGAAATAAAATTAGGGTAACAATTCAATAACAAAGACTTTATATTGCAACAATTTTAAGCAGTGCATATGTTTTTGGCTAAGCGAATAGTGTCAAAAGTCCTCTTATCCACCATTTTAGTTGCTTTTTTGAGTATAAAAGGTAATTCACAACGATACCTCTCTGATATCGACTCAATTTTCTTTATAAAAGACACAGTAAGGCCGGTTATCAAGCGATTTGAAAACTTAAGGATCACAGGTTATATACAGCCGCAATTTCAAAAAGCTCAATCTGACGGAGCTCCTTCCTATACCGGAGGTAATTTTTCACAATATTCCAGTAGCCGCTTCATGCTCCGGCGTGCAAGGGTAAAGATTGATTATATAATGCCTTCCAAAGAAAAATATCCCCAGGCCATGTTTTCTTTTCAGATCGATGCAACAGAAAGGGGAGTGATTGTACGGGATATGTTTTTAAAATTATTTGAAACGAAGAGAAATCTTTTTTCAATGACGGCTGGTTTGTTTGCCCGTCCTTTTGGTTACGAAGTTAACTTATCCTCTGCCTTCAGGGAAACACCAGAAAGGGGCAGGATGTCGCAAATATTAATGCCCTCAGAAAGGGATATTGGAATAATGGTTTCTCATGAACCGCAGGAAAGCAAGCAAAAGCGGTCCCGTTTCAAATTTGATATTGGGTTTTTTAACGGGCAGGGTTTGTCAGGCACCACTGATTTTGATAGTCACAAAGATCTTATATCAAGGATGTTCATCAGGCCAAATACATCAGATAAGGTTGAATTTTCCGGTGGCCTGTCTCTCCTGCGTGGTGGCTGGAAGAATGGGACCAAATATGTGTATGAAAGTGGAAAGGCTCCTAATGGAGATGGAATTTTTGTTGTCGATTCATCCATCTCTAATATTGGAAAATCGTCTCCCAGGCATTATTATGGGGCAGATGCCCAGGTAAAACTCAAACAGGGCTGGGGTGAAACAGAATGGAGGGCTGAATACTGGTTTGGTACCCAACCAGGAACTTCCGCCTCTACCAGCAACCCCGGCACATTGCCAACATCGAATGGTAATCCTGTGCCTACTTATGTACGGCATTTTGATGGCGTATTTCTTTTGTTCCTCCAGAATATCGTTAACAACAGGCACCAGCTTATGCTAAAGTATGACTGGTATGATCCCAATATCAAGGTCAAAGATGCCCAGATTGGTAAATCGGGTACAAATCTCACAGCTGCAGATATAAAGTTTTCAACTTTAGGTATAGGATATGCTTACCTCATAAATCCCCAAACCAAGCTTATCCTATATTATGATATTGTAAAGAACGAGATTACACAACTTACTGGCTACACAACTGATTTAAAGGATAATATACTAACCTGCCGGCTTCAGTTTCGTTTCTGAGAAGGGTGCTTAACATTCCGGTAACATTGCCATCATAATTGGTTAACATGGGAGTAACATACCGGTAACGTAACGGGTACACCTTTGCGGCAAATAACTAAGTATGTACTCCAGGCTGCGATTATTGTTAAGTGTATTGTTCATTACCGCTTTTATTTCCCTGAATGCCCAATCTGTTAAGCTATCCGGGAAGGTGATGAACGAAAAGAATGAGCCACTGGCTGGTGCCAATATTATCATTACCAATGGCGCCTCCAAACAAGCCATTTCAGATGTAGAAGGTAAATTCTATTTCACTTTTGAGGCGGGTGTAAAACATACATTGGTTGTTTCAAGAGTTGGGTATGCAACAAAGGAAATCAGTGAAGTGGAAGCGTTGTTGAACCAGGATAATTACCTGGAAATTATACTCAAAGAAAGTTCAACAACTAAACTGGAAGGTGTTACCATTACGGCTACATCGAGGAGACAGGAAAATACATCTGCTCTTTTATCTTTTCAACGCAATAGTACAGCTCTCTCCAGCGGCCTCGCGGCAGATTTTATCCGTCGTACCCCTGATAAAAACACAGGAGAGGTTTTGAAAAGGGTAAGCGGTACCAGTATCCAGGATGGTAAATTTGTGATCGTTCGTGGATTAAGTGATCGCTATAATTCTGCAGTGATCAATAATGCGCAATTGCCCAGTACAGAGCCGGATAAAAAAGCATTCTCTTTTGATGTCATCCCTTCTGCCCTGATAGATAATATCATTATCAATAAAACGGCTACACCCGAACTTCCCGGAGAATTTGCCGGAGGTTTGATACAGATAAATACCAAAGACGTACCTACCAGGAATTTGCTGAGTGTTGGTGTAAGCTGGGGTTTTAATACGCAATCGGTTTTTAAAGATTTTACCAGCAACGAACGTAACGGTAATGACTGGTTGGGTTTTGATGACAGAACAAGAGGATTGCCCAAAGGCTTCCCTACCTCAGCGCAGGCCTACAGAGCATTAGGCGGAACAACAACCGGAATTCAGCAGCAGATCGAATACAGCAAGCTGTTCAATAATGATGTGTACAATGAAAAAAACAGCACGGCCTTGCCGACCCAAACGTACAATCTGACCTGGGGTAGCGGTAAAAAATTTAAAAATGGAGGTACATTAGGTACCATCCTTTCGTTGCAGTACCGAAACAGTATGCTGAAATACGATGTGGAAAGAAGATTGCATGAAAATGACGGGGATGTGCTGGTACAGTTATTTGATGAACAGAACAGGTACAGCGTCAATGTGGGTGCCCTTGCCAATATCACCTATATAAAAGGAAGACATAAGATCTCTTTCAAGAATTTATTCAACCAGTTGTTTGAAGATAATTATTATACCCGGGGTGGTGTAAGTAATGACCGCATACAGGATATTAATTTCCGTTCTTCCGTATTAAACCAGCGTTCTTTATATAGCGGACAGGTGGAAGGTAATCACCAGCTGACCAACAGCGGGATCAAACTGATGTGGAACGGAAACTTTGCCTACAACTGGAAATCACAGCCGGACCTTCGCACTTCCGCTTATTTCCGTGGAAAGGGAACCAATGATCCGTTTGAATTCAATGATGATGATACCCGACGCTTTTACAGTGATTTGAAAGATTACAGTTACGGTGCTAATGGCAGTCTTAGTATACCCTTTACATTCGCTAAACAAAAACAAACATTTAAAGCCGGCGGATCCACATTGATCCGTATCCGTGATTTTCGCAGCCGTATTTTCCGTTATGAACCGGCCAGTATTTCCCAGTTTGATGCCACAAAAAACCTGTTGCCCTACAACCAGATATTTGCACCTGAAAATATGGCCACCGATGGATTTAAGATACTTGATTTTACCAATAACCAGGACAAATATTTCGGGGTGTCTATCCTGAATGGCATATTCGGAATGTTTGATAATAAGTTTGGTGAAAAGGTAAGATTGGTATGGGGTGCCAGAGTAGAGAATTTCCAGCAATTTCTGACTACAAGGGATGTAACAGCCAAAAGAGTGGTGGTGAACACAGAAAAATGGGATGTGCTGCCTTCTTTCAACTTCACCCTTTCTCCCAATAGCAAACACAGCATCCGGGTAGCCGGCAGTCGTACTGTTGCCAGGCCGGAGTTCAGGGAAATAGCGCCGTTCTCTTTCTTTGATTATGAAGTGAACTATGCTGTTAATGGTAACCCTGACTTGAAAAGAAGTTCTATACTGAACGGAGATATCCGGTATGAGTTTTATCCCAAGGGCGGTGAGGCTATTACAGTGGGGGCCTTCTATAAAAATTTTGATGATCCGATCGAATTGCGTTTGAACCCATCCAGTGTGCTGGACAGGCGTAACTATGAGTATACCAATGCCGATAAAGCTATTACTATAGGCGCTGAGTTTGAAGTAAGAAAGAACCTGGATTTTCTGAATCAATCATTAACAAATTTCAGTGTGTTTGCCAACCTTACTTATATCTATTCAAAAGTTACACTGGCTTCTACCTCTTCATCAGGTGCAGCTGTTTCATCCAATCGTCCGTTACAGGGACAATCACCCTACCTGGTAAACCTTGGATTGCAATATAACAGCAAACAAGGTGGATGGAACGGCTCTTTATTATATAACCGTATTGGCCAACGCCTGGCATTAGTAGGAATAAATGATCTTGGTTTCCCTGATGTGTACGAGAGGCCAAGGGACCAGGTTGATATCCAGATCGCTAAAAAGATATTTAATAACCGGGGAGAACTTAAGCTTACCTGGGCTGATCTGCTGAACCCGGCTTATTATTTCTATGAAAATACGGACAGCAAAAAAGCTTTCAGCAGTGGTAATGACCGGTTGTTCTATTCTTATAAGCCTGGTTCTACTATTTCAATTGGTTTTACCTACGACTTTAATGTTGGAAAAAATAACTCATTCGCAAAAAAATAAAAAAACACAAAACAAAAATTATATGAAGAAGATTCTTTTCGGTGCACTGGCTTTTATGGCGCTTTTCAGTACACCCTCCTGTGTAAAGGTGAATTTTGATGAAGGGGATGCGATTACTCCTCCGGTTGATCCTACCAGCAATATTATATCTGGTGTGATTTCCTCCAGTAAATTTTATGCAAAAGGAAAATGGATACTGAAAGGCTATGTGTATGTAACAGAAGGTGCTACTATAACTTTTGAAGCCGGTTGCGTAGTGCAGAGTGATATTACGGAGAAAGGTGCTTTGATCATTGAAAGAGGTGCCAAGCTGATCGCTTCCGGTACAAAAGATAACCCCATTGTGTTTACCAGTGGTAAAGCTGCTGGTTCCAGGGCACCCGGTGACTGGGGTGGTATTATCTTATTAGGTAAGGCGCCAACCAATCGTCCGCTTGACCCGGCTCCAACAATCGAAGGTGGTGTAGGCCGCCAGTATGGCGGAACAGATCCTTTGGATGAAAGTGGTATCCTGCGTTATGTTCGTATAGAGTATGCAGGTATTGCAGCCGAGCCAGGATCTGAGATCAATGGTTTGACTATGGGTGGTGTTGGTTCCGGTACTATCATCGAGAATGTGCAGGTATCTTTTGGTAATGATGATGCCTATGAATTCTTTGGCGGAACTGTAAATGCCAAAAACCTGATCGCTTTTGCAACAGCGGATGATGATTTTGATTTTGATTATGGGTATACAGGAAAGATCCAGTTTGCCGTTTCTATGCGGAAACCGGATTTTGTAGATGCTGGTGATGCCGGTAACGGAATTGAGTGTGATAATGATGGTAGCGGAACAACTGCTACTCCAAATACAAAACCACAATTGAGTAATTTCACTTTTGTTGGTCCTAATGACGCACCGGGTACAGCTGGAAATCATAATTTTTCAAACCGCTGGAGAAGAAGAGCTCAATTTATTTTACGTAATTCTATTCTTATCGGACACCCGGATGCTGGTTTCTCCATGGAATCTGATGGTACGTTGAATGATTATTATGTAAATAATATCTCTGAATTCAAGAATAACCTTGTGCATGCAACTGTTTTGCCTTATAAAACAGCCAATGCTGCCATTGCAACTAATGCTCAAATACAGGCTAAAGCCGAAAGCGAAGGTTGTGTTACATTAGCTACATCAGCCGCAGCACAGTTAACCAGTCCTTTTTATTCTACCACACCAAACTTTTTGCCGGTAACAGGTTCACCAGCATTAAGCGGTTCTAGTTTTACCGGTATGAACGCTTTCTTTACTGCCACTACTTATCGTGGTGCTATGGGAACAACAGACTGGACAGCTACCTGGACCAACTGGGATCCACAGAACAAAGCTTATTAATTTAGTTTACAGAATAACTGAAAACGTCCTGAAATTTCAGGACGTTTTTTTTGTGAAATTTGCAACTGCTAAACCTACCAACATGAACAGGCATTTTCTTTTTTTAATACCAGTAGTTTTATTAGTGATCAGTGCATGTAAAGACAATACCATAAGGAACATGATGCCTGAAATGGCCACCTGCGACAGTGCCGTGATTATGTATTACCATACTCCCGGGAACCCACGATTCTTTAATATGGTGAAAGTAAAAGACAAGGAGTGGCTGTCTCTTATCAGTGATGATGTAAATGGCAAAGTAATCAACAGCAAAGATACCTGCACCTCACAGGGAAAGATCTATTTCTACGGGAAAGGCGATGCCGTATATGTTACTTATTTTTCCCGCAATGATGATTGCCAGTCATTTTCCTTTATTAAAACCGGTGTTAAGTATTTTACCAGTATGAGCAGTGAAACAAAGGAATTGTTAGATAAACTTCAGAGGGATGCAAAAGAACCGCAGCCGGTCAGCCAATGAGGATTTTTAATTTCGGGGGGTATACGCATAAGCTATTTCATAGGTTGCCTTATCCAGGTTGGGTGACAACTGGCCCAGTTTCAGATCTTGTTTTTGTGGTGTAGGTTCACAAACAGAATATTTTTCACCCTTATACATAATGGGTGTGCCAACAGGTTTGTCAAACTTTACTGCAATCGTAACATGTTCAGGAAAAGCAAGTACCAGCATGGGCAGGTTATAAATTTCCTTCACCAGGTAAAAGAACAGGGCAGCCCTGTCATCGCAGTCGCTTTGTTCATATAATAATGTCTGTTCCGGGCTCAATCTTTTTTCATTACCAAACTGCCTGCTGTCGGGTTCAAACAAAAATGCATAGCGGGTAAAGCGCATCAGGAAATCCACCCCGTTTTTCTGGCTCATGCCTTTTATGTTCTTTTTCAGCAGGGGAATCAGCGAACTGTAGGTTTCCCGGCTGAGCGGAATATTGAAGTAGGATTCATAATCCACCACGGGATAGTTGGCAAAAATGGTTTTTATCTGCGGGTTCAGTCTTAATTTAAAATGATAATCCTGCTCATTGTAATTGAAACTGATATCTTTTTCCTGGTAATCAGTTTTTTTAAAATCGGGTAAGTGCATCACTTTATAGGAGAAACCCTTTACAGCGCCGGGAACAGGCAGCGCCACTTCAGCAAATATCTCTCTTTCAAAATTGATCACGCCGTAGTCATGATAGTTTAAACATATATACTGTTTGCCATTCCGCAGGCGGCCCGGAATATTATAGATATTCTCATCAGTTTGTACATAAAACAGTATCCTGTCTGCTTTTATACTCAATAAGGCATCATATCCTGAACCGGTGAGTAAATACCATTTATATAAGGTGTAGCGATGATAATTGGCGGCTTTGGGACTTACCTGTTGCGCTGTTTTCCGGATCAGCTGGTAATATAACCAGTCATCAAGCCTGTATTGTACTTTATAGGCCAGCAGTGCCTTAATAACGGGGGCATAGTCCTCCTCACTGATGCGCTGGTAAAAGAACTGCAATGATTTTTCAGACAATGGGGCGTTGAAATCAACAAATAAGGACTGATCAAAAGGGATGGTTATCTGCTCGCCATAGAAATCAAAGCTGATGGAACTTTCTGTTTGCCGGGCCCCGGATGAGTGAGGCAGCAGGGAAACAAAAAAAAGCAGGGCTAATATGTAAACCTTTGTTTTCATGGAAGGCTAACCTAATAAAGCTACAAAAATTTAACAATAAGGTAATATTAAATTTTTCAAGTATCCGGGATAACCCTTATGCCTTTTTTATAATACTAACTTAATCCACCGGTAATGGTTGCGTAACAATGAAGGTGCAATTTTACAATCATCCCTACCCCGTTTGTATAAACAGGACGTTAGTAAATACGTCGGTTGCGCATTTCTCATGCAGTTAGCCACCCCGCACAGAACAGGCAGGGGTGGTTTTTTTTTGTCTTATTATCAATTAAGCTGAGTCGCTTTATGGTGGCTTTTGAGTGGGAGTTGAGTGGGGGGATGTTGAATGCTGAATTATGAATTATGAATGATGAATGAAAAACGCTTAACGCTTAATGCGGAATGCTTAATGCTGAAAGCGGAATGCTGAATGATGAATGCAGAACGCTTAATGCGGAATGCTTAATGCTGAAAGCGGAATGCTGAAGGCTGAATGCAGAATGCTGAAGGCGGAATGCTGAATGCTGAATGCGGAAGGCTGAATGATGAATTATGAGTTATGAATGATGAATGTTGGGGATTGGTTGATTGGGAGATGGTTAATTGGTGAATATGGCCGGGATGGCTGATTTGTATAATATGGTGTAATAGCGGCCTAAACGGCCGTTTGATTTTTAACTGCTGTTCTTCTTTTCTAATCTTGTATTGCAATTGCAAACGGTGATGTCAACTTGCTAGCAGCTGATCATTACCGTGAGGGCCAGCCGGCGGCCTGTTCAATTATTATTTCAATTTAAAAACAACAAAAGATGGCACAACAAAAAGGGATCATCCCCCTGCGGGGGACGATCGGGAATATTACGTTCTATAAATCCCGTGACGGATTTATGGCGAGAGAGAAAGGCGGGCTGGATGCAAACCGTATTGCGACGGACCCGGCTTTTCAGCGTACCCGTGAGAACGGGGCTGAATTTGGCAGGGCCGGGAAGGCGGGTAAAATGTTGCGTACCGCATTGCGCTCCCAGTTACAACATATCTCTGATGGCCGGATGATTGCCCGGCTGACAAGGGAGATGGTAAAAGTAATAAAGGCAGATGCAGTAAATCCCCGTGGATTGCGCAATGTAATTGATGGTGAAGCAGCACTGTTGCAGGGATTTGAATTTAATGCGAACAGCAAACTGAGTACGACCTTGTTTGCCCCGTACAGTTTTACGCTTAACCGTGTAACCGGAGAACTAGCGGTGAGCATCAATCCCTTTGTACCGGTTAATATGATCGCTGCGCCTGCAGGGGCTACTCATTTCAAAATACTGTCGGCCGGTGTGGCGATCGATTTTGAAAATGAAGTGTACGTGGTACAGACACAGGAAACTGCTGCTTTACCGTGGGATGCTACAGCCACAGCTGCGCTTACGTTAACCAATACTGTTACTGCGAACAGCACCCACCCGCTTTTCCTGAGCCTTGGTATTGCTTTTTACCAGGAAGTGAACGGAACGCTATATACCCTGAAGAACGGTGCCTTCAATGCGATGGCACTGATAGGGGTGGATGGGGAGTAGAAGGCTTAATGCTGAATGCTTAATGCGGAAGGCTGAAGGCTGAATTATGAATGCGGAATGCTGAAGGCAGGAAGCAGGAGGTAGGAGGTAGGAAGTAAGAAGTAAGAAGTAGGAAGTAAGAAGCAGGAAGCAGGAAGTATGAGGTAAGAGGCAGGAAGTATGAACAGAAGAGGGTTTTATAGTTACCTGCTATGTAAGGATTATACAGAGGGGTGCAGGGGGCCCAGGCCGCGGCACTGTGACCCTTCCGTATATCCTGACAGCCATTCTTTTTCAATTAAAAAACAAGCACTATGGAACTGATACTGATGAGAACCTATGGCCCGAAGGGAACGAACGGCGACATTTTCCTGAACGGAAAGAAGGTATGCTCAACAATAGAGCTGCCATGGAAAGAAAACCGGCGTCTTGTTTCGTGTATCCCTGAAGGTAAGTATGCACTGGCGAAACGATACAGCCTGCGGTTTGGCTGGCATTTGCTGGTAAAGGATGTGCCCGACCGAAGTTATATCCTGATCCATGCCTATAACAATGCCCTGAAAGAATCGAAGGGATGTATTGCGCCGGTAACGCAGTGTACGGGAGAAGGAGAGGGAATTTTTTCGCGGCTGTCGCTGAAGACATTGCTGGATCTTACGTACCCGGTGCTGCAGAAAGGTAAACCCATTTTCTTAACCATTCAATCAAAGCAAGATGCGTAATGTAAAAGAACGGATGCAACAGCAAACGCCGAAGTTTTTCCGCCAGCTGCGGAATATCGGGCTGATTGCTGCGGCTATCAGCGCTGCGATCATCTCTGCCCCGAGTGGTACAGGTGTACCTGCCCGGCGGTGCTGCCTATGGCGGCGGCACCATTACTTACACTTACGATGCAGCAGGCAGAAAGCTGAGCAAGGCAGTGGAAGAAAACCCCAGCCATAGCTACATGGTAACCACTACTACCCGGTATATAGCTGGTTTTGTATATGAAAGTAAGGACAGCCTGTTTGCCGGTAACCCGCTGCCGGGTTATACAGACAGTTTACTCTTTACCGGGCATGAGGAAGGAAGAATAAGGAAGAAAGGAAGTAACTGGGCCTTTGATTATTTTATAAAAGACCACCTGGGCAATGTACGGATGACGCTGACGGAAGATACACAAACCGATGCCTATCCGCCTGCCAGTATGGAAACCGCACAGGCGGGCAATGAGAACCTTTTTTACAGCAATATAGAAAGTACAAGGATAGGCAAACCCAGCGGCTACCCAACAGATTCCTATACCAACCCCAATGACTATGTGGCCAAAGTGCGGGGCGATGGCAACAAGATAGGCCCGGCCACCATACTGAAAGTAATGGCAGGCGATAAATATAACCTGCGGGTAAACAGCTGGTGGAAGAGTACCGAAATACCCGGTACCCCGGTAAGCCCGTTAACGAGTTTATTATCTGCACTCAATACCAGTGTGGGTAATGTGGCGGGTAACCATGGTGACCCAACAGAACTGGCCAGCAGTAATGCGCTGAACCCCGGCGCAACGGATTTTTTAAACAGCCAGTCTTACAATAGCAGCCGCCCCAAGGCGTTTATCAACTGGATACTGTTTGATGAGCAGTTTAAATATGTAAGCGGGGGCAGTGGTTTTGAGCAGGTGGGTGTCAGTGATGCGTTTACTACCCATTTGTTTAACGATGTGGCCATAAACAAGAGTGGTTATTTGTACATTTATGTAAGCAATGAAACGCCGAATATAGATGTGTTCTTTGATAATTTGCAGGTGACGCATGTAAGAGGAGCCTTACTGAATGAAGACCATTACTACCCGTTCGGATTAATACAGGCTGGTATCAGTTCAAAAGCACTGAGCTTTGGCGGAGCAGGCAATAAGTACAAGTACAATGGCAAGGAACAACAGAGCAGTGAGTTTGCCGATGGGAATGGACTGGAATGGTATGACTTTGGAGCCAGGCAGTATGATGCACAGATAGGAAGATGGCATGTAATAGACCCACTGGCAGAAACAAGCCGGAGATGGACGCCATATAACTATGCGTACAATAATCCGATACGATTTATTGACCCGGATGGAATGCGGGCCATTGCGATGAATGAGGAGCAGGGAGGGTTTCAGCAGTTGACAGGGTTTGAGAGAAGTGGACAAGATTGGAGTTCACATGAGCAGTTTTTTGATTGGGATGAGCAACTAACTCAAATTCTGACAGCTGCATTTATCAGAGCATATATGGCTTCCATAAGTGAAAAATTAGGAAGTGGAGGTAGCGGATCGAATATCAAAGGCGGAGGGATTAGTATCTATGGGTTTGGAAGTAATGAAACACCGTTTGTGTGGACTCCAGGAAAGGCCTACAGTGGCAAAAGCACTGCTATTTCAGAAACGGTTGCCGTATTAGAAGAGCTATATAAAAATGGGGGATTTTACAATTCAGTACTATTGGAGATAATACCGTTAAAAATGTGAGCGGTAATGTTTTATGTGATTTTCTAGAGGGAGGTAAATTTTCAAATGTACCAATTACAATTTATGCTGGAATGGAAAATACTGAAACAAAGGAAGATGGTTCTATATGGTTCGATAATCGGGAAGGGCTTGAAATTTTATCATATACCGATCCTGTATCCGGAATAACACAAAAAGCAAGCTATCAGAATGCATTAATGGGATTGGTACATGAATTGGGTCATGTTTGGTTGAGAACCGCAATTCCTCTCTATCAATATGAGAGGTTACAGCGGTTACCATTTTTAAATCCAATGGGTAATCCTTTTTTAGAGCATATTATTTTGAAAAATCTTGAAAGAGGAAATGTTCCGCAAGTATTTGGACAGGCTGAAAGAATTTTTTACTACAAAGTAACTCTTTTCAAAACCGATGGACCATTTTCAATAAAAAAAATTAATTAAAGTAGATGAAAAAAGTTTTATTCTTGTTTTTAATATTCTTTTTAGGCCAAAGGTGCATTTCTCAGGATGATTTTAATAAGGAGTATTGGCTGATACGAGCCAATATTGAAAAACCTTATGAAACCCTCCTTCGACATACGATTGTGTCGCCTAAGCAATCAGAATATAAAATCGATAGTTTCTTTATTGATCATTTAATAAGGAAATATTCCGGGCCAGGAAATTTAAAATATTTTATTTCAAATCGATTTTTTCTTGAGAGATTCAACTATGATTTCTTGCTTCATGACAAAGCTGCTCTTCAGATCGCAATAGATACCAATAAGTTTAGGATAGAAGCAAAAAAAATAAGTAAAAGCTTAAGTAGCCTTGGTAAAATTCAATATGATTCTACCGTTTTTAATACTGTTCATAGCATGGATGGCTACACTTATATTTTATCAATAAATTCAAAAGAAATTTTTGGGCTTACATGGGATACACCAACTGTCTCCGTATTAGACAGTTTAACGATTTCAATCAATGATAAAAGGTTCATTATCCCGGATTCGATATTCAGTGATTTATATTTTCCAAATTTTTGCGAGATTTCCCCAAACAAGAGACCCATAGAAGCATTTTTATCTCCAAATAAAAAATACATATATCTGTATGTAACCGGAGGGCAAATGAACGTAAACTTTTTTTGTAAAATCATTTTTGATATTGAAGGCAGAAAAGTTGTTGGCCGGATGATAGCGGACAATAATGAACTTTCGTGGTATCGGACCTTTAACAAAAATTTCATTGGCTTTTGAAGGCACCCCTTTTTATCTCCATTCTCCTGAGTCCTCGTTTCGGTAAGGAAGAATTAAAAAGGGTAGTTGTGCTTCGTTTGCAATGAAGCATCGGCTTTAAAATGTAGGAAAATCCTAACTTAGATTTCTTAATTCGTTTGTTGTTTTTTTTGCAATTACACAAAGGCAGCACACAACACCAACAAAGGCCGTAGGCCGTTCAACGGTTTTGAAGACCCAACAGCGGGAAATTCATAAAATATATGGTTAAGTTCTTAAAAAATATCACAAATGGTTTTTTATCAATTTTATTTATTTTCTTATATAGCATAATATGTGAAACTAGTAATTCGATTACTCTTGAGTATGGCTGGTTAACAGATAAACCTATTCCGAAAATAATTTTTTATGCTGACACATTTAATAAAAATGAGTCATGGCCATACTATGCTTATAAGGTTAATCGAGAATGCTTGAAGCTAATAAAAAATGAAATTAAAGGGTTTGATAGTGTTGGAATATTAAAGGATACAAATCAAGTGGGTTATTATAACTATGTTATTTGTACACAATCTCAAAAGACTAGGTATATAACAGATAATAAAAAACATACTAAAAAATTGCTAAACAAAATACTGGATAGAATTAATGATACTGCCGTTAAACGGAGTGTTGGTTTGAGGTTTGATGATATTTCCCGACGCATATGGTAATGTTAAAAGGTCTCGGTCTCCCTCCCTTGCCAACAAAAACACCTGCCTGCCAGCAGGCATGCCAGCGTAGTACCCGGATGGAATGAGGGCGATAATGGTGAATGAGGATAATTTTTTTGGCGGGGAGATGAGTGGGATGGATAGTAAGAAATTCCGACAACAATGGAAAGCGGATAAAGAATGGCAAATAAGCGATGCAGAAATATTATGGGATCAGATTATAGACTTTGCAGGAAGCGGCGGAAGTATTATCTCAATTACAGGGGCAAGTGCAACGGAGTATAAAGATTTTTCCTTTTCATTTAATGAAGGGGAATTAGCTGGAACTTATGGAAGCATTAGTTCGGCTACATTTTCATATGATGGATATGATTATTATACATCCTCAGATATTGCTGCATTTGCGTGGGCCAGAAAGGAAGGATATAGCCTTGGTATCAGAGATGCAGCCGAGAAGGAAACTGAGTGGGCATCTTTAATCTTTGAAAAAATAGATAAGGGTACAGGGGTACGGTATTATTCGTATACAAAGCCGGATAAATTCAAAACATTTTTGAAAAGATATGGTTCTCCCGGGCCAGATGCTGATCCCAAAAAATTTCATGGCAAATTGCCGAAAGGTGCCACTTTGTATGGCTATATACACTTGCATTGGGAAGGAAGTGAATACCTTGATCCCAGTAATATAGGATTCAGCAGGTCGAGCGGAGGAGGAAAAGGCGATATGTTAAAGATGGATGATTTTCCAAATCTAAAATTTTATGTTGTTGGGTCTACGGGAATTCTGTGGGCACGCAATCCAGCAAAGATGGCACCGAACAGAGCTGAATGGCCCACTGACACCGATGCCAAAAAAATTTATAGAGTAGCAGAAAACGTTTATGGCCCAGGCGCCATGACGAACTTAATACCTTTAACTTTCAAAGATTTAATTCCGTGTAAATTGGAATAATACAATTATTATGAAATACTTATTTATTACCTCTTTATTTACCGTAATGCTAACTTGTTCGTTTTCGTCATGTACAGGAAATCGAGAAAAAAAGGAAACACTGTCTAGTAAAGATATTGTTGTTGATAGTAATGCGGTATTAACCTATACTGAATTAGACACTTTTAATAACGCCACAAATAAGATCGAAAAATTGCTTGACCTGCCTAGTTTGAAGGAGACACAAAATGATTCAGAGATAAGAATATGGTTTGAGTATGCACTTTCCGATAGCGGTAAACTTATCATATTAAAAAGTGAACATAATAATTGGATTTCGCATGCCATTTATTACAAGATGAAATTTGATGAAATGTATAAAATCGTTTCAGTAAGTAAAAAAGAGGAAACCAACGAGCCCAATTCTGGTTGGAAAAATTTCATAAGAAAAATAAATGGGTTAGGTATTTATGATCTTAAAAACTATAAAGAAATATCCGGCTATTCAGTTTGTGCAGACGGTGACCCACTAACTATTGAAGTTAAAAAAGATGGCAAATATAAATTACTTCAATACCCATGTTGGGAGGTTTACGTAATAGAGGATCCGTTAGCTGAAATAATCAAGATAAAAGAAATATGCTTATTGATCCAAAAAGAATTTGGGTATAAATTATTTCCACGACCACATTCTGCAAGTGTATTAGATCAAATAAAGTGAATGAAATCTTCTAACCGCTATTCAACCAAACTCCATCTTGGCTTTTTTAACATTTTCCAGGCACCATAACGTTGTTGGGGAATTGCAGTAATTTCCGGATTTTCGCTTTTCTTTGCATCATGCCATTCTTTGATATACAACCTCCCGGATACCTTCACTCTCTTTCCGAGATGTTTGTCGTCCCAATCATCCTTGCCTTCTAAGAAATAGAAAACACTATCGTCAGTGCGCACAGCAGCATAGTGTTTCATCACAACAGCCTTACCAATCACAGTAATTCTTTTTTGATTAAAATTGCCTTCATGTTTATTTGAAACAGCAGTAAAAAAAATAAACATTGTTGATATCAAGCATATTCTTATCACCATATCTAAAATTTTAATTTAATAGGAACAGTTGTTATTTGGTAATAGTAAGCATGCTTATTTCCAAAAATTGCTTCAAATCCTTCTATAGTTCTTTCATAAACTGTCATCCCAGGTTCTTTACCGTCTGCATCAAATATCGTCAAAGTTCTATGGTTATATAATCCGAAATCAAAGTTAGTTCCACGCTTATTTTTCTCAGCTTCTGCATCAATTTCATAAAGCATGGCTTCAGTCAAATTTAGCTTTCCATCCTCGTCAAACTTATAGGTATCGTTATCATCTTGAAATGAAAACCCATATAGAACCACCCTTGCATTCTCCGCATATGCCTCAGGATTATTGTCAATCATTTTCTGAAGCTCTTTAGCACCTTTTAGCGCTTTGTTAAAATTCTTATATCCTCCTAAGAGCGAAGGATTGCCGGTAATACCCAATTCCAACATTACGACTCCGATACATCCTAAAGCCAATACATCTTTTTGAGTACTAGTCATTGTTGTACCGTGTTCTTGTTCCCATTTTTCAATATACTCTTGGTAAGTCCAGGGTCCCCCAATGACTCCATTTTTAAACCCGCCTACCATCGCCTGGAAATCAAACCCGCCACCTCCACCGCTATTATAATTTCCTAATCGTGAAAACAAATCGTCCCAATAAGCTTCGACCATTTTTTCAATAGCCATCTTTCCAAAGCTTGCATCATATTTTTTACTCCAATCTCCCTTTATCCTCTCAAACCCTGTCAACTGCTGAAACCCTCCCTGCTCCTCATTCATCGCAATGGCCCGCATTCCATCCGGGTCTATAAACCGTACCGGGTTATTATACGCATAGTTATATGGTGTCCATCTTCTGCTAACTTCCGCTAATGAGTCTATCACATGCCAGCGGCCTATCTGTGCATCATATTGCCTGGCACCATAGTCATACCACTCTAATCCATTGCCATCAGCAAATTCTGCTGCCTGCTGTTCTTTACCGTTATACTTGTACTTATTTACTGCACCTCCAAAAGCTAATGCTTTAGAACTTATACCAGCCTGTGTTAATCCAAACGGGTAATAATGGTCTTAGTTCAGTAATGCTCCCCTTACATGCGTCACCTGCAAATTATCAAAGAACACATCTATATTCGGCGTTTCATTGCTTACATAAATGTACAAATAACCGCTCTTGTTTATCGCCACATCGTTAAACAAATGGGTGGTAAACGTATCACTGGCGCCCACCTGCTCAAAACCACTGCCTGCACTTACATATTTAAACTGCTCGTCAAACAGTATCCAGTTGATAAACGCTTTGGGCCGGCTGCTATTGTAAGTTTGATTGCTTGTGTTAATAGAAAGAAACATACGCAAAAAGCGTAACACAATACAAAAGAACTATGCTTTAACTTGGATGGGTTTTTAATAGCTAAGTCAGTATACCAAGACCTTATTACCAGAGTTCTTTACAAATTGAATTAATCTCACTCTCCACCTTTTCCCTTAAAATCAAATTTGTCATTGTTTTCGTAATCTCAAATAAAATCCGTTTTGTAGTTTCTTTGTCTTTTGTAACGTATCGCACATCTGCGCTACTATCTTTAACGGTAAAATTGTAATATCCTAGTCCCTGCTCTGGTTTTATCAATAAAACACTATCTGATGATACTACCTTTACTATTGCTTCGAATTCAGGTCTATTTATTTTAAAAGCCTTAAAATAAGGGGATGTCAGCTTTTGAAATGAATCTACATAAAAAACTAATGTGGTAAGCGGCCGATTTTGCGGTCCAGCATACTCAAGGATAATAGTCCCCCCATAATTATTATAGTTTTCAAAACCAATGAGGGTATAGAATTGAACTAATGCAATAATGAGTAGTTTATACATAATATACTTTAAATTTGTTTTTAAACTCTGCCATTAACGGCGCATTATTTGGGCATAATTTATCAAATTTTGCTGAAACCCTGAAGGTGATCCTATGGTTATATTTTTGATACTCATATAGCTTCCATTTGCATCTTTTGTGACTACAAGCCCATAGTTAAGAGTAACTAAAGGCTTGTAACTTCCTTTCTTCTCCTCCCATGCCATTAGAGTCAATTCGAAATCCATAGTTTTCGTCATCCCTATTACTGGCTCTCTCCCTGGTGTGTCGAAAAACTCTGTGTCGAACCCATTAGCGATATTAACGCCATCTTTTATTTCTTGATCTGAATGATAAAATGGATAGCTACTTCTTGGTATAAATGGAACAGCATCACATGGATCCACAAATTGATTAACATTACAAGCACCAGGATCATTAGTCGTAATTGAATGTATCCATTCAAAATCACGATATCTCGCTGACCTATTTCTAAATAGCAAATTGATCATCAACAGTTCTGCAAATGTCCTTGTTCCATCTTTAAACAATATTTCTGAAGGATTTGCCCGGAATCTATTTACGTAAATTGTACCCACTAGCAATCCTCCTTCCATAACATTGATAGTATGTCCTTCTTTATATTCAATTCCTGAATTTATACTTATACCTGTAATTCCATTAACATGCCCATCTACCACTGCCTGAAAATCATAACCACCACTTCCATTTGCATTATATTGCTCTAGCCTATCGAAAATATCATTCCAATATGCTTCAATTGCTTTACCGATTAACGAGCTTCTTTGCAGTTTGTTTTGTGAATTCCAATCATGCCCATGCCGACTAAACCCTGTCAACTGCTGAAACCCTCCCTGCTCCTCATTCATCGCAATGGCCCGCATTCCATCCGGGTCTATAAACCGTACCGGGTTATTATACGCATAGTTATACGGCGTCCATCTCCGGCTCGTTTCAGCCAGCGGGTCTGGCACATGCCATCTTGCTATCTGTGCATCATACTGCCTTGCTCCATAGTCATACCACTCCAGGCCATTACCATCAGCAAACTCTGCGGACTGTTGCTCCTTTCCATTGTATTTATACTTGTTAGTTGCACCTCCAAAAGCCAGTGCCTTGCTGCTGATACCAGCCTGTGTTAATCCAAACGGATAGTAATGATCTTCATTCAGTAATGCTCCATTGAATTTGGCTCTTCATTGCAAACAAAACACAACCTTCCTATTTTTTAATATTTATCAATGAACCAAACACTGACGACAACCGGAGTTAAAAAATATAAGTCATGAAATTAATAAGTTTCAAGTCTAATCCCATCCAACTTGTTTAATTATCTCTTTTAACATCTTGTCCTCCCTGAGAAGCGAATCTTGTTTTATATAGGCGATGACGGTACCAGAATTGAGAAACTCTCTCTTTCCAGGATAGCCTACCAAGTTTTGATACTCATTGATTATTATCTTAGCTGCTCCTTCCTTCATGTCAATAAGATTATAGCCGATTTTACAGCAGGTAACTTGATATCTGTAAAGTTTTGCCACAATACTAATAATGAAATATTTGTATTGCTTTTGACGCCTCAGACATGTTGTATCAATTGTATCCATAAGCTGTTTCAATCTGGGATTTAAGGATTCATCTAAATCAATAGCTCTCGGATCAAAGTCTTTAACGTATTCTAAAAGAGCAGTGTCAATATCCGGGCAAGCCAGTATGTTATCTTTCTTATCTGCAGATTGGTCAGGCACTTTGTTTTGAGATCCTGTACATTCAAAAAGCAGAACAGATAAAATAGAAAATGCAATAAGTTTCATTAATTTTTTTTTGATTATCTTAATATATTAATCGGGTTAACTGTCTTACCGACATCAGTTTGCCTAATATCGATAGCGTACCCACCTCTTCCCCATCCAGGGATGAACCTATAAACTCTTTCCATTTTTATGAAATTTCCTCCGGGGGAAGTAATACCACCTGTTCCTTTTCCGTTAATAATTTCCTCTTGTATTTGGTCATTTGCAGCATAAGCCGTTACCCCAATTGCCCTTACTATCGATTCTCCTATTGAAATATCTGTGCCAATAGGAAAATCTGCAGGGCTTGCACAATTACATCCTCCAAAAATAATTGCCGCACCTTCGTCAAACTTAATTTCACCCCTTTCTATCATTAATTGTAAATCTACAACGTCCGCTGCATCTCCCCCATTGTAAGCATTTTTGTGATTCTCAGAATAAAAGCCGTTACTCTCACTAAGTATAAGCCCTTGTCCAGATGCATGTGAAAAAAAGACAATTCCAGCAATAGAACCATACTTCGATGTTGCCACTTTTAGCGCCTTCAACAACTCTTTTCCACTCTTTACATATATTGAAGGGGCGAAACCCTTGCTTTTTGCGAGTCTATCTGCTCTATCTTTAAAAACATCGTTTTCACTTCCTACATAGTTTGGCGAATTACCCTGTCCGGCAATTGACAAATAAATTCCCCTTGATTGAGTTGACTCGTATCCACTGTATCCGTTTGAGAATGACCAAGAAGTGTGTCCCTCAAAATCAATTTGACTATCAATACTCCCTCCAGCACTGGCAAACATTTCTTTCAAATTATCGATTAGCATTTCCAATGCCTGATCCTGTTCCATTTTTTGAAAGTATGAATCATACCTTTTGCTCCAATCTCCCTTTATTCTATCGAATCCTGTTAAACGCTGAAACCCTCCCTGCTCCTCATTCATCGCAATGGCCTTCATCCCATCCGGGTCTATAAACCTAATCGGGTTATTATACGCATAGTTATATGGTGTCCATCTTCTGCTAACTTCCGCTAATGGGTCTATCACATGCCAGTGGCCTATCAGTGCATCATACTGCCTGGCACCATAGTCATACCACTCCAGCCCATTGCCATCAGCAAACTCTGCGGCCTGTTGCTCCTTACCGTTATATTTATATTTATTCGCTGCACCACAAAAAGCCAGTGCCTTGGAACTTATACCTGCCTGTGTTAATCCAAACGGATAGTAATGATCTTCATTCAGTAATGCTCCATTGAATTTGTCACTTCATTGCAAACAAAGCACAACCTTTCATCATTTTATTTTTTATCGAACACTACTGACATCGGGGAGCGAGATTCTAAAAACTTTTATTAATACATCCTATTATCCATGTTTCAAGCTGAGGAGAATTTTCATACATTTTGCCTTGAAACTTAGTAACACCTGACTGTGCTTTCTCAAAAGAAATTGATGTTTTCGTTCCATTTCTATACTCGATATCACACAATAAATAAATGCTTCTCATAACATGGCCTGCCTTAATTTTTTTTAACCTCACTATATTTTTTTGAATTTCAGATAAGCACAAACTATCAGAAATTTCAAATTTTGAAGTAATACTAATATTTCTAATATTACTATCCGTAATTCCAATCGGTCCACCTCTATCTTTTGGCAAATAATAAACGACTATTTTCGATATGCTCTTCTCATGTGAAGCTATTCCAATTTGTCCATTAGCAGATTTGAAACCACAGTATAAAAAACAAATAAATAATAAAAATTTCACACCCATTTATTTAATATTTAATATGGAATATTGAGTTTGGAACTACTGTTAATCCTCCTCTATGATTAGTTCTAATAGGTTCACCTAATCTAATAGCAGCTGGAGTTTCAACATATTTGATTACTCGCATTTCTTCAAAATCGTCATAGTCACCAATTTCAGGGCCCCATGTAGGTAAGGTTTTTCTCTGATTTGTACTATTAATATCTCTCATATATGCATTCGCATGACCAATTTCATGTAATAACAACAAAGCCGGAGATTGAATTCCGTTTACCAGGTTATTTTTAATTACATAAGATCCTGCAAATGGATTCCAAAGAATCTTATGATGTCCGCTTCTGTTAAATAAATTATATACAGGCAAGAATTCAGGGCCTAATCCACCCTTAACTGAAGCCGACTCGGCATCCTCAATAAGAATACCTTCTTTACTTGCCATAAGAAATAAAACTTCAATTCCAGCACCTCCGCTAATTAAATAGTTAAATGCGGAAAGCAACTCTTTAACATAATTATTTTTCTCGGCATCATATTGTATTCCAGTAACTGAATCAAAAAATCCAAAACTTCCTTCCGTATTTTGGCCAAAAACTAATGTTTGATTAATATTTGATTTTGAACCATCTGAATTTGTTGTTGACCCAGAGACATTTACCAATATTCCAGCAGAACCGCCTACAACTCCAATAAATATATCAGTTCCTTCAGAAGTACCCTCACCCCCTAATTTGTTCATAAGATCACCTAAAACACCATCCCAATAATGAGACATTGCATCACCACCAAGTTTCCTATTTTCCTTTTTACGGCTAAACCCTGTCAACTGCTGAAAACCTCCCTGCTCCTCATTCATCGCAACTGCCCGCATTCCATCCGGAGGATAGCAGTTTTACATACAGTTGGCTTCAGGCCTCAATTTCAATGAACTTGCGGCTATTAAAATATTACTTTTTTGGTAAATTATAGTCAAAAAAATTATATGAAAAATTTTAAAAAAACAAACGGGAAATTGCTTTTTTCCCATTGCTGGACAAGTTTATTAATGACAGCAAAAAGGGCAGAAGGTTACAGCCAAATGGGAAAAGGTTAACAAAAGGAACCATTACTAACTACCAATGTCTAAGGAAACACTTGCAAACTTTCAGTACCCAAAAACAATTTATTCTCCGGTTCCGCTTTATTAAAAACCTTAATATGCGTGAAATGACTGCTGAACGTCATTACTGGAAACGGTTTTATAAGGCTTTCTGCGATTACCTGTATGATGACATTGGGTGTTTTGACAATTATGCAGGAAGCCAGATTAAAATTATCAAGGCCTTTTTTAATTTTCTGAATAAGGAGCTTACAATGGGAATTGGTGAATTCCACCGGAGTTTTTATGTACGGCGGGAGAATATTGCCATATTCCCGCTAATGCCAGATGAACTAAATTTTCTTATCAGTAATAAACATTTTGAAGAGCAGCTTTCGTTTCGGATGAAGCAGGTAAAAGATTTTTTTGTTTTTGGATGCACGGTTGCCCTCCGGGTTTCCGATCTATTTGCTTTAAGAACATCCAATATCAGGATAGTAAATGGTATGTATTATCTTACAGTTCGCTCTCAAAAAACTTCTGTATACACCCATATTAAGCTTCCTGAATATGCGGTAAACATCATCAACAGAAATACTCAAAATTCCCGTTTACTGCCCCATTTTTCCTCCTGTAACCTTAACCGAAGTATAAAAAAACTACTTGAACTGGCCGGGTTTAATTACCCGGTTCAACTACTTCGTGAAAAAAGAGGAAAGGTTATTGAATTATGCAGTTCCGGGCAAAGCGGCATAAGAGCAAGGTTTTGTGATGTATGTGCAAGCCACACTATGCGCCGGACAGCTATAACTACCATGTTGAGCCTTGGTATGCAGGAGCAATTAGTAAGACGGATAAGCGGACATGCACCAGGCAGTAAAGAATTTTACCGTTATGTCCTATGGGCGCAAAGCTACCAGGACAAGGAGACGGATAAGATGTTTGAAAAACTGAGAGATGGAATGGGTTAAAAGGTCTCGGTCTCCCTCCCTTGCCAACAAAAACACCTGCCAGCGTACAGCCCAACACTATTGCATAGAGTTGGGCTTGTTACTTCATGGAGTCATCCCATGCTTGGCCTTGGAATTGGCCCATTCGCACCCGCTGTCATGGTTTTTGGCTGCGGTCAGTCGCCTTCGTCCACTGCTTATGAATCTGTGTGGTCAATTTGCTTCGCTTCATTCACCACACATCTTCCGCAGTTCCTCCTATTATTCCCACAGCAGGCGACAATCAAAAAAGTATGCAGACACACAAAAGCGTAGCTTATACTTTTCCGCTGCCTGGCGGTGGGAGCGCCACCTGCTTTTTTACGCCCAGCGTCTCCCCTCACAATCGTTCCTGCCATTGTCTGCCGTGTGTAGTGTTGTGTGCGGCAGGCGACATTGGGCTAAAACGGAGAAGCAGGTTACAGGCGTTAACTTTGTACAATGCTAGTACGTTCAAACAACCTGTATAAATCAGAACTCGGAATTGCCCGGCGATCTTGCTACACAGAGGGCCGGGAGGAGGAGACGCCGGGCCGGAAAAGGAAATAGATACCGTCACCAGGTTTCTTCCAGCAGCAGGTCTTCATGCTCTTGCATGATGGTTTGCAAGGAGAATATATGCTCCAGGGACAGTGCAACACTGTTTGAGTAATCTTTCTGAATTGAAGATGGGTTTTCGATCCACCTGGTGAAATGAGTAGCAAAATTTTTATCAATAGCCGGTAAACATAAAACTCCAACCTGTTCAAGAGCGGCTGCATTACATTCCTGTTCATATTGACCTGCTATGGGGATGGCCAGTATTTTTTTTCCCAGTTGTAATGCTTCAGCAGGAGTTTCAAAACCGGCACCACAAATGATCCCGGTGCAGGAGAGCAGGCTTTTATTAAACAGCTCTTTATTAACAGGGATAAAACTGATATTCTTTTCCTGCCGGATACTACGGGTTTCTTTTGAAAAAATTTCAAAACGGAAATCCGGAAAAGCCTGGAATAGTTGTCGTAGTTGGGGTTCGCAATAAGAAGGAAGGTATACCGTAATATGATCTCCGGCTGAAGGTTCAGCATTCAATATTTCATTTTTTATTACCGGGCCAAAAATAAAATCATCATATTGATCAAAATGTAAGCCTGTGTAATGCGTTGCTTTTACATAATGCTTCAACAGGTATTCACCAGCTATGCTTTTTTTGCCTGGCCTGGGTGTGCGGGCAGATTTAAAACTGGCCTGGTGCCCGAAATGTATGGAGGGGATTTCCTTTTTTGCACAGGCAGCTGATGTGATATAGTCAAAATCATTCAGCACCAGATGATATTTTTCAACGGGTAGATCCCTGATCTCCTGTTTTACCCTCCATGGTTGAATTTTTTTTATCATTTGCCAATAATCCAGCCCGCCTTTACAATTATAATAAAGGCTGATGCCTTTGCTACGGTATTTAATGGGGGCATCCAGTTGCAGGTTACTGTTATCTCCACTGAGAAATATATCGACAGTGCCATATTGCTGCAGATAAGGTAATAATGTCATTGCACGGCTGATATGACCATTCCCGGTGGCCTGTACGGCATAGAATATTTTCATGGTGATTCTTTTACTATTTGAGTGAGTTGATAAATAACCCGATCTCATCTGTTACCACACTCAGCGCCGGTATTTTCTTGTTCATGGGTATCACATTGGCTCCGGCGAATTCCTTTTCATTATAGTGATAAATAGTCCAGTCATTGTCGGCATATTCGAGTGCGGTCAGGTTTTCAATCCAGTCGCCGCTGTTCAGGTAGGTAACAGTGCCGTTCTTTGTTTTGATCTCTTTCATTTGGGGCTGATGGATATGGCCGCAGATCACAAATTCATATCCTTTTTCTATTGCCAGTTCAGCTGCTGTTTGTTCAAAGTCTGCTATCCAGGAAACAGCTTTTTTTACGCTGTTTTTTATTTTTTTGCTAAAACTCATTTTGGGCTGTCCCAGTTTCTGCAGCCACCAGTTGACAAACCTGTTGCATAGTATCAGCCAGTCATAACCAAAGCCCCCCAGCTTGGCGATTATTTTAGCACTGCCTTTGGTGGTGGTATCAAATACATCACCATGAAAGATCCAGGTCATTTTCCCATTGATCTCTACCACCAGTTTGTCCACCAGCTGAAAATTGCTTAATTGAATACCACTGTAGCGACGGAGCATTTCGTCATGATTGCCGGTAATATATACTACCCTTGTGCCGCTGTCCAGCAGGTTCATTATTTCTTTGATCACCTGCAGATGCGAGGGGGGGAAGTAACGTTTACTGAATTGCCATCCATCTATTATGTCTCCGTTGAGGATCAGCAGGCGGGGTGAGATGCTTTGCAGGTAGTTGACAATCTCCCTGGCATGACAGCCATAAGTGCCAAGATGCAGGTCGGATATAACAACTACGTCAAGATTTCTTTTTTTCAATGTGTACAGGGGTTTTACAAAATACGTATGCACCTATTACCTGAAAGTGAATACTGCTTTAAGGAATTGTAATATGTATGTGATGTAATTATATCTTCATTTCCGGGCTATGTATCAGTTTGCTTTGTGAAGATGGGTCTTTGGCTTAAGCCGGGTCTTTCCCTTAAGCTTTTATTATTGTATTTTAGTCTTTGACTGTAAAGATTCAGAAATCAGTGCATGGAAGCTTTTTTTCATCAAATGAAACAGGTATGAGAATATTTCTCTTAGCAGGATTAATAATTGTAACCTCCTGCGGTGGTTCTGTTGTAAGCAAAAAATTAGCTGTTGCTGATAGCCTTGTTATCACTTTTAATATTCCCAACAGTGATTCAGTAATTAAAACAGTTAGTACAACGGAGGGAAAAGCAATACAAAAGTTTATCAGCCTGGTAGATGGTAAGAAAGGGGAGTTGTACAAATGCGGGTATGATGGTAATATGGTCTTTTTCAGCAAAGGTGAAATTGTATTGCCGGTGATCTTTAAATACACGGAAGAGGGTTGTTGTCACTTTTTGTTTGATATGGATAACAAAGTGATGAGTACAGAAATGACGATTGAAGGGGCCGAATTACTGAAAAGCCTTGTTGAAGGGAAAGAATGGTATTAAGTTTTTAGTTGCCTGTCAGCGAAGTGTTATTTCATCAATCTGGTTTAAGGTATCCGGATTGAGTACTCTCATCTTTATACTTTTCCCACTTACATAAAAAAGGCATACCGCATTTTCAACACTGAATGCTTTCGTGTGTTCACTCCAGGGCAATTGTTCCTGTGCATAGTAAGGAGCACCGGCAGCACCATTATTGATCTGGTAAATATGCCGGGAGACATTCAGTTTTTTATGCGGATAATTATCCGGGTAAATGGTGACATTTTTTGTCAGCTTCAGCCGGTTGTAATTATGCTCATCTCCAGTAAGGACAGCCACCACTTTTTTACTTTTATTGATCAGTATATCGAGGTATTCATCTCTTCTTTCAATGATCCCCTTTTCCACCGGTTTACCTGCTACATAGGTTCTTTTATCATTATTTCCATTATACCACATATCGTCACCTTTATGTCCGCCATTCGGGAAAACCGGGGTGTGCTGTGTAACGAATATATGGTCTATGGCCGGGTCTTTTTCCAGTTGCAGTATGGTTTTACGAAGCCACTCCAACTGGTTGTCCATAATATAGCCATGAAGCCCGCCACCGGTTGATGTATCCCTGCTAATAGATGGGGCAAACCAGTAATCACTGTTCAGTACAATCATTGCTGTATTATCATAAGTATAGTAGAAAACCGTTTCACTGTAATAAGGGAAATCAACTTGTTCCGGATTGGGGTCATACATACTACCATCCTCGCTTACCGGTCCGTTCTCCGGGTTTACAAATGCTTCCCGCATGGCCTGTTCTGCAGAGTGAATAGTATAAGGAAACTTATCAATAAATGCCCGCTGGGCACCGGCAGTATCCCTGAAAATATACCCCAGTGCTTCATGGTTTCCCTGTCCTGCATAAAAAGGTATATAATGCCAAAAAGGTTCAATGGCTTTCTTCCAGTTAGTGTACTGGACAAGCTGTTCTTCCTTATTTGATAAATAGCCGTTGATCATATCGCCGGTGAACTGCATAAAAGCTGCCCCCTGTTGATAAGCAAGCGCTGCAATCTTTTTCATAATATATGTATTAGCACCATATATATTTCTTTCACCGCCACCGGTAGCACTGCGGCTGTCGCTGGTATAGGCAAAAACAAAAGGTTTGCGGCTACCTTTTTTGGGAGAAGTTGTCAGGTGATAAGCTTGTGATTGAGAACCTGCTTTCACAACGTAAGCATATTTTGTACCCGGTTTCAGTCCGGTTATTTTGAACTCATGATGTGTGGCATCTGCTTCATTTTTTAATTCTCTATTATCAACGAGCACACTTGTTTGCACGGGTTGGTTTGTATTAAACCAGATAACAGCACTGGTTTCGGTCACATTACTTATAAACGGACCTTCATATATTGCAGGTACTACAGTAAAAGGGCCAATACCTTCTGCTGTAACCTCACCGTCAAACACCACCAATCCTTTTTCATCCATCAGGCGATAACCAATAGAAAAACCTTTATTATCTGACCACTTCACAAAATCGTAAGGATTACGGAATTCATTTTTGATATTGATATTCACTTTTCCGTCTTTCAACGGAGCGGTAATGCGAAAAACCGGTAAGGGATGAGGCACTTTTCCGTAAGGTATCATACCATAGGTCACTGTCCCTTTAAAAGTGCCAAAATCCAATGACAAACCACTGTCAGTTCCTTTAGGGTTACCAAATAATTTCTGAAGTGTGTAGCGGGGACCTGTGGTATCTGCATAATATCGCTGACCTTCTTTAGAAAAAAATAATCTTCCTTTTTCATCGTATCCGATATTAGAATAAGACGAAGGAATAGCCGGTAATTGTGCTGTTATTGATTGCTGAATTAAGAGAATAAGACTGATGGACAAAAAAAGTTTCATATTGTATCGTTAATTATTATTTGTAAATAACCAGCTATTATCCGGAAAAGGTAAAATTAATAAGTTGCAGGGAGCCGTTGATATTAATCCCTTCTTGCATCTAATGTAAATCCAATTGTGGTGCCAATGTCTTCCCGACTGCGTACATGGATGGTTTGTCCGTGCGCCTCCACTATATGTTTACAGATCGCCAAACCCAGGCCACTTCCGGATACATCTATGCTCCGGCCTTCTTCGGTACGGTAAAAGCGTTCGAAAATACGGGGCAGGTGTTTTTCACTGATACCAATTCCATCATCACTTATCTCTATTAATATATGTTTCCCATCTGTTTTATACATACTGGCGGTAATGCTCCCGTTTTGTTTGCCATACTTAATGGAGTTCTCCACCAGGTTGGTAAGTACCTGCCGTATCTTTTCTTTATCTGCAAAGACCGTAAGCGGCGATTCGCATCCTTTTTTTATGCTGCTATGAATATTCATTGCTTCTGCTTTGCCTGAGAGGCTTTCGAAGACATCTTTAACCAGTTCCTGGATCACAAAATTTTGTTTGTAGAGTACCAGTTCACCTCTTTCCAGTTTTGAAATTTCATCAAGGTCGTTCAGCAGGTGAGTCAGGCGGTCCACATTCTTTGCCGTTTTCTCGAGAAATTTTTTATTTACCTCAGGATTAGCCAATGCCCCGGACAACAGGGTGTCCACATAGCCTTGTATGGCAAAAACAGGGGTTTTAAATTCATGCGAAAGATTTTGTAAAAATTCTTTACGGAACTGTTCATTACGGCGTAGCAGGTCCAGTTCTTCTTCATTTTTTGTAGCCCAGGCCTCTACATCTTCACGGACCTCATCTATGCTCTTTTGAGGTAATACATATTTATAATAGGTTTCTTCTTTCCTGGTGGCCTTGGTTTTGTAAATGAATTTATAAATGAGTTTTATTTTCCTGTAGATAAATCTTTCCAGCATAAAAGAGATAAGAAAATAACTGCCAATAAAGATTACTAAAAAGGAGCCAACCCCCCATACCCAACTTTTTTCTACTATTAATACAAGAATACTCTCCGGTATTGCCAGTACCAGGGCAGTAAAGACAGCTATCTGTCTTGGAGAAATATTTTTAATAGAAAACATGGTACGAAGGTACAAGGGATAAGGTTGAGTGCAGTAGGAAATGCAAAAGGCAAAAAGCAAAAAGCGGAAAGCTTATTGCATAAGGTAGATGGGTTAGAGTTCGAACTTATACCCAACTCCTTTTACCGTTGTTATGCAATCGATACCTAACTTCTGCCTGATCTTGCGGATATGAACATCTATTGTGCGGTCGCCAACAATCACATCATTGCCCCACACCTGGTTTAGTATTTCATTGCGAAGAAAAACACGGCCGGGCTTTACCGCCAGCAGATACAACAATTCAAATTCTTTTTTAGCCAGAACGATCTCATTTTCTCCCACTTTCACAATAAATCGCTCCGGGTCAATGGTTATATTATCAATAGTCAGAATCCGTGCTTCCGTTTTGTTCAACCTGCGGAACAATGCATTAATCCGGCTTATAAAAACTTTTGGACTTACCGGTTTACTCAGATAGTCATCTGCACCGGTTTCCAATCCTTTTATCTGTGTGCCTTCGTCATTTACCGCTGTCAGGAAAATGATCAGCGTTTCTTTAAAAGCAGCTTGTGCCCTTAGCAGCTGGCAAACTTCCACACCAGTTTTTTTGGGCATCATTACGTCCAGCACTATAAGATCGGGCATAGAACGACGGGCTTTTTCCAGCGCTTCATCACCGTCTTTAGCAGTAATGACTTCATAACCTTCGTTGGAAAGGTTGTATTTCAGGATCTCAAGGATGTCCGGTTCGTCATCAGCAATCAGTACTTTCCGGGCTTTGGTTTCCATACTGGAAATAATTTGCGCAAACCTAACGGGAAAATGACTAGCAGGGAAATTTACAGGCAGTCGTTTACACAGACTTAATGATAACTTAATATAAATGAGGTCACTACCAAGCGGCAATAAAAATATTTAACAGGATCCAGACAGCTTTATGCTTTGTAAAGCCGTCTGTATCAACAGCAAAAGCTAAAATGAAACTTTCAACAGGGCTTAGTAACTTTACGCCTCATCCTTATGATAGCAATAACCAGATACCTTATTTTTCTCCCTCTTTTCCTGTTGGCCCTTTCTGTTGCAAAAAGCCAAAGCTTTAGCAGTTTCGATACCCTTGCCATACCGGCCAAATATAAACCTGAATTCAGGCGGGAAAGAAACCATGAATTGATAGATGCAGAACAAAAGGCTATTCTCGGTTCGGATGGAAATCGGGATAATTTATTTGCACCCAGCGACAAGGAAGAGATTAACCTGATGTTATCCCAATCCCTCGTTAAGAAAGTGGACTGGTTACAATATAGTATTGAAACGGATGCCGGGTTTGATCACCGGTTGAAAGTAAATTACCTCTTCGGGCTTGAAAACCTGTTAAAATATTTTCGCCAAAACTGGAAACAGCAATCGGATAGAAAAATTAATCCATTGAATCTTTCCGCTATTATCAGTGCTTATGAGGCCTGCATGAATGCAGACAGGCTGGGAAGGTCCATCGAGAATATTGTTTATCCTTTGTCGTATGATGCAGGTACAAATCTCATCAATGCAAATATTTTTGAAAAAAATCCAGGCTACCAGCCGGTAAAAGACAGGTTGGTGCTTAAACTTTGCCAGCTTCATCCTGGCAGAATCTTTTCGATTCTGCAACAAAATCCAGATGTACCCTTTGCGGACAGCCTGGTCAGGGCTATTGCAAAAAAATACCCAAGACAATTATATGACTATGCAGCTGCCGGTAATAAGCTAGGTGTAATCATCCGGAATATTTCTGATGATATGTTCATCAAAACAATAGCCACTATGGCCCGAAGTAAAAGTGGCCAGCAATATTTTCCTTTCCTTGACAATATTGTAAACGGAAAATTAACACTGAAAGAAATCGATGCAGCCAAAGATGATTCAGTACTCTATTATCAGCTGCTGGTAAAGACACAGATGGATTATGTGGCCAGGGCCATCAATAAGGACACCGCATTTGAGTTTAAGTCATTGACGCGGAGACTGGAAGATAAAGCGAAAGCTGATTTTATCAATATAATTAACGGCTTGCATAATGAAAGAAACCCTGAAATTCGTTTCAGGTGCATTCAGGCACTGAACGCACAGGAGTTGTATTACCTGGCTGTATCGTCTGATGGTTCTATTTATACATCCAGCTTTGTAAAAGGGGTATATCCTTTGATGATGCAAAAGATCAATAACCGGGGCGACTCCCTGTTAATGTTATTGAATTTTGATAAGTACAGAAAATTTATCAAAATGTCGGCAGGGTTTAATACACTGGATCATTTTCTTGCTTCTTTTCCAAAGAGTGATCAGCCGGGTGAAGAAGACCCCGCCAATACTTTGATGCGGGCATTTGTGAAGAACCTGGAAAAATCTGATGGCCTGGAAGACGGGGTTGATGTAGCAGACTCCTATGCAAGTATTGCCGAAACATTGAAGCCCGTTGCAGAACGAATGCTGTTAAATATTCAGGATAATTACCGGCGAACTGTTGCCAGTAACAATACGAAGGGGATGGCGATTTATAATATTTTAAATAAACTTTTTCTGTCTGCTGATACCACTCAGAAAATTGACCTGACTAAAGAATTAGGGATACCTCCGGTATATGAAGTGCCATTTAGTGCATTAGGATATGACAGCGGGCATGTGGCTGTTCAGCTATTTATTTACGGCGATAAAGACGGGATAGGTGTTTTCCCCGGGCTGATCAGTATGTTCAATAACCCCAATTGGAAAATTGATGGTAGTAACAAGCAGTGGGTTACTATTTCCTCAGCAAAGGGCCGGCCGGTCTCTCTTTTTATGAACAGGCCATTGCCCGAAGAAACAGGGGAGGATGCAAAAGCACAGGAAGCCTTGTGCCAGTACCTGGAGAAAAACGGAATTATTCCATCCGTTACAATCAACAGGGGTCATAGTTATAATGCTCCTTATACGATCGAACAGATGTCTGCTGCCTCAAAGATTGTCTTTATGGGTTCTTGTGGTGGTTATCGCATGATACATGATATCCTGGCGAAAGCACCCGATGCGCATATCATCGGAACCAAACAGATAGCGGATGCACCAGTAAACAATCCATTTTTAAAATTAATAATGGAGAAACTCAGAGCCGGAAGTAATATAGAATGGATACCCTTCTGGAAAGAGTTGGATAAGATGGTTACTGATAAGATATTTGAGGATTATGTACCTCCGCATAAAAATCTTGGTGCTTTATTTATCAAAGCGTACACAAAAGCCATGGGGCGTGAAGAGGAAAATCAATAAACGGTAATCCTTTCTGTTCACTTCTGTCTAAATTTGCTGCTTGTCTGCGGAGTCAGACTTCTTCAACTATTCACTTTGTCAACACCTAAAAAAACTTTTTTCGATTTTGCCTTATTGCGGAGGGTGTTCCGCTATGCTGCACCATACAAGAAGAAATTTTATCTTTCTATACTACTGGCTATACTACTGGCTATTATTACGCCGGTAAGACCAATGCTTATTCAGCTTACGGTCAATGAATATATTACCAATGAGATAGCCGCCATGCTGATTAATATTACCCTTATTCAAATCGGGTTGATATTAATTGAAACTGCCATGCGGTTTTTTTTCTCCTTTACAACGGCTGTATTGGGTCAGTCCGTAGTAAAGGATATGAGGGTTGCTACGTATGAAAAAATAATTAATCTCAATCTTTCACAGTTTGACAAAACACCAATTGGCACACTCACTACAAGGACCATTAATGATATTGAATCCATCAATGATATTTTTTCAGATGGACTGGTTCCCATCCTGGCTGATCTGCTTTCAATAGTCTGTGTACTGGTGTTTATGTTCTGGACTGACTGGCAACTGACCTTCATCGCATTGATACCATTCCCAATCATGCTTATCGGCACTTATTATTTCAAAGAAAGTATCAACCGTTCTTTTCATAAAGTAAGGAATGCAGTAGCTGCATTGAATGCATTTGTGCAGGAACATCTTACCGGTATGGCGGTAGTGCAGGCTTTTGCTGCCGAAGACAGGGAATTTGAAAAGTTTAAGAAGATTAACAGGGAGCATCGTAATGCGAATATCAAAGCCATTTTTGCATACTCGGTTTTTTTCCCGTTAGTGGAAATTGTACTGGCTTTATCTATTGGATTGGTTGTATGGTGGACCTCCAAAGAGGCGTTGGACCTGCACCAAAGCCAGCAGGGAACGGTTATCTCTTTTATTCTTTGTCTTAATTTACTGTTTCGTCCGCTCAGGGTGATTGCCGACAAATTCAATGTATTGCAAATGGGCATCATCGCCAGCGAAAGGGTGTTTAAAGTATTGGATAATGATGATTTTACTCCTGCTGATCCTTCGGATGCTTATACACCTGATGTAGTAAAAGGGAAAATTGAATTTGAAAAGGTAGTATTCGAATACAATCCCGGGGTTCCGGTGCTTAAAGATGTTTCCTTTTTGGTTAACCCGGGAGAAACCATTGCAATCGTTGGCCACACCGGTAGCGGCAAATCGACGATTATCAGTTTGCTGAACCGGTTGTATCATATTCAACAAGGAAGTATTAAAATAGATGATGTAAATATTGAACAGTTCAATCTTGAAATTCTGCGTAAAAATATTGGAGTAGTACTACAGGATGTTTTTTTGTTCTCAGGTTCGGTGATTGACAATATCACACTGCGGAACCCTGAAATTTCAAGAGAGAAAGTAACGGAAGCGGCCAAACTCATTGAGATGCATGATTTTATTATGCGGCTACCAGGCGGATATGATTACAATGTGATGGAACGAGGAGCTACTTTATCGCTGGGGCAGCGTCAATTATTGTCATTTATACGGGCAATGTTGTATAATCCATCCATTCTCATCCTGGATGAAGCTACTTCTTCGGTAGACACAGAAAGTGAACAGCTGATTCAGCATGCAATAGATACCCTGATAAAGGGCCGGACATCTATCGTTATTGCTCACCGGCTTTCGACGATCAGAAAAGCGCATAAAATTATTGTACTTGACAAGGGTGAAGTAAAGGAATCCGGCACTCATGAAGAATTAATAAAAAAGGGTGGTTTTTATGCCCAATTACATGAGATGCAGTTCCAGGAAACTAACCCTGAAAATAGCTGATTTCAGAGGTTCATTACCTTGATAATCAGAATTTACTGCTGGTGAAGAATGGTGTACAATGATTACTGATATTCATTTTTGTATAAATCACTAAATTCCTTTCAATCCCGGTTCGTTTTTGCCCCCACCCCCTTATCTTTGCGCCAAATTTCGGAACAGGTATGTTAGTACGTCGTTTCAAATCCTTTACTGTAGCGGTTTTCAGCTTATTTTTTGTTCTATTTTCATTGCAGGCTTTTGCTGGTGGTGGGGAAGGCGAAAAAGATGGTGAAAAGAAGAAATTTAATGCTTCCGAAGTCATATTTGGCCACGTTTTGAACGGGCATGAGTTCCATTTCATGGATATTGGCGGCAAACCGGTTACCATCCCACTTCCTGTCATCCTTTATTCTCCACAGAAAGGGTTTACCAGCTTCATGTCTTCTAAGTTTGAGCACGGACATCATAACCATAATGGTTATGCCATGCTCACTGATCATTCAATTAAAGAAATGGGATTAGATCCCAAGAAATTTGCCGTTGGCGATATTGTAGCGGTTGATGAGAATGGTAAGTATGATGCTGCTGTAAAAATTTACGACCTCTCAATGACCCGCAACGTGGTGCAAATGATTTTGGCGTTGATAGTTTTCGTTTGGATAATGCTGAGGATTGCAAAAAGATATAAAAGCGGAGTAGGTGTTACTTCTGCCCCAAAAGGTTCTCAAAGCCTGCTGGAGCCTGTTATCACATTTGTACGGGATGAAGTAGCAAAACCGAATCTTGGCCATAAGTATGAGAAGTATCTTCCTTACCTGCTTACTGTTTTCTTTTTCATCCTTATCAATAATATTTTTGGTTTGATTCCCGGTTCTGCTAACGTAACAGGTAATATTGCTTTTACAGCAGTACTTGGTCTCATATCCTTTGTAGTGATATTGTTCAGTTCCAATAAGCACTACTGGGGACATATCTTCAACCCTCCGGGGGTACCACTGGGTGTTAAGTTCATTTTGGTACCGGTAGAGTTTCTGAGTGTGTTCATTAAGCCCTTTGCCCTTATCATTCGTCTTTTTGCCAATATGGTGGCCGGGCACATTATCATTATTTGTTTGATTTCATTGATATTCATTTTCGGAGAGTTAAATCCAATTGCCGGATGGGGTGCATCTCCGCTATCAATAGGGTTTACTGTATTTATATACCTGATCGAAGTACTGGTGGCCTTCTTACAAGCCTTCATCTTTACGATGCTGACAGCAGTATTTATCGGACAGGCCCTGGAAGGTGAGCATCACGATGAGGCGCATGCGGTTCATCATTAAAAAGTATTTTTTAACTATCAATAATAATAAACATGGATTTACTGAATGTAATTCTGTTGGAAGCCACTGCTAACGCAGGTGGTGCAATTGGAGCAGGTCTTGCTGCCATCGGTGCCGGTATCGGTATCGGTCAGATCGGTAAAGGCGCTGTTGAAGCGATTGCCCGTCAGCCGGAAGCGTCTAATGACATCCGCGGAAACATGATCCTGACTGCAGCCCTGGTTGAAGGTGCTGCGTTGTTTGCGATCATCGTAGGCTTCCTTGCAATGGTATTATAATATCGTTGCCACAAAAATTTACTGCATCCAATGCACAGGGCGGAGGATGCAGTATTTAAATCTGAAACAAGAAACTGAAATAGACAATGAAACTTCTTACTCCCGAATTTGGTTTACTCATCTGGACCTTGCTGGCCTTTTTGATCGTATTCTTTATTTTAAAGAAACTGGCATGGCCTGCCATTATTAAAGGGTTGAGAGACCGTGAAAACAGTATTACCGATTCATTGGCCACCGCACAGAAAGTTAAAGAGGAGATGGCGCTGATGAAAAGTGAGAATGAAGCGTTGCTGGCGAAGGCCCGTGAAGAAAGAGCACTGATGCTGAAAGAAGCCAGGGAAACAAAGGACAGGATCATCAACGAAGCAAAAGAACAGGCTAAGGCTGAAGCCAGTAAAATTGTAACGGAAGCCCAGGCTGCTATCAATGCCCAGAAGATGGCTGCTATAACAGAGGTGAAGAACCAGGTTGGTAAACTGGTAATTGAAGTGAGTGAGAAAGTCCTCAGAAAAGAGTTAGGAAATAAAGAGGCCCAGGAAGCACATATCAAAGGGCTGGTTGATGAAGTCAGGTTGAACTAATTAAAGAACTGAAATGCCTAATCCACGTTTAGCATCGAGATACGCCAAAGCACTGATTGACCTTGCAATAGAGAGAGGCCAGTTAGAGGAAGTGTTTGCCGATATGAAATGGCTGCAATCTGTTTGTAAAAGTAATCGTGACTTTGTAAATGTGTTGCGTAGTCCTGTTATTAAGGCTGACGTAAAGAAAAAGATCGTTGAGGCGGTAACAACAGGAAGGATCAATGAATTAACAGCAGCATTCAACCGGTTAATTATTACAAAAGGCCGGGAAAGCTTTTTGCCAGAAATAAGTAATGCTTTTATTGAAGCATATAAAGAGGAAAAGAATATCCACACGGTCCGGTTGACGACAGCGATGCCGGTTAGTGAAGCGACAAAAGAGGCTATCGTAGCCCAGATTAAAAAAACTGCCGGCTATCAGCATATCGAACTCGAAGAGAAAGTGAATGCTGACCTGATCGGTGGGTTTGTATTACAAATTGGAGATAAACTGGTAGATGCGAGCATTGCTTACGACCTGAGGGCTATTGCCAAACAGTTTGAAAGCAACGAATTTATTTATAAGATCAGATAATTTTTTCAAAAAGATAAACAGAAATATATGGCAGAGATTAAACCAGATGAAATATCAGCGATACTGCGTCAGCAGTTGAGCAACTTCAACGCCGCTGCAGACCTGGAAGAAGTAGGTACTGTATTGCAGGTGGGAGATGGTATTGCCCGGGTATATGGGTTGGGTAATGTTCGCTATGGTGAACTGGTAGAATTTGAGAATGGTGTAAAGGCTATCGCTTTGAACCTGGAAGAAGATAATGTAGGTGTGGTATTGATGGGTGAAAGCGGCGCAATCAAAGAAGGTGCAAAAGTTAAACGTACCGGCCAGATCGCTTCTATTAAAGTAGGAGAGGGAATGGTTGGCCGTGTGGTAAATACATTAGGCCATCCGATTGATGGTAAAGGCCCTCTAACGGGTGATCTATATGAAATGCCACTGGAAAGAAAAGCTCCTGGTGTTATCTTCCGGGAACCGGTTAAAGAACCACTGCAAACGGGTATCAAAGCAATTGATGCGATGATCCCCATTGGTCGTGGACAAAGGGAATTGGTGATCGGTGACCGTCAGACTGGTAAAACGGCTATTTGTATTGATACGATCATCAACCAGAAAGAGTTTTATAAAGCAGGTAAACCTGTTTATTGTATATATGTAGCCATTGGGCAGAAAGCATCTACCATTGCCGGGATCATGAAAACATTGCAGGACAATGGTGCGATGGAGTATACCATTATTGTGGCGGCTTCTGCATCTGACCCGGCTCCGTTACAGTTTTACGCTCCGTTTGCAGGAGCAGCAATTGGTGAATTCTTCCGTGATACCGGTCGGCCGGCACTCATCATTTATGATGATCTTTCAAAACAAGCCGTGGCATACCGTGAGGTTTCATTGTTGTTACGTCGTCCTCCGGGTCGTGAGGCATATCCCGGTGACGTATTTTATCTCCACAGTCGTTTACTGGAAAGAGCGGCGAAAGTTATCAGTGATGATAATGTAGCCAAAAACATGAATGATGTACCTGAAAGTATCAGGCATATGATAAAAGGTGGTGGTTCGCTGACTGCATTACCTATTATTGAAACACAGGCGGGTGACGTATCAGCCTATATCCCGACCAACGTTATCTCAATTACTGACGGCCAGATATTCCTGGAGACGAATCTTTTCTTATCAGGTATCCGGCCTGCGATCAACGTAGGTATCTCTGTAAGCCGTGTGGGTGGTAATGCGCAGATCAAATCGATGAAAAAAGTGGCTGGTACTTTGAAATTGGACCAGGCCCTTTACCGTGAACTGGAAGCCTTCTCTAAATTTGGTGGTGACCTGGATGCTGCTACCAAGAATGTAATTGATAAAGGTGCCCGAAATGTGGAAGTGTTGAAGCAATTGCAATACTCACCTTTCTCAGTAGAAAAACAAGTGGCTATTATTTACCTCGGTACAAACGGGTTATTGAAAGATGTAGCCGTGAAGAGGGTAAAAGAGTTTGAAGAACATTTCTTAATGGAAATGGATAACAAATTACCGGATGTGCTGGCAGAGTTCAAGAAAGGAAACTTACCTGAAGACGGATTGAAGAAAATGGTAGAACTGGCGAATGGGCTGGTTCCTTCTTATAAGTCATAAAGTAAATGGCTTCTGATATTTATAAGGCGACCATTGGTCGCCTTTTATTGTTTGTGCCTTAAAATATAACCCAGGATCGGGTTTATTCTTGCATAAATTATATACAGTTAGGGATCATATTTCTCCTCTGAAAGGAAAAAATATTTTTGCATAGTATTGATAATCAATATTAATAGTAATAATACTACAGGAAATACGGTATTTATTACGAAGAAATGCTTGAAAAACTTGCAAGTAAAAAAACTGCGTATTATGTTTGTCTCCGAATCGAACGAATCCTAAGAAAGCAACGTAAATCCGACACCTGAAACAAACTACTCTTATCACGGGATAATACTTCCCGGTCTGTTTCAAATAATATTAATTGGATTTTATTGCTCTCTGAACGAGAAGTTCGGTGATACGTACCTGATCATCCTGAACCCTAAAGTGAAAGCAATGAAAACAATTTTACCCTCAATTTTTAAGAATACAATAGCTGTTACCCTGTTTTTTGTTACAGCTCTACTTACTACATCAGTTAGTGCACAAACCAACCCGGAACTGGTATTCCAAAACCCAAGTCGTATTTCCGGTTCAAATGGAGCTGACGGGGCTGTTTATCGGTTTTCTGCTATCAACAGTACCCATAATGCTCTTGTAAAAATTGTTGGCAGATCATCTGCAAGTGTAAGAATGAATGATATTGACCTGAGTTCAAGTGGTTATAACAATGCATTTCAACCACGGGTAGAGTACACCGGCAATAGCGGTGGGGCCAGTTGGTGGATGGAATTTGAAATTTCATTCGTTAATAACACAACCCAGGCATTACAGGTTATCCCTGGTTTTAAAGCTACAATTATCGATAACGATGGTGATAACGGTCATTAAATGAGTCCGTTTCTTTTAACCTTTGAATTCTTATACTTTGAAAACAATGCTGATTGTACTGGATCAAACATCACAGGGAATATAGCAGGCAATCCTGTGATTGTTGGTAAAAAATTTGATGGGTCTTCAACATTGTATTCGAGCGGTGTAGATACGTCGGAAACAACAATAATGACAACTGTCACTTATACATCTGCAAATATGATCAGATTAAGAGTCGGTGGTACTAAATCATCTTCCTCAAGTCTGACAAACAGGATTTATTCTATCTGGTTCAAAAGTTTTGACTATACAACACCAGTCACCTTGCCTGTTAATTTGACTGCATTCAAGCATCATTGAACAATTCGAACAAAGTGGATCTTACGTGGAGCACTGCTTCTGAAATCAACGTAAGTCATTTTGTAGTGGAAAAGAGTACCGATGGTATTAACTACAGTGATGCCGGAGTTGTGTTTGCGTATGGCACTGCAACCGGAAAAGCAGACTATAAATTATCAGATAATATAGCAAATGACCAGGCTAAAATAATTTATTACAGGCTTCGCTCTGTAGATATTGATGGCAAGGGACAGCTGTCAGCAACCCGTATCATCAGAAGAAATAGCCAGGAAGAGAATAAAATAACAATACTCACTTATCCTAATCCTGTAAGTAATGAGCTTCGTATTACCGTTCCTGCAAACTGGCAGAACAAGAAAGCAGTGTACGAGGTATTTAACTCAAACGGACAGATTGCCAAAAGGGCTGAAACGTCAAACAGCAGCCAGACAGAGGCGATCAATGTAACAAACCTGGCACCAGGCTTCTACATAGTAAGAGTAAGCTGCGAGGGACAAATTGCTCAGCAGAAGATAGTAAAGCATTAATAAACTAATTTTTCATAGGGGTTTCATAGCCGCCTTGCCTTTTGGTGAGGCGGTTTTTATTTTTAGTAACCTCATTTTTTGAAGCGTTTAGTAATGTTTTCCTACTCAAAATTTTAAATTTTGATAAAACTAATGTGTTGATAGACAGCAGAAATAGTAATAATACTACAGAAAATACGGTATTTATTACGAAAAAATGCTCGAAAAACTTGCAAGTAGAAAAACTGCGTATTATGTTTGTCTCCGAATCGAACGAATCCTAAGAAAGCAACGTAAATCCGACACCTGAAACAAACTACTCTTATCACGGGATATTACTTCCCGGTCTGTTTCAACTTTCAATTATCGGTTTTCATTGCCTCCTGAGGAACAAGTTCAAAAAAGGACCCGTACCAGTTTAAGTCTTGAACCCTAACACGAAAACAATGAAAACAATTTTACACTCTAAGCAAAGCCTTTTGAAGTTTTTGCTGTTGATAGTCGTGACAGCTTCTGGTGTACTTACCCAGGCACAATCTCTTCCTGTTTTAACAGAGGGATTAAAATTTGAAAACTTTGAGCTAATTGCCGGTACAAACCTCCAAACAGGTGCTTCATACCGGTTTTCGGATGTAACCACTAATGTGGATGCCATAGTTACAATTGACAGCCTGGTAAATGGCGCTAAAGTGAATAAGATAGATGACAATAGTAATGGAGTAGGTTATGTGGCGGCGTTTCAGCCTGCTGTGCAATCCGGGAATTACATAGGAAATTCTTATGCGGTTTTTACATTTCAATTTGTTCAGAAGAATACTCTTACACCTGTTGTTCTGCAAACCGTAAATGCAACTGCTCTTGATTTAGATGGAAATAGCATGCTGAAAGAATTTGTTGAAATTGGTTATGGAGACTTAGCAACAATGTCTTATTGGATGGGAACACCGGATATCCTGGTTACAGAACTATCTAATAAGGCATTTTATGGAAGAAATGTGCTGGGTATTGAAAGAAATGGTATTGATACTTCCTCTTTAGCTAATATGTTCACTGCAACTAAAAATGATGTATCGTCATTTGTAGTAAAGTACGGTACCATCACTACAAACCGTAGCTCTGCTACAAGACAGTTCAGCCTGTATATGAAAGGGTTTACATACCCTCCTTCGACACTCCCTGTTAGCCTTACTGCATTTTCAGCATCATTGAATAATAGCAAAGTTGACCTTAAATGGAGCACTGCTTCAGAAATTAACGTAAGCCATTTTGTAGTGGAAAAGAGTACCGATGGTATTAACTACAGTGATGCCGGAGTTGTGTTTGCGTATGGCAGTGCAACCGGAAAAGCAGACTATAAATTATCAGATAATATAGCAAATGACCAGGCTAAAATTATTTATTACAGGCTTCGCTCTGTAGATATTGATGGCAAGGGACAGCTGTCAGCAACCCGTATCATCAGAAGAAATAGCCAGGAAGAGAATAAAATAACAATACTCACTTATCCTAATCCTGTAAGTAATGAGCTTCGTATTACCGTTCCTGCAAACTGGCAGAACAAGAAGGCAGTGTACGAGGTATTTAACTCAAACGGACAGATTGCCAAAAGGAGTGAGACGTCAAACAGCAGCCAGACAGAAACGATCAATGTAACAAACCTGGTACCAGGCTTCTACATAGTAAGAGTAAGCTGCGAGGGCCAAATCGCACAGCAGAAGATAGTAAAGCATTAATAAACTAATTTTTCATAGGGGTTCCAGCCGTCTTGCCTTTGGGTAAGACGGTTTTTTTATTAAAAAATATTTTGGTTTATAATATAAACTACTTTATGTTTGTGTTCCAAACCTGGGAATTTTATGAGAAAGTTCAAAACATTCAGTGCAGTAGTTATAAGTATAATACTGTTTCAGGCAGTTTCTGCACAGGTAATGGTAAAGGGTATTGTGAAGGATAATAAAGGCAACCCTATTGCTGGCGCAAGTATTTCTATTAAAGACAGCTATGATGGAGCTACTTCTGATTCACTTGGCCGGTATAGTTTTAAAGCATTTGAAAAAGGTCCGCAACTGCTGGTTGTTTCAAATATCGGTTATAAGTCATTCGAACAGCAGGTTAAGCTGGAATCAGGTGTACTAACTATAGATGTGGTATTGAAGCAGGAAGTCACTGAATTGACTGCGGTGGTTCTATCGGCCGGTACTTTTGAAGCCAGTGACCGTAAACGGGCAGCTGCTGTTTTAGACCCGATTGATATTGTAACTACCGCCAGTGCCAATGGCGATATTACGGGGGCTTTAAAAACATTGCCGGGTGCGCAACAGGTGGGAGAAAGTGAAGGGTTGTTTGTAAGAGGTGGAACTGCTGCAGAAACAAAAACATTTATTGATGGTACGCTGGTTAATAATTTCTTTTTTTCCAGTGTGCCCAATATTGCACAGTTTGGAAGGTTCTCCCCTTTTATTTTTAAAGGAACGGTCTTTAGTACAGGCGGGTATTCTGCACTGTATGGGCAGGCTCTTTCATCGGCACTCATTCTTGAATCAATAGACTTACCGGATCAATCATCCGCCAACCTGGGTATAAGTGTATTGGGAATTAATGGAGGTTACCAGCATCTTTCAAAAAATAAGCAATCGTCTTTTGGTGCCAGTTACAGCTATACTGACCTCTCTTTAGCTTTTGCAGTCATTAAACAGCGCCAGGATTATTCTAAAGTGCCGGCTTATCATGGTGCAGATGCGAACTTTCGGATTAAAACATCTAAAACCGGGATGCTTAAATATTACGGCTATTTCAGTAGTAACAGGCTTGCGTTTACAACCAATAGCATTGATTCACTGGGGTATCTTGATAAATTCTCCATTCAAAATTCAAATGTCTTCCATAATCTTTCCTGGAAAGAAAACCTGCCTAAACGCTGGAAGATTTTTTCCGGGATCTCATATACTAATAATAAAGATGATATTAACAGCAACATGCAGGATAATAATAAAAATGATGTTGTACTGAATGGTCTTGAGTTTAAAGAATTTAATGTAGATACAAAGGGAACTTATTTTAATGTTAAAACAGTACTGGAGAAAAAGCTGAAGGGTTTGAGTGCTATCCGCTTTGGCGGGGAGTATAACTTCAGTTATGATCGATTAATTTATACAGCATATAATAACCAGCAATATCCCAATGCTGTGAAGGAGCACATCAAAGCTGCCTTTGCCGAAAGTGATATATATGCAACCAACGACCTGGCAATAAAGGCCGGTTTGCGCTTTGAACATTCTGCTATTCTTGATAAAATTAATATTGCACCCCGGTTATCTCTTGCTTATAAACTAGGCAAAGGAACCCAGGCTTCACTGGCTTATGGTATATTTTATCAAAATCCCGAAAGAAGATACCTGCCTTCTCCTAATGCACTCACTTTTATGAAGGCTACACATTATATAGCCCAGTTTCAACGATCCATTAATCAGCAAACGTTGAGAGTGGAGGTATTCTATAAGAAATATGATAACCTGGTAAAAACCGGTATAACAAATTTTACAGAGTCGGCTATCAACAACAACGGATTTGGCGATGCCAGCGGGTTCGAATTTTTCTGGCGGGATAAGAAAACAATAAAGAATTTTGATTATTGGGTCTCTTATTCATACCTGGATACTAAAAGAGATTTTCTGAATTTTCCCTTTGCAATTACTCCGAATTTCGCTGCAAAACATACGGCTTCATTGGTTACCAAAAAATTTGTGCAGCAATTAAAAATGAACCTGAATGCCTCCTATAACTATAGCAGTGGCCGTCCTTATTATAATATTGGTTTTGACGGCACCAATTATAAATTCAACGACAGGGGTACAATACCTGACTATCACAATGTAAGTTTTGCCATTAATTACCTTCCTAAAATTGGTAAAAAGGATGCAAAGTCATTTGCAGTATATGTGCTGCAGGTAAGTAATATTTTTAATATTAAGCAAACCTTTGGTTACCAGTATTCTTATAATGGTTATCGGAAAGAAGCAATTGTACCTACATCCAGGATGTTCGTATATATAGGGGCTTTCCTGAGTTTTGGTGTGGACAGGAGTGACGAGGTAATTAATAATAGTTTATAATAGTAAAAAGGGTCAATAATTTATTCGTAACCGGGCTCATAAACAATACAAAAATTATTTATCACTAAATTAAATTTTATACAATGAAAAAAAGTTTTTTTGTCTTACTTACCAGTTTTATTTTAATCAATTCGTTTGCCCAAAGTGAAAAATATATAAAAGCAATGGAAGCCCTGGTGCCCGCAGTGGATACCACCCGTAGTCCTGATGGGCTTACGCAATTGGCAAATTCTTTTGAAAGAATTGCCAATGCAGAAAAAACAATGTGGTTGCCTTTTTATTATGCGGCGCTTTGTCACATCAATAAGGCAAACGGATACTTTCAGACACAAGAACTTGAAAAGGTTGATCCGCTGATGGAGATAGCAGAGCCCTTACTGGCAAAGGCAGAAGAACTGGAGAAGAATAATTCTGAGATCATGTGCCTGAAAAAAATGTTCAATACTGGTAAAATGATGGCTGACCCGATGAACCGTTTTATGACATTCGGCCAGTCAGCTGCGCAGGCACTGGAAGTAGCGAAGGGTTTGAATCCGGAGAATCCAAGGGTATATCTTCTGGAGGGTATTGATAAATATTATACTCCGGAACAGTACGGTGGTAGTAAAACAGAAGGAAAAAGATTGTTTGAAGAAGCTATGAAAAAATTTGAAGCGTTTAAGCCTGCCAGCAGTATTCATCCTTCGTGGGGCATAAGCCAGGTTAAATATTTTCTTACACTGGATTAAAATTATTTTGCGAACCGGGCAGCCCGGGAACTGGCTGCTTTTTGCTTTTTAAAAAATGGTTATGTCAAACGAAAATTTTTCACCCGAGCAAAGTCTTCAGCTTATTCAATCCATGATCAATAAGACGAAGCAAAATATGTCTGATAACAGTATTTATTTTCTTGTTTGGGGCTGGCTTACATTTTTTGCCTGTACCGCTCAGTTTATGCTGAAGCATATTTTGCAGTATGAAAAACATTATATGGTATGGACTGTGATCATTATTGGTATCCTGTTTTCTGTTTACCAGGGGCAACGGGAAAAGAAAGCCATGAAAGTAAGAACCTACGTTGATGATAATATGAAGCACCTTTGGGCGGGCATGGCTATAAGCTTTTTTGTTTTGGGTATGATCCTCACCCAATTGGGCTGGGGCACTGTAATTTTTCCATTCTTCATAATGTTATATGGTCTTGGCACATTTGTATCCGGCAATTTTATTCAGTTCAGACCGCTGATAATCGGGGGAATCGTTGCCTGGGCTCTTGCCATAGGGTCCACATTTGTGCATTATGATTACCAGATGCTTTTTGGTGCAGGGGCTATTCTGATCAGTTATATTATCCCTGCGCATATGTTAAGGAACCGAAACAAAACTGCTAACTGACAAATTGTATTACTATGAACGGACAGGAAAAAACACTGACTGAAAAGGAAAGCCTTGACCTGATTACGCAAATGATCAATAAAGCGAAAGATGCCTGTCATGATACAGGTATTGCCGCAATTATGTGGGGGGCTGTAATAGCAATTTGTTCATTGGTAAGATTGTCTGAATTGCATTTTGAGTACAGGCTGCCATTTGATATATACCTGCTTACGATTGTCGCAGTAATTCCACAGATTTATTTTACAGTAAAAGAAAAAAAGGAAAGAAAAGTAAAGACCTATGATGATGGGTTTATGGATTCATTATGGCTGGGTTTTGGGATCTGCATTTTCCTGATGATTTATACTACCAGCGTTATGTACAATCAGTGGGGGCCCGCTGCCGATGAATACAGAAAACTAACAGGCTCTGCAATACCTTTCAAATTGTATGAATTCAACTCTTCTTTTTTCCTGATGCTTTATGGATTGCCCACTTTTGTTACAGGGATAAGTATGAAGTTTAAACCGATGCTTTGGGGAGGGTTGCTTTGCTGGGTGTCTTGTCTTGTTACAATTTATACTCCAGTTAAGACAGATCTGATATTGGTTGCCCTGTCTTCCATTTTTGCATGGCTGGTACCGGGTATCATTATGGAGAAAGATTACAGGAAAGCAAAAAGGGAATTAACGGCTGCCCATGTTTAAAGAACTTGACCCTATATTGCACTCGCAGCTTCGCTTAGCTGTTATGTCACTGCTTATTAGTGTGAAAGAGGCAGAATTTACCTTTATTAAGGAGAAAACAAACTCAACTGCCGGTAACCTTAGTGTGCAGATACAAAAATTAAAAGATGCCGGTTATATAGATGTGACAAAGCAATTTAAAGATAACTATCCCCAAACATCGTGTAGAATAACAAAGCAGGGGATCAAGGCTTTTGAAGAGTATGTTACGAACCTGCAATCTTATCTTGGTAAAAACGGAAAATGAGAAAGCCCTTTAGACAAAGGGCTTTTTCTCTTTTGATACTCTAAGTGTATGAAAAAGGTGAGGGTTGGTTAATGGCTTACCCTGTTATTATTTCGTATAGGTTGCAAAATAAGCTGGGGAGTTTGCTGCTTTTTTACATTTAATATTTTTTCAACCGCTTTTTTCAACCGGTTATATTCCTGCTTCAGCGACTTGTTTATTTTTTCTGACATGTTTTTAATTTATTTAACTGGCCGGGCTTACAGTTATTATTTTTGAATAGGCTACCTGGCGTTGTTTATTTATCAACTTAATTCTGTACACTGATTTTGGTTTACTTGCTTTTTCAAAAAAACGGTATTCTTCCGTTTCGGATTTATCAGTGCCAAAAACAATTGCTGCGGTCGTAAAATTTTTACCATCCATGCTTTTTTCAACTTCAAACATGTAAACTGCTTCATTTTCTTCTACTTTCCAGTTTAAAAGCACTTTATTATTGTTAATTGTGCCATCCAGGCTGATAACCCTGCCCGGGAATTTTGGTTCTTTATGTCTTTGAAAAGAAAGGCTTGTAAAAGGGGCATAGTCATTTTGATTGCTCCAATGCACATCTGGTAGCTTCCAGGTTAATACGATCGCCAGAATAAGGTACTTTGTCATTTCTTAGGGTTTTTTGAATTTGATCTTCAAATGGCCCACAGAAATATTGGATGTTAGTTTTCGGTTGATATTTTATCCCAATGTTGCTTCTACTTTAAGATACGTACTCAATTGGTGGAGAGGACAGTGAGTTTTGGTACGGATGTTTATAGTAGTTTTACGTGGGTAAATGTGGTTTTCCGAATCGAAAACAAACCTAGTGTATGAACGTAACATTTGCAAGTCTTTGGTAAGAAATATTTTCTTAAACTCTTAAATACTTCATTAGCAGGGGCGAACCTTTAATACCTTTGCCCGTTATCTGTCAGTGATGGTACCAATTATCGAAGTAAAACATCTTACCAAGTCTTTTCGGGATTTAAAAGCAGTGAATGATCTTTCCTTTACTGTACAGGAAGGCCAGGTATATGGATTTTTGGGACAAAACGGAGCCGGTAAATCCACTACCATCCGGATGCTGCTCACACTTATCAAACCAACATCAGGAACTATCGAAATCTTTGGCCTGGATTTGCAAAAGCACCGGAAAGAAATCCTGAGGCAGGTTGGTGCAATCATTGAGCGACCCGATCTCTACAAGTATCTGACGGCATTGGAGAACCTGCGCATTTTTGCAGCGATGAGTGGTATCCAAATTTCTGAAAAAAAATTAATGGATCAACTGGCGATGGTGGGATTGGAACAACGGGCACACAGCAAAGTAAAAACATATTCGCAGGGGATGAAACAGCGGTTGGGAATTGCGATAGCATTGGTGCATGACCCCAAACTTATCATCCTTGATGAACCAACTAATGGCCTCGATCCGCAGGGGATTGCTGATATCCGGAATCTTATTCTTATGCTCAGCCGCGATATGCATAAGACCTTATTGATCTCGTCACACTTATTAAGTGAGATGGAACTGATTGCTGATTCTATGATCATAATCGATAAAGGAAAGAAACTGGTTGAAGGAAAAGTAAATGAATTGTTTGACCCTGCGGAAACTATTGTTGAATTGAAAACAACAGACGATAGCGAAACGTACAATAAACTAATGCAATCATCCTTAAAGGGATTTGTACAAGGCAAAAGGAATGATTGTGTGCTGATGAAGTTGCACCGGAATAAAGTGCCGGAAGTGATGAAAGAGCTGGTCAGGATGGACGTAAATGTCATTTCATTGCATTCCAAACACTCACTTGAAGATTATTTTTTATCATTAACAACCGGGCAGTCAAATGTTGAAGTTGCTTAAAATAGAGTTGTTTAAAATATTCAAAAGGCCCCGCACCTATATTGCCTTTGGCGCTATTGCTGCCATTGTTTTTCTGATACAGGTGGCGTTGAAATTTGACGGGAAATCTTATGTGGATCTGTTAATGAGCAACCTGTCAGGATCGTTTGAATTTTCTGATGATTTTAAAGGAAGATTGCTCAATGGTTATCTGATCTGTTTCGTGATCCTTAATACATTACTGATTCAGATGCCATTGCTCGTTGCATTAATTGCCGGGGATTCTATTGCGGGGGAAGCAAATATGGGAACATTAAGGCTGTCCTTAACCAAACCCGTAAGCCGTACTGAATATATGCTGGTGAAATTTGCAGCTTCAGTAGTATATACATTGGCTTTGCTGATCTGGATGGCAGCCCTGGCTTTGTTTGGAAGCATGCTCATTTTCGGCACCAATGACCTGGTGGTGCTGAGATCGGAAGGGATAGAACAAATGAAAAGCTTTGATGTGTTATGGCGGTATTTTGCAGCCTTTGGTTATGCGGCAGTGGCGCTTACTACTGTTTCGGCGCTGGCTTTTCTATTAAGTGTATTTGCTGAGAATTCTATCGGTCCGATAATTGCAACAATGAGTATTGTAATTGTTTTCACTATTTTATCTGAAATGAATATTCCAATCTATGATACAACTGTCAAACCCTATTTGTTTACATCTCATATGGTAGCCTGGAAAGGCTTTTTCTATGTAAAGGCGGATGCGGAGGGTACTACCATTAATGGAAGTATTGAAAATTTACCGGCTGTATTAAAAAGCCTTGGAATATTGGTTGCTTATATTATTCTTTTCTTCAGTACGGCTGTTTGGGTGTTCAGAAAAAAAGATATTCTCACTTAAATCCTGGCAGAATGAAAAATATTCTTTTTCTTATCTTTTTTATGTGCGGGGCATTTGTGGCAAAAGCACAGACAGCTGAAGAGGTTATTAATAATGTGAAGGCAAAACTGGAAAAAGTAAATGATTATGAGGCCAGCGGTAAAATGAAAACCAATGTGATTTTTATTAAGGCTCCGATTGCTAATGTCAAAGTGTATTATAAAAAACCCAATAAGCTCAGGATAAATAATGAAAATGGTATTTCCTTTATTCCCAAAGGATCGGTGAATATCAACCTGAATAATATTTTTATCAATACCAACGGGTTCGACATAATAGATGTTGGAAAAGAATCGGGTACGAATCTCCGTATCATTAAATTGCTACCCAAAGATGATAATGCAGAGGTGGTTTTGTCTACATTGTATATTGATGAAATGCTTTCATTGATTAAAAAGGCTAAGACAACGACAAAGGAAAATGGCACTTATGAACTGGAGATGACATACGGTAAGTATGCAGCGTATGGCCTGGCCGACAAAGTGAATTTTTCTTTCAACACAAAAGATTATAAATTACCCAAGGGCATTACGTTTGACTATGATGATGGGTCTAAAAAAACTGAACCAGCAGATAAAATGAAAAATAAAAAGGGTAAGGTTGAAATTGTGTATTCCGGTTACAGTATTAATAAAGGCGTACCTGATTCTGTTTTCAACTAAAGTTTAGCCTTCTTCAATTATCTCATCTTTGGCATTTGCCAATATAGCCGGTGTCATTTTCCGTAATGGGTTTTTCCGGCTTTCTTCATAGCCGTTTCTGCGGTTAAAAATATCAATACATTCAAAAAGGGCAGTCAGGAAAGACGAAGTATCTGCTTTGTCCTTGCCGGCAATATCAAATGCCACTCCGTGGTCCGGAGAGGTTCTAATGGATGGCAATCCGGCAGTGTAGTTTACACCTTCACCGGTAGCCAGTGTCTTAAACGGAATTAGTCCCTGGTCATGGTACATGGCCAATACCGCATCAAATTTTTCAAAACTGCGTCGGGCAAAGAAGGCATCGGCACTATAAGGTCCGATAACGAGCAAATTATTATTCTTGGCTTCCTTAATGGCAGGTTTAATGATCATTTCTTCTTCATTTCCAATCAGACCTTCATCACCAGCATGCGGATTTAATCCCAATACCGCAATACGGGGTTTATCTATACCAAAATCTTTTTGAAGGCTTTGGTTGATGATTTTAAGTTTGCTGATGATATTTTCTTTGGTAATATGTTTGGTAATTTCACTGACGGGAACATGTTCAGTTACCAGGGCCACCCGAAAATCACCGGCACAAAGCATCATGACCACATCATTCACCCCGAAAATATTCTTCAGGTAGGGAGTGTGCCCGGTAAAATTGAATTCAGCTGATTGAATATTTTTTTTGTGGATGGGTGCGGTCACCAGTCCATCAATTTGCTTTTGCTTTAATGCAGCTACAGCGGTTTGCAGGGAAAGTACCGCATATTTTCCCCCGATATCGGTTAACTGACCAGGGGTGATCTGTACTTCTTCTTCCCAGCAGTTGAACAGGTTGACTTGTTTTGAATTGATCCGGCTAAAGTCTTTTATATTCTGGAAATTGAAGTTTGTCTCCGGGATTGATTTGCGGTAAAAGTTAATCGCTTTCCCGGAAGCGAAAATAATAGGGGTGCAATGCTCCAGGATACGGTTATCGGAGAAAGTTTTTATGATCAGTTCAATGCCAATGCCATTCAGGTCACCGCAGGAAATGCCAATTACTGGTTTATGTTGACTCATACCGTTCAGATTATCAGTAAAAATAGCGATTTATAATGAGTCGCTTTTGAGGCCTTTTTCGTAAAAATACCAGGCGTCTTTGTATGATTTACGAGGATGGTTTGTACTTGTACTTTATTATCGCTGAAACTTTACGAAAGCGTTGTATTTCTAAGTAAATACTCTCATTTTAGCGTACGAAAATCTTGTGTCCAGGATAGTAAGCATTTGGTAGAACAGTGGGGACAGACGATTTTAATCAAAAGCCAATTTTTAGAAAAACCAGTATCCAAACTCTGTCTCATGAAAAATCGTTATTTCCAGCTGATTGCTTCTGCAATTTGTTTATTTATCACTTTTGAAAAAGCCGTTGCACAATGCCCCGGTGGATATACCCAGGCGCAACTGAACTGGGATAACCTGGATTATTATCACAATAGCGGTAATAATCTAGCACCTAGGGCCAACTGGAATAATAATTATGTTACAAATGCCATGGAGCAAACCCAAAGATTTGCTATTGGTACTACTTATGTTACTATTGCCACTAACAATGCAGATTTAGTGAACCCGGGTGCAGGAATCAGTGCTGAGAATGCAACTCATACCGGAGATATTGCCAATTATGCAGGTGAAGATGTACAGTATAATCCAGGTGCTGATGGCCAGATCATTACCATTACATTTGATACCCCAGTATCTGCCCCAAATTTCACTCTATACGATATTGATGGTAGTGCAGTGTTTACAATTACAGCTACTGATAATCTTGGGGCCGCAACAACTGTTAATATTGCAGGAGGTGCTAACCACACAATTGGAGGTGTACCCACTACGAGAACTATAACGGCAATTGCTGGAGATGTAGCTAATAACTCTAACAATGGTTCTGCTACAGTTACAGTACCAGGATTGGTTAATTCTGTTACAATAACAGTAACTACAAGAGGCAGTGACCCCGTTTTCTGGCTTTCTGATATTAATGCCTGTGTAAATGGAACCTTTCCTACCAACTGGCACCAGGGATTTTCAAACAGGCCATTTGTAGGGCCCACTCAAAACCAGCCTGATTATTTTATTGTAACTCCGGATAATAAATCAGCTTATATGATGGATCCTGCTACGGGAAGATGCTGGTTTTTATTCTCAGAGACAGCTTCAACCCCCTACATTAACTCATTTGGCTATGATCCTGTAAATAAGTATTTGTATTATGTAACAGATGGATCTTAACCAATCCCAGAAATAATAAGACAATAAAGGTATAATTTCAATACGGAAACAATTCTACTGTAATAGCAGATATTTCAACTGCTTTTAATATGCCAACTTTTAATGAGGTGTAGAATCTGGTGCAGGAGCTTTTTATAACAACATACTTTATCTCGGAGTTGAAGGTGGTAGACATGGTTCTGGTGGATCAACAGTTACAAGGGAATCTATAATCTGGGCAATTAATTTCGATGGTTCTCAAAACCCATTAACTGCTAACCAGGTAATGGCAATACCAGCTTATAGAAATGGAAACGATAGTTCATTTCATGATTGGGCAGATTTTATCATCAGAGATGGTGTTATTTATGATTATAATACTGCGAGAGCAGGTTCGTCTCCATTCAAGTATAAGTATAGTGCTTATCATCATTTCAATATGATGACGGGTAATAGACGCCTATATCAAAATCCTAATTTAAATAATACCATATGGAGGTCAGTCGGGTATGAGTTGGAATGGAATTATACTTTGTCAGAGATAGTGTTGGTCAATACAATGAAGATGGAACTAATAGCAGTACCGGTACAGGGCTGTTGTCCAAAAAAGTTCCTGGTGAGGCCTTCTGACCACCTGGGTGGGGGCTGGAGATGCGTCTGACCCTTTTCGCCCCAAATGTGATTTTGGTGATGCACCAGATACTTATGATCCCTATGCAGATCCCTCTACACAAAGTCCTGCTGTACATGAGCGATCAGAATTGATTAGACTTGGTGCCACCTGGAACAGAGAATTTTGGAAAATAGGTACAACAGGAACAGATGATACAGATGATGGATTGGCCTATACACCCATTATGGCACCGGGTGGCGGCGGCTATGTGGTGCAGGTTGCTGCATTTAATAACAGCGGAGCTAATGCCACTATGATTGCCTGGTTAGATTATAACGGTAACGGCGTTTTTGATGCGGCTGAAGCCATTACACCCATTACCGTACCGACATCCGCATCCTCTCAAAATTTCTGGTTATACTGGCCGGTTACTACCAATACATTTTCGAATGGTGACTTTACCTACCTGCGCATCCGTATTACAGCAGGGTCGGCAGGTATGACAACTTCGCATCCGACCGGTTATTTTACTAATGGTGAAGTAGAAGATTACAGGATATTAGTAGATAATTTTCCGTTGGCTAACCATTTATTAAACTTTGAAGCAAGTCTTCAGGATAAGAAAGTAAAATTGAACTGGGAAGTATCTGAAGATGCCGGCCTGTATGCTTACGAGATAGAAAGAAGCCGGGACAATATCAACTGGACTAAAATTACTACGGTTAATGCAAATGGTACAGCGGGTACATATAATTATGAATCCATAGATGCAAATCCTTTGAAAGGTATATCTTATTACCGCCTGCGGTTAATTGAAAGTACAGGAATGAACAGGTTCAGCCCGGTTAAACGCATCACTATCAAAGATCTTGAATCCGGTTTGATCGTTGCACCTAATCCTGCAAAAGATAATCTTACCATTCGTTTTGATGCAGCCGGAGGCGGCGATATCGAAATCAGTATCCTGAATATGCAGGGTAGTATGCAGCTAACAAGAAAGCAGCGAATAACTGCCGGATTAAATAATATAATGATCTCACTTCCCGAAACGATGAGTGCCGGTACTTATGTAGCCCGTATAGTAGTTGGCGGAGAAGTGGTTTATAAAAAGTTAATTGTAAATAAATAAAATAGTATTTACTGACAGTGATTACAACTTAACCTCTGTCATACTAATAACCCTACCAAATCCAATTTTGTATGAAAAAACCAGTGTTCCAGTTATTGGCCGCTACTGCAATCATTGCCATCGGCCTCACATTAGTTCAGTTAAAATGGACTACTACAAAAGAAACTCATAGTTACCAGGAGACAGAAGAAGAGGAAGAAGGAGGTGAACTCCAAAGTGGTGCTTCGAAACAATTAAGTGGATGGTTCCAGTCTAAGGGCTATCCTAATCCGGAGAATTTAAGTGGTAAATACCAGGCTGCTTGGGAACAATTTTTGGAAATTAAAAAAAAGACCCAATCCGGAAGCAAGAATTGAAGCTGCCAACTGGACTTCACTTGGAGATGTTTCAACCATTGGCGGCAGAGTGCTGTGTGTAGAGGTTGATCCTAATAACTCCAATAATGTTTGGGCTGGTTCAGCAAGTGGTGGTATATGGAAATCTACTAATGGTGGTACCAACTGGACAAGTGTTAATACTAATCTTCCTGTATTGGGGGTTTCTTCAATTATTGTTAATCCTTCAAACTCCAATATTATTTATGCGGGTACAGGTGAAGTGTATAGGGTTGATACTTCTAATATTGGTTTTAGTGTTTGGAAAACAAGAGGCACTTATGGAATCGGGATAATAAAAAGTACTGATGGCGGCGCTACCTGGACACAGGTGATGACAAAGATATCAAGCCAGCTATTTGGAATACAGATGCTAAAGTTTGATCCTACCAACAGCAATACAATTTATGCATGTGCCACTGATGGATTATACAGGTCTACCAATAGCGGAAGTACATGGAGCCAGATTTTATCCAAAATATATGTGTCAGATATCTGTATTAACCCATCAAACACAGATCAGATAGTGGTGGGTGTGGGGAATATGGTGAATATAGATAAGGGTATTTACAGAACAACGAACGGCTCCAATGCATCTCCCACCTGGACAAAAATAACTGCCGGCCTTCCATCTTCATTTAATGGTTATATACGACTGGATAATGTTGGTGCTACCAGGTTGTATGCTTCTGTTGGTGGTACGACAGGAAATGAATTGTATTTGTCAACAGATTTTGGTGCCAATTGGTTTGCAAAAACAGGGTCTGCACATGCCGACTTTCAGTATTGGTTTGCACATACACTGGCTATCAATCCCTCTAATACAAATGATATACTTATAGCCGGAGTTAATTTTTACAGGTATACTTCGACTAATAGTACTACTGGTGGATCCAGAGCTACCATCTCCACTGGTAGTTCACCAATTCACTCAGATCATCATGATATAAAATTTGATCCGATTAAGGAACTTTATTATGTGGCTTGATGGGGGTGTATATAAAAGTACGAACGGTGGTGTTAACTGGAATGCCAGGAATACCGGACTAAGGGCTACACAATTCTATGCTCCGTTTGGTGTACACCCTACCAATGCAAATCTTATGATTGGAGGCTTACAGGATAATGGAGTTGTAATATAATGGCACAACTTGGAGCCCACAGTATTAGGTGGTGATGGAATGCCTGTGCAGTTCCCCCAGCAATGGACTACTGTGATAGCTTCCAGTGATGCAAGGGGTGTTAGACGTTCAACTAACGGAGGAACTGGCGCTTATTCAGAACTTGGAGTTCCTGGGCATTTACAGCAGATGACAGAACAGCCTTTATGGCACCACTGGGTATTAGCAAATCAGATGGAAATTATATGTATGTAGCCAGTGATAATATCCACCGTTCTACCAATGGTGGAGGTACCTGGACCAATACAGCCACTTCGTCAACCAATTATATTGAACAACAGCGAAAAACTGCGATTGCTCTCGCCATATCACCTACCAACAGGGATAAAATATATGTGTCCACTTCAAATATTGCACAGAATACCACCAATGATTATTTGTGGGTAAACGGGCAACCTAATATTCTTAAATCTACAACTCCTTCTACAACTCCTTACACTAGTATAAAAGGAACTTTACCTGATAGGTTTGTGATGGATTTTGCTATCAGCACAAATAATGACGACAGTGTATATGTGGTATTGGGAGGTTTTGGCACTTCACATGTTTATTTAACTCCTGATGGTGGTACCACCTGGCTCAGCCGCGGAGCAGGATTGCCGGATGTGCCCTTTAATGCAATTGTAATTGACCCGATCAATGAAGGGTATCTCTATGCCGGTTGTGATTTTGGTGTTTATGTAAGCCCGGACAGGGGAGCAACCTGGTATGATTATAATACTGGTTTTTGGGACGCTACCCTGATCATGGATCTTCAGATAGATGCAAATAATAAATTGATTGCCGCAACGCATGGTAAAGGTGTTTTTAGAAGTGATTTATACACCCATTCAATTCTTCCGGCAACGCTTACTGATTTTACCGGCTCGGGTCACGCAGGATACAATCAATTGAAATGGACCGTTACACAAGAGCAGAATCTTTCCCGTTATGAACTGGAAAGAAGTACTGATGGTGCAGCTTTTGTGAAGGTGGCCACCATTTCGGCACAAAATCAAACCATAGAGACAAACTATACCCATAATGATAATACATCCTTATTTGAATCATATTATCGGTTGAAAATTATTGATATAGACGGAAGCTATACCTATTCTTCTGTTGTCTTTATCAGGAAAACTGCCGGTAAAAATGAATTTGCTGTCATGGGCAATCCTTTCACTGACCAGGTAATTCTGAAGTATAAGTTAATTCAAAATCAAAATATAGCTGTACAGTTATTCAATGCAGCCGGTGCGTTGATAAGGAAGGAAACTTATAATGCCACTTCAGGTTCAGGTGTATATACGATTAAAGGGTTCAGTCATTTAACTCCCGGTGTGTATTTATTGAAGATTGAAAGCGGAACTGACCGACAAACTATAAAATTGATCAAGAATTAGATCAGTATATTCTTATAACTTGGTAGCTGGTTATTACCGCAGGTAATACCTGCAAACCTCCTCTGCAAAGAGGAGGTTTTTTTGTCCACAGCACCGTATTTGCTGTAATTCGGGTAGTAGATCTTCTGTTTTCAGCATATAATTTTTCATCCTGAAAATGGGCACTATTACCTTGTTACTGATATGGTTATGCTTTAGTTTTATTGCACTAAAAAACATATTTTATGAAGACACAATTTTTTATAGCTTCTTTGGCTGCTTTAATTATCAATACAGGATTTATTACTGTTGCTGAGAATACAAGCCTTTCTCAAACTACTCCTGGAATAAAGGTTGATGTAAATCCTTCTTTCAGTTTTTTCAGGACGCACCGTCAGGGGCGTGCAGGTATTACTTCTACCTGGGGACTTACATCCAGTACTGATGTATCCGCTTTTATTGTGGAAAGGACCTATGAAGACCCTGCAGACCCTTATGCATACTGGGAAACTGTTTCAATGGTACCCTGTACGAATGTGAGATCATACAAATGCACTGACACGAACATTTTTCCAGGGTTTATCAGCTATAGGGTAAAAGCTACTATGGTAAATGGCAATGAAATTTTTTCCGAAGTATCTACTGTTCATATTGTTAGTCATTGATCATCAAAATAGGTAACGGTGAAGTTTATACACCGTTATTTGTTTTCTCGCAGCGATCAGACCGGAGATTAGTTTGAACGAAAACAAGATTACCTATGAAAACATTTTTACGTCTTTTATTTGCATTTTTTTTTACTCCTGTTTGTCTTAATGCCCAGATTACAACACCGATTATCAAAGCCAATTTTGGTGTGGATGCTGACCTGCGTTCGAATTTCTTTAATGGCCTGGTTCAATCCGGAAATGATGATTGGTTCAGGCTTCCCGGTTCAGTAGGAACTGGTCAGCATATAATTGATACAGCAGGAGCTGCAACTATATTAGCGCAATATATAGCTGACCCCAATTCCCGTAAACTTCCTTTTTATCGGACCATGCGTTTTCCTGCCTATTCTGTTATCAATAACAGGCTTTTGGTAGATGCCTATTTTGTAAGGGATTACCATGGTGATGATTCAACAGTTTTTGCAGCGGGATCCAATAAAAATGGAATGAGTCCTGAAGACTGGTCTTGTCCGGTATCACAGTCTATCCCTGATAAAAATGAGATATTGGATATGATGTTGCATGTAAGAAGGGCAGGACCCGGTATTACAGACTCACTCTGGCTGATGGGCGGCATCTCTATTGAGAATACAACCGGTAACAGGTACTTTGATTTTGAAATGTACCAAACGGATATTTATTACGACAGGGCAACCAGGAAATTTTATAACTATGGCCCCGATGCAGGACATACAAGCTGGCAATTTGATGCCGGAGGTAATATGACTGCTCCCGGTGATATAATTTTAACGGCAGAGTACAGCAGCTCTTCCATCACTGCAGTAGAAGCCCGGATATGGATAAACAAAAATGATCTTTTAATAACACCTTCAGGGTTTAACTGGACAGGCAGTTTCGATGGAGCCAGTGCCAGTGCCCAGTTTGGTTACGCCGGTATTCAGCCAAAGACGGCGGGAGCCTTTTATACCGGCCTTCAAAGTGTAAATAATACCTGGGCCGGGGCATTTTCGTTAGTGTTAGGGGATAATAGTATCGTTACAAATTATATTGCCCGGCAGTTTATGGAATTTTCAGTTAATCTTTCCAAGCTTGGATTAGACCAGGCCCGGATTTTTGGAGGTGACGATTGCCTGATGCCATTCAGAAGGGTGGTGGTTAAAACAAGGTCATCAACTTCCTTTACTGCGGAGTTAAAAGATTTCGTTGCACCGTTTGATTTCTTTATAGCACCCGCAGCTGAGGTAGAGACAATGACACCCATGATCTGCGATACCGGAAGTGTAAGTAATATTTATGTAATGAATCCTATCCCTACTTCAGTTTATGAATGGTCTACTATCAATGGACATATTTTGGGTGGAAATACCGGGCCTTCAATCTTCGTTGATACTCCCGGTGTATATATCGTGAATCAATATTTACAGTCAGGTTGTGCTCTTTATGCTTCTGATACAATTACAATTGGGAGTTTAAGCGACTGTAATGTTCTTGCAAATAATTTGTTTGATTTTCGCAGTACGCTAAATAATAATGTGGTGCAGCTTAATTGGAAAGTACTGGAAAATCAGTTTGTGCATTATTTTGAAGTGGAAAGAAGTACAGATGGGGTTAATTTTAATACGCTTTACCGGGTGGATCCGCAGGCTGTCAGTACAGGTATTGTAAGTTATGGGTATATTGATAATATCAGTAATATAGCCGCACAAAACATTTTCTACCGCATTCGGTTGTACCAGGTGGGTAGCCAGGTAAAACTGAGTAATATTGCAAAGCACCAATTATCGGAAGCTGTTCAGCATACTGTGAGAGTTTTTCCTAATCCTGTTCGGGATGACATGCAGGTGCAGATTAATTCACAAACCGATGGAACGGCAAGCATTCTGATTTATAATTTGGTGGGAGAAATTATATCTACAACCATCGTTACTGTTCAAAAGGGAAGTAACAGTATCACCCTTGATGTCATGAAGAGTAAGCCAGGTGGTGTTTACCAGGCAGTCATTTCTCTGGGAGGTAAGATCTTCACAGAGAAAATATTAGTCATAAAATAATAAGATCAAATAAATATTCTTCAAGTCCTTTCTGAATACACAGAAAGGACTTTTTTTTGGAAAAGGCTGCTGCATCAAATACGGTTACTTTTGCAAATATGTACACCCTGAAGAAATCATTGGGCCAGCATTTTCTGAAAGATGAGAACATTTGCCGGAATATTATTTCTGCTTTGCAACAATACCCTTTTACTCATTTACTGGAGGTGGGCCCCGGTGGCGGTGCGTTAACAAAATACCTGCTGGAGCTGGAGAATATTGATTTAAAAGCTGTAGAACTGGATGCGGAAAAAGTGTCTTATTTACTGAAAACATACCCGGCAATTGAAGGAAAGATCATTCACCATAGTTTCCTGGATATAGATAAACCATTTAACGGGAAATTTACAGTAGTTGGTAATTTTCCGTACAACATTTCAACACAAATACTGTTTAAACTACTGGAATGGAAAGAGGATGTGGAGTGCATGGTGGGTATGTTCCAAAAAGAAGTAGCCCAGCGGATAGCAGCAAAAGAAGGTAATAAAACCTATGGGGTATTAAGTGTGCTGGTACAGGCTTTTTTTCAGGTGGAATACTTATTTGACGTCCATGAAAATAGTTTTCAACCCCCGCCCAGGGTGAAAAGTGGAGTAATACGTTTACTGCCTGTAAAAGAGCCCCTGGCTATAAGCAGTGAGAAGCAATTATTTCTATTGGTAAAAACCGCTTTCAACCAGCGCAGGAAAACCCTTAGAAATGCAGTAAAAGGGTTGTTTGATGCAGCGATATTGGCCGATGAGTTGTTTAATAAAAGAGCAGAGCAGTTGAGCGTTGCGCAATTTGCCGCACTTACTTTTAAAATGAAATGAGCAAAGTAATAATAACGGGGAAATCCCATCAGTATTTGATCGATCAGTTAGCGCATAAAGGTTATGAAGTGGACTATGCCCCTGCTATTACTTATGATGAGCTGGCTGCTTCCATTGCTGATGCTGAAGGAATAGTTGTGACAACGAGGATCAAAGCAGATAAGCAACTGCTTGATAAAGCAAAGAATCTGAAATGGATCGGAAGGCTTGGCAGTGGAATGGAATTGATAGATGTTGATTATGCAGAAAGTAAAGGAATAAAATGTGTAAGCAGCCCGGAAGGTAACCGAAATGCTGTAGCAGAACATACGTTGGGACTGTTGTTGAACCTGCTTAATAATATTAGTTCTTCCCGGGATGAAGTAAAGCAGGGACAGTGGAAAAGAGATGAGAACAGGGGTGTAGAGCTTAGTGGTAAAACGGTTGGTATCATAGGATTTGGAAATACAGGCAGCAGCTTTGCCAAATTGTTACAACCTTTTAATGTTACGGTGCTGGCATATGATAAATATAAGTTTGACTTTGGTGCTAATTATATAAAGGAAGCCAGTCTTGAGCATATATATCGCTATGCAGATGTTATCAGTTTTCATGTACCCCTGACGGATGAAACTGCCGGGATGGCAAACGAAAACTTCTTTAATTCACTACAGTGTAGACCTTATTTTTTGAATAGTGCAAGAGGAAAAGTCGTAAACCTGGATGCACTGATAGATGCCTTAAAGCAAAATAAGATCGCCGGTGCAGCATTGGATGTATTGCCTAATGAAAACCTGGCGGCCTATACTTCAGCGGAGAAAAAACAACTGGAATGGCTATTACAGCAGCCAAATGTCCTGATAACGCCTCATATAGCTGGCTATAGCCATGAAGCTTCTTATAAAATGGCAGCGATATTACTGCAAAAATTAGGGTTAGATTAGGTTTTATTTATTCCAAATCTTTTTATATTTGTATCTAATCATGCAACGCTTCAGTTAAAACCTGGGGCGTTGTTATTTTTTTATTTTATCAAAGGAGGTGAACATGAGTGGAATACAATATGTGACAAAAGAAACATTGGAGCTAATGAAGGCTGAGCTTCAGCGCATGAAAGCTGTAGACCGCCCTGCTGCCAGTAAAGCTATTGCAGAAGCCAGGGAAAAGGGTGACCTGAAGGAGAATGCTGAATACGATGCTGCCAAAGAGGCCCAGGGTATCCTGGAAGCAAAAATTGCCGCTTACGAAGGTTCAATGGCTAATATCCGGGTATTGGATGAAGCCAGCATAGATACCAGTAAAGTTTCTATTCTTACAAATGTTACATTGACAAACCTGAATACAAAAAAGCAGGTTACTTATAAGATTGTAAGTGAAAAGGAAGCCGACCTGAAAGCAGGAAAGATTTCTAGTTACTTTCGCCGATAGGTAAAGGTATTTTAGGAAAGAAAGTAGGTGAAACAGCAGAGGTGCAGGCGCCTGCCGGTGTGCTTAAGTTCAGGATTGAAGGAATTACTGCATAAACAAATAAATTTTAACCCCGGACATTTATAAGCCTTCGTTTAATTACGAAGGTTTTTTTTATTCAAAAGAGTTATAGCTTTATTGAGAAAATTTTTTAGTGTTCAAGAGGTTCAACTTTTATTTATTTTCACTCCGATCAAAAATATTTGGTGGTATGACGATATTTTCAAAAATAATAGCTGGTGAAATTCCTGTTATAAAATTGCAGAGAATGAAAATTCTTTGCTTTTCTTGATATTTTTCCCTGCGGAAGGGCATGTACTGGTAGTTTCCTAAAAAAAGGGTGGATAATCTATTTGATCACCGGCAGAATATTTAGGAGAAATGCTATTGTTTGCCGCCCAATCGCCAAAGCAATCGAAAAAGCATTTGATTGTAACCGTTGTGGTATCAGCGTTATCGGCCTGGAAGTGCCGCATGCACATAAACATCTTATACCCTCAATTCTGCCAACGACCTCAACTTTACTCAGTCTAAAAACCAAGGCATTGTCAGAAAATTTAAAAGAGCACAAGAGCAAATATTGAAAAATCTGTAACTATTTTTTGACAACACTCTCCCGGGGTTATTCTTAATAAAAATCATCCCAGCCCTTTGTTCCTTTAGCCATTTCCCTACTACTGAATTGGTTTGAAAATGATGGCATAATGCTACGGCTAATGCATCAGTGGCATCGTAATGTTTGGGACTTTCTTTAAAGGACAATAATGTTTGCAGCATTTTCATCACTTGTTCTTTGTCAGCATTGCCATTTCCGGTGATGGATTGTTTCACTTTTTAGGGAGTATTCTGTTACTTCCAGGCCACATGACGCATGGCGGCTGCAATAGCCACTCCTGTGCCCTGCCCAATTTCAGCATACTTTGTACATTCTTACCAAAAGAAAGGGCTTCAATGGCAAAATCCGTGGGTTGATATTTGCAATTAATCCACTAACTGTATTGAATATAAGCTGGAGCTCTATACCCGTCTTTTACTTTACCGGGCTTTAAAAACACCCAACTCCAGTAAGGTTGACTTCACTTCCCTTTACTGTTATTAATCCGTAGCCCATGACTATTAAAGCCGGGGTCGATACCATGGATTATTTTAACAGGCTTCGGCAAGCAGGGATAATATTTTTACAAGATTAATGAAGCTGAACCGAAATATCAAAATCTTCATCAATTACTTCCTGGGCTCCGCTACTGTTTATATGGCTGCCGCGGTCTATTTACAGGGAAATAACAACCAGCCGGATTTCTATTGCCTGGCAAAAGATCCGGTGAATCTTTTACCAGTCCTATGCTATGGAAACCTGGGTGGACTGCTAAAAGGTTGATGTTTATTAACTGGTCAATTGAAGCCATTAAGTGGAAGATATCTGTTAGTGAGATACAGAAAGTTAGTTTTACTAAAGCATTAAAAGCTGTTTTATCCGGTGTATCATTTTCTGTGAGTACACCCA
>JADKAJ010000001.1 GCA_016719165.1 Chitinophagaceae bacterium | reverse complement strand
CCTTTATAGTGCCCGGGTAAAGTATCCTGACAGAATCATTGTTAAAAACGGCAACTGCATAATCGTAAGTATATGCCATCCCTGCCTGTCTTTTTAAACCAGCATCTCTGGGATTCGAAACAATACTACAGGCGATTGTATCCCCGGCCAGGTTAATGATCCCAGCATTTTGTTGCTGGCCAATTAATGTATAACCAGGTACAAAAACAAAAAAAAATACTAATAGAGTTGCGCTTAGATAATGAAATTTCATCGTTTGAAAATATTTCTTTCCAACGGAGACTCCTGAAAGGGACCTGGTGTAAAGTATCCACAGGTAAAAAAAATCTTTAATAATATTGAATTTATAAAACCTCTTAACATGTCAGAGACAAACTTAATCACTTTTCAATAATTCAAATTCACCCTTTTCTTACAGCCGGTTTCAATCAATAGATTGATCTGGAAAATCTTAATTTCTTTTCAGCCATGGCAATAAACTGTATATTTAAAAAAAATACTTCATGAAAAGGATAATGCTTGTCTTTTAGGAGCCTGTCTTATACTTTCTATAAATCTACCCGCACAGGAAAAGTGGAAAGCAGAGTTTACAAAGTTCAGCACTGCTGGCAATAAGAGTCCGGGTTACCAGCAGTTTCAACAAAAACTAACACAGCTTATCAATAACGCTAAAGATTCTGCTACCAATTTTTCAAAGGTCAAAAACCTGTTTTCAGGTAATAAGCCGCTATTGAACGAAACGTATAAAATGGCCGGAATTGCCCCGGCTAAGAAGCTTTCATCCCAGCAGCCCCTAACTGATTATTATACTAAAGCAAAGACTGCTGGCAAATATATACTTGACAGAAACCCGGCCAGGGATGTTCTGGCTACTGCCGGTCTCGTGGTAAGTAAAACGGAGAGAGTTCCTCCTTCGTTTTTGCCATTTGACCTTTGGCAATTATCCAAATAGAGAAATGCCAAGGCCGGTTAATTATTCTCATGAATCTGCCACAAGCAAAATTAGTTTCACTTCCCGCCGCTGCGATGGACCGGATGATTGTTACCAGGGTGTATTCGCCATTGGTTACCCTAACCTGATACCTGTTCCTGATAATCCAGAAATTGTAAAAAGCAACAGTTGTGATGGAATACTCTTTTCTGTATACCGGATGGGATACTTATGGAGCTAATACTGCCGTTGAATTAATGTTAAGAACGAATAATAAGATCATAAGCAGGCAGGTTAATGATTTACCTAACAGTACGCTGATAAAACCAACTTATACTTACCCTGCCGGTACCGCAATTGCGACACCGACAGACGGTTGGAAAACTGCGGGAATTTTATTGCCCCCGGTAGCCGTGACAACCGATGTGCAGGAAATAGCCACAAGGAAAAACGGAACGATCAGTTTTGAAGGGTATGTAACCCCCGGTTCTAATTTTGAAGTGTACCTGGGTATAGGGTATCCTCCGGCTACAAATAAGGGCTTACATGGCTGCTACCACTACAGCGAGTTTTTATTAAAGAAAATGACCATTACTTTTTTAAAAGCGACCAGGTAAATGAATAAAATCTTCACAGTTCTCCGGCTCAGCGAGACCTGTAGTCTCGCATTTATATTCATTCGCCTTTAGCGAGATACAAGTTTTTATTCCCAGCCTGATCTCCTGAAAGGAACTCTGTAAAGCATACTCTGTTTCCAAAACTTAAACAGATTCTCCGTTTTGCAAAAACCCCCTTGCAGGATAGGGGATGCCATTCAATCTGAATACGTTTGTCTGGTAAATATTTTAAATCATCAAAATGGATTTGTTTATGAAAAATTATATTCTTCCTCTGCTGCTGCTGTTCTGCGCCGGCAACCTGTTTTCACAAAATAAATTTGGTATTGCCACGTATACAGTACCTGCGGGCTGGGAGAGTACACAGGAGGCTTCTGCGGTTGTCATGGAAAATAAGCAGGGTAAGGGTACCCTTTGCCGGATCACCATCTTTCAAACAGAAAAGACGGTTGTTAATACAGCTGCTATCTACCTGCAATACCGTTCAGGTAAAAATGGAACGAAGGCCCGTTTTAATCCAAACCAGAAACAAGTGATACGTACAGAGTCAAATGGTTTTATTAGTTTTTCTTCCGGCGGCACCAGCACGATTAATGAAAGCGCTGTAAAAAGCCATTTTTATTCGTTTACCAATAACAAGGAAACATTTTTTGTAGAGTTGTTAACCGATAGTAATGTGTGTACTGAAGAGTTTAACAGGTTTCTTGCGTCACTTTTGATGGATCCTGCTTCAGAAGATCGGTCAGGAAATATTGGAACCAATGCCGCCAGAAGAAAAAAGCTGCCCCTTCAGCAGTTCCTGCGGCTCCTGCACCAATGATGTGATGATATGTATTGCAGGGTCTGGCATATGAGAAAATAAAAGGAGAAGGATGCCTGGTGTATAATTCAGTTAGGGCCATTTTAATTTATTCTTATAGTCCTGGTTCGTGTTCTCACGGACCATTTTTTTAGGCAAAATATATTTTTCGTAGCCAACTCTTTGCAGGAGACCTGGCTGGTAAATGTAATTCAGCTTCTTCCTTTGTAAAATTGAGCTCCCCTGGTGTAGAATATAAAAGAAGAAAAAAATAAAATCGGATAGGACCCATTAATACACTTACTATTGAATCGGTAAATCAAATTGTCCTTCCGTAATCACCTTAAACTGGCTACCCCATCCACCATCAATGTACACTTTACCGCTAAATGTTCCTGTAACTCTTGTGGCGGTAATACTGCTGATAGTAAGGTATTCCATGTTTATGGTTGAAATGCCATACCAAAACGCAGCAGTTGTGTCGTAGTAATAAAATTGAAGGGTATTGAACGAAGTTCCTCATCCGTAATTACCGTTTGTAACCAATGTGCCAGCCTGTGATTTATTCAGGGCGATATAAAGATTTTCAGCAGTTGTATCAGTGGCTTTGCCCATTAACTCCATTGCCTGTCCCAGAAATGGTGAAGGGAATGATAACCTGGCTCCTGCATTAATATTATACGTTTTAAAACACCGTCAAGTTTACAGGTAAAGATGCCAGTATTTGTTCCGCCGGTGCTTTGTGTGGTAAGCGGAAAATTACATCCGGTGGCGCCGGCAATAGTAAAGATGTTTGTTCCGGCCAGTATAGGAGTTCCATTTCCGAAAAGTGTAACAGTATTGTTACCGGTTGTTGTAAAATTTCCAGATCCGTTAAATACTATTCCATTTACGGCTGGCGCTGTGGTGATGGAGTAGGTACCCGGTGTAGTAACATTTACTTGCACATTGATGGTATTAGTAGCGTTAAGCGGCACACCTGCTTTATAAATGCCATTAATGGTTATGGGGGCACATAGCCCGCCTGTACTATTGGTTGTATAAACAGCTGCAGTTGTATTTGGCGTATATGTTAAAGAAAACTGGCATTGCGAAGAGCCGCTATTAATGGTATAATTGAAACTACCTGCATTTTGTGGTGTACCGGTAGCATAAAGTGTTACCTGCTGATTGCCTGGCGTGGAAAAAATACCCGATGCAGCAAAAGACACTCCATTAGCAGTGGTTGTTGTAATGTTATAATTGCCAACTGTGGTTACATTCACATCTGCTTTAATTGTATTCTGGTTATTCATAGACAAGCCTGCGATAAAAGATCCCCGGGTAAAATACCTGTACAATTATTTCCGGAAAGTCCCAGGGTGAAAATGGCTGATGTATTATTTGTACCGCCTGCTACAGCAACAGAAACACGGCAAATACTATTTTCAAAACGTATAGAGAAATTATTGACACCGGTTGCAACTGGGGTCCCGCTACCTGCAAGCCGGATTGTTTGTAATCCCAGCTGCCGTTATCCTTCAGGCGGAAATAATAGCCATTGAGTGTATCAGAATAAATAGTGTAAGAACCTGCATTTACAAAATGTGCTTGTATCTCGATGTAATTATTTATGGTCAATGCTGTATCCTTTTTATACATTCCTGAAACTGCAGCAGGAAGACAATCCCCATTCAACTGGGATTTCAAAGTGCCCTGTGCTGTATTGGTTTCAAAAACAATTTCCCTTTGGCAGGCAAACAGGACAATGATCAGGATAAGGTAATAGAACCTGGTAAGGATTATCATCAAATTATTTTTGTGAAATTAGCATATTTTGAAAATCTCCGTGGTTGATTCAGGGAAATGGTGACGATATTTTATGACTTGTCAATGATTCTCTGGAAAAGCACAAAACTTAAACTTATTCCATTTAGCTTTTTCATCACTCAAAAATCACTGCCACTTTATTGAAAACAAAATTGCCGATGCGGGTATCATCATTGCAGTTATCATCGGTGCTGATGTCATCACCCATTGTATCACCCACCACTTCGCAATAGCGGAGAAACTCACTTGGCATCTGGATAAAGGATTGTTCGTTGAGGTTATGACTAACCGCCTGGTGCCATACAGGGTTGCTTACAATACTTTTGATCTTCATGCCCGATGGAGCATCATACACTTTCTCAGCCCAGCTTAGTTCGGTGGTGGTGAAATCTCCTTTTGGCTCCTCTGCCCTGAATTTCACCCGCAGCATAATTGCATTGCGCTGGGCATTCAGTTCCAGTTCAATTTTCAAGTCCATATTGATACGGCCGTCAAATTCCCTGTCGCCTCTTAATACCACTTTGGGACAACGGAATGCCGGTACGTTTTTAAGGGTGACAAAAGTGACAGGATTGTTTGGAATTATTTTGAATTTGGAGTTATCATAACTTGGCGGCAACGCACTGCTGAGTAACTGGGTTGTAATACCCACATTGGTGCCCAGTTGTTTGTAGGTGAGATCAAAACTGAATGTACTCAAATTACAAAAGTCATATACATGATTTTTAAGGCTCACCATTTCTGTACGGCCAATAAAAGGAGCCGGGTAATCAGGTGTGAAATATCCATTGACAGCAAAAAGATCCTGCAGGTTGGCAAAACGCCATTTTTGAGAACTGCTGATGTCATTGGCGCCTTTTCGCTTCAATGGTGTCAGTACAACTCTGTTACCGGTTTGTCGTAGCGTAGAAAGAGTTACAGTTTCTTCATAGCCAAGTACTGTCAGGTAATTGCCTTTTGCTTTATTGCGAACAGTATAATAACCTGTTGTATTGCAAATGCCTGGTACAAATTCTACAAGCCATACCTGGTTATTATCTGAAAAATTTAAAGGGGGCCGGGCAAACTGAATCCACATTAAGCAGTCTCATAGATGGTCTGCCCGGAATTACATTATCATCCGTTTTTGACTTGGCATCCGGCTTGTCATAAGACGTCAGTGCCAGGTTATAGTCATTCACAAAACGGTATTCTTTAACACTGTTAAATAGCTGGGCGCTGGCTGACCCGGAAACAAGGAGTAGTAACAGTAAAATCGAAATGACATATAAAAAATTTTTAATGGTATTCAAACTTTATGATTAATTCTACTTCCCAGCCGGATCTTACAAAGTAAACCCTATATACAGCAAAACATTCTTCGTATTGTTTAATAATCTAAAAATAAATCCATGAACTTAGTTTGCAAATCAGTATTACTGTCTTCAATTTTTCACGTTACTTAAGATGAAACTTTAAAATTTCAGGCATCCCTGGATAATTTTTTGCCATTCCGGAGATTTCATATCCTCTTCAGAAATTGTACCTGCATCTTCAGGATTGGGATATTTTAATTCTACTTTAAAAAGCATACACTCACAATAGTTCTTAGCCTTTTCTTCATCAAGGCCTTCCATGGCAGCTACAATACACTCACTAAGAAATGTATCCCTGTCTTTGGTGCCCCAGAAGCCATTCAGGCAGTTTTTAATTTCTTTCTGCCATTCCGGTGAATTCATGGTTTCTTCTGTCAGGCTATCCACATCTTCAGCTTTAGGGTACCTGGCTTCCACTTTATCCTGCATACAGTAACAATAGAACCGGGCACTGTCAAGGCTAAATGCTGTTTTAGCTGTTTTGATACATTCACTGATAAAGGAATAACGATCTGCAGAAGGCCAGCCTTTGTTTTCACCGGTTTGTGCGAACAGCTTGCCGGCAATAAAAAAGAAGACTAAAAAAAAAGGAGGGGAATAATTTTTTCATAGCATTAAAGTAGGAAAATATTCCGGCTAATAAAAATACCCTGCGCAGGGTAGTTACAAAATCTCCGGATTGTATCTTTATTCCATATTATATTTTCCGTACCTGGGAATGGAGATGGGTTTTTATAACTGAACCCAAAAAGAAACATCTATGCACAAGCTTTTTTGTTATCCTCAGTTTTACCTGCTTTCATCTGGGTGCATTTGCACAGGCTCCGCAGCCATTCCAGGATGAAAAGACCAATAAATACGGCTATAAAGATGAATCGGGAAAAGTGGTCATCAAACCTCTGTACGATCTGGCCTACGAGTTCTCCGATGGCAAATATGCCGAGGTGAACATTGGCGCTGATTATGCCAATAACAAAGGCGGCAAATGGGGTATCATTGATACGAAAGGTAAATTGATACACCCGGTTAAGTATGACAAGGCGCAAAGTCTGGGGTATAATTTGTTTGCGCTGAATATCGGGCACAGATTCTCTAACATGGATGCCAGCCCATCGGCAAGGTCATGCCATTTTTAATGCAGCAGGAAAAGCACTGACACCATTTGCCTATAGTGGTTTTGACAGCAGTCAGGTTTGAGGAAGGTTATGCGCCATTGGAAACATGGGATGGCAAAAAGCGGCGGTACGGCCTGCTGGATTCCACCGGCAGGTTGCTGTTCCTGCCAAATATGATGAAGTGGGCGGTTTCAGGGAAGGGTTTTGCGAGCTGGCGCTGAATGGAAAAATTGGATTTATTGATAAATCAACAAAGCTGGTGATACCGATGAAGTATGAAGAAGCTTATAATTTTTCAGATGGCCTTGCCTCCGTAAAGCTCAATGGCAAATGGGGCTTTATTGACGCTAAAGGAATAGAAGCGATTCCCTTTCAATACGAAGGCGCTAAATATTTTGAAGAAGGGTATGCTGCCGCAAAGCAAAATGGGAAGTGGGGTGTGATCAATAAAGAAAATAAGACCATTCTTGGGTTTATGTATGACGATATTGTTTGGATAAAGAACGATGCCAACGATATCCGGGTGAAAACAGGAAACAAATACATTCATGTAGACAGGCAGGGCAATGAATTGAAGAAATAGTTTTTTGTTCTAACTGTTTTAGTGAATTGTAATAAAGTGTTGCTTTATATTTCCGCTATCGGTGGGATTATTGAATTGCCTTAACAGGCATCATCAAGTAAATACCCACTGCCGGGTACTGCTCAAATGACTTAGAATGTATCTTTACAGGATTAACCATTTACTATTTCAATGAAATTTCTTTTTTTTACTGCGGCGCTATTATCGTTATTCAGTTCAGTTATAACAGCGCAGGAAAATGGCATTACTGTTCGTACTGTAGATAAACCCCTTCCAAGGCCGCTGGGCAGTTTTATTATTTATTATACATCAAGGGCTCTTGAAATAAATGCCTGGGAAGTCTATGAAGTATGGGATTCTAAAATTATTCCGCAAAGCCAGCTGGTTGAAAATTTGAGGGATAAGATCAATCACTCTATTGTTGCCCGGTACGAATGGAGGCCTGGCTACCGCTGGGAAGATGCAGCCAGGATTGCCCGTGCTAACTCTTCAAAGCTTGCGTTTCGGAATTCCTATACCAAAGTGGATGGTGCGGGAAACAAGATAACAGGCAGTAGTGATGGCAGCTCAGGATATGGTGATGCCCGCCGTAAACAGGAAGACGGGGAGGTAATCGACTTTTCTAAAGAAGATTATGTGGCACAATTGCCACCGGATATCATTAATAAATTAAAAGACCAGTTTGTAAAAGAGCAAACCCGTTTGATAAAAAACGGATGGGTACGTTTTTCTTCGAATTATGAATATACGCCTACCAAATATTTATATTTCAACAAACAACTGGATTGGGAGTATACTTATTCCATTATTGCTGTTGCCTTAGATACAGGAGCGGTTGTGAAAATTAATAATTCAACAGCAGGAATAGCCAATTTTGTGAGTGACCTGCCGGTAGGATATTATGCCTGTTATTATGATATGCAATCACCTGCTGAAGGGATTTCGTATGAGTTGAAGATTACCAGTCCGCAAAACAACAAGGTTCCTGTTGGTTTAATAGTCTTCAGAAGAAAGACTAACCTGGCCAAAGAAGTGGAGGAAATACTGGCCCATGCAAAAAATGGATTTGCCGATCTAAAGGGAGATATACTCTCTAACAAACCAGGGGAGGAGGTTTTTGACAGTAAATTAAAACTGGGCATGACCCGGTTTAAAATTTATTATAATAGTAAAGACAGTAATTGGATTTGCCAGTTGTCAGGCAGTGCTGCCACACCGGATGTAAACAAGCAATATGGAAAGATGAAAGAACTGGTAGCAGAGAAAGTGAAGTCTGGTGTTTATATTGTTGAAACAAGCACTAAAGACGGACAGGATTTTATGGATGTGTATAACAAGGATAAAATTAAATTGTTTACACTGATGAGTGGTAACAGTACTACAGACCAGGGTATCCGTTTTTACGAAGCAGTTGTTAAGAATTGAAGGGCTGCAAGTGAATGAATTCTATTTAATTTTTTTTTACAGCCGGGTGCTTAAAAAGTAATCTCATTATTCTCTCACTTCAAAACTTACTGTCCCCACTTCGGTTTTCTTTTTACTATTAAAAACACGAAGGATCACTCTTCCCGGCCTGGTTACCCTGGCAATGTAGCGGCCATCACCCATATGGATAATACTTCCTTCACTGATGGTTACCTGAACATCTTCTGTTTTCACGTTAAATACTTTCAGGGTAAGCGCATTGTCAGTTTTGGCAAAAAGCACATAGCGTACTTTGGAAACAATATTAATCTCGTCATCTTCTACCATGAAGGTGACGGGTTGCCTACGATAGGCTTTTACTGTTCTTCCGTTTTGTATGGCGGGTGTCCATTTACCGGATTGTTTAATGATGCGTATCACTTCCTGCTCCATGCCATAACCCAGGTTGGTCAATGGGGTTATATCAGTAATGCTTCCATCAGGTTCACGATGAATTGTACCAGTACAGTATATTTTCCTGCAGCAGCACCCAAGTCAACCGGTACATCCGCCCTTAGATTACGTTGCAGGTATTTTACCCATTCATTGATGCCCCCGGGGTAATCGGCTTCAAACTCTACCCGGTCAAAGATCTTATCATTCACTTCAATAGTGTCAGCTGGTGGTGGCGGGGGAGGAGGTGGGGGTTGTTGTGAATATATTGTAGCAGACACTAATAGGAAAGTAGTAAGTAGTATTAAAATGTGAAATTTCATGAAATTCTGTTTAGGCAAATTATTTATTTTTTTTAAACCTGACTGTCATTACTGATAAGATATTAGTCATATCATTTTTAATTTCTCTTCTGTAAAATCAGCCAGTCTTTTCAGTTTCAGGTCGGCCGCATTCCATTTCGGGTGTTCATATTCGGCAGTGGCAGGAATCACTACACATTTCATTCTGGCAGCTTTGGCAGCGATCATCCCGTTAAAGGAGTCTTCAACAGCAATACATTGCAGGGGTGAGCAATTCAGTTGTATAGAACAATCAATATACACCTGCGGGTGAGGTTTACCGTAAGGCAGTTCACCGGCCGAAGCAATCGTATCAAAACTATTTTCCAGGTTCAGTTTTCTTATAACCACTTCTACCAGTGAGAGCGGGGAAGACGTGGCCAGTCCCAATTTTAAATTTCGTTGTTTTAAAAACTGAAAAACAGTATCAATGCCCGGGAACGCTTTTCCGTGGCGTTCAATCTTTTCTATCGCTTTCCGGATGATAATGTCAATGGCAGTTGGGGCATGTGTCATATCAATATTGAAGTAATGGAACCAATGTTCTATCCATTCTTCTGTTCTTAACCCGGTACTGGAGTGATATTGTTCCTCGGTCAGATCTTCCCCAAATTGTTGTATGGTTTCTCTGCCTGCCTCCCGCCAAAGGGGTTCGCTATCGATCAGCAACCCGTCCATATCAAAAATGACTGCTTTATACTGCATGCTGCAAACATTCATCAACCGGTGCAACTTTCCAAATTCTTTTAATGCAATTTCTCCTCTCGGTAAAGGTAGTTTTTCAGACAAAATTACCTGTGGAGATGAGTTTTTCATACTGCTTCTTTTTATTAAGCAGTATGACCTGAACTATTTTTATACTTCCCGATCCTTAATAGTCAATGAATAGCGTTGCTGCCTCGTAGGCAGGCGGAATACCTGAGGATGGGTGGTTTTGGCCGTTCTGAAAATTGTTTTACCTTTTACTTCCACAAAAACAAACCAACATGAAAAAGATCTTTTTATTTTTTCTCGCTGCCGGGAGTTTAGTATTCCTGTCCTGCAACAACGAAGGCGGTATGTCAGCGGCCGCTAAAAAGAACAAAGAAACCAATGATGCCATCATGAAAGCATTTGAAGCTGGCGACTTCAGTAAAATGGGAGATTATATTGCAGCTGATGCTGTTGATCACGGCGGGGAAACAGGCGATATAAAAGGATTGGAAAATATTGTCAATGAAATGAAGCGCTATCATGCTATGATGCCTGATATGAAAGCAACAACGTCCAGGAGTCTCGCTGATGATGAATATGTTTTTACCTGGGCAACAATGACCGGAACAATGAATGGTAAAGCGGTTACTATGTCCAGTGTTGATGTGTCAAAATTTAAAGATGGTAAAGCCGTGGAGCATTGGGTTTATATGGACCCGAAAGAAATGATGCAGATGATGCCGCCTGCACCTGTTCCGGTAACTGATACATTAAAGAAATAATTTCCTTTCAGCTGATTAATGAAGAGGTTCGTGGCAGCACGGACCTTTTTTTGCTATTCGCCTAATTTACTTACCTTACTTTTACCAACGAACGAAATTCATCCCTCTGATCACTGCCAATTCTCACCCGCTGAGTATTATTCATCACCTAATCATTTCAACATGAAAAGAAGAAATTTTATTTACAGTTCATCACTGATTGCCATGAGTATGGGAGTTTTTGGTAAGATCAAGTGGGATGGTCATGCCTATGTTGGCGAAGATCCAACCACCACAGATATTTTAGGACCATTTTATCGTCCGGGTGCACCCTTCCGCACAGAACTGGTACAGCAGGGTACCAAAGGTCAGCTGCTTCATTTCAGCGGAACCGTTTTTGCAAAGGATGGTACAACGCCACTGAAAAATTCATTGGTGGAGATATGGCATTGCGATGAGAATGGGGTGTATGATAACACTTCGGATGATTATATCTACCGGGCTTCATTCAAAACCGGCAGCGATGGTAAATATCATTTCAAGACTATTCTGCCTGTTCCTTACCTGGCCGGGCCGGCAATGACGAGGCCGGCACATATACATATGCGTGTCTCCGGCAACACAAAGCAGGACCTGGTGACACAGGTTTATTTCAAAGGGGATGAACATATTGCAAAGGATGAAAGTGCCGGAGACCCGAGGTCACTCAACCGTATACTAGAATCATCTACCAACAGTAAAAATGAAAAAGTGGTGAAGTTTGATATTGTGTTGAAAGATGAATATGTACTGGATGCCGCAGCGTTTAAGAAATTGTCCGGACTTTATGAAATGAAAGATAAATCGATGTGTGAATTTTACCGGCAGGACGACCAGCTTTTCGTGAAAGTGAATGGCCAGATCATGGAAGCTATGGATTACAAAGGTAACAACAGTTTTGAAGGCGGGCTGGGAAGGGTAAAAGCAACTTTTGAATTCCCGGGTAATGGAACGGTTAAGGTAAAAGCAAGTTATATGACAGGTCCTGATAAATATGTTACGATAGAAGGGGATAAGATGCTAAAATATCCGGGATAAACCTGTTGAACCAATTCTATGAAGTGTTTTTAACCGCAGGTAAATAAAAAAGGTAATGGTGGTTATTTAAGGACTAACCACAGGCTTCCAATATCTTTATTAAGTCTCTTGTGGTAATAATATTAATATAACAGGATCACCTGCTTATTTGGCAGATGACATATTATTGGTGCTGTCTTTGCAGTTATATATTCTTTTACTTTTAATTACGATTATGGAAATTGAGATTTTTACTCTCGCTGACTTTGCACAGGACAATAATTCAAAACTAACCATCGTAGGTACTTTTGATAGCATACATTCGAAACAGTTCCCGGCTACACATCCTTCCTGTTCTGTGGCTTGTCGTCTTCGTTTTGGGATAAAAGAAGTGGGCAGTCATGATTTTAAACTCAGGTTAATAGATGCTGACGGCAGAGAGATGCTTAAGCCCATTGAAGGGAATATCAATATTGGAAATCCGCCCAATGGTCAGTTTGCGTCTATTAATATTGTTGTCAATTTTGCGCAGCTGCAATTCGGAAAACCCGGCCGGTATTCTTATGAATTATATGTAGATGGTGAGTGGAAATCCGGCTTGCCGTTGTTTCTGAACCAGGTAGCCTGACAAAGTAGCTACGTATCATTATTTAATCATAAAACTCTGACGCAATCTGTCTAATTTTGTATTTCAACAAAGTTAGTTTGGTGAGGGTTGTAAGGATTGTAATATTATTATTCGTTGCGTTTCTCTATTTCATTGATGCCGGTGCCCAACTATGCCAGGGAAGTCTTGGCGTTCCTATCATTAATAAAACATTTGGAGCCGGAGCCAATCCCGGCAATCCACTGGCCGCTGCCAGTACCACTTACCAATATGTATCCACAGATTGTCCCAATGATGGTTATTATACGGTAAGGAATAATACCAGTGCTTGTTTTGCTGATAGCTGGCATTCGATCGCTGCAGATCATACAGGTGATGCCAGTGGCTATTTTATGCTGGTGAATGCATCGATGCAGCCAGGTGCTTTTTATGTAGATACTGTCAGAGGTTTGTGCAGCGGCACCACTTTCGAATTTGCCACCTGGATAATGAATGTACTTAAAACAACTGCCTGCAACCCAAGTCCTATAAGGCCCAACCTTACCTTTAGTATTGAAAGAACGGATGGTACATTGATTCAAAATTACAGTACAGGTGATATTCCTTCTCAGGCAAATCCTACCTGGCAGCAATTTGGTTTTTTCTTTAACACACCGGTTGGCATTTCAGATATTGTATTAAGGATTGTAAACAATGCCCCCGGGGGTTGTGGAAATGACCTGGCACTGGATGATATTACCTTTCGTCCCTGCGGACCCCAGTTAACGCCGGCTATCACAGGTTTCCCTGTCAATACAGATACGCTTTGCGAAGGTTCTGCTGCTTCTTATACTTTTACCTGTACAGTGTCGCCCGGATTCAGTAATCCCTCCTTTCAATGGCAGCAAAGTTTTAACGGGGGACCCTTTACTGATATTACCGGTGCAACTAATACAACACTGGTACAGAATTTTTTAACTACTGCCGCAGCAGGAACCTATACTTTCCGTTTATCAGCAGCAGAAGCTGGCAATATGAGCTCGGCACTGTGCAGGGTAGTTTCACCACTGATAACCATCCAGGTTGAGAAAAATCCAGTAACAACTGTCACGGGTATTTCACCAGTTTGCGAAAGAGGTGTATTGTCTATGGCCGCAACAGGCGGTTCACAATACCAATGGAATGGGCCTGCAGCTTTTTCGAGTACCAGTGATGTTGTCACGATCAGCAATGCACAGGTATCTCAATCAGGAAAGTATTATGTACTTGTTTCAAATGCCGCAGGCTGTAACCACCTGGATTCAATAACGGTTATGGTAAATCCATCACCCACAGCATCCACGTCATTTTCTACTGCTGATCTTTGTGAAGGTGATACTTTGCAACTGCTTGGCAGCGGAGGTACTATTTATACCTGGCAGCCATCAGCTGGATTATCTTCTTCCGTTGTATCCAACCCGCTGGCATTCCCCCTGTCATCTGTATTGTATAGTGTTATTGTAGGTAATTCATTTAATTGCACAGATACTGCCACCATTGACCTGGTCGTAAAAACGAGGCCTGTAGCAAACGCCGGTCCTGATAAAATAACCGTAGCAGGACTACCGGTGCAGTTAGCCGGCAGTGCCGGTGGACAGGATATTACTTACACCTGGTCGCCTGCTCTTTACCTGGATGATCCGTTATCCTTATCACCCATTGCGTCTCCGCTTGCAGAAATAGATTACATGTTGATTGTAACCTCTAATGTGGGATGCGGCACGGCTACAGATGTAATGAAAGTTTATATCTACAATGATGTATTTGTTCCCACCGGGTTTACACCCAATAATGACGGTTTAAACGATACCTGGAATATTCCTGCGCTGGCAGCCTTTCCCAATTTTGAATTATTGGTCTATAACAGGAATGGCGAAGTGGTTTTTCAAAATTCGAAAACAAATAAACCATGGGATGGCCGGTATAAAGGATTGCCGCAACCCAGCGGTGTTTATATTTATGTGATTGATTTAAAAGATAGCACCAGGCCAGGTTTACTGAAAGGGTTTGTTCATATTATCAGGTAGAATATTTCATTTTAGTTACACAATTATTTAATGAGTGGCATAAATTTTTTTTAATGCTGAATTATACTTGGTAAGTATAAATATTATTTTCCTCTTTAACATTTTTTTCAAATTGTGATTTGGATAGAAGCCTTATCAGTCGTACTTTTGCATCGCAATTCTGAGCAACGTACCCAAAACTACAAAGAACGTAACCTGACCCAGCCTTATCCGCTTGCCACCTGGTTCTCTTACTTCCGTTTCGCTCAGACTAAAAATTAAACGACAGATTAAAAAAAGGAGATTTATGAAGAGCAGTGTTATGCCCTCTACTGTGCAATTGAATGAAGAAGCAAAAATTGAGTTGACACAAGAGGTAGAAGAAACGGTAGCTACAGAAGCTATCAACAACAAAAATGAGACATTTACTGTATCACAAATGTGGAACCGCCAGCGACAGGTGCGTTCTGCCAGTGACAGGATACGTAAATGGAATCTGAACTAAACAAAAAGCCGCCTTTCAAAGGCGGTTTTTTGTTTTTGACCTGTTCCCGGTCACTTTCAGGCCCTTGATGCACTTCAGTTCTGGTTATGAGCAGGGTCAAACTTCCAGCATCCGGGCATTTATAGTTTTGCCTGATGATTCAGGAAACCAAAAATGCAATTATACTATGGCTTTCATTGCCATTGGCTGCAATTGTGATTTTTGTTAGTGTGACGGGATTGGCAACTCCGGGGTTCTATGCAGCAGAAACACCCAACTGGCAGGCACAATCTTATGGCCAGGATTTAGCAGATCTGTTTTTAGTTACTTCTGCTTTGATTATTAGTTCCATATATGCTTACCAGGGAAGAAAAGGAGCATTGTTTATCTGGGCTGGTGTAATAGCTTACCTGCTGTATACTTATCTCATTTATTGTTTTGCAATTCATTTTAATAAACTGTTTGTTTTCTATTGTCTTGCCTTAGGATTATCTTTTTATTCCTTGCTATGGTTCTTTTATACTCTCTTGAAGAGGAAAGGAATATCCGAAGGTTTTAGTAATATACCACACCGCATAATTGGTATTTATTTTATTATTATTTCCTGCTTATTTTATTTTCTCTGGTTGTCAGAAATTATTCCTGCCATTATGGACGGTGACCTCCCTGAAAGTATAAAGGAGACAGGTTTAATCACCAATGCTGTTCATGTTATTGACCTTTCTGTTTTTCTTCCGGGAATATTCATTGCAGGGGTCTTAATTCTTCAAAGGAAAATATTGGGGTATTGTTTGGCACCAGTGTTTCTGTCCTTCTTTATTTTAATGAATATCACTATTGGCGGGCTGGTGCTGATCATGAAGTTCAGAGACCTGGAAGGTAGTTATGCGGTTGCTGCTATCATGGCAGTACTGGCATTAATCAGTGCTGTTTTGCTGGTATGGTTTATCAAAAGAATGCAAAAATCTTAAAACCTGTATTATGAGTTATCTAGTTGTTTACATGAGCCATCATGGCACCACTCAAAAAATTGCCTGTCATATTGCAGAAGAACTCGGTTCAGGTGTAACGTTAGTAAATCTTGGTGAAAATGATGTACCGGATTTGACTTCATTTTCCACAATAATTGTAGGAGGCTCTATTCATATGGGACTTTTACAAAAAAAGATCATCGGCTTTTGTGAGCAAAATATGGAGACACTGCTTGGTAAAAGACTTGGATTGTTTCTTTGTTTTATGAATAAAGCAGAAGGGCAGAAAGAATTTGATAAAGTTTATCCTTCAGCATTGAGAGAACATGCACTGGCCAAAGGTTTATTTGGCGGTGAACTACTATTGGAGAAAATGAATTTTGTGGAGAGGATGGTGGTAAGAACGGTAAAAGCTGTCAAAAAATCGGTTTCCGAAATTGAGGAAGATGAAGTGGCAGCATTTATCGATACAATCAAAGAGAAATAATATGGATTATACTGATCAGACAATAATGCTTACGGGCTATATTATTTCAAATCTCGTAGCGTTGCTGATGCTCTGGTTTAGCCGGAGAAAACCGGTGACGGCAAGGGCTTTATTCTTTTTATTGTTTGTATGGGCAGGGGTTACCAATGCGACTACTTCAATAAGTACACCTGGTGTATACCTTGAATATGCCGATTTTACTTTTTTACCTTTTTATAAGAGCATAATACTCGGATTCTTTGGTAGGAACATAACAGTAATCGTAATGTGTATTGCCATTTGCCAGTTATTGATTGGTGTTTCTATGATACTGAAAGGGGTGATTTTTAAACTGGGTTGTATAGGTGGTATTCTATTTTTGATAGGTATTACCCCGCTGGGAGTGGGTTCCGGTGCCCCCGCAACATTAACCTGGGCTGTTGGGCTGTATTTACTTTACCGGAGGGGAGCTAAAAACTATTGGTGGAGTAGTTTCAGAAAGCAGCAGCCGTCAGGTATTATTTAAGCCTGACCGGCAATTCTCAAATTTTTTCCCTTCAATTTCTCCAAACCTATACTTTTGTACGGTTTTAAAATACTGGCCTAACCCGTTATTCAACAATGACAAACTCTTACCACGACCTCGTAAAGCAAACATTCAATTTTCCGCAGGAAGGTATTGAAGTAAAAGATGGCAATCTTTATTTCAATGGCCTTGACCTGAAAGCACTGATCGCCAAATACGGTACGCCTATGAAGCTGACTTATTTGCCTAAGATCGGGATGCAGATTAAAAAAGCAAAAACAATGTTTGCCAATGCCTTTAAAAAACATAAATATGAGGGTAAGTATTTTTATTGTTATTGCACCAAGAGTTCTCATTTCAGTTTTGTAGTGGAAGAAGCGCTAAAGAGTGATATACACCTGGAAACATCATATGCATACGATATTGAAATCATTAAGAAGCTGTACGCTAAAAAGAAGATCACAAAAGAAATTAATATCATCTGCAACGGGTTTAAGCAAAAAGGATATACACGTCGCATTGCAAACCTGCTGAATACAGGTTTCAGTAATGTGATACCGGTGCTGGATAATAAAGATGAATTAAAAGAGTATGCGCAATCTGTAAAAGTTCCATTCAAGCTGGGCATCCGGGTGGCTGCGGAGGAAGAGCCTAATTTCCCCTTTTATACTTCAAGATTGGGTATCCGTGCAAAAGATATCCTGGAGTTTTATGTAGACAGGATTGAAGGCTATGAAACCAAGTTTCAGTTGAAGATGCTGCATATATTCCTGAACAAGGGTATTAAGGACGATATCTATTACTGGAGTGAGCTGAATAAGGTCATCAATCTTTATTGCCAGTTAAAGAAAATTTGTCCCGAGCTGGACTCTATCAATATCGGTGGCGGATTCCCGATCAAACACTCACTGGGTTTTGAGTATGATTACCAATTCATGATCAATGAAATTGTACGGAATATAAAAGTGGCTTGTAAAAAGGCCAAAGTGCCAATGCCGAATATTTATACAGAATTTGGCAGCTACACGGTCGGAGAGAGTATGGGTCATATTTTCAGTGTAATAGCTGAGAAAGTACAGAACGACCGGGAGACATGGTATATGATCGATTCTTCCTTTATTACAACCTTACCGGATACCTGGGGCATTGGTGAAAAATTCCTGATGTTGCCGGTAAATAAATGGGACCAGGATTATCAGCGGGTGGTATTGGGCGGCATTACCTGTGACAGCCACGATTATTATGATTCAGAAGAGCATATTAATGAAGTGTTCCTCCCCAAAACAAATGGAACTACTGAGCCCTTATATGTCGGATTCTTTCACACCGGCGCTTACCAGGACCAGATTAGTGGTTATGGTGGTATCAAACACTGCCTTATACCTTCTCCCAAACATGTGATTGTCGGGTATGACAAAAACGGAAAGCTTGTTGATTGGGTATATGCCAAACAGCAAACAGCACAGAGTATGCTGAAGATACTCGGATATAAGTAAAATGTAAACCCTTTCAATTGAAAGGGTTTTTATTGTTTTTTCTACCTGTACCGGCTATTACTTTGCCTGCTGTAGCGTTTCCATTCATTGTATTCCCATTTGCTGTATTGGGTACGGTTGACATAATTTCTGTCCAGGTAAAATCGATTGTCATAGCCTTTCCAGTACATAATTCCCTGCGGACTTTTATGGAAATACTGTCCGTTGGGGTGCCGGTTCATTGTGAATCCCGGGGTTGGGCTTACAATGAGTGGAGCAGCATTGTAATAGGATGCTGTGCGGGCCGGGGGTGAAGGGGGTGCTGATTCCCTTCTTTCTTTTGTTGCCCACACACGGCTGTGCCCGCAACTGGTAAAAACAGCAGCAGTCATTACCGCTGCTATAGATAAGATAAAAGTTCTTTTCATGAGACTGTTTTTAAAGATTAATAAATGTGAACATATTTATCCGCAACAGGGATTGGCTTTTTGAATTCATTCTCTGGTTCGTTTGGTTCTTACTTCACCCGGCTTATTCGTTTTGGCAACCGGTTCATTGGGGAGGACGGGTGTTTTTGACTCCACTACTACAGGTACTTTATTACTCTCCTTTGTCGAATCAATATTGGTGTTGAAAGAATTTTTTACCCAGCCATCTTTTATATCCTGGAGGCTGTCATTGTCCAGTTCCAGGAACCGTATAGCAACTACCGTTGTGTCTTTGATACGGAGATCCCTTGAACCGAAAATCCGTGCTGCATATTCCTTACCCGTTGCACAACTTGCAGCCAATGCCACTATTGTCATTAAAATAACCGCTTGTACTATTTTGGACATTTGCATGGCTAGAGGCTTTATTTTAGATACAGGAAACAACGTAATAACCGTTCAATTCATTTGCCATAAAATCTTAAAATCACAGAACATGAAATACTTTTTCATACTATTAACAGTAATTACTTGTGGGATATGTGCAAAAGCGCAGACAGCAGAGGACTCTGTAAAAGCTGTAATCAATAATATGTTTACCGGTATGAAAAATGCTGACGCGGTATTATTGAAAAGCAGTTTTGCAGATAGTATGGTGCTGCAGACGATCTCAAGAGATAAAGAGGGAAATCTCGTTGTGAAAAATGAGGATCCCGCAGGTTTTATTGATTTTGTAAGCAAACAAAAGCCGGGAGCAGCTGATGAACGGATCAGTTTTGAAACAATTAAAATCGATGGGCCACTGGCTTTAGTATGGACGCCATACAACTTTTATTTTAATGGTCAGTTTAGTCATTGCGGGGTTAATTCTTTCCAGGTTATCCGTTTCAGCAACGGATGGAAAATTCAGTACATTATTGATACAAGAAGAAGGCAGGGATGTTCCGGGCAATAATAGGATAAAAATATAGTAGTGGTAAAAAGAAACCCTCCGTGGAAACGGAGGGTGTAAACCAAAACCAACTGCTTATGAGAAAATTTTTATTGTAAGAACTTATTTAATTATTATTTCTGTCGCTGCTGCTTTGACTGCTACTTTCTTGGGAAGGTTTAATGTCAGCACACCATTGACGTAAGATGCTTCAATATTCGTTGCATCTATTTTTTCATCTAATGTGAAAGATCTCTTAAAAGAACGGAAGCTGTATTCCCTGCGGATATACTTCTCATTTTCGTCTTTTACTTCACTTTTCTTTTCGGCAGAAATGGTCAGCAGATCCTGCTCCATATTTACCTTAAAATCTGATTTTTCAAAGCCGGGAGCTACTACTTCAAGTTGGTAACTCTTTTCTGTCTCTTTGACGTTTACAGGAATGGTACCCTTTCTTTCAGTATTGTTAAAATCATTTTTGAACAATACTGGTAATTCGGTAAAAAGATCATCAACCAAATTGTTGAATGTGCCTTCAAAAGGTCTGCTGTTGAATTTTACGTAAGCCATAGTTATTTAGTTTTAAATATGAATTGTTTTAACACAGAATAATCGTCAAACCATGTACCACCCTGGTAATTGAACATTTTTTGTGTCAATCATGGTAAAAAGTTCAATAGAGAAAAGACATAATTTCCGAAATGGGGAATTTTTACTGACATAATTTCTTTCTGCAGTAATGACTTCTGATTGCTATAAACATTTTCTTTATTTTTGCGTTCCATTTAAAACTAATAATATGTATCCTGAAGAAATAGTAATCCCGATGAAAGAGGAACTGACCGATAACGGTTTTTCTGAATTAATGACTTCGGCGGAAGTAGAATCTCAGTTAGCAAAAGAAGGTACTACACTTGTAATGATCAATTCTGTATGTGGTTGCTCTGCCGGAACTGCAAGACCCGGGGTGTTAATGGCGGTTGCTAATACAACAAAAAAGCCTGACTTTTTAACAACCTCATTTGCCGGCTTTGATATTGAAGCCGTTAAAACATTGCGTCAGCATTTAATGCCGTTCCCGCCATCTTCTCCTGCTATAGCTTTGTTCAAAAACGGGCAATTGGTTCATTTTATTGAAAGACACCAGATAGAGGGCAGGCCGGCACAGGTAATTGCCCAAAACCTGATTGGAGCATTTGAACAGCATTGTAATTAAAAAATCAGAAGGCATAACTATTAGCTTCGTACCCTCAGGTATGGAGCTTTTTTGTTTTGAGTAAAAGTCGCACCCTGAAACTCATAACTCGAAACTTTCTTTAGTATATTCGCTTTCCTTAATTAATAACATGTATCCCAATCTGTATTACGCTTTTAAAGACCTTTTTGGAGTTGAGTGGACATTTCTTCGGTTTGTTAATTCTTTTGGTTTTTTTGTCGCCATTTCATTTATCATTTCTGCTATAGTACTGGCAGCGGAATTACGGCGTAAAAGTAAAGAAGGAATATTTCAGCCTACCGAAATGCAGGTGATGGTTGGGCAACCGGCAACTTTTGCGGACCTGGCGCTTAATTTCTTATTGGGTTTTATTCTTGGTTATAAAATAGTGGCGTTGTTTATTCTGGATAGTTCCGCTACTGAGGATCCACAGGCTTTTATCTTCTCTTCCCTGGGAAGCTGGCCTGCAGGAATCGGGCTTGGACTTTTCTTTGCTGCCGTGAAATGGTGGGAGAAGAATAAACAAAAGCTTGATAAACCCGAAAAAAGAACTGTAAGGATTTGGCCACAGGACAGGGTAGGGGAGATAACTATCATTGCCCTTGTTTTTGGTCTGTTGGGAGCCAAACTATTTGACATCTTTGAAAACTGGGGTGATTTTTTGGTTCATCCTTCTGATTATATTTTTTCGGCCAAGGGACTCACATTTTACGGGGGATTGATTTGTGCAGCGCTTGCAATCTGGTGGTATGCCAGAAAGCATAAAATTGGATTTTGGCACCTGAATGATGCACTATCCCCAACCATGATGCTGGCTTACTCTCTGGGTAGAATAGGTTGCCAGGTCGCCGGTGATGGAGACTGGGGTATAGAAAATACTGCTGCAAAGCCTTTCAGTTGGTTGCCTGACTGGATGTGGTCGTATAAATATCCACATAATGTCAATGAGGTCGGGGTGCCTATTCCAGGCTGTACTGATACAAAATTTTGTAATGAACTACCGGTTGGGGTCTTTCCAACACCTTTTTATGAGATAATAGTATGCTTTATCCTGTTTCTTGTTCTTTGGTCACTTAGAAAAAGACTTAAAATACCGGGAACCCTTATGGCTCTTTATCTCATGCTCAATGGACTGGAACGGTTTTTTATCGAAAAAATACGGGTGAATACAAGATTGGATTTTTTGGGATTTCAACCTACCCAGGCGGAGGTGATTTCTACCTTGCTTTTCCTTACCGGACTGGTATTATGGCTCTGGTTAAACAATAGAGCAAAAGCACAGAAATCCACAAATCGAACAAACAAGGCCTGATTTTAACTTTTTTTGCAAGATTTTAATTTAAATCTTTTTTTGTCAAACCCTTGCCAGAACTGCATTTCCACGAGTAGTTTAAATACGGAATCGATTGCGCTATCATTGTGGGTAATTTTTCACGCCTAAACGCTATGAGAAACGGCTATTATTAGCTACTTTTGCAGGCAGTCCCGGACGGTAAATTCACATTCTGCATTAACTATCCATTTGCAATAACCTGCAAACAAAGACTGTTTTCTATTTGTTGATATATAAATTTCTTAAGTTATGAGGCAGCTCAAAATTGCTACCCAGATCACCAACAGGGATTCCCAGGCGGTTGAAAAGTATTTACAGGAAATCTCCAAGATCTCGATGATTACGCCGGAAGAAGAGACAACTCTTGCCCAGCGAATCAAAATGTTCACCAGGAACCCGGTAGATTCTCAACGGGCTTTGGACAAACTTGTTCAGGCCAATCTTCGTTTCGTTGTATCTGTGGCTAAGCAATATCAACACCAGGGCTTGTCACTAAGTGACCTGATCAACGAGGGTAACCTCGGCTTAATTAAAGCGGCACAACGCTTCGATGAAACCAAAGGTTTCAAATTCATTTCTTACGCTGTGTGGTGGATTCGCCAATCAATACTACAGGCGTTGGCAGAGCAGGGCAGACTAGTCCGCCTGCCCCAAAATAAAATTGGTACCTACAACAAAGCTAATAAAGCCTATATGGCTTTTGAACAGGAGCATGAAAGAGAGCCTTCTACCGAAGAGCTGGCCGAATTGCTGGAAATGAGCGAAACGGAGATCAATAATATATTCCAGAGCAATACCCGTCATACTTCACTGGATGCACCTGTGCATGAAGCTGAAGACGTAGCAATGGGTGACTTACTGGAAGGCAGTGATGATACTGATGACGATGTGATGAAGGATTCATTGAGAAACGAGATCCGCCGGGTGTTGAAATCACTATCACCAAGGGAAGCTGAGATTGTAAATGCTTATTTTGGCCTGGATGGCGAAAATGGAGTTACTATTGAGCAGATCGGGCAGAAATACGATCTTACCAAAGAACGTATCCGCCAGATCAAAGAAAGGGCTATTAAACGTTTACAGAAAGCCCGGTATAGCAGTGCATTGAAAGCCTATTTGGGGTAATATATTCAAATGAATGGGTTAATTTAAATTAGTTCCGGCTTTCACATTTTGTGAGGCCGGATTTTTTTTGCAGAACATTTTCTATTCCCGGCAGTTATTAATATGATATGAAAATTCAGTTGATAGCTTTTGTTGCAATTTCTCTGTCATTTGTATCCTGCGAAAAGACAGTGACATTTAACCTTGATGAGGTTTCTCCAAAATTAGTGGTGGAGGGCACTATAGAAAATGAACAGCCACCTGTTATTTACCTTTCCCGCAGCCTGAATTATTTTTCACAAATTAGCCCTGACATTTTAGCAAATAGTTTTGCCCGAAATGCGGAAGTGTTTGTTTCTAATGGAACACTTACACATAAATTAAAAGAGTATGCTGTGCCAATCGGCGGAGGCTATAATGTTTATTATTACTCGATAGACTCTTCCGATCTTGCCACTGCATTTACGGGCCAGTTGAATACCAATTATTCATTGCGGATCATTTGGGAAGGTAAAACATATACTGCGACTACCAGGATACCTGGTATTACAAGGCAAATCGATTCCTTTTTCTGGAAGCCAGCTCCGGCAGGCAACCCTCCCGAAAAAGTATCTGTGATGCTTAAAGCTACGGATCCGGCCGGACTTGGGGATTACGTCCGTTATTTTACCAAACAAAACAGTGACCCTTTTTATCCGGGGCTAAACTCAGTTTATGATGACCAGGTAATTGATGGCTCTACTTATGAAGTACAGGTTGAAAGGGGGATTTTGAGAACAGGTTCTACTCCCGAGGCTTATAGCTTTTTTGAGAGAGGTGATACAGTAACTCTAAAACTTAGCAATATTGATAAAGCCACTTATGATTTTTGGAGAACCATGGAGTTTACTTATGCCAGTGTAGGCAATCCTTTTTCTTCTCCTACCAAAGTTATGAGTAATATTAAAGGTGGTGGATTAGGTTATTTCGGCGGCTATGCTTCGCAATACAGAACTATCATTATCCCTCAATAGGCTGTCCGGTATGAATATAGTTTTGTACAGCCATATAATATGGTGATGTATGTTACAAAGACTATTGCGTTTTTACTGCTAAATTTGCCAACCGGATTGGTTACTATTCAATTTAAAAATAAGATCTCATCATGGAAGCATCAGAAAAAGTACAGTGTCTGATCATTGGTTCAGGCCCCGCAGGATATACTGCAGCTATTTATGCCAGCAGAGCTGGTTTGAACCCCGTTTTATACCAGGGAATTCAGCCAGGTGGTCAGTTGACCATAACAACGGAAGTTGAAAACTATCCTGGTTACCCAGATGGCATCCAGGGACCAGAGATGATGGTACATTTTGAAAAGCAAGCTGCCAGAATGGGTGCAGACATTCGTTATGGTTTGGCAACAAAAGTGGATTTTACCGGCCCCGTACATAAAGTTCAGATTGATGAGGAAAAATGGATTGAAGCAGATACTGTGATCATATCAACGGGAGCCTCCGCTAAATGGCTGGGTCTTGAAAGTGAGCAAAGGTTGAATGGTTTTGGAGTAAGTGCCTGTGCGGTTTGTGATGGGTTCTTTTTTAAAGGAAAAGAAGTAGCGATTGTTGGAGCTGGTGATACAGCCGCAGAAGAAGCTTTATACTTATCAAAGATTTGTTCACGGGTTCACATGATCGTTCGCCGGGATGAAATGCGGGCCAGCAAAGTGATGCAGGAAAGAGTAAAAAATACGGCTAATATTAAGATTTACTGGAATAGCGAAACGGATGAAGTGTTAGGTGATAAAAAGGTACATGCAGTTCGTATCAGGAATAAAAAAACAGGTGAAACAGAAGAAGTGCCTGTAAGTGCATTTTTCGTGGCCATTGGTCACCAGCCTAATTCTGATATTTTTAAAGGATGGCTGGATATGGATGAAGCTGGGTATCTCAAAACAATACCCGGCACCAGTAAAACCAATGTGGAAGGTGTGTTTGCCTCAGGTGATGTACAGGATAAAGTATATCGCCAGGCGGTAACTGCTGCCGGTAGCGGTTGTATGGCCGCATTAGATGCAGAACGTTACTTAAGTGCAAAAGGCGTTCACTAATTTATTCTATAATGGGTATAATGACGATTGAACTTAAGGAACTTCGATTTTATGCCTTTCACGGACTTTACGGGGAAGAAAAGAAAACCGGTAACGAGTTTGAGGTAAGCCTGTGTGTTGATTTTGACCCGGTTGAAACTGTCATTACAAATATTGCTGTAACAGTAAACTATGCCCGTCTTTATGAAATTGTAAAAACGGAAATGCAAAAGCCCCGTGCTTTATTGGAGACGCTGGCAATGGAAATTGTCGAATCAATTCATGTTTCATTTCCACAAATTAATAAAGCGGATATTTCTATAAAAAAACTTCATCCGCCGATTATTCAGTTTACAGGTAGTGTAGGGGTTCGGTATCAAAAAGAATTCTAAATCACTTTCTTTTTCCAATGGCCACTTCGTATATATAAAAGTGATGGTACGAACAGGCAGAGCCAGTAAAGCCATTCACTCATCCAGCCAAATTTTATAGGCAGGAAATAATACTCTGAAACAAGGTACACATAGATACAATACATGATGATAGCAAAGAGTTCAATATAAAATGTAACTCTTGTGTTACCACTTCCTGTTACAGCACTCAGTGTAATAATGGAAAATGACATCAATATCATTGCTGCCGAAACTACCCGCAGCACTGGCAAAGCGGCTGCCACAAAATCATCTCCTTGTCCAAAAATGGATAGAAAAATTTCAGGGAAGAGATTTAATAGTAAACAAACTACAACCGCAACGCCTGTACTTAGTTTGATGATTTTCTTTAAGAGGCTGTTTACCTGTTCTTTTTTACCCTGTCCTATAATATTACTTACCATAGCATTGGTGGTAGCTGCAAAGGCCCAGGTAACACAGCCAAATACACCGAATATATTTCGCATCACATTGGAAACTTTTAAAGCCATGTCACCATGATGTTCTGTGAGCAAAAAGAAAAATTGCCAGCTGATGATACTGATGGCATGCTGAAACATAAGCGGGGCAGACATGGAGAAAATAAGAGAACTGTTTTCTTTGTTCCATTTTAAATCCTGAAATAAGCCAAACCGCTGGCTTATCCCTTTCCAGCGGATGACAAGGAAAATGACAAACATGCCAACAAATTCAGCAATGACTGATGCAATGGCAGCCCCGTTAAAACCCAGTTCAGGAAACCCAAGCATACCAAAAATCAATACATAGTCAAGTCCAATGTTCGTAATTGTTTCAGCCAGGGTCCCGGCTACCAGGTAGCGGCTTTGGTTGGTGCCGACCAATAATGCATTACGTAGTTGATAAATATATAAGAATGGCAGCCCCCAAATTCTTATCCGCAGGAATTCAACTGCTTTTTTATGTACTTCGGGGTCATGTATAATCAGGCCGAATAAATAGGGCGTTATTGTCCAGGTGATAAGTATACCCAAACCCGCAACCAGCAAACCTATCAGGACTCCCTGTGTAAACAATTTACCAATCTCTTCAGGCCGGTTTTCGCCGGCCCTCCGGGCTATGAGGGCCTGAAGTCCGTTGTTTAAGCCATAACCAATGGCAGCAAAAATCAGGTAATAGACACCTGTAATGCCTGCTACAGCCAAAGCATAATTGTCAGTGGAGTAGTGGCCGAGAAATATATTATTAGTAATGAAATTCAGCTGTGGAATGAAAATAGCAAGGCTGATCGGCATTGCTATTTTAAGAATCTGCCGGTTGGAAATTGCAACCTGTAAGTTATTATGTACTGCACCTGCCATTAGTAAAAGGTTGGCAAACCTACGATATTTAAATTTTTGTCTATTATTGCAGGAATTGAGAAAATATTTTGAAACAAATATTTAATATCGCAAAGGGAAAGATTGAAAATGTTCAGCAGGTTCTGTTATTGAAATTTGGAACAAACCATGGCTGTTTTGCCATCTGTAATAAATCCGGTGATGAATTATACAGGCTTGCCTATTGCAAGACTGAAGAATGGGATTCTAATAACTTATCTGAGTTTGCCACTGCATTTCCAGAATTGAACAATACATTTTATAGTGTTCAGGTTTCTTATGATTTTCCGGAGAGTACATTGGCTCCATTAAAGGATTACAGGCAGGAAGAATACGGGAGTTTGTTAAAAGCATTGTATGGTATAAACGGTACATCAGCTATTGTTACTGAAACGATTCCTGAATGGCAATTGTATAATGTATATGCTGTACCGGTTGAATTAAGGCAATGGATAAGCCAGCATTTCCCCATTGCATCATACAGGCATCAGTGTTCCCTTACCGCCCGGCAAATAAACAGGGAAAATAGTAATGGAACTCTGTTGGTTGATTTCAGAACAGATGATTTTACAGTAACTGCTGCAAGGCAAGACATATTATTGTTGTCACAATATTACCCTTATTCCACTCCCGGGGATGTAGTTTATTACTTACTGAAAATATGTCATCAATTCTCCTTGCCACAGCAGGAAGTCCAACTCCAATTATCAGGTTTAATTGACAGGCAATCCGCTTTGTATAAGGAGTTATACCAGTACTTTATTAAAATTGACTTCAGAGACGCTTCCTGGAATATCCCCGATAGTGAGTATCCAAACCATTTTTTTACTTCTGTTAATGATCTGGCCCAATGCGTATCATAGCTGGTGAACATGGCGGACGAAAATTTAACCCGCCAACGAATATGCCTTATACAAGGCCAACGACCGATATTGCCAAAGAAGGGCTGTTCAATGTATTGCAGCATAACCTGGATTTTGATGAACTAAAGACCCTGGATCTGTTCGGGGGTACCGGCAGCATCAGTTATGAACTGGCTTCCAGGGGTGTTCCTGATCTGACGATTGTTGAAAAGGATGCAACTATGTATGAGTTTATAAAAAAAACCTCCGCAACGTTGCGGTTAGAGAATTTTAAAGTGGTAAAGATGGATGTATTTAAGTTTATTCAGAGTTGTACTGATAAGTTTGATTTCATTTTTGCCGGCCCACCCTATGCATTGACTAGTATTGATGATTTGCCAAAACATATTTTTGAGCAGCAGTTGTTGAAAAAAGGTGGATGGTTTGTGCTGGAGCATACACCCAGGAACGATTACAAAGCATTTCCTTTCTATAAATCTGAACGGAACTATGGTACTACTGTTTTCTCTACTTTTGTTGAGAACAGGGATTAATACTACATGACCAAAAAAGAACTCAGAAAGATTTTCAGGGATAAAAGAAACTCACTTTCTATGTCCGAAAGGGCTAAGATGGATGACCTGATGCTTATTCAATTTCAAGCTCTCAAACTTCCTGTTATTTATTCCTTACTTTCTTATTGGCCGATTGAAAGAAATAATGAACCCAATATGCATCTGTTTACAGATTACATGGCATTCAGGAATCCGGAATTGATCATCGCTTATCCCAAAACTGATCTTGTTGCAAATAATATGCATGCCATTTCAACCAATGAATCATCCCGGTTTGCAATAAATGACTTTGGCATCTATGAGCCTGAGAAAGGTGAGGAGATAGCTGCCGGTTACTTCGATATGATATTTGTTCCGCTTCTTGCGATAGATAAGAAAGGGTACAGGGTTGGTTATGGAAAAGGTTACTATGACAAGTTTATGGTTGATTGCAGGGAAGACTGTGTCAGAATCGGGTTCTCGTATTTTGAACCGATCCAGGAAATGCCGGATAAGCATGAATTTGATGTACCTTTAAATCTTTGTATTACGCCTCAATCTGTTTATGTTTTCTAATTTTTTTCTCAAGTCATTTCGTATACTCTTACTGCCTTTTGCATTGTTGTACTGGCTTGGAATAGCTATCCGGAACTGGTTATACGATAAAAGGATACTGGAATCAACATCCTTTGGATTGCCATTGATATGTGTAGGGAATCTATCGGTAGGAGGAACGGGTAAATCGCCGATGGTGGAATACCTGGTTGCAAATCTTAAAAACAAATTCAAAGTAGCGACACTCAGCCGGGGGTATAAAAGGAAAACAAGAGGCTATGCAATGGCGGATGAAAAGACAACAGCACTTGAGATCGGTGATGAACCTATGCAGTTTCATCTGAAATTTCCTGAAGTGCCGGTGGCAGTTGGTGAAGAAAGAATTCTGGCCATCCCCCAGTTATTGCACGACAGGCCGGAAACAAAAGTTATTATACTGGACGATGCATTTCAACATCGTACTGTTAAAGCGGGGCTGAACATATTACTTACAGATTATAATAATCTTTTCACAAGGGATTTTTACCTGCCCACCGGAGATCTAAGGGATTTGAAAAGCAGTTACAAAAGGGCTGAAATAATAGTGGTTACAAAATGTAAGAAAGACCTGGGGGAAGTTGAAAAACAGAAACTAATTAAAGAGATAAATCCATTACCCGGCCAACTGGTATTTTTTACTGCCATTAACTACAGCAGGCCGTATCATATTATCTCGAAAATGGAAAAGGGGCTGGATAAAAAGGTGGAGATATTACTGGTAACAGGTATTGCCAATCCAAGACCTTTGAAGAAGTTGCTGGAGGAACATAGTAATACTTACCAGATGTTGCAGTATGCAGATCATCATATTTTTACTATTGACGATCTCAAAGAAATAAAACAGGCATTTAATAAGATTGATGCCGGAGAAAAAGTTATATTAACTACAGAAAAAGATGCAGTGAGGTTGCTGAAATTCAGTGATGAAATTAAAGACCTGCCTTTTTATGTGGTTCCTGTTCGCCACCAGTTTCTTTTCCAGGAGGAAAGCAAGTTTGACCAGTTGGTATCTGATTTTGTACTGAACTTTAAGAAGGAAGATTAAATTATTATTATGGGAAGAAAAAATTCAAAAAAGAAAAAAGATAAACAGAGAAATAAACAGTCATCTGCAAATGTCCTGAAAGGGAAATTGGATATTACCCGTTCAGGTATGGGTTTTGTCACTGTGGAAGGAATGGATGTGGATATTATGATACGGCCAGCCGATTTCAATACGGCCATGCATGGCGATACAGTTCGGGTTGTCATTAAAGAAATGCGTAGCAGCGGGAAAAGAATGCAGGGGGTGGTAAAAGATGTCTTGCAAAGAAAGCGGACTGAATTTATCGGGGAACTGAAAATGAATAAAGGGTTTGCTTTTTTTATTCCTGAATCTGATAAGCCAATGCCTGATTTTTTTATTCCACTTTCAAATATCAATAAAGCGCAGGACGGTGATAGGGTTGTTGTAAAACTACAGGAATGGGAAAACGATGGCAACAAAAGACCGGTTGGGGAAGTGCTAACCGTTTTGGATGCAGAAAACACCAATGATGCAGCGATGAAGGAGATAATGCTGGATGCAGGCTTCCCGCTGCAATTCTCCGATGAGGCATTAGAAGTGGCTGCAAGGATCCCTGATGTGATTTCCCGGGAAGAAATTAAACGCAGAAAAGATATCAGGGATGTTTTTACTATTACGATTGACCCTGCAGATGCAAAGGACTTCGATGATGCTATATCATTCCGGAAATTGAAGAATGGTAATTTTGAAATCGGTGTACACATTGCTGATGTCAGCCACTATGTTGAACCCGATAATGATCTGGATAAGGATGCATATCAGCGGGCCACTTCGGTTTACCTGCCTGACAGAGTGAATCCGATGCTACCTGAACATATTTCAAATGTTCTTTGTTCATTGCGGCCAAAAGAAGATAAGCTCACCTTCTCTGCTGTATTTCAGATATCTCCAAAAGCTGAAGTGAAACAATACTGGCTGGGGAAAACAGTGATTCATTCCGACCATCGCTTTACCTATGAAGAAGTGCAGGCAATTATTGAAGAAAAGGCAGGTTTGCATGCGGAAGAAGTGTTGATCCTGAATGACCTTGCCCAGCGTTTTCGAAAAAAAAGATTTAACAACGGGGCGATTAATTTCTCGTCTCAGGAAGTAAAATTTAAACTGGATGATAAAGGCGACCCGGTTGGGATCATGATCAAAGAAAGTAAAGAAGCCCACCAGTTAATCGAGGAATTTATGTTACTGGCAAACCGGACAGTAGCTGAGAATATCTCAAAACTGAAAGTCAATAATAAGCCTTTGCCTTTTCCTTACCGTACACATGATGATCCCGATGAGGAAAAACTGGTTCCTTTTGCAGCTTTTGCTAAAAAGTTCGGTCATACATTTGATACATCTTCGCCTGATACTATAGCTGAATCATTTAATCAGCTGCTGAAAGATGTGCATGGAAAACCTGAACAGCATGTACTGGAACAACTTGGAATCCGGACTATGGCAAAGGCAAAATACACTACAGAGAATGTAGGCCATTATGGCCTTGGTTTCGAACATTACTGTCATTTCACATCTCCGATACGGCGCTATCCTGATGTACTGGTTCACCGCATACTTTTTGATGTGCTGAACAATAAAATTCAACCTGATAAAAAACTGGAGGAAAAATGCAAACATTGTAGTGACAGGGAAAGATCCGCAATGGAAGCAGAAAGGGCTGCTAATAAGTACAAGCAGGTGCAGTATATGAAAAATTACCTTGGAGAAGAATTTGAAGGTGTAATTAGTGGGGTTGCTTCATTCGGCTTTTGGGTAGAGACAGTGGAACATAAATGTGAAGGGCTTGTCAGTGTGAACAGTTTATTGGAATATGACGAGTTCAGGCATGTTGAAACAGATTATTGTTTAGTGGGTCAGCGAAGTGGTAAGAAATTCAGAATGGGAGATAAGGTTTGGATAAAAGTAGTGGCTGCAAACCTCACAAAAAGACAGCTGGATTATGAGTGGGTAGTGGCTGGTGAATTGGCTACTGAAAAAATTACGAAAGAAAAGGGTAAAAAACGGAAATGATACTTATTTTGGCCTATGCAAAGTTTTGAGCAATTATCTGAGAAATTCACACTTCATTTTGATCACCCGCATTTTCCGGCAGAACCGGCTTCTTTATATGAGCCCAACGAATACTTTTTAAGACTTGGGGGAAAAAGAGTTCGTCCGGTACTTTGCCTGATGGGTAACGAACTATTTGAAGAAATAAAGACCGATGCCTGGGAAGTGGCAACGGCTATTGAATTATTTCACAATTTTACCCTGATCCACGATGATATAATGGACAAGGCGCCTTTACGGAGGGGAATGGAAACTGTTCATACAAAATTTGGTGATAATACGGCCTTGCTTGCCGGTGATGTGATGCTGGTAAAAGCTTATGAATATCTCAGTAAGATAGATACCGTCTGCCTGTATCCTATCCTCTATTTATTTAATCAAACTGCCAGAGAAGTATGTGAAGGTCAGCAGTGGGATATGGATTTTGAAAAAAAAGAAACTGTTAGCCTGGATGAATATCTCCGGATGATTGAACTTAAAACATCTGTCTTATTGGCCGCCAGTTTAAAAATGGGAGCCATACTGGGTGGCTCAGGCGAAAGAAATCAAAACCTTTTGTATGAGTTTGGAAGAAAATTAGGTATAGCTTTCCAGGTACAGGATGATTATCTGGATGCATTTGGTGACCCTCAAAAATTTGGCAAGCAGGTAGGAGGTGATATTTTGGCTAATAAAAAAACATTCCTGCTTATCCATGCAATGGAGTCCGCATCCATTGGCCAGCAAAAAGAATTAAGTAAACTTCTTAATGGGAATGAGGCAGGAAAAGTTGAGAATGTATTACAGATATTCAGAGATTGTAAAGTGGATGAATGGGCTTTACAGTTAAAAAACAGATACCTTGACGAAGCCTTTGCGCATCTAGAGGATATTGCCGTATTATCAAAGAGAAAAGAGCCCTTAAAAGAGCTGGCGCATTTCCTTGTTCAGCGGCAACATTAACATATGTGGAAACTTAGTTTCCGGCTACCAATTTTTTCCCTATTTTGACAAATTAAAAACCAACTGGCTGATGTCAAATTCATTATTCCGTCGTAAATCTATTGATAAGATTGTGCATGATGTTGATCTTCCTGCAGACGATATTCATAGTCATGGATTGAAACGGGTGTTAACCGTTAAGGATCTTACATTCTTTGGTATTGCCGCCATTATCGGAGCCGGCAGTTTCAGTAGCCTGGGAGGTGCAGTATTTAATGGCGGACCGGGTGTTGTTATTTTGTTTGTAATAACAGGGATTGCCTGTGCTTTTACAGCTTTTTGTTATTCAGAATTTGCAAGCCGGATCCCTGTGGCTGGAAGCGCTTATACCTATGCCTATGCAAGTTTTGGGGAATTATTTGCCTGGATAATTGGTTGGGCGCTGATCATGGAATATTCTATCGGAAACATTTATGTAGCATTTAGCTGGAGTGATTACTTCACTTCTTTTTTGCATAAAACCAATATTCATATACCCGATTATCTTACCTGCAGTTACATTGAGGCAAAGAAAGCCGTTGCAGAAGGGTCTTCAAACCTGGAATTATCAGGTGCCTGGAATTCAGCTCCGAAAATTGGGGGGATGAGGATGATATTTGATCTGCCTGCTATCATAATAAATCTCCTGATTACATATCTCGTTTACAGAGGAATCAAAGAAAGCCGGAATTTCAGCAATGTGATGGTGATCTTAAAATTGGCCATTGTTGGTTTGGTGGTGCTGGTGGGTGGATACCTTGTTTTTTCAAATGGACTGACTTTTAACTGGATGCCATCCAATGAAGAGGGAATACGTTCATTTATGCCTAATGGATTTAGTGGGGTGATGATGGCTGTAAGCGGAGTATTCTTTGCATATATTGGGTTTGATGCCGTAAGTGTATTGGCCGAAGAAAGTAAAAACCCGCAAAGAGATTTACCGAGGGGCATGATTCTTTCGCTGGTGATTTGCACTATTGTCTATATCCTCCTTACGCTGGTACTTACAGGTGCTGTTCATTATAAAAAATTTGATGGCATTGGAGACCCGCTGGCTTTTATCTTTGAAAAGGAAAATCTCAATATTGGTTGGATGCAGATTTTAGTTTCTATCGTTGCTGTAGTGGCCATGACCAGTGTTCTCCTTGTTTTTCAAATGGGACAGCCCCGTATCTGGATGAGCATGAGCAGGGATGGACTGATGCCCCCCGTATTTCAGAAGATACATTCTAAGTTCAAAACACCTTCCTTTGCAACGATTGTTACAGGATTGGTAGTAGGTATTCCCATTTTATTTACGGACAAAACTTTTGTACTTGATTTTACCAGTATTGCCACGTTATTTGCTTTTGTACTGGTCTGCGGCGGCGTATTGTTAATACCCCGGAAAGAAAAGGTAGCAGGCCAGTTCTCACTTCCTTATATCAACGGGCAGTTTATATTTCCTTTAATCATTGCCGGAGTTTTCATTTTATTTGTCCTGCTTGGAAAAGGATACCTTGCTGATATGGTCAACTTTGATTTTTCTGCCAATGAAGATTATATTAACGGAAAGTCAAGTTTTATGGATCTGGCCACCCCTAAAATATCTTTGATTATTTTTTGGATTATTTGTATTCTTCTCTCTATTCTTACAGTTATTAAAAAGTACTCACTTATACCGTTAATGGGAGTGGTTACCTGTTTGTATTTACTGACAGGAATGACCAAGAGTAACTGGGTCTGGTTCATGAGTTGGCTGATACTAGGAGTAATTATCTATTTTGCATATGGGTATAAAAAAAGTAAACTGGCTCCACCAGTAGTTTAGTTAAAAAAATAGTTTTATAGAATTGAGTTGTACATGGATATGTGCAACTCTTTTTTTGAGAGCTATTGCAGCCAGATTTTGTAAATTTGTAGTTCCCTTTATAAATAAAGGACCAGCGTATGAAGTACCAGATAGGTGATATTGTGCTGCTTCTTCACTCAAATGAAGAAGGAAGGATTGTCGATTTAATCAATGACAAGATGCTGATGGTGGATGTGAAGGGAATAACCTTTCCTGTTTATAAAGACCAGGTTGATTTTCCTTATTTTAAAAGATTTTCAGAGAAAAAGATATTGAGTACTAAAAAAGAAAAAAAATACATTGATGATGTACGAAGAGAAAAACCAGAAATGAGACCCAGAACTGAAGACGGGGTCTGGCTTACTTTTTTACCCGTAATGGACACTGATGAATTTGGAGATGTTGTGGTGGAGGAGTTGAAACTGCATTTAGTTAACCATACCCGGACAGCATTTAATTTTATTTATAAGCTGCATTTTTTTGGTGTACCTGATTTTGAACTGAAGAATACTATTCAGCCATTTGAAGATTTCTACCTGCATGATATTGAATTTGCCAGCCTGAATGACAGCCCTTCCTTTGACTTTGAGTTTTCTTTAGTACAGCCTGCCAGAAACAAGGAAACTCATTACGAAACATCGGTCAGGTTAAAGCCCAAACAACTCTTTGCTAAAATTGAAGAATTAAAGAAGAAAAATCTTGCTACTTTTTCACAGCTCCTTTTCGAAAATTATCCGGATAAGGTGCATGATGACAAAGTGGAGATGGGTAAACTAGCTGCAAAAGGATATAAGATTTATGAGGCTTCAGAGGCCCGGAAACATTTGGAGCCTGCCCGCAGTGTAGTGGATCTTCATATTGAAAAATTGACAGATAACTGGCGACGGATGAGTAATTATGAGATTGTAAGCCTCCAGTTAAAGACTTTTGATAAGTACTATGATCTTGCTTTAGCGCATCACCAGCCTTCCCTGATCATCATTCATGGGGTAGGAGAAGGAAAGCTGAGGGATGAGATACATGATAAACTCCGACTCAAACGGGAGGTGAAATCATTTGTTAATCAGTATCACCCCAATTTTGGATATGGGGCTACTGAAATATTCTTTCAATACTGATTTTCATGGTTATTTTTGTAATACTACAAGCCAGGCTATCGACTCGGCTATTTTAGTTGGGTAGGAAAGTCCGGACAACACAGAGCAATGCACCGGTGAAGAGCCGGCTGACTGGTAACAGTCAAGAGACAGTGCCACAGAAAATAACTATCCCGGTGCAAATCGGGACAAAGGTGAAAACGTAGGGTAAGAGCCTACGGCTTTTGGTGGTAACACTAATTGCGGGTAAACCTTGCATGTTGAAATGCCACATATAGTACCGTTTTGAGGACTGCTCGTCCAAGGTACAGGGTAGGCAGATTGATCCCGGTGGGTAACTGCCGGGACAGATAAATGATAGCCCAAGACAGAATCCGGCTTACCGGCTTGTAGTTTTTTATTTTATCATATTTCCGATATAGCCGCCAACTTCCATTAACCACGCAATTCCCAGGTGTACTATTAACCCTCCCCAGATAGAACGGGTATTATACACAATTACCCCAAGGAGTATTCCTCCAAAATAAGAACTGATACATTCTCCCAAAGGTTTGCCAAAATGAATGGTACAATAAAAAGCAGCCATCGGCAGGATTGTATCCCTGCCTGCCCATTTTATAAAGGCGAGTATCAAAAAACCACGAAAGAACAATTCAGTTGTAAAAAAATCACTTCCGTAGGATAGTTCAAAAAGTAATTGATGCCACCAATCGATTTTTTTTTCATTCGCTACTTCTGCAATTGCTTTAAGTTTTGGATAAGTAATAAGAAAATCAGTTTGGGTGGATGCTGCGGCAATGAATGGAATCATTATAATCAACATTAAAAGATATGGCTTAAGCTTGAAATTCTTTTTTGTTAATCCATAAAATGGTTCTTCTTTATCAAAGATTCTCCATACGAGCAACAGTATAGCTGTTACAATAACCAGTAAAAGAGGCCAGTAAAGGATATGGTTCCAGTAATGATCCCGGTTTTTATCCGGAGTAATGATAAAACTGATTGTAAGACTGTTCTTAACAGAAAAGATCGCAGGGGCCAGCAGAATAAGAAATAGAAAAACTGGAGATATCGTCATCTTTCCTTTTCTATATATGTGAATCACCAAATGGGGAAGGGCAAAGGCAACCCCGAAGACTGCATACCATAGAATAAGTTTAACGGCAAGTGAACTTTTATTTTGGATAAATTCATTGATCCCAAAATAGTAATTCGAGACAACAAGGGTGGCTGTAAAAATGGAAACCAGTATTAGAATCTGTTTATTGGTTTCGTAGAAATACCCCCTTTAAATAGTTAATGATAACCTGCATTTAAAGAGTAAAATAAAATAATTTATCCTTCTTTAAACTTTCTTGCTCTGTTTAGTTCCAAAGTTTCGTTAATAATTTATAAACAAAAAGTATAGCCATGAAAACTTTATCACTAAACCGGATTACAGTTACTGCGTTTGCAGTATTATTCTCAGTTTTTCTGATATCCTGTCAGAAAGAAAACAGTCTCTCTACCACCGCTGATACATTAACAGAAGAAGAAGCAGCAACTTTTTCTGATGAGAGCAGCCAGGCGGAAGCCAGCTTCGATGATGCAGAAGATGTAAGTATGATAGCCGCAGAAGAAGAAGGCGATGCAAGTATGTATGGCCGTTCTGCTGATGCCAGTGGCCGTTTGTTGCCCGCTTTTGAAGAACTACGTTTACGCCTCGGACCTTGTGCAGTCATTACGGTTACACCGAATGACAGCACCTATCCAAAAACCATTACCATTGATTTCGGGCCTAATGGTTGCCTCTGTGCTGATGGTAAATACCGGAGAGGAGCGATTGTTATTCACCTGACAGCCCCTATCCGAAGACCGGGAGCTGTAATGACAATTACCTTTGTTGATTTCTACCTGAACCGTGCTCATATAGAGGGTACAAAAGTACTCAGTAACCTGAGTGAGAATGGGAATATTAAATTTACTGTACAGGTTACAGGCGGGAAAGTAACTTTTCCAAACGGAAGAGGATACAAGTATGATGGTATCAAGTATGTGAAACAAATTCAGGGTGGTAACACCCGTCCGATCCGCGACGATGCGTATAGTATTGAAGGAAGATCAAAAACAGAATTCAATGGTGGCCTGGTAGTCAACCTGAATACAGAATCTCCGTTGATCAAGAAAGTTGTTTGTCCCTGGATCAGCAACGGCGTATTGAAAATAAAGATAAACAGCAGGGTGTTGTTCCTTGACTATGGTGCTCCAAATAATGGTAACTGTGATAACAAGGCGATGCTTACCTGGAATAATGGCAATAATCAAAGACTGATAACCTTACCTTAATTTCTATGAACTGGTTTGTAAAGTCCTTCTGCTTTGCAGAGGGACTTTTTATATTTGCAACATGCGTTATATAGTATTTATTGTGTTCACCATGTTCCTTTCTTGTCAGCATGCTTCAAAAAATGAGAACCTGCATAAAATAGTAATTGGTAATTGGTTTATATTATATCCGGAGGAAGATCTTTTGAATAAAAAGCAGGATAGTATTTATGCAGTCATCCAGGATTCATTAACCGGTCTTAAATGTTTAAAATTGATCCGTTTTTCAGAAAATGGCGCCTTTAACCAGATAGACAGTGTTAATATAAAAGGCAACTGGACTATCAAAGAAGAAAATAACCTCATTGTTTATGATGGTGGAAGGGGCTTTGGGAGTTTTAAATCTGTTTTCTCTGGTTTTAAAGATGGGGTGTTACGATTAACAGAAGTTGTCAATATGGGGGACAACGTTTGAAATTGATCTGGCACCTGAAGAAGATTGATGAAGGTTATGCAACAAAACTGTTTGATGAAGAGTATAATAGATGGAGGAGGAGGCCAGATCGCATTGAATCGGATGATGAATTAAAAGAACGGGTATTCAAAATGGTGGAATATTACTCAACCTATTTCCAATTAATTGCTGATGAATCTTCTTATTTCATTCCGGGAAGGATAATACTGCCGGTTAATTTTTATCGGCATGGTATAAGCCTGAAAAAGTTTGATGACCAAAGTAAGTTTGCCTCTTTTTTTTATACAAAGGAGCAGGCCAAAATGGCTTATCTTTTCCTGGAGGCTGCTTATGATAATGCCAAACTTGATATTCCTGAAAAGAAAAGTTACAGTGCAGAATATTCATTGATGTTAAAAGAGATTGCCCAAAACCTGGAAAAGTAAGTATTGCTGCTAAAGAAGTGCTTCTCCGTTTATTTACTCAATATGATAACTTATTAATGTGCACACCTGTTGCAGCATAATTTGCGGAGAACCCATAGGAGCTTTTTCCTGGATATATTTTACAACACCGACACCAGGCTTGAAATAAACCTGGTCTTTACGGTAGTTCCGGGCATTTTTTTCGAAGTAAACATAATCGCTGAATGAACCAGCAGGTGTTTTAATAGTTTCCTGCATTTTAAGTGAACGACCCATCGCGGCCGCATCTTCAAAACTGGCAAGATATCGGATGGAATCACCGGGGAAAAGGCTAAAATCTTTCTTTACATCAACAATTCCGGGTGTGAAGAATCGATCTTCAATTTTGAAGAAGGCGGAATCATTGGCATATAATTTATCCGGAAGACCAATTGAAATATTGCTTTCCCACCAAACGAGTTCATCAGAAAGGGATTTCCAGGTTTTGTGAAACCGAAGGGTGTCATACTGAACCTTTTGAAAGACCCCATCACTAAAAACCGAGTCTTCATAGATCCAATAGTTCTTTGTACTCAGGGGTAAGATACCACAATGTTTAGCGGTACATGTAAATGAAATCAACGAATCTGAAGTGTAAGAACGTCCTGCAGGGTTACCGGTTTGTAATACACAGGATTCTTCTTTTATCGGGGGAATAAAATTGTCCTTTTTACATGAAGCCAGGAAAAGACTACCAGTAAAAAGAAGAAAAAGTATTTTTTTCAAAGGGATTCGTTTTTAGTATCCTAAAGGGCTGACAAAATAGAAACTACTTTTTGTATTTCATAGCTTTACTAAGTAATTTTTCGAATTTGGCGCACCGTATTTTATGCAATTTTGCTGATTATAAAGCCTTTATAAAAATTATTTAAAATTAAAAAAGCCCGGAAATTTCCAGGCTTTCAAAATCGTTAGTAAAAGTACTATTTAAAAATAGTTCCAAAAAAGTCCTTCATGTCCTTCCAGGAGGCAGTGTCAGCTGCGGCATTATAGGCAATCGGGATATTAAACTTTTGCCCGTTGGCAGTTGCATCAGGATTACTAAAGGCATGGGTGGCCCCCTCGTAGGCTTTAAACGTGTATTTCGCCCCGATAGAGTCCATTTGCTTTCTGAAAAGATCAACTTCTGCCTGTGGCACAAATGGGTCAGCTGCACCATGGCAGACTAAAACCTGTGCTTTAAGTAGATTTTTATCGGGTGTTACAACTTTCAACCCTCCATGGAAACTTACCACAGCTACAAGATCTTCTCCTAAATTGGCCATATTTAAAACCTGGGTACCACCAAAACAATAACCAATCGCTGCAACTTTACTTGCATCTGCCTGGCTGTATGATTTTAATTTAACCAGTGCAGCATCAAACCTTTCTTTGGCCATTTGCGGATTCTGGTAAAAAGGACCTGCAAGATTACCTGCATCAGTGGGATTATCAGCTCTTTTCCCATTTCCATACATATCTAGCGCCATTGCGATATAGCCAAGTTTGGCAAGTTCCCTTACTCTCATTTTTACATAATCATTCAATCCCCACCACTCATGCACAACCAGCACAGCCGGACGCTTGCCTTCAATATTTTCATCATAGGCCACATAACCATCCAGCACAAGGCTGTCTTTGATGCCGGCCGGTGAATAAGTGACATTTTCTTCTTTTAATTTGGGTTCTTTCATTTCAGTCTCTTTTTTTTTATCGTCGTTATTGCAGGAAACAAATAATAGTGAGAGCACTACTGTTACTGGTAAAAAATACTTTTTCATTGCGTTAAAATTTTTGTTCAAAAAAGATAGCAACAATGAAGTTCAGGAAAAGTTTCAGCATAAATAGGAAAAAAACCGATTAAATTAAAGGCTTATTTCCAGGGTGATTGATAGGCGTAGTTCTATAATTATTCAGCTAATTGCCTTTCCCTTAACTTTGCGTCATGACAATCGAAAAATTAAATGATATGCGGTCCCGCATTGCCGGGATAAGGAGGTTTCTTTGACGTCGATAACCGACAATATAAGATAGCAGAAGACAAGCAACTTTCCCTCAGCCCGGGTTTTTGGGATGATAACAAAAGGGCTACTGAAATTCTTAAGAATATCAAGCTTAACGAATATTGGATAAAACTCTATGAGACCGCTGAAACGGCCGTGGAAGATTTTGCCGTTCTATTCGAATTTTGGAAAGCTGGTGATGCTACTGAAGAAGAAACAAAAGAAGCCTACGATAAAGCATTGCTTTTGCTGGATGATGCTGAATTTAAAGCCACCCTTAATGAACCAGAGGATGAATTGCCGGCAGTTTTGCAGATAAACTCCGGGGCAGGGGGCACCGAAAGCCAGGACTGGGCAGAAATGCTTGCCCGTATGTACCGCATGTATGGTGAAAAGCAAGGCTGGAAAATAACAGAACTGGACTGGCAATGGGGGGATGGGGCTGGTATTAAAACCTGTACCTTACAATTTGACGGGCCCTTTGCTTATGGTTTCTTAAAAGCAGAAAGTGGTGTGCACAGGCTGGTACGAATTTCCCCTTTTGACAGCAATGCAAGAAGGCATACTTCTTTCGTTTCCGTATTTGTTTATCCACTGGTAGACGATACTATCAATATCGAAATAAATCCTGCAGATGTAAAGATGGAAACGTCGCGAAGCGGTGGTGCCGGCGGACAGAATGTAAACAAAGTAGAAACGAAAGTACAGTTAACACATATTCCCACAGGTATTGTAGTTGTCTGCCAGCAGGACAGGAGCCAGTTAGGCAACAGGGAACTGGCTATGCAAATGTTGAAAAGCCGCTTGTATGAAGAAGAACTGCGTAAAAGGCAGGCAATAAAAGATGCTACTAATTCTACCAAGAAAAAAATCGAATGGGGTAGCCAGATAAGAAGTTATGTTTTCCATCCCTATAAAATGATCAAGGATCACCGTACTGATTACGAAGTGGGCAACGTGGGACCGGTAATGGACGGAGAACTGGACGGTTTTATTAAAGCATACCTGATGAGTGAAAAGGAAACCAGTTCATAGTTTGCTTTACTATTAATGCCGGAAACCCGGAAATATTGAAACAAGGGTACAATTTGAATTAACCAATATAACTAAAAAATATTGTTATGAGTATCGGAACTTTTGCTTACCCAATGCCTGTTAATGAGCCTGTATTAAGCTATGCACCTGGTTCAGCTGAAAAGAAAAGATTAAAAGAAGTACTGGAAGAATTAAAGGGCTTTGAGATTGATGTGCCGATGTATATCGGAAGCAAAGAAGTAAGAACCGGGAAAAAAGTAGCCATGCATCCGCCGCATGAAAAAAAGCATACACTTGGCTATTTTCATGCCGGAGAAGAGAAGCATGTCCACCTGGCCATCGAAGCAGCATTAGCAGCTAAAGATAGCTGGGCCAATACAAGTTGGGAGAACAGGGCAAATATTTTTTTAAAAGCTGCTGATTTGTTAGCAACAAAATACCGCCCCTATATTAATGGCTGTACCATGCTGGGGCAAAGTAAAAATGCTTTCCAGGCAGAGATCGACGCTGCCTGTGAGTTGATCGATTTTTTACGTTTCAATGTCCATTTTCTTTCTGAAATATATAAACAACAACCTATCAGCAGCCCGGGAATGCATAATAGAATGGAGTATCGTCCCCTGGAAGGTTTTGTATTGGCAATTACTCCTTTCAACTTTACTGCTATCGGGGGTAACCTTCCGACATCAGCAGCCATGTGTGGCAATGTGGTGGTTTGGAAATGTGCCAATACACAGATTTATGCAGCACAAATGACAATGCGGGTATTAAAAGAAGCCGGCTTACCTGATGGAGTTATCAATTTGATTTATGTAGATGGCCCCACCATTGGTAAGGTTTGTTTCAATCACCGGGATTTTGCCGGTGTTCATTTTACCGGATCTACCGGAGTGTTTAATAACATGTGGGAAACGATCGGTAAGAATATGGCTAATTACAAATCCTATCCCAGAATTGTAGGAGAGACGGGTGGTAAGGATTTTGTTATTGCCCATAAAACCGCAGATCCTGATGTAGTGGTTACAGCATTGCTTCGTGGTGCGTTCGAGTTCCAGGGACAAAAATGTTCTGCTGCTTCGAGAGCTTATATCCCTTCTAATATGGCAGAAGAAGTGAAGAAAAAATTAATCGCCGGTGTGAAGAGTTTTAAAATGGGAACAACGGAAGATTTTTCAAATTTTATTAATGCTGTGATTGACGAAAAGAGTTTTAATAATATTAAAAGATACATCGACAATGCCAAAAAAGATCCCAAAGCAGAGATATGGGTGGGCGGAAAATGTGATAGTAAAGAAGGTTGGTTTATTCAGCCAACTATCATCGAAGCGAAGAATCCAAAGTATGTGACGATGTGTGAAGAGATATTTGGCCCGGTATTGACAGTATATATTTATCCGGCAAATAGTTTTGAAAAAACACTGGAACTGGTTGATTCTACCTCTCCATATGCGTTAACCGGTTCAATCATTGCCCAGGACAGGGCAGCAGTGGAATTGGCGACCCATAAACTACGGAATGCGGCCGGAAATTTTTATATCAATGACAAACCAACCGGTGCAGTAGTAGGGCAACAGCCCTTTGGTGGTGCGAGGGGTTCTGGAACAAATGACAAGGCCGGGTCGATATTAAATTTATATCGCTGGTTAAGTGCCAGGACGATCAAAGAAACATTTAATCCTCCAACAGATTACGGTTATCCGTTTATGAGAGAGGCTTAAAAAGAGTTCAATAAAAGCTTGCAATTTCCTTGTTGGGGATATACCTTTGTTGTTGAATATTTTAACCAAAAAACAATTTTATGAAAAAAATCATTCTATCAGTAGTTATGTTATCAGCTACTTTTTTTGTTTCACAGGCACAGGTTCAGTATGGACTAAAAGCCGGGGCTAATTTCTACACATTCGGGGGTGACGAAGTTGAAAATGAAGATTTGAATTCAAAGTTTGGCCTTCATATAGGCGGGCTTGTTAATTTTTCTGTTTCAGAAAAATTTAAAGTTCAACCTGAAATAGTATTTTCTATACAGGGTTCTAAGCAAACTGACGGAACTGATGAGCTTAACTGGAATTTTAATTATCTCAATATTCCAATCATGGCCCAGTTTTATGTGTCAAACGGATTTTTCCTGGAGACTGGTCCCCAGATCGGTTTCAATTTAAAAGCTGAAATCAAGGATGAAGAAAGTGGTACGACTTTCGATCTGGATGATGAAATTAAGAGTACAGATATATCCTGGGGTTTGGGAGCTGGTTATAAAACCGCTTCTGGCTTTGGATTTGGCGCCCGTTACAATCTTGGGCTTTCCAGTATAGCTGAAGAAAGTGATGTAGATATTAAGAATCGTGGATTCCAGGTTGGTGTTTTTTACCTGTTTGGTGGAAAAAAAGCTAAGAAGGATTAATTATTTGATCTGACTAGATAAGACAAAGGCCGGATTTATCCGGCCTTTGTAATTTATACGCAATAAATAAAATTTATTACGCCAAATTCTCGTAATGACTTTTCTGTTTACCCTTGATTTTATCTCATGGATAAACAAAAACTGCCAAAAGTGAGATAAACAATATCTCATGTTCATTTTATAACTTCACATCAAATTATCAGTATGCAGGTTTTACTTTCATCACAGCAACTTGCTGATACTATAAAAGTGCTGTCGCAACAACTGAGTAAGAGCTACCCTTCGCTTGAGAATATAGTCTTTGTGGGTATTCAGCAGGGAGGAGTAGTGATAGCTAATGATATTGTAGCGTTATTACAGCAGCAGCATTCTTCAGAGAAGGTTCAATTTGGACAATTGGATATCACTTTTTACCGGGATGATATCCGAAAAGAGATTCTTGCGCCCGATACCATGAATATTCCTTTTGCCATTGAGAATAAAATCGTTGTACTGATCGATGATGTTTTATTTACCGGCCGTACTATTAAGGCTGCCTTAGACGCTCTTCTCGATTATGGCAGACCCGCCAAAGTTGAACTGTGTGTTTTGATCGACAGGAAAGAGCACCGCCAGTTTCCCATACAGGCTGATTATGTGGGGGCAACAGTTGAAACCAAAAAAACAGACAAAGTAAAGCTGGTAAACAGGGAAGTGGTTTTGATACCTGCCTAAACTGGCTTCCATTCATATTTCAGCCATCCTATTGCAAAAATATTATTCGGATCGGGCAGAATGCCGGAAAACAAACATTTTACCCTAATTTCGCTTTTTAATGCAACTATCCACTCGTCATCTGCTGGGCATTAAAAATCTTAACAAAGAAGATATTTCCCTCATTCTATCTACGGCAGAGCAATTCAAAGAAGTTTTACAGCGGCCTGTCAAGAAAGTTCCCTCTCTCCGGGATATAACAATCGTTAATCTATTTTACGAAAATTCTACCCGTACAAGATTTTCTTTTGAGTTGGCAGAAAAAAGGTTGAGTGCTGATACCATCAATTTTGCAGCCTCTTCCTCTTCAGCGGCAAAAGGGGAAACATTACTTGATACAGTAAACAATATATTATCCATGAAAGTGGATATGGTTGTGATGCGGCACAGTGCCAGCGGGGCGCCGCATTTCCTTTCACAGCATATACCCGCTGCTATCATCAATGCCGGTGACGGAATAAATGAACACCCCACGCAGGCTTTGCTGGATGCTTTTTCTATTAAAGAAAAGACCGGTTCACTGGAAGGAAGAAAAGTGGCTATTATCGGGGATATCATGCATAGCAGGGTGGCACAAAGCAATATCTATTTATTGAATAAGATGGGAGCCAAAGTAACTGTTTGCGGCCCGCCTACATTAATACCAAAATACATCAGTGAAGCTTTAGGCGTTAACGTAAGTTATAACCTGAGGGAAACCTTAGAATGGTGTGATGTTGCCAATGTACTCAGGATTCAACTGGAAAGGCAAAACCAGGTATTATTTTCTTCTTTGCGGGAATACAGTATCGCTTATGGCATAAACAGGCAGTTACTCGATAGTTTACAAAAGGAAATTGTAATCATGCACCCGGGCCCGATAAACAGGGGGGTGGAACTCGACAGTGATGTGGCTGATAGTAAGCAATCCATTATCTTACAGCAGGTAGAAAATGGTGTGGCAGTGAGAATGGCGGTACTTTACTTATTAGCTAACAGAAGTTGAGTGAAAATAAATTTAGATTTTAGATGGCGATTGAATACAATCATACATTTAAAATCAGCAACCAAAAATCCTACTAATGCGAATCTGCCTGTTTCCCGGAACTTTTGACCCGCTAACCCTTGGCCATGTGGATATCATTAACAGGGCGTTACCATTATTTGATAAGATTGTGGTGGGTATTGGTTTAAATGCTTCCAAAGCCCCTATGTTTTCTCCTGAGCAAAGGTTAGAATGGATAAGAGAGATATATAAAGATGAGGAAAGGGTGGAAGGAGCGGTTTATGAAGGGTTGACTATTGATTATTGTAAAAAAATAAAAGCACATTTTATTCTTCGCGGGATAAGGTATGTAAGTGATTTTGAATATGAGAAAACAATTGCAGATGCTAACCGCACTTTAGATAAATCCATTGAAACGATCTTTCTTACCGGTGAACCTAAGTATACTTCTGTTGCCTCTACTATTGTACGTGATATTATCAGGAACGGCGGAAATGCGGCGCCTTTTTTACCAGATGTGGTTTCTAAATCGCTTGTAAAATAGCCTTATGTCCATCTGGTTTAAAAAAGACCTGACAATTACGGATATCAGCCTTCTTGGAAAGCAAACCATGAGTGACTATATAGGTATCGAGTGCAAGGAACTCGGGGAAGATTTTTTAAAAGCCACCATGCCGGTAGACCACCGTACTAAACAACCATATGGACTGTTGCATGGGGGTGCGTCATGTGTGCTGGCTGAAACAATCGGCAGTTTGGCATCTGCTATGGTGGTTGATCACTCCAGGTATTATTGCGTAGGGCTGGAAATTAATGCTAATCATATCCGCAGTGCAAGGGATGGATTTGTCACCGGCATTGCCCGGCCTTTGCATATCGGGAGAAATACGCATGTCTGGGATATTAAGATATATGACAGGAGTGAAAAATTAGTTTGTGTAAGCCGGCTTACAGTAGCTGTTATAGCAAGAAAAGATACCGGGTCAGTGTGATGATATCATTTCTAAAACATCCACAACAGATGGGAATGAATTATTCATATACTCAACCAGTTCACCAGCCTTAACCCATTTGATCTCATGAATATCTTCTTCCATTTGTGGAATGAGTTGCTGTTCCCCTTTTACTTTCATTTTGAACCAATGTGATTCTTTAAGAATAAACCTCGATCCCTCATGATAAGTGTGATATGTAATGGTAAGAGGCGAAATCAATTTTATATGCTGTAATCCTGTTTCTTCTGTTACTTCCCGGACAGCACATGTTTCCAGGTTTTCCCCGGCATCTAATTTGCCTTTTGGCAAATCCCATTTTCCTCTCCGGAAGATGAGTAATATTTCTTTTTTTTCGTTCTGTACTAATCCTCCGGCTGCAATGATGATCGTAAACTTTTTATAAAAGGCCTTCTTTAATTCTTCCAGGTCAGGATGGAAAAAGACACCGGCATGCACCTTCTCCTGTTCCATTTCATGGATCATCGACTTAACCGTGTGGGTATTCAGTTCATCAATAAACACTGCATCATCATGATGAATGTATGGCTGAATTGTTTCATCTACATTATCGCAGAGGAAAAGTGGTTTATTATTAAAGTAAATTTTTATATACATAGTGCCTTGTTCATTTTATCTTCGCTTCATGACAGATGCAAAAGTAGTAGCCGAAAAACTGCTTCAAGTTAATGCAGTTAAGTTAAATCCCGAACAACCATTTACATGGGCAAGCGGTTGGAAGAGCCCCATCTATTGTGACAATAGAAAAGTCCTGTCTTTCCCGTTTATCAGGGATTATATTAAATCGGAAATGTGCAATGTTATTTTTGATAGATTTCCTGAGGCTGAGTTATTAGCAGGTGTTGCCACTGCGGGAATCGCCTGGGGAGCTATGGCTGCAGACCAGTTAAAGCTGCCCTATGTTTATGTACGTCCTAAACCAAAGGAACATGGCCTGGGGAACCAGATCGAAGGTTTTTATGAAAAAGGTCAGAAGACGGTGGTAATTGAAGACCTTGTTTCCACCGGGAAAAGCAGCCTCCAGGTCGTGGATGTTTTGAAAGAACAAGGGCTGGATGTAATAGGGATGGTCTCTATTTTTACGTATGGCTTCCCGGCTGCAACAGAAGCTTTTTCCAAAGCATCATTGACCTATCATTCCCTCACTGATTACCCTACTTTAATTGAACTGGCCGTAGAGAAAGGAGTCATTTCTGCAGGACAACAAGAGATTTTGTTAAAATGGCGTGATGATCCTGCAGGGTGGAAAGGGATTTTGTAATTTCATTTATATTTTAAGAGCTGATGAAAAAATATCTAATAATTGCTTTTTGCCTGATAGGTATTGCCGGTGCCGGAAATGCTCAAACAAAACCCGTTGTTTTAGCTACGATCAAAACGCCCAATGCCCTTTGCCCGGTTTGTAAGACAAGGATTGAAACTTACCTGAAACGTTATGATGGTGTAATGGAAATCAATGTAAACTACAGAAAAGGGGAGACCAGGGTAAAATATATTACCGACCGGACAGATATTGAGCAAATAAAGACAGCAATTGCCAATAGCGGTTACGATGCAGATGATGTGCCTGCAACAGAAGAAGCTTACAACCGGTTACCTAAGTCATGCAAGAAATTTGAAGATGGTGGAGGGCATCCAAAACCAAAAGCACCTCCTGCTCAACTCCAGCAATAGTATTCAGCCCTTCTTAAGCAAAAAGGGGCTTTTTTATTTCAACAAACCGCTAATATTTTGTTTTCCCTCGTATCGGACCGGGTAATTCACATAAAATCCGGCTTTTCCAATCCTGGCTTGCCCCTCAATTTTCAGCATCACCTCATTTTTAAGGAAAACAGCTAACGAGTTTTTTAATACACTTTTCATTTCAAGTTCAAGTTTTACCGGCAACCTGAAATCGGACTTAGCGGGAATGAGGATAAGGGTATCCATAAAAAACCGGCCGAGCGGAGTACCATCAATCCATGCATCGCCTTCGGCATTTTTCAATTTGATCTGTGTGTTGTTTGGGTTGAAATAATGCAGGTCAATGGCCAGGGATGTATGAGACAGGCTTATCGCCGTTGTTTTCACATTTTCAATGCCTTTAAAATCTGGTTCCCGGAAAGAGCTGCAGGACATGAGGAGGATCGTGAATAGGAAAGTTCCCAAAAAGGCAAAAGCGTAGTGCTGCATGTAATTGATATAAAAGAATAATAAGATGCAAAATAGGGGAAAGGCTACTTATAAAGAGTTAAAACCTTCTTTTCAGGTATATTCAATATGCTATTATACTTAGTTATTTGCAATAACTCTACTAGTTACTTATTACTAAAAATAGTAGTGTTTTTATTTACATTAAATACATGGTAATTAAATTATTATACTGAATATCGAATAAATTATATAGAAAATATTTAAGTCATAAAATATATTTATTTGTCAAATTAATGATGAGGGCAATAATAAGCTTATATAATATCATATATAATGAAATCCAATTTATAAGCAAGTTTATTTATAATATTAGATGGATTTAATTTTAAATTAATTAATTACATTATATGAGTATGAAAATAGGATTCTTATGTCTTGAAATCATAGCCAAAATTGGTAATCCAGAGGTTAAATTGATATGGACGGGTGATAAAAAAAATTCATAAGTCATTCATTATCGTACAACTACGAGCTTCGGTATTTACGGTTTTTATTTTTTCTATCTGTCTGAAAAGCTTCGATTTACAAATTCTTTGTTTTAAATTAGCACCGGTTTCTTCACCTTGGACTTTGGACTACATGAGAAAACTACACTTACTAAGTACCCTTTTACTTGCCATTTTTACTGGAGGTATTTCCTATGCACAGGACTTTTCAAATAAGGGGAAGGACTTTTGGGTTGGGTATGGCTATCACCAAGTAATGAATGGTAACAATGCCCAGGATATGGTCTTGTATTTTGCGGCGGATCAAAATTCAAACGTTACAGTATCGATTCCAGGAATTGGTTATACCCAGAATTATTTTGTGCCTGCCAATTCAGTATTTACGTCAAATCCCATCCCAAAAGCAGGTCTCCAGGATGCCAGGCTGATTACCGAATCAACAATACCTGAAAAGAAAGGCATTCACATCACCAGTGATAAACCTATAGTTGCCTATGCTCACATTTATAATGCAAGTGTTTCAGGCGCTTCCATCCTTTTTCCTACGACAACATTAGGAAAGGAATATTATTCTGTTAATTACACTAATATCTCAAATACTACCAATTCTAATTGCTGGTTTTATGTAGTTGCTGCTGATACCGGAACTACTACGGTTGAGATTACTCCAAGTGCCGCTACAATCAACCGCCCGGCAGGTGTTCCATTTTTAGTAAATCTCCAACAAGGAGAAATTTATAATATTATGGGACAATATTCCGGGAATTCAGGTGTTGATCTAACCGGTTCAAAAATACAAAGTATAAATACTGGTTCAGGCTGTAAAAGGATAGGAGTGTTTTCTGGAAGTGGCAGAATCAGTATTACCTGCACGGGAGCTTCTTCCTCATCAGATAATTACATGGTGCAGGCATTTCCCAAATCTGCCTGGGGTAAAAAATTCCTTACCGTGTCGACAGGAGGATCTCAAACTTTCAATATTTACAGGATTTGTGTTGCTGACCCTACAACAGTAGTGACATTAAATGGGGGACCGGTTGGGGTACCTTTGCAAAATGGCTTTTATTATGAGATACCCGCTTCCAATAGTCCTAAACGAATTGAAGCAGATAAGCCAATAATGGTTGCCCAATATCTTACTTCGCAGGGGGCATGTGGCAATGGAACCCTGGTGATCCGGAAGTAATTTATTTAAGCCCGGTTGAACAAAATATAAATAAGGTTTTATGGAATGCAACTCCAAACTTTCAGCATTCTTCAGCATTTTATAATGTCATAATACCTAATACAGGAACAGCTATAAGTTCTTTCAGATTAGATGGAGCACCAGTAGCGCCTTCTCTTTTTATTCCGCATCCGCAGGATCCGGGATTTTCTTACCTGGTTCAATCAGTTAATGCAGGACAGCATACAATTCAATCTGACTCCGGATTCAATGCAATAGCATATGGATTTGGTAATGCTGAATCGTATGGCTACAATGCCGGGACAAATATTAAAGATATATATCAATATATTTCTATACAGAATCCACAGGCAACAGTAAATTTTCCCGCAACCTGCAGGGGTACTCCTTTTAATTTTTCAATGACTTTTCCCTACCAGCCAACTTCTATTCAATGGCAGTTTGGCCCGGCTCTAAATGCGATGGGAATCGCTGATGTTAGTATTCCTGCTCCTGTTCCCACATCAACAACTGTTGTGAATGGAAAAACACTTTATAATTACCAACTACCAACACCTTATGTAATAACGGTTGCTGGTACATATCCAATCAGGGTAGTGGCTACCAATCCAACCCCTGATGGATGCGGTGGTACCCAGGAAATTGATTTTGATGTACAGGCTTTCGATCCACCTGTAGCTGATTTTAATTTTACAACTAATGGTTGTGTAACCAGCCCGGTTAGTTTTACTGACAATTCAAATACCAACGGCCGGCCGGTTATTTCCAGGCATTGGAATTTTGGCGATGCCAATACTTCTGCATTAAATAATCCAAGTCATACGTATGCAGCACCTGGCTCCTACACGGTGAAATATTCACTGATAACTGATATTGGCTGCATTGCTGATACAGCTTCCCGGGTTGTAACCATAAACGATCCTCCTGTGGCTTTATTTACAGCTGCAGCACCTTATTGTGAAGGCCGGTCTGTTACTTTCACCGATCAATCAACTTCACCCGGCGGAGCAACTATCAGCCAATGGACATGGGATTTTGGTGATGGTTCACCTGTTGTGGTAAGAAATACGAGTACCAATGAAACCCATACCTACGCCAGTGCCGGAAGTTATACAGCCACACTACGAGTAGTTACTTCTTCCGGTTGTCAAAGCACATTATTTAGTTTTCCTGTTACGATATATCCAAACCCGGTTGCGGATTTTAATTTACCAGTTGCTTGTTTACCAGTTGGTGCAGCACAATTCAATGATTTGTCAACTGTTGGTGGTGGTAATACTATCACCAGCTGGGCATGGAATTTCGGTGATGCAGGAACTTCCACGGTTCAAAACCCCTTACATAATTACTCAGCCCCGGGACCATTTAATGTGAGCCTCACTGTTACATCTAATAACGGATGTACGGATACAAAAAACCAGGTATTGAATACGGTGTATGCAGAACCACAGGCAGCATTTAATGCGTTGCCGGAAGTCTGTATCGGAAGCCTGATTGGATTTTCAGATGCCAGTACGGCCCCCGGAAGCACAGTGACAGGGTGGAGCTGGAATTTTGGTGATGGCTCACCTATCTCTACTGTACAAAACCCGACCCATATTTTTTCTACAGCCGGAACATATACAGTCACTCTAAATGTTACTTCCGCTGCCGGATGCCAGACAGTGAATAATTCAGCAACCCGTACAGTAGTGGTAAAACCATTACCAACAGGTTCAATCACTGGTGCTATTGCCGTTTGTTTAAATGCACCTTCACCTAATGTAACCTTTACAGGCGGAACAGGTACTGCACCTTTTACATTCACTTATACTATTAATGGCGGGCCTGTACAAACAGTTATAACAACAAGTGGTAATTCTGTTGATGTTCCGGTTCCTACCAATACAGCCGGAACATATATTTATACCCTCACAAGTGTGAAAGAAGGCAGTTCTGCCGGCTGTGTACAAAGTCAAAACGGATCAGTGACCGTAACAGTAAATGCATTGCCTACTGCCACAATCACAGGCAATACTACTGTTTGTTTAAATGCTGCTTCACCTGCTATCACCTTTACCGGTGCAAGTGGCCTGGCGCCCTATACATTTACTTACAACATAAATGGAGGTCCCAATCAAACTGTAACGACAACCACCGGTAATTCGGCAACTGTTTCTGTGCCTACCACTACAGCCGGTACATTCACATATAATTTAATTAGTGTGCAGGAAGGAAGTTCTAATCTTTGCAGCCAGGTACAGGCAGGCACAGCAACTGTTATTATAAATGCATTGCCAACTGCAAGTATAAGCGGCGATAATGAAGTTTGTCTTAATTCAGCTTCACCCAATATTACATTTACCGGGGGAACCGGCTCAGCACCATACACATTTATTTACAATATTAATGGCGGTCCAAATCAAACAGTGACGACCACCACTGGTAATGCTGTAACTGTACCTGTACCAACCACTGTAGCCGGTACATTTACATATAACTTAATTAGTGTGCAGGAGGGAAGTGCTAATCTTTGCAACCAGGCACAGACTGGCTCTGCGATTGTAATTGTGAATCCATTGCCAACCGGTAATTTTACTTTTACGGTTCCCAGTTGCGAAACAAGAACCATTACGTTCACAGATGCTTCAGCCGCCAATGCAGGAACTATTAACAACTGGCAGTGGAATTTTGGCGATCCGGGAAGCGGGGCGTCCAACACATCAACCTTACAGAACCCATCGCATACATTTGTTGCGGCAGGAACTTACACTGTTACACTTACGGTAACAACAGATAAAGGTTGTGTTAGCAATGTTTATAGCAACCCAGTTACGATCAATGCGAGACCTAAAGCAGGATTTATATCCCCTGAGGTTTGTCTAACGGATCCATTAGCACCATTTACAGATACCAGTTCGGTAGTTGGTGGAACGATAGTGGCATGGGAGTGGAACTTTGGAGATCCTAATGCCAATGCCGGCAATCCCAATACTTCTGTTTTACAAAATCCAACGCACCGGTACACAGTTGTAGGTCCGTATACCGCGCAGCTGATTGTAACCAGTAACAATGGATGTAAAGACACTACCCAGCAAACATTTACTGTAAATGGCTCTGTACCTGTTGCCGGGTTTACCGTTCTGAATCCGTCAACGCTTTGCAGTAACCAGTCAGTAAGTATAACTGATGCATCAACGGTTGATTTTGGTAACCTGGTAAAGGTTGAGATTTTCTGGGACTACCTTAATAACCCCACCATCAAGACAACAGATGATAATCCAATACCAGGTGCTGTGTATACACATAGTTACCCTGAATTTGGTACACCTTTCACACGGACATTCCAGGTAAGGTATGTTGCTTATTCCGGTATCAATTGTGTAAATACAACAACTCAAACTATAACTGTACTGGCAACACCAACATTACAGTTTGCGCCTATACCATTTGTTTGTACAGATAAGCCATCATTCCAGATTACACAGGCTCAGCTACTGAATGGGCTTCCGGGATCAGGAGTGTTTTCCGGTACAGGTGTTACACCAACCGGTTTATTTAGTCCCTCTATTGGTGCAGGTCAGTACAATATCAGGTATACTTACACAGGTACAAATGGTTGCAGTAACTATAAAGAGCAAACTGTTGACATCTATACAGCACCCGCAATAAATGCCGGGCCAGATAAATTTGTATTAGAAGGCGGACAGGTAACACTTACACCAGCATTGAATGTTGGGGTGCCTTTAACGTACATGTGGACTCCGCCAACAGGACTGGATAATGTTACAAGTTCTTTCCCGGTAGCTTCCCCGACAGATGATATAACTTATACATTGACTGTAACGACACCCCAGGGCTGTACTGCCAGCGACAATGTGTTTGTAAAAGTGCTCAAAGCACCGATCATACCTAATATTTTCAGCCCGAACGGGGATGGTGTACATGACAGGTGGGACATACCATTCCTGGAAAGCTATCCCGGATGTACGATTGATGTGGTTAACCGTTATGGGCAATTAGTATTCCGTTCAGTAGGGTACACTACGGCATGGGACGGAAGAGTAAATGGTAAGGATGTGCCGGTTGGTACTTACTATTATGTAATTGATCCAAAAAATGGCCGGGCCAAAGTAACCGGTTATGTGGATATAATCAGGTAATGCTATGAAACGATTACTATTAACTGTTGTTATTGTTTTCTGTGCAGGTCTTGTTGCGGATGCGCAGCAAAAGCCTCACTATACACAATATGTTGTAAACCCTTTTATTATTAATCCTGCCATTGCGGGTATTGATAATTATGTTGATTTGAAAATGGCGGTCAGAGACCAATGGGTGGGAATAAATGGAGCTCCTAAAACGACATATTTAAGTATACATGGACCACTGGGAAAAAATGATTACCGTACTTCCTCTACCTCTTTCCAGGTACCGGGTGAAAATCCAAGAGGAAAAGCCTACTGGGAAAATTATACCGCTGCAGAGCCACATCATGGCATAGGTTTAAGTGTCATCAATGACCGGACCGGCAGTTTCAATTTCTTCTCAGCCAGCGCCACTTATGCTTATCATTTGGGACTAAGTCCAACTACCAATCTTTCCGGGGGGCTTTCTGCCGGGATTACAAAAGTTAGTATTGACGCCAGTAAGCATGATTTTTCAGGTACCGGTGATCCGAGTGACCCTGCAACTGGTTCCGGTTTCAGCAGCGAACTTACCAGGATAAGGCCACAGATGGCTGCTGGTCTATGGCTTTATTCGAGGGATTATTTTATAGGATTCGCAGCACAGCAGATACTTCCACAAACGCTGAATTTTGTAGATGATAATGCTTCAATTCTTACCAAGGGGAGATTAGTGCCTCACTTGTTTTTAACAGCTGGTTACCGGTTTTTATTATCGGATGATATCAATGCTATTCCTTCTGTAATGGTGAAATATATTAAAGGGAGTTCATTCAATGAATTTCAACCTGAAGTAAACCTGAAGATGCAATACCGTGATCAGCTGTGGGTTGGAGGAAGCTATCGCTACCAGGATGGTTTTGCAGGCATGCTGGGACTTAATGTAAGCAATACCTTTAATGTAAGTTATGCTTATGATAAGTCAAGTAATAATAATATCCTCCGTGATTTCAACAGCGGTACCCATGAAGTAGTATTCGGGTTCATGATAGGAAATAAATATAGTGAAGCCTGCCCCCGGTGCTATTAATGTCAATTGTTTGTATTTATAGGGATAAACCTGACGATTTTTTGTGTTTTTCTTTCCTCCGTTTAAACCTTCCTGAAAGATTCTTTCTTATTCTTTAATAATTGCAGTTTATACTGCTATGGCTTATGAGAGGGGTTTATATTTTTTTGTGCATACTTCTTTTTCTGTCGGGTACTTTTATGTTATCCGCGCAGGATTATTCTAATAAGGGGAAAGATTTCTGGATTATTTATACCGGTCATTACGATGGAACCAATTCACGGATGGCCCTGTATATAACATCTGATCTGAATGCATCAGGAACATTATCTGTTGGTGGCAGTACGATCAATTTTACTGTAACAGCTAACCAGGTCACAACTTTACGGTTAACAAATGCGACAATACCATCAAATTCACTTGCATACAATGGTCAGACAGTTGGAATTGGTGCAAACAAAGGAATACATATTGTTACGGATACCCCGGTTGTTGTTTATTCGCATATTTTAAATGCAGCCAGGTCCGGATCAACTTTAGTGTTGCCAACTAAGGTGCTGGGCAGGGAATATTATGTTTCGTCATATGCTTCAAGTGGAAACTTAACTCCCCGATCTTCAGAATTTGCAGTAGTGGCTACCCTGGATAATACAACTGTAGAAATTACCCCAAAACAAGCGGATGCTAATAATACATACCCTGCAAATATTCCTTTCCAGGTAACCTTAAATAAAGGCGATGTCTTTCAATTTCAATCTGCCAATGGCGGGGATTTAACTGGTTCGTTTATTAAATCAATAGCAGTGGCCGGTCAACCTTGTAAACCTATCGCCATATTTTCTGGATCCACATGGACGGCCATGGGATGTGCCGGTGCCGGTTCGGGAGATAATCTTTACCAGCAGTTGTTTCCACTTGTTTCGTGGGGGCAATATTATATCACCGCTCCGTTCAAACTTCGTTCCTATGATATTTTTCGTATCATGGTTAAAGACCCGACGACGGTAGTCCAGGTCAACGGAGTTACGTTAAATCCTGCAATACTGATTAATAACTCTTTTTATGAAATCAATACAATAGGGGACAATACTCCGAGAATAATCACATCCGATAAACCAGTTTGTGTGGTTCAGTATATGATCACACAATCCTGTGACGGTGTTAACAGTGATCCTGAAATGATCATCTTAAATCCCATTGAGCAAACCTTAAGTGATATTACTGTTCTTTCTGCCCGGAACGATCTGACACCACCTAATACTAACATCACAAGACATTTCTTAAATATCATTATTAAAACCGCTGGTTTAGGAAGCCTGAGGATCGACGGGGCACCATATACATCAACACCTGTGGCAATTCCGAGCACAGCCTATTCTTATCTGCAAGAAGAAGTAACGGCGTCCACCAATATTAATCCTTCTCACAGGGTTTATGCCGACAGCGGATTTATTGCTATCGCCTATGGGTATGGAAATGTAGAATCGTACGGTTATAATGCAGGAACAAATGTGAGGGATTTGTATCAATTTGTTTCTGTTCAGAATCAATATGCTACAGTGCCATTCCCGGCTGCATGCAAAAGCTCTCCGTTTTATTTCTCAATGGTATTTCCTTATCAACCTACACAGATAGCCTGGGACTTTAATGGCTTATTTTCAAACGTTATCATCAATAATCCGGTTTATGATTCTACATGGTTCGTTAACGGGAGACAGCTGTATCGTTATAGATTAACTGCCCCGTATACTATTAATACAGCAGGTACCTATCCAATCAGGGTAATCGCTCAAAACCCTACGCCTGATGGTTGCGGCGGAGAACAAGAAATTAATTATGATCTGCAGGTATTTAATCCTCCGGTTGCTGATTTTTCTTATACCCCTGCCTGTTTCCCTAATCCTATACAGTTCTCTGATAACTCCAATACGGGTGGCAGACCAGTGATAAGCAGGTATTGGGATTTTGGGGATGCTACATATGCTGCTGTGAATAACCCTTCACATATTTATGCTGCTACAGGTACTTATAATGTTCGATACGCATTAATAACTGATGTAGGATGTCTGTCAGATACAACTATGCACCCGGTAACACTTTCTCCATTACCAACTGCCTCCATCAGCGGGAGTATTGAAGTTTGTCAAAATGCACCACCACCTGTTATTACATTTACCGGTGCTGTTGGTACTGCTCCTTATACTTTTACCTATACAATTAATGGAGGACCAAACCAATTTGTTACAAGTACTGGAAATATAGCAACAGTTCCGGTACCAACCGCTATTGCAGGAACTTTTATATATGAAATAGTAAATGTTCAGGATGCAAGCCCTGCTGTTTGCAACCAGGCTCAAACTGGTTCTGCTATTGTAACTGTTAATCCATTGCCGACCGCATCAATAAGTGGAAGTACGGCTGTTTGTAAAGATGCTCCTTCTCCCAACATCACTTTTACCGGGGCAACGGGTACAGCCCCATATACTTTCATTTATACTATTAATGGGGGTGCGAATCAGTCTGTGATAACAACCAGCGGGAATTCAGTAACCGTTCCTGCTCCGACAAATGCAGTTGGAACCTTTACTTATAATTTGGTTAGTGTATCTGATGGAACAGCAACCATATGCAGCCAGTTGCAGAGCGGCACAGCTACCATTATTGTAAATCCATTGCCGACAGCAAGTGTGGCGGGTACGACAGAAGTTTGTCAAAATGCGCCTTCTCCAATTGTTACATTTACCGGTTCAGCAGGTATTGCTCCTTATACTTTTGTTTATACTATTAATGGCGGGCCAAACCAGTTTGTTATAAGTACAGCTAATACCGCTACAGTTCTAGTTCCAACAACTGTTGCCGGTACATTTATTTATAACCTGGTCAGCGTTACAGATGCAAGTACAACTATTTGCAGCCAGCTGCAAAATGGTATTGCAACCATAACAGTATACCCGTTACCATCCGCCAACTTCAACTTTTCTGCACCATTATGTTCAGAATTTGTGGTCGACTTCACGGATATTTCAAATCCAAACGTTGGTAACCTGGTAAGCTGGTTATGGAACTTTGATGATCCGGGGAGCGGGGCAGCTAATACATCTGCCTTACAAAACCCGGTTCATACATTTAATGCGCCCGGAATATATAACGTTAGCCTGATCGTTACGAATGATAAAGGTTGTGTTAGTAATAGTTTCATCAGACAGGTTGAAATCAAACCTAAACCATTATCAGGTTTTGTATTACCAGATGTATGTTTGAATGATACATATGCCCAGTTTAACGACACCAGTTCGGTAGCATCTCCGGGTCTTATTGCTGCATGGCAATGGAACTTCGGTGATCCCGGCAGTGGAATAAACAATACTTCAGTTTTACAAAATCCACAACATAGTTATACGGCAGTTGGTACTTACAATGTTGAATTGATTGTGACTACAAGTGATGCCTGTAAGGATACGGTAGTGCAAACGCTTTCTGTGAATGGCAGTTTCCCTGTGGCTGATTTTGTAGTGAATAACCCAACGACCTTATGCGCCAACGATTCTGTAGCAATTACCGAAGCCTCGACAGTGTTTCCGGGAAATATCACTAAAATTGAAATTTACTGGGACAATAATGGCCAGCCTGCAGCATTTGATTCGGATAATAATCCGTTTCCCGGAAAAACGTACAAGCATCTGTATACAAATTTTCAAACGCCATTGACAAGAACATTCACTATCCGGTACAGAGCATACTCAGGTGGTGTGTGCGTCAATGATGTTTTTAAAGATATAACTGTTAATGCGGCGCCAAGTGTTCAGTTTAGTGCAATGAATGATGTTTGCCTGGATGCTGTACCATTCCAGATTACTCAAGCCAGTGAAACAGGTGGTGTGCCGGGTACCGGAATTTTTAGCGGACCGGGTGTATCACCTGCAGGAATTTTTAATCCTTCCGTAGCAGGACCGGGAATTCATACAATTAAATACCTGTTCACTTCTGCAACAGGAGGTTGTTCAGACAGCCTGACACAATCCATAAAAGTTTTTGAGCCAGCTGTGGCAGCATTCAGTGTAAGTGCTCCGTTATGTGAAAGAAAAGCTGTTACATTTACACAGTCATCCACCACTCCGGAAGGTATACTTACAACCTGGAAATGGGATTTTGGTGATGGGACACCACTATTAACAATATCAAATGGTAATCCCGTAACGCATATTTATAGTGCATGGGGAGCATATGATGTAAAACTAAAAGTAGTGACCAGTAATGGTTGTGTTAGCCTTGAAAAAATACTCAGGATAAATGTGAACCCGCAACCTAAACCTGATTTCAGCATACCGGTAAGCCTGTGTTTGCCTGCTGCTAACGCCACATTTACCAATCTTTCCACGATAGCAGATGGCACTCAGAATTTATTAACCTATTACTGGGATTTTGGTGATCCGGCAAGCGGAACGGTGAATAATTCAACAGCGACCAACCCATCTCATATGTATATTACAACCGGCCCTTATAATGTGAATCTCCAGGTAACGAGTGGAGCCGGATGTGTTAATGATACCACGATCTTGCTGAATACAATACATGTCCAACCAATCGCATCTTTTATGACTGATAAACCGGAAGCCTGCCTGGGTCAGAGTATACGCTTTACAGACAACACTGATCCAATGGGTGGCATCACTAACCAATGGAACTGGATGATGGATGATGGTAATACAGGAAATACATCAACTTTTAATTATACTTACTCATCTGCTGGTACTTATAATGTGAGCTTATATTCATTTAATAGTTTTGGTTGCAGGAGTACAACTTATACTTCACCAGTTGTTATACATCCTTACCCGATTGTTTATGCTGGTCCGGACAGATTAGTACTGGAAGGAGGACAGATTGTTCTGCAGCCTGTTGTAACCGGGAATGATATGACTTATAATTGGACACCGAATCTCTACTTTACCGGGAGTAATACTGTCTTAAACCCAACTATAAATGGTGTGGATGATATTACTTATACGCTGACGGTTACGGCAAGGGGAAATTGTGCGAAGTCAGACCAGGTGTTTATCAAAGTGTTGAAATACCCAATCATCCCCAATATTTTCAGCCCGAACGGGGATGGGGTACATGACAGGTGGGAGTTACCATACCTGGAAAGTTATCCGGGATGTACTATTGATGTAGTGAACCGTTATGGCCAGCTGGTCTTTCGTTCAGTGGGTTATGCCACTCCCTGGGATGGAAAAGTAAATGGAAAAGAGGTGCCTGTGGGGACTTATTATTATGTTATTGATCCTAAAAACGGGCGCAAAAAAATTACAGGTTATGTAGATATAATCAGGTGATTCTTTTAAAGGTTCAATACAAATCTATAGGCGGGAAGTCTCAGAGGTGAACAATCTTCTTATTGCGTATAGCTTTCAGTGTATTTAATGTCTGCTGTACTTTTGTTTTCTTTTCTTCTACAGTTTTCAAGGAAATATCTGTATCGGGTATACTTTTTACTTTATTGAGGGAAAGCTCTTTTTCAATCGCATTCAGTTTAACAGCCACATCGTTGTATACTCTTTGCAGGCTGTCTACCCGTATCTGGTTGATAGCATTCGAGAGCTGATTGTTTACTTTGTCCCAATCAATATTATCGTACGCAAGCTTTAGTTTATTTTCCCATTTGTTCCAGTCAAATTTATCCAGTTCTTTTTCATACACAGATTTTATTTCCTCCTTTTCCCTTTCTGAAAAAGCATCTGCTATACTTTTTTCTACCAACTTCCATTGAGAACTTTCCAATACTTTTTTTGATGCAGCCAAAGCGTCCTTTACCTGCTGTTCCTGGTATTTTTTTAAGACAGGAATATTTACTTCTTCAAAACCTGCCAGTTTGTAGGCCAATGAAGAAATATCCTGCAGGTTTTGTTCGCTGATCAATGGGGTGTTAGGGGGTGGTTCAATTGGTGTTGCCGGAGATTGAACATCAGTAGTTGCAGCCAGATTTTTTGAATCAAAAATAGTTAAAGCTGACTTTTTATTTCCCGCTTCAGCTTCATCATTTTGTTCACCGGCACCCTCAGTAATGAAACTAAATGGCGAAAAAATTTCTGAGTATGCAGTTGTCTTATTCCTGTTGGATTCTTTACCGGGTAATAATAGTAAAAGGTTCAGTGCAAGAATGCAGATAATAGCTGACAGCAATCCGGCTATTTTATTGGCTGACAGCGTTTGTTTTTTTTGAATGCCTATGATAGTTTCAATGCGGTGCAGCAGGTCATTTTTATTACCACCCGCTGAGATGATGAGTGCCTTTTGCTGATAGTTTGTTTTTTCCAGGAGCAGAAGGGCAGAAGCATATTGATGTGAATCATACTGGAACTGTAATACCATTTCATCACAGCTTTTTTCTCTTTCTCTTTCTACAATCTTCACAAATGCTTTTACAAACGGGTTAAAGTAAAGAATAGTTTGAATAAAATTGATCAGGAGGTTAACCAGGTAATCGTATCTCCTGATATGCGCCAGTTCATGCAATAATACAGCCTCCAGTTGATGCGGTGTTAAATGACTGATAGCTGCTAATGGTACAAGAATCACTGGTTTTAAAAAACCGATAGTTACAGGGGATGACACAAATTCAGAAACCCATATCTGAACAGGCTTTTTAATACCCATTCTGGCCGCTACATTGCGGACGAATATTTTCCAGTCCACATTGATCTTGGTAAGTCCGTATTTCCTGATTACCTGCACATAACGATAGTTGCGGATAAAACGTAAAACCGGAAGGGTTAATAATAAAAGATAAGCTACAGAAATAAAAGGAAGACTTTGCAACAACCAGCTATATGTTCCGCTACTTATGGTAACTGACTCACCAACAGCCTCACCTGTAATTATTTTGTTATAAACGATAATAAATGTGTAGACGAACCATAAAAACCCTGCGAAAAGCAGGCCCGAAGCCAAAATGCTCTTAGATGAATGCCTTAAATTTTTGATTATTGCCAGTACAATCATATAGATGACCCATAAAAGAGCCATTTGCCAGAGGCTGTTGAGTACAGCCCAGCCAAGTGATTGCAGTAAGTGCAGCTGGATGCCGGTCATGGTTATTGTTTTTTAAGACTATCCAGTAAGGCCTGGATCTTTTCCAATTCCTCAGGACTTGCCTTATGGCTTTCATCACCCAAAGCCTGTATGACGAGTTGGGTGGGGGAGCCTCCAAAAAGATTATCAATTATTTTACCTAACAGGTGTTTTTGTGTTTTTTCCTTATTCACAGCAGCCTGGTACACATGGGTACGCATTGAATCATCCCTTTTTACTATGCCTTTTTCATTCATTATCTGCATCAGTTTAAGGGTGGTCGTATAGCCAACATCTTTGGTCTGTGCCAGTTCTTCATGCACATCCCTGACCGTGGCCGTTCCTTTCGTCCAGAGGATCTGGAGAATTTCCAGTTCGCTTTCGGTAGGCTTTATCAATTTTGGCGCTGACATAGTATTACGATTTTGACCCGAATATACGACTAATTTCGTAAGACAAATACACAGTAACTATTTTTAGGCTTTTTTAACACCTGTTAAGGATGGGACGTGGAAATAGGGAAATGGTTACGTTTTAGCTTGATTTTTTTCAATTAGCTATTTTTTTAAATAAAATATTCTTAGTGAATCTGTAAGGAATATAAATCCCAAAATAAAAATTATTTTCCCTGGATCGTGCTAAGGTTCGCAATTAGGTTACAAAAAATAAGCCCCACTGTAGAAACAGCGGGACTTAATTAATGGTTCTGATTAAGCTCTTGTATTATTGATACTGAACAGTATTGGCTTTGTTAATAGCGGCCATTGGCTCAGATTTTATTTTAAATTCTTTTCCCATAGGCTTAGGGGCTTCCGGTACTACGGGTACTTCCACTTTCTTTGCATTTATTTGTGCCAGGGTAGGAGCAATGACCAATGAAACTATTGACATCAATTTAATCAAAATATTCATTGAAGGTCCGGAAGTATCTTTAAAAGGATCACCTACAGTATCACCAGTAACAGAAGCTTTATGAGGCTCCGATTTTTTGTAATACATCTCTCCATTTATTTCTACCCCTTTTTCAAAAGATTTCTTTGCATTATCCCAGGCGCCACCTGCATTATTCTGGAACATTCCCATCAATACTCCACTCACCGTTGCACCTGCCAGAAAACCACCAAGTGCTTCCGGACCTAACAGGAAACCAATGATCAACGGAGAAATGATAGTGATAGCACCCGGTAACATCATTTTTTTGATAGAGGCCTGTGTAGAAATGGCTACGCATTTATCATATTCAGGTTTACCCGTACCTTCCATAATACCTGGAATAGTACGAAACTGGCGGCGAACTTCTTCTACCATTGCCATCGCAGCCTGACCCACTGCCCGGATAGCCAGTGACGAAAATATGAAGGGTATCATTCCACCAACAAATAATGAGGCTAATACATCTGCCTTATAAATATCTATATGTTGATTATCGGGCATGGCAACACCCACAAAAGCAGCAAACAATGCTAGTGCTGTTAATGCAGCAGAAGCAATAGCAAAACCTTTTCCGGTAGCAGCTGTAGTGTTACCCACAGCATCCAATACGTCAGTTTTTTCCCGTACTTCTTTAGGCAATTCACTCATTTCTGCAATACCACCGGCATTATCAGCAATAGGACCGAAAGCATCAATTGCAAGCTGCATAGCAGTTGTAGCCATCATTCCAGCGGCTGCAATTGCCACACCATACAATCCTGCAAATTGATAGGAGCCCCAGATTCCACCAGCCAATACAAGTATTGGAAGGAAAGTGGATTCCATCCCTACCGCCAAACCACCAATTACATTAGTAGCATGACCTGTTGATGATTGTTTAATGATAGATTTAACAGGGCCTTTGCCCATCGCAGTGTAGTATTCAGTAATGATACTCATCAAAGCACCTACCAGCAGACCAACACCGATGGCGCCTAGTACACCCCATTTGGTAAACATTACACCTCTGAGCTCCATGGCTTCCGGTAGAATGAAATATACTAACCCGGCAGAAGCACCAGCCGTTAAAACAATAGATCCCCAGTTACCCATATTCAGTGCTTTTTGCACCACATCTGTACTGATACCTGCGGAATCACTTACACGAACAAATAAAGTACCTATGATGGAAAAAATAATACCCACCCCTGCGATAAGCATTGGTAATATAATAGGGGAGAATCCTCCTAAAAGATCATCACCGAAAACAACAGTTGTTTGCTGGCCCAACACGATAGTGGCCAGCACAGTTGCAACATAAGAACCAAAAAGGTCGGCACCCATCCCAGCCACATCACCTACGTTGTCACCAACATTGTCGGCAATTGTCGCAGGGTTTCTGGGGTCATCTTCCGGAATACCAGCTTCCACTTTACCCACCAGGTCTGCACCTACGTCGGCAGCTTTTGTATAGATACCGCCCCCAACACGGGCAAATAAGGCAATAGATTCTGCACCCAGCGAAAAACCAGTTAAAACTTCAATGGTCCTGATCATTTCATCTGAATTAACAGCTGAATCAGGTGCAAAAACCTGTTTCAAAATGATATATAAACCTCCCAAACCCAATACAGCAAGACCGGAAACTCCCATTCCCATGACTGCACCACCGGTGAATGAAACATTTAATGCTTTACTAAGGCTGGTACGGGCTGCATGTGCAGTGCGTACATTGGCTTTAGTAGCAGCTTTCATACCTATATATCCGGCAGTGGCGCTGAATACAGCACCAGCAACAAATGCTACCGCAATCAGCCAATGTGAATGAGGATTTGAAGAAGCCATTACAGCCAGCAGAATACCAACTATTACTACGAAATAGCCAAGTATTTTCCACTCAGCCTTCAGAAATGCCATTGCACCTTCAGCAATGTAGGTGCTGATTTCTTTCATACGGTCATTGCCGGCATCTTGCTTGGAAACCCAATTGAACTTTACAAGGGTATAAAGCAATCCAATGAGTCCCATTACGGGCACCAGATAAATCAATTTGTCCATAAGAGTTGATTCTTAATCAAGATTTAATGAAAACCGGCCATTTGGCCGGGCGGCAAAGATAGGGGTTGAGTGGCAAATTTGGAATGGGGATACAAGGAATTGGAAAATTGGGTCAAAATGGCCAAAAACCTGATAAACAGGGGCTACAGGGATGTTTGACCGGCATCAATTATTCTGTTGTAAAAACCGAAAAGCAATGCCAAGGAAGTTGATGATATCACCTGCTACCATGGCTTCCATAGATAGTTCTTTTGCTGCCATATCTCCGGCTAATCCATGCAGGTAAACACCAAGAACTGCAGTTTCGCTGGAACTATAACCCTGTGCCAGCAAACCGGTTAATATTCCTGCCAGTACATCACCGCTGCCGGCTGTGGCCATTCCGGGATTTCCGGTACTGTTGAAGAAACCACGGCCGTTGGGTGTGGCAATAAAAGTATGATGCCCTTTCAGGATGATTATGGAACTAAGCTCTTTCGCCTTTTCAAGGGCTAACAGTACCCGGTCAAAATCATTGGCGGCTTCACCAAATAACCGTTCAAACTCTTTGGGATGTGGTGTAAGGATAGAACCCACAGGCACCAAATTCAATAAATCTTTCTGTGATGCTATTATATTTAATGCGTCAGCATCCAGCACAACCGGATTCCGGTAGGTATCGAAAATTTCCCGCAGCATCATTTTAGTCTCTGATGCAGTACCTATGCCCGGTCCAACACCTATGCCTTCATACTTCATTAGATCATCTTCAAGCTTTGTATTAAATGATGAATTAAAATCGGTCATTACCATTGCTTCCGGAACAGCAGTTTGCAAAATGGAATAACCACATGATGGTATATGACAGGTCAATAACCCGGCACCACTCCGCAAACAAGCTTTGGCAGATAAGACAGCAGCACCAATTTTTCCATAGCTGCCCGCTACCAATAATGCATGGCCATAGTGACCTTTATGTGCAAACCGATTTCTTGGTTTATGAATAGAATGAATAATAGTGTCATCCAGTAATTCAAAACGGCTGTTCAGTGACTTATAGAAATCCTGGTGAAGGCCAATATCGAGTATTTGAATTTCTCCGGTTGCTTTGTCATTTTCGGGGAAAAGGAATGCTGGCTTAAGACATTGAAAACTTAATGTATGATTCGCCTGCACAAATAAGTTGCCTTTCGAGGAATGGTCAGTGAACAAACCGCTGGGAATATCGACAGAAATAATTTCGCAACCCGAAGTATTGATATGTTCAACTAATTGTGCCGTTACTCCTTCAATGCCCCTGTTCAAACCTGAACCAAATAATGCGTCAATTACAATCTGTCCGGGTGGAAAATGATGAAAATTTTGTGCTGATTGAACAAAATGGATGTCCGCATTCGGGAATTGATGAAGTCTCGCCAGGTTGGTTTGAAAATCCTCTGTTCCTTTATGACCAAATTCAAGAATATGAATGGTAACTGAAAAGCCTTTTTCCATTAACAACCTTGCTATGGCAAGACCATCCCCGCCATTATTGCCTTTGCCGCAGAAAATGCCAAAAGATGGGGCATCGGGATACTCTTTCAACAGCCAATCCACACAAGCAATTGCTGCTCTTTCCATCAGGTCAATGGAAGAGATGGGTTCGTTTTGAATAGTAAACTGATCCCACAACCGGATTTCCTCTGCAGAAAGAATTTTCATACAGGTATAAAGGTCAGAAACTATTTCCAAAAAAAGGATGACTTAATTCTTTACGTTCTTACGGGTATTTTTCCCTGAAGAAAATTTTGTATTTCTTAGTGACGGTAACCCTGTCTTCATAGAAGAGACGGAGTCTGTTTCTTCTTCATCTTTTATAACCTCTTGCCTGTAGTTTCCAAAAATATCGTAGCATAGATGAGCCGTATTATAAATGTTTCTGGTAAACCTGTTCCCCAGGATAATAATAGTGACCTTTTCGTCAGTCAATCTTGCAAACGCAGCATTAAACCCGTGCCATTTACCAAAGTGATATATAATTTTCTTACCATTCGGCAACAATTGAAGCCTCCAGCCAAGTCCGTAATTATGAACAGACGGCTTTTCAAAACTGTAGGGGGCAAATGCGGAATCGAGTAATGATTTATTGAGAAGCTGATCAGTATATAAAGCCTGGTCCCATTTAAGCAGATCCTTTGGAGTTGTATAAATATTCTTATCACCATAAGTCCCGTCTAAAAAATCATAGTCCCAGTAGTTCCCGTTATAATTGAATGAAGGAGTTGCGGTCAATGTATCCTTAAGGGTAAAAACGTAAGTATTTTTCATTTGCAATGGCTGGAAAAATTTTTGCTGCATATAATCAGGATAGGATTTGCCTGTGATACTCTCGATAATCATTGCAAGTAATATATAATTGGTATTGCAATAGCTGAATCTTTTTCCCGGCTGAAAATTAATATTTGGTTTATCCTTAATCATAATGCCTAACACATCTTTGTTGGTGGCATAATCTTTTTTGTTCCAGCTGGTCTTATCCATGAAATGAACATAGTTGGGCAACCCACTGCGATGATTCAGTAACATTTTTACGGTAATACCGGGATAGGGTAGTGTGGGAAAGTATTTTGTTATAGTATCATTTAAGGAGAGTTTCCCTTCCTGTATAAGTCTTAGAATAGCTATGCCAGTAAACGGTTTGCTCGTTGAAGCAATATGTAGCGGCGTATTTTCCGATATAGTATCTTTTTTACGCAGGTCTGCTTTTCCTATATATCGTTCATAGATGATTGTACCACTTTTGGCGATCAGTATACTGCCATTGAAATTGTTATTCCTGAGCAAAGTGGTATCGAAAAAGGCTGTTAGTCTCCGATAGTATTCCCGGAATTCCTGCTGGTCAATTTTTTCCGGTGTAACCGGGTAGTATTGCAGTGAATCTTCCTCTCCTGGTTTTTTGTCACGGGTAGTATTATTACAACAATAACTGAAAAAGACCAGCAATACGATGTAAAGGAAAGTCTTCAACAGATATTTATGGGTTTATTTACAAAAATAGAAGCCCTGCATACCGGGCAATATAATAGTTTTCCCCAGCAGCGGTACAAATGTTAATACAAAACAACTGTTAGTGTTAACATTTTCCAGTGAGTTTATTGTCAAACAGAAAATGAGCTCAATTGTACGTAGTATATTTGCTGTATGACAAAAGCAGGCAATACCACCAGTTATCCAAAGGAAAAAATCAGGATACTTTTTCTGGAGAACATTAGTGACACAGCAGTTAAAAATTTCCGTCATCACGGTTATGTCAGGGTAGACAAAATTTCAAAAGCGCTGACCGAAGAACAATTAATTGAGGAAATAAAAGATGTGCATATTCTGGGTATTCGTTCAAAGACACAGGTAACGAAAAAGATACTTGATGCTGCGAAAAAATTACAGGCAATTGGTTGTTTTTGTATTGGTGTAAACCAGGTGGATCTGAAATCAGCAACAAAAAACGGGGTTGTTGTTTTTAATGCCCCGTATTCGAATACAAGATCTGTTGCTGAACTGGTCATTGGTGCAGCTATCATGCTCATAAGAAGAATACCAGATAAAAATAATGCAGCACATAAAGGTATCTGGATGAAAGATGCGAAAGGCAGTTATGAATTAAGGGGAAAGACACTGGGGATAATTGGTTATGGCAATATCGGAAGCCAGGTAAGTGTGCTGGCTGAAGCATTGGGAATGAAAGTCATTTTTTATGATGTGGAAACAAAATTGCCGTTGGGTAATGCGGAAGATGCAAAATCATTAAAAGAATTGTTAAGCAGGGCGGATGTAGTTACACTCCATGTGCCCGAAACAAATCAAACTAAGAACCTGATCAGTAAGACTCATCTTAAGCATTTTAAAAAAGGAGCTATTCTTTTGAACTATGCGAGAGGAGAAGTGGTGGACCTTGAAGCATTGCGAAAGGAAATATTGGAAGGCCATATCAGCGGGGCAGCTGTCGATGTTTATCCATGGGAACCAGAAAAGAACGGGGATCATTTCCAAACTCCCCTGCAGGATCTTCCTAATGTAATTTTGACACCGCATATCGGTGGCAGCACAGAAGAAGCACAACAAAATATTGGGGAAGATGTGAGTGTGAAGCTATTTAATTACCTGGAAAAAGGAATTACGTTCGGTTCTCACACTGTACCTGCCCTGGCATTACCACCACAGGAGGGAAGCCATCGTATTTTGCATATACATAATAATGTACCGGGTGTTTTGTCTGCCATTAACACACAGCTTTCCAAACATAATATCAATATTGTAGGACAATACCTGAAGACGAATGAAGATATCGGGTATGTGGTATTGGACGTGGACAAGAAACTTTCTTCCCAGGCACTGCATTTACTGAAGGATGTAAAGGCTACTATTAAGGTCAGGATGTTGTATTGATTTTTCTCCACTTTTTAAGAATTCAGTGCTTTCACAGGTTCTTGAAGACTGGAAAAAATAAATTTCCTGTATTTTCAATAATTATTGAAAAATATGTAAGTTTGTGTTGTTAAACACAAAATCATGAAAGTAGTCATCGTTGGTGCAGGATTCGGAGGCCTCCGGTTAGCCCGTAAACTCAATAATAAAGCCGGTTTCGAGGTAGTCCTGGTGGACAAATTTAATTATCACCAGTTTCAGCCGCTCTTTTACCAGGTGGCAACTGCCGGACTTGATGCCAGTAATATTTCTTTTCCACTTAGGAAAGTGTTTCAAAAAAGCAAAAATGTGAGGATAAGGCTGGCCGATCTGAAAAGTGTTGTCCCAGATGAAAATAAAATCATCACTGATATCGAAGAAATAAATTATGATGTACTGGTACTGGCTACCGGTGCCGATACAAATTTCTTCGGTAATGCAGAGCTTGCCGCACATGCTTTCCCGATGAAGTCAACAGTAGAGGCTTTACAGATACGGCACCGGCTACTTCATTTATTTGAAGAAGCACACACAATCACTGATGAGGATGAATTACAACGGGCAATGAATATAGTAGTGGTAGGTGGCGGGCCAACAGGAGTGGAGGTGTCAGGGGCATTGGCAGAGATGAAAAAATATGTTTTGCCCAAAGATTATCCGGAATTGGATTTCACGAAAATGAATATATACCTCCTGGAAGGAACTGGTAAGACACTGGCCAGCATGAGTCAGAAATCATCAGAAAAATCGCAACAATACCTGGAAAAGCTGGGTGTAAATGTGCTAACGGCAACGCTGGTAAAAAACTATGATGGAAAGAATGTGGAATTGCAGGATGGTAACCGGATACCAGCCGCAACTGTGATATGGGCAGCCGGTATTAAAGGTAATATTCCGAATGGGATTGATCATTCATTAATTGCCAGAGGGAACCGAATAAAGGTTGACAGGTATTGCAAGGTTCAGGGCCTGCAAAATATTTATGCATTGGGAGATCTTGCTTATATGGAAACACCCGGGTTTCCCCATGCTCATCCCCAGGTTGCGCCGGCGGCTATTCAACAGGCAGATATGCTGGCTCATAATCTTTTATTGATAGAAAAAAAGGCAAATACTGACAGGTTGTATGCTTTCGAGTATTATGATAAAGGTGCTATGGCAACAGTAGGCAGAAACCTTGCTGTGGTAGATGTACCGAAACCCAAATTGCATTTTAGTGGCTTTTTTGCCTGGCTGATCTGGATGGGACTTCACCTGATGCTCATCCTGGGAGTGAAGAACAGGTTCTTTGTATTTATGAACTGGCTGTATAATTATGTTACGTATGACCAGAATCTTCGGCTTATTTTCAGAGAATTCAACAGGGAAGAATCAATAAAAAAGAAATTTTAAGATATGAAATGGGTCGTTCCAAACTGGCTTATCATCGCCGGGGCAATTGGGCAAATATTCACTGCGCTTATTTATCCGTACATCCGTCATGTGGTATTCGACTGGTATAATGATATCAAAAAATTAAAGCCATTGAACCAGGAAATAGCCAGGACTTATGGCAGGTATATACAAGGACTTAATTTTTCTTTCGGACTTATTTCGATGCTGTTTACCGAAGACTTAAAAAACCAGACCGGATTGGCTATTGCACTTACAGGTCTCATTGCAGCGTATTGGATTGGTAAAGTGATCACTCAATTTGCGTATTATCCCATGTATGAGATTCCCAGAAAATTGATATTTAAAATTGGAGAAGTGGGAATGAATATATTGTTTATATCGTTTGCCGTTATATTTTCCTGGTTATTCATTTATAATTTGTCAGGTTATTTAAAAGGGTAAATTTTCTTACAGTTCTTTGAGGATCTTTCTTGCCCGGGCTCTGAATGCTGCTGATTCATATTCCCATCGGTCATCAATGATCGTTTTTAATTCCTGTTTTATTTCAGGGTATTGTTTAGACAGATTATGAAGAATAGTAAGGGAAAAAGCTTTGGCAGCTGCTTTTTCATCCGGAGATGAGATGTAATCAAAACAGGTGTTCATGATGTTACCACGAAACCGTTCAGGAATGGCTATTTCCTGCAAAAGCCGGACAGTATTCCGTTTAACAGCGTCATGAAGCTTTGGTTTCTTAAGATTCTTCAGTAGCCTGGCTAAGTGTTTATGAATAAATACCGGATGTGCTATCACTGCATAACTGAGCGGCCAGGAAGCCCGCTGCGCCATAAGAGGGTCATCATGAAGGAATAATTCAAAAAGGGAATCGAACCGTTGCTGGTTGCTGCCGATCCATTTCACAATTTTGGTACAGTTGGCTTTGGAATGTTCAGCCAGTATCGTTTCCCGGAGATTCATAATTATTTTGGTACAAAACGGTTACCTGTAAGTATCCATTCGCCGTTGGTCAGTTCATTACTTTTTACCTTAATAATATGGCTGACAATTTTTACGCCGCGGGAAGTGTTGGGAATTTTAATCGTTTTTGTGCTGGCCGGTTCAATATTATACAATGTATAATAGTCAGTTCTGTATTCCTTATCATCTGCCAGTAAAATACTGACTTCAACTATAATTTTTTGAAAACTGAAATTCAATGAATTTTGTATCGTAACCATGGCCCCGGAAATACCTTCCGTATTTAATGTAGTTTCCGGGATGATTGACCTGGAAACGAGGAACTGGTCAATATTGGCAAGAATGATATTGGGATCCGTAGTTGGTTGTAAACTGGTACTGTCGGGGAGAGTAACCGAACTGGATTTGTTATTAGAATTTAAATCAGTATTTAATTTGCTTGTTTCATTTTTTTCAATGGGTACTTCATCAGTTTCAGCTTTTGTTGCTATTCCGTTGCAACCGGCAATTATAACAAGCAAGGAAATTAGTAATAGATTTCTGTGAATTTGCATAGCAGGTGATTTGTATGCAAGCTACTCAGACCTTTAATTCCGGCCAATACCCATTTCCCGTAAGATAAAGGGTAAAAATATTCCTATAATATATATTATGTTAAGTCGCACCGGGGGAATACAAAAAAAATAAGCTCGGCTTCTGACCTACCGGCGGTTAAGTTCTCGGCAACTCGTAACTTGATAGCAAACTGCTGCTTTTATGAAAATATATCACGAAGAATCTGACCTTGTTGATGATGTCGAAAATGGCGCAAACGACTTGCTTTCGAATATTACCGAACCGTATCTTTCTTTAATCAAACCGTTGGTTGAGGGGTTAAAAAAGACTAATACTGAGAAGTTGTACTACTTTAATGAAGCAGAAAAGTATAAACTCATGTGGCGGCTCCGTTCGCTTGAGTCTGAAATTAATAAAGAAGGAGGTATTTTTATATTAACAAAAGAAGGAGGCCTTCAGATAAAAGATTTTTCAACTGAGCTTCTTAATGAGATTAAAAAGGTTCTGCATCAGAGCTGAACCGGATGAAATTAATGCATCTCTCCTTTCCTTATATTCTGGCAATTCAATAAAAACAGTTGATGTTTTTATTTTACTCTTTTTCTTATCTGCTTTTCCAACTTCTTTCATCGTAACATTTTTAATATTATTAATGCAAGTATTGAATATCCTAAAATAGCAAGTATTCCTTTTGACCTACCATCCTCACCCTTACGGGTGTTATGCCCTGAATTATTTTTTTTGTATTCCCCCTCACATATCCTGCTTCGCTCGGTGGTAGTGGAAAACTTACCACCTTCGCTACACAAAGCAAACGACTGAGACATAATATAAGTTATATTCGAAAGCCACAGAGAGAAGGAAGATACGGTTAGCCTGATACGATTTTTTCTTACAGTAAAGAAGTATCGTAAGTTAGAAAAAATCGTATCAGGCTAACCGTATTATATTATGTGGCTTTAAATATAACTGACCATTATGTTAAATATATTTAAAATAAGAAAAGCCACACAATGGTGACTTTTCTACATTTCAATATCTCCTCTTTTCTATCTTATTAATGATCTCTCTTTTTCTCCTTAATTGAGTTTATCGCATCATATGCGTCGGTCCATTTTTTTTCTTCCGCCGAGTACTTGGCCTGATCTGCAGGTTTCCCTTTTGCCATTGCCCTTTTGAAAGCAAAAATATCAGCCAGGTAGCTTACAGCTTTTTTATACTGTTGTTTATCCCTCATTTCCAGCTCATTTTCCTGTTTGACTTTATTTGCAAAAATGGCAGCTACTTTTTCATATGGTTCTCTGGCTTGTTCCAGTGTCTCTCCATATTCTTTATCCAGGGCATCTCTTTTGGCAATATCTTCTTTAGAAGACATAGCTCCCGGTTTGGTTCGGGCTTTCATGTCTTTTGAATGAGCTTCTCTTCTATCATTTACTTTGGATGCTTTATTAATAAAATGGTCACCCATATATAAATATGGAATTTCAGCTGTTTCAGGTTTTGCTTTTGCCGATTTTTCAAAAGCTTCTTTCATTTTCTTTTCTAATTCAACTGCATTTGGAAGAGGATCCTGCGGTGCATCTTCTTTAGGATTTAATGTGTCGTATATTATTTCACCCAACACCTGGTTCGCTTTGTAGTTATCCGGATCTGTGGCTAAAACTTCTTCCAGCGATTTCAATTTGTCATTAAAATTGGTCATCAAACCTACTGCAAAATCTATTTTATCATAGTTAAAGTATTCGCTTTTAGGGAATAATTCTTTACCCAGCGCTTTGTACTTTTCAAATGCAGACATGTCTTTTTTCGCAAATGAATAACTGACAAGAAAGCGATACACCCCTTCAAAACCATCACCGCCAATTTTTGCATCTGCTAAACGGGTATAATAACCGGCTGCATCCTCTTTATTACCGGAATTTTCAGCAGTAATAGCCGCCAGAATGAGCACATTAGTATCAACTGGTGAAGAGAGAATCTTTTTTAAAATGAGCAGATCAGAGTATTCTATTGCTTTTTTTAATTTAACAAGGCTTGTTTGCCATTTTTTGGCACTGTACTCATTGTAACCTGCTGTGTAATAACTTGAGTACAGGTTGATGGGGCCATTTTGATAAGTTGGGTCACTTATTAGGGCCATTGTAGGATCCATCTCCTTGTATTTGCTAAATGCTGCATCTGCTTCAGCAGTAAGTTGCTCTGATTCCGGAGTATTTTTTTTTGCATCTGACATGGCCAGTCCCGCATAAATGGCGGTTTTCATAATATAAGCTTCCGGCTTGCCTGCAAATTTTGCATTGGTAAAGGCTTTATCAAAATCTGTTTTTGCCTTATCCAGCTGATTCAGCATCATAATGGTCTTGATATTGTCATAGTTCTGCGCAGTGGCGAAAAAGGCTGACAAGTTTAACGTTAATAGAAGGAATAAACTTTTCATCTGTTTATTTTTAGTTTTAAATTTATGTTCAGATATTAGTTGCCAATAAAACTATTGTATACAGGACACTTATTAACCTGGTAGTTTTAGAAGCTCATTTCATATTTTAATCTGTTGCACTTTCAGTAGATGAATTTTCACCTGTTCCGGTTGCGTTACCCTCTTCACCGTTCTGAATTTCTTCACTGTTTGAATCGCCATTGCCATTGTGTTCCTGGTCATCCAGGTTTGTTATGGCTGCAATTTCATCACCTTCATCCAGCCTGATCAATTTTACACCCTGTGTGGCCCTTCCCTGTTCGCTGATGCCGGTAACTGGCATCCGGATGGTGACGCCGCTTTTACAGGTGATCATGATATCTTCCGTTTCTGCCACATCAAGGATACCCACCAATGAGCCTGTTTTATCGGTTACATTTATAGTTTTCACACCTTTTCCTCCCCTGTTTGTAAAGCGGTATTCGTCAACCGGGGTTCTTTTGCCAAAACCCTTTTCACTAACAACCAGCACGGTTTTGGATGCATCGGTTTCAGGATTTACACAAATCATTCCCACTACTTCATCGTTGTTGTCTTCAACTTCTATTCCTGCCACACCGATAGCACCGCGGCCGGTGGCTCTTACTTTCTCTTCAGAGAACCGGATGGCTCTTCCGCTTTTTACAGCCATCATAATTTCACTCTTCCCGTCAGTCATTTTGGCTTCCAGTAGTTCATCTCCTTCCACAATATTGATGGCGTTTACACCCGTTTGTCTTGGCCGGCTGAAATCTTCGAGTTCTGTTTTCTTTATTATTCCTTTCTTGGTACAAAGCACAATATTGTGTGATTTTACAAATTCCTCATCTTTAAGATCTTTCACATCAATAATAGCTCTTACCTTATCATCAGGGGGAAGCTGAACAAGATTTTGGATGGCACGGCCTTTTCCGGTCTTCTCCCCTTCCGGAATTTCATATACATTCAGCCAGTACACCCTTCCTTTTTCGGTAAAGAAGAGCATGGTGTGATGTGTTGAGGCCACAAAAAGATGTTCAATATAATCTTCATCTCTTGTTTTGCCACCCATCACTCCCCTGCCACCCCGTCTTTGTGCACGGAATTCATCGGCCGGGGTACGTTTGATATACCCCAAATGCGATATAGTGATAACAACATCTTCTTCTTTGATGAGGTCCTTAATTTTTACTTCATCATCCAGGTAAGTGATCTCTGTTTTTCTTGTATCCCCGAATTTTTCTTTAATCTCCAGCAATTCAGTTTTGATCACCTCAAACCTCATTCCTTCGTTTGACAATAATTCATTAAGGTGTGCGATTAATTTCATCAGTTCATCAAATTCTTCTTTGATCTTATCCCTCTCCATACCGGTCAACCTTTGCAGGCGAAGTTCAAGTATGGCTTTAGCCTGTATTTCATCTAATCCCCATCCTGCATTTACCAGTTTATCCTTTGCAATTTCTGGTGTGGCTGAACTGCGGATCAGCGCTATCACTTCATCCAGGTGATCGAGTGCGATGAGGTAACCTTTTAAAATATGGGCCCTTTTTTCTGCCTCTCTTAGTTCAAATTGTGTTCTTCTGACCACCACTTCATGCCTGAACTCCACAAACTCACTGATAAGCTCTCTCAGGTTCAGTGTTCTTGGTCTGCCCTTTACGATCGCAACATTATTGATACCGTAAGAAGTTTGCAGGTCTGTAAGTTTGTATAACTGATTTATCAGTACATTGGCAATTGCATCTCTTTTCAGATCAATTACCACCCGGGTGCCTTCTTTATTATTTGATTCGTTATTTACATGGGCAATTCCTTCTATCACTTTCTCATTTACCAATTCACCAATGCGGTTAGTTAGGGCATCCCGGTTTACCTGGTATGGGACTTCAGTGATAATGATCTGTTCACGGCCGCTGGGTTTTGTTTCAACCGTTAATTTACCTCTAACCACCACCCTTCCCCTTCCAAAATGCATAGCTGCTTTCACCCCTTCCATACCATAAATAATACCACCTGTTGGGAAATCAGGAGCTTTTACATGCTGCATCAATTCATCAACGGTTATCTCCCGGTTGTCAATAAAAGCAATACAGCCATCAATGACTTCTGAAAGATTATGCGGCATCATATTGGTGGCCATGCCAACGGCAATACCACTGGAGCCATTTATCAGTAATTGCGGAACCCTTGTTGGAAGAACGGTAGGCTCTTTTTCAGAGTCATCAAAGTTCAGTTGAAAATCAACGGTATCCTTTTCAATGTCATCGAGCATATGCTCAGCCAGCCTTTCCAGCCTGGCTTCTGTATAACGCATCGCTGCGGGGCCATCACCATCCTGGTTACCAAAGTTTCCCTGTCCGTCAACCATGGTGTAACGCATACTCCATTCCTGTGCCATCCGAACCATAGCATCATACACGGATGTATCACCATGCGGATGGTATTTACCCAACACTTCCCCGACAAGACGGGCGGATTTTTTATACGGCTTGTTATAATGCAGCCCCAATTGATTCATCGCAAACAGTATGCGGCGATGAACAGGTTTCAATCCATCTCTTACATCGGGAAGGGCACGACCAACAATTACCGACATGGAGTAATCAATGTAGGCTGTCTTCATCTGCTCTTCTATATTAACAGGAATTATCCGGTTATGGTCGCTCGTTTCCAGTGGCTCTAAGTTCTCTTCCATTTGAGTGAATTTCCTTCTGTTTTTTTAATTGGTTGCTGAGTCATTCAAACCCGTAAAAAAGGGGCTTTTTCAGGGTTTGCAAATCTACTTTTTTATGCCCTGAAAACCTGATAAAAGGAGGTGTTTTTTGAGCTATTTTATCCACTCGTGTGGATTAGTTAACCGATTGAAAAACAAGCAGCATTTCCACACTAATTATGATTTTTTAGGCCTAATTTTCGGTTTTTGAAATAGCATTACCAATGAAGACCATACTATTGTTTGGGGCCGGAAAATCAGCTACTGTATTAATTGATTATTTGATAGATAATGCCGCTGCAGAGAAGTGGGCTATCGTAGTAGTAGATGCAGACCTTCAACTGGCAAAATCAAAAATTGCTGGTTCTGCCTATGCAAAAGCAGTATCGTTTGATATTACTAATACGGATGAAAGAGTACAGTTTATTCGTTCAGCCGATATTGTAATTTCATTATTACCACCTCACCTGCATATTGAAGTGGCCAGGGATTGTGTAAAGCTCCAAAAGAATTTATTGACGGCTTCTTATGTTGATGAAAGCATAAAAGAATTACAGGCTGAGATTGAAAAGAATAAACTCTTTTTCCTGTATGAGATGGGCCTCGATCCCGGTATTGACCATATGAGTGCGATGCAACTGATTGATCATATTCATGCAAATGGCGGAACGATCACTTCATTCAAATCGCATTGCGGTGGCCTTGTAGCCCCTGAAAGTGATGATAATCCCTGGCACTATAAAATAAGCTGGAATCCCCGAAATATCATTATGGCCGGGAAAGCAGGTGCTCTTTACCGGGAAAATGGAGAAGAAAAAAAACAGGTCTATGAAGAATTGTTTACAGCAGACAGATTAGTTGATATCCCGGAACTTGGTTTTTTGAGCTGGTATCCCAACCGGGATTCACTTAGTTATACTTCCCTGTATGGACTGGAGAATACAGCCACCTTTATCCGCACGACATTGCGACACCCTGATTTCATGTATGGTTGGAAAAATATAATCGAACTTAAACTCACCGATGAAACACCGCAATATGAAACAGATGGCAAAACCCTGCAACAAGTGTTCAAAGAACATATGGATAAAAACGGTTTTGGTGACTGGATAAACCAAAAACTAACGGAACGGTTTGCCGAAACAAAGGGGATGCTTGAAAACCTTATGCAATTAATGGAAGCGGAAAATGAAGCTGATAAGGTTGGTGAAACAATGCCTGAATCATTTATGACGGCTGATGAAAATGGAAATCTGCAGGAAGTGGAAATTGACACAGTAAAGAATAATGCCGCTGCTTTCCTCGCTTCTAAAATGCATGAAGCAAATCTCACATTGAAACAGCTTTTCTTTTTGGGATTGGATGATGAAGAAACAAAAGTGAATAAAGGAATGTGCAGCCCGGCTGATATTCTGCAGTTTGCAGTAGAAAAAAAACTGGGACTACGTCCTTATGATAAGGATATGATTGTTATGCTGCATGAAATTGTATACAGCACAGGAAGTCAGCAGTCAGTGGTCAGCAGTTCTTTAGTTGTTAAAGGAGAAAATAGTTTAAGAACTGCAATGGCTAAAACAGTAGGCCTTCCTTTAGGCATAGCAACGAAACTGATTTTGAATGGAAAAATTAAAATGACCGGGTTGCATATACCTACTTCCAAACAAATCTATCAACCTGTATTGAAAGAGTTAGAATTGCTGGGTGTAAAATTTAATGAGACTGTTAAAAAGCTTTGAGTAATTCTTTCAATTGTTTTACCCCTTCGGTGGCCGGCATTTCAATAATCGTCAATTTTTGTTTTGATGAGATATAAGGAATCTTTTTGTCAATTATATAAATCGGGACTTCCGGCTTAATATAGTTTACCAGGCCTGCAGCAGGATACACCACTAATGAGGTACCTGCCACTACAAAAATATCTGCATTGTGTACTACCGGAATCGCTTCTTCAATTTTCGGGACAGGTTCTTCAAACCATACAATATGCGGACGGTATTGCGCTCCATCCGCTGCCACATCCCCCAGTTTTATATCGCTTTTGATTTCAGCGATCAATGAACTGTTTCTTTCGCTCCGCATTTTAAATATTTCGCCATGCAGATGAAGAACATTGCTAGAACCGGCTCTTTCATGAAGGTCATCTATATTTTGAGTAATGATGGTAACATCAAAATCCTTTTCCAGTTCCGCTAAGCCATAATGGGCGGCATTGGGTTGGGCCTCCAATACATTTTTCCTGCGGTAATTATAAAATTCCAATACCAGCCCGGGATCTTTTCGCCAGGCCCTTGGGGTAGCCACATCTTCTATATTGTATCCCTCCCATAGTCCATCACTGTCACGAAAAGTTTTTAACCCACTTTCAGCGCTGATGCCTGCTCCGGACAGCACAACCAATTTTTTCTTTGCCATACCCAAATGTAAAACAGCAAAGCCACCTGTACAAACAAGTGACTTCACAATCATGTTTTCTCAGGATTGCTTCACTTTAGCTGGTTTCATTCTCCTGTAAAAAATAAGAGCAAAGAATGTGACCAGACAGAGTGGCCAGACAGACACCAGGCCAACAAAAAGTGAAGTGATCCATTCCCAACCTGTTTTGAATGCAGCACTGATCCTTGTGCCAAATGACGGCTTATCATTATCACTGGCAGAAGAATTTAATACCTGGTAATAAGTAAGGTTTATTGAACTGTAAGCGGAAGAATGCCCCAGGAATTCAACTCTGCCAGCGGCAGCTTCTATTTCCTCTTGTATGCTGTTGATCTCTGATTGAACATTCAGGATATCTTCCATATTCTTAGCCTGTTTCAATAATGCGATATACTGCTGGCGAACCTGTTTCTTCGATTCCATTCTTGATCGTATGTCAATGTATTCAGCACTTACATCCTGCGAAGTGATTTTCTTTTCATTGAGCTTTTCTGCTTTATCTGTCAGTTGAACCAGGGCATTATCAAACTGTTCAACCGGTACTTTAATAACCAGGGTGTTTTCAATTTTGTACGCTGATTGACGCTGCTCCTCCTGTGCAATGTATCCACCGAGATTTTTTATTTTTTCACGAAGTGAAGAATAATAACCGGTGTAGTCTTTAACTTCCAGGTTAAGTAAAGCTGTTTTAATGATCTTCTTATCCCATTCAGCATTAACTAGCGGCTGTTTCTTTTCTTTTGGTTGCTGTTGTTTTTCTTCTTTTTGTGGGCTGGCTGCAGAATCAGCTATATAGTTCTGATAAGACGGTTCTTCATCCGGTACGGGTAACGCTGCATTCGCATATTTACCGGCATTTGTTGCTTTATTTTCGCGAGACTGTATGGAGGGTACCAGTAGTATGATTGAAAATAATTTAAAATATTTCATGGCTTTGATTTTATGAATTACAGATGCAGAAAGGATTCTTTTGCATAAATCAATGCCCCGCTTTAAAGGCGGGGCATTGTACTATTTTGATCTTGTCAGTGTCACTACAACACTGTCTGCACCGATAATCTGCAAGCTGTCTTTTGTCAGCTTTTCCACGGTGTACACTTTGCCTGTTGAGTCAGTAATATTTTCTTTTATTACCAACTGACTTATTTTGTTCCATTCATACTTTACTGTATCAGTATTGATCTTGCCATTTACTGATCTTACAGCCATTCCATCTTTTTGGAAATCATAAACATACTTTGGTTGTAAGCTGTCTGTGGCCGGTAGATAGCTTTCAACTTTCCATGTGCCAATAATGAGTTCTTTTTTGATGTCTGCTGTTTCTGTACTGTGCTTTTTTTTGCTGAGCAGAAAATAAACTCCTGCTCCGGCTGCTATAATGAGCAGCCCGATGATAAGTTTGTTCATGGCTATACTTTTAAATGTTTAAAGGTGAGAATCAGTTATTGATTCCTCCAATCAGAAAAAAGTAACCCATGCAATTTGTTAAAGGGGATTTAGCAGCAGAACTGTTGACTTCTGATTAATGATTCATTGTTCTTCTGCCATTTTCATCACAATATCCCATTCCTCCTCTGTAACCGGCTGAACAGACAGGCGGCCTAATCTTACCAATGCCATACTGGCTAAACGTTTGTCCGCTTTAATTTGCGCCAGCCCAACAGGTTTCTTTAATTTTTTGTGCGGTTTAAAATCGACGGCTACCCAGGCAGCATCATCTGTAGTGGGATCCTGGTATGCTTCTTTGGCGACTTTAGCGATACCAACAATCTCAGTCCCTTCATTACTGTGATAAAAGAATGTCAGGTCACCTTTTTTCATTGCTTTCAGATTATTTCGGGCAGCATAGTTGCGTACACCATCCCAAAAAGTTTGTTTATCCTTTTCAAACATTTCCCACGAATACTTGAACGGTTCCGATTTGATCAGCCAGTATGCCATGTCCAGATTATTATAAAAACAAATGTAGTGGAAGTTGGATAAAAATTTTATTAAAGCCAATCCAAATCCATCACCACCTCCGTATCTCTTTCTGTTCATGCATGTTCAAAAGCCCTTACCCTTTTATATACATCATAACATCAATTTTTAAAACAAAGCAATTATGAAACAAATCAAATTTGCAGGCCTGATGCTTGCTGCTATTTTTTCAATGAATAGTGCCTTTGCCCAGGGAAATAGAATGAAGGAAAAAACCGTGGAAGTAGGTGGCGCTGCTATGTATCCTTCGAAGAATATTGTTGAGAATGCTGTTAATTCAAAGGATCATACTACCCTGGTGGCAGCAGTAAAAGCTGCCGGTCTGGTTGAGACATTACAAACAGCAGGTCCTTTCACAGTATTTGCCCCCACTAATGACGCCTTTGGTATGCTGCCGGCAGGAACAGTAGAAGCACTGGTAATGCCGGAAAATAAAGCCAGGCTTACATCTATCCTCACTTATCATGTTGTAGCTGGTCGTCTTGGAACACAAGAACTGGATGAATTGATCAAAAAGGGGAAAGGCGTTGCTGAATTAGTGACTGTTGCAGGAGGAAAGTTGTGGATTATAAAAAAAGATGCTAAATACTGGCTGAAAGATGAGAACGGCGGTATGGCCCAGCTCACAATCAGCAATGTTTACCAGAGCAATGGCGTTATCCATGTAATTGATCATGTAGTTCTTCCCAAATAAGTGTTGCTAATCCACTTTGAAAAACTCCTTCGATACCTCTCGGAGGATTTTTTGTTTCAGACCATTTTTAACTGAAACGTAGGTGTGATATATTTTAATAATTAGTTATATTTAATAACTAAACCTTCCACCATGAAATTTAAGTCAAGTACAACTATATGTTTTTTGTTACTTTCATTTATTTCAACTGTAGCTCAGGTCAATGATACAACTTTATCTAAAGTACTACCTTTTACTAATGAAAAAAGTATACTTAAAATTATTCTGGAGAGTGATTCGTCTACAAAAAGTGTATTTGTAAGTAATTTAAAAGTAGATAAAGCAGGCGATATGTCACCAGTTATCGGAGCCGCTAACTGGATGGATAACGGCAAAGAATTGCTCTGCCGTTCTTTGCTTGAATTCAATTATAATTTAATACCTGTTGAAATACTTGATAACCCATTACTCATTTTGCAGGCTGAACTGGTATTATATCCTATTCATGCTGAATTTGCTGTTAATGATAATGCAAAAACCAGTATCATTCATATCAGGCAGGTATTAGATAAGTGGGAGGATTCTTCAACAACGTGGAATTCTCAACCCAAAACAAACTTTGAAAACCAGTCATCAGTAACAATAGAAACAAAAAACAAAGATATTCCCGCCAGTACAGATGTAACTGATATTGTTTTAAACAATATAATCAAAGGCAAGAATAATGGGTTCATGATAGTTCCTGATGAAAATCGCAATACATCATTTTCGGCAGGCCAATTATTCGCCTCGCCTAAAAATGAAAATCCGGGTATTCGTCCTCAGCTGGTTTTATATGTAGCCTATCAACAGGATATGAAGCATACGCAAAGTGCTTCTAAAATAAAACCAGTAGATAATTTACTTAATGAGCTTTACCTGAAACGCAATACTTTGTATTATGATCCTAATAATCCTGGTAAATACTCTATATATCAAATGAATTTAAGAACGGGTACTGTACCGGAAAATCTTCCAAGAAGAATCAGACAATAACTTGGAAAGTTGAATTCTGTATTGAAAAAAAATTATCAGAAGAACTTACCATCCGCTGGCTAATACATCTGCCAGGTGCATCGTCTTCAGCGAATAGCCTTTGTGTTTGATATAACCCTGCAGGTGCATCAGGCAGGAAATATCTGTGGAGATAAGATAATCGGCCCCTGTTGCTAATGCATTCTCTACTTTCTGCTCACCCATTCCGATTGAAATCGCTTCAAACTTTACAGCAAAAGTGCCACCGAAACCGCAACAGGTTTCCACATCATTCATTTCGGTAAGAGTAAGCCCTTTTACATGTGATAATAATTTCCTTGGTTCCTGCTTTATCTTACATTCTCTAAGTCCTGCACAGGAATCATGATAAGTGGCTTTACCGTTTAATACAGCACCTACATCTTCTATTTTCAATACCTGAAGCATGAACTCCGAAAATTCAAAAATCCTTTTGCCTATATCCTGTACCGCATGATGATGTGATGAGTTCTCAAATAATTTGCTGTAATAGTTTCTGACAAAGCCCACGCAGCTGGCACTGGGCGCTACGATAAGATCCGTTCCACTAAAGTCTTTCAGAAATTTAGTACAGACAGATTTTGCTTCATCCCAGAAACCGGCATTGAAAGCCGGTTGGCCACAACAGGTCTGGGATGTATTATAGGAAACAGTACAACCAGCTTTTTCCAGCACTTTCACCATATTGAAAGCAGTATCTGGATAAAGCTGGTCAACAAAACATGGTATGAATAACTGGACGTTCAATACTTATTTCTTTAACGATTTCAGTAAACTAATCATTTTTAATGCGGTCATTGCTGCTTCCTCTCCTTTATGTCCGTGTTTCCCACCGATTCTTTCCATTGCCTGTTGTTCATCATTTACTGTCAATACACCAAATATTGTGGGTACGGGCATAGTTAGATTTAGTGTCCCTACTCCATCGGTTACGGCCTTACATACATACTCAAAATGAGGGGTATCCCCTTTTATCACACAGCCCAAAGCAATAAATGCATCCACTCTTTTTTTCTTCCCGGTATTCTCCCAAAAGCTTTTTATGGCAAACGGGATCTCTACAGCACCGGGGACAGTTAGGATAATTATTTTCTTAACGGCATGTTGCTCAAGGATGGCAATACAACCTCTCTCCAGTTGATCAACAATGGCGGCATTCCATTCAGTTTTCACCAAAACGATACAGGCATCCTTATTCAGAATGCCTGTATCAGTATGTAATAGTTTACTATTGGTAATGTCTGCCATGATTAATTTTCAGTGCTGTAAACACCCAATTGAGCAAGGTAGTTGTCAGCATCAAAAGCTTGCTGGCTGCGGGGATATTTTTCTTTCAACTCCTTGTAAAGCGAAATAGCTTCTTTCTGATTCTTCATAACTTTATCTGCAAAGTATGCCGCTGCAAAAAGGTATTCCGGTGAATTTGCTTCGTCTTTCTCGAAATGACGGCCCGCTTTTTTATAATTACTTAATGCCTCATCATTCTTTCCCCAATCAGCATAGGCATCACCCAGGAGTTTGTATGCTCTTGCCTGTACCAGGTCGGAACTACTGCTGAATTTTTTCAGGTACTTCACTGCTTTTTCATAATCATTAAGTTTCAGGTAGCAGCTGCCGGCATAGAATGAAGCCAGTTTACCGGCTTTTGTTCCGCCAAATTTGTCAACGATCTTAACAAAACCAAGATTTTGCCCGTCACCATTCAGTGCCAGGTTTACAGAATCCAGGCGATAATATTCTTCTGCCCTGAACATCGCTTCAATAGCTTTTGCTTCTTTTGGTTTTTGGAAAAAATTCTGGTACACATACCAGCCGCCAATAACCAGGATAATAAGTGTAGAAACGATCATCAGTGGTTTGCTGTACTTATCCCAAAAGCTCTTTGCTTTTGCGATCACCACTTCACTGCTATCCATGTCCTGCACATTTTTGTTCTCTGCCATAAAATTTATGTTACTTGTTTTATTTGTAATATTTAATCAACGATAAAAGGATAGTTCTGGTCAACATATACATCTTTCAGTACCTCGCTGTCATCCGGCCATGGGCTTTCTTCTGCAAACTTTACAGATTCTTCTACGATGGCATCCACCCTTTTATTGATTGCATCAATTTCCTCCTGTGTTGCATATTTGTTGTCCAGGATGGTCTTCAATACTTGTTGTATCGGATCTTTACCTTTATACTCATCCACTTCCTCTTTAGTTCTGTATTTCTGCGGGTCACTGATAGAATGGCCTTTGTAACGATACGTTTTTATTTCCAGTAAAGTCGGACCACCCTTTTCTCTTGCTCTTTTTACTGCCCTGCCCACTCCTTCATGTACGGCTTCCGGACTCATGCCATCTATAGTATCGGCAGGCATTTCGTACGCATCTGCCAGTTTATAAATATCAATTACGTTAGAAGTACGTTCAACTGAAGTACCCATTGCGTAGTTGTTATTCTCACAAATAAAAACCACCGGTAACTTCCATAACATGGCCAGGTTAAAAGTTTCATGCAATATACCCTGGCGGGCAGCCCCATCACCAAAATAAGTGAGTACCACGTTGTCAGAACCACGGTATTTTTCAGCAAAAGCTAACCCTGCTCCTGTACCAATCTGGGCACCAACAATGCCATGTCCACCATAAAAATTCGCCTCTTTGCTGAAGAAGTGCATACTCCCACCTTTTCCTTTTGCACAACCTGTTGCTTTACCATATAATTCTGCCATACAACTGTTAACAGATACACCTTTGGCAATAGCCAATCCATGGTCACGATAAGCTGTGATATATAAATCTTCCGGACGGGTGGCAGTCATACAACCGGCTGCGATAGCTTCCTGGCCGATATAAGCATGGAAAAAGCCACGTATCTTGCCCTCCATTTTATACTTCTCTTCAGCCATCAGTTCAAACTGGCGGATCAGCTGCATCAATTCGTACCAATAGAGGTAAGTTTCTTTAGAAAATTTGGCGGCCACAGGTTTAAATTTTGAGTCGCAAAAATAAGGGGAAAAAAGGAATTTTAAAGCAGTGATTTTGAGAGGGTAATCAGGTTTTGATTCCCTGTTCCCCGTCTCCTTTGCTGCACCCAATTGGGTTCTTTAAGCTGCTCAATTTTTTTGCTGTTTTCTATAGAACTTCTGCCTTGTACCTAGTCCCTTCCACCCTATCTTGCAGTCCTTAATGCTTCTCCTTCAACACATATCGCTCTATCAGTTCAAAAACTATACGAATAAGTCTTTTGACTTTACAGAAAGGATTGCAGGCATCTGCGGTAAAAACGGGGTGGGAAAAACCAACCTGTTGGATGCCATTCACTACCTCTGTTTCACCAAAAGCTACTTTACCCGGCTTGACGGGAATAATGTAAAACATGGCAGTGCTGGTTTCAGGATTGAGGGAAAACTGGAATTAAACGGTAAACCTGAAAAAACTGTTTGCATATTGCGGGAAACAGGAAAAAAAGAATTTTCAGTTAATGATGAGCAATATGAAAAACTCTCGCAGCATATCGGCCGTTATCCCTGCGTGGTGATTGCGCCTGATGATGCGGAACTTATTACCGGCGACAGTAAAGAACGAAGAACATTCCTGGATGCTTTATTATCCCAATTGGATACAGCATATTTACAAAACCTGATCATTTACATGAAAGTGCTGCAACAACGTAATTCAGTACTGAAAAATTTTGCAGAAACGAACAGCAGGGATTTTACATTACTTGAAGTACTGGACAGCCAACTTATCAAACCCGGGGAATATATTTTTGAAAAGCGAAAAGAGTTCCTGGTCAGTTTTTTACCTGCAGTAAAACATTTATATAATGATATTGCCAGACAACCGGAAAATGTGACACTGATCTATGAAAGTGAATTATTGCTGGCTTCTTTCACTGAATTATTAAGCATAAACCGTCAAAAAGATTGTCTCGCTCAACGCACCACATCCGGCATACACCGTGATGACCTGGATATACAATTAGGTAACCAGTTGTTTAAGAATATTGCCTCACAGGGGCAGCGTAAAAGTTTATTATTTGCACTTAAATTAGCGGAAATGGACGTACTGAAAAAAGAAAAGGGATTTGCTCCCCTCCTGCTGCTGGATGATGTGTTTGAAAAACTCGATGAAGACCGCATCAGTAACCTGCTGAATAAGGTTTGTGTGGAAAATGACGGGCAGGTGTTTATTACCGATACAAACGAAGACCGGCTTATCGCTCATTTGAAAGAACTTAATACCAATTTTCAATTGATCACATTGTAACTTTGCATTATGGGTGAATATTCTATCAGCGAAGCAATGCAGCAATTCCTCAACGGCAGCCGTATCAAAGGCGGCATACAGGCATTGCAGATTGAAGATGTATGGGAAGAGATCATGGGAAAGACCATTTCCCGCTATACTGACAAACTACAGATCATCGGTGATAAATTAATCATCACAACCAATGTTGCTCCACTCAAGAATGAACTGATCTACCAGAAAGAAAAAATTAAACAACGGGTGAACGAGGCGCTGAAGCAGAAAGTGATTAATGAAGTGATCATACAATAATCACTGGTTCCGGGGGCAAATAAATTTTGGGGTTAGTCAAATATTTCATTTCTGTGACTGACCGCTTCATCCAGGATATCATCTGTAGATACAATGCCCATCAGTACCAGGTTTTTAAATACCGGCAGGTACCTTACATGGTACCTTTTCATTGCCTTCATACATTCTTCCACGGTATCATCAACATCTGCAAAGGGCAAACGGGTATTCATCATTTCATTTACACTTGCTTTTGCAAGCGGCTGTTTCAGAAATATAGTTTTACTGGCCACATCGTGTTCGGTCAGCAACCCGAGAAAATTGTCATTGTCATCCATTACGATCAGGTAGTCCGTATTATGACTACTCATCCGGCATAAGGCATCGCTGATGGAACAGGAAGGGGAAATCTTTTTAAAGTGAAATTGCTTCCTTTCGAGGATAGAAGTTACTTTTTCCATAGACATTTGGTTTAAGGTATGATTCTAATGAATTGGGAAAGTAAATACTCCCTTTTAAAGTTACGCAATAAAGAAGCCAAAAATTCATCCGGCAACGAATGTGCAGAAATAGATAATCAAATGACCCTTATGTTAAATCTAAGGATTGCATTTACTCAACCCTTACTCTCGGATCAACAACGCCGTATAAAATATCGGCAAGAATATTAATGATGATAAAGAAGGTTGCGGCCACTAATACCGAACCCATCACTACCGGGTAATCCAGTTTTTCCAGCGCATCTACTGTAACTTTTCCAATCCCCTGCCAGCCGAAAATATACTCTACAAAGAAAGCACCGGCTAATAATTCAGCAAACCAACCAGTAATGGCAGTAATAACCGGGTTTAATGCATTGCGTAAGCCATGTTTCCAGATCACTGTTCTTTTGCTCAACCCTTTTGCATAAGCGGTACGGATATAGTCCTGGTCAAGTACATCCAGCATGGCGCTCCGTGTTAATTGTGTGATGATAGCCAATGGACGGATACCCAAAGTAATGGCAGGTAAAATGAGATTTTGCATTGTTAACCGCCGTTGTCCTTCATCATCAATTGCAAACCAGCTACCGGCAATATGCAGACCTGTCCAGTCACTCAACACAAATCCAAATAAATAGACCATGATGATCCCCATGAAAAATGAAGGGGCGGATATACCCACAATACTGCTGAAAATAGCCGTTGTGTCCAGCCAGGTATTTTGTTTCACAGCAGCCATTACTCCCAAAGGAATTCCGATGAGGACGGCGATAAACATGGCAGTAATGGCGAGCATTAAAGTGCCGGGTAATGCCTGCATCAGGATCGTTCCTACTTCCCGCTTGCTTTGATAGGATTTTCGGAGATAAGGGATTTTAATACCAAACTTTTTCCCTTCCCCTATAAAAAAACCTCTTAACTTTTTTTTGTCAATATCTGCTGTGCTGTGAAAGCAAATGGGAGAAACATCATTGAGGTAATAAAGAAACTGCCTGAACTTTGGAATACTTTCTCCTTTTTCATTAATAAGGTACAGTTCTTTACGGATATTGGACTGCGTAGTTGAATCACCGGTTTGTCCCATCACAATTCTTGAAGGGTCACCAAAACCCTGGAATAGAAAAAAAACCAATATCACCACTCCTACCAGTACCAGCAGGCCATACACAATTTTTTTGGTGACAAATTTTATCATGGTTGCTGGATCGTACTGTCAGCAGGTTGCTCTGCCGGAGTTAAAGGCCATCTCACCTGGGCAGTCGCAACGGAAATATCCTTTTTTATATTATCCATTTCCTTTCCACTGTATTTGCTTATTACCGTACCTTTTTTAATAAAATAAATACAAGGATTACTTCTTGCTGCTGTTTCAATTACTTTAAAATCACATTTAAAAACAGGAACATCGGCAAACCGGGTTCCGGCTAAAGCATCCTTGGCTTTTCCTGGTTCGGCAGTAATGATGAATGAGGCAATATTTTTTGCTCTGGCAGCAGTATATATTTCTTCAAATTTCTTTTTCCAATCCGTACCGGCATCGGAAAATTTTTCACAGAAAAGTAAAATGGCACTCTCCTGTTCTAATACAAACCGGGTGGAATCAGTATTTGATTCTCCTGATAAGGCAAATCCTTTTATTGGAGGTTCATTATTTTTCCCTTTCCGGATTACTTTGTCATAGCGGTTCACAAATTCATAAGTGGTGGCGCTAAAATCTGCAGGAAATTTATCTGCTGTAAACTCTACTTCCTTGCCCTCTTTTTTGTAAACAAAAGTGATGACGGTACTGTCAGGTACAGCATTGGCAGGCATTTTCATTTGCTCTGTAATATTGTTGCCTTTCTTAAAAGGTAAACAATCCACCACCGGCAAATAAGTCAGGGTGTACCATTGAAAACCAAAACTTAGTATGGTGATCCCCAGCATAACGATAGTGGCCGGCTTCTCAGAAAAAAGGAGATTGATGTATCTCTGTTTCCAGATCAGGAAACCGATCAGTAGGGTCAATGCCACATCTTTTAAGAAAGATGTTTGGGACGTTATCGGCAGGCAATCACCAAAACAACCGCAATTTTTGGGCATACCCGTAATGTAAGTATACCCGGTAAGGAATGTAAAGAAAACGATCAGCAATAATAATAACCAACTGAACAACCTGATCCTCCAGCCGAGCAGCAAAGCAAATCCTGCAATGATCTCAAAGGCATTCATCAATACAGACATTAATAATGTCCATGAATTGAAACCATGCAGCCCCCAGACTTCAAAAAATTCCTGCATTTTATAACTCAGTCCCAGCGGGTCGTTAGCTTTTACCAGGCCGGAGAATATAAATAACACCCCAACGATAATTCGTACTATGGTCACCATTACTTTCATATTACATGAGTATTAACGCAAACACTGCATAGTTGATGATATCATGGTAGTTGGCATCAATACCTTCGCTGATGATGGTTTTTCCTTCATTGGTTAATATCTGTCGGATACGTTGCAGTTTCATCAGGATCAGGTCAACAAAACTCTCCTGGCTCATACTGCGCCAGGCTTCGCCATAATCGTGGTTCTTATCCTGCATCAGTTGCCTGGCTGTATTGATATACTTATCATATAAAATGGATACTTCGTCAATATTCATTTCTTCAGGGGCACTGGCCGGCAGTTCTAATTGAATCAAACCAATCACAGCATAATTGATGATGCCTTTGAATTCTGCTGCTATCCCATCCGATACCTTTTGCTCACCTTTTTCCTGTATGGTGCGGATACGCTGGGCTTTGATGAATATCTGGTCAACGATGGAGATCGTTCTCAGCACTCTCCATGCAGTTCCGTAATCCTTTGCTTTTTTTAAAAAAATATCCCTGCAGGATGCGATGGCTTTGTCGTATTGCTGGTTTGTAGTGGTCATGTGTTTGGTATAGTAAGAATGTACGGAAGTCCGGGAGTCAGAAAGCAGCATTCATGCAGCAAAACTCAGTATTGAGTTGTGAATATTCATCCGGACTTTCAGTCTTCCAGGCTAACTTTATCAAAAATAATGAACAAAGGCTAATGTTTACGCTTAATTGCAAAGGAAGATTATTGGTTGTGGATAAGCCCCTGGTGATGGGAATCATCAACGTCACACCTGATTCATTTTACAGGGAGAGCCGGCATCCAACGGCAGATGCTGTTTTGCGCCAGGCTGAACAAATGCTACATGATGGTGCTGGTATTCTCGACATAGGTGGTCAAAGTACAAGACCCGGCAGTGAGAAACTGAGTGCGGATGAAGAATTGAAAAGGGTTATTGAACCGGTTGCAGCTATACATAAAAGATTCCCGGAAGCATTTATCTCCATTGATACTTATTATTCCGAAGTGGCAGCCGGGGCCATTGCGGCTGGTGCAGACATTGTCAATGATATCAGTGCCGGTGCCCTGGATAAAAGAATGATTGAAACGGTAGCAGCATTGAATGTTCCATATGTTCTGATGCACATGAAAGGTACACCGCAGGATATGCAGCAACAAGCCGTGTATGAAAATGTCACCCGTGAAGTGCTTGACTTTTTAATTAATAAAATAAGTGAATCAAGAAAGGCAGGAATAAAAGATATTATTGCCGATCCGGGTTTTGGTTTTGCAAAAACAACCGATCATAATTTTGAACTGCTTCGTAACCTGTCTCTCTTTAATATACCCGGCTGCCCGGTATTATTGGGCATCTCCCGAAAATCATTTATATATAAAACACTTGGCACGACAGCAGCAAATGCCTTGAACGGTACTACTGCCCTGAATATGATGGGACTCATGAACGGTGCTTCCATACTGAGAGTGCATGATGTTAAGGAAGCTGTTGAAACAATAAAACTGTTTTCAGCCTGCAAGCTTTCCTGAAAATAAAGAACCCCTTCACAGAAGTGAAAGGGTTTTTTTCATTAAGACATTGTAATCAAAACCTTGTTACACTGGATTTTCAGGTTTGCTTCAAAGGATATTAACTATTGGTTCAAGCAAAAAAAGTACGGTGTAATAAAGTGCTCAGGTTAGTAATTTCAGGGGGTGCGGACGGGTTTGAAATAGATCCTGGACTAAAAACGGGGCCTCTCAAAAAAATACCCGTCTGACGTAGACGGGTACAAAGGTGCAGTATTATTTAATACAAACTTGTTTTTTTGGTTGAGCTGTATCAATTTTTATTGATGGGGCTGCTCTGGCTGACCTGGTGTATTTGCAGTTTCAGGTGCCTTATCTTTTACATCTGTAACTGTAAATTCAAATATCAGGTTCTCATACGGCTTGATCACAGTTGATCCCGGAGGTGGCGCAGCACCATATCCCAGCATGGAAGGCATGTATACTTTAGCTGAACCACCGGGCTTCAGGAATTTCATTGCTTCATCAAATCCTTTTATCATTTGACCCGTACCGACAGTAAATGAAAGCGGCTGCACATGATTAAATGCTGAGTCTGTGTTACTGTCAAATTTTTTCCCTTCAAAGGTTGTACCGGTGTAATTTACAGATACATATTTCCCGGAATCTATTAGATTACCGGTACCGGGATTAATGATCTCTACAAAGGCCCCGGATGGAGTTTTGACAGTACTGATATTTTTTGACTTTACAAAAGCCTCCACTGCCTGAATTTCATTTTGGGCAAATGCTGTTCTTACTTTTTCTTCATCAACAGACTTGGCACTGTCGTTGGTAAAAATGCCTAATATCTTAACATAAGTAAGTATCCTGTCACCTTTTTTAAACTGTGGCGGGATCTGTCCCGGAGGCATACGTTTGATAAAAGTGTCCATCATCTGTGTGGACACAACACTGTCACCCAGGTGCAGCTTTGTCCACACTTCAGAAATATCGTAGGGGCTGGACTGTGCAATGACAGGCATATAAACCGGCAATTTTCCGGCAGTTGAAAAATAAACGCTGTCGTTTATTTTTTGAGTGATACTTACTTTTATAAAGTTACCTACTTGAACCTGCTGTGTATCGCCGCTGGCAAATAACTGGTAAGGCATACCTCCCGGTGTTTTACGGTAAGTAGCTTTTGAACAGCTGGCTGCTAATGCACCAACAGTAACAATGAGTAACAAATTCTTAATTGTGTTCATACTTGTTTTTATTTAATGTAAAAGACTTTCGTTTTCTTTTATGGCCAGTTTAAATTTCTCTACTGTCTGCTCCAGCGAATCACTGCTGCGGCCGCCAGCCGCATTGTAATGTCCGCCGCCTTCAAAATATTTGCGGGCAAAGGTATTGCAGTCAAACTCTCCTTTGCTGCGGAAGCTCCATTTTCTTTCCTCATCCCTGTCAATAACCAGGGCCACTAGTTTTATTCCCTGTATGGACTGAGGAAAATTGACCAGTCCTTCCGTATCTCCCGTCTTGATATGATATTTCAGAATATCACTTTTGGGAATAGCGATCAGCGCAGTGTTAAACTCGTAAAAAATTTCCATCCGGTGCAACAATACATGACCAATGAAACGGAGCCTGTTTTCCAGGAAATTATCGAAGAGGCCTTCGTGTATTTTGCCATGATTCAAACCTCTTGATTTTAAATCAGCCACCAATGAATGCACCCCGGCATGTGCAGAAGAAAAACGGAATGATCCGGTATCTCCCACCACTCCGGCATAAATACATTCGCCAATCTCTTCGTTTATCTTGTCGCCATGACCTGAGTCCACAATGAAATCATACACCATTTCACAGGTGGAGCTTTTTGCAGTATTGCTAATGCCATAATCAAAAGAATCAATATCAGGCTCCTGGTGATGATCAATTAAAATTTTAGTACAGGTAAGTTCTTTCAACTTTTCAGTCATCGTTTTGGTGCGATGGAAGATGTTGAAGTCAAGACAGAATAACCATTCAGCATTATCCAGAATGGATTCAGCCTTTTGCCTATCTTTTTCATAGTCCAGCACTTCTTTGGTACCCGGCATCCAGTTTACCCAACCGGCCCAGTTAGTCGGAGAAATGATGGTAACAGTGTGGCCAAACTGGCTTAGAAAGTGGCCCAGGGCCAGCGAAGAACCCATTGCATCTGCATCCGGTTTCTGGTGGGTGGTGATCACTACTCTTCGTGGCTGACTCAATAAGGGAAATATGTCCTGTATAGGCTTCATAAAGCGGCTGCGAAGGTAGGGAAATGTGTGCAGAGTAAGTTGTATCCAGAATGGAGTCTTGAGTCAATCGGTGGGAGAATAAGGTGGACTTCAATCGAGGCCGAGAAAAACTCAATATTCCCGGCTACAGACTCCCGTCTTTCACTTACCTTTGCGGCGCAAAAAACACTTAACAAATAACGTAACTATGAGCAATCGTACATTCACCATGATCAAGCCGGATGCATTTAAAAACGGGCATGCCGGTACCATTATTGACCGTATCATTAAAGAGGGATTCAGCATAAAAGCGATGAAGATGCTGAAACTGTCTCCTGAAAAAGCCGGAGAGTTCTATGCTGTACATAAAGAAAGACCCTTTTATGGTGAACTGGTAGAGTTCATGAGCAGCGGCCCTATCGTGGCGGCAATCCTGGAAAAAGAAAATGCTGTAGAAGATTTCCGCAAGCTGATTGGTGCCACCAACCCAGCAAATGCTGAAGAAGGTACAATTCGTAAGTTATATGCTACTTCAGTTGGGGAGAATGCAGTTCACGGAAGTGACAGCGATGAAAATGCAAAGATTGAAGGAGATTTCATGTTCTCCGGATTGGAACAATTCTGATAAATTATTTGAATAATTCAAAGCCGTGTCGTTTTAAACGATGCGGCTTTTTAATACCTGACCCGGATATCTTTTTGAGTAAGTGAGGTGGCCGTATGTTTAAAACTTGTTTTTGACAATGATGGCGGACCAAAAGCTCCCATCACATTATTGGAAAAACCATAGCCTTCTTTGGGAATACCCAGCCCATTCTTATTCATTTTCTGGTCATCGTTCTCATCATGCAGGATAGAAACAGTATAGACACCGGAAGGCAGGTTGGAAAATAATATGGATGCTTTTTTATCAGTAATTGAAAGCTTTGTTTTTCTGAAGGCCTTTGTGGCATCATCCGGGTAACCTACCCCATCTTTGAACAGGCTGACCAGGACATTCCCCTTATTGCTTCTAAGATTGGTGACATTGATCTTTATCCCCTCTTCCGCAACAGGTTTGAAGGAACTGAATAAGGACAGGAAGATAAAGCCAGTAATAAGTTGTAAAATTCTATGTTGCATATCCTTTAGAACAATTAAAAAGGAAAATGGTTGTATGGTTTCAGAGGACAAACCATAAACATAGGCAACTCATAGTACAGTTTTCATTTGAAAATAAAGTAAAATCTGTACCAGCTCATTTTAAATCTCCTTCACCTTTTTCACTTTATTATCAACAGGTGTTACCGTATAACCAGCTTTTTTCAACAGGTTGATCACTCCTTTCTCACCAGGTAAATGCCCAGCTCCTACCGCAAATAATAAGGATTTTCCTTTCATCAGTGGTTTCATTTTTTCTACCCAGGTGGCATTACGGTTATAGAGTAAGATATCGGTAAAGCCACTTAATCCTGCATCAGTATCCACCATCAGATCTTCCAGCTTTTTAAGGTCCTGCTGCCGGTACGCATCAAACATTTCATTCATCATTTTATCTTCATTGCTGCTGGTGGCAGCGCTGTCAATATATTTCACCAGTTCTGTTGCCTGAAATTTGTAAGGGATACTGTCCAGCATGCCCGCCTGCTGGGCCATTGTTTCGAGACCTTTTATATTTTTCTTATTCTCTTTTGCTTCTGCCATTATCACCTGTTCCATAGCAGTGGCCCCATCACAGGGCATGGCACTCTGGCTGAGTGTGGAAGAGGCCAGGATTGGTTTGTAGGTTTCTAGAACAGAAAAGGGCAACAGGGTGCTTTTACTTTCAAAATATTTTTTCACTTTCACATAATCGCTATCATTCAGCAGGTCTTTCAGCGTGGTATCCCCTATCATTTTCATTTTGCTCATGGCACCCATCATCTCAAAGAGATTATCCATATCAATTTCAAAATACACTTCGTCACATTCACTGATCACCTTTTTCATATTGGCACTGAGTACGGCATCATCCTTACAGATCATATGGATAGTGCCAAACAGGTAAGAAGGCTTTTCTAATCCATTACCCTCTATTTTCCACAACAGGGAACTTACAACGGCCGGGTTAATCTCTTTGTCATTGTTTTTCTGGGCACAGCCAACCATGGCCAGCAAACTGAACAGGAACACAGAACCAAATCGTATCATGTATTATTTTTTAGCAAATTAGTGAAAAAGACGCCTGATGCAGTTACAGCTATGCATCTGCGGCAAATGGAATGTGGCTTCCGGTACAAATATCTTTCCAAAGAGAATGAATGCCTTTGTGTCAGTACGGTCAATAAAAGACCTCTTCCCAGTACCGGGTAAATTTTACTCCCCATTTTACGGCCAATTCATCAGCATCAATGGAAAGTCCAAGGGCCTGTTTCAGGGCCAGCACCGGAAGATTTATCCCGGCGCCCAGGCCGGCAGCAATAGTTCCCTGCACCCGGGGATTGATCTCAAGTATTAAGAACTCACCGTTAGCAGATTGTTTTACCTGTATGCCAATATTACTGTGTAGCTGCAGCTCTTTAATTATTTGTTTGCAATAGGTAATGATTGCTTCATTATTGACAAATTCCCCTTCCACAGAGATTCCGTTGATCATTTTTTTCCGCAACCGTGGTATGACCAATATGGATTCTCCCTGGTTTGCCAGGCAATCCACCGAATATTCCTCACCTGGCAAATATTCACTTATCAATAATTCAGGGAATGAGCCGGATGAAAGAACCCGGACAGCATCATTGAAGCTTATATAAGTGGAATTGGGTTTATAATTGAATAATAAGTCCAGTTCATTGATCTGTTCAGTTACGATCCTGAATCCCCGGCTTCCATTGGAAACAGAAGGTTTGAAACAAATTTGTTTTGACGGGTATCCCAATTCATGCACAGCACTTTTAAATTGTTCAATTGTTTCTACAATTCTGAAACCGGGAACCGGTATTCCTCTCCATTGTAAAAATTCATAGAGGCGGCTTTTATTATTTGCTATCTCCAGTGAAGCAGCCGGTGAGATCAGCAGTTTGGTACCTGCCAGTTCAAATTCTTTGCTATGCTGTGACAGCCGGATTAATTCTTTTGTTACCAGCGGCATTACCGCATGAATATTTTTTTCCCGGCAAACAGAAAGGAGGACATCGATTAACGAAGGATCTTCTGCTTTGGGAATAGTAATAAAATTTTTTGCGAGGTATTTGCCAACTGCATTACTGTTGGCATCTGCTACAATAATAGTAAAGGCAGGCTCCAGTTTAAGACACTTTAAGATACCCGCTGCACCCGGAGCACCGCCGCCAGTCATGAGAATATTAATTTTTCCGGATGTCACAGGTTAAATGTAGATGAAATTTAGTTTACAACAGCTTCTTCTCCATATAGCTGGTCTTTGAACTTAAGAGAAGGGGAAGGAATAAAGTTGCCTATTCCTAATGCATTCCATTTTTCATCCACTGATTTTATCGTAGCATCATCTGCCACAATAATATTAGGCCAGTCGCGGTGGAAATTGTCATACTCTTTCGTCTTTCTTGTACCGTCAAGGCCCATGCAAGCCGTATAACGATTCACTGCATTTTTATAAAGATGGAAATCTCTTTTGGGGTCGAGGTTATTGCAAAAACGCCAGAGGGCTGTTGGCAGATCATTCGCATCAACTGTATGCTCCACGTATAAAATCATTTTTAGTCCCTGTACTTCCGGCATAGGGGCTACCTGTTCATGCAACTGTTTGATATGTCCTGCCCTGTTCTTTTCAACAGCTATAATAAGTACAGGAATTTCTTTTTCCAATAAAGAAACATTGACGGATCTGATTTCGGGGAACCTGTTTTTCAGGTTAACTGCTATGGCAGCTGGTTCCTGGCTCAAAACTCCGGCCTCATAATTATCATCCATTTCTTCTTCCATCTTCGCCGTTCCATCGATACACATTTTTCCTCCAAAACCCAGTTTGCTGCAACTATGATCCAGTACATCCATCGGCCCCGTGGAGAAATAAATATCGGTAGCGGGGTTCAGGTTTTTGAACACATATTTAGCCAGCGCTTCATAGTCCTGGATCTTCACTCCCTCATCAGCCAGCACTAATATTTTATTGAACATCATTTGACCGGCACCCCACATGGCATTCATCACTTTTTGTCCCTGGCCTGCATAGTCTTTTTTAATTTTTGTAATAACAAGGTTATGAAACACTCCTTCTATAGGCATGTCCATATCTGTGATCTCAGGTACCATTGTCATTTTTATAGGCGCCAGGAAAATTCTTTCGGTAGCTTTTCCCAACCAGGCATCTTCCTGTGGCGGAATACCAACAATGGTAGCCGGATAAACTGCATTTTTCTTATGCGTAATAGCCGTGATATGAAACTTAGGATACCAGTCGGGCAATGAATAATAACCGGTATGGTCACCAAACGGCCCTTCCCAGATGAGCTCATCATTCGGGTCAACATAACCTTCAATAATAAAATCTGCATCGGCAGGCACTTCTACTTCTGGTTGTGAGATACATTTTACCAGCTCTACTTTTTTCTTACGTAAAAAACCAGCGAGCATATATTCATCCACATTCTCCGGCAGTGGAGCAGTGGCAGCATAAGCGTATACAGGATCACCACCCAGCGCAACAGCCACCGGCATTTTTTGATTCAGCTTTTTATACTCAGTAAAATGTTTGGCACTCACTTTATGTTTATGCCAGTGCATACCTGTCAAAGCAGGACCAAAAACCTGCATACGGTACATCCCTACATTGCGTGAATTTGTATTCGGATCTTTGGTATGAATTACCGGGAGTGTAACAAAAGGGCCGCCATCTTTTGGCCAGCAGGTGATAACGGGGAGTTTGGTGATATCAGGATTCTCCATAACTACTTCCTGGCATTCTCCTCTCCCTTTTTTAACCTTTGGCATCCAACTGGCAAACTGGCCCAGTTTAGGCAGTAATTTTAATTTATCAAGGATTCCTTCTTTAGGCGAAGACAGCAAATGAAAAAGAGATTCAATTTCTCTGGCCACGTCATCAAGCTGTTCCACACCCAGGGCCATCGACATTCTCTTTTCACTTCCATACGCATTCATCAATACAGGAAATTCATATCCTGTATTTTCAAACAGTAATGCCTTACCGCCGTTGCCTGATTTGCTGATACGGTCAGTTATTTCCGCAATCTCGAGTTTAGGATCGACAAATGTTTTGATGCGGAGCAGTTCTCCGGCATTCTCTAAAGCTTCAATAAATTGTTGTTGATTTTTCCAGGCCATGTTGTAGTATAAAACGTTGCGAAGGTACAACACTACCTGTCCATAATTGTTCAGAATCAGGAATGAATATCAATAGACATTAACGGGACAACCATTGCGGCCTTTTTTCCCGCCACCGAACCCACCTCCGTTACTTCCACCTAATCTGTATGTGAGATGAATACCGGTGAAATAATAGATATCATTGAATTTAGCGCCGCCTCGCTGGGCACCTTTTGCAGGATAGACCAGGCTGCCTCCGGCCACTTCATCGCCCCGATAGGATAAATCAACGGCTAACTGACCCTTTGCTGCGAGCAGGTCCGCCTGATCAACATAATTACCACTAACATCATCAAGGTGATCGGTGAAGAGTTTCCTTAGCCCTGCTTCAACTCCTATTCTCAAATTATCGTTAACTGCAAACTTCACACCTCCGCCAAAAGGTAAAGCCATTTGTGTAAGCGTATATGGTTTACTTCCCGGATAGCCTGCCAAACCCTGCCCTTCTGTACTTAAGGGTTTAAGAAATATTTTTTGATTGCTGCCATCATAAGTATAGGGATTGAACTTATAAATAGCCAGTCCCCCAAAAATATAAGGGGAGTATTTTCTTTCGTATAAATTAAATAAATAATATTCACCTACGGCGCTGAATTCAACAATGGAAGTTTCAAAAGAAAGATTCCTGAGTCTTAATACAGTATCACTGCTATACCTGTCTGCCCCGCCTACAATACTGTAAGTAAGTCCTGCTCTTAACATGATCTGATCCGTAAGTTCATAACTACCGGTGATGCCAATGGCTCCATTGGTTACTTTTTTAGGAAAGATCTTGTCGACCAGGTCACCATTATACGCAGATAGACCTCCGAATAAACCAATATGTACCTTTTGAGAAAAGACAGTTGTAGTCAAAAGACAAAAAAGAATGAAAAGGTGGACTTTCTTCATAACCTGATTATTCTGTCTGTCAGCAAATTTTAGGCCGATATAAGCCTCTGACCAGTAATAAACGGCAAAGATTAGTTTGTAGTGTACTATTTTGGAATAAAATGGGTCAATAGGTAATATTCCGGGGACAGCGCTGGCTGGCAATACCCTTTTTATTGATAACTCCGCCGAAAAGACTGCTGAAAGCATTGAGTTTAAACTCCATGGTTAACCCGAGAAAATAATACCAATCCATTTCAGAAGGAGTTCCTCTTTGTTCGCCATGTTGAGGATATTGAGGTTGGCCCAAAGGAGACTGGCCGCCCCGGTAAGCTAATTCAACAGCTTTTGTTCCCTTTGCCTGTAACAACACATCCCGGTCTACATAATGAGTACTTACATCATCAATATAATCAGTAAAGGATTTTCTTTGATTAAATTCAATTCCAATGTTAATATCATCCGTAACCGCAAATCGGGCACCTATTCCAAATGGTAGTGCAAACTGTGTTAGATTATAAGGTTTCTGTTCGGGGTATTCAGCAAGGCCCTGCCCTTCTGTACTTAAAGGCTTAAGGAATGTTTTCATACCTGTATTATCATATGTCCATGGATTAAAATGAAAAACAGCTATACCACCATAGAAATAGGGAGTGAATCTTTTTGCAGACATATCCAGTATGGTCAATTCAAAACCGGCATAAGCTTCTTTTACAGAAGTGGTGAAACTTAAATTCCGTGATTTCAGGTAATCCCTGTTCCAACTGTCAGATGCTTCAATTTTGCCGATTGTTATTCCTGCTCTCAGGGTAAGCCAGCGATTCATGGGTTTACGGGCAAAAATGCCTGTAGCAAAATTTGAATGCTTCAGGGTGAAACTATTGGGATTCAGGTCTCCCTGGTAATTTATTACCCCGTTAAAAAAACCAACTGATGCTGTTCTATCAAATTCCTGTGCACTTGATAAGCCATACATAAACAGGCTTAACAGCATGAGGGTGGATTTCATTGCTTTCACAGATAATGGATTTATAGCTTGTTCTGCACAAGCCATTTCAATAACGGTCAGCAGACCGGAATGGTATAATGAGAGACAATTTTATTAAAAAAAACAGGCTGTTTTTGGCAGCCTGTTTAAATAATTCTCTGTTTCCGGACTTATTGATAATAGCTCAGGATCAATTCAGAGCGGCGGTTTTGTTGACGGCCTGCTGCTGTTTTATTGTCTGCTACTGGTTTGGTTTCACCAAATCCGCTGGAAGTAATGCGACTGGCATCAATCCCTTTACTGACGACATAATCTTTCACCGTATTGGCACGGTTTTCACTCAATACCTGGTTTTTATCATCACTTCCTACATTGTCTGTATGTCCTTCAATTGACAGTTTCATATCCGGGTTATCCTGCAATATCTTCACAACATCGTTCAATCCTTTATAGGAACTTTTCTGCAGTTTGGCACTTCCTGTAACGAACAATATATTTTTCGCAGCCATGCCTACTTTCTTTGTGATCTCCTCTGATATGACCGGGCAACCCTGGTTTTCCCTTACGCCGGCAAGATTTGGGCATTTATCTTCTTCATCATTTACGCCATCATTATCTGCATCGGGAACAGGACAACCCTGGTAACGTTGTACACCAGCTACAGAAGGACATTTATCTTCTTCATCATTCACTCCATCACCGTCTGAATCAGGTATTGGACAACCATTGTATTTGGCAAGCCCTTTTGTATCCGGGCATTTATCATCTTTATCTGCAATGCCATCTCCGTCACGATCAGGACAACCATTTAATTCCTTCAAACCGGCAACATCGGGACATGCATCGTCTTTATCGGCAATACCATCGCCATCTTTATCGGGACACCCCTGCAGGGATGCTATACCAGCCACGTCCGGGCAGGCATCAGCAATATCAGGAACACCATCCTTATCACGGTCGGCTACAACAGGTTTGGCAGCTTCTTTTTTAGAAAGTGATTTTGTCAAACCAATGGAGTAAAACATATTATGTGGCAGCCTGTTTTCATTGAAGCTATAACGGTAATTGGCCTGTGCCAGGAAATATAATTCACTTTTAATATTTAACTGCAAACCTACTCCACCTAATGCATGCGCATTTAATTCACTATTATTATTTGCATTCGCATAGGCTGTAAGGTCTTTATGATAACTACCCCCGCCTACACCTAATGTAAGGAAAGGATTAAGAATAGTTTTATCCGGAAATGCTTTAGCATGAATGGCCGCTTCCAGTTCACTGCTCAGTGCATTTTTTGATATAACATCATTCACATTCTTATTGGGGAATATTCCATTATAGCGGATTGAATAATCCACTTTTGGGCTTATCCCTTTCCAGAACATCACTGAAAATCCGTAAACTGAATCTTCCTTGGGGAATAAAGACTCCGTATCAAAATCATGCATATTAAAGCTGACTCCGATATTTGCTTTTTTAACCCCTTCTTTTGCTTTTTTAACTTGCTGGGCATAAAGGCCTGAAAGTGCAACGGTGAATAAAATACTAACCAGCACTTTCTTTATTAGTTGCGTTGTCATAATGGGTAAAATTTTGTACAAAATTACTCTTCCGTCGATGGAAAGACTATGATTTTTATCAAACAGGTGAGTCTGAAAAAGAGATTAAAATCATACAAATTTTAATCCAACTTTTTGGAGAATAAGCCAGTATAGGTAATGCCAAGGCCCGGATTACCGGAATAGGAAATTTTACCGTAATTGTACCCAATACCGGTTGCCAGGTCCTCTTCAAGCAGGAGCGGTCCATCCATATCCACATGATCTATAAAGGGAAGTAAATGTGCGATAGCTGCAGCACCCACAGTTGACTCATTCATACAGCCGATCATTACATGCATACTCAACTCTCTTGCTTTTTGTATCATCCGGCGGGCTGGTGTAATACCGCTGCATTTGGTCAATTTGATATTGATGCCATGAAAATGATCTTTGCAACGTTCTACATCCTGTTCAACTACACAGGATTCATCGGCATAAAGTGGCAGTGAAGATTCTTTGTACAAAACTTTCATTCCTTCCCAATCCTCTTTTGCCAGAGGCTGTTCCACCAGTTCAACTCCCAGTTCTTTTAATTGCGGAATTAATTGTAAAGCTGTCTCAAGATCCCAAGCTGCATTTGCATCTACCCTTAAAGTGGCATCTGTATTTTCCCGTAATGCTTTTACAATTGCAATATCATCAGCTGTGCCAACTTTAATTTTATAAACAGGCCATGGTTTCTCTTTCATCTTCGCAATCATTTTATCAATAGTATCTATGCCTATAGTGTAATCGCAAATTGGATTTTTTGAAACATCACCTTTCCAGAGTTCATATAATTGCCTGCCCTTCATTTTTCCGTATATGTCCCAGGCAGCTATGTCCAGGGCACAAACAAGAAAATTATTTTGAGGAAACAGGTGATGCAGGTAATGCCAGTATCGTTCCGGATCCGTAAAAGCAAATTTCTCCACTAACGATTTTTTGCTTTCAAGATCTGCAATCATTTTGTCTACCGGGATATTATAATAGGCAATAGCCGGGGCTTCACCATAGCCCTTTATTCCCATATGCTCCAACTCAACAATTAGGGTTGGCTGATGGGTCTTGGTTCCTTTGGAAATAGTGAAAGGATGTCTGAATTTCAGGTTGTATTGCCAGTAATGAACTTTCATGGCAGCAAATATAGTTTATCCCCTGCCGCTATGTACTATATAGCCATTCAGCTCCTCATTGAATTCTGTTTGTTTTATCAGATCTTCCAATGAAATGTGCATCCTGTATTGCCAGTAGTTTTTTGGATTGGCAGGATTATTTATCCTTTCTTCCTGTGGCTTTTCCCTCCGCAAAGTTTCACTCATGCCCAATATATCCTGTAACTGGAAGATACTCCACATCGCAGGTGAGTATAGGTGTTGTAATACGATAGCCCTGTTGATCCATGCTTCACAATAAAAAGGTGCATCACCCCATTGTCCCAATCCATGGTTATAGAATTGTTGGGTTCTCTCACGGTTTTCTTCCCACCATCCGCGGATGGTGCTCATATCGTGTGTGGAAGGTGTGATCACGGACATGTATGGGGCATCACTAGGATGGAAAAATTCTTTTTTGGGATCCTTGGGCATTCTTTGTATTTCCAGGCTTAGTATACCCAATTGCTGCATTACATCCGGCACACAATCCGGAACCATACCAAGGTCTTCTCCGCAAACAAGCATATTGGTGGCCATCTTCAATTGCGGCAGTTTATGCATGGCTTCTTTAAACCAAAAATCATCCTGTCTCCGGTAAAAATAATTTACATACAGGTCTTTCAGCTTTTCCTGCACATGTGGTATAAGGTTCCTGAATGAAAGTGTTTTTTCCATCGAGATCCTGAAATGGAATTCCTGGCCCTGTGAGCCGGGTTCTTCAAATAAGATCACATTAGAAATAATATCAAACAGCTGCAATTTCAGTTTTTCATTTTCTACTGATTCTTCAAGACCTGAAAAATATTTTTCTATTTGTACCTGGGTTTCAAACTCAGGTGCCAGGTCATAACTGCCAAAATCATTTGGCACCATGAATTTTTCTTTCACAGGGGTTGCCTGTTCACCAAAGACTTCGTGCAGTATTTCGTCGGTGATAAAAGGGCGGCAATATCGCTGGTAATCGAACCAGATCCCGTTTTCTCCGAACTCGTTAATATGTACTGGCAGGCATGGTACAAACCTTCCCATTATTCCCTGCACTGCATCAGCAGGGATACTCCAGATGCGGAAGAAACCAAGTATATGATCTATCCGGAATGCATCGAAGTAATTGCTCATCTGCTCAAATCGCTTTTTCCACCAGGAAAAATCATCTTCCTGCATCCGCTTCCAGTTGTATGTGGGAAAACCCCAGTTTTGTCCAACCGCAGTAAAATCATCGGGTGGTGCCCCGGCTTGCCATTCCATGTTATACAACTCAGGAGCCACCCAGGCATCACAGCCGTTGCGGTATATTCCAATGGGGATATCACCTTTCAGCACAATTCCTTTTTTATGGGCATAATCTGCAGCGTCCTTAAGCTGAAGATGCAAATGATATTGAATAAAGCAAAACAATCCTATTTCTTTCGCTATTGAAGAAGTGGCGACAAATAATTTTTCAATAGCAGCTTTATTGTAAGTGCTATTGGTTTTCCAATCACCGAAATGAGATGTACCATATTTATCCCTGAAATAGCAGAATGCTGCATAAGGCTGTAACCAGTGTTTATTATCCTTGAAAAAATCTTTATAATCTTCAGTCTCGAAACACTCTTTTCCCATCACTTCATACAATTCTTTCAATACAGAAAGCTTGTAATTAATTACAGTCTCATAATCTACTTCAGCCAACTCGTTCAGTTGTTTCTGTTTCTTCTTTAAAGAACGTAACTGGCCGCTATATTCCCTACCAGCCACTTTGGACAGGTTAATATATAGCGGGTGTAATGCAAATGCTGAGATGGCTGCATAGGGATAAGAGTCCATCCAGCTATTGGTAGCAATTGTATCATTGACCGGAAGAAGCTGAATTAATTTCAGGCCGGTTGCTTTAGACCAGTCAGCCAGTAACTTTATATCTGTGAATTCCCCTACTCCAAAGCTGTTTTTACTTCTTAGACTAAAAACAGGGATCGCCACTCCGGCACCTTTCCATGTGTTATTAGGCAAATGAACAAAGCCATCATGAACAATAATTAATTTCTTTTTTACAATGTCTGAATATAAGAGCCTGTTATCCCCATCTTCGTATAAAGTAAACGACTTCTCACTGGTATTATATACTCCGTATTTATAGGCTAGTGGAAAATTGCAGTCGGACAAATCCAGTTTTATTTCCCACCAATCACCATTCTTTTCCAGTAGTAAGGGTTTGATCGTAGACCAATCGCCCAGTTTATCACCATTACCAAGTAAACATATTGCTTCATTCTTTTTTAATAAAGGCGCTTTGACCCGGAATATATGTGTGAAGTCTTTATCTGAATCAGCTTTTACTTTGGAAAAATGCTGTGCCAGCAAAACCTGGTTAAATGGGGCGGTAAAAAAAGCATTTTCATATTCGCCGGCATGATTCCATGTATCTGTTATCTGCAGTTCATTATGTTCTTTTTTGAGTAAAGGAATACTCCTGTCATTACCCCATTCGAATAATAATTCACCATTTTCGTTTTTCAGTATATACTTGTATGTAACGCTTTTTGAAGTTTCTTTTCGCTTGATGTCAATAGAGCCATACCAGAATTCATCATTCAGATAATCAAGCGAAAGAGCTTTAGCAGGGTCATTATTGCCGAGTTCATCGATATTACCGCTAATCCAAATACTCTGCCCGAAACGGGTATGAAAACGTAAGTAAAACTGTAATTTTATCACAATCGTTAGTTCTGAGGTTCTAAATGCAAGTTATTGTGTTTTTTCGACACATTGTTTACGAAAGTAAAAAAAATAGCTATTGATATTGAATTCAGCCCTATTATTTATTAAAAAAATCCACACAATCGTATGATTTTTAGGTATAAAGAGTGGAAACAGCTTTTTTTATTATGCCTGGGTCTTTTTGCAGGCACGGCTTTTTGTATGAAATGGATGGAAGAGGATTTTATTTACAATGGCTCAACTTTTACAATTATCGGGTTAGAGATATCATATCCGAAAGTAAAGGTCCAGGAAATTTTATCCGGCCTAGATTACAGGGTACGTACAATCCTTTCCTACCACCTGTATTTTGATTTTGCTTTTATGGCCGGAGTTTACCCTGGCATCGCTGCCCTTTGTATGATGGCCAGGGATAAGGTTAAAAATATGGGAGTAGGAAAATTATTGTTGGTACTTGCATGTCTTCAGGTGGTAGCACTTGGTTGTGATATAGCAGAGAACAGTTATTTACTTACCTGGTTAAATAAACCTGTTAATGGAAACGAATTTCAATTCTATCATATAATCGTTTTTATTAAGTGGGCTATTGCCTTAGCAGGGGCTTTGTTCGCAATTCCCCTGGCAATCCGCCGAAGAAAAATTATTGTCTAAAACTATTTTTTTGATTTAGTGCTGCCACCTTATTTTTGCCTAAATTTTTTAAAATGGAGCAAACAAAAAAGTATAGAGGTATCTGGTGGCTGGTATTTTTTGCATCTACCGCTGCACTTATATTCGCTATATACACCCATTGGGAATGGCTGACACTTATTCTCCCCTTTCAAACCACGGCCTTTGTAAAGGCAATGGATATCATGTAATAATTAACACCTGTTGATATTTATATTTTAATAATCCCGCCATGTGCGGGGTTATTTTTTACCTTCCGGCACATTATTGGTGACAATTAACCATTATTTTTAAACCAGCTAAATAAAATTTTATGAGACTAAAAATGTTGATTTTGCTTTCTTTCCTAGTTATCGGAACTTCTGTAAATAATTCTTTTGCTGCACTTATTGTACCTGCTGCATCTGTAACCACTGAGCCTGATCCTGCAAAAGTAAAAGAGGCGGTTGATGCCTTTAAAAATTTATCTAAAAAGGAAAAAAAGGAAAGGGCCAGAGAAGTTAAAAAGGAAATCAAAGCCTACAAGGCGGCAAAGAAATCCGGAAAAGATGCCGACACAAATACACTATTACTGGTGATACTGGCAATCTTATTACCTCCACTGGCTGTATATCTTCATGAGGGAGAAATAAACAACAGGTTCTGGATAAGTTTGTTGCTTACATTACTATTCTGGCTCCCTGGTGTGATCTATGCGTTGATAATCATTTTGGGTGACAACTAATCAATTTACTCTATAAAAAAAGCCCCGTATACCGGGGCTTTTCATTTTGGTCTGTATAAATTATTTTACAGAATCAACCAGGTTTTTAAATGTTTCCGGGTTATTCATCGCAAGGTCAGCCAGTACTTTACGATCCAGTTCTATACCTTTTTTCTGCAGCTTGTTGATAAACTCAGAATAGGTCATTCCTTCGGCACGAACAGCGGCATTGATACGGGCAATCCACAAAGAGCGGTATTCTCTTTTCTTTAATTTACGGCCTACAAACATGTAGGTCATCCCCTTCTCAACTACGTTTTTGGCTACTGTTAATACATTTTTACGTTTGCCATAGAAACCTTTGGCTTGCTTTAATATTTTTTTGCGGCGGGCTTTGGAGGCCACAGCATTTTTTGAACGAGGCATATTTTTAAGTTTGAGGTCAGCTATACATAGTACGCACTGACAGCGTTATCAAATTTGTTTACTTCAGGCGCAACAGACGTTTTACAAAATCAATATGTGATTTTGCAACTGTTCCGTCTTTCCGCATGTTACGTTTACGTTTTTTTGATTTCTTTGTCAGGATGTGACGCTTGAAAGCTTTCTGATGCATGATCTTTCCTGTGCCGGTCACTTTAAAGCGTTTTTTGGCACTGGAGTTTGTTTTTACTTTAGGCATGTTACCCAGTATTTTATATTACACCCTTGAGGCATTCTCCACAGGGAGACCTTTGTCGAACCTCTTCAGGCAATTAGTGTCCTTAATTAGTAAGGACTTTGGAAGAACTACCGTTTTTTTGAACGGGGTGCAAAGATAGGATTGATATAGCATGTGGCAAAGAAGTCTTAAAAAAAGATTGGTTTATCCTGTTATTACTACTTCAAAGAAAATATATCCGATTTGAATCGTAATTTAATTAAAATCAAATAGTTGTAAAATATAAAAGAGGTTATGCTTTTACATAACCTCTTTTATACCCTAAACTGATCAGTTATTTTGGCTCTAAAGCAAGTTTTATCCTGTCCTGCAAATCTTGCAAATGATTTTTTGGAAGCCGCATCACCATACCCAGTCAACGATGTGCGGATCTCAGCTGCCAGTGTTTTTAATTGCGCTTTAACAAGAGAAATGCCATCACTGGTTTTAGAAAATCCTGAGCTAATTGTTATCGTCATTCCCCCAACATTTACGGTTTGTGGTGTTGCCGGATTAACCAACCCTATCAATCTTTCAACAAGCGACTTTTGCAGTTGACGACGGTAAACATCTATTGGTTTCCGGGACCCTAATTCTGTAAATACTCCTTTGCGTACATCATTCAGTAATTCTACTGCTGTATAGGCATTTTCAGGTTCTTCTGCTTCAAAACGGATCAAATTAGAAATGGTGGTTGCACTGATCAAAGCACCTAAGGCTCTGTCCTGTAAACCTCCGATAACAGAAAGGGGAGTCAGGTTTGTAAGCTCTGTAATATTCTTCTGAATAACCCAAAGTGGTGTAGTAAAAACATTGGCTTGTATCCAGGCTACTGCCTCCTTCTGTGTTTTTTTAGAGGTGAATTCAAAAACGGGCCCGTTTTGTTCCACCCTTTTTGGTGTCCGCTGGATACCCCCAACATTATTACTGACATGCCCGATATATCTTCCGAATTGGGTTGTTACTTGTCCATACATTTCACCCAAACCTGTAAAGTCTTTATTTTCCTGCCTGGTCCATTCAGGCAGCTTTATAATAATTCTCTGAAGGTTTTTAATCCCGTATGAACTTGCCTTCATAGCATTATCACTAAGGTCTTCAGTCTGGCTGCGGGGATCGCCTCTATTGCCCTCGCCATCACCCCACCACAATCTTTTATTCCCCTCAATTTTTTCAATTGTCCATTTATTCAAAACAGGAATCTCTTCATCTGTTGACCTGGCCTGGGGAAACCAACGATAACCCCATTCAATAGCCCATTTATCATAATCCCCGATGCGTGGAAATAATCCTATTTGTGAAATATTGTCTTCCGGTTGTGCCACATAATTAAAACGGGCATAATCCATAATGGAAGGTGTGTGGCCATTTGCTTCTACCCATGCTTTATCTCTTAATTTTTCGACCGGAACGGTGGACGAAGAACCAAAATTATGACGAAGTCCCAAGGTATGTCCAATTTCATGACTGCTTACGAACCGGATCAGTTCTCCCATTAGTTTATCATCAAACTCCATTTTTCTGGCAGCCGGGTCTACGGCTGCGGTCTGTACCATATACCAGTTTCTCAGTAAGCTCATTACATTATGATACCAGTTTACATGGCTTTCTATAATTTCTCCGCTGCGTGGATCATGAATGTTTGGACCACTTGCATTGGGGATGTCAGAAGGTTTATAAACGATAGCACTGTGACGGGCATCCTCAAGGCTGAAAGTGCTATCCTCTTCATAGGTCGGCGCTACCTTTCCTACAATTGCATTCTTGAATCCGGCTTTTTCAAATGCTATCTGCCAATCGCTTACCCCGGCAATCAGATAAGGCACCCATTTTTTGGGAGTTGTGGGATCGATATAATAAATAATCTGCTTCTTAGGCTCCACTAATTCCCCTCTTTTATACTTTTCTATATCCGCATCTTTCGGTTCGAGCCGGTAACGGGCAATGAACCTGTACCTGTCAACACCCTGTGGATTCAGATCATAGTCAGTAATTGTTTGAGTAGTAAAATAACCGACCCTGTCATCAAAATAGCGGGGTTGCATCGGCACTTTAGGTAAAATGACCAGGGATGTATTCAATTCGTAAGTAACCGGTTGTCCAGGAGAACCACCAGCCCCCGGAAAACCTGAAGGTGAACCCGATGTGGCAGGAGGAGTCATGGCATAAGTTTTCACTGTCTTTATTTCAATATTGGATGGAAATGATTTTACATTGAGAATATAAGACTTGTCACTTTGTGGATTACCTGTCAGGCCCATAGAACGTTTGGTATTGGCCGAAAAAAAGAAAATATCATTGTCACCATTTATATAATCAGTTACATCTACGACACTACTGGCCGAATCATTCGAATACGCTTTTACATCAAAAGCGGCTGCTATAGCCAGCAAGTTACTGTTTAAAACATTTTTATACATTCCTTCCGTACTGTCCCGGCCTGTTTCAAGATAAGACAGCAGTCGCATGAATATTTTATCTTTTGGACCTTTTTCAAAACGAATTGTTTTTTGGTTGATAGCATCACCTGCATAACTACTGTTTCCTGCAGGAGCTTTGGACAATCTTGCTACAACCAATATGTCCCTGCCCAACAGCGTATCAGGAATTTCGAAAAAAAACTTCTCCTCTACTTTGTGTACTTTAAAAAGACCATCATCCGTCTTTGCTTTGCCAGTAATAACATCTTTATAAGCTTTGGGTCCCGTCGATGTTACCGGCCCGTTGGTTGGTCTTCGTGTAGTATCCGGCCGGGTGTTACCGGGTTGTTGTGCAGTGGCAGCAATTGAAATGATAGTGAAAAACAAAAGAGAAATAAAGTGGCGAGATGATAATTGCATAAATATCAATTTTAAGTGGCTCAAGATACTGAAAGGAGTGGATCAGTAACGCTGAATGTTAATTTTTATACGAACGGTTATTTCACAGTGATGAACAATTAGAAAAACAACTACAAAAAAGAACCCGTCACGCATTGCGGACGGGTTCATATAAAATAGAAATCTAATACTATGCTTTCTTTTTCCCTTTTGGAGCAAACATTGCCAGCATTCTTCTTCCCTCCATCTTTGGCATATTTTCAAGTACTCCTATTTCAGCAAGGCGTTCTGCAAATTTTAATAGCAGCAGTTGACCTCTGTCCTGGAACTGGATAGCACGGCCTTTGAATTGTACATACGCTTTTACTTTGTTACCATCTTTCAAAAACTCGATAGCATGTTTTGCCTTAAAGTCAAAGTCATGATCATCAGTATTAGGGGTGAACCGTATTTCTTTCACCTCAGAGACTTTGCTTTTGGCTTTCATCTCTTTTTCCTTCTTCTTCTTATCATAAAGGAATTTGTTGTAGTCAATGATCTTGCAAACCGGGGGGTCGACTGTTGGTGAAATTTCAACAAGGTCAAGTTGTTGGTCCTGCGCCATCTTTAAGGCATCCTGTGTACTATAGATACCTACCTCAACATTATCGCCAACCAGCCTCACCTGTGGCACACGGATAAAATGATTGATACGATGTTCTGCTTCTTTACGGGGGGCAAACCTGCCCCTGAAACCGCCTTTGTTGAATCCGCCACCGCCGGGTTTAAAACCTCCGCCGCCAGGTGGCCTGCTGAACCCGCCTCCGGGTTTTTGTGGTACTGCCATTTACTTTTATTAAGTGAAGCCTCCAGCCCCTGCAGGGAAGCATATTTTTTTTAAATTATTAAATTCCCGCCCAGGAAACGGGGTACTAAAATACATTTTATTCTTCTCTGCGATCTTTAATTTCTTCTATCGCATTTGTCAAAAACTCATCAACTGTTTTTACACCCATATCCCCTTTCCCCTGTCTCCTAACGGCCACTTTGTTCTCGTTCATTTCTTTTTCACCCACTACAAGCATGTAAGGAACTCTCATTAATTCTGTATCACGGATCTTTTTACCAATTTTTTCGTTTCTGTCATCAACCTCGCTACGAATATCAGCTTTTTTCAGTTTATCTGATACAGATTTGGCATAGTCAATGAATTTGTCACTGATGGGGAGCACTTTAACCTGAACCGGTGCCAGCCAAAGTGGAAACTTGCCAGCATAATGTTCCAGTAAAAAGCCAATGAACCGCTCATGGGTGCCCAACGGGGCCCGGTGAATTATCAGTGGGGTTTCAGCCTTATTATCCTGGTTGGTAAATTCCAGTTTAAATCTCCGGCCCTGGGCAAAATCCACCTGGTTGGTCGCCAGTGTAAATTCCCGGCCAATGATGCTCCATATCTGTACGTCAATCTTCGGCCCATAAAAAGCGGCCTCATCCTGCACCTCTACAAACGGAGTATTGGTTTTTATTAATACATCTCTTACCAATGCCTCTGTCTCTTTCCACAATTCAGGTTCATCTACATATTTCTGACCAAGCTTTTCAGGTGAATGCAAAGAGAGTCTCATTACATATTTATCAATCCCGAAAATTTTAAAATACTTGAGGTACATTTCATTCACTGCTTTGAACTCATCGTAGAATTGTTCTTTGGTGCAGTAAATATGTGCATCATTCATGTGCAGGCAGCGAACCCTCATTAATCCAAATAATTCACCACTCTGCTCATAACGATAACAGGTTCCGTATTCCGCTAAACGATAAGGAAGATCTTTGTAGCTTTTAGGTTCTGCATCAAATATTTTGTGGTGATGTGGACAGTTCATTGCTTTCAGATAATATTTCTCCCCATCCATTTCCATCGGCGGAAACATACTGTCGGCATAATAAGGCAGGTGACCACTGGTGAGGTACATGCTTTCCTTTGCAATATGGGGAGTAACCACCCTTTTATATCCTGCTGCGAGTTCTGTTTCTTTTGCCAGTTTTTCCAGCTCCTCAATAATCACTGTTCCATTTGGCATCCATAAAGGAAGACCAGGCCCGACATCATCATCCATTGTGAAGATGCCTAATTCTTTACCCAGTTTCCGGTGATCCCTTTTCTTTGCTTCCTCCATCATTGCCAGGTACTCATCCAGCTCTTTTTGCGAAGGATAAGTAACACCATAAACCCTGGTCAACATCTTATTTTTCTCATTACCTTTCCAATAAGCACCAGCGATACTGGTTAATTTTATTGCTTTGATGAACGATGTATTGGGAATATGCGGTCCCCGGCACAGATCAGTAAAATCACCCTGTGTATAAAAAGTTATTTCCCCATCATTAAGATTACTCAGCAAATCAAGTTTATATTCATCTCCTTTTTCGCTAAAGTATTTTACAGCCTCTTCCTTTGGTATTTCTTTTCTTATGTAGGCACTGTTTTTTTTGGCCAATTCATTCATCTTCTTTTCAAGGGCCACCAGGTCTTCTTCACTCATTTTTTTATCACCCAAGTCCATGTCATAATAAAAACCATTTTCAACCGGAGGCCCCACCCAAAATTTAACCCCGGGGAACATCGTTTCTACCGCTTCAGCCATCAGGTGAGCGGAAGAATGCCAGAATGTATTTTTTCCATCCCCGTCACTCCATGTTAATAGTTTTAAAAAAGCATCTTCATTAATGGGTCTTGTTGCATCCCTCACCTGTCCGTTTATAGAAGCAGCCAGGACTTTTCTGGCCAACCCCTCTGATATAGATTTTGCTATGTCCAGGGCTGACACACCTTTTTCATATTGCCTGACGGCGCCATCTGGTAGAGTAATATTGATCATCTGTAAAACCCGGTTTTTATCGGAGTGCAAAGCTAACGAAATAAGGCTAAAGATGATGCAGTTTTAAGCGGCTCAAAGAGTTCCCTTTCTTGTTTAAATTCTCCAATTAATGGACAAAAAGGGTTAATAGGAAAAGGAAAAAAGTGCCAGCTATTGAGTAAACCCGGCTCGCTAAAATAAGTTAAGTATCATACGGAACAGGATACATTTTAACAGCTTCTGCTATATTAAAAGCTGTGTTAAATTAACAAACTATTGCTCCGGGCAAACTCCGTGTATAAAAACAGTTTCAGTAGTTTTGCCACTTGATGAAAAGAGTAATATACAGGTACCTGCTGTCATTTTTCTTGGTGCTATCCATTACCGGGTCCAATTCTATTGCGCAAAACCTAACCGGTATCTGGCGGGGTTACTTTATTACGGAGTCCTACGAACATTACAAATTTGAGCTCCAGGTCAAGCAAACAGGAAATGCGGTTTCAGGTGTTTCGTATTCTTATCTCTCCACTGTTTTTTATGGCAAAGCAACTCTCACCGGAAATTATAATAAAGCAGGTCAGAAAGCATTGATTCAGGAAATAAGGACAGTTGAACTTCGTATGTCCGGCGGATCGCAAGCCTGTATTATGAAATGTATTTTTGAATACAGCCGTTCCGGTAAAGAAGAGTTTCTGGAAGGAACCTATTCAAGTAAATTTGAAAAAGACGGCTTAATTACAAAAAAGGGAGATAATTGTGGCGGCGGTAAAGTTTATCTCAGAAAAGTAACTACATCTGATTTCTATATTGAACCTTTTTTGAGGGGTAAAATAAAAACAACACCTGTTATTGTTAATAAACCGCCGGTAAAAACAAACCCCAAGCCAACGACTCCGGTGATTGTAAACAAACCGCCGGTAAAAAAGCCTGTAGTGGCCAATAAACCCCCGGTGAAGAAAGATACTGTGAAGATCAAACCTGTTTTACCACCGTTGGTAAAGGTGGATAGTACAACCAAAAAGATAAAACCAGTTGTTGTTACACCCACCCCACCTGTTATCAGGAACAGGACAAACGAACTGGTAAAAGTGCTTACCGTAAATAGCCCTGATGTGGTTGTAAAATTGTACGATAACGGTGAAATTGATGGCGATACTATTTCCGTTTACCTTGACAAGAAATTAGTTCTTTCAGAAAAGAGACTAACTGCTTCTCCCCTGGTGCTCAACTTTAAAATGGATGAGGACAATAACGAACATGAATTAACTATGGTGGCAGAAAACCTCGGTAAAATACCGCCAAATACTTCTTTGATGATTGTGGAATCAGGCGGGCAACGTTTTGAGGTTCGGATTACGTCTACAGAACAGAAAAATGCCGTAGTGAGATTCAAATACCAGGCAGTAAGGTAAGCGTTATCTTCCAATTTGCAGGTCAGGTTATTTTATTGCCGTTGCTGTAATTTTTTATTTCTCTTGGTTATTATCATTTATTTTTCCACCAGAATGCCGCGCCAGATCATCATAGTTGTTATGCTTTTATCGGGCCTTTTTACGGAGGCACAGGATATCAATGGTATCTGGAAAGGTAAAATTGTAATGGCGCCAAGTGGTTGTTTCCCTGTCTATAATATCGAATTGCAACTCCAGGTGGCCGGAACCCGAATAACGGGAACAGCTTATCATTTTTCTGATTCACTTAATTACATTAAAGAAAATTTTGAAGGCAATTATAACAGGGATAGTAACCTGGTTATTATTAAAGAAATTGGCATTGTTACTTTCAAAATAAGAGAGGACTGTGTCCCCTGTATCAAAACTTATACTCTCACCTATCATCGGGGAGGCGGAAATGTAGTAACGGAGGAACAACTTAGGGGTAGTTGGGCTACCCCCAGCGGTAAGGCCATTGATGGTAAAACCATTTGCGAACCCGGCACTATTGTTTTGACCAGGTTTGAAAAATCTTCTTTTAAACCAGAATTAAAATTACCTCCCTCGTTAACTAAAAGAAAGGCGGAACTGGTAAAAGAAATAAAAGTGGATACGGGTTCTATTAAGATTGATTTTTATGATAATGGCCAGATTGATGGAGACACCATTTCAGTGTACGTAAATAATATGCCTGTCGTTTCAAACAGGATGTTGAAAACACAACCAATAAGTGTTTCGATCAAAATAGATAATATCCGGACGATGCAGGAAGTGATAATGGTAGGTGAAAACCTGGGTTCTATCCCTCCCAATACTGCCCTGATGATTGTAACTGCAGGCGATAAGCGCTACCAGCTTTATCTTACTTCAGATGAACAGAAAAATGCAATGGTGCGTTTTTTATACGAAAAGCCGGTTATAGCTTCAAAAAATCATTAATGTTTTTTGGGTTGATCATATAGAAACAGACTTTCGATTATTTCACTTTGTTACAAACAATGATCAATAAACGCAAACAACCGTTTGCTTAATGAATCGGCCTCTAATTGTAACTACTTAATTGATGAAATCAATCCTGCAAAAATTGTATTATGTTTTGATGAATGATGTGTAATAACTATTTTCACATCGCAAACAATTTTTAATCTCAAGTTATTTGACACAAAAAGCCTGCTTCTGCAGGCTTTTTTATTTTTTTAAAACCGATGATTAAAATTTAAAATTCCAGGTTACAGACGGTAAAATAGGGAATAGGGAAACCTGTTTGGTTTCAATATTTAAATCTCCATTGGTTGCACTACCCTCCTGGTCGAAATAAAGGAAATAGGGATTGAGGCGGCTATACACATTATAAATACTAAACACCCAATAACTACTGACTTTTCTTTTTTTCTTTGGTATAGGAGTGTAGGTAGCCGATACATCCATCCGGTGATAGGATTTCATGCGGTATTGATTGAGCTTACTGAATTCTTGGGTTAGTACACCATTGATAATATAAAAACGCTCCGGTAATGTTATTGCATTGCCTGTTCCATATACGAATACAGCACCCAGCTTCCACTTCCTGCTTGCCTCAAAATTTCCAACAACAGAAAGATCATGACGCCTGTCATACCGTGCCGGATACTTCTCTCCTTCATTTAATTGAGGAAATTTTCTCCAGGTCCAGGACAGGGTATAGCCTACCCATCCGGTCCATCTGCCTTTTAATTTATTTATCAGCATTTCAGCGCCATAGCTCCAGCCCCTTCCAAATACAAATTCGTCTTCCGGATCGGCTAATGAAGGAGTATAGCCTTCCTTGTACTCAACCTGGTTTTTCATGTCCTTATAATACAATTCCAGGGAAGTCTCGAATGCGTTATCTGAAAAGTTTTTAAAAATCCCTGCAGAATAAAGCCAGCTTACCTGTGGCCTTACAATATAAGTACTGGGTACCCATAGGTCGGTTGGCAATGTGGTACCCGCATTTGTTACCAGGTGTATGTATTGATAGTTCCGGGTAACAGCTGTTTTTACCGAAGTTTCATCATTGATGGCATAGCGTATGGTAATACGTGGTTCAAAACCACTGTAAGTCTTTACAGGATCAAAACTTTTGTAGATCGTGCTATCCAGTTTATTACCATCAGCATCACGGATATATTTTGTATAGGGACCTATCTGGGTGAAGCTGCTCCACCTGATGCCATAATTTATCTTCCATTTTTCTCCCAGTTCCCAGTCATCCTGCAGATAAAGTGCCGTTTCAGCTGCATATTTAGCCCCTTCGTTATTGGGTCTGAATTCAATCGAATCCTGCCTGCCGGTAACTACATTTGGAATAAACTTATGATAAGTAACAAGGCCGCCAAACTTGAGTTTGTGATCAGGTAATGGATAATAGTCAAAATCAGATTTTAGGGTAAAATCCCTGATACCAGAGGAAAGCCCGATGTTAAAATTCTCCTGTTGGGCAGAAAATTTAAAATTATAATCATTGTATACTACTGTTGTGTTCGAAAAAAGCCGCCGGTTAAATACATGGTTCCATCTAAGGGTTGCAGTTGAATTTCCCCAGGGTATATTTGTTTTAAAAGAACGTTTTGAATTATTGAAATCAAACACATCCCTTCCAAAATACCCACTCAGGTACAAACGATCTTTTTCTGAAAACCGATAATTGACCTTAGCATTCACATCATAGAAATAATAACCGGAACCATAGAAGCTGCTGCTTTTTTTAATGAAAGGTTTTGCCAGGGCATCAACATAGGTTCTCCTTGCTGACAAGATAAAGGAGGCTTTGTCTTTTTTTAGTGGCCCTTGTATGGAGAAACGGGAAGCAATTAAACCAATTCCTCCTTCTGTTTGGAATTTATTGATATTTCCATCTTTCATGGAAACATCAAGCACGGAAGAGAGACGTCCTCCGTATTGGGCAGGCATCCCTCCCTTTATAAGGGATACATTTTTTATGGCGTCTCCATTAAAAATGGAAAAGAAACCAAAGAGATGACCAGTATTGTAAACAACAGCATCGTCCAGCATGATCAGATTTTGATCGGGACCACCCCCACGTACATAAAAGCCTGCATTACCTTCTCCGGCACTTTGCACACCGGGTAACAATTGAATAGCTTTTAAAATATCCACTTCACCCAAAAAGGCTGGTATATTTCTCACCTGGTTCATGGAAAGATCAATCTTTCCCATTTGTGCATTTTTCACATTACCATCCCTGCGTTTACTAAAAACTACCACTTCTTCAATTGCAGCAGACCTGGAAAGGATCTCAAAATTAAAAGATTGGTTGTTTCGGAGATTAATTTCTATTGACTTACCGAGGTAGGAAACATGTGATACATTGAGTGTATAATTCCCTTCTTCCAGGGTAATTGAATAAAAACCATATTGATTGCTGGCTACTCCCCTGGATTGCCCGTTTACAGCAATAGTAGCTCCGATGATTGACTCACCTGAAAGACTGTCTTTCACATATCCGTTTATTGTAAAGCGATTTTGTGAGAATACAGTACTGAAAAAAAGAAGAAGTATAACTGCGCTGATGAATTTTGGCATTATAGCCATAACAATCTTACTTTACTTTAGTTGAATCTGTCTTGATAAAATTGATCTTCGTTTTTATATCCCTGCAGTCTTCCTGGCCATATGGATTCTGTGCTTTTTCCTGTTTGCTTATCCAGTTTCCGGGCTTTCCATCACCAAATGCCTGATCGCATTCGAGCCAGTATAATACGGCCTGATCATACCGGATAGTTGTTAAAAACGCAAATAGTTCATTGGAAAGAATAGTCAATGACCCTCTTTTTTCTTCAATAGACGGATCCTCGATAATTGAATTGATCTCAGCTTTTGCATTTTCATAGGGTTGCAGCGCAGTCTGGTAAATAAGACTATCCTTTTCCAGATCTTCCAGTTTCAGGCTATCCAGGGAGATTTTCAAACCAGTTCCCTGTTCATTTATGGACGCTATATTATTTTCGGCAAAACCGGTATTCATTTCATAGTAGGCGTTCAATACCTTTTCCAGTGACAGATTAAAAGCTTCACTATGAACGCTGACAGACAGGGCAGGTGGTTTAATACCATTTTCTCCCGAGCCATCTCCTCCCCTAAAAGCTGAATAACGGATTATACCCACCAATAAGAGCAGAATAGCAAATAACATGGTCAACCCGTTGACTCCTTTTGTCTTAGTCATAAAAACACGGGTAATACCAAGGATGATTATCAGCGCCGGTAGAACAATACCCAGTATATCGATGATCTTCTTCATATTGCCGGAAATTTGGACAAAGATAAATGCAGGCTGCCGGAAGTTGTAATCCTTTATTTTTGCAGCCTCATAAATTTGACTTATGCTGGCAGGATTGCAAAATGTGACATTTGAATTTGGTGCAAGAACAATTGTAGAAGACGCCACCTGGCATATACAGCCGGGAGAAAGGATCGGTCTTATCGGATATAATGGTACTGGTAAATCTACGCTGCTGAAATTATTGGTGGGAGAATACCTGCCCTCAGCAGGCACGATTGAAAGAAGCCGGACTACTTCCATCGGGTACCTGCACCAGGATCTTTTAAGTTTTGATACCAATGACTCCATTCTCCAGGTGGCGTTAGGCGCTTTTGAAAAGGTATTACAATTAGAAAAAGAGATTGAAGAACTGGGGAAAGAGCTGGAACGTACCGGTGATGAGAAGACATTGCATGAGTATAGTGATAAGTTACATGAGCTGGAAACATTAGACGGTTATACTATTCATCACAGAACTGAAGAAGTTTTGCAGGGGCTTGGTTTTTCCAATGCTGATCTTCAAAGACCCTATAAAGAATTCAGTGGTGGGTGGAGAATGAGGGTATTACTGGCAAAAATGATATTACAACAGCCAGATCTGCTTTTACTCGATGAACCAACCAACCACCTTGACCTTCCCTCTATCGAATGGCTGGAAAAATATTTATTGCATTACCAGGGTTCTGTTGTTATTGTAAGTCACGATAAATATTTCCTGAACCGGATGGTGACAAAAATTGTGGAAGTATACCAGCAAAAATTACATATCTACAACGGGAATTATGATTATTATGAGAAAGAAAAAACCATCCGTGTAGAAATGCAGCAAAAGGCTTATGAAAACCAGCAGGATTATATTCGACAGAATGAACGTTTGGTGGAACGGTTCAGGGCAAAAGCCAGTAAGGCTGCAATGGCTCAAAGCATCATGAAAAAATTAGACAAGCTCGAACGGATCGAAGATGCTGAAATTGAAAGACCAAACATACGCATCAATTTTCGGGTAGATAAAACGCCGGGAAAAGTGCTGGTAGAGTTAAAAAATGTTTCCAAATCATTTGGCGATAATGTGATTATAGAAAATAGTTCTATGGAAATTGACAGGGACGATAAAATTGCGTTGATCGGGGCTAACGGTAAAGGAAAGTCGACCCTGTTGCGAATCATTGCCGGAGTCGAAAATTTCACAAATGGAGAAAGGAAGTGGGGGCATAACGTAGAAGAAAGTTTTTATGCGCAGCACCAGTTAGAGGCATTGAATGTGAATAATACTATTCTTGACGAGATGAAAGAATGCGGCAGCCAGATGAATGAACTGGAACTTCGTGGTTTACTGGGCTGTTTCCTATTCAGTGGTGATGATGCAGATAAGAAAATAAAAATATTAAGTGGTGGTGAAAAAGCAAGAGTTGCCCTGGCTAAAACAATAGTTAGCAAAGCCAATTTTCTGATGCTGGACGAACCTACCAACCACCTTGATATGCATAGTTGTGACCTGCTTATTGATGCATTGAATAAATACCAGGGCAGCATTATCCTTGTTAGCCACGACAGGTATTTTGTTTCCAAAACGGCTAATAAGATATGGGAGATCGTTGACCATGAAATAAAAGAATTCAAAGGCGGATATGAAGAGTGGGTGGCCTGGAAAGAACGGATGGCAAAGCAGGATGCAGAAAATAAAAAAAATGGCAAGGTAACTGAGCAGCCTAAACCTGCTGAAAAAAAGCAAAATGCCCCCACCCCCGCTCCGATGTCAAAACCGCAGACTGGAATCGTTATAGACAAAGAAAAGAAAAAAGAATTACAGCGGATACAAAAGCAATTCCAGCAATTGGAAGAACAGATAGCAAAGCTGACCGCAAGCAAAGCAGCACTGGAAGCTTCCCTTGCTGATCCGGGTACTTACTCAGACAAATCAAAATTTATCCAGGCAGAAGCTGCTTATAAAAAGGCCGGCGAAGAACTGGAAGTACTACACAAGCAATATGAAAAGGTATTTGAAAAGATAATGGAGCTGGAACAATAGTTATGTTCTTTTACAATGGTTTTTTACCACGGATCTGAAAAGACAAATAAAATTTTCCGTTGTTATTATAAATAGTTTGCCTGAAAATTGCAAAGGTTTTACGGAATTCACCCTGCTCGGTAAAGAACCAGGTGTCTGTATAAGGAAAGTTATTGATGATTTTAGTTTCAGATATAGTATATAAAGGCTTATCAAACGCTGTTGCTACAGCATCCCTTAAGTAAGCGCCCCGCTGATCAACCTTTAGTCTTGTTTTAGATGGTTCAAAATAATAAATAACATAAGGAAACCCTGAAGCAGGGAAAACTATTTTGCCTGAATCTGCCAGCGGGAGCATCCATTTGGCTTTATGCTCATCTACTAATTCTTCATACTCACTTATCCTTTTAGTGCCTTTATTTTTTACAAATCCTTCCTGGGCATCAGCATAGATCTTATTGAACTCATTATAAAAAGAAGTGGCAGCAAATTCATTCTGACTGTTTGCCTCCATACTAATAATACCAAGAAAGAGGATAAATATCCTTTTCATATAACAAAATTATACCAACAGGGGCATAAACTCAACGATGTGATACACAATTTCACAGAAAAGATGTAACTTTTATAACTTAAACCAACAATTATGAGGTCGCCTCTGCCATTACTGGTATTGCTGGCTTTCATTACAGCACTACTGGCCTTTCGTTTGCAGGAAAGCAAAACCGAAAGTCAATCTCCCCGCAGCAACAATTATAAGAAAAGAAATATAGCATTGTGCAGCCCTGACTGGACTGCTTTACAAGATAGGATGGAAGAAACCGATATTCCTCCCATTCCAGGTGCTGGCAGTTACCAATGGAAAATCAGCACCGAAAATGACAGCGCCCAGTTTTATTTTAACCAGGGTATCAACATGTATTATGGCTTCCACATTATTGAAGCTTTAGCCTCTTTTAAAAAGGCGTCGAAATTGGATCCTGGATCTGCCATGTTGTATTGGGCACAGGCATTGGCGTATGGGCCTAATATTAATGACCTTGGTTATGCTGCTTCTCCGGATGCATTGCTGACCAGTAAAAAGGCTGTTGAACTTTCAGGAAAATGTTCTGATAAAGAAAGAATGCTGATACAGGCTCAACAAATTCGTTATGCAGCTGACTCAACAGTTTCAAGAGAAAAGCTGAATCAGTTATATGTTGAGCATATGAAAGCGACATATGAAAAATATCCTGAAGACGCAGATGTAGCTGCCCTGTACGCAGACGCACTGATGCTGCAACATCCATGGGATTTATGGAAAATTGATGGTACGCCTAAACCATGGACACCTCAAATCCGTGAAGTGTTAGAAAGATTATTGAAAAAAAATCCGAATCATCCCGGCGCTAATCATTATTATATCCATGTAATGGAGCCCTCCCCTTTTGCAGCCAAAGCTTTGCCCAGTGCAGACAGGCTGGGTAACCTGACCCCGGGTCTTTCACATATGGTACATATGCCATCACATATTTATTTACGGACAGGTAACTATGCCAAAGGCGTTTCAGTAAACGAAACAGCTGTAAAAAGTTATAAGAAAATCATTCCGCTATATGCACCAGTAACAGGAAATGACTTTCTGTATATCATTCACAACCTGCATATGCAAACCAATAATGCAATGCTGGCCGGACGTTCGGGGCATTCTTCCTTTTCAGCCAGCGAAACAAAAAACAGTGTCCCAAAAGATTACCTGTCAATACCGGGAGCAATGGGTAATTATATCCAATATATTTATATGACGCCGGTGCTGGTTGATATCAGGTTTGGCAACTGGGATAAACTTCTGAATATAGCAAAGCCGGAAGGTTCACAAGTGTATGCAACTATTCTGTATCATTTGGGCAGGGGTATGGCATTTACTCATCAGTCAAATCTTCCGGCAGCAAAAGATGAACTGGGACAGTTACAGCAACTTATGAAAGACAGCAGTCTTTTAATTCCATTCACTCCCTTTTCACCTGCTATTGACGGGGCTATTATTGCTGAAAATATTTTAAGAGGAACAATTGCGCAAAAGGAAAAGAGATTCAGCGAGGCTATTGCTGCTTTTGAAGAAGCCGTAGAGACAGAAGAGAATATGGTTTATAATGAACCAAGGGATTGGATGCTGAATCCGAAACATTACCTCGGCAACGCATTGCTGAAAGCAGGTCGTTTAAAAGAAGCAAAAGATATATTGCAGAAAGACCTGCTCACTAATAATGAGAATGGCTGGGCTTTATTCGGATTATGGCAATCACTTACAAGGGAAAAGAAAACTGCTGAAGCAACAAAAATGCTTGCCAGGTTCAAAAAAGCCTTTGATAAAGCAGATATAAAATTATATGGACCTGTATTCTGATCAAACTGAATTTGCCTTGATAAAATCACTTACCAGGTAGCTGATCAGTTTACCGCTGGTAGCATCTGTTCTGCCATCATTTAACCGGGTGGCCCCTTCGCAGATATAAAAATAGGCCGGTTTACTGTCTGCAGCTGTAAAAGATACATACTGTCTTGCCTGTACAGGTGTGATGCCAACAGGTGTCATGGCACTGCTGAGAGTGTTCTGAATAGAATCAAGATCAATATCAATTCCTGTTAAAGTATCTTCTGTAAAACCGGTAGCATGTGCCACTGATTGTAAAAAAGTTCTTTTTTCATGAACAAAAATATCTTCGAAAGTAATACAGTCAATAAAAGGGTTATTCACAATATCAATCCAGATGTTCTGCGGCAGATAATTTTCATGCAAACCAATGACACAATACTTTTGGAGGTAGCCGTCCTCTTCTGCATAGCGAAATGCATTTCCGCTATGCCGCCCTTCCATCGGCCTGTAATCAGCATGTGCATCTAAATTGATACAGTTTATCTGGGCCAATGGTAATACACCTGCTTTATGCCAGCCTTTTGCAGCACCTTTGATCAATGGATAAGAATTATTATGACCGCCACCAATCACCACGGGAATCTTTTTCGCTTCCGTAATAATTTTTACCAGGTGTTCCACTTCATCGTCGATCGAATTGACCGCATGCCGGTACGCTTCTATTTTCTCATCATCACTTTTGGCTGTAGTATCTATCAGGTATTGAATATCTCCAAAATCAAAATGGCCAATTAATAAAATTTCATTACCATCCAGAAAATCGTTACTCTGTACATTCAGGAAACTTTGCAGAAAGGGTATCCATAATGTATCAGTGCCCCCAATTCCTAAATTCCCCTTTGCACCAAGATCTTCTGGTATACCAAACAAAACATATTTTGCGCTGGAGCCGGAGATCGAATTTTCCATTTCAGCAACATCATGGATCACCTGTAATCTTTCTCCCAGTTTGGTTTCGAAACGCCGAAGTTTGGTCAGCGATAAAACATCCTGTTTATTATATATTTTCAGGTGCTGCATTTCATTTAATGTAGGCCCGGCAGCAGGAGCCTTAGTTTCCGATTTTTCCATCGACAATTTTTAAAATTTCTGCTTCTAAAGCTATGGTTTTGTTCTCAATTTCCCTGCCCCTGTTGAGTATATCAGCCACAAAATCTTTATCATCATATCCTGCCGCATTGATCCGCACATTCATGAATGCACCCATCACTGCACTACGGGCACAAAGGGCACCCACTCCGGCATCTGAAATTGAATTTGGATTGCCTGTTGCTGCCATTGCTTTTATAACTTCCATACTGTCGTATGACGCCTGCATCACTTTAAACGGTATATCAATGGCAAACTTTGTGGCCTCCTGTATTGCTTTTGTTCTAGTTGCTTTTTCTTCTTCGGTTGATTTTGGTAATCCAAAAGCGGTCATGATCTGGTTAAATGCTTTTGTATCTGCATCTACCAGCCGTATCAATTCCTTTTTATACAGTTCCCCTTTATCGGCCCAGTTACTGAACTCTTCCCATCTGTCATCCCAGCCTTTTTTATGCGAAGACAAATTAGCCACCATTGTTGCTAATGATACACCCAGGGCACCGGTATAAGCAGCAATAGAACCTCCGCCAGGTGCAGGACTTTCGCTTGCTGTTTCATCTGCAAAATCAGATAAACTCATATTCACCAATTTACTGTCGGCTTTACTGCGGAGCATATATTCAATGATCCTTTCCTCCGGTTTAAAGGGCCCCAATTCATCCAAACCCATACTTTTTACTGCAATCTTTATAAGTTCATTCTCTGATACACCGGTTGATCGTTTTTGTTTTTTCAGAAAATATTTACCGGCCTCCAATAGGGCATGTAATGGTACTAGACCCACCAATTCGCTGCCAGTAACCCTTATTCCTCTTGCTTCTGCTTTCTTACAAACCTCATCAAATGCAATATGCACCGGCGTAATGTTAATATTCGTCAGGTTCATACTGATCTGTGCTACGCCATATTCTTCAATATACCAGCCAATCGCTTTAACAGATTTCAAACTCCCCGGGATAGTTTTGAATTCTCCATTCTCCGTTTTCAATTTTCTTCCAGCCTCCCGTACATCAAAAGCAATTGCATTTGCCCTGCGGGTAGAAGTGGTATTCAGGTTCACATTATAGGCCACCAGGAAATCTCTAGCCCCGATCACTGTTCCACCACGATTGGCATCAAAGGTTGATGGACCAAAATCAGGTTTCCATTCCGGTTGTTTTATCTTTTTGAAAAAACCTTCATACTCTCCTGCCCTTATCACCGACAGATTACTGCGCTTCTTATCTGGTTGTGCTGCTTCGTACAAGTAAACGGGAATTTGCAATTCCTCTCCCACTTTTTTCGCCAATTTTTGTGCATATTTCGCCGTTTCTTCCATGCTGATCCCTGAAATAGGTACCAGTGGGCAAACATCAGTGGCTCCCATTCGTGGATGTTCACCTCTATGTTTAGTCATGTCGATCAACTCTCCTGCCTTTTTAATTGCCAAAAAAGCAGCTTCTATCACTGCTTCAGGGTTGCCTACAAATGTCACAACCGTCCGGTTAGTTGCTTTCCCCGGGTCTACATTCAGCAGCCTTACACCTTCCACGGATTCCACCTGGTCAGTAATTTGTTTAATGATATTCAGATCAGCCCCTTCACTGAAATTGGGAACACATTCAATAATTGGTTGCATACCATAAAGATTTGTATGCTAAGATATTGCTTACTCTTGAAGCAGAAACAAACTTATTGGTCTATGAAAAAAAATAGTTATTGCACCTAATAGCCCCACCTTTTTTACTTGCCTAAACCTTCTTTTGCCAGCATCTGAAAGTATCAGGATGAATCACTTTAAAAATTGGGCATACAGGAAAACGCAGATTTCAATCACTGTGCAAATCTAAAACGGCTATATTATAATCATTATTCCTGTTAACTAAAATCATAATCACCGGGATCTGCCGGGGCTAATTTGCATCTTTTTAGAAAAGCTATGCTCCGCAAAAAAATATTCAAGCTATCCACCACCGCATTTAAGGAGCGGGGTACTGAGATCCAGCGAATTGAGGCATTAAGCGATGCTGTGTTTGCATTTTCTGTTTCTTTATTAGTGGTTTCCCTGGAAGTACCTCAAACTTTTGAAGAACTTCGTATACTACTCAACGGTGCTATCCCTTTTTTTGCAACCGTAGCCATGATCTTTTTATTCTGGTATCAGCAATATAAATTTTTTCGCCGGTATGGCTTGAACGACATTCATACCATTTTGCTGAACCTTGCTTATCTCGCTGTGATACTTTTTTATGTGTACCCTCTTAAATTTTTATTCTCCTTATTGATAGCTTCCTGGACAGGTATTAACCTGTTTCCACAGGCAGCTGAAAATGGGCTCTCGATCATTCACCAGGAAGATTTTTCGCAACTTATAATCTTATTTAGTGTGGGCTATGGAGTGATTTGGTTCCTGCTTTTTCTTATGTATCACCGGGCATTTTCATGCCGGGAAAAACTAGCGTTAACAGGGTTTGAAATCATGTATACACTCAAAGAAAAAAGAGGTGCATTATGGAATGTGCTTATTGGTTTTGCAGCAATAGTAATGGCATTGGCAGGATGGGAACTATATGCTGGCATTTGTTATCTGTTTATCCCCGTCTTGATTTATTTAAATGAACTACGCTTTACAAAGGAACGGAAAAAAGATAGCAAGAAACAGCAAAGAACTAATACCTGAAATAATCTTCCCGGCAAATGAATTTTAATTGATAAAATATTTAATGGCTCCGTAGCTCAGTTGGCAGAGCAGTTGACTCTTAATCAGCGGGCCGAGAGTTCGAATCTCTCCGGAGTCACTTTCAAATACATTACAGTAGTAGCAGACCATTAAAATTTTCTATTTAAGTATTGGAAACAATAAAAGGTGTATGTATTCAAAGCAAATGATGTCATAATTACTTTGCTTTGTCTTGAAGATTAAGTTACTCGTATTGTTGTGAAACTATTTTAATAACTATGGGCTTTTAAAATCCTCATATAAATCTCTCTGGCTGGCCAGAATTTCCCTGTATTTATTAAATAACCTGGTCTTGGAAATGAATCCAATAAATTTTCTTTGGTTATCAAGTACAGGTAAGTACCAGCTTTGCGTTATATCAAATTTTTCCATAACGGAGTGCATATCTTCAGAGTGTAGTAAAATGGCCGGAGGTTTTTTCATTATGGTCCTTACCTGTACTTTCTCAAATTGTTCTGGCTGAAATAATCGCTGTTTTATGTCATTTAACTCAATGATCCCTGCAAATCTTTCTTTAGTATCAACTACAGCAAAAATATTTTTTTCACTTCTTTTTACAATCTCTACAAGGTCCAAAAGTTTTTTATCAATGCCTATACTTTCATATTTATCATGCAGCATATCCTCCAACCGGATGGAAGTAAGAATATTTTTTTCCTTTTTATGAGTAAACACCTGTCCCTCCAAAGCCAGTTTTTTAATATCCATTGAATAGGGTTCATATGATTTGACTATAAAAAATGAAAGAGAAGAGACAATCATCAATGGGATAAATAATTCATAGCCATTAGTGATTTCGGCTATTAAAAAAATTGCTGTCAAAGGACAATACATTACTCCGCTTAATACACCAGCCATCCCAACAAGGCTGAAATTTCCCTCCGGTATTTTAATCCAGGGAGTGCTATTTAATAATTTGGAAAAGAAGAAACCCAGGTATGAACCAGCAAATAAGGATGGGGCAAAATTGCCACCATTGCCACCACTACCAATAGTAATCCCTGCTGCAATCGGCTTCAGGATAACTATTAAACCGGAAAAAACAATCAAACCCCAATTTTGATTTAGGACTGAAAATAAAGTTGTGTTATCAGCAAAAGTAACGAGAGATCCATTGGCTACCATTTTGACACTATTGTATCCTTCCCCGAATAATGGAGGAAAAACAAAATAAATGAGTGCCAAAATAGATCCTCCTGCCACTGTTTTCAAATAGCCATTCATTTTCCATCCCAGCATCCGTTTTTCGGTGCCTTTAAAGAGGCGGGCATAATAAAGAGAAATAAATCCAGCCATCACACCAAGTACCAGGTAATAAGGAACGTTCCTGTAGTCAAACGATTGCTGAAGAACAAAATTGAAAAGGGAAGATTCAGCTAAAATTATTTTTGAGCATAAAACACCCACTACTGAAGAAATGATTAACGGAATAAAATAACTCACAATTGTTTCTGAAAGTAATATTTCAACGGCGAAAATTACCCCGGCAATAGGTGCATTAAAGACCGCTGAAATTCCGGCAGCAGCCCCACAGGCAATTAACAGAGTTCGCTCCTGGTAATTCAAATCACTAATTCTGGATATATTAGAACCTACTGCGGAGCCGGTAGCTACGATGGGAGCTTCCAGGCCAACGGAGCCACCTAATCCTACCGTGAGCGAACTTGTAACCACATGCATATAAGTATGGCTCAACGGGATATAAGAAGACTTCATCGCAATAGCTTTTAATACCATTGCAATACCTTTTTGAATCTGTCCACCAAAGAAATGCCGAATTAAAAAAACAGACAAAAAAAGACCAACAGCCGGAAAGAATAAATACGCAAACCTGTTAACAGGAATTTCCTGGATCCAGTTCTGTATAGAGTGAACAAATAATTTAATTAAAACTGCTAATAAACCGGATGTGAAACCAACAAAAGTAGCGATCAGCATTATCAATTGTACCCGGCTTAGCTTTGTACGTAAAAATCTGACAATATATTGATAAAATGTTTTCAAAGCCATGCAATCGAATTTTAAAATAATATGAGAGGACTTGCCCGATTAATAGCTTAAAAACTATTCCTATTAAATCAATTAATGATCGGTACTAATAAATTAAAATCAGCTTCTTTAATCACATAATCTGCTACTGAATCGACATATGAATGGGTGGAACAGAATGAAACACCAATCCCTGCTTTACGTATGATACAAATATCATTCTCCCCGTCACCTACCACCAGGGTGTTTTTCAGATCCACCCCATATTTATCGCAAATATTAATCAGGGCATTTAATTTGCAATACTCATGTTTACATTGACTTTTGTCATCCTGCAAAAACAAGGAAGGTATTTTAACTTCTCCGGTTGCCACACTTTTTGAAAATTCCAGTTCATTGGAAATTGTAAAATCAAAACCAAATTTATTTTTCATATGATTTGTAATACAATCATAACTATCACTGATAATGCCGGTGATATAACCCTGGAGTTTCAATTCAGCTAAAAGTTTTTCGAGATTAGCCGTAACGGCAATACTATCTGCTACTTCCAGTAATTCTCCGATAGTTTTACCCTTTAATAAACGGGCAATCATTTTTGTACGGATAAATGGATTATTATTATTTGTAACGATATCAACCAGGTCTTTCCTGAAATCATATTTTGCAGCTGCAGTATTTATAAAACTGGCCCTGAGAATTGTATTATCCATATCAAAAATGGCCACCTTTTTTAATGACATTAATCCTTCCCGAATGGCAAATTCCATTTGCTCACGGATGACTTGAATATTTTCAAATGTTTCAAGGTTTTGCACTTCAACACCTTTTGACTTTTTCATAATCGTCCTGGCCACTTCACGGCTCATTTTACCTAACTGTTCGAGTGATTGCATCCTGTTTTCTATATTACCAATACTTACTTCTGCAATTCTTGCTTTCAGATTATGCATATCTATCAGGATACCGATATCTACCCCGTATCCTTCTTCAAATTCACATTTTGAAAAAAAACTTTTTCGTCCGGCAATCATGCCACTTAACGGCTGCTGAAAATTGGGGAATGATGGATATAAAATTGACAATAATGGCTTTGCAACCAGTTCAGTTACTCTGCCAGCCTGTCTCGTAAAGTATGATTTTACAAAATCAGCCTGATCATTTAGTAATGGCAGGGTTAATTCTTCAATAATATTGTCAGAATAAGTTATAATATCAGCGTCAAGAAAGACAATAAGCTCATTCTTTGCTACCAGTATTCCGTCTTTCATAGATGTACCTTTCCCTAACTTTGTACTTGTTATTACTGTAGCCCCCTCCTTTCTTGCTTCGTCAACCGTATTATCCATGGATTTATCATCTACCACCAATACTTCGGTTACCAAAGGGGATTTTTTTACAAGCGCTACAACTTTACCAACTGTAGTTTCTTCATTTAACGCAGGAATTATAACTGTAATCATCTCCGATTTTTTAAGATTAGCATTTGCTGATATCCCGATCAGTATTATCCCTTTACTTCTGATCTTCAGCAAATACCTGAAGAAAATTGATTATTACAAAAATATGAAAGTTAAGGCAGGGCACAGACACTCTTTGCTATCAATTAACAATTATTAATCCGATATTATTCCTATAAAATTACACTGAATCAATGTATCAATGCGACAACTACATCCATGACATTTGTTTGTGTGGGTCCTGTTATAACCAGTCCACCCAATTTATTGAAATAACTATAGGAATCGAAGTGATCAAGGTGTTTCTTTACGATTTCATTCATTCCCATGAAAGCGGGCAGGGATTTATTGTTAAATAAAGCCCCTGCAGCATCAGTAGGTCCATCTGTACCATCTGTTCCGGCACTTAGAATTGTTATATCATGATCGGTACCAGATATACTATTTTCTAGCAATTCATTTATTGCACTTAAAACAAAATGTTGATTACGGCCACCCTTGCCGGGGCCTGTCACTTTTAAGGTTGTTTCTCCTCCCATCAGAATACATACAGGTTTTTCGCCAGAATAATGTTGCAGGTAGTGGACAAATTTGCGGGCTTCCGTATCAGCATTTCCGGTTAGATTGTCTGTCAAAATAAAGGAGTGATAGCCAAATTGTTCTGCTTTTTGTTTGGCCATATTCAACGCAAGATTATTACTACCGATAATTTTTGTAGTCGTATTGTAAAAAAAGTGAGCACCGGGTTTGGGGGTATCTTCAATAGTTTGATTTACTCCCTTTAGAATATATTTTCTGACACTTTCTGCTGTGCTTGTCCAGATATTATATTTTTGTAAAACCCGATAAGCGTCTTCAAATGTAGAGCTGTCGGAGACCGTAGGCCCGCTGGCTATACTTTCCAGGTCATCCCCAACCACATCACTTATGATCAGTGTAAAAAGCTTTGCCGGATAAACCGCTTTTGCAAGTTGTCCACCTTTAATCTTACTTAAATGCTTTCTTACAACATTAATTTCATGGATGGATGCCCCGCTATTGACCAGCATTTTAAATATATTCTTCGTTTCTTCCAGTGTACACCCTTCAGGAATATCTGCCAGCAATGAGGAAGCGCCTCCGCTAAGTAATACCACCACAATATCATCAGCATTTAAACCATTTACAGCTTGTAATACTATTTCACCGGCTTTAATACTATTTTGGTCTGGCACCGGATGAGCAGCTTCAATAGTATGTAAAAACTTCAGGGGAAGAGAATGCCCGTATTTAGTAATGCAATATCCTTCTGAAATTAAAATACCAACTTGTTTTTCTGTAACATTGGCCATTCCCGGTGCAGCTTTTCCAGCAGCAATTACTATAAATCTATTGATATCCCGGATATTGAACTCTTGATTCGTTAAATGGAGAAATCCGTTTTTTGAATAAATGTATTCAGGTAATAACAACTGCGGCTGAACTGCCCTCGTGGCTGAAAGAAATATCTCGTATGCCTGCTTACTATACATATAAATTCAAATTAAAAATACTATGCGGGCTCTGTAAAAATACGACAAATGAATTTTTTGCTTAAGTTAAGAAATGATAAAAGTATTTTTCTATTGATTATTTCTGATATTTTTGAATAATGAAAGAAATAGGTGCATACGGATATATAATAGCCATTTGCCTTTTAGTGATCCTTTCTTATTTATTCAACCTGATTTCCCGGCGGACTGGAATACCTTCAGTTTTACTGTTATTGCTGACTGGTATTGGGGTACGGGAAACCCTTGTATTTAATAATATTTCAGTCGAAGTTTCACCACAAATGGTAGAGATATTTGGTATTCTGGGTTTAATTATGATCATCCTTGAGGCTGGATTGGATCTCCAGCTGGGTAAAAAGAAAATAAAATTGATTCGTAATGCATTTTTTTCCGGTTTGATCATTCTAGTGCTTTCAGCAATTGCAATTTCTTCGTTCCTGTATTTCTATCTAAAAGAAGATTTTATTCTTTGCCTGATTTATGCATTACCTCTTTCTGTAGTTAGCAGTGCTATTGTTATACCCAGTATTTCTCACCTGGATGAGCATAAAAAGGAATTTCTTGTTTATGAAACTTCATTTTCAGATATCCTTGGTATCATTTTCTTTAATTATCTTATAGCGGGCAACTTATTAAAAGGGTCAAATATTACCTGGTTTTTCGGATCATTGATTATTTCAATTGTTTTAAGTATTGTACTATCATTTCTTATGCTATTTATGCTTACCCGGATTACAACCAAAGTAAGGTTCTTCCTGGTATTTGCTGTTTTAATATTTTTATATGCTGGTGGCAAAATGCTGCATCTGCCATCTTTATTCATTATCCTGTTATTTGGATTAATTGTAAGTAACTGGCAACTAACAATTTTTAACCGACTCTACAAATGGGTATCCATTCAACAGGTAGATGATGTAAGTCATTTACTCCATTCATTAACAGCGGAAAGCAGCTTCCTGATCAGGACTTTTTTCTTCTTTATTTTTGGATTAACGATTGATATCAGGTTAATCATGGATAAGGATGTTATACTGGCTGGCAGTGCCATTGTTATTTTACTATTGTTTATCCGGTTTATTTACCTGCGGTTTTTTCTCCGGTCACATATTGTACCTGAAGTTTTTTTCATGCCGAGAGGTCTGATCACTATCCTTTTATTCTATAGCATCCCCCAACTTTATAAATTATCAAAGTTTAATGAGGGAATATTATTCTTTGTGATCTTAATTACAAGTATCATTATGATGATTGGGTCCATTGCATATGGGAAGCCTAAGCTGCAAGCCATCAATGATGAGATTCCTTTATCGGATGAACCGTAATTAATTACCAGGCAGAACCGGTGATTATCCGTTTTCTATAAGATATTCATTACTGATTAATTTAACTTCTTCAATTGTCCGGTTAAGCCTGCTTTTTTCAGCGGCAAAAGCCATCAGGTGGCTCTCTATCGAAACGTCAATCGAAGAACTGAGAAGGCCTTTATCTTTTTGAGCAACTGCCTGGATCCAGTCCTTAACTAACCGGTGATCACCACCTCCATGAGCATCAGTTTTCATTTTCCACGAAGTTTGTTTCCTGGTCTTAAAATCGGTCATAATAAAGGACTCCATATTTCCGACTATATCACCTTTAGACCCCATTATCCTGGTTCTCCTACCCTCATATGACACATGTGCCTCCATCGAAAAGGCGGCAGTTACTCCATTTTCAAATAACATATTCACAGTAAGATGGTCTGGCTGGTCATTGTCCATACGGTACACACATCTTCCGTAATCAGTAGTTTTTAATTTCTCCAGTATAAAATCATCCCATTCTGATTTGTTTTCGGGCATATCAAAAACATATAATCTTTTTTTATCCCGTAAATATATCTGCAGAGCGGAGTATGGACAAGAGGACTCCACTTTACAACCATCCGTACATCTTTCCGTACTCCCTTCCGGGGCATTTATATTCGTAAACCATTTCAGGTTTCCAAAGCAGTGAACATCTTTAGCAGGACTATTCACCAACCAGCGTATAATATCAGTATCATGACTTGATTTTGCCAGTAAAATAGGTGTAGCAGACTTACTGTTTCTCCATTTTCCCCTGACATAAGAATGACTCATATGAATTTGTTCAATTGGCTCCATATGCTGCAGACTGATAATATTTCCGATCAGCCCAGCATCCAATACTTCCTTTAATTCACGGAAATAGGGAGAATAGCGAAGTACATGGCATACGCCAACAATATTATTACTGGCTTGTGCTTTATTATAAATCAATCTGCATTCTTCTTCAGTTGGGGCTATTGGTTTTTCCAGTAATACGTCATATCCTGCTTCTAAAGCAGCCAGACAGGGTTGTGTATGTAAATGATCAGGCGTGGCTATAATTACAGCATCTGCAAATTTCGGTACCTTAAAAACATCCTGCCAGTTGCTGTAACAATATGTATCACTAATATTGTGCAGCTTTTTTATTGTATTGCGTCGTTTAACGTTGATATCCGATACAGAAACAATTTTCATTTCATCAGGATTTTCAACAGCATAATCTGCATAAATACCGCCCCTGTGCCCAGCACCAATAAGAATAACCGAAACAGGCTTTTTTAACCTAATATGCCGGGGGTTTTCAAATACATCCTCATGCAGGTTGAACAATTCGGCAACTTCTTTCCATTTTAATGATACGTTTTCCTTGATAATATCAAATGATCGTAAAAACTTTCTTGAAGAAATAAACTGACGTAAGGACATATCCAGATGCTTTTATTCAATTGTTTTATTACTTTCTTTTTAAAAAACGAAATGCATTTTAAATTTCTCAAATTAAAATATATGAAAGTACAAAATATGTATGGTATAAAATATAGTCATGTGTTAAATTCGGTACCAATTCTAAACACTTCTTGAAATGGATTAATCGATTAATTTCACTACCACCCCGGTAATCTCTCTGCCATCCGTACAAGTGCAGGAATATGAATAATACTTATCCGTAACTCTTAATATTTTGTAAATAATCCATGACCGGTTGTACTTTCTCCTGTCTTTATTATTAGACCATATCTGTGTCAGTTTATATTCACAATTACTTACCCATGTGATCTTATGCTTAATAAGTAATCCGGTTTGCTTATTCCGTTCTGTTTGATATTTGCTGGTTCTTTTTATATCCCATGTTATGCCGGAGGAATCTTTGTAGATGAAGTCTCCCTTTTTAAAGAAACTGCAGTCTGGTATGCTATTTTGTGAAAAGATTGTAGTTGCAATTAAAGAAGACAAAACCCATAAAATAAGTTTAAGCATACATTGAATTTAACAAAATTCACCGCTGATCATTACTTTATCAATAAGATTGGAACCAAATGCGTAAGGGAGGTAAGCCAGCGAAGGAATTGATTTAGTAAAAATCAGATTTGCTTTTTTGCCAATCATAATACTCCCCACTTCATCTTGCAATTCCATGGCATACGCACCATTGATAGTAGCCGCATTGATAGCCTCTTCCGGCAGCATCTTCATCTGGATACAGCTCATCGCTGTCACCAGGTTCATATTACCGGATGGAGATGACCCGGGATTATAATCCGATGCAAGAGCAATGGCGCAGCCGGCATCAATCAGTTTCCGGGCTGGCTGAAAGGGCATTCTGAGAAAGAAAGCAGCAGTTGGCAATAATGTTCCAATGGTGTTTGATCCGGCCAATGTAGTAATTGCCTCATCATCCATTGTTTCAAGGTGATCAACACTTAGGGCATTTAATTTTACTCCAGCCTGTGTACCACCGGATAAGTTCAGTTGGTTGGCATGAATTTTCGGCTTAAGTCCATTACGCATACCTGCCCGGCAAATTATTTCTGTTTCTTCCGGAGAAAAGAAACCCGTTTCGCAAAATACATCTATGTAGTCTGCCAGTTTTTCTTTCGCAATCACCGGCAACATCTCATTTAAAATAAGGTCAATATAGCCCTGGTGATTGTCTTTATACTCCAACGGATAAGTATGGGCACCAAGGAAAGTTGACTTAATGGAAAGCGCAGACTTTTCTTTAAGTCTTTTAATTACCCTGAGCATTTTTAATTCACCATCTACAGACAGACCATACCCGCTTTTGATTTCTATAGCGCCGGTACCCAGTTTGCTAACTTCTTCCAGTCGTTTCCATGCAAGATTAAATAATTCAGTTTCAGTAGCAGCCTGCAGCTTTTTGGCAGAATTTAGGATTCCTCCTCCTTTGGCTGCAATATCAGCATAACTCAATCCTTTTATTTTGTCAACGAATTCTTCTTCCCTGCTTGCTGCAAATACAAGATGGGTGTGGCTGTCGCACCAGGCCGGTAATACATATTGGCCTGTAGCATCAATAATGTTTTTGAACTTTGATTTCGGATTTTGAATTTCACTGCTATCACCAATTCCTGTAATTATTCCATCTTCAATGATCAGGTAAGCGTTTGCAATACAAGGTAATTTTGACAATTCCTTCCCTCTTAACAGCCTGTTCTCACCAGGTGTATTTACCAGCAATTTTATATTGATAATTAAAGTCGTTGCCATTAACTGCTAATTTACTTGTAAAAGTTCAGGTGAGATAAAAAGAAATAAAAAAACCGCCGGTAATATACCGGCGGTTTCTATTAAGTTATAAATGGTTTAATATGGCAAAACAGCAGTTTGTGTATTGCCCCCCGGGCCTGTCCATTCCAGTTTCATGTAATAATAATCAGTACCAGGACATGAAGTGGCGTTACCATTAGCATCCAGTCCAAAAGTAGCGGCAATATTATACATAGGTGTTGTGTGTACTACTTTACCACTTCCCACCCTGAAACTACAATCCTGTTTCAATACCAGTGGCTGGGTTATAGCAGTAATAAATGAACGGCCAAATCGGTTAGTTCCCCATTCTGCAATTCCTGTAACGGCTCCATCAGTATGAGTGCCGGTAACAGTGATAACAACCCCATTGTTATAAGTAAACACCCTTTGCCTGGCTACCTGCCATGTACGTTGTGAACCGTTATCAAAAGTGACAGACATATTGCTGCTGGTGATTGTATGCGTAATAGTTCCTAAAACCGGCAGATTTAACAGCAAACCGCCACTTACATTAGTGTAAGTTTGTGAACCGTTAATGGTGATACTTTTGTTATCACTAACACGGGTAACCTTAAAATTCTGGTAGCTTACACTAAGTGCTGCTCCGGCATTCTTCCAGCGAACACCCTGGGCCATTGATAAAACGATAACACCAGTACGGGTACGGTTACCAAGACAATTGGTACCATTGTAAGTAATGGTGATAGTTCTTGGATTAGCTAAAGTATCGACTGTTATATCAGCGTCGCAGATAAGTGCCTGTATTTCACCGCCCCGGCCAGAAAAGGCCGGTGTAACTTCCAGCGCAAGATTAGCATCATTAGCTACTGCATCTACTTCAGCAGAAAATCTTGACTGATCCTCTGAATGCGCAGCAGTTTCAGCAGAATAATCCTGTGAAACTGAGCCTTCTTTCTTACAGGCTGTAAACAGTATTGATATAGAAAGAATCGAAATTAAGAGGGAAAGGATCCTTGGTTTCATAATTGGGGTTTAGATTATTATTTATTAAAATGACAGACATCAGACGGACGTTGTACAAAAATGGTTTAACAGTCTGCTGTTTTTTTATCATTTAAACAATCCTTAAACGCTTCCGGGGTGCTCTTAGTACTAGTATGCGCAGGAAAATTTACTATTGAATAGTTGAAAGTTTACGATACAAAACCTCTCTGTCATTTATTTTTGAAAAGATGTTTACACATCAGCCAATCTGTTTGTACGTCATTGCCAAGGACAAACTCATGCTCAGCAAATTTTTCAAATCCCCATTTTTGATAAAAATCAATTGCCCTTTCATTTTTTTCCCAGACTCCCAGCCAGATAATATCCCTGTTCATTTCCCGAGCAATATCGATGCATTTATGCATCAGTTCACGGCCAATCCCTTTTCCGATGGATTTCTTTAAGGCATATATCCTGGCTATTTCAATGCTTGATGCTCCTTTAAATTCCGGGTGATGTTCTCCATCTCTCAGCCGTACATAGCCAACTGGTTCTTCATCATCATAGGCCAGGAAAAAAATGGCGCCGGGAGTTTCCACTTCTTTCATCAACACCTCATTGTTGAATTGTTCATTCATAAATTTATCCATGTCGCTTGCTGTGTTTGAGTCGGCAAAAGTCTCATAGAAAGTCTGGCGGCTCAATTTGGCGATAAGCGCTGCATCCGCTGGTATGGCCATACGAATAGTAATCATATATCTAATTTACTAATTACACAGCATACGAAAAAAGCCCTGGTTTCACAGGGCTTCAAGAGAATATTAATTAAAAGTGAGATACTTTATTCAACATTTTCAATTACCATCGCGGAAGCACCGCCCCCGCCATTACAAATTCCAGCGGCACCATATTTCGCATTATTGGCTTTCAATACATTTATCAGTGTTACAATAATTCTTGCACCACTGCAGCCTAGCGGATGACCTAACGAAACGGCACCCCCATGTACATTCACTTTTGATGGATCCAAATTCATTCGTTTATTGTTTTCTATGCCAACTACAGCAAATGCCTCATTCAATTCCCAGTATGCAATATCTTCCATTTTCAATCCGGCTTTGGAAACAGCTTTCGGTACTGCTACTGATGGTGTGGTTGTGAACCACTCGGGCGCCTGTTCTGCATCAGCAAACGAACGGATCTTTGCAATTGGTTTCAATCCCAACTCCTTTGCTTTGTCTGCACTCATCAATACCAATGCAGCAGCCCCATCATTCATGGTGGAGGCATTTGCAGCTGTAACTGTCCCCTCTTTTATAAAAGCCGGGTTGAGAGAAGGTATCTTATCAAACTTAACATTAAAAGGTTCTTCGTCTTTGGCAAATACAATCGGGTCTCCTTTGCGTTGCGGGATCTCCACGGGTACAATTTCATTGGCAAATAAGCCTTTTTCCCAGGCTGACTGTGACCGTTTATAGCTTTCGATCGCAAATGCATCCTGTTCTTCCCTGCTGATACCGCATGTACTGGCACAAAGTTCCGCTGCATTACCCATCGCTTTTCCATCATATACATCCGTCAGACCGTCTTTGGCAAGACCATCTATCAATGATGCGTTACCATATTTGTTACCCCATCTTACACTATCAGCATAAAAAGGCACATTACTCATACTTTCCATACCACCGGCAATAACAATGTCTGCATCCCCTAAAGCAATACTTTGTGCGGCGAGTGCAATAGCTTTCATTCCACTGGCACAAACTTTATTAACTGTGGTGCAGTTCACTTCATTGGGCAAACCGGCAAATTTTGCAGCCTGCCTTGCCGGAGCCTGGCCCAGATTCGCCTGGATTACGCAACCCATCAAAACATCATTTACTTGTTCTGGCTTGATCCCGGCTTTTTGTAATGCCCCTTTAATAGCGGTTGCCCCTAATTGTGTGGCTGATAAACTTTTTAAACTGCCTCCAAAACTGCCCATCGGAGTTCTTACAGCAGAAACTATTACAACTTCTTTCATATGATTTTTAGAATTGAGATGCAAAGATAACAATTGTTAGTATGAGGAAATGTCACCTTTATTGAATGATACTGCTACTTCTTTAAAAAATGTTCGTTTAGCCGGCTTTCAGGTCATCCGGATCTTCATCATCCTTATGTTTTTCATGTTTTTTGTAATCCTGGTTAAGTGTGTCAATAAATTTCCGTTTGTCTTTCCTGTTTTGCAAAGCAAGCAATAAAAGCAACACCACTATTCCACCACCAATCAGCAAATATGACCAGATCATTTGCATTACAATTTAATTTTTGCAGGTATTACCAGCCTATTCCATAATCCTCTCCATGGTTACTGCTGCCACCCCAGAAACTGCCGTGTTTCCAATCAAAATATATAGCATTTATCGGGCCACTTGTTCTGTCATCAAAACTCAATATGTAGCCCATTTGCTTCAATTCGTTCCTGACTTTCTCAGGAGTTTTGTCATGCAATAATATATTTCCTGGTTTGGGCTTTCTGTCATCTGTTTTTGAACCTCCTAAGGAAAGCCAAAGCTGGTTACTATTGATATTTGCAGCTTCAGCTGCCTGTTGCACATTCATTCCGAACTCCACCACATTTAAAAAAAACTGAAGCAGGTTCTGGTCCTGTGTATCCCCTCCCTGAACGGCAAAGGACAAATAAGGCTTGCCATCCCTGAGTGCCAGGGTTGGTGTTAATGTGACTCTTGGCCTTTTGCCGGGTGCCACAACATTAAAGGGATTTAGTGCAGAATCAAGTACAAAACTTTGCATACGCTGACTCATCCCGACTCCGGTGTTTCCTGCAATACATGCAGGCAACCAGCCTCCACTTGGTGTGATTGATACCACCCAACCTTCCTTGTCAGCAGCTTCAACACTGGTGGTGCCACGCCAAAGCCTGTCCATATATTCATGATCAACCGACGCACTGTTTCTGATATCATGTGACGGCATGAAATTTCTTTTTGTGGTATCAGTTGCAAATCCTCTTTGTTTCATTAATTGCAGGTAGGGATTAGTTTTTCCTTCATACGGGTAAGGGTCGCCCGGGCCTATCAATGCATCATTTTTTTCAAAATTGATGAATGATGCTCTTTGCTTTGCATATTCCTTACTCAACAAGCCTTTCATGGGTTCTGCCGGCGGAAAATACGGGTCTCCGTAATAAAAATCCCGGTCGGCAAATGCCAGGTTCATAGTCTGGTAGATGGTATGGATATATTTACTGCTATTGTACCCCATACTTTTCAAGTCAAAATTCTCTAATATGTTCAAGGATTGAAGTAACACAGGTCCTTGTGTCCATTGTTGCAGTTTATAAACATCAATACCTTTATAATTCACTTTCATGGGCTCTTCTTCTATCGGTTTCCATTTGGCAAGATCTTCCATGGTTATTAGTCCACCCTGTTCCTGGCAACCACGAACAAATTCTTTGGCAATGTCTCCTTTGTAGAACCTGTTATAAGCTGCCATGATTGCTTCCTTACGGCTCTTCTTTTTCTTCAAAGCATCCTGTTCTGCTTCCACCATTTTAGTAAGTGTTTGCAACAGGTCCTTTTGTATAAATATTTCTCCTGCTTCCGGTGCCTCTCTTTTTTCCCCTGTATGAGGAAGAAAAACTTTTTTGCTATAGGGCCATTCTTTAATTCTGGCCTTACCCCTTTCCATACTATTTGCGGTTTGTGCTTCTATAGGATATCCGGCAGCTAACTGCATGGCAGGAGCCAATACTTCTTTTAAGCTCTTGGTGCCATATTCTGCCAGCATGTAGCACAAACCACCGGGTGTGCCGGGAGTAGTTGCAGCCAAGGGGCCATATTCAGGAGGAAAATTATACCCTTTACCTTTAAAGAATTCAGGTGTAGCGCCTGTAGGTGCAACACCCATTGCATTAATAGCAATTACTTTTTTTGTTTTAGGATTATAAAGTAGTACCTGGGTTTCTCCACCCCAGCTTAACACATCCCACATGGTACAGGTTGCTGCAAGCATGGCGCAGGCAGCATCTACAGCATTACCACCTTTCTGAAACGTAATAGCGCCGGCTGTGGCAGCAAGAGGTTTTCCAGTTATGGCCATCCAGTTTTTTCCATGTAATACCGGTTTTTGTGTTTGTTGTGAAAATGATGTCAGAACTAGGCCAAAAATCAGTATTGATAGAAGGAACATTCGCATGGCATATATTTTAGATAATAAAGATAAGTGTAAGAATAAAAATCCGGTAATACTGTTTATTGTCATACTCTCCCAATAATCAGCCTGATTCTGATCAGGATACTTTTTTGGAACAAAATGTTTTACTAATTTCAAAATAAAAATGGCAAGATCACATCATAGAAAAAAACATAAAGAACAACTCCGCCAATTTAAACATAGCCAGGATATGGCAGAAAATTCAGGAGCAAAAAGTAAGGCTGCTAATATAATAATGATCGGTGGAGCATTGGCAGGTTTTGCCATTGGATATTTTGCTTCAGGGGGTGTTATTCTCTGGATGACAGTCGGGTTACTTGCAGGAGCAGCTGCAGGGTATTATGTAGGTAAAAAAATTGATGAAGAAAGATAAGTACAATCAATAGTCTTTAAATCCACTGCAGTTTAATAATCTCTTTCTTCTACATTTTTCATTGAAGATTTTTTTGGTATAGAAGCCTGCGCTATTTCATTTTGCTCCAATAAGGATAAATCATCACTGTTGGTACTTTGAATCCAGGTGCCGTTCATATTTCTGAATACTTGTGCATTCAGACCAAACTCTGCATGAAAAACCTGCTCCAGGTGGCCAGTCCGCATACCCGGGGAAACAGCAATTTCTCCCTCATTCAGCATCGGGCTCAACTCTCCCAATTTCATTGTTCTCGGAAATTGAAGTTTCCCGAATGAACCCTCCTCCGGTTTATGCGTAGAAGCAAAAAATTCGATTTTCAGGTTTGGGAAACAAGTGGCAAATTCAACCTGCAGTTCTTTAATCGTTTTTGACCGGGATACCTGAAGTTTCATGTCTGATTTTTTAGTTACAAGTAATACTAAATCCTGTTGATTGAAGTTCTGGTACTTTATGAAGGAGGAATATGATACAGGTTACTTTTTTATCTGATTCTAATCACTCCAAGAAAGTTGAATTCTTGTGGAAATTAGGTCTGTTAATACCCATATTCTTGCTTATTTTTGTAGAAATTTATTCACATGAAGCTTTTTGTAGCCGGATTACCTTATGATATGGACGATGCAGAATTAGAAGAATTTTTCGAAAAATTTGGTACCGTTACTTCTGTTAAAGTAGCCATGGACAGGGAAACAGGCAAAAGTAAAGGGTTTGGTTTTGTAGAAATGCCTAACAGCACGGAAGCAAAAGAAGCAATAGAAGGTCTTAATGATCTGCCAATCGGAAGAAAAACACTTGTAGTAAAAGAAGCGGAAGAAAAGCAAGGTGGTGGCGGCGGTGGTTACCGGGGAAATAGTGGCGGCAGTGGTGGTGGTAATAATTTCAACCGGTATGGAAATAACAGGCCTCCCCGAAACAGGTATTGAACATTTAAGAAATAAACGTAAAGCCCGGCAATCAGCCGGGTTTTGTTTTTCCCATACATTTCCAGGACATCAGGAGTACATTATTTATTATGTTTGATAAATGAAAAGAATTTCCTTTTCATTATTCTGATAGTAGCAGGAACAGGAATTTCTGCACAGATCAAAGACATGTTCATTGCAAAAAAGGATAGCTCAGGCTTTGTGCTTACCTTAAAAGGTGCTTCGCATCTGGCTACTTTGCCATTGAAGTGTATCCAGCAGGAATTCCCAAATAAAACCAGCCACACTTCAAACTCCGATAGCGACCATGTATTATTGCCCCGTCAGCTTCACCCGTCTTTTTATGGTTGTTTTGACTGGCATTCATCCGTACATGGCCATTGGATGCTGGTTAAACTTTTAAAACTTTTTCCAGGGATACCTGAGGCTACTGCAATCAGGAAAGGTCTCAATAAGACTATTACTGTTGAAAATATACTGGATGAGGTAAAATATTTTGACATGCCGCTTGCAAAAAGCTGGGAACGAACTTATGGATGGGCCTGGCTGCTCAAACTGGATGAAGAATTGATGAGCTGGGATGATATGGACGGTAAAAAATGGCATTCAGCATTACAGCCCCTTACAAAAAAAGTACTGGAAATCTGGGCCAACTTCCTGCCCAAGCAAACCTATCCAAACCGAACCGGGGTGCACCCTAATACCGCTTTTGGGCTTGTTTTCGCATTAGATTATGCAAGGGCTGCAAAACATGCAGCTTTTGAAAAAGCTATTATTGAATCTGCTATTAAGATTTACGGGAAAGATAAAAATGCACCAGCCCACTGGGAACCTAATGGCGCTGATTTCCTTTCTCCGAGTTTAGAAGAAGCTGACCTGATGAGAAGGGTTTTATCTCCCGGAGAATTTACGATATGGAGAAAAGGTTTTTTAAATGCAAAGAGCCTGCAGCATCTTTCGGTATTACCTGTTGTTTCGGATCGCAATGATCTGCAGATTGTTCATCTGGACGGACTTTCCTTCAGCCGTAGTTGGTGTATGCAGGGGCTGGCTTCCACCCTTTCGCCTAAAGATCCGTTAAAGAAGCTATTACAACGATCGGCAATGAATCACCTCGCAACTGCCTTACCACATGTAGTGAGTGGTAGTTATGGCGGTGAACACTGGTTGGCCAGTTTTGCTGTATATGCACTCACAAAATAATAAACTGTAAACATGAAAAAAATCCTTTTATCCAGCATAGTGACAATTAGTTCTCTTTTTGCATATGCGGCTGATACCGATTCGACCATACATTTTAATCTTCCTGATACAGTGAAAGCTGTACAGTTCCTTGCTGAGATCAGGATTGATGCTGTCAATTCAAAAAAAGAAGTTCAGGCCGGTATTAGAACAGATCTTGTAAAACTATCACTGGAGGCTGATAAAAAGGAAAGAGAGATAGTATTTGAATTTCCGGGATCTTCTAAAATTGTGGCAACAGGGATAAATGTTGAAACAGAGGATGATGAGCTGGAGTGGGACTATAATTGGGTAACTGGTGAAAATTATAAACTGCTTCTTTCTATTGCACAGGACTCTGCTGCTGACTTTTTACTTTATTCAGGTTATATATGGCTTCCCAGGGAAAGTAAGTGGAAACTTATTGGCACCTGTAAAATAGAAGGACAATGGGGTTCTATTAAAAAGCCGGAAATATTTTATTCAGCAGGTCTTAGAAAAAAACAACCCGTGATCCGGGTACATACAGGTGAGGCCTGGATTCAACGAAACAATGGATCCTGGAAAAACCTGAATGAAGGAAACCTAAAAAGTCCGGTAGTTAATGTAACCTCTCATATTGACAGTCTTGCCCAACATGAAAAAGAAATTGCCATCATTAAAGAAGCAATTGCATCAGGAAAAACGGATGCAGTAAATGAACATAACAGTATTTACTACGTGATGCTCAAAGAGGGAACAGGTAAACAGGTTTCAGTTACTGATACAGTGGTCATTCATTACAAAGGTTCGCTCTTCAGTGATGGATCCATGTTTGATCAGTCCAAAGACAAAACATCTACATTCCCCCTGAACCGGTTAATAAATGGATGGCAGATCGGGTTACCCCTTTGCAAAACAGGTAGTAAAATAAAACTGGTTATTCCTTCTGCACATGCTTATTCAACACGGACAAGGGCAGCAAAAATTCCGCCCAATAGTATCCTGGTGTTTGAAATTGAAGTTTTTGATACAAAACCAAAATTGTAATCATCGCTGGTAAAGTACAGTGCAGCTGTATGGGGCAAGTTCCAGCACCGGAACTGAATATTCATTTTCGTCAGCTGAAAACTTATTATTTCGTATAGCGTAGTTCCAGGTGCCGGAGGTTGATAACTTTTGTACTTTTCCGGTTCCGTTAAATATAACTCTGATGGTTTTCCATTTGTCCTTATTTGCCAACCCATTTATCGAATAAGAGATGATACCTGCGGGCATCTCATTATCAAAACTTATAAATTTTTTTATCTTATCTGCTTCCATCATTCTGAATGCCGGATGGTCTTTTCTTAACTTTATCAGGGCTTTTATAAACTCAAACACTTCTTTATTACCTGATTTCAATCCCCAGTCAATGGCATTAATACTATCCGGTGATTCATAGGAATTTTCCACCCCCTTTTTACTTCTCAGAAATTCTGTACCCGCATGAAGAAAAGAGATACCCTGGGAGGTCAGTACAATTGATAAAGCCAGTTTATGCATTTCAATTCTTTCTGCTTCTGTTGCCTCTTTGGCTGAGATCGCCAGTTTATCCCAGAGTACATGGTTGTCATGACACTCAGCATAGCTAACTGTTTGGGAAGGTACCTTTGCATAAGCAGCTTTTGAATAATTCACTTTGCTGTAATCCACCTGCGGATGCTTGCAGGAGGCCACAATCCCAAATTTTATTGTTTCTTCCATTGTTGGCTTACCACTGGCAAAACCTTTGTCCTCATGTTCAAACACACTACCTTTTATCCCATCCCTTATATCGTCACTGAAAACAGCTATCCTGTCTAATTTATGTGCATTGGCTTTTAAAGCTCTCATTGAATCAGGCAATGGTGAAGCACCTGCCGTCCACCCTTCGCCATAAATCAATATGTCAGGTTTTATTTTATGCAGTTCTTTTGATACCAGGTTCATCGTTTCTATATCATGTACTCCCATCAGGTCTACCCGGAAGCCATCAATATGATATTCCTCTACCCAATATTTCATTGATTCCAGCATGAACTTTCTGAACATCGGTCTTTCACTGGCCGTTTCATTACCACAAGCGGTGGCATCAGAGAATTTTCCGTCTTTTGTTTGACGGTAGTAATAGCCGAGAACTAACTGGTTAAAATTAGAAGTCGCAGTTAAAGCAGTATGGTTATATACAACATCCATAACAACTCTTAATCCGTTTTCGTGAAATGTTTTTACCAGTTGCTTGAATTCTTTTATCCGTGTTAAACCATCGTAAGGATTAGTGGAATAAGAACCCTCTGGCACATTATAATTCAACGGATCATATCCCCAGTTATATTTGGTATCTGGTTGTGTCTCATCCACCGAATTATAATCATAAACCGGAAGCAGGTGAACATGTGTTATACCTAATTCTTTTAAATGATCAAGACCGGTAGCTAAACCGGCCGGGTTCTTTGTGCCGGTTTCAGTCAATCCCAAAAATTTTCCTTTATGTTTTATACCTGAAGTTGCAGAGATACTGGCATCTCTTACATGCAGTTCATAAATGATAGCATCTGTCTTATTGCTGAATCCCGGGCTGGTATCTTTTTCCCACCCCAATGGATTGGTTTCTTTCAGATCAACCACTGCAGCTCTTTTACCGTTTACTCCTGTCGCTTTTGCATAAGGATCGGGAACCTCTTCTAACCACTTCCCATTGATGTTTACCCTGAACGTATAAAAAGTACCTTTCATGTCAGTTTTAGCCAACACTGACCAGGCTCCGTTCTCCTCTTTCTTCATTTGGGCCCGGTTAATTTCTTTTCCCCCCGTACCATCACTATAGTTTATTATTTCAGCAGTAGTGGCAGTTGGTGCCCAAATCTTAAATAAAGACCATTTGGGGGTGTATGTTAGTCCAAGATCATTTCCTTTATATACGGGATATTTACTATAATCAGTACGTTGTGCTTTGCCATGAAATAAATGTGCGAGAAAACTTATCAACATAATAAAACGCTTCATTGAACTAATATTTTTTTTAAAGATACATAATGATAATGTGCAGAAGTTTGAATAAATAATTTCGGAATCAATTTATCAAACCTGTAAATTGTTGTTTCAATTATTTATTTCATTCTTGCTTTATGGGAGACTTCCAGGTAAAAAAACAATCCAAAAAATATGATGCCGTTATCGTAGGTTCAGGAGCCGGTGGCGGGATGGCTGCTTATATGCTGGCAAAGGCCGGATTAAAAGTTTGCATCATTGAAGCAGGTTACATGTATGACCCGCAAAAAAATATCACTCAATTAAAAAATCCGTGGGACTCACCCCGCCGGGGTGCCAGTACCAAACTTCGTCCCTTTGGCGATTTCGATGCCTGCTATGGAGGCTGGTCAGTGGAAGGAGAACCTTTCACCAAAGAAGCCGGTACTGATTGGATGTGGTGGCGTGCAAGAATGCTGGGTGGGCGCACCAATCACTGGGGAAGGATCTCACTTCGTTTCGGCCCAAAAGATTTTAAAAGAAAAAGTATAGATGGACTGGGTGATGACTGGCCAATAAGTTATGACGATATCAAGCCATATTATGACCGGGTAGATAAACTGATTGGCATTTTTGGCACGAATGAAGGGCTGGAAAATGATCCCGACGGATTTTTCCTACCTCCACCCAAACCCAGGTTACACGAATTATTTATAAAAAATGCTGCCGTACAGGCTGGTGTGAAAGTGATCCCTTCCCGTTTGTCTATTCTTACAAAACCCATTGAAAATGATGCGGGCAGAGGTGCCTGTTTCTTTTGTGGCCAATGTAACCGCAATTGCAGCATGGCAAAGGCTGACTTCTCCTCCCCTAACGTCCTGATCTATCCGGCCATGAAAACAGGAAATATTGATGTTGTGGCAAACGCCATGGCAAGAGAAGTGCTGACTAATAACGAAGGGATAGCAACGGGGGTATCTTATATAAGTAAAGACGACCTGATGGAATACCAGGTAGAAGGCCGGGTTGTAATTGTTGCCGCCAGTGCCTGTGAAAGTGCCAGGCTATTACTTAATTCAAAATCGCAGCGGCATCCGAATGGCTTAGCCAATAGTAGTAATGTAGTTGGGAAATACCTGCATGATTCAACCGGTGCGGCATTGGGGGGTGTATTGCCCCAGTTGTTCGATAGAAAAAGGTATAATGAAGATGGTGTAGGTGGTATGCACATCTATTCACCCTGGTGGCTGGATAACAAGAAACTCGATTTTCCAAGAGGTTATCATATTGAATATTGGGGTGGAATGAGTCAACCCTCCTATGGTTTTAGTTGGGGAATAGAAAACCTGAACGGTAAGTATCTAGTAAAAGGAAAACAAAAAGAAGCAGGCGGATACGGAGCTTCTTTAAAAGAAGATTATCGGTTTTTTTATGGTGCAGGTGTTGGCATGGCAGGTCGTGGCGAAGCGATACCGTTGGAAAGTAATTATTGCGCAATAGATCCCGACGTAGTTGACAAGTTTGGTATCCCTGTGCTGAAGTTCAATGTAAAGTGGAGTGAACATGAGGTTAAACAGGCTAAACACATGAAAGAAACCTTTAAAGAGGTAATGCATAATATGGGAGCGATTATAACATGGGGTGGTGATGATGATGAAAAAAATCAATGGGGCCTTGCTAAACCCGGAGAGATCATCCATGAAGCCGGCACCGTTCGTATGGGTAATGATGCAAAAAAATCAGCACTCAATAAATGGAGCCAGGCACATGATTGTAAAAACCTGTTTTGTGTGGATGGGGGACAGTTTGTAAGCCAGGCAGATAAAAATATTACCTGGACGATACTGGCATTGAGTATGAGAGCTTCTGAATATATTATTGAAGAGATGAAAAAACAAAATCTATAAAAGTAACAGTTGGTTTTTTTCGTCTGGGAACAAAATCACAAAAAACTAAACTTTTTGTATGGATAGAAGAAAGTCACTTAAACTGATAGCTACGGGGGCTGTTGCAGTACCCGCAGTTATTGCAGGCTGCAATTCTGATGATAAGAAAGCTGATGCTACAAAAGCAGAAGAGCCAAAATTTAACCTGGATCGTAATCCTGATGAGCTAAAGTATGAGAAAGAGATCCTGACCAAAGAAAGGTTTTTTACGGATCATGAAATGGCAACCATCACGTTACTTTCAGATATTATCATTCCAAAAGATGAAATAAGTGGCAGTGCCAGTGAGGCTAAAGTACCCGAGTTTATCGAGTTTATTGTAAAAGATATGCCTTCTCACCAGGTTCCAATGAAAGGTGGTTTACGCTGGCTTGACCTGCAATGTATAAAACGGTTTGAAAAATCGTTTAAAGATTGCAGCCAGCAGCAGCAAATTGAATTGGTTGATATGATCGCTTTCCCTGACAAAGCAAAACCGGAAATGAGCCAGGGAGTACAATTTTTCCGGCTGATGAGAGACCTGACAGCAACCGGGTTCTACACCTCGGAAATTGGTATTAAAGACCTGGATTATAAAGGCAATCAGCCAAACCAGTGGAATGGCGTTCCCGCAGAAGTATTGGCACAATACAAACTGGCATATACTGAAAAGGAATTGAAGGAATGTGTAAGTTTCAATGACAATTCATTATAAACAGTTAAGGTATTTACACTTTCTTATTACTCCAACAATAAAATCATATATATATGTATAAGAAAGTCTTTTCAGTTATATTTTTCCTGGCCATTGTATTATCAGCAATTTCGCAAAGCTATGTTACCCTTCATGAAGATTGTAATTTCCAGGGAAAAAGCTATTACCTGGAAGCAGGTAATCACCGCTTATACCAGATGAAAATTGGTAATGACAGGTTATCTTCCATTCAAATACCATTTGGATTTAAAGTAACTATCTATGCTGATGATAATTTCAGCGGGATTTCCAAAACATTTACTGAAAATATATCCTGTCTTGAGCCTGAATGGAATAATATGGCATCTTCTATTGTAGTGGAAAATACAAACTACCTGCAGGGAAATCTTTCTGACTATGTCGTTTTTTATAATGATTGCTATTCAAAAGGATTTTCCCGCAGCCTGCGGCCTGGAATCTATAAGGGAACTGACCTGGGCGAACTAAAGAATAACATTTCATCATTTAATATTTTTGGCAATCTAAGGGTAAGAGTATTCATCAATAATGAGAATGCTTCAGGGTATTATAACAATTTCGATTCTGATCAAAGTTGCCTTGGAAACAGTTATAATGATAAGATCAGTTCGCTGGTAATTGAGTATAAACCTGATTTACCGGGAAACACTACTGGCCTATCAAATGGGAAATTTGCCACATTTTATGCCGAATGCAGTTATTCCGGTAATGCTTTACGATTAATGCCGGGTTATTATTCAGGAGAAAAGCTGGGTATTTTGAAGTATAGCATAGCCTCAGTAGAAATTCCTGCTCATTTGCGGGTAAAAGTTTTCATCAATAATGACAATTTAAATGGGCAATCTGCCACACTTTCTGAAAATAGTAGCTGCCTTGATTATAATCTCAGGAATAAGATCGGATCACTGGTTGTTGAAGAAAAGGAAGGCGGGAATTATGGAGGTGGCAACAACATCCCTGTTACAGAAACAGTCATGATTTATTCAGATGCTAATTACCGGGGGCAATCAGTTTCTGTATTACCCGGAACTTATACAACTATGGCCCTGGCAGGTGGTTTCCCGGATAATGCACTAAGTTCTATAAAAGTACCATCTGGATTCCGGGTTGTACTTTATGAGTCAGAAAACTTCAGGGGAAAAAGTTTTACCATCAGCGAATCACGCAGTGGTTTTACAGCTGCCTGGAACGATAAAATATCATCCTTTGTAGTTTACAGGAATTGAGGTGAGGCTGGAATTAAAAAAAGGGCTGTTCAAAATTGTGCAGCCCTTTTTTACTTTTTGAAAAGTATTATGCAAATTCCTCCTTGGTAGTTTTGCTATAATCATCTATCAACTTCCTCTGTAATTCAAATGGAACAGCTTCATATCCATTAAATTTCATCTTGAATTTGGCCCTTCCCTGTGTAATCGAACGAAGCGAAGATGAATAACCATCCATTTCAGCGAGTGGAACTTTGGCTATTATTTTCTGAAAATGTCCTTCATTGTCAATTCCCTCTACGATAGCCCTGCGACTTTGGAGATCGCCCATCACAGCTCCGGTCAGATCATCCGGACATAGTACATCCAGTTGATAAATGGGCTCCAGAATTTGAGGGTCGGCTTGCTGGAAAGCCTGGCGAAATGCCTGCAGGCCGGCAATTTTAAAGGAAATATCATTGCTGTCCACCGGGTGCATCTTTCCATCATACACACATACCCGGATATCCCTTGCATAAGAACCTGTAAGAGGGCCATTCTGCATTTTCTCCATTACCCCTTTCAAAACGGAAGGGAGAAACCTGGCATCGATTGCTCCACCAACAATGCAGTTATAAAATACCAGTTTACCACCCCATTCAAGGTCATGCACATCCCTGCCCCTTACGTTAAGGTCAGTAGGTTCAGGCATTCCCTCATACCAGGGTTCAATCCGCAGGTATACTTCACCAAACTGGCCTGCACCACCACTTTGCTTTTTGTGACGATAATTGGCATCGGCCATTTTACGGATAGTTTCCCGGTATGCAATTTTAGGTTTTACAAATTTTACTTCAAGTTTATGCTGGTGTTCTATTTTCCATTTGGCAACTGCCAGGTGCATATCACCCTGGCAATGGATTAGCGTTTGTTTCAATTCAGAAGAAACTTCTACCAGTAATGTAGGATCTTCCTCTCTTAATTGGTGTAATGCCTGGGAAAGCTTTTCCTCCTCTCCTTTCTTCAAGGTTTCAATGGCAACAGTCATATTAGGCGGAGGAAATTCAATGGACGGCAAATCATAATTTTTACCTTTTATATGCAAGGTATTATTGACATGTGTGTTCCTGAGCTTAAGGGTTGCGCCTATATCACCGGCTACCAGTTCGTTGATCGAAGTTCTTTTATTACCTTCTACTAAAAAGAGCTGACTTATTTTTTCTGTAACACCAGTATTTTCATTTTCCAGCTCCATTCCGCTTTTAACAACGCCGGAATAAACTTTAAAGAATGATAATTCGCCTACATGAGGTTCAGAAATAGTTTTGTAAATAAAGATGCAGGCTGGCCCGTTAGCATCACAGGTTAAAAGATCTCCTTTTCTCGTTTTTTGCGGTGGCATTTCATTGGCACTGGGGCAAACATTATCAATAAAACCCATTAATCTTCCGCTACCCATATTACGTTCTGCAGAAAGGGAAAACAAGGGGAACAAGTCGTGATTGATCATTGCTTTCTTTAACCCGATCTTCATTTCATCTTCATCCAGTTCACCTTTGTCGAAATATTTCTCCATGAGTGTTTCATCATTACTGGCAATTGCTTCAATAAGCTCTTTATGCAACTGATCAGCTTTTGCTTTTTCCTCATCAGGAATGGGTAATTTTTCAGGTTTACCCCCGTTACCATTGAATTTGTACATCGTCATTGTAAGCACATCAATCACCTCATGAAAGCCGGCACCGGTCTGGCGGGGATATTGCACCACCACTACATTACTACCAAAATGTGCTTTGGCTTCCCGAACAGTTTTATCGAAGTCAGCATTGTCGTCATCCAGTTTATTTACAGCGAGAATCATTGGCGTTTTAAATCTCTCTGTATAATCCCAGATGATATCTGTGCCAACTTCCACCCCCATCACTGCATTTAAAAGCATTACACCCGTATCTGCTACTTTTAATGCAGAAATCACTTCGCCGGCAAAGTCATCATAGCCCGGGGTATCAATAATATTGATCTTATAGCCTTTCCATTTCGTGTGCAGGAGTTTGCTAAAAATAGAATTACCACGTTCCTGTTCCAATTCGTGGTAATCGCCAGTGGTGTTCCGTTCAGCTATAGAACCTCTACGGTTAATAATGCCAGCTTCATATAGCATACATTCCGCTAAGGTGGTCTTCCCGGAGCCGGCATGGCCCAGCAAGACAATATTTTTTACATGTGAGGTATCAAATTCTGGCATGGGAATAAATTTATTGTTGAAGAAATTGTTTTTTGCAATTACAAATCTTCAAAAGGACAGCAACTAATCATATGAACCCGGTTAGGTCCTAAGATGATTAAAATCAGCAGAATATTATAATTAATTTAAGGCGTTCGCTTAATAAATTCGTTGAATTCTGTACGGAGTTCCTCAAGTTTTTGTTCCAGCGACTGGAATTCAGCAAACAAATTTTCATGACGGCTTAATGAATCTTCATTAGCTGTGCCATTAAAGACAGCTTGTTCAAAGTTCATTTTACGGTCATGTACTTTGATAGACTGTTTCAGATCATGAATGTTGATAAGCTGGATGTGAAACTGGTTGTGCAAATGCTCTACTTCCAGAAGTTGTTCCCTGGAGAGTGATTGGCCTGCTACCTGACGGATTTTTGTTTCATCTTCAGTGAGTTCATTACGAAAATTACGCAATTGCTCACGCCATGCATTACACTCCCTGGAGAGCTGTGAGATGTCTACCTGAACCATGGGATTTAAAATTTAAAAGTTAAAAATTAAAAGAACTTTTTAATTTTCCCTGGGGTGTTGGATTTAAGAAGAGGCGGGTTTGTGTTATTCGTAAGTTAGTACGATTTTAGGTAAAATCAAATATTTGATAAAAAAATTCAAATAAGAAACGAGGCTGCCCCCAAAAGGACAGCCTCGTTTATAGTGGTTGCAAGGAAAATATAAAGCTAATTCCGTACCGCTTTTACCGGTTTTGCTTTTTTTGTAGTATCAAATGGATTTTTCAGATCATCAAGTTTGGTATTGTTAACTGGCTGGTTGCTACTTGTGGCTGTTCGTTGATTTCTGATATAAGGTCCGTTTGCGGGATTTTTTATCCAGAGTAAGGAGTCATCAATCCAACCCTGATTTCCTGGTTTTTTTACCGGTTGGGTTGTTCTGCTATTGGTGGCTGTGGTCTTTGCAGCGTTCCCTCTTGTTTTTGTGCCAACTTTACCGTTGCCGGGATTTTTTACCCAGAGTAAAGAATCATCTATCCAGCCTGTATTTCCTGGTTGCTTTACAGGTTTTGTCGTAGTGCTGCCATCAGGTGTTGCAGTTTTTTTGTTAGCCGGCTTCCTGTTTTGCTGAGCCTGGGCAGACCCAAACAGCAACCCGTAAAAAAGAACGGAAAGAAAGAATAACTTTTTCATGATGTTTGGTTTAGGATTATAAAATTGTTATAAACCAACTATCAACCACTCACCCATCCGGGTGATTTTTAAAAGCTAAATTTATTTGCTGATCAGTTCCCGGAGCCTGATAATAACTCCGTACCGTGTATTGGCATCCAGTTTAAGGTAAATATTTTTCAGGTGGGTCTTTACGGTGTTCACAGAGACAAATATTCGCTCTGCTATCTGGTTGTTGGTAATGCCTTCATAAATCAACTGTACCACTTCAAATTCCCGGTCGCTAAGGGGAGACAATAGGTATCTGTTGATCTTGTCCATTGTCAGCAACGGCATTTTATTATTAGTATCAGCTGCATGATTATTGATGGCAATTTCAAGTGAAGCCAGTAAAGTTTTTTCATTAAAAGGTTTCACTATGTAGCCGCTGGGATTTACATTCTTGGCCCTTTGCAGTGTTTCTTTATCCGAATAGGAAGTGAGGAATAAAAAAGGTATCTGGTACCTTTGATTGATGAAGTTGGCAATGTCAATGCCGTCTTCCTCACTTTCAAGATTTATATCAAGTATAGCAGCATCAGGGGTGTTATTTTGCAATTGTTCAATAGCTTCCCCGCTATCATAGGCAATACCGCTGACCTCAAAATCATTATTGTCAAGATACATAGAGATATTCTCTGCAATGACGGGTTCATCTTCTACTATCAACACCCTGAATTTACTCATGCCAGGTTGTATTTGGTTATTTGCATTTCCACCACAGCTCCGTTGTGATTGTAAACATCCAATTTTGCTTTTAATTTCTGAGCAAAAGCCCTTATCATTTTCATACCGAATGATTTACTCTCCTTTACATTCAGCCCATCCGGATAGCCTGTACCATTATCGCTGACTTTGAGCAGTAAGTGTTGTGCTTTTTCTTTGAGGATAATGCTCAACTCACCTTGTCTTCCATCTTTAAATGCATATTTCAGTGAGTTACTCACCAGCTCATTCAGCACCAGCCCCAACGGGATCATAGTATCAACATCCAGGTTCAGGTCATCAATATCTGTTTTAATTTTCACTTTATCATTTGTAATATTATAAGAATCACAAAGACTCTGGAGAAGGTTGCTTATGTAATCTTTTGTTTTTATGCCCTTAATATTGCCTTCACTGTAAAGGTTCTGGTGAATTAAGGCCATACTTTGTACCCGGTTTTTCCCTTCTTTTACAGCTTCACTTGCCTGGTTATCGGCGATAGTCAAACTTTGCAGATCGAGCAGGCTGCTTATAACCTGCAGGTTGTTTTTAACACGGTGGTGGATTTCTTTCATCAGCACCTGCAGATCATCAGATTGCTTTTGTATCACATAGCTTTTCAACCGTTGCTTCCTGAATTGAAATAAAATGATTCCAACAGCCACTAATAGTAATGAAGCTCCGCCAATAAGCACCTGGCGCAGACTTTTTTCTTTATCAAGTTCACCGGCTTTGAGTATATTTTCACGTCCTAAAGCTGCATTGAGAGCTGCCTCCTTTTCTTTTTCTCTTGTTACTGATATACTATAGGCTTTTTCACCCTTAACAACTGAGTCCATCAATTCATTTTCCCTTGCCAGTGCTTTTTGAATATCCAGCTGCCGGAGTAATTCGATATCAATGAGCTTCTTTTGAGAATTTAATAAAGCGATTTCCTTTCTTGCCAATTCATTATTTGAATTCAGTAAGGCTATTTCTTTTTCTTTTTTTTCAGTCTCATACTTCTTTTCCAGGTTAAGCGTTATTTCTTTTGAGGAAGCATCTGAAAGTTTAGCGATGAGTGATAAAAGTTCCTCCGCTGTTTTTAAAGCTGCAACTTCCATTGCTGCTTTCTTCTGAATACGATAAATATGCCGCAGGTTTATATGTTTGTAATATAAATCTATCCCTGATCTGTTTGATTGATAATTTTCTTTTAAATACTCCAATGCCTTATCATACAACTTTGCCTCTTCAAAAGCCATGGATAAATATAAATTACAGGCTTCAGCGCCTTCCTGGTAGCCATTTTCCAGGTTTTTCTTTTTCGCTTTCTCCAGGAATACTACTTTTTGTTCTAAACTGTACTTGCTCCAGTCCAGGAATAACATATTATGCACAGGATCTTGCAAAAGATTTTTCCGGGATGCACTCATGAATAGCTCATACTCATTCAAAAGATTAGTGAACTTATCCGGCTTGTTGGCCATTACGTATAAATTCCCCAGCATCACCAGTATCACTCCATGGTCAGCTCTTTTATTCCCGGCTTTGGTAATCGCATAACCCTTTAAATAATACTCCTCTGCCTTATCCCAGGCTAAATTTTCAGCAAATATTCCCGCCATACTCTCATATACAACCCAATTCTCATATGGGAAATATTTATTGTTCAATTTTTCTGTTTCACCATAATAATACAGCGCAGAATCTGAAATGGACAGATCCTTAAAATAATGCCCGGTATTCAGAAAATAATTTTCGAGAGTGCCTTCCGGTGTTTTTGTACTGATATAAGGAGTTGCTTTGCGTATGGTTTCAAGTGCTGTTTGTGATTTTCCCTGCAACCGGTAAGTTCTGCTGGTAACAATATAATAAATAGCAACAAGGGTGGGATCACCTGTTTTTTTTGCATACGAAAGTCCTTTTTCAAAAACAAGGAGAGCACTGTCAACTTTAAACCGCATATGATATTTCTTCCCGATTGAAAGAAGGGTATCAGCTTTCTGTTTGTCTGTAACCGGGCTATTCAAAATATCATCTATTTTCTGCCCGCTTAAAGACTGACAGAAAAAGAATAATGCCAACAGGAGTGTATGTATTTTAATGATAATGGCCATTTTTTACAGCTATCTCTAAAATAAACTTTTTTATGATTTCAATCAGAAGAGATTTAAATCTTTTTTGCTACATGGGTTTCATTATCTCTGAAATAATCCTTTAGAATCAGAGATTTTATAGTTTAGTTAATTCTTTTTTTTATATGATACTGTATTGTTTTCCAAAAATGAAAATATACTAATGCTGGTAATGCAAGTAAATAGAATGACTCTTTTCATAGTTGTAATAGTTAACTATAAAAATATCTTTCCTTCAGAAGCCATTTATCACCCTGACGGGTGATTTTATCAATAAAAAAGGACACCAGCTGGTGTCCTTATGAAAGAATGTTTTGTTTTTTAATTTTAGTGTCTCCTCGCTTTGACCTTTGTAGCTTTTCCACCCCTGGGTCCTGTAACTGTGGTCTTTTTCACTGTTGTCGTTTTTCCTCTCGGCCCTGTAATGCTGGTCTTTGTTCTTGTTACCCTGAAATTTCCAACAGCTGCTGAATTCCGGGTACGGACCGTAACTGAAGTTGTACGGAAGGGTGTATAAACCCGGTGAGCATGTATTACACGATGTGTACGCACCACAGAGAATGGCCTGTGATAATGTGCCCTGAACGGATGCCAGGCATGCCAGCGCAATGGTTTCCATGGCTTCCACCAACCGGGGTAATATCTCCATCTCCAGGGTGAAATCCAGGGCCTGTATGCTGGTCCATATACAAACCGGACTGATGGCCATAACCAAACATTCACAACAATCCCGGGAGTTGTAAAATCATAACCTGCATTGGGGCCACTCAGTTTGCTGTCATTAAAATTATAAAAGGCTTCTTCTCCGCCCCCATCCGGTTCTACGATCACCTGTTCTCCATAAATATCTGCATCTCCTATTATTTGGATGATGGCATTAGCTTCACCTGTCTTTTCTAATTCTATCACTGCAATATCCTGGTTTTCGGTTTCTGAAACCGGAACCTGCAGTACAAAAGCATGAACATCTTTTTCTGATTTATCTACTACCCTTATATAATCAATTTCTCCATCAGCATTCAGGTCGAGGTTGTTAATATGATACCCCTCTGTATTGATTGCTTTTTCAAAATCTTCAATGGTCGTTGCATCCTGAAACATCTGCAGTGCTCCCTGTAAGCTGAAGTCATCACCGGGAAGGCCGGTAGAATCAACACCTGGCTGGTTTTGTGCTGTAACATTTACAAACATGATACATGTAAAGAAAAAGGCTGAGTAGACGTACTTAAATGTTTTCATAAAATAAATTTAATTGGTATCAGACAGCTAGTTTTTAAATTGGTTTACTCAGTAATCAATTTTTTTTCCGGACTTCAGCACATACGGACATTTACGAATAAAGAATTGTATTTAAATAAGCGATATTACATTAGTAGGGCGAATTCACCTTTATCCACATTTGACGGTAAATTTCAATTTACAATGACCTATCAATTGTTTTTCTTTTTCTTTTGACTTAATGAATCAGGGGCCGTCTGTACTTTTTTACCGGCTGGGAGCCCGGAAGCAGGGTCTCTTGGTGATACAATTTCATTCGTAACCCCAGGCTGCTTTGTGCTATTCATTTTTGCTGGTTGATTACCACTTGAAACTTTGGCCGGTGAAGTATTACTTTCTTTTACCTGTGGCTTTTTATTATCCTTGTCAGCAGGATTTGTTTTAGCAATCTCTTTCATTTCGTTCTCATCAAAAAAACCCTCAACTGTCAGCGTATACTCACATTTATCAGTAGGTAAAGCTCCATGAGCCACCAGGTGTAATTAAATATTTTTATCCAGCATATTCCGTGGGAAAGTTATGGTTCGTACCTGGCCTGCCGTTTCATTTCCATTTTCAATTTTACCTGATTTAGTGTCATAAGGCGAGCCGTTACTGTATTTGGCACAGGCCGTAAACTCCACTCCCCTTTTCCCATCTGTTTTTTTTATGGTGATAACGATTTTGTCATAAGGCGATTGCATGATCTGGAATGTCCTTTCTGTATACAGGTCACCGGTCCATTTCTTCAGAGGTACAATCAGGTCTACTGCGCCGATTGTAGCGTTGCTTTGACCGGCAATCACTCCGTATGATTTATACAGATCAATCTGCATTTTGGTAGCATCGTCAATCAGGTCATTCATTGCTTTATTTGAGCCTTGTTTACCGGGAATTATGACATCCAAAAAAACCTTTGCTGCATCCATCCGGAATTTTATAAAATCCTGTGACAGGTTATTAAAAATCCGCTCTGCGCCTGAAAAAATACTCTTACAAGATGGCTGAGCTGAAGAAATTACAGGCAAAAAAATACCTGCAAATAATACTGCGAGAAATAACTTTTTCATAAAAAATAGTTTATAGTAAATGGTTATTGTAAAGCTGTTAAAATAAGATATACAAACTGTCACCCACCCGGGTGATTTTGTTTGAATGAAATCCCATAAATACTAATTAAAAAGAGGGAATGCTGACTTTACCTTTAAAGTTATTGGCCATTAATCAACAATAGCCTGTTGGTGAATACTGTAACAGATGCACCGGGCTGCATCTCCAGCTTCTTTATTACTGTATTAGTAAAAATTGTAGGATACCGGGGCCTGCCTCCGGGAATAATAACAATACTATTAACACCAGGAACCGTTCCACAGTCCCAGTTGCCCGGGTTGTCCCAGTTGATATTTGCGTTGCCATTCCATACTAGTACGTCTGTACAGATACTCAGGTTGATCGCTGGTGCAACCTTTTGGTTATCACCTCTGCCAGTTCCACCATTATATATGCTATCCAATAAATAAAGAGTGGTATTGGTCAATACAATACTATGAAAACCATTTCCCTGCCCGCCTTTATACATACTATCAGCCTGTGATAACACAGCATTAAGCAACACATTTTTAGTAACACCATCGCCATTTCCCCCATTGTACAAGCTGTCAGTTATACTCAAACTGATATTTACAGAACTGACTCCTGATGCCCCATTCCCATTGCCTCCCGAATAGGGAAATTGAGCATGCATACTGAGAGGGATTGTGGTAATGAGAGTTATCCATATTTTGAAAAGAATTTTCTGCATAGCTGGTTAATTGGCATCTCTTACTCCACGAATTCCTACAAACGATTTGTTGGTTTGATTTGTAAAAATATCTGTACCGTTTCCGGAAAATAAAATACGGTCAGAAACTTTATAACTATCATTATTAATTTGCGTAAAACCACCACCCCGCCAGCGAATGCCACCATCAGACCTTACACCAAGGCCACCGTCATAGTTACCCGGGGCAACATTAGTGCCGGTATTACCATTAACACCGGGCCAGTTATTTTCATTGGCATTACCAGCGGTGGTAAGCAATCCATCACCAAGTTTGCCATTAAAACTTCGTCCCGCCTCATTGCCGGTAGTGATTGCAATTTCACTTATGTTTCCCGATAGTTCCATCGTTCCGTAATAACCTGCACCAGCACTTACTCTGGTAGAAACACCGGTAGCAAAAATGCCTCCTCTTAAAAGGGATACAAGAGAAGTACCTGAATTGCAGTTGCCTAGTATCGCACTCATATTACTAATATTTTCAGTGGCAGTACCAGCATTTGCAATTGTGTACGGATAAGAAGCAATTGTATTGGTTCCCCATGCAAATTCGCCAGCAACCGGTGTTAAAGGACCTCTGCAGGCTTTTTCAAATTCCAACTCTGTCATAGGTCTCAATCCTGCCCAATCCAGGTAGGATGCCACATCCGGCCAGGTGAAATAAGTTGCAGTAATCCATTCTCCATCCGTAGCCTCATTAAAGATATTATCTCCGTCTGCATCAAGCCCAATAACTGCCGGTGTATTCGTGGTACTGTTGCCCGGGATTGCAATTTCCATATATTGCCTGCAACAGGCAGCACTATTATTGATACTTGTTCCTGTTGGCGATGCTGGATTTGAAAATATATCACGAAGCCTGTTCAATTGCTGTGTATAAGTAAGTGTATTGAAATAATCACGATATCCGCCCTGTGATAGTTCATATTTCATCATCCAGAATCCGGAATACCCTGTTGGAAATCCGGGTATATTTCCTGAGTAGGCCGATTGAGGATCATACAACAAACCTGTACTGGAACCCATATTGGTTCCCGCTCCATTTGCAGTGACCTGGAAAGGTGAATTTGCCGTACTTCCTTCTTTATAACTGTTGACTGATGTTTCATCACCCAGCCAAAAACTACCTCCCGGTACAAAGACCATTTCCAGTGCAAATCCTCTAATTTCAAACGTACCCGGAAAACTCTCTATACCGGCTTTAATGCCAGTTGCCACAGCTGTGCCAAACCCATTGGCAGCCCTGTAGATAAACATTCCCACTCCGGTCACAACGCCACTATTTCCCATTTCGTAAGCAGCACCAGCAGGCATTATGATATCAGTACCGGTGAAATGCAACGGATACCAGGTTCCGTCATTGTCTTTGAACTTGAAGAATACCCAAACACCATCCCAGTTACCGGTACTGGCGGTGCGCCAGCTGTTTTCCCAAGTGAGATCAAATTCTATTATTTTACCTGTATTCGTTCCATTATTGGTTACACTTATGTTCGTAAGCTGCACATTATTGGCACTGGCAATAAGTGTGATCAGGATGAATGGCAAGGTTAGTATTTTGCTCATGCTGTAATATTTATATAAAAATCAATGATCTGGGCGGCAGATTGCTCACCCGGACGGGTGATTTTTCTCCTTCTTAAACAGCCGATAACTTATATTCGCAGTCCGGATATAGTGCACATGATCTCTCCTAATACCATACAACAGATACTTGGCCGAATCGATATTATCGATGTCGTCGGCAGTTTTGTGAAACTGAAAAAAAGAGGTACCAATTACCTGGGACTCTGCCCTTTTCATAATGAAAAAACTCCATCATTTACTGTTTCTCCGAGTAAAGAGATCTATAAATGCTTTGGTTGCGGGAAAAGCGGGAATACGGTGAGTTTTATTATGGAGCATGAGAAGTACAGTTATGTGGATGCCTTAAAATGGCTGGCCAACCGTTATGGAATTGAAATTGAGGAAACTTTTGTTAACGATGAACAGCGGCAGCAAATGCTGGCTGCTGATAGCCTGTACATCATCAATGGTTTTGCACAACAATTCTTCACCCGGATGCTTTTTGAAACAGAAGAAGGTCAGGATATTGGCCTTGCTTATTTTAAAGAAAGAGGTTTCAGAGAAGATATTATAAAGAAATTTCAACTAGGTTATTCCCCGGAGCAGCGGGATGCTTTTACAAAAGAAGCAATCGCAAAACAGTATAATACTGAACTTTTAATTAAATCCGGCCTTGTTGCCAATCGTAATGAGCAGCTGGTTGATAATTACAGGGGCCGTGTTATTTTTCCGATACATAATCACAGTGGCAAAGTATTGGGATTTGGTGCCAGGATATTAAAAAGTAATGACAAGGCCCCCAAGTATATCAATACACCAGAAAATGAGATTTACATCAAAAGTAAGATCCTTTATGGCTCCTATTTTGCCCGCCAGGCTATAGACAAAGCTGATGAATGTTTGCTGGTAGAAGGGTATACAGACGTTATATCATTGCACCAGGCAGGAATTGAAAATGTGGTAGCCAGCGGCGGAACCTCACTCACTCCGGATCAATTACGGCTTGTAAAAAAATATACTAACAACCTGACCATTGTATATGACGGTGATGCGGCCGGTGTGAAGGCTGCACTTCGGGGACTTGACCTTGCATTGGAAGAAGGATTGAATGTAAAACTGGTATTAATACCTGATAAAGAAGATCCCGATAGTTATGTAAATAAAGTTGGAGCGGCTGCATTTATCCAGTTTGTTCAGAAAAATAAAAAAGACTTCATTCTTTTTCAGCTTGAAGTCGCTTTAAAAGATGCAGGTACTGATTCAGTAAAAAAATCAGAAGTGGTAAACCGTATGGCGGAAACCATTTCCCGTATTAATAAAGCTGAAGATTTTACCAGGCAACAGGATTATATCAAGCAATGTTCTGAAATACTGAAAATTGATGAAAGTGGTTTGCACTCCCTCGTTAATAAGTTCATCCGTGACCGTATCTCAACCTTAGAGAGGAAATTACCTTTTGAAGAAGCAAAACAGTTTGAGCAAAATGCAAAACAGGCAGAACAAACAGGTTTTGATGAAGCTACATTCAATTTATTATTTAAAGATGAATTACAGGAACGGGAAGTAGCCAGGATATTACTGGAGTATGGTATTAAAAAATGGGATGATAAAAAGCTTATAGCAGAACATATTATCGAAGAAATGGTAGACGAAAGTTTACTGGACAATTCAGATGTCATCAGGCTTATTGCTGTTTTCAAAGAGTTATTGCAGCAAAATCCCCAGGCAGCAAACAGGAGTTATTTTATTCATCATTCCGACACAAAACTCAGTGCTTTCGCTGTTTCTTTACTGAATTTTCCATACGAAGAAAGTGAGCATTGGCGGAGTGAATTTAGCCAGGCAAGCGGTTATCAGAAAAGCCTTTTTGAGCAATCCTATGAAGACTTTATAAGAACTGTGGCACCTGAAAATAAAGAGCAATTGATGAGCTTCTTAAAAATAGATGAAGATAAAACCAATGAAGGGGTTGATTCAGCTATTAATTATCTCAAACTCCGTAAAATAAAAAGAATGCTCCTGGAAAATCAGCAAGACCTGGAAAAAGATCACACCACTGAAGAATTTCATATGCTTCACCAGACTCATGAACACCTCAAACAAATGGAAATGGAATTAACAAAGAAGATTGGTACTGTAATTATCCGTTAGACCCATTTGATGATAGTAACATATCGCTGTATGATACTTCAACAAGGTCCTCATTTTCAATTCCTAATTCATGCAGGTAAAAATTACATTGCTCTCTTAACTGTAGCGCAGACAGATCAGCCAGTATGTTACCAGCTTCAATTTCTATAAATGAGCCTAATTCAGGAACTTCATCAATGTGGAACTTTACATTAGCGAGATAATAAATTTCCCTTCTTTTTCTAACAATGATTTTTATTTTGTTTGATTTAGTCAATACCTCTTTCAAGCCATTCGCATCTTCAACTTTTACCAGGTGAAAATGAGAATCCTTAGGGCCGGCCTGGTTGCCCCGGTCATAAAAAATGAGGTTATTCTCAATATTTCCTTCCCGTAGTTTCAGCCTTCCATTTGGTACATTAAAATAGGTGTCTGTTTGCTCATCAGTACCCCTGTACTCAGCACCATTGTTGTGCAGGTATTCACGAACCCTGTTACTATTCCTGCACTTTGCTTTTATTTCTACATTAAGAAAAGTCATAATTAAAAAAGGTTTGTCGTAATTACGACAAACCTAAATACATTTTAAGATCCGGAAAATTATTCTGCAACTGCAACAGCTTGCCTCTTACGGGTTGACATAACCTCTTCACCACGGTTATTTTCGCCTTTAGTGAATCGCATAGCGCTCCATACATGATCAAGTTCCACCCTTTCGATACTTTCATAACCTTCACAAGTCAGGTGGTTCCAGCTGCATTCACGGTTAAGATCCGTAACGATTTTTGACGTCGTTTTAGGATAGGCGACCCAGAATTTTGAACCGTCTTTTAATGAGGGCATAACATCTTTAAGAATACCATTCAGCTGATTTTCGCTTACGGCGAATACCAGAGCAAAATCAATTTTCCGTGTTTTTAATAACGGGGTCATGTTTTTGCAGAAGGATAATTTGCTGAATTGTTTCTCAATAGAAGAGGGCAAACCCTGAATTAGAAGATTCTTTTCGTCTGCCAGTTGTAACTTTTCAAAAACAGTTTGTGACATACTTAGAAGCTATTTTAAAGGTTCCAGTCAGCTTTCCAGCGTGATAAATAGCCGACCGAGTTCTCAAAGCAGGGAGTGCAAAGGTACTAATAATACGGCGTATTATTAAGCCCTGATCAAAGAAAAATCCCGTTCAAAGCTGTTTTGAACGGGATTCTTGTATAAAATCAATTAAATTATTTGCCAAGCGGCTTATAATATTGCAAAGCCTCGGGCATATATTTCTTTAATTGCTCTATTCGATGACCTTCGGATGGGTGCGTACTTAAAAATTCAGGTGGTTTCTGTCCATTTGATGCTTTCTCCATTCTTTCCCATAAACCAATTGCTTCCTGTGGATTATAACCAGCCATTGCTGTAAAAATTAAACCGTACCGGTCTGCTTCCAGTTCATGTTTCCTGGAAAAAGGTAGTAATATTCCCAGTTGCGAACCAGCTCCGTAGGCTCCTAAAAAAAGATTTTGAGTTTCCTGTGGTTTATTGGCCACTGCAACAGATAAGGCAACTCCACCCAATTGTTGCAACAACCCCTGGCTCATCCGTTGATTACCGTGCTGCAGTAAGGCATGAGATACTTCATGGCCCATTACTGCCGCTAAGGCAGCTTCATTTTGGGTAATGGGCAGAATACCTGTATAAACAACAATTTTACCTCCCGGCATACACCAGGCATTAACCGTTTTATCATCTACAAGATTTGTTTCCCATTTAAAGCCTGCTAATTTATCAGCCATCCCTTTATCTGCATAAAAGTTTTCAACTGACTTAACAATACGATCTCCTACTCTCTTTACCATCTCCGCATCTCTATTATTACTGGTTGAAACTACTTTATTGGAAGATAGGAATTGCATGTATTGCGTTGAGGCCATAGACTGCAGTTCTGTTTCAGGCAATAAGGTCAGTTGCTTTTTACCTGTCAAAGCGTTTTTGGAACAGGCGATAATCAGTACAGTCAAAACCAAAAAAGCGATTATTTTCCGTATCATATTGGTAAATTTTAGAAATGACGATTAAACATTATACCCGGTTGGCACAATGACAAATATTTGATACTTTAAATTTAGATTTTTTTACCGACTTAGTCGTTGTTCTGTGAAGCTTCATTACGGCGTTGCCGCTTACGATCCCGGTTTTTTAAAATTGGTACTTTGCTTTCGCTTCCTCTTAGCAGACGGCCGATATTCTTCTGGTGGGTTAACAAGACCATCAGAGCTACCGCAATGGCAAACACACGATAAGCCGGATTTTCAACATTGAAAATAACCAATATGAAAATAGGGAATGCAATGCTGGCTAAAATTGAACTCAGGGAAACAAATCGTGTAAGATAAAGCACTAAAGAAAAAATGCCAACACAACTTAAAGCTGTCCAGGGAGAAATCCCCAGGACCAGGCCAAACAAGGTTGCTACTCCCTTGCCACCCCGAAAATCAGCCCAGATTGGAAAGATGTGTCCAATAACGGCTGCTAACCCCAAACCAGTTTGCAGGTTTTGAAGGTTCACTTCACTATCAGCATATTCAGGTAATAAAAGTGCCAGTTTAACTGCTAAAACCCCCTTTAACATGTCAATAATCATGACAAAAGTACCCCATTTGGGTCCCAGGACACGATACGTATTAGTGGCGCCAGCATTCCCACTACCATAGTCACGAATGTCAATTTTGAAAAAAGACTTGCTCACCCATACAGAAGTGGGCACACTACCAATCAGATATGCAAGGATGATCAGAAGAAGTTCGTTCATAGAACGTTGTAGTTACTCGATTTGTTTTTCACCAAACCGGGATACAAAAATAGGCAAAAAAAGGAAGTGGTAACATTAAATTAACCCACAGATAAAGATGAATTAATGGATCAATCGTAAACTGATCCAGTTATTTTTTTCTTGTTTATCAATAAGTTGAAAGGACAGGTTAGTAGCCGACTCAATAATATCATTTTGATCATTACTCAGTAAACCACTAAGTAATAATACTCCGTTTGGCTTTAATTGTTCCTTAAGTATTGAAAGATTATCCAGAATTACATTCTTATTGATATTGGCCAGTATTATATCAAATTGCTCATTTAATAAGGCGGTATCAGCTTTAATCACCCTGATAGAATTACACTTATTTCTTTCTATGTTTTCAGTTGCATTTTCAATACTCCATTTGTCGTTATCAACAGCAGTAATTCCAGCTGCACCCAGTTTTTCTGCCATAATAGCCAGTACTCCTGTGCCGGTCCCAAAATCAAAAACCGTTTTATCCTTAAAATCAATTTTTCTCATCTGTTGCAACATCAAAAAGGTAGTTGCATGATGACCAGTTCCAAAACTCATTTTGGGAGTAATGATAATCTCATGTTCAACCTCTTTCATTGGTTCATGAAAATCTGCCCTGATACCCGCAAAATCATCAACAATCACTGGCTGAAAATTTGATTCCCATACAGCATTCCAATTAGTTTCTTTAATTACCGATAGAGTAAATGAACATTTATTTTTGTCGGTTACTTCCTTTAAATGAGCTTCAATAAAATCACTAAGCGGTATAAAGGCCTTTAGGCTATTTTCTCCTTCTTCAAAACCTTCAAAACCGATCATTGTCAATTCTGCAATCAACAAATCCGTTTGTTCGGATGTGATATTTTGAAAGTCAATTTGTATGTATTCCATAGCCACTATTAAAAAACCCTGATTTCTCAGGGTTTTATTATTAATTAGCGCCTTCTTGTGGTGGCGTTTGTTCTTGTCTGGGTTGCCCCTGGCCTTCAGGTTTCGGCATCAAAATCTTTCTCGACAATTTGAATTTACCGGATTTAGGATCTGTACCAATCAACTTTACTTTCATCACATCTCCCTCATGAACTAATCCTTCCAGTGTTTCCAAACGTTTCCAGCTCACTTCGCTGATATGTACCAATCCCTGCTTACCAGGAAGGAACTCAACAAATGCACCAAAAGGCATGATTGATTTTACAGTTGCCTCATATACATCGCCGACCTGTGGTACCGCTACAATCCCTTTGATCCAGGAAACAGCTTTATCAACGGCTTCTTTATTCGTACTGAAAATACTCACTTCTCCCCTGTTATTTACTTCTTCCAGGTTTACCGTAGTGCCTGTTTCACGTTGAATTTCCTGAATGACTTTACCACCTGGCCCGATAACAGCACCGATAAATTCTTTATCAATAAACAGTTTCACCATTCTAGGAGAGTGTGGTTTCACATCGGATCTGGCCTCCGGAATGCATTTATACATGGCATCAAGGATATGCATACGGCCACGCTTAGCCTGGTCCAGTGCCTGCTGCATCACTTCCATCTTCAATCCGTCCACTTTGATGTCCATTTGTACTCCACAAATACCGTCTTTAGTACCGGTCACCTTAAAGTCCATATCACCGAGATGGTCTTCATCACCCAGTATATCTGTCAGGATAGCATATTTGTCGTCTTTGGTAATCAATCCCATTGCCACGCCGCTTACATGTTTAGGTACAGGAATACCAGCATCCATCAGCGCCAATGAACCGGCACAAACGGTGGCCATTGAAGAGGAACCATTAGACTCAAGGATATCACTTACGACACGAACCGTATATGGAAAGTCACCTGTTGGCATCATTTGCTTTAACGAACGCTGTGCCAGGTTACCATGTCCAACTTCCCGGCGGCTTTGTCCTCTCATCATTTTTACTTCACCGGTAGAGAATGGCGGGAAATTATAATGTAAAAAGAATTTCGAATCCACAGATTTAGCAGCACTTTCCACCAAAAGTTCATCTAACGGAGTACCTAAGGTAACAGTTGTAAGTGATTGTGTTTCACCCCTGGTAAACAATGCAGCTCCGTGCGGAGAAGGCAATACATCTATCTCCATATCAAGAGGACGAACTGTTTCAAGGTCTCTTCCATCCAGTCGTACTTTCTCATTCAAAATCATATCCCTGATCACATCATACTGCAGATCGCTATAGTAAGTAGAGGTCAGTTTCTTCGTCAGATCAGGCAAACTTTCACCTTCACCCAGGTTCAGATCTTTTTTCAAAAAATCAACCAGTTCAACCTTAATAGCGTCAAATTTATCACTGCGTTCATGCTTACTGAATTTACCTTTTGCCACTTCATAAACTTTCTGTTTGGCAAAAGCGTACACTTTTTCTTTCAGTGACTCATCAGTAGCAGGTTTTGAATATTCTCTTTTCCCTTTCACACCAACCAAATCTCTTAATTCCTCCTGTGCCTTCACTTGTATGCGGATTGCATCATGTGCAATTTCCAATGCTTTACAAAGGTCAGCTTCACTGCATTCCTGTGCCTCACCTTCAACCATCATCAGGTTCTTTTCGGTTGCGGCAATGATGAAGTCCATATCAGATTTCTCCATCTGGCTGCGGGTAGGATTTACAACGAATTCGCCATTTATCCTGGAAACCCTTACTTCCGATATAATTTCTTTAATAGGAATATCAGAAACAGCTAATGCGGCAGAAGCTGCAAGGCAAGCCATGGCGTCGGGCATAATTTCCGGATCACTGGAGATAAGTGACAAAAGCACCTGCACTTCGCAGAGATAATCTTCAGGAAATAAAGGACGAAGTGCCCTGTCGATCAATCGGCTGGTCAATATTTCATAATCGTTCAGCCTTGCTTCTCTTTTAAAGAATGACCCCGGAATTCGCCCGGCAGCTGCAAATTTTTCCTGGTAGTCAACGGAGAGTGGGAAAAAACTCTGTCCTTCTTTTGGTTCTCTGTTAGCAACCACAGTTGCGAGGATCATACAATTGCCCATAGAAACCGTTACGGCTCCATCGGCCTGGCGGGCAAGGCGGCCGGTTTCGATAGTAACCATACGGCCACCACCTATATCAAATGTTTTACGAATCGGTTGTTGTAACATACGTTCTAAATATTTTAGGGTTTATTAAACCCAGTGAAGATTTTTGTGAGAGCTACTGGTAATCACTTGAATTCCTGTGCCTTTTTTTAAGTGTTTTTGTCGCTATTGGCTTTACGAAACATATGAAAGCATCGAAATCCCTGACAGCCCAAAAACAGTTATTCCCAACATCCGGAAGACATTGGGAATAGCTTATATAAAATCTTGGTTTCTTTATACGAAAACCCAGGATTAAAGACTCTCCCAACGTCCGCCACTGGGCGGATTCAGGAACTGCTTATTTTCTTAATCCGAGCTTCTCAATCAGCTGGCGATAACCAGTCAGGTTATGCTTCTGCAAATAGTTCAGCAGACTTTTGCGTTCACCCACTAATTTCATCAGTCCACGGTGAGTAGAGAAGTCTTTTTTATTTTGTTGCAGGTGACCACTGATCTGACTGATACGTTCAGTCAGCAGTGCAATTTGACCTTCGATCGAACCGGTGTTTTTTTCAGAACCGGCGTAAGTCTTTAAAACTGAAGCTTTTTTTTCTTTTGTAAGAGGCATCTTTTTAATTTTTAAATTTCATCCGTTTTTTTCATCTTGTTATTAAGGCGGCAAAGGTAAGGCGGATAACGTTAACAGCAAAGGGTTTGCCACCCTTTTTTTGAGGTATTTACATCCCATTTATGCTGATTTTCAGGGCATAACTTATTTTTACGCTATGGAACTCTCCCAGGACACTAAAAATATACTTGGCCTCCAGCTCCCAACTGATCCCCGATGGGTCAATCTGGCTGAAAAATCATTAGAAGAAATACTCACTGACCACGCATATTGCGAACAAAAAGCCGCTACAACCTGCATTTCACTGATTCAACGATACAGCTCCAAAGAAAAGCTGGTAGCCGAACTCTCTCCCATTGTTACCGAAGAATGGGGGCATTTTCGGCTGGTACTCGCAGAATTACAAAAAAGAAACCTGAAATTAGGTAAACAAAGAAAAGATGAATACGCTAATGCATTGTTTGATTTTCAACAGAAAGGGGGCGATGCAGAAGGCCGTATGCTTGACCAGTTGCTTACAATGGCACTGATCGAGGCCCGCAGTTGTGAACGATTCAAACGATTAAGCGAGGGATTGAATGACGGGTATATGCAAAAATTTTACCGGCGTTTTATGGAAAGTGAAGCCGGGCATTATACACTATTTATTGAACTGGCTGAAACATATATCAATAAAGAAAAAGTCCGCCGAAGGTGGAAAGAATGGCTGGACTACGAAGCTGATATTATTCAAATTCTGGAGATAAGAGGTGACAGAATACATTAGGCAAATCAAAATTTTCCGCAAACGATTGAAAGAGGATTGATCATATTGATTGGCTAATTTCAAGTGCTGATGAGTCAAGCATCCTATAAAGAAGCGCTGAAAGTTTTTGCTAATCAATCCGATGAGTTTATTGTTGAGCCAGTTACAAACGGACTCATCAATCAATCTTTTAAAATAACCTGCAATAATACCGGGGGCTCGTTTTTACTCCAGCAAATCAATCATCATGTTTTTACCAGGCCAGAGAAACTTCAGCAAAATTATATGCTCCTCTGGAAATACCTCCGGGAAGAGGATATCCCTTTTATTATTCCAGAACCTAAACATTTTATTAACGATAAGACTTTCTTCAGGGATGGTCAAAATAATTACTGGAGAGTATTTGAATTTATTAGCGGGACAAAAACGCTGAACATTGCCGATAACATTTCTCAGGCAAAGGGTGTGGCTAACATATTTGCCGGTTTCACAGCATGTTTCAGCAAATTTGATAGTAACCAATTGCATATTACCATACCTGACTTCCATAATCTGTCTTTGCGATTCAGACAATTTACTCAATCACTGAATAGTGGTTTGAATGAAAGAGTACGTAAAAGTCAACAGCTTATTGACGATTTAAATCTGAGGGAGCGATATGTCAATTTTTACGAAACTATAATTGAGTCAGATGAGTTCCGGCTAAGGGTGATGCATCATGATGCCAAGATCAGTAATGTTTTATTTGATACAGCCAGTGAGAAATTGATATGTCCTGTAGATTTTGATACGGTGATGCCTGGTTATTTTTTTTCCGACTTAGGAGATATGATTCGTTCTATGGCTTGTAGCGAAAACGAAAATAGTAACCGGTATGAGGAGCTCAATATTCGCAAGGATTATTATGATGCTATCGTATCAGGTTATACAGAAGTTTTAAGCGGGCAGCTAACGTTTCGGAGAAAAAATATATTCATCTTTCCGGGTTATTAATGATTTATATGCAGGCATTGCGTTTTCTAACTGATTACTTAAATGGCGATATTTATTACAGGATCAGTTACCCCGAACACAATTTTGACAGGGCTACGAACCAGGTTATTTTATTAAAAAATCTTGAAGAGTTTTTAATTCACAACTATCATTTTAAATTCTGATTACGTAAATTACAATTACAAAGTTATCATGCCGATCAATCAACAATTTTGTTTTTCTCATTCATCCGGGCAGGAAGTCAGCCTGTTCACACTATCCAATTCGAAAGGCACCAAAGTTCTTATTACTAACTTAGGAGCCACTATCACTTCTTTTAAATTGAAAAATGCTGACGGGTCAGTCAATGATATTGTGCTGGGATTCGAAAAAATTGAAGACTATGCAGGAGCAGATTACCTGGCTCAATATCCCTGGTTTGGATGTGCTGTTGGTCGTGTTGCCAACAGGATAAAGAATGCAGAATTTATGATTGATGATAAAAACTATTCAGTAAGCCGGAATAACGGAAACAACCAACTCCACGGTGGTCTTGAAGGGTTTGATAAAAAAGTATGGCAAAAAAAAGCAATGGGAGATTCTCCGGATTGTTTTCTTGAATTAAAGTATGTCAGTCCGGATGGAGAAGAAGGTTATCCTAGCAATCTTGAAGTTATTATCCGGTTTGAATTAAATGATAATGATGAACTGAGTTACCAATACACAGCCACCTGCGATAAAACAACCATTGTAAACCTGACCCATCATGGTTATTTCAATCTTAATAATGGCGAGGGTGACATTAAAGATCATGAAGTAAAGATTTATGGTTCGCTAACGCTTGACCAGGATGAAGAGCTTGTTGCAAACGGAAGTCTGACACCAGTAGAAAATACTTTATTTAATTTTAGTGATTTTGTACGGGTTGGTGAAAGGCTAACAAAAATTGCTGAGTATGACAAAAGTTATATTGCCAATAAAAAAAAGGAGGAAACATCACTTTCATTAATGGCTGAAGTAAAGTCTGCTGCTTCCAAACTGCTGCTGCAGGTATATTCAACGGAGCCAATAGTGCATTTTTACACCGGCAAATGGATACCCACAGTAAAAGGGAAGAACGGGACAAGCTATGGTGCGTTTTCAGGCCTTTGTCTTGAAACACATAAACATCCTAACGCAATCAATATTCCTCATTTTCCAACTACTATTTTAAGACCCGGGGAAACTTACTCAACCAGGACAATTTATAAAGTAATTCAGGTTTGAGAAAAATAAACCAGTTCTTCATCCAATTGCAGAAATGGATATTTATCCTTTAGAGCCCTTGTTTTTTCAAAATAAGACATTAAAAATTGCTGATGGGATTTGGTGGCCGGCTGAAAAGCTTTGTGCTTTCGGGCTATCATTATTTTCCTGATTTCCTTCATCAGTTGCTGCGACTCTACATTGATACAGGTAGCAGCAAATTTCTCTAATACAAATTCTGTGGCCGGATAATTAGGATGAACCAGGTCAATGTCATAAAAACGGTAATCCCGCAACACATCAATCACCAGTTCATAGGCCGGGAAATAGAAAGCCGATTCAAATTTATTGACAATATAATGTACTGATTCAATCAATCTTGCCTTACTCCGGTTATTCTCCACTACTCCATCCCTTATATGCCGAACCGGGCTAACGGTAAAAAGGAATTTTAAGTCCGGGTTGAATTGTTTCAGCTGTTTGATACAATCTTCCAGCATAAAACTGATAACATCGATTGACAGCATTTCTTTTGTAAACCAGTTCGCAGGAGCCCGGTGGCAATTGGCTACGCCATTTTTTATGCTCTCCGATGCGAGGTCTGCCTCTTTTGTAAGTTGATAAGAATAGGAGGAGCCCAATGTTATAATTAACCAGTCTGCTTTCTTCAGGAATGTATGAGCTGTATTTTGAGAATCGTTGATAGCCCCGATACATGCCCTTGAATCAATATTAGAATAGCGGGAATGGTGCTGCCAGCTATTCCATATTTCGTTCAGACGGAATAAATCAGCTTCCAAATATTCCCGGGGGCTGATGTAGGAATATAAACTTTTACAAACACTGTCAGGGCCAAAAAGTATCCCGTTGGGGTTTTGAAGCACAGAAAATTTGAATTCTCCCAGGGCATTTCCGATATGTTCGGTGAAACAGGAACCGATCAGCATTATATTGTCCCGGTAAGAAATTGGTTCCGGAAGTTTCTTTAAATCAATATTGATCAATAAATCCATAAATCACTAAATAAATATTTCTCCTGCAATCCTGAGGCTATGTGCCAGGGCTTCTTTATCAAGACTGTTGACAAGACCATGCTGATCAAAATAATTGATCATCAACTCGCTGTTCATATTTCCTACCAGTTCATCATCTGCCATTGGGCAGCCACCAATTCCTTTTAATGCACCATCGAACCTTTTGCATCCTGCTTTTACTGCTGCCTCTAATTTTTCTTTCCAGTTTTGGGGAGTGGAATGAAGGTGTACACCAATTTCTGTTCCCGGCAATGAGTCAACAAGATAGCTTGTCATTGTATAGACCTGCTCGGGGGTAGCAACTCCAACGGTATCTGCCAGCGAGATGATACCAATATCCATTGCCACTAACTTGTTTACCCATTCAAAAACAATATCCTCATCAAACGGGTCCTCGTAAGGATTGCCAAAACCCATTGAAATATAGACCACCAATTGCTTACCGGTTTTAAAACAGATATTCTGTATCTCCTCTACCCTGCCCAGGGATTCTTCAATTGTTGAATTTGTATTTCTTTGCTGAAAGGTTTCAGAAACGGAGAATGGAAATCCGAGATAAGAAATTTCATCGAACATGCTTGCTTCTTCTGCCCCTCTCTGGTTCGCAATTATGGCCAGTAATTTTGTGCCCCGGACTCCAATCCCGAGTTTTTTCACTACTTCCTTTGTGTCTGACATTTGCGGGATTGCTTTCGGCGAAACAAAACTCCCGAAGTCAATCGTATCAAACCCGACTTTTAATAACGAATTGATATACTCAATTTTTTTCTCCGTTGGAATAAAAGTCTTCCAACCCTGCATAGCGTCTCTTGGACACTCAATAAGTTTAACTGAAGATAGATTCATAAAGAATAAAGATACAATTGAACTATGAATCTATTTTCGCAAACCATTAACCTTTTCCCGCATTGCATTAAAAAAACGGTTCCTGTCCTTTTCTCCGGTTGTACTAATAAGAGTGGAGCGGCTTAAAAGTGTATCGAAAGAGGTTTTTACTTTAGCAGCAAATCTTGGATCTTTTGTAAACAAATAATGAAATACACTGTATGTTACCATCGTAAGGTCCTTTCCATCAAGGTTAATTACCATAGTATTATTTCCAAGTATCAGTTCATTGATATAAAACCGTATCGGAGCTTTATAGGAGACTTCAGCAGCTCCGGGCATAAACTTTACGCCTTTTTCGGCTTGTAACTGCAGATGGTCTATCATTTTATGAAAGGATTCAAGCACCAGCTCAAAGTCTTTATTTGTTTTAAAGTTACCTGCATCCCGGTAATAAGCAACCTGGTTAATCGTACTGTGCATACTTTCCAGGTTCCAAAGCTCCACGCAGGGTATTTGGTTATACTCCTGCAATACCAGTTGACCAAGACCAAAACAATCATGATACGGAAACTCCTCCATGGAGAATGTTTTATTACTTAAGCTTGCCTGGTTATTAATTGTTTTTGACCAGAAAAAAGTTTTGAATGCGGCCATTTCAGGAAACAAGTAAAAATTCCAGATGGTGGAATCCTTACATAAGTAATGTATCTCTCTTGATGTAAAAGAATTAAAGTACTTGAATTGCATCAGCATCGCTTTCAGGTAATCAATAAACTCAGCCGGGGATCCATTCATTCCGGGGGCATCAAAAAGTACTGACTCTGTTTTTAGCTGAAGCAACTGATCAAGCGACAGGTGGTAATGTTCACATATTTTTTTTAGTTCAGAAAGAGTAATGGGCTTTTCTCCCCGGATGCGACGGTATACACTATCTGCACTTAAATCCAACAAATCACATAATTCGTCAACCAATGATAGATGAGCCGGGAGGTTTTCCTTCAGATGACTGAAAAGCTGTTGCTGCAGGTGGTTGGTTTCCATGCTACAAGAAAATTACGGAAAATCCGTAAAACCCAAACTATCATTATTGTTTTTAACAATTATTGCCTGCAAACAGGCAATATTCAGGTGTTTCTCATTCACCAATTGCGTTAATCAATGCCTGGTACGAAAACCTGCCACAGTAACAAACACGGTTGCTCTTTTCAATTATCAATCGCTTGTTTAGCGGGGTAGGTTTGGGTCACAAAACAAAAACAACAGTTATGAAACAAACCTTAATCACCAGCCTAATTCTGATTCTGTTGAATGTTTGTGCATCTTCACAACAGGATGAGATCAATCAAACCGATAACTCGTTCATCAGTTCTGAGTCAAACATTTCAACGCATAAAAAGAAACTTAATTTTTTCGTAGTTTCTAAAAGACAAAAAGGGAAACTTGATCTTGCCACCAGGTTTAATGTGTTTCGATCCAAAATAAAAAGTCTTTTCAGGCCCAAAAAGTTTGTAGCCATAATAGCAAAAAACGGTGAACAAATGAGTGCAAAAGTGATATACCGTCTTAAAAAACATAATGCCCGGATCGGGACCATCTGGTTTGATTCACACGGTATGTATAAAAAAGGCTATTCTCTTTTCTTAATTGGAGAAGATGAAATCAGTTACAAAACGCTGAAAGACTCATCTTTAGCCTCTTCATTTCGCCAATTGGCAGCTTTTTCAGACAGTGAAACAAAACTTGTTGTTGGTTCCTGCTATGGAGGTGCCACTTACCACCGGGCCTCAATAGACTACAAGGATACTACCCGGATGAATGGCGATTCTTTGATGATAATTATCGGGGAGTTATTAAAAAATGTAACTGTCTATGCCAGCGAGAGCTGGGTTATGACAAAACCAGGTCTTTTTCTTAAGAGAGCAGCAGTAACAGGGTACCCCGGACGTAAACTTTTTCTTGATGTTTGCTATCAGCCGGCCTGGGAAAATGCTGGGAAATGGAACGAATACAATGCGTATACCAATAACTTCAGGAGTGTAACGCCGGTTACACTAGATATGTATGGAAATGTTATCCTGCGGACCTTATCTTATACGGATAAAAAAGAAGTTCAGAAAGAAATTTCCAAAAATCTGGAGAAAATGCAACCGGGCCTTTATAAATAGTATAGACCTTTACATTCAAATACGAAAGCAATGAAACGATCATTATCTGCACTATTGCTGTCGTTAGCAGCGATGACAGTATTTGCACAAAAAGAAAAATACCTGGGAGTGGCAATATTTAATACCCAGTCAGATCTCCCTTTTGGAAAATTTAGCGGTATGTTCTCAGAAATATTTCATCCCGGAGCAGAAGTTACCTGGGGAACAAATTTCCGGATAAAGAAAAAGCATGATTGGTTTTGGGATGCAAGGGTAGCTTATTTTTTTCACCGGTTTGTGCAACACGGTATTCCTGTTTATGCCAATATTGGTTACCGCTATAAATTCAATAAGCGATTTGCAGCTGACCTTGCATTAGGTGCTGGCTACATGCATTCTATACCTGCTACCGGTAAATTGAAACTGAATGAAAATGGTGACTATGAGAATAATAAAGGCATTGGCAGAATGCAGGCTAATGCCTGCTTTGGAATGGGGGCCGGATACCTGCTTAATCCTCAAAACGTGAAGCCGGTAAAATTGTTTATTGTTTATCAGCAACGGTTACAAATGCCATTTGTAAAATCATATGTACCTATTCTTCCCTATAACAGTTTTATGATCGGGTTCAGCAAATCAATAGCTGGAAAAAAATAACTAACCTAAATGAAAGCAACATGAAAAAGGTAATATTCCTTCATATAGTTTTAATGCTGATGCTTTTTTCTTGCCGGAAAGCACAGATCACAGAAACCAAAAGTGCTGGTGTACCCTGTCCATGGACGGATACCAGTAATAATCATCCTAAAAATTCAGCATTTACTGCATTACTTGAAAAATACAAAAAGAAAGGACTGCCCGGAATATCTCTGCTGGTTCGGGATAATAACGGCACCTGGATAGGCGCTGCCGGGAAAGCACATCTGTCAAATAATATTGATTTTGTGCCCGGTACTGTCTCAAAAGCTGCGAGTATAACAAAATTATTTGTGGGAACTCTTGTTTTTAAATTGATGGAAGATTCCATTCAAACTGGCATAGGATACCAGGCATTAAACAAAAAGATAAGTGAATGGCTGCCATTATCAATTACTAATAAATTAGCCAACGGAAATTTAATTACACTGGGTCAGTGTATGAAACATGAAACAGGCATCCCGGATCTGATCGAAGAAGACCCGTTCTACCTGGCAGTGCTGAATAATCCCAATAAAAAATGGAAGGCGGAAGAGTTACTGGAATTTATTTATGATAAACCTGCATTGTTTGCACCCTCAGATACGGCCATTTACTCAAACACCAATACCGTCCTGGTAACAATGATAATTGAAGCACAAACAGGAAAAAAACATTCAGACCTTTTAAAACAGTATGTATTGGCACCGTTAGGATTAAACAATACATTTTATCAGCCGCATGACATACTGCCAATCAGTACAGCACAGGGCTATTATGATTTGTATAATAACGGAACTATTGTTAATGTGTCTAATCTGGTAACGGGAAGCGGAAATGGTTATGGTGGATTATACAGCAATATCTATGACCTCTATAAATTTATCAATACCTTGTTGCTCCAAAGAACATTACTAAAGCCCTCCTCCATGACTATTATGGAAACATATGGCAAACCGGATGACCCTAATCAATACGGCTACGGGATTATGAAAAAATTTATCAGCAGAGGTGTAAATGCCGGACATGGGCATAGCGGCAGAGACTTAGGCTACACGGCAAATATGTTTTATTTCCCCAACAAGAATGTAACACATATTTTCTTTATCAATTATGGAACAGATGCAGACAGTGACCTGAAAGAAGTTTTCAATAATTTCCAGGAGGAGTTACTGGACCTGACGCTTAATTAAAAATAAAACCTTTATAAAATGAAAAAGCAAATAGCTGGGCTCATTATAATCATTTCTTTATTTGCCAGTTCCTGTAAAATGGCAGGCACTTTATACCCAATATCTCAGGATCAGAATGATTTTATCCTAAAAAAAGAAATGATCGGAAAATGGGGAGACAGTAAAGATACCTCGGGCTATTATGTTGTAGACACTTTCAGCGGTAAAGACGGCAAGCTATATCAGATAAAAACTATTTATAAAAATGCAGAAAAAAATACAGTGGATACTAACAGGTTCAGTGCCATCCTTGTCAGACTAGAAGGATGGTATTATCCTTGCTGAAGATTCCTGCAACTGATAACACCATCAAGATTGGAAACCCCCCTTTCCCCCGCCCCCTCCCGCCGCCAACCACCCCAGAAATAACCGCTCCTGATACAGAATATCTGATAAAGCTAATTGATCAAAAAAACTCCCTTTGCATACCCCCAAAGGATGATTATTTAATACTTGACAAGCCTACTGATCTAGAAAAAGGGTTTACCGAATCAACAAAATATCCGTTGTTATATAAGGATAAAAATGTCCTGCACAGGTTAGAATAATCGTTGCTTCATTACCTCATACAAAATAATCCCGGTGGCAACGGAAACGTTGAGTGATTCAAAATCCCTGGCCATCGGGATCTTAATTTTCTCATCACAAATTTTCATTAATGCGGGATAGATACCTTTTTCTTCACTTCCCATTACAATGGCACATGGTGTTTTATAATCACAGTCGGCTACATTCTTTTCTGCTGTCATTTCGCTGGCAAATACTTTGATGCCATTCAGGTGTAATTCATCCACCGCCTTCATCAAACTGTTAACACGGCATACTGCAATCTGTTCTAAAGCACCTGCTGATGTCAGTATCGCATCTTCATTCAAAGCCCCTACTCCTTTATCCGGGATAATGATCGCATGCACACCACAACAAAGTGCAGTTCGGGCTATTCCGCCTATATTGCGAATATCAGTAATGCCATCAAGTATCAGCAATAATGGTGCTTCGCCATTGTCAATGATCAGAGAAATAACATCCTGCAGATTCTGGTACTGCACTTTAGCGATCTGCGCCACACAACCATCATGATTGGTTACATTGAAGCTATTCAGTTTTGCAGCCGGTACATAATTGACAGGCACTCCGTTTTGAACAGCTAGTCTTTTTATTTCACTGATTTCTTCACCAGTGGCTCTAGTATCAAGATAGATCCTGTCTAATTGCTGACCCGTTCTCAATACTTCTATAACGGCATTTCTTCCGATCACTAATGAACTCTTTTTGGGGCGGTGTTGTTGTCTGAAATTTTTCACTTGTCAAATGTATTATAAACTAAAAACCCTGCAAGTTTTTCCAACCAGCAGGGCCTTAAAAATTTTCCTTTTAAGGAAGATTTGGAGAGGTTTATTTTAACCCAAATGCTTTTTTCACTTTTGAAACATAATCCAGTTTCTCCCATGTAAACAATTCAACCTTTTTGGTCACTTTTTTCCCGTCAGGTGAAGTAAATGTTTTTTCAACCACTTCAGATTTTCTACCCATGTGACCGTACGCTGCAGTTTCACTATATATAGGATTACGAAGTTTAAAACGTTGCTCAATAAAATAAGGTCGCATATCGAAAATACGCTCTACCACCTTACTGATTTCACCATCAGTCATTTGGACTTTGGATGTACCGTATGTATTTACATTGATACTGGTTGGCTGCGCCACACCAATTGCATAAGAAACTTGTACCAGCACTTCACTGGCCAATCCGGCTGCCACCAGGTTCTTGGCGATATGTCTTGTTGCATAGGCTGCTGAACGGTCTACTTTGGAAGGATCTTTCCCACTGAATGCACCCCCACCGTGAGCACCTTTACCACCGTAAGTATCTACAATGATCTTACGACCCGTCAAACCAGTGTCACCATGTGGCCCCCCGATCACAAATTTTCCGGTTGGGTTAATGTGATATTTGATATCGGAATTAAACAACTTAGCATATTTCTTATACCGGGCTTTTATTCTTGGTATAAGAATAGTGATAACATCATTTTTGATCTTTGCCAGCATTTTGGTTTCGCTGTCAAAGTCATCATGCTGGGTTGAAATTACAATAGCGTCGATACGGACAGGCTGATTATTATCATCATACTCCAGCGTAACCTGACTTTTAGCATCAGGACGCAGGTAAGGCATTTTAGAATTTTTTTCTCTGCGAATAGCAGCTAATTCAATCAACAGATTATGCGCCAGATCCAATGCAAGAGGCATATAATGCTCTGTTTCATTAGTGGCATAACCAAACATCATCCCCTGGTCACCGGCCCCCTGCTCTTCTTTCTTTTTCCTGTCAACTCCCTGGTTAATGTCGGATGATTGTTCGTGAATGGCAGACAACACACCGCAGCTGCTGGCTTCAAACATATATTCACTCTTGGTATATCCTATTTTACGGATAACACCACGGGCTATTTCCTGCACATCCAAATAAGCTTTTGATTTTACTTCACCGGCTAAAATAACCTGCCCGGTTGTTACCAGGGTTTCACAGGCAACTTTTGACTGAGGGTCAAAAGCAAGAAAATTGTCGATTAAAGCATCAGATATCTGGTCAGCAACTTTATCCGGATGACCTTCACTAACTGACTCTGATGTAAATAAATAAGGCATGATTAATATGTTTTTAAGGACGCAAAGATAAGGGTACAGCTATAAAAGAACAAAGTCCTTCAGCCTGAAGCAGAAGGACTTTTAAACATATCTTAATAACCCAATTTAAAGTTTAGAATAAACAAGCCTCAAACGCATCCTTTTGGAGGGATTAATATAACTGCCTCCGGCAAGAACTACTCTTCCATAAGCCACCCTGTCGGTTACATATACCTGGTTAATGGCTTTATAACCGGGAGAATATACGAATGCCCTTATAGGGGAGTATAGCCGTAGTTTATAATTAGTATTTCGGGTTGTAATGATGTTCTGAACATATCTTGAAATATTGAAACGATAGGTGCTGTCTGACTTTAAAAGCCCGCCAAAAGAAGATATATCATAGGTATAAGCCGTAAAATTATTGGTAAGGCTCATATCAATATCAAAAGTGGAAGCAGTATCACCAGTAGTATTGATCCTGTCCAGAAAAAGGCCAAAGGGTTGGACGAAAATATCGTCCTGGGTTGAGCGTAGAGGGGTAGCTACAATCTCAGCCCTGTGTATAACCGCATTGCTAAAAGTATCTAACCCGGGAATTTTCAATGAAGCATATGAGCCGGGAAATCCCTGTAAGTATATTTTATCATCGTTTGCAGTGCCATTGGTAAGATATGAATCCCATCCGCCACCCTGAGTTCTTTTCACAATATTTGCCTGACCACCGGTGAGATGATAAAACTCTGTAGAGGTTGTGTCCTTAATACCATTCTTCGTTACCTGGAAATAAACAATCAGCTTGGTTTTAATATTATCAGTAGAGGCAATATAGGTAAGTGCATTGCCCGAATTATCCGACTTTATTGCCAATCCCCTGAATAGGGTTTTGAAAATAGAATCAGTTCTGAAACCACCGTTTGCTGTATTTGTGGTGTCATACCCTTTTAGCCTCACACCCAGTTGATTATCCAACGGAATTCGAATTACATTAGCCAATTTTGAGGTATCTTTTTTTCTGATAAACTGTATCGAATCGCTTAATTTTTTTATCTGGAATGTCTTCGCACCAAGTTCCGGGCCAGTTGTCAGGAAATCAGGGTTCCCATATCTATAAAGGGTACTATCATTAAACCCGGCATTCTGCGCTATTTCAAAAACCCTGATCGTTTGAAAACTATTGGTATCGCCATAGGATCCCTGGTATGATAAAGAAAGTATTACAGAATCGATTGTAACAGAATCTCTGTTAATGAAGGGGTATGTAAAATAGTTACTTGAACTGATATTAAAATAGGCATCTGCATGGGTAACCCCAAATTCCGGATCGTTACTGATATGTCCCAAAGCCAGGTCATCATTAAAGTAAACTTTGGTCGTATCAGCAAAAAGCAGGTTATCAGTTTCTATATCCAGGAAAGTTTCAAACGTATTGATATTATCAATGGGCGGGATAAGTCCACCCCCTAATTCTGTAGCTTCATTTATCTTTTTACAACCGGAAAATACAATAGCAACCGAGGCTACGATTGCTATTATTGATAAGGCGATTTTATTGTTCTTCACAAAGTAAATTTATAATCGGTGTTAGTGATTTTTATTTGCCTGCAAGGTCGCTATAGAGTTGTAAATAGTCTGTTAAATCTCCTTCAGGATTATAGGGCAAGGTTTTCTTTCCTCTCACTTTGGTAAATTCATCGACCAGTTTTTTTTCTATTTTTTCTGCGCCGAAAGTAATTGCATCGGCAAATGTTGCCCCACCGCGAAACATAGCAGTATTTGTACCTTCTTTGTAAACTTCAAGATCTTTATCTTTCAATGAAGCATGGATCAGCGCTTTTTTGATAAAGCCACTACCCAATTTTTCTTTAAAAGTATTTTGCCCTATCGTAAAGACAATTTTGCTATGGGCAAAAACCGGTTCCTTTTTGTACACGGTTTTCAGGTAAGCAGGTATTAATCCCGTCATCCAGCCGCTACAATGAATAATATCCGGCGGCCAGCCAAACTTTTTAACTGTTTCCAGGGCACCTTTGCAGAAGAAGATGGTACGAAGGTCATTGTCATCAAACCATTTTTCGTTTTCGTCATGAAAAACGAATTTTCGCTTGAATAACTCTTCATTATCCAGGAAATACACCTGCAACCTTGCACTGGGAAGAGAAGCCACCTTGATTTGCAATGGCATGTCATCATTATCCACAGATACGTTGATACCAGATAATCTCACCACTTCATGAAGTCTGTGACGGCGTTCATTAATAATACCGAATCTTGGCATTATGCACCGAACCTCCAGATTGTTATCATTAGCTTTAATCGCCAGTTTATTCACGATCTCTGAAAACTCTGTCAACTCCAGGTAGGGCGACATTTCGTTGGCGATAAATAAAATTCTTTTCTTTGCTGACATGGGCGTCCAGTTTAATTTACCACTTTTATGAAAAAGAGGTACCCTTTTCGCTGCTAACAGGCCACTGCTTTTGGTGGCAATAAAGGCCGGTAGAACGGTTGAAAGGCGGGCAAAGGTAATTAATTTAAGCCGAATTTGAGTGTTTGAAAGATATTAAGGCACAAACTGATTAAGAATATGATCATTTTTAAAAAAACAAGAGACCTGCATAAATGGCTTGAGGCGCAACGTCTGGCAGGAATTAGTATAGGTTTTGTACCTACAATGGGAGCTTTACATACTGGTCATTTATCACTAATTGAATCTTCCATAAAGGCAAACCCGGTAACAGTTTGCAGCATTTTTGTAAATCCCACCCAGTTTAATGACCCAAAAGATTTTGAAAAATATCCAATTACCATTGAAAAGGATATTGAATTACTTGCAAATGCGGGTTGTGACATTCTTTTTCTCCCTTCTGTTAAAGAAATATATCCTGATGAACTCTCACCATCTTTGAAGTATGACCTTGGGTATCTTGAAAGAATACTGGAGGGGAAATTTCGCCCCGGTCATTTCCAGGGTGTTTGTATGGTAGTTCACCGTCTGCTTGAAATTGTAATGCCAGATAATTTTTATCTCGGTCAAAAAGACTACCAGCAATGTATGGTAATCAAAAAGCTCATTGCGTTGATAGGATTAAGTAATGCAATTTTAGTGAACATCTGCCCCACTCTTCGTGAGCCGGATGGCCTTGCTATGAGTAGCCGTAATGTCAGACTAAACGAAGATGAAAGAATAAAAGCTACCGCGATTTTTCGCAACCTGAGCTTCATCAAAGAAAACCTCACAACTGGAGATCTAAAAGGCTTGAAAGAAACAGCATTCAGGAACCTTTCAGAAGCTGGGTTCAACGTTGATTATATTGAAATCGCTGATGCAAATGATCTTTCAATAATTGATGATTGGGATGGGCAAAAAAAATTGGTTGCACTTGCAGCTGCATTTATGACAGAGGTCAGGCTTATTGATAATATTTTACTGAATTAACGGTTAAATGACACCTACCGTTTTGTTTTTCAGTTACATCGCTTTACTTTCGGTACTGAATGAATAAGCGTTTCCGCACTATACTTCAGTACCTTCTTTTCTTTGGTTTGGGCATTTTCTTTGCCTGGCTGTCTCTAAAAAATCTAAATAAGGAAAATACTGAGCAAATAAAACTGGCGTTGAAAAATGCAAGATATTGGCTGGTGATCCCGGTTTTTCTTATTCTTGTTGGAAGTCACCTGGTAAGGGCTTTGCGCTGGAGATTATTAATAGAACCACTCGGCTATAAACCCTCTGTAAAGAATTCATTCTTTGCAGTCATGATTGGCTACCTTGTTAATCTGGGAGTTCCCAGGTTAGGCGAAATAGTGAAGTGTACGGTTTTAGCCCGTTATGAAAAAATTCCGGCAGATAAACTTATCGGAACTATTATTTTAGAACGGATGATCGATGCCATCACACTTCTTATCATATTTGGCATCACGCTGGCAATACAACCCCAGTTATACAGCCAGATTGTCGAAGCATTCTTCAGTAATTCATCAACAGGCCGGGAAAAAGAAACCTCCTCTTTTTTAATTACCATTATCCTGATTGCAGGAATAATACTACTAACTGGTTTGTGGATGGTTATAAAAAAGAAGACGATCCATGATCTTTTCAGGCTATTTAAACGGATTTGGAAAAGCGTCATCGAAGGTATAAGCAGTATCAGGCATTTAAAAAAGAGAAAACAGTTTATTGTTTTATCAATTGTTCTGTGGGCACTCTATTTATCCGGTGGTTATATTGGATTCATGGCATTTCGGGAAACTGAACATTATGGAATCAAAGAAGCATTCACGATCCTTTCTGCAGGAAGCATTGGTATGATCGCATCACCGGGTGGTATTGGAGCTTACGCCTACCTGATCGAAAAAACCATGGAGTTATATGGCCTTAATTACACCATTGCATTGGCTTTTGGCTGGATATTATGGCTTGCACAGACATTGGTAATGATACTCGGTGGTTTGATTAGCTTTGTAGCATTGCCATTTTTCAATAAAAAGAAAATCACCAGTGAACAGAGCTGATCTTATACCGCAAAAAATCTTAACAGCCGAACAGGCAGTACAAAAGACTGCTCAGTGGAGAATATTGGGTAAAAAAATCTCTTTTACCAATGGGGTTTTTGATATCCTACACCAGGGACATATATTTTCCCTGTCACAGGCAGCCAAAGAAGGTGATTACCTGGTTGTGGGGCTAAATGCTGATGTATCAGTGAAAAGATTAAAAGGGGAAAGCCGGCCTGTTAATGACCAGGATTCAAGAGCCCTTATTCTTGCATCGCTGGTAATGGTGGATGCAGTTGTATTATTTGAAGAAGATACACCACTTGAACTCATCAAAGCTATACTGCCGGATGTATTAGTAAAAGGAGGTGATTATACAGTTGAGCAAATTGCCGGGGCCAAAGAAGTCATAAAAAATGGAGGAAAAGTTGTTATCAATCCCATTCTAGAAGGGTTTTCTACAACATCATTAATAAAACAGATGAAGAATCACTGATTTTTGGGTTCCTAAAAACTTAATATTTTACAGCATTACTGTTTGATAACTTTATCCTTTATCTGGAAATAATAAACCCGCATGGCACATATACCCAAAAGAAAAACAATAGCCCGGGATATCAGCTGGCTATCTTTTAATGCAAGAGTTTTACAGGAAGCTGCCGACCCAACTGTGCCCCTTCGTGAACGAATCAGGTTCCTGGGCATTTTCTCAAACAATATGGATGAATTTTTTCGGGTCAGAGTAGCCACATTGAAACGGATGATTCAATTTGGCCACAAAGCTAATATGCATCTCGAGAATAATCCGCAGCAGATCATTGATGAAATACAAATGACGGTGCTCAACCAGCAGGGGGAATTCAGCAGGATATGGGAAGAAGTTCTGCTAGAATTGAAGGCACAGAAAATATTTATCAGAAATGAGAAAGAATTGAATATTGAGCAGCAAAATTTTGTAAGAAATTACTTTGAAGAAGAAGTAAGCTCTGAAGTAATTCCGTTAATGATTGAAAATATCCCTGTATTTCCCAATCTCCGGGATAAATCTATTTACCTGGCTGTGGTAATGTGGAAAAGGGAAACTGCTTTAAAAAAGAAGTATGCGCTGATTGAAATACCAACCCGTACCCTGGGACGTTTTAAGATACTACCCTCTTCAAAAACGGATGAGCACCATATTATATTACTGGAAGATGTTATCCGGTTTAACCTGCCTGACATTTTCTCATACTTTGGTTACGATCAGTACCAGTCACATATTTTTAAAGTTACCCGGGATGCCGAGATTGATATAGATGAGGATGTTTCTACTAATATTATTCAAAAATTAGAAAAAGGGATAAAGAACCGCAGAAAAGGAAAACCAGTCCGCTTCGTATATGACAGGGAAATGGATCCGGGCCTGCTGGAGTATCTTGTCCGGCGTCTGAATCTTACCAAAAGGGATAACCTTATCCCGGGCGGCCGCATACACAACTTCCGTCATTTTATGGATTTCCCGGACCAGGTATTCAAAGAAAAGAGACACCGGAAGAAACCTTTTGATCATCCCCTGTTGACAGAGCGACGTGTCACGGATGTAATGCTCGAGAAAGATGTGCTGCTTCATTTCCCGTATCATTCCTTTCTGCCACTGATAGACCTTATCCGGGAAGCTGCATTTGACCCTGAGGTGACTACTATTAAAATAACCTGTTACCGGCTTGCACAGCAATCAAAAATCGTCAATGCCCTGATTAATGCGGTGAGGAATGGCAAAGAAGTAGTGGTAATGCTGGAACTAAGGGCAAGATTTGAAGAGGAAGCAAATATTGAATGGAAAAACAGGCTTGAAGATGAAGGCGCTAAAGTGTTGGTGGAAATCCCCAATATGAAAGTCCATTCCAAGATATGTGTCATCAAGAAAAGAACTAAAGACAATTCCACCCTGCTTTATGGCTTTGTAAGCACCGGCAACCTGAATGAAAGGACAGCTAAAGTATATGGTGACCATTGTTTACTTACTTCCAACCAGAAAATTATGGCTGATGTAAACCGAATATTCAATTTTCTGGAACAACCAAAAACCGGGATGAATTATCTCAGGGATTGTAAAATTGTAATCCCCAGTCCTCTTTTTGTAAAAAGAGAAATGATCCGCCTGATTGATGAAGAAATAAAACAAGCCCGAAAGAAAAAGTATGCTGCCATTACTTTAAAAATGAACTCACTTTCGGATGAAATGATGATAGAAAAACTGTATGAAGCTGCCAGAGCCGGTGTGCAACTCAAGCTAATTATCCGGGGCATCTTTTGCATGATTTCAGAAAATAAGAAATTCAAAAAATCCGTCAGGGCTATCAGCATAGTAGATGAATACCTGGAGCATGCAAGAGTGTGGGTATTTCATAATAAAGGCAAAGAGAAAGTTTACATATCTTCGGCTGACTGGATGCTCAGAAATCTGGAACACCGGGTTGAAGCTACCTGCCCTATCTGGAATGAAGAATTGAAGCAGGAATTAAAAGATATACTGAACATACAATTGGAAGATAATGTGAAAGCCCGGTGGCTGGACAATGAGTTGAATAACGAATATGTGCGGACCACAAAAAAGAAAATCCGATCACAGGTAGAAACATATAACTACCTGCATAAAAAAACATTGATCCACCGTGAGACTGGCAGCAATTGATATTGGAAGTAATGCAGCAAGATTATTAATAACCGACGTAATATCCGGGCCCCAGGGTGTCCCTGAATTTATCAAGACGGCTCTTGTCCGTGTACCATTACGGCTGGGTTTTGACGTATTTGATAAAGGTGAAATCTCGGCTATTAAGATGGAAAAAATTCTCAAAACCATCAAATCGTATAAATTATTGCTGGATGTTTATGAAGTCAGGCATCTGAAAGCCTGTGCCACATCGGCCATGCGGGATGCATCTAATGCCCCGGAGATCATCAAAAAAGTAAAAGCAGAGACTGGTATTGAAATACAGATCATCAGCGGTGACAGTGAAGCATCCCTTATTTATGAGAATCATGTCGCAGAGAGCATGACCCGTGATGAATCCTATTTATATGTTGATGTAGGTGGTGGCAGCACAGAACTTACTTTTTTCAGCGATGGTAAACTTATTTTTAAAAAGTCATTTAACATCGGCACCATCCGATTACTGAAAAACCAGGTGAATGAAGCGATCTGGGATGAGATGAAGGAATTCATCCGCACCAAAACAAAAGGATTCCATCATGTTACGGCCATAGGTTCTGGTGGCAATATCAACAAGATATTTTCTCTGTCGAAAAGAAAAGAGGGAAAACCTTTATCTCTTGAACTGTTAAGAGATTACTATAAAGAATTCAGCAACTTGTCACTTTCTCAACGTATTAGTCTGCATAAACTGAGAGAAGACCGGGCTGATGTAATTGTTCCTGCATTACTTATTTATATCAATGTAATGCGCTGGGCTGATGCAGAAGAAATATTTGTACCCAAAATCGGGTTAGCAGATGGCCTGATCCACAACTTATATGAAGAAGTACGATTAAAAGAAATAGAAGTTTGATTTTCTTTTCTTAATTACAAATCATTTTTATGTCTGTCAATAAGGAAGTAAAAAGAGTCACCACAAACACGTTGCTGAAAATGAAAGCAGCAGGCGAAAAGATATCTATGCTTACCGCCTATGATTTTTCTTTTGCAAAAATTATTGACGGAGCAGGCATTGATGTAATACTGGTTGGTGATTCAGCTTCCAATGTAATGGCCGGACACGAAACAACATTGCCGATTACACTGGATCAGATGATTTATCATGCACAATCTGTCATCCGCGGAGTTGATCGTTGTCTTGTTGTAGTCGATCTGCCTTTTGGATCTTATCAATCCAATTCAGACATAGCGCTGGCTTCTGCTATCCGGATCATGAAAGAAACTGGAGCCCATTCTGTGAAAATGGAAGGCGGACAAGAAGTAATTGATTCCATCAAAAAAATAGTTTCAGCAGGCATTCCTGTAATGGGACACCTTGGGCTGATACCGCAATCAATTTATAAATTTGGTACTTATGCTGTACGGGCAAAAGAAGAAGTGGAAGCTGAGAAACTAAGAAAAGATGCAAGTTTATTGCAGGAGGTTGGTTGTTTTGCAATAGTATTGGAAAAAATTCCGGCAGATCTGGCAAAAGAAGTTTCTGCAAGTTTAATGATTCCAACCATTGGTATCGGTGCCGGAGGTGATTGTGACGGACAAGTACTGGTAATGCATGATATGCTGGGCATCAATACCGAATTCAAACCAAGGTTTCTTCGTCAATACCTTAACATTCATGAACAAGCTACTAAGGCAGTGCAACATTATATCAGCGATGTAAAATCAGGTGACTTCCCGAATGATAACGAACAGTACTGATCCACTCACCTGAAGCAACGAATTTTATATTTCTACCTTTACAGTTCAAAAAAAAAGTATGGAATTTCTTAAGACACTTAAAATCGAAGAGAAGAATAAAGGCGTGAGTACCGGCACCAATTGGATCAACTCAAATGGCGAAACCATTGACTCCTTCTCTCCTGTTGATGGTAAAAAAATTGCTTCGGTAACCGCAACGGATAAAGAAAGCTATGAAGCAGTTGTTAAGAAAGCGGAAGAAGCATTTAAAACATGGCGGTTAGTTCCTGCTCCCAAAAGAGGTGAAATTGTAAGACAAATCGGTGAGGCTTTACGCCAACATAAAGAACCATTGGGCAAGCTTGTTTCTTATGAAATGGGTAAAAGCCTGCAGGAAGGATACGGAGAAGTGCAGGAAATGATTGATATCTGTGATTTTGCAGTCGGTTTATCAAGACAATTATATGGATTGACAATGCATAGCGAACGGCCAGGTCACAGAATGTATGAACAATATCATCCGCTGGGAATAGTTGGGATAATCTCATCGTTCAATTTCCCGGTAGCTGTGTGGAGCTGGAATACAATGCTGGCATGGGTTTGTGGTGACGTATGCATATGGAAGCCATCAGAAAAAGTTCCGCTGTGCAGTATTGCCTGCCAGAACATTATTTCAGAAGTTTTCAAAAAGAACAATGTCCCGGAAGGGGTTTCCGGTTTGGTAATTGGTGGCCGTGAAGTTGGTGAATGGATGGCTGCGGATATAAGAATCCCATTGGTTTCAGCCACTGGTTCTACGGCAATGGGAAAGGCTGTGGGTGCAACAGTTGGAGCAAGATTAGGAAGAGCTTTGTTGGAATTAGGAGGAAATAATGCCATTATCATTTCGAAGGAGGCTGATTTGGATATAGCAATACTTGGATCTCTTTTTGGAGCTGTAGGTACAGCCGGCCAAAGATGTACCACCACAAGAAGATTGATTATTCATGAAGAAATATATGATACAGTAAAAAACAAACTTATTTCAGCATACAAGCAGCTAAGAATTGGTAATCCACTAGACCAAAAAAATCATGTGGGTCCGCTGATTGACAAGGCTGCAGTTAGTATGTATTTGGATTCTATAGAAAAGTGCAAAATCGAAGGGGGGAATTTTATCGTAGAGGGAGGCGTTATGTCGGGTGAAGGATACGAAAGTGGTTGCTATGTGAAACCTTGTATTGCTGAAGCTCAGCCTGGTTTCAAAATTGTGCAACATGAAACTTTTGCCCCTATACTTTACCTATTGAAATATAACACAATAGAAGAAGCAATTGCAATTCAAAATGAAGTACCGCAAGGATTATCTTCTTCAATAATGACACTCAATTTAAGGGAAGCAGAGCAGTTCCTGTCACATGCCGGTAGCGATTGCGGCATTGCCAATGTGAACATTGGCACCAGTGGTGCTGAAATCGGGGGTGCTTTTGGGGGTGAAAAAGAAACCGGCGGTGGCCGTGAAAGTGGAAGTGACGCCTGGAAAGCTTATATGAGGAGGCAGACAAATACTATCAATTTCAGTAATTCTCTGCCACTTGCCCAGGGAATCAGGTTTGATGTATAAAATAGATTGGCGTTTTTTACGTTATGTAATTGAAATGGCTAAAAGCTTTTATATTATTATATACAGGCTTTAATGCAATTTTGCAACAACTAGCCGCCAAAATATCAACTCCTATGAGAAAGTGTATTCTTTCATTTTCCTTTATTATCAGCCTGTTGGTTACCACTCATGCACAAGTTAGAGTGGCAATTGTAGCTGGCGGACACCAGTCGTCAGTTTTAGAAGAAAATGATCTGCCCAACTGGAGTGAATTAAAAAGCAACTACACAGGTCGCATTGGATTTCATACCGGTTTTATCGCAGACATTGCTTTTTCTCCAAAATCAAAATTATTCTTTCAGCCAGGTGTGGTTTATTACAATAAGGGACGCAAATTTTCGCAACGTTTCGACCCCCCACTTGGTATTATAATCAATCAAAAAAGTACTCAATTCCTCAATTATATTGATGTACCGTTAAACCTGGTGCTGAAATTTGGCAAGAAAACCAAATTCATTATTGGTGGAGGCCCCTATGGTTCGTTCTTTTACAGCGGTAAAGAAACCGCCCAAACCATTACTACAGGAGGTATAACTGAATCAACTGAGAATAATGATTTATCAGTGGGCAATCAGCCTGGTCAATTCAGGACAACTGATTATGGCATTAACGGTCTAGCTGGTCTTGAATTCAGGGGGTTCTTCATTACTGCCAATTATAGCCGCGGATTAAATGATTTTTATGAATCAACTGTTTATAATGGAACGTTCCGTCATGAAGTCATTGGAGGGACTTTGGGTGTATTCCTTGGCAAAACAGAAAAAATTGAGAAGAAAATTAAAGACATAGACAAAGATGGCATCAATGATGACAAAGATCATTGCCCTGAAGAACCCGGAACTGCAGCTACAAATGGTTGTCCGGATAAAGACGCCGATGGTATTGCGGATAAAGATGATAAGTGCCCTGATATTGCCGGTTTGATCAAATACAGTGGTTGCCCGGTTCCTGATACAGATAAAGATGGCATCAATGATGAAGAAGATAAATGTCCAAACGCAAGTGGCTTTGCCCGGTATGGCGGCTGCCCGGTTCCTGATACTGATGGGGATGGTGTAAATGATGAAGAAGATAAATGCCCGACTGTGAAAGGCACAAAACAAAGAAATGGCTGTCCTATTGAAGAAATAAAGAAAGAAATAGTTGAGAAAGTGAATTATGCTGCCAAACGAATCCAGTTTCAGTCGGCCAAAGCTGTGTTGCTTCCGCAGTCCTTGAAAGTACTCGATGATGTAGTTGACATATTAAAAGATAATCCCGAACTGAGCCTGTCCATTGAAGGACATACCAGTGGTGATGGAATTTTTGAGGCTAATATGAACCTGTCCAATGAGAGGGCCAACAACGTAAAGGGCTACCTTATTTCTAAAGGAATTAATGCTGCCAGGCTTACAGCCAAAGGTTATGGGCCTACTCAACCTATAAATAAGGGCAAAACAACTGCTGAGAAAGCACAAAACCGGAGGGTTGAACTTAAATTAAGCAACTGATTTCGTTTATCATACGTCAAAAAAAAGCTAAAGCCTCGTGAAGCGGGGCTTTTATTTATGCAAAATGTATGAATGGTAATCAGTATTTTTACGACTTTATCAAATTTGCAGTATAAAATCAAACAAATGAATCGAATAATGAAACGTACCACTTTACTGGCTATCGGGGGCATTTTAACTTCTGCCCTTTTCGCACAAAAAGATGAAGTACCCAAAGGCTGGCATATGCTGGATAAAGCCAGTTCCGGTTATAATGGCATCAGTGTCGATAAAGCCTACGAATTTATAAAAACAAAAAAACTGAAAAGTAATACCGTCATTGTTGCGGTTATTGATTCAGGAATAGACACTCTCCACGAGGATCTGAAGACAGTGCTATGGAAAAATCCAAAAGAAATACCCGGAAACGGTATTGATGATGATAAGAATGGTTATGTGGATGATATCCATGGCTGGAATTTCCTCGGTGGCCGTGACGGTCGCAGTGTTGAAAAAGATTCATATGAAGCTGCAAGGGTCTATCACAGATTCAAAACAAAATATGAAGGTAAAGATGTAAATGTTTCTTCTCTTTCAAAGGAGGATGCTTTCGAATACCAAATGTGGAAGCGTTCTGAAAAAGAAGTGGCAGGTGATAGCAAAAGCAGTGGCATGGAGCTCATTTTTATGAAAAGAGCTTACACTAATTGTCTTAAAAGCGACAGTATTCTCCGCACAGCAATGGGCAAAGAAAAATATACAGGTAAAGAGTTGGGAGAATTTACATCGGATGATCCAAACGTAAAAAAGGCAAAGAATACATTATTTAGCCTGATGTCGGGTAATGATGCACTTGAAACTACGAATGTGGAATTTCTGGAAGGATTCGGTGATTATGTTTCCGGGGAAGAAAAGAAAGCCGAGGCGGGAAGTACTCCCCCAACTCCTTACCGGGCAGATATTGTAAAAGATAATTACGACGATTTCAATGACAAATTTTATGGCAATAATGATGTTATGGTAAGCAATAAATCTGCTCTGCATGGTACCCATGTATCCGGAATCATCGCTGCTGCCCGTAAAAATGGTAAAGGCATGGATGGTATAGCAGATAACGTAAAGATAATGTCATTACGGGCCGTACCTGATGGAGATGAACATGATAAAGACATTGCATTGGCCATTCGTTATGCAGTTGATAATGGGGCAAGGGTTATTAATATGAGTTTTGGTAAAGGATTTTCTCCTGAGAAAATGTGGGTGGATGAGGCTGTCAAATACGCTGAAAGTAAAGGTGTGCTCATGGTACATGCCGCAGGTAACGATGCAAAGAATCTTGACACTACGTTCAACTTTCCTACACCACAGTTACTGGATGGTACCCGTCCGGAAAACTGGATCACAGTTGGGGCAAGTGGTGATCCTAAAGCCGGAGGTCTTACTGCCAATTTCTCTAACTATGGTAAGAAAGAGGTAGATGTATTTGCTCCCGGTGTAAAAATTTATGCAACTGTACCTGGTGGCAACACTTACCAAAACCTGCAGGGTACCAGTATGGCATCACCGGTTGTGGCTGGTCTCGCAGCATTTATTATGGAGTATTATCCTAATCTTAGTGCCAGGCAAGTAAAAATGGTGATTGAAAAATCAGCGCAAAAGCCTGCCGATAAAGTAAAAAATCCTGGTAATGATGAAATGGTGAATCTCGGGGAATTAAGCAGAACCGGTGGTATTATCAATGCCTATGAAGCTATTAAATTAGCGGCTACAATTAAAGGTGAAAGAAAACCTTCACCTGTTAAACCCTCGACCAAAGTAAAAGCTAAAGTAAAGGGATAAAATTTTATTTTTTTAAAAAGCCCGGCCAATGCCGGGCTTTTTGTTTGTCAATATAATGCTGGTTATTCATCGGATCAGAATTCTCAAATACCACATATTTTTGAATAAATACAGGCTGTATGATTTCCTATAATACCAAAGACTGGTTTACTTTCATTACTCGTTTTCATAAGGCAGATACATTCCGCCAACTTTTTCCTCTTATCCTTGCCATCAGTGCCTATTCGGGTATTATTGCCTGGCTGGAACTGGATTACTGGAAACTCTCAGAAAAAGATTATGTCCGTAATATCCCTGTCATGCATACTCTACTGGGCTTTGCTATTTCGATGTTACTGGTATTCCGGACGAACACAGCTTATGACCGCTGGTGGGAAGGTCGTAAACTTTGGGGGAGCCTTGTAAATAATAGCCGCAATCTGGCCATGAAACTGAATACAATCTTGCCGGCAGAAGACAATAGTCAGCGTTCCTTTTTCAGAAAAGTCATTCCTGCATTTGCTTATGCCTTACATAATCATTTACATAAAGAACAAACCAGGATTGAATTGTTTGAAGAGGAGGAACATAAACATGTATTTCAGCGTATAGATAAGGGAAAGCATATTCCTAACCAGATCGCACTACTTATGTACCAGCATATACATCAACTTTTAAAGGAGGAGAAAATCAGTGGCGAACAGTTATTATTCCTGAATTCCGAGCTACAGTCTTTTACGGATATTTGTGGCGCCTGTGAACGCATCAAGAATACTCCCATCCCCTTTTCCTATAGTGTTTTTATAAAGAAATTTATTTTCTTTTATATTATGACACTTCCGTTTGGGTATGTGTTCCAGTTGGGATTTTATGTGGTGCCGGTTGTGGCATTTATCTTTTATGTACTGGCCAGTCTTGAACTGATAGCGGAGGAGATTGAAGATCCTTTTGGGGGTGATTCTAATGATGTTCCAACGGTTGCACTGGCACAAAATATACATCGTCATGTGACAGAAATTATCTGATCGTCAGAAATTGATAGCTACAAAGGCAACTTTTACTATTTTTTTCCCGTTAACCTATAACCAAAATGAATACTATGTCAAAATTTTCCTCATTTATCCTATTGACTATTCTGACAATTACATTACTGATTGCCTGTAGTAAAGACAACGATACTGGCGCTTCACTTGATTGCAGTACCGTAACCAACAAAGCGTTTGCCGCAGATATAAATCCAATTATTCAATCTTCCTGCGCCTTTAGCAGCGGCTGTCATGGCAGTGGCAGCACTAATGGCCCCGGCGTCCTTACAAGCTACACTTCGGTTTTTAATGCCCGTACTGCCATCCGTTCAGCAGTTGCTTCAGGCAGTATGCCTCAGGGAAGCAGCCTGGCCACGAACCAGAAAAACTCCATTCTTTGCTGGATTGATAGTGGTGCACCCAATAATTAAATAAACCCTAATCCGCTTATACATTTTTACAAGGATTGGTATTTAGCTATCTGCTTTCTCAATATATTTATAGCTAAATATCCAAATGATGCGGCTACTTACTGTAATTCTTTCTTTTATATTTTTTTCCTGCACTGTTTATGCTCAGTCAAAACTTGACAAATTAACGGTGGATAAAATCATGCGGGACCCTAAGTGGATGGGAACCTCTCCATCATCTCCATTTTGGAGTAATGACGGGCAACTTCTATATTTTATGTGGAATCCGGAGCAAGCCCCTGCTGATTCGTTGCATTATATTTCCAGTTTAAGTAAGGTTCCTGTAAAAGCTTCTGTTGAACAAAAACAAGCTTTGAGTGCGCAAGGGAATTATATATATAACCAGTCAGGAACGGCTTATGTGTATGCCCGTAATGGAGATATTTATTTTACAGAGGTTAAAACAGGTAAATCTAAACGTATCACACAGACAACAGATAACGAAAGTGGTCCCCGGTTCTGTTTTAATGAAACAAAGATCGTCTATAGCCGTAATCAAAACCTTTATGCATGGGATATTGCAGGTGGTGAGACCATACAATTGACGAATATTAAAACTGGTGAAAGTTCTTCTTCTGCCGCTGGTGGCTTTCAACGAACAGGTGCTCAACCAACAACAAGATCAGGTGGCAACCCACAGGAACAATGGTTACAAAATGACCAGCTCACCTATTTTCAGGTATTAAAAGACAGAAAGAGTAAAAGAGAGATGGCTGATGCTTACAATAAATCATTACCAAAAGAAAAAGAACTGCGCAGTATAAATTTGGAAGATAAAACTATACAGGGACTTTCTATCAGCCCTGATGGGAGGTTTGTAAGTTACCGGCTTTTCAAAGCAGCCACCGGATCAAAAACAACCATTGTCCCCAGCTATGTAACTGAAACAGGTTTCACTACTGATATTCCTTCCAGAACAAAAGTTGGTTCATCACAAGGCAGTTCAGAATTTTTTATTTACGACAGGGAAAAAGATACTATCCTCAATATAAAAACAGATTCAATTCCCGGTATAAAAGAGCTTCCGGATTATGTAAAAGATTATCCTAAACAATTAGAAGAAAGACAAAAAAAGGGAACCAATCGCCTGGTGAATTTTACAGGATTGACCTGGTCGCCTAAAGGAATGAATGCAGTCATTGAAATCCGTTCACAGGATAATAAGGATCGTTGGCTGATGCAATGGGACAAAAATACAGGGGGATTAAAATTGTTAGACCGTCAGCGGGATGAAGCATGGATTGGCGGTCCCGGAATTGGTGGTTTTGGCAATACCAATACCGGCTGGATCGATGAAAATATTTTCTGGTACCGGTCAGAATCTTCAGGTTATTCTCATTTATATACTGTCAATATTACAACCGGAGTAAAGAAAGCGCTGACATCAGGTAGTTATGAAGTGCAACAGGTACAGTTGTCGAAAGATAAAAAATATTTCTATCTTACCACTAATGAAGAGGACCCGGGTGAGCAGCATTTTTACAGACTTTCTATTGCTGATGGCAGAAAAGAAAGAATAACCAACATGACCGGTGCCCACCAGGTAATTGTATCACCTGACGAAAAGCAACTTGCTATATTATACTCCTACACCAACAAACCCTGGGAATTGTATTTGCAGGAAAATAAACCCGGAGGAAAATTGGAACAGATAACCAATAAAGCACAAAGCGACGAATTCAAATCTTATCCGTGGAAAGTTCCCGAAGTAATAACTTTTACTGCCAATGATGGCGCACAGGTATATGCAAGATTATATAAGCCTGCCAATCCACATCCCGATAAGCCGGCAGTTTTGTTTGTTCACGGTGCTGGTTATTTACAAAATGCCCATAAATGGTGGAGCAGTTATTTCCGTGAATTTATGTTCAATAATATGCTGGCTGATAACGGCTATTATGTCATGGATATTGATTATCGTGGCAGTGCAGGTTATGGCCGGGATTGGCGAACAGGTATTTACCGGCATATGGGTGGTAAGGATTTAAGTGACCATGTGGATGCTGTTAATTTTCTTATCCAAAATTATGGTGTAAACTCTAAGAATGTTGGTTTGTATGGAGGGTCATACGGAGGGTTCATTTCATTGATGGGAATGTTTACTGAGCCGGATGTCTTCGCAGCAGGTGCTGCTTTACGACCTGTTACAGATTGGGCTAACTATAATCATGGTTATACTTCCAATATACTGAATGAACCATTCACCGACAGTATTGCGTACCGGAAAAGTTCTCCCCTTTATTTTGCAGAAGGGTTAAAGGGTCACTTATTGATCTGCCATGGAATGGTAGATGTGAATGTACATTACCAGGATGCTGTAAAACTTGCACAGCGGTTAATAGAATTGGGAAAAGATAATTGGGAGCTTGCTTCGTACCCGATGGAAGATCATGGATTTATCGAACCCAGCAGCTGGACTGATGAATATAAACGGATATTCAAGTTATTTGAATCAGTACTGAAAAAATAAATTATAATAGAGGTTCGCCTATATGGAGCCGGAATATGGAGATTCATTTCCCGTTGATTATTCACTATTCACAACTTCCCTATATTTGTGTATCAACAAAAGGTTATGGCGAAACAATTTGAAGATTTTGATGCCAATCTGACTGGAGATGAAGGAAAGGCAGAAGAAACCAGAGCCAGCTGGTTCAAACGCATCAAAAAAGGAATTAATACCAAGACTTCTGAGAAAAAGGAAACTCCTGAAGGACTTTGGGTAAAATGTCCGGAATGTAATTTTATCTGTACCGTTACCGAGTTAAAGGAAAATTTATTTGCTTGTCCAAAATGCAGTTATCATCATCGGATTAATAGCCAGGAATATTTCGAAATTCTTTTCGACAATAGCGAATTCACTGAATTATTTGATAATATCCGCAGTAAAGACTTCCTGGAGTTTACTGACCTAAAACCATACAAAAAAAGACTGGAGGATATCTGGAGTAAAACAGACCTGAAAGATTCTATGCGGGTAGCTGCTGGTAAAGTTGGTGGCAATGATATTGTGATTGCCTGTATGGACTTTGAATTTATAGGCGGCTCTTTGGGAAGTGTGATGGGTGAAAAATTTTCACGGGCTGTAGATCATTGTATAGAACATAAAATGGCCTATATGGTCATTAGTAAAAGCGGGGGTGCCCGTATGATGGAAAGTGCATTTTCATTGATGCAATTGGCTAAAACAAGCGGAAAACTTTCGCAACTAAGCGATGCCAGGCTCCCGTACATATCATTATTAACAGACCCCACATTTGGTGGTATCTCTGCATCCTTCGGTATGCTTGGCGATTTAAATATAGCTGAACCAGGTGCTTTAATAGGTTTTGCCGGACCCAGGGTAATAAAAGAAACAATCAAAAAAGATCTGCCCGAGGGTTTTCAACGCAGTGAATTCATTCTTGAACATGGTTTTCTGGACTTTATCGTGCCAAGAAAGGAACTGAAGGATAAACTGGCTACGGTATTGAGTTTATTTAAAAATTAATAATAAGAAAATATAATCAGGAAGTAAGAGGTAATTTTGCCTCTTATTTTATTTTATAGATGGCAGAATTAAGAAACAGGCAGGCTTACCACGAATACTTCATCGACGCAAAATATGAAGCGGGTATGGTATTGCTGGGAACAGAGGTAAAATCCCTGAGGGCAGGAAGGGCCAGTTTTAATGACAGTTATTGCCTGATTCATAAAGGTGAAATCTGGATAAAATCATTGCATATCGCCGAATACTCCCATGGTACAGTAAATAACCACGACCCGCTGCGTGACAGAAAATTACTCCTGGAGAAAAGAGAAATCAAAAAAATTGAAGCAAAATTGAAAGAGAAGGGCTATACGCTGGTGCCCTTGCGCATCTTTTTTAATGAAAAGAACCTGGCGAAAATTGAAATTGGCCTTGCCAGAGGCAAAAAACTCTACGACAAGCGGGAAAGCATCAAACAAAAGGATGTAGAAAGGGAAATAAAAAGGTACCTGAAATAATACTGTGTAAAACTTCGTTTCAGGAAGGCACGGGATTTGCCGATATTACAAATTCATGAAGAAAGGATTATTTATACTCTGCCTTGTGGTCTCATTGTATTCTCACTCCCAATCCGTATTCGGTTATTGGTACGGGTATGCCAATGTAAAGACAAACACTGCTGCTAATAATTACCTGGTAGAGATGGTTCTGCAACCGGAAAAGAACTATGTGAAAGGAATCCTCAATTATTATTTTAAGAATACTTACCGCAGTATACAGGTAAAGGGCAATTATAATGCGGCGACCCGTCAATTGAGTTTATATGATATACCTGTTGTTTATCATGGTTCTTATTCCAATTTTGAAGTAGACTGTATAATGAATATGCAGGCTACGCTCCGTGTAGCACAGGCTGAATCTGCTTTGACAGGTTCCTTTATTGCACTTCCGGATTACAAGTATACTTGTGCCAATATTAGTTTTAAGCTTACACTCAATGCAGATATCAGCAAAAAGGATTCAGTACTGAAGGCGATCAGTGAATACAAAGAGAACTACCAGGTATGGGAACCGGCTGCAACAGACACTTCTATTGCTGCCAATATCATTCCCCGAAAAGTGGTCAACTATGTTATAGAAAAAGAATTTTCAGAAAGGGAAAATGAAATTACTAATGAAATTGAAGTTGATTCAGATTCATTGAGAGTGGATTTCTATGACAATGGAGAAATAGACGGCGACATTATTTCTGTGTTTTACAATCAAAAACTTATCATGTTCAATCAGAAATTGACGCATAGATCTATTCATATAGACCTTTTGCTTGATAGTACCCGTGTGATCAATGAAGTGTCTATGTTCGCTGAAAGTCTTGGACTGATCCCGCCTAATACAGCCTTAATGCGGATATATGACGGTAAGAAGCAGTATGACATTCGTATTTCCAGCACCCTGCAGAAAAATGCCACCATCAGGATCAAGAGAAAAAAAGGCGGGAAAAAATCTGAATAAAAATTATTCAAATAACTCCGCCTGGTTGCTCTCCTTACTTTTCACCCACTCCATTTCTGTAGATTTACTGTAGTCTGCTAATTTGGTTCCCACTGTTTTCCAGCCTGTCACTTCAGCAATCTTAACAATCTTTAATTTTGCTTTACGTATCTGGGCCCCTCTTCCCTGCTGCATCGCCAATATCGGTTCCTCATCAGTTGATACAGCTTCTACATAATTGCCATCCCCCTCTTTTATGAACATGAATTTTGTCTTCAATGTACTGGTTTCAATTTTGAATCGCTTCACCATGTACTGCTTCTTATCATTATCAACATATACAGCTGTGATTACTTTCTCCGGGTCAAATTTTCCGATATACAGTACTTTTTCGGGGTCAATCTTTTGTGTCATTTCCTGGTCAGTCACTTCATAATTTCCATCGTTGTAAATAACAAGGATCCTGTCATCCGGCTCAAAACTTCCGAGATAAGTCCCCTTTTCTTCTGCACTAAGGCGGCCAAATTTTTCATCGAACCAAAGCTTCCGCCCGCTAAGTGTGGCCTTCCCTGCCTCTTTAAATCTCACTGATTTGATGGGATATTTTGTTACCTGGTTTCCCATACTGCTGCGGCCTTTGATGGCCAGTTCTTCAAAATAAAAATCAAATTCCTTGATGCGGGCAGCACAACCTGGTGTTAAAACGATTTTCACTACTTCTGCCTCACCATTCGGATTTACACTCAGGTAATGAATCTTACTTTTTTCGTCTCCCTTTGTGAGGTCATACTCTTTATCTCTTGTAACACCAGTTACATTAAAACGTTTTGCATAACTAAGACCACCCTTTCCATCAGAATAAATCATATTATATGTGGTACGTTCATCATTTTTCTGAAAAACAGCAGCATGCAAAATATCCTTACCGATAAAGGTCTTATCTGAGACCTTCACCACTTTCATTATTCCTCGCTTTGCAAAAACAATAATATCATCGAGGTCTGAGCATTCAAACAATAATTCATCTTTCTTCAATCCTGTTCCGATGAATCCTTCTTCCCTGTTGACATAGAGTTTAGTATTCGCAATAGCAACATTCTTTGCCTCAATTACCTCAAACTGCCTGATCTCTGTCTTTCTTTCTCTTCCTTTCCCATATTTCTTTAACAGGTTTTCAAAATAAGCAACTGCAAAATCAATAAGATTTGCCAGATCATGCTTTACCTGTTTTATTTCCGTCTCTAATCCCTTTATCTGGTTATTCAATTCATCAATATCCAGCCTGTAAATCCGGCGAACTGGTTTCTCAGTCAGTTTAATGATATCTTCTCTTGTTATTTCCCTTTTCAGTTGTTTTTTAAAAGGGATAAATGCTTTATCAATTGATTCGATGACTTTATCCCATGTCTCATGCTTTTTCTCCAGTTCCTTGTATATCTTTTCTTCGAAAAATATTTTTTCCAACGATGTATAATGCCATTTTTCCTGCAATTCGTTCAACCTGATCTTCAACTCCTGTTCGAGCAGGTCCTTAGTTTTATCGACAGAAAGTTTTAATAATTCCTGTACACCCAGAAACTGTGGTTTCTGTTCTACGATCACACAGGCATTAGGAGAAATCGAAGTCTCACAATCCGTAAACTTATAAAGTGCATCGATGGTAATATCCGGAGAAATACCGGGAGCTAAATCAACCTGTATCTCTACATCAGCAGCAGTGTTATCAGTTACTTTCTTAATTTTAATTTTTCCCTGGTCATTTGCTTTTACGATAGACTCCATCAACTGAGTTGTGGTAACGCCATAAGGCACACTTCTTATTGCTAATGTCTTCTTATCTACTTCTTCGATATGTGCCCTTACTTTTACTTTACCACCTCTTTTCCCCTGGTTATAATCAGCCACATCTATCATTCCCCCGGTCAAAAAGTCCGGATACAACTCAAATTTCCGTCCCCTGAGATATTTTACAGCCGCATCAATCAGTTCACAGAAATTATGGGGAAGAATTTTTGTAGAAAGGCCCACTGCAATACCATCGGCACCCTGTGCCAACAATAAAGGAAACTTCATGGGCAACGTTACCGGCTCATTTTTCCTGCCGTCATAACTAAGCTGCCATTCTGTTGTCTTTGCATTGAATGCAACTTCCAAAGCAAACTTGCTGAGCCTTGCTTCAATGTAGCGGGCTGCTGCTGCATCATCACCTGTTCTGACATCACCCCAGTTACCCTGGGTATCGATAAGCAGGTCCTTTTGCCCCATATTCACTAATGCATCCCCAATACTGGCATCACCATGCGGATGATACTGCATTGCCTGTCCTATGATATTGGCTACTTTGTTGTAACGCCCATCATCCATTTCCTTCATCGCATGGAGTATTCGGCGCTGAACCGGTTTTAATCCATCCTCGACAGCCGGAACGGCCCTTTCAAGTATTACATAGGAAGCATAATCCAGGAACCAGGTTTTATATTGCCCGCTAAGGCCCCCATCATTATTTTGCACTTCTGTTATCTTATTCTTTGCTGCGCTCATGTTAAATCCCTTTCTATTGTAAAGCCTCTTCAGTTAATTCTGTTTCCTGCTGTTTTGTTCCTGGTAATTTTACATCAAAATCTTTCCATCCTTTACTTACGTCACCAGTTACTTCAATTTTTCCCTGCTCAATAAGCTGCCTGATTCGCCATTCAATAAAGACATCTCCCGTCTTAACCGGCATCCGGTGAAGAGTATTGCTTACTAAACGCCAGGCTTTTTGCCATTCTGGTGTGAGATTTTTCAGGACTTCCTTATCGTAAAATGTATCATCCTTTGAAGCAATTTTTTTTCCACCCTCTAATATTCTTACAAGCCCGCCATCGTTAACTATCCGAAACCATTCATCAGGATCAACTTCAAATTCGCTAAGGGTAATAGGTCGTGCCAGTTTTTTTGCTTTAATAAACTCTTTTGGTTGTATTTCATTCAACCAGGAAGGATAAAATATATGTCCTTTCTCATTTATGAACGGTAAGTTATTAAGAAAAAGTACCATCACCCTGCCCTGGTAGTCCTTTAATTGCGGCATCAGCCAATAATAGCCGCAAACATCATGCTGGTTCTGTCCCATCCATATCCACAATTCTTCATCCGGATTTTCATCCAGTTTTGACTTAAGCAGTTGAACTGTTTCCCTGTCGTCAAAGTGATGGATTTGTGATTCCTGGTAATGTGAATACGATAATAAATCTTTCCACCAGTTTAGCCGTGATTGCCTTCCCTCTTCCGTGTCTAATGCACTTAAAGGGCCTACTGCATAATCATCCCTTATCTGTATGACATCTCCTGACATTGTTTCATCTAGTTCAATCACCTGTTTCATCAGTTCAACTTCGCTCTCATTAAAAACTATGTGTATCATTTTAATTTATTATCTGGTTGAATAATATAATAAACACAGGTCGTAAGAAAATTTCTGAAGAATGGAATTAATTTAATCAGGCCAATTTGTTTCCTGGGCTTCCAACCGAATTTCCATTCATAAATAGGGTTAATCAAATAATGTCCGGTATGAAAAAGTGTATAGCCTTCTTTTTTACAAATTTTTTCAAACCGTTCAATACTAATTCCTGTGTCCCGTATTTCCATCATCTCTTCCACATTTTCCTTCCTGTTTCTGAGAACCCATTTGTACATTCCTTTTGGCAGCAGGTGAATGTATGGCAATCTCGAAATTCTTGACTTGCATATCTGCTGATGTCCGCCAAAAGGCATATACCATGGCGGAAACCCAAAGAAAACTATACCACCAGGCTTCAAAAAATTCTTCATCCAGCCAATCAGCTTTGCCTGGTCATGTATATGCTCAATAACATCCTTTAAAACAATAATATCAAATAATCCGTTGAAATCCTTCTTCACATCCACTTCGTAAATATCTTTCACTACAAACCGTAATCTGCCTGCCGCTATATCTTCAGTCAAAAATTTATTTGCATCCACAACCCTGGGAGCATCCAGTTCTACTCCCACACCTTCACATCCTTTATTAATAAATGCTTTCAATACACCACCTTCACCACATCCAATCTCCAGGATCCTCATACCTGCCTTTACAGGAAATTTTTCTTCAATAAACGGTATAACGTATTTCTCAGCATTCAATACCTGGATGTCAAAATATCGCTTCCTGTCAGCATGAAATTCAAACATGTGTTACATCTTTAAACAATTTCTTCTACTATATCCAATTCTACTTTCAGGTTATTAATAATGAATTCCTGCCTGTCGGGAGTATTCTTTCCCATATAATATTCCAGTAATTGCTGAATATGTTCTCCTTCCTCCACCCTCATCAATTGTTTTCGCATTCCGGCACCAATAAACTGTCCAAACTCATCCGGGCTTATTTCTCCTAATCCCTTGAACCGGGTCACTTCAGGTTTGGTTCCCAGTTTTTTCATTGCATCCAGTTTCTCCTGTTCACTGAAACAATAAATCGTTTCCTGTTTATTCCGCACCCGGAATAAGGGTGTTTCCAGTACATACACTTTTTCATGCTTCACCAGGTCGGGGAAGAACTGCAGAAAGAATGTCATCAGTAACAAACGGATATGCATACCATCCACATCGGCATCGGTTGCAATCACCACATTATTAAACCGGAGACCTTCCAATCCTTCTTCGATATTCAGTGCATGTTGCAGCAGGTTGAATTCTTCATTTTCGTAAACAACTTTCTTGGTCAGGCCAAAACAGTTTAGTGGTTTACCTCTTAAGCTGAATACGGCCTGCGTTTCCACATTTCTTGCTTTGGTAATAGAACCACTGGCACTATCCCCTTCCGTAATAAAAATGGTCGTTTCTTTTTGCTTCGCTACAAATTCTTCCTTTCCTTTTGCCGGAGCATCATCATTCAGGTGATGACGGCAATCCCTCAATTTTTTGTTATGCAGGTTTGCCTTCTTGGCTCTTTCATTAGCCAGTTTTTTGATACCTGCCAGTTCCTTTCTTTCCCTTTCGCTTTGCTCAATCCGTTTTTTTAACCCATCGGCAATTGAAGGGTTTTTATGCAGATAATTATCCAGTTCTTTTGAGAGGAAATCACCAACAAACTGCCGCATACTTGGTCCATCTATATCCACATTCACTGAACCAAGCTTTGTTTTTGTCTGGCTTTCAAAGACCGGCTCCACCACTCTTACTGAAACAGCAGCAACAATACCAGTTCTGATATCCGAAGCATCATAATCTTTTTTGAAAAAATCTCTTATTGTTTTTACATACGCTTCACGAAATGCTTGTTGGTGCGTACCACCCTGCGTAGTATGCTGACCGTTTACAAAGCTGTAAATGTCTTCTCCATATTCATTGGTGTGGGAAATGGCAACTTCAATATCATTGCCGGTAAGATGTATAATGGGGTAACGGATCTCATCTTCATTGGTTTTACGTTGCAGTAAATCCAGCAATCCATTTTTACTGACAAAACTTTTGCCATTGAAGATAATTTTCAGGCCGGCGTTCAGAAAACAATAATTCCATATCTGGTTTTCCAAAAACTCAGGGTGAAATTTGAAATTCTTAAAAACAGTTTCATCAGGAATGAATGTAACCATCGTCCCGTTCTGTTCACTGGTTTTCGATTCTTTATGTTCTTTTATTAAGAATCCTCTTTCAAACTCAGCTGTTTTTTCTTTCCCTTCACGGGTAGCGGTTACTTTAAAAAAACTGCTTAATGCATTCACTGCCTTTGTTCCCACCCCGTTCAATCCAACTGATTTCTGAAAAGCCTTGCTGTCATATTTGGCCCCGGTATTAATCTTACTCACCACATCCACGACTTTACCCAACGGAATACCGCGACCATAGTCACGGATGGTAACTGATTTTCCATCAATTGTCAGTTCGACTGTTTTTCCATGGCCCATGGTGTATTCGTCAATACAGTTATCCATCACCTCTTTCACTAATACATAAATACCGTCATCAGGTGATGAACCGTCGCCAAGTTTACCAATGTACATACCTGGCCGAAGGCGGATATGCTCTTTCCAGTCAAGGGATTTAATACTTTCCTCGGTATACTCAAAAAGGTTGGTTGTTTCTTTATCTTTTGCCATCGTCAGCGGTACGTTCTAAGTTGTAATGGAGTGTGTTTCTTTTGGTTATCGCCTTATGCCTCCGTTAAGGTTTAGCCATTCTGGCAAATATACCAAAACGAGTCTTGCACTTCAGATTTGTAGTTATTAACAGATGGGGAAAATTAGCCCTTTATTCAAAGTAAAGATGGTGCTTTAAGCCGGGAAAAAAGAACAATTTCACCCTGTTAGCCAAAGTCATAAAAGCATTTTTTAAAACAACATCCTTTATTTTTTTTAAAAGCAAAGCAAATCAGACTTGAACTAACCACGTAGAATAAAAACAGCGATGTCTAAAAAACCTGATCAGAGTAGTTTTAAAGGTAAAATTGAAAACCTGTAATTTGATAAATTTATTTGAATAAATCTTTATATTATATTGATTATCTTTTATTTAGATAATTTAATTTATTTTTATTATAACAAATTCTCCCCCTGAATTATCAATTCACTAAATTTGTTCCCTGCTTCTAATCCATCAAATTCTGAGATTGCCCGACTGTGCTGGAGTGTATTTTAGCAAACAATTTAAGTACTGCTTTTATTATCTGAAGGTTTAAAATTGAGGATTTATGTATACGTACGATCTGTTAGAAACCGGGTGTTACTACCTGGTTAAAGAGAAAGAGGAGTCCCCTATATCGTTGATTAAAATTGCGGTAGTTACAGACCATTGTGTATTCGTTCAGCGCTTCAATGAGCCTATGGAAACAACATGGAAACTTAAAAAAGACAACCTGCATGATATAATAGAATGCCTCAGCGATGAAACTGTAAAATCATGGGAAGAATATTACAGGAGCAATGAAGATGCATTCTATGAAGGAGATGATGAGGAGTAATCATTCTAACTAATAACCATTGATCAAAATTTTATAAATCCTGACTCTGTAGTTTACTTGTCATACCAGTTAGTTAGTAGCACTTATTCATTTTATTAAAATCCGTATTTCCATAAACATAGGGTTCAATCCCAAATTTTCCCGTTCATAAAAAATGTAGCACTCTGCTAAAATATCTTGGCAGAAAAAATTACTTTAGCCATACTCAAAAATCAACCCCATGTCTATTTTCAGGAAAAAGGGAAATGCATGCTTATTTGTATTCCTTTTCATTTCACAGGTTATTGCGGCACAACCCTCCCCACCAGATGAGTTCTTACCCAAGGACTACCTGCCCGCATCATTTCATGCCGGACGAAGGGATGCACTCAGAAACAGTATGCCTGATAGTTCAGTTGTTGTGATATTCGCCTACCCTACCCGTACTTTCTCTAATGATGTGGAGTATATCTATCATGCCAACCCTGATATGTATTATTTCAGCGGATATAAAGAACCCCATTCCCTGCTTATGGTATTTAAAGAAATGCAAACAGATTCAGCCGGACATAACTATAATGAATTGCTATTTGTACAGAAAAAAAATGCACTGGCTGAACAATGGACCGGTAAAAGACTGGGGGTGGAAGGTGCAAAGAAAAAACTGGGAATAGAAAATGTATTTAATGGTGTCGATTTTAAGAAGTTCAATATTGATTTTTCAAAATTTAAAAAGATCATTTGCGACAAACCATCTGTTGATATTCCCAATGGTTTTGACAACGCAGACCTTTACGACCTGGTTGAACAATTCAAACAAAAATCAGGGATGGCTGAAAAAAAACAAACGGGAAGATTTGATAACAGGCTGTATAATGAACTAACAGGTAAACTTCGCCGGATAAAAACCCCAGAAGAATTATCGCTGCTTAGAAAAGCGGTTGAAATCTCCTGCCTGGGACAAAATGAAGTGATGAAAGCGGTACATCCCAATATGTCTGAATTAGAAATACAGGGATTGCATGAATTTGTTCATAAAAAACTGGGGGCGGAAGCTGTTGGGTATGGATCGATTATAGGTTCAGGAGAAAATGGTTGTGTATTGCATTATATGGAAAATATAAAAACCAAAATAGGTACTTCTATGATCCTGATGGATGTAGGTGCTGAGTATCATGGTTACACAGCCGATGTTACCAGGACTGTGCCGGTAGATGGTAAATTTTCAGCAGAAGAAAGAGCCATCTATCAATTGGTATATGACGCACAGGAAGCTGCGTTCAGTACACTAAAAGATGGTTCCAAATGGTCAGATGCCAGCAATCAAGCCAGGGAAATAATTGCAAACGGCCTGATGCAACTGGGCATCATTAAAGAGAAAAGTGAAGTGGGTAAATATTTTCCGCATGGATTGGGTCATCATATCGGGCTGGATGTGCATGACAGGGGTTCCATGGAAACACTGAGAAAAGATATGGTCATCACTATTGAACCTGGTATATACATTCAAAGCAATAGCGATTGTGATAAAAAATGGTGGGGTATTGCCGTACGTATTGAAGATGATCTTTTAATTACAGAAAACGGGTATGAACTCCTTTCCCGCTATGCACCACGAAAAATAGAAGAGATAGAGAAAATGATAGCCCAAAAAAGTGCTTTGGATGATTTTAAATTGCCACCATTAGAGTCTGGCAAGAAAAAAGGCTTCTGATAAGCAAAAAAGGCTGTCAGTATTGACAGCCTTTAAACTTTTGAACCAATTTTAAAATACCTGGTAACGGCGTAATTCCTGCTGACCGGCTACGGCCCCGGTTGTATTAAGCACTTCATACTTTATTAATCCGATACCCCTGGCATAATAAGCCTTACCCGATCCGATTTGTGAAGTCATATCTACCCAGGTACTGATCGCAGCATTGAACAATTGAAACCTTTCTTCCACAACAATCACATTTGTAAAATTCATTGTTCCGGTGGAAGTGGTAAATGAAACGGGAACATCCTTTTGCAAAATGGAATACTTAAACCGGATGCTGAAAGGAGTTGGAGGAGGCAAAGTTGCAATCCCGTCAAAAGCCTGTGAATTCCAGGATGTTCCAACGGGTACATTGTCTTTCAGAAAAATATAAGAAGCCCAAAGTGGATTATCGTAACCTAAATAAGAACCGGCGTCAAACCATTCATTATATTCACCCGCTGCAATATTTCTGTTGTAATATCCAGATGAATCAAGCCCCGGAGCCACCCCATCTTCCTGCATAAATATATTGAACGTATTACTCACTGCACTGATTGTTCCGGAAGTTGCTGTCCGGTATAAAGAATCCAGGGGGTCATCATCAATTTCATAGCTCCAGTTACTATTTGTTGTCCGTGGAAAATAATCATTTGAAAGGGCAGGCAAACAATCAACGGTAAAGGTGCAACTGCTTGTACCAAATGTTACAGTAAAGGTCTGAGGTCCGGCAGTTGCAGGAGTTCCGGTTCCAGTAAGTATAATGAGTTGATTGGGCCCTGCAGTAACTGTTCCCGTTCCTGCAAAACTAAAGCCGGTAACGGTATTAGTTGAAATGCTGTACACACCGCCCGTTGTGACATTGATCTGTACTTGCACCGTGTTGGCGCCAGTTAAAGCATCCCCTACTCTGTAAATACCATTTACAGTAGCCGGAGTGCAGGCTGTTGGTGCACCACCTAAAGTGCCCACTGCAGGGCTGCTTACATTCACAACAAAACTACAGGTGGAAGTTCCAATTGTCACCGGAACTGTATTCGCACCACCAGTTGTTGGTGTACCGGATCCTGTAAGTGTTACAGCCTGAACACCTGTATTGATAAATGCACCGGTGCCACTAAAGACCATCCCCTGGTATGTGGTACTTATATTGTATGTACCGATAGTTGTTACATTTACATTTATTACAACGGTGTTGCTGGCAGTAAGAGCTAATCCAGTAGCATAACTACCGTTCACAATGGCGCCAGTGCAGGCATTCGGTGCTCCTTCCAGGGTAAACACTGCTGGTCCGCCGGCACCTGCTGGCAAAACAGTAACCTGTATATCACAAAATGTACTATCAAAACTTATTACAAAATTATTCACACCAGCTGCAAAAGGGGTTCCGTTACTTCTTAAGGTCACAGTATTATTACCTAAAGCTGTAAATGTACCACTGGCACTGAAATAAAAACCATTGACAGTATCTGTAGTAACAAGGTAGGTTCCTGTTTGGGTTACATTAATGTCTACAGAAATGGTGTTAGTTGCCGGAACCAAAGCTGTTCCCGCCTCATAGGTTCCATTCACTGTTTTTGGAAGGCAATCACCCGAGGCATCACTTTGCAGGCTTCCCTGCGCTGGTGTATTCGCTCCTTCAAAACTCAACTCCTTTTGGCACCCGATTATCACCAGTAAACCTAAAGCCAGTAAATAAACAATTTGTCTTTTCATATACGGAAATGCATTTAATCGTTAAAAATAAGACTATTTTCTGTACCTCCCTGTTGACACTGTTTTACCAGTCGGAGAATCAGCAATGTGACAGCTCAAATATTATGCTATTTTTGGAAAAAAGATATTAATGAGAAACGTTTTACTGTGTCTTTTATTATTACCTGTGCTTTCCTGCAGTTCCCAAACCGGTGATGAAACGAGGATTGGGGCTGATGCTTTTGAAAAATTAATTGCCAGGAAAGATGTCCAGGTACTCGATGTGAGAACGGCTAATGAGTTTAAGGGTGGTCATATCAAAAATGCCCTGCAAGCAGACTGGACTGACAGGCATGAATTTGCAGAAAGGCTTAAATACATTGATAAAGATAAGCCTGTATATGTCTATTGCCTGGTTGGTAGCCGGAGTACATCCGCAGCAGACTGGATGAGACAAACCGGTTTCAAGAATGTGATAGAATTGACCGGCGGTATCAATGCCTGGAAAAGAGCTGGTAAGCCGGTTGATGGCAGCGGTTCCGAAAGACAAATGACCATGACTGAATACATGGCTGCAATACCTGCAGATAAAACAATGCTGGTTGATTTTGGTGCTGCCTGGTGTCCGCCATGTGTAAAAATGGAACCTGTCCTTAATGCCATTAAGGCTGACAAAAGCCTCCATTTTTCATTTTTAAAAATCGATGCCGGTGTGCATACCGAACTAATGAAGTCCATGAACATAGAACCTATTCCTGTTTTTATCATTTATAAAAAAGGAAAAGAAGTCTGGCGTAAACAGGGGATAGTCAGCAAGGATGAACTGGCAGCACAACTGAAATAATTATTTCAATACCAGCAATGAAAAGAAAAAAATTTCTTCAAAGGTCGGCAGCAGTTATTGGCAGCAGCCTGCTCCCCTCTTTTGCTTTTGCAAAAGAAACCGGTAAAAAATCGTTACGATTTGCACACCTCACAGATATGCACCTGAAACCTGGTCTTATTCCAGAGACCGGCACAGCAAAAGCATTACACCATGTGCAACAACTAAAACCGAAAGTTGATTTCATCATTAACGGTGGGGATGCTATCATGGATTCTTTGGGTGCAGACAAGCAAAATACTGAAATACAATGGAACCTTTTTAAAGGCACTTTACAGCGTGAAAACAGCCTGCCTGTATATCATTGCATCGGTAATCATGATATTTGGGGATGGTTTATAAAACAAGACCGACCCGAAAATGACCGGCTGTACGGGAAAGTATGGGTGGTAGAAACCCTGGAAATGAAGAACAGGTATTACAGTTTTACAAAAGGGAATTGGCACTTTATAGTATTGGATAGTACACAACTTAACCCCGCTGGCGGATATATAGCAAAACTGGATACGGGACAACTGGATTGGCTGCAACAGGAATTAGCATCAGCACCAGCCGGTAAATTCATTTGCCTCGTTTCGCATATTCCTATCCTTTCCATTTGTGCCGGCTTATTTTTTGACAAAACAGAATCTAACGGCGACCTGAAGATCCAGCGAAACCTGATGCATACAGACTTCATCCAATTAAAAAAAATATTCCTGAAATTTCCGAATATAAGAGTCTGCATCAGTGGCCATATTCACCTCCAGGATGAAATTGATTATCTCGGCATCAAATATTATTGCAATGGCGCTGTTTCAGGTAACTGGTGGAAAGGTGCTTTCCAGGAATTTGAACCTGCCTATGCAATTGTTGAATTATTTGACAATGGCACATCCAAAAGAACAATGATCAAATATGAGCAGACAAATTAATCGTATTTTAATTATGCTTTCCGCTGCATTGCTTCTAAGCGAAATGATCATTGCTCAATCACCACATGTTGAAGTACTGACATTCGGTACAAAGACAAGCATCCGCGGGCTAAGTGTTGTAAATGATAATGTGGTTTGGGTAAGCGGCAGCAATGGGACATTTGGAAGATCTACTGATGGTGGAAAAACATGGAAATGGTCAGTGGTCAAAGGATTTGAAAAGAATGACTTCCGGGACATCGAAGCATTTGATGCCAATACTGCCATAGTAATGAGTGTAGATGCCCCAGCCTATATTTTAAAAACTAATAACGGCGGAGAATCCTGGAAGATTGTCTACGAAAATAAAACAAAAGGCATGTTTTTGGATGCAATGGAGTTTTGGAATGAACAGGCTGGCATCGTTATTGGGGATCCTGTGGAGGGAAGATTTTTTATCGCCAGAACATTTGATGGAGGAATCAGCTGGCAGGATATTCCATTCGAAAAACGACCAGTTGCAGACAGTGGTGAAGCCTGTTTTGCAGCAAGTGGAACTAATGTCCGTGTATTAGACAGAGATGAAGCGGTGTTTGTAAGCGGAGGATTAAAATCAAGACTATTTTCAAAAAAAACTCCGGTGATCTTACCAGTCATTCAGGGCAAAGAAACAACCGGGGCTAACTCGGTGGCTGTGTGGGATACGCATAAACTAAGAGGAGGAAAAAGAATGATTATTGCAGGTGGTGACTTTAACGCTGATACATCTGTTACCAAAAACTGTTTTTATACCACCAATAAAGGAAAAACATGGAATGTGCCGGAAATCGCCCCACATGGCTACAGGAGCTGTGTAGAATATTTTTCAAAGAAGAAGGTTTACAGTTGCGGACTCAATGGTGTTGATTATTCAAAAGATGGCGGAAAGAACTGGGAGTGGATAAGTAAGGAAGGATTTCATGTTGTGAGGGCTGCAAAAGAAGGAAAAACGGTTTTTCTCGCCGGTGGCAACGGGAAGATTGCAAAGATTGTGTGGAAATGATTTCATAATTCTAAAATAAACCTTATGCTTAAAAAATTCATTGAACAAATGCGTTTAAAAGCAATTGCCAGACAACTCCGTAAACCCAACGGTGCAATGGGACATAAAGTTGCCCGAAAAATGAATGAGGCAAATGAATTTCTCTATGATTTTACTTTAGATGAAATGCTGATCGCAGACAATCACTCCATCCTGGAAATAGGTTTTGGCAATGGTAAATTCTTCGATAAACTTTTAAAAAAAGCAGATAACCTGAAGATAACAGGTATTGATTTTTCTGACTCGATGGTAAAATCTGCTAAAGAAAATAATCCGGCTGCCATTGCCGACGGCAGACTCACCATTACAAAAGGAAAGAGCGACAACCTTCCATTTGCCAATAACAGCTTTGACAGGATTTTCTGTATCAATGTTGCTTATTTCTGGGATGAGCCGGATAAACACCTGCAGGAAATTCACCGGGTACTGAAACCAAAGGGAAAATTCTGTACAACTGTCCGTACCAAAGAAAGCATGCAGTATATGCCTTTCACCAGATATGGATTCCGGGGTTATACAGAAGATGACTGGAAATTACTTTCGCATAAAAATAACCTTACTTACATCAATGGTGTACTTGTAAATGAACCTCCTATAGAACATGAAGGCTCCACTGTAAGAACACAATCCCTGTGTTTTATAACAGAAAAGAAAAGATAGCCGGTTATAAATTTTTAAGAAGTTCTTTTACACTGGGCCTTTTTTTATAATCCGGCTCAAAAAAGCGATAAGTAACCGTTGATTCCTTATCAATAATATATACTGCAGGAACAGGGAGAAACCTGCCATTGGCTCCGTTATTCTTCTCTATATCCAGCCCTGCATTACGGTAACGGGTAACTGTGTTTTCCTCCATTTCAAATTCCACGTCATACGCTTTCATGATCTTTAATCCTTCATCGTAAAGTATGGGATATTCGGCTTTTGTCTTTTCCACTGTCACGGCTACATTTTCCGGCTTTTCTGGCGAAACAGCTACTACTTCAGCTCCTTTGTCCCTGATAAATTGCAGTGAATCCTGCAATCTTGACAGCTCCTTATTGCAATATGGACACCATTGTCCCCTGTAAAACACAAGAACCACTTTACCTTTTTTCAATAAATCTTTGAGGCGGATCTCATTACCAAATTGATCTTTTGCTTTAAAATCAGGTGCTTTTGAAGAAATAAATAATCCTTCTGGTTTTTCCTGTGCAATAACAGTGTATGCCGAAAGTAAAAAACATATAAATAAAACTGTATTTTTCATATATCCGTTTATGGTATAAAAGTAAAAAAATAATCAGCGGGACAAGTCATCATTAACATAACATTATTTTTTGCTTAATTTTACAAAATAGTAGTCCTAAATCTAAACGACAAATCATGCCAAACTCCCATTCCGAAAAATACGTTTCCAATCTTCTTATTGGGTTTTCAGCACTTATTGGATTTGCTTTGATTACTTTCTATGCAATTTTTGAACTAAAAAAGGATTCAAGTTGGTATTTCTGGGCTATCGTTGCAGCATTTTTGCTATGTACGGGTATATATTTCTGCCTTATTGCTATTGTACACAAAGTGAAATCAGACTTCAACAGAAGGGCCAAACAACGGGAACAACAAAAAACATTTACAGCAGACCGGATTTAATTACTCAAAATTCTTTGCTGGTTTAGCCAAACCTGTTACTGAACATAAAATATACAGCCCCCATCAGGAATGCAAAACTTACCAGGTATCTCCAATGAAATGGCTCTTTCATAATCCATACCGCAAAGGCTGCAAAAACCAGTAAGGTAATTACCTCCTGGATCATTTTCAATTGAAAGAGATTGAAGCCATCCACTTTACCAAACCTGTTGGCTGGCACCATCAGGCAATATTCAAATAAAGCGATCAGCCAGCTGATCAATATCGCTTTCCATAACGGCCAGCCCTGGTGCTTTAAATGATAATACCAGGCAAAGGTCATAAAGACATTGGAAGCGAATAATAAGATGATAGTACGCATACGTCTTTGTTATTTAATTTCTAATAACCTTATAAAGAGTTCTTGAAATTCCAGGGAGAACAAATAGTAAAAGCACCTAAATCATTTAGAATAGAAATCCAATATTTGTTTACATACAGCATCATTTATAAGGAAAAAGCCCGGCATTACCGGGCTTTCAGATATTACAAAATTTTCAAACTTTATTACACCCTGTTCAATGTTCATTAATTCTGGTTCTGCTCCAAATTCCTGAAATCCACACTCACTAATTTACTCACTCCCGGCTCCTGCATCGTTACCCCATAAATCACATCCACAGTACTCATCGTCATTTTATTGTGTGTAACGATGATAAACTGTGAATTCTCACTGAACTGGCGGATCATATTGGTGAACTTACCTACATTGGCATCATCCAGCGGAGCGTCTACCTCATCCAGGATACAGAACGGGGCCGGTTTAATCAGGTATATCGCAAATAATAAAGCTGTTGCAGTCAATGTTCTTTCTCCACCACTAAGCTGTGTTAAAGAAGACGGACGTTTACCCTTCGGCTTGGCTATTACATCTATACCGCTCTCGGCAAGGTTTTCAGGATTATCCAATACGAGATCGCACTGGTCATCATCCGTAAAGAGTGTTTTAAACACTTTTTGAAAATTATCCCTTACCTGGTGAAATGTATCGAGGAATTTCTGGTTCGCTGTAGCTTCCACTTCTTCGATCGTTTTCAATAAACTGTCCTTGGCATTAACCAGGTCTGTCTTTTGTTCTACGATGAAGTCATAGCGCTTTTTCATCTCTGTGAATGCTTCAATTGCCGTGGGATTGACTTCTCCCAGGTTCTCCAAGCGTTTTTTCATCCGGTCTGCTTTTTCCTGTAATTCTTCCACCGGCACTTCTCCCGATCTTGCTTCCCCCAAAATATCTTCGAGTACTATTCTGAATTCTACATTCAGCCTTTCTTTCATTCCGGCCAACTGTAATTTCAATTCATTCAGTTTGTCTTTTATGGCAGCCAGTAAATATTCTATCTGTTCCTTTTCTTTTACCTGGTGGCGTATAGAACTTTCTTTTTCGTTCAGCTGGTTACGGAAATTATAATAAGCCTGATCAGCTTCATTAAGATTTCTTTCTTCGTCTTCCTTTCTTCTCAGTAATTCCAGCAATGATTCTTCTATCTCTTTTAACGATTGTGCTGATTGCCCAATATTATTGCCGGTATCAGCTAATTGTGCAGTATTGTTTTCAATCTGCTGACGCAAGTCACTTAACTGGTTGTTTTTGAAATCCAGCTCTTGTTTTAACCCGGTTATTTTGCTCTGCTGCTTTGTTACATTCAGGTTAAATTCATTGTACTGGCGGGTAGCTTCATTGTAATCAGACTCAGTTAGCCTGAAAGCTTCATCAGCTTCAGCAAGTTTGGCCGAATTGGCCTGTAATAATTCATTGAATTCTGCCAATTGGTTACGTACACCTTCTACAGAACTATGGGTCTGCTGCATTTGAAGGTTCAATTCTTCCAGGCGGTGCTGGCTGTTAGTCTGCATCGAATGCAGGTTTTCCAGTTTATTATGCAGCGAAAACACTTCATTGGTCAGTTGCTGAATTTCTCTTTCCGTTTCCCGCACAGCTGTTTCCCGCAGGTCTTCGTTGAAGGCAATCACTTCATTATGTCTTGCCTGTATTTCAGAACGCAACGCTTCTACTACCATATCCTGGGCAGCAATTTCGTCCTGTAATTTTTCCAGGTTCTTGGCACGGCCGATCTTCTTTCCCTCGATCAGGCCTACACTACCACCAGTGAGTGAATATTTTCCTTTTACATACTTACCGTGCTTTTCAATCACCACAAATCCATTGCTATTTTGAAGGGCATCTTCGCTATCAGCAATAAAAACATTTCCTAAAAGATGTTCAGCCAGTTTTTTGTATTTCTCTTCAACTTCCACCACACTTAATGCAGGAATGGCACCTTCCAATTGATGAGAGGAGACAACAGCATCACCCTGGTTTACTTTATCCAGTAAAAAGAAATTTGCTTTACCTTTTTTATTCTCATCCAATAGATGAACAGCCTGCAAACCTTCCTGCAGGTTATTTACCACATAATAGCTCAGGTATGGTTCCAGCACATTTTCCAACGCAGTTCTGTATTCTTCATTCACATACAGTACGTCAGAAAGAATGGGTGAGTGATGGCTCCAGTTAGTATTGTTGTGGAGGAATTTAACTGAATCAGGATAACCTTCCATCGAATCAATCATGCTCTTCAACAGGTCATGTTCATTCTTTTTGGCATCCAGTTTACGGGTTTCATCTGCCAGGTTGTTGCGAAGGCTGTCCAATACCGCCTGCGTTTGCAGAATCTGTTCTTTAGTATTTTCCTGGTGCTGCTGCAATTGTTCCAGGTCTACTTTTTTAATACCCAGCTCTTTTTCTTTCAGAATTCTTTCATTATCAAGTTGGTGACGTTGTTCTTCCCGATGTACCCTCTCCTCTTCTATCTGGTGTATCACCCTTAGCAAATTCTGAACAGATGTATCTGCGACTGCCACTTTCTTTTCTGCATCAAACTGGCTGCGTTGTATTTGCTGGTACTCGCTGCGGAGATTGTCGAGCATACGGCGCTTCTCATCCAGTATTTCCCGTTTACTGTTAACCTCGTTATTCAGTTGAGTCAGTTGTTCTCCCAGTATTTCCAATGCCTTTTCTTCATCCTGTACCTGCTGGTTGGTAAAGCCAATGCTTTCTTCAATTCCTTTCAGCTGGCCTTCCGCTTTTTGTAAAAACTCTTTCAGGCTTCCTTCTTTTTCCTGCAGGTGTTCAAGGCGCTGGGCAGAAAGATTTTTTTCATTTTCCTTGCTGCGTACCGTTTGCAACATTTCATTGAAAGCATGCTGCATACTCTGCAACTGTCTTTCTTTTTCAATAAAGGATAGTTTCTCCTGTTCCAGTTCAGCTTCCTGCGTTCCTATCTCCGCTTCAATCTTATGTTTCTTATCAGTTTCCGCATCCTGTTGTTCGTTCAGTTCTTTGTATGTAAGATTGAACCCCTCCAATGAAGCCTTTGCCAGTTCAATACTGACTTCCCGGTAATCTTTCTTAATCTCATGATATTTCTCTGCCTTCTTTGCCTGGCTTTCCAGTGCCTTCAGCTGGTTGTTGATTTCAAAAAGCAGGTCCTCAATACGGGCCAGGTCCTGCTCTGTAGCATCCAGTTTAAGTTTTGCCTCTTTCTTACGGGTTTTATAAATAGAAATACCTGCTGCCTGTTCCAGCATTTTACGGCGGCTGTTCTCCTTATCTTTAATCAGGTCATCTACCATCCCCAGTTCTATGATAGCATATGAATCAGTACTGATACCGGTATCCATAAAGAGGTTCTGTATGTCTTTCAGGCGACACTGTACATCATTGAGGCGATACTCACTTTCACCGCTTTTATAAAATTTTCTGGTTACCGTAACAGTGCTGAACTCTGTTGGTAACAGGTTACGGGTATTTTCAAAAGTAAGGCTCACTTCGGCAAGGCCGCTGGCACTTCGGGTTTTGGAACCATTAAATACAAGGCTGTCCAGGTTCTCACTCCGCAGGTGGCTGATCTTCTGTTCACCTATCACCCAGCGGATACTGTCTACAATATTAGATTTACCACAGCCATTCGGGCCTACAATGCCGGTGATATTGTCATCAAAACTCACAATGGTCTTGTCGGCAAAACTCTTAAAGCCCTTGATTTCTAAACTCTTTAATCTCACTGTTATCTGTTTAAGTAATTGTTAAGTCAGCGGCGAATTTAAGCTAAAGGCCTATAAAAGAAGATTTGGCTAACAGGCAGTTATTCACAATGATGGGTTAAAAATGTGGGAAGAAAGTGGTTGCTGAAAAGCAGGAGACAAATTGGAAAAATCCTGGCAGACTGACCACTGGTTGTATTCTAAAAAAAAGACAGGTAGAGAGTCTTATTTTGCTAAAACTGTAAAGAAGGCTTTACCTTACCTGTTACATCAGTTCTCATTCAGGTAAAAGTAACCAGATATTCAAGAAAAAAAATCAGGGAGAAAATATGTGTTTACAGGCCAGACTCGCAAAGTGTGCCGTTCAGCTTTTCATTAAAAATTAATCAATTGCTTAACCTTCCGGGTAATAAGGGCCATACTCAGGTATTTGATATTCAAAAATTCAAAATCACGGATGAGCAGCAATGAAATACCGGCCTCTTTCAAAGCAATAGCATTATTAAAACATTCCAATGCTTTTTCCCTGGCACCGGCATGGGCATAGTCGAGGCCCATCCAGAACTGAGAAATGTATTCACTGCGGTTGCGGAGAGCAGAATAATGATCATCTTGTCTTTTCTCCAGCAGGGAGTGGTCTCCATCCGAATAGAATTTAATCAAAGCAAGATCCCCCGATTTTTTGGCAGCAGTAATGGCTTCTTCCTTATCGTTGAAAGACCAGTACAACCTGGAAAGCTCTTCATATCTTTTTCTTTTCAGGTGACTATCATGTGAGGCTCTTTCAATAAGGGTGTGCTGCAGTTCCAGTGCCGCTTCTTTATTATTCATATTCACCAAAGCGATGATCTTATTTTTCAGTAAGAAATCCCACATCGGGTTGACCTCTGTTCCTAAATCATATACTTTCAACGCCTCTTCATTTTCTCCCTTCGCCTGCAGCAAAATTGCCAGCCAGAGGTATACATTAGATTGATTAGCATTGAGGCTGATAGATCTCCGGTAAGTTAATTCGGCCGCATGCCAGTCAAAACTCTGAAAATACCAATATCCCAATGAAGCCTGTGTTTCACCGGAAAATGAATCAAGTCCGGCTGCAGTATCTATATATTTTTTGGCCTGCCACAACATCATAACCGGGTCTTCATATCCACGGAAAGATGAAAGCAGGTACGTATCAGCCAAACCGGAATAAGCAATCGCAAAAGTCTTATCCCTGTTCACAGCCTGGGTAAAGAGGTCTCTGGCCGTCAATAGGTCAGCCTTGTTCCTGTTTTCCATTAATAACTTACCCCGCAGGTAAAGATCATAAGCCTGCAGATCAGATGTTGGAATGTAATCAAGTTCTCTTGTTTCTCTATTGGAAAGTTTAGTATTCAAAACGGCAGCAATGGCTAAAGCCACTTCTCGTTGAATAGAAAAAATATCATTCATTGACCGGTCATATGATTCAGCCCAGATATGTTCATCGGTTATTGCATTAATAAGCTGTGCGGTAATGCGAACCTGTTCCCCATGCCGTTGTACACTCCCTTCTAATATCAGTGCTACACCCAGATCCTTTCCAATCTCAATTATGGACTTTGGCGATTTTTTGTATTGCATGACAGAAGTACGGGAGATCACTTTGTAAGCCCTTATTTTGGAAAGCTGTGTGATAATATCTTCAGTAAGACCATCGCCAAAATAATCCTGCTGCGGATCGCTACTAAGGTTAGAAAAGGGCAACACTGCAATACTGTTAGCATTGGTAGAAGGTAAAGCCGGCTCAGCTGCAGGAGCTTGTTGTGTGAAGGGCTGACTGCCAGCGGTGACTATTTCATATATGCGGATGGGAATTTTTACATTTTTTAATTTTTCCTCCCTGATAAAAACGGATTCCAGTTCCTTCTTATTTGCAATATTGCGGTACACCATCTCCGATATATAAATACCACCTACCGGTGCCAGCTGTTGAATACGGGATGCGATATTGACAACATCCCCAAAAATATTACCACTGTGTACCATCACATCACCCATATGAATGCCAATACGGACAGGTATACGGGGTTCGTTTTGCAGATCTTCCTGCAATAATTTGGCAAATTCCGCTGCATCAGTTGAGCTATGAAACAATAATAAGGAACCGTCACCATAATACTGGATGATCTTGCCATTCAGTTCTTCAGCGATCAATTCCACTACTTCGCGGAACCGATTGATCTTTTCCACAGCTACTTCTTCGTTTTCCTGCATCATAGCCGTATAACCGACAATGTCGGCAAAAAGAATCGCTGCGAGTTGATGTGAATGTTCAGCCATTGGATAATGTCAGGAACGAAGTTAATAAAACCTGTTTTTCTGGCAGTTTTATTAATTTTTTTCCAAAAAAAAATCCGGAGAAATTTCTTTTCTTATACCTTCCTGTTTACACTAAAGACCGGCGTTTTTGTTGTTTTTCCCCGTAAACCGGGACTATCCAGCCAGTTAAACTCATACCCGGCGGTCCTTTTTAATTCCTCGTAAATAACTCCGGATATAATCAACGAAGTATTATATTGATTACAAAGGGACATAATCCTGGCTGTAGTATTCAGGATATCCCCGCTATAGACAATATCTTTCTTAATGACCCCGACTTCCCCCGTAGTAACAATTCCTGAATGAATAGCAGCTTTAAAATCCGGTACTGTTCCAAACTGAGTTTTGAAATAATCGCTTTTCGCCCGGATAGTTTCCTGTATTGAAAAAAAGCATTGCAGGCAGTTGGCATTTTGCAAACCCTCTTTTCGGTTCCAGGAAATAATTATCTCATCACCAACATATTGATATATTTCGCCTTTACAGTTTAAAACGGGTTCCGTGGCCAGCTGGAAAAAGTATTTAAGCATACGGAAATAAAACTCGTCGCCGATCTTTTCAGCAATAGTAGTAGAGGATTTTAAATCTAGAAACATGAAAATTCTGTCTTCCTGTACCGGTGAATGATACCTGCCAAGGAGCATTTTTTTCAGGGTACCCGGTCCATACTTTTCACTGATATCAAGAAAAAAAATTGTGAAGAGTACAATAAAATACCAGGTAATCAGCAACCGCAAAACCCTGAGATTAAAAACAGCCGCATCAAATTTTTCCCAGAATGAAGCCGCTGCTGAATCATTGATCGCCCCAATAGTACCAACTATAAGTATACAAAGACTGACAAAGATCAGATAGAGTAATGAATGAATAAACAACTTCTGCCCATAGGTTTTACCTTTCATTTTTTCCCGCTGATAAAAAACAATAAATGAACCTGCTAACAGTCCTCCTGCAACAGGACCTAACGAAGTAATGAGAAGATGTTGTAAAGCATTCCCTCCGAAAATAAAATAAATAAAAAAACTACCCGTTTCCGGGTTATAATTAATAGCATTATGTATTTCAACCAACACGCCGATGATAAGCCATAAAACGGTGATATTAATTACCTGCCTGACTTTATATCGTATCGCCGGTTGTATTTTCATTTGTATTATCAAATTTCATGAAAATAAAAAAAAATCAGTTTTGTTTAGCCCGATTTTTTCTAATGCTGAGAAGTTTTTAAAATCATTTAAACTACCTAAACAGAAAAAATATAATCCGGGATAAAATATTTTTCTGTACCTATTGTTTTACTGAATAATATTGGGATTTCACAATTAAACAATCGAGCTACCCGGTATACGTATTTGAAATTGAAGACAAATTCTTTCAGAACACTTTTAAATAGCCTGGCTATTTATACTCAGGTTTCCCATTTCAGTTTTCCGCAATATCCGGCTCGTAGTTTTACGATTAAACGACAATCTTACCTCCCTTTCTTAGTACATTCCCGCTTAATACTTTTACTTTGTCTTATCCAAGCCTAAAGGAAAAACCAATGGAAATTACTGCGCAACCAATATCCCAAAACCGTTCTAAGCTATCTGCTGTAAAACTTAACGGATATTTTCTTCATCTTAAAAAACAATACCAGGTCTTATTGCGATTTGTCAAGGCTATTGGTTTTACAGAAACCATGGAGGAGTATGATCAGCGAAAACTGGGCATTTTCAATAAACTAAATTTCTTTCAATTAATTACCGGTATACTCATTCCGGTTGGCGGGATGTTCAGTAACAGTCAGTTACCGGTTAGTATTTGGATTATAGCATGCCTTCCGGCCCTGGTCAGCTTCATCGTATTATTCTTCAATTATCAGCGTAAACATGAAACTGCATTGCTGGTTTATTTTATCCTGTATCCTTTTTTCACCTGTGTGGTTTACCTCTATGGGTTTAATCCCGGAGTCGGTCTTACTTTTATACTTTTTGGCATTCTCTCCGTTTTCTTTTTAAAAGATACAGGTTACATTATATTTTGCCTCTGCTTTTCAATGGTCAGTTATTTTTTACTGGCAGTCGTTATAGAACATCAACCTTACGAGTTACAAGAATTCAACAACGGTCTCTACCTGTTCAACCAGGGGCTTGCACTGGTATTTATTTTTTATGGATTGTTCCTCATCAAAAAAGAAAATGATATTTACCACACAAGGATACTGAGTAAAAATTACATGTTAGAGGGCAAAAATGAACAGATACAAAAACAAACCAATAAACTGGAAGAAAGTGCTGAATTGCTTAAGCAACAGGCCACTCAGCTGGCAGAACTGAATACAGTAAAAACAAAACTATTCAGCATTATATCTCACGACCTGAAAGCCCCCATGTATGCTATACGCAATCTTTTCAGAGAAGCAAATGAAAAGAATATGTCAGCAGAAGAATTAAAGAATAATATTCCCGAAGTACTTAAAGATATGAATTATGCAGTGGGGCTGATGGAAAACCTGTTGCAATGGGCTAAGACACAAATGCAGTCGACAACAGTTAATCCCGAAGTTGTGGATATTGAAAAATCAATAGATGAAGTTTACCAGTCATTGCACCTGCAGGCGAAAAACAAAGGAATAATTATGCTGAATGATGCCCCACCCCGGGTACATGGTTTTATTGATAAAGACATGATGAACCTGGTCCTGCGTAACCTTTTATCCAATGCCATAAAATTTACCCCTGAAAAAGGAACAATTTCGATTGGTGTGCACGAACACCCCTCTTTTATTGAAATATATGTTAAAGACAGCGGCATGGGAATGAGCCACGAGGCACTGGCAAAAATCAGGAATAATGATTACTTCACGACAAAAGGTACCGCCAGTGAATCTGGTACAGGTTTAGGATTAATGCTTTGTAAAGAGTTCCTGGTCAAAAATGGCGGGCAACTATATATCGAAAGCCAACCGGGTGAAGGCAGTACATTCTCATTTTCTGTTCCAAAACCATTTTAAGGAATTGCAATAGAGCAAACTTTGTGATAAAAACCTTCTACCTGGCTTAAAGTCAGCAGGGATTGGAATTGGAATAATAATCAGCAGATTGCCATTATAATACCATATCTTCGCAAGGTGATTGTAAGCTCTTACAACATTCAGTCCGGATTTGTATCAATTTTTACTCTTCGTCATAGTAACAGTTAATCTCCTCTTTACTTTTTGCTGCAAGCCTTTGTCACAGGTATTTTATTGTTTTATTTTAAATTATTGTTTTATGAACATGTACGTTTCGAACTTAAGTTTTCACACCGGTGATGATGACCTGAAAAAATTGTTTGAACAATTTGGCGCTGTTTCTTCAGCGAAAGTTATCAATGACAGGGAAACAGGCCGTAGCCGTGGTTTCGGTTTTGTGGAAATGGGATCTGATGAGGAGGCCAACCAGGCTATTAAAGGGCTTAATGGTAAAGACATTGATGGAAGGTCTATGTCTGTTTCTGTTGCAAAAGAAAAGCCAGCAAGATCAGATAACAAAAGATGGTAAAGAAATAAATTCTCCCATAATGAAGAGCCCCAAACAGGGCTCTTTTTTTTTGCAATAGACCCGGCGCTGGTATTGTTACAACGCCTGAACCGGTTTATGAATTTTGATGATCTTTAGCCTGCTAAAAATACGGATAATGACATAAGTCGGATCCAGCTCATACCAGCGAAAGCCAAAATTGGTACTGGATGGATTTTTATGATGGTTATTATGATACCCTTCACCCATCATCAGCCAATCAACCTTTAATAAATTGGTGGAAGTGTTCTTCATTTTAAAATTAACGGAACCATATTTGTGTGCAAACCAATTGATGATCATGCCATGAAAAGGCACCATCATAATATGAAATGGTATTAATAGATACCACCATGCAGATGGGGCAAACTGTACATAAAACATAACATAAACAGCAATCCATCCTAGTCTTGACCAAACAGAATGGCCGATTTTATCCAAAGCAGGCCAGTCAGGCAGGTTTTTAAGAAACCTGGGTTCCAATTCTACATTCTGATTATATATTCCGTTAGATAACCGGCCCACTCTCCACATCATCACAAAAAGATTTTTATCAAATGTTGGTGAATGCGGGTCTTTATCTGTATCTGTATAAGCATGATGCATGCGGTGCATAATTGCATACACTCTTGGACTCACATAAGATGAACCTTGTGTGAAATAGGTTACCCCATAGAAAAACCGTTCCCAGAATTTGTTCATAGTAAAAGCTGCATGGGCGGCAAAACGGTGCTGAAGAAAAGTTTGCATGAAAAGTGAAAGGTACCAGTGAGCTACAAAAAAGAGTAAGATAATAAGCATTCAAAGAAATCATTATTGTTGTATAACGATCCTGTAATATAGACTTAACGGGTGATTATGTATTGTTAAAACGCTTTATCTGGTATGCAGTGCAGACTTTACAGCTACTTTGGATGAAAGTGTTATTAAAATGTGTACTCCTTCATTTATTAATATTCTCAATCATCTTTTTGGTCTCGTCTGGATAGATACTGATAAAGTGAGAACGAACAAATGCTGCACGGGGCACTTCTTCTCCTGGAAGAGAAACCGCCACTGCCATGGATTTCCTTGCCGGCATATGGCAATCAATACAATTTTTACTCAATTGAGTGAACGATAATTTTAATTTACAAAAATTATCATGGCCCGGAGTATGGCAGCTCATACAGCGTTGAGAAAATATAGCCGTTTTACCCCTCTCCTTCTCATGCGAGTTGTGGCAGGTATTGCATGTCATCGTAGTGCTTTGTTGAAAACATTTACTAGACCGTAGCAAACCAAACTGGTTTCCATGTACATCAATATTTTCATTTTGCACAGCTACCATGCTGAGTGTATCGATTTTAAAATAATCAGCCAATGATTTCCCGGGAGTATAGGTAAAAGAAGGTTTTGTTTTCTGAATATTACCTCCATGGCATAGCACACACATATCCAGGTTTTGCTGACGTGAAAGGGAAGAAGAATTGATTATATATTTTGCCATTGTATCCCTGGTATTCTCAGTATGAAACGCTACATGGTCTGCAGCTGGGCCATGACATTTTTCACAGTCAACACCAAATATAATCTGGTCATGATGATACTCTTCCGGTTCCACACCCGGTGCAGAGCTAATTCCTGCATAGGTGACGTGACACTCCAGGCAACGGGCAGTAATTGGCCTGTCCAGCATTACTTTATCAGGAAATCCCGGGCTGTTAGACCAGCGTTGTGCAGCTGTGAAGTAGGAAACAGGCATCTGGAACAACTTATTATTCCGCCAGTACAAGTAAGATTGCCCCATCACACCGGACCCTGTGACAATATCAAAACGAAGCTCTTTTTTCTTTTCTCCTTTATAATATACTACCTGGTAAAAACCGCTGTCCCTTTTTTCCATATCAATCCGTAACAGGGGATTATAAGAATAGGTATTATTACCCGGCTTAAAACTTCCGCTGATATATTTTTCTTCGGCTGGTTGTGAAGTGAGATAATGTGCCGTTTGAATATGTTTGTCATAAATATCCTTATGACATCCCGCACATTTCGCAGATCCGGAAAATTGTGAATAACTGACCGAAGGAGTAGTTTCAGCAGTAGCATTTTCGTTGCCTGACATTTTTTTTTCGCCCTGCCTGTTGACACATTGCGCAAGAATAAACCCCAAAAAAATGATGATGAATAAAACAATGGTAGTCCTTCGCAGACGGAGTGATACTTTCATGATACACAATTAGAAAGAAGGAAATTAAGACTTTTATTTCTCTTCTCCTGACTGGAATTATAAAAACTTAAGCGTACAAAATGAGTTAAAAATTATTAATTCCGTTAAAAGGAACATTCACTGATTGAACAGACCAATCATTATTAATTTAATAAATACAGGTAAGCAAAAATTACCAAATCAATAAAAATCCGGGATTTTCAATTATCTATTTCTTCCTCAAAAAAGCCGAGGTCTGCTAATAAAATAGTAGGGTCTTTATAATTGAATAAGCTACTCTGGAGGTTATTGTAAATCTCTTCCCGTGTTTTACAGAAAGCAGCTTTGATCAGTGAAAGCTTGTAAGAGTTAATTTTAAAAGTAGCTAATCTTGAGGTTTGCAGGATATAATCCTCATCAATTAAAAATGATTCGGCAATATATGCCTGGTCATTGCAGTACGGGTGGTTCATACAAACAGATATTGGTTTTACATAGATTGGATCCCTTTTACAACGGTGAAAAGGTTTAAAAATTGTCTATTTAAAGTGTTGTCAAGCTCCTTAAAGTGTTGTCAAACTCCAATATGATTGAATTGTGGGCTTAAAAAGTGGATAACCTGTTATTTATCAATTCCCGGTGAACGGGTTACCTTTTACTTTTTCAAGTATTAAAAGCGGTTACCTGAACGTAACAATTATGCCGATTGCTGTTTGTCAATGAATTACTTATAGATTTTATTTTTAACCCAAAAACCGGCAAATGGTACAAAAAACCTATTACAAGACAAAAGACTACTGTAAAGTAAAATTTTCCTTTAAAGTGGAGAACGCAGAAACAATTGAAATACTGGGACTGAACAGCGACTGGGAAAGTTCGATAATCATGAGCAAGAAGAAAGATGGTACTTTCAGTGCAGATGTGAATCTCCCCAAAGATTCTAAACATGAGTTCAAATACCTGGTGAATGAAACTGAATGGATCAATGATCCTGAAGCTGACAAACAGGAGCCGAATATTTATGGCGGCACCAATAGTGTAGTTATTCTTTAATCCGTACTGCAATATATAACACCGGCAATGCTCCTGAATTATTCAGGAATATTGCCGGTTTTTTTGTGCCCCAAAAGCATTACTGGTTAAAATATTAATAACATCAACCAAAAAGGAACAGGTACGATCTGTTAATTTAGCTAGTGCACATTTAAACAGGGGTAAAAAATCAAATCCAAAATCATTAAAAATGCAGGCCCATATTCAAAAAAATAAATATAATCGCTGAACTTATTTACCTGATATTTATAAGTATCTATCTGTAGTTTCTTTGCAGAGTACTCTACTGATTTTCTATATTACAATTGAGCATTTTGCCTTATTTTTATGTATGGCGAAACTGCTTATTCTATTTGCACATCCTGTCTTCGAAAAGTCAAGGATTCATAAGCGGATGGTGAATCATACCCGCCATCTGGAGCATGTTTATTTTCATGATTTATATGAAACATATCCTGACCTGGATATTGATATAAACCGAGAACAGCAATTATTGCTGGAACATGATATCATTATATGGCAACACCCTTTTTACTGGTACAGTGCCCCAGCTATGATCAAACAATGGCAGGATCTTGTACTGGAACATAACTGGGCATATGGTGCAAATGGCAAGATGCTCACGGGTAAACGTATTTTTAATGCTTTATCCTGCGGCGGGTCTCTGGAAGCCTATAGCCAAACCGGCAGGAACAGGTTCAGCATCCGGCAATTCCTTACCCCATTTGAACAAACCGCAACCCTCTGTAATATGCACTACATGCCTCCCTTTGTAGTACATGGTACACATAAAATGTCAGAAGCAGATATTGAACTTCATGCGGTACAATACCTGCAATTATTGATATCCCTGGTGCACAACCGTATCAGCGAAGATGAATACCAGTCTGTAAATTATTTAAATGACCTTTTACCTGTTCCTGAGCAGGTCAAATCATAATTCATGGATAAAAATTCTTTATTTTTTCAGGCTTTTGTTTATTTGTCGGCAGCAGTAGTAATGGTGCCCTTAGCTAAGCGTATCGGGCTTGGTTCAGTGCTGGGATATTTATTGGCTGGAATAATTATTGGTCCGGCATTACTGAACCTGATTGGTTCAGAAGGCCATGATCTGATGCATTTCGCTGAGTTCGGGGTAGTAATGATGCTATTTTTGATCGGACTGGAGCTGGAGCCTGAATTATTATGGAAGCTCCGGAAATCAATTCTTGGACTTGGAGGATTACAGGTACTGATCACAACAATTATTATCACTGCTATATCTCAATCATTCCACATTCCCTGGCAGCAGGGTTTAGCGCTTGGAATGATCATTGCCCTTTCATCAACAGCAATAGTATTACAAACACTGAATGAAAAAGGCCTGATGAAAACTTCTGCAGGCCGTCACTCTTTTTCCGTTTTACTTTTCCAGGATATTGCGGTCATTCCTATGCTGGCCTTTTTCCCTTTATTGGCCACTTTACAGCCTCTGACCGGTGGAGGGGCGTTGGGAAAAAATACCTGGATGGCAGGCTTGTCGGGATGGATGCAAACGCTGATTGTACTGGCTGCAGTATTTGCAATAATATTTTCTGGCCGGTACCTGATCAACCCATTATTAAGAATTGTTGCAGGCACACGGTTACGGGAAATATTTACAGCCTCAGCCCTGCTTTTAGTTATTGCTATCACATTATTAATGACGCAAGTAGGTCTTAGTCCTGCCCTTGGAACTTTCCTGGCCGGAGTTGTATTAGCCAACAGCGAGTTCCGGCATGAACTGGAAAGTGATATTGAGCCTTTCAAAGGATTATTGCTGGGACTGTTCTTTATTGCTGTCGGTGCATCGATCGATTTTCAGCTGGTTATGCAAAAACCCGTTTTAATACTGGGTCTTGTCTTCCTGATCATGACCATAAAAGGAATAGTCCTTTTGATTCTTGGAAAGCTTTTCAAATTAAGGTTTGACCAAAACCTGATCTTTGGTTTTGCTTTAAGTCAGATGGGAGAATTTGGCTTTGTTCTTTTGTCATTCTCACTGCAGGAAGGTGTATTACCTAAAGATACAATTGACATCATGGTAGCAGTAGTAGCGATCAGTATGGCTGTAACCCCTCTTGTGATTTTAGTTAATGAAAAAATTATCCAGCCCCGGTTCGGTACTAAAGAAAAAGAGAATGAACGGGAAGATGATAAGATTGATGAAAAAAATCCGGTCATCATTGCCGGCTTTGGTCACTTTGGAAATACAATCGGCCGTTTTTTACGGGCAAATGGTGTACAGGCTACATTTCTTGATTATGATTCTGACAGGGTTGACTTACTTCGTAAAATGGGCTTTAAAGTTTATTATGGCGATGCCTCAAGGCATGACCTGTTGCGGGCAGCTGGTGCAGACCAGGCAAAGATCATTGTGCTGGCACTAGATAACCTGGAAAAAAGACTAGAGATGATTGATACAATAAAAAAACATTTTCCTAATCTCCGGATATTGGTAAGAGCAGAAAACAGGTTTGATGCGTACCAGTTAATGAATGCCGGAATGATGTATGTCTATAGGGAAACACTGGATACCTCATTAAGAGTGGGGACAGATGTTTTAAAAATGATGGGGTATCGTTCGTATACAGTCAACCGGATGGCCCGTATATTCTTAAAGCATGATGAAGCTACCATCAAGAAACTGGCGGTGATAAAAAACCAGGATGAGTATGTTACCAGTACAAAAGAATACATAGCAGAAATTGAAAAAGTACTTGAATCTGACAGGCATGATCCTGAATTGCAAAACGATAAAGGCTGGGATGAGGAATCATTAATAGCTGATGCTACAGGGAAACCTGGTTCCTGACCTTTAGCTTATACTTTATCCATTTCTCCAGTTCTACAGCATGAAATACAATAGCAGAAACTGCTAAACAGATCACCAGTTCATTAAATGTTAATGGTTGTGTTTTTAGTACCGAATTTGCAAAAGGCAGATAAATAACAGCCAACTGTAATAAAAATGTAAGAAGAATAGCGCCAAGCATTGGCAGGTTACTGAATAAACCCTGCTTGTAAAGAAAGACCCTGTCACTTCGGATGGCCAGCACATGTCCCAGCTGTGAGAGAGATAAAACTGTAAATACCATCGTTTGCCAGTGGGTATCACCATTTTGCAAAGCCCATGCCTGTGTACCCAGCGTAACACCAGCCATCAGCAAACCAACCCATAAAATATGATAACCTATACCTTCCGCAAAAAGACTTTCATTTGTTTTTCTTGGAGGCCTTTTCATGATATCTCTTTCAGCTTTCTCTCCGGCCAGAGCAAGACCAGGTAAGCCATCAGTAACAAGATTGATCCATAGAATATGTATCGGTAACAAAGGAATGGGTAATCCGAGTAATGGCGCCATGAAAAGTGTCCATATCTCGGCACCATTGCAGGTCATGATATACTTAACAAACTTGCGGATGTTATCGTATATACGCCTGCCTTCTTTCACTGCTTTTACTATTGTTGTGAAATTATCATCCAGCAATATCATGTCGGCTGCTTCTTTACTAACATCAGTACCCGTAATACCCATTGCAACACCGATATTGGCTGATTTTAACGAAGGCGCATCATTCACCCCATCACCTGTCATAGAAACAAAATGATTTTTTGCCTGCAAAGCTTTTACAATCTTCAATTTCTGTTCTGGCGAAACCCTGGCATAAACCCTTATCTTTTCAACCTTGCTCTCAAACACATCAAAATCTAGTTGTTGTAATTCCTTACCTGTGATAAGAAGGTCTTTATCGGTTAAGATACCTATCTGTCTGGCAATTGCGGCAGCAGTAGCAGGGTGATCACCGGTTATCATTACCGGGTGTATTCCGGCTGTTTTACATTCTTCAATTGCCTGTTTTACTTCTTCCCGGGGCGGATCGATCATGCCGGCTAATCCTGCAAATAATAAATCCTTTTCAACACTCTCATAACTAAATGGCTCAGGCAACTCCTCTACTATTTTGTAACCGAATCCAATCACACGGATACCATTGTTTGCCCAGCCATTTGCCTTTTTATGAATACCTGAAGTGTTAACCTGGTCCGATAAGCTTTCGGTTATGGATTCAATTGCTCCTTTAGAAACCACTAAAAATTGTTGCCCGTACCGATGTACAGTTGTCATACACTTCCTATCAGAATCAAATGGCAACTCAGCTACCCTTGGTAATTGTTCTTGTAATGTGAGCAGGGTTTCTGATAAATATTTTTCATTAAAGAAATTAACTAATGCAATTTCAGTGGGATCACCCAACAAACCATTTTCACCGGTTAGTTTTACATCATTATTTAATGCAATTGAACAATATAATAAAGGGATATTATCGAGAAGCTTTATCCCACCAGGAGCCTCCTCTGCTTCCACCACTTTCATTTTATTTTGTGTCAGGGTCCCGGTTTTATCAGAACAGATATAGGTGACCGAGCCCAGTGTTTCAACAGCCGGGAGTTTTCGTACCAAAGCATTCTTCCTGACCAACCGGCTGGCGCCTCTTGCCAATGCAATTGTAATAAGAGCAGGCAAGGCTTCGGGAATAGCTGCTACCGCCAGTGAAATCGATATTAGTAACATGTTCAGTGGCTTCTCGCCTCTTAGCAGACCTACTACAAATAATAAAATACATATCAATAAAATAATATAGGATAGCTTTTTACCGAAATCACTCATCCTTTTTTGAAGCGGTGTTACAGATTCTGATTGCTGCAGCATTTTTGCAATCAGTCCTATTTCAGTTAGCATACCAGTAGCGATAACAACACCTTTTGCCCGCCCATTAGTAATTAATGTGCTTTTAAATGCCAGGTTAAGCCTGTCACCAATCGGTAAATCTTCTTCTGTAAGGACTTTGTCGGTTTTTTCAGCAGGCACTGACTCCCCTGTTAAAGCAGCCTCATCTATACGCAAACTATGTGTTTCTATCAGCCGTATATCAGCGGGTACTACATTACCTGCCTCCAGTAAAACCAGGTCACCAGGCACCAGTTCCGCAGCGCTTATTGTGAAAGTTTCCCCATTACGTATGACCTGTGCCTGAAAAGCGGCAATTTTTTTCAGGGCCTCCATTGCCTTTTCTGCCTTATACTCCTGCACAAATCCGACAATTGCATTCAGTACGACTATTATAAGTATAATAATAGTATCAGTAATATCTCCTGCAATTCCTGCAATGATAGCGGCAGCCAATAATACCAGGATCATAAAGTCACTGAATTGTGCCAGAAAAAGTAACCACGCCGGTTTTTTCTTTTTCTCCTGTAACTCATTCAGTCCAAATTCCGCAAGGTTCAATGCAGCTTTCTCCCGGGTTAATCCATTCATTGAGGAACCTGTCAGGTTGAATATTTCTTTAGAAGTGAGACAATGCCAGTTCATAACATTTATGAAGTAAATCGATATAAAAGAATGAGGTTTATTATATAAACAATAAAAATAATAGCAGCATCCCATGCCAGCCAGAAACGTTTACCTTTTGCCCGGTAACTTAAGCCGATAATAACAATAGCCGACATGACAATAGTACTCAGAACAGATAATAAATGAAAATCGGAAGCATCCTGTAAAATAAACCCTTTAGTATACACCATATCATCAAGAGCCAGTATAAGTATATTAAAAATATTACTACCGAGCAGATTGCCGACTGAAAGATCTACAGAACCGATTCGAACTGCTGCGATAGAAACTGCTATTTCCGGAAGGGAAGTTGATGCCGCCAAAAAAAATGTTCCTACAAATGATTTTCCTAATCCTGTAATTTCTGCAATATGTTCAGCAAAATAAGGCAAAGACAATGCAGCTACTATAATGATACCTGCAAAAATACTGTAATTTAGAATTATTTTCCGGAGGCTTGTGTTTCGTACTTTCTCAGAAATAAAATTATTATTCCCTTCCTCTTTATGATTTTTCTCATTTTGATATATAATCCGAACTGCAATAAGATAAACCACAACAAAGGTTAAGCTTGAAACAGCCAACCATGGTGTCAAAGCATAATCTGAAAGGAAAAATGCAAAACCAACTAAGGTCAAAAGTATAATTCCAAGTCCTGCATTCAGCATATGACTGGGAGAAGCCACTCCCAGAAGTGGACGGCGTTTTGGCACAAAAGCATCCAACATTGCAAGAATACCCAGGTTAAAGGCACAACTACCTAAAATATCGCCAACAGCAAGATCAGCAGATTGAACAATCGCAGAGGAACTGATACCTACCATCAGTTCTGGTAAAGAAGTAACAGAAGCCAACAGTATCAAGCCGACCCAACCTTTACTTAAGCCCGTCTTTTCTGACAACATGTCCCCGTACAGGGACAATTTCTTCCCCGCAAAAAAAATAATTACAGCGCATAATAAAAAGCCAGCAACAAATAACATAGCAGCTGAATTTTATTAGCGGCAATTTAAATAAAGAAAAGCACTCTGCTGGTGAGTCAGATACAATGAATCAGTGATAAAAATCACCTGGTTTAATATTCAGGTTATAGGGTAATAATTGATAAATTAGTCCTGCTTTCCTGCAAATTGGCAAACAGAATTACCGGCCATTTTCTACAATTTCCCTGATTCCTTCGGTATAGGAGGTTGCCCGGAAATGAAAAGTATTTGCAAATTTAGATGAGTCGAAGAAATAATCTCTATCATACTGGTACATCATTTCAGGCATCTCCCTTAATAAAGGAACAAAAAAGCCCATACCTTTCAGTAACCACATGGGAATTACAAATACCTTATTTTTCACATTCATTTTCGTTGCAAATAGTGAAATTATTTCACGTCCGGTTAGTTTTGCAGCATCAGTAGGTAAATGCCACACCTGGTTATAGGCATTTTCCGAATTACCTAATATAGCAGTGGCTTTAGCCGCATCCGGTGTATAGGTAAAAGAATGAATTTTGTCTGCGCTCATGAACCAGTTTGCCCTTTTCCCTTTCATGAAATTTTTGAATACCACTTCCGTCAGGAAACTTTTATCATTATCTGGTCCGTAAAAATCCGCTGACCGTGCAATTAACGCTTTCAGGTGTCCCGCCTTAACATCATCCATAAGCATTTCTGCAATCGCTCTTCTTACCTTTCCTTTTTCACTGGGCGGATTTATAGCGGAACTTTCAGTCATATGTGACAATGCTGTTTTATCATACAAATACATATTATCAAAAAAAACCAGCTTTGCATTATGCTTTATGCATGCATCAATAGTAGCCCGCATCAATGGAGGCCATTTCTCCTGCCATACTTTTAGTTTGTAATCAAACCCGACCAACAGGTAAACAACGTCTGAACCTTTTACAGCTTTATCCAGTTGGCTGATATCTGTCAGATCCGCCGGAAACAGCTCATCTGTTTCATTCACCTTTTTGGGATTACGGCTCACCAACCGTATTCTATCTGAATAAGCCGTAAGCTCTTTTGCCAAAAGAGAACCTATGGTACCATTAGCCCCTAAAATTGTTTGCATGAGATAATCTGATTTTTGACAAGTTACAGAAAACAATAAATTAATTCACACACAGATTTTTATACTTTAATTGAAAATGAAGAGCAGAATAACCGGTAATAAACAAAAAGACGGAATAAATAATTCCGTCTTTTTGTTTATCGAGAAGCAATCAGCAAATAATATATATAATAGCTATTGAAAATTATTATTTGACCTGTATAATGAAAACTTACTTGTAAAAATGTTGTGATAATGAATTAGATACAACCTTAAATTCCTTATTCTTCTGTACAATCAGGTAGCTGTTATTGATAGCCCTGATATTGGGATTTGAAAGATGTTTCTCATTGTAAGGAATGACAATATCAGTTTCGCTTTCAACTTTTCCAGTACCATTGACAGTCCTCTTAAATACCCGGTAACTAAAATGCCAGGGGTTCAGATCACCTTCTGAACCATTGGAAGTGTAAGTATCATTAAAACCTTCAAATATCAATTCACTGGCATGCTCCGGATGCGCCAGTAACTGATCAGTGATTTCAATAAAATGATTCAGGGCAGGGTCATCATGAATAATGCCACTGTCCCAAAGCGTTTCTCCGTTTAAAAAAATAACCATGCGGTTATCAACATGTTTAATGTTTATCCAGTATTCGTGTTTCATTTTAGAAAATATTAAACTTTAAAGAATGGGTTTTTAAAAAAAATACAGTGGCGAAAATAGAATGTATCCCATTAACAGGGGTATGACAAAAGTTATACTATGACCTGATACTGGTTACTACAAGTGATATTTTTCAGCCATACCAGCAGGAAAATTCAGCTAATTCATATTGTGTTTTGAAGCATTCGTAATAATATATGAATTAATCACTAACATTTTTCAGTTCAAATGATGTTCTTAATCATACGTCACTATGATTAAAGCCCGGACGTGATATCAGTCACAAAAGCCATAATAGCGCAAAAGTAGCTTTACAATTCTTTCTGCAGGTACTGCAGGAATAATTCAAAACACACTTATATGAAAAAGATATTTTCAACATTTCTTCTGGGTTTCTTGCCCATTTTCGTACTAGCACAGGCAGGTCATATTATGCAGGGAATCGGAGCTGCTAATATATCAATGGGAGGTGCCGCTACTGCACAACCGATTGATATCAATGGTGCTTTACAATGGAACCCTGCAGGTATTTCAGCGTTTAATACCAGGATTTTTTCTGCTAATGCCGGCTTATTCTTTTCATCTCCCGAATTGTCATCGACTGTTCCAACTTCAGGAGGACCTATGACGGGGGTAACTAAAGACGACAGAGGTGTTTCCATAATGCCAGCCTTAGCAATGGTATGGGGGAAGAAGAACAGCAAACATACTTTTGGCATATCTGCTTTTGGAATAAGTGGATTTGGTGTTACTTTCCCTGAAAGTTCCAGCAATCCGATAAATATGCCGCAAAGTGCGGGTGGATTCGGACGCATCGAATCTGAATATAGATTAATGCAGGTTGGAGTTACTTATGCCTATAAAATTACCGAACAATTTTCAATCGGATTTGCACCAACATTTAATTACTCATCACTTGAATTAGCGCCTAACCCTCTTTCATCTCCAAGCATGACCAAAGGATACCCCGTGAGTGATGAAGCGATTGCATTTGGATTCGGAGGGCAGTTTGGTATATTCTACAACTCTGGTAAAGGAATTAAACTCGGAGCTTCCTATAAAACAGAACAATCCTTTAAGGAGTTTGATTTTGAAAATAAATACCTCGATGGCAGTACTGCTCCCAATGTAAAATTTAAAATGAATTACCCCGCTATTCTTTCTGCAGGGATAGGTTATTCAAAAGAAAATATTGATTTCGCTCTTGATTATCGTTTTGTAAACTATGAAAATACAGATGGCTTTGCTGAAAAAGGATGGACCCCTACTGCATCAGTCGCTGGATTTGGATGGAAAAATATATCTGTCATTTCTGCTGGATTGCAATATAAAGGAGTAAAAAAACTTCCATTAAGAGTTGGTTATACCTATAGCTCAAACCCAATCAGCAACGAACTTGCATTTTTCTCCACTCCGGCTACTGCAATTATTAAAAATGCTTTTCAGCTTGGGTTTGGTTATGAATTTACTAATCATTTCACACTGAATGCTGCATATCATCATGGCTCCAGCGGTGGTTCTACCAGTGGCTTATTATTAAGCCCTATGATGATTAGTTCATCTAACCCTTATGGTGCCATTCCCGGCAGTAACGTATCTTATAAAATGAGTACTGATTTAGTTATGGTAGGAATCAATTATTCGTTCTGATAAACAGTTTGTTCTTATAACAACTATCCGTTCTTTATTATAAAGGCTGACTCAAAAAGTCAGCCTTTATTTTTACAGATTAGCCAAACATAAGTATTACTATTTTAACTCAAGGATTAAAACAGATTTTGCGGGAACTGATATTTCATTTCCAAAAGAAAAAGTATTTCCACTAACTACATCGGTAGCCTGACTTTTACCGTTAATCATTTCGGTAAAACGATTCGTGTCCAACATCGTAACACCGGTATTCTTATTCATCACTACCATTACAGTCTCACTTTTATTGTATCTGAAATAAACATATACTCCTTTGGCAGGACCAAAATGTTTAGTATTCCCCTGGTGAATGACTGTTTTATTTTTTCGCCAGTTCAGCAATTTTCTGAGAAAAGATTGAATCCGTAATTGTTCCCTTGTCAATCCTGCACCGGTAAATCCATTCCTTCCATCCTCCTTCCATCCTCCGGGAAAATCAGAACGTATCAATCCATGATCACCTGGTTTTGCACTATTTTCCTGCAAGACCTCCGTTCCATAATAGATCTGGGGAATACCCCTGATCGTAAGCAGATAGCTCAACGCCATCTGCATCAGGTCCACATCCTTTTTCAGAAAGGTGAACAACCTGTCCATATCATGATTATCCCCAAAGACCAGTAAGTTCTCAGGGTTCGCATAAACAAAATCATTAGCCAACCCTTCATATAGTTTTACCAGTCCTTTGTCCCATGCCTCTGTTTCAGTCAATGCCTGTACCAGCGTTGCCTGCATCGGAAAATCCATGGTACTCTTCAGACAACCGTTATAGCCACTGTTATTTAATTTTCCTTGTTGCCAGTACGCTGCAATCGATGGATTGGTACTCCATTCCTCCCCAACAATGCTGAAAGCTGGATATTCATTCATGATCTTACAGGTCCATTGCTCCAGGAATTTTTTCTCTGAATACGGGTAGGTATCCTGCCTGATACCATTCAATTCAAGTGTTTCAATCCACCAGATACTATTCTGGATCAAAAAGGCAGACAGGAAAGGATTTTGCTGGTTCAGGTCGGGCATCTGTCTTACAAACCATCCTTTCACCATTAACTCCTTATCAGCAGTTGCAGCATAAGGATCCTGGTTCACAGTTCGACGGTGATTCGTAATTTGGATCGAATCAGGATAATTGATCCAGTTCCTAAAAGGCAGATCTTTCATCCACCAATAAAAAGAACCGGAATGGTTTACAACCCCGTCAAAGATCAATTTAAGTCCTTTTTGCCTTGCCTTATCGGCCAACTCTTTGTATTCAGCCAAAGTACCATACCGGGGATCTACTTTATAGTAATCAGTTATGGCATAGCCATGATAGGATGAATTGGGCATATCATTCTCCAGCATCGGCGTTGGCCAGATAGCTGTATAGCCCATGGCCGCTATATAATCAAGATTATTGATTATGCCACGGATATCACCCCCATGCCGGCCATAGTCATTTTTACGATCGATCTTTTTTTCACGTAAACTGCTTATAACGTCATTAGTTGTATCACCATTTGCAAACCTGTCAGGTGTAATAAGATAGATTACATCTGCAGGAGTAAACCCTTTTAACTGAGCTGTATTCTTTTTCCGTGGCAGCAATGAATACGATTGCGTAAAAAGTGTTTTACCCTCTTTTTTGAACGTAATTGGGAATGTGGCAGGTTTGGCAGAAGAAGAAATTATGAGATCAATAAAAAGATAGTTCTTACTTTCTGCCCGGTGAACTTTCTTAATAGTAACCCCGGCATAATTGATAGATGGAGTGGTTTCACCTACCTTATCACCATACACCATTAATTGCAGGTATTGATCTTTCATACCCACCCACCAATTTTTTGGCTCTATACGTTCCAGCTGTGCAAAAATGGGTATCCAGATAAAACTAAACAGAGCAGATAAAAATGTTTTTTTTGATAACATACAGGCATTTTTCGATTTCTAAAATAATACAGCTTTATTGATAAAGGTATTTGAATTCCTGCAAAGCTATTTTTTCAGTCCCGGTTACCCTCTTTTGGGTAGTTCGGGGTTAGAACCACTAAAAATAATTCAATCGTCCAAAATCATATTTGAATTTTTAATTGTATATTTTCATCCTAAAACCTAATTAATATGCTTAAGAAAAAATCATTACCTGGCCTGGCTAAGTTGCTCGGCTGCCTTATGCTGGCGTCATTTGTAATTACCGGATGTAATAATGAAGGTGAAAAAAAAGATACCGGTGCTGACTCAGCTACAAAAACTGAAGTAGCTCCACCAGCACCCCCGACTATTGATACAAGCGGCATGGATTCTGCATCGACCAGACCAGTAAAAACTCCTGATTAAACTGAATGCTTTTATAAATAAAAACCTTCCTGTGTACAACAGGAAGGTTTTTTTATTATTTTTCTTTTGGATGCGCTTTATGTAAAGCTTCTATATGGTGCCTCCTGCGGGTTAATTTTTCAATCAACCAATGTTCAATACGATGATGGGTTGGAATCAATAATGCCGCGATACATACAAAAATGATCAATTCATACACAGGCGTATGATGAGTAATTTCCGCAACATAAGGATGCAGCAGCAGGGTTAAATATTCAAATAATATCAACAGCGAAATGACTCCCAGGAACCTGATCAGCCGGACATGAATCTTTCTTCTGCTGAGTAATAACACAAAAAAGATAAAGGTTGGAATGAAAATACCAATCAACAGTAATTGTAATTGCTGCGATCTTTCCTTGGAAGCTTTTCGCCTGCTTTCTGCCAGTTCCAACTGTCTTAATTGTTCATTGCTGGAAATTATCTGCCATTCACGGATCTTATCTCTGCTATTGATAGAGTCCTGCAATACCCGGGATTGCTCCATATAAGCAAAGGCACTGTCTACATTCCGGACATCTTTATAATGTTCAGTCAAAAAAGCAGCTGCATCCAGGTGCCTTGACTGAAAACCATCTTTTTCAGCTATCGTTAATGAATGACGGGCATAAAGCTCCGCTGAATCATTAATACCCATTTTTTTGTACAATTTTGCTAAACCCAAAGTTGCCTCACATATCAGGTCATCATCGTTAGCTGTTTCCAGGTAGGGTATTGCATTTTTATAATTGAGCTTTGCCAAATTAAATAGATCCTGTTTCTGGTAAATATGTCCCAGGCCAACCATTGAACTACCAATAAAATCGCCATCCTCCAGTTGCTTTGCCAGTTCCAGGGACTCATTGAAATAGACAAAAGCAGAATCGTTAATATTCAGACGATCATATACATCACCAAGATTTAGCAGGCTGTAATATTTAAGATCTTCAACATCCCTGTTCTTAATAATAGAATCAGCTTTGGAATAATAAAAAAGTGCCTGTCGGTAATCTTCCTGGAAAATATGCACCACACCAATGTTCAAAAGTACACTGGCCATATTTCGGGGGTTATTCCTGTTTTCTTCCAGCTTTAATTTCTGCAGATGATATTCCAGGGCTCTTGGGTAGTTCCCAATCTTTATAAAGGTGTTAGCCACAACACCTAATGCCCTTGATTCTCCTTCTGTATATTTTATCTCCCTTGCTTTATAAAGGGCTTTTTGAGCAACTATCAAAGCCGTATCAGGATTAAAAAAATTAAAGGCACTGGCAAGCTTCCACATCAATGTGACCTGCATAGTATCTGTCTTTTCCTTTGCCAGCAAAGAACTAAGGCTATCCACTTTTTGTTTTTGTGCGCCCAGAATAAAAAAACTGCTAACGGTAATAAGCAGCAGTGAATATTTTTTCATACCTGAAAATTATGCTTAAATAATTAAAAGAAATTCAGTCCGGGGCAACTAAACCCCTCCTGAAGCCAGAAGTTAAAAAATCTCGATCACAAACATAATTTTGCCACTCATTTAAAATAAGAGTCTCTTTTACTGTCACCCATATTTCAACCAAATAAGGAAGAAAAATTGACAATAATAAATAATAACTTAAATTCATAAATTAGAAGTCTTTACCAAAACTAATTAGTTATGATAAAAGCAGCTTTTGTATGCCTGCTGTTTCTTACCGGATTTTGCAGTAATTCCTTTTCCCAGACAGTTTATCATATCCGCTTTTCCTTTGGTGACAGCACCCAGGGAGTGAATGAAGCATTTTTAGTCAGGTACGAAGATGGTACCGGTTTTATAAGGGCTACTGACCCTTTTGCAAAGGACGTAGTAGTTGAAATGGAATTCGAAGAGTTATACTACATTGATTCTTTGGGCAATATTGACAGTAACATTCTTGTTATAGAAGGCTTTGATACAAAAGTTATCAGGGGAAATTCAGAAAGTGACTACCCTCCCCTTTCATTCTGGTTTGACAAGGATGTAGAAACTGGTTATTTTGAACCAGCGACTGTCACCTCACTGTCCATTGAGGGTACTGATAGCACATTGATTTTTGGTGATTTTACTGCAAACCTGATTACCGAAGAAGAACTGACTGAAGATTTTGTACTCCATTTTTTCAATAAGGATGATGACTTTTATCAAAACCTCTTTACAGCAGTTACCAGAGTACTTACAACTGAAGAAAAGAAAACCAGGATGCATCTGCTGATAGTGGCAAATACGGAAGATGAAAAAATCGGCAGTACCTGTTTGAAAGATAAAGACAGGATGGAAAAAACCTTTACAGACCTGGCAGAATACCTGGGTATACAGCTTAGTACCAAAATTGTATATGGAAAAGAATATAGTAAAGCAAATGTGGAAGCTGCAATAACATCAATTAAACCAAACCCAAAAGATATTGTTGTTTTTTATTACACAGGACATGGATTCAGCAAAACAGATAATTACCAGTTCCCCCACCTTGAACTGAGATCAAAGGCTTACCAAAGCCTGGAAGGCAACTCTCTGAATATGGAGGAAATATTCAATAACATAAAAAGAAAAGGAGCCCTGTTAAACCTGGTGATAAGTGATTGCTGTAATACCGAAGTAGGTGCTATTAATACAATAAGCGGTGAACATGCCGTTACAAAAAGTTCTTCCCTGGGATGGAGCTTAGAAACCTGCAAAGCACTTTTTTTACCTCCAAAACCTGTTTCCATCCTAATGACAGCAGCAGCAAAAGGAGAAATGTCAGCCGGGAATAATGATTATGGTGGTTTTTTTACCTATCACCTGAGGGCTTCCCTTGAAAATTACCTGAGTCCTTTTTACCAGCAATCAGATATTACCTGGGCCAAAATCATTGAAGAAGCAAAAAAGCAAACCATAACCAAAGCCAACCGCACCTGGTGTTTAACACCTGATGCACCAAAAGCAAAATGTGTGCAGCATCCGGTTTACAAGATCCAGTAAAATTGGATGGTATTATTTTTTGGGGCCCTTATTTTCAGGTTTTTTGAGCAGCCTGAAATAAGTGACCTTAAAACGGTTATTCGAAATTTCACCCTGAATCTCAGCTTTTCGGATTGAATTACAGAACCCATCTTCTGCATGAGCATCCCCATGATCATTGATAGATGTTCCGTCAACAAAATATGATTTCCCTTTAATGCGCACAGCCAGGTCGCAACCATTTGCCTTCAGCCCTAACTGGCATTGTCCACAGGCTGCATCCACCACCTGTATTTTCTTAGTATTGTCTGGAAGAGCTGTTTTTAAGTCCCTGTTTTGCCCTGACGATTTCAAAAAAATAAAGCTAAAAAACAATATAGCAAATGCTGATTTCATAAAAAGAATTTGAATTAATAATGTTGTAAACCTACATAGAAATAATATTGATTTGTAAAAAAAATAAATCTTTAATGCCCGGGAATATCAATTCAACCTTCAGATAAACGGTATTTGTATTACAGTTTTCAATAATGGAAATGTGCAGAAATAAGGGCTTAAGGAGCTGAGTAAGAAAAATAGCGTATCTTCATCTGAATCTGCAGTGAATCTGACATTTTTTCAACAGCGTATTTCCTGCAATTCTACCCCATCTTAAAAAGAACTTTTAAAAATAAAATAGAAAAGCATTATGGCAGAAACCTGGAATAAAAAGGAAAGAGAAAAGAAAAAACAACAAAACAAAAAAGAAAAAGCGGAAAGAAAGCAGGAAAGAAAAGATAATGCCAAGCCTGGTATGGGTCTTGATGATATGCTTGCTTACCTGGATGAAAACGGTAATTTGTCATCCAAACCACCAGATCCCCGAAAAAAAGTGGTGATCAACGTAGAAGACATCGAAATTGGTGTTCGCAAACAGGAACCCGTTAATCCCGAAGACCTGATCCGGAAAGGAACCGTTACTTTCTTCAATGATGCGAAAGGATATGGATTCATTAAGGATGATGTAACCGGTGAAAGTGTTTTTGTACACATCAATTCATTAGAAGAAGAAATCAAGGAACATAATAAAGTATCATTTGAAATTCAAATGGGGCCAAAAGGCGCCAATGCGGTAAATGTAAAATTGCTAAAGTAATTTTTTACTGGCACAACCTGTCATACAGCCCTATATATCATCAGCTTGTTACTTCGTAGCTGGTATAAACCAACAATCAGCATTCCGGACTGAGAGATAAACGCTATCTCCTTCAGAAAATTTGTCTCTCAAGGACTTTACTCTTATCATTTGCTGTCCAACAAGTACATCAATTGTATAACAGCTGCCCCAAAACATTCTTTTTTGAACTATACCATTTGATTCAGAACTGGGGGCAGCAGTAATATGGATAAATTCCGGACGAATGAGTAAAGGTTGATTCATTTCAATCATCTCTGAATTTGCCCCTAAAACCGAAGCCGTTTTACTGTCCACCAGGTTATAGTCCCCGAAAAGCCCGGCACAATATTCATTTACTGGCTGCTTATATACCTGTTCAGGAGTACCTTGCTGAATTAGCTGGCCATCTTTTAGTACCAGAATAAGATCAGCCCAGGACAATGTATCCGCAGCTTCATGAGAAACAAGGATACAGCTAATGTTCAATTTTATCCCAAGTTCATGGATGACTGCTTTGATAGTACTTTTGTGCATCGCATCCAGGTTGGAAAATGGTTCATCCAGCAATAATAGTTTAGGAGAAGAAATCAGTACCCTTGCTAATGCAATGCGTTGCTTTTCCCCGCCGGAAAGTTCATCCGTTCTACGTCCCAATAAATGATTTACCTGGCAAACGCTGAAAATTGTATTGGCTTCCCTATCTGACAATTTATTTACCATTTCAAGCACTTCATGCACCCAATAATTATTTCGCAACTCAAAGTACTGGCTGAGATAAGCTATGCCGGGATGGCCTGGTATTAGCTGATCATAAGGGCCCGTAACTTTCTTATTGTCAAAAATTATTTCCCCGCTGGTTGGTTGTACCAATCCTGCTATCATTTTAAGCAGGGTTGTTTTCCCGGATCCTGTTTCACCGGCAATGGCGATATTCTGAAGGGGTTGTTGAGTGAAGCTGATATTGCTTACCAAAATATTTTCCTTCCCTGCTTTACTGATACCTGACACTATTAACAACGACATGCTTCGAAATTAAAGCATAGCGTTAATATGACAAGTAAAATCATAAAATACGAAGGAGTGATGCAGGATCAATTTATGACTCGTAATAAAAGATATAAGCGGATGTATTACCTGTCTGCAACAAAACCTCACCTGGCACTTTATTAATTTTAAATATTATTTTCGTAGTCGTACAAAGTATTTCCATATCTCCAGCCAGAAAGTACTGGCAATGGCTACCACAATACAGGCAAGAATGGATTGAAACGTCAATGTATCCAACCGGAATAAATCTCGTACGAAAGGAACATATAAGACCACAACAATAAAAAATAATGTTACTAGGATGATTAATGGGATCAAGCTGTTTTTGTAGGTCAATGTTTTAAAAACGGAATAATAAAATGAACGATTTACCAGGGTAAGAAAGATATTGCTGAATAATAAAGTAATAAAGATCACTGTGCGGACAGTGTCGTCACTACTCCCCTGCTGTAAATAATAATGGCCAATACCCAAACAACCGGAGGTGATGACCAACCCCTGGATAATGCTGACAGCCAGCTGCTTCAAAGATAAAAATGTAGCCCCCATCTTCCTGGGCGGCCGTAGCATTGTGCCCGGCTCCATTGGTTCATTCTCGTAAATGATTGAACAGGTTGGCCCCATAATCAACTCAAGGAAAATTACATGTACCGGTGAAAAGATATCAGTGAAATTCCAAAGCAGCAGCGGAAGGGCAACAATAAGAATAATAGGTATATGAATAGATACTATATATTGAATGGCTTTTTTGAGATTATCATAGATTTTCCTTCCTAACGCCACTGCATCTGTCATATGCGCCAGATCATCATCAGTAAGAATTAACGAAGCCGCATTCTTAGCTACCTCGCTTCCCCTTTCCCCCATCGCTATACCGATATGTGCGGCTTTTAATGCAGGCCCGTCATTTACTCCATCACCAGTCATGGCTACTACTTCACCAGCATCTTTTAATGCTTCAATTACCTTCAGCTTTGCCTCAGGAAACATCCTGGCATAAATATCCACCTGTTTCACCCTTTGTTGCAATACTTCCTTCGAAAGATGCAAGACATCTTTACCCGTTAGCACTTCATTATTATGTGCCAAATGGATCTGGCCAGCAATAGCCAGGGCCGTTTCTGCATAATCACCAGTTATCATTTTAACCGAGATACCGGCATCATTAAACGTTTTGATCGTTTGAATTATATTTTCTTTGGGTGGGTCCTGAAATACGATCAATCCCAGAAATTCAAAGCTAAATTCTTCCTGCGAAACAGGCCAGTGTGTTTCTTTCCAAATTCCTTTTCCCACACCCAGCACACGAAACCCCTGTGTTGCATAGTTTACTGATTGCTTTTCATATTTAACAGATTCATCTTTTGACAAATTGCTTTGTCTCAGGATAGCCTCCGGCGCTCCTTTAGCAGCTATGATTGTTTCACCCGTATCATTCTTAAAAACATGAGTCATCATGGGCGGTTTGCCTCCTACCGGGTACTCATGCACCTGTTTAAACAAAGACCTTTTGTCAGTGACACAACTCTTTTCATATAAAGAATGGATAGCTTTTTCCATCGGGTCGAAAGGATTGGTTTCGCTGCTCCACATTGCATACTCCATTAGCAAAAACGGAATAGAGGCTTTTTGATCTACATGAACCGATTTTCCCGAAACAGCATCATAGACATACTCAATACTCATTTTATTTTGAGTAAGAGTACCAGTCTTATCCGTACAGATTACTGTAGCAGAGCCCAGGGTTTCCACATACTGTGGTTGCTTTACAATAATATTGTTACGTAATAACCGAAAAGCACCTAATGCCTGAAAAGTGCTGAAAGCAACAGGTATCTCTTCAGGCAGAATACTCATGGCCAATGTTAATCCCTGCAAAAACGATTGCAACAGGTTACCGGATTGTGAATAATTGAACCCGACAATAATCAGAAAAGCAACTACACCGACCCAGACCATTTTCCGGACAAATGAACGTATCTGCTGTTGTAATGGTGTTTTTACAACTGTAATTTCTTTCAGAGACAATCCAATCTTCCCAAACATGGTCTGTAAACCCACCGCTGTTACCCTCACTGTCGCACTTCCACTGGTCACTAATGTTCCCTTATAAACGCTATTATTATTATCTGCAACTTTTGTTACTGCAAAAGATTCACCGGTAAGTAAAGACTCATTAAGTGTAAAATCATTGGCCACTTCAATCAAGGCATCAGCTGCGACCACTTCCCCTTCCTCCAACAGCAGGATATCACCCACTACAATATCTTCAGCCGGAACTTTATTAACAATAGCATTTCGGATGACAGTTGCTTTTGTGGCTGATAATTTTTTTAAAGCTTGTATTGCATTCCGGCTCCGGTATTCCTGGAAAAGGGAGATACCCGCCACAATGAAAATCGATACCAGCATTATAATCCCTTCCTGGTACTGCCCCGCAATAAAATAGATGATACAGGCTACCAGCAATAAAATAAACATCGGTTCCAGCACTACTTCTTTCAAAACCTGGCCAAATACACGGTCTTCCTGTATTTCAAGTGTATTGCTGCCATGCGTGCTCCTGCTGTTCACCACCTGTTCGGGAGTTAACCCGCTTTCATAAGCCGTACCACTCATGTGAAGCAATTTAGATTTTTAAAAATGAACAATCCTCCCTGAGGCTATGTGCAAAGTTGAAAGGTATTCCATTCTTTCATTTTTCAGGAAGATTAATGGGAGAAGGCAACATTTATTCCCCTAGCATAATTGGATTTTCTAGCCCCGATTATACCAAAATCACCCGGTTGAATGACAGCTATCATTGGAAGTTACAACAGACTAACAGTAGATTGCCCAAAATGAATTTTTAACGTTAAAATCAAATCATATGACAACTTTTCTGGAAAATAATGTCAGTGGTATGCCAAGGATCGGAGATACAGCTCCCTCCTTTACGGCTGTAACTACCCAGGGCACAATACATTTTCCACAGGACTACAAAGGCAAATGGGTAATCTTTTTCAGTCACCCAGCAGATTTTACCCCTGTATGTACATCTGAGTTCATGACTTTCGCAAAACGGGAAGCTGAATTTGCCCGGTTAAATACGCAATTGGTAGGATTGAGTGTTGACGGGCTATACAGCCATATTGCCTGGTTACGCACCATCAAGGAGAAAATCGAATTCAGGGATATGAAGAACATGGAAATAAAATTTCCATTGATTGAAGATATTACCATGGATGTCGCTAAAAAATATGGCATGATCCAGCCAAATGAAAGTTCAACCAAAGCAGTAAGAGCTGTTTTCTTTATCGACCCTAAAGGTATAATCAGGGCAATGATCTATTATCCACTGTCTCTTGGCAGGAACTTCAATGAGTTGAAACGGGTAATTATTGGATTACAAACCGCAGATAAACATGCCGTGGCTATTCCAGCCGATTGGCAACCCGGAGAAGACGTTATTGTTCCACCGGCCAATAGTTGTGGTGTGGCGGCAGACCGGATGGCGGGTAAAGAGGATAATGTATATTGTAAAGACTGGTTCTTCTGTATGAAACCATTACCCAAAGAAGAGCTCGAACTGGCATAGACAGGATAGTGATTGATAATAACTATAAATCTGCTCTTGTACTTTGATAAGGCAAGAGCAGATTATTATATTCAGTCAGTAAACAATGATTAATTGGTAAGCAATTAAGTGCTGCAATGTAAACTTTTAGGATTCCTGCAGATTACATTCTTTGCATATCAGAATCATATCGGCATGATTCAATTTCAATTCCTCCTGAAATGCTGATATGTATTCATCTTTTAAAAAAAACTCGAGAATATAAGCATACTGGCAATTTTCATAAAAAGCTTCGTAAATATTTAATTTACCGTGGTGAGGTAATTGCCTGTAACTATCTAGGTCTGCCTGTGGTTGAATAAGAAAGACAAAAACCTTGGATTCACCTGTTTGTGTATCACCCTTTCTCTCAGCCTGCAAAACTGAATACCCTCCTATCTGCTTTTCTTTTATACCTGCTTCAGGGAATTCTGGATGACCTTTTCCCTTTCGTTACTACAAACTGAAAATCACCGGAAGCACAACGATGTTGTACAAGATACCTGAATACACCATTCTTTTCAGACTGCTGCATAGTCACATCCAGGTCACTGTTGAGGGGCCTTGTATATTGTTCCCATTCAGCAATAAACTGTTCGCTATCCAGCGTTGTTTCAAAAGAAACAAACTGCACTATTTTCTCTGCTTTCATTTTTACAAGGTAAGCTTAAAAAGTGGTTTCATCGTATTTATCTGTTCTACAATATTGGTTAAATGAATGACAAACGCTTGATTATCCGAAGTATCAGAAAAAATAAAGTCAGCTATTTTGTGCTTGTACCCGGTGATAATGATTTTTCCAATATCATAAATTCCAATGGCTGCAGGTGCTTACCTGTTAAACCATCTTCAATAAAAGGTTTTCGTTCACCGGTATCAAAATAGCCGTGACGTTGGTACCAATTGATCAATTCGTGACGAACAGAAATGACTGACATATAAATGGCATTGCAGTGTAAATGCAGGGCATATTCTTCAGCGGCCTTCAGCATATGCTTACCAATACCCCTGCCTTGTTCTTGCGGTGAAACGCTGAACATACCCAGGTAAATTTTATCACCGTGTTGCTGCAGGTTTACACATCCGGTTATCAGCTGTTCATCGTTACTATATTTTAAAAAAACACTCCCGGGTTGGTTCATTACCTGCAACAGGTTAGCCTCATCAGTTCGCTGGTCACCGGCAATAAGATTTGCTTCTGTGGTCCAGCCTTGTTTGGAACTTTCACCACGGTAGGCCCTGTTGAGTAAATTAATAATAGCAAACCTGTCTGCAGTAGTTGCAAGATTTATATGTGGATCAGAAAATTGTAACATAGAACACTAAAGTGTAGTTTTAAAAAATTACAAAGAATCCCTGATAGTCACCCAGGTATTCTCAAGCCCTACTTTTTTTACCAGTTCATAAAATATTTTTGCATTATCAGGATGAAGACGAATACATCCATGTGAAGCCCTGGTGCCTAATTTGCTAAAATTGCCGGGAGTAGTGCCATGTATGGCATATCCTCCCCGAATAAAAACAGCATAAGGCATATTGCCTAATCCCTGGTAGTTCCCGCCTGGAAATTTCCGGGAAGTATATTTTATAAAAAGCGGGCCGGATGGTCTTACATTTAAGTTGGGTGTTTCATACTTTCCTTTCCCGGTAGATACCCTGAAACTATCTTTCCATTCGCCATCAATATATAAATCGAGTCGTTGAGCTGATTTATTGATTTCAGCATACAGAAAACATTCTTTCTCCTTACAGGAAACAGGAACAATGATATTTCTGATGTTTTTAAAGGAGTCAAGTGCATTAATGTTGGACCGGGCAGTGGCCATTTCTTCAGAAGTAACAGTCTTTTCATTTTTTCCCCTTGACTTCAAGGAATCTATTCGCAACATCAAAGCAATGTCTTGATGCCATAAAGTATCAATCCGTTTCAGTAATGTATCCAATGAATCAATACCAGGGATAAAAACAGATGCATCGAATATATTGGTGGTATCAGCAGTAATACCAGTACTATCCCGGTTTAGAGAATCTCTGAAGCTCTCATATTTAAAATCTTCCAGTACTTTTTTCTTTTTGACAGTATCACAAGAAGGAATCAACCATAAAATAAATAATAAGGAAGCCAAAAACTTTTTACGATATTTAATACTCATGCTGATAGATTGAATTCTTTCACAAAGTTACTACTTCTGATGGTGTTACTTCTTCTGATAGCAAGGATACGCAAATTAAGTAAGTGAGTACAGGGGAGTAAATAAGGGTATCTTCACCAGCATAACGGCAATCTGCCCAATACAGCGTTCAATCATTTAATATTGCAAAATACTTTTAATGCTCTCATCAATAGCTTTATTGATACTAAAGTAGGAATATCTGAAAATTTCTTACCCACTTCTCTTGCCACACAACTGAAAGACATCCTTCTCACTCTTTACGCAAAAGATCAACTCCAGTCTGCCGGAACTGGCAACAATAAAATGGTAACGCATAACAAATCAGTCAGAAGTGACATGATTTACTGGCTTGACCGGAATCATAAGAACCAATACGAGAATGAGTTTTTTGACCTGATAGATAATTTTATAAGCTATTTAAACAGCACCTGCTATACTGGTATCACAGGATATGAATTCCATTATGCTTTGTACGAAAAAGGAAGTTTCTACAAAAAACACCTCGACCAGTTCAGGAACAATAACAGCAGAAAATATTCGATGATCATGTATTTAAATGAGGACTGGCAAAAAGCTGATGGTGGAGAATTATGTATTTACCATACTGAAAGGCGGCAAAATATAGCTCCGGAAAATGGCAAAATGGTCTTCTTTAAAAGCAGTGAACTGGAACATGAGGTTTTACTTACCAATAAGGCCAGAATGAGTATAACAGGGTGGTTAACTGTTAATTCTTCGTAAGCTGCTGATTCCCGTCAAACCAGCTAATTACAGTACGAAGCCGTATTAAACAGGTATATAATTGATATGATTTTTAAACGCCTGAACTTACTTCTTACAGAACATTTTTTTATTTATTTCTTCCTCCCTATTTTCACCAGATGCATCCGCATATCCAAACTTTATTAAAATGCATTGGGCTGGAAGAAAAAGAACAGTTGCAACGATACAGCCTGGATCAGCAACATACGCTAAAACAGTTAAAAGCGGAAGGGCTGGCACTCCATCCCATCATCATTACCCGGAAAAGCTTTGGTTATGCTGATTACCCGGAAATAAGTTTCCGGCTTAGTTTTCCGCCTGAAGCCAATATGTTTAAAGATGGTGCCGCCATTGAATGTTTTATAGCCGGTGAAGAAGCCGTAAAAGGAGTACTGTTAAACCTGGATGGTAAAATTGGGGAATTGCGTCTCTTTATTCCCGACTTTCCTGATTGGATAGAAGATGATGGTGTCGGCATCAAATTAGCCCCGGATACCAGGGCTACCAGCATCATGAAAAAAGTGCTGCAGGAATTAGAGCATAATAAACCGTTATACAAATTATTTGAACAGTTACATGGTACACAGAGTGCAGTTCCGCAAGCTGCTCTTTCGGAAAGTCTTAAAGTGACAACCCTTAGCTTTCGAAATCAGAATTTGAATGATAGCCAGCAGCAGGCTATTGCTGCTATCACTCAAAACGAACAGATCACTATTATTCATGGCCCTCCCGGGACAGGCAAAACCACCACCCTGATTGAAGCCATAGTACAATTGGTCAAAGCAGGTGAAAAAGTACTGGTATCGGCACCCAGTAACACCGCGGTAGATAATATAGCCAAAGGTTTGATTCAACAGGGAGTAAAGCTGCTAAGAGTGGGCAATACCAGCAAAGTAGACGAAACAATCTTCGCTCATACACCGGAAGGCCGGCTTACCAACAGCAGACAACAAAAAGAGATCAAAGCCTTAAAAATACGGGCCGAAGAATTCCGGAAGATGGCCCTGAAATATAAACGCAGTTTCGGCAAAGCCGAACGGGAACAACGCAACTTATTGTTTAAAGAAGTAAAGAACATAAGAACAGAAATAAAAAAATTGCAAATTTATAATGAGGAAAAACTTTTTCAGGAGGCTGAAGTGATCGCAGGTACTCCCATTGGGTTGTATGATGCAACTATTAATCAACTTCATTTTAATACAATAATAATTGACGAGGCTGGTCAATGCATTGAACCTTTGGCCTGGTGTATATTCCCCCTGGCAGACAATATAGTGCTGGCGGGAGACCACTGGCAACTGCCCCCTACCGTATTAAGCAATGAGGCTGCTAATATGGGTTTCAACGAATCCATTTTAGAAAGAGCGATTATCAAAACAAATAATGTCTTTCTGCTCAACACCCAATACCGGATGCGGCAGGCTATTGCAGGGTTCAGCAGTAATTATTTTTATAACAGCTTATTATTAACTGCTGAACATTTATACAATACCGGTGTCCATCTAACATTTATTGATACTGCCGGGTCTGGTTACAACGAAGAACATGGACCTGATGGTACCAGTTTACAAAATGAAGGCGAGTTACGTATTATTCAAAAAATAATCGAAACAGAGTCATTGAATCCTTTAACTACAGCTTTTATCTCACCTTACTCCGGACAAGTAGCTGCTGCTAAAGAAATGTTGCCAAAACAACTTCGCCTGAGTACTATTGACAGTTTCCAGGGACAGGAAAAAGAGATTATTATTGTATCGCTTGTACGTAGTAACGATGATGGTGATATTGGTTTTTTAAAAGATTACCGCCGTATGAACGTGGCCATTACCCGGGCAAAAGAACAACTATTTGTCATTGGTGACAGTGCTACTATTGGTGCTGATGTTTTCTATAATTCCTTCCTGACCTACATAGAAAAACATGGAACATACAGAACGGTATGGGAGTTTGAGATGTAAGAAAGATCGTTTATAAATTTTTGCTTGCAAATCTTTTCTAAACAGTTAGTGCTCTTACTTCCCTCTGATAATCATACTGCAGATCCTCATGCATTGCTGAAATTGATTTATTGATCTTCTTTAATTGATTTTGAAAAATGTTTAAAATTACAGGGGTTTTGTTTATTGAGTCACCCATTGCTTTTAACTTCAAACAGAAGAAAATGAGTAATTCCGTTTCCACTATTGCTGATGCACTGTAACGGATGAATTTATTAGCGATACGTAAGATCTTCCGGAGTGTCTTTTTCACAAAATAAACATTGCTTCTATTTATGGCATCAAATTGTAAGGCCATTTCCTCCTTTACGCTGGTAATATAAGCATCTGTATCGTGAGCTTCAAAAAGTAAATAAGTCAGTAATTCTTTATTCTCTTTTTTAAACCTGGCCAACCGCAGACAAAGTTCCGTTAACCTTGCCGAAGAAGCATTTAGTAATTCCTGCTTCAATTCATTGATAGTCGCCGCTTTCATATCACTAAAATAAGGGATGTTGTCAATACAATCGAGGAAAACAGATCAGGAGTTTTTCAACTACCACATTTAAAAAGGAAATACCGGTTGATTTAAAACCGAAAGGTAACTGCAGCAGGAATAATTTCAATATTCAGTCTTTTAGCAACAAAATATTCTCCACCGAGGTGATATTGCAAAAGGTCATCACCTTCAATACTGATTTTCCTTGTTCTGAAATGATGGATGAATGACAAATGCAGGTGTTTCCCTTTTTCTATGACCGGAAGATAACGAACCCGCTGAAGAGGAGTGAGTGCATCAGCGATAATAACATCCAATAAACCATCATCGGCCCGGGCTTCAGGGGCTATATGAAATCCACCCCCGGCTCGACGTCCATTACTGATATCAACAAGCAGCCTCCTTCCTGAAAGGCTCCGTTCAGCTGATTGGATAGTATAGCGTTTTGAACGATAAGTAACTATCTTTTTCAGAACAGTAATAAGAAAAGAAGTTTTGCCGGGCAGCTTTTTCTTACCGGTAAGGGCTTTGGCCACTTCTCCTTCAAAGCCGATTCCAACTCCATTAATAAAATAGCGATCATTACACTTTCCGATATCCAATGGCTTTGGAGATGAGTTCAATGCAGTTTCCAATTGTTCATCCAATGTGCTATTACCATACAGTAACCAGTAAACATCGTTTCCGGTGCCTCCTTTAAAAATCACTAAAGGCAGGCTCATACCCGGGTATCGGTTAATAAAATAATTAAGTGTACCATCTCCACCAACGATAAAAATATCAGTATAAAGGCTGAAATCATCAGGCCAGGTATCTTTGAATTGGGTATGTCGAATATTTTTGTCAGACAACCTGGTACAAATATTTTCTGCACACAAAACGGCGCTCCCGGATCCGGCCAGGGCATTGCATAAAATGGCAATGTTTTTTTCCCGGAGTGATTGCATCTAAAAATGTTTATTCGCTATAAATCTACTTATTTTCTTTCCCAATTCTAAACTGAACAGTTGTGTTATTGCTATTATCATCCAACAATCGGGATATCACACATTAAATACAGCTTACTAATTGAGACCTTAATGAAAAGAAAATTTCATTGTTTTAGCATTAGCTAAACAGTTCTCACTGGTTTTGCGATCTAAAATTTGAATCCTTCCAACGATTGAAGACCGGCCATACAGGGTTATCTTTACATCAAACTAACTTTTATGCACTCCAACGATCCACTTCATGGAAAAACCCTGGAAATGGTTCTTAAAGAATTAGTGCATCATTTCGGTTGGGAAAAAATGGGAACTATCATAAAAATCAATTGTTTTACTAGTAACCCAAGTATAAATTCTTCATTGAAATTTTTACGCAAGACTCCCTGGGCAAGAAAGAAAGTTGAAGAATTGTATATCAGATACTTTACCTAAAGAATTAGCATGAACTACCCGGATAAAGCGACCATCATTCAACAAACAAAGAAATGGATCATTGATGTGGTGATAGGCTGTAATTTTTGTCCATTTGCCGCCAAAGAAATAAAGCGGGACACTATACAGTATGAAGTATTAACTGATGCCACCACGACCACAGCATTACAGGCTGTAATGACTACTATGTATCAACTGGATGCTGCTAAACATATCGAAACCTCATTGTTAATATTCCCCGGCAGCTTTGAATTGTTCGAAGAATATCTTCACCTGCTGGAACTGGCTGAAAAATTACTGGTGAAAGAAAAATATGAAGGTATTTACCAGATCGCCAGTTTTCACCCTAAGTATTTGTTTGCAGGGAGCAATGAAGACGACCCCTCCAATTATACAAACCGTTCTCCCTACCCGATGCTACATTTTTTACGGGAAGAAAGTCTGAGTAAAGCCATTGACTCTTACCCGGACATTGATGAGGTTCCAAACCGGAACATCGCATTTACAAGGGAAAAAGGGCTTCGGTATATGCAGCAATTACTAGGAAAGCCATAAACATAGAACTTTTCAATCTCGTCCTGTTTATTGGTCACCCAAAAGCAGTAAAGAAGATACGGAGGTATTTTTTCAATTCATTATTCTAAGTAGTTACTTGTGATTAAACACATGGTATATAGTGACTGGCGTCATAATTTATGTCAGGCAATTGCGCCTATATTTAAACGAAGATTTATTTTGAATTTTAATGACCACTCAAATTAATAATATGAAAAGATCATTTTTATTGCTGGGTGTTGTTGCATTAATTACAACCACACTTTTATTTATGATCGTACAGCAGGAAGATCCCTGGAAAGTTCCCGAGAAATATGAAAAATTAAAAAACCCGGTAGTAGCAGATGAATCTTCTATTGCTTCCGGCAAGGAGCTCTATGACTATTTTTGTCATTCCTGTCATGGAACAGATGGAAAAGGCTCAGGAAAAAGAGCTTTAAAATTTGACAATACGCCTACTGACTTTACAACAGCTGCATTTCAGCAACAAACAGATGGTGCTTTACTCTATAAAATCTATTCCGGCCATAAAGAAATGCCGGGATTTAAGAAAAGGATACCCGGAAACCAGGATGCAATGGAGGGTAGTTTTGGGAAAACCCGTATACCTGGTGACATTGTGAATTATGTAAGGACTTTTGGCAAGAAACATTCTCAACATTAATTACATTAAAAAAAGAAGTTAGTTATTGCTAAATCAGTTTCGGCTGCATCGAAGGTGTTCTTATACTTATATATCGGACGAAAGCTCTGTTAGTATATTTTATAATCTAAAAATAATAACCTGCAACAGGTGTACCCGAAATTATTAATCAGCCAGGCAGTAATGCTGCTGCTGACTGTATTTTTGGCTGGCCTGACTTATACACAGGAGCTTACAATATACTCTATCCCTTCTCCAAAAGGTATAAACTGGGATTCTCCCCGGAAATTAGTGTTTAGTTATATCAATAATACATTTGCAAGATCCCGCTATGGGAAGGAAAAACATCCCATTGGCCATATGATCGTTGAGATGAAAGACAGTTCCAGGTATACCTTAGTGGGCACTACCTCTCAGGCTCATTCAGGTATGACAAAGAAAGTAATCAGAAAAGGCTATGGATTGGGAATATTATTTGAAATCATCAACGGCAGGCTGGATGAGGAGTATGTAAATCTGCCCCAATTAAAGCAACGCTGCGAAACGGGAGATATCACTTTTATAAAATACAGGATCAATCAAACCGTTTTTAACAGGTTATGGCAATACCTGCAGGAGTATAAGCTAAAAGGTTATGATAGATTATACAACGGGTTTAATAAACCAAGAGAAGGACTGGGAGCGGGTTGTTCAGCTTTTGCACAAAGTTTTTTGGAAGTAGGTGGTTTAGAAGAGGTATTGCCTTCTAACGAATGGGCTGTTAAAGTGCAAGTTCCCGAAAAACTAATCGGCGGCAACTCAGAAAAAGACAAACATGTGCAATTTTTTAAGTTATTGCTATCAAAGCAGTGGGCACACCCTGAAAAACAACCCTGCAGGCAATTAATTTTATATGAGCCTACCATACTGCATAACTGGATTCTAAAAAAATATAACAGTATTAGCGAAGGAGATGCTATACTAAAATCAAAACTTGGAAAAGCCAATGGGCTTATTATTGATTGCACCGACAAAATGCCACCGGAAGAACCTATCTGGATCAATAATAATAAAACAGAACAAAATAGAATGGAAACCGATGTCCGAAAGAAAATACTTTAACTATAGCTTTAAAGCATTTTTAAATATTCTAATTCCGGACACAACGAACTGAATAGCCATCACGCAAGCTCAAATTTTTGCCCCGACTTCGGTAAGTATTGCTGAAGTCTGCTTTTTTTATAGTATTTTGGCAAGCTTTGCCCTGAATTATAAAGCTTGAACTTGCCCCGTGGTAAATAATAGTCTGCATCTCCTCATAACAACTGACTAAAACCTACGTTTTACCTGAAAAAAATCATCTTTCTCTATATTCACAGTATCTATATTGCAGCAATAAAATTTGCTGAATGTCATTCTTTTCAAGGGAAAAAACCATAGCTCCTCCCGGTTACAACCGTTGGAAAGTACCCATTGCTGCTTTATCTATTCACTTGTGCATTGGTCAAATCTATGCTTTCAGTGTATTTAACCAGCCACTCACAAAGGTCATTGGCATCACTGAATCAGTCCCTGAAGACTGGAAACTAACTACTCTTGGATGGATCTTCAGTATTGCCCTTTTCTTTTTAGGTGCCTCAGCAGCCACATTTGGAAAATGGATGGAAAGAGTGGGCCCCCGAATGGCAATGCTTGCTTCAGCACTTTGTTTTGCCTGTGGATTCATGATCTCCTCATTGGGTATCCACTTACACCAGATCTGGTTATTATACCTGGGCTCCGGTGTCATTGGCGGCATAGGATTAGGCTTAGGTTATATTTCTCCTGTTTCTACATTGATAAAATGGTTTCCTGACAGACCCGGCATGGCTACCGGTATGGCTATTATGGGTTTTGGCGGAGGCGGAATGATCGCATCTCCCTTGTCCGTTTACCTGATGAAACAATTCAGCAATGAGACCTCGGTGGGTGTGGCACAAACTTTTTTAGTAATGGGTTGCCTGTATTTTATAATAATGATGTTTGGTGCTGTTATCGTAAGAGTACCGGCTGAGGACTGGAAGCCCAAAGGTTTTGATCCTGCAAAAGCCATGGCAAAAAAGCTGGTCACCAATGCCCATGTTTTGGTTGACAATGCAGTAAAGACACCACAATTTTATTTACTCTTCATGGTGCTGATGCTTAACGTAACGGCGGGGATCGGCGTATTGGGCCAGGCCTCTGTTATGATACAGGAATTATTTTCCGTAGAATCTGTAGGTGCTTCCAAAGCGGTTGATGCTTCCGCAGCAGCCGGATTTGTAATGCTGCTCAGTTTATTCAATATGGCGGGTCGCTTCATCTGGTCTTCCCTGTCTGATATTATCGGCAGAAAAAATACATACACAATCTTTTTCTCCTTAGGCATTATTTTATATTCATCCATCCCATCTATCGGTGCATCAGGATCTGTAGTAATGTTTGTCGCAACTTTTGCGATTATCATTAGTATGTATGGTGGCGGCTTTGCCACAGTTCCTGCCTACCTGAGAGACTTATTTGGCACTAAGCAGGTTGGGGCTATCCATGGCAGGTTGTTGCTGGCATGGAGTATGGCTGCGATACTCGGGCCTGTACTAATAAACTATATGCGCCAGTACCAGATTGAGGTAAGCAAACTGCCTAAGGCGCAGGTATATTCCACAACTATGTATGTAATGGCTGCATTACTGGTGATTGGATTAATCTGTAATTTATCCATCAAACAGGTACATGAGAAACACCATTTGAATGAAAATTCAACTAAATGATGCTATAGTTTTGCTGTCGGTCAAAAAAAGCTTTCATCACAGGTAGACCTGGAATTGTATTAAAAATTCACCTTTTGTACCCTCCTTTATATGCTGACCATTACGTAAATAATAAAGTGGCCGGGTACTATACTGTGGTGTGATCTTCGCATTATGCCCGTCAATGAAAAAATTGGCCCCTACATCAAAATAATTTCCTGGTTCGCCTAAATAATCAAATTTTTTCCAGGTATAAGCCCCAAAAGGCTGCACTCTCAATTTGTTGCTTTTGCCCTTTGGCAACAGCAATCCAGCCTGGGTATAAAAAATATTACCTGTTCCTGTAAACATCCGGGCATTGCCAGGTCCGTTAATGGTACGGTTGGCAACCGGAAGCAGAGGATCTAATCCCGTGGATGTATTCATTACACCTAATGTTCGCCAGTAATTCGGGCCAAAATTGTAATTATAAAAAACGCTGTAGGCAGTTATTGCCATGTTTTTTGCTTTATTACCAACAGGTAAATCAGCAAACAAATCAACACCCAGTAAGGTGATATTGTGTTTTTTTATTGTCCCGCCCTGGTCAGTACTTTTCGTAGCATCAGTATTATGATAAAAACCGGCGCCGATATTGAATACCTTTTTTGTTCCCACATATGTGCCTACCCGGAAGGGTAACACATTGGCTTCCTGGTCCAGGAACTGGTAATCTGCATATCCCTGTACAGAGGGTTTGGCATCACCATTATTATCAATGGCTACCCGGCCTTTCAATGAATCATAAAAAGGGGTACTGTTAGTTGCAAAAGGCTTGTTTACCGATGCAGAGTAATTAAGCTTACCTAATTTCCCTTTTACATAAAACCCGAACTGCCGCATAAACTGGTCGCTTACTTCAATCATTGGCCAGTTGAATATGGGAGCATCAATTGTCATAAAATTAAGGGTGCTGGCACTCGTCATCCGGCTGATGCCTAACCAATAATGCAAACCTGCGCCGAGGTACAACGTATTTTTATTGGATGTATTTGTTTTAGGATTTTTAGCCGGTATGATCGCATACTCATTCCATACATCATGAAAAAATAGTTGTGGCTTTTTACCTGCGCCTGAAGGGCCGGTACCTGAGGAGCCGAATCCACCACCGCCGGCGAAAGTTTGATTGTTTATACCCCAATGAGCCAGGATCAGATAGCGGGGTGACAGTTGAGCATAGGCTATCATTCGGACCCGCCTGGCTCCAATATCCCAGGTATTATTTTTTACTTCCCCATTAATCAATGACCCGGGATTGTTTTGCTGGCTACGAAACCATACCTGGTTCCAGGAAATGAAACGTATATACCGGTTTCCTTCAGGGTTTAAATTCAGTTTGATACCCGAACCATACTCAGGAGAACCCTGCGAAAATGCATAGGTTGATATGAATAATGTAAATAGAAATAGTTTTAAAATTTTCGCGGAAAAAAATAATTTCCGGAAATACATCTTGCCGGTCGTATATGAAACAGGAACCGTGTACCGGTAAAAACATACAGACATAACAAAACGAGTTTAAATAAAAGTAAACGACCCGTTCATGTCAGTGTATGATTTTCTGCATGTCCCAGTATGATTATCAGCGGCTATTTACCCTGTTCAAAATAGGGTTCATTGCTGCATTATAGAACAAATTACCGGAATGAAAATTCGGATCAAACAAAAATTTAACTGTTAAAGCGGGGCAATGCGGATTACTCAAAACAAACCGATCGTCTGGTTTTACCGCACGGTATTACTGTCCCAATTCTTCATCATATCCGAAATACTTGTATGAATTTTTCCTAAAAAACGCAGTAATTCTTCATCTGTCAAAACTTCTTTATTGTTTTTCAGTGCCTCCCACAACTTGCTGCAGATTGATTTCCCACCTGCATCATAGATATTACCGGCAGCGGCATGCCAGCGGGATTGATACCAGCCATAATTTTTTGGATGCCGCTGACCAATCTCATCGTATCGTTCTTCAATATCTTTCAAACTCGTATAAGTGAACTCTTTGGTACCGCCACTTATCACCATGCGGGGAAACAATGTCAGCGCAGGTAATTGTTCGGGCTCATTTTCTGCAACGTAAGTGTGTAATAAGATATTCGCAAACAGTTCGCCCATCCATTTGCGTTGCATCGTTAGTCCACCCTGGAAATGAAAAGCATGCCCTAACTCATGCAGCGCCAGCAGGTCAAAAAAGGCTTCCATACTTATACTTCCATCACTCCGGCGATATACGGTTTGGATCTGTTCACTTAATGCAGGTGGTAACTGCTCCATAGGAGGCAAAAAACTTTTCCAGAATGGATTGTCTTCAGCTGCCACGATCAGTGTTTTATCATCGTTGTAGTGCGGCATACCATACACAGGGAAAGAAGTATAGTTGCTCCAGTCGGAAATACTCAGCACCAGCAATATAACCGAAGGTTTGAACCCCAGTTGTTGCTGTTGATAGTTCAATGCTTTGTCAACACGATTTGCAATTGACGAAGCTCTTTGTTCATGACCGGCACTGTAATACACTTTCACTGAATAATCTTGTAATTCATTGAGTTTATCAAATTGCTGGGCCTTTGCCGGATGAAGCATAAAAAAGGTAAAGGCCAGGTAAAAGAGAAAGGAGTACTGTTGCATAGTTGCTGATTTTAATACAAAATTCGAAACAGCAACAATGGATAAATAGTATAAAAACGACAATTACAACCGCAGATCTGCCTGCAGGCGGACAGGCGTATTTTCCAGTTCTTTTTCCAGTATGCCCGGTGCCACACCGGCAAATTGCTTGAAATCACGGATAAAATGCATCTGATCGAAATATCCACATTCATAGGCAATCTGAGTCCAGCTTAACAGTGGAAAATTTTCCCGCATCCGATAAGCTTTGGAAAAACGAATCAGCCGTGCAAATAACTTGGGAGGTAATCCAATTCTTTCTTTGCTGACCCGTTCAAACTGGCGAAGACTTAAACAGGCCAGCGAAGCAATCTTTTCGATTGATACGTTTCCATTCAACCGCAGTAACTCTAACATGGCTTTATCAAATGGTAGAGCCTGTTTCAGTTTTTTAATTTTTAGCAACAGAAACCTTTCAACTATTGTCCTGATAGCATCAAAATCTTCCGCTTCCTGCAGTTGATTATTTACTTCCTGTATTTCATTCCCAAAAATATCAGCTGCATCATAATTTCCGTCAATCATATCCGCCATTGACAATCCCATAAGGCGGTGTAATCCACCGGGATGGAATCCTACCCTTACCGCTTTATGACTTTTATTGATATCCAGCATAACCCGGGTAAGTTGTTGCCCTACTACAACACTTTTTGGCTGCAACAGAAAAACCTTTTTCCCTTCGATTTGTACTTTTATCGGATCATTGATATAAAAGAACAGTGAATTTTGAGGAGTAGGCGGATAAGGACAAATAACAGGAGCAGCATTCTTATCCAATTCAGCATGTACAATCATGATGCATTGGACAAACTCCTGCAACAGCAGATGCGGTGTATAAAACTTTGTTTGCAAAAAATAATTTACAGAAAATTACGAAAGATGTGACAGTATGAAAATATTAAAAGGCATAATATTTTGAAAAGGTAATTTTTCACTTTAGCAGGGCAAAACTGCTTGAATTCACTTAAAATTTATAGAAATAGGAATACTGCAGAAATCAATTGCAAAGAATAGAAGGAAAATGTAATCGTCGTGTTCAATTTATTCTGCCCTGATTTGTTTATCTTTTCGGCATGAAAAGATATTTTATTTTTATTTGTAGTCTAGCCACCCTGCCAATTTTTGCACAGGATGCAAAAATCTCAAAGAGCATAAAACAGGCTATGAGCAGGATTGATACAAACAACATCCGTTCTCACATTGCTTATCTTGCTCATGACAGATTAAAAGGCCGCCTTCCCGGTACAGCAGGTTATCAGCTGGCTGTTGATTATGTGATTGACCAATACAGGCAAATTGGAGTAACTCCCGGCGGGGACAATGGTGGCTATACACAAAAAGTGATTCTCAGGAAATCGATCGTCAATAATAGCTCTTCCATTGCTGTCTTAAAAGATTCAGAAGGAAATATAGATTCCCTTGTGTTCCAAAATGATTTTACCCCGGTCCCGCACCCGTTTAGTGTAATGGCATCGGCCGATGGACAATTGATATTTAGTGGTTATGGTATAGACATTCCCGGTGGGTATTCAGACTATGCCGGAATGGATGTAAAAGGTAAGATCGTTGTTATAATAAATGGAGCTCCGGACGGGTTATCCTCCACATTTACAGCTCATTTCTCAAGTCTGGGTAATAAAATGAACACTGCTTATGCAAGGGGTGCGTCAGGTGTTATCATTATTAACCTGAATGCAAGACCTGGCTCCAATCCCAATCCGGTGCTACAATTCAACGTGGCACTTAATGCGGATAAATCTGCAGCATTTGGTCGTGTATTTACAGGCAATCTTAAAATTGCCCTTATAAGCAATAAAAAATTACTCACCCGTTTGTTTTTGAATTCGGGGAAAAATCTTGAGCAGGTATTAGCAGGAATAAAAAAAGGGAATCCTTCTTCTTTTGAGTTGCCGTACAGCATTTCAGCCTCTTACAAAACCACTCACAATGATTTTGAAAGTTATAATGTGGTAGGATTAATTCCCGGATCGGATAAGGTTTTGAAAAATGAATATGTAGTTCATTCGGCACATCTTGATCATTTAGGGATTGGCAGAGTTGTAAACGGGGATTCTATTTACAACGGAGCCCATGACAATGCTTCCGGTGTAGCTTCCTTGTTGGAAATCGCAAGGATATACAAATCATCCGGGGCAAAACCAAAACGTTCGATATTAATTGCAATGGTAACCGGCGAAGAAATGGGATTGATCGGGTCCTCTTATTTCGCAGCCAATCCTACAGTGCCAAAAGGTTCCATCGTTGCCAATGTAAATACTGATATGCCTACTGTTATTGCTCCTCTCCTTTCTATTGTACCGTTGGGTGCTGAACATTCAAGTATTATGAACAATGTAAAATTCGCCGCCTCCTATCTTGGACTGGATATTGAAAAAGATCCGGAACCAAACGAAAATCGTTTTGTCCGGAGTGACCAGTATAGTTTTGTCATGAATGGTATTCCTGCCCTGCATATCAAATATGGCAATAAGTCCGATATACCGGGTTTTGATATGGATGCCTATGTTAAAAAGTGGAGAGCAAAATATTATCATCAATCGGCTGATGGCATGGATGGCATTTTCAATTTTGCGGCTGCAAAAACCTATGTTCAGTTAAATTTCCTGGTTAGCTTTTCCATCGCACAAACGTTGCTGAGGCCAGAATGGAATAAGGGTGATTTATTTGGCACAATTGCAAAGTAATGCAGGGAAAACCAGAGAGGCCCGGGCCAGCGTTCAGTTAAAACGTTTACCTGTAGAAATTAAAAAGTTTAAGCACAAAGAGACTTACATTCTTTGAAGGTGGAGTATATTCATTGAAAAGATTAAGCATCATCTCACTCTTACTGAACCGGATTCGTAGTTTTTCCCATATTTCTGACCAAACAAGATCTCTGTTATTTTGTAAGTTCTCATTAATCACATCAATCATTGGATCATTAATAAATTGCGAACCAATTTTCTTTGAAACAATAATTTGAGCATCGGGACTGATATTAGCAATGTTTAACAGACTATTATAACCCCCGCAGGAGCCAAGGATTGCCAGTTTAACAGCTGGCTGTAGTCTTCTTAATGTATGGCTAAGATGATAACTATGACCCCGGTGAATCAGGATAGCCGGTTCGGCCATTTGCTGTTTTAAGAATGCAAACAAAGAATCCTGAGCAAGCAGATCCATTTCTGTTTCATTATCAAGTGGCAGGTTTGCGTAAATAATAACAGGTTGTTCAGAAAGAGAACGTATAGTTATCCAATAGTTATTTTTTGAGATTATCCACCTGGTGGGATCCTTGTACAGCCTGATGAAATTATTGAAGGAACCGATACCATCCTCATCGCCATAAAATAAAACCACCTCGATGATTTCATCCCGCTTATTTTGCAGAACCTTACGTTCCAGTAATTCATGGTTTCCCAGGTTGGCCCAAAATTTATTTACGGAGTCTTTCTTCTGTACCAGGTCAAAAACATTCTGCAAAATACTGTAGAGACGCATCCCAAAAAATGATTGGTCATACTTGCAACGGTCATAATTGGACTTCAGCTCCTGTTGGATCATTAAGCTGATACCAGGTAAAGCAGTAAACCCGGAAAAAGCATCTGCTATATCCATAGCTTTTGCAAGCCCTGTATTTGCATCAGTTTCAATTCCTAAGATAAAACGTTTCAATAAACCAGCGGCTGTTTCCTGCGGCATACAACTTAAAAAATCGCCCAAGGTATTATAAATCGCTGCCATGCGCATAAAGGGCCGGAAATTATCATACTTCACAATAACGAATAGTGAATCAACAGCCGGGGTATTAAAATGTTCCATAAGCCGCCTGTACAAACCCAGGTAGCTGGAAGTATATAGTTCTTCTTCGCAACTGGTTATTATATAATAAAGATCCTCAACCCTAAGGTCATTCACGGCAGCAAAGCGGATCTCAGCAGCAGAACTATGTAATTCATTTATTTGGTTCACATAAAAAGAAATGGATTTATCTTTTATGCCATTCCTTAATGGAATAAGAAAGATTGAAGAAGCAATTTCAGGTATTGACAACTCATGCTTTAAAGTATTAACCAGCAATTCAAAATAAGTCTTTGGATCCTTTCTTTTTTCAAGTATCTCCGTAACTGTAATTCTTTTTTCTGCTAAGGGGATAATAAAAGGTAGTAGTTCTGATATAAACCGGTTTTCCGAAAGAGATACTATCTGTTGCAAGTAAATATTTTTATTCATCCGGATGAGTAACTGTAATCCGGGCTTATGCTGAAGCAGGTAAGAAACAACCTTTGAAGGGTAATGAGCCGCTACAAGCACTAACAAGGAGTCTGCATAACGAAAACCGGGGCGGCTCTCCAGGAACTGAAGAATATATGCAGGTAAAGAAGCTACTCGCTTAAAGACAGCAATATCCTCCAATTCCGTACATTCATTATACTGCCAGAAAGCATTAGCCAGTAACTGGCTTCTTCGGGGACCAAGTTTATTTACCAGTTCAAGATAAGGTTTATGCCTTAGCAGGGCTCTTAACGTTAATTTATAGGATTCCAGAGCATCCGGAATATCATATATATCAAATTTTTGAAGGGATAGATTCTCACTAAGTTGTTTCAGGAAATAAACGAGACTCTGAATTGCCTTTGCTTTTTCAGATTCGGACAAACCAGTATCACTAACCACAGAATGATGTATACTATCCACTTCAAACTCCACAAACCATTGCAGCCTGCCAGCAACATTGGAATCAATAAAAATAGATTGAATATACTGTGAAAAATCAACCTGTTCTTCTTTCAAACGTTCATATGCAGTGACAAGGGTAACAGTTTGGGCGAATATGGAAACAGGTAATAGAGCCAATAGCAAAATAAGAGAACATACAACAGGATTACGCATTACGATAAAATCTAGAATATAATACTAAAACTTAAAAACAAACAACATATTACTTATATACCTGAGTAAACCCATTAACAACAGTAGGCTTGTATACATATAATTAATAATATACCTTACATTTTTACACAAATTTCCAATCTGAATCGTTAATGAATCAAATTAAATGTACTAAATGTAAAAGAGGCAAATAATGACTAAAATCATTAAGGCAATTGTCATTTCTCCGTTTTGAATTGTTATTTCTGAAATAAAAGAATTGCAACTTAAGAATGAAGACTGCAAGAATGCTTTTGTAAATCAATCAGCAAAATACACTTTACTGATCTTTCCATTTTGGATCACATAGATGGCCACACCATATCGCAGATTATCCGGTTTGGGTGATAACCATATCTCCTCATGATCAATAACCGTGTTGCCTGATACAATCCGGTTCACCAATTTACAGTATAAATAAGGGAATTGCGTAATGAATGTATATTGTTTCCGCATCTCTTCTTTGCCTTTCAATTGCAATTTGCCAGTGGTAGAATATATCTCTACATCATCGGCATAAGGGGCAAGAAAAGCATCCAGGTCATGGGCATTATACGCATTCAGTTGTTGCTGTACCAGCATTACCGGGGTGTTCCTGACTAAAGAATCCGGCATAAATAATTTTCCTTTATTAATGACCCTGTCAATCTTCTTCCAGTTAGCCAGGCTGTCCAAAGGATTAGCATTGAGCAAGACCATATTCCCTAATTTATTTTTGCTAATACTACCCCACTCCTTTTCCTGCCCTACCGCTTTAGCCCCGTTGATGGTGGAAGCCTGTAACAATTGCCACATGTTCAGTCCTGCCTGCTGCATTGCCGAAAGTTCATCAAAATAAGATGTAGCATGCTGTGTACCGATATTACCCGCATCTGTTCCGGTAGCAATGGTAACACCGGCATCCGCCAATTTTTTCAGGTTTACAGCCATGATAGTATCCTCCAGGGTGGGCTTACCTGTCTGTTTCCGGTATTGTAAAGTTTTAATATAATTTTTACCAACCAGTGTATCCGGCCAGGGATAATCAATGATGGTACTGATAGTAAACGGATGAGCATGTTCCAGTTCATAGGTACTGAACTGATAATTATCCGAAAGCACTTTTGAATAGTTCCCCCCTACTACCAGAGTGGGACAAAGCACTACATTCCTTTTTTTGAGTAATTGAACAAACTCATTGCTGACATATTCATCCGTCACACTGTGTACTAAAAAATCTGCACCGGCTTCTACTGCCAGTTGAGCGGTGATACGTTCCATTGCATGTACCGCTACCCTTTTATTGTTTTTATGTGCTTCCTCAATCGCTGCTTTTACAATTTCATAATTTTTCCGTGCACCTGCCTCAATATTACTGTCCAGCACGATATACCATATTTTAATAAAATCAGCATTGTATTTCAATTGCTCTTTTACAGAATTGATGGCATCCTCTTTAGTTTGCATCAAAATAAAAGGACCCTCATTAGCAAGATCTTTAAAAACTGGCGGCAGCCAGGTAGTTAACAACGGCCCTGTCATACTCACCACGGGTAATGCAGTCCTGGAAATCAATGAATCCCGTTGCTGTAAAAAATTAAAACTGGCTCCTACATCTACCACTGAAGTAATACCCGCCGCTGTATACCGGTGCAATAAGTCTTCCATATTATCATGGACCCATTTTAATTCTTTATTGTAGGGCTGGTATTTACGCAGGTCAATTACATCTGGTCTTGCATATAAACCACCACTTTGAAAAAAATGCACATGTGCATCCGCAAAGCCAGGAACAAGGTATTTGCCAGTTCCATCAATCACATCTGTACCAGGTGGCAATTTGTATTGTTTACCTTTCTCCACACTGATGATACGGCCCTCCAATACCACCACATCATATCCACTCAGTATCTTTTTATTCTCCACATCCAGCACATTTGTATTTTTTACCAGTACCTGAGCAATTAAGCCTGAGTGAATCAACAACAAAAGGAGCAGCAAATTGTGGCTCTTATTCATAAACATTTTTTTGTAATGTATTGAAAATTGTGGAAACAGTTTACGCTGGCTAATAAGTAAGATCTAAAAGAGCTATCGTTTCCTGTTTTTTATAGAAGTCGCTATCTTTTTTTATTTAACAGCGTTATTTTTTATACCATCTTTTTAAAAATTAAGCTACAAAATTAGTAATGGGAATTTTCACTGTTTAACGATAGTAACAGGACGGTGATAATGAAGCTGACTAACTCCATCTGAATAACTCTTCTTTTGTAAACCATCTACTTCTATTCATTACAACAATGTTTTACTAAGCCATCTCCCATTTCAAACCTGTCCTATTTTAAAGTTAGTTTAAGTCTCATTTATTTTATATATTTAAGTAGCTAATTACCTTACTATTCTTGCTATATGGCGGCTTATGAAATAGAAATAATACTGAACCGGCAACTGGCCGACTGTCTTTCCATACCAGTCTTTATAACTGATAGAGAAGGCAATCTAATTTACTATAATGAACCTGCCGAGCAGATACTTGGAAAACGGTATGATGATACCGGTGAAATGCCAGTGTCCATATGGGCTACCATTTTTAAGCCGGTGGATGAGAAAGGGAATGTTTTATCTCCGGATGATCTGCCATTGGTAAAAACGCTCAAAAACTGTAAGCCCTACCATAAAACATTCTGCATTGAAAGCCTGAATGGGAAAATTGAAAAAATTGCTGTCACTTCATACCCCATTCTTGGCAGGCCATCCAGGTTTCTTGGTGCTGTAGCATTATTCTGGGAAACAAAGGACGAATGAAAATTACAATACGGGGTGTCCGTGGTTCCATACCCACTTCAGGCCCTGCTACACAAAAGTATGGAGGCAATACATCCTGTATCGAAGTATCGGCAGAAGGATGGCAACTGGTTCTGGATGGAGGTTCCGGTATGCGCAATTCCAATACCCTGGAACGTCCATTGAATAACCGCCTGGATATTTTGTTGACTCATTTACACATGGACCATATACAGGGTCTTGGTTTTTTTAAACCATTTTTTGACCCGGAAATGGAGGTACATATCTGGGGTCCGGCCGGTAGCAGAAAATCACTACATGCAAGGCTGAGCAAATACCTGTCACCGCCTTTGTTTCCGATGTATATCCGTGAACTTCCCTGCAAGCTTATATTACATGAAGTTGATAAAAGTGAATTTGAGATAGGCCCATTCCGGGTTCAATCACAATATGTCATTCATCCCGGACCTACAGTTGGCTTTAGGATCAATGATGGGAAAAGGATTTTTACCTATATACCAGATCATGAACCGGCGTTAGGCATTCATGGTATTGTGTCAGATCAAAAATGGATATCTGGTTTTGACCTGGCGTCCAACGCTGACCTGTTAATACACGATGCCCAATACACCACAGCCGAGTATAAAGAAAGAACAGGCTGGGGCCATTCTTCTATGGATGATGCGCTGAGATTTGCTTCGATGGCTTGTGTTAAAAAATTGTTGATGGCGCATCATGACCCTAATCATACCGATACGTATCTCGGGGAGCTATTGACTGAACTTAAAATGAGAAATAATTATTCTTTTCATTTTGACCTGGCAGAAGAAGGTATGGTCATTGAATTATAACTTTTCGGGCCACTCAGAGGAATCTTAATACCAGTTTATTCCCGCTAAAAGCTTCATTTTTTTTGTTAATTGAATTGAGTGAATGAACTCCCTTATTTGCAAATTGCAATTTCACATCAAACATTATTTAAGATAATACTGAACAACTGCCTGCAAAATCAGTTATGTCAGTAAAATGTAAAATTTGATACCCAATTATAAATAACAAACCAGTTTGTAACAGTTTCCTATTTTTACGATTCCTAACTAAAAAAGAACCATGAAGTCAAAATTCATATTCAGTATCCCTGCAATGCTGATCTCCATTTATTCCTGTGGTAATGCAGGGAATAATGCAGCCTCAACTGAACAGATGAAAGACACAACTAAGTTTCCCCCCGTGGAAACTAAAAAGCCCAATGCCGATTACAAACCTGCCTTTAAAGGACAAACAAGGATAGCCGGTGTTAAGACAGTAACACCCTATAAGGTGGAAAAGATAGCAGAGAAATTAGGAAGGCCCTGGGCCGTTATCCCCCTTTCAGATGGACGTTTGCTTATTACTGAAAAACCAGGGTATATGCAAATTCATGATGCCAATGGTAAATTAATTAAAAAAATAACCGGATTCCCCGCAGTGGATGCCGGAGGACAAGGTGGTATGCTTGATGTGGCACTGGATCCCGGTTATTCAAAAAACAAAACCATCTATTGGTCTTATTCTGAAAAATACGGAAATGGTAACCTGATGGCGGTAGCCAAAGGGCAGCTAAATGAAGCAGCAGCACAAATCGAAAACCCCATAGTTATTTTCCGGGCTACCCCTGCCCTGAACAGCAGTCTGCATTTTGGTTCCAGGCTGGTGTTTGATAAAGACGGAAATCTTTTTGTGAGCACCGGTGAAAGATCAAAACCGGAAGGAAGGAAACAGGCGCAATGGTTAAACTCCGGTTTGGGTAAAATTTTTAAGATCACAAAAGAAGGTAAACCAGCACCGGGCAATCCATTCATTACCCGAAAAGATGCGATGCCTGAGATCTTTGCTTACGGGATACGCAATGCGCAAAGCCTCGATTTACATCCGGTTACCGGCGAACTGTGGGAAGCGGAATTCGGTCCCAGGGGTGGTGATGAACTCAATATTATTAAAGCTGGCAAGAATTATGGATGGCCAATAATCACCTATGGCATTGAATATTCCGGTCCTAAAGTAGGTGACGGTATCCAACAGCAATCCGGGATGGAACAACCGGTATATTACTGGGATCCGGTGCTATCACCCGGTGGCATGGTATTTTATAGGGGCAACAGTATACCGGAATGGAAAAACAACCTGTTTATCTGCGGACTCAGCAGTGCTCATATTGCACGACTGGTTATTGTAAATAATAAAGTGGTGGGTGAAGAGAGACTGCTGGAAGACAAATATGAAAGATTCAGGGATATTGCTTATTTAGATGGTATGCTTTATGCTGTTACAGATACAGGCAATATGTACAAGATCAGTAAAAAATAATCAGGTCCATTTTCCATTTATTGTTGACTGATTGTTTATTACTAACCGGAATGGTCTGTATATAAATACCACTTCCCTTTTATCTTAATCATGAGGCTGGAATAACGGCCATCGATGGTTTTCCCGTCGGGGTAGCGCACATGAAAATAACCGGTAACGTAATAGAATTTGCGGGATAACCTTTCCAGGCTTTCACCATCCAGTACCAGTGTTCCCATTTTTTCCCTCGGCCAGTATTTTTTATAAAATGTCAGGATATTTTCTTTACCATAGGCGGCACCTTTACTTAAGATCATACGGGTGGAATCCAATGGGGCATACAGGCTTACATAACCCTCAATATCTCCTTTACTCCAGTATTCTTCCTCCAATCTTAAAACAGCGAGTATCTTTTTAACATCTTTTGATTGAGCTAAGGTTGTTGTTGCAAAACTGATAAAGCTTAACAATAAAAAGAAGGATATCCTGCAATAAGATTTTTGATGAATTGTCTGCATACGGCTGATTTTTGTATGCTGAAATTATCCAAGAAAGCAATAGGTGAAGTTACCGCTCATCAATTCCTGTTCTTAGTCCGGATCTGATTAACAAACTATCAGCAATATTTCGAATGATAATTTAGAGAAGATATTTCATTGCAACAGCCATGCTATGGCCTTATCCAATACAGTATCCTGCTTTGCACTGATATCTTTTGCTGAAATAGCAACTTCAATATCCGGCCTGATACCATTGAAATCTTTTTCATCGCCATTGGCCCTGGTGAACATTTTAAATGCCCCTTGCGCCACAATATGAGTATGTGGCAACATGAAAGAAAATATTTCACCATAATCATTGGCTGGTTCAGCTGTACTTTCACCGACCAGGGTGGCCAATTGAAAATCTTTAATTGCATTGGTCAGCATATTGGCACTGCTGAAAGTTCCGGTGCCAATTAGTACCGCCACCTTACCATTATAGCGAAGCGGGTTGGCGGCCGGTGTAGTTAATGTTGTGGCCTTGTATTCGTATAATTTACCGTTTTCCCAGTCTTTGAAAGGATCGGTAGCTCGATGCATCGTAGCCCAGGCTTTGCTGTGCTTACTGATACGCATCTTCATGCCACCGGCATTGCGATAGGGTTTGGAACTGATATAGCTGATCAATGTATCTCCAAGACCACTGTCGCCACCACCATTTTTTCGTAGGTCAATAATAACACCTGCAGCCCGGCGGAGCCTGATCTCCGAAAAGGAGCGCCGGAGAAAAACTGCAAATGAATCCCGGAGGGATCCCTTCATACTATTGAATTCTATCAGTGCAATATTACCGGGAAGGAACTGCAGTGAAAAGGGCAACGGTGGTTTCATTTCCGATAGTATTACTTTGGTTATACTATCAGCCTGTTGTTTGCTGTACCCGGTGGCACTGAAAACAATGGTATCGTTATTTACAACGGCTTTAATTCTAAACGGACTAGTAATCCCATCCATATAAAGCAGCTTACGGATAGCATTTTTTACCATCAGCTTTTTCCAGGGTTCCAGTCCGCCGTAAAGTGTTGAATATTGTTTATATAATTGATTTACCGGGATATCATTGATTGAAATGATACGACTGAACGCCGGCAGCTTATTTTCCGGGCTCAGATCCCTTTGTACCAGGAAACTCCCGTTGTCTATATCCTGAAGTAAGTAAGGGAACCGAATACAATGATTGAGGAATAAACTATCAATAACAGCATTGCTGGCAAAACCTAAATGCCCTTCGTCCAGGGATCCAATTAGACGGCTAATGGCAAAACTCGCCTGGAAATGACTGATACTGTCCGGAAGTGTTTGCAATATTTCCTGTTGTAATTTTAAAAGGGCATCCCTGCTGATAGCATGATAAGGATTTACATGACTTTCTTCCATTACCGTTTGCCAGTACTGCATATCTTTTTCCAGGAATGCTTTGGGAATTTTGGTACTGGCAAATCCTGCCGTATCATTGGAAAAATATAAAATGCTTTTTTGGGCCAGGGCAGAAACCGCAAGATGGATGAACAAGAAAAGCTGGATGAGCCTGGTCAGAAAAGATTTTAGTACCTGCATAGTGAAGCTGGCATTTATTGCTACTGCAAATATTAATAAAATAATTAAATACAGGTGGTGAAGAATGGAAATATATTACTAATGAATCCGGGTATTCTTTAATAGCGTAAAATAGTATTTAGTTGCTGAAGTTGTTGCAGGAGACTTCCAGAAGCCATGCCATCAAAACAAAAAACACAGCAAATCCCTTTTACCGAACCTATGCCATAGTGAAAAGAGAATTTCACTTCTTATTCATTAACCCTTTTACAAAACCCACAATAGCCATCAGCACCCCACCTCCAACACCACCACCGGCTACACTGCTGATGATACTGTTAATATCCATACCACCACCCTCTGCAACGCCACCCAAACCGAGCATGCCCAGCAATTGCCCGCCAAGCCCTCCACCAAGGATACCAACAATAGAATTACCAATATTTCCCAATGATAATTTAGGTATTAATTTACCCGCAACATTACCTCCGACTGCACCGGAAGCTAACTGAATGAGTAAAGGAAGTATATCCATAATAAATTGTTTTAGTTAAATACGAAACAGAAGATACAATATTTTATCCAGTGTATTTGAAATTAATTTTATTCCAGTCACTACCTGATAAACGGCACGGCTTTAAAGGGCTACTCAAAAACCATGGTTTTCCGGTTTATTAAACTGATACATAATGCTAGAATGGAACAAAAAATTCCTTACTCAGTGGCTGGAAGTAGTGGAGTAAGCAATTCAAAATTTTTTTGAAAGATCCTCTTATAAGCCAGGCTATAGAAACTAATATGAAATAGATTCACTAAAAATATCAGTTACATCCCCTGGTCATCTGCTGTCGGCCCATACATTCCCGGCAGTGGAACATTTAATAACCGGAGATAAACAGTCAATTGCCCGCGGTGATGATAAAGATGATTCAGGCACCAGGTGCGTACTACTTCTGCTTTGGGTAAAGTGAAAAATATCATTTCACCCTGCCGCATTGTCCAGGGTTTGGCAAACTCTTCATCTGGCGTATCATTTAAAATTATTTCCGCTTTTGCCACCAGTTCATCATGCCAGGCAACTATATCTTCTGTTGAATGATATTCTTTTGGTTTACCCGCATCTTTTGCAAAATCCAGTTCATCATGAACCAGGCACTCCTTCCACCAACCATTTATCTCAGCTACATGGCTCGCCAGTCGTTTTAGCGACATGGACTTTTCATGTGGCTTAAAATCTGCCTTATCAAAAGGCACAACAGCTAATAACCTGCGGGTATTGGCAGCTTCCTGCTGCAATTCTGCCCAGAATCTTTTTCCGATAGACATAATATTATTTTTTTTCGGTACGTAAATGTATGTATTCTTTCAGCACTGTAATCATGACTTTTCCATATATCCACAGGTACAAACAAAATCAAACTTCTTACAACGGCTACAGGTTTGAAAAAGAGAAGTATGTGGTCAAGTCATTATGTTTATTACATAAATTTATTACTTTTCAACCTTTAAGTTTCAATGCTGAAAAGGAATCGGGCAAATTTAATTTAGTGATAGAAAGTATACATTAAATAACCGATCTTCTGCTAAGCTGGGTATGTAAATGGGAATTTATGAACAATTCATTGACAGTAGATATCAATAGAAACTACGTAGAGGCAGGTTGCGGTGAACCCATCATTCTTTTATATGGTTTATTTGGCTCTGTTAAAAACTTTGAACCTCTCATTAACCACCTGAAACAATCTTACCGGGTCATTGTTCCGGTTTTCCCCTTTTTTGAAAAAGGAATGTCCATCAGTATTTTTTCACTCACTGAATTCCTGGATGAGCTAACTAAAGAATTATCGCTGGACCAATTCCATTTACTGGGCAATTCCATGGGCGGCCATATTGCCCTCTTATACGCATTGAATCATCCTGAAAAAATTACTTCTTTAATTCTCAGCGGAAGTTCCGGCTTGTATGAAAGTGGAATGGGTGATACGTTTCCCAAAAGAAGTGATTACAACTATATAAAAACAAAAACAGAACTTACTTTTTACGATCCGAAAATTGCCTCCAAAGAATTAGTGGATGAAATATTTGCTGTAGTTAACAGCCGGAAGGTCATCCAGATATTATCGCTGGCCAAATCCACTATCCACCATAACCTGGAAAAAGAACTACTGAACATAAAAACAGATTGCTGCCTGATATGGGGAAAAAATGACAAGGTAACTCCTCCTGAAGTGGCTATAAAGTTCAAGAAACTGATCCCACATTCAAAATTGTACTGGATCGATCAATGCGGACATGTGCCAATGCTGGAAACACCTGCCGCATTTAATACCGTCCTGGACGAATTTCTCCTTTCGCTGCGAAAATAATTACAGATCGTTTTACTTTATTTTGTAATCATAGATTATGAAATTGGTACCGACGGGGAGGTGCTATTAATGACCCTTGCCCTTACCCTGAATATTCATTTCTGAAGCTTCAGGTCAATAAAATACTAATACATATCATTGGACTAGATCTTAATCGAAGAGTTTTTTTATACCCAATACAGGGTATTAAGCAGTTATTCCAATTTTTTTATATTTATTCAAGTAAATAATTGAAGTAAAAAACACTAGTGAAACTCAGCAAAATATATTTTATGACTCGTAAATACATGCCAGCTTTGACCGGTGCCGGTATCAAACTCTTTAAAAGTGTTTGTATCATTTCATATCTATTTTGTGCAACAGTGCTGAATGCCCAGGAACATTATACTATCAATTGGGATTCAGCTCCGTTAAACCCGGTTCCGTTTGCCTATAGAAGCAACCATTTAAACCTGAAAGGAAAAGTAAAGACCCTGCTAGAGATCAACCAATGGAAAGATACAATTACCAGAAGATTTGATGCAGCAGGATTTATAAAATCAGTATCCACAGCCGGCCCAGAAAACATGTTTCCCGGCACCACTACTTATACATATAAATTCCCCGAGGGATATCTTACCACTGTGTGGAAAACTGATATGGAAGAGATCGTTTACCGTTATAAATTCAATAAGCAGAAACAAATAATTGAATCAGGAATCCTTACCAATCTTAAAATTGAAAACCCGGTAAAATATGGGTACGACCCATCCGGAAGACTTGCCTATGACTCATCAGCCTTAACCAAAATCTATACCTACAATAATGAAGGACAATTGACCGGCTTGCAAGAGAATGGCCTGTTTGGTGTAAAGATCAATAGCAGCTATACCTACAAAAAAGAAAACGAGAACCTGCTCATCAGTATTCTCGTTAAGAGAGTGGATGGAAGCTATACGACAACTACTGAAACTACAGAAACCTATAATCCACAAAGAGAATTGATAAATGTAGCGGGCAAAAAAGAAAAAAAAGTGTACTATTACCAGTTTGATACCATGGGGAACTGGGTCAAAAGGACAGAAGTGACCTTTTCCAATAATGCACAAACAAACACTGTGGAAACTAAACGAATAATCGAATATTATTAGTTATAGCCAAAAATACCCGGGTTACAAGTGTTGTTGTCCGGTAAAGAACCTTCATCAAAACAGCAACTGGTAACAGATTAAAAAATCCCGGATACTGATTATTGATGCCTGTTATAATAATTCATTGATAGCAGCCTTTACTTAACCGGTATAGAAGGCCTTACTTCTATCTTACTGGGCAAGGTCCTTACATTCATTTGTAACAGGTCCGTCACCATCTGGCCGATATCTTCCGGTTGTATCTTCCAGGCATCGGCCACAGAAGGAATATGATTACCAAACTGAGTGGCCACGGAACCGGGCATAATAGTCGTCACTTTTATCCCATGCTTACGCAGATCAAGCATGATCGCCTGGGTAAACCCAACAAGTCCGAACTTACTGGCATTATAAGCAGCCCCGTTTTCAAAAAAATTTGCTCCGGCCAGGCTGGCAATAGTGATAATATAACCCCTTGATTGCTTTAAAGCAGGAAGGCTGGCTTTTACGCTATGGAAAACACCTGTCAGGTTTGTATCAATGGTTTCCTTCCATTCCGCTTCAGATAAATTTTCAATAGAATCAAAATGACCTACCCCGGCATTGGCAATCAACACATCCAATTGCCCGAATTGACCGATGGTTGCCGCTATAGCATTAGTTTCATCGGTAAGGGAACTCACATTGGATTTCAGGGCCAGTACTTTCGCAGGGTCAGCACTCAATGAAGCCGCGGCTTCTTTTGCAGCTTCCAGGTTCCGGCTCGTGATTGCCACTTTCATCCCTTGAGCCAACAATGCTTTGGCAACTCCATAACCAATGCCTTTACTGCCGCCAGTGATGTAGGCTACTTTGTCTTTTAAACTATTCTTCATTATTGTAAGATATTCGTACAGTAAAATAATCACTTCCTTTCAAATCAGCAGAAGAGAATAATCCTGCCGCTCCTGCCAGCCAGGAGTGATAACATCAAAAACTACCATAGATTGACCTTGGACAATCAAGCACTGATAATCTTTTCAGCAGCTACTTTGTCTTTTTCAAATATTCTTAGCTCTGCCCCTCCTACCGGATCTAAACCCATTACATTCTCATCATTAATAAAAGAATCAATACCGTTTTCTTTCAATTTATCCTGGATCATTTTGGCTTCCAGCATATCAGTATAGGTGTGCAGAACGATTGTTTTATCTTGTGTCATTACGAATAATTTATTTTGAATAAATATTTACTAATACTGCTTGTTAACTGTTTTCAAGGGCAAAAAATATGCAAAAAAATAATTGAACATAATGTCAACTGCATTTCAGCAATTTCCCAGTGTTGACGCTGACGATCACCAGGATTGTAACAGGCAATATCAACATCTATCATTTTACAGGGTTATAATATTTTAACGCCTGGGGCATATATCCTTTAATTTTTTCCATTCTTGTTTGATCAGACGGGTGGGTACTTAAAAACTCAGGTGGCTTTGCGCCCCCGGCTGCTGACATTCTTTCCCAGAAGGGAATGGCCTCCTGTGGATTGTAACCTCCCATAGCAGCAAAATATAGCCCGTATTTATCTGCTTCCGACTCTTCTTTACGGGAGAATGGCAAGATACCACCTACGGTGCTGCCAATACCATAAGCAGTCATAAAAAGATTCTGTGTTTCAGCAGGTTTATTAGCAACAGCTACCTGTAAAGCAACTCCACCTAATTGTTGTAACAAGGCCTGGCTCATCCTTTCACTACCATGCTGTGCAACAGCATGGGCTATTTCGTGGCCCATTACAATGGCTAAACCTGCTTCGTTTTGGGTTAAGGGCAACAAACCGGTGTAAACAACAACTTTACCCCCGGGCATACACCATGCATTGGCTTCTTTGTTATCTACCAGGTTAAATTCCCAATGGTAACCATCCAATACTGCAGTATATCCTTTTTTATCGTAAAATGAAGTAATTGCAGCTGAAATACGGGTTCCAACACGGCGTACCATTTCGGCATCCCTGTTGTTACTGGAATTTATTACATTATTAGTATTCAAAAAGGCCTGGTACTCCTGGGTGGCTAAGTTTTGTAATTCCGTCTCTGATACCAGGTCTAATTGCTTGCGGCCTGTTACAAGATTTTTTGTGCAGCTGATGAAAAAAGAAGCAAACAAAAAGAAGAATAATACCTTTTTCATTATTAATAAATTACAGTTATGCAAAAAAGATTCATTGCTGTTGTTAAGGTAGCATAACAACACTACCCATAAAAATGACCGAGAGTAGATAACCCAATGATTTTGCTCAGGGCAGGGATTTGATTTATCGGGATGATTGCATCCGCTTGCAAGTGCACTGAACTAACCAGGTTATCTTCATCGGTAAAGGCCTGGTATATGCTATAAAGAGTAAGCTGGCAAACTCTGAAATTAATTGAATCAGCAAAGATTTAGGATATCAACAAGCCAAGGTTCCGGCAATGCATACCTAAATGCTGCATTTTTAGGTATTCTTATTTTTCCCAAAAATTGATTTATTTCTTAACTTGTTTGAATTATGTACTTGCCCCATTCATAATTAACCACCAGCATGAAGAATTGCTTACTCTTATACCTGCTTTTATTACCAGCTTTTATTTTAAAAGCTCAGATACAGGGGCCATTAAATGGGAACAGTTTTACTACAGTCGCAATTCCCGGATCAAATCAAACCTGGGTTAACCCTGGAAATGTATCAGCCAGTGATAATATTTATTCGACTTTTGGCAATATAACTGCAGGTGTTGGCAGTTATACTGATTACCTGGTAGCCACAAATTTCGGCTTTAGTATTCCTTCGGGTGTTACGATCAACGGTATCGTTGTAGAAGTGGAAAGATCTGATCCCAATTTCCGTACCGCCGATTACAGGGTAAGAATTGTAAAAGGAGGAACCATTGGTGCTGCAGAACGGGCAAGCGGGTCAAGTTATCCATCCTCCGACTCCTATCAGTCGTATGGAAATGCAGGCGATTTATGGGGTGAAAGCTGGACACAGGCTGATATTAATGCAACTGATTTTGGGGTAGCTATTGCAGCTCAACGAAGCGTAAACGGAGGCACTACCGGCGGAAGGGTGGATCATATCCGGATAATTGTTTTTTACGATTTTACTACTTTGCCGGTGACTCTTATTAATTTTTCAGCAACTAAGAAAGATCGTTCAGTAGACCTCCGTTGGACAACAGCAGATGAGACAAACATGAGCCATTACGAAGTTGAACGTTCCACCAATGCCCGTGATTTTTTACCCGTTCAATATGTAACCAGCTTAGATCAAAACAGGGAAACTAACTACATCGCCGAAGATACAGATCCTGTCAGCGGAATATCTTATTACAGACTGAAAATGGTTGAAAATGATGGCAGGGTAAAATACTCTAAAATCATTTCAATGCAATTCCGGACGGGGAATGCCATTACCCTTTACCCTACTGTTTGGAAAAACGGCGCAATATTACAAATCACCAATCCGGAATATGAAAAACTAGTAATTTATTTTTCGAATGCTACCGGACAAGTTACCGGGAAGACTGTTACAAATTCAACAATCGTCCCAACCAGTATACTTTCATCTGCTAAAGGAATTCTTTTTTTCAGTATTACTGATGAGTCAGGTAAACTCCTCGGAACAGGAAAACTATTAGCAAATTGATTACACCTCTGGCCAATCTGCCATTCAAATAACTATTGCAATTATATTCTGGTATTTTTAGAATCCGGCAGAACTGCATTTTCTCTTTACCCAATGCAGTGTATAAATTTTAAAAAGATCTTTAGTCTAAAATCAATCTCATCAGTCTTCAATAATGAGCCTGCCAATAGCAGAAACTGGATAAGCATTCCATTTCATAAAATGAAGGCCTACCGCTGGATCCGTACCCACATTAACAGCATAAGTGGCATCAGTGAAATAGAAGTTAGAAAATATTGAAAAAATATGGTTGACAGCATTATCACCATCGATACCAGAAATGTCATTGCTGGCCCGCCATCTTCTGGTCCCACCTGCATTTGTATAGAAGAAAGTACCGCTGAAGGAGGCGCTTTCAGTAATACCTGCCCCCCAGTTGGTCATCGTAAGGGTTACTTTGCAGCCATCTTCATCAGCACAAAGATCTTCTATGATGGCCTGGGGCAAAGCGATGGAAGTACCAGTAGGATGTGAGCCATTCAATTCCCAGATGTACCTTTTCGGATTGATATTGTAAGGCGTGAAAGTGGCATTGCCATTTACGGATTTCAACCCTATACTGCTGGCCAATTCAACCCAGTTGCTGCTTTCACGAAACCAATACGATTTTGTATCAGTATCAAACACCATCAGGCCGTTGGCAGGGCTTGCAATAGTAGTGCGTTGACCGGTATTCATCCTGGGAACTAATAAGCCGCTGTTAGTGGAACTTATATCCAGTGCCGCACTGGGGTCGGGACTACTCGTATTTACCCCTACACTTTGTGCTAATAAAGAAAAAACTGAAAACAACATCAGGCAGCAAAAAATATATTTTTTCATAATTAATTTATTAAACGCTGAAAGGAAATTTTAGAAAATAAATATACTATTTTAGTTTTAAACTGTGGCTTACCTGACTTGAACTGAACCAGGATATTACATTTGTAATTTTCAAACCAGGTATTCTAAACATCCCAGGTAAAATACATTGCGTTTTTATTTACCGGCATCCTTCCTGTATACTGACCAAAAAAATTTCACGGCTTCCAGCACTTCCTCTTCCGACTTGTTCTGGGTATTGGTCAGTGGTATTTTGCGCCGGAAACCTTCCGGGGAACCATCCCTCGTATATTCCACAACAAGAATAAAATTGTCAACAATGTTGAAAATACCTGTCTTTTCTTTCTGGGTGATAAAGGCATTAAGAAGATTTGACCAACCGGTTACCAATTGTTCATCTTTGTATATACCTGTTCTATTGACCCGGACATACACCCTGTTACTGTGTGCCCTTCGAAAGCAATAAATTGCCGGCACCAGGGCAAATCCAAAAATAAAACTCTGGTAATCGATGTTTATAAAATGGCGCCTTATTGCGTCAATTAAACCATAGAGAAAAAGGGCGATAAAAAAAGCTGTCATAATATAATTCAGCACTTTCTCCTCCCCCACTACAAACTCACTGTCTTTTGTTAACGGAATTTTCGCCATTACTTGTTATTATTTATGCTGCTATCAACCCAATAGAGCAGGCTGGTGAATTTACCATTTCTTTTGTTTTCCAGCCGGGCTGTATTTTTTATGCTGTTAAAAGCCGGGAGGAAGATTATGAAGATGCTAACATCTTTGCTGCTTAACTTGCATAGTGAAACGCCTGAACAAGAAATTAGCTTTTAAAATGAATGTTTTTATGAAAAAGGGAATACTATTTCTATTGCTAGTAACTACCATTACCTCCAATGCACAATCACTGAAAGATGCTCTTTATGGCGGGAAACTGAAAACAGATTCAGGCACTGTGATCAAAAAAGGTGACGACCTGAGTTCAAAAATTGATACCAGTAAAAAGAAACCGGTAGAACCGGAGAAAACTAAGATAACAGCAGTAGCCATGGATTCCTCCATAACAAAAATGGCTGTTCAGACTGATTCTGCAGCCATTGTTGTAAAAAAGCTGGATAATAATACAGTATCGAAAGACAATAATAAAATCTGGAAAGAATTTATGGACACTGTTATCAGCACGTTGAAACAGGAAGTGATGACCTCTAAAAAGATAAAAAAAGGAGATTATTATGTAATGGTTGACTACGAAATTGGACTTGATGGACAGGTAACGGTAACGAATGTATTCCCCTCACCGGAAAACAAGTATATCCAGGAACAGGTTAAAGAAAGGCTTAGCATTGATACGCCGCGGCTGAATCCTGTATTAAGTGGAAATGGGAAACCACGTAAAGTGGTAAAAAGAACCAATTTCACAATAACGAAAGAGTAATACTGTTTCGTTTCCCATTAACAACGGGATATACAACGACATATCCTGTTGTTGACCGTTAAACAAATTACATTATCATCCTTTATTCAACGCCTCTCTCACTTTGGGGGCGATTTTAGTTCCGTATATCTCGATAGATTTCATAAGCGAAGCATGTGAAGGTCCGCCTACATCCATGTGTGCAGAAAAACGGGTTAGACCAAACAACTCCTGCAGTTGTAAGATTTTATCAATCGCTTCATCAGCATCACCAATTATTAAATGCCCGTTCTTCCCTCTTCCCATGTCATATTGTTGTTGCTGGTATGGTGGCCAGCCGCGGCTGCTGCCTACCCTGTTCATCTGTGAGGAATAAATGGGATAATATTCATCAGCTGTTTGTTGACTATCATCACCAAAGAATGCATGCATGTGCACACCCACCTGGAAATTATTTATAGCATGTTCAAAATGATTGTACACTTTCTTATAATAGTCAAACAATGGTTTAAACTGTGCCGGGTTACCGCCAATAATGGCGAAGATCACTGGCAAGCCATACCGGCCGGCCCGCAATACACTCTCCGGTGTACCGCCAACCGCTACCCATATATTCAGGTGATCGTTCACAGCACGGGGCAATACCTGTTGGTTTTTTAATGCCGCCCTGTGTTTTCCTTTCCAGGTAACAGGGTTCTCTTTATTTATTTTCAATAGCAACTCCAGTTTTTCTTCAAACAATTCATCATAGTCTTCCAGCCTGTAACCAAACAAAGGATACGATTCAATAAAACTGCCGCGACCAGCCATCAGTTCTGCCCTGCCGTTTGAAAGCAGATCAATCGTGGCAAAACTTTGATACAACTTTACCGGGTCTGATGAACTTAAAACAGACACTGCACTGCCGAGTTTTATATTTTTTGTGACGGTAGCTGCAGCAGCTAAAATGATCTCGGGAGCAGATACCGCATAGTCAGGCCGGTGATGCTCACCGATGCCAAAGAAATCGAGTCCCACTTCATCCATCAGTTTTATTTCTTCGATCAGTTCCTGTAACCGTTGACCCGGAGCCTGTGGCGTACCATCATTATTGTAATGATTATCGCCAAACATACCGATGCCTAATTCCATATTGTATTATTTGAAGACGAAGATACAAGCTGTGATAATCCTGCACTAATCGGAACGGTGTGTAGATTATTTCTTCCCGGTAAAGGCCCGCTTAAACGCAATAACAGTATTTGCTGTGGAAGGCTTCGATGTCTTTACAATAACTGCAGCCCATAATGACCTATTGTGGTAAATAAACTACAGCGGATCAACACACCGAGGCAGCACCAGACCAATAGTTGTTTGATATTCACATTTAACCCGGTTCCAACAGCAATACTAATCGGAGCCCCCATGGTAATGGTGCCCAGGATACCCAAACCGGCAATGCCATATTTATTCCAGAGCCTTGTTATGACCGGGTGTTTTTTTGTTTCATCAGTGGCTGGTTTCTTTTTATGAAAGAAAGCCCTGATCTTATCGCCAAAAAAAGCAGCCACCACGGCTCCTGCCAGGCCCCCGGCGAGGCTGGCCAAAAAGATCAAAAAGGATGAAAGACCAAATGCAAATCCGGCGGGGATAGCTGCATATATTTCAAAGGTAGCAAGGCCGGCCACCGTCAGTATTTTCAAAAACATAGATACGGTATAAATAAATGTTTGAGCAAGGCTGGCAAAAATAATAGAATCAAGTATACGAAAAACAATAATGCTTGTTAAATCAGCAACAACAACTCCTGCGAATAGCGGGGATTCTATTTATTAGTCAGGAGTTTTCCCGGATAGTCCAAACCATTTACCAATGACCAAAAAAGCAACTGGTCCCAGTACAGCATAGCCAATGATACCGATATTTCTTATCTGCATATTTTGAAAAGGTATACCCAACAGGCCAACAAGACTTAATATACCCGAGACAAGAAGCAATGTGCGGATCGTTTTCTCCAGTCTTCCTGTTTTGAATACAGCAGCAGCAAAGAACACTGACAAGGCATAAAACCAGTCCCATGCCAAAATATCGAGGGCATATACAATAGAAGGCCATTGAAAAGAAAAGAAGAAAGAATGCCCGGCCAGTTGTTCCGCAGCAGGCTGACGGCTAATAGTAAGAATAGTAAAATGGACACAGGAAGTAATAGCGGCCATGATAAACATAAAACAAGCAGCTGCCAGGCTATACCATTTTTTATCCGCCGCTGCATAAAAATGAACAGCCAAAACAACAAGGGCCATCAGCGGGGCAATAAGCAGGATCAGAACTTCCATCAGTGTAAAATAAGGATCAGCGATCTGTTCATCCGGGGAGGGCAGCGACAATAATCCCAATACAGTCACGACCGCATAAATAACCCCCAGGCCAAAAACAGCAATACATGCCGCCTGTACCGGTCTACGGAAATGAAAATTTGAATTTTCGGGATGCATAGTATCAAAAGTGAAATAAAATTAGATCAAATTTTGAGGCGGTACAAGCCATGTAACGGGCATTTAAAATTATATCACCGGTCTGGGAATTGAAAATTTCCGGAATAATAAGCAGATCGGTAACTAACTGACAACAATCACATAGGCTGCCACTACATATCATAATAAAATTGTCTTGTCTTTAATACCTTGGCAATCTCCTGCTTTAATCAAAATTAACCCTCTCCTGACCGCTATGAAACGATGGTATTGTTTTATTATTCACTTATAAAATGAATTTTATGAGAAGGGTTATTATTTTCTTATTTGCGATCGGCTTTTTAGGTCTTGCCGCCCAGGCGCAGGAAACAAATATTAAAAAGGAACGAAAACGCATTTTGAAGGAACAACGGCAAATGGAAACACTCAACCTGGATGGCAACCAGGGGCAACAGGTGAAAGCGATCAACAGCAGGTACCGGACAGCACATAAAGAGATCATGAAAAATGAAACGCTTACACAGGAACAAAAACAGGAACAGGTACAGGCTCTGAATAAAAGAAGAGTAGAAGAGATTCACAACATTGTCGGAAGGGAGAAAACACAGGAATGGGATCGTATCAAACAACAGGAAAAAGAAAAGAAAGATGCCATAGATAAAGAGAAGAAGGAAAAGAAGGAGAAAAAAATAAAGAAAGCTGATAAAGTAAATAAAGGCAATAAAGGAAGAGGTTGATAGCTATACTCCTGCTTCTTTGAATTTTGATACATGGCGATACCGAAATATTCGGAGCTCGGGCCATACTTTTTATCAATAAAAGCTAGACGGAGAAGACAAACACCAACCACGGTGGACAATAAAAATTAATTTTTACAAGCTGCCTCTTTTATTTAACCGGCAGCGGCGCACCGGCAAATTTTTTATGCTTGCCCATCAACCGGCCAACAAATAAAACAACAGGGAATATCATTTTTTGTACAAAGGCCGGTATTTCCGTCATAGCATATTCCGATTTATAGCGGTTCAGCAAATAAGCTGCATCATACATTGCCGGCCGGCCCTTGTTGGCCTCTATGGATTTGTAGATCTCGGATAAAAAGTAGATAAAATTATCCGGTGGGGTGATGAAACCTTTCACAACCAGCATATCATCACCATCATTCCAGAATTTATGCGGAACCGCTGCTTTGATCAGTACTGAATCACCCGGGCCGGCATACTGCACCGGTTCTCCGGCCAACTGGTAAGCCATCTTACCGGATACAACCGTAAAGCCCTCATCCTGCAGGTAATGGATATGCATGGGCGGGCCAGCTTTGGGCTGCACTTCATTAATGCCTTCCAGCACTTCCACCCCGTCTTTGAAATAGCTTTTTAAAAAGGTCAGCTTTTCGCCACCGTTGACGATCGTAAATGGTAAGGTGAATTCCATAGCAAAGTATCGTTTGTTTCGGGGTTTGACGCTGATGCCGGAAAAAAGTTACTCCTGCCAAGAAGTTAGGGTAAGCTAAAGGCCGTTTACAATAGTAAAGCCCTTGTTATTCACAAGGCCTGCATAACATTTTACACCTATTGGTGACCCGGCCTTTGAAAAAGTAAATATTAATCAGTGTGTACAGGAAGTCCAACTTCTTTCCATGCCTTGATGCCACCATCCAGATGACAGACATCAGTGTAGCCCATTTGCTTCAGTGCAACTGCTGCAAGGGCTGACCGGCCACCGGAAGCGCATTGCAGTATCAGTTTTTTGCTGCGGTCAAATTCAGGTTTGTGATAAGGTGTGGTTTCATCCGCAAAGAATTCCAGCATGCCCCTGGGTGCAAGAATGGAACCGTCAATGCGGCCATTTACTTTTAATTCTTCTGCTTCGCGGATGTCAATAAGGGTGGCATTGCCTTTTGCTAATTCTTCTTTCACCTCTGCCGGTGTTAAATTGTCTATTTGACTTTTAGCCTCTTTAACGAGGTCTGCTGCAGATCTAGCCATAGTAGTTGGTTTTATGTTTCTGATGAAAGTTAAAAAAAAATTACTTCTTAGCCAATTTCACATTCAGGGCCTGTGTGCAGGGTGGACTCGGTGCTGTTATCACGGTGAGTGCCACAAAAACCCACATAAGCCATCTGATACATCGCCTTTGAAGGTTTATAATTTTGAAGACTCGTCGGGGAAGAAAGCAAACAGAATGTCAGGTCGTTATATTTTATTTGGTTGGTTTAGATATATTGACAAGCTCAGCACTCAGACCACGGTTTCAAAGGCAAAAATGTGTTTATTTAAAATGGTTTACTTTTAAAAAATATTTATCGGAATGAGCAAAGAAATCAGTATAAATATTAATGGGGTTATAACAGATGTAGAGGAGTTTAAGAAGAGCATCTATTTAAAAAATTTATCCTATTTCAATAGAAACTATGAACATATTTTTCAAATCGAAGCAAAACATAAGTCTCTTGGACTAAGTCAAACATTTAAAGATAAAGACCCACATATTTTGCAATCAAAAGTTCAAAGAGCAGTCGACAAATGGGTAATCTTATGGAACAAAAGATTCACGGAAACGTCCTTAACCGATAAAATAAAGCGACAAAAAATAGAATTAGAGAAAATTCTAACTCAAACACTTGAAATATATGATGCAATTGAGTGGGAAAGTCTTAAAAATAAATACGACTTTAAAGAAACTAGTATTTACCAAAATCTTCAAAATGAAATCAATAATTTAATACCCCCTATTAAGCCAAAAATTGAAAGCCTGCCCCAAAAACCCGAATTTAATGACCCGAAAATAAGTTTTCTCAGTTCGCTTATAGCTTCCAAAAAAACAAATATTGTTGCTAAAGCTAAAGAGGAATTCAATCAATTAGTTAATAATTGGGAAGTCGAATGTAAAAAAATAGAGTTAAAGAACTCTTATATTCTAGATGGTTTTGAAATTGAGAAAAAAATGTATGAACAAAAAAAAGCAGAACTCTATGAAAAACTAAAAACTGAAGAAGATACATACAATAAAGAAAAACAAATAACGAATAATAAAGTTGACAAATTAAAAAATGATTACGATACAAAAGACACTTACGCTATAGAACAATATTGTGAAATTGTTTTAAACAATTCAATTTATCCTGACTATTTCCCAAAGGAATTTGAAATAGAATATACAAAAGAAGCAAAAACCCTATTTATCGAATACTCACTCCCAGAACCACTTTCCATACCAAAGGTAAAAGATGTAAAATTTGTGAATTCTAAAAATCAAGCTACTGAAATATTTTATACAGAAAACGAATTCACTAAACTATATGAAAACATTATTTACCAAATTATATTGAGGACAGTACATGAAGTGTTTGAAGCTGATGTGATAAACGCAATTGAATCTATAAATATTAATGGCTGGGTAAATTCATTAGATAAAGCAACAGGAAAATTCTCGAACAAATGTATAGCATCGCTTAATACAACTAAAGTGGAGTTTCTTAAACTTGACCTTCAGCAAATTGACGCAACATTGTGTTTTAAAAATTTAAAAGGTATTTCAGCCTCAAAGCTTTCATCAATTACTCCAATCGCCCCTATTGCATTTATTAATAAAGAGGATAAAAGGTTTATTCTTTCAAAGGATGTATTAGACCAAGTTAACCAAGGAACAAATCTTGCAGAAATGTCATGGGAAGATTTTGAACATCTTATTCGAGAATTGTTTGAGAAAGAATTTTCAATTAATGGTGGAGAAGTTAAAGTAACCCAAGCCAGTAAAGATGGCGGGGTAGATGCGATTGCTTTTGACCCAGACCCTATTCGTGGAGGAAAAATTGTAATTCAGGCTAAGAGATACACAAACACAGTTGGAGTATCAGCAGTAAGAGATTTATATGGAACAGTTATGAATGAAGGGGCAACAAAAGGCATACTAGTAACAACTTCCAATTACGGACCTGATGCATACGAATTCGCAAAAAATAAGCCAATTACACTTCTTACAGGCAACAATCTATTATCGTTATTAGAAAAACATGGACAAAAGGCTAGAATCAATCTTGAAGAAGCTCGGAAAAACAGAATATAATAAATTAAGATACTTTTCTACACAGCAAATTCGAATTAGTCTCCTATAGTTCATTTTGCATGCTTCCACTCAACATCTCCTGTTTATGCAGATTTGGGTCAAGCCCGGGGTGACAGTACGTTTATTGATAACATTTCGTTCTACTTCAACCTATCCTTAATCCTTCGCTTTACTTAGTATAACAAACGATCCTTTAGATCAAGCCCATTCTCTTTCAAAGTTTCCTTCGCAAGTTCATACCCCGCATCCGCATGTCGTATTACCCCCATACCAGGGTCATTCCGCAACACTCTTTTCAATCTTGCTTCCGCATCATCCGTTCCATCGGCAACGATAACCATACCGGAATGTATACTATAGCCCATACCTACTCCACCGCCATGGTGCAATGAAACCCAACTGGCGCCGCCGGCTGTATTTACCAGTGCATTTAAGATAGGCCAGTCGGCCACGGCATCACTGCCATCGAGCATGGCTTCTGTTTCCCGGTTGGGAGAGGCCACAGATCCGGTATCCAAATGATCACGGCCGATTACGATCGGCGCTTTTACTTTTCCTGTCCTCACCAGTTCATTAAAAGCAAGACCTGCTTTTTCTCTTTCGCCCTGTCCTAACCAGCAAATACGGGCCGGCAATCCCTGGAAAGCAATTTTTTCTTTGGCCATCTGCATCCAGCGGAGCAGACCTTTGTTCTCCGGGAACATGTTCATGATCACTTCATCTGTAATGGCAATATCATTCGGGTCTCCGCTCAATGCCGCCCAGCGAAAAGGCCCCTTGCCTTCGCAGAATAAGGGTCGTATGTAGGCTGGAACAAAGCCGGGGAAATCGAAACACCTGCCCAATGCCAAATGCTGAACGCTGAAACCATTATGCGTTAAGCTTTCAGCATTATGCTTTAATCTTTCAGCATGCTGCTTTTCAAATTCTTCCGCTCTTGCACGGATATTATTTCCATAATCAAAAGTGATGGCTCCCTTATCCATCAGTTGCAGCATCAACTGCACATGCAGGTGCATACTCTCGTAACTGCGGCGTATATACTCTTCCGGGTTTTCCTGTCTTAATACATTAGCCTGTTCATTGCTGAGTGTATGTGGTACGTAACCGATCAGCGGGTCGTGGGCACTGGTCTGGTCAGTCAATGTATCGGGAATGATTTCACGTTGTAGCAGGCGATCCAGCAGGTCAACCGCATTACACAACACGCCAATACTTCGGGCTTCCCCTTCACGGCGGTAATGGGTGGCAGCGTTTATAGCTTCATCAATGCTGGTATGTTTTTCATCGAGGTATTTTGTTTCGATGCGTTTGTCAATGCGCCATTCTTCTACTTCGGCTATGAGTGCTACCCCTTCATTCATGGTAATGGCCAACGGCTGTGCGCCGCCCATGCCACCGAGACCGGCCGTTACGTTCAACGTACCCTTTAAACTTCCGTTGAAATGCTTGTCGGCAAGAGCTGCATAAGTTTCATAAGTACCCTGCACTATCCCCTGGGAACCAATATATATCCAGCTTCCGGCAGTCATCTGTCCGTACATCATCAGGCCCTTTTTTTCCAGCTCATCAAAATGTTTCCAGTTGGCCCAATTGGGTACCAGCTGGCTGTTACTGATGAGCACCCTGGGCGCATCTTTATGTGTCTTTAATATACCCACGGGTTTGCCGGATTGGATAAGTAAAGACTCATCGTTCTCTACAATTTTCAGTGCTGCGATAATATTATCCAGTGCTTCAAAATTGCGGGCCGCTTTTCCCCTGCCACCATACACAATAAGATCATCGGGACGTTCGGCTACTTCGGGGTCAAGATTGTTGAGCAACATGCGAAGGGCAGCTTCCTGTATCCAGCCTTTGCAGCTCAGTTTTGTGCCGGTTGGGGTTTTGTATTTTACGGGGTCATACTTGCGGGTAAGAGTACTCATGTTGTATTATGTTGAATGTTGAATTATAAATGTTGAATGCAGACCATGTTGTATCATTTATAATTCAACATTCAACATTTAACATATGACGCTGCAAAAGTCGTTATTCTCTTTCAAATTAAATATCTTCACCGCACATTAACCTTAACCAATGAGTATCCACATCAGTGCCCAAAAGGGAGAGATAGCTAAAACTGTACTGCTGGCCGGGGATCCGCTGCGGGCCAAATATATTGCCGATAATTATTTACAGGATGTACTACTGGTAAGCCAGACCCGGAATGCTTTTTACTACACCGGCACTTACAAAGGAAAACCGGTTACCGTTGGCGCCAGTGGCATGGGCTGTCCTTCGATCGGTATTTATTCTTACGAACTGTTTACCGAGTATGAAGTGGATACGATCATCCGCATTGGTACCTGCGGCGCCTATACCACTAAACTAAAATTGTTTGACCTGGTGAATGTTGATTATGCCGCCAGCGAATCCACCTTTGCCAGGTATGCATGGGTCATAAAAGACCAATGCATCCGCCACCAGGGAAAAGCATTTAAAACCATTAAAAAAACAGCGACAGAATTAAACATAACCCTGAAGAATTGCAATATTCACTCCAGCGATATTTTTTACCGCAAAGACAGCAATACACCCAAAGTGGCCACCGCCAATAAATGCCTGGCAGTGGAAATGGAGGCCTTCTCATTATTTGCCAATGCCCTTCACCTGGGAAAGACAGCCGCCACCCTGCTGACAGTTTCAGATATTATTCCCACTCATGAAAAAATAACTGCGGACCAACGGGAAACTGCCTTGCAGCCGATGATGGTGCTTGCGCTGGAAACAGTGGTGAAGTTGTGAGTTACTCTACATTAAAACAAAAATTAACCTCTTACCGCAATCTTGTCGTCCCGAGGAACGAGGGACCTCAAACCCAGCGCAATTTGCATACATTTTGATTGAGCTTTCAGTGTCTTGTCACTCCGACGCAGGAGAAGTCTCAACAAGTGGCCCTGCTATTTAGTAAATTAACTTTGAGATGCCTCGTTCCTCAACATGACAAGACCCTGAAAAATTGAAGACTTACTTTTTTCTACGAAACTCAACTTCTTTTTACTACCTCCTCCGGAGGCCAGCCACCACAAACAGATGGATTAAGAAATGTCCAATCAGGATTCATTGTTTTAATAAGATCAAGTTTCTTTTGTCTTCGCCATCCTTTTATTTCCTTTTCCCTGGCAATAGCATTATTGATGTAAGTAAAATATTCGTAGTAGATAAGATTGTAACAATAATATTTACCGGCAAAGGTTTTGGGTTGCCCCCGATTGGCCCAGTGTTCCTTTAGTCGTTGCGAAAGATTATTGGATACACCAGTATAAAGAACAGTACGTTCAGGATTTGTGACAATGTAAACGTAGTAATGGTGTTGTTTATAGATAAACATAGTATCCTTTCCTGTTAGTCTTTGAGACGCCTCCTTCGTCGGCGTGACAAAAATTCTTACAGAGCTGAGAACTCCTGAAACCCATTGTTCAGTTCAATGCCTTTTGAAGCAGCAACTTCATTCACCTTTTCTACAAATGAAAAATCTTTGATAAGTCCTGAAACTTTATTGATATCATCTGCAAAGATCCGGTCCTCCTCTGCAAAACCGACATACTCCCGTACATAATCATGCGCAAATTCCAATAGCACCGAACTCTTTAAAGGCCTTCTGAACTCAATGGCCTGGCAGGCAGAGAGTAATTCAATGGCCAGGATGAATTCCAGGTTATCTAACACACGGTTCAGTTTTCTGCCACTGATAGCACCCATACTCACATGGTCTTCCTGCCCGAGTGAAGTGGGAATGCTATCAGCGCTGGCCGGGAAGCACAATGTTTTATTCTCCGTAACCAGTGCAGCCGTAGTATACTGTGGTATCATAAAGCCACTGTTGAGTCCCACGTCTTTCATCAGTAACATCGGCAAGCCCCATTTACCTTCCAGTAATAAATAACAACGCCGGTCAGATATATTTCCGATCTCAGCAGCAGCAAAGCAACAATAATCCAATGGCAAAGCCATCGGCTGACCATGAAAGTTGCCACCACTAATCGTATCATCAGCTCCCAAAATAATGGGGTTATCGGTGACGGCATTTAATTCTATCTCTGTCAATTCTTTTAAATGTAACCAGGCATTGCGGCTCGCCCCATGCACCTGCGGCATACATCGCAGTGAGTAAGGGTCCTGCACCCGGCCACAATCCATATGGCTTTGCATGATGGCTGAATCATTCAGTAAAAGACGTAAGCGTTGCGCCACTAATTTATTTCCTTTGTAAGGACGCAGTGCATGCAATCGTTCATCAAAAGGAGCTTTGGTACCGGTAAGTGCTTCCAGGCTCATCGCCCCGATGATATCAGCCGCTTCCAAACAATTGTGCATTCGTTGTACCGCTTTCACGGCAAAGGATAAAATGAATTGGGTACCATTGATGAGTGCCAGTCCTTCTTTGGGCCCTAATTGAACAGGTTGAAGTCCTTTTTCTTTTAATACTTCACTTGTATTTTTTCTTATTGTCTCCTTTCCATTCTTAGCCCATACTTCTCCCAGGCCAATCAGTGGTAAAAACAAATGCGCCAGTGGCGCCAGGTCACCGCTGGCTCCCACACTTCCTTTTTCCGGCACCACGGGTATCACATCATTTTCAATATGCCAGGTGATGCGTTCTAAAGTTGAGAATTGCACCCCGCTGAAACCCTGTGCCAGTGCATGCACTTTAGTGATGAGCATTATTTTGGCCACTTCCACCGGAATAGGGTCACCCACTCCCACACTGTGACTTTGCAATATCTTATACTGTAATGTGGCCGTGTCCTCTTTGGAGATGGGAGTATTGGCGAGGATGCCAAAGCCGGTATTGACACCATAGACAGTTTTGTTCTCCGCTACGATCTGCTGCACATATTGCTGGCTGGCTTTTATTTTTTTTATCGCTTCTTCACTTAATACCGCTTTCAATTTCCCCGATGCAATAGCGATCGTTTTTTCAACAGTCAGTTGATCGGTACCGTAGCGAAATGGATTACTCATAGCAGGCAATTAGGCCTGCAATTTAAACGATTTGCAGCGACCGTTTTATAATTAATAACAGCCTGATTGCAACCTTTGTCAATTGGCGTTTATCTTTATGCAAACTTCCTTTCTTTATGCTACGATTGTTCTCCTTATTGGCAAGCCTGTTGATCATGTTAACTACGGGTGCACAAAGCCTGAAAAAATATCCTGTCAGTAATTCCGGATGCACAGCATACACTTATTGTGAAATCAAATACGAATTGAGCAAAAGTGCTGACTCTTCTTCCATTTATTCCGGTGAGTGCACTAAGGAAGACGTTAACTATGGCATTATATGTGTAAAGCTGCTGAATCCTATAACAGAACTTCCGCTGGCAGAAGACATGATGATTGCCTATGCTGATTACCTGAAAACAAGTTTTGAGATCACCAAAAGCATGGGATACGGCCGGGGCCACCTGCTGAACAATAAAGATAATACCAGGGGCATCATTGATTACTGGGAAGATGGGGAAAAGAATAAATGGAAGATTAAAGCCTGGACGGATGGCAAGTTCATCGGTTTCCTGTATGTATACAGTAAAAAGGAATTGCCGGAACCAAAAGTGAATGCATTTTTGGATAGTTTCCGGTTGCCGGGGCAGTGAGTGTGTAAAGAATAATGAATAAAAAAAGCGTCACGATTATACACCGCGACGCTTTTTTGTGATCCGGATTGGATTCAAACCAATGACCTATTGCTTAGAAGGCAATTGCTCTATTCAACTGAGCTACCGGACCTCCTTTAAAAGAACGGCTGCAAAAGTAATTTTTTTTTAGCTTGCAGCCAAAGTAAAATAGAATGGATGTAAAGATTGAGCCCTCGTGGAAAGAAGTGCTGAAAAATGAATTCAATAAGCCTTATTTTGAACAGATCGCTTTACATATAAAAACTGAAAAATCCCAGGGAAAAATAATCTATCCGCCGGGCAGCTTACTTTTCAATGCCTTTAATACTACCCCATTTGATAAAGTAAAAGTGGTGATACTGGGACAAGATCCCTATCATGGACCCGGCCAGGCACATGGCCTTTGTTTTTCTGTACAAAATGGGGTGGCACCGCCGCCCTCTCTCGTCAATATCTTTAAAGAACTTCAGCAGGATATCGGTATCGAAATACCCAATCATGGCAACCTGACACATTGGGCCCAACAGGGAGTTTTTCTATTGAATGCATCATTAAGTGTTCGTGCCGGAGAACCGATGAGCCATTCCAAAATTGGCTGGGCACAGTTTACAGACCATGTCATCAAAACAATTTCGGATAAAAAAAAGAATGTTGTCTTTTTATTATGGGGCAAATTTGCACAGGAGAAAAAAATATTGATCGATGAAAGAAAACATCTGATCCTGAAAGCGGCACACCCTTCTCCCCTTTCTGCCCATGCAGGTTTCCTGGGTTGCAAACATTTTTCCAAAACGAATGAATATCTTGTAAAAAACGGGATAGATCCCATTGACTGGAGTCTATAATATGACACAACTTAAAAACATACTGGGAAGGATACTGGCACTGTGGGCCATGGTGAGTTTTATCGCCACATTTCTGATCATATTTATCCCTTCCATGCTTTGCTGGCTGATCCCGGATCCCAAAGGACAGGATATTTTTATTCGCATTTCAAGACTATGGATGAATGTCTGGTTATACCTGGTAGGTTGCCCCTTTACAGTAAAAGGCAAAGAAAATTTCAAAAAAGGAGAAACCTATATTGTTACCTGCAACCATAATTCAATGCTCGATGTGCCCCTCTCTTCGCCATTCATACAAGGCCCCAATAAAACGATTGCCAAATCTTCGTTTGCAAAAGTTCCGTTGTTTGGTTTTTTCTATATGAAAGGCTCTGTACTGGTAGACCGTAAGAATGAAATCAGCCGGCGGCAAAGTTTCGATAAGATGAAAGCGGTACTCCGCCAGGGAATTCACATGTGCATCTACCCGGAAGGCACCCGCAACCGCAACAATGAACCATTAAAAAAATTTCATAGTGGTGCCTTTAAACTGGCTGTTGAAACCGGAACCGCAATTATGCCTGCTGTCATTTTCAATACTAAAAGAGTATTGCCGGCAAATAAGCCTTTCTTTTTCTGGCCATCAAAAGTGGCGATACATTTTCTTCCACCGGTAAGTACCGCAAACCTGACCGCTGATCAGTTAAAAGAAAAGATCTTCCAAATAACAATGGAGTATTATACCAGTCACCAGGATCAATAACTGGTGAAATACCGGGTACGGTTTATCTTCAGGTCCTGTAGCAACGCCGCTTTGGGACTGATGGAAAAATTAAAGGATCGGGTAAAGCCTACCGGGATAACGTTGATAGATAATTGCCAGCAGTGCATATCCCTGTTGATAGATAAAGAAATGTATTGTACTTCTTTGGTATCGATATCATAACTGCCGCTTCCGGACAATTTCCACTTATCCGTAAGATTGAACCCTCCATTAAAACTTATTCCCGAAGTAAAATCCTTTTCAAAACCACTGAAGTCAGGCTTGATGATATTTACAAAAGATAAAGAATAACTCAGGCTCAGGTTCCATTGAATATTGAAGTCAACGAATTCAGAAGAATTTTGCTGCATATAATCCAGCAGCCGCTGCTGATCAGCTAACAACGCCGGATCATTTAAACGCTGTGCGGATTGTTTCTTCCGTTCTTCTTCCTTTTGGGCATCTTTGGGTTTACTTTGAAAACTGGTAGATACAGAAATATTACCCGTAGTTAACCTGCCCAGTTTGAATTTTCCTCCCTGCCATGCATATTTGGCAATATCATATCCCCTGACATCTGTTTGATAAGGATTCAAGGTAGTGCTGGCATTGATATTGATCTTCTCCAATAAAGTGGTTCTGAAATAAATACTGATGGGCGACAGGTTCATGGAATCCCTGATAAAATCATAGGACCCGTTAAACCCAAAACCTTCAATGACTCTTATTTTTTTGATCGCCAGTTCACCGGTATCTTTTTTAGACCGCCATTTCATTTCTACATTATTATCCACACCAAAGTTCATAGCAGCCGACCTGCGGGTAGATGCATTGTAGAGAAAGCCACCGCCAATTTCATTATAAAATAAAACTCTTCCCGTGGTATCAACCTGTGTACTTTTTATACGCCCCTTATTAAGATCGGGAGTATAACTGAATCCCATATTGGGTCGTATCACATGCCGTAAAGCCATGATTCTTGACTTTTTGAACTGTACCGTTCCAAACACGGCTGTATTAAAACCTAAAGAAACACTTCCCCGCTGATCAATGAACAAACCTTTTGATGTTATAGTATCCACTTTTTTCAGGGTGGGGTTCCAGGAATAATTGGTTGTCCGTTGTATCCACGTCTGGCCATAATTGATGCCGGGAGCCACAATGATCCTTCCGCCCAATATCGGCGGCAGGGATAATGTAATGGGAATACTATGTTGTGCAGTCCATTGTGCAGTATCCAGCAGGTATTTTAAAAAAGGTTTTACCCCATTCTTTCCGTAGGTAAGTGAATCATAAAAGCTGATATTGTTACTGAAATTTCCTGCATAGGCAACGGCCAGTTTCTCATACCATTTTATAGAACCGGTACCCTTCTTACTTTGAAACGGATAAACATTACCTACCGTAAATGCAGCATTGGGCAGGCTCAGATTGATAAGCCTGAGATTATTATTCTGCGAGTGGGTGGCACTCAGGGACAGGTTAAAAGGTTTATTCTTCCATGATTTACTGAATGTGATAGAAGACCCCATCAGATTCTGGTAATTAATAAAAGGATTACCCGGAATGAGCTGGTTAAATTTAGTTGAACCGGCATTTACATTAGCAGTGAAATTTATTCCCGGTCTTGCCCTTGTATCCAGTGAGTGATTCCAGGTAATATTATAAACCTGGCTTCTTGAAAAATCAGGATCCCCTTTAAAATTCACTTTGGAAGAGCGCATGCTCAGGTTAAAGCCCCCGTTGTACTTGTATATTTTCCGGTAGGTAGTTCTCAAACCAAGTGACCATTCACCATATGAAAAAATATCCCCGGTGATCTGTGCATCCCAGAAATCATTCAGCACTTTATAATATCCAAGTCCCTGTAAACCCAGCCCTCTTACTTCATCCGTCATAAACTGTGGCCGGAGTAAACCTGAATGTCTTCCCTGGCTAAGCGGGTAAAAACCAAATGGCAGGTATACCGGAACTGGCACCCCTTCAAATTCCGGGTGAGCCGGTCCGGAAATAGCCAGCTTCTGGTTGATCACTTTCATCTTGGGTGTTACAAATGCAAAGTGCGGTTCATCCAGTAAACAAGTGGTAAATCTTGCCCTTTTAATAAAGGTGGTATTCTCATTTACTTTTTTGGCTACTTCACCTATCACTAATATTTCTCCCTGCTGGGTATAAGTATTTTTAGTAAGTCCCACCTGCGACTTAAAGTTATATTGAATGGTGTCACTGGTAAATTCGCTTTCTTCACTTTTGAATTTAGCCGTTTCTATCACTTCCCCGGTACTGTCTTTACTATTGACGGCCGTCACCATCTGTGTTACCTGGTCTACTTCTACTTTGGGGGCCGTCAATACAATATCCTTGTACTCCGTTTTGGTTTTTCCATAAAGAAGTATTTTTTTGGCCTGAACCAGCACCACAACAGAGTCAGCAGCTTCATATTTTAGCGGAGCTTCTAACGAATCTTTGGAGACTTTAAGTGAAAATGTATCGATCTTTTGTTTGATAACTGAATCCATACCCGGCAATTTTGTGGTATCAGCAGCCGGTAATTTTGCAGTATCTGTACCTGCAACTTTATTCGCATTGATCGCATCTTTTTTTATCAGTGGCTTTACTGTATCTGCGAAGTATGTTAAAGGAGTGTAAAAAAAATGACCTGGCACACCGTTAGCAGCTGTTTTCCACGTTAGTGTGCAAAATATAACCGCAGTCAGTATCCCGTAAAAAAAGTAAATTGACCTAAATTTGTACAGTTGCTCCATCAGGTAGGAAGCAAATGTAAATCTTTATAGATTGGAGACCTATTGATAAGCCTAAACAATTTGTGAATATTCTGCCACCCTTTGATTAAAGTCCACAGGACGTAAAATGAAAAACTATGATCAAACGAACCTTTCTTGTTTTCCTTGCAGCCGCATTCACCATCAGTTTCTTTTCCTTTAAAGGCGACGATATTTCTACTACTCCCCGGAAACAAAAAGTAGTGAAGACCATTGTCATTGATCCCGGCCATGGCGGCAGTGATGCCGGTGCCAAAGGACAATATTCGTATGAAAAAGATATCTGCCTGGATGTATCGTTGAAACTGGGTAAAATGATCGAAAAAGAATTCCCCGACATCAAGCTGCTTTTTACACGTACCACTGATACTTACCCGGCTTTACATGCCAGGGCCGACTATGCCAATAATAATAAGGGTGACTTGTTCTTATGTATACATGTGAACTCAGCACCGGCGCAGCGAAAATCTGAATTGACCGGTTACAAAACAGTTACCTATTATACTGGAAAAGGAAAGAACAGGAAAAAGAAAACCAAACAGGTTCCTCAATACCGTTATTACAATTTGCCAAGTAAGGCCAAAGGAACAGAAACCTATATATGGGGTGCTCATAAAAGTGAAGAAAAAGAATTAGCCGTTCGGGAAAATGCACCGATGCTGGCCGAGGAAAATTTTGAACAGAACTATGGTGGCATTGACCCTAACTCACCAGAATTTATTGCTTTATCGTTGCTGAAAACAAAACAATACTTCAAACGCAGCGCTACCCTGGCTGGTTATGTACAGGATGAGTTTGTAAAAGTAGGCCGTGTGGACCGTGATGTAAAACAACGTGGGGTGGGTATCTGGGTACTGCAGGCCACTGCTATGCCCAGCGTTTTGATAGAAACCGGTTTTATCTCCAATCCGGAGGAAGAAAAGTACCTGAACAGCCAGGAAGGTCAAAACGAACTTTCAGAATGCATTATCAGGGCATTAAGAAAGTATATCAGCTGGCTGGAAGAAAAACAGGGAGATGATAAAAAAGATGTAATAGAAGAAAAGATTACAGAGAGTGACAGAAAAGCGGCGGCAGCAAATACCAAAGCATTTCTTGAAATGGTGGAAGCCAATGAGAAGAAAAGGCAGGCCAAATAATTTTATACTTATTGATCAGAAAAAGGATGGACGCAGGTTCATCCTTTTTCTTTTACTCCGCCTCGCTGAACCGTTTAAAAATAATTAGCTAATTTGGCACCCGAAAGGTATTAACCTTATCAAAAGCATTCGAATGAAAATCAGTAACGAAACTAAAGTCGGCATATTATCCATTGTAGCCCTTACGACCCTTATTATTGGATTTAATTTCTTAAAGGGTAAGGATGTTTTTAACCGCAGTGAAAAGATCTATGCTGTTTTTACTGACCTCGGTACCCTGGAAAAATCAAACGAAGTAAAGATTAACGGCCTTCCTATCGGTACCGTCTATGACAAAAGAGAAAAAGACAAAAATGTCAGTGCGATTGTTGTGACTATTAATCTTACCCGCAATATTAATATCCCAAAAAATTCTGTTGCCTTTATTTCATCCAGCCTGGTAGGCTCTTCTTTTATCGTAATTGAAAGAGGTGATTCCCCGGAAATGATGAAATCAGGAGATACCCTTGCAACCCGCACAGAAACAGGAATCCTGGGAGATGTTAAAGCCCAGCTCAACCCCACGCTGGCCAAAGTAAGAGATGTACTGGATTCTTTACAGACAACCTTGAGTGGTGTAAATGGTATGCTCAGTGCAGAAAACAAAGGGCACCTGAAACAGACACTGAACAACCTCAGCAATGCCAGCAATGCCCTGAATGGTTTACTGGATAATCAAACCAGTGCATTAGCTAAAACACTGAATAATGCACAGGCTATTTCTGAAAGTCTTAAGAACAATACCGGCGACATCACTGCCACCATTGGTAATGCAAAAAAAGCGACAGAAAAATTATCGGCACTTGAATTGCAACCAACGATTGATTCGTTAAATGCAATGATCGCACAGTTGAAAACTACTGCTGCCAAACTTTCCAGCAAGGACGGTACGCTTGGTGCACTGATCAACGATAAGACTCTTTATAACAAACTCAATGATGCGATCCTGAGTGCTGAAATATTAATGGATGATTTAAGAACACATCCTAAACGCTACGTTAATCTTTCCATTTTTGGTAAAAAAGATAAAACCGGCCCGTTATCTTCGCCTGCAAAAAAAGACACTGTTCCTGCAGGGGCTAACTAATGCGATACCTGAAAATTTTACCTGGCTTATTATTATTGGGACTCTTGTGCAGCCCTGCCCTTTCTTTTTCCCAGGTCTCACCGAAATTGCCACCCGTTACCACTGTTTCTCCCGTAGCACCGGTTGACACCCTAACTGATGTTGAAATTCTTGGGTCCAGGCACCTGACCATTCTAAAATTAAATGACAGCACCACCCTGCAGATTCTGGCGGGTAATGTAAGACTAAGACAAGGCAAGAGCCTTTTCAATTGTGATAGCTGTGTACTGAATAATGATAACAAAACATTTGAAGCCTGGGGGAAAGTGCATATTAACGATGCTGATACCATTAACGTATATGCCAATCATCTCCGCTACCTGATCGACAGAAAGATCGCTTACCTTGATGGCGCCGTTAAACTCACCGATGGTAAAGGAACCCTTACTACCCCCGATCTTGAATATGACATGTCGACAGATATCGGTATTTACAAGAACGGCGGTAAGGTGGTTAATAAAACAACCACACTGACCAGTAAAGAAGGATATTATTATGCCGGATTAAGAGATATTTATTTTAAAAACAATGTGGAATTAAAAGACCCGTCTTATTTTATTAAAACCGATTCATTACTCTATAATACACAAAGCCAGACCACCCGGTTCATTGCCGAAACCTTTATCAAAGACAGCAGCGGCAGAACGATTGAAACAAAAGAAGGCTTTTATAATATGGCAACCGGCAAAGCCGAGTTTGGTCAACGGCCTGTTATCAAAGATGGAAAAACAACTATCATTGCTGATAAGGTTGCCTTCAATGACAGCCTGGGTACCTCACAGGCCATCGGTAATGTGGTTATTGTTGATACGGCACAGGGCACTACTATCTTAGCTGGTGAAGTATACCGGGATAATAAACGAGACCGCATGCTGGCCACCCGGAAGCCATTAATGATCATTAAGCAGGACAACGATTCGATCTATGTAACGGCAGATACTTTATTCTCTGCCCGTCTCAGTGACCTGTACGGCACAAAAGATTCCCTCGTAAAAGACACGATCAAAGGAACAAAAGTGGTGAATGTAAATAAGAAAGACAGTACGGACCGATATTTTGAGGCCTATCGTCATGTCCGCATTTTTGCCGATTCCATGCAGGCGGTATGCGACAGTTTATTTTATTCTTTTAAAGACTCGGCTTTCCAGCTTTACCAGGATCCGGTACTATGGTCAAAGGAAAGCCAGATCACAGGTGACACCGTATTTATTTTTACAAAAAATAAAAAAGCCGACCGGGTAAAAGTATATGAGAACAGTTTCCTGGTTAATAAAACTGACCCTGAAGTTTACAACCAGGTAAAATCCATCCGCATGGATGCTTTTTTCAAAGATGGTTCTCTTGATTCTGTGCGGGCATCCGGTTATGCCGAATGTATCTATTATATACAGGATGAAGACAGTGCTTACACCGGCATCAATGAGACCAAAAGTGATGTAATGGATATTTATTTCGGGGAGCAGGCTTTACAAAAAGTTGTATTTCGCAGTAGTGTTACCGGCACTATCTGGCCTATCAAACAAAAATCACCTTCTGAAATGCGTTTGCAAAACTTCCGCTGGCTGGAAGATCGCCGGCCTAAAAACAAATATGAGTTGTTTGAATAGTTTTTACTGAAAAAATACATCCTGACTTTATTCAAAGGTGATAAACTGCATCCGGCAAGCTTATACCTGCTGTTTCATTGTAAAATGCTGTTAATTCAAAAAGGCATCAATTATCCTCCTGCAACTTTTGCATTTTCTTTAGACTTTGATGGCATCATTTTCGTTTAGAATGAAGCAAAACAAATCATCATGAAGAAAATAATTCTTTCCGTTATTGTTATTACCACTCTGAGTTTGGCGAATACAGCCACTGCACAAAATTATAAAACAGCATTGGGTGTCCGGCTCAGCAGTTCCAATGCTATGGTCAATAATGCTGTTTCAATAAAACATTTCATCAATGAAAGAACAGCCATTGAAGGCCTGTTATCATTTGGAGATCCGTTAGCGATTGGTGCGCTGGTAGAATTTCATAAACCACTTGCGGCAGAAGGATTAACTTATTTCTATGGAGCCGGCGGTTACCTGGCATTCCTGAAAACAGTAAATACTACTACCCAAAAAACATCAACGGACCCCAATATTGGTGCACAGGGTGTAATTGGTCTTGACTATAAGTTTGCGAACATTCCGCTAAACTTATCGCTGGACTGGAAACCTGAACTGAATATCGTAACCGATATCAACTTTGAACCGGCTGCTATAGGTTTTACTGCGAGGTTCACTTTTGGAAAATAATTTTCTCCGCTACAAAAAATATATAATTAGCAGGAAGCTGTTTCAAAAACAAACAAATTTGTCACATTGTCCCGATAGCTATCGGGATATCGAAATGCGAACAAATTTGTTTCCCAATCATTGCCATATTTCGGCTTTGCTCAATATGACAATGATTGGGGCTTTTGAAACAGCCTCTTTATCATTGGTCATGCTGCAATAGATAAAATAAATGGCAGCGTTCGCTTTCCCCCATTTTTCCACATATTGCAAATATTATCCGGTTTCTGCGTTTTTATGCAGGAATTTACTATTTTAGTATATCAAAACTGACGAATGCTTAAAAAAGAGAGGCAGGCATATATCCTGCACCAGGTGAACCTTCATAATAAGGTTCTCTCTTCTTCTCTCTGCACCGAAATAAAGGTGTCAGAAGATACTATTCGTCGTGACCTCCAGGAACTGGCAGAAGAGGGAAAAGTAATAAAAGTTCATGGCGGTGCATTATCCCATTCTTTCAATGATGTGTCGCTTCCGTTAAACGGAGTTTATTCCCAAAACCAGAAAAAGACGATTGCCCAAAAAGCCATCAGCCTCATTAATAATGGCATGTTTGTGCTTACCAGCGGCGGCACAACCATCATGGAGCTGGCCCGTTCATTACCTCCCCAGTTAAAAGCCACTTTTATTTCCGGAAGTATCCCGGTGATACTGGAATACATGTATCACCCCAATATTGAGGTGATTTTAATCGGAGATAAAATTTCAAAAAACTCTAAAATAACTGTTGGTTCTGAGGCTATTGCCAAAATAAAACAGATGAAACCCGACCTTTGTTTCCTGGGTACCAATGCCATTGATGTAAAGCATGGGATCACAGATAATGATTGGGAGGTCGTGCAGCTAAAGAAGGCCATGATAGAGTCTTCTAAAAAGGTAATATGCCTGAGTATCGCCGAAAAAATAAATACAGTTCAGCCAATCCGTGTTTGTGGTATTGATGAAATTGATATATTGATAACTGAATTAAATGAAAACGACCCGGTATTAAGACCATATAAGGATGCCGGATTAAAAGTGTTGTAATAAATTTTGGAACTGCTTATTAATAATTATATCAAAAAAAAACAGCTATGAGAAAAATTCTCCAAGTATTCCTGGCATTATCGCTGATGTTGCTATTGCTGCCGCCCTCTGTGCAGGCACAGGAGCGAACTATCACCGGCACCATCTTGTCAGAGGATAGTAAGTCACCACTGGCTGGTGTTACCGTTAGGGTGAAGGGTACCCGCCGCATTACACAAACAGATGCGAATGGTAAGTTTACCCTCAAAATGAACCCGGGTGAAACACTCCAGGTCTCTTATGTTGGTTACGTAACAACAGATATTAAACCAGGTTCTGGTGATACTGTTGGCATCAGTTTAAAAACAGCCGACAACATGATGGGTGAAGTTGTAGTTACAGCGATGGATATCAAAAGAAATCCAAGGTCGTTGGGCTACTCTGTTCAAAAAGTGGATGGTGCAGAAATACAGGAAACACAAAGAGAGAATTTCTTGAATAGTTTGGGAGGCCGTGTGGCTGGTCTGACGATGGACCCCACTTCAGGTGTTGCCGGTTCTTCTACGTCAGTGGTACTGCGTGGTTACAATTCCTTATCGCTGAGTAATCAGCCGCTGTATGTGATCGATGGCATCATTATGGATAATTCAACTATCAATGAAACATCCGGTGGTGGCCAGGACATTGGTTTAGCCTCTGACAGGCCTAACCGTAATACTGACTATCAAAACAGGATTGCAGATCTGAACCCAAGTGATATTGAAACCATAACTATATTAAAAGGACCTGAAGCTACCGCCCTTTACGGAAGCCAGGCCAGCTCAGGTGCTATTGTAATTACAACAAGGAAATCAAAAACAAACAAACTGGGCATACAGTATGATAATAGTTTCCGTATTCAAAAAGTGACCCGCTGGCCCGAAACACTGGATGAATACGAGAATGGTATCAACGGTCTTCCCAGCAATGTTTTCACATATTTTGGACCGGCCTATGCTCCCGGTACCCAGTTATTTGATAATAAAGAAGCCTTCTTCAGAAACGGTACTTCGCAAACACATAACCTGGGTGCAGACTTTGGTTTTAAAGAATCAAAATTTCGTGTATCCGGCAGTTACTTTGATCAAAAAGGTGTAGTGCCTGAAAACGATTTCAAACGCTACACTTTTCGTATCTCTAATACCACAAAACTGTTTAAGGGAAAACTGGAACTGTCTCCATCATTCGCTTACACAAGGTCTGATAACAACAAAGTGCTGAGAAGTGCCGGTGGTTACTTATTGAGTTTGCTTATCTGGCCTTCAACCAATGATATCAGATCTTTCGAAGATCCCAATGGAGATAAGCTTGCCTTGTTTAATTCAAACCCCAATGCTGATTTCGACAACCCGCTTTTCAATGTAAAGAAAAACAGGTCTTACGATGAAACAGACCGGAAAACGTATTCATTAGGGGTAAATTTCAATCCTTTTTCCTGGTTGTCTTTAACCGGAAGATTTGGATATGATACTTATGATATGACAGGTTACCAGTTTTATCATCCACAGTCCTTTTATCTTGCAAGAGGAGTCGGCGGAACATTAGATAATTACTGGAGAAAATATATTGGCTATAATCATACGATTACAGCAACAGCCAAGAAAAAAATCGGGAAAGACCTGGAACTGCGTTTAATGGGCGGAACCATGTGGCAGGATTATGAAACAAAAATGTTTGCTATTTATGGTACCAATATAGTTGATTCTGTAGGTGGAGTTACAGGAAAGATGTATAAGAACGGTGCAATATTATCTGATAATGATCTCAGGGGAGTTGTTGGTGATTATATGGACAGCAGCATCACCCGTGTAAATACCAGGCAGCGTTTATTGCAGAATAATTTTGGCAGGTACAATCAAAGTATCTCCCGCCAGTTTGCTGTTTTCGGTGAATTTGCTGTAAGCTATAAAAACTATGCCTTCTTCTCTTATACACACCGGTTTGAAGAAGCATCTACCTTACCTGAGAAAAACAGGAAATATGATTACCCGGGTGGTAGTTTAAGTTTGATTGTGAGTGATATCTTCCCGGCTTTGAAAAAGAACAGTGTGCTTAGTTACTGGAAGCTGAGAACCTCTTTGGCCGGAACGGCAAGGTTGAATCCTCCCTATTCCACTCAATCTGTGTTTGTGAACAATTTTGCCAGTGGTGGTGGATTCTCCTACGGTTTCTTTAATAATAATGCAGACCTGGCTCCTGAAAAACAAAAAACTTATGAGTTAGGTACCGAGTTCCGCTTATTCAGCAGCCGTTTGAATGTGGATATGACCTATTATAATACACTTAATAAAGGTCAGATCATTAATGCCTTCCGCCTGAGTTATGGAACAGGTTTCGTATTAAATACACAAAATGCTGCTACTACCAGGAACCAGGGATTTGAAGTAGCAGTGAACTATGATATGTTAAAGAAGAAAGCACTTAAATGGAATATGCGATTAAACTTTAACAAGATGTGGAATAAGGTAGAAGATATGCCACGTAATGTTGCAGAATATTATATTGCAGATACATGGCTGTATGGCAATGCAAGAGGCGGTCTTGTTTTTGGCGGACCTACTACTACTATTACAGCATTTGGTTATGCGAGGAATAATGCAGGGCAGATACTGATCAACCCGTTGAATGGCTTACCTGTTGTAGAAGGTCTTTTTAAAGTAAGAGGTGACAGGAATCCTAATTTCACATTAGGATGGCTAAACAGTTTCAGCTGGAAGAACTGGAAACTCAGCATGCTGTGGGACCTGAAAGTGGGTGGCGATATTTTCAACGGAAACAATATGTTCCTGACACGTACGGGCCGCAGCAAATTGACTGCTGACAGGCTGCTTCCAAGGGTGATCCAGGGTGTATTAAATGACGGGCTTCAGAACTCAGCCACTCCTACTGTCAACACGATCGCTATCACTCCGTACTACCAGCAGGATTATTATACGACCATGCCTGAAGAAGCATTTATTGAAAAAGATGTGAACTGGTTCAGGCTGAGGGATATTTCTCTCAGTTACACTTTTTCATCCAATTTTATTAAAGGGATAAAAAGCCTTAGCGCCTTTGTTACCGGAAACGACCTGATACTGTTGACTAATTACAGTGGTGCAGACCCCATGGTGAATGGTAATACATCAGGCAGCCGCGGTGTGGGTGCTTTTGGTTTCGATTATGGAACCTTGCCCGCAGCTCTAACAGTAAACTTTGGAATCAGGGCATCCTTCTAACCTTTAAAACTTAAGAAAAATGAATAAACTATTAATAAAAATTTGCTTATTGCCGGTAACAGCTTTACTGCTGTTCAGCTCCTGCAGTAAAAAAATTGACGAAGCATTTTTAAACCCCAATGCCACTACCCGTGTACCAGTTGAAACATTATTACCCGGAATCATTGGTAATTTCATCGGAAGTTCTTCCGCACAGGGATCTGCCTATGGTATCGCCAACGACGGACTTTATATAGGAAGATATGTACAGTTCTGGGCTACTAATACAGCGTTGAACCAGTACGACCGTATGGGTGGCGCTACTGGTGCCAGTGATGTACTGGGTTCTGTTTGGGCTATGCATTACTATGGTATGGGACAAAACCTGGGAAGAATGATGGACTGGGCGGCAGAAGAAGAAAAATGGGATTATGTAGGTGTGGGTCATGCCATCAGGGCATGGAGTTGGTTGACACTGACCAATATGTATGGTGAAGCAATACTCAGGCAGGCTTTTGACCCAGACCGTCTTGTATTTGAATATGATACACAGGAAGATATTTATGCTGAAGTCAGAAGACAAGCTCACCTGGCAATTGAAAACCTTAATAAAACAGGTGGTAATGTAAGCCAGGCAAATCTTGCCCTGGGAGATGCTTACTTTTATAACGGTGATGTAAACAAATGGAAAAAATTTGTTTATTCTGTACTGGCCCGTTCCTTTCACTTAACAAATAAAGGCGCCAACTACCGGGCAGATTCAGTTTTATATTATTGCAACCTGGCCATTAACAGTAATGCAGATAATGCAGCGGCAAGGTTTGCGAACACTGGTATCACCGGCACATCCAATTTCTTTGGACCTGTCAGGGGTAATGTGGGTACCCTGCGCCAAACCCGTTTTATTGCCGACCTGATGTCTGGTGTTAATTCCATGTTCTTAGGAGTAGCTGATCCAAGAGCTCCCTATATCATCCGGGAAAATACCAATGGTACTTATAAAGGCGTTCGTCCTACAAAAGGTACAGATGGCCTTGCTACGGCTGATCTACCGCAAAATTTCTGGGGAAGTAGTTTTGCTACCACCGGAGCCCCCGGTAATGATAACCCCTGCAGGTATATTTTTCAAAATGGAGTTCAATTTCCCGTTATCACGGCTGCTGAAATAGCTTTTATGAAAGCAGAAGCATTGTGGTTGACTGGCAACAAACCAGGCGCCCTTACAGCTTATATCGATGGCCTTAACCTGAGTTTTGATTTTCTTACCGGCACACCAGAATTTCATAATAAAGTGCCTGCTGCCATGCAGATCACACCGGCTACAAGAGCAGCTTACCTGGCCAACCCGGCCGTGGTTCCAACTGCCGCCAATCTTACCTTATCACATATCATGATGCAGAAATACATAGCCTTGTATGGTTATGGATTCATGCAAACCTGGGTGGATATGAGAAGATACCATTATACAGACCTGGATCCTGTTACCGGTATGCAGGTATATGCAGATTTTACCGCTCCAAGCGGATCCGATTTATATCCTGATAACAATGGGAAATTGGCTTACCGTGCCCGTCCAAGGTATAATTCAGAATATTTATATAATGTTGCAGCACTAACAAGTATCGGGGCGATTGCACTGGATTATCATACCAAAGAACAATGGTTCTCTCAACCTTAATAACTAACTAACAAACTGAAAACTTATGAAGTTGATAAATAAAACTATTCTTGGGGTTGCCAGCCTGGCTGCAACATTCATGTTTTCATCATGTACTAAATCCTTTGATGAAAAAGTGGAACAGAACCGGGATTTCAGCAATAGCAGCTTGCTGCAGGTATATATGGCAACTGTCAATGCGGATCGTAATTATGTATATGTTGATTCTAAACCTGTAAATGGCGCAAAGCTAATACTCGGTAGTGTTTTTCCCTCTACCGGTTTTGCTTTTGCTGCTCCCGGTGGATACAGGGCTTTCATGATCAGGGATACATTAACCGCCACCACACAAACACCACTTTCTTTTGCACAAAACATGGATGTAGGTAAAAATTATACCATTTTCATGTACGACACCATCAACGCTGCAAAACAGAAAACAGTGGAAACAAAAATTGTTGTACCCGGAGATACTACAGCAAGACTTCGGTTTGCCAATTTTATTTTCTCAAAAAATGCTGTTCCGGCTGTTGACATCTTCTCAAAAAGAAGAAATGTAAATGTGTTTACCAATGTGGCAGTTACAGGAGTAACGGATTTCATTCCTGTACCATCTGCATTTACGGATACCTTTTATGTAAGAGAAACAGGGACTACCAATCAACTGGCTGTTTTGAACGGTTTAACTCCCACTGAAAAAAGAAGCTATACTTTAGTATTCAGGGGAAGATATGAAACAACATCCGGCACTATTGCCAGGACATTATCGTCTTTCATTAACCGCTAAAGAATTAAAAAATAAAACGTTGGAAAGGCTGTTCATAAAGAACAGCCTTTTTTTATCCAAAGAATAAATAAGCCATTGCAATGGCTGTAATAATACCAGCCAGGTCTGCCAGGAGCATAGTCGTAACGGCATAGCGGGTATTTTTTATTCCCACTGCACCAAAATAAACGGCGATAATATAAAAAGTAGTATCCGCAGAGCCCCTGAAAACAGAGGCAAGGTTACCCGCAAATGAATCGACCCCCTGTGCATTCAACGTATCGATCATCATAGCCCTTGCCCCGCTACCGCTCAATGGTTTTAAAATGGCAGTTGGCAATGCATCCACTACTCGTATATCGCCACCAAAGAAAATGAACAGGTTCTTAATGCCATCCATAACAAATTCAAAAGCCCCACTGTTTCTCAGCAAACTTATTGCTACTAATAAACCAACCAGGTAGGGAATGATCCGGATAGCAGTTTCAAAACCTCCTTTTGCGCCTTCGATAAAAGAATCGAATACTGGCGTCTTCTTGTAAACAGCACCCAGTATGATCAGTAAAAAGATCAACAGGATAATACCATTACTGAGACTGGTAGAGAATAATTGTACCCCTTTTGCATCCAGTGTTTTGATATATAAGATAAGGGCAGCGATAACGGCAGAGATACCCAATACCCAAAGCAGGATCACCGACTGAAATATCCTGATTCGTTGCCGGTAAGCCACTATTAGCATCGCAGCGATGGTGGCTGCAAAAGTGGCGATCATACACGGAATAAAAATATCTGTAGGATGCTGTGATTTTAAGGCTACCCTGTCGGCGATAATTATTGTTGGTATCAATGTTAAGCCTGATGCATGTAAACAAAGGAACATCAGTTGGGGATTAGAAGCTGTGTTCTTATCCGGGTTGATCTCCTGCAGGCTTTCCATCGCTTTTATGCCAAAAGGTGTAGCCGCATTATCAAGGCCCATCAGGTTTGCTGAAAAATTCATCACCATATGTCCCATGGAAGGATGGTTCTTTGGTACATCCGGGAATATGCGGGAAAAGAATGGCCCGATTATCCTCGACAAGAACCGGATACCTCCTGCCCTCTCTGCAATACTCATAAATCCCATGAACAGTGCCATGATACCAATCAGACCAATACAAAGATTGACAGCATCTTTAGTAGTTTCAAATATTCCGTTCGCAGGCAATAACCGGTAAACCCTGAAAGCTCCGTCACTGATCCTGTACACTTTTTCTTTACCCCATATTGCTACTTTCTGATCGACCAGCTGGCTGTGAACCGAAGCAGGGATACCTGCAGAATCCAATGTTCTTGCCCCAATGGTGTCTGTATTCTTTCCTGTGACCAGGCTGCTGAAAATATGCTGCTGCCCGGGTTCAAAAACAAATTTTCCAGCCGCAACCAGCAAGGCTATGATAATGAAAGCTGTCCAGATTCTGCTCAATGCCATGTGAATTCATGTTTAGGCTTTGAAGTTAAAGGTTTGATTTCAATCCTCCATCAGGCTGTTAACCCTTATCTTTGCGCCTCGAAAAATAAAAGATATGGCATTACAAGCAGGAATTGTGGGATTACCCAATGTAGGAAAATCAACTTTATTTAATGCGGTTAGCAATAGTGCCAAAGCACAGGCAAGCAATTACCGTTTCTGTACCATTGATCCTAATGTAGGCCTGGTTGATGTTCCGGACCCCCGATTAAATAAACTGGCAGAACTGGTAGTGCCCGACCGTATCGTACCTACCCAGATTGAAATTGTTGACATCGCCGGCCTTGTTCGGGGTGCCAGTAAAGGTGAAGGATTGGGTAATAAATTTCTGGCTAATATCCGGGAAGTAGATGCCATCATTCATGTGGTCCGTTGTTTTGAAGATGAAAATATATTAAGAGATGAAGGAGCCATCAATCCAGTCAGCGATAAAGAGATCATTGACACCGAACTGCAGTTAAAAGACCTTGATAGTGTAGAGAAGAAAATTCAGAAAACAGAAAAGCAAATAAAACTGGATCCTAAATATAAAGCAGAACTGGAAGTACTGATCCGGTGTAAAGAACATCTTGAAAAGGGGAAAAGTATCCGGGAACTGGATTTAGATAAGGAAGAAAAAAATGCTATTGCCGATTTATGCTTATTGACCGACAAACCTGTGTTATATGTTGCCAATGTTGATGAACCATCCATGCATACCGGGAATAAATTTTCGGAAGCCTTGAAGGAGTCGATAAAAAATGAGAAGGCGCAAATGATAATTATGAACAATAACATTGAAGCACAGATCGCTGAAATGGAAAATGGGGAGGATAAACAATTGTTCATGGAAGAATACCATATGGAAGAACCTGCCCTGGACCGGTTAATTCACTCCGCTTATAAATTACTCAATCTCTATACTTACTTCACTGCGGGTGTGCAGGAAGTCAGGGCCTGGACAATACACCAGGGTTGGAAAGCACCCCAGGCTGCCAGTGTGATCCATACAGATTTTGAAAAAGGATTCATCAAAGCAGAAGTGATCAGCTATGATGATTTTGTCCAGTATGGTTCGGAAGCGGCCTGCCGGGAAGTAGGTAAATTAAGAATTGAAGGCAAGGAGTATGTGGTGAAAGACGGGGATGTGATGCATTTCCGGTTCAATGTATAGTTTGCTCCAATGATATCTGGGTTCGTTGTAATTAAAATTATTTTTAATTTAAAAAAATTGTATATTTAAATTACACTTATCCTTAAGTACATGTGATTTATCATATTACTTTAAGTTCAAACACTAACTGCAAACTCCTGACTGTAGTAATTCTGCTCCAGTTCTTGCCTCTGTTTACCATCAATGCCCAGGGAATTGCCAGTTCTGAAAAAAAGGAAATCCCCCATAAACCTGCTGTAAAACAAAAAACAGCGGCGGAAAAGCTTGCAACCAGCCTGTTTTGCTTCGACCCGGTTAATGATAAGGCCAATTACTCTATTACACTATGCGCCGACTTACCTGATAATGAAAATCCTGCAAAAGTGCATGTGAAAAGTGAAACCGGGCATGTATTTATTATTCTGTCTAAATGGAAAGAAAAAGATACTGTCAATAGTGTATTTGGATTTTATCCCAGGAGGCCTGCATCCAGTTTGATCTTTAAAAATGTTCGTAGTGAAATTCTAAGTAATGACAACCGGGAGTACAATGTATCCCTCACCAAAATCCTGGATGAAGATAATTTCCGGCAGGTTATAAAAACAGCGGTAGAACTCGCCAACAAAAAATACAATATCAATAAGTATAATTGTTATGACTATGCGATAGAAATATTCAATTCGATTGCAGGACTGAATAAATTACCGTTCCATCACATCCGCTTCCCTTTTATTTTCGGAAAAGGCGGTTCACCCTGCGGCCTGTACGCTGACCTCAAAGAAATGAAGAGCAATGGTTCGGCATGGGCACCTTTCATTCAATTCGGATCATTCAAGGCACCTCAAAGTGCCCGTTAGTACCTGGCTATAGAAGTACCCCTCTTAGAAGTATATTTTTTTTTAACCTTTAAACTAAACTTTATGCGAAAATTATTATTTCTGCTTAGCAGCTGCCTGGTTAGTCAGCTAATGGTGGCACAAATCGAACCCGATTCGAACGGCGACCAAAAGAAAAAGAAAATTGATAATTTCCTGTTCGTTGCATTTGGTCTCCAGTCATGTGGTATTAATGGAGATAGTGAAAGCTATGATGAGGCATTGATAGGTTTTCATGTCGGTATAGGTATCCGCCTGCTTGAACTAAATGATATCCTGGGCATCCGGACGGAATTAAATTATTCAACGCAAGGGTCAAAATATTCAGATACTTATGCCTCTGGTAAAGTGATGTTGAATTATATTAATCTTCCTATTGTATTAAGAGGCACTTCCAAGGGTGGTTTTTATGGAGAGGCCGGTGTACAACCGGGTTTACTTGTCAGTGCAAAGGACAAATACAATGATGAAACGTACGATTATAAAGATTACATCAATGGTTTTGATTTTGGAGGATTGCTGGGTGTAGGTTATCAAAAAAATCGTATTGGTGTTGGTATCCGTTTGGCACAGGGATTATCCAATATAAACAAAGACGAAGAAGATTATAAAGACAGGAATTTTGTAGCAAGCCTGAGAACAACCTTTTCGTTTTAATTAACGTATAGGAAAAATTCACTCTCCCCGGGACAGGCAGTTTACCGGCATTTTACTGATACTATAGGCCTGTACCCGGGGAGAAATTTATACCCTTTAGCCCCGCTTCAATACCCGTCATCTTCAGATATATATATGATCCGGAACCGGATTGATTTTATCCGGTTATTTTAAAACAATGCCGTCACTCCCGCCCTTCCTAAATGTACGGTACGGGATGATGCGGCTTTACGGCCATCGTATTGAAAATTTAACTCCAGGTTATTAATCAGCCTTTTGTTAAAGCCCAGCGACCAAAGGAAATTTTTCCCCGGCAACAGACCATCCAGCATAATATAGCTTACTGTTGTATTGGCCGGAGAATCGTAATTAATATTATTAAAAGTAAACTTGCCGGTAAGAGAGCTACGTTGCAGGATATTATACCTTGATTCAAGATTCAATGAATTGGAGATAGATTTCTCATTCCCGTACAGGGGCAGGTTTTTCTTACTATCAAACTTGTAGCTGCTCACAATCCTGAACTTTGTGCCTTTTATATAAATCACTGAAGGTTCAACAGTGTAAACCGAAAGCTGGTAATTGCGGTTGGTAAACTGAGGTGTATATAAGGCATTGGATCCTTTTTTACCATTTACAGTAAGCGCCAGGCTTCTGCTAATATTCCATCGCCATTTTACAGACCAGTCATTTATTTTCCTGCTCTCGTACCCATAAGTAAGTAATGATTTCCCGTTATTACGATAATTGCTGAAATCAATTCCCCATTTACTGCTAAACCGGTTAAAGGAAAGTGTATTCAGGATGGTAGTACTTAAGGTAATTAATGCCGTATCATTTACCCCATACTTGAAGGGATTGAATTCGAAACCTCCGCTGGCAACCGATTTTTTACTGGTCTGAAATGAGGTGAGCAGGTTCAATTTTGACAATAGTTTCTTCGCACCTTTCAGGTTAGGTGAGTTTAATACAGCCCTTGGACTTATATCAAGCCTGTAGTTGAATGTGATATAATTTGCTTTTATAAAATCGTTGGTTGGTGTAAACACCCGTATAAATTTTGCCTGGTCAGGGAAAGCGGCAAGTTCAAATTCGTTCAGTTGCTGAATACCATCATTGTTATAATCAATCCAGGCATATTCACCCTGCCCGGCCGGCACTTCTAAATATGCAAAATCCCTGCGCTGTTCCTGCCCAGCGCCTACTTCGTACAAAACAGTTCCCGTTAGTAACCCTTTCCATTCATTCATTACATACTCTGCCCGTCCTAAAATAGTTTCATCTTCTTTTTGTCTGGACAAAGTGGCATTGTACACTTTTAATTTTCGGAATGTCGTATTCAGGTAAAACTGGCGTTTAGGGTTTGCGAGTAATTCTGTTTGCAGGTTCAGGTTCAGGCTCCGGTCACCTCTCACAAATTCTTTGCCGACCGGGTATTTATCAGACCTTGTAAAGAAGGTAATGCCATATTTATTCTTTTTACTTTCATCCGATTTTAAATAAGCAGAGTAGATATCAAATGAAAATGCGGTAGGAGTCAATGTATCATTAGTCTTATAACGGGAAGTACTTTGCTCCAGGCTATAATTAAGCCCCACTCTCCAGTTGTCCATTTTCTTCAACTGTTTACTTAAATCAAGGGTTGGCCGTAAGAAAGTTCCTTTATCATTTTGCACATTAAAATTTGTAACGGTAAACTGGTTGTTGAACCGCCAGCCTTTCCAGTCAGCATTATGTTTTATTACATTCTGAAATCCATTATAATTATCACTGCGGTTATAATTGATGAACTGGTAGGAAACAGCATGGTTATTCTTATCCTTCAGACCTGCTGACACCCTGATGATATTCTCATTAACTGGAACAGAGAAAAGAGTAAGGCCCCAATCCCTTGTAAATTCCACGTTACGTAATCTTTCCAAAGGTTTAAATTTACTTTGCACATATTCATAATCCAACCCGGTTGTCAATTCCAGTTTCTTAGCAGCCTTCAGCATTTTATTATTACTCAGCTGAACTTTTGTCGCCCATCCCCTGTCATCCCCATCCTGTTTCGTGGAGAAAGTATTCACATCATTATTGCTGGTTGCCACTTCTGCTTTTACCAACGTATTTTTATCAATAGCATAATCAATTCCCAGATTTACTATTTGTTGCCGCCTGGGTGCAACCAATATTTGCACAGGTTCATATTGTCCTTGTTTGATACCAGCAACAGGTGGCAGGTATTTGTATACTTTTCCATTAGCCCCGTTAAATTCAGGTACATAATTACCATTTCCCTGCTTTACATCCACAAAAGACAAACTGAACTTAGCCGTCGCAGGATTTGTGGAATATTGATAAAAAGAATCCAATCCCACATATATTTTCTCATAAAGAATTTTATCGGCAGCAAAAGAATCAATTAACGCTGTGGGATAAAACGCATTCTGGGTGCTATCACCAAGGTCAGCCAGGAATTGTTTTTGCCTGGTATCCAGCACCTGGTTGATGGGTGAGTTTTTAGCATCATTATTATTGAAAGCCCCTAACCGGATCTTCAGTTTCTGATTGACTTCAAACTCCTGCGATAAATAGAGGTTAGTATTCAAATAATTCCGTTCCGCATATTCAAACTCCACCTGTATCCTGCTATCCTTTGTTATCATTCTGCGGGGAGTAAAAGTTATTTCCGCAGAATTATAATTGATCACATAATCCTGGTCTTCTCCCCGCTGTAACAGTTGTCCATCATAAAATACTCTTTCCGTATTAGCCAATACGACAAAAAATAATTCATTATTCGGTCCCCGCAACCTGTAAGGTCCCTGGTTCCCCTCCAAAGGATCCAGTATCTGCCGGTTAAATTTCCCTTTGGCAATAGAACCGCTCACCAGGGTTCTGGAACTAATACTTTTTGACAGGCGATTCTCTGTTTTAAAAGAGATACCCTGCAATCTTTTGTAGAAATTCAAAAAATAATTTTGATTTTGACGGATATCAATATCCCCAAGATTCAGCTGCCATCCTCTTTTCTTAAACTGGAGAAAAACCTGGTCAAATTCATTTAATTGTTGTGTGGTTCCATCAGGTTGAATAGGAATATTATTATCAGTAATAGCTGCCTGTATTTCAATACTATCACCCAGCATACCGCTGAGCTGCAGATTAAGTGAAGAGTTAACCACTGCATCCTGGCTGTTACCAAATCCAATTTGCCTGCCAAGGCTCCCTTCAGCTTTTAATGTTCCAAAATCAAAGACTCCTCTTTGATTGCCGGCTAAACCATTGTTAAATTCAAAGGGCTTCTGATAAAAATTATTCATCACACTATCGTAATTCATACGCTGGGCTACAGGATTTAGTTTAAAGGGGAACACCCGGTATGTAATGGTGACAGTGTCAGCAATTGGTTTCTTTTTCCAGTAAAGTATCGCCTTAACATAATCAATGCGGTAATCTTCAACAACCACATTGCTGATGAAAAAAGTATTGGGAACTATACTGATCGTATCTACTTTAATGCTGTCTGCATCTATCCTGAAAGTCTTTTTCCGGAGGTTAGAAACAGGGTTACCGGCTACAGGAATTTGTGCACTGCTCCAGAGGGAAGTCAATGCCAGGGTAATAACAAGAAATATCCTGCATAATTGATTCAATAGCAGTGAGTTTAGCTAAAAATCGCAAAATTCGCTGGTTTTATTGTGTGAAAGTTATCCCATGCTGTTAATTCCCCTTAAAAAGCAGCAAATTTGTTGTTGCGGGTCTCATAAATACGTTGAAATACCTGTTTGGTTTGAGAAAAAGTACAATTATATTTTTATCCCATTTTTTTATCTGTTTTGCATTGCAGGCACAACAGAACAATAACTGGTATTTTGGTCAGCGGGCAGGCATCCGCTTTTCGGGTTCTCCCGGTCAGGTAACACCTGTTACCCTTACAGATGGAGCAATGATCACGGATGAAGGATCCGCTGCAATTTCTGACAGCAACGGGCAATTGCTATTCTATACGAATGGGATAACCGTTTTTAATCGCCAGCACCAGGTTATGCTGAATGGAAATGATCTGAAAGGAAATATTTCATCCTGTCAGGCTGCTATTATTGTTCCCGTTCCCGGAAATGACAGTATCTATTACATTTTTACCACTGATGCCATTGAAAATAATTTCAGCAGCGGGTACAATTATTCTATCGTAAATATGAAACGGGATAATGGCAATGGCGAAGTGGTTTCCAAAAACACACTACTATGGCAATCCTGTACAGAAAGACTTACTGCCGCCCGGCATCAGAATGGTACGGATATCTGGCTGATCACCAATGATAATAATTCTAATATTTTCCGTTCCTGGCTGATCACCTGCAACGGACTGCAATCAAACCCTGTGGTTTCACAGGCTGGTGTAATACTTACTCAACACCTGCTTACCAATACAGGCTATATGAAGATAAGCCCGGACGGAAAGCAATTATGCCAGACCCATTTCCCGTTGTTTGATCCTGATGTAAGCAATCCGAATTTTGTACAGCTATTCGACTTTGATAATACAACCGGCCAGGTTACTAACGGAAGGTCCGTTATGTTTGATAATGCAATGTATGTTGCCTGCGAATACTCGTCTGATTCAAAGATGTTATATCTCGTACGTCCTTATGAAAGAAAGATCGATCAGTTGGAAGCTACCTTGCCTTCCGCCGCTGCTGTTAGTGCATCAACCATCAGCATTTCAACTACTTCGCCGGTATTAACGCTACAGCTGGCGCCAAATGAAAAGATTTATACATTCAGACCAGGTCAAAGTCTTGGCGTGATCAATTCTCCTGCTGTTAAAGGTGCAGGTTGTAATTTCCAGGATAACCAGTTGGATATTTCACCATTTTCTGCCCGTTTCGGTTCACCCTCCTTTATTAATGATGTGGCCTATGATCCCAACAATAGTTTTTCATATGTAATAACTGACAGCTGCAGCGGAAGAGTTCAGTTTACTGCAATATCTGGCATGCCCGGAACTCTCACCTGGTCCTGGAATTTTGGCGATGGAAATACATCAACCCTGCAAAACCCGGTTCATACATTTGCTCCGGCAAATCAATCCTATACTGTTTCCCTGACCATTTCTTCCTCTGTCAGTTGTGGTAACATAAAAAGCAGCAGAATCATAAAACCAACTGGTACAATTACCGATGCTGATTTTGATTATGTAGTCAGGTGTGATTCCGGTTATATCCGTTTCGTCAATAAAAGTCTTTTTGAACAGAATGGAGGAGGACAATATCTATGGGATTTTGGTGATGGCAATACTTCAACAGCTGCAAACCCGATTCACATATATAACCGGGAAGGTTTTTATTCCGTAAAACTGAAACTACTTACTGGTGCTGCCTGTATTGATGATTCATTAATAAAGCAGGTAGAAATTAAGAATTTTTCAGTTACCGCACCACCCGATCAGACAATCACAGTTGGACAATCTGTTATCCTTTCAACCAATGAACCTGCTGATAGTTTCCTATGGTCACCAGACACATGGTTAAGCAATAGTAACATTAGAAATCCTGTTGCCACTCCGCTGGAGGATATTGTTTATAAAGTTACTGCCAGTAACAATGAGGGCTGTAAAGGAGAAGATTCAGTAAGGATCACAGTTTTACAGTATGATGATATTTATATTCCAACTGGATTTACACCTAATGATGACGGGAAAAACGATATACTGAAACCATTTTATCATGGCCAGGTAATACTTAAAGAATTCAGCATCTATAGTCGCTGGGGACAACAGGTTTTTTCAACCAGCCTTCGTAATGCAGGATGGAATGGAAAAGTAAAAGGCATGCTTCAGCAAGCCGGTGTTTATGTCTGGTTTATCAAAGCTATTGGCAAGTCGGGAGAAACTATAGAAAGAAAAGGTACTTTTGTATTGATCAGGTAATATGCCGGCCTGGATTCACACCCTTAATATGAAAAAGAGTTTTGCCTTATTTCTGCTTTTACTTCCTGCTTCATTTTGTTTCTCGCAGACAGGTTTTCAAAAAAAAATAAATCCCGGTGGAAAAAAAAGTGTAATTGCAGCAGGAATTAATATCCCGCTGGGTGATTTTTCTAACACTCATTACGGAGGTTTTAGTACTGTATATGCCTGGAGCAAAAATCGTTTTGGACGACTTAATTCAATGCCAGCAAAAAAAATTGGGTTTACCGCAAACAGTGGCGTTGCATATTACTTTGGCAAAAAAGAATCTATCGGAGCTGGGTCCTATAAATATCCAGCTTATATTTTTTTACACGCATTTGCCGGCGCCGTATATAATGCGGGTAAGAAAATACATTTTTGCCTGACAGCTGGCCCTGCAGCAGGTATATACAGCAGCAATGTACAATTCAACACAGGGGCCTCTCTGCAGTGTAATTATTATATCTCCCCTAAAATAGCAATCACTCCGGGTTTAATCCTGATGAAAGAAACCGGGAGTGATGCCATCTGGTCAGGTTCATTGCGAGCTGCAATGGCCTTTTAGCTGGTTATACCTTCCAGTGCCATTAAGAATGCATATTCCATGGCAATCTCTTTTAAATAATCAAACCGGCCGGATGCTCCGCCATGCCCGGCTTCCATATTTGTTTTGAGTAAAAGCAGGTTTTTATCAGTCTTTAAAACCCTCAGCCTTGCTACCCACTTGGCCGGTTCAAAATACTGTACCTGGCTATCGTGCAGTCCGGTTGTCACCAGCATATTAGGGTAATTTTTCTTTTCTAAATTATCATACGGAGAATAGGATTTCATATAGAAATAAGCATCCTTATCTGCCGGATTACCCCATTCATCATACTCATTTGTTGTTAATGGAATAGTTGGATCTGACATGGTGGTGATCACATCCACGAAAGGCACCTGCGCCACTACTCCATTCCAAAGATCCGGGGCCATATTTACAACAGCACCCATCAGTAAGCCACCGGCACTGCCTCCCATCGCATACAAATGACCTTTAGAAGTATATTTCTCTTTGATCAGAAATTCACCACAATCAATGAAATCAGTAAATGTATTTTTTTTCTTCATCAACTTACCATCCTCATACCACTGCCGCCCCATTTCCTGTCCCCCACGGATATGAGCAATTGCATATATAAATCCACGATTCAACAAGCTTAAACGATTGCTGCTGAAGCTTGCATCCATACTGGCGCCATAAGAACCATAGGCATATAACAATAAAGGGGCTGACCCATCTTTCTTTGTACCCTTTTTATATACTATTGAAACGGGAACTTTAGCACCATCTTTTGCAGTTGCATACACCCTTTCGGTCACATAATCAGCCTTATTAAAACCACCCAATACTTCCTGCTCTTTCATCATTCTTTTATTTTTTGCATTCATATCATAATCAAAAACTGAATTGGGAGTAGTAAGCGAAGTATAATTGTAACGCAGGTTTGTTGTATTGAACTCGGGGTTTGCACCAACATATGCAGCATAAGCCGGTTCACCAAAGTCAAGATAATGCTCTTTACCAGAAGCGATTTCCCTGATACGCATTTGCAACAGCCCTTCCTTACGTTCAGTGATCACCCAATGACCTTTGAATACATCGATATCTTCCAGCAAAACATCTGTCCTGTGTGCTATTACTTCCTTCCAGTTCTCCCGGGTTGTTTTATCAACAGGAGTTTCCATTAACCGGAAATTTTTGGCATCCAGGTTGGTACGGATGAGGAATTTATCTCCCCAATGGTCAATCCCATATAACACATCTTTTATTCTTGGCTGAAATAGGCTGAAAGAGGCATCAGGCTCACTGGCTTTTACTATCCGGTATTCACTGGATAGTGTAGCACTGGAATATATCACTATATAGTCCCTTGACTTTGTTTTGTAAACACCAATATAGTTCGAAGGATCTTTTTCTTCATACACTGTCACATCAGTGGTGGCATCCGAGCCTAATTTATGTTTCCTGATCTTTTCTGACAATAAAGTAGCCGGGTTATTAGAAGTATAGAAAAGGGTTTTATTATCCGCAGCCCAAACTGCATTGCCACCCGTGCCTTTTATTTCATCTTTTAACAACTCACCTGTTTCCAGGTTCTTAATATAAATGGTATACTGGCGGCGTGATAATTTATCAATACCATATGCCATTAACTTATTATCAGGACTAATACTGAAACCTGTTGCAGAAAAATAGCCTGACCCCTCTGCCATTTTATCGGCGTCCAGTAAAATCTCTTCCGGGGCATCCAGGCTTCCTTTTTTGCGGCAATATTTATAATACTGTTTCCCCTCCTCAGTACGGGAATAATAATAATAACCATTGTTCAGCACAGGCACCGACTCATCTTTTTCTTTGATACGGCCTTTCATTTCCGCAAATAATTCCTCCTGGAATTTTTTGGTACCAGACATCATTGTATCCAGGTACGCATTCTCTGCTTTCAGGTAATCCACAACTTTAGTACTGTCAGGACCTTTCTTAAAATAATCATTCATCCAGTAGTACTCATCGATACGGGTATCACCATGCGCTGTCAATTCTTTAATTTTCTTTTCGGCTACAGGAGCAGTTACTCCTTCCGGCCATTTTACTGATTCTTTTTTCACAGTATCATTATTTTTACAGGAAACAAGTAAAAAAATAGCCACTACCGCAATTGAAATAGATTTTGTGTACATAAAAGTTTTTTATAGAATCTGAATGTACGAATAGTGGCCGAAAACAAAAAAGCCCTTTGTGATAAAGGGCTTATAAATAGTTTAAAAACAGCTTATTTGTCGCTGGCCAGCCCTGCCATCATATACTCCCTGTTCAGGCGGGCAATATTTTCAATAGAAATTCCTTTGGGGCAAACTGCCTCACAGGCACCGGTATTGGTACAGGCGCCAAATCCTTCTTTATCCATCTGGGCCACCATATTCATCGCCCTGGTCTGTCTTTCCGGATGACCTTGAGGTAATAAAGCAAGATGCGTTACTTTGGCAGATAAGAACAGCATGGCTGATGAATTTTTGCAGGCGGCCACACAAGCGCCGCAACCAATACAGGCGGCCGCTGCGAAAGCAGCATCTGCCATATTTTTTTCAACCGGGATGGCATTAGCATCCACCGGGCTTCCTGTATTGACAGAAATATACCCCCCTGCCTGGATGATACGATCGAAAGAAGAACGATCGACCATCAGGTCTTTAATGACCGGAAAGGCATTGGCTCTCCATGGTTCAATCACAATGGTATCACCATCTTTATAGGCCCTCATGTGCAGCTGGCAAACTGTGTTCTTTTCCCATGGTCCATGCGGACGTCCATTAATATACATGGAACACATCCCACAAATACCTTCACGACAATCATGATCGAAGGCAATCGGGTCTTTTCCATCACGGATAAGTTCTTCATTCAATACGTCAATCATCTCTAAAAATGACATCTCAGAAGAAATGTTCTTCACCGGGTACGTTTCAAAACTGCCCCGCTCAGCACTATTTTTCTGTCTCCAGACTTTTAAAGTAAGATTCATTGTGTATTGCTCCATAATTTATTCAATTTGTCAATTAGACAATTCGGCAATTATCCAGCCTTGCTTGTCGATATTATTTTCGTAATAATTTTATCAATTTCATGTAATTTATCAACCAACTGCCTGCAATCAGGATACAGGTTTGACTCATTACATAATACCAGCCAATACTTTGTTTCTTCTACTTCTTTTGCCGCAATTTTGAACTTATGAATAAAGTCAGCTTTACTTTCCGCATTCTGAGCTTCATGAACATTTGCACCTATTGAAGTTGCAGACCTTAATAATTGCCTTGCTATAACATATCTCTTATGACTTTCAAATAACTCAACATATTCAATAGCAAGTAATGAAAATTCAATTGTTTTTTTAAGAATAATATTTTCAGTTTGAACCTGCATTGGCAAATTGCCGAATTACCAAATTGTTTCAATTATTTATAACTCCGTTGAGTTGGTTTCGCTACTTCAAACTCCAATTGCTCCTTATGCAGTTCCCAACTACTCTCTCCTTTGTATTCCCATGCTGCCACATACGCATAATCAGCATCATTCCTCTTTGCTTCTCCTTCCTCTGTCTGGCTTTCTTCACGGAAGTGTCCACCACAACTTTCATTTCTGTTTAATGCATCTATACACATCAATTCACCCAACTCAATAAAATCGGCAACACGACCAGCCTTATCCAATTCAGGATTCATTTCTTTGATAGTTCCGGGAATTTTAACATCACTCCAGAATTCTTTTTTCAATTGCTGTATCTCCACAATAGCTTCCTGTAGTCCTTTTTCATTGCGGGCCATCCCGCATTTTTCCCACATGATCTTTCCCAAACGCTTATGAAAACTTTCTACAGTCTGATTCCCTTTAATATTCATTAGTGTACTGATACGATCAGACACCGCTTTTTCAGTTTCTGTAAATGCAGGATGATCAGTTGGAATTGGTTTGGTCGCTATTTCATCTGCCAGGTAATTGCCGATAGTGTAAGGAATAACAAAATAACCATCTGCCAATCCCTGCATCAGGGCAGATGCCCCAAGACGATTTGCACCATGATCACTAAAGTTAGCTTCACCAAGGCAGTACAATCCCTTTACATTCGTCATCAGTTCATAATCCACCCAGAGGCCACCCATGGTATAGTGTACAGCCGGGTAAATCCTCATAGGTACTTCATATGGATTTTCCCCTGTAATTTTTTCATACATATCAAACAGGTTCCCATATTCTTCTTTCACAACTTCCTTCCCTAACCGGATCAATGTTTCCATGTCAGGATTTTCAATGCCATGCTTGTTTGCTTCCGCCTTCCCGTATTTATTAATGAGATTGTATTTGAAATCGAGATAAACAGCCTGCCCGGTAGTTCCGACACCATATCCCGCATCACATCTTTCTTTGGCAGCTCTTGATGCCACATCCCTTGGTACCAGGTTACCAAATGCGGGATACCTTCTTTCTAGGTAATAGTCCCTTTCCTCTTCAGGAATATCGTTCGCCTTTCTTTTATCCCCTTTTTGTTTGGGTACCCAGATACGACCGTCATTTCTTAACGATTCAGACATCAGGGTCAATTTACTCTGGTGATCACCACTCACCGGAATACAGGTAGGGTGAATTTGAGTAAAGCAGGGATTACCGAAGAAAGCACCTTTCTTATGTGCTTTCCAGGCAGCCGTCACATTACTGCCCATGGCATTGGTAGAAAGATAGAATACGTTACCATAACCACCTGTACAAAGCAATACAGCATGACCAAAATATCTTTCGAGCTCACCGTTTACAAGATTACGACAGATAATGCCTCTTGCTTTTCCATCCACCATCACCACATCCAGCATTTCATGGCGGCTATACATATGTACATTACCTAAGGCAACTTGTCTTTCCAGGGCTTGGTATGCACCAATCAATAACTGCTGACCGGTTTGTCCTGCGGCATAAAAAGTTCTTTGCACCTGTGTACCACCAAAGGAACGGTTATTGAGTAATCCGCCATAATCCCTGGCAAAAGGTACTCCCTGTGCCACACACTGGTCAATAATATTTACACTCACTTCGGCCAAACGATGCACATTGGATTCCCTGGCACGGTAATCTCCCCCTTTCACGGTATCATAAAACAAGCGGAAGATAGAGTCTCCATCATTCTGGTAATTCTTAGCGGCATTAATACCACCCTGTGCAGCAATAGAGTGTGCCCTCCTGGGTGAATCCTGGAAACAAAATGCTTTCACTTTATATCCCAGCTCACCTAAAGAAGCTGCAGCAGAAGCACCAGCCAAACCGGTACCGACTACGATCACTTCAAGTTTTCGTTTGTTAGCCGGGTTCACCAGTTTCACATGTCCTTTATAATCTGTCCATTTCTGTTCTAACGGTCCGGCGGGAATTTTTGAATCAAGCATAACCTCTGATTACTTTGATATAAATGATTTATTTGCTTTTTTACAGTTCGCTATTAAGATCTTTGCCTGTAATAACTATTCTAACTTTCAAACACATCATACCTTACCGCAATTAATTCGTAATGGTTATTTATACCCATCCCAGGTACATACTTACCGGCATCATCGCAAAAGCCAGTGAAATAATTACTGAGTACCCGATACCTACATTTTGAATAAGGCTTACATACTTTGAATTACTTACACCCACCGTCCGGAATGCACTTTGAAAGCCATGTATCAGATGCCAACATAAAGAGAAGCAGGCAAATACATACACGATTACTACCCACAATTCCTGGAAAGTGAATTGCATCAGGTTGTACATATTATGCATCTGCACACCATTAATCTCTAATTCTGTTAACTCTTCGTGTCCTATGAAACGGGCTGGCACCCAGAAATGCCACCAATGCAGAATGAAGAACATTAAAAGAATCGTCCCTAATAATGCCATGCTGCGACTATACCACTTGCTGCCTTTATTTCCCATAGGTACTGCGTACCCTTGTTTTCTTTTGCTCCGATTCTGTATTTCCAGCATGTAGCCCTGGAGGATGTGCAGAAAGATACCAAGGAAAAGACCAATTTCTGCAATCCGGATAAGAACAGTGCTTCCCATAAAATGGGCTGCCTTGTTAAACATTTCACCGCCATCATTCGCCCAGATACAGGCATTGATACCGGCATGCACCACCAGAAAAATAATAAGGAACAAACCCGTCAAAGCCATTACCCACTTTTTGCCAACCGAGGAAGTAAACTGTTCAGACCATTTCATAAGCAATATTCTTAGAGGAAGTAATCAATTTCTGCAAAAGTAATGCCCCGTGACCAAAAACAGATAAAAGATTTAAATGACAAAAATCAAGAGCCTATCGCATATAAAAGACTAATTAGTCAATCTTGCTGTCAGCTCATTATCGATCTTTTTAAACAAATGAAAAGGCTTGTAGGTTCGCCAGTTTTCTAATTCCATTAATTCAACATACCGGTTCAGACGGGCATGTTTAAAATCGTACTGGGTCTGCTCCGGCATGTTTAAACAAACTATCCAGCCATTTTCGTCCGATAGTTCTTCATATAACTCTTCATAATAGTCTTTACCGTCACTATGGTAATTCAATACATTCTCCCCGATCAGGATAAACTTATGGATACCTTCATACATGAATTTCTCCAGCACCTCTCTTTTGAGTTCCATGATGTCATTCTCCACAGCATCATTCCATTCACCGATCAGCTCAATGACGGCATATTTTTCTTCGTAATCTGCCAGCAGCACCTTCAGGTATAATGTACGGCTGCCAAAATCATCCCATTGCGGATGTATGTAATAATTGTAAACAGTCAGGGAAAATTCAAATTCAGAATACTGACGGCCGAAGAAGGGAGAAAATTTGTCTTCCTCACTGATATAGATATGACGCCAGTTATAAAAGGGTTCTAAATTATGCATAAACCTGCTACTCAGTGCAAAGATAAGCTAAGTGATAAAGTAGAAAAAGCAATAATCAGAAAGGCATCTTATTTTAAAAGATAATCCTTGAATTGCTGATAGTCAGCTTTGATTAATTCACTTTGCTTTTCTTTATCCATAAGAGACCGGACAGCAACTGGCATTTCAATGCGTTTACCAATGCTGCTTTCCACAGCTTCCGGAAATTTAACCGGGTGAGCTGTTTCTAAAAATAATCCGGTTTGACCGGGATGATCAAAAAGATAGCGGTGTAAAGAGAGAAATCCGACAGCACCATGCGGGTCAAGAATATAATTATATTTTTCGTACACCTCCCTGATTGTTGATACTGTTTCAGCATCTGTTATCGTGTAAGCGGATAGCTTATTCTTCAACAATGGAAACTGGTGCTTAAAAATCTCCAGTATGCGTACAAAATTACTGGGGTTACCTACATCCATGGCATTACTCAAAGTGGCAACGGCCTCTTTTGGTTGCAATTCCTGTGTTTGCAGGTATTCACTTACAATATCATTCACATTACAAGCTGCAATAAAGTGTTTTACGGGTAACCCGGATTGCATGGCCAGTATACCTGCGCAGATATTACCAAAATTGCCACTGGGAACAGAAATTACAGGCGGGTTATTTTTTTGTTCCCATTGCTTGAACGCATAGAAATAATAAAACTGTTGTGGTAACCACCGGGCTACATTTATCGAATTGGCTGAGGTCAAAAATAATTTATCCGTTAGCTCCTTATCCGCAAAAGCCTGTTTCACCATTTGCTGGCAATCATCAAAAGTACCCTGCACTTCTAACGCATGAATATTTTTACCCGGTGTTGTCAATTGTTTTTCCTGTACGGGACTCACTTTGCCGGATGGATATAGTATGACCACCTCTACCCCTTCCACATTATAAAAACCATTGGCAACAGCACCACCGGTATCACCGGATGTTGCCACCAGCACGGTTACTTTTCTTGAATCTCCTTGTACAAAATATCCCAAACAACGGCTCATGAACCTGGCACCCACATCTTTAAATGCCAGCGTCGGGCCATGAAACAATTCTAAAGAAGAAATAGTATCATTCACTTTCACCAGCGGAATCTCAAAATTCACTGTTTCCTTTACAATCTCCCATAACCTGTCTTCTGGAATCCCGTTACCTACATAAGGTGCGATTATCCTGAATGCGATTTCCTCATTTGTATAGCTGTCAATATTGCTGATCAGATCCTTATCCACAAATGGAATGATCTCCGGAAAGTATAACCCTTTATCAGGTGCCTGCCCTCTGATCGTTGCCTCTTTGAAATCAACCGATCCTGCAATTTTATTTGTACTGTAATATTTCATTTAGAAGAAAGCATTAAATAAATTAATTAGAACCCTGCATTCTGCTACTCGCTGCTCACCACCTCTACCCCTTTCTTATTAATAGTCGTTACATAAATATTGTAATCAATACCAATTTGTTCATATACCTGGCTCATCACATGCCCGACAGCTTTCGCAGTTGATTCATCTTTACTCAGCATAAATACAGATGGCCCGGAACCAGAAATACCACCACCCAATGCTCCTGCCTCTTTACATTTTACTTTCAACTCATCAAATCCCGGAATAAGGATACTTCGTACAGGTTCAATGATAACATCCTCGAGTGAACGGCCTATCAGATCATAATCATTCTTCATAAATCCTGTTACCAGGCCGGCAATATTCCCCCATTGCTTTATTGCATCTTTTAAGAGCACCTGTTGTTTCAGTATCTGCCTGGCATCAGATGTCCTTACTTCAATCTGCGGATGAACCACTGTGACAAATAAGTCAGGTGCCGGAATGGAAACTATATCCAGTGGATGAATGGAACGTATCAAGCTGATGCCACCCAAAATACAGGGAGCAATATTGTCAGCATGTTTTACACCAGAAGCCAGTTTCTCCCCGTTCATCGCAAACTGCACCACTTCATCACTGGAAAAGATATTTCCTAATAAATAATTGGCTGCTACTGCCGCCCCTGCAGCACTGGCTGCACTGGAGCCAATACCACTTCCTGGTTTGATGTGCTTTTCAACAGTAACTTCAAATCCAATAGTATTATTCATTCTCTCCATTACCGATAATAATACAACTCCGGCTACATTCTTTTCTGCTTCCGTCGGCAAATTAAAAATGTCCCTATTATGAATAATCACTTCAGGCCGGTCAAGCAGCATCACTTCCATCACATCGTATGGTTCACTCAATGCAAGACCAAGAATATCAAATCCGCATACAATGTTGGCTACCGTACCCGGACTATGTACTTTAACTTTCTTCATTTTATACTTTTGATGCCCTGATAATATCAGCAAATACACCACTGGCTGTCACTTCTGCACCAGCACCGGCCCCCTTCACTACTAGAGGCTGTTCTTTATACCGGTCAGTGTAAAAAAGAACGACATTGTCTTTCCCGTACAGGTGATACAGGTCATGCTTCGGATCAATATGCTGCAAACCTACCGATGCCTTACCATTGTCATATGAGGCAACAAATTTCAATTTGCATCCTGCAATGTTCGCATCTTCTGCCAGTTTTTTGAAATGCGCTTCTTCTTTCAGCATGGCTGCATAAAAATCATCCACTGATCCCTGCATACAAATCGCCGGCATAAAAGAATTATTTACTATATCGTCCATCTCAATTTCCTGTCCTGCTTCCCTGGCGAGGATCATTATTTTTCTCATTACATCCGTTCCTCCCAGGTCAAGCCGCGGGTCAGGTTCAGTATACCCTTCCTCCTGTGCCTGCTTTACCACCTCCGCAAATTTCCGGCTGCCATCATAATTATTGAAAACAAAATTCAATGTACCGCTGAGTACTGCCTGGATTTTATGTACCCTGTCTCCGCTATGTACCAGGTCATTCAGGGTAGCAATTATCGGAAGACCTGCACCAACATTAGTTTCAAACAAGAACTGGCTGTTGAATTCCCTGGCCAGGTCCTTTAATTTCTTATAATTACTATAGGCTGAAGAGGCGGCTACTTTATTACAGGCAACCACGGAAATACTTTTCTGTAATAACAAACCATATACCCCGGCCACTTTATCATTAGCGGTGATATCAACAAAAACAGAATTACGGAGATTACGGCTGATAATTTCGTCTGTTAGTTTTTGCAGGCTGGCCGTTTCACCTGCTTCGAGCTTCTCTTTCCAGTTTTTTAAATCAATACCTTCTTCATCAATCAGCATCTTTCTGCTGTTACTTAAACCAACTACTCTTACCTGTAAATGTAATTGCTCCTGCAGGAATTCAAGTTGCTGCTGTAACTGACCCAATAATTTTGCTCCGACATTTCCGGTTCCGGTTATAAAAAGGTTTACCTGTTTGTACGTTGTTTCAAAAAACTCTTCATGCAAAACATTGATGGCCTTACGGACATCGTTGGTAGAAATGACAGCTGAAATATTTTTTTCTGAAGACCCTTGTGCAATAGCTCTTACGTTCACACCATTCCTCCCCATGGCACTGAACATACGGCCGCTGATGCCGGGATGACTTTTCATGTTCTCTCCAACCAATGCAACAATGGAAAGTGCTGATTCAATTTGCAGCGGATCAACTTTTTCCAACGCTATTTCATTGACAAAAGCCGAATCTACAGCTTGTTTTGCCTTTGCTGCAGACAGCGCATCAATACCCACGCAAATGGAATGCTCGGAAGAGCTTTGTGTAATTAATATAACATTGATCCTTTCACTACTTAATGCTTCAAATAATCTTTTTGAAAATCCAGGAATACCGATCATACCACTTCCCTCCAGGCTGATCAATGCTATATTGTTGATACTGGAAATACCTCTTACGATATCCCCATCTTTTGTAGCAACTGATTCGATCAATGTTCCTGCATCAGCAGGAGCAAATGTATTTTTCACCCATACAGGTATCCGCTTACCCATCACCGGCTGAATAGTTGGCGGATAAATAACTTTGGCACCGAAATGCGACAACTCCATCGCTTCCTGGTAAGATATATGCGGAATGATCCGGGCATTACTGGTCAGTCGCGGATCGGCTGTCATCATACCACTGACATCAGTCCATATCTCCAAAACGGATGCATTAACAGCGGAAGCAATAATAGCAGCAGTAAAATCAGACCCTCCTCTTCCTAAAGTTGTAGTTATTCCATTTTTGTCAGCAGCAATAAATCCGGGTAAGATAAAAAGAGTGGAAGAAGCTGCGGCAAAGAACTCCCCTGTTCTTTTATTCGTAATCGGGAAATCCACTTCTGCTGCAGTAAACGTAGAATTGGTAAGAATCAATTCCCTGGAATCCTTCCATACAGCATCGAGCCCTTCTGCAATGAACTTTGCAGCAATGATCTGCGAAGAGATCCATTCCCCATAACTGCCAATCCTGTCTTTTGACCTTGGAGTTAATTCCCGTAGCAAAAAAATGCCATTGCAGATATCTTCAATTTCGTTACATGATTTTTTTACCAGGCTCAATAACTGGCTTTGTTGTGCAACAGGGATCAATTGCTTAACGGTGTCCAGGTGCCGCTGCTCAACCTGTGATAATTTTTCTTTGTAGGCTTCATTTCCCTCTGCAGCTATTGCTGCCGCTCCCAGTAATAAATCTGTGATCCCTCCCAGTGCTGATACTACTATTATTGTTTTTTCTTTTTTAACCGACTCCTTTACAATCGCAACAACTTTATTTATATTTTCTGCATTAGCGACAGAAGTACCCCCGAACTTTAATACCTGCATGACCTGAATTTTGAATGATTAGATAAATGTGAAGCAATAAGCGACTTCCGTCATCTTACAGCAAACTGCCCATGTATTGATATGAAAATATACAACCCTTAACGGGTTGTAGTAATAATAGTGGTGATGGTGAAATTCATCACCAGGAACGAAGATATATGACTAACTGTTTTTACCACTTTTTGAAATCAGAAGCACAATATACGTTGCAAAAAGGAAAAATAAAATTATCCTACAAAAGAATCTGCTGCTTTTTTAACGCTTCCGTACTTAAGAAGTAATTCTTTTGCTTTCTCATAATCAGCGATCTTCACTCTCTCCATCAGCATCTTGGTACCACGGTCAACCAACTTATCGTTCGTTAGTTGCATATTTACCATCTTATTATCTTCTACCCGTCCTAACTGTATCATAACAGTGGTCGAGATCATATTCAGGACAAGCTTCTGGGCGGTACCGCTTTTCATCCTCGTACTGCCTGTAACAAACTCCGGTCCCACCACTACTTCAATCGGGAAATCAGCCGCAGCACTCACTGGCGAATCAGGATTACAGGAGATGCTGCCGGTGACGATACCTCTTTTCCTGCATTCATCCAATGCACCAATAACATAGGGTGTAGTACCACTGGCAGCAATTCCGATCACCACATCCTTGTCTGATACTTTATGTTCAAGCAAATCCATCCAACCCTGTTCTCTGTCATCTTCTGCAAATTCAACGGCAGTGGTTATTGCCTTTTCACCACCCGCAATAATTCCAATCACTAACCCGTATGGCACTCCGTAAGTTGGCGGACATTCGCTGGCGTCCACTATTCCCAATCTGCCGCTGGTTCCGGCACCGATATAAAATAACCGCCCCCCCATCAGCATTTTATCACTGGCAATTTCAGCAAGCTTTTCTATCTGTGGCATTGCTCTTTCTACTGCCTCCGGCACAGTTTTATCTTCATTATTAATGTTGGTGAGTAGTTCACCCACTGTCATTTTTTCCAGGTGACGGTAATTGCTTGACTGCTCAGTAATTTTTTTAAAAGCCATGTGTCCTTTCTTTAACTGTGATATTCTATCAAACCTTCCATCGGGTTCTTCATCACCCTGCCCAATTCAAATTCATAACTGTTGCAAAGTTGCTGCAACACATCTTTAAAACCAAATGCAACACTTCCTGCAAAATGGATAGGCAAGGTCCATGTTTCGCGGTACTTGCAAAGATGATTGAAGAAAAAATCATTCAACCCGTCTTCAATGATATTCTCTATCATATAATGGCCCCTGTTTTCCGCCAAAAATTTTGCGAAGCCGGCTAAATAGCGATTAGGCAAAGGTTTCTTGTAAACATTCTCCAGTATCTCCGACGCATTGGTAGTATAAGTGAGATCAAATCTTCCCCGTAGCTCATCATCAAATGTTCCGTAGAGATAATATTGAATTACTTTCTTGCCCAGGTAGGCACCGCTACCTTCATCGCCCAATACATAACCGAGCCCCGGACTGTTTTTTACGATCTTTTTCCCATCATAGTAGCAGGAATTTGATCCGGTACCTAAAATACAGGCCACTCCTTTTTTTCTGCCGCATAAGGCCCTTGCGGCACCCATCAGGTCATGCGTAACTTCTACTTTTGTATGCTGAAAAACTTTACTGATGGCTTTTTTTACAGACTTTGCATTGACAGGGTTGGCACAACCAGTACCGTAATAGTAAACCTCGTCAATGTTTGTATTCTTCAGTTTTGGCTTTAGCTCTTTCAATAAAAGATCCGTTATCTGTTCAGTATTGAGAAAGTAAGGACTGATACCCTGGGTAATGATGGTCTTTTTCCTGCCATTCTGAAGTAAACACCATTCGGCTTTTGTGGCCCCGCTGTCTGCAATCAATTTTACAACCGGCATATAAAGATTTGTTGAATTGGATGAGCGACAACTTCTGTTACGTTCAAATCCAGTATTTTGCGTCAAATTACTGAATAAAGGTTTATGATGGGAAATAAAAAATTGCAGGTCTGGCTTCCGCTTATTTTTTCGTTGGTATTAATAGGAGGAATGTTCCTGGGCTTTAAATTAAGTGATCAGTCTGGTTCAAAAAGGGGTTTTTTTTCTTCCAATAGCCGCAGTACCCTGCAGGAAGCACTTGACCTGATAAAAATGCGATATGTCGACTCGGTGCAGATAGATACACTGGAAGGCCGTGCTATTCAGGAAATGATGAACGAACTGGACCCTCACTCAGTGTACCTGCCTCCGGTGGAGCTAAAAGAAGCTAATGAAGACCTGGCCGGAAACTTTGACGGGATCGGTGTAGAGTTCAATATTTTCAGTGATACAGTTAATGTTGTTTACGTTTTCCCTGACGGACCAAGCGATAAGGCCGGTTTAGTGATCGGTGATAAAATAACCAGGGTGAATGACTCATCACTTACACGAAAAGGAGTTTCCATTAATGAGATCAAAACATTGATCCGCGGACCTAAAGGCTCCAAAGCCATATTACAGGTAATAAGAGGTGCTAAACAACAATCCATTACTGTTACCAGGGGAAAGATACCTGTTCCCTCTATTGAGGCTTCTTATATGATCGATAAAAATACCGGTTATATCAAACTCACAAAGTTCAGTGAAAGCAGCTACGAAGAATTCATGCAGGCGATGGAAGCATTACAAAAACAGGGAATGCAAAGTCTTGTTTTTGACTTGCGTGGTAATGGTGGTGGCTTTATGAATGAAGCAGTTGACATGGCAGATGAATTTCTCGAAGGAGATAAACTGATCGTTTATACAGAAGGTGTCAATAGCAAAAAAAGGGAATACCGCTGCAAACGTCCCGGTCTTTTTGAGAAAGGGAAACTGGTCTTGCTGGTGGATGAATTATCTGCCAGTGCCAGTGAGGTTTTAGCCGGCGCCTTGCAGGATTGGTGCAGGGCTACCATAATAGGCAGGAGAACTTTTGGTAAAGGCCTTGTACAGGAACAGTACCAGCTGAGAGACGGATCTGCCATGCGGCTTACGGTAGCAAGGTACTATACACCCCTTGGCCGCAGTATCCAGCGACCCTACGAAAAAGGCAAAAAAGTGTATATGGATGAATTATGGGAACGGTTCAACAGCGGAGAAATGGTTTCGGCTGACTCGATGAAAAATCATAATGGATTTCGTTTCACCACAGCATGCAGTGACACATTGTATGGAGGCGGCGGCATCACTCCCTCCATTTTTGTTCCTATTGATACCAGCGTGTCGCAACAAAAGGCAAACAGGCTCACTTTTGCTGCCAATATCAACAGCTTTGTTTACAATTATTACCTGCAGAACAAAATACAGGTAGATAAATACAACACCACAGCTGACTTCATCACTGGGTTTAACAATATAGAAGGTATCTGGAACGACCTGGTAAAATTCACGGCAACCGACTCTGTAAACTTTAAATCGGTAGCAGGAAAAGAAAAAGAGTTAGTGCAGCAAAGATTAAAAGCATTGCTGGCCCGGTACAAATGGAGAAATGCCGGTTTTTACCAGGTACTGAACAGCAATGATGCTATGGTAAAAAAAAGCAATAGAGACAATTGCAAAATAAAAAAAGCAACAGTTTTCGCTGTTGCTTCCGGGTAATGTGTGTGGTGAGGTTATTGCTTGTCTTTATTATCGTCCCACCATTTCTTTTCAATTCGGTAAGAACCAAACAATCCAAGACCACCGCCGATGGCTATAAGGGCAAAGTAAATAGGTACATTTCTGTCACCATGATTACCAAACTTGTTGATCTCCACTGGTAGCATGTAATTGTCGAGTAAATATGCCAGGAACAAACCGGTACCAGCCCCAATCAGCAATAATGCCCATTTAAGATTTTTATAAGGAGCCGGCCGGTTAGCAAACTCTTTCGGGTTCATTCCTTTCTCAATCATTGCCAGGTTCTGGCGGGTTTTTAAATAGTAAATACCAAAAATCATTGCAAATCCTCCTGCAAACATTGTAATCGGTATTAAAACTTCTCCTGCGTCCATAATGGTAGTTTTTATTATTATTAATTTTTGTTTGTTTGTCCTTTTATGACTACCGGTATTTGATCCGGGTTACAGCCTTCAGGAACTTTTTTTCAAATCGGTTTACAGTAACTATGACTACAGCCGGTGAAGCCCGGTTACAGCTTTTTCTAAACTTTCTTATTTCCCCTTCCGGAGTTAGGGACAATTAATCGTAATTTGTATTGTAACCTAAAAACTTATCGTGTAGTCTTATATAAGGATGTCTACCGGACTAAATGATAATGAACTCATTAGCAAAGTGCTAAGTGGTGATCACCAGGCATATGCCGGGTTGGTGAACCGTTACCAGAACTACGTTTTCACACTAACGCTGCGAATGGTAAAAAACAGGGAGGATGCTGAGGAAGTGGCTCAGGATGTATTTATTAAAGCATTTAAATACCTGGCTGACTTCCGGGGTGCCTCTAAGTTCAGCACCTGGTTGTATACCATTGTAAACAACACCTGTATCAGCTTCCTGAGAAAGAAGAAGCTGGAGATTCATTCGCTGGATAATGAAAAAGTGTTTGAGGTAGCCGACAGCATGGATTCGGGATTCAGGGCAAACCTGGTGGAACAAAAATCAAGACAATCAATGGTACATAACGCTATTGGTTTAATGGGGCCAGACGATGCGGAGATTATTACATTGTTTTATAAAAGTGAACAGTCACTCGAAGAAATTGCACAGATCCTGGGATTGGAGGTTAATACAGCAAAGGTGCGGTTACACCGGGCAAGAACAAGACTAAAGGAAAAGATGGAAACTCATTTTGCACATGAAGTAAAAGATTTAAATTGAATTGTATGAATACGCAACGAAATATCGAAGAACGTTTGTGGGAATTTATTGATGGCCATTCTTCCCTGGAAGAAAAAACAGTCATAGAAAGATTACTACAGACAGATGTTGAATGGAAAGCAAAATACAGTGAACTGCTGGAGGTAAATGAGATGCTTCAATCATCGGAACTGGAGGCACCCTCTATGCGGTTTACAAAAAATGTTATGGAAGAGATAGCGAAAATGCATATTGCCCCCGCTACCAAATCCTATATCAATAAAAGAATTATCTGGGGTATTGGTTTGTTTTTCATGACCATGCTGGTTGCTATTCTTATTTACGGTTTTAGTCAAATGGATTGGAATACAGGTGAAAGCAGTGCCATTACTGATAAACTAAGTAAAATAGATTACACTAAATTCTTTAATAATACATGGGTTAATGCATTTATGATGATCAATGTCTTGTTAGGACTGGTTTTACTGGATAATTATTTCAGTAATAAAAGAAAACAATTCAGAAAAGAAGCTTGATGATAAATTATCATTAAGTCCGGTAGGCCCCTTCTGGTATCAGGAGGGGCTTTTTATTTTAGAGTCAAAAAGTAACAGGCGTTAGTTTATCTTCGCCGCTTTGGAGCTTAACATATGAAACAAATTACCACCCTTTTCGCTGGAGTTATTTTCTCATTTGTATTGATAGCACAGCAAACGACATCTGTAACTGCAGGGATTGGCTGCGGAGATATCAGTATCGGGATGACGGAAATACAGGTAAAAGCTATCCTGGGCGATTCGATGGAAGAAAAAACATTCAAAGAAGAAATGACCGCTTTCTGGCATCATAACCGGACAGTGGCCATAGACAGCATTACCCAGTTTGTTCTTGGCTTTGACAAATGCCTTGTCCTGGATGATGATTTAAACAGGAAATGGCCCATATTTAAAATTTTTCTGTTAAAGGGGAAAGTAAACTGCATAATTGTTACTTCCTATTTACCGGACAATACTCTGGCAGAGAAAGTACTTATTAATGAGAATATCCGATTTGAAGATGATGCAGAGAAATGTAAAAAATACTTTGGTGATCAGTTTATCAAAACCCCTTACCCGGGATATGACGAATACCTTTATTATAACAAAGGTATCCATCTGTTATTTAAAGAGGGGGTATTAAAAACCTTCAAACTTTTCAAAGCCAATCCCGGGTTTCCCGCTTTAATCGCCGCAAGAGCTAAGCTATTAAAGGCCCAATTCCAAGAAATTGATAAAGAAAAGGGAGGCGGTTTTAACTGGCCTGATTAGAATCAGGATGATATCGTTTTGTAAATTTGCAAATTCAACAAAGACTATGGATATAAAAAATAATATACTCGAGACAATTGGGAATACACCTTTGATCAGGCTGAATAAAATCACCAGGGATCTTCCCTGTACTGTGTTAGCAAAAGTTGACTATTTCAATCCCGGTAACTCAATCAAAGACCGGATGGCATTAAAGATGGTGGAAGTAGCCGAAAAAGAAGGCAAACTGAAACCCGGTGGTACCATCATTGAAGGCACCAGCGGTAATACAGGGATGGGATTAGCCCTTGCTGCAGTAGTAAAAGGGTACAAATGCATTTTTGTTACCACAGAAAAACAATCTAAAGAAAAAGCTGATATCCTGAAAGCTGTAGGAGCTGAAGTGATCGTTTGCCCAACCAATGTATTACCGGAGGACCCGAGAAGTTATTACAGTGTAGCAGCCCGGCTGGCCAAAGAAGTCCCCAACTCCTTCCATATGAACCAGTATGATAACCTGGCCAACCGTTTGGCACATTATGAAACAACCGGCCCTGAGATATGGAAACAAACTGATGGAAAAATTACACACCTGGTATGTACCGCAGGAACAGGCGGCACCATTACCGGAACTGCACAATACCTGAAAGAAAAAAATCCAAACATCCAGATTTGGGCTATTGATGTATATGGCTCTTTGCTTACCAAATATTTTCGTACTGGCGAGATCGACATGAACGAAGTACATCCCTATATCAGCGAAGGTTTCGGAGAAGACTTTGTACCCAAGAATTATGATATGAGTGTTATCGACTATTTTGAACAGGTAACTGATAAAGATGGAGCAGTGATGGCAAGACGCCTGGCTAAAGAAGAAGGATTATTCTGTGGTTACAGTGCCGGCAGTTGTATACAGGGTTTATTGCAATTGAAAGACCGTTTGAAAAAAGAGGACATGGTTGTTTGTATTTTTCATGATCATGGCAGCCGGTATGTTGGTAAAATCTATAATGATCAGTGGATGATAGAACGGGGCTTCCTCGATGTAAAAACTTTCCGCGATGTGGTAAGCTCCAGAGGCACCAAACGTTTGATCACTGTAGAACCGGGGCAAACAGTTTTGGAAGCAGTTGAACTGATGAAAAAATATGACATTGAACAAATACCTGTAATGAATGAAAATGGTTCTGTTGGTGCCATCAGCGAAGGAGGTTTGTTTCAGAAAATATTTGATAACCCCGAAATAAAAAATTCAACTGTACAGGAAGTACTCGAACCTTCTTTCCCGATTGTGGCTTTTGATACACCGGTTGAGAAACTAAGCCATCTGATTAATAAAGAAAATGGGGCGGTGCTGGCTAAAGATGAGGCCGGCAATTACCATATCGTTACAAAGTATGATGTTATCCAGGCATTGGGAAACTAATGCAATAAACCTTTACTATTGTTTTAAAATAAGCCTGGCAACTGTTGTACAGGCTGTATTCGTAGTTCTACGATAAATTAACTGAGTAAATCCGCAACCTGGCAGTGGCGGCTTTACGATAAAAAAGGTAAAAACTGTCGTAAAAAAAAGAGGTTATTTTGCTCTGTTTTATTAATGAATTGCCAATTATTTTTGTTCTCCAATCATCCAATACTTATTGAAGAATTAAAAAACCGAATCCTTAGAAAGACCAACAAGATCCAGATTTCCAGAAAAACCAATTGAAGTCCAGATCCGATCGAAAAACCAAAGAAGTCCAAAAGAGATCCTTGAAAACCGACCAAGTGTCACCGTGTCCAAATCCCCTTGAAAGAAACTTACGTCCGGAACCCTCCTGCTAAACTAAAATTTAGCAGGAGGCGCGGTGAACCTTTTTCTCCCTTCCTCTTTTCATTTTCAACACAGCGTATTCATCAGTAATTTGCGGTAAAATACTGCATGTCTACTTTTATAGACCAAACAGGCAGAACAATTACCCTGGAGAAAACTCCGGCAAGAATTATTTCCCTGGTCCCTTCACAAACAGAATTATTGTTTTACCTGGGATTAGACAAAGAAGTAATCGGCATTACCCGGTTCTGCGTACACCCGGAACAATGGTTCCGCACCAAAACAAGAATTGGAGGAACTAAGCAATTAAAAACGGATTTGATCCATCAGTTGCATCCCGACCTCATCATCGCCAATAAAGAAGAAAATATAAAAGAACAGGTAGAAGAACTGGCAACCCGGTATCCAGTTTGGGTAAGTGATGTAAATAACCTGCAGGATGCGTATGAAATGATCCATTCTATTGCAAATATGGTAGGTAAGCCAGTTGAAGGAAAAGAGCTGAACACAAAAATTCAATTTGAATTTGAACAATTAAATACGATTCAAAACAAAATAAGAACTGCATACCTGATCTGGAAGGAACCTTACATGACAGTTGGTGGCGACACTTTCATTCATTCCATGCTGGCAGCAGCAGGTTTGGAGAATATTTTTGCAAATAGAATCCGGTATCCGGAAATAAAAGTTGAAGAACTAAAAGCAATACACCCGGAACTGGTTTTACTTTCTTCTGAACCCTACCCTTTTCAACAAAAACATATTGATGAATTGCAGTCAGCATTACCCCAAACAAAAATCTTACTGGCAGACGGAGAAATGTTCAGTTGGTATGGAAGCCGGTTAGAAAAGGCCCCTGCGTATTTCAGCAAACTTCGTAATCAATTAAATTAATACGACCTTAGAACCTTTATAGCAATTCGTTATTGACTATTCACAATTGATTATTCACCCCATGAGATTTATTGATAACCAGAATGGCCGGGAAACAAAGGAAGGTGATAAGCCTTCCCGTAAGAAACCAATGTATCCTGTTAATGACAAGCTGCGTAACTACCTGAAAAACCGTGGCCGGGAAGTTAAACTTCCTGTTACCTATAATAACCTGTTGAATTTTACCTGGTCCACTCCTATTAAAGACAAACACGGGAATGATACTTATTGGGAAAAAACTTCGTACGACAGTCGTGACTGGGATTATATCCGCCAGGGACTGGTTAAAATATACGCCATACTGAAAACAGAAGGTGATTTCAGTTTTATAAGTCACCTGGATGTGGCCAGAATTGATTACTGTGCATTCGGAAATTCAAACCCCTTCCGTATCCGGATTGTCAATAAGTTCAACGATAATTACGATCACTATTATATCAAGATCGCAGATGCCTCCAGGATATACGGCCTGGAACTGGAACATATCCTTTCTCCAAACCGTATCACTTTTTTTACCTGTGATAATACATTGGTAGAAGAACATATTCCCGGCATTCCGGGGGATGTATTTATCAAACAAATGATGGATAGCCCGGAAACCAATAAAATACGATTAGCGAAAGAATTTGTGAAATTCAACGAAAGATGCTTCGTGCGGCTGCTGGGTGATATGCGGAGCTACAACTTTGTAATAGGAATTACTCCTGATATTGAGGATTACCAGTACCGGATCCGCTGTATAGATTTCGACCAGCAATCCTATGAAGGCAGAAAGAATCTTTACCTGCCGCAATTTTTCAAAGAGAATTTTGCGTTCGTGGAAATGGCCCTCGCTGTTCTTAATAAAGAATCCATTGAACAATACCAGGCAGAAGAAAGAACCATGATCACTTTCCGGTTGGCCACCTCCCGTTATCGTATCAAAGACCTGCTCGATATAATGACCGCAGACCAGATATCGCCCCCCGAAAAAGTGGAACAATTAAAAAAAGAATTGGGAGAATACCTGCATACCAATGTGTATGAGAAATGCAAATCGATGGGGGAAATTGTAAAAATACATTTGAAGCAAACCCTCCGTAAAAATTTATTACTGGTACAGAAAAACCTGGGTAAGACCAAACGCAAACCACTCTAACACCTGTTCGCATTTTCAATTCAATAAATATTCTATATTAGCAGGCCTTTAACGATTGCCTGCCTGCTGAAAGTTTTTGCCACTTTTAAAAAAATTAAAACTTAATGAAAAAGTACAGAGCCGGTGTGCTGTTCGGTGACGAACTGGAAGCACTCTACAATGATGCCAGGGATAATCAATTTGCTTTACCTGCTGTCAACACGATTGGTACTAACACTATCAATGCTACCTTAGAAACTGCTGCAAAAGTCAACTCTCCTGTTATTGTACAGTTCTCCAACGGAGGAGCCCAGTTCATCGCCGGGAAAGGAATGCCAAATGATAACCTGCAGGGAAATATTTCCGGTGGTATATCCGGTGCCCTGCATATTCACAACGTCGCCAGGTACTATGGCGTTCCAGTTGTGCTGCATACAGACCATGCTGCCAAAAAATGGTTGCCCTGGATAAGTGGCCTGATCGATGCCGGCGAACAATTCCATAAAGAAAAAGGTCAACCCCTGTTCAGCTCACATATGCTTGACCTGAGTGAAGAACCTATTGAAGAAAATATTCATACTTCAGTTGAATTCTTTAAAAGAATGCAGCCGCTGGGTATGAGCATTGAAATAGAACTTGGTGTTACCGGTGGTGAAGAAGATGGTGTGGACAATAGCGATGTAGAAAATTCTAAACTCTATACACAACCGGAAGACGTGGCCTATGCTTACCGGGAATTAAGCAAAGTAGGAAAACTTTTTACAGTGGCCGCTGCTTTTGGCAATGTACATGGCGTTTACAAACCGGGCAATGTAGAATTGCGTCCGGTGATTCTTAACAACAGCCAGGTGCATATTGAAAAAGAATTTAAGACCGCCCCAAAACCTGTTTACTTCGTATTCCATGGTGGCAGTGGCTCACCACAGCACCAGATAAGAGAAGCGATTGGCTATGGCGCTATCAAAATGAATATTGACACTGACCTGCAATGGGCTTTCTGGGAAGGTATACTGGAAAATTATAAAAAGAATGAAGCCTATTTACAAGGACAATTGGGCAATCCAGAAGGGGATGACAAACCCAATAAAAAATATTACGACCCAAGGGTTTGGCTACGCAAAGGAGAAGAATCGTTCAGCAAACGTCTTGAACTGGCGTTTGAAGACCTGAATTGTATTAACCGGAATGCATAATACTAACTGCATCATGATAACAAAGCCCTGCAGATGCAGGGCTTTTATTTTTAACAGCATACACAACCCCGCTCATGATCCGCTGTTATAAATTATGCTAATTTCACAAAGCCGGTAAAGGCAACTATTATGAACCAGGCATTTTATGATCATATCTATTCACAGCAACAGGCCATAGAAGCTGTTCCTCCAAATGAAGAGATTGCAGGATGTGTATTGAAATTATTTTGTCTTTTATTCCCGGAGAGAGCAGAATGCAACATGGATTCTGCCGAAGAAGTGGAAGCCGCCTTTGTAAAGATGAAGGCAGAACTGATAAGGATATTCAACGCCACCAAAGCCTGCGACCAGTGCAATAATGTGGAGAAGGCAAACGCATTTTTCAATGTTATCCCGGATCTGTACGCTGTTCTAAATACTGATATCACAGCGATCCTTGAAGGCGATCCTGCTGCCCACACAAGATTTGAGATCATCCGTGCCTACCCCGGCTTTTATGCTATCTTTTTCTACCGGGTGGCCCACCAGTTGTATTTGCTTGATATTCCCTTACTGCCCCGCATCATGACAGAATGGGCCCATTCAAAAACAGGTATCGATATTCATCCCGGTGCAAAAATTGGTAATCACTTTTTCATTGATCATGGCACTGGTATAGTGATCGGGGAAACTTGTATCATCGGCAACCATGTAAAATTGTACCAGGGCGTTACCCTTGGCGCACTAAGTGTTGACAAGTCGATGGCTTTTACCAAACGGCATCCTACCGTGGAAGACCATGCCATCATTTATTCCGGCGCCACTATTTTGGGTGGTGAAACTGTCATAGGTCATCATAGCATTATCGGCGGAAATGTATGGCTTACGAAAACGGTACCACCCCACTCTGTTGTTTACCATCGACCCGATATTGAAGTTGTGGAAAAAATAAAATAATCATCATGGCTGGTATTGCAGACCTTATCGGAAATACTCCTTTGGTTGAATTAAGAAAATTAAATCCTAATCCCAACGTAACCATCTATGCCAAACTGGAAGGTAATAATCCGGGTGGCAGTGTCAAGGATCGGCCGGCATTGAATATGATCCGCTCGGCATTGGAAAGAGGTGATATAAAACCCGGTACCCGGTTAATTGAAGCTACCAGTGGCAACACAGGGATTGCACTGGCAATGATCGCAAGATTGTATGACCTGGACATTGAATTAGTGATGCCCTCTTCCTCAACAAGAGAAAGAACGTTGACGATGGAAGCTTTCGGCGCTACAGTAACATTGCTGGAAAGTATTGAAGTATGCCGTGATTATGCCGATGAAAAAGCAGCCCGCGGAGAAGCCTTTATCCTGAACCAGTTTGCCAACCCGGATAATTATATCGCCCACTACAAAACCACTGGGCCGGAAATATGGAAAGACAGTAATCAATCCATAACTCATTTCGTGAGTTCAATGGGTACAACGGGTACCATCATGGGATGTTCACGGTATTTAAAAGAAAAGAACCCTTCCATCCAGATCGTAGGATGCCAGCCTACCGAAGAATCCTCTATTCCCGGTATCCGGAGGTGGCCCAAAGAATACCTGCCCAAAATATTTGAACCGGAGAGAGTAGACCGGATAATTGATGTGTCTCAACAGGAAGCTACACTGGTGGCAAGACAACTGGCCAGGTCAGAAGGGATATTTGCCGGAATGAGCAGCGGTGGTGCTGCTTCAGCCGCTATTCAATTAGCCAGGGAAATTGACAAAGGGGTTATTGTATTTATTGCCTGCGATCGTGGAGACCGTTATCTTAGCAGTAACCTGTTTGGATAAGGTTTCAATTCAAATATTACATATAACAGGTACGATGAGAACACCGATATAACACTAACCTTTCATTAGTAGTATACAAAATGAAAAATCTCCTTTCAGCCTGCATTTTTTCCAATTTAATTCAACCATTATCTTTGCCTAACGGTCGTTAGTCAAAACCATTCGATTAATTGACCATAATCTAATAAACCAACAATTGCTATGCCTGCTAAAAAAATTGCTGAATTACTTGGCGATAAAGCTGAGTTTTTACTGAACCACCAGTCAAAAACTATTTCAAAAGAACAACTGCACCTGCCCGGTCCTGATTTTGTCGACCGAATCTGGATCAACAGTGACCGTAACCCTCAGGTGCTGCGCAACCTGCAAAATATGTATGGCCACGGAAGATTAGCCAATACCGGTTACCTCTCCATCCTGCCTGTTGACCAGGGCATTGAACACAGTGGCGGAGCTTCTTTTGCCAAAAACCCCATTTATTTCGACACGGAGAATATTATTAAACTGGCTATTGAAGGTGGATGCAATGCTGTGGCCACAACCCTGGGTGGCTTAGGATTTATGTCAAGAAAGTATGCGCATAAAATTCCATTTATTGTAAAAGTGAACCATAATGAGTTCCTCACTTACCCGAATAAGTTTGACCAGATCATGTTTGCTTCCATCCGGCAAAGCTGGAATTTGGGTGCGGCAGCTGTTGGCGCCACCATCTATTTCGGCAGTGATGAATCCACAAGACAGATACAGGAAGTAAGCAAGGTATTTGAAATGGCACATGAACTGGGGATGGCTACCATTCTCTGGTGTTATCTCCGCAACCCGGCTTTTAAAACAAAAGAAAAAGATTACCATGTATCGGCAGACCTTACGGGACAAGCGAATCACCTCGGTGTTACGATTGAAGCAGATATCATCAAACAAAAACTACCGGAAAACAATGGTGGTTACCTGGCATTGAACACCAAAGAATCGGCGTATGGCAAAAATGATAAACGCATATACGAGGAACTGACCACTGACCACCCGATTGATCTTTGCCGTTACCAGGTAGCCAACTGCTATATGGGCCGTGCCGGATTAATTAACTCAGGTGGCGCCTCCGCTGGTGCCAGTGATATGGCCGAAGCAGTAACCACAGCCATAATAAATAAAAGAGCCGGTGGTATGGGATTGATCAGCGGACGAAAAGCTTTTCAACGACCCATGAAAGAAGGTGTTGAAATATTAAATGCGATACAGGATGTATATCTCGATAAGGATATTACGATAGCGTAAAACAAAACAATTAAAAAAACTGACACACCGGATTTGCTCTTAACTCGTTCAAGATAAATTCAAACTACTTTTTTCGGGATATAAAAAAAGTGACCTGTTACCAGGTCACTTTTTAAATCTATAATATTCGGCATTTATCAGGCCAGTTCAAAACGATCAAGGTTCATCACCTTATTCCATGCAGCCACAAAGTCCTTTACAAACTTTTCTTTAGCATCTTCGCTTCCATATACTTCAGCAATAGCCCTTAACTCAGAGTTAGAACCGAAGATCAGATCAGCTCGGGTGGCTGTCCACTTCACAGCACCTGTGGCACGGTCACTGCCAATAAAACCCTGCTGTACAGGATCGGCTGCTTTCCAGGTAATACCGAAATCAAGAAGGTTCACAAAGAAATCGTTCGTGAGAACTTCCGGTGTTTTGGTAAACACACCATGGGGTGATCCATCAAAGTTTGCATGCAGCACCCGCATACCTCCAACAAGTACCGTCATTTCAGGTGCGGTCAGTGTCAGCAATTGCGCCTTATCCACCAGTAATTCTTCAGAACAGGCTCCGGCACGTTTGCTTAAATAGTTGCGGAAACCATCAGCCACCGGCTCCAGTACAGCAAATGATTCCACATCAGTTTGCTCCTGTGTGGCATCGGTGCGTCCCGGTGTGAACGGCACAGTTACTTTGTACCCTGCATTTTTGGCGGCTTGTTCAACAGCTGCACATCCTGCAAGTACAATAAGGTCGGCCAAAGAAATTTTCTTATCCCCTGACTGGCTGTTGAATTCTTTTTGAATCCCTTCGAGTATTCCCAATACTTTGACAAGTTGTGCAGGATTGTTCGCTTCCCAGTTTTTTTGCGGAGCCAAACGAATACGGGCACCATTGGCTCCACCCCTTTTATCTGATCCGCGGAATGTGGAAGCAGAAGCCCATGCTGTTGACACCAGTTGAGATATGGTGAGTCCGGTTGCAAGGATCTTACTTTTCAGTGCAGCGATGTCATTTTCGTCAACCAGTTTGTGTGTAACAGCGGGAACAGGATCCTGCCAGATCAGGTCTTCAGCCGGTACTTCTGGTCCGAGGTAACGGGAACGGGGTCCCATATCACGGTGAGTGAGTTTGAACCATGCTTTGGCAAAAGCATCTGCAAATTCATCCGGGTTTTCTAAGAAATGGCGTGAGATCTTTTCATAGACCGGATCAAAACGCAGGGAAAGATCAGTAGTAAGCATCATGGGTGCATGACGTTTTGATGGATCATGTGCATCCGGCACTGTTCCGGCTCCCATACCATGCTTAGGCTGCCATTGATGTGCACCGGCCGGGCTCTTGGTAAGTTCCCATTCGTAACCAAACAGGTTCCAGAAAAAGTTGTTGCTCCATTTTGTAGGTGTGGTGGTCCATGTAACTTCCAGTCCGCTGCTAATAGTATCGCCGGCATTACCAGTGCCGTAGGTGTTTTTCCAGCCGAGCCCTTGTTCTTCAATACCTGCTGCCGCAGGTACGGGGCCTACGTATTTGGAAGGGTCAGCCGCACCGTGAGTTTTACCAAAAGTATGCCCCCCTGCAATCAATGCTACCGTTTCGTAATCATTCATCGCCATACGACCAAAAGTTTCACGGATATCACGGGCTGCAGCTAGTGGATCGGGATTTCCATTAGGACCTTCGGGGTTAACATAGATAAGCCCCATCTGAACTGCGGCCAAAGGATTCTCGAGCTCCCGGTCGCCGGAATAACGTTTGTCATCAAGCCATTCTTTTTCGGAACCCCAATAAATATCTTCTTCTGGTTCCCACACATCCTCACGGCCACCGGCGAATCCGAATGTCTTTAATCCCATAGATTCGAGGGCACAGTTGCCGGTGAGGATCATCAGGTCGGCCCAGGATATCTTTTTACCATATTTCTTTTTAATGGGCCACAGCAGTAATCGGGCCTTATCAAGGTTCACATTATCGGGCCAGCTGTTGAGCGGTGCAAACCTTTGTGTACCGTTGCCCGCACCACCACGACCGTCCTGGATACGGTATGTCCCTGCACTATGCCAGGCCATTCGAATAAAGAAAGGACCGTAATGGCCAAAATCAGCCGGCCACCAGTCCTGGGAGGTAGTCATCAGATCAAAAATGTCTTTTTTTACGGCAGCCAGGTCCAGACTTTTGAATTCCTCCGCATAATTAAATGTCTCTCCCATCGGGTTAGACAGTGAAGAATTTTGACGAAGTATATTTAGTTTTAACTGGTTGGGCCACCAGTCACGGTTTCTAGTACCACCGCCTGCGCTTTGTTTCAGCGCTCCTCCTGTAAACGGGCATTTGCCCTGTGCTGTGTTATTTTCCATACTCTGAAGATTGAATTAATTTACTTGTAATGATTGTTTAATCGTGTGCAATTTGCTAAGATTTTCAAAACTACAGCAGCGTCAACAATAAATCAAATTGATTATTTTTATGATCTTATAGTCACTGTCTATGACACTAACCCAACTTGAATATATTGTTGCATTGGATACCCACCGGCATTTTGCATTGGCTGCAGAAAAATGTTTTATCACGCAACCCACCCTCAGTATGCAGATTCAAAAACTGGAAGAGGAACTGGGCGTAAAAATTTTTGACCGTACCAAACAGCCGGTCATCCCTACAGAGATCGGCACAAACATTATAAGGCAGGCACGCATAACCCTGCGGGAAGCCCACCTGATCAAACAGATGATCAACGACCAGAAGGATACCCTTTCAGGGGATTTACGCATGGGTATCATTCCTACACTGGCGCCCTATTTATTGCCCTCACTTTATAAATCTATGCAGGATAAATACCCTCAGTTAAATCTTATCATTAAGGAGTCCATTACAGAAGATGTGATCTATGAACTCAAAAACAACCGGTTGGACTGCGGCATTGTTGTCACTCCCTTAAAAGACCCATCCATAAAAGAAGATATACTTTTTTATGAAGAACTTTTTGTTTATGTCTCCAAAAAGAATGCATTGTCTGGCAAAAAGTATGTGCTGGCCAGTGAAATTAATCCCAATGAACTTTGGCTGCTGGAAGAAGGGCATTGCTTCCGGTCGCAGGTATTAAATATTTGCGAGTTAAAAAAAAGCAGTGACTTTCATTTTAAATATGAAACAGGTAATATTGAAACCCTTAAAAGAATGGTGGATAAAAGCAACGGCATTACCATTCTGCCTGAGTTGGCCGTAATGGAGTTCAGCAAAGCCAGGCTTAAACTCGTAAAGCGATTAAAACAGCCAAGTCCCGCCCGGGAAGTAAGCCTGGTTACCCATCGTGATCATATTAAAACCAAGCTTATAAAAACGCTTCGGGAAGAAATTATAAATATAGTACCCGTACAAATGCAAAAATTGCAGCAAAAGAAAATAGTAGAAATAAATTATTGAACAGCTGAGTCCAGGTTAGTATTGATACCATTACCAACCGGGATACATTTTAATGGAAAATCCTTGAGACTCATCCTGTACTGCACTTTGCTGACTGTATCTTCAATAGCAGGAATATTACAACCCTGCTTTCACAAAACTTACCTATTTTGCATGTCATTTATTATAAAATACAACACATGAAATATTTCATTTATTTGCCTGCTTTGTTATTACTGGCCGCCACAACAGGCTGCGGCAACGCATCAGATGAAGAGAGCACAACTACTCCGGCTAACACTTCAACAATGCAACCGGCGACAATTTCTACCGGTGGAGATACAGCAAGGACACAGACAGTGCAGGTTCAGCCGGCAGCAGATCTGTCAACACAAGTGAATAGCACGAACCAACCTCCTGCACCTGTTATCAGCAAAGCTGGCCTCAATCCTGCACACGGACAGCCTGGTCATCGTTGTGATATACAAGTGGGTGCCCCATTAGACAGCAAACCAACACAAGCCACAGTTAATACGAATCCTCAGCCGGCAACGATAACATCTACTCCTTCACCGGCCGCACCTGTTCTGAATACAAATCCAGTTCCCGGAGCAACAGCGGCAGGGCTAAACCCGGCACATGGTCAGCCTGGTCACCGATGTGATATTGCAGTTGGCGCCCCGCTTAATAGTAAACCGACTCAATAATAATTATATGTCCCGCCCCGATCTGACCAGGGTTCCGGAATGGTACCATCGTTATATTGCCCAGGTTGAAGGTGATGATCTGATCTTGCTTTTGAATGAGCAATTGACCTCTTTCTTATTTTTCCTTGAAAATCTTGATGCGGAAAAGAGAGAGTATCGTTATGGTCCGGACAAGTGGACTATAAAAGAAGTACTGCAGCATATTCTTGATGCGGAAAGGGTATTTGCCTACCGGGCCCTTTGTATTGCCCGTGGAGAGAAACAGCCTCTGCCGGGTTTTGATGAGAACAACTATGTTACACATTCAAAAGCTGGTAAAAGAGACTGGAAGGATATGCTGGAAGAATTTAAAGCGGTTCGCTATTCTACTACCATGCTGTTTGCCTCATTTGATGAGGAACAACTGGAAGCCACCGGAACCGCCAGCGGATGGACTGTATATGTACGGGGCATAGGATTTATCATAATTGGTCATTTAAATCATCACCTGCATATTATTAAAGAGCGATACCTGTAAACAACAGGTAATAAAAAAGGCGATGCCTTGCTGCATCGCCTTTTTTATTACTAAATATTTTTAAAATGCTTTCTTCACAGGTTCTTCCGTTGTTTTACTTTTCACCAGGTTTTGCTGACCAATCATATCATTCATCACTTTTAGGGCCTGGTCAAGATAAATATCTTTTTGCAGGCTCTTTAGCCATTGCTGAAAACGCTCCTGCTTTGGTTTATCTTCTGCCCATCGGTTTTGTTCTGCAGGTAATGCAGTAACATCCAGTTGTCCTTTCAGTTTCAATAATGACTCCAGTTGTTTAACACTGGACCTGATCTTTTCCTGGTCCTTACGGTATTTTTCCAGTTGCAGGGAATATTTCTTTTCACTTTGCCTGGATAACCATTCTGTTGTTTCACCAATTAACCGGAAAGTGGGATCATTCTCCAAACGCATATTGCTTAATTGCTTGATGGTTTCAAGGCTATACCCGGCATTCCATGTATTGTAAGTCGCTTTGGATATCTCATCCCATGGCAACGCATCCTCGCTGTCTTTTTCTCTCACTTTAAGGTATTCAAGATTATCCGGTAATATAATATCTGAAGTAACTCCTTTCAATTGGGTGGAACCTCCATTGATACGGTAAAATTTCTGCAGGGTAAGTTTTATAGTTCCCAGTTCTGAGTTAGACATGGAAAAACCATTTTCCGGATCCAGCCCGATATTTCTTTGCACGGTACCTTTTCCATAAGTAGACGTACTTCCGATAACAATACCGCGGCCATAATCCTGTATTGCCGCCGCAAATATTTCAGACGCCGAAGCACTGAATTCATTAACCATTACTGCCAGCGGACCTGAATACAATACATTTCTGTCCTTATCTTTTAATACACTTGGTTTATTGTCCCGGTCCTTTACCTGCACGATAGGGCCATCTTCTATAAATAAGCCGGCCATCTGCACCACATCATATAAAGAACCTCCCCCATTATTGCGCAGGTCGATAACAATACCATCTACTTTTTCTTCTTTTAGTTTAGTTACTTCTTTGGCCACATCAATGTAGCTGCGGTTACCATTAGGACGGTCAAAGTCTGCATAAAATTCAGGCAGGAATATATAACCCACTTTTGAACCGCCTTCATTTACAATCGCACTGCGTGCAAATGATTCGTCCTGTACGATCTCATCACGGACAAGCGACACTATTTTAACAGTACCATCTAATTTCTTAACTGTTAACCGTACTTCTGTTCCTTTCTTACCACGGATCACTTTTACCGCATCTGTAACAAGATAACCGGTCAGGTCAACCGGTTCTTCCTTACCCTGTGCCACTTTCTGAATAATATCGCCTGCCTGCAATTCTCCTGATTTATAGGCAGGACTTCCTGTAAGTACGCTGGCAATCTTAATATTACCATCTTCATACTGGAGGGAAGCACCGATACCAAAGAAACGGCCACTCATTTCCTCATCAAAATATCTTTTATCAACCGGGGGAAAGAATTCAGTATGCGGATCCATCGTCGTAGTAATGGCATTTACATACATATTGAATTTATCATCATCATTGAATTTGAAACGGTAACGTTCAAAAGTTCTGTCCATGATTTTTTTCACTCTTTCACGGGCATCTTTTTCCAGTTCCTCATCGGTTTTTACCACAAACCCTTCTTTCCCTTTATTCTTTTCCCGGCTTTCCAGCAGGTCAGCATAACGTTCCAATGTCATAAACTTCAGCTTCTTTCTCCATCTTTCCTTTTGTTCAGTTGCATTGACTGTAAATCCGACCTGGTCGGCATCAAGCAACACCTCTTCATTCACCGTAAAATCAAATGCCGATGATAATATTTCATTGTACAGAACGGAAGACTCTTCTACTCTTTTGTTGAAAATCTTTCCGGCAGCCAAAGGGAATTCAACGATAGCCCCTTTTACTTCATCATCCACTTTGGTTTCAAATTTTTTCAGTGCATCTATATCGCTTTGGAGGAAAATATTTTTATCCGGATCCAGGTCAGTGACAAATTTTTTGAACACTTTTTTGGAAAAGGCATCATTAATTGATTGTGGACTGTAGTGACCCTGGGAAAGCATTTCCCCTACCAGTTTCATTATTTTCTCATAGTTACCGGGAGGAAGGGAACGGGTACTTTTTCCCATGGAATTAAAAGCCAGGAAAGAAGCTGCCACCACCATCAAAATCACAATAGGGAGTCTTTTCATATTCATCAGGTATTTAAATATATTGGACATGTTATCAAAAATAACGCAAAAAGCCTGTTTTTCTTGCTTTTACAGCCTTTTAACAATGGTTTTTGATAAGTGGTTTAATAAGATTAATAGTAATCTTTCGCTACCAGGATTGGGATTATCGAAAGAATACGTTCTTTTATTTTTTGAGAGCATTCATTTTTCTTATTTTTGCAGCCGCATAATTCGCTGTTGTTTATCCCGGTATCTGCCGGAAAGGCGAATAAAATGGTGGTTATAGCTCAGTTGGTTAGAGCATCAGATTGTGGTTCTGAGGGTCGCCGGTTCGAGCCCGGTTAGCCACCCCCAAAAACCCCGTTTCAAACGAAACGGGGTTTCATTTTATAATTTTTGTATGAACTATTGGCTGTTTATTATTCCTGTTATTTCTGCTTTTATTGGCTGGGTTACAAACTGGGTAGCCATTAAAATGCTCTTTCACCCAAGGGAACCCAAAAAGATATTGGGCATCACGATCCAGGGCATTTTCCCAAAAAGGCAACAACAATTTGCTGAAAAATTAGGGAAACTTGTCAGCGACGAGTTCCTTTCCTTTGAAGACATTGAACAAAAGATCAGCAGCCCGGATAACCTGAAAAAAATTATGCCGATGATAGAAAATCATATTGATGATTTTCTCCGCAACAGGTTAAGCGTTGAAATGCCTGTTATCAGTATGTTCATTGGCGATAAAACAATCACCAAACTGAAAAGTGCGTTCATGACCGAGATTGAATTGCTGTTCCCAATTGTTATGAAACAATATGCTGCTAATCTAAAAACTGAATTGGATCTTGAACATATTGTTATCCAGAAAGTGGCCGGTTTTTCATCCGACAAACTGGAAGAAGTCCTTTACCAGATCATGTCAAAAGAATTCAGGTTTGTTGAGATCATTGGCGCTGTCATTGGTTTCATTATTGGCCTGGTACAAATATTAATCACCCAGCTTACTATGTAATTATCTCAAAAGGGTTGGAAACCGAACTTTTCCCCTTCATGGTTGTCATACTGCCATTCATCAAGTTGTCATAAGAACGTCAGCAAGTTCGGACACCTTTACACGTCTAATAAACAAATCAGAGAAATGAGAAATATTATTATTGCATTGTCCTCATTATTAATCACTTATATATCTTCCGCCCAGGCGCCTTCGGGTGCTGGCAATAGGCCGGGTGCGGGCCGGACCCAAATGACAGGTTCCTTTTACGGAAAGCTAATTGAAGCCAAATCTTTAAAGCCTATCGAATACGCCTCCGTACAGTTATTGCAAAACAGGTTTGATTCGGTCTCAAAAAAACGAAAAGAAGTTGTAGTAGCTGGTATGCTAACAAAGCATAATGGTGAGTTCCGTCTAGAAAATATTCCTGTTTTTGGCCAGTTCAAATTACAAGTAAGTATAGTTGGTTTTAAACCTTATGAACAGACTGTTTCATTCGATATGAAACCCAGTGGTACCAATAACGGTGATATGACTGCCATGATGAGTACATTGGATAAAGACCTTGGTAATATTAAAATAGATATTGAAGATAAAGTACTTGAAAATGTAACCGTGACTTCTGAAAAGCCAAGCCTCCAACTGGGTATTGACAGAAAAGTATTTAATGTAGATAAGAATATTGTTTCCGCTGGTGGTACTGCTGTTGATATCATGAGAAATGTCCCCTCTCTTAATGTGGATATCGATGGAAATGTTTCCCTTCGTAATAATGCACCGCAAATATTTGTAGATGGCCGTCCAACCACCATGGAACTAGATCAAATCCCTGCGGATGCTATTGAAAGTGTTGAGATCATCACAAACCCCTCCGCTAAATTTGACGCCTCCGGTGGTACAGCCGGTATACTGAATATTGTATTGAAGAAAAACAGAAAAGTGGGATACAATGGAAGCCTCAGAACAAATATTGATAGCCGGGCAAGGATTGGTTTAGGTGGCGATATCAATGTAAGACAGAATAAGATCAATGTTTTCATGAGTGGAAATTTTAATCAGCGCAGATCAATAAGCACCGGAACTACGGAAAGGTTATCCCTGATTGAAAACCCGAATAATTTTTTATTCCAGGATGACAGGTCAGAATTTGACGGCAACTTTTTGTTTGGTCGTGCAGGTATTGATTACTTCATGACCAACCGTTCAACCCTTTCTGCAAGTGTAAACCTGGGAAGTGGAAAGTTTAATCCGATAAATATTAGTAACCTGCTGACTGATACATTAAGCTCCCCTGTTGTTACCTCACTTACCAAACGTTTTTCAGATATGAGCAGGGAGTTCAATAATCTTGGTGCTTCATTGAATTTCAAACATAATTTTCCAAAAGCAGGCCGGGAACTAACTGCTGACATTAATTACAGGGGCAGAACCGGACCAAATGATAATTTAATCACTACTGAATTTTACAATCCCGATCTGACTACCATAAAAAATATTCAACGACAAAGACAAATAGGTGACGGGGATAACACTAGTATCATTTTGCAAGGTGATTTTGTAAACCCCCTCAGTGATAAGTCAAAACTTGAATTGGGTGTAAGGGCTGCTTTTAATGAAAACACAAGTACCAATGCTTTCTATACTGTTGACCCGGTGACAGGTACATTAACCCTTCAGCCAGCTTCACAGGTGGACTATGTCAGTAATGACAGGGTGCTGGCAGCATATACTACTTTTAGTAACCGGATCAATAATTTTGGATACCAGTTGGGACTTCGTGTTGAAAGTTCTAACTACCAGGGTGAACTTACCAACACCAGTGAAAAATTCGATATAGATTTCCCGGTAAGTTTATTCCCCAGTGCTTTCCTCAGTCAGAAATTAAAAAATGAACAGGAGTTGCAGTTGAATTATTCCAGGAGAATTAACCGTCCTAATTTCTGGCAGTTGTCTCCATTTACTGATTCAACCGATTTCTTGAACCTGAGTAAAGGAAATCCCGGGTTGAATCCTGAATTCACCAATTCACTGGAATTATCCTACCAGAAGATTTTTAAGAACAGGGATAATTTATTGCTTTCTGTATATTATAAAAATACCAATGACCTGATTACCCGTTACCAGGAAATTCAAACAGAGCCAGGAACAGGAAAAGACGTGATCATTAATACGTTTATCAACGCCAATTCCAGTTACGTAACAGGCTTGGAAATGACCTTAAAAAATAATATCACCAAATGGTGGGAGCTTACCAGCAATTTTAACCTGTTTACATCAAAGATCGACATCGATATCCCTTCCATACCAGAACAGGATCAGTTTGCCAGCTGGTTTGTTAAGATCAATAATAATTTTAAGGCATCCAAGAACCTTAGCTTTCAGTTATCAGGAAGCTACCAGTCAAAATCTATTCTGCCTCCCGGTGGAAGTGGTGGTGGTGGACGTGGCGGAGGTGGAATGGGTGGTGGAATGTTTGGTCAAAGTACTTCTGCACAGGGTTATGTTAAGCCGGTTTACTACGTTGATGCCGCTATCCGATATAATTTCTTAAAAGATAACAGGGCCTCCTTATCTGTCAACATGAGTGATATCTTCAGGACTAGGGTATCGGATATTCACTCTGAATCTCCTTTTTTCATTCAGGATGTGTTCCGTCGCCGTGACCCGCAGATATTGCGTATAAATTTCAATTGGCGTTTTGGAAAGTTTGATGCATCACTCTTCAAAAGAAAGAGTAATAAAGGCCAGGAAGATCAAAACGGGATGGATGGCATGAACATGAGACCACAATAGAAAATTTATAGATTAAGAGTGTAAGGTTTTGCATATTTGCAAAACCTTTTCTTTTCTGGCAACAATTATTAAGTCTTTATTTGAAACGGATCTATTTTACTGTTACCAACGACCTTATTTATGACCAGCGAATGCACCGTATCTGCACGACGCTGGCAGAAAACGGCTATGACATAACCCTGGTTGGAAGAAAACTGCCTTCCTCACTCCCACTGGCAGAAAAAAAATTTAAACAGGAACGTATCCGCTGCTTTTGGATAAAAGGAAAATTTTTTTATGCTGAATATAATATCCGCTTGTTCTTTTTTTTGCTATTCAAGAAGATGGATGCCATTTGTGCTATAGACCTGGACACGATAATTCCCTGCCTGTATATTTCCAGGTGTAAGAAAATTACCCGTATCTATGATGCCCACGAATTTTTTTCTGAATTAAAGGAAGTGATCAGCCGGCCGGGCATACAAAAAATATGGCAGCGTATAGAAAAGAAAGCAGTGCCAAAATTCAAATGGGGATATACCGTAAGTGAAAGTATTGCAGTAGAATTTCACCGACGATATGGAGTAAACTATAAGACTATCCGTAATGTGCCTTTATTGCAGGAACTGGATAACATGGTAACTACAGAAAAATTCATCCTTTACCAGGGAGCAGTGAACCAGGCCAGGGGATTTGAATACCTTATTCCGGCCATGCAATGGATCAATGCCAGGCTGGTAATCTGTGGCGATGGAAATTTTATGCCCCAGTTAAAGAAACTGATCAGTGACTATCAGCTGCAAGATAAAATTGAACTGAAAGGTATGTTAGCACCGTCCGCTTTAGGAAAAATCGCTCAACTGGCGTATATAGGAGTGGCTGTACCCGAAAAAGAAGGCCTGAACCAATACCTTGCCTTGCCCAATAAATTTTTTGATTACATACATGCTGGATTGCCACAGGTAACAGTGGACTACCCTGAATACCGGAAAATGAACAAACAATTTGAAGTTGCCGTTTTAATTGATAACCTTGCCCCTAAAAGAATTGCTGCTGCTATCAACAATTTACTGGTCGACGATGTTTTACATAGGAGACTGAAAGAAAACTGCCTGATAGCAAGACAGGAATTAAACTGGCAGCAGGAAGAAAGAAAACTGCTCTCCTTTTATCAATCAGTTTTAACATATTGAACAGACATTTACATATAGTATGCCTTGATGTACCCTCACCTGCCGATTACGGCGGTGCCATTGATATGCTTTACAGAATCGAGTCGCTGTATAATGCCGGAATTAAGATTCACCTCCATTATTTCTCTTATAATCACCGTGGCAATCCCAATGAGCTTAACCAGTATTGTGAGTCAATACATGTGTACGAAAGAAAAACAGGACATAAAGGCTTTTCATTCTCAAAACCCTATATCGTTTCTTCCAGGATAAATCAAGAATTGATCACAAAACTGAATAAAGACAATCACCCCATCTTATTGGAAGGGGTGCATTGTACAGGTATATTACCGCAGCTCAATACCGGTAATAGAAAAGTGATAGTACGTTTACATAATGATGAAGCCGATTATTACAAACAATTATCATCCGTTGAAAAAAATATATTTAAAAAAATATATTTCCGTTACGAGAGCCACTTGCTGGGTAAGTATGAACATTCACTGCCACCGCAGTACCTCTATGCCTGTATTACAACAAAAGATGAAGCTCATTTCAGGGAACAGCATGGATTGAAAAATAGTTTCTTTCTTCCGGCCTATACTCCGTATGAAAAGATAAACTCTTCAGAAGGTATTGGTAATTTTTGCCTTTATCATGGCAATCTTTCAGTACCTGAAAATGAAAAAGCAGCTACCTGGTTGCTGACCAAGGTTTTTTCTAAAATAAAAGTGCCCTTTGTGATTGCAGGAAAAAATCCTTCAAAACGGGTAGATAAACTGTCACATCTGTACCAGCATACCTGCCTGGTGGCAAACCCGACAGATACCGAAATAAATGACCTCGTAAAAAAAGCCCACATTAATATTCTACCCTCTTTCAGCAATACGGGCATCAAGATAAAACTGCTGCATGCCCTGTTTGAAGGCCGGCACTGTGTTACCAATGAAGCAATGGTTAATGGCACTGGTCTTGAAGCGGCTTGCCATATTGGTACCAATGCCAATGCCATTGCAGCTATTATCATGCAACTACATCATCAGCCTTTTACAACAGAAGAAATCAGGTTGAGAGAAAATTTGCTGGGCAATACTTATAACAATGCGTTGAATACAAAACAGCTTATTCAATACTTATGGTAGCATTGTCTGCCACTCTTCCCCGCTCAGTCCGAATCATACGGGCAGGGAATTTTTGTACCACGATATAATCATGTGTAGCCATTACTACAGTAGTGTTGTAATCCCTTGAAATCTGGAATAGCAGGTTCATAATTTCATCTGAAGTTTCAGGATCAAGATTTCCGGTAGGCTCATCTGCCAGTATAAGTTTCGGAGAATTCAATAAAGCCCTTGCGATATCTATACGTTGCTGCTCTCCGCCACTCAGCTCAAAAGGCATTTTAAACCCTTTTGAACGTAGCCCTACTTTATCCAGCACATCTGCTATCTTTTCATTCATCAGTTTTTCATCTGTCCAGCCGGTAGCTCTCAGAACGAACTTCATATTATCATTCACATTACGGTCTGTCAGCAGTTGAAAATCCTGGAACACCACTCCAAGATTGCGGCGCAGGTAAGGAACTTTTTTCCAGTCAAGGCCCCGCAAGTTAAACCCGGCCACCGTGCCCTCTCCTTCCTTTAATTCCAGTTCACCATATAAAGTCTTTAAAAGACTTGATTTACCGGTTCCGGTCTTTCCAACCAGGTAAACAAACTCTCCCTTGTTTACGGTCAGGTTTACATCCTGTAAAATAAGGTTATCACCCTGGTAAATATTTACATTCTTTAATTCAATGATTGGTTCGGACATCATTTATGGGTTTGTTGCAAAATAAAGCAATATGGGTTAATAAAATCAGAAAACTATCTCCTTCCCAGCATTCAAAATTACCAACTCCTTCTTTACACTTTTCTCCACCCTGCCTATAACCTGTGCCTCCACACCAAATCTTTTTGAAACAGCGATAATAGCATCGGCCTCTTTCTCGTTGGTATAAATCTCTAACCTGGTACCCATATTAAACACCTGGTACATTTCCCTGTCGTCAGATTTGCTTGCTTCCTGTATCAATTTGAAAATAATGGGAGGTTCAAACAAATTGTCCTTTACAATCCGGACATTTTCCGGTACATATTTCAGGCATTTGGTTTGCCCGCCGCCACTGCAATGGATGAGTCCGTGTATGAACTCAAAATGATTCTCCAGCAATTCTTTCATCACAGGTGCAAATGTCCTTGTTGGCGAGAGTAATAATTTTCCTACTTCATACTTTATAGCTCCTTCCCTCACTTCATCAGTCATTCTGTGCGGGCCAATGTAAACAACCGATTCATCCAATGAAGTATCATAACTCTCCGGGAATCTTGCTCCATACGTCTTATGCAACACATCATGCCTGGCACTGGTAAGACCGTTGCTGGCCAGTCCGCTGTTGTATTGCGTTTCATAATCAGACTGTCCGTAACCGGCTAATCCCACAATCACATCACCTGCTTTTATTTTTTCGTTGGTAACCAGTTTTGATTTAGGCCAGCGGGCAGTCATTGTTCCGTTCACTGCAATCGTTCTTACCACATCGCCCACATCAGCCGTTTCACCCCCCATGAAACTGATATTAACGCCAAAGCTCTTCATGGTATCAAAAAATTCCTGGGTTCCGGTAATCACTGCTTCGAGTACCTCAGCAGGAATCACATTCTTGTTCCGGTCAATCGTGGAAGAAAAAAGCAGGTTATCATAAATTCCTATGCATAACAGATCATCCAGATTCATGACGATGGCATCCTGTGCTATACCTTTCCATACAGAAACATCACCGGTTTCTTTCCAGTATAAATAAGCCAGTATACTTTTAGTGCCGGCACCATCTGCATGCATCACATTCACCCAGGCATCGTCTCCACACAATACATCGGGGTATATTTTGCAAAAAGCATTGGCATAAAGACCCTTGTCCAGGTTTTTGGTAGCTGCATGCACTTCTTCTTTTTGGGCAGAAACTCCTCTTTTTGAATACAGGCTCATAGTGAGATTTGAGCCGCAAAACTAACTATTCCGGGCTAAAGACCCGCAGCTCCTGACTAATGACTAATATTTATCTTCGCAGCTCTTTATGAAAGTACATTACGACATTGAACAATTACCCGAATTCAGGAATGCCATCATCACCATTGGCACTTTTGACGGAGTGCACATGGGTCACCGCCAGATAATTGACAAACTAAAAGCAGAGGCAAAAGCCAATGATGGAGAAACTGTCATCATCACCTTTCACCCACATCCCCGTAAAGTGGTCTCTTCTGCCATCCTGGGTATCCGGCTGATCAATACCCTGAGTGAAAGAATTGAGATCCTTACCCGATTGGGTATCAACCACCTGGTTGTAGTCCCTTTTACAGAGGTTTTTGCCAACCAGCCGGCAGAAGATTATATCAAGAATTTCCTGGTAGATAAATTTCATCCCCATACGATTATCATTGGATATGACCACCGGTTCGGTCGTGACAGGCTGGGTGATTACCGCTTATTGGAAAAGAAAGCAACGGAATATAATTACCAGTTAAAGGAGATACCAAAACATGTATTGGAAAATATAGCGATCAGCTCCACGAATATACGGCAGGCGATATTACACAATGATATTGCCACTGCGGACACCCTTCTTGGTTATGAATTTTTCTTTTCCGGAGTTGTAGTACATGGAGATAAGATCGGGAGAAAATTGGGCTATCCCACCGCCAACCTGAAAATAAACGATGATGAGAAAATAATTCCCGGGAATGGGATCTATGCTGTATATGCCCAACCTGAAGGATATACAGAAAGACTTAAAGGTATGATGAGCATCGGTTTCAGACCCACGGTGGACGGAAAGAAACGGGTAGTAGAAGTAAACATTTTTGATTTCGACACAGAGATCTATGGCCAGACCTTAAAAGTGTTTGTCAAAAAATACCTGCGGGAAGAAATAAAATTCAACGGACTGGAAGAACTGGTACAACAGATGGACCAGGACAAAATCAATAGTTTGAAAGTGTTATAAGCAATGATCAGTAAAATGGGCCAAAACCGGTTTCCCCCGGTAGAAATAATGGCAATTAAACATTTACCTATTAAAAAAGTTTTATAAAATAATTTATGCGCAGCTGCCTTAATACTCTATTCTGTATTCCAGTTTGGAGGGATCATCAAAGAAATCATCTAAATCAGACGAGATAGTAATTGTTTTTTTGTCTTCCGAGAGCCTGATACCTTTACCTTCCACCATTTTTGCTGGCCGGGGCAGGTTAATCACATAATTTGCTTTCATTGACAAGCCCATCGCAGCCGTCTCTTTCATACTTTTCAGGTATTCATCATCAGCAGCCCTGGCAAATTTCTCTTTGTCCAAAGTTTTTGTGAGCAATCCGTTGGAAAAATTAATGTTATAGTAATCATCAAAAGAACTTGGCTCCGGCATTTCGCCTCCCATCGGCATACCTTCTCCCATTTGTTCCTTTAATGTTTCAGACATTATCTTCCCGGAAAGTTTATTATAGACCGCTACTTCTGCAGGAGAGGTAAAAGGAAAAGAAAGTTTGGTCAGGAATTTTTCATTTTTCATATCCATATTAATCCGGAGAGTACCTTTTTTAACCATCTCCTTTTCTTCGGCTGTAAGGTTTGGGATACTATCAGCACCTGCATTCATGGAAATAGTTGAATCAACTACCTGGTTTGCGCCTTCCATATCAGCGCCGCCCATTTGCTTAGCCATACCAATAAGAGCACTCATGTCATTTGTATTGCTGATAGTTCCGCTGCCATCCTCATTCAGGGTAATTTCCTGTGTGGTCTCGAGACAACCGGTAAGAAATAAGGTGCTGGAAACAAATAATGACAATACTGTTTTTTTCATAATTCTATTTAATTGTTCAGGAGGATGAAAACCAATTTTAAAAAGTTGCACAAAGAAAGGGAAATTAAACTAATGACAGAGTTGCTGTTCAGCTAAGCATTTTTACCACCATTTCCTTCATCAAGGAAGCGTCTTCCGTGGCTGTACTTCCTACACCGATACTCTTCAGGTTGTATTGATGGAGCAATAACAGTACTTTTTCAACGCCGGGATAGGAGTAAAGCCGGGCTGCCTGCATATAATCCTTCATAAAATAAGGATTGACCCCTATACTGGTCGCTATCGTTTTTTCATCGTTGGTACCTGCCCCGAAAATCATAAATACTTTGCTGAAAAAACTATAAAGAGATGGGAGTATCAGTTGTATCGGGCCTGCCTTGGGGTTCGCTTCAAAGTATTGAATGATACGGATAGTACGGGCAAGGTCTTTGGCAGCCAGTGCTGCTTGCAGCTCAAATACGTTGTAATCTTTACTGACTCCAATATATTTTTCAATATCATCTTCAGTAATGTTGGTCCCCTTACCAAGATTAACAGAAAGTTTGTCAATCTCATTTTCTATCCTTGTCAGGTCATTCCCAATATGATCTACCAGTAAAGCCAATCCCCTGGGTGAGATGGTCAATCCTTTGGAATGCACCAATTCCTGGGTCCAGGCCGGTACATCTTTATCATACATTTTTTTGGTAGTAACCAATACACCATTTTCCTTAACCAGTTTGGCAAATTTTTTACGGGCATCCAGTTTTTTCTCTTTGTAAGAGACAACAAACACTGTCGAACTTAGCGGAGTTTCAATATAGGGTTCCAGTTTTTCGACATCCTTCATTTGCTGAGCCTCTTTTAACAGCACCACCTGTCTTTCGGCAAACATCGGGTAACGGCGGCAAGCATTCAATACATCTGCCCAATTAGCATCTTTGCCGTAAAAAACGGATAAATTAAACGAGGCCTCACTTTCATTCAAAATGTGGTGTTCAGCATAATCTACGGCCTTATCAATAAAATATTCCTCCTCCCCTTCAAGCCAGTAAACCGGCTTAAATACTTTCTTTTTCCAGTCGGAAATTATCTTTTCCACACTCATAAGCTGCTAAGATACAGGCTTTCAGGATGCCTGGGGTTCAAAAAAGACAATTATTTAGAAACAGCCGGATTCATTCTGGCACGGTTTTCGGAAAATAGGTCCCGGAAGATTTTAACACGATTTATCCGGTTCGCTTGCAACCACCTGACTAATTTGCAGCGGATCAAATTTAAAAAAGCTACTAATCTAAAATTTTAATTACTAAAATCCCTTTTTGTATGACAAACACGAATTATCCTTCGGCTACCACCACCCCTGAAACTCAGCCGAATAAAAACAGGAACAGCAAAAATTTAATAATTGGCTTGCTTGCAGCAGGTCTCCTTGGCACATGGGGTTATCTTCTCTGGGACAAAAATAAATCCGGAGAAACTATCTCTAAGCAACAAGCTCAAATTGCCGTTTTGGACTCTGCCAAGACGGATATCCAGATGGAATTTGACAATGCATTGGCAAGACTGGATTCAGTTACCGGTGCTAATAACAATTTGCAGGGTCAGTTAACGGACAGGCAAAAAGAAATTGATGCTAAGAAATCTGAGATCCGGAAGATCCTGAATGATAAGAATGCAACACAGGCTCAGTTAGCCAAAGCAAGGACAATGATTGCAGATCTAAACGATAAGATAACAGGTCTGGAAGCTGAAGTAACCCGCCTCACCGGTGAAAACCAGGAGCTGACTGCAGCCAATACAACGCTAAAAGATGAAAAGACTGCGTTGGAAACAAACCTGACAACTACCAAATCAGAGAAAGAAACCCTTGAAAAAACAGTTGATGTGGGTTCTACGTTCAGCGCTTCGAATATACAAGTAACACCGGTTGACGAAAAGAAAAGTGGAAAAGAGAAAAGTACTTCTACTGCTAAAAGAGTAGACAAACTGGTAGTTTCTTTTGATGTGGAGAACCGCATTGCAAAATCAGGACCTGCAGATATGTACCTGATTGTAACAGCTCCTGATGGAAAAGTAATCTCTGATGCCGGAAGCATTTTGAATACCCGCCAGGATGGTGAAAAAACATTCACGGCAAGGATACCTGTTAATTATGAGCAGGGAACCCGTAAGCCTGTTCAGTTCCCGATCAAACAGGAAGATTTCAAGACAGGAAATTATAAAGTAGAAATATATCATAATGGATTTAAAATTGGTGAAGGTGTAAGAAGCCTTAAAAAAGGTGGTATATTCGGTTAAAGCAGATAACTCCTGCTACAAAAAGCCGCCTCGTTAAATACGAGGCGGCTTTTTTATGATTAATGATATTTAACAGGGATAACATTTAGCCACATTTTTTACACATTATTGAAGTGTCAAAATAGAATAAAGTAAAACTGCGTGGTATTGTAGTATTTTTATCAGGAAGTAAATTCAAAAATATGCTGCACATAAATTACCGTTATGCGGTATTAGCTTTCCTGCTTTTTTCAAACACTTTAGTTGTTCTTGCTCAAAATACTGTGCAGCCTAAGTATAATAATTCTTCAGTTTACACGGGTATTGAAGTTGGTTCTAAAGGCGTCAAAATGAGCATCATTGAAATTGGTAAAAATGCACAAAGCACCGGAGCATTTAATATTCTTAAAGACACTTCGGTCAATACTGATTTCATCAGTTTCTCAGACCCAACTTTTACCGCCACACTGGATGGGCTGTATGGCTTGTACACAAAGGCCACCAATGAGTATAAGATACCCAGGAAAAGAATATTTACCGTCATCAGCAGCGGAGTAAAGATGCAGGCAGAGAAAGATAAAAAAACAAGAAATGTAAAAGCATTGATTGATTCCTTCCGGCTCAGAATTGGTGAACCGGAAAGAATTGTGGAAGTCGTTGATGTTATGCAGGAAGCCCGGCTTTCGCACCTTGGTATAGTACCTGACAAAAGACGCTTTACTACTTTTCTGATCGATATTGGAAGTGGCAACACCAAAGGAGGCTTTTTCCCGGATGGCATGAATACTGAAAACTTTAAATTATTCCAGCTTAACTGGGGAACAAAAAGTACTTATAACGAAACGGAGAAGAGATGCGATGGAGATATGAGTATGCCCAATTTCTCTAAAAATCTTTCCAGAGTATTGATGAATGCTGAAAATGCAGATATTATTTACGCCGTTAACGCTAGTGGCGCATACCCTCTTAGTGATAATATTGCTGTAAGTGGTGGTATAGCCTGGGCAACTGCTACGTTGATGCATCCTGAATTGATTGACAATCCTGTTATCTCCATCACTTTTGATGAGTTGGTAAAATTCAATGAAAAGCTTTTGAAAAACTTCCCGGCTCTTTCAGCAGATTTTCTCACTTCTACTATTAAAAATCCTGAACAAAAAATGCAGGCAATGGAAGAGATTAAAAGAGTACATAAAGTCTTTGATCAGAAATCACTGATGTCCGGTGCCGGTCTTTTGTGGAAAATAATGCGCCAGTTTGAATCAGCTTTTGAAACCAAACAATTTTACCTGGTTAAGAATGGACAGGTAGGTTGGGTATCTGCATATGTAGATGAAACAATCTCTAATTAATTTACAGTAAAGTAATTAATAAACCAGCTTCCACCTATGAAAGATATTAAAGGCTTTTTATTAGTAATGCTTTCTGTCGGATTGGTGGGTACCTGGGTTTACCACCTGTATGACAAAACCCAATACACTACCAATAGAAAAGAGATTTTTATTAAAGATTCTATTGCGGTGGCAGAAGCTGTACAGGATTCTTTACAAAAAATTTATACCGCCTCACTCAATAGCCTTGACCTGAAGCTGGATTCAACCCGCTCCGGAGCTGATTCTCTCAAAAAACAACTGAATAAAAAACTAGGGGAAATCAATAAACTGAGAGCCGAAATTAATTCCATTCTAAAAAATAGTGGCGCCAGCCAGTCTGATATGACACTGGCCCGGAAGAAAATAGCAGAGCTCCAGGTACTGGTTGAAGAACTGAAAGGAGAAAAGACCAGTATTGAAGAAGAGAAAAAAAGATTAAGTGATGTAATGACACAATTGAACGGGGAGATTACAGGTCTGCAGCAAACTATGAAAAAGCTTGGTGATGAAAATAAGCTGCTTGCAGAAAAAGTAGACCGTGCCTCTGTATTTGTGGCTTCAGAGATCAGACTTTCCCCGGTTACTCTGAAAAATGACAAGGAACAGGAAACCAATATTGCTAAAAAGGTAAGTAAACTAATCGTTTCTTTTGCGGTGCAGAATAACGTGAATGATTATACTAATACCGAAGTCTATATTATTATTACGCAACCGGATGGCAAAGTATTAACACCGGATGTTTGGGAGTCAGCTACACAAATGACCACGCAAAGTGGTGACAAAAAAAGCTACACCCGGAAAATAAAATTTGAATACCAGAAAGGTGAATCAAAGCAATTGACATTTTCTCTTAATGCTGATGATTACCAGCAGGGCCGGTACACTTTACAACTATATCATAATGGACATATGATAGGACAGGTTGTGAAGACATTGAATTGATTGATACTGACGACTATTTTAATTAAAAAAAGTCAGATATATAATACCTGAAGACCGTTTAAGGCAGAGATTAACTTCTTCATGTATCCCGAAGCTTACACTTTCTCCAATAGATCCCCGGATAGTATTTCTAAAATTGTGATTAAATAAATTAAAAAAATAAGGCCTCCCGAAGGAGGCCTTTATACTTAGAACCCAATTTCAATTCTTTTATCAGAACAGGTTGTAACCATAACTGATGTAATATAAACCACCAACAGCAGGGCTGCCGAAACCAGTTCTCTGGTATTGATTTCCCAGGTTAGTACCACCTATCCTGAATGTACTCTTCGTTGTTGGAGGACGATAAGTAACCTGTGCATCCCACCAACCAAAGTAAGGCAATGTACCACTTACGAAAGTTCCTTCGTAGTAGTTATTATCCTGCCATTTGAATACCACATTGAAACCGATATTGTTAAATACATTCTCATTGCGTAAGCCAATGTTAAAACGATACTTGGGCGCATTGAAGAAAGTAACCACAGCAGGGTCAACATCTTTCAATTGGTCAGAGAATACGTTACCATACAACACGTATCTTTTGATCAGCTGGTATTCAAGACCGATACCCCAACCGATAGATTTTACGTTATCATCCGAATTCTGAACATATGATACGTTGGTGCTGCTGTAGGGAGAATATAACTCAAAATTAGCCCCATTCCTTGATTGTACTACAGCTTCACTTACAAGAAAATCCTGGTATTGACTGTAGTATACATAACCATCTACCAGTAACTTCTTGCCGATTATACCTTTATAGCCTAATTCGTATGATTTTACTGTTTCAGGCTTTACTTCCCTGTACTGTGCTCTTACCAGCCTGCTGGAGTCACTCAGCGCACCGGAACGGTATGCTAAGACGCTGGCGGCAGTATACCCAGGCAAAGTTGAATTCAGTTTATAATAATCCTGGAATTCAGGCAAGCAACCCATCAAAACCCCCGAACCTGTTACCAGGCTTATATACTGGTTTTGGTTTGTTGGGAAACGATAAGCTGTCTGGTAAGATAAACGAAGGAAATTTTCCTTAGCAACTCTAATAACAGCAGAAAGCCTTGGGGTGAACTTTCCTTCAAAATTGGTTTGTTTATCGTAACGGCCTGATGCAGTTAACGTCAGGACATCATTAAGCATTTTTTTCTTCAGCTGGATATAGCCCCCATATTCATTTACACGAAGTGACTGTGCTGTATCTGCAAAGATGGTTCCCTGGGAATTCATGATCCATTGCTTCCAGCCTGTTCCAGCTATTATTTCCAGTTTATCGGAAAATCCGATCATATCAGAAATATTAAACTGCCCTTCTGTAGCATATAAGTCTGATTTATCAAGGAATAAAGCCCCACCCTTTCTTATGGGTATACTTTTAATAGTTTTTGAGGCAGTTTCAAAAGCTGCAGTGCCTGGCATTAACCTACCAGCATCAGCTGAAGCACGGGCAGCAGAATGTAAGGTAAAATCACTTACAGCACCGCCATTCAATCTTCTTCCTTCAGAGAAAGTTCCGATATAAAGAGGAAACCAGGCAGAACTAGGCCTATAAGTTTCATTAAGGAATGCTCCAAGAGCAGAAGCATTATAAGAATCACCGGCATTTTCCTGAGTCGTATACCCGCGGACAAACCAGTTCTTATGTCTCAATTCAACTTTATGCTGTGCCATTTTCAGGTTGCGCAGAGAATAACGGTCCGCTCCTGTATATACAGTAGTACCGGTCCCCATATAAGTGTTGAAAGAAGCTTCCAGCCTGTCGTTTATTTTATAATGAAGCCCGCCGGTAAATTTGAAATTGATAGTATTATAATCTACCAGGGATTGCTCTTCATATCCTGTTCTGGAAACACTTGCCTTATTAAAATAACCATTTCTTAAACCGATATAAAAAGGCATCATTTGTTGAACAGCAGCTTGTCCGGCAGAACCCAGAAAACCAAGTCCACCAATAAAGGCCCCTATTTGAGCATTGGTTGGATAAGCCGGATTACCAATAGCAGTGAAGTAACCATTTGCAGCGTTTACAACGTCAAATGCACCACCCGTTGCAGCAAGAATACTTCTTCTTGTTTGATCCTGAACAAAATAAGAAAACCCGTTCATATCAGCACTTGTCTCATCACCATACATATTGATACCATTATAATTGGGATCATTCTGACGATTACCACCGACTACTTTACTTAGGATACCGATCTGTTGTTTATTGCGATAATCCTCAGCTTCCCAGTCAGCACCTTTTACAATTTGTGCGGCCAGTTTGATACCTAGCTTGTTCTTATAAGCCTTTGCCCAACGGAAAGACCAATCGTAGAAGGGTGAAGCATTGCGCTGTTTTCCATCAACATGCATGATTCCCTGCTTGATATTATAACTAAGACCCTGGTATTTAAATGGATTTTTTGTAGAGATAAGTATGGTTCCATTCATACCGCCTGAACCATACAAAGCAGAGGATGCACCTGACAGAATTTCAACATTATCAACGTCAAGATCCGACGGGCCCAGAACACTACCCACAGAAAAATTTAACCCGGGCGCCTGGTTATCCATACCATCGATCAATTGGTTCAAACGGGTATTACCGCTGCTTACAAATCCACGGGTAGTAACCGTACGGAAGGTTAAGCTGGCAGTATGCACATCCACCCCTTTCAGGTTACCAATTGCTTCATAATAGTTAGGAGCAGCCACATTTCTCAACACGTTGTTGCTCATTCTTTCCACGGTAACGGGAGACTCGAGCAATCGTGTCGGGCTACGGGTAGCAGCCACTACTACCTCCTGGCCCAACGCATTATTGATTTTTAAATCAATGTTGAACGGTTTGGAGGCATCAGAAACAGTAATCTCCTGATCTTCATAACCCACTGAGCTAAATACAAGTACAACAGGTAATTTGGAAACTCTAAGGCTGAACTCACCATCTGAATTAGAATAAGTACCCTGGGTGGTACCTTTTACCGAAACAGATACAGCCGGTACACTTTCTTTAGTTGTATTGTTACGAACAGAACCTGTAATGGTAACTGTTTGAGCATAAGCAGCAATCGTAAACAAAACAGCCATCAGCGAGGAAGCTAAATAGCGGTAGCTTTTTCTCATAATAGGGAATTTTGGTTTTGGAATTTGACGGAAAAATAAGCATTGTAAAGTTTATCTAAAAATTTAATTTTTAAGGGGAAAGGATAAATTGTTGAAATCTTCGGGGACTCCGGATTGGTTGGTTTTTAAGGGCAGCTTACTTTCGAAAAATGGCAGTTTTTTCATTCCCAAATCAAACGGCATTTTATAAGGGCAAGGTTCGTGATGTTTATAGCATTGCCAACCAATGGCTGGTAATGGTGGCATCCGACCGTATATCCGCTTTCGATGTTATTCTACCCCGCCCGATTCCCTATAAAGGACAAGTGCTGAATCAAATTGCTGCTTACATGCTGAATGCCACCCGGGATATTTGTCCCAATTGGCTGGTAGATGTGCCCGCCCCTACTGTTTCAATTGGCCAAAAATGCAAGCCCTTCAAAATTGAAATGGTAGTAAGGGGAAACCTAACCGGGCATGCCTGGAGAACCTATACATCGGGAAAACGGGATCTTTGCGGAGCTTCCATGCCGGACGGCATGCAGGAAAATGATTACTTCCCAAGCCCCATTATTACTCCCAGCACAAAAGCAGCAGAGGGGCATGATGAAGATATCTCCCCTGAAGAAATCATTAAAACCGGGTTAGCAACACCAGGAGAATGGGAAATATTAAGTGAGTATGCTTTGAGACTTTTTGAAAGGGGGAAAAAGATCGCAGCCAAGCAAGGGTTGATACTGGTAGATACCAAATATGAATTTGGCAAAATCGGTGACAGCATTTACCTGATGGACGAAATCCATACCCCCGACAGCTCAAGATATTTTTATGCTGATGGTTTTGAAGAAAGACAGGCAAAATATGAGCGGCAAAAACAACTCAGTAAAGAGTTTGTGAGAGAGTGGCTGATTGCCAACAATTTTATGGGCAAACAAGGTCAAACAGTTCCTGAGATGAGCGATGAATGGGTGAATACTATCTCCAAACGATATATTGAACTGTATGAAAAAGTGATTGGCGCAGCATTTATACCCGAAAAATTAACCGATGAAGAAATATATACCCGGGTAGTATCTTCAATAACAGCACTAAATAAATAAAGGGAAACAGGAATCATTATTCCCATTTCCCTTTCCCGTCCCGTGCTTATCACCGACAAGCATTATTTTTTTATGACTGTTGATTTTTTAAATTCTCTTACCTGATTTTTCCCATATAACGGGCAATAATAATCCAGTGCATATTGTGCATCCGTATAGCTCAGCCAGTAATCTGTAACTGTTCCTGTAAATACGATCCCGGAAGACCGGTTGTACATATCCTTCGTCCCGGGACTGCTGAAATTTCCATATACGATACTTCCTTCATAAGGCTTATAACCGCCGTAAGACCTGATAATAGTAAAACCATCATAAGTCTCCACTACATAATAATTACAATAGGAATCGCTGTAAACGACCTCACCCATTTCTTTGGAGAGCCAGTAATTTTCATTATTATGAGGTAATGATTCCCTTACACAACTGCTCAAAAAAACAGCTGTTAATAGTACCGAAACAGAGAGTGTAAAAATTCTTTTCATGGCTTTTGATTTAAAGTTTAAAGATTGTTGTTGCCACTTTATACTATAATAAGACTGTGCCAGAATCAAAAAGGATATATAAGCGTTTGTTAAAATGAAATGAAAGAAGGAAATTCACTTCTTAATAAAAACTAAAAATGAAATATTTCCTGACACTTTTGTGCTTTGCTTATTTTTATCTGCAGTCACCAGCACAGGAACATTACCTGGTTGTAGGGACATATGATTCACCAGAAAGTGAAGGTATCTATATATATACATTCAATAGCAGTACTGGCAATGCGGAAAAAGTCAGTCATATAAAATCTTCCAATCCGTCATTCGTTGCCATATCCCCGGATGAAAAATTTGTATATGCCGTATTTGAGAATAGTAAGGATGGCAATGGCGGTGAAGTGGCCGCTTATTCATTTGATCGGCAAACCGGGCAGCTTAGATTTATTAACAAACAACTATCCGGAGGTGACCATCCTTGTTATGTTGAAACTGACAAAACCGGAAAATGGGTTTTCGCCGGCAATTACAGCAGCGGCAACCTTGCTGTTTTTCCCGTTAACACTGATGGTGGGCTATCCGCAGCCATTTCAACAATTCAGCACAGTGGTTCGGGTAAGAATTTTCAACGCCAAAAAAGCCCGCATGTACACAGTACAGTAATCTCACCGGATAATAATTGGCTTTTTGCACCTGACCTTGGTATCGATAAAATAATGATCTATAGATTTGATGCAAACAGTGGACAACTAACTGCTGGCGACCAGGCTTATGCAGTATCGGAACCAGGTTCCGGCCCCAGGCACTTCACTTTTCATCCAAACAATAAATATGCTTACCTGATTGAAGAACTCAGTGGCACAGTTGTAACCTATAAATACAAAAAAGGAAAGCTGAATACAATTCAACGTTTAAGTACTATGCCGTCCGGTGATACCAGTTTTGCAGGAAGTGCTGATATACATGTTTCTCCCGACGGAAAATTTCTGTATGCTACTAACCGCAGTAACGCAAATACTATCGCCATCTATTCAGTTAACAAAAAAGGGAAACTTTCTTTAATTGGTCATCAATCAACACTTGGCAAAGGACCCCGCAATTTCAATTTTGATCCTTCCGGAAGTTTTTTATTGGTAGGTAACCAGCATAGCGATGAAATTGTAATTTTCAAAAGAGACGCAACATCAGGCTTATTATCGGATAGCGGCAAAAGGATCGCTGTTGGTAAACCTGTTTGCATCAAATGGATCTCTGCTGCCAGGTAAATGTGGCAGAATCTGGCTTATTTAATTTTTGGGCGAACCCGTTCTCTTGATTTATTAAAAATATTCTGTCCTTTATCAATTCCCTTTCTAAGTTCTTTTCTTCTTTCTGCCGGAAGATGTAAAGTTTCCTGGCATTCCGGGCTACAACAGCCCTCATAAGTTTTCGCACAATCCTCACATTGAATAAAAAGCAGGTGACAACCATCATTCTTACAATTAGTATGTGTGTCAGCCGGCTTACCACATTGATGGCAATGAGCAATGATATCATCCGTAATCTTCTCTCCCAGCCTTTCATCAAAAACAAAATTCTTTCCAATGAACTTACTTTTGAGGCCTTTCTCCTTTATTTGACGGGCATAGTTAATGATACCTCCTTCCAGGTGAAAGACATTTTTAAATCCCTGGTGGAGCATATAAGCAGAGGCCTTCTCGCACCGGATACCTCCGGTACAATACATGATTATATTGGCACCTTTTTTATCTTTCATCATGTCAACCGCCATTGGTAACTGTTCCCTGAAAGTATCAGAAGGCACTTCAATAGCATTTTGAAAATGACCCACTTCATACTCGTAATAGTTACGCATATCTATCACCACCGTATCCGGGTCTTCCGTAAGTTGATTGAATTGTTCTGCATTGACATATTTCCCCTTATTGGCCATATCAAAAGCAGGGTCTTCAATTCCATCAGCAACAATTTTTTTTCTCACTTTTACATCTAATACAAAAAAAGATTTACCATCATCATCTACTGCAATATTCAAACGCAAACCATTTAAAGGTTCCATTGAATACAGGTAAGCTTTAAATCTATCAACGTTTTCCGCTGGTACACTAATTTGTGCATTGATACCTTCATTTGCCACATAGATCCGCCCCAAGACGCCAATTTCCTTCAGGTCTTTGTACAGTATATTTCTGAAAACGGCTGGGTCATCAATCTTAAAATAGCAATAAAAGGAAATGGTGGTCCTTGGTGTAGGGTCGTTGAGTATACGATCCTTCAGCTCCCTGCGGGAGATACGGTTATGTAACTGTGCCATCTGTATGAATTTTAATCCTGTGCTTGCAGAATCCCAATTGCAGGTTGGGCAAAATTCTTAAAGCAGTGCAAAGATAAGCCAGGAGCGTAACATGTAAAAGTGATAAAGAAAATATCAATTACGATCCCCCCGGAATATATGGGTTAAAAAATCCCCTTCAGATTTGATACTAAAACATCAGGGCCAATCATCTCCCCGCTGCCCCCTAAACCGGCTTAACCCAACCCGGAATCCATTTTGCCATTGCCTGCCATTCTGGTATGATTGTACAAAGTCAATCCGTATTTGTTTAAATATATTATCAAACCCAACAAACCACTCATAGTAGTTCTTATCCCCATTAATATAAAAACCATTGGCACCTGTTACCAGGTAAAAATTCAACCTCCTGAAAACGGGAATTTTATTCGTTAAAAATCCTTTTAGATTATATTCAAGATGGGCCAGCGAATAGAATTCAGAAGTATTACTGTATTGGTAAATCGGCAGCAGTTGAAAACTATTGAGATATTCTGTTGCAAAAGTGGAAATATTTCCATTGAAGTGATTGTAATCCGGCAGTTGTACTTTATCATTATCAATAAAACCACCCATACCTAATCTGTAACGGAACAATCCGCGAAGTTTCAAATTGATATTATCAGATACGGAAAACCGCCATTTGCTGAAATCAGCATCACTGCCCAGGAATCCATCAAAGCTCCGGATATATTGAAGAGAGAAAACGGGGTATTTTGAACCAATATTAATTTTACGATCCGGTAATTCGATATAACGGGCGCCGGGTTGCCAGTTAATCCCTAACAAACTGTAGAAAACCTTATGTGGACTGATATTCTCATTCACTATTTCATTGGGATAATTGGGAGTATACTCTTTATCTGCTCTGTCACGCCATGTATAATTTGTTCTGTTTTCAAGTGGTCTTCTGACCTGGTACTGAAAACCGGCTGTTATTAAAAATCCCTGCCCTAAACTTATCCGATAACTGCCACGCAAATAAACGGCCTCATAGCTCTTGATCCTGTTTTCCTCACTTAGCAAACTGGAAAGTGTATTTCCCCGTTCTCCTATCGGGCTGTTGTTGTTAAACTGGAAAACTCTTTTCCCCCCGGATAAGCTGATGTTGTTTGCATATTGTTTGCCATAATTATACCGGAAGGTGGCATGTCCATTGAAATGGCCGTTTGCAAATCCATACCGCAAGGAAGGCGAAATGGATATACTCCGGCGGCTATAAGTAATTGTATCAAGCCGCTTGCTCCATGTAAAAGCAGGATTAATCACCAAACCCTCCGCTGCGTTGAAATTCACCAGTTCAAAAAGAGGAATAAAGGTTAATGTAGTTCGCTTTCGTTGTGATTGAAAAGTCTGCCCTAATAATAACACATTCATTACGGTTACTTTATTACGGACCTTACTTATAGAATCCAAATACCGGGGATCCTTCCGGACTATTTCAAGGCTATCCTTTCGCTTATAATCTATTAATTCATCCTGCATCAACGGCACTGGTCTTGTCTTTTCCCAATAATCAACTGTTTTTTTACTGGAACTATCGGTATACTTTAAGATTGTGTTGTCAAAGATCTTTTTGCTGAATTCAGGATTGGTATTGACGTTGGAATAGATATTTATAAAACTACCGTACGCATCAAATCCCAAAATTTTAACGGCGGGATAAATTACCTGGCTTGCAATAAACCAGTTTCCCCGACTAACCGGTCGGAATAACTGAACCAGTCTCAATGTATCCAGTTGTTCCATCTGCGATTGTTTTGTGAGAACTAAATCTGCAGAGTGGATCAACCAATCATCTTCCACGATGCTTAAATAACCACTAAACAAAGGCTCAAACTTTCTTTTGGGTACTATTTTTATTCGACTAACCTGTTTTCCATCCTCATAAAAAGTACCTTCCAGTTTATACCTGTAATAATTCAGTGCATTATCTGAGATTGGAGAAATGAACCCCCTCGGGTTGAGATTGCTGCCAATAGAAATATTATTATCATACAAAGAGAAAAAACGAGGTGCGGCGAGTCCCAACCCATCACTCTGACCACTTACTTTGGAGGAGATCACTTCCACTTTTTCTTTATTGGGCTTGTCAGCATAATAATTAGAGACCGTTTCAGACAGGTACAGCATCTTTTGTTTGCTGGTGTCTCCATCTTCAAAGTCTACTTTCTGACCAAACAATTTTTTCGGATAACTCCTTACCCGCAATTGTCCTTTGGTATAAACTTCACATTGAAACTTGTCCAATTGTCCCTGGTGATACTTTCTTTTCTTTATTGCCTGTCGTATAATTTCATAGGCCGGATCTTCACCATTCTTCAGTATCACCTCTCCCAGCATCATTTCCTGCAATGTAAGTTTGAAATCAACTTTCAGATCATCCGGACCAACTATTATATTTTTTTCTTCCTTTTTGTATCCCACATATTGGCAAACCAATGTGTATTGTCCCGGAGCAAGTGTGATGGAATAGCGGCCTTCACTATTGGCATTGGTTCCTTTGTTAGTTCCTTTTATGAACACAGAGGCAAAGGGCAATATTTTCCCTTCTGTATCTGTAATGATACCGGCTATCTTACCAGCATGTAAATACGAAATAAAAAAACAAAGGGAAAAAGTTAAAAAAATATACCTCATAATTCAATTATCCACAAGATAGATGCAGTAAATTTCTTTACCAATGTAATTACTACTGTTAGAAAAGCTTTAACATCAGTCTTTTGCTGAAGAACGAAGGTAACTGCCACTCATCGCTGCGAAACCGGCCACCAATCCACCTGCAACTCCTGTAACCACAATCAGTAATATTGAATTACCACCCAAAGGGAGTACCGATGCAATTTTTTGTGAAAGGACTCCATTATTTTTCATATCGATCCACCAGGCCAGGCCACCCCATAACAGGAATAATCCAAGAAACCCGGCCAGGAAAGCTTTTCCCGCTTTTTGATGAACCAATAATGCCACAAATAATGAAGTAACAGCAAAACCCCACCAGGGTGAAAAAGATAATAGCCCTGAAATAAAAGCCAGTAATGCAGTTAATATTATCGCAGTTATGAATTTCATAAATATGAGGTTATAGGATTAGTTGCTGTTTCCGAATTTCATTACCCATTTTACATTTTTATCTGTCTTGTCCCCTTCCCGCATAAACCAGAGTTTATTGTATTCACCAGCCACCCATTTATCAATATAATCATCATAAAACCGGCTGCCGGGATTTCCGCTTTGCCCTCCGGGGTAAACGCCATAAGCTTCTGTTTGATTCGTAAGATGTACGATCATTCTCCAGCTTGGACCATGGCTATGCGTAACGGCATTTACTATATTACCGTTACCACCTACATTTAGCCCTTTCCTTGCAAATGCAGGCAACGCATCTTTTAACAGATGGTATACGGTAGGGTTTTTGAACTTTGTCCATTCCAGCTTCCCTTCTGCTTCTTTTGTGGCAAGATCGGCTGACGCTTTCTTCAAAGCAGTGGTCACTGCATCATAAAGCGTTTCTTTCTGTGGCGTATTAATGTTATCAATAAATTGCAGAGCCGAGTCTTTTTTTAATAACTCCATAGTGGTTTGCTCCTCTGGCCATGGTGCCTGTGGTGATACTCTCGCCAGGTCATCTTTCCATATTTCCACTTCGAGACTGTCCCACCAGCATTGGTAGACAGTTTGTCCTTTTGAATCAGGAGAAGCCATCAGATCCCAGTTTTTAATTATAGCCAGGTATTTTTTCTCTGTTGCATTCAGCACTGTTTCATTCACATACTGCACTAATGTGCTTCTCACATCTTCAGCCAGTGTGTTAAAATAATTACCGTGTAAGGCCATCATATCCTTTGGGGTAATGCCCGACATAGCAGCCAACTTATTTTCAATTGTAATCGCCCTTGGTGTGATATAACTTCCCGGAATAAAATAAGGATATGTTGAATCAACCGGGCGCTGATTGGCACTTTCCAAAAATCCTCTTTCAGGATTTTTTGCATGCGGGTTTTCAGGTTGTGGAATAAACCCCTGCCACATATAACTGCTATCCTCTCCCGGCATTATATACAAGCCCTGGCGGTTCCATCTTGCCGGAAATTTTCCCTGCTGCCAGATAGCTATGTCACCTGTTTTGGATGCAAATATGAAATTCTGTCCCGGGCACTGGAATGTCCTGATCGCTTCTGTATAATCATCATAATTTGCGGCCCTGTTCAATTTATAGAATGTCATCCCTTCATTGCTCGGATCATGCGCCACCCAACGTACTGCCAGGTTTCTTTTATTAGAGAAATCGTTGGAAAAACTTTCATCAAACATTACAGGACCGAACAGGGTATAAGCTACAGTATCCAATACATCTTTCCCACCCTTTACTTTTATTAGTTCCGGTTTCTGGATTGTTTTCTCCCATTTGCCATTAAACCAGTACTCCTGTTTTGTTTCGTCTCTGAATTTTATTTCATAATAATCTTTTACATCCCGTTGTGCATTGGTAACTCCCCAGGCAATACTGTCATTGAACCCTATGATAACAAAAGGTGCACCGGGAAGGGAAACGCCATATGCGTTACTACCAGGTGTTTGCAACTGCATTTCGTACCAGATAGAAGGTAATGACAATTCAAGGTGCGGATCGTTACAAAGTATTGGCGCACCACTGGCGGTCTTACTGCCGGCCACTACCCAGTTATTACTGCCATTATTAATATCCGGCTTTGCAATTTCATTTGCAGTAACGGTATCCTTTTTCCCAAAGTATAATGAATCTGCTGTAGCAGGTTGTACAGGAATAATACCGGGTGCATCAAATACAGTTCCTTTGGGGATAATCGGCACCAGGGAATCAGGCACCTGGGGATACAACATTTTCAACTCCTCCGGCAAAAAGATAGATTTCGCATTGGTATTAGCCAGGTCATTTTCTGTTCCTGAAGAAAGGTCCTTTGCCATCATTTTTAATAACAATGCAGAACGCAGGTTGCTCCATTTTTCCGGTTTAAAATTGAGCAGTTTATACTCTATGGGCAATTCTGATTCCTTCAGATTGATAATGTAAGCATTGATCCCATTTGTATACGCATCAAATATTTTCCTGGCAGTCGGATCTTTTTCAATTTCAAGCATTGCATTTTCTGCAGCATAAACCATACCCAACCGCCGTTGCTGTTTGTCATAATTCACGGCTTTTTCCCCGGCAATTTCACTGGCACGGCCAGCAGCAGCTTTTGTTTGCAGGTCTATCTGAAATAACCTGAATTTAGCATGCAGGTAACCTTGTATAAAATAAAGGTCTTCATCGTTCTCGGCGAAGACATGCGGCACTAATCGCTCATCAAAATAAACCTCTGCCTTTCCTTTGAGCTCAGGAAAATTTAACTCCGCATCAAAACTTTGGCCGGCGGGTTCTGCATTCTGCCAGAAACCATGTTGAGGACTTAAGAACTTTCCCATCGGCGGGATGGTACCCCATTGTTTGTTAAGGGCAAAAATTAATCCGGCGGAAACAACTGCTGAAACAGCAAAAGGTACAATACGCATAGGCAAGAAAATGAATTCGAAAGATAAGAAGAAATGTAACAGGAATTTTATTCCAAATCATGATCTGTCAGTTTCTTTTTGTGTAATTTCAATATCTCTAAAAACACAACTATGCCAGTATTAATTGTAGTCGGTATTATCGTCCTGATCGTTATTTGGGTTATCAGCTTGTATAACGGACTGGTTCGTCTCCGCAACCGTCGCCAAAATGCTTTTGCCGATATTGACGTGCAGCTTCGCCAGCGGCATGACCTTATCCCGCAATTGGTAGATACCGTAAAAGGATATGCCACGCATGAAAAGGATCTGTTGCTTAAAATTACAGAAGCCCGGACTGCTGCAATGAACGCCACCAGTATTGACGGGAAGATCGTTGCAGAACAACAACTCTCCGCAGCTTTGCAGGGTTTAAAAGTGCAGGTAGAAGCATATCCTGATCTGAAAGCCAATCAAAATTTTTTACAACTGCAGGAAGAACTTAGTGATATTGAAAATAAGCTGGCTGCCAGCCGCCGGTTCTTTAATGCAGCCACCACAGAGTATAACAATGCGGTGGAATCTTTCCCAAGCAACCTGATCGCAAGGAATTTTGGTTTCAACCGGGAGATCCTGTTCGACCTGGGTACAGATACCCGCAAACAAATGGATGAGCCTCCGAAAATTCAATTTTAATTGCTGATGCAATACGTTGGACTAGATAAGCAGATTCGTCGAAATAATTTCAATTCAACCCTCTTGTTAATAGCATTCCCGGCTTTATTGCTGGGGATGCTTTATGCTATTCTTTTCTTTACCACGAACGAACATGGCGAAGACCCTGATGAGCTATTCCTGCAATCCATGCCTGTAGTTTTAGCAGCTACCGGCATCTGGTTCCTCATTGCATGGTCTGGCCATGCAGCTTTTATCCGAATGGCCACCGGCAGCAAACCGCTGGAAAGAATGGAAAATAAAAGGGTCTACAACCTGGTAGAGAATCTTTGTATATCACAAGGCATGCAAACGCCTAAAATCTACCTGATTGAAGATGATTCCCTAAATGCTTTTGCCAGTGGTATTGATAAAAAAAGCTATGCTATCTCTTTATCCAGGGGTATTATTAATAAACTGGATGATGAGGAACTAGAGGGTGTTATTGCACATGAGCTAACCCATATCAAAAACCGGGATGTTAGGGTTTTGATCATCTCTATCATTTTCGTTGGCATATTTGCTTTCCTGGCTGAATTGGCATTTCGCAGCCTGCGGTTTGCCGGATCGGGAAGAAGAAGTAAAGACAGTAAAGGGAGTGGTGCTATCATTCTTATTGCCATTGTTGTTACGGCCGTTGCCTATTTCATCTCCATCTTATTACGTTTCGGTATCAGCCGGAAAAGAGAATATTTAGCTGATGCAGGAGCGGCAGAAATTACCAAGAAACCCTATGCATTGGCTAATGCCTTGCGTAAAGTTTCAAATGATCCTGCCATAGAAGCGGTGGAAAGCCGTGATGTAGCACAATTATTTTTTGATAATCCCAAACCTTCTACCCACAAGTCTGCATCCTGGGATAATATGTTTGCCACGCATCCATCGGTTGAAAAACGGATTGAGTTACTGGAACAGTTTGTCTAAGAATTCCTGCCTCCCAGCATTGGAACAAAAGAAAAACGATCAAATACTTCTTCTTTCAATACTCCATTATCCAGTTTAGTGATGCGTTTCATTAGCTGTACATCACCAGCTCCTACAGGTATCACCATAATACCGCCTGGCTTTAACTGCTCAATAAGTTTGGCCGGCACTTCCGGAGCGGCAGCTGTAATAATTACCCTGTCAAATGGTGCATAAGTAGGTAATCCCTGGTAGCCATCCCCATAAAAATATTTTATGGAAGAATATTTTTTTAGCCATGGAAACGATTTGTTTGCTTCAAACAATTTCTTTTGTCGTTCTATTGTGTATACATGTGCGCCCAATTCCGCCAACACAACCGCCTGGTAAGCACTGCCGGTACCAATTTCCAATACCTTCTGAAAGGGTTTTATTTCGAGTAACTGGCTTTGATAAGCTACTGTATAAGGTTGTGAGATTGTTTGTCCTTCACCAATAGGAAAAGCAATATCCTCGTATGCTTTTTCATCAAATGCTGAATCCAAAAAAAAATGACGGGGTATTTCTAATATTGCAGCCAGCACCCGTTCATCAGAAATTCCTTTTGCCTGTATGCCTTGTACTAATTTCTTGCGAAGGCCTTTGTGCCGGTATGTATCTTCTGTTGGTCTCATAAGCGTAGCAAAAATAAAAAAGCAGCATCGTAAAAATGCCGCTTTGATGAACTATTCAAAAAGTGTTTACAACTTCATATCCGTGATCACCGCCTTTATCTTTTCATCCAATTCCTTATTGACTTTATCAAACTCAGCTGCAGTATTCAGTTTTGTATTCACACTGAAATAGAACTTGATCTTAGGTTCGGTGCCGCTTGGTCTTGCAGAAATACTGCTGCCATCCGCTAAAATGAATTGCAACACATTCGATTTCGGTAACTCTATTTTCCACTCCTCCCCTGTTTGCGGATTGCTTCCTTTTTGTAATTCATAATCCAGCAGTTTTACCACCAGTGAGCCATTAATGGTTTTTGGCGGATTATTGCGGTAGCTTTCCATCATCGCTGCAATCTGCTGCTGGCCATCCATACCTTTCTTTGTAATGGAGATCAGGTGTTCCTTATAAAAACCATACTGCACATACAGGTCGATCATTTTTTCATAGAGGCTGCGTCCCTTTTCTTTTTCATACGCTGCCATTTCGCATAACAATGCTACGGCACTGATGCCATCCTTATCTCTAATCTTATCACCGATCATTAATCCAAAACTTTCTTCTCCCCCGATGATATAGTTTTCTTTCCCTTCTTTCGCCCGGATCAATTCAGCGATCCATTTGAAGCCGGTCAGAACCCGGTAGCAACCCACTCCATTTCCTTTTGCTATCGCATCGATCATAGGTGTGGTTACAATGGTAGTGATCACCATATCATTGGGCTTTGCAATGCCTTTTGTCTTTCTTGCTTCCATCAGGTAGTTAAAAGCCAGTACTGCAGTCTGGTTACCATTCATCAGCACCCATTGGCCATTGGAATCTTTTACACCGATCGCAAGACGGTCTGCATCCGGGTCGGTACCGCAAAGAATATCTGCATCCAGCTCTTCTGCCAGTTTCAATCCAAAACTCATCGCTTCACTTTCTTCCGGGTTAGGATAAGCCACTGTGGGGAAATTTCCGTCAGGTTCACTTTGCTCTTTTACGATATGCACATTATCAAACCCGAAATTTTTCAATACCTGCGGCAATAAAGTAATACCAGTTCCATGTATAGGAGTATAAACGATCTTCAGGTCTTTATGCTTTGCAATAACTTCGGGATACACACTTAATCCCTTTACCATTTCCATATATTGCTCATCCAGTTCTTTGCCGATGATGGTTATCCTGCTTTCACCCCCGCTCCATTTCACATCATCCACTGAAGCAATTTTATCCACTTCTTTGATCACATTTTTATCATGCGGCGGTACTAATTGAGATCCATCATCCCAATAAGCTTTATACCCATTATATTCTTTCGGATTATGCGAAGCAGTACAAACCACACCACCCTGGCACTTTAAGGTGCGGATAGCAAAGGATAATTCTGGTGTAGGGCGAAGTGCTTCAAATAAATAAACCTTCACACCATTGGCCGCAAATACATTAGCCGTTGTTTCTGCAAAGAAACGGCTGTTGTTACGACTGTCATGTGCAATAGCTACACTGACGCCGCCAGGAAAACATTGTTTCAGGTAATTGGCATAGCCCTGGGTGGCCATACCAACAGTATATTTATTCATCCGGTTGGTGCCTACTCCCATCAGTCCGCGGAGACCACCGGTACCAAATTCCAAATTTTTATAAAACGCATCTGCCAGTTCGGATGGATTATCCTGTTGTAACTTTTTTATTTCCTCCTTTGTAGCCTCATCAAAATTTCCATTCAGCCATACGTCTACTTTAGATTGAATTGCAGCGTCCATAATCGATATTTCTGGTTTTTGATAATAAAGCTGAAAGTTATTGAATTTTATGTTTTGAAACTGAAAAGAAAGCAGATTCGTAAATTTGATTTTTATAATAATATCCCCTCAATACTCTGTGCGAAACTTTTTGTCTTCTGTGGTAAAAAAAACAATCATACTCATTTCCTTATTTACTATAACCGGCTACGTTGTTGCCCAGGATTCTACTACTGCAGAAAAGAACTACCCGTCAGCTGATACAGTTATTGCTATAAAAATTGTCCCGGATACTGCATTTCAAAAAGGTTTGATACACGGCGGTTTTTATAAATCGCTTCCCCCCGGACCAAATAAGAAACGGGTCTGGCTGGTTGCAGGCGGCACTGTTGTTGCCTATGGCGGCATTATGATTGGCCTTTACAATGCCTGGTATAAAAATTATCCGCAAAGTGGTTTTCATACGTTCAATGACTTCCCGGAATGGAAGCAGGCAGATAAGGTAGGGCATATCTACAGTGCCTATATTGAGAGCCGGGCCAGCATGGAAATGTGGCGATGGACAGGTATAGACAGGAAAAAAAGAATCTGGATCGGCGGGATGAGCGGCGCTTTTTATCAAACTGTCATTGAAGTGCTGGATGGTTTCAGTAAAGAATGGGGCTGGAGCTGGGGCGACTTTGGTGCAAATATATTAGGCAGTGGCGCCCTGGTTGCTCAGGAGCTGGCCTGGAATGAACAGCGTATAAAACTTAAATTTTCTTTTCACCGGAAAAACTATAACGACCCGGAATTAACGCAACGCAGCAATATGCTTTTTGGAAAAAGTGCTGCGGAACGAATGTTAAAAGATTATAATGGCCAAACCTATTGGGCCAGTGTAAACCTGAAACCATTTTTTAGAAATTCTAACCTGCCTGAATGGCTTTCCGTTTCTGTAGGCTATGGTGCAGAAGGTTTATTTGGAGGCACTGAAAATATTGGCAAGGATGATAATGGCAATATCATTTTCAACAGGCCAGATATAAAAAGATACCGGCAATGGTACCTCTCTCCTGATATCGACCTTACTAAGATCAAAACCAATAAAAAGGGAATAAAATTTATATTCACCGTGCTGAGTGCTTTTAAATTCCCTGCGCCTTCACTGGAGTTCTCCAATGGCAAGTTCAGGGTAAATGCACTGCACTTCTGACCAATTACATGAATTAATGTAAATTAGCTCTTCCTTCCTTTTAATACATAAATGAATTCTGACATATATGAAAAAAATATTACCCCTGCTAATCATTCTGACAGCAACTTTAGTGATGACTGGCTGCGGCAAAGACAACAATAACAATACCCCACCTGCTGATAGTCCCTCTGTCATCACAATCACAGCCCCTACTGCCGGAACGATAATTATTAATGGAAGCACCCTACAGGTTAGAGGTAATGTGACAGATAATAATGCCCTTTCCAATGCCAGGATCGAAATAAGGAATACCACCACCAACGCTATTCTATACCAGCAGAACCAATCTACCGGCAATGTTCTTTACTACGACCTGAACTGGAACTGGACTGTAACCGGTATCACCTCTACTGTAAATGCAATGATCAGGATCACTGTTACAGACAGGTATAATTACCAGGTTACAAAAGAAGTGGCAGTGGTACTGGTTGATTAAATATGTAAAACGGCATTTTTTCAACAATTCGTATTATTCATTGCTGCATCCCGTAAATTAGCAGCTGTAATTAACTGCTATGCAAATTGCCCAACAAATCTTATTTGTCCTTATCAGTGCGGTTTCTGTCTTTTTGTTTTCAAAAAAAGTAAAAGAGATCAGCCGTAATATTAAACTGGGAAGAGACGAAGACCTGAGCGACAATACTTCCCGGCGCTGGAGAAATCTTTTATTACTGGCATTCGGGCAGCAAAAAATGTTTCGCAACCCACTGGTAGCGGTGATGCACTTTTTTGTATATGCTGGTTTTATTATTATTAATATAGAAGTGCTGGAGATAGTACTGGATGGCATTACCGGTAAGCACCGGTTATTTGCCGCCCCGCTGGGTAATTTTTATTCCCTGCTCATCAATGCGTTTGAAATACTGGCATTAACTGTACTGGTGGCTTGTATTATTTTTTTGATAAGAAGGAATATTATCAAACTAAAACGTTTTGCCAGTAAGGACCTTGACGGCTGGCCAAGAAGTGATGCGAATTACATACTGTTTACCGAAGTCGTGCTAATGTCGTTGTTTCTTATTCTGAATGCCAGCGATACATTATTGCAAACAAGGGGTGTTGAACATTATGCTGCACATCCAACAGGAAATTTTATAATTTCTCAATATATACAGCCTGTATTAAACGGAATGAGTAACAGCAGCCTTGAACTGGTGGAGAGAGGTTCCTGGTGGCTGCACATCGTTGGCATCTTTGCATTTTTGAATTACCTGCCTTATTCCAAACACCTTCATATTGTATTGGCTTTCCCCAATGCCTATTATGCAAGACTGAAACCAATGGGTGAAATGGAAAATATGCCATCCATTCAAAAAGAGGTGCTGTATGCTATGCAGCCGGAACTGGCTCCAACCGGTGAACAACCAGCACCACAAAGATTCGGGGCAAAAGACGTAATGGACCTGAGCTGGAAGAACCTGATGGATGCTTATAGTTGTACAGAGTGTGGCCGCTGCTCTGCTGCATGTCCTGCTAACCAGACAGGCAAACTGCTTTCTCCCAGGAAAATAATGATGGATACCCGTGACAGGCTGGAAGAAGTGGGAAAGAATATAAATGTCAACAAAGAGTTTAAGGACGATAGCAGGAGTTTGCTTCATGATTATATCTCTGTTGAAGAACTCCGTGCCTGTACCACCTGCAATGCCTGTGTGCAGGAATGCCCGGTCAGTATCAGTCCGCTCGATATCATTATACAACTCCGCCGTTACCTGGTCATGGAAGAAAGTAATTCGCCCCAGGAATGGACAGCCATGTTCAGTAATGTGGAGAATAATTTTGCCCCGTGGAAGTTTAGTCCGGATGAGAGAGATAAATGGGTGGAGGAAGTACAATAAATTAAAAAATAATTATGCCTTATAGAATTATATTTTTTGTAATTACTAACTTGCTTTTATACTCTTGTTCAAGAGAAGGCAATGATGATTTTTATATTAACGCAACTTTTCAAACTGAAAGCATTGCAACTGTTTCGCCTGTAAGGCTCTTTACAAGCAATCAAGAAATAACTGACACTCAGATTATACGAAAATTCGTCAACGATAACACATTTACCAGTTTTGCTCCATTTATTATTCTAAATTCAAATGAACAAGTATTCAACTATGTAAAACTTAGAATCTCTTTCATTAGTTCTGACTCTGCAATAGTTGAAAGATATCCACTAGCCTATCCTCAATTTACAGGGCCAATTGAGAATCATATGGCAAGTTATCGTCTTACAACCACAGGAAATTTATATATACGAGAAAAAGATACCATCCAATATTCTCATTCATTGAATATTATTCCAAGATGCCAAGAATTACTAAATATGAGCTTATTTGATTACAATCCTGATGATAATTGTATGCCCTCAGGAATGAATTGGATATCTTGCAAATTTTTAAACTCCTTTACTATTAAAAAAGTAAATCAAAATTTATCATTGCCATTAATTGTAACAATAATTAAATCAGGAAACCAGTGTCTACTTAATACCTTCCACGATGAATGGGATTTTTTCAATCCAAATATTCTGACACAACTGCAAATAACAGATACTATAGCAATACAAACAAAAGAATTGTTTCTTCAAAAATTATAGTATTTATATGAAGCTTCTTTCTTTCCCTTTTCAAACACTCAACTGGTCTTCCATTCCCAAAGAAGAGCACAACGGTGAAACAGGAGTAGCCTGGTGGCAGGTACAATTGGTAAATGATATCAGGGTTAGATTAGTGGAATATTCTCCCGGGTACAAAGCCGATCACTGGTGCAGTAAAGGTCATATTATTTTTTGCTTCGAAGGAGAAATGGATACCGAACTGGAGGATGGCCGGGTGACGAAACTTACAAAAGGTATGTGCTATTTTGTGGGTGATAATAATGAAGCACACCGCACTTCCACGGCAAGCGGATGTAAATTATTCATTGTTGATTAACTGGTCATTGATAGTATAATATATTCTCCTGTCAAACATTTAGATAAGCAATGCAAAAACTTATTCAATCAATCTTCGCCTTCTTGCTGATCAATGGGAATAGCCAGGCACAAAATCCTTTTGAACTGGGAGCAGAATATATCCGGTCATCCGGAAAGGGATACAGCACTACCAAAGTAGCAGCGAGAGGTGAATCATTTAACAATAAGAACAGTTTCAGTGCAGGCATTACTTACCAGCTTGCTTCCGCAAAGGCTTACTCGGTTTCTACCGGTTTTGGAATGTATGTGGGCTATCGTCATGCCTTTGGTACCAATACAAATGGAAACAATCCTTTCGCCGGTGCCAGGATATTATTCTCACTGGAGGATTTTGAAGGAAAAACAAGACAAAAAAGTTTATTGGTAACTCCCATGGCTGAAGCGGGATACCACTTCATTTTTGCAAAACGATTTTACGGAGCCCCTTCCGTCGGTTTTGGTTATACCATTGAATTCAGTAAAGGATATAATTCGCTGGATGAAGATGTAGGCAAGCGGTTTATTCCATCCCTTTCTGCCGGCTATCGGTTTTAATTTAAATACTGTGCCAAATCATTTAAGAGGTTTGTCGGATGGGGTATCCTCCGGGTCAATTCCGAACTTTTCATAGCGTTCTTCAAAATGATGCGCCACTTCTTCAGGGTGTTCCAGTTTGTGCATTGTATCTTTCTTGCGTAATATTTTCCATAGCTGTAACAACGCTGTCAGAGCAAATATGCCACCAATAATCCAGTTCAACACATGCTGATTATTATTGATCTTTTGTGCAATAAGCAAACCGCCGAAAATGAAAATACAATTACCTAAAAATGTACCCAGTCCTATCCCGACTATATATGAATTGTAATGATCAGATCTTGGTAACAATACTTTCTTGGTGAATAATACTGTGCTCCAGCCAAACCAGAAAGGTATCTGAACAGGGTTCACCGCACTCATCACAAAGCCCAATACGATCTTTGGCAATGGGCTGCTTAATACTATATTTTTTTCTACTGTTGGTTGCATTGCCGCATAAAAGCTAAAAGCAGCTAATGCAGCAACAATAAGGAAAGTTACCCAATCAAGGGCTTTCAGGATCTTTTCCTGTTTTCTTACCCAGTCCATGGCTACCAGTGAGATGCGGACATAAATGATTTCGGCGATCAGGGAACCTACTGAAAATAGCATAGCAGCTGTAACCCCATCCGTGATAGATATCTGCATTGCAGCTATATTCAACGTACCTAATGGTAATGAGCCGATAAAACTGACAAGCATGCCAGTCAATAAAATTCTAAGCAAGGGATGCATGAACTAAAAATACGAAGAGAAGGGCATTAATCATATTTCTCCAGCATCTTAAAATGACGGCCGGATTCTTTCAGGAAATTCCAGCCTTTTTTAAAAGACCAGTAAGGGGTCCCATTTTTATGATTGTGACGGCTGATCCTGTATAATGCTTTCCAATGTTCTAATATAACACCATAAGCTTTCCAGAGACTCATTCCGCAATCGTAGATATGATTTGGCTCGGCACCACAACCATTGAATTCAAGAATAAGAAAGTTCTTCCCTTGTTTCAGGTCGTCAATAGAAGTTGTTTTAATATCATACCGGCCATAATAAAAACGGGTCTTATGGCTCAGTTCATCAAATACCTGGTGCATCACTTCATTGATCTCATTATGAAGGTTGGTGAATTGTGCTCCCCTGTTATGATTACCGGCATAAGAAAGATAAAATATTTCACCATCTGGAATCACCCTGTCAAAACGATGCCCATGCCGGTGCTCCATTTCTTCCATCCGGAATTTGGCCCGGGGATGTTGTTCGACCAGTTGCCTGAGTGTTGATTGCCCGTCACCCTTTACCTGCAATAATTCTTTATGAATAAATCCGCTCACTATTCCTTTTTGTTCAGCGGGGTGGCGATAATAAAAAACACTCACTTCCACCGGCAGATCCACCAGGTCCTGAACAATATATTCTACCGGTACTTTTTCATGGTATTTCCGGAGCTGATCAGCATTGTCAATTTTACGGAATAAGATTCCTTTCATCCCCACATCCGGTTTTACAATAAAAGGAAATGAAAACCCTGCTTCGTTCACAATTCTTTCTACATTTTCATAAGGCAAGTCATGCATAATATAAATAGTGCGGGGAACCAGTTCTGTGGGTAGCTGGTCATACATTTCTTTTTTCCCTTCTCCTTCAAAACCACCGAAAGTGATAGTAGGATTTGACGAACTGAAATACCAGAATGACCTGCTGCGCAGGCAATACCATAGCCAGACTGGACTTATAGGCAGGTAGAGAACATAAAAATTCCAGAGTTCCCAGTTAACTATTTTTTGAAAAAATTTCTTACTACTCATTGAAAGCTGCAAAAATAACTATTGAGTGCCTTATTTGGCAATATATTCAATATGCTTTACATTTATTCTCAAACTAACTGTCATGAGAATTTTCCTTATCTGGCTCAGCATTTTCAGTTGCTTTTTTACTGCCGCCATACCTGCACAGGCCGCCACTGCGCCTCTTTCCAATAATAAAATAATTCCGGTTGAAGCTATCTACAAAAAGATCGCTTCTATGAAAATGAAAGACTTCCGGAAATTGGCCGGGAGAAAACTTACCATAAAAGAGAAAGTATCCTTTATTATACTCAAACATAAACTGAAGCAACAGGCAAAAGACAGCGAAAAACAGGGACAGACTGCTTTTACTTTTGGTTTGATCGCAGTTGGCCTGCTGCTTCTCGGTCTTTTTGTTCCTTATGTTATACTGGGTTCCCTTGTTGCAGCCATCCTTGCGATCGTAACAGGGTCAATGGCTAAAAAACGGGATGGTGACAACAGGAAAGCAAAAGCCGGTCAATTATTAGGATGGATCACTCTCGGCCTGATAGCATTTTTATTCATTCTTGCAGCTGTTGTGCTGGCCTCCTGGTCATGGGGTTAATGCCTGAGCTTTATTTTAATTCCGTATTATTGCTGCGAAAAATTGATATGAATTCATGAATATTAAAACAGCAGCTGATTTTTTTGCAAATGGTCAACATCCGGAAATTTTATTTTGGGTGGGATGTGCCGGTAGTTTCGACCAGCGGGCACAGAAGATCACCAAAGCCTTTGTCACTATTCTTGATAAAGTTGGTATAAACTATGCCATTCTTGGTAAAGAAGAAATGTGTACCGGCGATCCTGTACGAAGGGCCGGGAATGAATTCATGTTCCAGATGATGGCGTACCAGAATATCCAGATCCTGAATAATTACGGTATCAAAAAAATAGTGACTGCCTGTCCCCATTGCTTCAATACACTGAAGAACGAATACCCTGTATTAGGCGGTACTTACGAAGTCATTCATCATACCACCTTTTTGCAAAGTTTGATTGATGAGGGAAAAATAAAAATGAAGGAAGGTGGCATTTTCAAAGGCAAAAAAATCACCTACCACGATAGTTGCTATCTCGGCCGCTCCAATAATATTTACGAAGCACCAAGAAAAGTACTGGAAGCTCTGGATGCAGAACTGGTGGAAATGAAACGCTGCCGCAGCAATGGATTATGTTGTGGCGCCGGTGGTGCACAGATGTTCAAAGAAGAAGAAAAAGGAACCAGCCGGGTCAACATTGACCGCAGTAAGGAAGCCATAGCCACCGGGGCCAATGTGATTGCCGCTGCCTGCCCTTTCTGTAATACAATGATGACAGATGGCGTAAAGCTTGCTGATAAAGAAGAGACCGTTCAGGTTCTTGATATAGCTGAGCTGATTGCACAATCAATGGAATAAACGATAGCATCGTTCTTACCTGGCATTATACTTAATCGGGTGATCACCGGTCTGCAATAATAGCTTTGGTGTACTGCCGGGTGAGTCTCATTTGCACTTCGATGGCTTCCTTTAATTTCCCTTTGGGAATGGGAATACTTATTTTACGCCGATGGTGCCCGTTTTTATACAGAATCTCCAGTATATTTAAATTGCCTGCCTCATAAATATCGACATCGGCAAAATACTGATCCGGAAAGTTTACTTCGCTCCGGTTTTCATTTATAGAGATACAACGGGATGAAATTTTTACTTCAGCACTACCCTTTTGTTTAAATGGGTTTAGCAGATGGAACAGGTAAAAAATAAATCCTTTTTTGAAAAAACTCCATTTCAAAAACCTGTTCCATTCGTCCCGGGCATAGGTCCAGTGCGCCAGCAGTTTGTCATTTTTATTTGTTTGTTCCATCAGGATTATAAATTGGTTGTAATTTAGCAGCATGAATCTTGACTACAAATACCTGCTGGAGGGTAATTTTCACCCTGACTCAAAAGTGTGGGTTTATCAAAGTAATCGCCTGTTTTCGCTTGGTGAAGCGCTGGAGATCGAAGAAGTTCTGAAAGACTTTACCGGAAAATGGCAGAGCCACGGTGCCCCGGTAAAAGGGGCTGCTTATCTTTTTTTTGGGCAGTTCATTATCCTGATGGCCGATGAAACAGCTACCGGTGTCAGCGGGTGCAGCACAGATAGCTCTGTACGGTTAATAAAAGAGATCGAACAACGGTTTGGTGTTAATATGTTTGACCGTACAACACTGGCTTTTGTAGTGAAAGACAAATTGCAGTTATTGCCTCTTTCACAATTACAATATGCTGCGGAGAATGGATTCATCCATAATGATACTTTATACTTCAACAACCTGGTACAGACAAAAGCTGAACTGGAAAATAAATGGATCATCCCGGTAAAGGATAGCTGGCTGGCCAACAGGATTACATTTTCAATTCCTGTTGCCAACCTATAAAAGCGGAAGTAGCTCACCTGGTAGAGCGACAGCTTCCCAAGCTGTAGGTAGCGGGTTCGAGTCCCGTATTCCGCTCTTTTCTTTTACTGGCTTGTTATAGTCAGCGTTACTCCGGTTGAAACGTTTACTGATGCCCCGGAATTAACTGTAAGTTTCTTTATTGTAGTATTAGATGTGATAACCGGATAATTGGGTTTGCCGGCGTTTACAACAACTTCGAAACCTGGCCCTGGAACAGTTCCGCATTTCCAATTCCCGCCATCAAACCAGTTTGTGCTCAATTCACCAGTCCATTCTGCAGCATTTTCTGGTTCAGTAGTAAAAGACAATGTCGTCCAGTTAGAGCAATAGTCGGTATTTGCAGAATTATTGGCCCTTGCCCTTACATGGATATAATATGTTGTTGCAGGTAATAGCAAATTAACAGTAATATCAGTATTATTCGTAAATATCGGATTTGAGGGATTAACAGGAGGTGAGCTATTTTGATCAACGACATATTGAAAATCCGTTGGAATAAAATCCCAGCTAAAACTGGCCTGGTTCGAACAAATCTTTGTTGCAATAAGATTTTTTATAGCTGCTTCGTAAATAATAACAGAGTTTGATTGACGCTCACAACCTGATGATGTCGTTTTGACATAATAACTGCCTTCAGCGCCGGCAGACATCGTTAGCACATAACTTTGGTTACCCCCATTTCCTCCACCAACAGGGCCATATACAAGAGACCCTGAGCTGCTATACCAGGAGTACTGTTGTGATGGTTGTGTAGTCGTTCTCAAATCAACCAACTCGCCGGCACAATAAACCCCTGATCCGGAAAGAGTTGTTGCAAACAATGTGGCAGTATTAATTACTGAAGAATTTGAAGTTAAAGTACAACCATTTACCTCAGATGTCACTGTATAAGTACCGGATGTACTAATAGTGAAAGTGGGGCTATTTGAACCATACTGAATGCTGCCATTCCAGTACAAAGCATAACTGCTTCCACCACCAGACGCTGTTAAGGTTACCGGGCTACCATTACAAATTGTTGCATTTGCAGGACTCAGAGTTAGAGTACTTTGTACAGGAGTTGTAAATGAAATACTGCTCCATGTTCCTGTTGAACCTTCACAATAAGAACGTACATAAAAATAATACAGTGTTGAAGGATTGACAGGTAGAGTTATAACACTATCAAAAACCTGTGAACCTGAGGAAGGTGGGGTACTTGACTCTGAAAGATGATATTCATATCGTTCAGGAAAAGGATTCGGAATCACCTTATTCCATTTAATAATTGCCTGATTTGGGCAAACCTGTTCTGTAGTAAGTCCCGTTACCTGTTCCGATAATCTCACATAAGCAATATTTGAAACGACTCCAACACATCCCGGTTTATATGTTTCTACAGAATAATCACCCACCATTCCTGCATCCATATTAAAATTATAGCTTAATGGCCCGTCATTGCCAGTTACAGGGCCGTAAACTACTACTCCATTTTTTTTCCAGGTATAATCCTGTGTGCTTTTCGATTCCGGCACAGTAAGACTTACAGAAGAACCCGGACAATAAACGCCGCCACCGTTAAGCGCCGGAGTTTCGGTGCCAGCGTCTAAAACTGATACATTAGATGTAACTAAACATCCCCCGATAACTGCTTTTGCATAATAAATACCACTGCTTATTGCTGAATATGTATTCCCGGATACATCATCAATCTTAACATCATTACGGTACCATTCATATGATGCCCCAGCTACAGAAGCCGTCAAAACAATTGGATTAGTACTGCATAAATTTCCACCCGCAGGTGTCAATGTGATACGGGTGGCGCATACGGGGCTACACAATGAACCTGTAATTGAAAGTCCATCAATATGTGCACCTGCGCTGGGGGTGGAACTATCAGTTCCCCTTCTCCATCTCAGGATAACCGTTTTTCCATTAGCTGAGGCGGGAAGATTAATTGTTGTTAGAGTCCATGTAAGTACATTCCCGGTCCAGGCAGAACGGCCCCCTAAGGGATTACCACAACAATTACTTATAACGCCATTATATCCTCCAGTAATAAAGAGGCCTCCTGCTGCCTGAATATCAACAAAAGGAGCCCCGCCAATAGATATCTCCAATACCAAACCATCAAAATTAGATTCAAGACTAAAACTTCTTCTAAAATTTATTTGTGCTGTTGCTGAAACTATCTGGAATACTTTTGAATACAGGTATTCATCCGAAACACAATCGGCAGCAGATACATATGCAGCGTTTGGAGCTGTATGAGACCAGTTATTAACTGTAGCCCATGGATTTGAACCAGTACAATCCCTTGCAGTGAATGCTATCCATCCGGAAGGCAAAGCCGGTGCAGTGATCCCGTCAAAGTTTTCAGCACATACCGAAATTGAACAACCAGTAAGACTGATATTATCAATATATACTCCTGTTCCTGATACACTTGCATTAGTACCCCTTCGCCATCTAAAAACAACAACTTTCCCAATTACAGATGCCGGCAGATTTACTGTTGTTGTTACATAAGCATTTGAAGTGGATCCGCTCCATGCCTCTCTTCCTGCAAGAGGGTTGCCGCTTGAGTTGAGTATTGTATTATAACCACCGGCTCCAAAGCTCCCCGTATAAGAAATATCTTCAAAACTTCCGCCATTAATAGATATCTCCAGTACTAACCCATCCATATTAGCTTCTAAGCCATGCCTTCTCCGAAATGTTAATTGGGCAGTTGAGCTGGTTATTAAATACTGTCTTGAAACTAATACTTCATCAGAAACACAGGCAGGTGCAGTAACAAATGCAGCATTAGGTGCACTGCTGGGTGTTGTTGTCGATGTAACCCATGGATTTGAACCAGTGCAATCAGTCAACGTAACAGCACTCCAGCCGGCAGGTAAGGCGGGAGCTGTTACACCATCAAAATTTTCGGTGCACTGAGCTGCTGCCTGGTTACTGACTGAAATTAAAAACAAGAGCACAGCGGAATGTGAAATAAAATATTTTCTCATCTGTTGATGGTTTTATTATCAGTTTTATTTTTTATTGACTGGTTATAGTTAATGTTACACCTGGCTCTACAGTAACAGAAGCACCAGGATTAACGGAAAGTTTTTTTATAGTGGCATTCGATGTTATAAAAGGATAGTTTGGCAACCCTCCGTTGATAACCACTTCTGATGTTGGCCCCGGTACCTGTCCGCATGCCCAGTTAGAGGGGTTCGTCCACGAATTATCAAAAGCACCTGTCCATACCAAAATTGCATTACTTGCAAGGGTGGAAAATGAAATGGTAGTCCACGTAGAACAAAATGAAGTGTAGTCAGGTCCGCTGGCAGCCCGCATATGGATATAATAAGCGGTTGAAGGCAATAAGGATGAAACAGTGGCCGAGGTTGAAGAGGTGGTGCCAGGATTGACAGGATTTGAAGGTGGAGTTATGCTTTGATTAACTACATACTGATAATTTTCTCCCGTTACAATGCTGTTCCATTCAAAACTAACCTGGTTTGAACAGATTGCCGTTGTATTCAGACCTGTAACCCTCGCCTCATCAACAAAAACTGCATTAGATGTTTCATCACCACATCCTGCTTTTGAAGTTCTTACAGTCCAGGTGGCATCCTGCGATGGGGACATAGCAATTACCAGGCTTTGGTTGCCCCCATTCCCACCAATCGGTCCGGAATAAAATGAGCCATTTCGATACAAGGAATATTGCTGCGAAAGTTCAGAATTAGTAATCCTAATATCAACTAAAGCACCAGAACAATACACTCTACTGGTTACCCCATTTGTACCTAAATCAACAATTGGATCAACTATTGTAGTTTCCGAGATTACGGCATTATTAGAAACATTCCTGCAGCCGTTAAAGATTGTTTCTGCTCTATAAGTACCGGCTGTGCTTGCATTATATGTTGCGCCTGTTGCACCGTCTATTAAGTTATTGTCCCTGTACCATTCATAAATAGTTGCATTACCGGATGCTGTTAACAGCAAAGTATTATTACATACATTTCCGGAAGTTGGACTTAAACTAAAATTACTGGAAGAAGTGGTGAAAGAAATAGTGGTCCAGTCTCCAAACGAAGAACCAAAATTGCAGGCAGCACGAACATGGATATAATAAAGTGAAGAAGGGTTCAATGATGTAACCGAAATGCTACTGTCCGAAGTCAAGGTTCCGTTACCGGATGGGAACGATGACTGTGTAACCTCATACTCATAAGTTTGGGAAATACTGACCGGGGCCACCCTGCTCCATTTAAATGTTACCTGGTTGGCACAAATAGCAGTTGTCACCAAATTATTTATTTGAGCAAACCCTACATACACAGTACCAGAATATACAACACCACAACCTGGTCTTGTTGACTCTACGTAGTATACTCCTGCCCGATTCTCTACCATATTAAATTGGAGGCTTTGGTTTCCACCATTACCGCCAATTGGGCCATACACAGCAAGACCATTTTGCCGCCAGGTATAATCCTGTCCTAATTCTGTTACCGGTATTCCTACATTCACGGACTCTCCCAAACAATAAATACCTGTACCACCAAGATTGGGTGGAACAGAACCAGATTCAAGAATTGCTTCATTTGATGAAAGCGTACAGCCCCCAATAGTTGATGTGGCAGTATACACCCCACCGGAAGTAGCATTAATTGAAGAACCGCTTTCTCCAAAAATAAATGAACCATCTTTAAACCATGAATAGCTTGCACCACCACCGGAAGCCGTGATTGTAATTGGAGAAGGATTGTTACAAAAACTGCCTGTAGTGGGACTTAATGTTAAACTAGTAGAGGGAGAAGTAGTAAATGAAATACTGGTCCAGTTTCCAAATCCTGAAAGATCACAAGTAGAACGAATATGAAAATAATACTGTGTTGAGGGAATCAATGATGTAACCGACCTGACACTATCTGCAGTGTAATTGCTATTACCTGTTGGCGAAGAAGACTGAGTAATCTCATACTCATAAGTTTGTGAAATAAATTGCGGGATCACCCGGTTCCATTTAATTATTGCCTGGTCTGAGCAAACCGTAACAGTAGAGAGGCCGGTTATATCCGGTGATCCTATATAGACAGTGTCCGAAACAGCTGCTATACAACCTGGCTTTGTTGTTTCTACAACATATTTTCCAGCCCTGCCGGCATCCATTGTAAAATTAAAACTCATGGATCCCCCGGTACCACTTACAGGGCCATTGACAGCTATTCCATTTCTTTTCCAGGTATATTCCTGGTCAGTTTGTGAAACCGCCATTCCAATACTTACGGAAGAACCCAGGCAATAAACTCCTGTACCCGTAATACCGGGAACTATGGTGCCAGGTTCTAAAACTGCCACATTAGAAGTTACCAAACATCCACTTATCATTGATCGTACATAATATATACCACCCGTTATGGCGGTATAAGTATCACCAAATGCATCGTTAATTTTAACATCGTTTTTATACCATTCATAATTTCCATTAGCCCCGGATGCCGTTAAAACAATTTGATTGCTGCTGCATATACTTCCTCCATTAGGAGACAATATAATCGTATTGGCACAAGGTGTAAAACATACAGCACCAGTAATGGAAAGGCCATCTATGTATGCCCCCGTACCCGTCACACTATTATCAGTACCCCGGCGCCACCTCAATACAACGGATTTATTATTTGCAGATACAGGCAGGTTTATGGTTGTTGTTACCCATCCGCCTGAACTTCCTGTCCACGCTGAACGGTTGCTTAGCGGATTACCGCAGCAGTTACTTATTGCAGCATTATAACCTCCAACTACAAATGAACCCCCGGCAAGCAAAATATCTGTGAAGGGCATTCCTCCAATGGAAATTTCAAGCACCATGCCATCATAATTCAGTTCAAGGTCATGATTCCTCCTGAATGTAATTTGGGCAGATGCAGAAACTATCTGGAATAATCTTGAATACAGGTATTCATCTGAAACACAATCAGGATCATTAACAAAAACAGAATTAGGCGGACTGTCTGGTGTTGAGCTAGCCGTTACCCAAGGATTTGAGTTAACACAATCCAATGCAGTAGCGGCAGTCCAGGCTGCAGGTAAAGCGGGAGCAGTGACCCCATCAAAATTCTGAGTACAGGAAAGTACAGGTGTTGAACAACCAGTGATCGTAATATTATCAATAAAAACTCCTGTAGCTGATACAATGTGATCAGTACCCCGGCGCCATCTTAAAGCAATGATTTTCCCATTTGCAGAAGCCGGCAGCGTTACAGTGGTAGTTACAAAAGCACCGGATGTAGATCCGGTCCATGCCCTTCTTCCTCCAATTGGATTACTACCGAACCAAAGTGATGTAGCAGGATAACCACCGGCAGTAAAGCCCCCCCCCGCAGCAAGGATATCCACAAAACTTCCCCCATCAATTGATATCTCCAGTACCAATCCATCATAATTCAGTTCCAATTCATGTTTTCTTCTAAACGTTAACTGTGCAGCGGCACTGGTAATAGATAAATATCTTGAAACAAGTACTTCGTCGGATACACAGCCGGGTGCATTGACAAATGCAGTATTGATCCCATTATCGGGAGTTGTTGTGGATGTAACCCATGGATTTGAGCTGCCGCAATCTGTCAACGTTACTGCACTCCACCCTGCAGGTAAAGCTGGTGCCGTCACAGCATCAAAATTCTCCGTGCATTGAGCTGAAGCCTTGTTAATAACGGATATAAAAAACAGAAAAATGGCTGTACAAGAAATAAAAATTCTTTTCATCGTTGGTGGTTGTGGTGTTTGTTTCAAAAAATGATCATCGAATCAATATCCAGGCTGCCCATTTGTACGGACTTTGCCTGTACTTATTCCTCATTACAGCCTGTGCTTCGTAAAATGATTTATCTATTGCTTTTTGATCAAATACATTTTTATAAAACAACTGCATGAACTCGGCTGTTTCTGCATCTGGTACTTTCCAGAGGCTCATTAACAGGTTCTCTGCCCCTGCCATTTTAAATGCTCTCTGCAGTCCATATACACCTTCACTGCCTTTAATATCACCCAGTGCCGTTTCGCAAGCAGACAGCGCAACCAATTTTGTATTGGGCAGGTAAAGATTGGCTACTTCATAGGCAGTCAGAATTCCGTCCTCTTCCTGTTCTTCAGCAGGTTTACCTTTCCAGGTATCATTAGCGCCGGCGAACAATAAACCCGAACGGAATAAAGGATTCTCCGATTGCTGAAATGCTTTCCCGCCTACCGAACTGTCGGCCTGGTTTTCTATTGTGGTCTTTTGCGGGTCATCAAAGAAAAAACCATGTGTAGCGATATGTAATACACGGGGAGACCCTTTCCCTGTCAACTGTTTTACAGAATCTTCCCTGGCATCCCATCCTTTGATCACTACAGGGGAATATTTTTTTGATCTTCCGGCAATTGCTACCTGGTTCACTTCCCTGGCTGTTCCGGGTAAATAATCAAAACCGCTTCTTTTTGCAAGAGGACCGGTATTAACGGCAGGTTTTGTTTTCGGTTCAACCTGTGCATACTGCACACCACCGAATAAATAAATCTTGTCATCCGGCTTTACATAATCAGCTGTTTGCGCAGTAACAGCGGCTGTCGTAGATACCTGGACCAATTGATACTTGTCACTCAATAAAGTGATACTATCTACCGGCAAAGCGGCAAATGCAATACGATGCAACAAACCTGCAGGTGCAAAATAAATGGTGTTTACTCCCCTGAGTTTTTCTTCCAGCGGTTTCCAGATAGTATTAAATGCTAACCGGGAAAGACTGCTATCAGTTTTTACTTTTAATCCTCTTGTATAAAACGTATTGATACTTTGACTCCCCGATGCCGTTTTTCTCAACAAACTGTCGACCTGTCTTTTTTCAAAAAGGGTGACATATTCCGGCTCCTTCATTCCCTTTCGCAAAACAAGGGCCGCATAAAAAGTACTGTCTGTGCTACGATGGCCATTGAAATAATTAAACTCAATAAACTCTACGGCTGCATCGGATGGCTTTAATTGTTGTTGAATGTCCTCCCAGCTTATTGATTTTTGTTGTGCTTTTCCAAAAGCAGATGAACGACGGGTAAGATCTTTTTCAAGCAGATCCGCTTTTTCTTTTATACCAGCTAAATGTTCATTCTTTGTCATATCTCCTTTGGAATAGATCGCTGCAATCTGCTTTTTATAACTGATCCAGGTATCATACGTTCTCGTCAGGGTTGTATCGTTACTGGTATAGATCAATTGCCGGAGTTGTTGCGATGAAGAAAGTATCTGGTTCCTTTTTTGTAAAGAGATCAGGTAAGGTTGTCCCCTGTTGTCCCGGTTCATTTTATCAAAATAAAAGGATTGATATTCATCTTCAGCTCCTGTAATATTTTTCAGGTACAACTGCTTCTCCTCTTCAGATGTAAAGGAGAAAAGAGATGCTGACTGTAGATGTTGTGCTTCAAATGCTTTTACATACAGCTCATTGGCTTTTTCCACTTTATTTTTCCCCCAATAAACCCGGGCAAGACTTAATGAATTTTCTGTGTAAAATGGATGAGATTCTCCGAGACGTTTTTTCCATATTTCCCGGGCCCTTATAAAAAATTGTTCCGCCTTATCATACTCCCGGAGCGAATAATACAATGCACCCAGGTTATTGGTATTTATGGCAAGATCTCCATCTACTTCAGCACCTATATTTTCCCAGATTGCCTGGGCTTCCAGGGCAAGACTCTCCGCTTCTTTGTATTTACCCATTTCCCGGTACAGCGCTGCAAGGCTGCCACAACTCTGGCCATAATAATATCCTTTCCTCGCAGTATCCAATATTTCCCTTATTCCTTTCGCTTCCAGGTAAAGTGGTTCTGCTTTGTTGTACAATTTCATATAGTAATACAGGTCGGCAAGGATATCGCAACTGAGAGCATAATCATCATGTTGTTTGGTGAAATAAATTTCCCTTGCATTTTTGGCATCAATATACAATGCTTCTGCCTGCTCATACTTACCCATATCACGGTATATATTGCCCAGGTTCACACAACTGATAGCATAGGCAGATTTAGGAATTCCGGGTGCCCTTCCCCTGATCTCTTTTGCCTGAATGGCCAAAGGCTCTGCTTTGTCCATCTTCCCCAGGTTCCAGTATATGGCTGCAAGATTGTTACAGCTTTGTGCATAGGCGGCTTCCTCTTTGGGAAGAAATTGCTCCCGGATCGTTTTGGCTTCAAAATGCTGCTGCTCTGCTTTTTCAAACTGGCCATCATCATTAAAAAGTATTCCCAGGAAATTACAACTGACAGCATATTGCTTACTTTTCCGGGTATAAAGCCGCTCAGTAATTTGCTTTGCTTCTGTATAATAATTTTCAGCAGGCCGATACTTTATCAGCTTATGATTTACCATACCGAGGAAATTCGCATTGGTTATATACCTGTCATTTTCTGCCCCATATTTCATTTTAATAATTTCTCTCGCCTCCAGGAAATAAGGTTCCGCCGTTGCATACTGGCTTTTTACATTAAAATAAAGATTGGCAATAAGTGTCGTTATCCCGATATAAGTATCAGATGTAAGTGAATCTTTTGGTAATGATTCCCTGGCAAGTATGTAATACTCAATCGCCTGGTCTATTTTATTCTGGTCCCTGAATATTTTTGCACTGTCGCTGTATTCCTTCCATGACTGGGCCAGCAGACCTGAACCGTAAAATAAATACAGTGCAAACAATAAGATTCCCCTGAGCTTTTTCCTGTCAAGCATTAAAATGATTTTAAAAAAAATGAGAACATAACCCTTGCCACAAGAACTGTTATTAGGGCTTTCAAAAGATTGGATAAAAACTGTTTACTAAAAGGAGTTTAAACGAGTTTGCTGTAAAGGGTTGGAATCAAAAGGAAGATAATAAGAAAACCCTGAAATTAAAATTCTTTATTTAGCCTTATTAACCTATTCTAAATCGTTACGGAATCTTGTTAAACATTCCTGTAGTATATAAAGAAATTATTTAGACAGTTTAGGCACAGTTTTCTTCTGCTGGCTGTTAAAATTATACGCCAGGGTCAGCCTGTAATTACGGGTTTGTGTAAGACTGAAGTTTTCGAGATTAAAATTAGTACCATACGTAAAGGTCCGCCGTTGCTGGTTGGCAAAGGGGTCAATGGTATTGGCGGTGACTACAAGTTTCTTATTAAATAACTTTCGCTGTATACCCAGGTTCATGCTGGTATTCCACCGGGCAAAACCCTGCGGACTGGCAAATCGGTTTAAATTGAAACCGCTGGTAAAACTCCATACATCTGTGGGTGTAAAATTGGAATTCAGATTAGAGGTAAAAGAACCACCATCCCTGAATTTTCTAACCGTTTTATCAAATTCGCTGTACATACTATAGGTATAACTGGCACTGGCATTAACCCGTAATTTTTTAGATAAGGTGATGCCATTCCAGCTGCTGATTTCATATTCTTTTCGGCCGCTGATATTTTCCCAGGTGATCTGTGTTTTCCCTTCTTCCAGCAATGTTCTTACCTGGCTGAAAACATCCTCCACAATATTGTAACCGACACCCAGGTTCAGGAAGTATTTCGATTTTGTCCGGCCAGCAATAAAATCAAAATTATGCGCCGTGGAAGCTTCAAGCTTTTCATTACCAAAACGTACATTATACGGATCAGAAAAATCTATTGTAGGATTAAGGTGATTGATCCCGGGCCTGTTAATACTTCTCCTGTAAGCAAATGTCAGGCTCAATTTTTCTTTCCATGTTTTATTGATATTGGCAAAAGGCAGCCAGGTCAGGTAATCATTCTTTACATCCCTTCCTTCTTTCAATAACTCAAACCATATATTTGTTTTTTCGGCAGATGTGCCGAGAGTAAAACTGAAATTCTCCCCTAAAATCTGCTTAACAGAACCCCGCAGATTACCGACAGTCTGGTGAAACCAAAAATCATTACTAAGCAGCGCCAATGCTTCCATGGTGCCTTCAGGTTTCTTTTTATAACTGGCATCTACCAAAACATGATTGTTGGACCGGTTATAATATGAACCCACAGAGATAAACGTTTTCTTATTACCCAGCATTTTATCGTAATTCACCCGAAATGTATGTCCATTGATCCTGGTATTGCTTTCCTGACGTTGCATGGAATCAAGACCATTGGGAGTATAATCAGGATTAAAGAACTGCTGGTAAAAATCCCTGTCATTCTCATTCATCGAAAAATTAAAACTGCTGATGAACTTTAATGTTTCTCCCGGCTTTCCTTTTAAGGTATAGGCAATACTGAGATTGGGACTGTAACTATCCCCCGAACTGCTGACAGTGCGCTGACTTAACCGCCATAGCTCATCATAGCGGTTGATATTTTTAAACTCTGTGATATTGTTATTATCAAAATTATTCTGGTTAAAACTTAAAACCATGTTCAGCAGATTATTCTTATTGATATCATAATCTACATTCGCCCTGAAATTGGGTCGCCAGCTTTTGTTTGTATAGTTATTAGTGGTATTGAAAAAATTGGATGAATCAGCATAAATATTATTACGGATAGAATACCCGTTACCAAGAAAACGATTATACCCAGTACCGGCATTGATACTGATGGCCAGCCCCTGCTTCCTGTAATTAAAACTCCCATTCAGCGAAACTTCACCCCGGGTGCCACCCGACATAGAAATCCTTCCACTCCTTCCTACTTTCCCTTTTTTTGTAACGATATTGATAACACCTCCCTGCTCGTTGGCATATTGGGGTGGCGGGTTGGTCATCACTTCAATTTTTTCAATTGAACTACCGGGTAATGATTCCAGCAAGTCCTGTAATTGCTGCAAATTCAATTCTACCGGTTTATCATCAATAAGGATTTTGGGTTCCTTCCCCCTTACTGAAATTTTTCCATCTGCATCTTTTGCAACCAACGGCACTTGGGTAAGCAGGTCGCTTGCATTGCTGCCTGCTGCCAATGCAGACTCACCTGCATTAAAAGTAATATTGCCATCCTTGGATTGAATCAGGGGTTTTTCAGCATAGATGACCACATCCTCCAGTAATTCTGTGGATTTTGGTTTCAGTACTATATCCGTAAGATTGAAATCGAAACGTTCTGTACGGAAATGAATACTGTCAATGGTCAGCACCTGCAAGCCCACATAACTGATGGAAAGTTTATAATAACCGAATTGAATAGATGAAAAAGTAAACTCGCCAGCCTTATCTGTAGTAAGGGACCGCTTATTCAGTGTATCAGAAAACGAGATCAATTGAACTGATGCGCCTTCCAATGCTTTATTCTTACTATCCATTACATTCCCGGTAAGAATGCCTGAAATGGCTTTATCCTGGCCCATAGCACTAAACACCAGAAAAATACAGGAAATGGTAAAAAGGATAATTTTTTTCAACATTGACCTTTAGACGTCAAATATACCTCATACCTGTTGATGGTTTCAGGCTAATTTACAGCAATGGTAAGGGCAAACGTTTGTGATTCAACCTTTCAGCTAATTATGACATACTGTCATTATCTGACCGGTTTTGGGTATATTTGCTGTCCAAAAATTTTGTTTGAATGCTTGATTTGATGACAGATAAGGTGCAGGATGAAACAAGGCAGGGTGAGGCCTTTGCCCCCTTTTCCAATGATCCAAATCAGTATAAGAAGCGATTCTATATTGAAAGCTATGGCTGCCAGATGAATTTCGCAGATAGTGAAGTCGTTGCCTCTATCCTTAATAAAGAAGGGTTCGGGGCCACCCGGAATGTGGAGGAAGCCGACCTTATATTTCTGAATACCTGTTCCATCCGTGAAAAAGCGGAGCAAACCGTTCGCAAACGCCTCACCGAATTCAGAAAACTGAAAGAAAACAGAAAAGGAATGCTGGTGGGTGTGCTGGGTTGTATGGCAGAGCGGTTAAAATCAAAATTCCTGGAAGAAGAGAAACTGGTTGATATTGTTGTGGGCCCCGATGCCTACCGGTCATTGCCTGAATTGGTAATTGAAGCATCCGGCGGACAAAAAGCGGTAAATGTGCTGCTGAGCCGTGATGAGACCTATGCAGATATTTCACCGGTGAGACTGGACAGTAATGGTGTTAGTGCATTTGTCAGCATTATGCGGGGATGCAATAATATGTGCTCCTTCTGCGTGGTGCCATTCACCAGGGGCAGGGAAAGAAGCCGGGATTTTGAAAGTATCATTCACGAATGCAAGGACTTATTCCAGGCTGGTTATAAAGAAGTAACATTATTGGGGCAGAATGTTGATAGCTATTATTTCGTCGATGAAGCAAAAAAAGAAACGATCACTTTTGCCAGGTTGCTTGAACAGGTTGCTTTAATATCTCCCCTGCTCCGTGTTCGTTTTTCCACTTCACATCCCAAAGACATAACTGATGAGGTATTACATACGATGGCGAAGTATGAAAATATCTGCAACTATATTCACTTACCGGTACAAAGCGGTTCCTCCAGGATCTTACAACTGATGAACCGCACCTATACTAGAGAATGGTATATGGCAAAAGTGGATCGTATCCGCCAGCTCATTCCTGATTGTGGTATATCATCAGATTTCATTGCCGGTTTCTGTACGGAAGAAGAAAAAGATCACCAGGATACACTGAGTATAATGGAGTATAGCCGTTACGATTTCAGTTATATGTTTTTCTACAGCGAAAGGCCCGGCACCCTGGCACAAAGAAGATACAAAGACGATATTCCGGCAGAAGTGAAAAAAAGAAGGTTGCAGGAAATAGTGGAAGTGCAAAACAGGTTGTCGCTGGAAAGCAATAAAAAAGATATAGGCAAAACATTCAAAGTGCTGATAGAAGGCGACAGCAAAAAAAATGAAAAGGAATGGAAAGGAAGAAACAGCCAGAATAAAGTGATTGTTTTCCCCAAAGGAAACCATGACCTGAAGAAAGGAGACTATGTAATAGTGAAAGTGAATGATTGCACACAAGCAACATTGCTGGGAGAAATTATTAAATAACATAAAAATCTGTCGGCTACAGCCCCGGCAATAACGGGTGCCGATTGAAGAGGATATGGAGATTCAAATTATAAAAAACAGATTTGGCATCATTGGCAACTCCCCTGCCCTCAATTATGCATTGCAGGTGGCAATACAGGTTGCCAATACTGATCTTACCGTTTTAATTAATGGCGAAAGCGGCGTTGGTAAAGAAGTTTTCTCGCAGATCATTCACTCTCTTTCTGCCAGGAAACACAACCCTTTTATTGCCGTAAACTGCGGCGCTATTCCGGAAGGAACGATCGATTCGGAATTATTCGGGCATGAGAAAGGTTCATTCACCGGTGCGGTGGATGCAAGAAAAGGATATTTTGAAACGGTAAACGGCGGTACGATCTTCCTGGACGAAATTGGTGAACTACCATTAGGTACCCAGGCAAGGTTACTGAGAGTGTTAGAAGCAGGAGAATATATCCGTGTGGGTTCATCCAAAGTACAAAAGACGGATGTTCGTGTAATTGCAGCCACCAATAAAGACCTGATGCAGTTAGTACAGTCCGGAAGGTTCAGGGAAGATCTTTACTACCGGCTTAGCACGGTGCCTATCCGTGTGCCTGCACTACATGACAGACCCGAAGACATTCATTTGCTCTTTAGAAAATTTGCTGCGGATTTTGCCAATAAATACAAAACATCACCCGTGCAACTGGATGATGAAGCAAAACAACTGTTAATAAACTACCCCTGGCCGGGGAATGTCCGTGAATTAAAGAATATTGCAGAACAAATTTCAGTTCTTTCACAGGACAAGATGATAACGGCAAAAGAATTCAATAAATTCCTTCAACCCTATTCCAATAACAGGTTGCCGGTGCTGGCTTCACCCGGCGGTCACACTGCTGAATTTTCCAATGAAAGAGAGATTCTGTACAAACTCTTTTTTGATATGAAAAAAGATGTTACAGAATTAAAAAGAATGTTCCTGGATGTATTACAAAACCCGGAAATGGTAGCCCAGAATCAGCATTTCATTAATGAGCTGAAAGAATTGAGAAGCCAGGGACAGGAGGTGATACAACCCATGCCTTTATCGATCAGCACTCAACCTGTCACGCAAACAGTGCAGCCGGTTATGATGCGTAATGATATTCATGACCATGTAGAAGTAGAGGAAAGCCTGAATATAATGGATAAGGAAAAAGAACTTATCATTAAGGCATTGAAAAAACATAAAAGCAAACGAAAAGACGCAGCCCTTGACCTGGGCATCAGCGAAAGGACCTTATACAGGAAATTAAAAGAATACGACATCGAAGAATAATGAATACACCTAAAAAAATATTTTTACTTGCTGTCATTGGCCTTTTCAGCTTCATGGCGTTGTTCAGCAACAGCAGTTGCGGCATTTATAAATTCAATGACGCTTCTGTTCCGGATAGTATCAAAACCGTTAAAGTCAACTTTATTGAAAATAAAGCTACTTATATCAATCCGCAGCTGAGCCCAAGACTGACAGATAAACTACGTCAGAAAATAGTTGGCCAGACAAAACTTACTCAAACCAATAACGACAATGTGGATTGGGAAATCAGCGGAACAGTCACCCAATATAGCTTCAGTACTTCTGCCATCACCGGGCAACAGGCTGCCAACAACAGGCTAACGGTAGGTATACAAATGATTTTAGTTGACCATAAGGCTGATAAAACAGAAAAATTTGATGTCAGCAGAAGTTTTGAATTCAAGGGCAATCAATCTTTTCAGCAGGCTGAAAACGACCTGGCTGAAGAAATGATAAGAACACTTACTGACGACATTTTCAATAAGCTTTTTTCTAAATGGTAGACCAGTAAAAACCAGGTTTTAATCAATTTTACACCTCTTTTTACTTAACTTGTTAATATGAATGTCCGACTTAATCAATTGGTAAAATCACTGCTGCAGAAAGAATCGCTGGACCAATGCAGCCTGCCGGAATTAACAGCTTTTGCTGAGAAGAATCCTTATTTTGGTGCTGCACAATTACTACTCACCAAAAAAGTACAAACAGAACAGCCGGAAAAATATGATGAGCAATTACAGAAAACATTACTTTTTTTTCATAACCCCTTATGGGTAGAACAATTGCTGAATGATACCGGCCTTGCTGAAATAAGCAAGTCAAAAAAAGAAGAAGAACCCGTTTCACAGCAACCAGAGGAAAGTACCGCTATCGCACCAGCATCGTTACAAGATTCAATCTGGACCGACGAATCAATACCTGTTGTTGTTGCTACCCCGCAAACGGAAGCCACAATAGCTGAGGCTACAACTTCTGTTGCGGAAGAGACTCCGGCAATTGTTCCTTCTATACAAACTGATGTTGCTGCAAGTACGGCACCAGAGCTAACATTTGAGCCCTTCTTTACGGTAGATTATTTTGCTTCACAGGGTGTCAAGTGCAAGGAAGAAGAAAAACCGGTAGATAAATTCGGTCAGCAATTAAAAAGTTTTACAGACTGGCTGAAAGCAATGAAGCGGTTACCTGTGACTGAAATGGCTAAATCCGTAGAAACGCAGGCTGAACAAAAGGTAGAACAGCTGGCTGGACAATCCATTGCAGACAGGGAAGTAGTAACAGAAGCAATGGCCGAAGTGTGGGAAAAGCAGGGAAATGCGGCCAAAGCCATTGAGTTATACAGCAAATTAAGTTTGCTCGAACCCTCTAAAAGCCCTTATTTTGCAGCGAAAATTGAAGATTTAAAGAAAACAAACTGATATGACGACTTTATTTGTGATATTGATTATTCTGGCCTCTGTTGTACTTGGCCTGATCGTGTTAGTGCAGAACCCAAAAGGTGGTGGCCTGGCCGGAAATATTGCCGGTTTCAGCAACCAGTTTATGGGAGTTAAACAAACTACCGATGTGCTGGAAAGAGGTACCTGGATATTTGGAGGTGTTATTGCTGTTTTATGCCTCTTGTCTGTTCTGTTTATCTCTAAATCCGGCCCCAGTTCCGGACCTGACAGAACTAAAGATGCGACCGGGGCTTCTGTTCCTGCTACACAACCGCAGCCTAATAACCAGAACACATTGCAGCTAAATCCGCAAACAAGTCCTGTTACTCCAGATTCTACTAAATAATAAGTAATTATAATATTAATTTAACCCCGGTCTCATTTGAAAAGAGATCGGGGTTTTTTAATTAATTTGAGCATCGGGTATGAGCAAGAAAAAAATTATTACCGGAGTCTTTCTAATCCTTCTTATTGTCGCGGCATTTATCGGGTACAAAATAGCAGGCCCTGCTGTTTCCGCAAAAAAAGAAACCTACTTCTATATAAAAACAGGTGAAACCCTGGAGACAGTGAAACAAAACCTGGTTAGTCAAAAAATAATAACCGGCAAGGCCTGGTTTAATCGGGTAGCCGGCTGGCTAAAATATACTGTTGTAAAACCGGGACGATATGAAATTAAAGACGGGATGAGTCTGCTTGCATTGGCAAAAATGCTCCGGAACGGAAAGCAGGCACCCGTAAAACTGGTTCTTGTAAAAGAGAGAACCAAAGAACTCTTTGCCGGAAAGATGGGAAAGAAATTTGATACTGAATGTGATTCATTACAGATGATCAATTTTCTCAATAACAATGATTCGTTAAAAAGATTTGGGATTGATACCTCTACAGTGATGGCCATTGTAATGCCGTATACCTATGAAATAACCTGGAACAGCAGTCCCGGTAAGATCGTACAACAGTTTTACACTGCCTATAAAAAATTCTGGACAGAAGAACGAAAGGTGAAGGCAGACAGCCTGCGCCTTACTCCTTTACAAGTATCCGTATTGGCGTCTATTGTAGAAGAAGAAACCAATAAGAAAGCAGATAAATATAATATTGCCAGCACTTATCTTAACCGGCTTAAAATCGGTATGAAACTACAGGCCGATCCAACCGTAAAATTTGTAACCCGGAATTTTCAATTGGGAAGAATAACCGGTGTTCATCTTAAATTAGAATCGCCTTATAATACATACTTAAATACCGGCCTCCCACCCGGCCCGATCTGCACTCCCTCTGTTGAATCAATTGAAGCTGTATTGAACGCACCAAAAACTGATTACCTTTTTTTCGTTGCCAGCTACAAATTTGACGGGAGCACTATCTTCACCAGTAATTATACAGATCATACAAAATATGTTAAGCTTTTTCATGCCGAACAGAACAGGAGGTCCGATTCCTTAAAGAAATTGAAGGCTAAATAAAAATGCCGCTTTTAAAAAAAATATTAACCAGCATTGAAGCTTCTGCTCCTGTCGCTTTTATTATCAAAAAAAGCAAGTCCACTTCCCTGCCCGGATTCAACGGCATCCCGCTGTTTGATGTGATCAATTTTTTTATCGGGCAGGTAAAAACAATCGGGATGACAGAAAGAGCCTCTGCAATTGCCTTTAACTTTGTTATGGCGATCCCACCAGCTATTATCTTCCTCTTTACATTAATCCCCTTTATACCCATCACAGATTCATTTCAGCAGGAAATGTACAGCCTGATAAGAGATGTGATACCCGGGGAAAAGGATAATGCAGTATTGATAAAGTTCCTGGAAGATTTTATTAATAATCCCCGTACCGGCTTATTGTCATTCGGTTTCTTACTTTCCATGTTCTTTTCTTCCAATGCCATGATGGGCATCATGCGTTCATTTGACAAAAATTATATTGGTTTCAGAAAAAGAAAAGAATTTCAAAAAAGAATGGTTGCGATAAAAATAACCATGCTGCTGTACCTGTTTGTTTTTGCTTCCGTTTTACTGCTTGTTGCCCGTGGCGCTGTACTAGAATGGCTGGGCTTAACAAATAAAACAGCGATTTTTATTATCAATAATCTCCGCTGGATAGTGATTATCCTTTTATTTTTTGCCTGTATCTCTTTTATCTACCGCCATGCTCCTTCAGTTCACAAAAAATGGCGGCTTATCAACCCGGGTTCAATACTGGCTACTTTCCTGATGCTGTTGATGACTTTTGCTATCTCCTGGTGGGTATCCCATTTTGGTAACTATAACCAGATTTATGGTTCCATCGGTACCATATTAATTATCATGGCGCTGATCTTTATTAACTCCCTTGTACTGCTGATTGGCTTTGAACTCAATGTCAGCATTTCCTCCCTGAAAAAAATTGCAGACGAACGGAAAGATAGTCTGGCAGGCGGTGAAGGAATATCCGCCTGAATTACCGAAATTTATAGTCCTAAAAATATTGACTATGAAAAAAATATTGTTTTCAATACTGCCGGTTGCTGCCTTAGGGCTTGTTACTTTAAGCTCAGTAAGTGACCCCTTACCTATAGGAGCTGCAGCGCCAAATGCGGATCTGAAAATGAAAGACATCTCAGGCAAAGAAGTATCGCTGAATGATGCAAAAAAGAAAAATGGACTCCTGGTCATGTTTAGTTGCAATACTTGTCCCTATGTTATCAAGAACCAGTCCCGTACCAATGAAATAGCCAAATATGCACTGGATAAAGAGATTGGTATTGCAATATTGAATCCCAACGAAGCTTACCGGGATGACCAGGATTCTTATGAAGCCATGAAACAGTATGCGGTTGACCAGGGTTATGCCTGGTATTACCTGGTTGACAAAAACCATACAATGGCCGATGCATTTGGCGCTAACCGTACGCCGGAATGTTTCCTTTTCGATAAAAACGGGAAGCTTGTATATCACGGAGCTATTGACGATAGCCCATCGGATGCAAGTGCGGTAAGCCGTAAGCACCTGAAAGAAGCAATTAATGAAATAACGACCGGAAAAGATGTCTCCGTTAAGCAATCAAAATCGGTTGGTTGTACTATTAAAAGGCTTAAATAAAAGCGCAAAATCTTATTCAGACCTGTTCCCCTCACGGAGAACAGGTTTTTTTATGAAATTGTTATGGAAATCCCGGCAGGATGCATCCAAGTCATTATTACGCTTTCATTAACCAAAAACTTTGCTTATGCTATCCCGCCAAACACTCAACCGGATCATCATTATCGGCTTTATGGTTTTAGTAGGCTTTGCCCTTGCCAAAGCAATTTATCATAACAGTGTATTAGGAATCATTATGGCACTGACAAGTCTTGGTGCCGGTATCTATTTTCTGTATTTAATGGTAAAGGCCAAAGAAGAGATGGAGGCCGGGGATGCATCCCGTTAATTCATTCAGAGTATAGCCATGATTTCATTTTTCAGTGCCTGGTGAGAGAGCTGTTCTTCAAAAAATTTCCGGTAACCTGTTTTATTATTGATAAACAGTGTTGCCGGAATTGCTCCTGACCATTTGGGATCAACTTTAGGACAGAAGTAATCAGCATTTGTTTCGTCCAGCCATAAAATGGTGGCGGTGATCTTTCTTTTTGCAGCAAAGGATTCAACTCCTTTGGGAAATAATTCTTTAAAGTCAAGACTTACGAGGAGCAGTTGTACACTGTCTTTTTCATGATTTTTTGCCTCTTCGATAAAATATGGAATCTCTTCCACGCAAGGCATACACCAGGTAGCCCAGAAATTGACGATCAGCGGTGTTTTACTTTCCGCAATGATCTTTTCCAGCTCTGTGATCTTTATTGATCTGACTGGCTGCGCCTGCAGCATTCCGGCAACAATAGTAAAGATGGTAAGTAAGTATAGCTTTTTCATTCTTAATTCTTAATTCATAACTCTGCATTATCTTTCAACTCCCACTCCTCCAGCAATCCCTGCTTCATGACGTGGTCCATATCTTTCCGGTTGTAATGTCCGGCATTATTCTTTTGCCGGAACGCTTCATACAATGTAACTGCACAGGCCACACTGATATTCAGTGACCGGATAATTCCTACCTGCGGAATAATAAAGTTTCCATCCGCCAGCGACCTGATCTCATCACTCACCCCGCTGTGTTCATTGCCAAAGACCAATGCAATTGGCTGTGTCATGTCTATCTGGTATAAACCTACAGCATCACTGCTTAAGTGGGTTGTTAAAATTTTTGAATAACGTTTTCTAAGTGATGAAAAACATTCCGCTGCATTTTCAAACTGGTGAACGGTCAGCCACTTGGCCGCACTGGACGAACTCCTCGCTCCCCATTTTTTATGCCTTGGTATTTTGGTATTGAGAATATATACTTCCTGGATACCAACAGCATCACAGGTACGCATTACCGCCGAAATATTATGCGGATCAAAAACATTTTCCAGCACAACGGTCAGATCAGGTTGTCGTTTCGACAATACCGTAATCAATTTATCTCTTCGTTCCGGTGTCATTGAAATTGAAGTTGTTAGCTTGTAATAAGCGGCAAATTAAGTATATTTATAATTGATGGAATACATAAATACATTTTGAAACACAAAGACTACAAGACAAGGAGGCAAGGGGAAGAAACCAATTTCTTTACCAAGTCTTTCCTCTGTGTCTTTGTTCCTCCGTGTCTCTGTGTTTCTAACCTCCTTTTGGAACTAATTAAAATGAAATTTACAATATGAAATATTCTCCTGTTCAGAATTATATCAACGGACAATTTGTAAATGCTTCTTCAGCCCGGACATTGCCTGTCATTTCTCCCATTGATGGCAACCAGTTATCAACTGTTCCCATGTCAACTGCGAAGGATCTGGATGAAGCAGTGAAAGCAGCCAGGGCTGCTTTTCCGGCCTGGAGCAAAACCCCGATCAAAGAAAGAGTGCAGGTCTTTTTCCGGTATAAATATTTATTGGAAAAACATTTAAAAGAATTGTCTGAACTGGTGCAGGAGGAAAATGGAAAAACCTACGGTGAAGCAGTGGCCGAAGTGGAAAAGAGTATTGAACTAACTGAGTTTGCTACCTCCCTGCCGCAATTAATTACGGGTGAGATACTGGAAGTAAGCAAAGGTGTTGAATGCCGGACAGAACATGTACCGCTGGGAGTCGTTGCATCAATCGTTCCTTTTAACTTCCCGGCGATGGTACCGAACTGGACGATACCGAATGCCATTGCACTCGGCAACTGCATGATCATAAAACCATCAGAGAAAGTACCACTGAGCACGGCAAGACTTGCACAACTATTAAAAGAAGCCGGCTTGCCAGATGGTGTGTTGAATATTGTAAATGGCGACAGCGAGATTGTCAACGCCATCTGCGATCATCCGGGCATTGAAGCAGTTTCCTTCGTCGGCTCTACCAAAGTTGCGAAGATCGTTTACCAGAGAGCTACTCAAAATTATAAACGGGCATTGGCATTGGGCGGGGCAAAAAATCATCTGATGGTATTACCCGACGCCATTCCGGGTATGACGGCGCAGAATGTGGCTGCATCAATGAGTGGTTGCGCCGGACAACGTTGCATGGCCGCATCTGCTATGATCGGTGTGGGCAATGTAGATAGCATCATTGATAAAATTTGTGAAGAAGCCCGAAAAATTATTCCCGGGGAAAATCTCGGTGCTGTTATCAGCAAAGAAAGCAAAGAACGGATTGAAAGATATATCGGCGAAGCAGAAAGAGATGGTGCAAAAATTTTAGTGGATGGCCGCAATGCAAAAGTAAAAGGAAAAGAGAATGGCACCTATGTTGGTCCGACAGTGATTGATTATGTAACTCCACAAATGAGTGTAGCCAAAGAAGAGATCTTCGGGCCGGTTATTTCTATTATGCGTACCAACACCGTTGATGAAGCACTGGCGATAGAAAACGCCAACCCTTATGGCAATGCAGCTTCGGTATTTACACAAAATGGTGGCATGGCCCGTTATATCATTGACCGTGCCAGCGCAGGTATGATCGGTGTAAATGTAGGTGTGCCCGTACCAAGAGAACCGTTCTCTTTCGGCGGCTGGAATGAAAGCAAGTTTGGTGTGGGTGATATCACCGGAAAAAGTTCTATTGAATTCTGGACAAAGTTGAAAAAGAGTACTACGAAATGGAATCCTGAATCTGGAGTGAACTGGATGAGTTAATAAATTATTATAAATATTGAATTTTAAATGTTGATTGAATAGTGCATTTAAAATTCAACATTCAACATTTAAAATAAATAAAAGTGTCTGAAACTAAAGTCATCTCTGAATCATTAGACATCATCCAGGACAATCTTGACTACACTTTATTCTCCTGGAGTAAACAAAAAGGTATCTCCCCCATTGCTGTTAAACATGCCGAAGGCGTTTATCTGTATGACTACGATGGCAAACGCTACCTTGATTTTTCATCGGGACTGATGAATGTGAATATTGGTCACGGTAACCAGCGGGTAACCGAGGCAGTGGTCAAACAAATGCAGGAAGTGGCCTATGTAACGCCGAGTTGTGTAACCAAAGTGCGGGGAGAATTGGGAAAGAAACTGGCAGAGATATGTCCCGGTAATTTGAACAAAGCATTCTTTACGTTATGTGGCGCTACGTCCATTGAAAATGGGATCAAACTGGCAAGACTTTATACCGGCCGTCATAAAATACTGACCCGTTATCAATCCTATCATGGTGCATCTTATGGTGCTATGAGTGCAAGTGGTGACCCCCGCCGTTTACCCATGGATACACAGCAGGCTCCGAATTTTGTGCATTTTGATCTGCCTTATTTATACCGCTGGGAATATGGCGAAGAAAATTTATTGAAAGAGTCCGTTGCATCATTGGAAAGAGTGATCGCTTATGAAGGCCCGGCCAATATTGCTGCTATTTTATTAGAAGGTGAATCCGGTTCATCTGGCTGTTTGAAATATCCTGTTGGTTATTTAAAAGCAGTAAGAGAAATATGCAACAAGCATGGTATACTACTGATCATGGATGAAGTGATGAGTGGTTTCGGCAGAACGGGTAAATGGTTTGGTTTTGAAAATCATGGCATCATTCCGGATATGATAGCTATGGCAAAGGGACTTACCTGTGGTTACTTACCTTTTGGTTGTTTGATGGTGAGTGATACGATCACAGCTAAATATGATGATACTGTTTTGTCATTAGGACTCACCTACTCTGCCCACCCGGTTAGTTGTGCTGCTGCACTGGAGACAATTAAAATTTATGAAGATGAGGGACTGATCGAAAATTGTGTGGCTATTGGGCAATATGTAAATGAACAAGTGGAATTATTAAAACAAAAACATCCAAGCATAGGCGATTTCAGAAATACCGGTTTGCTGGGTTGTATAGAATTGGTGAAGAACCAGAAAACCAAAGAGCCCATGGCTCCTTTTAATGCAAAGCCCGATGAACTGGCCGTGATGAATAAAGTGGCCGCAAAGATCAAAGAGCTGGGAATGTACACTTTTGTACGCTGGAGTTATATATTCATTGCACCACCGCTATGTGTTACGAAAGAACAAATTGATGAGGGATTGAAGATTATTAGTGAGGCAATTGCGATAGCAGATCAGTATTATGTTGAATGATAAATTTTGAATGTTAAATGAATGGCTGTTTTTCATTCAGCATTTAACATTCAACATTCAAAATAAACCATGAACGGAAATCAAAGCATATACGACAACTCCCTAATCAACGAAGACCTCGCTCCTGTTCCCTTAGAAAAAAGAACCTGGGGCACCTGGAACTATGCGGCCTTATGGATAAGTATGAGTTTATGTATCCCCACGTATATGCTGGCCAGTTCGTTGATCGGTGGAGGCATGAACTGGTGGCAGGCTATTCTCACCATCTTTCTTGGCAACAGTATTGTGTTGATACCGATGATACTGAACGGTCATGCCGGAGCGAAATATGGTATCCCCTTTCCTGTTTTTGCAAGAGCAAGTTTTGGAACCAAAGGCGCTAATATCCCGGCGATGCTGCGGGCTATTGTGGCCTGTGGCTGGTTTGGTATTCAAACATGGATTGGTGGCGATGCATTATATCATATTCTCAAAGCATGGAATCCATCACTGGCAGATGTAGATACACAGTCATTATTTCCGCAGGCATTACCGATGATCTGCTTCTTCGCTTTCTGGTTCTTGAATATGTACATTGTTTATCTCGGCGTGGAAAGCATCCGGAAATTATTAGTATTCAAAGCGATCTTTTTACCGTTGGCGGCATTGGCCTTATTAGCCTGGGCCATCACAGCCGCAAAAGGATTAGGACCGATATTGGAACAACCTTCCAAACTGCACGGCAATGATTTCTGGAAATATTTCTTTCCGGCACTCACGGGAATGGTTGGTTTTTGGGCAACACTTTCTTTAAATATTCCCGATTTTACGAGATATGCCAAATCACAAAAAGCACAGATCAGCGGACAGGCAATTGGTCTTCCGCCATCAATGACACTTTTTGCTTTCATTGGTGTTGTGGTTACGTCTGCAACTCCTATTGTGTACGGCAGCACTATCTGGGATCCGGTACAACTGGCCGGTAAATTTGATAATAAACTCCTGGTAAGTTTTGCTATGCTGGCGGTGATCATCTCCACGCTGGCAACAAATATTGCTGCCAATATCGTCAGCCCGGCCAATGACTTTGCTAACCTGTCGCCGAATAAAATAAATTTTAAGACCGGCGGTTATATCACCGGTATTATTGGTATCCTGATCTTTCCCTGGAAATTAGTTGCCGATCCCAGTGGTTATATTTTTACCTGGCTGGTGGGTTACTCCAGTTTGCTGGGCCCAGTCGGAGGAATCCTGATTGCTGATTATTATTTTATACGCAAACAACAACTGGCGGTAGATGAATTGTACAATTCAAAAGGACGTTATCATTTCAGTAACGGCTTTAATACAACTGCGATCATTGCATTACTCGCTGGTATATTACCCAATATCCCTGGTTTTTTGGTAACAATCAAAGTAATAGCTGCTGATGCAGTACCATACTGGATAAGCAATCTCTATAATTATGCCTGGTTTGTTGGCTTCTTTGTAAGTGGCTTTGTATATTGGACATTAATGAAAAAAAGGAATTATGCTATTTAATAAATTTTGAATGTTAAATGTTATTGACTCATTCAACATTCATCATTCAACATTTAAAATAATCTCCCATGAATATTTTAATAAAAAATGGAAGGATCATCTCAGCAACTGATGATTATGTAGCCGATATTTTTATCGAAGGCGAAATCGTGAAAGCTATCGGGAAAAATTTAGCCGTAAAAGCAGAAAAAGAAATAGATGCTGCTGGTAAATTAGTTTTTCCGGGTGGTATAGATCCCCATGTGCACCTTGATATGCCCTTCATGGGAACTTTCTCTTCGGATAATTATGAAACAGGGACAAGGGCGGCGTTGTTCGGCGGCACCACGATGGTGATCGATTTTATTTTACAAAAACAGGGAAACTCCCTTCGTTCTGCGTTGGAAGAATGGAAAGGCCGGAGTGATAATAATTGTGTGGGGGATTACAGTTTCCACATGGCGGTCACTGATTTCAATGACGATACAAAAAAAGAAATACAGGAAATGATAGAGAAAGAAGGCATCACTTCTTTCAAAACATTTATGGCGTATAAAGGCGCCTTAATGATCGACGACCGGCAGATGATCGGCCTGATGCAGGAAGTAAAGAAACATGGCGGCCTGATCAATGTACATGCGACCAATGGGGATATGATCGACTTCCTCATTGCCAAACACCGGGCCGAGGGGAAACTCTCACCGCTTTATCATTATTTATCCCAGCCCGAAGTAACTGAAGCAGAAGCCAGCGGACGGTTTGCAGATATGGCGAACTATACAGGCTGTCCCGGTTATATAGTTCACCTGACTTGTGAAGGGGCATTGAATGCGGTAAGAAATGCTACCAGAAGAAACCAGAAAGTATTTGTAGAAACCTGTATTCAATATCTCATCATTGATGCTTCTTTATACGAAAGAGAAGACGGTGCCAAATGGGTGATGAGTCCTCCCCTTCGTCAAATGAAAGACCAGGAAACCTTGTGGGCCGGCATCAACCAGGGATTGGTGCAGGTAGTCGCCACTGATCATTGTCCTTTTATGTGGGAACAAAAACTGATGGGCAAAGATGATTTTTCTAAAATTCCCAATGGTCACCCGGCCATTGAGAACCGGATGGAACTATTATACAGTGAAGGCGTGAATAAAGGAAAGATCACCCTGAACAAATATGTGGAAGTGGCTTGTACTAATCCTGCAAAAATATTTGGCATGTTTCCTCGTAAAGGAACGATCGCTGTAGGTAGCGATGCAGACATCGTCATCTTCGATCCTAATGAAAAGCATACCCTTTCTGCCAAAACTCATCACATGAATGTGGATTACTCAGGCTACGAAGGATGGGAAGTAACGGGAAAAGTGAAAACTGTATTACTGAGAGGAAAAATAGCGATTGAAAACAACCATTGCAAAATTGACAGAGGTTATGGTAAATTTATAAGGAGAAATAAAGTCTCGCAGACGATATAATTTATTTTAAATGTTGAATGATAAATTTTAAATGGCCCCATTCAACATTCAAAATTTAACATTCAAAATAATCACCCATGCCAAGAATCATCAAATCAGGTCTTATTCAGCTTAGTCTTCCAAAAACAGAAGGCGAAGGAACAATTGCAGAAATTAAAGAAGCAATGGTGCAGAAACATATTCCCCTGATCGAGGAAGCCGGGAAAAAAGGAGTGCAGATATTGTGCTTCCAGGAAATCTTTAATACTCCCTACTTCTGCCCCGGCCAGGATAAAGCCTGGTATGAAAGTGCAGAAACGGTTCCCGGCCCTACTATTGAACGGATGCAGGAATATGCAAAGAAGTATAATATGGTGATGATCGTTCCGGTGTATGAAAAGGAACAGGCCGGTGTATTATATAATACAGCTGCTGTTATTGATGCGGATGGAACATATCTCGGCAAATACCGCAAGAATCATATTCCGCATACGAGTGGTTTCTGGGAAAAGTTTTTCTTTAAACCGGGCAACCTTGGTTATCCCGTTTTCCAGACCAAGTATGCAAAAGTGGGTGTGTACATCTGTTACGACCGTCACTTTCCGGAAGGTGCAAGGGCATTAGGCTTGAATGGTGCAGAAATAGTTTATAATCCGTCAGCAACAGTTGCGGGTCTATCGCAGTATTTATGGAAACTGGAGCAACCGGCGCATGCCGCCGCCAATGGTTATTTTATGGGCTGCATCAATCGTGTCGGTACAGAAAAACCCTGGAACCTCGGTAAGTTTTATGGCAGCAGTTATTTTGTTGATCCAAGAGGACAAATATTTGCGCAGGCATCAGAAGACAATGACGAATTACTGATCGCAGATTTTGATTTGGATATGATCGAACAGGTAAGGTCTACATGGCAATTTTTCAGGGACAGAAGACCGGAGACATACGGAAAGCTTACCGAATTATGATGAATGTTGTATGATAAATGCTAAATGGTTTTTCATTCAACATTCAAAATTTAACATTCAACATAATGATAAAGCACAACAGATTATCGAGTGAGCAATATGCTGAAAATTTCAGCGACATTCACCCGCCGTATGAAAATAGTACAGCGGCCAAAGTGGATGCCAACCGTTGTTTGTTTTGTTATGATGCTCCCTGCATGAAGAGCTGCCCTACCAGTATTGATGTGCCCAAATTCATCAAGCAGATCGCTACAGAAAATATAAAAGGTTCTGCCAAAACCATTTTCTCCTCTAATATCATGGGAGCAGGTTGCAGTAAAGTTTGTCCCGTAGAAAAATTATGCGAAGGGGCCTGTGTATATAATTTACTGGAAGAAGAACCGATTCCTATTGCCAAATTGCAGCGCTACAGTACCGAAATGGCGATGAAAGAAAACTGGCAATTATTTCAACGCAAAAATTCAACGGGCAAAAAGGTGGCCATTGTTGGTGCAGGCCCTGCAGGCTTAAGCTGTGCCCATGTATTATCAAGAGAAGGAATTGATGTAACGATCTATGAAAAAGAAAGTAAAGGCGGCGGGCTGATGACCTATGGCATTGCTGCCTATAAAGTAACCCCGCAGTTCTGCGAAGATGAAGTAAACTATATCACTTCCATCGGAGGTATTGAAATAAAATATAACCAGGAATTAGGCAATGATATTTCATTAGCAGAATTAAAAAGAAACTACGATGCTGTTTACCTCGGCATCGGTGTGGGTGTGGCCAGGCAATTAGAAATTCCGGGAGAGAAACTGGAAGGTGTTGTTGATGCAATTGAATTTATTTATGATATCCGGAGCAAAGGTTATGCATCCGTTCCCGTTGGCGATAAGGTAGCCGTGATCGGCATGGGCATGACAGCCATTGATGCCGCCACCCAGGCCAAACGCTTAGGTGCAAAAGAAGTAACGATGCTATATCGCCGCACCGAAGCGGAAATGCCCTGCACCAAACATGAACTGGATATTGCCATGCTGGATGGCTGTGAAGTGATCTGGCTTGCAGCACCACAAAAAATAAAAGGCTCAGCAGGAAAAGTAAAACAACTCGTTTGTAGTAAAATGAAACTCGGCGAACCTGATGCAAGCGGCCGTCGCTCCCCTGTTGATACTGGCGAAACATTTACATTGGATGTTGATATGATAATAAAAGCCGCTGGTCAAACTCCCTATGAAAAACTGATTAAAAAACTCAACATTCAACATTCAAAATTCAAAATAACAATTGAAAATTGCGCAACAAACATAAGAGGTGTTTTCGCCGGCGGTGATGCAGTGAATGGTGGTAAGGAAGTAGTGGATGCAGTACAGGCAGGCAAAGATGGAGCGGCTGCTATTTTGAAGTTTCTGAAATTATGTTGAATGTTAAATGTTGAATGTTGAATGCATTTCATTTAAAATTTAGCATTCAACATTTATCATAACTCTTAAATCGTTTTGAATGAAAGAAGACAACAAAATATTGAACCTGACTTTCGATTTCTCGATTCAGATTATTGGGTTATATAAGTTATTGGTTCAGCAGAATGAATATGTAATATCAAAGCAGCTATTAAGAAGTGCCACAAGTATTGGTGCTAATGTGGAAGAGGCTACCGCAGCTCAGACAAAGAAAGATTTCATTATGAAAATGTCAATCGCTTCAAAGGAAGCCAGAGAATCAAAATACTGGCTACGGCTTTTAGATAAAAGTCAAATGGTAAAAGCCGATTATTCAGTTTATCTCACCTGTATTGAACACATCATAAACATCCTTACCAAAATCGTCAAAACATCCCAGGAATCTTTGAACTCAAAATAATTCAACACAACATTTAACAGGGTTCAAAACTTAACATTAATTTCTCCCATTCAACATTTAACATTCAAAATTCAACATAAATGGCCTCTATTGAATCAACTTTCCTCGGCATTAAATCCCCCAATCCATTTTGGTTGGCTTCTGCTCCTCCCACCGATAAAAAATACAATGTGCTCCGGGCCTTTGAAGCCGGCTGGGGCGGCGTGGTCTGGAAAACACTGGGATCGCAGGTAAAGAATGTATCGTCAAGATATTCCGCTGTTGATTTTGGCGGGCAGCGGGTCATGGGCTTTAATAATATTGAACTCATCAGCGACCGGCCGCTGGACATTAATTTGAAAGAGATCGCCGAATGTGTACGCTTATTTCCTGACCGGGCCATGATCGTTTCCCTGATGGCCGATAACGATAAAAAAAGCTGGCATGAACTCATCAAGAAAGTGGAAGACACCGGTGCCCATGGACTGGAACTCAACTTCGGTTGCCCGCATGGTATGACAGAAAGAGGCATGGGTGCTGCCGTGGGACAAGATCCCGAGATCGCCTGCATGGTGGTGGAATGGGTGATGGAAGCCGCTACCCTGCCCGTCATCACCAAGCTTACGCCCAATGTACACTCCGTGGTGCCCACAGGACGTTCCGTGGTAAAAGCCGGCACCAATGGCCTGTCATTAATCAACACGATACAATCCGTTACCGGTATTGACCTGGATACCCTGGTGCCCAATCCCTATGTGGCAGGCAAGTCGGTGTTTGGTGGTTATTGCGGCCCGGCCGTAAAACCCATTGCTTTAAAAATGCTCACCACCATTGCACAGGATGAGCTCACCAAAAAAGTACCCATCAGCGGCATTGGCGGTATCAGCACCTGGAAAGATGCCGTGGAGTTTATGCTCCTCGGTGCATCTAACGTACAGGTATGCACGGCGGCCATGAAACATGGATTCCGCATTATAGAAGATCTCTGCGAAGGGCTGAATAACTGGATGGACGAAAAAGGCTTTGCCACCCTCAATGATTTTATCGGAAAATCGGTACCCACGATTACGCATTGGGAAGACCTGGACATCAACTATCATCATATCGCCAAAATAAACCAGGACAAATGTATTCACTGCGGCCTCTGCTATATTGCCTGCGAGGATACCTCGCACCAGTCCATTAATCTTATGTATGGCAAACCTTACAATACCTACACGATAAAAGAAGAAGAATGTGTGGGCTGCAATCTCTGCCAGCTCGTTTGCCCGGTAGATGATTGCATTACGATGGAAGAACACCGGGTGGCCCCGGAGCCTATCAACTGGAAGCAATGGCAGGAAAGGGGATTGCCGTTGAATGATCATTAAGATGATTATATACTAAGCTAAGTGTTGCTATCGTCGTTCGTTACGTCGCACTCTTCATTTTTTGGTAATTCTATTGAGCATATGCGAGGTTTTCCTTCTTATTTTGAAGTATCTTTAATTGTGATACTATTAGAAATAAAAACCATCAACGTCGTATAAATCAGTAAATCATGGGAAGAAAAAAGACACACGATAATTTACCATCCTTTGATGAATTGATTATTCCAACACTTAAAGCTCTTCTTGAATTAGGCGGATCCGGTACAATCGAAGAAATAAGTGCCAAAGTTTATGAGATAGAAAAATTCTCAGAGGAAATATTACAAATACCTCATGGTGATGATGGAGGGAGAAGCGAGATTGACTACAGACTTGCTTGGAGTAGAACCTATTTAAAGAAGTACGGTTTGTTAGAAAATTCTTCAAGAGGAATTTGGGCATTAGCCAAAACTGATTTTGACATAACGGTGCTTGACTATAATGAAATTGTGAGAAAAGTTAAAGAAGACGAAAAACAAAAACAAACAATAGAAAAAAATCACGCCACTAAAAAGGAAATTGAAAAAGAAATTATTGAAGAAGTTGAAACAACGGAAGAGTGGAAGGAAAAATTATTAAATATACTATATGAAATTACTCCTGCTGCCTTTGAAAGGCTTGCACAAAGAATATTAAGGGAAAGTGGATTTTTTCAAGTTGAAGTTACTGGAAAATCTGGCGATGGAGGCATTGACGGAAAAGGCATTGTTAGAGTAAGTGGGCTGCTAAGCTTTCATGTAATTTTTCAATGTAAGCGATATAAGAGTTCTGTAACCCCAAGCGAAATAAGAGATTTCAGAGGGGCAATGCAAGGAAGAGCAGATAAAGGACTTTTTATTACAACAGGAAAATTTACTAGAGAAGCTCTTAAGGAAGCTACCCGAGACGGAGCACCACCTATTGATTTAATAGATGGTGAATTATTATGTGACAAACTCAAAGAATTGAAGCTAGGTCTTGATACCAAATTGACAGAAACTGTTGAAATAAAAAGTGATTGGTTTAAGAACATATAGTTTTCACTACACCAAATTCCTCCGCATAGCAGCGTCTGCCTGTCCCCCGCAGGCGGGGGCCGGATCGCCAAACAGGTTGCATTACCAAACCGGGGTGGAAGAAACCTGGCACCGGCGTTAGCTCCACCCCTGTTCGGAGACTCATTACAATCCTAACACTTCCCCCGCCTGCGGGGGATAGCGGAGAGCCTGCACTTCGTACACATTACTCCTTTGAAGCATTCTTCTTCTCTATCCACTCTTCCAGGTAGCTATGCACCCATTGTATATTCGTCAGCACTTCATGATTAGTAAACCGCAGCACAGTAAACCCCGCTTCTTCCAACGCCTTCTGTCTCTGTTCATCATTCTTCCTTACATCCTCCAGTTCATGAATACTTCCATCCACTTCAATAATCAACATTAATTCTTTACACATAAAATCAGCAATATAGTTCAGTACAGGCCGCTGCCGCCTGAAGGGATAACCTTTCATCTTTCCCGCCCGCAAAACAAATTTCCACAGGCATGCCTCTGCTTTGGTCATTTCCTTTCGCAGGCGGTTGGCGTTTGGTTGCAGGTTCTTATTATAAAAATGATTGCTGTATCCTTCGGTCATCTGTTGAAATTACAAAAGAAAATAAATTACCTTTCTTCCAAAATGAAGAACTACATGAGAAAAATAATCTCCTTCATGCACCTGTCGCTTGACGGTTTTGTAGCAGGGCCCAACGGAGAAATGGACTGGATCAAAGTGGATGATGAAATCTTTGATCATGTGGGCAAGCGGATAAGCGAAGGCGACACGGCCTTATATGGTCGGGTAACTTACGAGATGATGGAAGGCTACTGGCCCACCGCAGCCAACAAACCCAATGCCAGCAAACATGACATTGAACATTCAGCATGGTACAGCAAAGTGCACAAATTGGTTTTATCAAAAACAATGAAAGAAGCGGATTTACCTAACACAACAATTATCAGCAATAACCTTTCGGACAGCATAAACGAAATAAGACAACAGGCAGGTCCGGACATCTTACTTTTTGGCAGCCCGACAGCCACTCATTCATTGATGAAACTGAACTTAATTGACGGCTACTGGCTATTTGTTAACCCCATCATTCTTGGCCGGGGCATCCCCTTGTTTGCAGATAGCAAAGAAAAAATAAAACTAAACCTGCTGTCTACCCGCCCATTTACCTGCGGGGTAACTGAACTGAATTACACAGTGGACAGACAATAAACCGCTTTCTTGAACCACGGAGACACAAAGGCACAGAGCAACACAGTGAATCTCCATGCATCACCGTGTCACCGTGCCTCCGTGGTTCAAAAACAATCCGCTATTTAGCAGGCAAGCAGGTATAAAAAATACAGATATTTGTCAAAACAACCAATCATGAACCGAAGCATTTGCAGGCTTGCCGTATCAGCTCTCCTTGTATTGTACCTGCCCGCATCGGCACAGAATCTGGCAAAGAAAAAAAATATCATCTTCATCATTTCTGATGACCATCGTTTTGATGCGCTGGGCATTGCCGGAAATACAAAAATTTCCACTCCCCAACTGGATGCTCTTGCCGCCACCGGTTTTTATTTTCCGCAGGCAACGATCCATAGTCCGCAATGTTCGCCCAGCCGTTCTACTTTTTTATCAGGACAACCTGCACATAGGCATGGGGTATTCTCCAATGATGTGTTGAAAGAAACAAAAGATTCGTCCCGCTTTTTTCAACAACCTACCCTGCCCCAATTGCTGCAGTTAGCCGGCTATCATACTTTTCTTTCCGGCAAATGGCATGTACCTGCCGAGCCCTGGAAAATAGGCTTTGAAGAAATTCGCTACTGGATGCCCGGTGGCGCCGGCGCCTATAAAAATCCACAGCTGGCTTTTGGCAACAGTAAGGAAAAGAAAAAGACAATTGGCTTCACCAACGAGATTTTTGCCAAAGAGATCATTTCATTTTTAGAATCACCGGACGCAAAGGAAAAACCCTTTTTTGTTTGGTTCTCCGCCACAGCGCCGCATGCCCCTTACAAACCAAACCCGAAGAGAATACAAAATATCTATGAGGGCAAAACAGCAAAACAACTATTGCCCCCTGCTTTTCCTGAACAATATACTCCCGGTGACTTTCTGCATTACTACCAGGCCATCAGCTTTCTTGACGAACTGGTAGGACGGATCATGCGTACACTGGAAAAAACACAACTCAGCCGGGAAACGATCATCGTCTTCATCGGTGATAACGGGCTGATGATGGGCAGCCGCGGCATGAAAGGGAAAGTAAATCCCTATGAAGAATCGGTTAGAGTGCCGCTGATCATCCGGATGCCGCAACAAAATGACACGGTACATACGATCACTTCCCCCGTTTCAAGCCTGGATATTTCTCCCACCCTTTTAGCTTTGGCCGGTGTGAAAGTCCCAGCATCATGGCCCGGAAGAGATATCTCCGGCTTGCTGGAAAACGGAAAGAAGAACCAACTGGATTATGCAATCACTGAGTGGGCAGACAACGAACATGGTTATGCAGCCTACCGGCTGATCCGCACAAAGGACTATAAACTTATTGCCTGGGAAAATCTTACAAAACCAATGGAACTCTACCACCTGACCATCGATCCGCAGGAGACAGCAAATCTTGCAGGCAATGCTGATTATAAAAAAATCCAGCAAGAATTGCTGAACCAGTTAAAGCAATGGATGAGCAAGACGAATGATCCTGCATTGAACTGGAAAAATTTACCTGGGAAATAATCCGGTACTGCGGGCCAACATTAATGCAATAGCATCCGGAAGTAAAGCCACAAAGGTTTCCCGCCGTCTTATTTATTTGCCTGAAAACTTATCGCAGCATTCTTCCATTGCTCTTCGTCCCGTTTTTTCTTATAAAAAATATTTTGCGAAACCGAATAGTTGCGCATATATTTGCAACCAAATGGTTTCATAAAATCAACCAGTATGAGACGAGACATTTTCCAGGCCATTGCCGACCCGACCAGGCGGGCCATTATTACCCTGATTGCATTACAGGCCATGACACCCAATGCCATTGCTGAACATTTCGACAGTACCCGGCAGGCTGTTTCCAAACATCTGCGCATTCTCACTGAATGTGAACTGGTAAAACAGGAATACCAGGGCAGGGAAATTTATTACTCCCTTGAAATTGAAAAAATGAAAGAGATTGATAAATGGTTAGACCAGTTCAGAAAAATCTGGGAAACCAAATTCAATCAACTGGATAAACTATTAGCAACACTTAAAAAACAAAAAAAATGAACACCAACCTGTTATTCGATTTTGTTGTTGACAAAACAACAAAGACGGTATGCATAACCAGGGAATTTGATGCTGACCTTTCACTGGTTTGGGATGCATTTACGATTGCGGAATTGATTGATCAATGGATTGCACCAAAACCCTTTACAGCCAAAACTAAATACCAGGACTTCAAAGTCGGTGGTAAACGATTTTATGCGATGATAAGCCCCGATGGACAGGAACGTTGGGTGTTCCAGGAATACACCTCCATTACCCCGAAGACCAATTTTAAAATGTATAATGCATTTGCAGGTGAAAATGAAATCCCTGAGCCATCAGGTTCTGAGTGGGACCACACTTTCAGCGAACAAAACGGGAAAACAAAAGTGAACATTTCGATCTACAATGAATCCCTCGAAAGGATGGAAAGGATACTTGATGGTTTCACACAAGGAATGAAATTATCATTGACTAACCTGGAAAATCTGTTGGCAGTATTATCCGGTAAATAAACTATCATGAACGTAAAAGAACAAATCAAAAACTATATTGCCGCTCAGCCGGAACCAAAACGCAGTGACATGCAGGAACTGCATAAGCTAATAGTGAACCGGTTGCCAACCGGTAAATTATGGTTCCTCGACGGAAAAGACAGCAATGGGAAAATTGTATCCAACCCTAATATCGGGTATGGCTCTTACACCATCCACTATGCTGAGGGAACCACCAAAGATTTTTACCAGGTGGGTTTGAGTGCCAACAGTTCCGGTATCTCCGTCTATATCATGGGTATAAAAGACAAGACATACCTGTCCCGCACCTATGGTAATAAATTAGGCAAGGCAACTGTGACGGGTTATTGCATTAAGTTCAAAACGGTGAAAGATATCGACATTGCTATACTTGAAGATGCCATTCGATATGGGTTTGAGGGCAACATGATCAGTTAAGCAAATGTGGATTTATCTTACATTTGGAATATGCAAATTCCAAAAAACCTTATTTAAATTTAATCTTATGAAACCCGCAAAATGCATCTTCTTCATTGCAGGTTTGTTTTTATTCCCTTATAACAAACTATATAGTCAAAGCCTGTCCAATTTTGTTTCAGTAAATCCCACTGCGCAAACAAGCAATTTTATATTCCCCTCTGCTACACACCGGTTTCAAAAAATAATGGAGCATGGTGATGTGCTTCCAGTCGGCACCATGATGGATAATTTTGATTTTACAGGTTATATGCCCATTGCCGGCTCCTCAATCAATGGGTACCTGAGTATTAATCATGAACAAACGCCGGGTGGTGTTACCGCCATGAATGTTTCTTTTAATTCCATCACCAAACTCTGGAATAAAAACGGGGCAACAGCAATAGATTTTTCTTCCGTAGCAGGTACGGCCCGGAATTGTTCCGGTGGTTTAACTCCCTGGGGGAACATCATAACCTGTGAAGAAGTGATTTCAATAGCTGATGTAAATGCAGACGGTTATAACGACCTGGGCTGGCATGTAGAAATTAACCCGTCCACTAAAACAGTGGTGAGAAAACTTTGGGCCATGGGATGCGGAGCTAAAGAAAATATTGTCATTCATTCAAACAGGAGAACGGCTTATTTTGGCAATGATGCAAATCCCGGATACCTGTATAAGTTTGTTGCCACTACTATGGATGACCTCTCTGCCGGATCATTGTACGTATATACAGGACCTAAAACCGGAAATGGCAATTGGGTGCTGCTAAATAATACAACCCAACCAGACAGAAATAACACCATGGTATTAGGTAATGCTGCAGGGGCTACGGTTTTTAACGGCATAGAAGATGTGGAGATTGGCCCCGACGGTAAAATATATTTTGCCGTAAAAGGTGAAAACAGGGTATACCGGTTCCAGGATGCTGATCCCGTTTCCGGGACCACCACTTCTGCCATGGAAACTTATGTAGGCAATTCATCGTATAATATTACCCATGCAGGAGGAACCGTATCCACTCCCTGGGGAACCGGAAATGATAACTTAGCATTTGATGAACTGGGTAATTTATGGGTGCTCCAGGATGGGGGCAATAACTATATCTGGGTAGTGATGAGTAATCATACCCAGGCCGTTCCCAACGTAAAATTGTTTGGCATTGCCCCGGCAGGAGCAGAACCAACGGGAATTACTTTTACCCCGGATTATAAATTCCTGTTTATTTCATTTCAGCATCCGACTGCTACCAATAATTCAGATCTGCAAATGGATGCTGCCGGAAACAGCATTGGTTTTGAAAAAGATATTGCTATCGCAATAGGAGTAAACAGTGAGCTGGGATGTATTACGGGTGATGGTTGCTTTGTTGCAACGAATACGAATAATGTTGGTGTTGGTACAGATAATCCAAAGGCAAAATTGCAGGTAAGAAATGGTGATGTATCATTAGAAACAATTGGTACAGGCATTATTCTGAAATCTCCTAATGGCAATTGCTGGAAAATTACAATTAACAATGCCGGAGTGATTACTTCTGTGGCTGTTCCTTGCCTGGAATAAGACATTGTTGTTGACATCATCAGCAATTCCGTCCGCCCAGGGTCTTGTCCCACAGCCATTACAACATGATTGTATGAGAAGGGCGGGATCTTTCTTCCATAGCTCTCCACAACAACTGAATAAATCATTAACTTACTCTACAGGAACTTAGCTTTTCAAAATAGTAATAACTAAAATGGATAATCACAGAGTATTTAAAATGTCATTTGCCGGTGTCTACCCGCATTATATTCAAAAAGCGGAGAAAAAGGGACACACCAAAGCAGAGGTGGATACCATCATTTGCTGGCTCACCGGCTATACGCAAAAACAATTGCAGCAACAGATCGACAATAAAATTGATTTTGAAACCTTTTTCGCACAGGCACCACAACTAAATCCCAATGTGTCAAAGATAACCGGTGTTATTTGCAGCTACCGGGTAGAAGAGATTGAAGATAAACTCATGCAAAAGATCCGTTACCTGGATAAACTGGTGGATGAACTGGCAAAAGGAAAGGCCATGGAGAAGATATTAAGAAAGTAAGAGCAGCAGGTTCCGACACAGCGATTTACTGCTGAATGACCACTAAGTACAATTACTTTCTCTTTCTGGCTTCATATTTGCATTTTGGGGGTCAAAACCATCACAAGCAGCCTGTTATGAACAAGAAACTGAAGAAAATTGTAAAGATCACAGGTTTCACCCTCCTGGTACTGATCGCCGCAGCCTTTTTGATTCCCCTTTTATTTAAAAAACAAATAACGGAGTTGGTCAAAAAAGAGATCAATAATAACCTTATCGCCAAAGTTGATTTCAAAGATGTAAGCCTTTCTCTCTTCCGTCATTTCCCCAAAATTTCAATTTTGCTGGAAGACCTGTCTGTAGTCGGCACAAACGAATTTGACAGCGACACTCTCCTGTCTGCTAAAACACTGGATGCCTCTGTCAATCTTATCAGTGCCATCAGGGGAAAAAATATAAAAGTATATGGTGTGTATGTGCAATCACCCCGCATACATGCATTGATCAATAAAGAGGGAAAAGCCAACTGGGATATCGCCAAAGAAAGCACTGACTCATCAGGCAAAGCAGACAATTCTCCTTCCGAATTTAAAATGAACCTGCAGCAGTACGAGATCAGTGATGGATATGTTTATTATAAAGATGAAAGTATTGATTTGAGTGCCGAAATATCCGGTCTTGAGCATAAAGGTAGCGGTGATTTCACTGAAGATGTGTTCACACTTTCCACTAAAACCAAAGCAACATCAACTGATTTTACTTATGCTGCAGTTCCTTACCTGGTAAATGCCCAAACAGACATTGATGGAGATATACAGATTGACAATACCAACAGTAAATACAGTTTCAAAACAGAGGCGATCACGGTCAATAAACTGAAATTAAATGCTGATGGTTTCTTCCGGTTCGTGAATGATAGTACGTATGACATGGATATTAAGTTCAAAACTCCGTCCAACGATTTTAAAGATATCCTCTCGCTGATACCCGGTATTTACAAACAGGATTTTGCAACTATTAAAACCAGCGGCAATGCTGCCTTTAATGGTTTTGTAAAAGGAATTTACAGTCCGCAACAGTTACCGGCTTACGATGTGAACCTGGAAGTGAAAGATGGTTTCTTCCAGTATCCTGATCTGCCCAAACCGGTAAAGAATATCCAGCTGGCCATGCATGTCAGCAATCCCGATGGTAAAAAAGATAATACGGTAGTCGATATTTCCAAAGGGCATGTGGAGATGGATAATGAACCTTTTGATTTCAAACTTTTGTTCAGGAACCCCGAAACGGCCCAATATATTGATGCCGTAGCGAAAGGCAAACTGGATCTTGCTAACCTTTCGAAATTTATAAAATTAGAAGCCGGAACCAAACTGGCAGGACTGGTTTGGGCCGACCTTTTTGCTAAAGGCAATATGTCTGCGTTGGAAAACCAGCAGGGCAATTTCACAGCAGGTGGTTTCCTGGATATTAAAAACCTGTTCTATTCTTCTGCTGCATTTCCGCAACCCCTGGAAAATGGAAATATGAAAGTGCAGGTAGAAAATAGCGGTGGCATTGCCGACAATACATCCATAAATATAACTACCGGGCATATGGAAGTGGGTAAAGACCCTGTTGATTTTAATTTGCAACTACGCCACCCGATGTCTTTTGTTGATTTTACTGGTGCAGCCAAAGGAAGATTTACCTTAAATCATATCAAACAGTTTGTAACGCTTGATCCGGGAACCAGCATCAGTGGAATCCTGAATGCTGATCTTGGTTTCAGTGGTAATAAAACAGCGATAGATAAAAAAGAGTATGATAAGATCATCATCAACGGTACAGCCGGATTGAATAACCTCAACTATGTATCGAAGGATTATCCAACAGGATTGAGTATAACGAATTCAGCACTCAGCTTCCAACAAAAAAATGTAACACTGAACAATCTTGCCGGTAATTACCTGAATACAAATTTCTCGGCCAACGGTACATTCAATAACCTGGTTGGCTATGCTATGCAGGACCAGCCGCTGGCGGGAACGCTGAATGTAACCGCCGATAAAATGAACCTGAATGACTGGATGGGAACAGATACCACGACGACAACAACCAGTGCCGCTGCATCAGCCGATCCGTTTGCCGTTCCGGCCAATATGAACCTTACCATCAATGCAAAAGCCGGAAAAGTAAAATATGATAAGGTTGATTATACTAATATCACCGGAACATTATTGCTGAAAGATGAGACGGTGAAACTCCAAAATGTAAAAACAGAAGCTCTTGACGGCACCATAGTATTTGACGGTTCTTATTCCACTAAAAACAATAAGAAGGATCCTGCCATTTCAATGACCTACGAGGTTAAAAATATTGATGTTCAAAAGGCATTCTTCTCCTTCAATACGATTCAGAAGCTGATGCCTGTAGGACAATTCCTGGCAGGCAAGCTTAATTCGCAGCTGACCATGAACGGAAACCTGGATGGCAATATGATGCCTGACCTCAGCACATTGAATGGAAAGGGAAATCTTTTACTGATAGAAGGAATATTGAAAAAATTTGCCCCGCTGGAAAAAATTGCCAGCACACTTCAGATCGATGAATTGAAATCGATCTCGATAAAAGATGTAAAAAATTATATTGAGTTTGCCAAAGGCAAAGTGCTGGTGAAGCCCTTCAGTGTGAAAGTAAAAGATATTGAAATGCTGATCGGTGGTATGCATGGGTTTGACCAGTCTATCGACTACGTGGTGCAGATGAAAGTGCCGAGGAAATACCTGGGCAATGAAGGAAATAATATACTCAATAACCTGGTGACACAGGCTGTAAATAAAGGCATCCCGGTAAAACTGGGAGAAACGGTTGATCTCAGTTTCAAAATGGGTGGCACTCTTGCTAATCCAATTTTAAGAACCGAACTGAAAGAGGTGGCAGGAGATGCTGTCAAAGAAATGCAGCAGCTGGCGGTTGATTTTGCAAAAGCAAAATTGGATACAGCGAAACAAACCATAAAGGACAGTCTTACTGGTGTTAAGAACCAGGTGTTAAATGATTTGAAAAAAGAAGCACTTGACAGGATGTCAGGCAATAAGGATTCAGTAAAAACCAACCCGGCTGATAGTTCTAAAAAGAAATCAGAGCAGACCATCAGGAATACGATCAATACGCTTTTCAATAAAAAGAAGAAACCAGCCAGTGATACGGCAGTGAAGAACTAAACAAACTTTTTTTATTCAAGGAGTTTTCAACCGGCAAGCTGGGTTCAATTTTCCTTCTCTCCTGTTTCTTTACACCAGGAGCAGGAAATAAAGTAATTTTATTTCAACCAATCAACCGAATTTCTATTAAAGTATGAGTACTAAAAAGAAATTATCTGCAGCTCAATCCCAGGAACTGCTCAGTACCTTAAAAACCCGTTTTGAGAAATACATAGATCGCCATAAAGGCATAGAATGGGCCAAAGTACAATCAAAGTTGGAGGCCAACCCGGATAAGCTGTGGTCACTGCATGAAATGGAAACTACCGGTGGGGAACCGGATGTGGTAGGTTATGATAAAAAGACGGGTGAATATTTTTTTTATGATTGTTCGGCAGAAAGTCCTGCCGACCGGAGAAGTCTTTGTTACGATGCCGCAGCGCTGGCATCCCGAAAAGAAAACAAACCCAAACACAGCGCCATGGGCATGGCAGTGGAGATGGGCATTGAGCTATTATCCGAAGAGGAATACCGGGCCCTGCAACAGTTCGGCGAATTCGATCTAAAAACCTCCAGCTGGATAAAAACACCGGACAACATACGCAAACTCGGCGGCGCCCTTTTTTGTGACCGTCGTTATGCCACAGTCTTCACCTATCACAACGGTGCAGAGTCATATTATGCTGCAAGGGGATTCCGTGGTTCGTTAAGGGTTTAAATTAGTTTTCCTGGGTTTGCTTGCTTGTAAAATTAAAACTGTATAGGCTTCACTTGAGGAACAGGCGATAAATGCTAAACCCGCTGTGAACACTGTGAAAAAACTTATTGCCCTTTGTGGTGTGGTTTGTCTTTAGAAAAGTGCAGAGTGATCAACCACAGAGTACACAGAGGAATACATCACAAAGCACACGGAGGAAGTATTTTAGTTCTATAATTTTTCAAAGTATCAATATGAAAAACGCTGTGTACGCTGTGTAAAAACTTAATGCCCTTTGTGGTGAATCTTGTTTACCGACAGGCAGGCTTCGGTCATGCTTCGACAAGCTCAGCATGACATTCAAGATTCAGCATGACATTCAAGATTCAGCATGACATTCAAGATATTGTTTAGGAGAACAAACCACAGATCAAACTCATTTTGATTTGATGCACATCAATAGAGTTCACTCCCGGAAACTATTCATCATCAATTCTATCTTATCAAACAATTCACCCACCCCTAACGAAGCCCAGAGAATGAAAATGCCCAAAACGATTTTTACTATTCCCAATTTAGGGATGGTAAAACCGGTCAGCTTCCGGAGAATAGCATTTACCGGAAGAAAGTAAACCAAAGAAAGTAGCAGCAGGAATACTCCAAAACCCGGGTCGTTACCCCAAAACAAATTCACCAGGCCGATGGCAACAACGACTATTCCGAATAACCAGCTGATGATATCCTTAACATTTGATTTCCTATCCATAAATATTTCTCTTTTAAATATTTCAAATTCTGTTTGTTAATTTTTAAAAAGCACTTTGTGATGCAAAGTAAGTGAAGTTTTACCACCTAACCAATGAATTCTAAAAAAATCTGTTTTGACTTTTCAGTTATACAGACAAAGGAGTTTCGTTTCGCCGATTAGCTAATTAGCTTTACCTTTGCAGCCCGGTTTGTTCGGGACGTAGCGCAGCCCGGTAGCGCACTTGCATGGGGTGCAAGGGGTCGCTAGTTCGAATCTAGTCGTCCCGACATTTTTAAAGACTCCTGATTATTTCAGGGGTCTTTTTTAATTTTGCTGACCGGTTGTTCATTGCGGGATGTAGCGCAGCCCGGTAGCGCACTACGTTCGGGACGTAGGGGTCGCTGGTTCGAATCCAGTCATCCCGACTAAATTTAAAGCCTGTTCTCACAGGCTTTTATCTTTTTTCTGAACCGAATACAAGCTTTATCTTCGCCCCTTAATGAAGCTACTCATTAAGCAAGCCAGAATTGTTGATCCCTCCTCTCCTTTTAACGGACAATCAGCAGATATTTTAATTGATAACGGAATCATTTCCAAAATAGGTATTGCTTTACCAGATAAAGCAGATAAAGAAATTGCGATAGAGGGGCTTCATGCCTCTCCCGGATGGGTTGATGTGTTTGCCAATTTTGCGGATCCCGGTTATGAGTTCAAGGAAACCCTGGAAACAGGGGCGGCCGCTGCGGCAGCAGGTGGCTATACAGATGTGATGGTGATACCGAATACAAATCCCTCCATCCATAATAAAGCAGGTGTTGAATATATCACACATAAAAGCAAATCACTCCCGGTCAATATTCATCCGATAGGCGCTATCACTAAAAACACTGAAGGGAAAGAATTGGCAGAAATGTATGATATGAAGTCAAGTGGTGCCGCCGCCTTTTCTGACGGTATAAATTGTGTGCAGTCTGCGGGACTTTTAGTAAAAGCGTTGCAATATGTAAAAGCATTTGACGGTATCCTGATACAGTTACCCGACGATAAAAGCATTAATCCACATGGATTAATGAATGAAGGGATTGTCTCCACTCAATTGGGTTTACCCGGTAAACCCGCCATGGCAGAAGAATTGATTGTAGCCAGGGATATCAAACTGGCCCGTTACGCCGGATCAAGATTACATTTCACCGGGGTAAGCACCAAAAAATCACTGGAGTACATAAAAAGAGGGAAAGAAAGCGGAACGGCGGTGAGTTGTTCCGTTACACCTTATCATCTTTTTTTCTGTGATGAAGATTTGACAGATTATAATACCAATTTAAAAGTAAATCCTCCACTACGCAGCAAAGAGGACAGGGCGGCTTTGCAGCAGGCAATACTAAATGGAACAGTTGATAGCCTGGCAACTCATCATCTGCCCCATGAATACGACAGCAAAGTGATAGAGTTTGAATATGCAAAATTTGGTATGATTGGTTTGGAAACAGCCTATGGAGTGCTTGCTACTGCTGTACCGGGAATAACTGCAGCAAGATGTGTTGAGCTGCTGGCTGTTAATCCGAGGAAATTATTCGGCTTAAACCAGGCCTCCATTAAAGAAGGAAATCCTGCAACACTTACTTTGTTCAGTCCGGCAGTAAAATGGACTGTATCCCCGGAAAATATTAAATCAAAATCATCCAACTCTCCTTTTATCGGCAGGGAACTGACCGGTAAAGTGGCTGGAATCATCAACGGTGATAAAATTGTCATTAGCTAAATCATTATTCATGCAGTTAAGACTTTCACCTGCTATCAAAGGATTAATTACTGCTGTATTAATGATAGCGGTTGCACTGGTTATTGACGCAAAAAAAGAAGCAGCTGATCCCCGATTACAATACTTGATTTTTATCGTTTATGGAGCAGGTATCATCTGGACCTTACTTAGTTTCAGGCAATCTGCTGCCTTCAACGGGAAATTTGCTGAACTTTTTAGCCAGGGATTTAAATGTTTTATTGTTGTCACTCTTATTATGGTGGCATTTACGGCAGTGTTCATACAACTGCACCCGGAGTTTGCCCTGCAGGAAGCCGCTTATCAACGGGAGCAATTGGTTAAGCTGAACGATAAAACACCAACCGAAATTGAAGACCTTGTTGCAAGGGTGAAAAAACAATACCCGGTAAGATATATATCCGCTTCAATTTTCGGATATTTGATACTTGGCGCAGCTGTTACAGCAGTCGCTTCGGTTCTATTAACAAGAAGAAGATACTAACCATGGACCTATCCATCGTCATACCACTTATAGATGAAGCAGAATCACTGCCGGAATTAACAGCATGGATAGAACAAGTAATGAAGGAGAATCATTACAGTTATGAGGTCATTTTTGTTGATGACGGCAGCAGTGACAATTCATGGGAAGTCATTGAAAACCTCAGAGCCAAAAATGCCTGTATCAAAGGGATCAAGTTTCAACGTAATTATGGTAAATCTGCCGGTTTAAATGAAGCCTTCCGGGCAGCCAGTGGTGATGTGATCATTACAATGGATGCTGACCTGCAGGATAGCCCGGATGAAATTCCTGAGCTGAGAAGAATGATCATAGAAGATGGCTACGATATGGTGAGTGGATGGAAGAAAAAACGTTACGACAATACACTCACAAAAAATATCCCTTCCAAGTTTTTCAACGCTGTTACCCGCAGCATGTCAGGCATAAAACTACACGACTTTAATTGCGGGTTGAAAGCGTATAAAAATAAAGTAGTGAAAGGCATTGAAGTATACGGTGAAATGCACCGCTACATTCCGGTACTGGCTAAATGGGCCGGGTTCAAAAAAATTGGCGAAAAAGTAGTAGAGCACAGGGCCAGGAAATACGGCGTGTCAAAATTTGGCTGGAGAAGATTTGTAAACGGTTTTCTCGATTTACTTTCTATCACATTCGTTGGAAAATTTTCCAAGAGACCGATGCATTTTTTTGGATTATGGGGTTCTTTATTCTTCCTGGTTGGACTGGGCATTTCCATATATCTTATTGTATCAAAGTTTATAGACAGCAGTTTTGCACTCACCAACAGGCCCGGGTTTTATTTAGCACTTACTTCGCTCATTATAGGTATGCAGTTATTTCTTGCGGGTTTCATTGGCGAATTGATCTCCAGGAACTCTTCCGGCCGCAATACTTATCTTGTTGAAACCAAAACCGGGTTGTAATGACAAAAGTGGTCATCATAGGACCCGGCCACCCGTTGCGGGGTGGATTGGCCACATTCAACCAGCGGCTGGCAAAAGAATTCAATGACCAGGGGTTTGATTGTTCTATTTATTCCTTTTCATTACAATATCCCTCCTTCTTGTTTCCGGGTAAAACCCAATACAGTGATGACCCGGCCCCTGAAGGTATTACTATACATTCAGCAATAAACTCTGTTAATCCATTCAACTGGATCAGAGTTGGTAATAAACTTAGAAAAGAAAGACCAGACATGATCATTGTTCGCTTTTGGCTTCCCTTTATGGGGCCAGCCCTGGGAACAATTCTCAGGCGAGTCAGAAAAAACAGGCATACAAAGATCATTTGCATTGCAGATAATGTGATACCTCACGAAAAAAGATTTGGTGATAAGCCTTTCACAAAATATTTTCTGAAAAGCTGTGATGCCTTTATCACCATGAGCGAAAAAGTGATGAGTGATTTAAGAATATTTGAAAAGACAAAACCTGCTCAGTTGGTATCACATCCATTGTACGATAATTTCGGAGCTATTATTTCAAAAGCTGACGCAAGAAAACAACTGCATCTTCCGGATAATGAAAAAATAATTCTCTTCTTTGGTTTTATCCGCAAATACAAAGGACTGGATTTGCTGTTTGAAGCAATGGCAAATGTAAGAATAAAGAATTCGGGAATCAGGCTGCTGGTGGCAGGGGAATTTTATGAGGATGCAAAACAATACCAGGAGCAGATTGAAAGATTGGGTATAAAAGATCGGCTGATTTTAAAAACAGATTTTATACCTGACAGTGAAGTAAAATATTACCTCTGCGCAGCCGATGCAGTAATACAACCATATCGCAATGCTACGCAAAGCGGTGTAACCCCCCTCGCCTATCATTTCGAAAAACCAATGGTCGTCACCAATGTGGGGGGATTGCCTTCATTGGTTCCTGATAAGAAAGTTGGTTTGGTCGTAGAACCAAATCCCGCCGCGATTGCAGAGGGCATCCTGAACTTCTACCAATTAGGTGAAAATTATTTTATTCCGCATCTTCGCAATGAGAAACAAAAATATAGCTGGGCCACAATGGCCGGTACTATTTCTCAGTTAGCAAATGATATACAGAAGTAAAGCCCCTTTAAGGATTGGATTAGCCGGTGGCGGCACGGATGTAAGCCCATACAGTGACCTGTACGGCGGAGCTATTTTAAATGCCACTCTTTCTCTTTATGCCAACGCCACTATTGAGCCGACAGCAGCGAATAAGATCATACTTGAAGCTATTGACAGGAATGAGATACAAGAATTTGACTGGACAAAAGAATTACCTGTCACAGGCACACTTGACCTGTTAAAAGGTGTATACAATCGTATCCAAAAAGATTATGGGATAAAAGAACAGGGCTTTCGTTTATCAACCTATGTGGATGCACCTGCTGGTTCAGGATTAGGAACATCGTCCACTCTTGTAGTAGCAATCATCGGGGCTTTTGCAGAAATGCTCAGGCTTCCATTGGGGGAATATGATATGGCGCATTATGCCTATGAAATTGAAAGAAGGGACCTGAACCTGGCCGGAGGCAGGCAAGACCAGTATGCGGCCACTTTCGGCGGTGTAAATTTTATGGAATTCTATGCAGATGACAAAGTGATCGTTAACCCGTTGCGGGTAAAGCAGCAACATCTGTTTGAACTGGAAAATAACCTGGTATTATACTACACTTCCACCAGTCGTGAATCGGCAGAGATCATCAGGAAACAAAGCAAGAACGTTACAGATAATAAAGAAAAATCTATTGAAGCCATGCATCATCTGAAGGAGCAGGCCAGGATGATGAAAGAGGCTTTGCTGAAAGGAAGGCTGAATGAAATTGGTGAAATACTCGATTATGGTTTTCAGCAAAAACGACAAATGGCAGAAGGGATAAGCAATCCTTTGATGGAAGAAATATACGAAACAGCAAAAAAAGCTGGCGCCACCGGTGGAAAGATATCCGGTGCCGGCGGTGGTGGATTCATGATCTTTTATTGCCCCATCAATACAAAATACAAAGTGATTAAAAGTTTGGAGAACTTTGGGGGGCAGGTCAGGAACTACCAGTTTACAGAACATGGATTGAAGACTTGGACTATATAGCTGGCCGGTATTGGTAAATTCGTTAATTAGGAATTATGGAAAAGATTAAAAGCATAATCGAAGCGTCAGTAAAAACAAAGCAGCAAATACTGCAGAATAATGAGCTCATTGCAACGATTGAAAAAGTAGTTGAGGTAGTTACCAATGCATTCAAAAATGGGAACCGGGTGTATTTCTGCGGTAACGGGGGAAGTGCTGCTGATGCCCAGCACCTCGCCGCAGAATTTTCGGGGCGTTTTTATACTGACAGAAAAGCGTTGCCTGCTGAAGCGTTGCATTGTAACACTTCGTATTTAACGGCTGTTGCTAATGACTATGGGTATGATGTGGTATATTCACGAATGATAGACGGTATTGGTGAAACGGGTGATGTATTGATCGGGCTTTCTACGTCAGGGAATTCCGGTAACATCATCAAAGCATTTGAAGTAGCAAAGGATAAAGGGATCATAACTGTCGCATTCACCGGTATTACCGGCGGACAGATGAAAGCCATCAGCGATTATCTGATAAATGTCCCATCCGCTGATACACCAAGAATTCAGGAAAGTCATATTACTATCGGGCATATCATTTGTCAGCTGGTCGAAGAAAAATACTTTGCACCCCTCTAAATCTTCCCTAAAAGAGAGACTTATAAAATTCTGCATGATCAAAGAGGCAATAATATTAGCTGGTGGCTTAGGAACAAGATTAAGGGAATCTGTACCTGATCTTCCGAAATGCATGGCACCTGTTGCCGGACGACCATTCCTTTTTCATGTTATCAATTACCTGAGAAGCCAGGGAGTAGAAAAATTTATCTTCTCATTGGGTTACAAACATGAGCTGATCGAAGATTATTTATCAACTCAATTTCCAACACTCAGCTACCAATGTGTTATTGAGGACCAACCCCTGGGAACAGGCGGAGCAATACTATTGGCCTGTACAAAAGCAGCTGAAAAGAATATTGTTGTTACAAATGGGGACACCCTGTTTAAAGTTGATCTGCATAAAGCAGCGATGTTCCATAATCATAATAACGCAGAATGTACCCTGTTACTGAAACCGATGACCAGGTTCGACCGCTATGGTGTTGTAGAACTCGATGAGGAACAATTGGTAAATAGCTTTAAAGAAAAACAGTTTTATGAGTCGGGTAATATAAACGGGGGTGTTTACCTGCTGAATAAGGACAAATTCCTGGATGAAGAATTTCCGGCTAAGTTTTCGTTTGAAAAACATTACCTGGAAAAATTTTATCCGGTACGGCGCATTTATGGATTAATCCAGGATGCTTATTTTATTGATATCGGCATACCGGAAGATTACAACCGTGCACAATCAGAGCTCAGTCGCCCCCCGCTTGACTTGTCAACTGTTGATAAAAGCTGGACGCTATTTATTGACCGGGATGGTGTGATCAATCATGAAAAGAAAGAAGATTATATTCTCAATTGGGGTGAATTCCGGTTTTATGAGGGTGTTGAAAAAGCATTTCAAAAACTGGCAGACAAATTTGGAAAAATCATCATCGTGAGTAACCAGCGGGGAGTAGGTAAACAATTGATGACAGAACAAGAACTGAGAACGATTCACCAAAATATGCAGGAGGCGATAGAAACTGCCGGGGGAAGAATAGATAAAATATACTACTGTACCAGCACCGATAATAAACACCCCGACAGGAAGCCAAATCCCGGTATGGCTTTCCATGCTAAAAATTATTTTGATTCAGTTGACCTTTCAAGGTCTCTTATAATTGGTAATAAACCCAGCGATATGCTATTTGGCAAAAATGCCGGCATTTATTCTGTTTTTCTGGCCACTACCAATCCCGATGTTCCTTTCCCCCACCCTGATATTGACCTGCGGTTTGATTCCCTCCCTGATTTTGCCAAAGCTTTATAAGTCTTCACAAAATTTTACAACCCTTTTAGCGTTATCGGCATCTGTATTAAGCTGTAACTTAGCATGACTATGACAAAAACCATCCTGGTAAAGAAATTACTGATTCAAATAGCTTTCCTTCTTCTTTGGCTGCTATCCTTTTCGCAGGTTGCCCTGTCACAAAAAATTACCCAGGCCGATCTGAAAAAGCTCAGGGCAAAAGAAGACACACTGAGTGAATATTCAGAATACCTGAACACTGACAGCCTTCCGGAAGACAGGATGATTGCTGACAGTGCATTTACTAAAGTATTGGTAAGAGCCCTGCAGGTTAAAAATTCATTTTACTACCCTTTTGATTCAGTACTGGGTGTTTCTAAATTATATGCTCCTGATACCAGTTTTCGGATCATCACCTGGAATATCAATTTCGATGACTATTACTCCCGGCAAAAGGGGAGCAATACAATTCCGTACTACCGATGGTTCGCTGAAACTTTTACCCCTGAGAGACGTATCTGAGTTTACGGACAAACCCCAGGATTCTGTACGCAGCAGGCAAAACTGGATTGGATCTATTTATTATAATATCATCAAAACACAATACAAAGGGGAAAACTATTATACGCTTTTCGGATTTGATAATAACAGTGCACAAAGCAGTATGAAGTGGATTGAAGTACTGAGTTTTAATGAAAAAAATGAACCGGTCTTTGGGGGTCCTTTTTTCTCTTTTGAAAAAGATTCTGTTCCCAAACCGCCCAAGTACAGGTTAGGCCTTGAATTTAAAAAAGGTGCCAGGGTGCTGGTAAATTACATTGAAGAACTTGGAATGATACTGGTGGATCATTTGATTTCTGAATCGGATCAGCCAGAACTTGCCTGGACCTATGTACCCGATGGTGACCAGGAGGGCTATAAGTGGGAGAATGGCAAATGGATGCATATTGACAAAGTATTTACGTTAAAACTGGAAGACGGACAGGCGCCGGTTGGCGATCCGCTGATGGATCCGAAAGGAAATAAGAACGAACAAAAACTGCAGGAAAAAACGGATAAAAACAAAGCAAAAGAAGGCAACAGAATTCCACTCAATTACGATAACTAAACTGTTCGGTTAAGTCTTTACGTTTCAGTCTCCAATGGGTATCTTTACAACTCATGGAGAAGTTCATCACCCATATTCAGCCACCTAAAGGTTTCTCTCTTGGTTTAAAAGAACTTTGGCAGTACCGGGAGTTGTTTTATTTCTTCACCTGGAGGGATATCAAAGTAAAATACAAACAAACCTATCTCGGTATTCTTTGGGCACTTTTGCAGCCGTTGGGCATGATGGCACTTTTCACTTTACTTTTCTCAAAAACCTGGAAAATCGATACCGGCACTACAGCCTATCCTATTTTTGTTTTATCCGGGCTGATCTTATGGAATCTCTTTAGCTCCTCTGTCTCACATGCCGGAGAAAGCATGATACAGAATGCCAATATCATCAGGAAAATCTATTTTCCAAGATTGATCATACCTGGCTCATCAGTACTGGTTGCCCTATTTGATTTTTTAATGGGATTATTTGTTTTTTTTATTTTTTGTTTTATCTACAAACAACCCCTGCACTGGTATTCAGTATTCTATTTTGCAGCTGGTATATTGATTATACTCATAGCTGGTTTCGGTACCGGGACATTTCTCGCTGCATTAAATGTGAAGTACCGGGATTTCAGGTACACCATTCCTTTTTTACTGCAGGTATTATTTTTTTCATCACAGGTTATTTACCCGCTTTATTCAGTGCAACAAACCTGGCTGAAATATTTATTAGCTATCAACCCCGTTAATGCAGCTATTGAATTATTCAGGGCAACCTTATCAAAACATACCATTGATATAACAACAATATCAATTGGGCTTACCAGTACGGTTATCATTTTTTTCGTTGGTTTATATTATTTCAGAAAAACAGAAGCATACTTTGCAGATTTAGCATAATGAAACCTGCTATTGAAATACGAAACCTGGGCAAAGAATATAAGCTGACAGATGCACAACCTTATGTAGCATTGAGGGATATTATTACTCAATCTATAAAAAGAGCTTTTAGCCCCGGTAAAAAGAAAGTTGACAAATTCTGGGCATTAAAAGATATCAACCTTGATATAATGCCCGGCGAAAGGGTGGGCATAATTGGCCGGAACGGGGCCGGTAAAAGTACTTTGTTGAAAATAATAAGCCGCATCACCCCACCAACAACCGGAGAAGCAATCATCAGGGGAAGAGTGGGAAGTTTACTGGAAGTAGGAACAGGTTTCCATCCTGAATTAACCGGAAGAGAGAACATTTACCTGAATGGTTCCATACTTGGCTTAAAAAAAGCAGAGATCACTAAACAATTGGATGCCATTATTGATTTTAGTGGTGTAGAAAAATTTATTGATTCACCGCTTAAACATTACAGCAGTGGTATGCAGCTCAGACTGGCGTTTTCAGTTGCGGCTCATCTTGAACCAGAAATATTACTGATAGATGAGGTACTGGCAGTGGGTGATATGGAGTTTCAGAAGAAATGTTTGGGCAAGATGGAAGATGTCAGTAAGAAGGAAGGACGCACCATCGTTTTTGTGAGCCACAATATGTCGCTCGTCAAGCAGCTTTGTACAAGGGCAATTGTGCTGGATAACGGTGCAATTAGTTTCCAGGGTGCGGTGGATGAAGCAGCCAATTCGTATACCCGTTCCTTTCTCAGTGCTGTGAGCAAGATAGGCTATGGAGAATTTGATCTTTCACAACATACCAATAAGACGCTTAAGAATGAAGGACTGCTGAAAGCGACCATGTATGTAAACGATACGATCAGCGAGGAATTCATACCTGGTGCCACTATGAGGATCAACATGGACTACTTTTTACGCCAACCATTGATCGATCCTGAGATTGGCATTGTTATCAAGGATCAGGATCACAACCCTGTTATTGGACTGAATAATAAACATATCGGCAAAAAAATTTCCCTCGTAACAGGAGAAAAAGCGCAGGCCAGCATCGTTATCCCCGGCCTGAACATTTTTGCACCGGGTACTTACCGGGTCGACCTTTACCTGGGAGATAATATTTATTTATATGAATGCCTGTACGATGCTTTTGAATTTACTATTGAGCTGAATGATGTTTATACTTCTGGGAAAACGATGAGTCCCGAATGGAATAAAATTGTTATTCCCGCCATCGACTTTACTTCATGAATATTTTATCCCGCATATCAAATCTATCAAAGATTGCACTACGGAAACTTTACCGGGATAAGGAAAAGGTTTTTACAATCAAATCTGTTCTGAATAAAAACTTTCCTGAAGGAACTGTTTTCCGGTTTATATTAGTTGGCGCAAATGACGGGGTCAGCCACGATTTTCTATTCGATTATTTAAAGAAAAGGGATTGCCTGGGAATCGCTTTTGAACCGGTGGCCGATTCATTTGAAAAGCTGCTATCGAATTTTGACATATTTACCAGGGTTAAATTAGTAAAAAAGGCTGTCCATCCTTCAAAGAATGAAGTAACAATTTACAAGGTCATTCCAGAAAAATTAAAGGACTTACCCGACTGGGCTTCGGGTATTGCATCCCTTGACCCTGAACATTATAAAAAGTCAGGCATCTCATCATCTTTAATTACAGGGGAAATATCAAGTGCAGGCCCTTTAATGAAAATGCTGGAAGAATATGTTCCGGAACTTTTACCTGATTACCTGCAAACGGATACAGAAGGTTTTGACGCTGAAGTGATCAAACAGATCGATTTTACAAAGATCAGGCCGTTAATCATCAGGTTCGAATATATTAACCTAGACCCTATTAGTAAAAGAGAATCCATACAATTGCTGAAAAAAAATGGGTACTATTGTTTTTATGATGGCATGGATATCGGTGCAGTTCAACTCAGGAAAATAAAATTATGACGGTTTGTATTACCAGTTTTTCGATAGGCCAGCAGGTCGGCGGTATACCAGCATATAATAGCTACTTATGTTCCAATCTTCTGACAATGGGACATAAAGTGATCTTATTGACTTTTGATGAAACAGCCGGACTTACTGATGAAAATGAAACAAGAACTCAAGGTGATCTTACTACTGTGATTTTAAAAGCATCCTACCAACATTATTTACAAAAATTCAAAGCGTATTTCAGGCCGGGTAGTTATGGGGCTCCGGGATGGTTGGCGATGGGTATGGCGATGAAAGAGTGGCTGTTAAAGAACCATAGAACAATGAGTATTGATATTATTGAAGCTGCTGATTATGGTGGCGCTGGTGCGTTGCTCCTTAGCAATGATCTTCCTCCCGTTGCGATTGCAGGTCATTCTTCTTTTCTCCAGCTAAAGAGATATAACAGTTCAATAAAGGATGATCATTCAGCTATAATTGAGCAGATGGAATTGTTTGCTTATTTGCATGCCGATGGAATTCTCACTCATAGTCCCCTAAATGCTGAAGATCTTTGTACGCTAACCGGGAGACAAGTCTATTTTTCGAGGGCACCCTGGACAACACCATCTGCTGTTGTTGAGGATAACAGTAATGATTCAAAATCAAACCTGGTTATCAGTGGTCTGCAATTCACTAAAGGACCTGCAATCATGGCAGAAGCCACACGGATCATCTCCAAAAAAAATAAAGATTGGAATATATATTGGATTGGCGGAGACACTTATAGTGCGCCGGGAGGAACTTTGGTATCCACTTACCTGGCTAAAAACTATGCAGACATTTGGAAGAAGAATTTTATATGGATACCGGAAAAAAAACATACCGAAGTAATTAAAGCTATCCGCAACGCCAGCGTTTGTATCATACCCTCTCTCTGGGAAACTTTCAATTATTTTGCACTTGAAGCAGCCTATTCGCAAAAACCGCTGATCCTTACAGAAAAAACCGGTGCTGCTTATCTTTTTGTAGACGATCCGAACACAAAGATCATCCCGGCTAATGATGCAAACTCACTCGCCTCAATCCTTTCGAATGAACCGATGCTGACAAACTGGATAAAAGGAATAACAGGAGACACAAAACAACGGTTGATAGATTATTTCTCACCTGTAAAAATAATTGATGAACGAATAAATGTTTACAAGACCATTATAATGAACCGGCAGCCGTTAAAGGCATCTGCGGCAAAAGAACTTCTGTTCCTACAGAATTACCTGACACCCCGCAGGAAATGGTATTATTCATTTCGCAAAAAATTTAAATCAATTGTTAAAGGCAACTGATATAAAACGCTACTTCGTAACTGAGCTTTACCCGGGAGCAAGATACACAGCAGGTGTTTTGCGGGAAGACATAGAAACTGTCCTGTTAAAATCGGGATATGAGAAATTGGAAACGTTCCCTGCTTCTTCAAATTTGCTGAGCCGCATTTTGGCTTATCAAAAAGTACGCAAAATGTCAATCAATAAATTGATGACCCCGGCTTGTGTATTTTTTCATTTCCCTGTCCGTTCAAGAGTAAATCGTTATTTTTTTTCTTTACTAAATAAAAATGGAATAAAAACGATAGCCTATGTTCACGACTTTGAAGGTATCCGGGACAAGGATAAAAAATTGCTCAAAAAAGAATTCAGGCAACTGAAACAATTCAATATAATCATTGCACAAAACCGGTTGATGAAAGAGCTGATTGAAAGGGAAACTGCCAACAAGAATGTAATCGAACTGAAAATGTATGATTACCTCGGGGTCCCAGAGCCCGTCGATCAGCCATCACCAAAGGGCCCGATAATATTTGCGGGCAACCTTGAAAAAGCGTCTTTCATCAGCCAGCTCCACAATATTCCATCCTTAGAATTTCATATATATGGAGAGTCTCCTCCGGCGTCAACTGCGCCCAATATTCACTACAAAGGGAAAAAAGACCCGAGGACGCTGCCACCAGTAATAGCTAAAGATGGAAGCTATGGCTTGGTATGGGACGGAACTAGTATTCAAGCAGGCTTAGATGCTGGTGATTACCTGCGCATCAACACACCACACAAATTAGCTTTATATATCATGGCTGGTTTGCCTCCGATCGTATGGAACGAAAGTGCGATGGCAGGGTGGGTACAGCAACAACAAATCGGTATCGCGGTTTCATCTTTATATGATTTGAAACAAAGACTGGAAGGAATAACCGAAAATGAATACAGGAACTTTCAGGAAAATATGAAAGGGATCCGCCGGAATATGGCTGTAGGTTATTACTTAAACAAAGCGATCAACATAGCGGAACAATTGCTGGATTAATCATCCAGCTTCAACACCGCTAAAAAAGCTTCCTGCGGCACTTCCACATTTCCTATCTGGCGCATCCGCTTCTTACCTTCTTTCTGCTTTTCCAACAGTTTACGCTTCCGGCTGATATCGCCACCATAACATTTGGCGGTTACATCCTTACGCATCGCAGAGATATTCTCTCTTGCTACCACTTTAGCACCAATGGCCGCCTGTATGGCAATCTGGAATTGCTGTCTTGGCAATAATTCTTTCAGCTTCTCACAGAGTTTTCGCCCAAACTCCTGTGCCCGGCTGCGGTGAATCAATGCACTCAATGCATCTACTTTATCATTGTTCAATAAAATATCCATTCGTACAATATCCGCTTCCCGGTAACCTATCGGATGATAATCAAACGATGCATAACCCCTCGTTTGTGACTTCAGCTTATCGTAAAAGTCAAATACTATCTCCGTCAATGGCATTTCGAAGATCAGTTCCACCCTTGTTGTTGTCAGGTAGCTTTGGTTCATCAGTATGCCCCGCTTACCCAAACAAAGCGTCATGATGTTTCCGATATACTCCGGCTTACTAATGATCTGTGCCCTGATAAAGGGCTCATCAATATGATCCGTTTTTACCGGGTCAGGGAATTCGGTTGGATTATTAACGATCACTTTCTCTCCCTTAGTTGTATAAGCGATAAAACTTACGTTGGGAACGGTTGTGATCACCGTTTGGTTAAATTCTCTCTCTAATCTTTCCTGGATGATCTCCATGTGCAACAACCCAAGAAAGCCGCAACGGAAACCAAAACCAAGGGCTTGCGATGTCTCCAGTTCATAGGTCAGCGATGCATCATTCAATTGCAACTTATCCATACAATCCCGCAACTCTTCAAAGTCATCCGTATTCACCGGGAAAATACCTGCAAATACCATTGGCTTCACTTCTTCAAAGCCCTGTATGATCTCCTGTGTAGGATTGGCCGCCAGGGTAATCGTATCCCCCACTTTTACTTCTTTCGCATTCTTGATGCCGGTAATCAGGTAACCCACATCGCCGCATTTTAATTCCTTTTTTTCCGTCATCTTCAGTTTCAGGATACCCACTTCATCCGCATCATATTCCTGGTCGGTGGAAACAAATTTCACTTTATCCCCTTTCTTTATCGAACCATTTCTTACCCGGAAATAAACTATAATGCCACGAAAGGGATTGAACATACTGTCAAAGATCAACGCTTGCAATGGTGCATCCGGTTTACCGGTGGGCGCAGGAATCCTGTTTACAATAGCATCCAGGATAGCCTCCACACCAAGACCGGTACGGCCGCTGGCATGCAGAATATCTTCCCTTTTACACCCAATCAGTTCAATGATCTGGTCTTCTACTTCTTCAATCATGGCTCCTGCCATATCGATCTTATTCACCACAGGAATAATCTCAAGATTATTTTCAATTGCAAGATATAAGTTGCTGATAGTCTGTGCCTGAATACCTTGTGTAGCATCCACTAACAGCAGGCAGCCTTCGCAGGCGGCCAGTGCCCGGCTCACTTCATAACTGAAGTCAACGTGGCCGGGAGTATCGATCAGGTTCAGGATATACTCCTGCCCGTCGGTATGCTTATAGTTGATCTGGATAGCATGACTTTTAATAGTAATGCCCTTTTCCCTTTCCAGGTCCATATCATCCAGCACCTGGTCCATCATATCCCTGTCGCTGATGGTACCGGTGCTTTGTAATAACCGGTCAGCCAGGGTGGATTTACCGTGATCAATATGGGCGATAATGCAAAAATTGCGGATATTCTTCATGTACGTTTACCTCATTTTTCGAGGTGGCGAAGGTACGGAAAAACGGTGGTTCCGGACGAAGCCTTTCCTTGTACTATTCACTGTTTATTAGGGGCTTTTAGCAGCTGTGCATACATCGGCTGTGGTACCGGCTGTACGCTTCAAGTCCTCACCCTTCGGGTTGCGGGCTTTCCGCTTCCATCCGGCAGCCCTTCAGCGAGATATCGCTGGTCAACTATTATCAATACTTGCATCAGTTATAAAAAGTCATGCTTCCTTTTTTCTCAATGGCTTTCGTTATTTTCGGACTCTATTGATTAAACCATATCTATGACTGCTTTTGACAAATCTTTGAAGAAGTAAAAAACCTGGCAGAGAAATTTCATGGCAACCATGCCTATTACGCTTCACCCACCTACCAGGAAGCCGAAGTAAGAAAAGACTTTATAGATAAATTCTTTATAGCACTTGGATGGGATGTGAACCATGATGACCAGCACAATCCTTACGAGCAGGAAGTAAAAGTAGAGAAAGGACAAAAGCAATTACAGGCCACCGCTCAAAAAAGGGCAGACTATGCTTTTTATACTGCCCCCAACTTCAAAGACGTTCGCTTTTTTGTTGAAGCCAAAAAACCGGCTGTAGAACTAAAGCATCCCGACAATTATTTTCAAACCATCCGTTACGGCTGGAACGCCGGAACATCGATTGCCGTTCTCACCGACTTTGAACAGTTTCATATCATTGACTGCCGCTACAAGCCTGATTTAAAAAATGTGTTTACCGGCAAACACAAAGAATACCGCTACACTGATTACAGCGATAAAGAAAAATTTGCTGAAATCTACTGGCTGTTCAGCCGGGAAGCAGTACTGGATAATTCGCTGAAAAAATTTACTGATGCGCTGCCAAAGATTAAGGGCAAAAAAACTACGGCTGCCGCCAAAGACCTGGCAGGGACAATAGACGAAAGCTTCCTTGCTTACATTGATAATATCCGTGAAGAACTTGCCAAAGCCTTTAAGAAAAACGATGAAAGCCTTGGCAGCGAAGCCCTCACCGAAGTGGTAACAAGAACGGTTGACCGCCTTGTCTTCATCCGCTTCCTCGAAGACAAACTGATAGAACCCAACAACCATGTAAGTGAATGGAAAAGCTGGAACGATTTCACCACCGATTGCCGCCGGCTCGATGTTAAATACAATGGTGTCGTATTTAAAGAACATCCGCTGCTGGACAAAAAAGGCTTTGCAGGCGCCGAAGAAAAAATGTTTCTCAATATCTGTAAAGACATCAGCAACCGCAACAGCCCTTTCGACTTTAACTATATACCCATTCACATTCTGGGCAGTATTTACGAGCAGTTTCTCGGCAAAGTGGTGGTGGCTACCGATCACCGGGTACGTATTGAAGAAAAACCCGAAGTACGCAAAGCAGGGGGTGTCTATTACACTCTCAAGTATATTGTTGATTACATCGTGGCAAATACCGTAGGCAAATTAATACTAGATAAAACACCCAAACAGATTGCCGCACTGCGCTTTGCTGATATTGCCTGCGGCAGTGGCAGCTTTTTGATAGGCGTATATGAATGCCTGCTTGACTATCATAAGAACTATTACCAGAAAAAATATGCGGGCCGCACTGAGCCACTCGATGCCCGCAACGAAGACTTTGGCCTGTGGAATACAGGGATGGCCAGTGGGGACTTACCTTAAAGCTTAAGCAGGACATACTACTTAATAATATATATGGTGTGGATATTGACCGCCAGGCCGTGGAAGTAACACAGCTTAGTTTGTTTTTAAAAATGCTGGAAGATGAAACCCTCAACAGTACACAGGTAAGGCAGGGTGCCTTGTTCAGCAAAGTACTACCCGACCTTAGTAAAAACATTATTTGCGGCAATAGTCTTATCGGCACAGATATATTAACTGGTCAGCTCTTTTCTTTTGAAGAAGAAAAAAAGCTAAACCCGATGGATTACGAAACGGCCTTTCCATCTATCATGCGGTCTGGCGGTTTTGATGCTATTGTAGGGAACCCACCATATGTTAGAATACAAGCTTTAAAGGAAACTTCGCCAGCATCTGTAATGCATTTTTCTAAAAAATATATAAGTGGGAGATCTGGTAATTATGATTTATATGTAATTTTTATTGAAAGGGGACTCAGTTTAATTTCCCAAAATGGAAAAATGGGATATATAATTCCAAATAAATTTTTTAATACTGATTATGGTGAGAATATACGTTCTGTAATTACAAAGGATAAATACCTTTCAAAAATAATTGACTTTGGTCATTCGCAGATTTTCAGGGATGCAACAACATACACTTGTTTGCTTTTTTTAGCAAAAGAAGAGAACTATGAATTTGAATATTGTAAAATAACAGATAATGAGAATATTTTCGATTGTAAATTCTCAAAATTAGAATCAAATAACTTTGGCTCCGCCAAATGGTCTTTTGCTAGTGATATTGATTCTCAAATTATTTCTAAACTAAAACTTGATGCCTATTTACTGATTGAGCTACCAGCTTCTATATCTAGAGGAAGCAGCACAGGCAATGATAAAATATTTGTATTGGAAAAAAGGGGCGAGAAGTTTTTTAATGATCTAGGTGAGGAAGTATTGATAGAAAAAGGGATTTTAAAAAAACCAATTTATGCAACAGATTTTACTCGCTATTTTTTCAAACAGTCATCAAAGTATTATTTAATTTTTCCCTATGTATTGACCGATACCGAAGCCAAGCTGATGACAGAAAAAGATTTACAAAAGCAGTTTCCATTGGCATATTCATATCTTGTTAATAAGAAAAGTCTCTTAAAAGAGAGAAAACAGTTTGCCGAGTGGTATGGCTATAGTGCCCCTAGAAGCTTAAAACTACATAACGAGGCCAACTTGGTAATACCACTTTTGGCGGATCATGGTATTTTTTCTGCCTTACCAGAAAATAAATCAGAATATACGCTGATGGCAAGTGGAGGTTTTTCCATTACGTTAAAAGCTTCTTCTGACCAAAACTATATTCTGGGTTTATTAAACTCAAAGCTTTTATTCTGGTACCTTACAAAGCTTAGTAATGTTTTTCGTGGCGGTTGGATAACTTGTACAAAGCAATATTTCTCTCAGCTTCCAATTAAAAAAATTAATAATAAAAATAATGGTGTACAAGAATCAATTATCTCCCTTGTCACCCAAATACTCGAAGCCAAAAAGCAGCTGGCAACCTCCCAAACCGAAGGTGATAAAACCTTTTTAGAAAACAAATGCACCAGCCTCGACAGGCAGATAGATAGCCTTGTGTATAAGCTCTATGATTTAACAGAAGAGGAAATTAAAATTGTTGAAAACCAAAATTAAACCTTATGATAAAGGAATTCTTTTCTGACACTTGGGAAAATATAAAAGAGAGGGTAAGAAATCCTTTTACCGAAAAGAATACAACACCTTTTGCCGGATCATTTCTTATTGCATTGATTTTTTATAATTGGAAACTCATTTTTTCACTCTTCAACTTTGATGGAACTGAAACTCGTTTAACAAAATTAGAAATCATATCAAATTATTTAAAAGCAGAATCCTGGTTTTATAGATTTGGAAATCCCATTTTGATTGCTTTTGCTTCAATAGTTGCATTTTATATCCTTAATAATGTTTCTCTTGGAATCACAACTTTTTTTAATAGGTGGTTTAAAGCAACTGTACTTGCCATCTTTGACAAAAGCAAAATTGTAACGAGGGAAGAACTTGGCAGGTCTATGGATAGTTTAAATCGTTTGCGTCACTTACACGAAGACCTTAAGAATACATTTGCCCAATCACAGGCCACTATTGAAGATTTAAAATCCGATATTTTTCAGAAGGATAAGACTATTAGCGAAGTCAATGAAAAGGCTTTTCTAAATCTTAAAGAAAGAGATAAAATGGAAGTGGAAAAATTTAACCTTGAGAATGAATATCAAAAACTAAAAAATAAATCAGAAAGTTTCAGAGTGCTTTACGCATATTATGGATACAAAGACCAAATAAACGATGTAACGGAGCATGTACAAAAAACTCTTACTAAAGATAGACAATTGCAAGTATTTAATGAATCATTTGGAGATCATGATCCTGCCCCATTTAGAATTAAATCACTTGAGATTATTTATGAAATAAAAAGTCAGGTTTTCAAAATTTCGGCATTAGAAGGTTCAAATATTGTTTTTTTCGAAGATTCCTTAAGGGCAACTGATACCGAAAAATCTTTAGCAAAAACGAAGTTGATGAGAGACAGAAATAAACTTTCATCATTTTTCGGCCCAAATTGGAAGCTTTTTTATACAAAAGAAAATTTACAGAATTCGGAATCTATGAACATTGATATTGAGGGTAATTATTATACTGATTCGGTTCACACATTTCTGATTGATAAAATAAAAATTACTGACTCGCATATTGAATTTAGGAAGATGACACTATCTGGTGCAATTCACAGTGTTGAATCTTTAGAAATTAAACAATTGGGAAAGCTTTATATTGGACGGGATACAAATAATTACGTATTAGAGTATAGAAATAATTCAGTTTGATCCGCCTCTGCGAGACTTGCCCTTAGTTTTTTTGCCTTTGTTGGTGTTTCAGAAAAAATTCAGCCAATAGTGCATGAGCTGTTTTTTTTAAACAATAATTGTATCAGGCACCACCAATCACTTATTGTATCAATTCGAAAAATAACATCATGGGACACAGGGCTAATTTTATTCTTGTTGAAAATAAAAAACCTGAGATTTATTATTCACACAGGGGTGCGCAGAATACACCTGAAATCCTTGCGCAGGGACTTGCATTTTGCGACAACTATTTCAAACAATTTACGGAAGATGGCTGGCTGATGGACAATGCATTTGAAGGGGGTCCTTGACAAAGACAATAAAAAGGCTAATTTTCGGAAAAAGTTATACCCCGCATTGCAAGGCTTTATATAAAACACGCAAAGCTGGCAAGAGGTGTTGAATGGTCGGATAGGGAAATGTTGGTTTTGCTGAATATTAGGCCTGATGGGTGAATTCTGGCAACGACGACCTGAATGGTTTATACTATGGAAAGGACAGAAACCAGGCACCATCATTGACAAGGGTTAAAGCTATAAGCAAGATGGGGTTAGGGATAGAGGGCTTGTAGGTGAAAGATCTGAAGATTTTTATTGAAAGGACGCACAGATTGGAAAGGGGGGAGGGAACAGGGGGATTTCTGTAGCTGGTGAGAAGTGAGTGGAAAGCAGTGTTGGTGTCTGAAAATAAAGGTGTTTATGTGGGTGGGGGATCTAAAGGACTAATAGGGTTGGGAATTGGTTATGAAAAATACCCATGCGTGCTTTATTTCTTTTCCTGTATAAAGGCCGACAACACTCCCCCCAACCCCTCCGTACTCGGATGCTATTTATAATAATGGACCACTGGCAACCGGAGCTACCAGCAACAGCGGCGTGACAGCACCATCCGGTTATCAATGGAGTGAAGCTCAGCATAACACTGGAAACACTAGTGTTACAAATTCTGTAATTGGTTTCGCCTGTCATTATAGTGCTTCCTCTAATTATAAGGCAGCAGATGATTTTACTATACCAGCAGGACAGACATGGAAGATCTCCAGAATTTCTGTTTACGCAAATGGCATTCCAGGTGGAACCGGACCATTTGATGCACTAAGGATTCAAATATGGAATGGCAAACCTTCTTTGGCAGGATCAACGATTGTATATGGTGATCTAAGTACAAATTTATTATCTGCCAGCCTGGATTCTATGCTCCATCCAATTCTGAACAGTTCTGTTCCGGCACCAGGATTGACCCCTACAACTTCGGAAACTATATGGAAACTTTCAGCTACTATAAATACGACGTTACCGGCAGGCAACTATTGGCTGGTTTACCAGGTACATAAAATCAATAATGGAGATGTTTATTCCCCTCCGGTAAAAATAAAAGGATCAAGGGGATTAGCAGGCTGGAACGCTATAGTGTTTAATTCTTTAAATGTGTGGCAAGCATTGGATGATAGTGGAAATCCCTTTACCCCGCCTAGGATCCCACAAGATCTACCCTTTGAAATTGTTTACAAATATTGACTAGAGGCTGTCTCTAAGCACCGCTCTGTGAAACTTTTAGTTTTGCTGCTGAATGTCAAAGCTTATTGCTGTAATTTCCCGCAGCTACTAAAATTTATGCTTTTTAGATTCCTTTAAATAATCAACAACGAAGTCCTTAACATTTCTTTTAGCCCATTCTGGCACACTGGCATTGGCTTTGAATTATACCAATTAACCGGGTAATAAAAACAAATTGTACCGCAATAAACCCGGCGATTGCTGTACCCCATTTTAAATTGTATTACCATGAAAAAGATCTTTACACTCGTAACAGGATTATTGATTGCCACTGTTGTAATGGCTGCCGGTCACAAACCAATCGTGTCGCTCAATAACAGTAAAAACTACAAAGTGGTCATCGATGGCAAAACTTTCTTTGGCAGCGATATGAACATCAGGCTGGCAAGTTTCCACAAAGGCATGCACCATATCAAAGTGTATGAAATGAAAAGAGGCTTTTTTGGAAGAACCGAAAGACTGATAGATTCCGAGACTTTCTTACTGAGCCGTAAAGATGTGAGGATCGTCATCGATCGTTTTGGTAACATCAATATCCGTGAAGTAAAAGACAAGCGTCGTATTGGTAAAGACGACCGGAATGACAGAGACTGGGATGATGACGGACCCACCAGGAGATTCTAAAAAGCTATTACATTAAAGTGGCTGTCTCAAAAGATGGTTTGATTGTCATATTGAGTTTATCGAAATATTGGCAATCAAACCAAAGCCTCTTTTGAGACAGCCTATTCTTTTTATATAAACGCTTACATAGAACAGCTCCTAAAAAATCTGTATGATCCTGGTTACAGTATCCCGCACCCCGTTTATTTGTGAACTGTATTTTATCGTATAATCACCCGGAAGAACGAACTGGATAATAGGATCCCTGCTGACGTTAATAATGCCATTGCCAAAATCCCAGACTGTATTCGTCGAAAGCGGATTTATAGTTTTAAATGAAAAGGCAACCGGGGTTCCGGTACATTTTTCAGCTAAATAAGAAAAAGCAGATCTGTTGACTGCAGGCGGCGCTTCAATAGCAACAAGTTTGCAAACTGAATCTGTTCCGCCAGGTCCTGTCACTTTCAATTTTAACAGGTATGAACCGTTAGTATTATACGAATGCGTGGGATTGAATTCTGCTGAAGTGGACCCATCGCCAAAACTCCATGTATAAGCAGTCGCATTTTGTGAAGTATTGATAAAAGTGATGGTAGTTGGTGAAGGCAATTCAAAGCCCGAAATAGAAAAACTTGCTTTTACAGCCGTGCCGGGCGGATCTTCATTTCTGTTGCAGGACTGTATAAGAAGCAAACCTGCAACCACAGGTATAAGGAACACTTTTTTCATACTGGTATTATTGATATATCAGGTAGTGAAGTTATTTGTTTTTCTGATAATACGGATTTGAAAGATCGATGTGCAAGTTTGAAAGCCAGCCATTCGCACATATATCTATATAGAAATTCATAAATGCATATTTTTAGTATAAAATAATCACCAATCATGAGAGTAAGTCTTTATTTCTTTCTCAGCTTTTTATTACTCACTCTTTCCTGTAAACAGAAAGAAAATAAGAAAGAAAAAGAAAACCCGGATGCGGTAATAATTTCTGAATTAACAGAAAAAACAGCTTGCCTGCTTTCACAGATTGCCTATTGTACTGATATAGACTCTGCCATTAATAAGTATATGCCGGGTTGGAAGCCCATTTGGGAGGCAGCTGAGCTAGGTGGTAATCATGCATTTGTTGCCAGCAATGGAAGAGAATTTGCATTGGCCATAAGGGGTTCATTGATTAATTTCAGCTGGGCAGCTTTTCAAAACTGGATCTACCAGGACCTGCATGTGGCCTCACAGGAAAAATGGACTTTCACCAATGATTCCTCCAATGCAAAACTGGCACAAGGTGCTTTTGATGGCTGGCAAAACCTGTGCAGGATGACTGATAAAAAAACGGGTCAGTTACTATTGCCTTTGCTGGAGAATGTATTAAAGGATAACGCTCCCCTGCTGATAACCGGTCATAGCCTGGGTGGCAACCTGGCTGTCACATATGCCTCTTACCTGTGGCAAATATTTAAAACTAAACAACATCTGGTTCCCAATTTCAATGTCATCACTTTTGCGGCACCCGCTACAGGCAATGAGGCATTTGCCAATGATTTTAATAAAAAATTTCCAGCCTCCATCCGGGTAGAAAACAAAAATGATATTGTACCAAAGTTTCCAAGTGCAGCTAAGATCACTTCGTTGGGTAGTTTATATAATGACTCATTATCTGCCGGCAAAATAGAAGTTGGCTATAAGAACCTGACAGTTTCACTCAGTACCGTATTCACAATGCTGAAGGCGGCTTTGGTACTGCTTGAATTTACCAGTGGTATCTCCCCATATGTACAAACCAATGGAAACGGTAAACAGGTAAACATTCCACTCTCCGGTAAGAATACGGGGAATGATATTCTGAACTGGTTGGGCGAAGCGGGTTACCAGCATAGCATTGCTCAATATGCTGTATATGAAGGCGTGCCATTGGTTGAGTGTACACAGTAGCAGCCTTTTTTGGTCGTTTCAAAAAAAATTGTATTTTAACACAAAGCTTGCGTTATGAATACTGTTCAGCACAGTGAATTTTTGCATTTAGCCAATTCCCTTCAGCAAAGAGGATTGAGTTATGACGAAATAACCCTGCAACTCAAAGAGAAAGGAGCTACGGAAAATCTCCTGCAGGAAACCATTCAGCAGCTAAAAAATTTACGGCTCATCAAAAAAAGAAATACTGGTTTTGCCTGCTGTGGTATTGGCGTCGCATTACTGATTGTAGGTTGCATGCTCACTATCTTGCTTTACAGCAGCGGAGGAAATATCAAATGGGCCATGTACGGCCTCACTACTATAGGCGTTATATTTACTATAAAAGGTATGGCTGACATCATGGGGTGGTAAACTTCACGGGGCATCCAATCAATATTACTCCAACGGTCAGTTAAATTATTTACAATAGAAATCATGCATATACGAAAATTTTCTATTGCTGTTATTACCATTTCCCTATCGGCTGTTTCCTGTCAACCTGGAGTTACAGACCAGAAGGAAAAAGCCAAACAGGAAATCAAAATGGCCGAAAAAGAGTTTGAAAAAATGGCTGCTGAAAAAGGCATAGCAGAAGCATTTTGGTTTTTTGCGGATTCAATTGCAGTCATAAAACGAGAAAACGATACCCTTATAACGGGTAAAGAGAATATCAAAAAGTATTATTCAGCTGAATATTTTAAATCTGCTTCCGTCAAATGGTCACCCGACTATACAGATGCAGCCGATAAAGGTGATATGGGATATACATATGGAAAATATGTGTGGCAATCCAAAGACAGCACTGGCAATACCAATGAAGCACGGGGTGTTTTTCACACCGTTTGGAGAAAGCAGGCTGATGGAAGCTGGAAATATGTATGGGATTGATTATCCTGCTTAAACAATCGTAAATCGTTCCCGCAACTCTCCCATCACCAGCCAGTATATGCCATCCGGCATACCCCCGACACTAAGTGAAAACTCTCTTGCAGGATCTGATATTTTACCTTTCCTGACAAGTTCGCCCCTGTCATTGACGATATGATAACTATCAGCGGCAAACATGTTTACCGGCGACTGTACTGTTATGGAAGCATTAGAGGGCACCATGTTGGGTGAAACAACAAACTTCGTTTGGTTTTTCATATTATCTGTGTCTTAACCTGGGCTGGTGAATCCCTTAAAGGATTTATGGTGCGTTACAGATAGGTGCAAATAAAATGCCATGTACAGCTAACAGGGGTAATAACAGTAGAAATGTGAATATCTATTTCTCATTGTCAATATTTACTTAGTAATTAAAGCAGCAATCCTACTTCTTTCTATTTCCCGGGCAATCAATACAGGAACTCCTGTTTGCAATTACAAAGCAAGAATGGCTTTTAATGCTTCTTCACTTACCGTAAGAAGTTTTACTGCCGGCAAACGTCGTGTCAGCTCTTTCCAGTTCTTATCTTTAGCAAATACTTTTCTGAATATGGACAATGATTTGTTTAACTCCTTATTATTGGCAAGAGTAACGGCTGTCCAGTATTGCATTTCCAGGTTGCCGGGCATCATCTTCATGGCTGCATTATATTCATTCATCGCAACTGCCATGTCATTCTTTTCCACAGCCAGGTCTCCTTTATTCATTTGCTCATAAGCAATACTGATAGTATATAACCGTCGAAGTTCTTTCACTGGCTCTTTATGATCATCGACTCTTAAATCCACTGTTCTTTCATCCCAGGGCCTGCCAGCCGAACTGCCGGGAACAATCAATAACGCAGCCGACTGCTGACCACGGATATCCCCTCCGGCCCCTTGCGCTGCTTCCAATGCTAAAAGCATTCTTTCACCCAATGGCTTACCAGTACTTTTCTCAAATGCTTCTTTCATAGCAACCGGCACTTTATTTCCCAGCATCATATTCGACTGTACAGAAAACTGACTTCCCTTTACATGTGAAGCATATTGTATACAACCACTGCCTGTATGGGTTGCTACATTACCTTTATTATCAACAATAGCGACCTGCCTGACTTCTCTGCCCTCATCATCTGCCAATAAAGAATCTAATGCCTGTTGGGCAGTCAGACCACTTTTAACTAACGCAAGTCCTCTTGGTCCGAATGATTTGTTTACAAAAGACTGGGTAGCTACAGCCCCAACCCCTGCCTCCGCCCAACTTACAGCCGTTCCTACAGAAAACCAATGACTCTGCACTGCCACTGCCATCTCTCCTGTAACAGAATCCCTTGCTACTATAGAATAGGTATGCACCAGCGGTCCATTTGTTTTATAAACCTGGGCATTTACAGAAAGTAAAAAAAATGACAGGACGACTAACAGGCTTTGCTTTTTCATAACAACTATTTTAAAGTACCTTGATCAGAAAAATACAATCTTAAATAAGGAATTTAGAATAACACAAAAGGTAAAAAAGCCCTGCAAATCAGCAATACTAAATTTTATTACAGGTTATCCATTATTGGTAATTCGACATGAAACGTAGTCCCCTTTCCCTGCGATGTTTCAAACCAGATATTTCCCTTCGCTTGTTCCACTATTCCTTTGCACATAGCCAGACCCAACCCTGTGCCAGATGATTTGGTAGTAAAGTTGGGAACGAATATTCTTTCCTGCATTTCAGGATCAATACCTTCACCATTATCCTTTATACTGATACGCAATATATTCTCCTGCCTGCTTTCGTTTACTTCAATAAGACAAAATGAATTTCCATTGCAGGCTTCCACGGCGTTTGCAAACAGGTTAGTAAAAAGACGGTTCATCTGGGTCTTATCTGCCTGAACAAATACCTTGTCTTTAAGTGGTCTCCATACAAATCTTACGTTTTCATCTGATCCGTACAATTCCCTCAGGGAACCGATAACGTCATGCAGATCGAATGTACTTACATTAGTATTGCCAATATTGGCGAACTGCGAGAAATCTGCTGCAATTTTCGATAAATGATCTATCTGCTCTACCAGTGTATTTGCAACGTTGGCAGATAATTCTTTTACATTAGGCTGGTTATTATTTATTGCTTTTTGGAGGTACTGGATACTAAGCTTCATCGGCGTCAGCGGGTTTTTAATTTCATGTGCCACCTGCCTCGCCATTTCACGCCAGGCTCCTTCCCTTTCACTTTTAGCCAGGGCTGCGGCACTTTCACCCAGTTTAGCAACCATTTTATTATACTCATGCACCAGTTCGCCAATTTCGTCATTACGGCTCCAGCTGATTTTTTCATTCACCTTACCAAGATTCACTTCCTTCATTTTATCACTTATCAATGAAAAAGAATCGGTGATCCGGTTTGTTATAAACATTGCAATTAAACCTGCAATCAGGAAGATAAAAGCATTCAGGTTGATGATGGTTACTAAAAAATTAGATATCTCCTTTTCCAGTTCAGGTTGTGAAGTAAAATACGGGATATTGATATAGGCATATGCCTGGCCATCTGCATCACGAACCGGGCTGTACATACTGTAATACGAGAAATTACCAACCCTTTCAGTCTGCAGGTGCTGCACTTTACGAAGTTTGTCAAGGTAGTAATAGGCAACTGGATCTATCTTTTTACTCAACACTCCTTTGGTGTACACATTAGCCTCTGAAGAAACCTGCAGATTACCTGACAGGTCATATACATTCACATCTACTCCATGAATTTCTGACACTTCATCCACAAGGCCTTGCAGACCGGTATTTGAGACCGAGTCATAAATTTTGATCACATCATCAAATGTATTATGATCAGCCATTTTCTTTTCCATTTCATTCACCATTATCTTCATTGTCCGGCTTAGTTTCTCACTGTTATTTTCTTTATAGCGGTTAATGAAGAAGGAGATAGTAGCAGCACCAATGACCAAAAAAGAAAAAATACTGATGAATATGATGGTACTATGTACCTGTCTACGGATATTAAATTGAAATAGCCTGCGGATACCTGCCCAATTGGTTCCAATTTTCAAAACAAGTGATACCAGTTTTACAAAAGCCACCATAAACAGGAAAGAACAGAAAATATAAGAGAACAAAGTAATGGCCTGGATAAAAGTCTCCTTTTTCCGGGCTATTACTACCACTTTATCATTACCCGATCTATGCCAGAGTTCATCAAAATCTCCGTTTGTTCTTTGCAGAAACTCCTCCTTTGGAACTTCCACATCGATAAGCCATATAGGAAAAGGATAATTACCCGGTGGAGACATAAGGCGGCGACCAGCATAAACTGCAATAGAATAAATGGGCGAACTCTCCGGATCTGATTTTTTGAACTGCCTGAAAAGCTCCGGAAACAATGCTTCATTACTGAAGTTTTTAGGATTAGAAACAATAAAGAAAGAACCGATCTTTTTATTTGCCGTATCCCTTACCTCCCGCCGGGTTATGTAATTAAACTTGTCATAAGAAGTCTCATAATAAAATAATCCCTCAATTTGTGTAGGATTTGATTGTACGGAAAGAATTGTATTCAATGACTCATACGAAGTGGCATCTTCATTATAGAGGGGCCTGTTATATTCATCATATACATAAAGCCGGGTATCATATTTATTAAGATAACCCCTGTAATTATCTGTAACGATACTGTCCCGGAACTCTTTGCCATTTTCGGGATCACTGAAACGATTGAAATTCTCGCGGAGAAAATCATTATCAAGATACTGAATAGCTATACTCATCAGCATCTCGCTTGATTTATCCGTTTGCACAGAAAGTACATCTGCCATCCGCTTTCTTTTTTCCCACTCCACTTTCTTATTCTCTGAGAGCATGATAACGGCAACAGAAACCGAGAAAATAAATAACCAGGAAAGCATTCCCCCGATATTGATACGAATACGTTTAAAGATGATACCCTGGCGATGTATCAGCCAGGTGTAAATAAGCAACCATAGTAATACGGGCAGATAAAAAAGCACCTCAGGATTGCCCGAACGGAAGGTCAGGTAAACTAATCCGGTAAACCCAATTGAGAAATAAATAAAATAATTTCTTCCCGCAAACAAAGGGAAAATAAACCGGAACAACAACTGCGAAAGATAATAATAGGACAAAGAAAGACAGGCCAGTACAACAAAACCGGCTACTGTATACCAGTCCAGGCTGAAAAAGTTAGTGACGTCAAACGAAATTTTTGAATCAGAGACAAGACTCCGTACCACATTAGCCAGCACAAATGATGAGTAAATGAGCGTACACAGGGACAATAAACCCAATAACCAACGCAATTTTAACGATAACCCGGATACCGGATTCTCAATATACCGGAGCTTCGACCATGCAAATAATACAACCCAGCATAACAGTAACGCATTAATAAGCAGATCTCCCAACGAACGCTGAACCGCATCTGCACCATAAATAACCGGGTTGAATATTTCAAACTGACGCAGGTTTAATAAGGAAGGAAAAAAATAGGAGACCAGCCGGAGACTTACTAAAAACAGGACCAATAAAGCAATTGATTTCCACGGGCCATATTTTTTTGAAGTGGACTCTGCTGCCAGATGAATAAAAAGGAATAAAAATAACAACGCCCCGAAACGCAGGAAAATGGTCAAAAGGTCATTAAATGGTACAGCCCCGGAAATTTTCTTATCCAGGTAAAATAGTGTTTTACCTGAAAAAGTTTTCACCGGAAACTCGGTAACAGCGTCACTGATCCGTACCCATCTGGCAGCTGTATTACTATAAGTAAATTTCTGTGGAAGATAATCCGTTTCAATAAAAAACTCAGACCAGACCGGGATCATTGCAAAGGCCAGCGTTCCGGCCGAATTTCCATCTGACCCGAGGCTTTTCTTAATTATATAATAATACCCATTGGATAACTGGGTAAAATATTCTCCGTCTTCTGCTGAAAGCATTTCCGGAGGGGGGACAATCAACTGATCACTCCAGAATTTCATGGTCACATCATAGAACTCATTTACGGAATAAAGAAAGATGCCATAGTTTCTGGCCGACAAATTAGTCAGCTCACTTAAAGATTCTTTTTTATTGAGTAACCTTCTGATTAAGGCGGTATCAGTTAACAGGTCGGTAAAATCCTTCTGTTGATTGCGGATATATGTTTCTGCAAGCCCTGCCTCCCTTGTAACAGAAGTGCGGCTGGAATAAAGTTTATTAAAAACAAAAGAAAGGGTAAAGAACAGGACTGCGAGTACTAGGAAACTGAACTTACTCCAAAATATATTTTTTAGTTGTGGCTTCACTTATTGGGCCGCTGTTGTTTGATGGTGTTCCAGATGGCATCCATTTCAGTCAGGGTCATGTCATTCAGATTTTTCCCTTGTTGAATAGCTTGTTGTTCCATTTGTGTAAACCGGTAGATGAATTTCTTGTTTGTTCTTTCCAGTGCATTTTCGGCATCTACCTGCAAAAACCGTGCATAGTTTATAAGAGAGAATAGTACATCTCCCAATTCATCCTCAACATCCTTTTGGAGTTTTTCAATATCCCCGCCCATTTTATTCGCCTCACGACTCACTACGGCAGATTTGAGCTCCTGCAACTCCTCTTCAACTTTTTCCCAAACCTGCTCTTTATTATCCCATTCAAAACCCACCTGTTTGGCCTTCTCCTGCAAACGCATGGCCTTTACTGTTGCTGGTAATGATTGCGGCACCCCGCTTAGAACTGATTTCTTACCCTCCTTTAATTTAAGCTTTTCCCAGTTTCTTTTTACATCCTCCTCATTTTCCACTTTTACATCGCCATATATATGCGGATGCCTTGCAACCAGTTTTTCACAAATACCAGTAATCACTTCATGGAGTTCAAATTGTTGTTGTTCGCTCCCGATTTTTGCATAAAAAACAATATGAAGTAACAAATCTCCCAATTCTTCTTTTACTCCCTTCCAATCTTCCTCCGTAATGGCATCAGCCAGTTCATATGTTTCCTCAATGGTCATTTGCCGGAGTGATTGAATAGTTTGTTTTTTATCCCAAGGACATTTTTCCCGCAGGTCATCCATTATTTCAACTAACCTCGTAAATGCATTTTCATTTTTTGTCGGCATAAGTATAGTTATATTTCGAAAACTGAAAACAGTATAAAGGCAGCAAATAATACAACCAGCATAATAATTCCGGATACATTCAATAATAAGAATTTAAAAAAGGTTTTCATATGCCTTTGGCCATAAAATCGCTTCATCGAGATATATAAATATACTCCCCCTGAAAGGAATAGCAAGCCGGTAAGTGCATCAAAAACTTCCAGGCCCGTTACTGTGCTGAGTTTATCCAAACCAAAAACGAATAATAAAAGGATAAAGCTGAAAATATAGTGATATATACTAAAAATGGCATGATCAGCATAGTAAAAATTTTTTCGGCGGATATACAGCAATTTTAAGATCAGTGCAAACAAAGGAAGTGAAGCAAATAACAGGTAAGGAAGTTTGTGCAAAAAAGTATTTCCCAATGTATTAAATCCTTTCCCCGGGTCGCTCCGGTACTTCTCTTTTAACTTCAGGTTCTTTCGCTGAATAGTTCTTTGCAGCCAGCCATCCCTTTCCACAGCAGGAATCGCTTTTTGTATTGAATCATACTCTTTCAGGTTGGTATATTTTTTACCACTCAGGTTGATAAACTCAATATCATCCCAATATTTTATCATATCCTCCCCGGTCAGTACTTTAGAGGTATCCTTTAACACTTGCAGCGCCTCCTTCCACATCTCACTTGCAGTATCTTTCAACAATTCCTGCTCTCCACGTTTTAAATAGTTAGCCCTTTGCTCTCTTGTCAGTTCAGTAGCGAGATTTATTTTAACCACATCACCGCCTTTAAAAAAACCAAAAAAGATCAAAAAGAATACAGCAGAAGTAAAAACATATTTTTTGACCGGATTCAGGTAGCTGGCTCTCCTTCCCTTTATATATTCCTGCGGTAAAAAACCAGGCCGCAGCAGCAGGAATTTCATCGAATCAAAAAACTTACTGTCGAAATGGGTGATATCATATAAGAAATGCTTTACCATATGCCAGAATGTTTCATGCGGAACCACATTTTCCTGGCCGCAATTCTGACAATAATTCCCTTGTACGGTTGTTCCACAGTTCAGGCAGTCTTTATCTTTTCGCTGAGGAATGTGAGACACTGTAAATTTTTCTTAAAAATAAGTACAAAAAATACAGGGAACCATTCTTTTTCGTTACTGAACAATTAAGGTAACTTTGAACAGTAAAAACCATATCACGACATGAAAATCCTTCTATTACCCGTTACTCTCCTAACCTCTTTGGCCCTGCAGGCACAGTATTACTATAACGATATAATTGGCACACAGGAAACTAACAACCTGATGAAAAGCTATGTAGCGAATAAAGTAAAAACGGTTAGTGCCACCGGGTATGATAACCGGGGTGTGAAAGCAACCGATTTTTCAGAATTCCAGGAAGTAAAGGAAAACGGCAGGGTCCTAAAAAACTCATCTATTAACAATTTCAATAAAACAGTTGTTTATTCCAGGTTTGACGAAAAGGGCCGTGTGATAAATATTACTGATTCATCAACAGCTATTCAGAGCAGCACGACTTATACCTATGATGCAACTGGAAGAGTTAGCCAGATACTGAATGTCGTAAAAGATTCTGCCAGTGACTTTGATCATTCCGAAACACATCAATGGTTTTACTCGGCATCCGGAAAACCTGAAAAGATGTGGCGTATCCTGAATAATACAGGAGCTGAAAATACCATTGACAGTCTTGAAGTACGTTTTATAACTGACGAAGATGGAAATACAGCTGAAGAAAAAACCTACAAAAAAGGGGTGGAAACCAGCTACCTCTATTACTATTATGATGACAGGAATCGTTTACTGGATATTGTCCGCTACAATACCAGGCTCAGGAAACTGATGCCGGACATCATGTTTGAGTATGATGAAAAAGATAATATAGCCCAGAAAACGACCACTACTTCCAGCCTTCACCTTGGCTACCTGATCTGGCGCTATATCTATGATGAAAAAGGTCTTAAAACCAAGGAAGTGCTTTTCAACAACGACAAGCAGATCACCGGGAAAATTGAGTTCAGTTATATTTTCGGTCAATAAGAATAATAGAGTCGGCTGACGCGGCTCATGGATAAACCTGCAGGATTATTGTTATTTAGCAGGGAAAGGCGAGGGCATGTTGCCAGGCCGGTTTGTCATATGAACAACGCAAACCCGATATTAATCAACTGGCGTAAAGAGCAAAAGGTATTTAACCAAAACCTTTCTTTGCTCCAAAAAAAACTGGAGAAGGAAGCTATTCATGACCTTAGAGTGGCTATTAAAAAACTCCGGGCTTACCTTGATCTATATTCCCAACTAAAAAAAGTGACTGATCCGGTTGAGGCCGGTCAGCAAGGGTTACTGGATAAAACAGAAGAACTGTTTGACACTATTGGCCGGCAACGGGATGTAGAAATTTGCCTGGAGGTATTGACATCTTTTAAAGAAGAAACAAATTATTCCTACCCGCAACTCACCCTTTATTTACAAGCCGTTTTAAAAATTACAAAAGCATGGTCCAACCAGGAAATTCATGGTTATAAGAATAAAGAGACAAAAAAAATTGCATTCGTTTTGAAACAAGACAATGAAATTGAAAATACCGGGGAGTTGAACCAAAATTTACAATCTATTATCAGGCACTCTGCCGGGGAGACAAAATCAAAATTCAAAAAACCTCACCTGCTTCGCAAAAACCTGAAATCAGTTTACTACTGGATCAACATAGTAAATGACAATAGTGAATATCACCCGGAATTATTGCATAATATTCTTGATGACCTGGGTAACTGGCAGGATAAAGAAATTGCATTGCAAAGAATAAAACATTTCAGGAAAGATTACCTGCCCAAATCTTTTGATGAGTATAACAAGTTGAAAGAACTGGAACAATATATTGATGAAAAGAAAAGCATGCTGATAAAAGCAGCCTGTAACAAAACAAGAAAATGGATTAAGACAATACCATTATCATAAAAAAAGCGAAGCAAATGCTTCGCTTTGTGCCCGAGACTGGATTCGAACCAGCACACCGTTTCCGGCACCACCACCTCAAAGTGGCGTGTCTACCAATTCGCCACCCGGGCATCCCTTAATCAATAATTCAGGATTAAGGACTGCAAATGTAAGCTGTTTATTTTTTCAGAACAATTCTGAACGTAGTTCCTTTTCCCAATTCTGAGTGTTTTACAAAAATCTCTCCTTTATGATAATGCTTAATGATACGCCGGGAAAGACTTAAGCCAAGCCCCCATCCCCTTTTTTTTGTAGTAAACCCCGGCTTGAACACCCTTGCCGTATTTTGTTTACTGATCCCTTTGCCGGTATCTGTAATATCAATATGAACCGATTTTGCATCTTCATGAATATCTACTGTGATGGCCCCCTTCCCTTCCATAGCGTCCAGCGCATTCTTCAATAAATTTTCAATCACCCAATCAAACAAAGGAGCCGACACCCGGCTTACTATTTGTTGCTGCCCATGAGCATTTACAGTAAATGTGATCTTACCGGCAGCTCTTTTTCGCATGTAATCCACCATATTATTGATCTGGCTCACCAGGTTGGTCTCTTCCAGGTGCGGAGTACTGCCGATTTTACCAAACCTGTCAGATACTAAACGCAGCCTGTCTACGTCCTTTTCCAGTTCTTGTGCTATTTTTTCGTTTCCGGGTTTTTCTTTCAGCATCTCCACCCAGCCTTCCAGCGAAGAAACAGGAGTTCCCAACTGGTGAGCAGTTTCCTTTGCCATACCTGCCCATACCTGGTTTTGAACAGACCGATAGCTACTTCGTAATGACAACAATGTAATTGCTATAAATAGTGCCACAATGCATAGCTGAACTATCGGGTAATAACGGACCTCATTCAATAATTTGGATTCACCATAATAATACCTGTTGCGGATTGAGGGATTTTGCGGGTCCGTCCATTCCACAGCCTTATTCTGAGACTTAAATTGCCGGAGCTTTTGCTCAACATAGGTACTATTCCTTGCTACCTGTGCGGAATCCAGGTTAATATAGTTAGTGATACTATCCTTTTCATTGGTTTCAATAATAGGTATCGATTTGTTTTCTGTAACTATTCTGGAGGCAAAAGTAATATCGGCATTAATGGGTGCATTGATAAGAAACTTCCCCGCTTCTACCCATTGCTCCACTTTTTGACGTTCTTCCCTGGCTATTTTTTTAGCCAGGTATTGTGAATAAAAGATAGTACCGCTTACAATAATAATAGCTACCAAAGCAAGCAATGTTCTCCAGTTTAAAATTTGCCTAAACATGTTTCGAATTTAACGAGGATAAACCGGCTTCCCTTATTTTTGAATAAATATTTTCACCCCCTTGAGCCCCTTACCTAAAGTAGCCATAGTAATATTGAACTGGAATGGACAAAAATACCTTGAACAGTTTTTGCCTTTTGTATTATCCACCCATTATGCCAATATGGAAGTGATTGTGGCCGACAATGGATCAGCAGATAACTCGGTTAACTTTCTCCAAAAAAATTATCCCGGGATCCGTATCATCTGCTTTAAAGAGAACTATGGTTTTGCAAAAGGTTATAATGAAGCATTGAAACTGGTGAAATCAGATTATTATGTGCTGCTGAATTCGGATGTAGAAGTACAACCTAACTGGCTTGGGCCAATGGTTGACTTATTGGAAAGCAATTCTAAAATAGCTGCCTGCCAGCCAAAGGTTCTTTCTTATAAGAATAAAAAAATGTTTGAATATGCCGGGGCGGCCGGGGGCTGGTTAGATAAATATGGTTACCCCTTTGCCAAAGGGAGAATCTTTGATATATGTGAGGAAGATAAAGGCCAGTACGACCAATCAGAGCCAATTTTTTGGGCCAGCGGTGCATCGTTATTTATCCGTTCTTCTGTTTTTCACGAAGTGAAAGGGTTTGATGAATATTTCTTTGCACACCAGGAAGAAATTGACATGTGCTGGAGAATACAACTGGCCGGGTATAAAATTTACTCCTGCCCGGCTGCAGTAGTGTACCATGTTGGTGGTGGCACTTTACCCAGGGGTAACTCATTGAAGACCTATCTCAATTTCAGGAATAACAGGATAATGCTTTCGAAGAACCTTCCCTATTCCAAAAAAATTTGGATTGTACCGGCAAGAAATTTTCTCGATGCACTGTCTGCCTGGAAAGGATTACTGTCAGGAGATGGCGGTTATTTTGTAGCAATTATCCGGTCTCACCTTTCCTATACAAAGTGGTGGTTTTTTTATCAGCACAAGAGTGTATTTCCGGTAACTAAAAAAGGTAATCTTTCAGGGTATTCTAAAAAGAACATGATTTGGCAGCATTTTATTAAAAAGAGAAAGCATTTTGATGAAATTATGGATGAAACAAAATGATTTTTTTGGTTTGAACCCTTATTTTTGCAACACAAAAATCTAGTATGACCCATAACCAGGAATACCACGAAGAGCTTCAAAAAGTACAAGACAAGGATTTCGCCCACAACTGGGTTTCATCTTCAGGTTTTCTTTTTTACCTGCAGGTAGCATGCATTGTTGCCTTTGTTTTAGGCACTTGTACCGTCTTATATAACAAACGATACAGCAAGATTGAAGTTCCTGTGCAGGAGAGCAGCCAGTACACACCGAAATACAAATAATTAGTTCAAAAATTTTTTTAAAAAGGGCACTTGCCCTATTTTTGCGTCCCGCCTTCAGAAAAAATGAGGGCAACAAGGGACCAGCAGATCTTTTTAAAATGCGGAAGTAGCTCATTTGGTAGAGCACGACCTTGCCAAGGTCGGGGTGGCCGGTTCGAGCCCGGTCTTCCGCTCAGAAAGTCCTCTTGCCGTTCCGGCGGAGGATTTTTTTTACCGGTTGCCCTGGTGGTGGAATTGGTAGACACGCAGGACTTAAAATCCTGTGGCCAGCAATGGCCGTATCGGTTCAACTCCGATCCGGGGCACTTTTAAAAGCGACGCAAGTCGCTTTTTTATTTTATGTACTTTGTATACATACTATACTCAGAAAAGTGTAACCGTTATTATGTTGGTTTTAGTGCTGATGTGGAAGTAAGGCTGAACAGACATAATAAGGGTATCGTTCCAGCTACAAGAAATTGTATCCCATATAAACTTTGTGCTTTTAAGCCATTTGAGACGGAGGCCGGGGCCAGAAAAGAAGAATTAAGAATAAAGAAACAAAAAAGCAGAATTTATATAGAGTCGCTTATTGCCGGGAACTGGCCAAATTACCCTAAGTAGGTAATTTACCCGGCAATGACCTACCCCGATGCAATCGGGGTCCGGGGCACTTTTAAAAGCGATTCAATAAAATGAGTCGCTTTTTTTATTTGTAAATTTGAAACTAAAGCCGAATTAATGCCTACTGAAATAAAATGTCCGAATTGTGGTCACCAGTTTGAACCAAATGATGCGATCCGGGAGGAAGTAGAAAAAGAACTCCGCAGCAAAGCAGCAGACTGGCAGAAGAAAAAGAACGAAGAGTTTCAGAATAAAATGGAAGAGGAAAAGAAGCGACTGCAACAAAGCCTCGAAGAAAATATCCGCAAAAATATTGCTGCCGATTTTGAGAACAAACTGAAAATGCTGGAACAAAATAATAAGGATAATGAAGAAAAATTAAAACAAGCCAGGCAACAACAACTGGATTTCCTAAGGAAAGAGCAAGAGCTTATTAATAAAGAAGCGGAACTGGAATTATCTGTTCAGAAGAAACTACAGGAAGAAAGAGAGAAACTGTCCATAGAAATAAGAAAGCTGGAAGAACAACGGAATGCTGCGAAAGAAACAGAATTTCAGTTGCGGCTGAAAGAAATGGAGGAGAAACTGGAAGCGCAACGGAAACTGGCTGAAGAAATGAGACGAAAAGCGGAGCAGGGCAGTATGCAATCACAGGGAGAAGTACAGGAACTGCTGCTGGAAGAAATGCTGCGAACTGCCTTCCCATTTGACCTGATTGCAGAAGTTGGCAAAGGCGTCCGCGGGGCAGATTGTATTCAAACTGTTCGTAATAGTTTTGGACAAGAATGTGGTAAAATCATTTTTGAAAGTAAACGAACCAAAGATTTTTCCAATGACTGGATTGAAAAATTAAAAGCTGATATGCGGAGCCAGGGGGCTGATGTGGCTGTAATTATTACCCAGGCATTACCTAAGGATATGACCAGCTTTGGTGAGAAAGAGGGAGTTTGGATCTGTTCGTTTGCAGAGGCGAAAGCTGTTGTTCATATGTTGCGGGATGCAGTAATTAAGATATTTAATGCGTCAAAAAGCCAGGAGAACAAGGGTGATAAAATGCACCTGCTTTATGGCTACCTGACCAGTCGTGAATTTGCCGAACAATGGCAGGCCATCCGGGAGGGATTCATGAGCATGAAACTCTCTATACAAAAAGAAAGAGATGCAATGGAAAAATTATGGAAACAAAGGGAGAAGCAGTTGGAGAAAGTTTTGCTCAATGCGGCTCATGTACGTGGTTCTATTGAAGGCATTTCCGGAACTGATGTAGACCTTAATTTATTGGGAGATGGCAATGATGATCTTCAGTTAGACTAATCTGTTTCTACATGTCTTTTAAGTATATTAAATAATAAAGCCACCAGTATCATGGTGGCTTTATTGCTGGCAAATCATTCTTTATTACTTCACACTATAGGGGAATTTCTTAGATGCATTTCTCATTAACGCATTCACGAGGTTCTCTGCAGAAGAACCAACGGATCCCTGGGCCTGGTAGTCATACTTCCAAAGCAGGTTACCTGTTTTACCATCATGTATATTAATGGTAGTCTGTACACTGTTGGTACTTCCCCACATACCAAAAATAACACCAACTGCTACAGCGGCACCGTCAGACATAGGCTTGTCCATACTGGTCCTGTCCTGCAGCACTGCATCTACACCGAGAAGTTTTGCAAGTTCAGTTCTGTCTTTAGCAGCCAGGTCGTTATAACCAATACCCGCTTGTTTTAAAAGGGCATTTGTTCTTGTAACGTCCTGGAATGTTACTGTGTACTGGTATTTATCTGACCGGCGTAAAAACCAGCTGTACATTTTATCCTGGATGGCAAAACCGGTTTTCTCATTCATTTCCGCCAGTTGTTCTGCTGTTACTTTTTTGGCTTCATTCGGTCGTAAACGGGTACTTACATCTGCAGGAAGTATAGCAACCGTTTTATGCCGGGCAAGTGCGGTGTCAAATTCTGTGGATTTGTAGATCTTCGGGCCGCAGGATGCCAGTACCAGACTGGTAAAAAGGAAAAGGGTGATTTGAATCTTCATATATAATTTTTTACAAATAAAAAAAGATGGTCTGTAATAGCCAAATAATAATTAGTTAATAATCCACGAAAGTACTAAATCATCATACCAGCGGTAATGAATAGTTAGTTCTGCTTCATTTTTAGAGAAGAAGCAGTCTAACGTCTCTTTTCCTTCCTGGTGATTCAATAAACGGATATGCTTCTTAAAGTCAACATTACCTTGTCCATACCATTTAAAAACAGATTCTTTAGCAGACCATAAAAGTGTCAGTAAATGATAGTCGGTTGTCAGTAATTCTGTAGTAAACAAATGCTGCTCCTCCTGGCTAAGGTATTTGTCTTTGATCTTTACAATTTTATTTGTCGTCAATTCTACATCAATCCCCACCCTTTTATCCCTGCTTACAATTGCTGCAGCGTAATCCCCGCAATGCGAAATAGAAAAATGATACTGTTCTGCCGGAAGATAAGGCTTATTGGTATCAGCAATCTGAACCAGTTCGTATGGAAAGTCCGGGAACAGAAATTGTAATAAGAATCGTCCGGCAAGGTGCTGCAACCGTTTATGAGGATGAGTAACATGACGGTGCAGGGGCACATTCCCTTTAAAGAACGCTTCTGATTCTTCGATCTTCCATACCCCCAGTCGGGTATTTTCGTTGATTTGATGTTGAAAAAAAACCGGCATTAGTTCTTCATTCCTGTTTACTTTGCCATCCTAAATAAAACCGAAGATATAAAATGATACTTTCTGATACCCGGATACTGGAAGAAATGGAGAAGGGCACTATTAAAGTCACTCCCTATAACCGTGAATGCCTCGGGAGTAACTCCTACGATGTGCACCTGGGAAAAACATTAGCAACATACAAAGAGCACATGATTGATGCGAAAAAGCACAACCAGATCGATTACTTTGAAATTCCTGATGAAGGCATCGTTTTGTATCCACATATTTTCTACCTCGGCGTTACAGAAGAATATACAGAAACACATGCCCATGTACCATTCCTGGAAGGTAAATCATCCACTGGTCGTCTCGGAATAGATATACATGCTACAGCAGGAAAAGGTGATGTTGGTTTCTGTGGCAACTGGACACTGGAAATTTCAGTAAAACAACCGGTGAAAGTATATAAAGGTATGCCTATTGGTCAGTTGATCTATTTCCCGGTGGATGGGGAAATTGAAGTTAAATACAACCAGAAGAAAAACTCAAAATATAGCAATCAACCGGATAAGCCAGTTGAGAGTATGATGTGGAAGAATAACTTTTAATCCGCTTTAAATTGATTAAAAGAGTATAAAAAACTGCCCGGTAAACCAGGAGCAGTTTTTTATTTATTAAGTTGCCAGATTGTAAAATTCAAAATCGTTGCAAAACTCACCCAACTTATATAGGGGACCAGTAACCATGCTGCTGCCTTATTCACTTGTGCAAACGCAAAAATGGTCAGCAGAATAAAAACCCACATAGCGATTATTTCAACCAGGGCCCAGCCTATTTGATGCTGGTTAAAAAAAATAAAGGACCAGAAAAAATTCAGGACAAGCTGAACTGTAAACAGCGCAATAGCAATTTTTTTTAATTCTACACTGGTATCTTCTTTCCAAACAAGAAATAAAGAAATACCCATCATAACATATAAAGTCGTCCAGACCGGGCCAAATATCCATCCGGGGGGATTCCATGTGGGCCTGGCAATAGTTTGATACCAGCTTTCCACACCTGTTGCTGTAAAAAAACCACTGGTACCGCCAACAATTAATGGAATTGCAATGGCAATTATCAGTTTAAGGGTATTATTCATATGTAAATATACAACCGCAGTTAATATTTGTTTATAATGCCATTGTGCCGAATTTTTTATAATAAGCTACCAACCAGGACACCACTTCATTGTAGCTTCTTTTCCCGGCTGGCTGGTTATTTGCTTTCAGAAAATGACCATAGCCCCACATGATCAGATCTTCAACCGGGTTATTGTAGCGCCGGTAAAAATCCCTGAATTCTTTCTGGTCTTTGATAATTTGGGGGTGTGCTTTATTCTGGAAAGCCCTGGCAAGAGAAGTATCCCTGCGATACACTTCACCCAATGCATAGTTATACATATCCAGGTACATAGAATACCTGAATACGTTGGAGGGATAACTACGACAGGCAAGGAACCCGGCAAAATTGGCTTCGTTCTCTTTTGCATATCCAATCTGGTGCGCTACTTCATGTGCCGTTACAAACGGCTCTAAGAAACGGGGAATAGTAGTATTAACCTGCCCTTCACCCGAAAATGGATTGTAGTATCCCTGGAACCCAAGATAGTTGCCCAGGTAGCTGAACAAAGAAGGCTTAATTGACTTTGGTGAATACTTTAGAAATGAAAATTGTTTTGCTGCTTCCTTATAGGCCTCTGCTGTATTGCTGAATAGTGTTCTTTTCCTGTCGAATGAATCCCGCTGCGATTCGTTCACAAAGGGGGCATACCCGTTAACCCGATTTTGGAGTATACTTGTTAAAGTGTCGAGGTCCGCTAATGTATACCCCTTAACCTGTAACTCTAATTGATCTGCGATCCCCTTCCGGTTATAATTTAGCCCCCAAAGAAGATTAAAAAATACATATACAAAAAGTAAAAAGAAAATACCCTGTTGCATGGCTATTACGAAAAACTGTCTTGTCAGTTTTCGAAGGAACAGGAATTTGAAGAATTTATAGGTGCGGAATACAACCACCAGGACCAGGAATCCGTAAAAAAGATCACCCACACTAAAAGGAATCCATCCAAACAGGAATCTTTGTACGCTTGATATAACCGGATAAACTCCCTGGCTGTAATTTATTTCGACCCAATCCGGATACCAGGAGACCCACTTTATCAGAATGGTCAATACTATCAGGAGTACCCAACTCCAGCTTTTCATAAGACGGCCAAATAATCGGGTCAAAAATTGTTGCAAGTGGTGAAAATTTAATTACCTTCAAAATCAGGCTGTTAGGCCTTTATACTAGTGCGAAAATAATCGAAATACAGGCATTAACTTTCCAATTATTCCCTTACCTTTGCACACTCTTTAAAAAGTTGACAAATGAGCCGCCGCCGGGAGTTTGAGATAGCTTATGTGGGATTAAAACCCGGGGTTCATGAGTACAACTATGAGATCAATGATAAGTTCTTTGAGGCATTTCAACAGCAGGATTTCCGTAATTGCAAGGCCAATGTAAAATTGTCACTGGATAGGAAAAGCAGCTTTATGCTGCTGAAATTTGAGATTGGCGGCACATTAGAGGTCACCTGCGACCGTTGCAACAATAACCTGCCACTTAACTTATGGGATGAATTCAACATCACCGTAAAAATGGTTGAGGAGCCGGAACTGATGAATAACCAGGAAGAAGATCCTGATGTTTATTATATCAGCCGTGGAGAAAGTCATATTGATGTGGCAGAATGGATATATGAATTCATCAGCCTGAGTCTTCCCATGCAAAAGACCTGTGAGTATGAAAGGATGGATGGCCCCTATTGTAACAAAGCGGCGTTGGAAATGCTGAAGAAAATGGAAGTAAAAGAAACCGGGAAAAAAGATAATCCGATCTGGAAAGGACTGGAAAAGTTTAAAGATTTAGAGTAAACTGTTATCTGTCCCGGTATGATCAAAGAAACTGATAAGTATAAAAATATTTTTGAATTTTAATAGTTGAGTTATGCCAAATCCGAAACGCAGACACAGTCAGCAAAGAAGCGCCAAGCGCAGAACACATTATAAAGCTACTGCTGCAACATTAACAACAGACAGCGCAACCGGCGAAACACATGTTCGTCACCGTGCACATGTAAGTGAGGGTAAATTGTACTACAAAGGAAAAGTAGTTGCTGAAAAAGCACCTCTCAGGGCACAATAAACATTGTCCGGTTTATCAATATTTAATTCCAAATCCATTTAACGGAACCGTTATGATGGAATTTGGAATTTGTCGTTTTGTAATTTACTTGATATGACTATCGGCATTGACATGATGGGTGGTGACTTTGCCCCGCTGGAAGCAGTTAAGGGGATCAATCTTTTTTTATCTAATCATAATATTCCACCCTCACTTCTCCTGATTGGCGATAAAGAACAGGTAGAAGCCCTGCTGGCAGAACATAAAGTTCCGGTTGCAAATATCAAAACAGTTCATGCAGAACAGGTAATAGATATGCATGAGCATCCCACCAGGGCTTTAAAAGAAAAACAAAAATCTTCCATTGCTATAGGTTTCCATTTACTGGCTTCCGGCAAAATAGATGCTTTTATAAGTGCCGGTAATACCGGTGCCATGCTTGTAGGAGCTTTGTTCAGTATAAAAGCAATTGAAGGTGTTATACGACCTACCATTTCTACCATCATCCCTAAAATTGGCGGTGGGAGCGGCTTGCTGCTGGATGTTGGATTAAATGCTGATTGCAAGCCGGAACAATTGAATCAGTTCGCCATTATGGGGTCAGTTTATGCCCAGCTTATCCTGGGAATAGAAAATCCTAAAGTGGGATTGATAAATGTGGGGGAAGAAGAAGGAAAAGGGAACTTACTGGCCCAGGCTACCTATCCCCTGCTGAAAGAAAACAAACACATCAACTTTATAGGCAATATAGAAGGTCGTGACGTACTGATGGAAAAAGCAGATGTAATGGTTTGCGAGGGATTCACAGGTAATATCATCCTGAAACTGGCAGAATCATTATACGAAATTGCACAACAGCAAGCCGTCAACAATCAATATTTCGATCGCTTCAATTTTGAAAACTATGGTGGCACTCCGGTATTAGGTGTTGCGAAACCGGTTATCATAGGCCATGGCATATCAGGCGCCAAAGCCTTTATGAACATGATTTATCTTGCCCAACAGATGATAGAGAAGGATGTGATGAAGAAGATGAAAGAAGAACTCAGCTGATCCGGTAATTTTCGCCTTTCCGCCGAAATACCCTTTTCCCGGTATAAAATAATTCAAAAGCAATATTATCTTTAGGAAAATTCGAACATTGAAGTATATCATTTTCATCCCGATACTTTTTTTTCTCAGCGCTATAGCTGCACATTCACAGGAAGGTGATAATTCAGTATCTGTTTCTGCTGCCCGGTATATCCCTTCCCGGACATCTATTGCTTTACAGGTCGGTAACAGGAAGATTCCCATTACTGTCTTACAATATGGCGAGGCCAATGGTATTGTTTGTATCAATGTGCATGATAACGAAACTGCCTCCGTGGAGGGAGCTAAGGCTGTACTGGAAATTACAGGCGGCACTTTAATAAAAATTGAAAACTACAAGCAACGGGTGATCCGTTTTAAATTAAATGGCATCTCCTATGGCTTTGATCCAAACAGGATATATTCCAGGGTTGGTATTGGCCAAACGCTTAGAGATAACCGAAGTGTAAGTAAGCCGGCAATGGATGAAATCGAAAAATTTGCACAGCGGGTACTGGAGTTAATTCCTGATTCTGCATCCTGTATAGTGGCCTTACATAACAATACAGAAGAAGCCTTCTCTATCAAAAGCTATATGACCGGCGGTAACCGGCAAAAAGATGCGAGGGCCGTTTATGCAAATGATCAGCAGGATGTGGATGATATTATTTTAACTACCGACAGCCTTTTGTATCAGAAAATGGCCGATGCCGGCTACAACAGTATCTGGCAGGATAATGAACGAGCAAAAAAAGACGGTTCATTGAGCATTCACTTTGGAGAAAGAGCCCGCCGCTATATCAATATTGAGACACAGCATGGCAAAGTAGAACAGTATAAAGAGATGTTTGAAAAATTGATGGCGATACTGGCTGAAGAAAAAGAAAAGTCCCCCGGTGAACCGAAGGACTCTCTGTGATCCCGCTGGGACTCGAACCCAGGGCCCCAACATTAAAAGTGTTGTGCTCTACCAACTGAGCTACGAGATCAACCCTTTCCCTTTTTGGGAGTGCAAAAATACGGTCTCATGGCTTTCATACCAAAACTTTTTCAATCAATTATAAACATAGTTTCTCCCACCAACTTATCAGGCTGTTTTAAAACAACTGAATGCCATTTACAATTTGCACATTTTTGAAGTAGGTTTGTGGCATAATCAATCATCATGTCAGCATATTTTAAAGATAAAGTAGTAGTTGTAACCGGCGGAACAGATGGCATTGGCAGAGCCCTGGTGGATGCTTTATTAAATATGGGTGCCAAAGTAGCCACTTGCGGACGCAACAGTGATAAATTATACCAGTTGCAGGCACATTATCCTTCGTCTTTTTTACATACAATGGTTGCTGATGTAAGCAATGAAAACGACTGCCGTCGCTTTATGGAAACCACCATCAAGGTTTTTGGAGGAGTAGATATCCTTATCAACAATGCCGGTATCTCAATGAGGGCAGTATTGAAAGAAGCCAATATTGAGGTCATTAAAAAAGTGATGGACATTAATTTTTACGGTGTTGTTTACTGTACCAAATATGCCCTCGACTCAATAATAGAAAGAAAGGGAACCATAGTTGGGGTATCATCTATAGCCGGTTATCGTGGCCTGCCGGGAAGAAGTGGCTATTCTGCCAGTAAGTTTGCCCTGCAGGGCTGGTTGGAAGCGATCAAAACAGAACTGATGCAGGATGATGTACATGTAATGTGGGTTTGTCCTGGTTTTACCACCTCGAATATCCGCAATGCCGCACTGAACAAAGATGCTGACTCGCATGGAGAAACGCCAATGGATGAAAGCAAGATGATGTCGGCCGAAGAATGCGCTGCACATATTTTAACGGCCATTCGTAAAAAGAAAAGGACACTGGTGCTGACATTTACGGGTAAACGAACGGTGTTCCTGAATAAGTTTTTCCCGAAACTGACAGATAACATGGTCTATAAGTTCTTCTTTAAAGACGGAAAGCTGGTGAAGTAGAAACGTAATATTCCCCTTTACTATTTTTATATAGATTATTTTGCATGCCTAAATGCCTTTATTAACCCTTACATCAGATATTGGAAACCCTGACTACCTGGTGGGTGCAGTAAAGGCACAGCTATTACAAACTAATCCTGCGTTTCAGATCATTGATATTTCACACAATATTCCTCCCTTTAATTACCCACAAGCTGCATATGTATGCCGGAGTGCTATTAAAAATTTTCCTGATTTCACTTATCACCTGATACTGGTAAACCTGTTTGAAAAAAAACCTGAACAGTTATTACTGGCATTTCATAATAACCAATACTTTATTTGTGCAGACAATGGCCTGCTCACAATGATATTGGAAGATAATCCCGAGATCATTATCGGCATTCCACTTGATAAAGCTGCAATAAAGAACACTATATACCTGACATCAGTTATGGGTAATGTTATTAATCAATTGGTGAACGGGGAATCAATAAAGAATATTGGTTTGCCGGATGTTCAATACCTTGAAAAAAGACACCTGCGACCTATGCTGGACAACAATTCTATAGAAGGCCAGATCATATTTATCGACAGCTTTGAAAATGTGATTGTCAATATTACCCGTGAACAATTCGAAGAGCAACGGAAAGGCAGGGGTTTCAAGATCATCTTCAAACGGGATGAAACGATAGATCATATCAGCGAAAGCTATGCGGATGTACCCGAAGGGGAAAAACTGGCATTATTCAATAGTGCCGGTTACCTGGAGATTGCAATAAACAAAGGCAATGCAGCCGGATTATTTGGATTGAAAGGCTTCTCTGAAAAAATGAGGCAAGGCCAGCTCTCCTATCAAACTGTAAGAGTTTATTTTGAATAGTATTTCCCCTCTCTGTTATTTATTAAAATCTTCCTGTTTTCCCTGGCATATACTCTGCGGAAATCTGGTTTATTCTAAAATTGCTAAAACTGTATTTCGGGAACAAAAATCTACCCCTGAAACCCTATTTTTGCTGTCTCCCGGCCACGAAAGCTATCGTGGCCTGAGGGAACTATCAAAATCAACCATTTATGAACTTCAGAAAAGTCAATAACATTACAGGCTGGGCTATTTTTCTTATTGCTCTGGCAACCTATTTTCTTACCCGTGAGGCAAGAGGAAGTTTGTGGGATACAGGTGAGTTTATTGCCAGTGCCAAAGGTGTACAACTACCCCACCCTCCCGGTGCACCATTGTTTGTGTTGTTAGGCCGGTTCTTCATTATACTCTTTGGAGACAATGGCCAGACAGCTGCCAGTGCCGTAAACTTTATGAGTGCATTGGCCAGTGCTGCCACCATTTTATTTCTCTTCTGGAGTATCACTCACTTTGCCCGCAAAATGTTTGTAAGTGCTGGCGAACAACTAACCGCACAGCAAACTTTTACCACGATGGCTGCAGGTGCAGTTGGTGCATTGGCATATACATTCAGTGATTCATTCTGGTACAGTGCCGTGGAAGGAGAAGTGTATGCATTATCCTCCTTTTTTACAGCATTGGTGTTTTGGATTATGTTAAAATGGGAACATGCTGATGAGCATGCAGGCAATGACCTGGATGCAAGGGCTAAAAGCGACAGGTGGATCGTACTCCTTTTCTTCATGATGGGACTTTCAATAGGTGTTCACCTGCTGAACCTTTTGACCATCCCTGCCATTGTGATGATTTATTATTACAGGCGTTATGAAGTAACTACCAAAGGTGCTATAGTTGCCTTTTTAATCGGCTGCCTCATAACAGGTATAGTTCAAGTGGGAGTTATTCAATACTCAATGAAAGCTGCCGGTCAGTTTGATGTATTCTTTGTCAATTCATTTGGACTACCATTCTTCTCTGGTTTTGCTATTTACTTCATCTTATTATCTATTTTGATTTTATGGGCACTCCGCTTTAAAGAGAAATCATTATCCCATACAAAACTTATTATTTGGTTTGTGCTCTTCCTGTTCTTCTCTGCACTGCCATTTGTAATTGTTCCGGGTGATGGTCTCAAAATATTGCCTTTCCTTTTACTCATAGGTGGTGCTGTTGCTTTTGGTTATTTCTTAAAACCTACCGCACTAAAAGTTATAAAGCTTTCCCTGTGGTGCTATGCCTTTATCATGCTGGGATACTTTATGTATTTCACTGCACTTATCCGTTCCAATGCCAACCCGACCATTGACATGAACAATGTTGACAACCCGATAAGCCTGGTTTATTATCTCAGCCGTGAACAATATGGCAGCGCCCCGATTGTGTATGGCCCTCATTTTGCCGCTTCTGTACCGGAAGATCTTGACGAAGAACAACCACTTATTGAAAGCGAAATGAAATATGTGAAAGGGGAAAATAAATATGTACCAATTGGCAGAACAAAAGAATACAATTTCAAAAGTGATGTAAAGCAATTATTTCCGAGAATCTGGGACTCCAGCGATGACCAATACCATGCTCAGTTCTATGCCGAATGGCTTGGACTGGGACAAGACCCGCAAACCGGAAAATATGAAGCCCCTTCCTATGGTGATAATATAAGATGGTTCTTTGGTTACCAGATGAGTCATATGTACTGGCGATACTTTATGTGGAATTTTGCAGGTAAACAAAATGATATCCAGGGATTGGGTAATAAGAGAGATGGCAACTGGATAAGCGGCTTCTCCTTCATCGATAATAAAAGACTGGGTGATCAGTCACAATTACCTGATAGTATTAAAAACAATAAAGCGCATAATCAATTATACCTGTTGCCTTTTATTCTGGGGATTATCGGTTGTGTGTATCAATACCTTAAAAATAATAAAGACTGGATCGTCACTTTCCTGCTCTTTTTCTTCACTGGCATTGCCGTAGTACTTTACCTGAACCAACCCGGCAACCAGCCCCGTGAACGGGACTATGCGTATGTAGGTTCTTTCTATGCTTTCGCCATCTGGATAGGTCTTGCTGTTGTTGCCCTGGTAAGAATGGCCCGTGAAAAAGCGGACCAGTTAACTTTCAAGAATATGCTTACCTATGGCAGTGTATTGACTTTTGCTATCACATTCATGAGTTGCTTTCCCGGTAGTGGTGATGGAGCCCTGATGACATCACTATTTGCTACTGTTTTATATGCTGCTGTTACAGCCGGCGTTACTTTCCTCGCAAGAGCTGTCTCTTCTGCAGGAAAAAATGAAAGAATAGTCAATCTGAGTACAACAGTTGTTTGCCTTGCTGTACCGGTACTGATGGCACAACAGGTATGGGATGATCATGACAGAAGTAATAAGACCACTGCCCCGGATATAGCAAAGGATTACCTGGAAAGCTGTGCACCCAATGCAATCATTTTCACTTTTGGTGATAATGACACCTACCCGCTTTGGTATGCACAGGAAGTGGAAGGAGTACGTCCGGATATCCGTGTTATCAACAATAGTTTACTAGGTATTGACTGGTATATCAACCAGCTTCGTTACAAGGTTAATGAAGCTGATTCAATAGATATGATATGGGATGCAGATAAAATAATGGGTAACAACAGGAATTATGTTGTGTACAGTCCGAAACCCGGCATCTCACAAAATGCTTTCTACGACCTCTATGACATGATGAAAAATTATGTAGGAAGCGATGACCCTTCTAAAATGGATAACTCAAGAGGTGAACCACTGAATGTTTTCCCGGTAACTAAAGTAACTGTTCCCGTCGACAGGGAGGTTGTATTGAAAAACGGAACTGCCAACCCTACAGACAGTATCCTGACTGAATTCCGTTTTGAATTACCACAAAGAGCATTGATGAAAAATGACCTGATCATTTTGAATATCATTGCTGCCAACAAATGGAAACGTCCTATTTATTTCACCTCCCCGATCGGTGAACTCGGCTTTGGACAATACCTCCGTAAAGATGGTATTGCCTATCGGCTTGTTCCGGTTGTCAACAAATTTTCCCAGATGAATTGGGTGGTTGACCAATCGCTTCGTCAGAATGGATTAGGTGGCACCCAGATCAGGGATAATAACAGCGACCTGATGTTCAAAAACCTGATGACCAAATATGAATTTGGCGGAGCGGATAAAAAAGGCGTTTATTTTGATGAGGAAAACCGCCGGCACATCCTGAATATTAGAGCCATATTCGGAGAAGCGGCAGGCAACCTGGCAGATATCGGACGAAAAGAAGATGCGCAAAAATTAATTGACAAAGTTGAAACAGGGATAAACCCGGAGAATCTTCCGTATGCGATGGCGAGCCGTTATAATAGCCATAACCAAACAGCGCTTGTTTACCTGGAAGCTTGTTACAAAGCCGGAAAAACTGAACTGGCAGAAAAAGTAAGAAAGGAAGTACGGAAAGACCTGGAACAACAAGCAAAATATTACAATTATATCAGGGATAACAAACCTGATTTCTGGGGTGGCTTTGAAAGATCTGAAGCGCCTATCAATGAACGATTATTGAGAGTACTGGGAGATATAGAAGCAAGATATGCACCGCAAACACAAACAAAACCGGTTAACGAAGGCCCCACCACAATTCAAAATACAGCCAAACCGGATAGTAACCAGGCTAAAGATTCAGGTAACCAACCTTAATTCATTGCCAATATTGTTAAGAAAAACCCTCCTGCTTTGGAGGGTTTTTTCTTTTAAACTTATAACAGTTTAAGTTGTTGTTAAGATGATCTGACAGCAAGGTATTTGTCGTAAATTGTATGTTCAATGAAAGGTTTTCATTTCACAAAATTTGATCCCGATAGTGAAGGCAAAAGCAGGTTTGAGCAATTGCTTGACCTTTTCATGCAGTTACTTACTTATACCAGTGGTGATGTAAGTGAAGCCATGCAATGGATGAATGAATTGGATAAAAAATACCAGTTGACTGATGATGAATATGGTATGGGTGACTTTATAGACGAACTGAAGGAAAAAGGTTATATCACCGGGGATAATGAACAGGGGCAAATAAAGATCACTTCCAAAACAGAACAGGGCATCCGTAAAAAAAGCCTGGAAGAAATTTTTGGCAAACTCAAAAAAACAAAACAGGGCGATCATCATAGTTTCAAACCCGGGCAAGGGGATGAACTGAACCCTGAAACAAGACAGTTCCAGTTTGGCGATATGCTGGAGCAAATCGATTTCACAGAAAGCATCCGCAATGCACAGATCAATCATGGTATTGACAGTTTCCGGATGCAGGAGGATGATCTTAGCATAAGAGAAACAGATTTTAAAGCACAGACATCCACCGTACTGATGATTGACATCTCCCACTCCATGATCCTGTATGGCGAGGACAGAATTACTCCTGCTAAAAAGGTAGCGATGGCATTGAGTGAGCTGATAAAAACAAAATATCCCAAGGACACTTTAGATATTGTTGTATTCGGTAATGACGCCTGGCCGATTGAGGTGAAAGATATTCCTTATTTACAGGTTGGTCCTTATCATACCAATACTGTTGCCGGATTAGAACTCGCCATGGATATTCTGCGGAGAAGAAAAAATCCGAACAAGCAGATATTCATGATCACCGATGGTAAACCAACCTGTTTAAAAATCGGTAAGCGGTATTATAAGAATAGTTTCGGACTTGACAGGAAAGTAGTGAACCGGTGTATCAACCTGGCAGCCCAATGCAAAAAGTTGAAAATTCCTATCACCACATTTATGATTGCTACCGACCCTTACCTGCAAAAGTTTGTACAGGAATTTACGGAGACGAATAATGGAAAAGCCTTTTTTGCATCCCTGGATAAATTAGGAGCATTTATTTTTAAGGATTTTGAGAGTGGAAAAAGAAAAACAGTTTTTTGAATGTTGAACGCAGATCATTAAGATTTATGAAGATATATTACCCAATCATAAAAATCATGAGCACCTGCGTTCCTAATTATTGAAAATATGAATATCAAAAAGATAAAGACTTTAGGCGAACTAAAAGCTTCCGGCTATCAGCCAAAAAGCATCAAAGAAGAGATACGCCAAAATCTAATTGCAAAACTGCAAAAGAATGAACCCACATTTTCAGGTATAGTGGGTTATGAAGACACGGTGATTCCTGATGTGGAAAGGGCATTGCTCAGCAAGCACAATATATTATTTCTCGGTCTCAGGGGCCAGGCCAAAACAAGAATGGCCCGGCAGATGACCGAGCTATTGGATGAATATATTCCCTGTGTGGCAGGCAGCGATATCAATGACGATCCGGTTAACCCGGTATCAAAATATGCGCAGGAAGAAATTGCCACCCATGGTGACGAAACGGCCATTCACTGGATACATCGCAGTGAACGTTACGGTGAAAAATTAGCGACCCCGGATGTGAGTGTAGCTGACCTGATCGGTGATATTGACCCCATCAAAGCGGCTAACCTTAAACTCAGTTTTGCTGACGAAAGAGTATTGCATTATGGCATCATCCCTAGAAGCAACAGGGGTATTTTTGTCATCAATGAACTACCTGATTTGCAGGCCCGTATACAGGTTGCCTTGTTTAATATTTTAGAAGAAGGCGACGTACAGATAAGGGGATTTAAACTTCGTTTGCCACTTGATATCATGTTTGTTTTTACGGCCAACCCCGAAGATTATACCAACCGCGGTTCCATTGTAACACCTTTAAAAGACCGTATTGAAAGCCAGATACTAACCCACTATCCCAAGTCGCTGGAAAATGCACTGGAGATAACTGAACAGGAAGCAGAAATAAGTGAAGACCAGAAAGCAAAAGTAAAAGTGAGTGACCTGATCAAGCGTTTGATTGAACAGGTAGCTTTTGAAGCCCGCAGCAGCGAATTCGTGGATAAGAAAAGCGGTGTAAGCGCAAGACTTACTATTTCCGCCTTTGAGAATGCAGTAAGCTCTGCCGAACGAAGAGCCATCATCAATAACGAAAACCAAACACAGGTCTGGATGAGTGACCTGGTTGGCATCATTCCTTCCATCACAGGGAAAGTGGAACTCGTTTACGAAGGTGAACAGGAAGGTCCTTACCAGGTAGCCATGAATCTCGTTGACAAAGCCATCCGTTCCCAGTTTGCACAATACTTTCCTAATCCTGATACATTAAAAAAGAGAAGAAATACCGGCAAACCATCTCAGGAAGAACAAAAAGATGATAATCCCTATCGCCCTATCACCGGATGGTTTGATAAAGGCAATAACCTGAACCTCTCTTTCAACACCAGTGATAAAGACAAAATGTTATTATTGTATAAAGTGGATGGACTGAATGCCCTGGTAAAAAAATACTTTCCAAAGTCGAATGAAGAACAGGCAGCCTTACTGATGGAATTCGTTTTACATGGCCTTTCCTCCTATTCATTGATCAGTAAGAAAATATTTGAGAATAAGATCGAATTCAAGGACCTGGTGGGAAGTATGATGAACTTCAGCGAGAAGGATTTTGAATTCGATGAAGAGGCTTAATTAACAGCTGGTAAGCAGGGACAAAGAAAAATATTTCTTACCTGCTTATCAGTTTCCCGGCATAACTAAATAATATTGACCTCTCTTTCCAGTGTAAGGCCAAACTTCTCTTTCACACTTTGCATTATTTCTTCACTGAGATTGTATATCTCCCTGCCGGTAGCATTGCCATAATTAACCAGTACCAATGCTTGCTTTGCATGACATCCGGCATCACCTTTCCGGTATCCTTTCCAGCCACATTGTTCAATTAGCCAACCGGCGGCCAGTTTTACAGTGCCATCAATATTTTCATGCCCTGCCATATTCTCAAACCTGGCTTTCAAGGATACAAATTGCTCATTTGTAACAGACGGATTCTTAAAAAAACTTCCGGCATTCCCAATCTCTCCCGGGTTGGGGAGTTTGGAATTTCGGATATTTATTACAGCAGCTGAGATAGCTTTTAAAGAAAGTTCTTTCACTCCCATCCTTTCCAGTTCCTGTTCAATAGCCCCGTAACTGGTATTGAACCGGGGTTTCTTTCGCAGCTGAAAAGTAACATTCAATATTACAAACTGGTCTTTAAATTTTTCTTTGAACACACTTTCCCGGTAGCCAAATTCACAATCACTCCGGGTAAACGTAACTACCTTCTTGTCCTTTTTATGAAAGGCTTCCAGGTCCCAGAACACATCATCGATCTCCACTCCGTATGCACCGATATTTTGCATGGGTGAAGCCCCCACATTGCCGGGAATCAATGATAGATTTTCTACCCCAGCCCAGTTTCGTTCAATACAATACAGGACAAACTGGTGCCAGTTTTCGCCTGCACCTGCTTTTACATATACATACTCACTGTCTTCGTGCAATTCAACTATGCCACAGATCTCATTTTTCAGAACCAGCCCATCATAATCTTTGGTGAGTAAAATATTACTGCCGCCACCAACGATAAGGTTTGAGGTTTGAGATTTGAGGTTTAAAGTTTCCGCAAGTTCATCAGTGTCATTAAAGGTTGCGAAATATCTTGCTTTTACATCAATCCCGAATGTATTATACGGCTTCAGTGAAATATTTTCTTGCAACAGCATACTGCAAAATTCATGTTTTTTTCGTTATAAACAGATGAACTAACTTCATAACCAGTTATTAATTGTCTTTTGGTATAAATCAAAAAATATGAAAAAGGTCTTTTTATTGCTGTTACTCCCTGCATTCATTATTTCCTGCAAAAGTAAAGCACCGAAAACTGAGAATACAACTGAAACTGTTGTTGCCACTCATCCTGAATGGATCATGCAGGGTAATATTTATGAAGTAAATGTCCGCCAATATACTTCTGAAGGCACATTTAATGCCTTTGCCCAACACCTCGACCGGCTGAAAAACATGGGCGTACAAACCCTTTGGTTCATGCCAGTCAATCCTATCAGCAAAGTGGATCGTAAAGGCACACTGGGCAGTTATTACGCAGTAGCTGACTACACTGCCATTAATCCTGAATATGGCACGATGGATGACTGGAAAAAACTCGTTACTACCATTCACGAAAAAGGAATGAAGGTTTTGATCGACTGGGTACCTAACCATACCGGTGCCGATCACCCCTGGTTAACCACTCACCCTGATTTTTTTGTAAAAGACAGCACAGGTAAAGCTGCAATTATGTCCGACTGGACAGATACCCGTGTACTGGATTTTAAAAACAACGAGATGCAGGACAGTATGATTGCTGCGATGAAATTTTGGGTAACCCAAACAGGCATAGATGGCTACCGGGTAGATGTAGCCTGGAATGTCCCGGGTGAATTCTGGAAAAAATGTATCCCCCAGCTAAAAGCAGTAAAAAATGATTTGTTCTTTTTAGCCGAAGGAGATAAACCGTACTTAATGATCAGCGGCTTTGACGCATATTATCCCTGGGAAATGTTTGTAATGATGACGAAAGTGGCGGCAGGCGAAAGACCTGCATTTGCGCTTGACAGTGTGAAAGCTAAATATGATAGTGTATATCCGAAAGAGGCTATCCCTATGTACTTTACCAGTAATCATGATGAGAACAGCTGGAACAAATCAGACTATGGCACTTTTCCCGGAATAGTCCATGCTCCTTTTGCTGTATTCAGCCAAACGATGGGGGGAACCGTACCCCTTGTATACAGCGGGCAGGAAGAACCTTTACTGCGTCCTTTGAAATTCTTTGAGAAAGACCCCATAGTATTTGGAAAATTTGAAAGGGCTAAATTTTATAAGAGTCTGCATGATCTTCGTAAAAAGAACCCTGCCCTTGCTGCTGATGCATCTTTCAAAAAAGTAAACCTTGGCAATGACACAACTATTTATGCATACGTAAGGGAAAAAGGAAATCATAAAGTATTGGTAATCCTGAACCTGACAAAAAAAGAACAGGATATAAAAATCACTGATAAGAGTTTGCAGCGTTTGGCTTATAATATTTTCACAGGTGTGAATGAGCAATTAAGTGAGAAAAGAAAAAGTTTACCCCCCTGGAGTTATTTTGTGTATGAATATCCTGTTGCCGGTGCAAACTAAATAATCGGGAAAAATCCCTGATGCTTATTAAATAAATGATCCTTGTATGAGGGCAACAGTTATCGGTGCAACGGGGCTTATCGGCAGTCACCTGCTGGAATTACTGCTTGCTGATGACAATTTTGATTCAGTGAGGATACTCCTTCGCAGGCCATTTGATCTTACTCATACCAAACTGGAGAAGAAACTGGTTGACTTCTCCGATATGGAAAGTTTCCGGCTGGCACTGGAGGACAGCGATGTAATTTTCTGTGCAATCGGTACTACCCAAAAGAAAGTAAAAGGCGATAAATCTGCTTACCGTAAAGTTGATTTTGATATTGCGGTGAATGCAGCCCAACTGGGCAAGCTATGCGGCTGTGAAATATTTGTATTAGTATCTGCCGTTGGCGCTAACAGTCAAAGCAATAATTTTTACCTGAAACTGAAAGGTGAAACAGAGGAAGCTGTGAAAGCAACAGGGATAAAATCCATTCACATTGTTCGTCCCTCCTTATTGCTGGGCGATAGAAAAGAATTTCGTTTGGGTGAAAAAATGGCGCAATGGGTGATGCCGGTATTTTCGTTTTTGATTCCAAAAAAATACAGACCAATACATGCAAAGAAGGTGGCTGAGATGATGATAAATGCTGCAAAAAAATGACCGGCCCGACCAGATGTAGGGAATAAATACATTATTACTGTTGATAAGCCCGGAAGAACCCTACAGCGTGTAAAAAAAAATCAGGAAAAAGAAAAGATCAGGAAAATTACGGAACAGCGGCACTGGAAGAAAAATAAAGCTGCCTCCCCATCCTCTTATCAGGTATTATTTCCCGCACCAGGAGGTTTTGCTTGCTTATATCTTTTAAGCATCCAGCCATTAATCGCAAGACAACACAATAACGGCAGGAAGAGCATGACAAAAAAGTTAAAATAAGAAACCGTAATAACAGGCCGGGGCAACACTTCTATAAAAACCTGTTCCCCGATCGTATTGCCTGAAAACACAACCATCTGAACTATGTTCCAGCCGAAATGAATAGCTACCGGCACATACAATGAGAAAGTTTTCGCATAACCATAAGCCAGTACCAATCCCATAGCACCAGAAGTAAAAAATTCGATAGCCATTTGAACAGGGTTTCCCCAAAGCTCATGAGAGAACCAGTGGTACATACCAAATGCTGCAGCTGAAATGAAAATAGCTTTTACAGCACCAATTTTTTTAATAAGGATATAGAGCAACACTCCCCGGAAGATCAGTTCTTCAAACAGCACTGACTTAATAACAAACCAGGTTCCTTTCATGATCAACAAGAAACTTATATCAGGGTTTAACTGCCAGCTTTGCCGGGCAATCAACATTTGTAATAAAAAACTGAAAACAGAGCAAGCTGCTGTGATACTAAAGAACAAACCAAAGTCAGTCAGCCTTTTTTTAGCAGGCAGTAAACCAAGGCAATTCAAATTACCTTTTTCAAACAACCATACTACCAGCCAGGAAACAGCGAGTTGCACGACAATACCAATCATGTAAGTAAAATACGAATAAAAGCGACTTCCCTATCACTATTCACTTTTATACCGCATCTACATCCGCCACAACTGTCACGCTTCTAAAACTATTACTTTGGTGAAGGATGGCTATCTCATCAAGCAAATCTTTTTTACATTGGCTAATAGTCTTTCCATCCCGGGGCAATTTCAACAATAGTTCCATCAGGAACTGGTTTCTTATACGGCCGATAACCGGTTCTGCCGGACCAACGATGTACTGACCGTACCTGTTCTTTAATGCGTCGGTGTAGTAATGTGCCGCTCTTTCCACCACTTCTTTGATCTTATGTTTAAAAGTGAGATGAATGATCCTCGAAAAAGGCGGGTAAGCAAACTCCTTTCGTTTTTTCAGTTCTTCCGCAAACATCATTTTATAATCATGCTGCTGTACAATCTGCAACAACGGATGCTGCGGCTGCGAGGTTTGCACCAACACTTTTCCGGTTTCTTCTTTCCGCCCGGCACGGCCACTCACCTGCTCCATCAACTGGAAGGCCCGTTCATTCACCCGGAAATCTGCAAAATGCAATAAGCCATCCGCATCTAATATGCCAACAAGGTCCACATTATCAAAATCAAGTCCCTTTACCACCATCTGGGTACCTACGAGTATATCAATCCGTTTTTGTTCAAATTGCTGTATCAGCACATCATGGGCATTTTTTCCCCGCACCGTATCCATATCCATTCTCGCCACTTTCGCATCCGGGAAAGTTTCCTGCAATTGCTCTTCTATTTTCTCTGTACCAAAATTTCGTTGAGCAAATTTATCGCTGCCGCAGGCTGCACAGGTATGAACGGGAGGATAGGTGGTACCGCAATAATGACAAACCAGTTTGTTTGTGAGTTTATGAAAGGTCAGCGACACATCGCAATATTTACATTGCGGTATCCAGCCGCAGACATTGCATACCTGGTAAGGTGCATAGCCCCGGCGGTTCTGGAATAAAATCGCTTGTTTACTTCTTGCCAGCACTTCATTCACTGCTTCCACCAGTTGTGGAGAGAGCATCACTTTCGACTTATCCTTTTGAATGATCTTCCGGGTATCAATCATTTCGATTGGCGGCAATTTCAAATCGCCATAGCGTTGCAGCAATTCCACCAAACCATATTTACCGGTGGCAGCATTGTAATAACTCTCCAGCGAAGGAGTGCCGCTGCCTAATAAAGTCTTTGCCCCAAACAGGGAAGCAAAATAGATAGCCGCATCTCTCCCATTATATCTTGGTGCAGGTTCCTGTTGCTTGAAAGAAGTATCATGTTCTTCATCACAGATCACCAACCCTAAATTCTGATAGGGCAGGAAAACAGAGGACCTTGCTCCCAATATCACTCTAAGCTCACCATTCTTTACTTTATTCCAAATCTCCACTCTTTCATTCTGCGAGAATTTGGAATGATAAATTCCTATATAACCACCAAAGTGTTTTTGGAGACGCCGGATCACCTGGGAGGTCAGTGCAATCTCCGGCAGCATGTACAGCACCTGTTTACCCTGCTTAATGTATTCTTCGATCAGTTTGATATAAATATTCGTCTTACCACTTGAGGTAACGCCATGCAGCAGGCATACAGCTTTGCTTTGCAATTGCTCTTTTACCTGTTCAAAAGCCTTATGCTGAACTTCACTAAGTTCAAAATCGATGGTAACATTCTTAGGCAGGTATTGTATACGGTCAATATTTTTTTTCTCTGTACGCAGGATATTTTTTTCCACCAATCCCTTCAACTGTGCATCCGAAGCACCGGATTTTTTTAACAAGGAGGATTTCACCACTTCACCTTCCGTTTTTAATAAATGCAGGTAACTGAGCAATAACTCCATTTGTTTGGGAGCTTTCGTCCAGTTGTTCAGCAAGTCAGACAACTTGTCTTCATTATCATAAGCAGGATTCAGTAATACATAGGTCTCTTTTTTGGGTGCATAGGTTTGTTTCAATGCTTCCCAAACAAAACAAACTTTTTTATTGATCAGCCGGTTGATGACAGGATAAACATGAGAAGAATCCAGTAATTGCTGGACCTCATTCAGGTTAAGTTCTTTTTTTAGCAATAATGCTTCCCCGACAATATACTCATCGTGGTCCAGTGCAGAAAAATCATCGCCATACTCTTCATTATAAACTAGTATCGTTTCACTCGAGAGTTTGAAATGTGCAGGCAGCGCCGCCGCCATTACTTCCCCTTCACTGCACATGTAGTAAGAGGCGATCCATTCCCACAGTTTTAATTGCTGTTCAAATACAACCGGCTCTGCGTCCAGTACATTGATAATATCCTTTGTCTCGAAGAACTCCGGTTTTTCTTCGTGCAGCCGTTTTATAACGCCGGCATATTTCTTACTTTTTCCAAGGTTCACTTCTACCCTGCAGCCCACTTTTACTGTTTCCAGCAAATGGGAGGGTACAGACCATGTATAGTTTTTGGGTAATGCCGCGGGTATGATAACTTCTGCAAACAAATAAGTGAATTTGGAGGCTCAATTTAGCTGAAAAAAGATTACTACTCCTTTCGCCAGGCTGCGCCATATTCAATCAGTTTTTTTTCCATGATGGCATATACTTCATCCTTCAATTTTCCCACTTCATTTATTGTATACCCGGCAACCGGAATTTCATCCAGGTAAAGAATGCGGCTGTAACCGGGAGCCAGGGAGAATAAACTCCTGTAATGCATCCGGCGGTAGGCATCCAAAAAAAGAACAGGTTTAATGGGAGTTTGTGTTTCGATCGCCACCCGGAATGCGCCATCGTAAAAACTTTTAAGCGGCGTTGTCCCCATATTGAAAGTCCCTTCTGGAAAAACCATCACGGAAATGCCTTTATTAATTAAAGACTTCAGTATCCTGACACTATTGGCCCGGTGTTCAGCACTGCTTCTATCCACTGTTACTATTGCATTACGGTAAATAAATCCAAACAACGGCACTTTGCTCATTTCTATTTTACCCAGCGGCCGTATAGGTTGCCGGTAAGCTTTTACAATGATCGCAGCATCGAGGTAAGAAATATGATTACTGACAAAGATGTAAGCCTTCGTTTTATCATGCGGCCTTTCATATATTTTCTTATGCCAGATAAAAATCAATGGGAACCAAATATCTGCCCAGAGCATACATAATCTTATCATCATGTTGCCACCTTTAATCCGTCCGAACAGGCTGGCAATAAAAGCAAAAGGAAGTATCAGCAGCATGATCGCTATAAAAGTGATGAAAGCGTAAATGCTGTAGATCCATTGCAATGGTTTCAGTACTACGTTCATCAGTTCCGGTTTTTATATTTATCGTCGTCACCAGGGCAGTCGCATTTAAAATCAGTTTCCAGGTCAATCACCGTCACTACTGTTGTTGACTCATTGCATTGTGCATATACGATCCTCACCCGTTGATCATCACTGGTCACCCCTTCAACAGCATAACGGGGACATCTTGCATTGTCGAGGTCACTTTTGTTATAGTTGATCTTTCCTTCTCTCATGATCTCCTCCACTTCCGCCTGTGTAATTTTGCGGCATTGCATCCTGCATTTTGCATGATTACTGTATTTCAGGTAAGAAGTACGGCGATCAAAACCCTTGTCCCTGTCAGTGGGATTGCTGGCGGGGTCTTTCGGCCGGTCATTGTCAGTAACTTTTGGTTTGGGAACAGGTTCCTTACTGCTTTTGTATTGTTTAATAACAAAAAGAGCGACAGCCAAAAGAGCAATAAGGAGATATGGTACCCATTTCTTGTTCACTTTCAAACATTTGGCTAAAAATACCTGAATTTAAAAAATCAGCGAAATCAAACTTAATCCTGTCATTCGTGGTTTATCTTTGCCGGCTCTATGGCAGAATCAAGAACTGTGGCATTTCATACACTCGGCTGTAAGCTCAATTTCTCCGAAACATCTTCCCTTTCCCGTATGCTGGAACAGGAAGGGTTTGAGAAAAAGGAGTTTGATGACCTGGCCGATATATATGTGATCAATACCTGTTCAGTAACAGATAATGCAGATAAAGAATGCCGTCAGCTCGTTCGCCGCATTCAGCGAAAATCACCGGAAAGTCTTGTTGTGATAACTGGTTGCTACGCACAGCTTAAACCCAAAGAAATTGCTGAGATACCAGGAGTGGACCTGGTGCTGGGCGCTGGGGAAAAATTCAATATTGCCCAACATATCCGTGAACTGGCAAAAGGAAATTCAGCAAAGATCTGCAGTTGTGATATTGAAGAAGTGTCCGGTTTTCATTCTTCCTGGTCGGTGAATGACCGGACAAGAACCTTTTTGAAAGTGCAGGACGGTTGCGATTATAATTGTTCTTTCTGTACCATCCCGATGGCAAGAGGTAAAAGCAGGAGCGACAGTATTTCAAATGTGGTTCACAATGCTGAACAGTTGGCGGCTAACGGAGTGAAAGAAATTGTATTAACCGGGGTCAACCTTGGTGATTTCCGCCCCCAACCTCTGCAGGGGAGATTTGGCAGCCTCCACAAAAGAAAATTTTTACAGCCTCATACAAGAGCTTGAAAAAGTTTCAGGCATTCACCGATACAGGATTTCGTCTATTGAACCTAACCTTTTGACAAATGAGATCATTGAGTTTGTAGCCAACAGCTCTACATTTATGCCGCATTTCCATATACCGCTGCAAAGTGGCAGCAACAAAATACTTGGTTTGATGCGTCGCCGGTATAAAAGAGAACTGTATGCCGAAAGAGTGGCCCTCATCAAGACACTGATGCCGCATTGTGCTATTGGGGTGGATGTAATTGTTGGTTTTCCCGGTGAGACAGAAGATGAATTCAATGAAACATTTGAATTCCTGCATTCATTGGATATTTCTTACCTGCATGTGTTTACGTACAGTGAAAGGGACAATACTCATGCTTTAAGCATGAAACCGGTTGTACCAATGCAGATCCGTAATGAAAGAAACAAAACGTTGCGCAATCTGTCCTATATGAAAATGCAGTACTTCACCGAACAGCATACCGGGCAAATCCGTAAAGTATTGTTTGAAGGGCATGATAAAACAGGTATGATGGAAGGATATACAGACAATTATATCCGCGTCACTACTCCATTCAGGCAGGAATGGGTGAATGAAATAGTGGAATGGAAAATATAAGCAAAGCTCTTATTTTTACACCTATGGAACGTTAGCTCAGTTGGTTCAGAGCACTACTTTGACAGAGTAGGGGTCACTGGTTCGAGCCCAGTACGTTCCACTTGCAAAATGAAATAATGACCTTTATTGATGAAGTCAATAATTACACTCTTTTTACTCCTTATCTACATGACTTTTTGGGTCAGATTATCGAGAACGATTCTACAATCTCTTGCATAGCAAACTGGAAAAAGGAGAAGAACAAGTAATAATTATTTCCAGGAAAAGAGCTATAACCTGGGTAAACTCACATCAACTTTCAGCTTTTCATATGAAGCCCATATTTCAGTACTTGATTCTGCAAAGATGGCTATCATTCAATGGGTGTTCCATCTTCCGGCATTTCTAAAAGTATTGAATCCAAAACTTGCAGCATCAATGCCAGTGTAGGGGCTTAAAATGATTTTTAACACTACAAAAACAGGTTCATTCAAAGAACTGAATTGGGAAGAGGTAAGAGAGCCTACGTGCTGATGGAGCTTTCATTGCCCAAAAACGGTGATTCAACGAAAGAGCAATAAACAATTTATTAATCTCTTTAATTCCAGAGAGATGACAGAATCTGCATTAAAAAAGAAATTCAGCTATATCACAGCCCATTGGTGAACTTTACAATAATGACAGCTTCAATAAGCCCTTTGGTGAGAAATTCGCTACGCACTCTAAAAACGGAATCAAAGCAGAACCCCCCGAAAAAAGCAAGACCAACAGAAAATGAATCACAAAAGACGCTGCTGGGAAGAAACAAGGAAGAACCACTTGTAATAAAGAAAAAAAAAGGGCGGCCGGTCACCTGATAAATTATAATTTTTCGCCCGGTGCAACTTTCCTACATTTAAGTTGTCATTTATAATAATGCAGAAATACCAGGTGACCATACAGTTTGAAATGAACGATGAGTTTATGGATTTGGTTCCTCCTCACCGCACTTATATTAACTTCCTGATCAATAAAGGAACCATTGACCATTATGCTGTTAGCATGGAAACCCAACGATCATGGATCACACTGAATGCAGAAGACAAGAAAGAAGTAGAGATTATCCTGCAAAAGTCTCCCCTATTTAAATTCTGGACCTTCGAGATTGACGAATTGTTTGTATTGGACGGACAGCATTATCGCTTACCCGAGGTAAATCCCAACTAAACAGGAATACCCTGCTCAATTCATTTCTCTTTATCAATCACTTTTCACTTTTGATTCCACTTCGGTTTATGTTTCATCACTTTTTTATATACCGGGCAGCCGGCAGTATGTGCACCGGGTAAATAACCGGTACTCATTAAAAATTCATTGACAATTTCACCACCGGTAAAACGAAAAGTCTGCTTAAAAATCTTTACCCACTCTTCTTTTGTTTTTGGATGATGCGCATCTAACCAGCTTTTAAAAGAGCCTGCTTCTTTTTGGATCGATTTAATAGCATTCGCATTATGAATAGTTGCCTCTATCTTCAACCTGTTTCTGATAATACCGGCATCCTGCATCAGTTTCTCTTTTTCTTATCCGTATATCGGGCTACTTTATCAATATTAAAATCATCAAATGCCCGGAAGAAATTATCTTTCTTTTCAGAATCGTTTCCCAGCTCAATCCGGCCTGGTTGATTTCTAATACCAGCCGGGCAAATAACAGGTTGTCGTCTTCTATCGGAAAACCATATTCATGATCATGATAATACCGGTGCACGGTTTCTTTCCCTGCATTTTGCACAAATTCGCAGTAAGTGGTTGCCATACAGTCAATTTTGCCTGAAAATAGATAAAATATTTTGTCTGAAAAGTCCTGCACCCGTATCTTGCCGTCCCGGAAAAGGGAGTTTAGCTCAGCTGGTTCAGAGCATCCCGACTTAAAGTCGGGAATCGGCAGTTCGAAAATAAAATTGAAATAATCGGGAGTTTAGCTCAGCTGGTTCAGAGCATCCCGACTTAAGGGTCAGGAGAATCGGCCATTCGAATTTCAATCATCGGTGAAGGAGTACCTGAATTAATTTAATCAACACTTGTTCTCAGCGTTTGGCCGATTACAAGGAGAAATTGAAAATAACTTTAGCTCATCATTAGTTCTCTTTAGTTTAGCGACCTGAATGTGACCTCAAAGAGCCTCAAAGGTACTAAGGTCCGAAAAAGCGAGCAAAAGGAAAAATAAATTATAAAAGTGATAACACAGGAGTTTAGCTCAGCTGGTTCAGAGCATCTGCCTTACAAGCAGAGGGTCGGCGGTTCGAACCCGTCAACTCCCACACCTAAGCCTCTTTATCGAGGCTTTTTTGTTTATGTGGACAGTCTACATAATTTATTCCAGGATTAAAGATCGGTATTATACAGGTTTTACAGGTGATTCTATTACTGAAAGAATCAGAAAACATAACACACCAGGCACTCGGGGTTTACCGGTGGTGGTTCTGGAGATTGGGAACTCCAATATTCTGAAACTTTTACTAATAAAGAGGAGGCTTCAAAAGAGAGCGGGAAATAAAAGCTGGAAGTCCAGGAAAAGATTGAAAAGCTTATTGGGGAAGGGCACCCCGACTAACAGTCGGGAGGGTCGGCAGTTCGAACCCGTCACTCCACATACAAGACCTCTAAGATACTTGATTCTAAGTGTTTTAGAGGTCTTATGCTATAGCAGGTTACTACAAAAGAACCCTAAAAGCCTTTACTTGTAAATGCTTGTAAGTTCGGCTAACTATATGCTCAATCTTAAAGACATAGAAATTACATTCAGGTTGATCATTGACCAGGTAAATCAAAAAAATTTGCACTTGTCTTAGAATGGGAATGTGCAATTATGCCAAAAAATTTGATATGCCTGATAAACCTGAGCAGGGTCATCATATCCGATTGTCCTAGCGACCTTACATGAATCAAAAAATTAAATTATGAAAAGATTTTCAGTGCTTTGTTTTGCTAGCAGGAGCAATCACAATTTTAAGCACTGCGGCCCCAGGCTGTAAAGCCAAACCCAAGGATGCCAATATTAAAACTTCGATTGAAGCAGCTTTGAAGTCCGATCCGCAGACTTCAGGCCTGTCAGTTGATGTTAAGGAAGGAGTGCTACCGTTACCGGGAGGTTAAAGATGCTTCAGTACAGGCAACTGTGGCAACTATAGTTGGCGGAATAAAAGGTGTTAAGTCAGTACTGAATAATGTAACGGTTACACCACCAGTTGTTATTACACCCGATGATCCTCTTACTATGGCTGTTAAAGATGCGACAAAAGATTTTACTGGGATTACAGCAACCGTAAAGGATGGAATAATCTACGTTACCGGGAATTAAAATCAGCCGACTGGAAAAATTGAAATGGCATTGGACGGGTTGAAACCTAAAAAAGTAGATGCTGCTGGTTTGAAAATATCTAAATAAACAAGTAAATCTAATTATTAGCAACTAAAGATAAATACAAAGATTTAATGGATGCCGCTGTTGCATCAGGAGTTAACAACCTGCAAGTCCAGAACAGGATGGCGTTTTGTACATTGATGGCGAGGCACCAAGTGGAGTTGTAAAAGATCAGCTTTGGGAAACCTATAACAAACTGGATCCTGATTTTCTTTCCGGAGATGTTGTCATGAATGTAAATGTATCCCCCTCTATTCCTGGTACAAAAGTCAAAGTGACTACAGAAAGATCAAATCTGAATATTCGCAAAGGGCCTGGCACGGATCAACCAATTGTCGGTAAAGCTGCCCACCATGAAATTGTAACATTGGTAAGCCAATCAAATGATCAGTGGTGGCTGATACGGACAAACGATGGCGAGAGGCTATGCCTATGCACAATATCTTACGCCAGAACCAAATTGACGGCTCCTATATTGCAGGAAAATGATGTAGATTTTTTTTTCACTTAAATAAAATTTTAGCCAATAGTAAAAGTCATAGAAGTTATTGCTTCTTCGCCTGTCAGCTTTGATGACGCCATAAAAGTCTTGCAGTTTCTAAAACCGTTCACAATATTGATTCTATCTATGTGAAAGATTTCAAAGTGCATGTAAAGAGGAAAGATCACTTCCTACGGTACAATTTGCAAGGTATCCTTCCGGGTAGATTCATAATACAGGGACAGTAAGTCAAAAACAGGTTATCTACCTGTCGGATTTATGCATTGGGTTACCAAAATGGTTTTCAACCAAGAAGGCTTCAGGGAGACGAATATCAAAAGTATCCCTTAGGCCTTTTTCTGTGCAGCCTTCAAGTAGTGGGTCTGCGGTTCAAACCTGTCAATTCCCACATCAAAGCCATGTTATTGAGACTTTTTTTTATTGCAATAATAATCTGAAATAAATTTTTACTTTTACACCCTGAATGAAAGCTACAGCAACGAATACGGATACATTACAATCGGAAGAAACGGAGGTGCTTACCCTTACCGAAAACACTTGCCGGCTGATTGTATGGAATGATGAAGTCAATACTTTCAGTGGGTAATTGAAACCCTGATGGAAGTATGCGGACATGCCCACGAACAGGCTGAACAATGCGCTTATATCATCCATTTCCAGGGCAAATATGCAGTAAAGAATGGCCCTTACGATGACCTGAAGCCCCAATGTGATGCAATCACAGAAAGAGGGATCAATGCTACCATTGAAGTCATCGCCGTATAATTCATTTCTGATCCATGGCCATTTTCGCCCTTGATAAAGAACTTGTTTTTCCCCCGGTTCATTTATCAGAACCTGATGGATTACTGGCAATGGGTGGTGACCTTTCTCCGGAAAGGTTAGTGCTGGCTTACCGCCATGGGATATTTCCCTGGTACGAGGGTGAACATATACTCTGGTGGAGTCCTGATCCGAGATTTGTTTTATTTCCCGGCGAATTAAAAGTGAGTAAAAGCATAAAGCCATTACTGAAAAGAAACGAATTTGATTTTACCATCAACAAAGCCTTCCAACAAGTTATTCTCCAATGCAAAGAAACAAAAAGACCCGGGCAGGAAGGAACCTGGATAACCAACGAAGTAGAAAGAGCCTATTGTAAAATGCATGAATCAGGATATGCACACAGCGCCGAGGTATGGAAGAATGGCGAATTAGTTGGCGGACTTTATGGGATCAAAATGGGCAAAGTGTTTTTCGGGGAAAGTATGTTCAGCAAACAAAGTAATGCGTCACGGTTTGCTTTTACCAGGTATGTTCAGTTGCTAAAAGAAGAAGGTATCCTGTTAATAGACTGCCAGGTCTATACAGAATACCTTGAAAGTTTTGGTGCCCGGATGATCCCGCGAAAAGAATTTATTCAGCTGCTTCAGAACTTGCTGCCCAGGTAGTGCGGCAACATAGCCCTCCAGGTATCCCAGTCATGCGGCCACTCTTCACCCCATACATCCAGTTCATACCAGATTCCTTTGTCATATAATATTTTGGCAAACTTACCGCTGCTGGTAGGATCTTCATACGACCCGCTACCGGTAACAATATGAATATTCTTACTCCTCCTGATCTGTTCCAGTACCGAATGATCACCCAGGTTAGGCATAAAATGCATGGGGCTGTTAAAATACACATCCTCATCATAGTGGCCTTTGGTGTATTCAGTTAAATCATAAACTCCACTCATAGCGATAACACCATTTATAATATCTGGTCGCTTTAGAAATAAATTCATACTATGTAAGGCACCAAAGGAAGCGCCACAGGTAATGATCGGCGTATCCTGGCTGGTGCTGTTCCGGATAAATGGCACCACTTCGTTAAATACATAATCATTCCACTGCTGATGACGAACAGACTTATGCCGGGGATCCATATGATTATTCAGCCAGCTTTCGTTATTGATACTGTCAATTGAAAACACTTTTACTTTTCCCTGGTTAATAAATGGAGCGATATGATGCATCAGCTGAAAACGTTCATATTCGAGGTAATCTGCAGCTGCAGTAGGCACCAGCAATAATGCAAATCCATAATCGCCATAGGTAGCTATGGGCATTTCTTTATTTAAAGAAGGACTATACCATGAATTCAATTCTTTTTTCATTGCAATGGGTTACATTTTATTTTATGATGGAAATATGGAACGGCAAAAGTCAAACTCTTTTTTGACATTCATTTCAAAATTTGCTTTTAACTGCAACTCCTGCCCATATTATTCAGTCATGTACCTTATCGTAGATTTACGAAATATATTTTGGTAATATTACTTGGTATAATAACAAAGTAATACTACTTTTAATTTTAAGTATTTTTACTGTTTTAGGACAATTTTGAATTTTGCTTTCAATCCAGCCAATTAGTTCAAGCGGGTTGGCTTTTTGAAGGCTATCAACCTGGCATTATCATCCAAATCCTTACTGATCTACCATTTATTATGGCCTGGCAAGCCGTTTCTGTGTAAAACCTTTTCCCAAAGCATGGCCTCCATGTTTATTGATTATGTAGCAACTTAACTGGTTTGATTATGAAGAATGACTATATCCGTATCATGCTGGTTGATGATCATCAATTGGTCCGTGAATCCTTTAAATTGTTATTGGAAAATAACCCCCGGTTTCAGGTTATAGCAGATTGTGATAATGGAAATGCAGCACTAGAGCAGTTTCAATCTCTCAACCCGGACATTATGCTGGTAGATATAAATATGTCTCCTGTTAATGGGTTTGAACTTACCAGGCGCATAATTGAAACAATGCCGATGGCAAAGATCATTGGACTCTCTGTTCATAACCAGGCGAAGTATGCTACCCGGATGATGGAATTAGGGGCCAGGGGATTCCTGACCAAAACGTCTCCTTTAGAAGAAATTAATAGAGGTATCCTTGCTGTTCACAGAGGAGAACACTATATCTGTGAGGAAGTAAGACTAAACATGCCTCCTTCTGAATAGAACATCCCTCTCATCATATCTCCTGCTGTTTCAATTTCTACCTAAAACCCGGTAAATTTGCGGCCTTACATGTACTGTGTAACCATTACAGAGGTTACTTCATTTAAAACTGTAAGCGAAGTAGTATGGAATTGAGCAAGAATTTTGACCACAGTGCCGCCGAACAGAAATGGTATCAGCATTGGTTGGAAAAAAAATATTTTCACAGCGAACCGGACGACCGGGAGCCCTATACAATAGTCATCCCTCCTCCCAATGTAACCGGTGTACTGCATATGGGGCATTGCCTCAACAACACGATACAGGATATTTTGATTAGAAGAGCCCGGATGCAGGGAAAAAATGCCTGCTGGGTTCCGGGAACAGACCATGCATCTATTGCTACCGAAGCAAAAGTAGTACAGATGCTTCGTGAAAGAGGAATTGCCAAATCATCACTGAGCCGGGAAGATTTTTTAAAATATGCCTGGGAATGGAAAGAGAAATATGGGGGGATCATTCTGCAGCAGTTGAAGAAAATGGGTTGCAGTCTTGATTGGGAACGTACCAGTTTTACAATGGATCCCGATTATTACCAATCGGTCATTAGTGTATTTATTGATCTTTACAACAAAGGTTATATCTACCGGGGCAAACGAATGATAAACTGGGATGTAAAAGCAAAAACAGCATTAAGTGATGAAGAAGTAATAAGAAAAGAGACGCAGCAAAAACTTTACCACCTGCGGTATAAGCTGGATATGCCCGGTGATGAATATATTGTAATTGCTACGGTTCGCCCTGAAACAATAATGGGTGATACAGCTATTTGCGTTCACCCGGATGATGAACGGTATAAACACCTGCATGGTAAATTCGCCTTCGTTCCGTTAATTGACCGCCGTATCCCCATCATTACAGATGACTATGTAACCATGGAATTTGGAACCGGTGCATTGAAAGTAACTCCGGCCCATGATAGCAATGATAATCAACTGGGGCAAAAACATAACCTGGATGTAGTTGATATATTTAATGAAGACGGAACACTCAATACCGAAGCGCAGATTTATATTGGTGAAGACCGGTTCGAAGCAAGAAAAAAAATAGCTAAAGAACTGGAAGAAAAAGGTTTCTTACTAAAAACAGAAGACTACACCAGCGAAGTGGGCTACAGTGAAAGAACGGATGCAGTAGTTGAACCAAGACTTATCTCTGCAATGGTGGGTAGATATGAAAAAAATATCAGGACCTGCATTGTCTGCCGTTATGGAAGATGATGTAAAATTCTACCCTTCCAAATTCAAGAACCTTTACCGTCACTGGATGGAGAATATCAAAGATTGGTGTATATCGAGACAACTGTGGTGGGGTCATAGGATACCGGCATGGTATGATAACGATGGAAGGTTTGTAGTGGCTGCAACAGAGCAGGAAGCAAAAGAATTATTCAGTACGCAATACGGAGTAAATAATGCTGTTTTAAAACAGGATGAAGATTGCCTTGATACCTGGTTCTCATCATGGCTATGGCCCTTTGAGGTTTTTAAAGGATATAGTAATCCTAACAATAAAGATGTAAACTACTACTACCCTACCAATACATTAGTAACAGCACCGGAAATTATCTTCTTCTGGGTTGCCCGTATGATTATGGCCGGTTACGAATACAAAGGGCAAAAACCTTTCAGCGAAGTATACTTCACCGGAATCGTTCGTGATAAACAGGGAAGAAAAATGAGTAAGAGCCTGGGGAATTCTCCCGACCTGCTTGAAATGATCGATAAAGATGGCGCTGATGCTGTCCGGTTTGGCATCATGATCTCTTCGCCTGCCGGCAATGACCTGATGTGGGACCCATCTGGTAATGACCAGGGTCGCTTCTTCATTAACAAGATGTGGAATGCATTAAAGCTGGTGAAAATGTGGTCCCTCCGGCAAGCCCAGGATGACAGCCTGGCCGCTAACAATTTTGCTGTGGAGTGGTTTGAGAACCGGTTGAATGAAGTAAGAATTCAGTTAGATGAGCAGTTTAGGGATTTCCGGCTGAGTGAATCATTGAAAACGTTGTACTCACTTATATGGGATGATTTCTGCAGTTGGTATTTAGAATGGGTAAAACCAGGTTTTGAACAGCCAATTGATAAAGGAGTTTATGAGAAAACAATCAGTTTCTTTGAAGAGCTGATGCAATTGCTTCATCCTTTCCTTCCGTTTGTAACAGAGGAGATTTATCATCAATTGAAAGAACAAAACGATGACTTAACTGTGAAGCAATACCCGGCTGTGAGAACTACCGGTAAAACAATACTTTCGGATGCCATATTGCTGAAAGAAGTTATTACTGCTATAAGGGACGCAAGAAATAAAAACCAGCTAAAACCAAAAGACAGCATCCGTCTTCATGTCCAGACGGACAATACAGATACTTATAAAGCGATTGAAAGCATTCTGTTGAAGCAGGTAAACGCTGAATCTGTTTCTTACACATCTGATTCTGTTGTTAACAGTATTACAGTGGTAGTCCAGAAAGATAAATTCTTTATTGAAACAACCACTTTACTGGACACTGCTTCCCAAAAACAACAATTACAAAAAGACCTTGATTACCTGAAAGGTTTCCTACTATCTGTTGAAAAGAAACTGGGCAATGAACGTTTCGTACAAAATGCGAAACCAGAGGTGATAGAAATTGAAAGAAAAAAGAAAACAGATGCAGAAGAAAAAATAAAAGTAATAGAAAATAGCCTGGCGGCATTATAATTTTTAACGCTGCCATAAAAAGAAAAACGGTTACTCAGGTATAACGCTGTGTAACCGGAATATGCCGGCATTTAATTACCTGGGAATTATACTTACAGGTAATACAACTTCAAATACAGTTCCTTTAAATCCATCAAACTGGTCCTGGTCAAGCAAACGGCTGATCCTGAAACCAAATGTCAGTGGGTATTGGTTCCACCATTTGGTATCAATAAATACTTCACCACCCACACTGCGCTGATCCCTTGTTTGTGATTTATCCCTTGAATACACTTTGGTGAAATCATAAAAAGCATTGGCCCTTATCCGTTGCAGGTACAAAATATTACCAAATCCCCAATCCGGATAGATCAATGGAAAATGATAGTTCGCAGACAACCTCCACATCCGGGAAAAATATCTTCCGGAATAACCCCTCGAATAAGAAAAGCGATTGGCAAAAGAAACCTGTGACAACGTATCTCTCTCCTGCCAGGAACCTGTCAGCAACAAATTGTGCGTGGAAAGCAAGCCCGGAATATACAGCGATACATTACCATTGAATTGCGAGCCTTCGTATTTTGTAATCGCATGGCGATAGGAAGAGGATACAGAATAAGCAAACCGTGGATAAATATGCTGTACCGCTCTTTGTACCTGCTGGCTCCAGGATATGGCATGTGACAAATAACTAAATGACGTATTCCCTAATGAATCCTTGTAAAATCCTTTATTGAACTCATTCCGCAATACATAAAAACTGCTGATAGTAAAATTCCTGAAGGTCTGGCCCTTAGTGTAGCTTAATGGCACACTTAACCCGATGCGGCTGTCCAATTGATTCCAAACCCGCAGACGATTACCGATCACATCCTCCCTGTTAAAAGTAAGCTCTGAACCAATATTGAGGTATGGAAACATAGCGCCATAAACTGTTCCAAAGCCAACAGCACTGGTCTTTTCATTTTCATTGTACAGGTAATAGAGCTCTGTCTGCAAAGTATTGAGCACATTTTCTCCATAGAGGGAAAAAGTAAAGATCGGGTCTTCATAATAAGGCCTCCAGCTATGAAAGTTCAGCAGCCTTGTTCCTTTATTATATTTACTCACAGCAAAATTCCTTTCCGGAACAGTGCCCAATAATATATCTCCGGTCTCACTGGCACTACTCACCGCAAATTTTTCTGTAAGACGCTCAGCAGTTGCAGCACCTATCTCATTCCATACAATATCCTTTTCAGCCACTTGTTGTAACTGGTAGCCTTCGGCCGTAAACGCAGACCAGGTAATTTTTCCGTTGCCGGCATTCACATAATAGTTACCCATTGGACCGCTGCTGATCTTAAATATCTTCTTATCACTCATCCGCAAAGCAAATACATCATCATTCCCTTCATAAGTGGCTGTGAAATAGATCATGCCCTTGCTTACACTGGGATAGCCAACTACATTAAAGGAAGGAGGTGTAAGCCTTATTGTAGTACCGGTAGCAATCTCAGCGGCAGCCAGTGTCATTCTGCCATCTTTTAATCTCACAGCACTGACAATTGAATTATCATCTATGAATTTGGGATCAGTAAACAAGCTTATTTCTGTTGAATGGATCCGTTGCAGGATTTTCCCATCTTGTACATTTAAGATATGTAATTCGCTTTTGCCATTTGTACCCACCTGCACAGCCACCACTTTTGAGCCATCCGCAGAAACATCGGGAGTAAAATATCTCGTTCTTTTCGTCAGTGTCTTTTGTTGTCCTGTTTGTATATCCAGTAGTTTTATCACACTATAATCCAGCCAGCCCCAACGTGGATTATTTTCAAAAGCCGCATAAACGATCTTACCATTGCGATAGGAAAATTGTTCATCGATAGAGATATCCCTCACTTTCAGCTTATGTTCCCCATTTTTATCTTTTATATAAAATGCGGGTCGGTGACGATAACTGGCTTTTAAATAGAGCAATGAGTCATCACCTGCACTATAAGGGAAATAATAACTGGTAACATAATTGCTTTTTACAGGCAGCAGAAAATCATTTCTGGACACTGATACCCGCTGTACATCTTTTTGATAATGAGCAAATGCATCCTTTCTGAAAGTTTTATAATTTACCCCGGCATGTTTCTTAATGGCTACCTGGAAAGGATAAAATAATCCTTTAAAAGCACTGGCATCTTTGGTCACTTTTGCCCAAAAGTCTGTACCAAATTTTTCCCTGCCATAGTTCACCAGTAAATAACCAAGGTTATAATGATTAGGTACATAATCCTTCAACGAGCCATTCCTTAATTTCATCCAGGAATACTTCTTTCCGGCTTGCCATATTGAAGGATAACTATTCAAAAAAAGTGGTATCCTGCCCCTGCCCTGCTTGCTGAGTACAGTCTCATTAAAAACAGCATCACCTTCATAAAACCAATCAGGGATGGAGGCATTAATAGCCAGGGCAAATCCTTCTTCACCAAACAAGGTTTTCATGACCTTACTAAGCCCATTATTGAAATTATTGAACTGCTGAACATGCCTGTACTCATGCAATGCTAACTGGTCAGTCCAGCTGACACTACCTTGTCCAAAATTGTTCATTTCAGGTGTGAGAAAGAATTCACTGCGATAAGGACCAAGTTGTACATATCCGTTCGGTATGACCGTCTGGTTTTGCAATACAATATTTATCTTCTTCAATTGATCACCAAGCGACACAGGTTTATGCTGCGCCATGTAGTGAACGATTGCAGCTACCCGGTTTGCCTGGCTATCCATACCTGCAGGAAAAATGATCCGGGCAGAATCTGTATTGATCTGTTGCCATTTTGTCGTAGGAGGATTTCCTCCAAACTGTTGGGAGAAAAGGAAACTGTAAGCCAATAATGAAAAAAATAGAAAAAAAAGCTTTCGCATGGCAGTGGATATTTATAGCGGAAGTTACGCAGGAAAAAATGATTATAAAGTACCCGTGCTATGAACTGTCACTTGATTGATGTACACAACATTGGCTCATCGTGCAGCCTTATCTTTGCAAAATGGCAGAAGATTTATTTATAACAAAAGGTGCAAAAGCTGAACAATACCAGTCGCTTATTCCTCAAATAAAAGGACTACTGGAAGGTGAAACGGATCTCGTAGCCAATATGGCCAATGTTGTTGCAGCCTTGAAAGAACAGTTCGGCTGGCTGTGGGTCGGATTTTATGTGGTAAAGGATGATGAGTTGGTACTGGCCCCCTTCCAGGGACCGGTAGCATGTACAAGAATAAAAAAAGGAAGAGGAGTATGTGGTACCAGCTGGGCGCAGGCACAAACGTTGATTGTACCGGATGTTGAAAAATTTCCCGGACATATTGCCTGCAGCAGTTTATCAAGATCTGAGATTGTGCTGCCTGTCATCCGTAATAATGAAGTAGTAGCTGTATTAGATGCAGACAGTGCTGAGCTTAACCAGTTTGATACAGTTGATCAGCAATACCTCGAAGAGATCCTGGCAATGGTCAATTTTTAAATCTATGCTTTACACTATCTCAATCACTGTAAGTGGTAAAGTACAGGGAGTATTCTTCCGGCAAAACACCAAAGAAAAAGCAATAGCACTGGGTATAACCGGATCGGTGCAAAATCTTCATGATGGCAATGTGCATATAACAGCTACTGGAACAAGAGAACAATTAGACGAGCTCACCGCCTGGTGCCGGCAGGGACCCCGGAGGGCAATTGTAAAAAACATTATAACAAAAGAGATTCCTGTACAATCATTCAACGATTTTTCCATTGACAGATCATAATAGTTTTAACCAAATCTCAATTTTAATTTTGTTATACACCCGGGATCTGTTAAAATAAAAGACAACAAAATTATGCCGTCGTAGTCAGGGTCTCAGTAAAAACGTATTTTTTGCCGGGCTTATTTCAGGTTATCAAACATATCTTTCGTCATAGCTGCCAGGTCATATTCTTCCTTCCAGCCCCAGTGATTTCTTGCCACCGTGTCATCTATACTTTGCGGCCAGCTGTCAGCAATGTTCTGGCGATAATCAGGTTTGTAGGTAATAGAAAAATCAGGGATATGTTTTTTTATTGCTGCCGCAATCTCTTTTGGTGAAAAACTCATACCCGATACATTATAGGAAGTACGGATTTTTATTTTATCCGCAGGAGCTTCCATTAACTCAATAGTGGCCCTTATCGCATCCGGCATATACATCATCGGCAGGTAGGTATCTTCTTTCAAAAAGCATTCATATTTTTTTTCTTCGAGTGCTTCGTGAAATATCTCCACGGCATAATCGGTGGTACCACCACCCGGTGCAGACTTATAAGAAATCAAACCGGGATAACGGATGCTCCTTACATCCACAGCAAAGCGCTGGAAAAAATAATTGCACCAGAATTCTCCGGCGTATTTACTGATCCCATAAACGGTAGTCGGCTCAATGATGGTTTGCTGAGGACAATTCTGCCTGGGTGATGTGGGCCCGAATACAGCAATAGAAGAAGGCCAGTATACTTTATGTAATTTCTCTTCTCTTGCAATATCCAGTACATTCAACAGGCCCTGCATATTCAGGTTCCAGGCAAGACCGGGATTCTTTTCGCCGGTGGCCGAAAGAATGGCAGCTAACAGGTATATCTGGGTTATATTCTGCCGTATTACCTGTACATGCAGCATTTCTTTATTCATTACATCCAATGAAACATAGGGGCCGGTACCTTCCAGTAAGGGATTTTGTTCCCGCAGGTCGGAAGCAATGACATTTGAATTACCGTATATTTTACGAAGGGTTAATGTGAGCTCCACTCCTATCTGACCAGAGGCTCCGATAACCAGTATTTTTTCTTTTATCATAGCAAGCTATTGTAAAGCAAAGATTAAATAACAAAATTCAAATTCCAACTTAAAAACCAAAACTCAGAACTTAAAACTATTTTTGCGGCATGGAAAAATTTTTGAAAGAACTATTTTCAAATCAACAATATGATGAAAATAATTTCTTCCTGATGGCGGGCCCCTGTGTGGTGGAAAGTGAGGAGCTGGTAATGGAAGTTGCAGAAAAAGTAGCAGGTATTTGCAAAAACCTGGGTATCCCTTATATTTTCAAAGCATCTTACCGTAAAGCCAATCGTACCAGCGCCTCTTCCTTTACAGGACTGGGTGATGAAAAAGCCTTGGAAATTTTGCAAAAAGTAAGAAATAAGTTCTCTCTTCCCGTTGTTTCCGATATTCATGCGCATGAAGAAGCAGCACTCGCCGCAAAATATGTGGATGTATTACAGATACCTGCTTTCTTATGTCGCCAGACAGATTTATTGATCGCAGCCGCACAAACAGGAAAAGTAGTAAATGTAAAAAAGGGGCAATTTCTGAGCGGCCCTGCCATGAAGTTTGCAGCAGAAAAGATCAGGCAGGCAGAGAATGATAAAGTGATGCTGACAGAAAGAGGGACAACTTTTGGTTACCAGGACCTGGTAGTTGATTTTAGAAATATTCCCTGGATGAAGGAACATGGAACCCCGGTAGTGATGGATGTAACACATTCTCTTCAACAACCCAACCAGGCAACTGGTATCACGGGTGGCAATCCCCAGTTGATTGAAACAATAGCAAAAGCTGCAGTTGCTACCGGAGCTGATGGTTTGTTTATTGAAACCCATCCCAATCCATCAGTCGCTAAAAGTGATGGAGCTAATATGCTGAAATTAGATCTGTTAGAAGACTTGTTGCAAAAATTAGTAAAGATCAGAAAAGCCATAAAATAAAAAGGGATCCCGCTTAAAGAATCCCTTTTTCAATGTTATTTATAAAGATCATCTCAGATCCTCGACGATCACTCCCGGGTATTTGGTTTTGTCAAAAACAAACTGGTTGTCAGCAGCAGGGATATTTGTCTTCATTGAGTTCACCGTATATGAATACCTGTTCCCCGCATTTTCAAGTACTTTGGTACTGTATATAGTCTTTGCCGCTTTATCTATTTGGAGGTATACTGTATGGAAAGATTTGCTCTTATCAACAGGTGTCATCTGTATTTCCTGAACTGTTTTAGCGCCTACCTTTTTTTCTCCATTCAGGGTATAATAGAAATCCTTATCATAAAAATTGGAGAACAATTTTTGCGGGGTGATCATACCGCTGGAAGCATCAAGGTTATTAATAGTCACTTCGTTTGCAGCTTTATCAAAATTCCATACAGTAGTTCCATTACAAAATATCTCCTGGCCGCTAAAACTTAGCTTGTATTTGGTACCCTTCATCAAAATAGAACCTGTTTTAGTAGATAGTGCTTTGCCAGCACCATTCTCTACTTTATAGGTAAAGTTGGCCTGAACTGTAGAAAAGGTCTTAAATTTTGCACTCACAGCATCCAGGATCTTCTTGGCCTCAGGATCATTTTTGGTTTGCGCAAAGGAAAAAGTGGATAACAGAATACTGAATGTGGTAAGAAAATATAACTTCTTCATTATTTGGTGTTTGTGTGGCTACCTGTTACGGCGGCGCAAAGATAAATGAATTACAGGAATAGGATTGCCAATGACTCGTTTGGGTTGCATTTGTGTTCTTTTCTTAACAAGCCACTAACGGATTGAAGCTGTAGATATCAACCGATTGTATCAAGATGTTGTTGTAATTCCATTTCGGTTTTTATTAATACGTCCCTTGCTTTACTTCCCTGGCTGGGGCCAACAATTCCTGCTGCTTCTAATTGGTCCATCAGGCGACCTGCCCTGTTATAGCCGAGCTTCATCCTTCGTTGCAGCAAGGAGGTGGAGCCAACCTGGTTTTGAACGATCAGCCGGGCAGCATCTTCAAACAGAGAATCCCGGTCAGACATATCAAAATCCCGGCCTTCCAATTCCTTTTCATCGACATACTCCGGCAATAAAAAGGCTTGTGGATACCCACGTTGACTGCTGATAAAGTCGACGATCTGTTCCACTTCAGGTGTGTCTACAAAAGCGCATTGCAAACGGGTCAGTTCCCCGTTATGGGAGATCAGCATATCCCCCTTACCTATCAACTGCTCAGCACCTCCGGTATCTAATATCGTCCTGGAGTCAATTTTGGAGGATACTTTGAAGCCAATCCGGGCAGGAAAGTTCGCTTTGATAGTACCCGTTATAATATTTACCGATGGTCTTTGTGTAGCAATGATCAGGTGGATGCCAATAGCCCTGGCCAGCTGTGCTAAACGGGCAATGGGCATTTCCACTTCCTTTCCCGCTGTCATGATCAGATCAGCGAACTCATCAATAACAAGTACAATAAACGGAAGGTATTGATGCCCCTTTTGCGGGTTAAGTTTTCGTTTTATAAATTTCTCATTGTACTCTTTAATATTCCTTGCCCCGGCTTCTTTCAGCAGATCGTACCGGTTATCCATTTCAATACATAATGCATTCAGTGTATGGACCACTTTTTTAGTATCAGTAATGATAGCATCTTCTTCACCGGGTAATTTGGCCAGGAAATGTTTATCTATATGCCGGTAAATACTCAGCTCCACTTTTTTAGGGTCTATCAATACAAATTTTAACTGCGAAGGATGCTTTTTATATAATAGTGAAACAAGGATAGCATTTAATCCAACTGATTTACCCTGTCCTGTAGCACCGGCCATCAGCAGGTGTGGCATGCTTGTTAAATCAACTATGAAATTCTCGTTATCAATCTTCTTTCCAATGGCGATCGGCAGGTTGAAATTATTATTCTGAAACTTATCAGACGATAACAGGGTTTTCATACTCACCACGGTCTTCCTCACATTCGGCACTTCAATACCAATGGTGCCTTTTCCGGGTATGGGTGCTATGATACGAATACCAAGGGCAGCCAGGCTCAATGCAATATCATCTTCAAGGTTTTTAATCTTCGATATTCTCACCCCGGGTGCCGGCACAATTTCATAAAGCGTTACAGTTGGTCCGATCGTCGCACTGATCTTTTGAATTTCAATAGCATAATTCCTTAGTGTAGCAATAATCTGGTTTTTGTGATTTTCCAGTTCACTGGTATCCTGTATTATTTTTTCGCTGCCGTGCGTCTCCAGCAGGCTTAAAGTGGGGTATTTATAATCCCGCAGATCCAGGGTCGGTTCATAAGGCGGTAAATTCTCAATAACAGATTGTTGCTCTTCTTCTGCCTTTTCGGGTACAGCTTTTATTTCCAGTTGCAGATCATCCTCTTCCCATTTTGTACCTGGCCTTTCTTTTACCGGCTGAACGAATTCCTCTGCTACGGGTTTGATTGGCTTAGCAGGAATTTCCAACTCATGGGTATGCAAAATATCACTGATTATTTCCTTTTCAAATGTTGGCTGGCTCTCTTCAATTTTTTCAATTACTTCTTCCAGCGGCTCGTCTTTTTCTATCACCTTAAGATCATGCAGTGGTGTTTCATCAGGAAAATTGATAACGATACCGGAATCCGATTTTACTGAATTTGCTTTCTGGCCGGTATTTCCACCATAGAGTTCATTCACTGTTTGACCTGCTATCACCGGAATATCCTCTTCGATTCCTTCGGAATCAGCTTCTTCCGGTACACCTTCCTGCTTTTTCTTTGGTAAATTAAAAACAGGGTTAAATTGCCAGATGAAATAGCCCGCTGCCAGCAATATCAATATGGCTCCTGTTCCTACAGTACCTACAGCCCCATGAAGCTGGCGGTTAAGCATGTCTCCAACACCACCCCCAAAAGGGAATTCATTTTTTGCAAAAACAAAAGACAATGAAACCGAAAGTACCATTAAGCCAACAGTTACATATTTCAGGTTGCGCCAGATAGAAAATACTTTTCTGCGGAAAAGCAGGTTTATACCCACAACAAAAAAGAATGTACAGATAAGAAAGGAAGCAATGCCAAAAGCTTTAAAAATGAAAAAATGAGAAACAACTGCACCCAGTCGTCCCAGCAGGTTCGCCACGGGTTTATCATTATCCAGCAAGGCAGAAAACCCCTGCTGCGCTACTGCCTGGTCTTCTTTCCATGTAAAAAGATAGGATGCAAATGCGATGAAAAGGAAAATTGAAATAAGCAAAAAAACTGTACCCACGATCTTCCAGGTCCGTTCATCCCGGGCCAGGGCCTTCCAATCCACCGCCTCTTCCTTTTCAGCCTTAAATGCCTTTATATCAGTGCTGATAGATTTTTTCGCAGGATTAGCTTTTGTTTTCCTTTTCCCCTTATTAGCCATAGCCGCAAAGATAATTAGTTTGCTGTTCAAGTTACCTTTTCCAGTGCAAAGCTCTACTAAAAGAGAATATCAATACTTCCGGAAAATATACCGGAAAGTGGTATGCCGGTTATTGGCAAAACCAAAAACGATGTATTACATTTGGAGCTAACCGGCTGCATGAAAAAATCAACTGCTCTCCTCCACCTGCTTCTAACAGTTGCTATGGTCTTTACGACAACTGTAAAGGCCCAGGATAATCTTGCGGGAAAGTATACAGATATCAGTAAGGTTGTAGTGGAAGAAAAAATCCAAAATACGGTAAGCAGTTATTTTACAGATGACAAAGCTGATATTACCCAAATTATAGCCAATGAACAGTTCAAACCTGGCGTGCAGCAAACAGGCCTTATTCCAATTGGCATGGTATCGAAAAAAATAATTCTGAAATTCAACATTTGTAATTCAGCTGATTCAGTTATATCAGTTTTCTTCTGTCCCGGTTTTTATTTCGACAAAATAACTATGTACCGACTGGAGCAGGAAGGCCTTAAAATTATACCTGCTGTCCACCCACCGATATCAGAAGGAACCGGTTATCGGCTTATAAGTCTGCCCGCCCATGATACTGCAACAATAATAGCAGAACTAAGAGCAGTAAAAACGTATAATAACGGAATTAAGCCCAGGCTTATTGGCAAAGACAACCTGAAACTATTTTTGGCGAAACTCCACAGTAATTACAACGAGACCAACCTGATCACCTATGTCTTTTGCGGACTGCTGCTGATGATGATCCTCTTCTCTATCACCAATTTTTTTCAGGGAGGCAACCGGGAGTTCTTGTATTATTCAGGTTATGCGTTGTTCCTGGGAGGTTTATTATTTTTTCAAACTATCTATCACCTGCATTCCAGTCAAATTGGCTTCTTTCTTGAAGGCTATTTGGATTTTATATTGCAGGGAGTGGGTATCATTTTTTATATGTTGTTCATGAAAAAGTTCCTGGACACCAAAAACAAACATCCCTTTCTTTCCACGCTATATAATGCCGGCATTATTTTGTTATGCTGCTCCATGTTTATATACACATTCTTTTTCTATTTCAGCGATAATTACAGCTCAGAATTCCTGGTAGAAACTCTGACGAAGATATTACTGCTGTGCATGATCATTATATTCCTTATATACAGTATCCGTCATTGGAAGGACAAACTTCTCCGGTATTTATTCTGGGGTAATTTATTTCTCTTTATTTTTTCGTCTATTTCACAGTTGGGTATTCTGATGGTTCAGCAATTCAAATCGCTACCCGGCATACTCGGCTCAGCACTTATTTATTACCAGGTTGGTTTATTCCTGGAACTGGTTTTTTTCCTGGCCGGCCTCAATTATAAAAATCGAAAAAATATTATTGTACAGACAAAAGAAAGAGAAACCCTTAAAGCACAAAATTTATTAAAGGAATTTGAAAAAGAGATAGCTGTTTACAAAGCCCAGCAGGAAGAAAGACAACGTATATCTGCCGATATGCATGATGAACTGGGAGCCGGCATGACTGCGATCAGGCTCATGAGTGAAATTGCCAGGAATAAAATGAAAGAGAATACCCCTGTTGAAATTGAAAAGATTTCACACTCTGCCGATGATGTACTGAACAAGATGAATGCTATTATCTGGAGTATGAACAGCGGCAACGATACCCTTGATAACCTGATCTCTTACATACGATCCTATTCCATCGAATATTTTGATAACACTCCGGTGCACTGCAAAGTGACCGTACCCGTTACTATTCCGGAGAAAGAACTGACAGGTGATAAACGACGCAATATCTTCTTAAGCGTCAAGGAAACACTTAATAATGTACTGAAGCATGCTGCAGCCTCCCTTGTTACAATAGAAATAGAAGCGACTACTGCACTCCAAATTGTAATAAAAGATAACGGCAAGGGTATTGACATGGAAAATCTCCGCCAGTTTGGCAACGGGCTAAAAAATATTGCCCGTCGTATGGAGAGTATCGGAGGTACCTATACAATTGAAAATAACAATGGAACAATAACCACTCTTGCACTTCCGCTTTAGTCATTTTTTCTTGTTACAGCAACGAGCAATAATAACCACCCGGCTATAAAGAATAAACCTCCTACTGGCGTTATGGGACCCACCCATTTCGTTTCAGCGCCCTGTATTTTCAGTACAGTCAGCAGGTACAGCGACCCTGAGAATAAAATCATACCGGTAATAAAACAATTAGCTACCCACCGGAGCCAGCGATGGGAAAATTTTTCAAATAGTACAGCAACGGCCAGCAAACCCAGCGCATGATACATTTGATATTGCACTCCTGTTTGGTAACTATGTAAAATTGTTTCGTCTGAAGTGATCTTTTGCAAACCATGAGCCCCAAAAGCCCCTAAGGCCACAGCCAGTCCGGCAAAAAATGCTGCAATAGCCAAATAATTTTTATACATGGAATATCTTTTCTATTAATTTTTCTAATTGAACAGGTTCTTCATCAATTGCAATATCGGCCTGTTCGTAATAAATCCTGCGATCAGAGAATTTCTTTTGAATAAAATTCCTCAACTGTTCATCTGTAAGGTCTTTAATCAGCGGCCTCTTATCTTTTTCTACTACTAATCGTTTGTGCAATGTATCCTGCGGTGTATTAATCCAGACTGTCGTGCCGGCAGTATTCATGTATTCAATATTATTGAAATAACAGGGAGAACCGCCGCCGCAGGCCATTACAAAATTGTCGTGGCTTTCAGTGATGATATGCAATACATCTTTTTCCAGTAGCCGAAACTGTTCCTCTCCTTCTGCCGCAAATATCTCCGGAATGGTTTTCCCGGCATGCTCAGTCACCTGTTCATCCAGGTCAAAAAAGCGGATACCAAGTTTTTCACTAAGCAGGCGGCCCCAATGTGTTTTGCCGGAGCCCATGAAGCCAATGAGGAATATCTTCATATGCAAATATGCATATTTGCAGATATGCAAATTTTATGATTTGGATGAACTAATAATTTTTCCTAATACTTTTAAGATCGAGACTATATCTTCAAGTAATTTTCCTGGCGCAAGGTAATTTTCCGACTGATCGCATAACTCAAGCCAATATCTTGTTTCTTCTGCCTCTTTATAAGCAATTTTCATTTTATGTATGAAATCACTTTTACTTTCACAACCCTGTGCCTCCCTGACATTTGCTCCTATCGAAGTTCCGCTTCTGAATAATTGATTTGCAAGATTGAACTTCTTTTCCTGCTGAAGTTTCTCTGTAAATGTGATTATTTCTAAAGAAAATTGAAAAGAGAGGTCTAATATCAAATTATCTTTCTTCTCCATCTGCATATTTACATATTTTCAAATTTGCACATCATTTAAACGCATTCAACCCTGTCACATCCATTCCTGTAATCAGCAAGTGAATATCATGAGTTCCTTCATAGGTGATCACACTTTCCAGGTTCATCATGTGACGCATCACAGGATACTCACCGGTGATTCCCATGCCTCCAAGCATTTGTCTTGCATCACGGCAGATATTCGTTGCAATGTCACAGGAATTTCGTTTGGCCATGCTTACCTGCTGCGGTGTGGCCCTGCCCTCACTCATCAATACCCCAAGCCGCCAGTTCAGCAATTGTGCTTTGGTGATCTCTGTGATCATCTCGGCCAGTTTCTTTTGCTGTAACTGAAAACCACCAATAGGCCGGCCAAATTGTTCTCTTTCTTTTGAATAACGCAGTGCCGTATCATAGCAATCCATGGCCGCACCAATAACACCCCAGGCAATGCCATAACGGGCCTTTGTGAGACAGCCCAGCGGACCTTTTAATCCTTTTATATTAGGGAAAATATTTTCTTTGGGAACTTTTACATTATCAAAGACCAGTTCACCAGTGGCAGATGCCCTTAAACTCCATTTACCATGTGTAGTTGGAGTAGTGAAACCTTCCATTCCTCTTTCCACTATTAATCCCTGTATTTCGCCGGCTTCATTTTTTGCCCATACAACGGCTACTTGTGAAAAGGGTGCATTACTGATCCACATTTTGGCACCGTTCAGTATTACATGGTCACCGGCATCTTTAATAGTAGTGAGCATACCGCCGGGGTCGCTGCCATGATTGGGTTCTGTTAATCCAAAACAACCGAGCCACTCCCCACTGGCCAGTTTGGGCAAATATTTTTTACGTTGCTCTTCGCTTCCATATTGATAGATCGGGAACATCACCAGGGATCCCTGCACGGATGCGGTAGAACGAACACCGCTGTCTCCCCTTTCCAGTTCCTGCATCATCAATCCATAGCTGATATAATCTAATCCGCCACCACCATATTCAATGGGAATGGTTGGTCCAAAGCAACCAAGGTCGCCCAACTGCTTAACTATTTGCTGGGGAAACTCTGCCTTTTGAGCATAGTCTTCTATGATGGGAGTAATTTCTTTCTTAACGTAACTACGAACAGTATCACGAATCATTTTATGTTCTTCTGTCAATAATTCATCAACTAAGAAATAATCCGGGCTGTTAAAAAGGTCTGTACGGGCTGCCATCGTTATTTGAGATTTTTGATTTTAAGTTTTAAATTTTCCCGAACAAAGGTATGAAAACAGTAGCAGCGACTATTCTTAGTGAAAACAATCCTTTATTTTTATGCTGTAAAGCAACAACATGAAAAAATCTCTTTTTCCCCTTGTTTTCCTTTTATGCTGTACAACGGTAGCCAATAGCCAAAAGGATTCCATAAAAACAAAAGACGAACCCCGGGTAAAGCAATTCTGGATGGTGATATTGAAAACCGGGCCCCAGGACAAAACAATTACTGATTCAACACAACGGTCAAAATTATTTGCCGGGCATTTTTCCAATATGGAGAAACTGTACAATGATGGCTTATTAAAAGCAGCCGGGCCTTTTGGTAAAAACGATTTTACCTGGCGGGGATTGTTCATTATGGACTGTGGAACCAGAGAGGAAGCCGAAAGCTATGTAAAAACCGATCCAACGGTTGCAGCCGGTGTTTTTATTTATGATATTGTGCCCTGGTGGAGCGAACCGAGCGGCAGTTTTACTCCCGGCAAGCCGGAGAAAAAAGAAAAATGAGTTACCCGGTAAATGAGATACTTAGGAATTTCTTTTCGGTGGTGGCAGGTGTAACCCTTGCACTTGTAATTATTATTCCTAGTGCATTATTTGCAGCCTTTTTGAACAATCCGGATTCAGCAATTCCAACATCACAAGAAATCCTTTCAACGCTTTTGTTGATCTCAGGAATAGTCGCAGGGTGCATGCTTGGAGGTTATACAACCGTAAAGGTTTCAACAAGGAAAGATATTATTCATGCATTCATTACCGGCATAGTGCTGACTATCCTTTATGCATTGGAAAATGATTTTGAATTTGACTGGCGTTATCCGGACACAGGTATTGCTTACGTTGGATTCATCCCAATTGTGATGATTGGCGGAATAATAGGAGTAAGAAAAAAACGTATTAGATTAGATTAAATAACCACTCATCTCTTCCTGGTACTCCTTAGCCACTTCTCTCGCCTGCTCCGCAAAATCTTCCCCTCCGGAAGCATAAATAATGGCCCGGCTTGCATTTACCAAAATGCCGCAATCCCTGTTCATTGCTTTTGAAGAAATTTCTTTCAAACTTCCACCCTGTGCACCAACACCCGGAACAAGATAGAAATGATTGGGAGTTAGTTTCCTGATATTGATAAAGGAATCTGCTTGTGTAGCACCCACCACGAACATTAAATTTTCAGGAGTGCCCCAGGCAGACACTGTTTGTAGTACTTTCTCATACAATAACCCATCCCCGGCTTGTTGCAATTCAAAATCATTGGCTCCTTTATTAGAGGTCAATCCCAAAACAATAGCCCACTTACCTTCATATTGTAAAAAGGGCTTTACGCTGTCTTCGCCCATGTACGGGGCAACGGTTATCGCATCAAAAGGCATTGCCTCAAAAAAGGCTTTGGCATATTGGTCCGACGTGTTGCCAATATCTCCCCTTTTGGCATCTGCAATTTTGAAATGTTCATTACCAATATAATGAACGGTCTTCTCCATCGCCTCCCAGCCTTTCACTCCCATCGCCTCATAAAAAGCAGTGTTGATCTTATAGCTCACACACAAATCCTTTGTCGCATCAATAATTGCTTTATTAAAAGCAAATACAGGATCTGGCTCCGCCAAAAGATATTGGGGAATCTTTGTACTATCAGTGTCCAAACCAACGCAGAGGTAAGATCGTTTTTCCCTGATCTGTTCAACAAGTTGATGCCTGGTCATGGTGCAAAAATACAGTTTGAGGTTTGAAGTTTATGTTCGGATGTTATCCTTCAATGCTGTACTTGTTGAATGATCTGTTCATGCAGGTCAGGATTATCCCAGGTTTCTCCAATATTTTCCAATTTCATTACATCCTGCATGATCGCTTCCTGCATATGCCCCCGTTTCAGGGCCTCGCTGTAACGGATATGCGGACTGAATGTAACCTGTGAATAAGCCGGAATCCATTTCTCCGGATATTTTTCATGCAGCCTTGCTTCTATCTTTTTTTGAAGCAGGAATATCGGGTCGGCGGTCCTGTCCCGCATCTCGGTAAAATTATTAATGGCAAGATCTGCAATCGCATCTCCATCAGGTTTACGCAAGGTTTGGTATTGTTGCAAAATAGATGTCCAGTCGTCACCATTCTTTTCAATCAGTTCATCCAGTACCCGGCAGTCTTCAAATCCGCAGTTCATACCCTGCCCGAAGAAAGGTACAATCGCATGGGCCGCATCACCGATCAGTGCAAATTTATCTTCCCGTATCCAGGGAAAACATTTTACGGTAACCAGGGAGGAAGTAGGATTGGTAAAAAATTCATTGATATAATCCGGCATCAGCGGTACCGCATCCGGAAAAGTTTTTTCAAAGAAATTCTTTACATCCGTTTCAGTTTTCAGCTTATCAAATGAGGCTTCTCCTTCAAACGGAAAGAATAAGGTGCAGGTAAAGGTCTTGTCAAGGTTGGGTAATGCGATCAGCATATAATCCTTCCGTGGCCAGATGTGCAGGGCATTAACTTCCATAGCAAAATTGCCATCAGCCGTTGCCGGGATCGTCAGTTCTTTATACCCGCAATCAATATAATATTGTTGGTAGTTGAATTTGTCATGGCGCAACTGGTGCTGCAACCTGGCGGCAGAGAAAGCCCCGTCTGCAGCAAAAACAAGATCTGCTTTTGAAGAGGGAATACTTACACCGCTCGTATTTTCAAATTCCAGCACATCCTTCTCCCAATCCAGCGTGGTACATTTTTCATGAAAGAAAATTTGTACGCCGTGCTGTTCAGCCAGGTCCATCAGTTTCATATTGAGTGTTCCCCTGGAAACTGAATTGATATACTGCCCTTCTTTGCCATAAGGCTGAAAAGCAATGTTGCCATCCGGGTTATGGATAGACCGGCCATGCATGGGAATAGATATCTTTTTGATCTCTTCTGCCAACCCCACTTTTTCCAGTGCAAGCAAACCCCTGTCACTTAGTGCCAGGTTGATCGAACGACCGGCACTCATTTTTTCTTTCCGCATATCCCCGCGCCGTTCATAGATCCTTACAGTATGTCCCCGTTTGGAGAGGTAAATGGAAAGCAATGAACCAACCAGGCCCGCCCCGATAATTGTAATATTTTTTTTCATTTTGTCCCGAAAGCACAAAGGCCCGAAGGGGCACAAAGACTTTTTTATACTGCTTTGTGACTTCGTGTCGTTGTGGCTATTTTAAAATTGAACGTATAATTTCTCCAAACCTGTAAATATCTTCAAACGAATTGTACAGTGGTACGGGTGCTACTCTTATCACATTCGGCTCCCGCCAGTCAGCTACTACTCCCTGTTTTGTTAACGCATCAAAAATCTCTTTGCCTCTTTGCAGCATCAGCATCGACACCTGGCAACCTCTTTCCTTTTCATCCGCCGGTGTAATGATCTCAATGACTTTTTCAGGCTGCCGGTCGTTAATATCATGTAATATAAAATGCAAATAAGCGGCTAACCGTTTACGTTTGGTATGCAAGCGGTCCATTCCGGCTGCTTCAAAAATATCCAGCGAAGCTTTATGCGCCGCCATTAATAATACCGGGGCATTACTTAATTGCCAGCCTTCCGCTGTTGGAATCGCCTCAAAACCTTTCTCCATTTTGAAACGGGTATCTTTTTTATATCCCCACCAGCCGGCAAATCGTGGCAATGTTGTATCAGCAGCATGCTTTTCATGAATATAGGCACCAGCAATACCACCGGGACTACTGTTCAGGTATTTGTAAGAGCACCAGCAGGCAAAATCTACCTGCCAGTCGTGCAGGTGCAATTCCACGTTACCGGCTGCATGTGCCAGGTCAAACCCGGCATAAGCACCCACTGCATGTGCAGCAGCAGTGATGGCTTTCATATCAAACAACTGGCCGGTGTAATAATTGATACCTCCAAATAAAACAACAGCGACACTGTCATTATGTTGCTGTATCGTTGAAATAATATCTTCTGTCCGGAGTATATACTCTCCTTCTCTTGGCGCAACTTCTATCACCGCATCTGCGGGATCAAAGCCATGATATTTTGCCTGTGTTTCAAAAGCATACTGGTCGGAAGGAAAAGCTTTGGCTTCGCAAATGATCTTATACCGTTGTTTTGTGGGACGATAAAATGTCACCATCAGCAAATGCAGGTTCACGGTCAACGAATTCATCACCACTACTTCGTTCTCCCGGCAACCAACGATCTTTGATAATTGTTTCGGAAAAATTTCATGATAAGGCATCCAGGGATTTTTTGCCTGGAAATGCCCTTCCACGCCCAACCTGGCCCAGTCATCTAATTCCTGTTGCACATACTCCGACGTTGTTTTGGCTTGCAGACCGAGAGAGTTACCCGTGAAGTAAACACAATCCTTCCCTTCGTGCTGTGGAATGAAAAAATGCTGGCGAAAAGATTTTAATACATCCTTTGCATCAAGATCCCTGGCAAACTCAAGATTATTTTGAAAACTCATATTAATTATTTGAAGTTCTAAGTTTGAGGTTTGAAGTTCTTTAACATCGAACATCAAACGTCAAACCCGTAACTAATCAATTGTCGCAATCACTTTCAATTCAATCGCAATCGGCGTTGGCATACTTTTCACTTCTACTGTTGTACGGCAAGCCTGTACTGCTGTGAAATAGTCAGCATAAATTTTATTGTAAACCGGAAAATCCTTTTTCATATTGGTCAGGAAAACGGTCACATCAATGATCCTGTCCCAGCTACTGCCGCTGGCCTCCAAAACTGCTTTTACATTGGCAAATACAGCATGACATTCGGCCGCAATATCATACTTCTCAATATTTCCGTCTTTATCCAATTCCAATCCCGGAATGGAATTGTCCTTAGGATTTCTAGGACCGATGCCGGAAAGAAATAACAGGTTTCCAACTTTTCTTGCATGTGGGTAAGCACCAAGCGGGGATGATGCGTTTGCGGTATGTATAATTTCAGACATTACTATGTTGAATTTTGAATGATGAATGTTAAATGAATCTTCATTCAACATTCATCCCTTAACATTTATCATAATTGAATACAAACATTCTTCGCCTCTGTAAAAAACCGCAATGCTTCCCAGCCTCCTTCCCTTCCCACCCCGCTGTTTTTCATTCCTCCGAAAGGAGTTCGCAGATCACGGAGCAACCAGCAATTGATCCAGATGATACCACTCTCCACTTTAGCTGCTACCCGGTTGGCTTTTGAAATATCCTGTGTCCAGATCGTAGCTGCCAGTCCATAACTTGTTGCATTGGCCAGTTGCAACGCTTCTTCTTCTGTTTTAAACGACTGCAGCGTTACCACCGGACCGAATATTTCTTCCTGGTTGGTCTGGCAGTTTGGGCCTAATCCCTCCATAACCGTTGGCGCTATAAAAAAACCATTTTCACATCTGCCGGTTAGATTAACCGGGTTACCGCCACATAAAATTTTTCCGCCTTCCTGTTTTGCCGTATCAATACATCGTAAAATTTTTTCAAAATGCATTTTGCTTACAATAGCTCCCTGCCTGGACTCATTCTCCAGCGGATCACCAACTTTTAATTGCTTAGTCCGCTCCACAAACTCAGTCTTAAATTTATCATACACCGATGCCTCGATCAAAATACGACTACCGCATAAACAAATTTCTCCCTGGTTGGAAAAAGAAGAACGGATCGTCTCTGTCATCATTTTTTCCCACTCACAATCTGCAAATATGATAGCGGGATTTTTACCGCCCAATTCTAAGGAGAGTTTTTTAAACTTAGGGGCAGCTATTGCTGCAATTCTTTCGCCGGCTCTTGTGCTGCCGGTAAATGAAATAGCTTTTACTTCAGGATGCGAAACAATGGCTTCACCGGCACCGGGACCTGTACCATGAATAATATTCAGTACCCCACCCGGCAACCCGGCTTCTATACAAATCTTAGCTAATAAAAAGGCAGTAACTGGAGTCACCTCCGATGGTTTTGCAATCACACAATTTCCAGCTGCCAGTGCAGGTGCAATTTTCCAGGTAAATAAATACAAAGGCAGATTCCACGGAGAGATACAACCTACAATGCCGATCGGTTGACGAAGAGTATAATTGACCGCCTTATCTTCCATGTTATGACTCTCCGCAGAGAAGTGCATGATACCTGTTGCAAAGAACCTGAAATTAGCTGATGCTCTTGGTATATCAACCTGCCTGCTCAACCAGAGTGGTTTACCATTATCATTCGTTTCAGCCAGCGCCAGTTCTTCAAGATGCGCATCAATCAGTTCTGCAATTCGGTTAAGGATCTTAAACCTTTCCTCCACCGGGCTTGTACTCCAGTCGGGGAAAGCCAGTTTGGCCGCCTGTACAGCAGCATCCACATCTTTCTTATGCGAATCCGGTATTTGTCCAACTACTTCTCCCGTGGCAGGATTAATATTATCAATAAAATTGCCGCTTAACGGAGCAATTAAATGTCCACCGATATAATTTTCTAAGTGATATGGAATCTCAAGTTTCATTAAATGGAACGCTGATTATTATGATTTTCATGATTATCGCAGATAAATCATAACAAATCTAATCATCATGATAATCTGCGTTCTGCTCTAAATGCTGAATGTTGAATGAAATCATTTAAAATTCATCATTCAACATTTAAAATTAAATCGAGCCGGTACGGCCGCCGTCTACAGGAATGCTAACCCCATTGACATAAGAAGCCGCCGGCGATGCCAGGAAGGCTGCCACGGCTGCCACTTCCGAAGCTTCGGCAAAACGTTTCATCGGCACTTCTTCCATCATATTCTTTTCAACAATATCCACTACTGTATTTCCTTTTTTAGCCATAGTATCAATAAGAGTCGTCAACCGTTGTGTAGCAGTAAAGCCGGGTAAAATATTATTAACGGTTATTTTGAATTGCCCCAACTCGTTAGCCATCGTTTTTGACCAGCTGGCCACTGCACCCCGTATCGTATTTGAAACACCAAGATTTTTCAATGGAATTTTAACCGATGTGGAAATGATATTGACGATTCGCCCATACCCTTCTTTCTTCATAGAAGGGATGACCGCTTTTGCCAAAATATGATTACAGATCAGGTGCTGGTTGAATGTATTCAGAAATGCTTCTTCGGTGGCTTCGGTGATCGGTCCTGCCGCCGGGCCCCCGGTATTATTAATAAGAATATGCACCGGGCTTTTGGCAACATGTGCAGCAATTACTTTTTTAAGTTCATCGGGTTTACTGAAATCAGCAACGAGGTAATTATGTTGCTGCCGCAATTGCGTATCGAGTTTTAAAATTGCCTCCTTCAATGCTTCTTCATTTCTTGCGATCAATGTACAACTGGCTCCCAGAAATGCCAGTTCTTCTGCAATGGCCAAACCAATGCCCTGGGTACTGCCGCAAACGATCGCTTTTTTTTCTTCCAAAGACAGATTCATATCGTCAAACCTACGGTAAAAAGTTGTAATTTTTCCACCTCAATACATCATTAAAAACTTGCTATATGGCCGTGACTGCTCCCTTCAACCTGAAAAAATGGATCGATGAACATCGTGACCTGCTGAAACCACCGGTAGGCAATCAATGTGTATACAAAGACGCCAGCGATTTTATTGTGATGGTAGTGGGCGGACCCAATGCCCGCAAGGATTATCACTTCAATGAAACAGAAGAGTTATTCTACCAGCTGGAAGGAGATATCACTGTAAAAATTGTAGATGACGGAGTGCCAAAGGATATCCACATTAAAGAAGGAGAAATGTTCCTGTTGCCGGCCCGCACTCCCCATTCCCCGCAACGGGGGCCCAACACGGTTGGACTCGTTATTGAAAAAGTAAGAAAGGACGAAGAGGACGGCTTTATCTGGTTCTGCGAAAAATGCGGTAACATGCTCTATGAAGAAAAATTAGTGGTCAATGATATCGTAAAACAATTACCACCGGTAATGGAAGGATTTTATAGTGATGAACAGAAGAGAACCTGTAACAAGTGCGGAGCTGTAATGCTTCCTCCTACGAAGAAATAGAACGCAGATTATTATGATTGTTATGGTTGGTAAGATTAATTATGTTGTATGCCCGATAATTACAAACATGCTGATATTACAGGAATAATCATTAAGGCGTTTTACAATGTCTATAACCAGCTCGGCTATGGCTTCCTTGAAAAGGTGTATGAAAATGCTTTATTGATTGAATTGAAAAAGTTTAACCTTGAATGTGTGGCCCAAAAACCTATTGAAGTATTCTATGACGAATCGAAAGTAGGATTTTATATAGCAGACATCATTGTAAATAATGCTGTCATCATTGAGGTAAAAGCGGCAGAAGCACTTTGCGGCGAACATGAAGCACAACTAACAAACTATCTGCGTGCAACCGACATTGAAGTTGGCCTTCTGGTGAATTTTGGGAAAAAAGCGGAATTCAAAAGAAAAGTTTACTCAGAAGAATATAAACATCTTAATAAATCATCACTATCATAACCATCTGCGTTCCTTTTCATGAAAATAGATATTCACACTCACATCATGCCCGAACACATGCCAAACTGGACACAAAAATTTGGCTATGGCGAATTCATTCATTTGGAACACCGCAACTGTGAGGCCTGTATGATGAAAGGCGACAAGGTCTTTCGGATGGTGGAAGCAAATTCGTACCAGGCAGATGCAAGGATCAAAGAAATGAATGAAACAGAAGTGACCATCCAGGTGCTTTCCACCATTCCTGTTTTATTTAATTACTGGGCGAAACCACAGGATGGTTATGAAACAGCAAGATTCTTCAACGACCATATTGCAGAGACGGTAACAAAAGAACCGAAACGATTTATCGGGCTGGGCACAGTCCCCCTGCAGGATATTGACCTGGCGATAAAAGAAATGGACCGCTGTTTAAATGAATTGAAAATGCCCGGGCTGGAGATCGGTTCCAACATCAATGGAAAAAATTTATCTGATAAATATTTTTTCCCGTTCTATGAAGCGGCTGAAAAAGCAGGCTGTGCCTTGTTTGTTCATCCCTGGGAAATGATGGGCGAAGACCAGATGCAAAAATACTGGCTGCCCTGGCTGGTGGGCATGCCTGCAGAAACGGCAAGAGCTATCTGCTCGATGATATTCGGTGGAGTGTTTGAACAATTCCCCAAACTGAGAGTGGCTTTTGCACATGGTGGTGGTTCTTTCCCTTTCACCATTGGCCGCATCAAACATGGATATGATGTGCGGCCAGACCTGGTGGCTGTTGACAACTCTGTTTCACCGGAAGAATATATCGGAAAATTCTGGGTGGATAGTTTAGTGCATAACAAGAAGTCAATGGAGTTCCTTATTGATGTGATGGGTGAAGATAAGATCTGCCTGGGCAGCGACTATCCATTCCCTTTAGGCGAACATCATCCGGGTAAACTGATTGAAAAAATGAAGTTGGGAAAAAAGACAGAGAAGAAATTACTCTATAAGAATGCAGAAGACTGGCTGGGTTTGGTTGAATAGTTAACAAGTTGACCGGTTGATAAGTTTGCAGACCGAAGACTCCTCCTGTTAACCCGTCGCCCTATATGCTTATCAACTTATCTTAAAACAGATCAGGATAATCGCTAATAATTCCGTCCACTCCCATTGCCTTATACTTTTCAATCTCTTCTTTGGTATTAATCGTCCACGGAATGACTTTGATATTCCGGGTGTGACATTTGTTTAACAGGGCTTCATTCACCAGTTGATAAGCCGGGCTGTAAATGGTTGGGGTGAATCCTAATGCCTGCAACTGCTCCTCCAGTGTACGTTTATCGTAATCTTCTATCAGCATGGCTGTCTTAATGTCCGGGTATTTCTGATGCAGGTATTGCAGGGTGCGGAAATCAAAAGATTGAATGATCACATGATCTTCGATCTCCTTTTCTTTGATCACTGCCATCAGCAGCTCCACAAACTCTTCCGGTGCCGGATGATAACTGTTATCAGTAGCCGGCTGTGTTTTTGTTTCAATATTATAATACGGAAATGGCCTTCTCCGGGTCATCATATCTTTTCTTACACTGTCAATCACATCACCCAGCAAGGGCTTCACCGCTTTTATTTTTTCCTGCCCGGGAAACCGGGGATGCGGTTTCAGTCCCACATCATATTTCAGCACTTCCTCATAAGTCAGCTGGTAAATATTCAGGCTTTTCTCCTCCGCTTCGGTTACATATTTCCCATCGGGTTTGGTACTGATCTCATGATTAAAGAAAGGCTCATGCGATAATATTACTTTTTTGTCTTTGGTGATCACTACATCCATTTCCAGTGTGGTGACACCCATGCCCAATGCATACAGCATGGCAGGCACTGTATTCTCAGGAAAAAGTCCGCGGCATCCACGGTGACCTTGTTTATCAAATTCAGTTTGCATAGCTGTCCTTGAATCCAGGGATTTCTTACTAACCTGGCAGGCAGCAAAAAAACAAATCACCAGTAACGTGTATTTAAAGATTCTGTTTCTGTTCATGATCCAATGATAACGATAGGAAGGGCTTCTTTTCACGGTTTGTCTTTAAATAATTGTGATCTTCTTGCCCGCATCTGGCCGGCAATATACTTTGCGGCTTCATCCTGTTTTTCTAACTGTGCTATGATATTATCGTAACTTTTTTCATCCCGGTTCTGGCTCAGTTTAAAAACATTATCAGCAGCAGTTACTTCTATTTCAAAAGGCACAATGGCTTTCATTAACGGCTCCCGGTATTCATCGGGCAAATTGTCAAAAACAGTTGTAGAAGCAGTATTATTATTTTCGTAATGCAGGGTAAGACGCTTCAGCGCTGTGACCAGTTCTTCCCTGCCTCCAAAACTGATCTGTCCTTTTGCATGCACACTCATGTAATTCCAGGTACTGGCCTGGTGCGGATTATCATACCAGGTGGCGCTGACATATACATGCGGCCCGTTGAAAACAGCCAATATAGCAGGATTAATTTCAAATGCTTTATGATGATCCGTATTCCGCATCATGTGGCCCGACAAATAGAGCTTGCCGTCTCTTTCATCAATGAACACAGGCACCTGTGTCGCAACCGGTTTATTCTCACTGTCCACACCGGTTAAAAAAATAAAAGGATGGTCCTTCATGAACTGAATGACCTCTTGATGATTTTTTTCTTTGAAATGCGGTAAATTGTACATGAGATAGTTTGATGTTGGAAATTGGATGTTGGATGTTAATCCTTCTTCCGTGGTTTGCTTTTATATTTTGAAGATTGCAGGTAATCCAAAAAGGATTTGACTTTATTACCAAGCATTACCGAAAAGTCCAATCTCATCTTTAAAACTTCCTCAGTAATATGTCCTCTGTCAAATGCCCTGTATAATTGAGACCTTACTTCACCATTCGAACCCTTTGAAATAATAAGAAACTGAGAAAATTCTTTATTGGAAAATCTCTCGAAACCTTCCGCAATATTATCCATTGCAGAACCCGCAGCAGCATTAATTTGATTCTTAAGATCAAAATCTTTTGCAAAACTTCCTTCCTTAGTTAATTTATAAATCTCTTTTGCCTGTTCCCTCGCCAGCTTCCAGATTTCCAAATCTTCAAACTTTGTGATCGTAGCCATAGTAAAGAATTTCAGGGAAGAAACAACTTCAAACCTCAAACCTCAAACTTCGAACATCAAACCTCAAACATCAAACCTCAAACTTCAAACTTCGAACACTTACACCGTCTCCGCAATCTTCTCCGCACTGATATTCGCATTCCGCATGGAAATACTTCTTACCACAAAAGCAGCGAAGTCTTCAAATGCTTTGCGGGTCACCATATCATCACTCATCATGATGGGCACACCCTGGTCACCGCCTTCCCGGATGCTTTGCACCAATGGTATCTGGCCGAGGAAAGGAATATCATATTCATCCGCCAGTCTCTTTCCTCCTTCCTTTCCAAAAATGTAATATTTATTATCGGGCAGTTCAGCCGGAACAAAATAACTCATGTTCTCCACCAGCCCGATGATCGGCACATTCATTTGTGCCTGTCCGAACATCGCAATCCCTTTTTTTGCATCGGCCAGCGCCACATCCTGCGGGGTGGTAACGATCACAGCACCTGTAACCGGAACCGTTTGCATCAATGTCAGATGTATATCACCTGTTCCCGGGGGCATATCCACCACCAGGTAATCCAGTTCATCCCAATACACATCGGTAACAAATTGTTTGATCGCACTGCTCGCCATCGGGCCTCTCCATACAACAGCATTTTTTTCATCCACCAGTAACCCGATACTCATCAGCTTGATACCAAATTTCTCCAGCGGAATGATCATGCCCTTGCCTTCAACATCCATCATGATCGGCCGTTCTCCCCGAACACCAAACATGATGGGCACACTGGGTCCGTAAATATCAGCATCCATCAATCCTACCTTGGCTCCGCCTTCTGATAATGCCAAAGCAAGGTTGGCTGCCACGGTTGATTTACCCACACCACCTTTTCCACTTACTACGGCGATAATATTTTTTACTTTGGGTAATATTGCTCCTGCATCGGTACGTTTGGTAGTAGTGTTGGAAGTGAACTTCACATTTACGGTGGCTTCTTTATTCACCAACAGTTTAATCGCATTCACACATGCATTTTTTATCATATCCTTCATCGGGCAGGCAGGTGTTGTGAGCACCACGGTAAAGGTGACGTAGTTTCCTTCGATCTCGATATCCTTTACCATATTCAATGTCACCAGGTCTTTACCCAGGTCAGGCTCCTGCACATTGCTCAATGCTTCCAGTACTTTTTCTTTAGTCATTTTCCAAGTATTTGTTAAAATCAATAAGAACGGCAAAGTTAACCATTGTACCCAGCAATTTGTTTTACGAAATCAGCAACTTGTCTTTATTTTTGACGCAGTGAAGAAAATTATACTTTTTACTGGTTTACTGTTCCTGATCCTGCCCCAAACTGTCAAAGCCCAGTTTGAAACCTCCCGTGATTCAGTCGTTCAATTATTCGGTGTGATCATGACAGCAGACAGCCTCGTGGGCATTCCTGCAGTCAGCATCATGGTAAAAGGACAAAACAGGGGAACCATCTCCAATAACCAGGGTGTTTTTTCAATCGTGGTATTAAAAGGGGATGAAGTGGAATTTACCCACGTCTCGTATAAAACCAAACTGGTCAGGATCCCCAAAAATCTCGAAGGCAATCAATACAGCGTAGTGCAGTTGATGGTAGCAGATACTATTTACCTGCCGGCCACTATCTTAAAACCACGGCCCACGCCGGAACAGTTTGCCCGTGATTTTGTGAATGTGAAAGTTCCGGATGATGAGTATGAGATTGCCCGCAAAAACACCAGCGCCGCCAAACGAAAAATATTAATGCGTACCACTCCCGGTGATGGTGGTGAAGCCACCCGTATACAAATGAACCGTATTGCCAACAAGGCCACCTACCAGGGCCAGGCCCCTCCGCAGAATATCTTCAATCCTGCTGCCTGGGCCGAATTTATACAGGCCTGGAAACGGGGAGACTTTAAGAATAAAAATTAAGCCCCCTGTCCCCCTAAAGGGGAACTTAGAGCTGAGATTCATTACGATTATCAAAAAGTTTTAAAGCATCTATTTTCTAATTGTAAGCTGGCTTTAGTTTTTATAACCTGCTTGTTATACCTGGTCTTTTCGAATGCCCGCCACAACCCTATCTATTCTGCAAGGATGAATCCTTATCCCTATTTTTGCTGCCTAACTAATTCAATCACTCTTGCCCGGAAGGAGGCTTTCAAAACTCCCCTTCAGGGGCAAAGGAAAAATCAAACAATCATGACTATCAGTGGGGGCATCTCTGTCATCGGCGCCGGCACCATGGGTAACGGTATCGCACATGTATTTGCACAGCGGGGCTTTAAGGTAACCCTCATCGATATATCACAGGAACAATTAGACAAAGCCGTTGCTACCATTGGCAAAAACCTGGATCGCATGGTGGCCAAAGAAATTATCCGCCCGGAACTGAAGGAACAAACACTGGGCAATATCACTACCAATACTTCGATAGCAGACGGCGTGAAGCATGCAGAACTGGTGGTGGAAGCGGCTACGGAGAATGTGGACCTGAAACTGAAAATATTTCAGCAGGCAGATGCGGCGGCGCCGGCCGGTTGTATTCTCGCTACCAATACCTCTTCTATTTCTATTACTAAAATAGCCGCTATTACCCACCGGCCGGAACTGGTGATCGGCATGCACTTTATGAACCCCGTGCCGGTGATGAAGCTGGTGGAGATCATTACCAACCCGGCGAATAAAAAAGAAACTACGGATACGATTGTGGAGCTCAGCAAAACACTGGGCAAAGTGCCCTGTGTGGTGAATGATTTTCCCGGCTTTATTGCCAACCGAATCTTAATGCCGATGATCAATGAAGCCATTTACAGCCTGCACGAAGGCGTGGCCGGGGTTACAGAGATTGATACCATAATGAAACTGGGTATGGCCCACCCCATGGGCCCCCTGCAACTGGCCGACCTGATCGGGCTGGATGTTTGTCTCTCTATTATGCAGGTATTGTACGATGGCTTCGGCAATTCTAAATACACCCCCTGCCCCTTGTTGGTTGACCTGGTAAAAGAAGGTAAACTGGGTATAAAAACCGGAGAAGGATTTTATGTGTATGCAGCGGGAAGTAAGGAGCTGGTAGTGAGTGAAAGGTTTAAATAAATTCTATTGATAATTGTTGGAAATTATAAAAAACTGTAGAAGCTTCTACAATACAATTGTTTCCGTAAGTATCATTGGCTAGGCAACAAACAAAACTTAAAAAAGGTAATTTTTCGTTACTGTATTCTTACAGCGTCCATTGAAACAAACTAACGAGTAAGCCGGTATCTATTGCTGATCCTTCTATTTTTTATTTTTACTTATCGTACAACTTAACACTGCCTGGTTTTTTTCTATCATAGAAAATCTTCCCTGGTAATACCTGATAAATCTGGAGGAACTTTTTTTTCCAACGTACAGACATAGACTATAGATATTAAAACAGGAATTTTTGCGTATTTTACCTCACTAATAAATTATGGGCTGTAAAAAGTGAAAAACGAAAAACTGACACGGAAAGAAATCATTGACAACCGCTTAAAGCAAGCGGGCTGGAATGCGACTGACCGAACTCAGGTTGTTGAGGAATTTGATATTCACTTGACAGTTGTTGAGGAACCTGCAACACCATACGCTGGACATCAATATAGCGACTATGTGTTAATAGGCAAAGACGGCAAACCGCTTGCCGTTGTGGAAGCGAAAAAGACTTCGGTGGACGCTGCACTCGGACGGGAACAAGCCAAACAATATTGCTATAACATTAAACAAACACAAGGCGTTGACCTGCCTTTCTGTTTTTATACCAATGGACACGACATTTTCTTTTGGGACTTAGACAATTATCCGCCAAAGAAAGTATATGGCTTTCCAACCCGTGACGACCTTGAACGCTACGCCTACATTCGCAAAGCAAGAAAGCAATTAGCTGGTGAACTCATTAATACCAAAATTGCAGGACGCAATTATCAGATTGCTTCCATTCGTGCTGTCATGGAAGCCGTTGAAAAACGGAAACGCAAATTCTTATTAGTAATGGCAACAGGCACGGGCAAGACAAGAACTTGCATTGCCTTAGTGGACGCATTAATGAGAGCTGGTTGGGCAGAAAGAGTTTTATTCTTGGTTGACAGAATTGCATTGCGTGACCAAACATTGGAAGCATTCAAGGAGCATTTACCCAACGAACCACGATGGCCAAAACAAGGTGAAAAAGAAATTGCTACCGACAGGCGGATTTATGTTTCAACTTACCCGACAATGTTGAACGTAATTCGCAACGAAGAAAAATCATTAAGTCCGCATTTCTTTGACCTGGTTGTGGTTGACGAAAGCCACAGAAGCATTTACAACACTTACCAGGAAATTCTTGATTACTTCAATACTATTACACTTGGCTTGACAGCCACGCCAACCGATGTAATAGATCATAACACTTTTAATTTATTTGAATGTGAAGATGGCATTCCAACTTTTGCCTATTCGTATGTCGAGGCAGTAAATCACATTCCGCCATTCCTGAGCAATTTTCAGGTAATGAAAATCAAAACAAAATTTCAGGATGAAGGAATAAACAAACGGACAATTTCACTGGAAGACCAACAGAAACTCATGTTGGAGGGAAAAGAAATTGAAGAAATTAGTTATGAAGGAACAGAGATTGAAAGAAAAGTAATCAACAGAGGCACAAATGCTTTGATTGTCCGTGAATTCATGGAAGAAAGTATCAAAGATGCCAACGGAGTATTGCCGGGCAAAACGATTTTCTTTTGCATAAGCAAAGCCCATGCAAGACGGGTAGAAGAAATATTCGATTCGCTTTACCCCGAATACAAAGGTGAGTTAGCCAAAGTATTGGTAAGCGAAGACCCCCGGGTTTACGGCAAAGGCGGATTGCTCGACCAGTTTGTAAAGAACGACATGCCGCGAATTGCAATCAGTGTGGATATGCTCGACACAGGTATTGATGTTCGGGAATTGGTGAATTTAGTTTTTGCAAAACCTGTTTACAGTTACACCAAGTTTTGGCAGATGATAGGCAGAGGAACCCGTTTACTCGAACCTGAAAAAATAAAACCCTGGTGCACACAGAAAGACATTTTCCTTATACTTGATTGTTGGGACAATTTTGAATATTTCAAACTCAATCCAAAAGGGAAAGAACCAAAGCCCCAGATTCCTTTGCCTGTTCGCTTGTTTGGTGTGCGATTGGAAAAGATTGAAGAAGCCCGAACACAAAACAATTCAGACATTGTAAACAAAGAAGTGCAGAAAATCAGAAAGCAGGTTAAAGCACTGCCAAAAAATTCAGTTGTAATCATGGAAGCCAAACATGAGTTACAACGACTGGAAGATGAAAACTTCTGGAACAACCTGACTGCTGACAAAATGGATTTTCTGGAAGCCGTTGTAAAACCTTTGCTCCGCACAGTTTCAGATGTGGATTTCAAAGCCATGCGATTTGAAAAAGACATTGTAGAAGTTTCTTTGGCACACCTGGCAGGAGAAACAGAAAAATTTGAAACGCTGAAAGACAGCATCATTGAAGAAATTGGCGAACTGCCTTTGAGCATCAATATTGTGGCAAGAGAGCAGGAATTGATTCGACAAGCCCAAAACAATCATTATTGGGCAACCATCAATGAAGATAAGTTTGAAGAATTGATTCAGAAACTTGCCCCGTTGATGAAATTCCGTGAAGCGGTTATTCCTTTGGCTCCTGCCAAATTCAACCTGAAAGACATTGTTTCGGAAAAAGAATTTATAGAGTTCGGTCCGCAACACGAAGCGTTGAGTGTAGCCAAATACCGTGAACTGGTTGAGAAGAAAATCAATGAATTGGTTTCAAGCAGCCCGATTTTACAAAAACTGAAACAAGGTCAGGAAATTACAACGGATGAAGCGGAGCAATTAGCCGAAGAGTTGCACAACGAACATCCGCACATTACCATTGATTTGCTTCGCAAGGTTTACAACCACCGCAAAGCGGCATTGGTGCAATTCATCAAACACATTTTGGGCATTGAACAATTAGAGACCTTTGCCGAAACCGTTACCAAAGCATTTGATCATTTTATTGCAAAACACAGTTACCTCACCAGCCGACAACTTCAATTTCTTGACTTGCTCAAGAATTTTGTGTTGGAAAAAGGTGATGTAAGCAAACGCAACCTGATTGAATCTCCTTTTACCATGCTTCACCCCGAAGGCATCAGAGGAATTTTTAACACAAAAGAAATTGATGAAATTATTGAACTGACCAATAAAGTACTGGCCGCTTAAATTGTCCGAAAAATCGGACAACCGATATAAATATTGAAACCGTGACGGATTGTCACGGTTTGAAATAAAAATGAAATCAAACAAAGCAATGGGAAAACAAAATGAAATAAAGGTCTTTGAGGATAAACAAGTAAGGTCTCTATGGGATGCTGAGCAAGAAAAATGGTATATCTCTATTATAGATGTGATTTCCGTGCTGACTAACCAAAATAACTATCAGGGTGCCAGAAACTACTGGAAAGTTTTAAAACACAGGCTTTTAAAGGAAGGAAATAAAACGGTTACAAATTGTAACCAGTTGAAAATGGAAGCTCCTGATGGTAAAATGCGGCTAACAGATGTAGCCGATACCGAACAACTTTTCCGCCTGATACAATCCATTCCATCGCCCAAAGCAGAACCCTTTAAACTTTGGCTGGCACAGGTAGCCTCAGAGCGATTGGATGAAATGCAAGACCCCGAACTTTCTATCGATAGAGCTTTAGAACAATACATGCAATTGGGTTATTCAGAAAACTGGATAAATCAACGCCTCAAGAGTATTGAGATTCGAAAAGAACTGACAGACGAATGGGGAAAAAGGGGATTGAAAGAAGGTGTTCAGTTTGCTACACTTACCGATATAATTACCAAAGCCTGGAGCGATAAAACCACCAAAGAATATAAAATCCTGAAAGGATTGAAAAAGGAAAACCTGAGGGATAACATGACCAATACCGAACTCATTTTGAACATGCTTGCTGAAGCGTCAACGAAAGACATTTCTGCTGCCACCAACCCGAAAGATTTTGAAGAAAGCAAGAAGGTAGCAAAGCAAGGCGGTAATGTTGCAAAAGTTGCACGCAAAGAACTGGAAGCTAAAACAGGCAAAAAAGTAGTTACCTCTCTTAATGCCAAAACAGCATTGCAATTGAATGAAGGGGACAAGAAAAAGAAGAAAAGAAAATAGTTTGAACTATGATTTCTGTGATTAAATGATTGCCATGATAAACGAAAATTACAAATATTCAGAGCTAACCTCAAAAATCATAGGCTGTGCCATGACGGTACACAAAACCTTGGGTAACGGATTTCAGGAAGTTATTTATCAGCGGTCATTAGAGATAGAAATGGCTCTGGCAGGAATTGCTTTTTCAAGAGAATTTGAAATGCCTATTTATTATCGGGATGAGCAAATCGGAACAAGAAGAGTTGACTTTCTCGTAGAGGGGCTTATTTCAGTGGAACTGAAAGCAATTACCAAACTGGAAGATGTCCACTTTGCCCAAGCCATAAATTATCTCGAAGCATATAATCTTGAAATTGGACTACTAATCAATTTCGGTGAAGCAAGTTTAAATTTCAAACGCCTAACCAACAAAAAATTTAAATCGCCACAATCACAAAAATCAAAAGAATCATAGTTCAGACAATATGCTCCAAAACAACGCACAATTAAAATCGCTGATTGACAAGCTCTGGCAAAACTTTTGGGAAGGCGGCATTGCCAACCCATTAACGGCCATTGAGCAAATTACTTATCTCATTTTCATGAAACGCCTGGACGATCTGGAAGCCAAACGGGAAAGGGATGCCGAGTTTACAGGCGAAAAATACAGCAGCCGTTTCAAAGGCAAGTTTCAGATACCGGGCAGCAACGAAAGCATTGACAAAAACGAATTGCGCTGGAGTGTTTTTAAACACAAGCCCGCAGACGAAATGCTGATGCATGTGCAAATGAAAGTGTTTCCGTTTTTAAAAACCATCCAGGACGGAGCATCGGGCGAAGGACTTTTCACCAAACACATGGCCAATGCTGTGTTCATTATGCCCAAAGCCAGTTTGCTGGTTTCTGCCATCAACATTGTAGAAGACCTTTTCAAGGAAATTGAAAAAGATGCTACAGAAGGCGGTCATGCTTTCCAGGACATACAGGGTGATGTATATGAAATGCTGTTGAGTGAAATCGCCACAGCAGGTAAAAACGGACAGTTTAGAACTCCGAGACATATCATAAAACTGATGGCTGAACTGGTTGCTCCGCAATTGGGGCAACGCATTGCCGACCCTGCCTGCGGAACAGGCGGTTTCCTGTTAGGTGCTTATCAATATATTCTTACAGATTTGGTAAGACAGAAGGATAAGAAGAAATTAGAGAAAGATGAAGACGGTTTTGAACGTGCCGCCATCAGTGCCGTGCTTACACAAAAAGTAAAAAACATACTCGACCAAAGTTTTGTGGGTTATGATATTGACACCACCATGGTGCGTTTGGGGTTAATGAACATGATGATGCACGGCATTGATGAACCCAAAATTGACTACAAAGACACGCTGAGCAAAAGCTATAACGAAGACAGCCAGTTCGACATCATTATGGCGAACCCGCCCTTTACGGGCAATATTGACAAAGGCGATATTAACGAAGGGCTGAAACTGCCCACTACCAAAACTGAACTGCTGTTTGTAGAACGCATTTTTAATATGCTGAAAATGGGCGGAACGGCTGCCGTGATTGTGCCAAGTGGTGTAATACAAAACAGCGGTAAAGCATTTGAAGCGGTGCGGAAACTGATTATTGAAAAAGCAGAACTGAAAGCCGTGATTGCCGTGCCAAGTGGTGCATTTAAACCCTATGCAGGTGTAAGCACTGCCATTTTGATTTTTACCAAAGGTGGCGAAACCAACAAGGTGTGGTTTTACGATATGCAGGCAGACGGCTACACCTTAGACGATAAGCGAAACAAAATTGCGGAAAGCGATTTGCCCGACATCGTTAAGAGATATAAAGAACGTGTCACCCTGAGCGCAGCCGAAGGGGACCGAAAGCTGAAATACTTTATGGTGCCGAAAAAGGAAATTACAGAAAACAACTACGACCTGAACCTGAGCACCTACAAAGAAGAAGTGTATGAAGAAGTAAGCTATGAAAAACCGAAGGTGATTTTCGGAAAACTGGAAAACATTGAAGCCGATATTCAAAAAGGCTTGGCGGAATTAAAAGAGTTGATATGATGAAGTTTGAAAGATTAGGAAATATTTGCACTGTAAGAAATGGATATGCTTTTAAAAGCGAACTCTTTAATGAAGACGGAGTTCCTGTTATACGCATATCTGACATAAATGGTAATTATGTTACACCAGAAAATTCTATAAGAACTCCATATGACAAAGCATTTGAGCAGTTCAAACTATCGAAAGGTGATATTTTGATTGCCATGTCTGGTGCAACAACAGGTAAGTATGGAATTTACTCATCTGATGAAATTGGGTATCAAAATCAACGAGTAGGTTGCTTTGTCATTAAAGATAAATCAGTTCTTGACAACAATTATTTGCTTCAAACTCTTAAGTTTTTAAAACCAAAAATTGAGAAAAAAGCTCATGGTAGCGGTCAACCTAATATTTCCGCTAAAGCAATTGAAGATTTCGAAATTCTACTTCTCCCCCTTTCCGAACAACTGCACATAGCCAAGCTCTTAAGCAAAGCCGAAAACCTGATAAGCCTACGAAAAGAAAGCATCCGCCTGCTCGATGTGTTTTTAAAAAGTACGTTTTTGGAGATGTTTGGGGACCCTGTGAGGAATGAGAAGGGTTGGGAAACAAAAGAACTTGGAAAGGTCACACATATGAAAGCAGGCCAATTTGTTATAGCTTCTGATATTCAGTCAGAATTTAGTGAAGGACTTTACTCATGCTATGGTGGAAATGGATTAAGAGGTTATGTAAAAACCTATACTCACGAAGGTGATTTTGTTTTAATAGGCAGACAAGGTGCACTATGTGGTAATGTAAAAATTGCAAAAGGTCAATTTCATGCTACTGAGCATGCTGTTGTTTGTTCACCTAAAATGCAATTTGAAACTTATTGGCTCTATTATCTTTTGGATATTATCAATTTAAACAAATACGCAAGTGGTGCAGCTCAGCCAGGTCTTGCTGTTGGCAGATTAGAGCAAATAGAAATTATTTATCCCCCAATCGAACTCCAAACCCAATTTGCCCAAATCGTAGAAAAAACAGAAGCCCTCAAAACCCAATACCAACAAAGCTTAACTGAACTGGAAAATCTTTACGGTTCACTCAGTCAGAGAGCATTTAAAGGAGAACTAACAAGAAATGAAAAAGCTACCATTTAATAATAGACAAAGCTTGCAGGAGTTAGTCCCGATAGCTATCGGGATGTATGGCAGTTTGAGCCAAAAGGCGTTCTTGCCAGCCGCAGCTTCAGCGAAGGATGGTGGGGGGAGTTAAGTGTCTGAGCTATGATTTTTGTGATTAAATAACGACTAAAAAAAATACTGCTATAATCAGTGAGATCAAAAGATCAAATCAATCAAAGTGCTGTCAAACGATGAAAGGGAAAGCGGCTGTAAATTCAAAATAAAGTAATGCATAAATTAATAAATGAATTGTCCGGCAAGTTTGAAAAACTGAATACGAGTGATTTTATTTCATTTGCTAATGTTGCTGCATTAAAAAATGTAATGGGTGTTTATATGATTTATAACGAAAGAAAGGAATTGCTTTACATCGGGAATACAAACAAATTTCACATCAGGTTTGGCACCGATTTAAAACATGAATCAACGCATACCTTAGTCCGCAAGATGATAAAGAAGGAGATGTTCAGCGACAGGCACAAAGTAGTTGACTATCTTAAAAATAAATGTTCAATGAAAATCGAAGTATGTGAAAGTAAAAGAGAAGCAGAAGCATTGGAGCATATAGCTATTTACATATTAAATCCGCCCTTGAATAAATAAGTTGGGCAAGAATTAGTTTTCGTAGTCCTGGTCTGTCGCTTCCGGCGACAAACTAAAATTTCTCCACCTCCACTCCTCTCAATTCTTTCAACCGGAACAATACTTCATCTAATCGGTTCTTTGGTATCCCGATGTCAATCGTACAAAAAAGTTGAGTTTCCTGTTTCAGTACCGCACAATCAAAATGCTTTACCACTTTCATCACGTCATTCATCTGCGTATAATCAAACTGCAGGCGGTAAGGGAGCAGCACGGGTTTTTGTACCACAGGTGTTATTTGCAGAGCAAGGGAGGCTGCCGTGCGGTAAGCATTGATCAGTCCCGGTACACCCAATAAAGTGCCGCCAAAATACCGCACCACCACGATGAGTACATTGGTCAGTTGTTTGCTGTCTATCTGTCCCAGTATGGGCCTTCCTGCCGTACCCGAGGGTTCGCCGTCATCACTCACCCGGTAATTGTTACCGTCCAACCCCAGCCGGTAAGCAAAACAATGATGCACGGCTTTGGGGTGTTCTTTTTTTAATCCCGCCAGTTTTTCTTTAAAATCACTTACCTCTTTCAACGGGTATACATAAGCCAGGAATTTGCTGCCCCTGTCTTTGTATTCAGCCACAGCCGTTTTTTCTATCGTATTGTAATAGGCGTCGTTTTCCATTGGTCGTTAGTGAGCAGCAGGCAGTTTCCCCGGTTTATAAATTTCTATTTTATCTGATAACAGTTGTTGTTCTTCCGTCTTATGTGCATTTGTCAAAACGGGTGCATCCAACCCGTTTGTAATAAATACTATTTCATTCGTAATGATCCTTGCTTCATCCCAGTTCCCATCTTCAATAAAAGATTGCAGCAGTGTTGCCCCGCCTTCCACCAGCACACTTTGTATGTTGAGTTCATACAGGGCAGTCAGTAACTGCGGTAATAATTTTTTACCGTCCTCCAGTTTATAATAAATAAGATTTTTCTTTTCCTCCTTCTTTATAGTATTAAAGACAATTGTCTTTACTGCTCCGTTAAATAATTTAAGCGAGACCGGCAACCGGAGATTTAAATCAATCACCAGTCGTACCGGCGAATTACCCGGCCATAACCGGGTGGTCAGTTCCGGATCATCCAGTAAGGCGGTATTCGTTCCCACCAATAGGGCGGCTTCTTCACTCCGCCATTTATGCACCAACCGGTTGGAGTATTCATTACTGATCAGCAATCGCTGCGGTTGATCTGCCAAATCCCCCCTTGCGGGGGTTGGGGGGGCCATCTTTCCATCCGCTGTCTGTGCCCATTTCAAAATAACATAAGGCCACTGTCGGGTATGGAACAGAAAGAATCGCTTATTCAATTCTTTACACTCCTGTTCCAGCACTCCCGTTACCACTTCTATTCCTGCTGCTTTCAGTTTTTCAATTCCTTTGCCGTCCACTTCTTTAAAAGGATCACGGCAACCGATCACCACGGTTGGGATCTTATTCCGGATGATTAAGTCTGTACAGGGTGGTGTTTTACCAAAATGTGAACAGGGTTCCAGTGAAACATATAAGACTGATTGGGATAGTAAGGCCCTGTCTTCCTCCTTCACCGATGCGATACAATTGACCTCTGCATGTGCTTCGCCAAATTTTTTATGCCATCCTTCCCCGATGATGCGGTCATGATGCACCAGCACGGCACCCACCATCGGGTTAGGCGCCACCGCACCGGCTCCCCGTTTTGCCAGTTCAAGGCATCGATCCATATATTGTTGGTGAGTTGTCACTATCAGTCTGCAAATATAGTTAAGCTTACTTCCTACTTCCCACTTCCTACTTCTTACATCCTACTTCTTACATCCTACTTCCCACTTTCCCTTCGTAAGTTTGCCGCTATGACAGTGCAGGAAGCAACTTATTTTTTGTTGAGCCAGCTAAGAACCGTTTATAGTGATGGAGAAGCCAGCCAGGTGGTTGATTGGGTAATGGAGCACCTGACCGGCTCTAAAAAGGCAGAACGTATGCTGTATAAAAATGCTGCCATCACTGATAAAGAAGAAGACTTGCTGCATCAATACACAAAAAGATTACTGGCGCATGAACCGGTACAATATGTATTGAATGAATCCTGGTTTTGCGGGTTGAAATTCTTTGTTGATAAGAATGTACTGATACCAAGACCTGAAACCGAAGAACTGGTGGAGTGGATCATCAGTAATTGTAAATTCCCGGTAGATGAATTGACAATACTCGATATTGGAACCGGCAGCGGCTGCATACCCATTGCGTTGAAAAGAAGGATACGGAAAGCAGTGGTATGGAGTTGTGATGTAAGTGATGCTGCATTAGCTGTGGCTAAAAAAAATGCCGCTTCATTAGGAACCGCTATAAATTTTGTACCCCTGGATTTTCTTGATCAACGCACCTGGTCACAACTCCCCTCGTTTGATATCATTGTCAGCAATCCGCCCTATGTACCGCAAAAAGAGAAAGAAACGATGCAGCCGAATGTGCTGGATTATGAGCCGCATACGGCCCTGTTTGTACCGGATAATGATGCACTGGTTTTTTATAAAGCGATTGCGGAATTTGGAAAACTACATCTGCACAAAGGCGGAACTGTTTACCTGGAAATACACGAAGATCTAGGAGAAGCCACTACAGCGATATTCCGGTCTGCTGGTTATCAAACGGAGTTGAAGAAAGATATGCAGGGTAAAGACAGGATGGTAAAGGCTGTATTGGGGTTTCGTTAGTCACCTTTCGATAAACTCAAGGTGACAGGAAGATTGTCAGGCTGAGCTTGCCGAAGCCGGATTAAGGATTTCGTTAGTCCCCCTTCGATAAACTCAGGGTGACACAAAAAAAACGTCAGGCTGATTTCAAAAACGTACTGTCAGGCTGAGCTTGCCGAAGCCGGGTTAAGGAACGAAGATGTCAGGCTGAGCTTGCCGAAGCCGTGTTAAGGAACGAGGATGTCAGGCTGAGCTTGCCGAAGCCGTATTAAGGATTACGTTAGTCCCCTTTCGATAAACTCAAGGTGACACAAAAAAAACGTCAGGCTGAATTTAGCAACGTACTGTCAGGCTGAGCTTGTCGAAGCCGTGTTAAGGAACGAGGATTGTCAGGCTGAGCTTGCCGAAGCCGTATTAAGGATTACATTAGTCCCGCTTCGATAAACTCAGGGTGACAAGAAACATTGCGTTCATCACACTTCGATATACTCAGTGTGACAGAAGGATTGTCATACTAAGTTTAGCAACGTACTGTCAGGCTGAGCTTGTCGAAGCCGTGTTAAGGATTACGTTAGTCCCCCTTCGATAAACTCAGGGTGACAAGAAACATTGCGTTCATCACACTTCGATATATTCAGTGTGACAGAAGGATTGTCATACTAAGTTTAGCAACGTACTGTCAGGCTGAGCTTGTCGAAGCCGTGTTAAGGAACGAGGATTGTCAGGCTGAGTTTACCGAAGCCGGGTTAAGGATTTCGTTCATCACCTTTCGATAAACTCAAGGTGACAGTAGGATGTCAGGCTGAGCTTGCCGAAGCCGTATTAAGGATTACGTTAGTCCCCCTTCGATAAACTCAGGGTGACAAGAAACATTGCGTTCATCACACTTCGATATACTCAGTGTGACAGAAGGATTGTCATACTAAGTTTAGCAACGTACTGTCAGGCTGAGCTTGTCGAAGCCGTGTTAAGGATTACGTTAGTCCCCCTTCGATAAACTCAGGGTGACACAAAAAAAACGTCAGTCTGAGTTTAGTAACGTATTGTCAGGCTGAGCTTGCCGAAGCCGGGTTAAGGAACGAAGATGTCAGGCTGAGTTTACAGAAGCCGTATTGAGGATTACGTTAGTCCCCCTTCGATAAACTCAGGGTGACATGAAAATTACATTCATCAATCAATCCTCGCCACTACTTTCGCGGTATCTTTTTTGGCTAACCGCATGATGCGGTAGACTTCTCCATAAAAAGCGGCCGTATCGGCATTGATAACCACAGTAGGTGTATCAACAAACGCCTTGTATCGCCTGATCTCGCTGGAGAGTACAGAATCAAACTGGGACGCATCGATCTGTTTAGCACCCAGGAAAAAATGCTGGTTCTTATCAATGGAAACCATGATGTTTTGCTTCGCCTTGGTGTCTTTTGTTCCTCTTGGCAACCCCACTTTGACCACATTGGGATTGGCCAGTGTGGCCACGATCAAAAAGAACATCAGCAGGATGAACAAAATGTCATTCAGCGAATCGGTGAAAACTTCTGAGTCCTCTTTATGTTTTTTTCTAAACTTCATTCGGGTGGTTTAACGGGTAGGTTCTTGTAATATATCCAGGAAATCAGCAGAAGCCGCTTCCATCTTATTCGAGGTCTTGTCAATTTGTGTGTTCAGGTAACTGTAACCGAGGTAGGCGATCAAACCGATAACCAAACCCGTAATAGAAGTGATCAGTTTGGTATAGATACCTCCTGCAATCGTACTTACTTCAAATTCATTGGAAGTAGTGATACTGGAAAACATCTGCATCAATCCTACCAGGGTACCGACGAAACCAAATATGGGAGCCGCTTTAGAAATAACCGATAAAATACCAAGATTTTTTTCCAGTTTGTACATTTCAAGCACCCCAACATTATCCATGCTTTTTTCAATACTGTCGATCGGCTTACCGATCCGCTGGATACCCTTGTCAATGATTCGGGCCACCGGGTTATTGGTATTCTTTGCAAAATTTCTTGCCGCTGTTACATTCCCGCTTACGATATTATCCCGGATTATATTCATGAAATTACTATCGATCCTTGCTGCATTACGGATCGCTATGGACCGTTCTGCAAATACATACACAACGGCCAGCAGCATTACACCCAATGGCAGCATGATCCAGCCACCGGTGGTCAGCAATTCCCAAAAACTTAAATATCCGTCATTGTTACTGTCGCCGGCTACTTTTTTGGCAACATTTGCAAGGGTGTCTGTCATCTGTAAAAGGTCGATCATATGTATTGTTCTTTAGGTGTAAAAGTAGGGCTTGCCTGTTGTATTTATTTTCATTCGTTTTCAACAACTCTTAATAACGTTACCATGAACGGGAAAAACAATGCCACGTTGTATCACGGTGGCAAGTTTTAGAGTTCTTTAACAGGAAGTCCGGAAGACACTTCAATAAAGGTGAAGTTTCTTCCGGACCTCTGTACTTATTAATTGCAGTTCTTATTTATGAATATCTGAAGTGCCGGCCTGTTTTACCATCAGTGCCTGTATCTGCCGCATCGTGGCTTCCATCCCATCGGGACTGCCATCCAGGAAGATAACATTGCCTTTGCCATATTCTGCAAAGTTTTTAACGGCTTCTGTCCACATACTGAATAAGATCACATTCGTATCCAGGTTAGCCTGTTTCATTTGTTCTGCTGCTTCAGACATACCTGCTGCCACTTCCATACGGAATAATGCTACACCCTGTTCGCGGAGACGGGCCGCTTCTTTTTCTGCTTCGGCCGCAATCTTCGTTGCATTACCATCTGCTTCAGCAGATTTTGTTTTAGTGATCAACAATGCCTGCCCTTCATTTTCTGCAGCAGCTTTCAGGTTATTCGATGCCACCACTTTACTCATGGAATCGAGGATCACTTTATCGAAAGTAATATCATTGATCTGCAGATCCTGCAGGTGATAACCCCATTCTTCGAGTGAATGATCCACTTCCACTTTTACATACTGCACTATTTCCCGGCGAAGTCCGAGCACTTCGGCCTGTTTCTTTGTGGCCACAAATGAACGGATATTTCCTTCAATAGTTCTGATCAATGCCTGCATCAGGTCTTTATCGGCGATGAACTTAAAAGCTACTTTCTTGATCGTTTCTTCATCTGCATTCTGCACAGAATACAACAGCATACTTTTGAAATACACATTTGCCTGGTCAGCCGTTACGGCCTGGAACTCCAGTTCCACCGAGCGGTTCTGTATAGATACTTTCCGGTATACGGTTTCCAGTATGGGAATTTTAATATTCAGTCCCGGACGAACAATACGACGGTATTTACCAAACATTGTAACTACCCCGATATAACCCTGGTTAATGGTAAACAAAGAACCAAAGAATACAACGACCAGAACAATGACCCACCAATTCTGTGAAATCCAAGTTTTAATATCCATAATTTAAAATTTATGATGCAAGTTACTATTAACTTTTCTCTTCGCAGATGCAGGTTAAATGCACCATTGTTTCCACCGCCTTATTCATGTCCTGCACACTGATAAACTCCAGTTTAGAATGTATGGCCTGTTCTCCGGCAAACAGGTTGGGGCAAGGCAGTCCCATAAAAGACAAACGGCTGCCATCTGTACCCCCACGGATGCTTTCCATTTTCAACTTCAGTCCTGCCCTGGCAATCGCTTCTTTGGCAAAATCAACCACATGTGTATGCACATCCAGTATTTCCTTCATATTGCGGTATTGCTCGGTTACGGTAAACTCAAAAGAGGCTTTGGGATAAGTTCGCATCCGCTCTTCAATCTGCGTTCGCAGGTAATCTTCTTTCTTTTTTAAACCCTCTGTATCAAAATCACGGATGATGAAATCGATCGTACATTTTTCTGCAATGCCTTCTACCCTTACCGGGTGTATAAAACCTCTTTTCCCATCTGTTGATTCCGGGGAAAGCCGGTCCTTCGGTAAAAAAGCCAGTATTTCACCCGCAATCTTCATGGCATTTACCATCTTATCTTTTGCATAACCCGGATGTGCAATCACACCGTGAATAACGACCTGCACACCATCCGCACTGAATGTTTCATCTTCCAGCGAGCCGGCATCTCCCCCATCAAGTGTATAACCAAAATCGGCACCTAATTTTTTTAAATCTACTTTAGCCGTTCCTTTACCCACTTCTTCATCCGGAGTAAAAAGGATCTTTATTTCTCCATGCTTCACCTGCTTGTTAGTCATGAGGAAATTAGCCAGGTCCATTATTTCTGCCACCCCGGCCTTATCATCAGAGCCAAGCAATGTCGTTCCGGAAGCAGTAATGATATCATGCCCGGTTAATTTTTTCAGGTAAGGATACTCACTCATTCGGAGTACCTGTGTTTTATCATCGGGCAATATAATATCCTGTCCCTGGTAATTTGTATGAACGATCGGTTTAATATTTGTCCCGCTGCAATCCGGTGCCGTATCCACATGGGCGCAAAAACAGATCACCGGTACTTTTTTAGTGCTGGTTGCGGGGATAGTGGCATACACATAGCCCCATTCATCCATGTGTGCATCTGTGATGCCCATCTGTTTTAATTCTTCCGCTAATATCCTGCTTAAATCCTTTTGCTTTTCCGTGGTCGGGTAAGATGAAGATTGGGGATCACTTTGCGTATCGATCTGCACATAACGCAGAAACCTGTCTGCTGCGGTAAATTTATAATTCTGGAACATACTTGTAATTAAGGGCATCGAATATACGACTAAATGAGGGCAAGAGAAAAACACTTGACAAAAAGAAAGAATATGTCTATCTTTTATACTTAAACTAAAACCAACAACATGAAAAAATGGTTAATCGGCTCCCTGGTCGGGGCTATTCTCGTTTTTGCATGGCAATTTTTGTCATGGACAATGCTAAAGTTGCACGAAAAGGAAGCAAAATACACTTCGGGTCAGGACAGTGTATTGACTTATTTAAGTTCTGCATTAAAAGAGGATGGTATTTACATGCTCCCTACCGTTCCACCGGGCACTCCTGAATCGGAAGCAATGGAAATGGGCAAAAAAATGGATGGTAAGCCATGGGCCACCGTTATGTATAAAAAAGCTTACACTTATGATATGGTCCGCCCGATGATCCGCGGATTCCTTGTCGACCTGTTCCTGGTGTTTTGCCTGATCTATATATTAACAAGAGCTGGCACCCCCACCGGTATGAGAATTTTCGCCGGTTCGGTTGCATTAGGCCTTGTTACTTTTTTATGGGGTCCTTATACAGCACATAACTGGTTTCAAACACCAACCGAAACGTTGACCGGGCATTTGATTGATTCACTGGCAGCATGGGGACTGGCAGGATTGTGGTTAGGCTGGTGGCTGAATAGAAAATAGAACAATAATAAAATGATACTATAAAAAAAGTTCATAGTGTGTACTATGAACTTTTTTATTCCAGGCATGGCCTGTTACATATTTGCTTGTTGCCGGTTCTCTTACGGCATAATAATCAACGGGCTTCCGCCAACAATCTCAACCAGCTCCAGGTCAAAGATCAGGTCTTGGCCGGCCAGTGGATGATTGGCATCCAGCATCACTACATCTTCCTTGATTTCTACAACCGTTACCTGGAATTGCTGACCTTGTCCGTCACTCATCCCTATTGGCATACCTACTTCAATTTCCATATCCTGCGGAAATCTTTCTTTCGGCATTTCGATCACCATTTCAGGATTCCGGGGACCATAGGCTTCATCAAAAGGTATATTGATGGTCTTCTTCTCTCCTATTGCCATTCCGGTAACACCCTGGTCAAAACCGGGGATGACGCTTCCACTTCCTACTTCAAATTCAAGAGGTTCACGACCCGCTGAAGAATCAAAAGTTTCACCGGAAGTTAATTTACCATGATAGTGCACTTTTACTTTATCACCGCTTTTTACCTGGGACATACTTTTTGTTTTAATGTTTGTTTTTTTTAAATAAACCGGGGTGCAAGTTAGGCCAAATCCGTTAATGCAACCGTTTAAATATGCAAGACAGTCTGTATTAATATTTTACAGTATTTTACTGCAGATTTCAACATTAAAAAAACTTCCATGAAACGATTTGCCCCATTACTGGTTTTACTCCTTGTACTCATTTCCGGGTCAGCTCAACAAACAGAACAGAAGATCCTGTCTGGTGCAGACAGGATAAATGTATACCTGCCCCTGATCAAAGGACATACCGTTGGCATATTTGCTAACCAGACTTCGATGGTCGGTAATACTCACTTAGTAGATACATTAAGAAAATTAGGTGTTGATATCAAAGTCATATTTGGCCCGGAACATGGCTTCCGCGGCACTGCGGATGCCGGCGAAAAAGTAGGGAACTATATTGATGATAAAACCGGGATTCCTGTCATCTCCTTATATGGCAGCAAACGGAAACCAACAGCCGAAGATCTGAAAGATGTAGACTTGCTGATTTTTGACATCCAGGATGTAGGGGTACGGTTCTACACCTTTATTTCTTCGCTGGAAGAATTTATGGAAGCTGCATTTGAACTCGGTAAGCCATTGATGATACTGGACAGACCCAATCCCAACGGGCATTATGTGGATGGTCCTGTACTGGATAAAAAGTATAAATCATTTGTAGGCATGCAGCCAGTACCCATCGTGTATGGTATGACCATGGCTGAATATGCGATGATGATCGCCGGTGAAAGATGGTTGAGTGAAAAAGCCAATGCCAGGCATGACTATTATAAAACAGCGAATAATTCTGTTGACACCCCTTTTCATTTCCAGGTCATAAAAAATGCCAACTATACACACAAAAGCAAATTCGTTTTGCCTATAAAACCCTCTCCCAATCTTCCTAATATCCAATCCATCTATCTGTACCCTTCTACATGTTTCTTTGAAGGCACTGTATTAAGTGAAGGTAGAGGTACCAACAAACAGTTCCAGGTGTTCGGCCATCCATCACTGCCAAAGAATCTTTATTCTTTCACACCCAACCCAAATGAAGGAGCAAAAAAATCCAAACTATACGGACAGGTTTGTTATGGCTGGGACCTGAGTGGTACGCCGGATGAAGTATCGGCGAAAGTGGATAATAAAGTACAATTAAAATGGCTGATCGAAGCGTACAAACTCTTTCCGCAAAAAGATAGTTTCTTTATTGTTCCCAAATCAGGAAATATGGAACAATCATTTTTTACGAAGCTGGCCGGTAATAATGAGTTATGGCAACAGGTAAAGGCCGGTAAGTCAGAAGAAGAGATCCGCAAAAGCTGGGAACCCAAACTAACCGAGTTCAAAAAAATCAGGAAAAAATATTTGCTGTACGAAGATTTTGAATAACCGCTCAGTAGTAACGCAGGGATTGTTTGTTCAATACAATCCGCTCAAACCGGAAGACCTCAAATTCCGACGGCTTCTTTAAGGCCAGGCTGACGAAAACGACCAGCCGGCCATCTTCTTTGTCTTTGATGGTCATTGTTTGGCTGCCACATTGAATTTGCCATGCATTCCTGGGCTCGTTACCATATAGCCATCCTTCCCGCAGGTAAGGATACAACACTGTTTCAATTACACTTTTTATTTTGGGAATGAAAAAGGGGTCACCGTTATTTTGCAAGGCGAATGTATCCAGCACATAATTGATCTTCTTCACTATAGTTTGTTCAATGGATGGTTCTACCTTTTTAATCGTCCTGTTCCCGCTGATTTTTTTATTGACATTGCCGGGCAGCTGTACCCTGCGAATCGTATCCTGGGCCTGCACAGTAGTTACAATAAGGAACAGACCGCTAAATAAAAGTATGCTACGCATAAATATTTTTTACCTATTATTTAAAAATCTTAAACCAATTCATTAGCAAAACAGCAAAGAATTGTTGTTACCAGGACTAAATCTTGCCTTCAAATGCCCGGTGAATACTACTAATCCGAAATCAGTTTATACTTGAAGGCCAGGCGTACAAGGTCAGCCGTATTTTTTGCATTGAGTTTTGCTAACAGGCTTTTCCGGTAGGTATCCACTGTATTGACACTAAGATTTAGCTTATCTGCCATCTCAGCATTGGTAAAGCCTTCTTTTATTAAATCCAGTACATCTTTTTCCCTTCTGCCTAATACAATTTCAGGGGATTGTTGCTTTTCAGCTGTATGTAATGTTTTTGCCACTTCGTAGGCCATATAAGTTTTACCGATAGAAGCCAAATGAATAGCTTCAGTAAGTTCCTTTTGTGTAGCATTTTTCAGCACATAACCAGATGCTCCATTATTCATCATGTCTTTTATATAACTGGCCTGGTTAAAAGTACTTAGTCCCAGGATGAATATTTGCGGATACAGTTCCCGGATTTCCTTGCAGAGATCTATGCCATTACCATCGGGTAAGTTTATATCCAATAACAATACATCCGGTTGCTGATTTTTTAAAAAAGCCCTGCAAGAAGCAACAGTGGAAGCTGAGCCGATAAAATCAATATCCTTTTCATTGATCAGCAATGAACGGATTCCTTCCACCACCATGTAATGGTCGTCTGTGATAAATACTTTTATCATTTATATTTTTATAAATTCAAGATTAACTGCTGTGCCTTTGCTGGCAGCAGACTGAATATCTATTTTCCCGTTGAGCAGATCCACTCTTGAACGAATATTTTTCCAGCCCATTCCTTCAGCTTTTTCCATTATGGCCGGGTCTATTCCTTTGCCATTATCTTCCACATTTACAACCAGTTTATCTTTTTCGGAAAACACCTGCACCAATACCTCGGTTGCCGCAGCATGTTTTATAACATTATTGAGCAGTTCTTGTACAATCCGGTACAATCCAAGTGCTGAAGATTGTTCGATCATTTTTTGCTCCATTCCCATTGACTGGTAAACCACTTTAATAATGCCGCTTTTATTTACCTCGGTTGTGTAATCTTTTAGCGCTGCATCCAATCCATATCGAACCAGTACTTCAGGCATTAAATTATGTGATACCCGGCGCATTTCCTTAATAGAACTGTCCAGCATATCCATGCTGCGTTCAAAAGCCTGCTGGTTCTCAGGCGTCATGATAAGATTTCCTTTCATAGTTTGAAATGAATATTTAATGCCCGACAACATACCTCCCAATCCATCGTGCAGGTCTTTTGCCAGGCGGGTTCGTTCCTTTTCCTCTCCTTTCAAAACTGCTTCAGTGGCGGCTAATTTTTCTTTGGTTTCCAGTTCTATGATACGCTGTTGCTGCAGCCGTTGCTTTTGCTTATAATTTCGAAAGAGTAATAATATGGTCAATACCAGTACTGCAGCTCCGCCGGCTAACGCATAATTCAAACGCTTACGTTGCGCTATTTCTGACTGCTGATTTTTCAGGAGATCATCTTTTTTCTGTGTTTCATATTTCTTTTCCAGTTCCAGTGCAAACTTCTTCCGATCCTCATTCAGCAAAGTATCTTTGATATCATTATATTTTTTCAGCAGTTCAAAGGCTTCCTTATATCTCCCGGTTGCTGCATATACATCACTTAGCGTTCCGTATCCTTCTTTCATGAAAAATCGTATTGAATCTGTTTCGGCTATTTCCAGTCCCAGCTTCAGGTTTTTTTCAGCATTGATGTAATCTTTTTGCTGCAGGTAAATGTAACCGATCTGCATAAGCGGCTCTGTCATATTCCAGCGGGAATTTGAAGCACTGGCATTTTCATAACATTTTTTAAAATACAAGACAGCGCTGTCATATATTTTTACATTCTGAAATGTACCGGCCTTTAAAAGATAGAAATTTTGTATGCGGGAAAAATCATAGCTCTCATCAAAATAGGGAGTGGCAGAATCCGCATAGTTTTTTGCAAGGGAATAATCTTTTAGTTCAATATAATAACTGGCCATTTGTAAATAGGCCAGCATCAGGGCATCATTTTTCCCGGATTGTTTTGCACAAGTCAGCCCCTTTTCTGTATACTCCTTCTGCTTTTCGGGCATTTTCAATTGCTGATAGATCATGGCCAGGTTCAGGCAACTGGAAACAATCCGCCGGTAACTTTTAATATCTTCCTGAATTTTAATGGATCGCAATGAAGCCGATATGGCTGAATCAAATTTTTCGGCGCTCCGGTAATAATTGGAAAGTGAACTATAAACTCCGGCCAATTCATTTTTTGCTTTATAGCTATCCAGGTTTTCCAGCAATGCAATAGCCCTTTGCAAATTGCTGAATTGCTTCTCCCTCTGACCGGTGATATGATAAGGAGTGGCCTGGTAATACAATGCCATTCCGGCATAATAATCCAGTTTCCTGGAAAGAGAAAAATCAACAGCTTCCTTATATAGGGTATGTGCTTTATTGATATCTAAGGGCTCGGTATACATGGCCAGCATAACCAGGTTGTAGGCTTTTACCGTATCGTGTATTTCTTTTTGCTGCAGGATCTTACTCACACTATCTGCCAGTGCCTGCTGAGCCAAAGCCGGTACCGAAAAGAATAACAGTATGAGCAAAGAATGGAATGCCCGCATGAAGAATGGTTTCGTTTTCACAAATGAAATGAATTATTTATTTAATCGACTCCCCTTTTTCAGTGATCCCGGCAGAATAAATATCTCTTTTTACGGGATATAGCAAACTACATAAAAAAAGAAGCTTTGAGGAAAATTAAGTGAGAAAATGAAAAATGTCCTATTAGTTTTATATGGGTTTATTATAACTTGTACAGTTGCACAATCTCAAAACTGCAACCCGGAAGAGGTAACAACCTACCCAGGTAAATGGAAACCCGGTATGCAGGGCAGTATCAATGGCGTGTCGGCAGCCAGCCTGGCCAAACAAAAAGAAATTGTGGGCAATTTTGTAAAGCGGTTGCAGCAAAATATGAAGCTGGAAGGTTTTAACATTGACTATTCAGGTGTATATGGCTACCCCAACCCTGCCCTTGTCAAAAACCGTAAAATGGATGCTTATGAGCTAAGCATGCCGGTACTTCCGCTTTACTGTGAAAATGGGCAGGTGAAGCAGGCCCACGAGACTCCCTACTGGGTAAATATCAAGATCAACAAAATTCCTTACTCCGGGAGCCAAAGTTTTTTTGTTCCAAAACTTATTGATGAAGAAGATCCCGACACGGACAGGCTTTACTACATTGATGATAAACCCATCAAAGAAAGATCCGCTTGGTTACTCTCCGAAAATTTTATTGGTGGCTTTGGAAAAGAACTGACCAGGTACAAGTGGGTCATTCCTTATACTGATCAATTGCCTTTCCGGTATCTTACCCGCAAAGAGTTGTGCACCAGGTTGATTGATTATTATCAAAAAAAAGCCAGGTATACCAAAATAGAAGATGAAATAAACTACAATAAAAAACTGGTTGCCAGTGCACAGGATTACCTGGATAAAACACCTGCCGAAGAACTGAATCGGGATGCGAAAGTTCGGGGCAGTATGCTCTCCGTTTTTTACCAGTACGAGGATAATGTTCCGCCGTTTTATGACGACGCAGATAAAAATAGCACCTATGTGATAGATATAGATCCCAACTATTTCAAAGGCTCCCTGCCCCTGCATACCCCACAAATCATCACCCTTGAATTTATAGTAGATGAAAAAAATAAAGCAGTGATGAATAATATGTATAAGATGTTAGATGCTTTAGATATTGAAAACCTAAAAACAATGATGGGTAATCCCACTCCCTTTGGTAAAACCAATCAACCTGCAAAAAATACAATCCCCGGAACCAATACACCTGGCACTGTAGTTGAAAAAAAATCAGCGTCGGCCAAAATCCAGGAAAAAATAATAAGTGAACCTGAAGCCGCCGCACTGGCACAAAGAGCCAACCCCTGTCCTACAGAAAACCTGAGTGATTATCCCGGTGCATGGAAACCTTACAGTGGATACCAGGCTGTTGCACAATTTAAAGCCAAACCCGGTAGTTATAACAAATCTGCAGCCATTGCCAATTTGGATAAATTGCTGGCCCTTGCCAAACAAGCCTACCATCAGCCAATGGGAGGCAATGCCAATTTTACCAAATACCTGGATTTCTCGACCGCCTACTCATTCATGCCGATTGGATACCACCTGCACATTGGTCATCCCGGGTTTGTTTGTGGAGCCAGGAATAATATTGACCTTACTTATGAAACAGGGGTAACCCTCAAAATTTCCATCAATAATCCGGAGGTCTTTGCTTCTCATATTACTCCCTATAAGGTAAACGGAACCGACCATTATATAGGTGCCATGAAGAATGCTGAGTCAGAATACGGCATTAATGGTAAAAGGGTTTTCCTGATACATGAGAATTTTGTCAGCACCAATGGCTGGCTGGACCACTACACGGAAAAAATCTACAGAGACGAAGAACCAACACAACAATGGTTCATCATCCGGAGAGAAAACGAACCCCTGTTCAGGTATGTCACCCGCAAAGAGTACCTCACACAATTCAGGGAAGAGATCAAAGAATACCGGGATGTTTACATACACCATATCGAAAATCAGTACAAAAAGTATCCGGAAAGTTTTAAGCAGACATACGAAGGTCTTGATGATTATAAAAGAAGGGCAGAAAACGCCATCAGGCTGGTAGATGATTACCTGAAAAATAAAAGCAGAGAAGAGCTAAGTAAGCCGCTTTCTGAACTGATTAACTTTGAATACATCCTTTATTCTGATGCTACTGAATTAAAATTCCGGGAGGATCGTTTTCACCTGGCATTTTTTAATGAAGAATACCTGGATAAAAAACTACCGCTTCACATCCCTCAATTTATGGTAGTCTTCCTTTCCGGTTCAGCCCATGACAAAACGGGACCGGATTCGTGGAAATACAATTTCAGGAAAAAAATGATGGATGGGTTGGATTTTAAAGCCATGTATAATATGCTGGCAAAAATTCCGGTCCGGGTAAACCAATCACAGCAACCGGCAGCCGCAAAGGAAATAGCTGATAAAAAATCTTCTCCTGCTGTTAACCCTGAAAAGAAATCCTCTCCGCCCGAACTAAATAAGATTGAAAAGCCGGCAATACAACAAGAATCACCAACTACGGAGGACCCGTTGCAGCCCGTCTATGATCTTGACGGCAACAAATACACAGTAATTAAAATAGGCAACCAATATTGGTTAAAAGAAAACCTCCGCACTACCCAATACAACGATACGACAGCTATTGCCACAGGTCTTACTGACAGCGACTGGAAGCAAACCAAAAAAGGAGCCTATGCCGTGTATGAGAATAATATGTTGAATAATAATAAATATGGCAAGCTATACAATGGCTATGCAGTTGCTACCGGCAAACTATGCCCCAAAGGCTGGCGTGTAGCCACCGACAAAGACTGGAAAGAACTGGAACAATTTACCGGCATTCCTGCTGCAGAACTTGACCGCACCGGTGAAAGGGGCAATATCGCAGATAAATTAAAAACAACCGAAGGATGGAAAACCTCCGCCTTTGCCGGTACCAATTCGAGTGGATTTTCTATACTACCGGCTGGTTCAAGACTGGATAATGGAGAATTCACTACGCTGGGTCAATTTGGAAACTTCTGGACTTCCACTGTGTATGATGACCGTTACGGTTTACTTTATTTATGGAACCATCATGCCAATTACAACAGCAATGCCATAGGCAGAATTTATACCCTGGCCAATAATGGTTATTCCTGCAGGTGTATCCTCGACAACAATACCACAACAAAAAATACGAATTAAAATGCCAAATCAACTAAACAACAATACCATGCGATTACTATTCTTACTTGTTTTCTTCATCCCGTTAATTGTTTGTGCGCAGAAAGATGAAAGCTTTGCAAAATTTATTAACGAAGACGGATCGGTGATCAGGGGTTCTTCGGTTACGAAACTTTATGAAAGACAAATACCAGTATTCAACCTGGAGACAAACTCTTCTGCTTACAGCACAATAGTCCGTTTTACTTTGGGCACGGAAAGTGCTGCAGGCATACTGCGAAATTTGCTCCAGACTAATAAAAAAATGCGTTCCGGTGAAATTGCCGTAACCTATACCAATTATGACCGCCGCCAGGTAAGATTTAAAATCAATATGGAGAATATTGCGGTGGAAGAATGTACTGATGCGAATGGCACCACCACCGTTCAATTACATGCCACCCGGATCGGCTGGACCTACTACTCTTATACAAAAAGCGGGGTACAGTCCATAAGCAGTAAAAGCGGCTGGGATGAAGAAAAAAGAAGGGCCTGGACCAATTTCTAAAACGGCAACTCTGTTATAAATAATTAAAGTAATAAAGAAGTAACTGATTATCGGAATAATAAATGTGCCGTCTTAGTAAAACAAAGCAATTAACATTGGATATGAAAAAAATATTTACATGTTGTTTCATCTTTTTGGGTTTGCTGGGCCACAGCCAAACCAATGAAAGCTTTGATATAGCCTCTTTTATTGCACCTAAAAACTGGAAAAAAGAGATAAAATCCGATGTTGTTTCATATACCATTACCAACCAGTCCAACGGAGGTTATTGTGTTATTGCGGTGTATAAAAGTATAGCTGGCCTGGGCAATATCGATAAGGATTATGACAAAGAATGGAAAGAACTGGTGGTTGACAGGTTTACGGTTAACAGCACTCCCGAAACAGAAACAGAAAAAAGAAAAGATGGCTGGTTGTTGAAAGCAGGAGCCGCTGCAATCAATGATGGCAATGGTGCTGCCATCGCCATCCTCAGCGTTTTTGAAAATAGTGGCAGCATAATGAGTGTATTGGCACTCACCAATAAAGAAGAATTCATCACGAATACAGAAAATTTTATCAGCTCAATAAAATTTAAAAAAATCCAGGGTGGCCTGCAGGAACCAACCGCACCGGTTGCAACAGGTAACTATAAGTTTACCACCTCTAATTTTGATGACGGATGGGTAAGTACAGTCATGAATGATTATGTACTGGTTGAAAAGGAAGGCAATACCGTTTATCTCAACTATCATGTACCGTATAACGCCAGCCAGTTTAGCGGAACCGGAGTAAGAGATGCTGAGTATTATTGGGATACTTATGTAACAAAGTTGTTTACTGTCAAATCCAAACAATTGAATGACGGTGGAAGCATGGCTTTAAAACCTCCTTATATGGAAGGCAAGGCAACGGACAAACGCACCGGTAAACCCAGTTTCATCGGTATGTACCTCGTAATAGTACCCAATGCTGCAAGTGTGGTGATAGGTACCGCACTCAATGAAACGGCGTTTCGAAAGCTTTATCCCAAAGCAAACGACCCGTTTGGTTCTGATCTTGCCGCAATGACCCGGTACAATAAGTTTGCTGTTGCACCCGGCGATATCGTTGGTAAATGGCAAAACGGGAATACTTCAACTGCTCAATGGTATTATACCAGTCCTTCAGGATATGAAGGTTATGCCGGTATGACACTGGCTGCTACCAGCGCCACTTTTAATTTCAATAAAGACGGCACTTATACCAGTATTCATAATGGTGCCACCGGCGCCGTTGGGAATATGAATACATTTCAACAAGAGTATAAAGGAAAGTATACGGTGAGCAACTGGGCTGTTACTTTCACCAACCGGTACGGCGGCAAAACAGACAGGTTTGATGCATACTTTGAAGCTGTCCGTGGCGGCAGAATTTTAAAACTCAACAATGGCGCCGGCCAGGATTATAATTTGGTAAAACATTCCACCAATACTTTACCTGCCACCAGCGGAAATGGTACACCATCACCCTCATCAACTATCAATGCCGATCCAAAACTTTTTGGCAAATGGAACCGATCAGGTGCATCACATCCTCACTATGCCGACCCTGCCAGTTGGGGAACTGCCGGCTACACCACCAGCCGCTACGAATTTAAAAAGGATGGTTCCTATCAATTTACTGAAAGAAGTTTCAGAATGACGTATCAGCATATCATCATCGTAAAAGAAAATGGAACGTACACGGTAAATGGTAACCAGCTGACCATTGTGCCTGCAAAAAGTATTATCCAGAGTTATACCAAGAAAAATAATGTAGATGAGTTGGGTTCCCTTGTAAAATCGCAGAACCGTACATTAGAAATCGTGACTTACAATTACCAGTTCCATTACTTCTCCGGTATTCAGGAATGGAACCTTGTTTTGCAGTCTTCCAAACCTACACAAAGGGATGGTAATTTTAGCAATAACACTACTTTTTCAAACGCCTGGTATTATGATCAGAAATATACAGATACTGATCTCACTTCACCAAAAGGAAAATGAGAAATGATTTCAATAAAAATTCCGGAAAATAAATAATTCATGCCCCAAAAAATTGGATCCATCATAAAAAATATAGTATGCTAAAAATAGTTTTCATTGCCACCTTTCTCTTCAGTAATATCCTGGTGCAGGCACAACAGCCACAAAAAAATCAAACGGCTGAGATGAAACAGGAAATTGATAACCTGAAAAAAGAGATAAAAGACCTGGAAAACGAAATTAAACTGTTGGAACAATCAGACCCCGATGAAGCAGCACAACTAAAAAAAGAATTGACTGCCTTAAAAAGTATACTGTCGATGATGGGAGGAGCTACGGCTCCGGCCAAACAAGCGGTAAAACCTGCATTGAAAAATAGCAGCCAGGTAAAGCCTGCGCAATCACCGATCGTACCCATCGTGCTGAGGCAGCCAGTCATTGTCCCCACAGCAGCACAGGCAAAAGACAGGTTGCTTTGGTACAAAGGGAAAAAAATGAACGACACCACACTTGTAACAATGACCGGCATGGTAGTACAATATGCCAAAAAGAAGAGCACAGTAATTGTGCAGCCCCAAAAAAAAACAGATCGCTTTGAAAAAACGGTGAACGAAATAATCAATAATGAGAAAAGAAAAAAAGATCTGGCAGAAGACTTTGAAAAAATGGAGAACGGATTTTTATACTATCCCCTGCTCGTTACCAGCATGGCCATGTACGACGACCTTGCAATGGGCTATGCAAGTGTAGTTAAAAATACCATAGAACTGCCTGAGCTTAAACCGCTCCCGCCCGGTAGTGAAGAGTCTCCTTCCGCAGCAATCAACTCCGCAGAAAAATCGCATCAGACTTCCGCTAAAGAAGATGCGGCTAAAAATGCCAACCAGCTAAAAGATCCGGGCAAACAAATAGAGGAGCAACTCGCATTAGTTAAGCAACTTATGCAACAACTGCCGGCGGAGGAATCATTTCCTGCTCCACCGGCCCGGAACCTGGGTATTTGTGCCACCTGCGATACCAGCCTGCTTGCCATGCAACGCCGGCAAGACAGCATTTGGGTTGAAGCATACCAGGGCCGGGAAGAAAAGATAACCAGCATCCTGCTTGGCATAGAAAGGATGAAAAGCCTGTTGGGGCAGGCAAGTAACAACTCTTTAGCTGATCTGTTGAATCCAATGACAGGAAGAATGGATAGGAAGAATAAGATCTTGCTTGAAAAATTTGGACACGACATACGCTACACCCAAATTATTTCCACAGTAGTGTTGGGCCACGAAAGAAAGCGGCAATTGCTGGGCTTGGCGGAGACCGAACCACCATCACTTGTGCAGCCATTGATGAAACAGGCCGGCGATGCTTACAAAAAATATTTTAATGAGCAGGTTGAACTTAAAAACCACGATTTTGTCTTGAACATGCCTTTTCATTTAGGCGTATTGCGGCAACAGGCCTTGCTTGGTGTGGAGGAAGGCCCTAGCTTCGGCGAATTTTTAAACACTTTCCTGGAGTACAACAGGTTTGCCATGACCACAGAGATCGACTTCATCTATGAACAGGTAAATGATAATAATGAAATTGAACTCAAAGCTACCGGTACCCTGGAATCTTCAGTAAAGAAATATACGATGTTGATATTTGACAGTTGTTCCTACAGGATGATACCCTATACCGACAATATCAACAACCAAACGATCGAAAAAGTTACCATGGAAATGACTGTTAAGGCAGGTACCAAAACAATGCGGGATGAAGAAGGGAAATTAGTGACCTACAAGTATACCGGGCCCGAAAGTTTTCCCTTGCAATTCCCTGAGTTCAGGATAGATTTCTGTAATACTTCCAAGCCCGATACAGCCTTCGTGACAGGTTTTATTGGGGATGAAGCAACTGCTCAACAACTTAATACCGCTATGTCCCAAATAAATAATGGCTACAAGGCTGACATTTTAATCTATGCCAACTATGTCTTCTACGCCGATGAAATTGATGAGGAAGGGGCAATCGATCTGGGCAATGAAATACTGGAATCTATTGCCGGCATGCAAAACCAGGCGCCTGCGACAACGGCCATGGGCAAATTGAAACAACAATATGAAGGGAAAAAGCAAATGGATAATCACCGGCAGGGATTGATCAATAAATTATCCAATCAAAAGACGGCTTTTCTTTTCACCGCAAATAATAAATCCACGGTATTCACCGATAAGTATAATGATTTTAAAAGAACCATTGAGGATAACATCGAATTAAAAAAGGGTCTGATACACCTGAGAATAGTTCATGAACCGGTGAGATAATACAGGCAGGAACTACATGGGAATGTAATACACCGGCACATAAAGTAGTAAAAGGTAATTGATTAACTAAATCGCTGCGACAGCACAAACCCAATCGCTGCGATTTATTTTTTTGCGAACAACCGGTTTTCAAAAGCAGGTTTAGATTCATGGGTGAATACCGGTAGCAATACTATTTCGGTTGTTACAACGCAGGAAGAAAATTCAACCTGACAGCAATAAAAAAAGAATGAATGCAGCTACTTGTCATCCAGCTTTATAAACTTATGCTGAAATGCAAGTTTCACCAGCTCTGCTGTATTCCGGGCTGGCATTTTTGCCAGTAAGTTTTTCCGGTGTGTATCAACCGTACTGGCACTGATAAAAATTTTTTCAGCGATCTCGTTATTTGTCATTCCCTCCGCAATCAGCACCAGTACTTCTTTTTCCCTTCTTGTTAATACAGGTATTGTATCATCTTCATTCCTTCGCAGAGAACGGGATACCTCATCACTCAGGTATGTTTTTCCTTTCACTACCATCTCAATGGCTTCCATTAACTCCTGCTGGGTGGCATTCTTGAGTACATACCCGGATGCCCCGTTATCCATCATTTTCTGGATGAAGCTTTGCTGATTGAAAGTGCTGAGCCCGATAATAAAGATCTGTGGATATGCTTCTTTCACTTCTTTGCACAGATCGATACCACTTTTATCGGGCAGGTTGATATCCATTAGTATAATGTCCGGTTGCTGCTGCCGGAGAAAAGCAAGACAGGAATCAGCATTCATGGCATGGCCTGTCCATTCCACATTCTTCTCATTCTGCAGTAAAGAACGTATCCCTTCAACGACCATATAATGATCGTCCACTATAAAAACTTTAATTGCCATTTATGTATTCAATTCTATATGTACAGAGGTGCCTTTACCCGGTTGTGAATCCACATCAAGAGTCCCTTTAAGAAACTCCACCCTGTTCTTTATATTATCCCAGCCTATTCCTCTTACCTGGCTCAGCACAGCTGTATCAAAACCCTTACCATCATCCTCTACCGTTACCGACAAGATGCCATTTGTTCTGCTTACCTGTACTATTGCATTTTTAGCAGCGGCATGTTTCATGGTATTATTAATCAATTCCTGCACTATACGATAAATGGTGATAGCGGTTGTTTGCTCAATAACGGATGCTTCCATTCCGATGGATTGGTAACTTACATTCAATGCTCCTGTCTGGTTAATATCAGTACAAAAGTCCTTTAATGCCGTATCCAATCCAAATTTTACCAATGCCTCCGGCATCATATTATGGGCCACCCGGCGCATCTCCCGGATGGAACTGTCCAGCATATCCATGCTTCGTTCAAAAGCCTGATGGTTTTCAGGTGTCATGATAAGGTTTCCTTTCATAGTCTGAAATGAGTATTTAATGCCTGACAACATGCCTCCCAACCCATCATGCAGGTCTTTTGCCAGGCGGGTTCGCTCCTGCTCTTCTCCTTTTAATACTGCTTCTGTTGCAGCCAGTTTTTTTTCTGTTTCCAGTTCGTAGATACGTTGCTGCTGCAGTTTTTGTTTTTGCCGGTAGTTTCTGTATGACAAAAAGGAAACCACTACCAATGCAACTGCGCTGCCAATAAGAATATAGTTCAACGTACTCTTCCGTTTTATTTCAGCTTGCTGAAGTTTTATCTGGTTATCCTTTTTTTCTGTTTCATATTTTTTTTCAAGATCGGCAGTACTTTTTAATACTTTTTCATTTAAAGAAGCATCCGCAATAGAGTCTGCCTTTTGTTTAGCCGAAACGGATGTAACATAGTCTCCATCCCTGGCAGCAATATAAGATAGCACCGTATAGCAATTCTTCAGTTCATCACCCAGGCTGTCTGCAACAGCAATAGACAATGCTTCCTTAATACTTTTATAAGCTTCCTTATTATTGTTATTAAGAAACTGCGCATAGGCAATATTATAAAGCGAACTGGCCATCATCTGCCTGCTCTGCAATTCTTTCGACAACGACAATGACTTTTCCGCAGCTTTGAGCATATCACCAAAACGATTCATCCCTGCATATAAATTGCACATGTAGCCGTAGATAGATCCCTCTGCATATTTATCATTTAACCTGACAGATTCTTTAATTGCTATGGTATAATATAACAAGGCACTATCGGCCATCCTGAGGCCCTCATAACTTTGCCCCAGTGTTGCATAGACCCGGTTTATATACATGTTTTTTTCACTGAAAAGACCATTTACATAAATGGAATAACCTGATGTCTCCACTGCTTTTCTGAATTGTCCCAGGTTATGATAACAGTTAGCCAGATTATGATAAGCCCCGGACAACATCGAAGAATCCTTTACGGATTCCACAGCATCTTTTACCTGTAATGCGTATTCCAGTTGCCCCTGGTAATTCCCCTGGTAAGCACTGATGATACCCAGGTTATTCAGCATTGTTATCACCTTCAGTGTATCCTTCAGCTTCCGGGCCATTTCCAGCCCCTTATTCGATTCATCCAGTGCTTTAGTGTAATTCCCTTTCGTATAGGACAGAACAGTACCCTGCTGGTAATAGTAGTAAATACCTTTATCGAATTTTAACGCCTCTGATAAAGCTTTCCCTTTTTGAAGGTAGTATTCTGCAGAATCCTGGTTATTGGTTTCATACAGGTTGGCCAGGGTAAGCAGAAGCATTGCTTTACTTGTATCTTCTTTGGAAGTCGCCAGTACTTTTAAGAGGCTATCCAAAACATGGGCTGGGCCGCTGCGTTGAGCAACAGCTGTCAATACCAAACAAAAAGAAATAATTACAGCAAATACTTTTCTCATTCTAGTAAGATAAATCATTAGTCCGTCTTTACAAATAAACAAAGAAGTTCAGCAGGTCTTCTCCCCTTTTTCCATGATTTTACTCGTTTAACAAAATATCCTGTTTTTCAGGGATGAGTTGTACATTACCTTTTACTCACTTTTGATAAAATAATTCCCCATGCGACAACTTCTGATTTTCCTGATTTTCATTTCTTCATTACAACTATCAGCTCAACCCGGGAAAAAGCCTGCTGAAACAGAAAAACCACCTACCCAAAAAGAAATGGCCGATATGATGAAAGAGATGCAGGCTGCCATGGATGAAATGAGCCCGGAAGACAAAAAAACAATGGACAGCATGGGAATAAAAATGCCTGACATAAAAAGTATTAAAAAAAACATAGCAGGCATAAGTGAAGCACAATTAAAAAAAGCGTACGAGGATGACAATAGAATCGTTCCTGTAAAAGATGTTGCAAGAATTAATACTGCATTAGCAACAACAGTTTCTAATGCTGAAATGAGTACTTACATCAATAAAACACAGCAGGCGGTATTGAGTAAATTATCTTCAGGCACAAAAATAAAAGGCGAAGAGATACTACAGCAAATCATACTATTGAAATCATCGGTTGCAAATACGGCTGTAGGTCTGTGGATGGATGGCAAACCTACACTGGCGCTTTATCTAATGGGTGCAGCCTGTAAAACCGATCCGGAAAACACCAATAACCTGAACAATTATGCCTCGTTTTTAACCATGTGTGGCGCAGAACAAATGGCACTGCCAATTCTGAATAATCTCAATAAACGTTACGCCCAAAACAGCACCATACTAAATAATATTGCACAAGCCTGGCTGGGCCTTGGCGATATCCCAAGAGCTGAAAAATATGCTGACAGCACTATCCGTATTCATGCCACACATCCGCAGGCGAATATGGCAAAATGTTTAATTGAAGAAAGCAAAGGGAATATACCTGCAGCTATTGCAGCCGCAAAAAAAAGCATCAGTGAAGCCTATAGCAATGAAAAAGAAAACAAGTTAAAAAAATTAGGATACGATCTTAAAAGTAATGACCTGAACTGGGACAGGCCCATGCCACAGGATATAATGGGATTGGGAAAATTTACCTGGCCTGAATATCCAATGGACGTTGAACAAAATAAACTATTAGAAATTGAATGGAAGCATTTTAAAGAAGAGTGCCAGCAAAAAATAGACGAATTAAAAAAGAAACAGAAAGTTTTGGAAGTCGCCTATGAAAAAAGTAGTACAGAACGAATCAGGCTTGTAATACAAGCTTCACAGCAGGGACAATTTATTCAGCCCATACCCGGTTATGCTGCTAAAGCCATAAAAAAATTAGGCCCCGGAATAAACGATGTAAATGGAAATATGTCGTTTGTATTTACCAGGGCATTAGAGCCTGTAGTAAGAGCTGCTCTTGCTGCCGGAGAATATGAAAAGATATTGGATAAAAAACAGGAATTGTTGAATAAAAAATACGAAGACCAGATTGGAGAAGGCAGGCCGAACCCATTGGAAGCAATTTGCAAAGATGAAAATGCTATCCGTACCGAATTTTTAAAAAATGCCAATGGCGGAATACAAAGTGCATACAGGCAATATCTTAATTATGTAAGCCGCACAACCAGCGACCTCTTATATTATTGTCAATACACCATGTGGCCTGAACAATTTGAACTGACAAAAGTAAATGCACAGATTGCCTGGCTCACACAACTAAAAGACCAGGTAGTACAGTTTAAAAATAAAAGTAGCTGGTGTATCCCCATTGAAGTTAAACCTAAAGGAACGGACTCATTACAAAATTTTGATGAGGTAGCTTGCCAATATGTTAGCAAAATGAATCTTGGCGTATTTAAAATTACCTCTAGCTGCAGTGATCTGGTTGGTGAGTTTGATTTGAAAGGTGTGAAAATTAATGTAAAAGATAATGTGGAAACAGGTAAGTATTCCGGTACAGCAATAGTGGGTATAAGCGAAAGTGTCGGACCGATGGCGTTAAAAGGGAAAGCAACGATCAGTGCTTTGGTCGAATGGGATAATACAGGCTTTACTGATATAGGAGCCGTTGCCGGTGTAGCTGTCAAAGCAGGCCCTGTAACAATAACCGGGTTAGATGTAAAAGCTACTGTTAATAGCGGTGTAAGTACATCAGGCAAAGGAATACTAGGGGGTAAATAATAAACTTTAAAAAATGAGATATTCTATTTTATCAGCAATACTGTTTACTTCACTAACTGCATTTTCACAGGAATGCTCCAAAGAATTACTAAAACAAAAACCAGGCACATGGAAAGCTGGTAGTAAAGGTTCTGTTGCCAATGTAAGTACTGCAGATCTGATAAAGGAAAAAGCTATAACGGATGGTATTCACAAAATGGTTTCTACTAACTATAAACCTATGGGATGCCAGATTTCTTATAGCTTTGTATTTGGTAAAAGTATGGCTTCAGGCCAAACATGGATAGCCGATCCTTACTATTATTCAATGTATATACTCCGGTTTTTATGCGATGAGCAGAGTAAGGACAAAACAAAATATTATGTTGATTATTCAACCCCCACCACAGTTACTATAACCGCTAATGCAATTTTCGCACAAAATCTTTATGCTGCTGACCTGGGTGACGACTTCAGGGGATATCTGAAGTTGACAAAAAAACCCGAAAAAAAGAACGGTTATTATTTTATGGGTGAAGAAAAAGTAGATTACAACTCACCGATATATGAATACCGCTGGTTAATTACCTATAATGATTCGCTCCCTTTCTCCTATCTCAGCAGAAAAGAATATTTATTAATACAAAAGAAAAGATTGGAGAAAGCAGTAAAGGACAACCCCGGCGAAAAGGTATATCTCGATAAATATTTTAAAGCTATAAAAGAATACATGACAAGATCTGAAACCGAATTGAGCAAGCCTGCAATTTGCATGTGGAATAATGAAGAACGATTTGAAAAATTTGTGGATGAAGGCACCAAAGGTTCCTTTATGGCCATTAAACCTAATTTAGATTACTACCATAAAAAACTACCAAAGTCAACACCGCAATTTTTCTCTGTGGTCTATAAAATATCCAAAGATGATGCCGTATTTGAAGAAAATATAGAAGCGATAAAAAAAGCTGTTGATTTTGCAACACTAAATAATATGCTTGGAAAATAAATTTCTGGTTATTTAATAATTACAATATGAAAAAAATAATTCTTTTCCTGGTAGTTATAACAAACTTTAAAGCACAAACACAACCGGTTTATGTTGACCGTATTGGTTTCACACTCGAAAGCATTGCGGATATCGATATTGGCTGGATGAAAACATATAAACAAACTACTCCTCCAAAGGGAAAAACGGCGGGCAACAGAGTATATAGTGCCAGGCAAATAGGATATACCCAGCAATTTATAGAGTGGATGCAACAATCATATTTGCCAAAGGGATGTTTAGGAGATATAGGCCATTTTCAGAATGCGATACCAAAATTCAGTGGTACTAACAGTGCCCTTGGCAATGCAATAAACCAGCACTTAGCAGCACTTCCACACATGTATGGTGCATTCTCAAAAGTTTATATGTTTTTAAAAAAAGATGCTGCCGGAAAATTTGTACCACAGAATAATTTTGCAGAGTACTGGCATATAGAGGCCAATCAGATTCAGTACATCAGCGCCCCTGTATCTTTTATTTCTTCGCCTGAGCAATACTATTTTGTTATGCCACACTATCATAGTGGAGCAGGCAGTAATTTTGCAGATGGTAAAGCAGGTTACGAGTTTTTAGGGTTTAGTACACATAAAAATATTCAGCCTTATACCCGTTTCTACATTCCACCTAAAGCCATTAGCGACTATCCGCACTATATTGTTATTATGACTAAAAATGGAGAGCTCCCATTTGAAAATGTGACCATCGGAGAGTTTTTTGAAAGAGCAGAAGAGCAATTACCCGCTTGGCAAAAGGTTGGAAACTATACAGCAGAAAACCTGGCAATGGCCAGGCAAAACCTTGCTCGCCTAAAAGAAAAATATAAAAAACAATTAAATGAAATTGCAACATTAGGCTATCCCTTTGGTCAAATTGGTTTTATAGATTTTGTAAATGCCAGGCCAAACAATAGGGATTTTTTTGACGAATCGGAAGGGAGCAACAAATTTCCGATACAAAAAGTAAGTAAAGCAGCCATGGAACTTTGCAAAACCGACCAGCCTCAATGGATTACCATCAGGTGGACATTAGGGATGCCAAACAGTGCTTACAATGTACATATGATGGAAAGTATTCTCAATAATTTTAATTTCGAATATGTATATAAATACTTCTTTGGCTCTACTAAAATAACAGAATCATACAAACCACTCCGTTCACCTGGTCACAAAGAGCAGGCTGCGTCTGAAATAGCATCCAACGAAGCAAAAGCCGCTGCCACTGATAAAAATATTTTCTTTTTTGACGATTTTTCTACCAATGCCTTAAACAAACCAGTCAATAACTGGAATAGCAGCTTGCGAAACGGTAAAAAAGCTGAAGTAAAGCAAATAGCCGGTACTAATAAAAAATGGATGGAGCTACAGGGACGGGATGCATCTCCAAAAAATATTCAATACCCTCTGCCACAAAACTTCGAGTTATCTTTTGATATTGCAGCACCGAAAGATATTCCCTGGGGTGCTAAAGCTTTTGAATTGTACCTGGGAACGAAACCAACCTACGATCAAATGGTATCACCGGCTATAAAACTGAGAATAAAAGCCGGCTACTGGGGCAGACCCGGAGAAATTTCAATTCAAGGCAAATTTGCTGATGGCTATTTTGCTAATGTAAAACCCTACTTTGAGGCTACCGGATTTTCCAACGACAAAGAATTGAATACTGCAAAAATTACATTAAAACGAAAAGGAGAATCGCTGGAACTATTTATGGGTGAGAATAAAATTGTTGAAATGTCGAAAGCCATTCCGGTAACAACTACTTTTAATTTCTTAAAGTTTATACACATTAGCAGTGATAGCGACCTGGAGAAATATTACATAAGTAATTTTAAGATCACAAAACAGTAAGACAGCACTTCTTCAACTAATCTATATGAAAAATATTCTTTTCCTGCTGGCAGTTATTGTATGTGCCAGTCAGACGGAAGTAAATAGCCAATCCATAAAAGGTAAATATCGTTTTATGGCAGATAGTGATGGTAAAGAAGCAAGTGCAAAAGCGATCATCACACTTCAATTCCTCGACAATACGTTCAAGTTAAAAGCTGAACAGCCGGGTAATATTGTTACCGACGAAGGAACATACCAGGTAAGCGGAAGCAAAATCACCATCACTTTTAAAACAATGGAGCAGGGAAAGAAGAGCGGGAACTTCACTTTTCAAAATGGCACACTTACGCTACCATTTAAAATGCTCAATTATGCTGCAGGAAGTTCTACCTGGCTAAGTACTGCAATTGTTTCACCAAATACAAGTACTAAAAAACAGGTTATTGACAATGCACTGGCAGGTTCCGTTATAAAATCAAAACTCTATAAAGAATTGGACAGCAGGGCCGGCAAAAGTGCCGGAACGCTTAAAGGAGGCTTAGCAGAGGCGTACTATGTACAGGCAACGCTATACTATTTCAGGAACTACAAATGGGAATCGCTATATGGCTTTGCAAAAGCATCGCAATTACAGGAAACCAATGGGCTTTACTTAAATAACTTCTCTAATCTTTTATTAGAGTTAGGCAGAATTTATGATGCCAAAGTATTGACAGAGGAACTTACAAAAAGCTTCCCCAATCTCGCTTCTCCCTGGGCTAACCAGGCTTATATCTATTTGAAACTGGGTAACGTAAAAGAAGCTGATGAAGCCATTCAAATGGCCATGCGATTAGCACCCAACAATGGATTGTATTGCTATACCGCTGCAAAAATTGCTGAGGAAAAAGGGAATAAAAAAGAAGCTGAGAATCTTTCTGCAAAAGCATGGAGTTTAGGTTATGCTGGTAATGGCCGTGAAGCTCAGGCCAATAATAGCAATGCGAACAATGCCAGTCCTGCAAAAACTAATAACGCAAATCCTACTTCTAAAAACGCAGCAAAACCTAACGTAGCAAAAAAACCTCCTACTGGTTACAAACTTTCTGACTGGCAAGGAAATTACCAGGCAAAAAATATTTCGGCACGCAGTGGAGAAAATGCAACTGATGCCAATACAAAATTTGGAGCAGGAATGGCAACTACGATAATCAACTTGCAAACATTGGCCTGCGTCAAAAATTTCTCCATGCAAATTTCTGCCAGTGGAAATATTACCGGCAGCGGTGAAATTATGTATGTATACCAGGGCAACGCTGCAAATGCGGTAGCCGGTATGATGCCATCTGCCTATAGTTACAATGGATTTTCCACTTACATCAAAGATGGATTTCAAATAAGATCATGGAATTTTACCGGCACCGTTACCGATGATGGCCGTGTAGAAATACAAGGTCTGCCTTCTGAAAAGTTAGATCTGCGCAATGTAAATGAATGGCAGAAAATAACTCCATGGAGTCCTCTCCCACCAGATGCTGCCGGGCCTGCCATGAAGGGTCCGTTTCATTTACAGTTATCTATGAGTGATAAAAAAGAACCCTTCATTTATATAGATCAATCGCTTGCACTGAATGATAAGCTTATCAAGAAGGTTCACTACACCGGGCTTATTGTAAAAACAAATGAAAGCATTACACCCACCTGCTCCACTTTTGAACCACCGGCACCGGAAAAATGTCCTGCAACAGAGTCTATAAAAACTAAAATTGCCATAAGTTCTAAAGATTATATTTTTATTGACAACTCCAACACTTATACAAAAGGAGCCGATGGTAAAGTGAACAAGCAATCCGATACCAAATTAGCCAGTCCTAAAGAAGTTTCTACTGGCGTATCTGTTGGTGTGGAAGCAGGTATGCTATCCGGCGGAGCAGAATTTAATACCGATGGCAGTTACGAATTTTCAGTTGGCGTAGGCATGGATACCGGCTTGTTTGGAAAAGATAGCCCTGTAAAAATTAATCAGAAATTTGAACTCATCTATGATTCAAAATGCGGTTGGGGAGCAAGAGGCACGGTTGGTGCAGGCGCAGGCGGTATTGCCGAAGCTTCTGTACAGGGTGTGATATTTTTCAACAAAGGGTTATAATAATTTTACGGTCTGCAGTACTAGTCTCTTCGTTTGTTGCGTACACTTCAGCAATATGGACAAAGTCTTGCTTTGGCGAAAATTTCTATTACTCTGAAAATATCCTGTTTTTCAGGGATAGGAAACTTTTCCATCTTATGGCATATTTACATTAATAAAAAAGATTAGCTATGAAAAAGATGCTCATTCTCACTTTTATGCTACATGCTGCGATTTTCAGTGTTGCGCAAAATGCAGACTCATTATTTCAAAGAAGAAATAAAGCTATAAAACAACCAGTTTCACAAACCATGAAACCGAAAAATATTATTAAAAATCAGCCGCTTCAGGAATTACTGCCAGACTTAGTCATAACCAGGGCTTCAATTTCAAAGACATCCACTGGTTATATTGTTAATTATACCATTACCAATACAGGAACAGCACCTGTAAAAGTTAATATTAACGGTATCCGCCTATTCGGCAGAGTTAAAGATAATGGCCTCGAAATGTCAAGCAGCTATATTAAACTCCTGCAAGAAGGTGCCCTATTAAATCCAGGTGGCATAATAGACAATCAATTCACTATTAGTTCCTCTGTTCTCAATACACTTGCTAATGGCATACAATATAAATATTATCTGACTGTAGATCATATTAATGATATTCCTGAATTAAATGAAACGAATAACACTTTTGAAATAAATTTCAGATATGGTTATTGATAGCGGACCGGATAGTAACAGAATTAAAATAATACTAATGAAATATTGCTTATCCTTTTTGCTTATTGTAGTAAACTTTTGTTCCTACTCTCAGCAACAAAGCTTTGATATTACCCATTTCACTGCACCCAAAGGCTGGAAAAAGCAAACAACCGGGTCTGTACTGCAATTAAGCAAAGAAGATGCAACAACTGGAGGCTATTGTATAATTACAATATCAAAAGCCTTACCCGCCGATGCCGACTCAAAAGCCAACTTTGATGCCGCCTGGGAGTCAGTCGTAAAAAAAATGGTTACAGTGTCTGCAGCACCTGAAATGCAATCTCCATCTGAAGAAAACGGATGGGAAGCACAAAGTGGCTATGCCGCTTTTGAAAACGAAGGCAGTAAAGGCGTTGCCCTGCTGATCACTGCTACGGGATATGAAAAAATGGTTACCATGCTGGTGCTTACCAATTCTGATGCATATGAGAGTGAAATGTCAGCATTTTTAGAATCGGTGAGTCTTAAGAAACCGACTACCACTGCCACTAAACAAAATACATCTGCAAAAAAGCCAGTTCAACCAGTATCAAAAAATGATGGTTATGCTTTCAACACTACCAACTTTGATGATGGATGGACCAGCACCGTACAGGAAGACTGGGTGGAAGTAGTTAAAGAAAACACTAAAATACTGATTCACTATCCCAATAAAATTACAGATGCATATAATCCAAACCTGATGGATGGGTTAAAAAATGCCTGGAATGTTTTAGTAGCCCCCCGATACAGCAGTGCCGGCAATTTTGAATTTAAACCAATCTCCGGCTGGCAATCCATAGAATTTGCAGAAGCAGATATGGTAGAAAAATTGACCGCAAAATCAGTTCATGTAGTCCTATTTAAAATGAATTATTCTAACGGCAGTGGAAAATATATAGAATTTATTACTCCCGATAAAAATTCCTTTGAACAGCAATTCGGTGCATACCACCCCGAATCTTATGGCTGGGAGAAAATGGAAAGGATGGCGAATTATAACAAATTTGCAGTCGCAGCTACTGACCTCCAGGGCAAATGGACAAGTGATTTTTTCGGGCTGACACAATATGTAAATGCATATACAGGGGCCAGTGCAGGCGCAAACTCCCATGCTTCTAATGAATCTTTTGAGTTTGCGGCAGGCAATACATACAAATGGAACCTTGGGGTTGCCAGTGGTTTTGTAGGCAACATTAAATTTCAAAGTGTCAAGTCAAATGGCAAGTTTTCTATGTCCGGTAACTGGCAAATAAACCTTTCAGACATAGAAGGAAAACCAAAAACGTCTGCTGTGCATTTCACTTGTATAAAGAATGCAAGAATTTTATGGATAGGTGAAACAGGATTCGGGAGGGCAGAGTAATAGATTTACAATAGCAAATCAATTCGATATGAAAAAAATATATTCATTCTGCTGGCTTATTGTATCGCCAATAATAATAGTTGCCCAGCAGCAAACATTTGATATAACAACTTTCACTCCACCAAAGGGTTGGAAAAAACAGGCTACCGAAACTGCGGTACAGCTAACCAAAGAAGATGCAGTAAAAGGCACCTATTGCATTATCACAGTACTAAAATCAATCCCGGGATCGGCTGATTCAAAAGAAAATTTTGATGCAGCCTGGGAAACGGTGGTAAAAGAAATGGTGACCGTTTCAACAGCCCCAGAAATGCAACCCTCCTCCACTGAAGATGGCTGGGAAGCACAGAGCGGCTATGCAGCATTTGAGAACGAGGACAGCAAGGGTGTTGTAGTGCTGGTTACTTCCACCGGTTACCAAAAAATGGTCAATATCCTTATCCTTACCAACACTGATGCATATGAAACCGAAATGACCAGTTTTTTAGAATCAGTAAGCTTTAAAAAAACAAAAACTCCTGCTGATAAACCATCCAAAACTGTTGTACAGCCATCAGCCCCCAATACAACAACCAAAAAAGATGGGTTTGCTTTTAACACCACCAACTTTGATGACGGATGGACCAGTACGGTGCAGGAAGAGTGGGTAGAAGTAAAAAAGGGAGATATTAAAGTACTCCTTCATTATCCGAAAGAAGGGACCATTTTTCCTGCCGATCCCGAACCCTTAACGAATGGCGCCTGGAATATTCTTGTAGCACCACGATACAAAGATCTCAAAAACTATAAAACAACCTATATCAGCACTTATAACAGACCCTATCTTGGGATGGGCAATGCCACAGAAATTGCAACTGGCAAAGAAGTATATGTTGTTTTCTTCCGGCAGGGCGAAACGGGATGGCTGGAGTTTATTACACCTGATAAAAACTCTTTTATTCAGCAATACAAATTTGACCCGGAAACAATACAATGGGACAGCGAAACGGACCTCCTGATACCTTTAGCCAACATGGTTGGACGCAATAAGTTTGCGGTCGCTGCTTCCGATCTAAAAGGAACCTGGACCAGTGATTTTACAGGTATCCAGCAAATGTACCATGTGTACACCGGCAATTACGCCGGCATGAATATACATCAGTCGAATGAAGAATTTATTTTTAACGCAGGTAACTCCTATCACTGGAAATTACTTGCCGTAAACGGTATGGTAGGCAATATGAAATTCGACCAGGTAAAATCATCCGGTACTTTTTCGGTGCTGAATAACTGGCAGATTAAATTTTCAAAAATTGAAGACAGGGCAAGAACCTATCATGCCTTCTGGTCCTGCATAAAAGGAGCAAGAATTTTAAACCTGCTCGATGCAGATTACCCGGGATCAGGTATTTACACAAAATATGGATTAGCCAAATAAATCATTCACTTAAAAACAAAACTATGCGTACAATTATTTTAGCAATATTATTTTTCCCGTTTGTTGCATTAGCACAAAAAGGCCAGACTGTTTATTTAAAACTGACAGATGCATCAGGCCAGCAAATTAAGGGAGATGCCCTGGCCAAAGGATACGAAAGAAGTATTGACGTTTTGTCATTTGCCAGCGCCGGTAAAAATAATTCCCAGCTTTCTTTCAGTATGAACATAACCGGTGCTTCTGCCGATTTAAAAAAGGCTATGGGTAATGGCGCACTGTTACCGTCCGGAACACTTTCGGTTCTTCAACCTGGTGGTACCGGTGCTCCAATTATTATGTACACCATTAAGATGGAAAACATTCGTGTAAGCAACTGTGCCGAATCTATGGGCTGTAATGGTGTAATAACAACTACTTCCGTAATTACTGCCGGCCGAATCGGGTGGACATATTATCAGACAGATGCTACCGGCAGACAAACAGTTTCCCGTAAATATGGCTTTGACAGTGATTCAGGAAAAGAATGGACAAATTTTTAAACTTAAAAATAACAGGAATATGAAAAAAACACTTGCCCTATTCAGTTCATTATTGATTTTAGCCGGATTAAAAGCACAGACCACCCCGGCACCGGCTGTAAAAAAAGAGACCGTTAAACCGGTTATAACTATACCGGTCGTTACAGATACTGTCAATACAGTAAAGCCGGCTACCACAATCAAGCAAACCAAAAAAGCAATTAAGTTTGACCACATTAAAAAGGGAACTACTGTGCAAATGAAAGAGAATGTTCAGACTACAACAAAGCCTCATAAAGAGTAATGCTTTCCCTTTTTAAACCAAAGGAAATACTGCAACCAACCGGTATAGAGATAAGGCAAAGCCCTATCGATGATCGTGGGGTATTTGCAACCAGGACTTTCAAACCCGGAGCTGTTATAGAAACAGCTCCGGTAATATTATTAGACCGGCAGGAAAGAGAGTTATTACAAACCACTATTTTATTTAACTATTATTTCCTCCTGGCAGATGAAACAACTCCCGTTGCACTTGGCCTGGGCTACAGTTCCCTGTACAATCATTCTTATGATGCAAATGCTGATTACACTATTTCTGTAAACAAGAAATGTCTTATTGTAAAAGCTAACAAAATGATCCATCCGGGCGAAGAGATAACTATTAATTATAACGGAAAAGCAGATGACCATTCTCCTGTTTACTTTCAGCCCGGCATCACTGAATGAAAACATCATTATACATTAAACAAGTAAAAGGTAAAGGCCGTGGGGTATTTTGCAAAGAACGCATTTGTAAAGACCAGGTATTTGAAACAGCTGCAGTACTCGTACTTCCCGCCCGGGATTATGAAACGGTTACTTCATCGCATTTGGCAGATTATTTTTTCAATTTTGACAAGGAAGCCGGCACCCTTGCACTCGTACTTGGCTTTGGCTCCTTATATAATCATGCTGTATACTCCAATGCAGCATACAGCCTTAACATGGAGACAAGAACAATGTCATACTATGCCCTGGAAGATATACCGCCCGGTACAGAAATATGTATCAACTATGCCGGTGAACAAGGAAGAGAGTTTAAAGAATGGTTTGAGACCCGGAATATTGATTTTAAAGAAAGTTAAAATCATCATGGTATAGCCTCCACTAACTTATTGGACATGCTTTGTTCTTCTACACCAGGTTATATTTTGCCGCCAGTTTAATCAAACTGGCAGTATTGTTTACTGTAAACTTTGTAAGGAGATTTTTTCGGTGGCTGTCAACCGTATGGAGGCTTAAAAATAGCTTTGCCGCAATTTGCGGATTGGTCATGCCATCAGCAATTAACTGCAATACTTCTTTTTCCCTGCTGCTAAGTACAGGCATATTATTTAATTCCTGCTTATCCGATGAGGTAAGGCTGATATCAAGGCTCATGTATAGTTTTCCTTCGTTCACACTCAGTATAGCTTCTTCAATTTCCTCTTTTGAGGCGCTTTTTACCAGGTAACCGGATGCCCCGCTCTGTATCATCTGCGAAATATAGCTACGTTCCTTGAAAGTACTCATCGCCACTACCCTCACAGCGGGAAACTCTTTCCTGATCTTAACGGTCAGGTCAATACCACTGACTTCTGGCATATTAATATCGGTAATGACGATATCCGGCAGATTGATCTTTATCATCTCTATGGCATCAAAAGCATTCGATACAGTGCCGGATATTTCTACAAAACTAATTTGCGCCAGCATGGAACGCATACCTTCCAGCACCATCGGGTGATCATCCACCACCAGTACTTTGATCTTATCCATTATCTTCAATTAAACAGTCTATATGAACAGATGTTCCTTTACCCAAAGTTGATTTTATATCTAATTGCCCTTTCAGGTAATCCACCCGTGACCGGATATTCTTCAACCCTGCTCCCTCCTCATTAGTATATACATTATCCCCAAAGCCTTTCCCGTTATCTTCAACAGTAATAGTGAGATTTTTACCTTGCCGCATTACCTGTGCAAGAATGGAGGTAGCACCTGAATGCTTTACCACATTATTCAGCAACTCCTGTACAATACGATACACTACAATCTCCACCGAAGATTCCAGTCTTTTCTCCAAACCATAAAACTCTGTATTGATTGTAAAGGGTTGCGATTCGGCTAACCCGTCGCAATAATCCTGCAATGCCTGTTGCAACCCCAATTTCAATAATGCCTCGGGCATCATATTATGTGCCACCCGCCGCATTTCGCTGATGGATTCATCTAATTTGCCCAGCGCATTATTAAATGTGCGGCCATGCTCTTCTGATAAAATTAAATTTCCTTTCATAGCTCCTAATTGAAGTTTAACACCACTCAGCAACCCCCCGAGACCATCGTGCAAGTCCTGGGCTAACCTGTTACGTTCTTCCTCCTGGCCTTTTACTATGGACTGAGTGGCAAGTAATAATTTTTCTTTTTCCAGTTGGGTAATTTTTTGCTCCTGTAATTTTCTTTTTTGTTTGAGAGTACGATAAACTAATAAAGAAATTAACAACAGTGCGGCAGTACTGCCAATTAAAATATAATTCAATGTACTTTTCTGCCGGATAGTGACTTGTTGTAATTGCAACTGCTGTTCCTTTTTTTCTGTCTCAAATTTTTTATCCAGTGTTTGCACATTCCGCTGCATTCTTTCACTAAAATATTTTTCAGCTAATTCTATGCTTAACCGATTGTAATAGTCATAATTTTTCAGATCTCCTTTTACCAAATATAATTCTGATAAAATATCTGCAAAAAGCTGTAAAGGCTCGGCATAATTTCTTTGTTTTGCCATAGCAAAGCCTGCTACAGCTTCTTCTTCGCTCCTTTTAAAATCTTTGTCATAAAATGCAGCCAGGGCCAAGCCATAAATATTATTTACCATGGTAAGGCTATCGCCCAACTTTTCGGCCAGCCGTAAACCTTCAGCACAATAAAAATTAAGGCTATCATACCTGCCCTGCTTTATTAATAGCGATCCAATATTACTCGTAACATTGGATACTATGTTATCATAATTTTCTTTTTTAGCAATCAACAGGGATTCCTGCATTACAGCAAGTGCCGTATCATATTCTTTTAAACTGCTGTATGAATTGCCCAGGTTAGACAACACGTTTGCAATATCATAACTGTTTGCCGCCTTACGGGCAATGGCCAGAGCCTTTTGATGATACTCCAATGCCTTATTATATTGCTTTGTTTCCCTGTATATCACACCCAGGTTATCATATATAAGACTTAACCGGGCATCATTTTTTGTTTTTTCGAAATAAGCTACCGATGGCAACAGATACTGCAATGCACTTTCGTAATCCTGCAGGTAAGCATAGGTGGCTGAAAGATTTTGCTGTGCAATTATAATACGTTCTTCATTTCCAAATTTGTTTGCTAACTGCAATGCATATTTTGTGAGAACGAGAGCAGAATCAAACCTGGCCTGTATATTCAACACTGCCGTATAGTTAGAATAATACTTTAAAACACCCATTGTATAGTTCAACTTCTTGCTCAGCTCATAGGCTTGTAAATAATAACTTTTTGCTTCTTCCAGGTTATTATACTCCACGTATTGCCCTGTGGTAATTAAGGCATGCACCTTATTGGTATCTTCTTTAGCAACCAATAATACGTTCAACATACTATCCCTGGTTGCATCGGTTTGCGCATACACATTTTGATCACACATCAATAAAAATAAAAGGGTAAACCTTTTCATAAGCTAAAATGCTTTTGCAGGAAATTATTATTAAAAGTAGAGTAACATTCAGCACATTTCCAAGTTTTTATCCAAAATCCCCTGAACAGGGGACGGCAAATACAGGTGTTTGGGGGATTGTTTCCCTTGCTGATTAATTGAAGCTTTGTATCCGTTAAATCAAAAGGCATGAAAAATACTTTTTACCTCCTGTTTATTCTCGTTACGGCAACTATTCAAACCAATGCGCAATGCTGGGTAAAAGTATCTGCCGGTTATGCTCATACATTAGCAATCAAAACTGATGGTACTCTTTGGGGCTGGGGTGATAATACCAGTGGACAATTAGGCAATGGCACCAATAACAACAGTAATGCTCCTGGACAAATTGGAACAGCTACTAACTGGCAAGTTATTGCTGCCGGAGCAGAACATTCGATGGCCATTAAAACAGACGGAACACTTTGGGCCTGGGGCCGAAATTCAGAAGCACAACTGGGAGATGGCACTATTAACAATAGTACCGTTCCAATACAAATTGGAACAGCTACTGACTGGGCTACTATAAGTGCAGGGACTGAACATAACATTGCAATAAAAACAGATGGCAGTTTATGGGCCTGGGGTGGCAACCAGTATGGCCAGTGTGGCAATGCGTTGCCACCCAACAGTGTGGCAACACCGCTGCAAGTAGGAACAGCAACCAACTGGCAAAACATTACTACAGGACCTTATAATTCTATTGCCACCAAATCAGATGGCAGTTTGTGGTCTTGGGGTTATAATTTGAATGGCCAATTAGGCGATGGCACTTATACCAACAAAGACGTTCCTACAGCAATTGGTTTTGATAATGATTGGGGGCAAATTGCTGCAGGATGGTTCCACAGCATAGCAATAAAAACAAATGGCAGCCTTTGGGCATGGGGCGATAATAATTATGGTGCATTAGGTGATGGAACCAACACTAATCAAAATCAACCAACACTAATAGGCGCAGCAACCAACTGGCAAAGCGTTTCTGCCGGAGAGGAACATTCAATAGCAACTAAAACAGATGGCACTTTATGGGCATGGGGCCGGAATTTTCGTGGCCAGTTAGGTGATGGTACTAATGCAAATAGAAATTCTCCGGTACAAATTGGCACGGCTACTAACTGGGGACAAATTGCCCCCGGAGCAGATTATACCTTTTCTATAAAAACCGATAATTCGCTTTGGGCATGGGGTAATAATGATGCCGGCCAATTAGGTGATGGTACTAATGCGGAACGCAATATCCCGGTGCAAATTTCCTGCAATTTCATTTTACCTGTTACCTGGCTCTATATAAATGGTCAATGGCAAAGCAATGCAGCACAGATAAAATGGGCCACCACTTCTGAAACTAATACCAAATATTTTGAAATTGAACACAGCAGTAATGGAATCAATTATTCAAAAATTGGAACAGTTGGAGCTGCAGGAAACAGCAGCCTGACGCAACGCTATGATTTTTTGCATACCTCTCCTACCCTTGGTAAAAATTATTACCGCATTAAACAAATTGATTTGGATGGCAGGTTTACTTACTCTACAATAATTGTTTTACACAAAAGTGATTTGCGAACGAACACATTTATTGCGCCCAATCCAGTGCATAACGAGACCACAGTCTATTTCGGCGAAGAAGGAAGTAAAACACTGCAATTGATAAATTTAAATGGCAACATACTGCGTACCGATAAAATTGGTCCATCAATCAACAGGTACACCATTAAGCTTGACAAATTGTCACCGGGTTTATACCTGCTGCGTTTACAAACAACAAACGGAACAACAACATATAAAATCATTAAACAGTAAAAATGAAAAAGAAAGTCTTCCTGTCATGTATATACAGTGCAATGATTTTTATTGCTGCTGCTCAAAATGTAGGCATTGGCACTACCACACCGTTAGCAAGGTTTCATGTTACTGACAGTGCTGTATTGCTTAGCGGTACTGTTTCCATTCCGCCTTTTACTACCACTATCAATCCGCCTGTGCAGGGTGCTGGCACCAGAACAATGTGGTTTCCGGCATTGGGTGCTTTTAGAACTGGCTACGTTATGGACACAGAATGGGACAGGGATAACATAGGCATACTTTCATTTGCTACAGGGCATAGCACAAAAGCAAGCGGTCGTTTTTCCACCAGTATGGGACAATACACCTCAGCAATTAACTCAGTGGCTACCAGTATGGGGTTTGGCACCTATGCCAGCGGGGAAGTGTCTACCAGTATGGGCAACGGTACAGAAGCTAGTGGTTTTTCAGCCACCAGTATGGGCGCTTCGACTATAGCCAGCGGAAATTACTCCACAGCAATGGGGCAAAGCAATACCGCATCAGGTCTTGTTTCCACCGCCACTGGCAGAAGCACAACTGCAAGTGGAAACTATTCCTTCAGTACCGGAGAACAAACATTTGCAAAAGCAAGAGGAAGTTTTACTACTGGCATCTGGAATGACAATACCGACAATCCAGATGTTAATCTAACAGCACCCACAGACAGGATTTTTCAAATTGGCAATGGTTCCGGTAGTATACGAAGCAATGCTTTAACTGTGCTTCGCAATGGCAATGTTGGCATTGGCACGACAAACCCGGGATACCCACTTCACGTTCAAAAGTCCGCAGCAAACATTTTTGCTGCAAGTATCGAGAACCAGGATGCCACTGGCTGGGGATTAGAAGTTAGAACAGCTGATGCAGGTAGCACACGAAATGCTTTAGAAGTCTATACAGGCGGTACATCTCGTTTTTTAGTACGTAATGACGGTAATGTAGGCATTGGTAATATTGATCCCGGCTACCGCCTTGATGTAAGTGGTCGTATGCGTATCCGCAGCGGTGGCGATTTGAATAACAGTGCAGGTATCTTTTTAAATAATACACTCAATACAGATATCCCAGCTTTTATTGGAATGCAAAGTAACGAGCAGGTGGGTTTTTATGGAAATAGCAGCGGCTGGAGTTTTGTGATGAATACCAGTAACGGAAATGTTGGTATGGGAACCACTAGCCCAACCACCAAACTGGAAGTAAACGGTTTTACGAAGTTGGGTAGTGATGCCCCATCCATAAAAGTAAAAAAACTAACAGGTACAACTGCTTCGACAGAAGGGGGAGACACTAATATCCCACACGGCTTGGTCTTCTCAAAAATTTTATCTGTAAGTGTGTTGGTGGAGTCTGAAACTAATATATACACCCCGCCTTCATCAACCCATATTACGGGTGTTCAATACAATTACGACATCTATAACAATTCTATCTGGGTTTTTAATACCCCGGGGAATTCTGCAAACATCCTTTCAAAACCATTTAAAGTTTTAATTACGTACGAAGAATAAATAAAAGTGAATTAAAATAATGACCGATCATGAAACATTTCTCAATCTTACTACTATTTTTCTTTTCAATCCTCTTGCAATCAGCTGGACAAAGTATAAAGAAATATGATATTTTTTCATACTCAGCACCCGCCGGTTTTGTTTTAAAAGAACAAAAAGAACGCCTGCTCTATGAGAAACGAGAAGGCAACTCGTTCTGTCAAATACATATATGGGCGGCACAGCAAGGTTCATCAGACCCTGCTGCAAATTTTAAAACCGACTGGGAGCATTTTGCAGTCAAACCTTATAACCTTACAGAACCACCGACCACCCAGACAGAAAAACAAAATGGTTGGGAAGTAGTAACCGGTGCAAGCCAGGCTGCCATGGATGGAATACCATTTATTGTTGCAGTTTCCACTTTTACACAAAATGATATCAGCTGGTGTGCCGTTTCTATTTTTAATGACGAAAAATATGCTGCCGTTATCGATAAATTTATATTGGGGATAAAAGCAGATAGCAGAAAACTGGTAAGAAAACCAAATCAGGCTACTCAGCAAAACAATATTCCTGTTTCAAATAATAACACCGGTGGTATCACTAATTCCACCACCAGCTTTGATGATGGCTGGACGGCTATCGTCAACAATGATTATGTAAAACTTACCAAAGCAGGTACGGAACTACGCCTGCATTATACAGACAAAGCATTGGATGATGCCCGGCCCAATACCATTGATGCACCGGAATATTACTGGAGCAAATATGTAGAGCCCTATTTCAATGTTAGTAACGTACAAAAATGGAGCGGTGTACAGTACCCTGTTATTTACCACATACAAGCAAATGCGGTAAAAAAGAAAACCGGTAAATCCTGTTTCGTGGCTATTAAAATTGTGTACAGTGGTGGAGCAAGACCGATAGTGGTCATTGCTCCTGATCAAAACAACTACCAGCAGCAGTTTCCTCATCCCAATGATATAGACCCTATGCTGAATGCCAACCGGTTTGCCCTGACTGCCAATGATATTATTGGCACCTGGAAGGGAAGCGGTGGCGGTGGCGTGGAATATTATAATGTTTACAGTGGTACGTATGCAGGCATGAGTGCTGTATCATCTACTGATGAATTTACATTTAACAGCAACGGTACTTACAGCAGCACCTACCGCAGTGCCAGTATGAATAGTGGTGGTGCTCAATTTGGCGGACAGGACTATAAAGGAAATTTTTCTGTTACTGACTGGAGCCTTACTGTCACCAACCGCTACAAGGCTAAAACAACAACATACAAAGCCCAACTCATTGCAGTAAAGGGAGGTTTTCTGCTGTATATGGAAGACTCGGATAATAGTTCTATGAAATATACTTTATTCAAAACAAACTAATAGTTCAACAGATGAAATACAATCTGATTGCACTTCTTTGTCTGATTACTTCCACCCTTACTGCCCAGCAAAAAGCAGACTGCAACACACTAGACGTAAACAAAGTGCCCGGCAAATGGGTGTGGCAGAATATTGCACCTTCTATTCAGGATCCCATTCCCGCCAGCCAATGGAAATATAGTGACCCCATCCGGAAAGAAATGCAGCGTATCATGCCAGTTGCATTAGATGGTTTGCATGCTACCAACAGTATTGCATTCCCCAAAGGAAAAGCATTTTGGTACAGTACCACAAGCCCTGTTGCTTATGAATGTTACCTGATGCTGAAAAAATTTGAATGCCTTAAAGCATACAATGAACTGAAACCTGAAGCGGTAACTGGCTGTTGGGCTTATTTTTCAATGAATCAGATAGAAGGAGAGAAATTCCCACTGCCGGAGCAGGGAACCGGTATAACGTTTAATCAATCTAAAATAAGGGTTTCTAATATCGAAGTACAGACAGATGCAACCGGCAATAAAATAATCTACAGCCAGTACCGGCCTGATGAAATAATTAAACATTGCTATTTTTTTTCCGGAAGAAAAGATTTGCCTTGGAGAAAAATGAGTAATAGTGAACTTTTTACGGCGTACAAGACGCATCATGAAAAAAGAGTGAAGCAGGAAGTACTCCGCTTTGAAAAATTAGTAGCGGATGATCAGAAAAAATACAATGGGCTTTCAGCAGCAGAAAAGCAAAATCAAAATTATTGGCCCGAAATCATTAGAAAAAATAAAGAAATCTTACAAAAGCACAAAGATGAACTAGAAAAAATATCAAATTGGTATAATGTAGCCATGCAGCAGTCAACCATTAATGCAGTTGCTTATGTAACCAGTGTAAATGAATCTCATTTTTACCCGGAAAGATTAATGGCAACTCCCGAAAATGGATATAATGCATGGGTGGATAATCTCGATTTTTTTGATAAAACTAAACCAAAAGACGAACCGCAGTGTATCGCTTTTTTTGTAAGAAGGGATGATGATGACTTACCCAAAAAGAATTTTATGGATTTATTCCATAGCCAGTTCAACATGGATGTGCTGGCGAAAATGGTGGGAGAACCTGCAAAAAAACCAAATGGAATAAATAATCTGAATGCGTCTGTCACAGAAATTAAAAAGGAAACAAATTCCAAACAGGAAGACAAAGGGCCTGTAAACGCTAGTTTCGACAATACGGCAGATGGGCAATTCCCGATGGGATGGCTGGGAATGAAAAATGCTATCGTACAAACAAACAAGGGCAGCAAATGGCTTACAATCACTAAAGATGGCTATTGGTATCCCCGCCAGTATAACAAAGCAATAAAAGATAAATTCAATTTATCTTTTGATCTGCTATGGAATGAAGATATTGCTTATAACAGCGGCTCTTTCACAGTAACGCTAGGAGATATTGATTATGATAATACCGGCGAAAGGTACCGCCTGGATGATAACCAGGAAATGTTCTGGAGTTTATATAATGGATATGCCGGCAACTTTAACCGGGTTATCCTTTGGTTCGATCCTTACTGGAATGGAGGAGGTACACTTACTGTATACTCCTATGATAAAAGGGAATCCCTGGCATTCAACAAGCGGATAGTATTGCCGGATTTTTATAAAGATAAAAACAACCACAAACTGCAATTACAAAGAAAAGGAAACGGATTAGTGGTCATTGATAATGGCAAAACGATTGCCGATCTGCCGGATGTTTTCTTAACAACAGCCCATTATAATATTTACACTTTCAGCAGGTACAAAGGTGAATTCAGCGATAATAAAAATGATGTCTACTATCTGGGCAATATTAAAACAACCTATGAATAGTAATACCGGAACAGGCTATTCGAAAAATAAATAGATATGAGAAAAATAATTTTCTGTTTCTGCCTGGCTTTTTTTAGCAATACCCTGTTTGCTCAACCTCATAACTTCTTATTGGAAGGAAGATGGACAGGTACTTATGGCAACAATGAGATAGATAATCCTTATTACTTCTCGTTCGAATTTTTGCCAGGAGGAAAAATGAACGTAGTAAACCAGAATAATAAAATTCTGGCAGAAGGCACATATTCTGTAAAAGAGGATAATGTCAGGATCGTCTATAAATACGTTAATGATGTGCAGCAATATGCCTGCGGCGGCGATATAAAAAAAGATAGCAACACAATAAGCGGGTACTGGCAAAGACTGGAAGATGCAGGCAGCAATTCAAAATTTACACAGCGGGGCAGATGGACCATGAAAAAACAGGAATTGAATAACAATCCCGCCACCAAGAATGATTCACTTCTTGTTTTTAATCCTGTACGTAAAAAGGACATAGTTCCAGTGAAGAAAAAAGACTTTGACTTGAGTTACCCAGCCACCTGTACCGATTTTCCGCCTGTAGGCAGCAGGCCGTTGCCAGCCCGTATTCCCACAAACTATATTGCGCAATATAAAATAAATACAGACGGAACTGTTTCACCCATTGCCTTTATCCGTCAGTCATTAGCCACTTATACGGAAAAAATGTGGGAGCCGGGAGAAACCATAACGGTGAGTTTTGATATTGTAGGTGGCAGCATCTTCCTTATTGACCTGGTAAAACAATATGCAAAAGAGTGGGAAATGTATGCCAATATAAAAATTGAATTTGTAACCAATTTGGCCGACGGAAAAATAAGGGTAGGATTTAAAGAAGGTGCCGGTTCCTATTCTATGATAGGCCGGGATGCATTGCTTGCACCTGTAACACAAACCACTATGAATTTTGGTTGGCTCACCAGCCTGCCTGCAGGGTCACCTTTTATCAGGCAGGTGATATTACATGAATTTGGTCATGCCCTTGGTTTTGTACATGAACACCAAACTTTTGGTACTGCCATTCCGTGGGATAAAGAAAAAGTGTATGCCCATTACGCTGCAGCACCCAATTATTGGACCAGGGAGCAGGTGGATCAAAATATCTTTACTAAATTCTCCTATACTTCCACCAACTACTCTTCATTCGACAGTAAATCCATAATGCTGTACCCTGTTCCAAAAGAATTTACTACAACCGGTGATAGTATTCCATGGAACTTGGATTTTTCGCCCACAGATAAACAGTATGCCGGCTTGTTCTACCCGTTTCCTACTCCACCTCCTGCTGCCAGCGGCATATTAAGCACAGGTGATGATTGTGACGAGATTGCCTTTGTGGTGGAATATGACGTGGTTGACAGGGACAAAGTGGAATTTGTTTTTCAATTAGGAGAAATCAATGGAAAAAAAGTAAGTTGGTGGAAAGAAATAGGCATACCTGTGATAAATTCGAACCAGGAAGCAAAATTGTGGATACAAAATCACTCATTAATACCTTCTGAGAACCGTGTCCTGGCTTCGGGCCAGTTACCTTTTACTGAAATAAACAAAGATGCAGGTATCAGTTTTGCAAAAGCAAAATTGTTGGGGGCGCATACACCCCTATCCTATAAATGGAATGTTTTACAGGCATTAATGGGTGGTTGCAGGGTAACCTTAACCTGGCGAAAAGATAGTTGCCTCTGATGTTGAAGTTATTGAAAGCAAAAACTTCAACATAATTTTTCCTTGTATTGCAAAGCTTCCCACGTCATATTTTTACTTCTTTGCAATACCTTCGCATCAATGATAGAACAACAGATCAAACAAAAAGATATTGGGCCCAACACGATTAATCTTTCACTGGTTTCTTTAAGGATTGTTTTTATGGGCACTCCTGAATTCGCTGTTGCCTCTTTAGATGCATTGGTGAAAGCAGGTTATAATATAGTTGGCGTCATTACTGCACCTGATAAACCTGCCGGCAGGGGTATGCTGCTACAGCAAAGTGCTGTTAAAAAGTACGCAGTGGAACACAATTTAAAAGTTCTGCAACCAGAAAAATTAAAGAACAAGGAATTTATAGCTGAACTAAAATCACTAAACGCCAACCTGCAGATAGTGGTTGCCTTCCGGATGTTGCCGGAAATAGTCTGGAATATGCCTTCCATGGGCACTGTCAATCTTCATGGGTCTTTACTACCCCAATACCGCGGTGCGGCACCTATCAACTGGGCTGTGATCAATGGTGAAAGAGAAACCGGCGTAACCACTTTCAAATTGAAACACGAAATTGACACCGGTGATATTTTATTGCAGGAAAGTTTTGCAATTGGTGAGGACGAAACAGCCGGAGAAGTACATGATAAAATGAAGGACATCGGTGCACAACTGTTGGTTAAAACAGTAAAAGGGTTGGCCGATGGAAGCTTACAAGAAAAATCACAGGATCTCATAATTCATAATCTGCAACCAGCAATTGACAATACAAGAGTTACTCATAGTCAAAAACAAATGCCAGTTGACAGTTCCTTTTTAAAGCATGCTCCTAAAATAAATACTTCCACCTGCCGGGTAGACTGGAGTTTACCGGCTGAAAGAATTTACAACCTGATTCGTGGTCTTAGCCCTTATCCTGCGGCTTTCACGATACTGAATGAAAAGATGCTCAAAATCTTCAAAGCAAAGAAAGAAATCATCTTCCCAAAAGTGACCGAAGGAGATTATGAAACAGACGGAAAAACCTTCTTAAAATTCGCCTGTGAAAACGGGTATATTCACTTGCTGGAACTTCAAATGGAAGGAAAGAAGAAAATGGAAATCACGGAGTTCCTGAGAGGTTATCGCTTTAATGGTAATCAGTAATTAATCTTTACGATGAACTTATCCTGTTCAGTCACCTGCAATGCCGTAGCAGCTGCATTACTGATACGGATATTATATCCCTGGTTCTGACGGATACCACTCATTTCTCCCAACACTTTGGCGTAAACAGCTTTACTATTAGTAGGATTTACAATTTTGATAATAGTTCCCGGAGCTACTGCATCTATTAATATGTAATATTTTTCATCCTGCCAGCCACTGGTTGTTTTAAAGATACCGGCAGTTACCGTTTCATCCTTAGTGATTGGGGATTTCCTGATCTGCTGCTCAAAATGTGACCTGAAATAACCCTGGCCGCCTGGTATGGTCTTCTCTTCTGTTTTCACTACTGGCTTATCTTCAACTTTCGGCTCTGTCACAACAGGCTTTTCCTCTTTTTTAACCACGGGTTCTTCATTTTTTACAACTGGCTTATCTTCCACAGTTGGTTCAGCCACCACCGGTTTTTCTTCTTTTTTTACAGTTGGCTCTTCGGTTTTTGGCTTGGTGCCGATAGTAATGGTTGGCATTTCTTTACTCAGTAAAAAACCCACTACAAGTTTCTTTTTATCCCCAGCATTATCTCCGGTAAGATTGTTCCATGCCCTCAGGTTTGCTAACTTAACATCGTTGTTTGCTTTACTTATTTTCATTAGCCCCTCATTAACATCCGCTTTATAATAGACTGGTGTGCCGCTATTACCCTTTTGTGTAAAATTAGTATCCGTAAGGGGTATACGAAGCTTTTGGTCAATCTGAAGCCCTTTGCCCATATCCAGGTTGTTAAAAGAAGCGATAAATTTGGGATGGACATTATACAGACGGCCAACTGAAAAAAAACTCTCCTTTGCTACTACTTTATGTTCAAGAAACAAGCCCTTATCCCCATTTTTCACCAGCAGATCACCTTTCTGGGCCACTATAAAAGAGACAGAAATAAATAAGGTTAATAAAGAGAGAATAAACTTCTTCATACCGACAAGATTTGATTACAAAGATGTGGATTTTTTGCCTTTTGAAGCCGTTTAAATATCCTTTAATATCCGCAATTCTTTGGGGTAGTAATTATTAACCCGGTTGGTCAACACATTCAACCAACCTAAAGGATGCCCGTTGTAACTGGCCAGCTGCCAACCCTTTGTTGCTGTATGCAATTGAAGGTCTTTACGCTGCAAATATTTTATTGACTCTTGTTTAGTTAATTCAATATTTTCTATAGAATCAGCAACACTATTACTCATTGCCAGCGCATGTTCAGGCACCAGTTTATCCCGCATCAATTCCCCAACCAGTATCCCGGAATAAACAACCCTTAGTTTCTCTAATAAAAAACTGAATTCATTTTCAAGCAGCTCAGGCCATGCATAAACCGTATTCAGGTGTTTGATGAATACCTTTCCCTCTTTCTTAATCCATTTCTCCACGATCTCCATCTCCTTTTTATTTAACTGCTCCGGCCTGTTCCTTATTTTGAATGATAATTCTTCTTCCCCTTCTTTTTTTTGAAAGCAGGCAATAAAAAAACCCTCCCCCATTACTTTATCTGGCCAGAAACGATAGCCTCCGCCAGAAGCTACAATTCCACCGGATGGTTCAAAGGATAATGGGCAAAGGGCAACCGGCAATTCCTGCAATAACCATTGAATAATATCTTCGTCTTCTTCTTTCGAGTAAGAACAGGTGGAATAGATCAGCATCCCGTTCTTCTTTAAAGCAGGCCATACATCTGCCAGTATTCTTTGCTGACGCTGTGAACACAATTGTACATTATTCTCACTCCACTCTGCTATTGCATCAGGATCACGGCGAAACAGGCCACTTCCACTACAAGGAGCATCCACCACAATCACATCAAAGTATCCCTCCGTCTTTGCGAAATCCCTTGGATCATTATTTGTAACCACTACATTTTCACATCCCCACTTGATAATATTATCTTTTAAAACATTAGCCCTGGAACGGATCACTTCATTGCTGACCAGCAGGCTTTCCTTTGAAATCATTGACTGGATATGCGTGGACTTACCACCCGGGGCCGCACACAGGTCTAGTACCTTAAGTGGTTTTGACAGGTCAACGGTTTGTTTTAATGCTTGCTCAAGGAACATACTTGATGCTTCCTGCACATAATACGTACCGGCATGAAATAAAGGATCGAACGTAAAGGAGGGACGTTCTTCAAGGTAGAATCCGTATGCAGTCCAGGGTATTCTTGTTAATTGGTGAATGGGATGATCAGTTATACCCTTTGGCGGTTTTAAAGGGTTTAAACGCACCGAAGTCACTTGCTCCCCAGAAGCATGAATTCTTTCAAAGGCATTTTTATCAAAGCCCCTGGCATTTTGTAAAGCATCCAGTAATATAGCAGGAAGTTGCACGACGCAAAACTATGAACTATCAGCTAACCCGGAAGCATATGCTTATAAACTCTTGATCTCTCCTACCAAATCCTGCAATACTTTTTTAGCATCGCCGAACAACATTGAAGTCTTAGGCTGAAAGAATAAATCATTTTCAATACCTGCATATCCTGGTTTCATACTTCTCTTCACCACAATTACATTCTTAGCTAACCCCACATCCAGTATTGGCATTCCATAAATGGGAGAAGAAGGATCCGATTTAGCAGCAGGATTCACCACATCATTAGCGCCCAAAATGAGTACCACATCCACCGCCGGAAATTCTTCGTTGGCTTGTTCCATTTCAATCAATTTGTCATAACTAACATCAGCTTCGGCCAGCAGTACGTTCATATGACCGGGCATCCGGCCTGCTACGGGGTGTATAGCATACTTTATCTCCACCCCTTTTGCTTCCAGCATTTTCTGTAGCTCATGACAGGTATGTTGTGCCTGTGCCACAGCCAAACCATACCCCGGAACGATCATTACCTTACTGGCATAACTCATTACGACAGCCGAATCATTCAGTGAAATTTCTTTATAGGAACCCTGTTCCTTTTTATCACCAGCCGCTTTACTGCCCCCAAATGATCCGATCAAAACATTGGTCAGTGAACGGTTCATGGCTTTACACATCAAAACAGTAAGAATAGTACCGGCTGCCCCAACCAATATACCACCGGTAAAAACAACTTTATTATCATACAGGAATCCACCGCAGGCTGCAGACAGACCACTTAGTGAATTCAATAACGAGATCACAACGGGCATATCGGCCCCCCCGATCGGGAAAACAAAAAAGATTCCATATACCAGTGACAATAGAAATACCGTATAAAACAGGATCGTTGTATTGGCCCCCTGGAGGTTGGAAGTTATATAAACGGATAAAGCAATACTGATAACAAGTAATAAGATATTCAGGATATGCTGACCTTTAAATGCAAAATCCTTCACCCTGCCGCTTAGTTTACCCCAGGCAATCATACTTCCTGAAAAAGTAATATTTCCAAGTATAATACCAGCAAAGAGAATTGCCATTATTCCGGGAGTTGCACTTTCAGCCGGAAAGTTCAAATCAGATAAGTGATTAAATTCTACCAGGGAAATCAACGTTGCACTAGCACCCCCTAATCCATTAAACAAACTCACCATTTCAGGCATGGCCGTCATCTTCACTTTTTTTGCCGCCAGCACCCCAATGACTGATCCGATCAATATTCCACCGAATATCCAGATATGATTCTTTAACAAGCTGCCATCTTCATTCTGGTACAAAAAAATGGTTCCGATAATTGCCGCCAGCATACCAAGACCCGCAATTATATTCCCCTTCCTTGCCGAAGCAGGATCAGACATCATTTTTAAACCGGCAATAAAAGTAACGGCACCAATGATATATATGATACTTAAAACTGAAACTCCCATGTTAATAATAATTTAAGCCTTTAATCAAAAAGTATTTTGTTGACTAACATTACTTTTTTTTCTTTTTAAACATTTCAAGCATCCGGTCTGTAACCACAAATCCGCCTACAACATTGATTGTACCGAGTATCACAGCCAGGAACCCCAACGCCAGTGCAACATAATTATCAGCATCAGCCCTGCCCATCACAATAATAGCACCCATTATTACGACACCGCTAATGGCATTGGCATGGCTCATCAATGGCGTATGCAACACGGCAGGCACCCTGCTAATAACTATAAATCCAAGAAAGATGACCAATACCAGGATATAGATCATCTGCTCATTGGCATAAATCCATTTTAATATACTTTCCATACCTATATAATTTATTCAACTATTAATTGCCTTTTACTCTTTCATGTATCACTTCTCCTTCGTGTGTGATACAACAACCTTTTACAAGGTCATCCTCCCAATTAAGATTTATTTTTCCTTCCTTATCAATTATTAACTGTAAAAAATTCAAGACATTTTTGCCATATACTTTACTGGCATCCGATGGCATGGTGGATGGTAAATAGGAATTACCCAGAATACTCACCCCATTAAAATTCACCGTTTCATTGTTTTTTGTAAATGGAGTGTTTCCTCCGGTAGCAGCAGCAATATCAATGATCACGGAACCATTCCGCATTGCTTTAATCATTTCCTCTGTTATCAATATGGGTGCTTTTTTACCCGGTATTTGTGCAGTAGTAATAACGATATCAGCCTTGGCAATACTATCCGCAATTTTTTGCTGCTGTTTTTGTTTGTACTCTTCGGTTTGCTCAACCGCATATCCACCGGCTTTACTGGCATCTGCCGCTCCTTCTACCTCCACGAATTTTGCTCCAAGGCTCATCACTTCTTCTTTTACCGCCGGCCTGGTATCAAATACCTCCACGACGGCACCCAATCTTTTGGCAGTAGCAATAGCTTGTAACCCTGCTACACCGGCACCTAATATCAGCACTTTGGCAGGTTTGATACTTCCCGCAGCTGTCATAAACATGGGAAAATAGCGGGAATAAAGATTAGCAGCTGTTAAGACAGCTTTATAACCGGCAATATTTGCCTGGGAGCTCAACACATCCATGGCCTGGGCACGGGTAGTACGGGGAAGCATGTCTAATGAAAAAGTGGTCAGCCCTTTTACTGCCCAGCTTTTCATTTCTTCCACATTGAATAATGGCTGAAATACACCAATGATAACCTTTGATTTCAAGCGGTCAATTTCTGAGGGATCTGGCTGAAATATACTTAACACAATATCAGCAGCTGCCAGCACTTCACTACGGCTCTTGATTTGTGCCCCGGCATTTTCATACGCTGCATTACTGCAAAATGCCTTTTCACCTGCTCCGCTTTCAACCAGAACTGTTACCCCTTTTTTGAGCAGCGAAGGCACTAATTCGGACAGCAGGGAAACTCTCGTTTCGTGGGCGGGTTCTTTTAATACACCAATCGTCATATAGAAACTGAATTATAGAAAGAAATTTATATTTTCCGATAGGTGTGAAGATATTGATTTTTTGGGGAGCAGCTGAAGGGAAGAAACTGATTTTCTTCAGCCAGGGGCATGTTATTCATCATCTTAATAACGGATAACAAAATGCTGTTTTTCATGAAACTCCTGTCGAAAAAAGACAATTCCAATAAAAAAAAGATCAATAGTACAACGGACAGAAGGATGATTCCTGATCGTCTCCCAGGCCTGTTCCATTTCCCGGCTCCAGTGTATGTCATCAAATACCAGGACAGACTCATTATTAATTTTTGCTAACAGCTGAGAAAAATATTTTTCTGTTGGTTCTTTTCGATGATTGCCGTCAATAAACGCAAAGCAGACTGTCGGCAACCCCTCTAGTACAACAGATAAAGTATCATCGAAATTCCCCTTCACCACTGAAATATCCTGAAAGCCTGAAACCAAGAAATTTTTTTCTGCAAGGGCTGCTACTTCCCCTGCCCCTTCCAGGGTGAACAGTTTGGCATCAGGTTTTGCCAGTGATAAATAAGCAGTGGTAATGCCAAGCGAAGTACCAAGTTCCAGTATAGAAGAAGGCTGATACAGCCTTACCATTCTAAAAAGCAACTGGGCAAGTTTTTTTGGCTTGGAAGCATTTTTTGCAATAGAAGCTACTGATCGCTGGTTTGTCTTCGATACCGATGACCCGGCTCCAAAATCCTGTATGGTTAGTATAGTCCGGTCGTTCAAGAATTGTTGCCGTAATTTTTCAACTTTGTCATATTCCTTGTACTGTGTATGATCATTCAGCACCCGGGTGATAAATTGAAAAATAAAAGGAGAATGAATGCCATGGCCCTTACCATTAGAAGCGGTCAAATAATAACAAAGGTATTTTATGGCGAGTTGCGGGGCAGAATACATGAATAAGGAAAGTTCTTAAGTTATCCTACTCTCTCCCAAACCTGGAAAGAATAATTGTATGCATTTTTTTCATCAGCTTCATGGTTACGCTGGCTTACCAGGTACCAATGCTGAGGATCTAGTGATGGGAAAAAAGTATCGGCCTCAGGTTCTGCTTCCACACGGGTGAGATATATCCTTTTGGCTTTATCAAAAAGGGCCCTGTATATTTCCCCTCCACCAATTATCATTACTTCATTTGCATCAGCTTCTTTGGCAACAAACAAGGCATCATCAATACTCTTTACTACCACAGTTGCTGCTGCCTTCCAGCCTGATTGACGGGTAATGACAATATTTTTCCTGCCGGGTAATGCTTTACCCAGCGAATCAAACGTTTTTCTGCCCATCACTACCGGCATACCCCAGGTAACATTTTTAAAATGCTTCATATCATTGGGTAAATGCCAGGGCATTATTCCATCTTTTCCAATTGCATTATTAGCGGCTGCAGCCACAACCAGAGAAATAGTCATTAATCAGGAGTCTTTAGTATTGTGTAAAGATACCAATAGTTCTATACTGCCACCGGAGCCTTTATAGGCGGATGGCTTTGATAATTTTCCAGTGTGAAGTCTTCAAATTGAAAAGAGAAAATATCTTTTACATCCGGGTTCAGCTTCATAACCGGTAAAGGAAACGGATTCCTGCTCAATTGAAGGTTCACCTGCTCCTTATGATTACTGTAAATATGCACATCCCCAAACGTATGCACAAACTCGCCGGGTTCAAGATCACAAACCTGGGCAATCATCATGGTCAATAATGCATAAGAGGCAATATTAAACGGAACGCCTAAAAAAACATCTGCACTACGTTGATACAATTGACAGCTCAGTTTCCCATTGGCCACATAAAACTGGAACATATTATGACAGGGCATCAGGGCCATCTCAGGCAAATCAGCCACATTCCACGCACTGACAATCAAACGGCGGCTGTCGGGGTTCTTTTTTATCTGGGTAATCAATTCTGATATCTGGTCTACAATTTTTCCATCTTTACCCTCCCAACTTCTCCATTGTTTGCCATACACAGGCCCGAGTTCACCTTTCTCATCTGCCCATTCATCCCAGATCTTTACACCATGCTCTTTCAGGTAGGCGATATTGGTTTCACCTTTTAAGAACCAGAGAAGCTCATATATGATACTTTTAAGATGAACTTTTTTTGTAGTCACCAGGGGAAACCCTTTTTGCAGGTCAAACCGCATCTGGTAGCCGAATACACTTTGTGTACCGGTACCCGTCCGGTCAGTTTTATGCGTACCGGTATCTATAATATGCCGTAGCAGGTTGAGATATTCTTGCATAGCCGCAAGGTACAAATAAGCAGGTGGGTGAGAAAGCACAAGTTGCCAGTTGTGGGGAAACTGTGGATTGGTACCGGCTTCTGCTTTTTTAATTCATCTGTTCCAAATCTATATCACCCAGCAACAATTTATCTTTTACTTTCAAAAAGGCGAAGCGAATGATCTTTTTTCCGCATTGTAACGGCTGAACAATCCAATATCCTTCTGATTCTTTATCAGCCTGTAGCTTGCCGAAAGTAAACCCGCTGCAATCTGCCATAGCCCGGTTAACATTTCCCATCATTTCAATCGCCAGTTTGGCCTCCGTTGCATCTCTCATATTAACCGGCGATTTCCATGCCCGGTTTTTATCATCCCCGTTATAAACCAAATTAGAACCAAAATCTTCCTGCTTGTTGTCTTTTGCGTAGAGCAGGAGCTCATTTACTAACTTCTGAACAGCTTGTTGAAACTCCGGCTTCTCCAGTTCAAGTGCCACTCTTGCCTGGGAACTGTTTACCATTGAACTATCTGTCATTAAAAAAGCACTCAATGGGTTAGGAATTTCCAATAAATAACTTTCATTATTTTGTTGCTTCACTATCAAAGTTACATCGTCCCAGGTTTTGCCGTTATAGTCATAAACAATAACCATTGCCTGCATTACACTTTGCTGATAGGGATTATATACCACCGTTTCTTTGATACTTATCTTGGCTGGATCGATTTTACCATTGGTCAGGTTTTCCTGCATTTTTTTCCAGCTCTCTGTAAGCTTTTGCTTATTAAGACTTAGAAATGAATCGATCTGCGTGTCTGTACGGCTTGCAATATCTTTTCCAAGTGATTTATAAAACTCCCGGGTGGGTAGATATTTCTCAAGTACACTGAATTTACCATCCCGAAAGGATTGTATAAAAGCCTGGTCAATACTGGTAGGATCCTGGTTCTTCTGGCAGGATGCAAAGAAAAAAATCATCGCTAATACTGACAAAAGGAACGACTTAATAATCTGCATAAACAATTTTACTATAAAGAAAATCCATGTTTAAATTAATTCTATACCCATTACTGGGTATTTATTCCTGGAAATTGATTTTTGGATTCCGGTTATATACAGCCGGCTCCCGGTAATTGCCAATCAAACCAAAGCATGCTTGCAACGAATCAGTCTTTGCCTGTATCTTTGATTCAGATTAAAAAAACATCATGAGCTCCATAGTAAAAACCGTTTTCTTCACATTTAACATACTAATTTCTTTCCAGGCTGTTTTTTCACAAACTGGTCTATCCGATACAACCCGGCTTGAAAAAAAGATTTCAATCCTAAATGGGAAAGCTTTTGCCAGTTTTCCTTCCACTGCTGTTGTTAGCCCGAGGGTGGCCGATATTATGGCTGCTGACCCGAACGAGAACAAAGAAACAAGAATCATCTTTGATATTGGCAAGATGAAGTTGGTATTGTTTGCACAAGAACTTTTTTCACTCAGCGGGGATAGATTATTTGAAGATATATCGAAGGAAGAAGAGCCTTCATTTAATTTCCGGCGAAAAGAGCTGACCAATTCGGACTCCTTCATTACCGTACTTTCTACTCCTGCACTTTTCGATACAAGTGCCGGAGCAATTTTAGTGAACAGCCTGTTGATAAAATCACCCGATAATACAGTTGCCCGGATCGATGCGTACATTAATATTAATGCGTTCTACCTCAAAGATGAATTCAGCAAGCTTACTGAAAATATATTTAAAACGTTGACAAAAGGCAACAGAAGGATTTCCCTGGAGGCTAAGGAGGAGACCTATAAAATTCCCGGCACCTCCGCCACATTTAATTTCAAACTCCCTAAGAATTATTTTGTTTCGCTGGACGAAAAATATGATTTCTCAATTTTCAAAATAAATAAGTACAAAAATCTTTCTGATACAACCTATACCAGTATTACCATTTATACAGGACGATACCCCACTTTTTTTCATAAGGAATACGGGTTTTCAGACTCTGTCGCTTTGAAAGCAAAAGGAACATTTCTGCAGAAAAATATTGAATGGCTTTACTTTAAAGAAGATGCCCAGAGTTTCTTCCTGAAAGAGCAAATAATCCCCGCAGACGAACTAAGCCAGGGGCTGGTGATGCATGTAGCTGTACTAAGTAATAAAAAAGAACAACTGGAAGAATTATTAAAAGTAGCAGAGAGTATAAAAATCATCCGGTAACTATTTTTAACTTCATCTTTTTGACTTTAGCAGATCAATTCCCTCTTTATATAAACAAAATTTGACAAACAACATCAGATTAGCTGATTAATGTCAATTAATTTATAGCTGTAGCTTTCCTATTTTTAAGTATGCTTAATTCAAGGAGATTTTATAAAGAATTGGGTAATCTTTTTTATGCTATTGCAGCTGCCGATAAAAAAATAAGACCGGAAGAAAGAAATATTTTGCATGAAGAAATTCTGTATGCCTGGAAACACCACGATCACAGTATGGATCGCTTTGGGTCTGACAGGGCCTTTCTGATTGAGTTTGAATTTGAAACAATGGAAGATGAGTTTGAAACAGCAGAAAATGCCTTTTTATCCTTTGTAAGATTTTTTAAAGAGAATGAAAACGAAATCGATATAGCCAACAGGATCAAGATATTCAACAGTGCCAGGCATATTGCTGAAAGTGTCAGGAAAATCAATGCTGATGAACTGGGCTACCTGCTACGCCTGAAAGAAATGATGAAATTATAGCCCTCAGGGATTTCTTCGTTTTAATTCCTTTTTGATCAAACCCAGTTCCCTCCCGGTTTGCCCTTTCACTGAAGTATTTTCCTGTGCACGGCGCATAAGGTAAGGAACAACATCTTTAATAGGTCCAAATGGCAAATACTTACTCACAGAACAACCTGCATGTGCCAGGTTAAACGTAATATTATCACTCATTCCAAATAACTGGCTCCAATGTACATGCGGATGATTTAGCGGCAACCCTTTCTCCATTAATAGCCGGGCCGCATACAAGTTACTGTATTCATTATGTGACGCCACCACCAGTGAAACCCTTTCAATATTATCAATACAAAACTTCACTCCCGCATTAAAATCACGGTCAGTATTTTCTTTATCAGGATGTATTGGCGAAGGATACCCTTTTTCTACTGCCCTTCTTCTTTCTTTTTCCATATAGGCACCACGAACCAATTTGGCCCCTAATATGAATTTTCTTTCCACAGCAGCTTCGTAACTATCCTTTAAAAACTTTAAACGGTCATGGCGATAGTGCTGTAATGTGTTAAAAACAATGGCACTTTCTTTATTAAAGGAGTCCATCATCAGGATGGTCAGTGCATCAACCGGATCCTGTATCCATGTTTCTTCCGCATCAATGGACACACCAATTTTCTTAGCGGCTGCCGCCTCACATACCCGCATGACTCTATGGCGGATGCGTTGCCATTCTTCTTTCTCCTCTTTTGATAAACCATCAACTGCCTTCAGGTATCTTTTCATCAATGAACCTTCATTAGAATGCATAATGGTATCCAACTTCTCCAATAAGGAAAATCTTGCGAAGCCGGTCACTTTCACACTCATGAAAGGAATATTAGGTTGTGTAGCTGCATAATTGATGACACGGATGAATTCTTCACAAGCCTGGTCAAAATTATTCTCCCCCTCTTTACCTTCTACTCCATAATCCAGTATGACCTGTACATTGTATTTACCCAGCATGCTGGCCACTGCCGCAGTTTGCTCAAGTGTTTCACCACCCACGAACTGAGAAAAAATTGTATTACGAATGATACCTTTTACCGGTAACCCGGCATTAATAGACCAGGGTGCCAGGCGGGTTCCAATCTTAACCAGCCAGGGTTTCCCCATCATAGAAAAAAGAAAATGGGCTTTCTTTAATTGTTTATCGCTTTTATACTCAAAAGCAAATTCCGTGTTATCGAAAGAAATTTCGGGATATGACTTTTCCATTTGGCAATTGTTGGTCCGATCACTATTGATTGCCGCAAAATTAATTGAAAGTCGCTAACTAACTGAATGAGTTTTATCAGATAGCCTGATGATTAAAAGGCTGCAAAACCATTTCACTCACAACACCGCTAACAGGCTGCTGACACAAAAACCAGATGGCTTTGGCTGCTTCTTCGGCCTGTATCATTTTTTCCCGCTGAACCCGCAGGTCAATGGTATCCCAGAAAGGCGAATCCACCCCTCCCATGAAAATATTTGTGATCCGTATATCGGTTCGCTTGATTTCTTCACGGATACTTTGCATCATTCCCACCAGGCCAAACTTGCTGGCACTGTAAGCTGCAGCACCCGCCATCGGAACTTTGCCCAGCACACCGGGGATATTAATAATTAAACCCTTTTTTGCCTCTTTCATTGCCGGCAAAAAGGCTTTAACCAGCAGAAAGGGTCCATACAAATTATAATTTAATGTTCTCAGAAATTCATCCCCGCTCAGGCTCTCAACAGGTTTGATGATACCAATACCGGCAGCATTCACCAATATGTCAAGATTCGGAAAAACTGAAAAATAATTTTCCTTCAATGCTGTGATCTGCTCCGGAATTGAAATATCCACGGCAAACGTTTTTTCTGCAGAAATCCCTATCTCTTTTGCAACTAAATCTAGCTTTTCTGCATTTCTGCTGGCCAGGAAAATGTTGGCCCCACTGCCAGCAAGTAATTTTGCAGTTTTTGAACCAATGCCCCCTGTGGCACCAACAACAAGTATGTTTTTCCCTTTTACCGATTCCATGGATAAATTTTTATTAATAAACAAAGTGATAGCTATTTTGTTTATTTTTTACTGAATATTATGAAGGCTATTTCCATCATCTTTCCCCACCAACTCTTTTCATCCAATCCTTCTATTGACCGATCAAGACCAATATACCTGGTAGAGGAAATATTGTTATTCAACCAATATTCATTTCATAAGCAGAAAATACTCCTGCATAGGGCTTCTATGAAAAAATATGAGGAAATGCTGTTGAAAAAGAAATTGAACATAACGTATATCGAAGCAAAAGACAAATTATCAGATATAAGGAGACTTATTAAGGATTTAGCTAAAAACAAGATTGAAGAAATCCATTATACGGATACTGCTGACAACTGGCTTGAAAAAAGAATACAACTAACTGCCGCTGAAAATGAGATCAGGCTGGTAAAGTATCCAAGCCCGAATTTTTTAACCCAACCAGTAGAAACAGAAGAATTCTTTGCAAAAAGGAAAACTTACTTCCAAACCGATTTTTACACCTGGCAAAGAAAGAAAAGAAACATACTTGTCGGAGGAACCGGGCAACCAACAGGAGGAAAATGGACATTTGATACTGAAAACAGGTTGAAAATTCCAAAGAATGAAATAATCCCCGGCATTCAATTTCCTAAAGAAAACAAACAGATCAAAGAAGCAAGAGAGTATGTCAATAAATTCTTTGCCGCAAATTATGGAGAAATTGAAATTTTCATTTACCCAACCACTCATACAGAAGCAGAAAAATGGTTAGATGATTTTCTGCAAAACCGATTTAAAAAATTCGGTATTTATGAAGATGCAATGGCCAAAAACGAAAATTTCCTTTATCACGCTGTACTCACCCCCATGCTCAATATCGGATTACTTGACCCGCAACAAATAATCAATAAAGCTATTGAAGCAGCTGATCAATATAATGTGCCGTTAAATTCTTTGGAAGGTTTTGTCCGGCAAATTATGGGCTGGCGGGAATTTATCCGAATAGTCTATGAAAGAGAGGGTATAAAACAAAGAACAACAAATTATTGGGGCTTTACCAGAAAAATTCCCTCCTCCTTCTGGACAGGCGAAACAGGCATTCACCCAATTGATAGAGTGATCAAAAAAGCGCTGAAGACCGGTTACTCACATCACATAGAACGATTAATGGTAGTTGGCAATTTTATGTTGCTTTGCGAATTCGATCCTGATGAAGTATATCGCTGGTTCATGGAAATGTATGTGGACAGCTATGACTGGGTGATGGTGCCCAATGTCTATGGCATGACACAATTTGCAGATGGGGGGCTCATGACTACAAAACCTTATATCAGCAGCAGTAATTACTTATTAAAAATGGGCGACTGGAACAAAGGGCCCTGGCAGGAAATATGGGATGGACTATTCTGGCGGTTTATGCATGTGCACCGGGATTTCTTTTTAAAAAATCCAAGACTGGGAATGCTCATAAAAATTTTTGATAAAATGCCTGTTGAAAAAAGAAACACTCATTTAAAAAATGCAGCACAGTACTTAGAAAGTTTAACAGATGAAAGCAAAGAAAAAAGCTGACTTACCACAAAAAACCTGCATCGTATGCAACCGCCCTTTCACCTGGCGAAAGAAATGGGAAAAAATTTGGGAAGAGGTGAAATATTGCAGTGATAAATGCCGCATAAACAGAAATAAGATCTCTGCCTAACGTTTGCTGATTTTATTACCGGATATAGCTTTTTGCCGGCTGCACTTAAACCGGCTGATGGATGCATTTCTCAATTGCCTGTGTTTTGCTGATCGTCCACACATCCTCTTCCTCCACATTAGAAAGCTGGATGTTTTCATTTCCTTTCGCATCAGTTCGATGACCTGCTTTTCCCCCAGACCAAATTGATATCCTATTGCCTCAAACGGAGTCCGGTCTTCCCATGCCATTTCTATAATACGATCTATATCCTGTTCTGTTAAAGAATCTTTCATAAAACCATATAAATACTGAAACAAGAATTAAACATAATTAAATACTACAACCAAACAATCCAGATTTTGTTATTATAATTTAAATCAAAAACATGGATTTCCCTGCCAACTACGATGAAATAGTTTACCGGATTGACAAAATTGATCCTATACAATACAGCAAAACAAGAAACTATATAGATGGGAATATCACTTACCTCTCTCCTTATATTTCCCGGGGTGTGATATCGGTGAAACAGGTGATGGAGGCAGTATTAGCAAAAGGTTACAAACCTTATGAAATAACCAAATTCATCCAGGAACTTGCCTGGAGGGAGTATTTTCAACGGGTATGGCAGCACCTGGAAGATGATATGTTTGATGATATCCGTATAACAAGGACAGGTATCCGCCACCGTCAAATTCCTCAGGCTGTTATTACTGCCAAAACCGGGATCGAATCAATTGACACTGCTATCAATGATTTATACCAAACGGGTTACATGCATAACCATATCCGTATGTATACAGCCAGTATTGCCTGTAACATAGCAAAAGGACACTGGCAACTACCTTCTCAATGGATGTATTATCATTTGCTGGATGGCGACCTGGCCAGTAATACCTGCAGCTGGCAATGGGTGGCAGGAAGCTTTTCTTCCAAACAGTATTTCTGTAACCAGGAAAACATCAATAAATACACCTATAGTAAACAGAAAGATACAATCATTGATAAATCATATGATGAAATCCCCTTGATGGAAATCCCTGATATATTGACAAATACTTCTTCATTGCAATTAACCACAACCTTACCTGGAAAAACCAAACCCAATTTTGATCATAACTTACCTTTGGTATTATACAACTCCTACAACCTTGACCCCTTGTGGAGAAATGATATTGCTGCCAACCGGCTGCTGATTTTAGAGCCCTCCCATTTCAAACAATACCCGGTAAGCGAAAAAGTGATCCGGTTTATAATTGAGCTGGCAGCAAATATTGATGGCTTGCAGCTTTTTATCGGAGAGATTAACGAGATTCCTGATCTGGCAAAATTTCCTGCTATTTATTCAAAAGAACATCCGGCGTTCAATTACTACCCCGGTAAAAAAGACGAAAGAGAATGGATGTTTCCCGGCGTTACCGGAATGTTTAATTCCTTTTTTAGTTTCTGGAAAAAATGTGAACAGCAATTAAAGAATATGAAAGCCATACAATTGGAATTGATCAGAGCCTGAGCTTCCACGGCTTTCCCTGCTTATCTTTGCCAAAACACAGTATATGGAAGCAAAAAAATCTGCTCAAAGCCTGACGATTATGACAGAAATAGTATTGCCTAATGACACTAATGTATTCGGCAACCTGATGGGTGGGCGGTTAATGTATTGGATGGATATTGCGGCTGCTATATCTGCCCAAAAACATTGCAATGCCCCGGTAGTAACAGCTTCCGTTGATAATATTTCCTTTGAAAACCCGGTCAAATTAGGCAATGTGGTGCATATTGAAGCGAAAATAACAAGGGCTTTTAATTCCTCCATGGAGGTGCATATGAAAGTATGGGGAGAAGATCTTACCCAGCAATATAAATACAAAAGTAATGAAGCGTACTATACATTTGTTGCATTAGACCCCAATAGAAAGCCCCGCCCTGTTCCCCAGTTGATCCCTGAAACAGAAGAAGAGAAAAAATTATTTGATGGCGCATTAAGAAGAAGGCAATTAAGATTGATCCTTGGGGGTAAAATGAAGCCGGATGATGCACTGGAATTAAAAGCACTATTTATCAAAGACTGATTTATTCATTACTTGTCTGTAGTTTGCCAGTGATGCTTTCCCATCAGCATGTATTTTTTACTTTGTTCGATAGAATCCATGAGTTGTGCTAATATTACTTCAGTGGAAGCTTCATAGTCAATTATGAGAGGTTTTTTAAAAGTAACTGACAATAGAGAACCTTTCTTTTTAAACTTCAGTCCCTTCTTGTTAAAAAGCCCGCCAGAAGCCGCTGATTACAACTGGGATGACAACGGGCTTTACCTGTTTAATGATTAAAGCTGTGCCCTTTCTGCCGGGTGCGAAGGGCTTGGTGGTTCCCTGGGGAAAGGTTATTACCCAGTTATTTTCTAAAGCTCTTGAAATTTTTCTTGTATCGGAGGGGTCAAGACCACGTCTTACTTCCTTACCTTCTGCCCGCCAGGTCCTTTTTACAGTTAGCCCTCCAGCCAGCAAAAATAAACGACTGATGAAGCTCCCCTTCATGGTTTCTTCAGCGGCCACATAATTTACTCTTGTAAAAGGATTCAGGAGGTAATAAGGAATACCCAGGCGATTCATTTTACCCCATTTTACTGCACAGAAAATATGCAGAAATGTAATTACATCTGCAAAATAGGTTTGGTGATTACTCACGAATAATACTTTTTCCCTGGGCAATCCTTTGAGATTCTCTGTCCCTGATATTTTTAGCTTATTGATAATGGCTAATCCCGGATACGAAACAGCACCCACTACAAAGTAGACCAGCTTTCTTACCGGGTTAAAATGCTTTAGTCTTTCAATAATAGAAGTCATGCGTTAGTTTTGACAAGCAATTCACATCTCAAATTAAGGAATTGTAGATGAAGTAAACAAGATTGTTCATTTTATCCTTGTCCGGGAAAGCAATGATAGCATACCCGCCGGCAGTAGAAGAATTATAACTTACTTAGAGATTTTATGAGCGAATATTTCATTATTACTCTTGTCTGTTATCCGGACAAAATAGAAGCCGGAAGGTAATTTACCAACACCGGGTAAAGACAACTGGTTCATACCGCGGTTAACACTGTAAGATGTATTCATGATAACCCTGCCGGAATTATCAAGCATATGAATATCAAGGGATGAATTTGCAGGAGCATCATAAGAAATCTTCAGGTCAGTAGTAAACGGGTTTGGCCACAAATTGATTCCGGAAATTTTAAATAGCCGCACAGGAACGATATTGGAATAAGCATAATTTGCCCTGTTATCTTCTGCTTTAACCCGGTAATAAACAATGTTTGCCGGGAAGTTAAGGATGTCATCTGTTGCGTTATACTCAGTCAAAATATTAATTGGACCAGATGGATTTTTAAATCCTATATCAGTATAATTAGCTCCATCAGTACTTCGCTGGATCACAAATCGTTCTGTATTCATTTCATTCTCAGCAAGCCATTTCAATTGTACAATATTTTCCTTAAGCGTTACCGACAGTGAAAAATTGTGCAAAGGTAATATTCCCCCACCCGTGTCAGGCCGGGATTTATAACTAGAAAAATTATCAAATAAACATTTATCTCCGGTAAATCCGGATGTTGTACTCCCAACAGTTGTATGACCCCTTGAAATAAAAAAAGCCAGGATAAATAAGATAAGAAAGCTTACTCCTTTACAATGAGCCGGTATTCTGTCAGTAGAAAAAAAAAGCTGCATGAACATGATTTTTTGGGTACGAATAAAAGCTCTTCCGGATATAAGATCCAATGTTTTGCATTCAGTGATCAAATAGCTTTCCTTACATTAGTAATCCCTTTTATTAGCTTCTGAATACAAACCGGTACACTTCAAAGGATGGAGATACAAAGAAAATACTCTGCATTAGCAAATGCAAGCTTCAGGACAAAAATTTTCATCGTAATTATACGAATATTTTACCCTTTTGTGTTGAAACTACGATTGAAAAGATAAAAAAAAGGCTGCCCTTTTTCTGGACAGCCTTATTATAGAGATTAAACCCTCTTATTCCGATTTGGGTTCTTCTGAATTTCCTTCCTCCGCATTACCCTCCATCTTCTTCTTCAGATCAGCCAGAACACCTAAATCTCCAAGAGTTGCTTTTTCTACTTTACTCTGTATGTTCTTAACTGCTTTTTTGGTTTTATCAGCTTCCGCTCTTACTTCTTTTTTAACAGCTTCTGCTTCTTCTACCTTTCCCTGTTCCCAGATACGGGTATGAGATACCACAATACGTTTTTCGTTGCGGTCAAACTCAATAACCATAAACTGTGCGGTTTCGTCGGCACCGATACTCTTGCCATCTTCCTTTGCCAGGTGACGGTTGGGAGCAAACCCTTCAAGACCATAAGGCAATTGAACGGTAGCACCCTTATCATCTCTGCGGATCACGGTACCCTCATGCAAACTTCCGATTGCGAAGGTATCCTGCAATGTATTCCACGGATCTTCCTCCAGTTGTTTATGTCCCAGTTGCAACTTGCGGTTCTCTTTATCGATACCCAGGATAGCAACATCGATATTAGCACCCACTTTAGTGTACTCTGTTGGGTGATTGAAACGCTTCAACCAGCTCAGGTCACTGATATGGATCATTCCACCAATACCGGGAGCTAATTCTACAAATACACCGTAGTTAGTAATATTTTTAACTAACCCTGTATGGCGGCTGCCTTCAGCAAATTTGGTTTCAATATCATTCCATGGATCAGCAGAAAGCTGTTTGATAGACAAACTCATCTTACGACTATCCTTATCCAGCGTAACGATCTTCGCTTCATGTTCATCACCTAATTTGAAGAACTCTTTAGCATTAATCGGTGTATTGGCCCATGTAATTTCTGAAACGTGAACAAGACCTTCAACACCTGGCTGAATCTCAAGGAATGCACCGTAATCTTCGATGTTCACCACTTTTCCTTTTACTACATTTCCTTCCACAATATTCTCTCCTAAAACATCCCATGGATGAGGAGTCAATTGTTTCAAGCCAAGGCTGATGCGTTTTTTCTCATCATCGAAATCAAGTACCACTACATTTATTTTCTGATCAAGCTTCAGCACTTCTGATGGGTGTGAAATACGACCCCATGAAATATCGGTAATATAAAGCAGTCCATCTAATCCACCCAGATCCATGAAAGCACCGAAGTCTGTGATATTCTTCACAGTTCCTTCCAATACCTGTCCTTTTTCCAGTTTGCTCATGATCTCAGCTCTCTGTGCTTCTATATCACTTTCTATAAGTGCTTTGTGCGATACAACAGCATTTTTAATAGTCTCATTGATCTTAACTACTTTGAATTCCATTGTTTTTCCTACAAACTGATCATAGTCAGTTACAGGCTTCACATCAATTTGTGATCCTGGCAGGAATGTTTCCATTCCAAAAACATCCACGATCAAACCACCTTTGGTTTTTGAAGTAACAGTACCGGTAATTACTTCACCAGTCTTATGTACTTCAACAATTCTTTCCCATGCACGGGTAATGCGTGCCTGGCGACGGCTCAGGTTAAGGTGTCCGTCCCTGTCTTCTTTCTCTACAATCATCACCTCCACTTCATCACCGACTGCAAGGTTTGGAAGGTCGCGGAATTCATTCAGAGAAATCAATCCATCACTTTTAAAACCAATGTTCAGGACAACGTCAGTCTTTGTCAAACCTACAACCAGTCCTTTCATCATCTGTCCATCATCCAGTTGTACAAAAGTGTCATCATACACTTTGTCATACTTTTCTTTTTCTTCTTTGGAGTAAGAAGTAAGGTTTCGTTTGTCAACACTCCAGTCGAAGTCATCATGTGCAGTAGCTACTGCTTCCACAGGTGCAGTTGTTGTCGCTGTAGCTGCTTCTGAAATGTCAGTAGCAGACTCCTGTGCATCAGCGTTTAGTTGTTTTTTAATAATGTTTTCAAACATTTAATTTAGTCCCGAAGGGTTTTATTTTCGGGGGAGCAAAGATAGGCTAAATAAATGTTTTGGGATTGTTTCCGGGGCAGAGATTTTTACGTTTCCACTCCTCTGTAAAGCCTTGATTCAGCGTTCCTTGCGATGATCTGGTCAGGGTTCTGTTCGCTCTTCATCTCAAATAATAACTATATTCACCAAAAACTAAGTATTGCTGTACAATTTCATCAGACTATTGGCCCGGCTGGCTATAAAAATATTTTGCAGAAAGATTGTCATCAATAAGCCGGCCATGCTGAACGAAAAAGGCCCGTTATTACTGGCTTGCAATCATCCCAATTCTTTCCTGGACTCTGTCATACTTAATACTTTATTCGAACAACCAGTGTGGTCACTCGCTAGGGGTGATGTTTTTAAAAAACCATTTTATGCAAAATTGCTCACCGCTTTAAAAATACTGCCGGTATACCGTACAAGCGAAGGTGTTGAAAATCTATCTGAGAATTATAAAACATTTGATGCCTGTATCCGGATTTTTAAAACCAATGGCATAGTAACAATATACAGCGAAGGAAAATGTATCAATGAATGGCATCTTCGCCCTTTAAAAAAGGGAACAGCAAGACTTGCTGCAAAAGCCTGGGAAGAAAATATTCCACTCGCCGTTTTACCGGTAGGTCTCAATTACAATTCATTTCGTCTATTTGGGAAAAATGTATTTATCAATTTTGGGGACATTATTAATCAAGATTACTTTAACCAAAACGAACCAGATGGTTTGCGTCATCAGTCATTCAATAATAAATTGCAAATGCAGCTGGAAAAACTTGTTTTTGAGATACCCAAAATTGATAAAAAGCAAAAACAAAAGCTTGCAATAGACCAGCCATTATTAAAAAAATTACTTCTTTCCATTCCTGCATTGTTGGGATGGTTATTACATATACCGCTTTATTTACCTGTAAAAAAATTAGCTTTGAGCCGCACCAGGGGAACTGACCATTTTGATTCTGTACTTGTGGCTATATTGCTTATTACCTACCCCCTGTATATAATTCTTAGTATTACACTGGCATGGATTCTCACAAATTGCTGGTGGGTTATTTTCTTTTTACTTGTTGCACCTTTCACAGCATGGTCTTATGTGCAGATAAAACCACAATTGGACAAATAACAGATTAAATACTTTGTGCTGCTATGTTTTTCGCTGCAATATAGCCGCTTGTCCATGCATGTTGAAAGTTAAAACCTCCGGTCACTCCATCCACATCCATTATTTCCCCGGCAAAAAAAAGGTTAGGCACTTTTTTACTCATCATGGAATTATGATCAATTTCATTCAGCTTTAATCCTCCTGCTGTTACAAACTCTTCTTTGAAGGTGGTTTTCCCTTTTACATCAAACTCACAGGCACAAAGATTCCTGATAAATTTATTCTGCTCCCTGGCAGGAATATCAGCCCAGCGTTTCTCATTGCTTACCCCGGAACGATCCAGTAAATATTCCCAAAGTCGCTGAGGAAGTCCAAATGGATTTTTATTCAGTATCTTTTGCGAAGCCAGTTCAAATCGAAGTGATTGAAATCTTTCCGCTAGTTGCTGCTCATTGAAAACAGGTAACCAGTTTATTAGAATTTTAAACTCATAATTCATGGCAGACAATTCTTTTGCCCCCCATGCACTCAGTTTTAATATTGCCGGACCGCTTAACCCCCAGTGTGTTATTAACAACGGTCCTGTCTGTTCAAGTTTACTGCTGACAATTTTGACTCTTACATTTTCTACAGTTATCCCCATCAATTTTGTGATCGGATGTCCCGGAATATTAAAAGTGAATAATGACGGCAAAGGGGATTCAACTGAATGCCCCAGTTCTTTTATCCATTCAAACATAGAAGATTTAGGATAACCACCACAGGCAATACATAAATAGTCAGTAGTAAGAAGGCGGTGTCTTTCGGATGCGAAGCCGGAGAGCATTAGTTCAAAATAACTATCCTTATAAACCACACTCTTGACTTCCGCATTCATCATTATTTCTACACTGTAATTATTCACTTCGTTTAAAAGACAATCAATAATAGTTTGAGAAGAATCTGTTACAGGAAATATCCTTCCATCTTCCTCGGTCTTTAGTTTAACCCCCCTGTCCTCAAACCATTTAATGGTATCGGTTGTAAAGAATTGATGATATGCTTTTTTGACAAAATTGCTACCCCGCGGATATTTTTTACTCATTTCAGTTATATCGAAACAAGCATGTGTAATATTACAGCGGCCACCACCACTCACTTTCACTTTCGATAATATTTTATTTGTCTTTTCAATAATGACAACCTTTAATCCCGGATTCAGTCGTGCAGCATTAACGGCACAAAAAAAACCTGCTGCGCCTCCGCCAATAACAACTAGTTTTTTTGAAGATGACATAAGTAAAAAACAAACCCCTCAGGCGAGGGGTTCAGCTATTTGATTTTGCGTAAAAAGATTTGTATTTGCCCTTTCGGCTTTTTCGATAATGCTATAATCAGATAGTATTTCCGCCTTATTTTTTCTGACACAAACATCATGTTCAAAGTGTACTGATGGTTTCCCATCTTTTGTCCTTACGGTCCAGCCATCATCTTCCGTATAAATATCTCTTCTGCCAAGATTAATCATTGGTTCTATTGCCAGTACCAATCCTTCTTTTAGTTTGGCCCCACTTCCCCTCCTGCCATAGTTAGGAACCTGGGGATCTTCGTGAAGATCTTTACCAAGTCCATGCCCAACTAATTCCCTGACCACACCATATCCGTATTTTTTCTCTGTGTGTTCTTGAATAGCAAACGCAATATCACCTACCCTGTTGCCGGCTACTGCCTTTTCAATACCCTTATATAATGACTCCTTTGTCACCCGTATCAATTGCATTACTGCCTCACCCGGGTCGCCAATAGCAAACGTGTAGGCATGGTCACCATGCCAGCCGTTTAATATAACACCTATATCGATAGAAATAATATCTCCTTCCCGAAGCTCATATTTGCCCGGAAAACCATGTACCACCACATCGTTTACGGAAATACAGGAATTAAACGGATAGCCATTATAGTTTAGAAAAGAAGGAATCGACTGGTGATCCCTGATAAATTCACCAATTGCTTTATCAATAGATAAAGTTGTTATGCCAGGTTTAAGCATTGCTGTCATTTCTGCCAGGGTCTTGCTTACCAGCATAGCACTTTGTCGCATCATTTCAACCTGCTCATCAGTTTTATATATCAGCATAGATTCGCAAATATCCTTAAAAAAGCAAAACCCGGCAAGGGATACTTACCGGGTTCTGTGTATGAATAATTTTATTACATCTGAACCGCAGAAGTTGTTTGTCTTCCCTGTATTCGGCCACTCTTCATCAATCCATCATACTGGCGCATCAACAGCTGGGTTTCAATTTGCTGTAATGTGTCAAGAATTACACCTACCATGATAAGAAGGGATGTTCCTCCAAAGAAAGTTGCGAACTGCTGCGTAACACCCAAAAGTTGAGCAATACCCGGCAGGATTCCAACAAATGCGAGCATGAGTGCACCAGGAAAAGTGATTTTATCCATTATTGAGCCAATATAGTCAGTGGTAGGTTGTCCTGGTTTAACACCGGGAATAAAACCATTATTCTGCTTTAGATTATCTGCAATTTGTTTTGGATTAAAAATCAGGGCCGTATAAAGGAAAGTAAAGCCAATAACAACAACAGAATAAATTAGCATATACCAGACATTAGTATGGTCAGTAATTGCTCTTAAAAATCCGCTTGCCTGTGTATTATAATTAGCAAATATTGTAGGAATAAAAATGATAGCCTGTGCAAAAATGATGGGCATTACACCTGCACTATTTACTTTTAAGGGCAAAAACTGTCGGGCACCACCAAATTGCCTGTTACCAACTATTTGCTTGGCGTAGTTTACGGGCACCTTTCTAACTCCCTGGATCAGGAGAATACAACCCATAATTATTGCGATCAGGATAGCAATTTCGATTATAAAGACCAGTATCTGACCATTCCTAACTGACTTGGCACTTAATTCCTGAAGGAATGATTGTGGTAAGCGGGCAATGATCCCAATCATGATTATAAGGGACGTACCATTTCCCAAACCCTTATCAGTTATTTTTTCGCCCATCCACATTACAAATAAGGTACCTGCTGTAAGAACAACAACGGTGGATAACCAGAAATAACTGGCATAGCCTGCCATTATTCCGCCTGTCTGCTGCGTCATTCCCTGCAAATAAGATACATAAGCTGATGCCTGGAGTATAGTGACAATTACAGTAAGATAACGGGTGTACTGGTTAATTTTCTTTCTGCCACTCTCCCCTTCTTTCTGCATTTTTTGAAACCGGGGAACCAGCACTGTCATCAATTGCATAAAAATTGATGCCGATATGTAAGGCATTATACCTAATGCAAATATAGAGGCCTGGTTAAAGGCTCCGCCAGAAAACGCATCAATAAGGCCCAGTATACCAGTATTGCTTTCAGCACCTGCTTCCATTTGATTTGGATCGATACCAGGTAATACAATATGTGCACCCACCCGATAGATAGCGATCATCATCAGGGTGAACAAAATTTTACCACGCAGTTCCTCAATGCTCCAGATATTCTTAATTGTCTGTATTAATTTCTTCACGGGGATTATAAAAGTTTAAAGCTCTTAAAACGTAAAAGACGCATTTAATGCGTCATTGCAATGTAGCGAAATTTACTTTACTATCTCCACCGAACCTCCTGCTGCTTCAATTGCCGATTTGGCTTTTTCACTTACTGCATTCACTTTAAATGTGAATTTCCCTTTCAGCTCGCCATTGCCAAGTATCTTAACACTGTCCGTTTGGGCAATCAAACCATTGATATATAGGTTCTCAAGACTGAATTCAGTAATGTTATACTTTTCAGCCAATTGCTCCACCTGACCCAGATTGATTACTTTGTATTCAACACGATGAGGATTTTTAAATCCACGTTTTGGAATACGACGCTGAATAGGCATCTGGCCACCTTCATGGGCCATTTTATTCTTAAAGCCTGTACGGCTTTGAGCACCTTTTGTACCTTTTGTTGATGTGCCTCCGTGTCCGGAACCATCACCACGACCAATTCTTTTTACTTTGTGAGTTGCCCCTTTTGCGGGTCTTAATTCGTGTAGTTTCATGTTGCTTTTATTTTTTACTCATCGCCCCGAAAGCATTCGGGGCTCGCTTTAAAATTTAATTTATAACTGAGAATTCCTCAATTATTTCACATCTTCCACTTTCACCAGGTGATTCACTTTACGAAGCATACCCAGTATTTGCGGAGTGGCTTCTACTTCTTTTGTAGAATTTGTCTTATTCAAACCCAGCGCCTGCACAGTTAATTTCTGACGTTCCGGTCTGTCAATAGGACTTTTAACCAATGTTATTTTAATCTTTTTCATAATTCAATTCGTTTGTAATCGGAATTAACCGTTAAATACTTTCTTTAAACCAAGTGTACGGGTCTTTGCTACGTTAATTGGTTCACGCAATAAAGCCAATGCTTTGAAAGTTGCTTTTACCACGTTGTGCGGATTAGCTGAGCCTAAAGACTTAGCCAGTACGTCTGTAACACCGGCAGCCTCCAATACGGCACGCATTGAACCTCCTGCAATTACACCAGTACCGTGGGCAGCTGGCTTAATTAAAACTTTAGCAGCACCTTCTTTAGCCCACTGATCATGAGGGATAGTACCCTTCATTACAGGAACTTTAATCAGGTTCTTCTTTGCATCCTCTATTCCCTTTGTTATTGCTTCCTGTACCTCTTTTGCTTTACCAAGGCCATGACCTACCACGCCATTTTCATTACCTACAACCACTAATGCTGAGAAACTGAAGGCACGACCACCCTTTGTGGTTTTTACAACACGGTTTATGGCAACAACTTTGTCTTTCAATTCGAGGTCACCTGCTTTTACCCTGTTTACGTTAAACTTTGACATTTATACTGTAATTAAAAGTTTGAATGTTTTTTTAGAATTGAAGACCACCTTCCCTGGCTCCATCAGCTACTGATTTCACACGACCGTGGTAAAGATAACCTCCACGATCAAATGTTACATCTTTAATACCCAGCTCAGTTGCTTTTCGGGCAATTGCAGCACCAACCAATTTGCTCTTTTCACTTTTTGTTAGTTTCTGTGTCGCAATGTCTTTATCCCTTGATGATGCAGCGGCCAGCGTTTCTCCTTTTGTATCATCAATCAACTGGGCATATATATCAGCATTACTTCTGTACACAGACAAACGGGGTTTATTTGTTAACCCGCTTATTTTTCTGCGAATGCGATAGCGGATATTTTGTCTTCTCTGTGATTTAACTTTTGGGTTCATCTCTTTTTTATTTACAATCCTTCCCGATCGCTATCGGGATGCCAGGATTAAATTTTACTTTAATTATTTACCTGCAGCTTTACCGGCTTTCTTACGTACCACTTCACCAACATAACGGACACCTTTTCCTTTGTAAGGTTCAGGTTTACGTAGGCCACGCAATTTTGCTGCAACCTGGCCGATCAACTGCTTGTCTATACCTTCAAGAGTAATAGTTGGGTTCTGGCCTTTTTCCTGGGCTGTTGCAACTTTTAGTTCCTTAGGCACTTCAAAAATGATATTGTGAGAAAAGCCTAAAGCAAGATCTAGGACATTTCCCTGGTTAGCAGCTTTAAAACCGACACCAACCAACTCCAACTTTCTTTCATACCCGTCTGTAACACCTTTTACAAGGTTAGACACCAGAGAACGATACAAACCATGCAATGCACGGTGACGAATCTGGTCAGTTGGACGGGCAAAAGTGATTTGTCCATCTTTTACTTCTACCGTGATATCACGGTCAATTGCCTGCTTCAACTCCCCTTTGGGTCCTTTTACAGTAACCACATTATCTTTCCCTACACTTATTGTAACACCATTTGGTGCAACTACCGGCTGTTTACCTATACGAGACATAATTACTTATTTTATCTTTTTTATTTATCGTTTACTGACCGGTCAGCTTAGTATAGTTTCAGCTTAATGTATCAGTAACATTTTCTATTAATATATGTAGCAAAGAACTTCACCACCTACGTTTTGTGATTTAGCTTCCTTGTCTGTCATTACTCCCTTCGAAGTAGACAGGATAGCCACACCCAAACCGTTTTTCACACGGCGAAAGTCAGCAGGTTTTGCATACTGACGCAAACCCGGACGACTTACCCTTTCCATGCTTTGAATAGCCGGTTGTTTAGTAGCAAGGTCATACTTTAAGGCTATCTTAATAACGCCTTGTTTATTATCATCTTCAAATTTGTACTTCAGAATATAACCCTGGTTGTACAGGATTTCTGTCATACGTTTTTTTAGGTTTGAAGCAGGAATATCTACCACACGGTGACCTGCCATCTGTGCGTTACGGATTCTTGTCAGGAAATCTGCTATAGGATCTGTTACCATATTTATTGCCCTCCTACGTTCCGTCTAAGACGGAATAATTGGATAAGTTTAGTTTATTAATTTAATTTCTTACCAGCTTGCTTTTTTCAATCCGGGAATCTTGCCATTTAATGCCATGTCACGCAGTGCTATCCTGGAAATTCCAAAGTAGCGAACATAGCCTTTGGGGCGACCGGTTAACTGGCAACGATTCTTCAACCGAACTTTAGAAGAATTCTTCGGCATCTCATCGAGAGCTTTCCAATCGCCAGCCTTTTTCAACTCTTCTCTTTTAGCTGCGTGCTGGGCAACCATCTTTTCTCTCTTTTTCTGCCTGGCCTTTACTGAAGTTTTAGCCATAATTGTTTATTACTTTTTAGTTAGCGTTATTTTTTGCGTTTTTGAAAGGGATTCCAAGCTCTTTCAATAATTCATATGCCTCTTCATCAGTATTTGCTGTTGTCACAAAAGTGATATCAAGCCCTGTGATCTTATTAACCTTATCAATATCAATCTCCGGGAAAATGATTTGTTCTGTTACACCCAGCGTATAGTTACCACGACCATCAAAAGCTTTTTCATTTACTCCTTTGAAGTCACGAACACGGGGAAGTGCTACAGCTATCAAACGATCCAGGAATTCAAACATCTTATCTCCACGTAAAGTTACCCTTGCACCGATGGGCATATTCTTACGCAGTTTGAAATTTGAAATATCCTTTTTTGACATGGTAGCAACAGCTTTCTGACCACTGATTGTTGTTAGCTCATCAAGAGCAATATCAACCAATTTTTTATCAGATACTGCACCATTTACACCACGGTTAAGGCATATTTTCTCCAATTTTGGAGCCTGCATTACTGAATCGTAACCGAATTTTTTAACCAGGGCAGGTACAACTTCTTTTTTGTACTTGTCTGCCAGTCTTGGGGAATATGTTTTTGTACTCATATAATTCACTTATTAATACAAGCAAGAATTAGATTCTTTCACCTGATTTTTTTGATATTCTAACAGTTTTACCATCCTCTCTTTCTCTCTTCACTTTGGCAGGAGCTTTTGCTTTCGCATCCCAGAGCATTACATTACTGATGCTGATAGGGGCTTCCTTTTTCACAATACCGCCTTTGGTATTTTGTGCTGAAGGTTTTGTGTGCTTGGTAATGATATTAACTCCTTCGACTATCACTTTACCTTTTTCTACCAAAACTTCTTTTACCGTACGGGGCTTGGATAAATCTTTATCATCGCCGGTAATAACCACCACGTTGTCGCCTTTACGGATGTTATACTTTGGTTTAAATCTTGCTTTCATTTTATCTGTCGTTAATGGGTTTTACCCTTTTAATTTTATAATACTTCTGGTGCTAAAGAGATAATTTTCATATAACCTTTATCACGCAGTTCTCTCGCAACAGGCCCGAAAATACGGGTACCACGAGGCTCATCAGATTGGTTTAATATCACCACAGCATTGTCATCAAAACGGATATAAGAACCATCCTTACGACGAAGCTTATTAGTAGTGCGGACAATAACTGCTTTGGCAACGGTACCTTTTTTAATACCCCCGGCAGGCAGTGCATCTTTTACAGTTACTACAATCTTATCACCAATCCTGGCATAACGCTGACCGCTGTTGCCGAGTACACGGATACAAAGTACCTCTTTGGCACCACTGTTGTCCGCAACATTTAAACGGCTTTCTTGCTGAATCATTTTTCTTAAGCTTTGAGCTATCAGCTGCGAGTTGCGAGCCTTTAGCAATTAATAACTATCTTTTTATCTGATACGGTTCCTGGCTCTCTACAGCTAGTAAACCTGTTACTTTCTTACTTCACTTTCTCCACCACTTCCACCAGTCTCCAGCGCTTTGTCTTACTCAGCGGACGGGTTTCCATGATTTTTACCACATCACCAATGCTGCACTCATTTTTATCATCGTGAGCATGGAACTTGGTAGTCTTTTTTACGAATTTACCATAGATAGGGTGTTTTACTTTTCTTTCTACCGCAACGGTAATGGTCTTTGTCATCTTGTTGCTAGTTACAACACCAATCCTGGTCTTTCTTAAATTTCTTGCTTCCATTTTTATAACTTTATTATGCTTGCTGTTGCTTTAACTTCAATTCCGTTTTCAGACGGGCAATCTCCCGACGCAATCCCCGGATGGTCATGGGATTCTCCAGCGGAGAAATAGCATGCGCAAACTCGAGTTTTTTCAAACGTTGTTTATCTTCCTCCAAACGAGCCTTAAGGTCCTGCTCATTCATCCCGTGAATACTTTTTACAAAATCTGCTTTCTTTGACATATCGCTTTACGATTTATTAATTATTACGCTGAAACCAAATCACGGCGTACAATAAACTTTGTTTTTATTGGCAGCTTACCGGCAGCCAGCGCTAATGATGCACGGGCAACCTGCTCACTTACACCATCGATTTCAAATAAGATACGACCCGGCCTTACTACTGCAGCCCAGAATTCCAGGTTACCTTTACCTTTACCCATCCTTACTTCTGCAGGTTTGCGGGTGATTGGCTTATCGGGGAAAATCCGTATCCATACATTTCCTTCCCTTTTCATTTCACGGGTCAATGCCTGACGGGCAGCTTCAATCTGACGATCAGTTATCCAGTGCTGATCCAGCGCCTTTAAAGCAAAAGAGCCAAATGCAATGGTAGTACCTCTTTTAGCATCGCCTTTCATGCGACCTTTCTGCATTTTCCTGTGCTTCGATCTTTTCGGTTGTAACATTGTTTATAATTTCGAGTTACTTGCCTGCCCTAGGGCAGACAGGATTCTTGTTTATACAATTAATTTCTTCTGTCTCTTCCTCCACCACCTCTTCTCTCACCGCCACCTCTTCTGTCATCACGACGATCACCTCCACGGTTATCATCTCTTCTTTCTCTTCTGTCACTTACTTCATTTTTACCACCTATGAAGTTGGGGTTCAAATCCCGCTTTGCTAAAACCTCACCTTTACAAATCCATACTTTGATACCGATTTTACCATATACTGTTTGTGCAAACACATTGGCATAATCAATATCCATACGGAATGTATGAAGGGGTACACGGCCTTGTTTGAATTCTTCGCTACGGGCAATCTCAGCACCAGCCAAACGACCGCTTAATTTGATCTTGATACCTTCAGCACCCATACGAAGCGCAGAAGCAATAGCCATTTTAGTGGCCCTTTTAAAATTGATACGGTTTTCGATCTGACGGGCAATCGTATCGCCTACAATCATCGCATCCAGTTCAGGACGGCGAATTTCAAGGATGTTGATCTGCACGTCATCTTTACCCGTTAATTTCTTCAACTCTTCCTTAATACGATCAACCTCGCCACCACCTTTACCGATAATGATACCCGGCTTTGATGTATGTATAGTGACTATCAGTTTACCCAATGTTCTTTCAATAACAATCTTTGAAATACCACCCTTATTGATACGGGCATTCAGATAAGTTCTGATTTTGTGATCCTCGATCAGTTTGCCGGCATAATCTTTTTTTGTGGCGTACCAGTTTGATTCCCATCCACGGATGATGCCTAACCTGTTACCAATCGGATTTGCTTTTTGACCCATGTTATTGGTTATTAATTCGTTTAGTTTTTAGATTCTTTTGTGTCAACAATTACTGTTACATGATTGCTGCGCTTGCGTACACGGTAACCACGTCCCTGCGGAGCAGGTCGCATTCTCTTCAAAGTCCTGGCACCATCAACAAAAATTGTTTTTACCACAAGTTGACTTTCATCACCCCCTTCATTCTTCTGCTTCCAGTTGCTGATTGCACTTAACACCAGTTTACGCAGCGGTACTGCAGGATGCTTAGGGCTATGCTCCAGCTCAGCCAATACTTTTTCTACCTTCTGACCACGGATAAGGTCAGCAAGTAACCGCATTTTGCGGGGCGATGTCGGGTAATTTCTCAGTTTAGCTACTGCTTCCATTGTTATTAATTTCTAGATTAACCTTCTTTTTTAGAGTGTCCTTTGAACTGGCGGGTTGGTGCAAATTCACCTAATTTATGACCAACCATAAATTCGGTTACATACACGGGAATAAACTTGTTACCATTGTGTACAGCAAAAGTGTGTCCCACAAAGTCAGGTGAAATAGTAGAGCGACGGCTCCATGTCTTGATAACACCCTTTTTGTTTTTGCCTTCATTCATAGCCAGCACCTTGTTTTCAAGATGGGTTGCTATATAAGGACCTTTTTTAATCGAACGAGCCATGTTTATGTCGTTGTATTGTTAAATAGTTTTATTACTTGGCCAACTTACTTCCATTCTTACGCTGGATGATCATCTTATCGCTTCCCTTTCCTTTTGTTCTAGTTTTCAAACCTCTGGAGTACTGACCATTTCTGCTACGAGGCTGACCACCGGAAGCTTTACCTTCACCACCACCCATCGGGTGATCCACAGGGTTCATTGCCACACCACGGTTTCTTGGTTTGATCCCTTTCCACCTGTTACGACCTGCTTTACCCATACTTTGAAGGAAGTGGTCGCTATTACTTACAACACCAACTGTTGCCCAGCAATTGATCAACACTTTTCTCAACTCACCGGAAGGCATTTTGAGAATAGCATATTTTTCTTCTTTGTTAGTCAGCTGGGCAGAAGATCCGGCACTGCGGGCTAATTTACCACCCTGACCAGGTTGCATTTCAATATTGTGAACATTAGTACCCAGGGGCATGTTCTTCATCGGAAGAGCATTTCCAACCTCAGGAGCAACATCAGCACCACTTTCTACTTTGGCACCAACCTGCAAACCTTGAGGAGCCAGGATATAACGCTTCTCCCCATCAGTATAATTCAGCAATGCGATGAAAGCAGTACGGTTTGGATCATATTGAATTGATTCAACAGTTGCAACACCGGTTTTATTTCTTTTAAAATCAATGATACGGTACTTCTTCTTATGTCCACCGCCTCGGTAGCGCATGGATAAGTGACCAGAAGAGTTACGACCACCTGTTCTTGGCTTAGCTTCTACCAGGCTTTTTTCAGGAACATTGGTAGTAACCTCAGCATAGGCGTTACCGATTCTCCAACGGGTACCGGCTGTAATAGGTTTAAATTTTCTTAGTGCCATTTTTCAAATTCTTTTTTAGTTCAACATTAGCGGCTGTTGAAGCCATTCAATTAAATAAGGATTAAATATTTGAATACAGATCAATATTTTCACCCTCAGCTACAGTTACAAAAGCCTTCTTGTAAGCAGGTTTACGACCTGAGATTACACCAGACTTGGTAAAGCGGCTTTTATTTTTGCCGGGAACCACTGCTGTGTTCACACCAGTTACAGTTACCCCGTAAAAGCTTTCTACTGCTTTTTTGATTTCCAGTTTGTTTGCCTTTCTTGCCACTTTAAAAGCATAACGACGCAGCTTATCCTGTTGCGCATTCGCTTTTTCTGTCAAAATCGGTTTTATTAATACTTCAGAAAGTTTCATCTCTTACTCTTTAGAATGTTTTAAATTAAGCTTCTGCTTTTTCATCATCAGCAAAAATCTTTGCCGCACTTTCAGTTAACACCAGTACTTCAGAATTTACAATGTCGTAGGTATTAATATCGCTCAGCAACACACCGAGAACAGAAGGAACGTTACGGATTGACAACTGAACATTGTCGTTGTACTCCGGCATGATGAACATCGCTTTTTTATCTGCTACCTTTAGACTACCCATGATTTCCATGAAACTTTTTGTTTTTGGAGAATCCATGGTTATATCTTCAACAATAACTATTGCATTATCCTTCGCTTTGTAGCTGAGTGCAGATATTTTTGCCAGGTCTTTTACTTTCCGGTTCAATTTGATATCGTAACTGTGCGGCTTGGGGCCGAAGATCGTACCACCACCCTTGTATAATGGGTTACGGATATTACCCTTACGGCTACCACCGGTACCTTTCTGACGATGCAGTTTGCGGCTGGCACCCTGCACTTCAGCACGGGTCTTCACTTTATGTGTACCCTGGCGCTGTGCAGCCAGATATTGTTTTACAGCAAGGTAGATTACATGGTTGTTAGGCTCGGCTCCAAAGATTTCTTCGGGTAGCTCAACCGATCTGCCTGTCGCCTTTCCTTTTGTATTTAAAACTTCAACTTTCATTTTCTTATCTTTTATGTGAACCAATCACCGCCAGAACGGGAATTGAAATCACTGTCTTATTTCTGAATTAAAACAATTGAACCAATATGACCTGGTACAGAACCACTAACCAGGATATAATTCTTCTCAGCGAAAATCTTGACTACTTTCAGACCTTTCATTTTCACTCTGTCATTACCCATACGACCGGCCATACGAACACCTTTCATAACACGGCTCGCATCAGAAGAGTTACCGAGAGAACCCGGAGCCCTTTGACGGTCGTGCTGACCGTGAGACTGTTGCCCGACACCATGAAAACCATGACGTTTTACAACACCCTGAAAGCCTTTACCTTTTGTGGTTCCAACTACTTCTACTTTATCACCTTCAGCGAAAATGTCAAGTGTTATAGTTTCACCAATATTTTTTTCGAGAGAAAAATCACGGAATTCCTTAGAGAATTTCTTTGGAGCTGTTTGAGCTTTTGCGAAGTGATTTACTTCGGCTTTAGTGGATTGCTTTTCCTTTTTATCGCCAAAAGAAAGCTGGAGAGCATTGTACCCGTCAGACTCTTTGGTCTTAACCTGGGTAACTACACAGGGACCTGCCTCAATGATCGTACAGGCAGTTTGTTTGCCGGAAGGATCGAAAACACTGGTCATCCCAATTTTTTTCCCAATAATACCTTTCATGTTTTACAATTTATGCCTGCAGGATTATTGGGACATTCTTCGTTACAGTGATGAAATCACTTTGTGTGCAACGAAGGGTCAATCCCCGTTTGCCACCGACCTTTTCCTTTATGGGGAAGTACCGGTAGTAAACAAACCCTGAATGGCTTGTTTTATGTTTAACAGCCAGAGCTCTTTTTTCACCTGCCTGCCGGCAGAGGATTGAGAGTTAGCAAAATTTTAAATCAATTTATAAGAACTAATAGTGCGAGGCTAATGCCTCCTATTCTACGCTTTGATCTCAACTTCCACACCACTTGGCAAATCAAGCTTGCTAAGTGCATCTACAGTACGGCTTGAAGACGTGTAAATATCCAATAGACGCTTGTGCGTTGCTAACTGGAACTGCTCACGACTTTTCTTATTTACGTGTGGTGAACGCAATACTGTAAAAATTTTACGGCGTGTAGGCAAAGGAATTGGACCTGTTACTACTGCGCCGGTACTGCGTACCGTTTTTACGATCTTTTCGGCAGATTTATCTACCAGATTATGATCGTAGGACTGTAATTTGATTCTGATTCGCTGCGACATGTGTGAAAACCCAATTTTCTTTTGGGAGTGCAAAGGTAAGGGTGAAGCCTATACGTTCCAAATACTTAGGAAAGAATTTTATCCCCTGTGGACAAACTTATTTAAAACCCCTGGGAACTACTTTATCAACCTCATTTTCAGGTTTAAAGTAGCAAATCCGCCCAACTCCAGGTGCTCCACCCTAAACTGGTTTTTCCCGCTGATAATCAATGGGATTCGTCGGTTTGGCGATTCATCAAATTTGAATTTGTAAGGTTCCCATTCGTCTACAATGAGTTTGTCATCAATAAAAATCCTGACAGCATCATCCCAGGTAACTGAAAGTTCATATTCCCCTTTAGGAAGTATCGCTGAAGTTGTTGCAACTGTAATAAACTGAGGATAATTTATACCATTTGCTTTTATCCCGCCCCACCATGCATATTCCAGTCTGTCGACACTATCACGTTTGAAGGGAGCTTTCTTTTCATACACCGAAAACAATTGACCTGTTTTAATTGGGTCATGACTGGTTGTATCCAGGGCATAAAAAAGAACCTCCCAATTTAAAGGCTGAAAAAATTTCCGGTAAGAAAAGTTGTACGCTTTTCCTGCATTGATTCTTTCACCAAAAGGTGTTGTAATCTTATCTCCGGTATATTCCAGTTCAATAGCAATATCAGCTCTGCCCACTTCTATTTTTTGAGCAGTAATGGTAGCCGGGAATACCCCACTCATTGCAGAAAGGTTTTCTACTCCCTTATAACTTTTCACTTTCCATTTTCCATTTGTACCAATTAAGTCAAATTTCATGGTCGTTGAAGTATCTGTTGGATTTGTATTCCAAATTATGGGTGAACGAAAATCGTAAGGTCCCCACTCAGTAATAAGAATATTTTTTTTTCCACTCAGTTTACCATATCCTTCAAAAGGATCCATTGGATCATCCACCTGAGGTATTACAATATCCTTTGATGAAGAAAAAAAGTCACTCCACCGCTGGTTAAAAAGTGTATCAAGGTTAGTAACAGATGAATCTGTTTTATACATTGATACCGTATTTTTTGAATATGTATTATCAAAAATATTCAGCGAATCTGTTCTTGTGATATTATAAACCAGCTGGTGATCATTAAAACTGTTTGATGACATTACATAACCAACACTCCTGGTGTTCCTGTATTTAGCATACCCCCAGTTTTCGGGTTGCTGAGGCCTGGCCCATAACCTCACCGCCTCTTTATCTTTTATAAAAAGATTATGATGGAAATTATTGTATTGTCCATGTTCAATGGCGATAGCAATCCTGTTATTTCTAAACTGGTTTTCTGCGATAGTTGTATTATAACTGTACCCTCCCCAAATACCATGGTCACATTCAAATATTTTGTTTGACAAGATTATATTCCGGCTAAATGTAGCTTCAATTCCATTCGTAGGGGCATAGGAAAAATCATTACTCATAATGATATTGTCATTACACCCGCCCTTTCCACTATCCATTGTTGTTTGCCCGGCCCATAGAAAGAAACCGTCACCCCCATGTGTTACATTATTCTTATAAAAAAGATTATTACTGCTTTGCTCATATACCAACATACCTGCACTATCCTGCCCCCTGTTGTACACTCCATAACTATAGCCCCGAACATTAAAGACTACCCTGTTGTACATTATACTGTTCCTGTTACTCTGGTACATACCGATACCAATACCAGAGTTGAAGGAGAAATCATTGTTGTATATCATCCCATCATTACATTCCATCAACATTAGTGCATTTTGGCCCCCGGTTACTTTACAATTCTTTATAGTCACAAAATTGCACCCCCGCAGGTACATCGCAGCTCCATATCGCAACCATTCATCATTTTCATTATGGTGATAGCTCATCCAGTCAGATACATCTTCTTTCTCCTGTGTACTGTTGAGATGCTGCCGGTAGTTGTAACTGAAATCACAATTATCCAATGTAAGTTTTTCTACATTTCTTGCCAGTAATGCTATTTTATATCCTCTTGCTTTTAAATTCCTGATTGTAACATTCTTACTATTGCGAATGAGTATGGCTACGCCGGAAAATTCTTCAGGATTCTTATTCCTGTTACTGCCATTCATTTCGGCATTATTAAAATCAATAGTAATATTATCTCCTTCTATAAAAAGTACAGGTTTTGCAGTATCAGCCGGTGCTTCTATCTGGTAAACCGCTTTTTTGATTTTCATTGTCCGGAGTATCTTCATACCTGCTACAAGAGGCTTCTCCTGCCCATAACACATACCAGCACAAAAAACAAACAGAATAAAAGGAAGAATTCTTTTTATCATCAATTTGAATTTACTTGCAGCAATTTACTGCAATAATGGGCAAATCAAAGAATACCCAATCTAAAACCAATAAGGTACTTAAACTGCTACTAAAGGTAATCATCACAGTGGTTTGCCTTTGGTATGTTTCCGGAAAAATTGATTTTGCAAAAGCAGGCGATGCATTAAAAAATACCAGTTGGTTTTATTTATTTGCGGCCCTGTTTCTATTTATTTTTTCCAAAATCATTTCTGCCAAAAGACTGAATATCTATTTTAAAAATATCAACATCCACTTGCCGGAATGGGAGAATATAAAACTATACTGGCTGGGTATGTTTTATAATTTATTTCTTCCCGGATCCATTAGTGGTGATGCCTATAAAGTGATTATTCTGACTAAAAAGTATAATGTTCCTTATCAAAAAACTACTGCTGCGGTTTTGCTTGATCGTTTCAGTGGCTTACTGGGCCTGGGATTGGTATTGGCAGCTTACTCAATAATTACGCTTGACAATAATTTGTATATCACATTTCTGGTAATAGGTTCTTTACTTGCAGTGCAGGCATCCTACTTTATCATTAAAAGATACTTTAAAGATTTTATTTCCAGTTTTGCCCCTACATTACTATTAGGCATTATTGTACAAGCCTCCCAGGTTGTTTGTGTCTATTTAATAATGGCCGCTTTAAAAATACCTGCCCATTCCACAGAATACATTTTTATTTTTCTAATTTCTTCAATTGTATCTGTTTTACCATTAACCATAGGTGGATTGGGAATCAGAGAGGTTGTGTTTCTGGAGGGGTCAAAGTACTTTGGATTATCGCAGGAAACTTCTGTTGTAATAAGTATACTATTCTACCTGATCACTTTGTTCACTTCTGCATGCGGGATGTATTATGTTTTCAAGAGCCCTCTAAAAGAAAAAGGGTTCAGTGATGAACCCTTAATCTCTTGAACTTGTGTTTTTCATAATCTTGAAATCAGGCCTTTAACAGGAACTTGAATCCTAAACGGGGAAATTCCTATATTTCATAACAAACACAGTGCCATAGAACTAAAATAGGATTGATTCAAAACAATATTTTCAATTTCTAATAAAAAACCCCGGCTTTAGCCGGGGTCGAGTAGTATTCATTTCATTTACTTTTAATATTAAGCACTCACTTTACCTTTCACCTTCGCTATCACTTCTTCAGCAATGTTAGTTGGTGCCGGAGAATAGTGAGAAAATTCCATGGTAGAGGAAGCTCTTCCTGAGCTTAATGAACGGAGTTGGGTTACATATCCAAACATTTCACTCAATGGCACTTTAGCTTTAATAACTTCTGCACCGGCACGGGTATCCATACCTTCGAGCATGCCACGTCGGCGGTTAAGGTCACCCGTTACATCTCCCATGTATTGAGCAGGAGTAATCACTTCTACTCGCATGATTGGTTCCAATAAAACAGGTTTTGCCTTTCTCGCTGCTTCACGAAAACCTTGCTTGGCGCAAAGTTCGAAAGACATAGAGTCTGAGTCAACAGCATGGAAACTACCATCAAATACACGGATCTTCATATTGTCGACAGGATAGTTAGCTAATACACCGGTAGTCATGGATTGCTCAAAACCCTTTTGAATGGCCGGAACAAATTCACGGGGAATTGACCCACCAAACAGATCATTAACGAATTGATAGTTTTTGTCAGGATTCTCGGTTTTCCATTCTGCATCTATCGGACCGAGGCTAAACTGAATGTCGGCAAATTTACCACGACCACCTGTCTGCTTCTTCAATGTCTCCCGGTGCTCAACAGTAGCCTGGAAAGCTTCTTTATAAGCAACCTGCGGCGCACCCTGGTTTACTTCAACTTTAAACTCCCGGCGCATACGATCAATAATGATCTCCAGATGCAACTCGCCCATTCCCCGTAGGATGGTTTGACCTGTATCTTCGTCTGTATTTACACGCAACGTAGGATCTTCTTCAACCAGCTTTGCAATGGCCATACCCATTTTATCAACGTCAGCCTGGGTTTTCGGTTCGACTGCCACCGCAATAACCGGTTCCGGGATGAACATATTTTCCAGGGTGATCGGGTGGTTTTCGTCACAAAGTGTATCTCCTGTTTTGATCTCTTTGAAACCAACAGCTGCACCAATATCGCCAGCCTCGATGAAATCGATCGGGTTTTGCTTATTGGCAAACATTTTCATAATACGGCTGATCCGTTCTTTCTTACCACTTCTTACGTTTAATACATAAGAACCAGCGTCCAGGTGTCCTGAATAACAACGGAAGAAGGCCAGACGCCCTACAAATGGATCTGTCATGATCTTGAAAGCCAAAGCTGCAAAAGGCTCTTTCGGATCGGCTTTACGGCTGATCTGCTCACCAGTATCAGGATTTGTACCAATTGTATCAGGGATATCAATTGGTGAAGGAAGATAACGGCAAACCGCATCAAGAGCAGTTTGTACCCCTTTATTTTTAAAGGAAGAACCACACATCATCGGAACAATGCTCAGGTCAACCGTTGCTTTACGGATTGCCTCATGCATTTCATCTTCGGTGATACTGTTAGGATCATCAAAGAATTTTTCCATTAACTTATCATCGTATTCAGCAACCGCTTCAACTAAACTGGCTCTCCACTCCTTAGCTTCTTCTAACATATCTGCAGGCACTTCTATTTCATCAAAGGTCATTCCCTCTGTTTCCATGTGCCAGATAATACCTTTCATTTTAATCAGATCAACCACCCCTTTGAAATCATCTTCAGCACCGATCGGCAACTGAAGGGGCACTGCTTTGGAACCAAGCATTTCTTTTACCTGCTTTACCACCATTAGGAAGTCAGCACCGGCACGATCCATCTTGTTTACGAAACCGATACGGGGAACGCCATAGCGGTTAGCCTGACGCCATACTGTTTCAGACTGTGGTTCCACACCATCAACTGCAGAAAATAGAGCAATTAAACCATCCAGAACCCTCATTGAACGCTCAACCTCAACCGTAAAGTCAACGTGACCGGGAGTATCGATAATATTGAAAGAATATTTTTTGGTTTCGGGAGTTGCTTTTCCCAATACTGTAGGAAAATTCCACTGGCAACTAACAGCTGCAGATGTAATAGTAATACCTCTTTCTTTTTCCTGTTCCATCCAGTCAGTAGTGGCAGCGCCATCATGCACTTCCCCAATACGGTGGATCATACCAGTGTAACGGAGGATACGCTCCGTTGTCGTGGTTTTACCGGCATCAATATGAGCGGCAATACCAAAGTTTCTTTGAAATTTTAAATCTGCCATGACTGCTTTATTTTCAGTTATTTAGATACTATTAAAAAACCATACGGTTTTGGAGGCGCAAAGGTAAGGGAAAAACATGGAATACAAAGTCATAATGCCCACTTAGTAACCACTGTGGATAAAATGAAAAATGTCCCCTTGTAAGAGGACATTTTTCATTTTTGTATAGGATTCACTTATTTATAATAACTCAATGTCAATTCAGAGCGGCGGTTTTTCTGTCGACCTGCAGCTGTTTTATTATCTGCAATTGGTTTTGTCTCCCCATATCCCTGTGCAGAAATACGGCTTTCCTCCACTCCTTTGCTAACAAGATATGCCTTTACTGAATTTGCCCTGTTATCACTTAATACCTGGTTTTTTTCATCACTACCTACATTATCTGTATGCCCGTCAATATTCAGGCTCATACCAGGATTATCTTTCAAAATCTGAGCAACCTCATTCAATCCCTTGAAAGATTTTGTTTGCAATTTGGCACTACCCGTAACAAATAGAATATTATTAGCTGCCATATTCACTTTCTTTTTAACTTCTTCAGATATGACAGGACAACCAAAATTCTCTCTTGGCCCGGGAATTGTCACACATTTATCTTCTTCATCATTAACTCCATCACCATCTGTATCCGGTATTGGGCATCCCTGGTAACGGGCAACGCCTGCCACAGTGGGACACTTATCCTCTTCATCGTTTATGCCATCTTTATCGGTATCAGGAATCGGGCATCCCTGGTAACGGGCAAGACCGGGAACGGTCGGACATTTATCTTCTTCATCATTGATGCCGTCTTTATCGGTATCTGGAATCGGGCAACCATCATACTTTGCCAACCCTTTTACAGTCGGGCATTTATCAAGGCTATCAATAATTCCGTCGCCATCAGTATCTGCGGGTGGCTTTGGAGGTTCAATAACTACTGGTTCTTTCTTCTTACCTAACCGACCTGCAATACCAATACTATGTTGTAAATGATAGTTTGCTGTTTCGTTGGTAACAGGTACCCTGTAAGTAGAAGTTACAAAAAGGTGTGCCTCATCAAGAAAGTTTACCTTAAGACCAAGGCCCACTGGCAGGAAAGCTCCATAATAAGAACGGTATTTATGAGCACCTACGCCTGCGATCAGGTAAGGTTGTACCCAATATTTCTCAGTTGTCATCTTCAGGTTAATGGTAGCATTACCCTCAAGAAGTAAATTATTGTCTGCAAAAGATTTTCCGGGCATCGGATAACGAAGAAATGCAGCACCAAGAGAAGCAGCGATATCGATATGCTTTCTGATACCTTTAAAATAAGTAACAGCAAGACCCGGTGACATTTCCTTAATTTTTGCCATACTCTTATCACTGAGAACCTGGCTCAATGAAGTAGTACGTATTCTTTCAGGAGAAACGAAATCGTTCAGAAAAAAACTGACGCCAAGAGCTTTTGGTCTTATTTCGTCATCCTGGGCCCTGGCAGCAGGTACAAGCAGGTACAGCGCAATGAAAGCAGATATTATCTTCTTCATAAAGAGATAGTTTGGGTTTAAAACTGGACAAAAGTAACGGCTATGTTCAATATCGTAAAATAAATTATTTACTTAATATTCACGGGTTTGGAAGACTTTTTTTTCAAAAAAGACTGTTTTCATTTGTACAAAGGCATAATAAAGGCTTTTTTTATATCATTTACCTGCAAAAAATCTCACCCTAAGCATTTTATCTTCACCATAAACATCGTCGAAAAACACGATATTCCCGTTTTGCCCTGCACAAGTTATATAACGAATGTAGACCGGTATTTTATTCCTGATCGGAATACTTCTTTTCTGTTTATACTTCAGCCAAGTTTTTACTGAATCAATTTTTGCTGCCCCGCTGCCAGCATCCATACTTTCATTTTGCAGGATGTAAAAAGCCAGCTTTTCCCACTCCTGCACCCGCACACAACCATGACTCAATGAACGCATCGCATTAGCGAATAAATAACGCTGGTTAGTATCATGCAGGTATACTGAGTATTTGTTATCAAAAACAAACTTCATTATACCCAATGCATTGGCATCACCGCTTCCCTGAACAATGCGGTACGGAATGTTATTCCCGTATCTGGACCAGTCAACGGAATATGGATCCACCTCATCTCCATTTTTGTCTAAAAGACTGAATCCTTTCCGTGCCAGGTAACCAGGATTCTTTTTCACTGCCGGTAATATTTCTTTACCAACAATACTTGGAGGAGGAACCCATTGAGGATAGGTGATAAGCGAAGAGATAACACTTGAAAGAACAGGAGTTCTTGTTTTTGGCTTGCCGCAAATAACCCGGGAAGTTATTTTTACTTCATCCCCATCTATCAACTCCAGGAGGTTGCCAGCAGCATTTACCCATATATATTTTGAGGGCATCCTTTCCGGAAGTAATTTATATTTATCCATACTAATGGCAATCCGGATAAATCTCTCTCTATCATTTATATTCAGCATTCTGATTGTTCCCTCACCTGCCCTGCCATCAACAGTAATACCCTTTTTGTTTTGAAACAATTTTACGGCAGCAGCCAGTTGGGCTGAATCAGCAGTCATACTATCGAATGATAAAAATCCTTCTTCGTACAACCGTTTTTGCAATAACCTGTTGAATTTTTGCTTGTCCTTTTCAGGATATGGCACTTTTGTAAACTGACGATAACTGGCAGTAGCAAGAAATGCTTTAATACCTTCTTTCAATAAACGATACCCTCTTTGATCGGGTTCAAGTGACTGAACTACCCGGGTTAACCCCGATTTTTGTAACGCACTTAATTGTTGCAGATAAAACTCATCATTGAGTACAGAATCCTTTCTGAGTGTTACACTATCATTGGGAAGACGTCCTAACTTTAAATCCTTTACGATCCGAACAAATGCATCAGTAAGCATGATATCAGCTTTTGCCCATAAAGCAGCATCCTTTCTGTTATTTTTTGTAAGACTATCAATATAAAATTTTGTCCTGATCTCTTTCAATTGAATTGCATGATAATCTTCGGGAAATAACCCATAGAGTTGTGACTGTTCTATAAAGTCAAATAATGAATCTCCAAAGGGCAACCATGTTTGTTTAGCAGACCAAATGGGGGTATAGTCATTTTTTGCATATAGCATCCGGGTAAGGTTTGGCTGACCTATTGTAATTGCCGAATCAGCCAGTATTCCTTTTTTGGCAAAAGCACTCTCTGCAGCGCTCCGTATCAGTTCCGTTGTTTTTTGCTGCAACTCTTCCGGTGAACCTGCAATTGTATCCTGTCCTTTACCGGTTTTCCCATTACAGGATGCAGCGATGAAATAGAAAATAAAACTGCTGATGAACGGGTATACTATTCTTTTCATCATATTGAGGTGTGGTGGCTTCCAGAAATTCATCGGGTATTTATAATAATTTTTATATAACCCTAACTCTAGGTTACAAAATAAGAAATCAAATCAATATAATTTAGTTTGACCTGTAGATTTCCTCAATATTTCTGCTCAATTACCCGAATATAACTGAACCTGGTTTCAGCTGCCGAACAAATCGGATAAATACGATACCTGTAAACAAAAGAGGCTGAGTAATTATAAAGCGATAACATCAATTATTGCATCCACGTTAATCGGTCCGTAAACATGAGGAAATGTATCTTGAGTAGATGGCGACCAGTCAAAAACAAATTTACTGGTAAGTTTATCAGTATCAATCACCAGTTTTACCAAATCTGTTTGTCCTGCAAAATACCTTTCCAGCACTCCGGCTACCTGGTTCGCCTGTGAGCAGTGTATAAAGCCTTCATCATTTAATGAGGGGTGCTCATAAAAACCGTTTTTCTTTGCGACATTCCAATCTGCAGCTTTAGTAACATGATAAATAACAGGCATTACAATACTCTTTTTATTTTTTGTTCCAATAACATAAAATCAGCAATTACAATAGCGGTTACTGCTTCTACAATAACCGGTGCCCTTAAGGCTACACATAAATCATGACGTCCTTTAATGGAAAAATTTTCAGTTTTACCGGTATCCCAATTCAAACTGTTTTGTTCTTTCGGTGTGGATGATGTGGGTTTAACTGCCAACCGGAAAACCAGCTCATTCCCATTACTGATACCACCCACGATGCCCCCGGCATGATTGGTCCTGGTTTTACCTTCTTTGTTTTCAATGGCATCATTATGCAGGCTACCAAACATTCTTGCTGCAGCAAAACCACTTCCGAATTCAACTCCTTTTACTGCGGGAATAGCAAAAAGAAAATGTGATAATACTGACTCCAGTGAATCAAAATAAGGTTCACCCAATCCAACAGGTAATCCTTTTACTCTGCATTCCACAATACCACCAACAGAATCCCTGGCATCAATCGCTTTTTGCAACCCTTTCTCCAGATCTTTCTCACCCCCTATTTCTGTTACATCAGCCTGTATGCTGACATCTTTCATCAATTTCTTTGCAATTACTCCTGCCGCAACAATCCCGGTTGTGAGCCTTGCACTGAAATGTCCGCCACCCCGGTAATCTTCATTGCCTCCAAATTTCTGACTTGCTACCCAATCAGCATGACCCGGCCGCGGAATACTTCTTTGTTTGTTATAATCTTCGCTGCGTATATTCTTATTTTCAAATAAAATAGTGACAGGGAATCCTGTTGTTTTTCCGTTAAACACACCACTCATGAATATCGGGTAATCTTCTTCCTGCCTTGGTGTAGTTCCTTTTTGGATTCCCCCTTTTCTTCTTTCCAGATCGGGCAATAAATCTTCCGCAGCCAAAGACAAGCCTGCTGGGCAACCATCTATTGTTATACCGGCACATTCTCCATGCGATTCACCAAAAATTGAAATACGGAATATTCGGCCAAATGAATTCAAAGCTAAAAAGTTTACAGGTTGAAATGTTGATGTGGCAAAGATACTGATGCCCCAAGAGATTTTAAATCATTGTAAAAATCAGGATAAGATTTATTAACCGCCTGGGCGTCCTCGATCACCATCTCACTATCGGATTTTAAACCGGCAACAGCACAAGCCATAGCTATCCGGTGATCATGATGCGAATGCACATCTGCACCTTTCACTACTCCACCACCGTGTATGACCATCAAGTCTCCATTCAGTTCAATTGTTACTCCCATCTTATCAAACTCATCCTGCAAGGTCAAAGCCCGGTTGCTTTCTTTATGTAGTAATCTTGATACCCCTTTGATAGTTGTCTTTCCTTTGCAGTAGGCAGCTAATGCCACAAGCGGAGGAAACAGGTCGGGGCAGTCAGTTGCATCAAAATAAAAACCATCCATTGGAGTCGGATGCAATTGTATCCCTTTTGCATCCATGGCAATACCAGCATTTGCTGCCATTAATGCGTCAACAATAGCTCTGTCAGCCTGGGTAGAAGTTAAATCTAAGCCTCTTACAGTAATTGGACCAGCGATAGCACCGGCTACGAGAAGAAATGCTCCTCCGCTCCAGTCGCCCTCAACGGTATACACAGCCCTTCCACTTCCCACGGGGGGAAATAGAGAAGAGTCAGTATGAAAAATAAATTCTTCATAGTTTTTATTTTCGGGTACTCTTAAACCAAATTGTTTCATTACATCCAATGTCAGGTCTATATATGGTTTGCTTTTGAGATCACGAACCTTTATAGATACTATTGAATTATCGGAGTCTAAAGCCTCTCCTGCGAAGGAGTTTGTGGAGGCCCCATATACCATCAACAAACCAGTTAGAAACTGCGAACTTAACGAACCATCCACTTCAATATTTGCGGGTTGTAACGGACCTTTTATAACTATCGGAAGTTTGCCATGGTTGCTTTTTATCTTAACTCCAAGTTGTGGAAATATTTCATCAAAAAAATCCATTGGCCTGTCTAACAGACTTCCTTCGCCATGAATAGTAATTTCCTTTTCACTTAATGCAATGATAGGCGCAAACATCCTGATGCCTAAGCCGCTTTCACCGCAGTTTACTTCGTTTGTCAGGGGATTAACACCATTACTTTCTATTATCAATTGATCCCCGGTACTATCTATGGCAGCCCCCATGGCTTCAATTACTTTTAATGCTGCTTTATCATCATTGCTATGACCGGGATTATTAATGATGCACTTTCCTTTAGTTAATAATCCAGCCGCCAAAGCTCTTTGCATTGAGCTTTTGGAAGCCGGCGTTTGAATGCTTCCTTTTAATTGAGACGGCTGTATTGTAACCTTCATATACCGGAACGCAGATTTTTATGATTGTGAAGATAGCCGCTGATAAAATCATAACAATCATGATTATCAGCAGCTTTTTATAAATCCTGAATAATTTTTCCTAATTGCACCAACGATATACTTTTCACTACTCCCTTCCCAATTCTTTCCAGCAGCACATAATTCATTTCTTTTCTTTCCCTTTTCTTATCCATTTTCAGCACTTCAAAAACTTTTTGTTTATCGAAAGAAGCATAGGTAGGCAGGTTATATTTTTCTAAGACAGCTACCACTTTCTCTGTTTGTTTGAACCCCGCCAGTTGCGCTGAAATATGACAGGCATAGGTCATACCAATTGAAATAGCCTGCCCATGCAGTAATTCATACTGGGTTTCCAATGCATGCCCCAGCGTATGACCAAAATTCAGTAGTCGCCTCTCCCCTTTCTCAAATTCATCTTTCTGTACCACCCTGGTTTTTATCAGAGCGTTTTTCCGGATTATTTCGCAAATTGATTTTTGCCTGCCCTGGTATGTTTTCAATGAATTTCTTTCCAGTTCCGCAAACATTACCGCATCTTTTATACAGGCATGTTTAATAATTTCTGCAAACCCGTTTTCCCATTCCTGTTGTGGCAGTGAATTCAGGAAAACCATATCGTGTAAAATGAAGGAGGGCTGACGGATAACCCCTACCATGTTTTTATATACTCCCACATCAAGGCCATTCTTACCACCGATGGAGGCATCTACCAATGCTAAAATAGAAGTAGGTATAAATCCAAAACGTAATCCTCTCATGTACACTGAAGCCACATAGCCGGTAATATCTGTAATCACCCCGCCGCCAACACCCACCAATGTGGTCTTACGGTCAGCTTCCATGTCAATCAGTTTTTCAATAAGTGCATCGGCGGTTGCCTGCACTTTAAACTCTTCTCCGGGTTTCAGCACAATAGTGTTCCACCCCCTGAATCTTTTCGTGTGGGCTTTGTAAACATTTTCATCCGTAATCAGCACTGTTGCGCCAGGATCAGTTATCTTTTTCAGATGACTGATTCCGTAAGCAAAGTAAAAATCAGTAGATGAACCGGAGAATTTATAATTGATATGTTTCATTTTTTGCAGCATAGAATTGCTAAAGTATAAGAGTACGAAACCCGCTATTCATAGGTACTGGCCCAATAGAGGATGATAGTATTACTACAACAAGGAACAAAATTGCATACAAATTATTCACAACTCCCCGGTTACTTAACTATCCAACACCTTCTTTTGATGATTGATACTCTCCATATGTACGGCATCAAGGTATTTAGTGATGAATTCTTTGCTCAACCCAATCTTGTCTCCCTTGACACTGGCTCTTTCAATGATCTCATTCCAGCGACTGGTCTGAAGGATAGTGATATTATTCTCTTTTTTATACTTACCAATTTGCTCTGCAATCTTCATCCGCTGACCCAATATTTGCATCAGTTCATCATCCAGGTGATTGATCTTCTGACGCAGTGCTTCCAGTGCTGCATGATATTCTTCAGAATTGACATCTTCTTTTCGCCAGATGATACTATCTAGCATTTCTGCCAATCTCTCCGGCGTTACCTGCTGTTTGGCATCACTCCATGCATTATCAGGGTCTATATGACTTTCAATCATCAACCCATCATAATCAAGGTCAATTGCCTTCTGCATCACCTCCAGTAATATTTCCCGGCGGCCACAAATATGCGAGGGGTCATTGATCAACGGCATACCCGGATGTTTCAGTTTCATATCAATAGCCAGGTGCCACATGGGTGCATTACGGTATTCTGAATTACCATAAGAACTGAAACCCCGGTGTATCAATCCTATTTGCCTGATCCCGGCTCTTGCAATCCTTTCCACTGCTCCGCTCCATAATTCCAGGTCAGGGTTGATGGGATTTTTGATCATCACCGGTATATCCACACCACGCAATGCATCTGCTACTTCCTGCACACTGAAAGGGTTAACGGTTGTCCTGGCACCAATCCATAATACATCCACATCAAAGGTCAATGCATCCTGCACCTGTTTGCCCGTTGCCACTTCCACGGTTGTTGGCAGACCAGTTAGTTTCTTTGCCTGTTGCAACCAGGGCAATCCCTTTGCCCCCACCCCCTCAAACATACCGGGTTTGGTACGGGGTTTCCATATTCCTGCCCGCAGCATATCCACTTTACCTGTTGCAGCAAGGCGCTGTGCTGTTGCTAAAACCTGGTCTTCCGTTTCCGCACTGCAAGGCCCGCTTATGATCAACGGCCGTTTATCCCAGGCAGCCTGTACTATTTCATTTGTTGTTTGTTCTGCTGATTGCATTTGACAAATTTAATTTATTTAGCCTTCGTTCTGTACTTTACTCAACATTTGTTGTGCCTGTTCTGATGAATATCATGGATCGCACAACTCAGGATTGAATGATTCTGTTCATCAAAAACCTGAATCTTGCTTTAGTCATTTCAAATTTTATTTCTACTTTTCCGTATACACCGGTTTCATTCCAGCCTTGCTGACGATAAAATGTTTCCGCTCTTGTTCCCGGGCTAGTGCTTAACCATACTGTTTCTGTTGTTTGATTAAAGTACCAGTTCATCATCAGTTGATGCAGTTGTCTACCGATCCCTTTCTTTTCAAATGCCGGGTCTACAAACAAAGCCCATATATTATGATCAACAATATCTGCAATAGCAAAGCCGACAATAAGACTATCAATTTCACAAACCCAACCTTTACCTTTTTTTGTAATGTACTCTTCCACTACAGCATCAGTTATTAATGCCGGGTTACTCAATACATTTTCCTTTACCGCATTACGGACGACCTGCATCTTCCTTATATCACTCACCAAAGCTTCCCGAAAGATCATTTTAATATCCTCCTTATTTTATTAGCATCATCAATCAGCTTCATTAAATAGGTATCGTCGTTTTTCTCAATACTTTCTTTGAAACGCTGTAACTGGGCAATATGTTCTTTTAATACATCCAGAACATTCTCCTTATTCTGCATAAAGATAGGCACCCACATTGCCGGGTTACTTTTTGCCAAACGGACGGTGCTTTCAAAACCGGCAGATGCTAATTCAAAAATGGCATCCTCTTCTTTTTCCTTTTCCAACACGGTGTTGGCCAATGCAAATGAGGTAATGTGAGAGATATGACTCACATATGCCGCATGCAGGTCATGTGCTTTTGCTTCCATTTCCAATAAATGCATACCTATTTTTTTATACATTCCTTTCACCCAATCCAGGGCATCAGCATCGCTTTCCTCTGCGTTGCAAATAATAACCGCCTTGTTTTCAAATGCACCCCGAACAGCTGCCTGGGGCCCGCTGTATTCTGTTCCCCACATGGGGTGTGTGGCCACATATCTTCCCCTCTTGGTATGATTTTTTACAAGTTCGATAGACTGCCTTTTTGTGGAACCTAAATCAATCACTACCTGCTGATCTATTTTATCCATTATAGCAGGCAGCAAAGACAACACTTTATCAACCGGAATGGCCAGCACTATCACCTCAGCGGCTCCGACTGCATCTTCCAGGCTCATTATTTCATCTACGAGTTCCAGTTCCATCGCTTTTTTAGCATGTTCTTCATTCACCTCTACACCAATAAGCCTGGATGATAATTTCTTTTCGTGCAACTGAATCGCAAGAGAACCACCGATAAGTCCCACCCCAACTATCGCAATCTTTTTCCTTTCCATTTTATTTACATTTTTTAATCCGCTGAATGGCCTCTTCAAATTTATCTTCTGTGCTACAGAGACTAACTCTTATGTACTTTTCACCGGCATCTCCAAAAATTCCACCGGGAGTAATAAATACTCCGGCATTGTATAGTACTTCATCACTTAGCACAAACCCATTCTTGTATGCTGAAGGTATGGACGCCCAAATAAACATTCCTGCCTGTTCTTTTGAATACTTGCAGCCTAACAGGTCAAGTAATCCCAATACTTTAGCCCTTCTCTTTCTGTAAACCGCATTCACTTCTTCATGCCATTCCTTACCTAATGACAAAGCCCTGGCAGCCGCCAGCTGCACCGGCAAAAACATACCACTGTCCATATTGCTTTTAAACCGAAGCACTTCGTCAATCCTTTTTCTAGCCCCGCAGAGCATTCCCACCCGCCAGCCGGCCATATTATGACTTTTACTTAACGAGTTTAATTCTATCACACAATCTTTGGCCCCTTTTGCACTCAGTAAACTAACGGGGTTTTCATTCAGAATAAAACTGTAGGGGTTATCATGAATGATCAGAATCTCATGCTTCCTGCCAAATGCAACTAACTTCTCAAAGAGTTCCATTGTCGGCAACTGTCCTGTTGGCATTTGCGGATAGTTAACGAACATCAGCTTAACTTTCTTCAGCTTTATTTTTCCCAGCTTTTCAAAATCAGGTTCATAATTATTCCGTTCCTTCAATTTATACTCTGTACATTTTCCTCCGGCCAATTTCACCGCACTTCTATAAGTTGGATAACCGGGATTGGGAACAAGCACTTCGTCACCTTTATTAAGGTAAGTCATGCATATATGCATGATACCCTCCTTACTGCCAATCAGTGGCAATATTTCTGTTTCCGGATCCAATTCAACATTATACCAATTCTTATACCAATGCCCCATTGCCCTTCTTAATACAGCCGAACCTTTATACGACTGATATGCATGAACATTATGCCTCGCTGTTTCTTCCTGCAAGACACTTATTACTTCCGGATGCGGAGGCAAGTCAGGACTACCAATACCCAGATTGATAACATTCTTACCTGCTTTATTCAATTCGTCTATCTCTCTCAGTTTTTGTGAGAAATAGTATTCACCAATACCATTTAATCGTTTTGCTACTTCCATAATCCTCTTTTATATACTCCGTAAATTTTAATTGCTGCCGTCATCGGCCTTATTACTTCAATCACCTTATTAAACTGTGCTGCGGAATCAAATTCCATATCAGCATGAAAGCTGTACTTAAAATCACTACCCGGTATTGGAAAACTTTGTAGTTTACTCAGGTTGATATTCCCTTCGGCAATTTTTGTCAGCACTTTTGCAAGGCTCCCTCTTGAATGGTCAGTATGAAAATTGACAGATGCTTTATTGGCATTTTCAATGTTTATTGTTTCCCCCTCTCTTTGTAAAAAGAGGAAACGGGTATAGTTATTTTTCAAGGTATGAATATTGGGAGCAATAATATTTAAGTCATATAATTCCGCAGCCAGTTTACTCGCAATTGCTGCCACATGTTTGCTTTTATGCTGGTGGATGTGTTTTGCACTCAATGCAGTATCATCTGTCTCAACCAGTTTCCATTTGTTTTTATCTAAAAAGCCATAACATTGCTGCAATGCCATGGTATGCGAATGGACCTCCTTAATATCTTCCAGCTTCACTCCCGGATTGACCAGCAGGTTTTGTCTGATTTGCAAATAAATCTCTCCGATAATTTTCAGGTTGCTTTTCTGCAGCAGGTTGTAATTTGGCAAAATACTACCGGCAATAGAATTCTCAATCGCCATAACCCCACCATCACTTTCTTTTTTATTTGATGCAATCTTTACTACATCCCGGAAAGTATCGCAGGGTATCACTTCCACATTCCTGCCATGAAATAGTTGCGCAGCCACCTGGTGAAAACTGCCTTCATAGCCTTGTATTGTAACTTTAGTGCTCATCGTATAAAACAAGAGTCCCGGCCTGTTGTGGCCGGGACTCTTTATGTTGTTGTTTTTTAGTTGTTCTATTTTGTTTTCAACAAAAGCATTCCCGGCTTCATTTTAAAAAAGAAGTAATAAAAGTAAAAACCAAAATATGTCTTTGTTGCTGTCATCTGTAAACAAATATAGCTTTCTTGTTCAGTATAGCAAATTTTCCAATAAATTATTTCCTTCTGCCACCACCTGACTCAGCATCATTCATACGGATTTTTCGCCCACGATAGTTCTTCCCATCAATTGCCTTTATCATTTTCTTACCTGCTGATGGCTCAATCTCAATCCAACTCGTCATTTCTTTCATATCTATCCGGCCGAGCACTTCTTTCTTCAAATCACTCATATCAAGTATAAACTGGAGAAAGCTTGCCTTATAAAATCCATCTTTTGTCCCCAGGTTTACAAACAGTCGTTGGTAATTTCCTCCGCTACTAAAACTTCTGCCTTTTGTATCCCTGTCTCTTGAAGCAGGTCTGTCACCTCTTTCCACCCTTTCTCCCCTTCGTTCAGTTCTTCTGTCTTCTGTTCTCATATTCAGGTCTGCCGCATTTTCATAATACTTAAGAAAACGGTCAAACTCTAATGCAGCCACCCGCTGCAAAATTTCTTCTTTTTCTACTGCCTCAAATTTCTCTTTAAGTATAGGCAGGTAAGTTTCATACTCACCGTGACTAATATCAGCCTGCAACATTTTGTCTATAAAATGGAAAAACTGTTTACGGCAAACATCTTTACCGCTTGGTATATCCATTTTATGAACCCTTGCATTCAGTATTCTTTCAATTTGACGAAGACGATAAACTTCTTTAGGTGTTACAATAGAAACTGACACACCACTTTTTCCAGCCCGGCCTGTACGGCCACTCCGGTGGGTATATACTTCTACATCATCTGGTAATTCATAATTAATAACATGGGTAATCCCCGTTACATCAATCCCTCTTGCTGCTACATCGGTAGCAATCAGCAACTGTATGCTTTTATCCCTGAAAAGACCCATTACTTTGTCCCGTTGCTGCTGAGTGAGGTCACCGTGTATCGCATCAATATCATACCCTTCTCTTGTTAGTCTTTCTGCAATATCCTGCGTATCAGCTTTGGTACGGGCAAAGACAATTCCATAAATACCCGGATTGAAATCAATGATCCGCTTTAATACTTCGTACCGGTTGTGGTGCTGGGTAGCGTAATACTGATGGTCGATATTGGCAGCCCCTTCGTTTGTTTTTCCGATAGTAATTTCAAAAGGCTTATCCATGTACCTTTTGCTGACTTGTCGTATCTCCGGGGGCATAGTCGCACTGAAGAGCCAGGTACTCTGCCGGTTAGGTGTATTTTTTAAAATGAACTCAATATCTTCTTTAAAGCCCATGTTCAGCATCTCATCCGCTTCATCCAAAACAACGTAGTGAATCTTTTCAAGATTAATTGCTTTACGTTCAATAAGGTCGATCAATCTGCCTGGAGTAGCCACAACAATATGCGTCCCCTTTTTCAGATCCCGTATCTGCATGGTAATAGAAGTGCCCCCATAAACAGCTGTTACATGCACATTCGTTTTTTTGTTCTTAAACTTTTCAAGGTCGCTGGTTATCTGCAAACAAAGCTCCCGGGTAGGGCATACAATCAACGCCTGCGGAAAACGATCTTCTTTATTTATAAGTTGTAAAAGAGGCAAGCCAAAAGCCGCTGTTTTGCCCGTTCCAGTTTGGGCCAGGCCAATAAAATCTTTGGTACCCTGTAAGAGAACCGGAATAGCTTTTTCCTGGATAGGTGTAGGCTGGGTAAAGCCTAATACCTTTATTGAATTGAGCAAGCCCTCTTCAATACCCAAGGCTTCAAATGTGTTCACTGATATACTTTTTTGTTGATAATAAAGCGGCAAAGGTAGCCTTTAAAAAGGGGAAAGGCTAATGTATTTTGCCAGATATATAAAGAGAGGAGAGGAAACAAAAATAAGAAAGCCGCCCCGGTATGGAACGGCCTTCAGCGATTTGCTTGCCAGTTGAAATCTTACTTCTTAATAGAATCTACTACAGCTTTAACTGTAGAGTCAATAGCTTTAACGGTAGAATCTACTACTGGTGCAACAACTGTAGTATCAACAGCAGGAACAGCTGTTGTATCAGCAGGCTTTTCACCTTCACCAGAATTGTTACAAGCTACCAAAGTAGTAGCAGCGATAAAAGCAATTGCAAAAAACTTCTTCATTTGTTTGAGATTTTTTGGGGGTTGTTTGAAATATTTCGTTGTTTATACCCAAATTGAAAAAAGGTAACCCGAAGTTTTAATTTTTTTTTTCAGGTGGCGCAGGGTTACTATTTTTAAATTCCCGTATTAAACTAGGGAATGTGAATTCAGAGAATAACGAAAAGGCCCTTTTGCAAGGATTAGCTACGAACGACAAAAAAGCCGTTGAAACCATTTACAGGGAGAACTACAATATGGTTCAGTCCCTGATAATCAACAACAACGGATCAGCAGACGACGCAAAAGACATATTTCAGGAAGCAATGATTGTGCTGTACGAAAAAGTGAGATCCGGAACATTTGAGCTGAACTGCCAGATTAAAACATATGTTTATTCTGTAAGTAAAAGACTGTGGCTCAAAAAGTTACAACAATCAAGCCGATATTCACCTCCTATTGAAGACCAGGAAGCCTCCGTACCTGTTGATGATGAAATAGCTGAACATGAAAAAAGGGATGCCGAGTTTGAAATGATGGACAAAGCCATCAGCAGCCTTGGAGAACCTTGTAAAAGTCTTTTGGAAGCTTATTACTTGCAAAAGCAGAATATGCAGGTTATTGCGGCAAATTTCGGGTATACAAATGCCGACAATGCAAAAAACCAGAAGTACAAGTGCCTGATGAGATTGAAGAAAATATTTTTTGCTCACTATAAAAACGAGAACGGTGATGGGTGATATTAAAGTTTTAGAGGCTGTTGAACGCTATATCCGGGGCGAAATGAATCCTGACGAAAGGTTACATTTTGAAAATCTGAGAAAGACAAATCCTGAAATTGACCAGTTAGTGGTTGAGCATACTCTCTTTTTGCAGCAGATGAACCGGTTTGGCGAATGGAAAAAATTCCGCTCCTCTCTTAATGATGTTCATACAGACCTTGCTGAACAGGGCAAGATTGATTCTGCAAGACTGAATGGAAAAGCCAAAGTTGTTTATCTGTGGAAAAGATATAAAAGAGTAGCCGCTATTGCTGCTTCTATTGCTGGTATTACAACATTAACTTTCAGTGCCCTTGTATGGTCAATTACACCGCAAACACCTGCAAGCGAAATCGATCTGCTGAAAGGCAAAATCAACGTCATTGAAAATAAAACAAAAGAGCAGGATAAAGAGATCAACAAGGTTAAAAATAAAATCAACACGGCTGATAATACAATTGTTTATACTACCGGCGGTACTGGTTTTATTATTGATGCCAAAGGTTACCTGGTCACTAATGCCCATGTGGTGGAGGGTGCAAAAAATATTGCCGTCCAGAACAGCAGAGGGGAATACATGGCCAAAGTGGTTCACATAAATATGGAAAAAGATATTGCCATCCTGAAAATAGATGACGAAAGTTTCAAACCATATGCTTCAGTACCCTACACAATCAGCCGGTCTGCAGGCAAACTGGCAGAACCCATATTCACATTGGGCTACCCCAGAAGTGAGATTGTATATGGTCAGGGTTATTTAAGTGCCAAGACAGGTTTCAACGGAGATACACTCAGCTGCCAGTTAGAAATTGCAGCCAACAGGGGAAACAGCGGCAGCCCGATTTTGAACAAAAAAGGTGAGGTCATTGGCATCCTGAATGGACGGCAGAGGAACATCGAAGGCTTTGCTTTTGCTATACAGGGCAAGTATATTTATAATGTACTGGACGAACTGAAAAAAGATTCAATCCATCAAAAAGTAAAAATTTCTTCTAAATCCTCGATTGCGGGTCTTGACTTCCAGCAACAGGTTGAGAAAGTGGAAGACTATGTCTTCATGGTTAAAGTGAACTAACAAGATACTATCCCTATAAAAAAAAGCTATCCGTCTATGATGGATAGCTTTTAACTTTTCACCTAAATAAATTTACCCCCAAAGACTTTCAGGATACTCTCCTTTACTTATCAATTCATTGAGGCTTTTCTCCACAAACGGCGCATCTTCCTTGTACGTCACACCAAACCACAACGAGGTGGTTGGGATAATTTCAACTTTATTCCCTTCCTTTATAAACTGGTCGGCTACAATGGGGATGAAAAATTCCGATTTAAGTTCAGTTCCATATTTTTCCAGGAACTCAATAAACAGCTTTTGCGTGTATGAAAAGAAAGATGGTGCAAAACACCAAAAATTCATTGAAACCCTGGTTGCCGTTGACAGCTCAACCGGCTCAAGACCGTCATTACAAACAATTTTACCTTCTTTTTTTTCTATGTTTATCCGCTCTGTAATGGTGGCCAGGTTACCCATGTCATCCAGGCCACATACTCCCCTGTTTACAGTTCCATGATCGGATAATGTACTCAGCAGGTCATAACCAATAATTGCATAACATTTGTCAGTACAGGAATTATTTAAAAAATCAGCTGCATTTTCAAAAGCATTCCTGCCATAGAAATCATCCGCATTGATCACCGCAAAAGGTTCTGTTACAACTTCCTTTGCACAGAGTACAGCATGTGCAGTACCCCAGGGTTTGGTTCTTTCTTGCGGCGCTTCAAATCCATTCGTAAATGAGCCCATTTCCTGGTAAACATATTCCGTTTCGATCTTGCCTTTAAGTTTCGGTTCAAATATGGCTCTAAAATTATCAGCAAACTCTTTGCGGATAATAAAAACAACTTTTCCAAATCCGGCACGGATTGCATCGTAAATCGAATAGTCCATGATCGTTTCACCTGATGGGCCAAAGCCCTGTACCTGCTTCATACTTCCATATCGGGAAGCCATGCCAGCAGCTAATATTACAAGAGTAGGTTTCATTAGTATTGTTTATAAAAATTGCAGGACGAAATTAAAGTAATTTTGTCAGCCGGACATTATTTATGGAAGATATAAACCTAAACAACATTACTACGGATATGCTTTCAACGCCGTTGTTTGAAAAAAGACAACTGGATGTATCCATCCTCCGGCTGGATAAAATCCATCCGCTTATTTCCGGAAATAAATGGTTCAAACTTCGGTTTCATATCGATGAAGCAAAGAAACAAGGCAAAAAAAAAATTCTGACTTTTGGCGGAGCATGGTCAAATCATATTCTGGCAACTGCAGCTGCCTGCAAACTTTATAACCTGTTTGCAATTGGAATTATCCGGGGTGAAAAAGCTGCTGCACTTTCCCCGACACTTATTCAGGCAAAAGAACTGGGCATGCAACTGGTATTTACCTCCCGTGAAGAATATAAAAAGAAGATGATCCCGAATGAATTGAACGATGAAGATTGTTACATTGTAAATGAAGGTGGCTTTGGTGCCAGAGGAACAGAGGGAGCTTCATCAATCCTGGCACACTGTAAGAAAAATGAGTACAATCATATTTGCTGTGCTGTTGGAACAGGAACTATGATGGCCGGCTTGATCATCAGTGCAGTACCGGGAACAAAAGTCACTGGCATCAGCGTACTTAAAAATAATACCGAGTTACAGGATCAGGTTACAACTTTATTGCCCGCTAAGATGGAGAATTACGAAATTATTCATGAATACCACTTTGGCGGTTATGCAAAACACAAACCGGAATTACTTGCTTTTATGAATTCATTTTACCGGCAAACATCGGTTCCAACTGATTTTGTATATACTGGTAAATTATGTTTCGCCGTTAATGACCTGGCAGAAAAAAACTTCTTCCCCCCCGAAAGCCGCATTCTCGTGATTCACAGTGGTGGCTTACAAGGTAATCAGTCACTGAACAAGGGAACGTTAATATTTTAATTTTTCCGGATCACTGCCTTATCTTTATTTGCATAAGTAAAAGAATCCGATATTTTTGTCATTCATACTATATGAAAAAACTGACCCTGTTTTTCTTTTTTAGTGCACTATCTATCACTGGCAGTATTGCTTATTCGCAGGATACTTTGCCAAAATTTTCACTTAAAAATGTGGGAAAAAACCGGATCGTAATCAGCTGGGTCAATAATTTTCAAAATATCCGGCAATTAAGTATCCAGCGTTCATTCGACAGTTTAAAAGGATATAAAACCATCCTTACAGTTGCAGACCCCACTTCCCTGCAAAACGGATATGTGGATGGGAAGGCAACAAATGATCATATGTTTTACAGGTTGTACATAATGCTTGAAGGCGGAGTGTACCTGTTTAGCAAGGCCAAAAAACCTGTTCTGGATACTGCGACTGCACCAAAGACTGAAATTACTTCGGTAGTTGATTCTCTTCTACGGGTAGATTCTGTTACAAGAGTGAACCCGGTAGTGTTCAGGATAGATAACCTGCAACCCGGAGATTCTGCCACCATTCCCAGTCCGGTAACAATAAAAAACAGACCAACAGCATTTGTACCCTCGCTTTATATTTATACTCACAAAGATGGTTATGTCAGTGTCAATCTCCCTGTTGAAGAAAAAACGAAGAAATACAATATTAAATTTTTTGAAGAAGACGAAACACCAATCTTCGAATTAAAGGATATTAAAGAAAGAAATTTTAAAATTGATAAAGTCAATTTCTATCATGCAGGATGGTTTCGCTTTGAATTATATGAAGATGGGAAACTGGTAGAAAAACACAAATTTTATTTAGAGAAGGACTTCTGATACCAATTCGGCCTCAAATACTCTTTCAAAATTTGATTTCACTTTCTCTTTCACTTCCTGCATATCCAAAGAGTGCCCCAGCTCTTTTTGCATCGAAGTAACCTGCTTGTTCACGATACCACAGGGAATGATATTATTAAAATAAGAAAGATCGGTATTTACATTAAATGCGAACCCATGCATAGTGATCCAGCGACTGCAACGAACACCAATAGCACATATCTTTCTTTCTTTTCCCGGCACTCCTGGTTCTATCCATACACCTGTTTCACCAGCTGACCTGTCCCCTTTTATGCCGTATGCTGCCATAGTCAGTATGATCACCTCTTCAATATTCCGCAGGTATTTGCCGATATCTGTATAAAACTTTTCCAAGTCCAGTATCGGGTAACCAACGATCTGTTCAGGGCCGTGAAAAGTTATATCGCCTCCCCGGTTTGTATGAAAGAACTCAATATTGTTTGCCTGCAATTCATCATCACTCATCAGGACATTATCCATGTTGCCACTCTTGCCCAGTGTATAAACAGGGGGATGTTCCACAAAAAGTAAATGATTTACGGTGAGTTGTTGCCCCCCCACTGTTGACTTTCTCTTCACATTTTCCTGTAATAGCTTCTCCTGGTAATCCCAGGCTGCCTGGTATGGCATCTTTCCCAGGTCTTGAAATATTATCTGTTCTTTACGCATATAGAAAAGCAAATTTACCAACAAAAAACCATCCTTTACCTTTGCCGCTTATGCAAAACGAATTGGAAAATGAAAATCCCGAAATACAGGATAGTAGTGATGAACTCTATGAACGGTTCACTATCACTATAGATAAAGGCCAGGAACCACTTCGGATTGATAAATTTCTGACCAACCGGATTGAAGGCGCTACCCGTAACAAACTTCAGCAAGCTATTAACTTAGGAATGGTAATGGTAAATGGAGCTTCCGTGCGGCCAAACTATAAAATTAAGCCGCTCGATTCTATTATAGTTTATTCAGATATGAGCCCGGACGAAACAGATGTTGTTCCGGAAAAAATGGATTTGAATATTGTATATGAGGATGCAGATCTGATGATTATCAATAAACCGGCAGGTATGGTGGTACACCCGGGAAGTGGTAATTATTCGGGTACGCTTTTAAATGGAGTTTCTTATTATTTACAACAACAAAATCCTGCTATTTCTGAAGACATTCTGCCAAGATTTGGCCTGGTTCACCGGATTGACAAAAACACAAGTGGCCTTTTGGTCCTTGCCAAAACAGATAAGGCCATGCGACAACTGGCCAAACAATTCTTTGATCATACAGTAAAAAGACAATATGTAGCATTGGTGTGGGGAGATATGGAAAAAGACGCAGGTACCATTATTGCCCATGTGGGCCGTAATCTGCGATTCAGAAAATTATTTGAAGCTTACCCGGAAGGCGATCATGGGAAAGATGCTACGACACATTACAAAGTGATCGAAAGATTTGGTTATGTTACCCTGGTACAATGTATTCTGGAAACCGGACGCACCCACCAGATCAGGGTGCATATGAAATATATCGGGCACCCCCTTTTCAACGATGATTTTTACGGAGGTGATAAAATTGTAAAAGGAACAGTATACACCAGGTACAAACAATTTGTAGATAACTGTTTCCAGATATGTCAGCGTCAGGCACTGCATGCCAAAACGCTGGGTTTTACTCACCCGACAAGTGGCAAAGAAATGTTTTTTGATACAGAACTTCCGGAGGATATGGAAAAGGTGATTGAAAAATGGAGAAAGTATGCTTCTACAACTGGTAATAAAAAATAGTTAGTTGGTGAAATCAAAAAGCGTTGCCGTAAACAAACCTCTTTCCCTTTTCTTAAAAGCCACGTCCCAGTTGCCTATGTACCGGAGTAATTTAGGAACAAGATAATCACCAAATTTTGTCATCTCCACTTCCATGTGGATGTCAAAATCATATACACCGGCATTATAGCTCATGTCATACTTACGGGCCATTACTTCCATTGTCCTTGTATTAAACCAGGTTACCATACTGTCAATAACAATCTTATCTGTTTTGCCCCCTATTTCCTTTTTCGCTTTGATTGAAAAAACATAACAGGACTGACCTTCATAATCCCCGTAATCAATTAAAAAGTCATAATACGCTGCCCTTTCCGGATCGAATATGTCAATTTTGTCTCCTATGAAAGGGATGCCGGGTATTTTTTTACCAGGATTAAAAAAAAGCATTTTGAGTTGTTCTTTGTGTTTCGCCAACCCTTTTTGTGAACGGGGCCTGAAATCAATTCCTTTTACAATATTGGTTTCCCCGCAAACTGAACCTTTAGTAAAAAATAACCCTGCATACAGTTCTGCGGTATAATAATTATAACCGCCATCGCCCTCATAAAAATCACCGCTGGTATTTTCATTCAATATATCCATAGACCGGCAGCCATTAGCCCTTGTTTGCTTTGTCTTACTCATCAAGGCTGCTTTAATATTCCCCTTTTTATCTTTTATTCGTATATCATTCCAGGCTGTAAATCCCAGCAGGTGCAGGTTGCGAAAGGCTTTATAAAACGTAGTGTCATTCTTTACCTGGTTAATGAACCTGGCCACATTCAGATCTGTACGGATAATAACTTCGGAAAGACTGATCATTTTGGCCAGTCGCTGGTCATCAAGAGAATCTTCTTCCTGTGCAACAGAAAGAAAACAGTTTACTATAAATAGTAATAAGAGGAGGAGATGCTTCATAATGATCAGCCGGGGAACATCATCTTGTAGTCCACATTCACTTTGCCTTTAGAAATATCATTGAGTTTGCCCTTTATTAATTTTCTTTTCAACGGTGAAATATGATCAATAAAAAGTTTCCCTTCAATATGATCGTATTCATGGAGTATAACCCTGGCTGAAAGACCAGTAAATGTTTTCGTCAGCTCCTGAAAATGTTCATCACAATAATGCAGTGTCACACTCTCCTGCCGGTAAATATCTTCCCTGATCTTTGGAATACTTAAGCATCCTTCATTATATGGCCATTCATCACCCTCCAGTTCTGCAATATGTGCATTAATGAACACTTCTTTTATTCCCGGGGCATCCGGGTATTCCTTTTGCTCCTCTTCATTCATGCCATTAAACATCTGTATTGTATCAACAACAAACAGACGGATATCTTTATTCACCTGCGGGGCCGCCAGGCCAACGCCACTGCTGGCATACATGGTTTCCCACATATCTGCAATGAATTTATCCAACTGAGGATAACCGGATGTAATATCGGTGGCTAATTTTCTAAGAACCGGGTGACCGTATGCTACAATAGGTAAAATCATTTTGCAAATTTACCCTGACCGGTGCAATTAACCAATTGCCCGCATATATTCCTGCAACATGATGGTGGCAGCGATTTCGTCCACCAGGGCCTTGTTCCGGCGCTGCATTTTTTTGAGCCCCATTTCCAGCATAGCATCTTTGGCCATTTTGGAAGTATAGCGCTCATCCACTTTTTTAATGGCCATTTCCGGAAAATGCTTTTGCAGGTCCTTAATGCATTTCTCTACCAATGCAGTGACATGGGTAGCAGAATCATCCCAGTTGGTAGGCCAGCCAATTAAAATCAGTTCTACCGGTTCCTTTGAAAAATAGTCTTTCAGAAAAGAAATCAACTCTTTCGGATGAATGGTAGTAAGACCCGTGGCAATGATCTGCAAGGGGTCTGTAACGGCAATGCCGGTTCTTTTCTGTCCGTAGTCTATACAAATAATTCTTGGCAATGGATTATGAGTTGATAAATAAATCTGCTATAACAAAGATGGCGAAAACTACTGAAGCAATACCATTGGCGGTCATAAAAGCAAGGTTAACTCTTTTCAGATCAGTTGGCTTCACAATTGAATGCTGATAGAGCAGCATACCAATAAATACAACCGTGCCTGCCCAATACAGCCATCCAAAATGACCGTAAATACCTGCATAAACAACAGCAGCCGCACTACATAAATGAAGCAATTCAGAAATCCGCAGTGCTTTTACTTTACCCAGCCAGGCTGGAATAGAATAAAGTTGCTGCGATCTATCAAACGCTTCGTCCTGCAGGGCATAGATAATATCAAAGCCACTGACCCAGAATATAACAGCAAGCGAAAAAAGAATGGGCAATAATGCAAACTGACCTGTAACGGCGAGGTAGGCCCCAATCGGTGCCAGTGATAAACCAAGACCAAGGATCAAATGACAAAGCGGGGTAAATCGTTTGGTGTAACTATAACCAAGCACCACTACCAGCGCAACAGGTGATAAATAAAAACACAACTTATTTATAAAATAGGTGCAGGCAATAAAAAGCAAGCTGCTGATAATAGTAAAGATCAATGCATTCTTTGCAGAAATAACCCCTGCCGGTATTTCTCTTACCGCAGTCCTTGGATTCTCAGCATCATATTGCCTGTCGAGATAACGATTGAACGCCATGGCTGCGCTGCGTGCAAAGACCATGCAGAGGATAACTAAAGTGAGATAGACTATTATTATGTAGGTTGGATTGCTACCTGCAAATATTTTTCCTAACAATGAATCCTTACTAAATCCAATTGAATTATCATCTTTCAACCATGAGGGTGGATAAATTTTGGTATGCCAGCCCGGAACTACCGATGTTGCATAATCTATCTTTATCAGCGCCACGAAAAAACCAATCAACGCAAATGGCATCGCGAAGATGGTATGGGAGAATTTAATCAGGCTTAGATAACTTTTTATTTTACTCATTCAATATTTACAATTTATCATTCAACATAATTCTGCCCCGGATCAATTCCCACAATACTACTCCCGCTGCAGTCGCAATATTCAGGGAATGCTTCATTCCTAACTGAGGAATCTCTAAACAGCCATCACACAAAGCGATTGTGGATTGTTCTACCCCTGTTACTTCGTTTCCAAAAACAACAGCAATTTTTTCATCAGGTTCAAAACCGATCGCATTCAGTTTATAACTGCCTTCAGCCTGTTCGGCTGCAAATACATTAAAACCTTTGGCCCTCAATTCTTCAATAGCTTCTGCAGTTGTTTTAAAATACTTCCAGTCCACTGTTTCTTCAGCTCCGAGGGCCGTTTTCTTTATTTCTTTATGAGGAGGTTTAGCTGAATAGCCTATTATATAAATGGCTTCTACCAGGAAAGCGTCTGAAGTACGGAATACACTGCCTACATTATAAGCACTGCGGATATTTTCCAGTACGACAATAATGGGAGTTTTATCAGAAGCTTTGAACTCTTCCACGGATTTTCGCCCCAGTTCCTCCATGCTCAGTTTTCGCATGGCGCAAAAGTAGGGATTAGTTAAAAAGATAATTGGTTTACCGGGTAAAATCTCCCAATCAACCAATTAACTTTTATGTACAAATTGAACCGCTATTTCAGGTTCACAATCTTCTTATCCTTCGGATATTTCACACTGTAGCTGAATCTTACTTTTTTACTTTCCCCAGGTTTCAGGTCGATCTTCCAGGTAAGCACACCGGTTTCGGTATTTATCATGGCATCACTGCCATCTTCCAGCGTTACAACCACCTCTTTGATATTACTAAGCGGAAACTGGTCCTTCAGTAATAAATTCACATCTGTCACTTTATTATTCTTCACCAGTATCTCATAGGTAAACACCTGTTTTGTATTACCACCGCTTGTTTTTAAGCTGCTTTGCTCTTTCACCAAAGAACGTTTAACCGCAATCCGCTTGTCTCTGCCCAATGAAAGATTTAAGGTGTCAGCCGTAGTATTGGGATCAATTACTGATTTTCCAATATAGGTATCATCCATAATGATATTTGCATCGCCGGGCAGCAGATCGAGATTTTGCCAGTCGGCCACTTCGGCCAGCAGGTAGGCATCTTTATCCATTCTTGGTACGGCATAGTTTTTCAGCGTACAATCAATCTCCTGGTCCTTAATCGTTACACTGTTCAACTGGCCATCACTGGCAATATCATAAGGTAAATCAATTTCAAAACTGGTATTCAATTGTCCCTGGGTAAGGGTGGTATACTGCTGCAGAGTGCTTGGGTCAATGTTTTGATCCTTCAGTGCTTTTAGGTTATACTGCCCGGCCGCATCTGTTACCACTACTTCGGCAAGTTTTTCATCTTCTGCATAAGACTGAATTATATTTCTAGCTGCATTGCCCTGCGCTGCCCTCCTTTGCAGGTCCGTGTAGAGACCCGGCACATATAATTGAAGATACCAGGGTGTAAGAACAGGGGCGGATACACCAAAGTTGGGAGTTCCTGTACTTAAGGTGAGCTTTGTTTTCTTCCAGTCAATACCAGTGGTTTGTGTCAATGATGCTTTGTACACCATTTTCACTTTATTGGTCTTTGAATTTACCCTTACATCATACATGGCGGTCCATCCTGCATTGGTAGTATAGTAAGACATAGCAACAGGAATTTCACCTGAACGCTTACACATCACCTGCAAGATGACCTGGCCATAAGGTCTTTGCTTAACAGGAGTCACTGCAGTAATGCCTGCAATCTTTTTTCGGATCTCTGCAATGCGGACATTTAATTGGTTGATGGTTTGTTTATTATTATAAATATTGGTCTTTGACTTTTCAATTTTGGCTGTGTAGTATTCCAGCAATTTCAGTATTTCATCGCTGGTAACAGGCTTTTCATTTGTTTTATTAACAGTAGTTTCTATCAGTAATCCTGTTTTGGTCAGAATTTCCTGGTCAATAACAATCAAATTATCCAACCGGCTGATCTCTTTTTGCACCAGCAGGATACTGTCTTCCAATCTTTCCACTTCTTTTACTTTTACTACAGGTGGTGGCACTGGATAAAATACACTGTACCGTTGTGATAAAAGCGCAACATCTTCAGGCACACTTACCTGCAGGCTGTTTATATCCACATTGGTACTAAGCTGGTTGATAACAATTATTCTGGTGGAAGCATCCACTTTGACTTTGGATTCATGAGTCAGTTCGGCGCCATAGCCAAAATAAACAGTAGCGTTATTCATACCGGCATCGGTTCTTACTGTATCCCATTTTTCGCTTGGAGTGTTTTGGGCGTTTGATATGGCACAGGAAAGTGCTATCCCGGCTAACAGGAGAAATTTCTTCATGGCAAATTTTATTTTTTAACAGATGCAGAAAGAGAAAATCTTACATAAACACTTCCTTATTTTTGTCGTCTCCCGATAAACCGGGACATGCAATGGCGAAAACAGCGAGTTCCGATACACCAATGATGCAGCAGCACCGGGCCATCAAGCAGAAATACCCCGATGCTATCTTGCTGTTCAGAGTAGGAGATTTTTATGAAACCTTCGGACAGGATGCGGTGCTGGCTTCACAGATACTGGGCATTACTTTAACCAAAAGAAATAACGGGGCGGCAGCTTCATCAGAATTGGCAGGATTCCCCCACCATGCCCTGGATACCTATCTGCACAAACTGGTTAAGGCTGGTCACCGGGTGGCTATTTGCGACCAATTAGAAGATCCAAAACTCGCCAAGGGTATTGTAAAAAGAGGAGTGACAGATATGGTGACCCCCGGTACCACTGTAAATGATAAATTGCTCGAGCATCACAGCAATAATTTTTTAGCAGCTGTTCATTTTGCAGATACTTCGACCGGTGCTCAGTACGAACAATACGGATTGGCTTTTCTTGATATTTCAACGGGGGAATTTTTTATTGCCGAAGGCGACCGGGAATATGCTGATAAATTGCTGCAAAGTTTTAAGCCTGCAGAAGTTGTTTTCCAGCGGCACCAGCAAAAGAAATTCAAAGAATATTTTAATAGTAAGATATACACATATACTTTAGATGAATGGATTTTTGATGCATCTTATGCAGAAGATACACTACTGAAACATTTTCAAACCCATTCCTTAAAGGGATTTGGTGTTGAAGAACTGAAAAATGGTTTGATTGCTGCCGGAGCCATTATCCATTATTTAAAGGATACCGAACATCCCAACCTGCAGCACATTATTTCATTACAACGGATAGATCGTGATGATTTCTTATGGATGGACCGGTTTACCATCCGGAACCTTGAATTAGTGTATGGTAACTCTGAAGGAAATCATACGCTGCTCAGCATCTTAGACAATACCGTTTCACCAATGGGTGCCCGGTTGCTGAAACGGTGGATTGTTTTCCCGTTAAAGGACATCCAGAAAATAAATGAACGGTTAGACACAGTTGAATACCTGATAAAAGAAACGGATCTGCGGAACAAGATCAGCCTGCACATCAAACAATGTGGAGATATCGAAAGATTGGTTTCCAAGATACCTATGAAAAAAATCAATCCCAGAGAGGTATTGCAACTGGCAAGGGGCCTGAAACAGGCAGATGCAGTAAAACAAATATGCTTATCATCTGGCAATGAATACCTGAAACGACTGGGCGATGCGCTGAACCCCTGTCCTTATATAGCAGAAAAAATATTTAAAGAAATCGTTGAGAATCCTCCGGCCCTTGCTGCTAAAGGGGGTATGATGAACAGCGGAGTAAGCAATGAACTGGATGAACTCAGGAAAATTGCATTCAGTGGAAAAGAATATTTAACGCAACTGCAATTAAAAGAAGCAGAAAGAACAGGTATCGGTTCGTTGAAGATTGGATTTAATAATGTTTTCGGTTATTACCTGGAAGTAACCAACTCCCAAAAAAATAAAGTGCCGGCCGAATGGATGCGCAAGCAGACACTGGCCAATGCTGAACGATACATTACACCCGAATTAAAAGAATACGAAGAAAAAATCACGGGAGCCGAAGAAAAGATTTTGAAGATTGAAGGAGAGTTATATGAAGCATTGCTGAATGAGCTCTTTGATTATCTGGCACCTGTACAGACCAACGGCAACCTGCTGGCCATTATGGATTGCCTCTGCTGTTTTGCGCACAATGCCATCCAGTATCAATATAAAAAACCACAATTGCACACCGGCGATGAATGGATCATAAAAGATGGACGGCATCCTGTAATTGAAAGAAACCTCCCGGTTGGAGAACCATATATCAGCAACGATCTTGAATTGAATAAAGCAGAACAACAGATAATTATACTGACCGGGCCAAATATGAGTGGTAAATCCGCCCTGCTGCGGCAAACGGCGTTGATTACACTCATGGCACATACTGGTTCTTTTGTTCCCGCAGCTGAAGCCAGGATATCATTAACGGATAAGATATTCACCAGGGTCGGAGCTTCTGATAATTTATCCGGCGGCGAGTCCACTTTTATGGTGGAGATGAATGAAACTGCTTCAATCATTAATAACATTACAGGCAGGAGCTTGATTCTGTTAGATGAAATAGGAAGAGGCACTTCCACTTATGATGGTATTTCCATTGCCTGGAGTATTGCTGAACATTTACATAACTCGCCGCATCAGCCGAAAACGCTGTTTGCCACCCACTATCATGAATTGAATGAACTGGAGGATAAGTTTCCGAGAGTAAAAAATTATCATGTCACCAATAAAGAAGTGGGGAATAAGATCATTTTTCTGCGCAAACTGGCCCGTGGCGGCAGTACCCATAGTTTTGGTATACATGTGGCTAAAATGGCCGGGATGCCCCCTTCTTTGATTGACCGGGCGAATGAAATACTAAAACATTTGGAGAGTATCCATGAAACGGGAAAGGCAGAAAATATGGATGAAAAAATAAAAGGAATATCAGCCCCAAAAATGCAGCTTTCCATTTTTGATGCCCATAGTGAAACATTTGACGAGATCCGAAAATTGCTGGAGGGAACTGATATCAACCGGCTGACCCCGGTGGAAGCTTTGCTCAAACTCCAGGAAATAAAAAGTAAGCTCAAATAAACACTTTACTCACAGGGTTTTACCTATTTATTGAAAAGTATTGCCATTTAGAAAAACTTCTTATTTTTACCACAAATACCGAAAATCATGAAATTGATTAAACTAACTGCTTTACCCCTGCTTTTACTTTCATTTTTACTCGTAATTACATCTTGTGAACCAGATGCTGAACTGAAAAAAATTACGGATTTTCAGAAAACCGCAATACCATTGACCGGCGCCCAGCAAGCACCGCCATCAGCCTCACCTGCTCTCGGTTCTATGGATGTTTTTTATACCAAAGAAACCAGGATATTGACTTACACCATAAATTGGTCCGGTCTATCTGGTGCAGTTACTGGTTTTGGCATACATGGTTTGGCACCAACCGGTTTTGCTTCTCCAACACTTGTTCAAACCTTTTCCACTTCCGCCATTGTCAGGTGCCCTACTGTAAGTATCACTTCCTGTGGAACGTATAAAGGCACCCTGCTCGTTGATGGTGCTGTTGTTAAAGAACAGGATTTATTGAATGGAATGTACTATGTAAATATTCGTACAGCTGCTTACCCGGCAGGCGAAATTAGAGGGCAAATCAAATTTCAATAAATAAACTTTTTTAAAATTATTTTATAACCGTCTTACCCAGGTAAGACGGTTTTTTTATTTCGTATCAAACCAGACTGTTGCAGCGTCATTCCAATCGCCGTTATAGTTAATAAACAACTCCTCACCAGCTACTATTTTTCGTACGGTCCTGATACTTATTAGCTCCTGCATATAATCCATTTCATATTCGCAATTACTTTGGTAAGAATGATTATAAACAGCTACATAGCCTAGTGCCATACAACATTGTTCCTTTGTATCGCCCCATTCAAAAATATAGTCATGGAGTAATGTCTGGTCGAGCAGTTTCCTTTCCTGCAGACCCATAATAATAACCGGTGAAATTTCAATAACTGTACCGGCATCAATATCTTCAGCTGTAAACACTCCTTTACCCATTTTTTCGGTGGGTGCAATAAAAAGAAACGGGAGGATCATGTCAAGTAAGATTTAAAAATAACGAAGTACGTATTTTTCTTAATAAAAAGCCCCTTCTCTGATGTAAACCAAATTTTATAGGATAGGCAGGTAACTTTCTCCTTCGTACTTTTGAAACATGTCATTAGAACTGGAACAACCCACTTTTCAAGAACAATTTGAAGCAGTCATTAAAACAGAAGACAAACTTCAAATAAGGGATTTCCTGGATGACCAGAATATCAGTGATGTGGCTCAATTAGTCGATGAGTTTCCTGACTATGAAAGCCAGATCATTGCCAATATGTCTGTGCACCGGGCTGCCAGTGTATTTAAAATCCTTGACCTCTCATTTCAGAAAAGAATTATACATGAACTGCCCGCCAATACCACCGCCTCGCTATTAAATGAACTGCCTGCAGATGACCGCACCGATTTTTTGGAAGAATTACCCAGTAATGTGGTCAGAGAACTGATCAAACTACTTGACCCTGAAGAAAGAAAAATAACCCTTTCATTACTGGGTTATCCTGAAAATAGCATTGGTCGCTTAATGACTCCTGACTATGTATATGTTTATCCTTATAACACTATCGAGGAAGTATTCACTACGATACGTAAATATGGAAAGGACAGTGAAACAATAAATGTCATCTATGTTATCAATGAAAAAGGTGAATTGATTGATGATATACGCATCCGGGATATTATACTAAGCCCGCCTGATAAGAAAGTGACTGAATTAATTGACGAAAGATTTATTGCCCTCCACCCGGAAGATGACCAGGAAACCGCCAGTGAAGTTTTTAAAATGAATAACCGGGTAGCCCTGCCGGTGGTTAGTAAAAGCAATAAATTACTGGGAATTGTTACCATTGATGATATTCTCTGGGTAGCCAGCGAAGAATTCAGTGAAGACATGCAAAAAATGGGAGGCACTGCTGCTTTGGAGGAGCCTTATCTTGATGTCCCGCTTTTTAAGCTTTATAAGAAAAGGATAATCTGGCTGATCATCCTTTTTGTAGGCGAAACGCTTACCATTGCTGCCATGTCCGGCTTTCAAAAAACACTGGAGCAAGTCCTGGTTCTATCAACGTTTATCCCATTAATCATTTCCAGCGGAGGTAACAGCGGTTCACAAGCTGCCACTCTGATTATACAGGCTATGGCACTGGGAGAGATCTCTGTAAAAGATTGGTGGCAAATTGCCCGCCGGGAAATCCAATCAGGCCTCTTCATGGGAATAACACTTGGCGCCATAGGTTTTCTGATAGTATTTGGAGGTCATCATATTTTTGACCTTTTTGGAGAACATTTTATTAGGATAGCTTTTGCGATTGGAATTGCTATTATCGGCGTAGTACTATGGGGTACAATCATGGGTTCAATGCTGCCGCTCTTACTGAAAAGATTAGGCGCTGACCCAGCAACTTCTTCTACCCCATTTATAGCCACTCTTGTGGATGTAACCGGACTGCTCATCTATTTTGGCACAGCCTTCCTTTTACTCCGGGGCGTTCTGCTTTGAGAATCAAAAAACGGGTATAGACCTTGTATTCATAAATATTCATTTTGTTTTATTTTTTGCAACCAGTCAAACGTTTGCATGTTTTGAAATTGATACCTTTGCTGCACTAAATCAAAAACCAATGTGTGGAATAGTCGGATATACAGGTCCAAGAGAAGCTTATCCTATCATCATTAAAGGGCTAAAACGCCTTGAATACCGTGGCTATGATAGTACCGGCGTAGCCCTGCAAAACGGCAGTGGCCTTAAAGTATACAAGAAAAAGGGTAAAGTGGCAGAACTTGAAGACAGTATTGTTGGCAAGAACCTACATGCCAATGCTGGTATTGGACATACACGGTGGGCCACTCACGGCGAACCCAGCGACCGGAATGCTCATCCCCACCAATCTGCCAGTGGCAAACTGGCCATGATACATAATGGCATTATTGAAAATTATAACCAGCTGAAAAAGGAACTTTCTAATAAGGGCTATACTTTCAGCAGTGATACAGATACAGAAGTCTTGCTGAATTTTATTGAAGAAATAAAGAAAAACAATAACTGCTCACTGGAAGAAGCTGTCAGGGTGGCATTAAAAAGAGTAACCGGAGCTTACGTAATCCTTTTACTGGATGCCGATGACCCCGAAACTATCATTGCAGCCAGGAAAGGAAGTCCTTTAGTTATCGGAGTGGGTAAAGGAGAACATTTTCTGGGCTCTGATGCTTCCCCTATGCTGGAGTATACAAAAGAAGTAGTCTATGTTAACGACTATGAACTGGCTATTGTAAAACCAGATGAGCTTATCCTTAAAAACCTTGGCAATGAAAAAATAACTCCTTATGTTCAAAAACTGGATATAGAACTGGCAGCGATTGAAAAAGGTGGTTACGATCATTTTATGTTAAAAGAAATTTTTGAACAACCGCAAACCATTTATGACTGTCTTCGGGGAAGGTTAGATGCAACAGAAGGTACTATCACCATGAGTGGTATTCAGCAATACGCAGAACAGATCATGAATGCAAATCGCATTGTCATGGTAGCTTGTGGCACCAGCTGGCATGCAGGTTTAGTGGCTGAATATGTTTTTGAAGAATTATGCCGCATAAATGTTGAGGTTGAATACGCATCTGAGTTCCGATACAGGAATCCGGTTATCAATAAGGGAGACGTCATCATCGCTATTTCACAAAGTGGAGAAACTGCGGATACTTTAGTAGCAATTGAAAATGCAAAATCAAAAGGTGCGATTATTTTAGGAGTGGTCAACGTAGTTGGCTCATCAATTGCAAGAATGAGCCATGCAGGTGCTTACACCCATGCAGGACCGGAAATAGGGGTTGCATCAACAAAAGCATTCACCGCACAACTTGCCGTACTCACTATGATTGCCTTAAAGATCGGCTATATAAAGGGTACCATTTCACAGGAACGTTACATGCATCTGCTGAAAGAATTACAGGAGATTCCGGAGAAAGCAGCCTGGACACTAAAACACAGCGATAATATCAGAGCTTTAGCTGAGAAATATAAAGACGCCAGGGATTTTCTTTACCTGGGTCGTGGCTTTAATTTCCCCGTTGCCCTGGAAGGCGCTTTAAAATTAAAAGAGATATCCTACATACATGCAGAAGGATACCCTGCTGCCGAAATGAAACACGGACCTATTGCGCTGGTTGATGAAAATCTTCCGGTGGTGTTTGTAGCTACAAAAGATTCCTTCCATGAAAAAGTAGTTAGCAACATACAGGAAATTAAGGCCAGAAAAGGTAAAGTGATATCCGTAATTACGGAAGGGGATGAAACATCAGCTTCTTTATCAGAGGATGTGATGATCATTCCGGAAGCAGACGAAATAATGGCACCTATGCTGAGTGTTATCCCCCTGCAATTACTGGCTTATTATATCGGATTAGCCAAAGGGTGTGATGTTGACAAACCAAGAAACCTTGCCAAATCTGTAACGGTTGAATAAAGCAGTACCAATAAAGCATGAATCACATTAATAAAAAAGCAATCTCTTCTCTTGGATATGGCTTTATTCCAAAGGAATTTATTCCTAAAGGAAAAAACGAGTACCACCTTCGCAACATACAGAACAGGAGTGGAATCAGGTACCGGAAATTAACCGCTGCAGAGATAAAAGTGCTTGAAAAAAATGATAACAGCTCCGATAACTGGTCTAAAGTACTTGTATCTGATTCCTTTGATCCTAAACTTGTTAAACGATGTTCCTTTTTCGGATTAGTCAGGATTGGCAAGCTGGAACCCTTTTTTCATGAATTCAATAATTTACGGATGCCGGTGGGTTTATATAACAGCACCATTATCAGCAGTGATATTGGCGACAATGTTGTTATTGATAATGTAAATTTTATGAGCCATTATATTATCGGCAATGACACCATGCTGGTAAACATAAATGAATTAGCGACAACAGACCATTCTAAATTCGGTAATGGTGTTTTAAAGGACGGTGAAAATGAAGCTGTCCGTGTATGGATGGAAATTTGTAATGAGAATGCCGGGAGAAGTGTACTCCCTTTTAATGGTATGCTGGCAGGTGATGCGTGGCTCTGGTCAAAATACAGGGATGATGAAAAATTATTGCAGAAATTCAAAGAATTTACCGATAAAAAATTTGATACCCAAAGAGGGTACTATGGAAAGATTGGCGACCGTACAGTAATAAAAAACTGCCGGATTATAAAAGACGTTTGGATAGGAAGTGATGCCTACATTAAAGGTGCTAATAAACTAAAAAACCTTACTATCAATTCTGCTCCCGAAGCAAAATCGCAAATTGGTGAAGGGAGTGAACTGGTAAATGGTATTATTAGTTTTGGTTGCAGGATATTTTATGGAGTAAAAGCTGTTCGCTTTATGATGGGCTCCAACTCGCAATTGAAATATGGTGCACGGTTAATCAATTCATACCTGGGAGATAATTCAACCATTTCCTGTTGTGAAGTATTGAATTCATTGATTTTTCCTGCCCATGAACAACACCATAATAACTCGTTTTTGTGTGCAGCAACAGTATTTGGCCAAAGCAATATGGCTGCCGGCGCCACAATTGGTTCCAATCATAATTCAAGGGGTGCCGACGGTGAAATAATTGCCGGCCGTGGATTCTGGCCCGGGCTATGTGTAAGTCTAAAACATAATTCAAAATTTGCCTCTTTCACGATTATAGCCAAAGGCGACTTCCCATCTGAATTAAATATACCTGTTCCCTTTTCTTTGGTAAGTAATGATATCAGCAATGATAAACTGGTAATAATGCCCGGTTATTGGTTCATGTATAATATGTATGCATTGGCCAGAAATGCAGGCAAATACACCAGTCGTGACAAAAGATCAGACAAGACACAGGAAATAGAATACGATTTCCTCGCTCCTGACAGTATAAATGAGATGTTTGAATCGCTGGAACTGCTCAAAAAATTTACTGCACAGGCATATGCCAGAAAAACAAATAAACAAATACCGGAAAAAGACTTATCAAAAAAAGGCGAGGCATTACTGGAAAGAAACAAAGAGGAAATTGAAGAATTAGAAATACTGGCAGAAGGTTTTGAGAACAGCAGCCGGAAAGTTCAATTGATAAAAGTACCTGAAGCCTATGGGCTTTTTAAAGAGCTTATAACTTATTATGGAATCAGCCAGTTACTCCGCTTTATCAAATCGCATAATATCATAAGTTGGGAAAAATTATTTGCCAGGTTACCACGAAATCCAGATCGTAATAAATGGAAAAATATAGGAGGACAACTAATACCGGACACAGCTATCAGTTCTCTTACAAGATCAATTCGCTTTGGAAAAATGACCGGCTGGGATGAGGTACATGAGTTCTATAATAAAAAAAGTAAGTCATATCAAACTGATAAATTCAACCATGCGTTTGCCTCTTTATTGGAAATACTTAAGCTAAGCCCCGGTAAATTCACCAAAAAGACGTTTAGAAAGCTTTTACACCAGGCTGTTACTACCAGGGAATGGATGACAAAAGGCATATATGAATCAAGAGCCAAAGATTATCAGAATCCATTCCGTTCGATGGTGTATGATACACAGGAAGAAATGGACAAAGTAATTGGCAAACTAAAAGACAATAAATTCATCCTTCTGCAGCAGGAAGAAACAATCGACTTTAAGAAACAAATCGAAGAGATTATTGCCCGTTTTGAGCTCTAAAAATTCTATCATATTTTTTTTAATTACAAGATCTTTCTCAAAAAAATACCCCCGGACAATCCGGGGGTATTTTTTAAGAAGTAATACAGTGAATATATAATAATCACTTTTTAACCTCTTCAACCTTTTTAGCAACTGTATCCATAGCATTTTCAACCATTTTAACAGCAGTATCTTTTACTTCTTCCACTTTATTTTCAACAGCCTCTTTAACTTCCTCAGTTACTTCATCTGCTTTATTTGCTTCTTTGTTGTCTCCACAGGCCACCATGAAACCTGTGATAGCGATAATTGCGAATACTTTTTTCATTGTATTTTTTTATTAAGTTTAAAAATTCAGCTGCAAAACTAAAATCTTTTCTGAAAATTTAAAATATTCATCAGACTTTCTTCAAATAGATTGCCAAAAACAGACTTTTACTACTTCTTTCTGAAAAATATACGTACCGGAACCCCGGTAAAATTAAAATTCTCCCTTAACTGATTTTCGAGATAATTTTTATATGGCTGCTTTATATCGTCAGGGAAATTACAGAAAAAAGCAAAGGAGGGCACTGCAGTCGGCAATTGGGTAATAAACTTTATTTTGATCGGATTTCCTCTTACTACCGGCGGATGATAAGATTGTATTGCTTTAAGCATAATATCGTTCAGTTCAGAAGTGGAAATTCTTTGCTGACGGTTATCATAAACCTGTAAAGCTATTTCTATAGCTTTAAATATTCTTGTTTTCTCTTTTGCGGAAATAAATAAGACAGGAACATCACTGAAAGGGGCAAACCGCTTCTTTAACTCTTTTTCATACTCAATAGCAGTATTAGTTTCTTTTGATATAAGGTCCCATTTATTTACCAGTACAACGATACCTTTACCTTTTTTTGCAGCTAAACTGAAAATATTCAGATCCTGTGCGGCAATTCCTTTCTCAGCATCCAGCAGCAATAAACAAACATCTGCTTCATCAACAGCTTTTATAGCACGGATGACAGAGTAAAATTCAAGATCTTCATGAACCTTAGCCTTCCGGCGGATACCGGCTGTGTCAATCAAAACAAACTCTTTTTGAAAAAGGTTGTAATGAGTATGGATAGTATCTCTTGTAGTACCCGCAATATCACTTACAATGGTCCTCTCTTCACCTACCAATGCATTCAATAAAGATGATTTTCCTGTATTAGGCTGACCAATAATAGCAAATTTTGGTAAAGCAGCTATCTCCTTTGTTTCTTCAGATGCATCTTCAGAAATGAGCTCAGCTATGGCATCTAATAATTCTCCGGTACCACTTCCACTAGCTGCCGCAATGAAAAAAATATTATCAAACCCAAGACTATAAAATTCTGAGGCTTCCAATAACCGTTCATTCGTATCAACTTTATTAACGGTGAGAAAAATTGGCTTTGTACTCTTCCGTAAAACATTAGCCATGGAATCATCAAGACTTGTCATTCCGGTAGCAGCGTCAACCATAAAAATGATGGCATTGGCTTCTTCAAGAGCGACTAATACCTGCTTGGCAATTTCTTTTTCAAACACATCTTCACTCCCCAGAACAAAACCACCTGTATCAATTACATTAAAAGTTTTCCCATTCCAATCTGTAACACCATACTGTCTGTCGCGGGTAACACCGCTGATATCATCTACGATGGCTTTGCGTTGTTCCAGTAAACGGTTAAAGAGTGTACTTTTGCCCACATTGGGTCTTCCTACTATTGCTACTGTAAATGACATAAAAATATTAATTAATAACCGTATTCTTTTAAGTATAGATCATTCTCTCTCCACTTCGGTTTCACTTTTACGAATAATTCTAAAAAAACTTTCTGTTGAATAAAAGCTTCAATATCCTTTCTTGCTGCAGTGCCAATCTTTTTTATCATACTTCCTTTATCACCTATTAATATCGCCTTCTGGGTTTCCCTGTGAACGATAATATCAGCTACAATTTTCACCAATGTTGTCTTTTCCTGGTACTCTCTCACTAATACAGCGGTATGGTAGGGTATCTCATCTTCTGCAAGTTCATAGATCTTTTCCCGGATAAGTTCACTTACAAAAAAACGGGTAGTTAAATCACTTATATCATCGCCTTCATAAAATGGCTCTCCCTCTGGCAAAAACTCAAGGATCGCATTGATCAGCTTCTTTCGGCTTATACCCGACAAAGCAGAAATTGTAATAACTTTTTTGCAGTATGCTTTTTCCGTAAAAAAGTCTACTGCTTCCTTAATTTTTTCTTCACTCGCCAGGTCTATTTTATTAATAACAACAATAGCCGGGACCCTTAATTGCAGCGCTGAGAATATCTGATCGCACTCATCCCACTTTTCTTTAACATCTACCATCAGCATGGCGAGGTCTGCATCTTCCAGAGCACTTTTCACAGCCAGCATCATTTTTTCGTGCAGTTTGTATCTTGGTTCTATAATGCCGGGAGTATCTGAGAAAATGATCTGGTAGTCTTTTTCCGTTAATATCCCTTTAATGCGATGCCTTGTGGTTTGTACTTTAGGCGATACGATAGCCAGTTTCTCCCCCATCAATGCATTAAGAAGGGTGCTTTTACCGGCATTCGGCCGGCCAAATATGTTTACAAATCCTGATTTCATGATATACCTGTAGGTGCACACTTCAGGTAGCAAGAAGATGAGGAGGTAGTCAATCCATTGCCAGTTGAAGGTGCAACTGTTTCGGAAAATTTAAAAAAGCCATCTGCATTGCGGATGGCTTTCTGTTGTTGCGAAGGGGAGGATCGAACTCCCGACCTTTGGGTTATGAGCCCAACGAGCTACCGCTGCTCTACTTCGCGATGTTGGAGGGCAAAGGTAACCGTATTGAACAAACTTTCCAAAGAAAAAACGCCCCAATAAAATCAGGACGTTTTCTCATGGCTGTACTTATGAATAAACAATTATCCCCGGGAAACACTGCTTGAACCACTGCTTTTAATATCACGGATAGTTCCATTCCCTTTATACTTTACATCGCTGGCACCACTTGCCTGTGCGGACAGTTCTTTATTGACGGTAACTTTTATATCGCTGGCACCGGAAGCCTTTGCATCACAGGTTTCAGTCACAAGGTCGTACCCTTTAAAATCACTGGCACCACTTGCTTCCACTGATAGCTGCGTGGCCTTACCTGTTACTGTCATATCCGAAGCACCGCTTAAATCCACCCTTAGTTTAACAACCTCCAGTTTACCTTTGATATCACTTGCTCCAGATTGATTTATAGATAAATTATCAGCTTTTAATATGCCTGCAATAAACACATCACAAGCACCACTGACCGTCAAGTTATCTATTTGCTTAAAAGAAATATAGGCTTTCAGTTTCTTTTTTCCCGTATTCCATTTCCAGTCCTTATGAAGTCCCACATACAGGATACCTTCTTTGACCTCTACAGTGATCATTTCCCGATCTTTTACAGTTGCTGCACTTACTGCAACAGCCTCATCATTACTTTGATTAATATACACATCAAATGCATTGGAGACATTGATACCGTGAAAATTTTTCACTTGTCTTACCTGTGCATTCGGGTCATTTATCTGGGCAGAAAGACCCAAGCTGAAAATAAATCCCGCAACCAGTACTGCTATCTTTTTCATAAATTTTATATCTTATAAGTAATTAAATTTTTGATACAGAGCCGCCGGTATTAGTTTTTATTTCCCTTATTGCAGCATTGCCTTTATACTTCACAACTCCCCCGGTATTTGCTTTTACCTGCAACTCTTTTTCTGCCATTACTGAAACAATAGCACCAGTGCTGACTATAACATTGCAATTGGCCGTATGCATATCCTCTCCTTTAAATTTACTGCCTGTATCTCCATCAATATCAAGTTTGCCTGCCCTGCCTGTAAGCGTAACTTTTGATCCCGTATTCTGACTTACTTTAAGTGTAGTAATATCCACTTTACCATTTACCAATGCGCCTGTATTTGCTTTAAGGTCCAAAGTCGATGATTTAAGCACTTCATTGATCTCTACTTCAGCTCCTGTAGTAGCATATAACAAATCAAGTGTTTTGTATGACACATAAGCCTTCAGACCCTTGCTCTCTTTCCGTTTATTAACAGCTCCTAATTTGGAATCATAATGGATTTTGAGTATCCCATTCTCTACTTTTGTAACTATTTTATCTCTGAACTCAGTAGTAGCAGCACTTACTGCCACGTTTTCAGTACTACCCTCTGTCAAAATCAATTTAATTCCGGTAGCTACTTCGATGCCGTGAAAGCCACTTACATTTCTGTTTTCAGCAATAGGATCGTTAATTGTTTTTTGGGAAAAAAGGACTGAACTGGCGCCTAAGACCAACAAAAAGGACAATAATAACTTCTTCATAAACTATGGTTTAGATGTGATACGAAGGACAGCGTAGAAATGTTACATATCTAATAAAAATATTCTTCTTACTTTTGTTCTAGTTCTTGGCCTTTTAATCAAAAGGCTTTGATTTTCAGTGTTTCCCGGGGTGTTTATTTCGCCAACTGGCGGAATAATCTGAGATCATACCCGTTGAACCTGGTCAGGGTAATGCCTGCGAAGGGAAGGAGTTATGAGTTGCCCTTTCTCCAACAGCGTTTCCCTCTTATTTTTTAACTATTAAATGTAAAAAAATGAAGAGGATTATTATGTTCGGCTGTTTCTGTTTTTCAGCCATTAGTGCCATTGCACAACAAAAAGAAGAATCAAAAGACAGTTTTTACACCTTAACACCTGTAGAAGTAAAAGCTATTCGTGCAGGCGAAAATTCACCTTTCACCAAAACCAATCTTTCAAAAAAGGAAATTGCAAAAAACAATCTCGGTCAGGATATCCCCTTCCTGCTAAACCAGACACCGTCTGTAGTTGTACATTCTGATGCTGGCAATGGGATTGGTTATACAGGTATCCGCATCCGGGGAACAGATGCGACGAGAATCAATGTTACCCTGAACGGCATTCCTTATAACGATGCGGAGAGCCAGGGAACTTTCTTTGTCGATCTGCCTGATTTTTCCTCCTCAACCGGCAGTATTCAGATACAAAGAGGGGCGGGTACTTCCTCCAATGGAGCTGGTGCATTCGGGGCCAGTATTAATTTCAGTACAAACGAAGTCAATAAAGAAGCTTACACAGAATTTAATAACAGCTATGGCTCATTTAACACATTGAAAAACACGTTGAAATTTGGAAGTGGCCTGGTGAATGGGTTTACTACAGATATCCGCTTATCAAGTATTAGCAGCGATGGATTTATAGATCGTGCAAAAAGCAGCTTAAAATCTTTTCATTTTTCTACAGCTTATATAGGAAAAACAACTTCACTACGTTTAAATGTATTCTCCGGAAAAGAAAAAACTTACCAGGCCTGGTACGGTATTGCTGAAGCTGATCTGAAAGCTGGCAACAGAACCATCAACTATGCAGGTACAGAAAAGCCGGGAGAACCCTATGATAATGAAAGCGATAATTATACCCAAACCCACTACCAGTTTTTCCTTAATAAGTCCATCGGTAAAAAATTAAATCTTAATACGGCCTTATTTCTTACTAAAGGGAAAGGCTATTATGAGCAATATAAAGCAGAGGAGGATTATTCTGCATACAGAATGCCTTATCCTGTTAATGGACCAGATACTATATTTTCTTCGGATTTCATCCGGCAGCTTTGGCTGGATAATTATTTTTACGGTACTATTTATTCTCTTCACTATAAGGCTGCAAAAACCGAATTAACAATAGGTGGCGGTCTTACAACATATGATGGAAATCATTTTGGGAAATTAACCTGGGCCTCAAATGGGCTTACCTCTCTGAAAAATTGGTACGATAACGATGCACTGAAAACTGATTTTAATATTTATCTGAAACAACAAACACAATTGAATAATTACTGGAATTTATTCTATGATATACAATTCAGGTATGTTAACTATAAAATAGAAGGATTCAGAAACAACCCCGGCCTGATTGTAAATAACAAATTCAGTTTTTTCAACCCGAAAGCCGGGATTGTATACAAAAAAGACAGTTGGAAAAGTTATTTATCCTATAGTGTAGCAAACAAAGAACCCAACCGTGATGACTTTGAGGCAGGTAATACCCAACAACCAAAACCAGAGAGATTACAGGATTTTGAACTGGGTATTGAAAAATCGACTAAACAGCTTAACTGGTCAGCCACCTTATATTATATGAAATATAAAGACCAGTTAGTGTTGACCGGAAAAATAAATGATGTAGGGGCATATACCCGAACTAATATTCCTGAGAGTTTTCGGGCCGGGATTGAACTGCAGGGTGGTGTAAAATTCAATTCATGGATAAACACAACAGCCAATCTTACTTTAAGCAGAAATAAGGTTATTGATTTTGAGGAATACATTGATGATTATGATAATGGAGGCCAGAAAATAAACAGCTTTAGTTCGGCAGACATTGCCTTTTCACCCAGCATCACCGGTGCCGGCAGTATAAATGTATTGCCATTCAAAAACACAGAAATAAGTTTTATAAGTAAATATGTAAGCAAACAATTTCTAGATAATACCGGGAACAACAGCAGAAGCCTCAATTCATTCTATGTACAGGACATAAGGGCAATTTACACGATAAAAAAGAAGTGGCTCAAGGATGTAACTATTACAGGGCAGGTAAATAATTTATTTAATAAAGAGTATGAACCCAATGGCTATACCTACAGCTATATCTGGGGTGGAGAAACAATTACAGAGAATTACTATTTTCCGATGTCAGGGACCAACTTTATAATTGCAGTAAATATCAGGTTATAATACAAGGTAGCTTAAGCCGAAAATTGAAAACTGTATTTTCAATTTTCGGCTTTATTTTCCGCTGCCAAATTTTTCCTGCCAGGCCAATACACCACCTATCAGGTTCTTTGTATTCTTAAACCCCAGTGTATCCAGAAACATACAAGCCATCATACTGCGTTGCCCGCTGCGGCAGTGAATAATTATTTCTTCTTCTTTCAAGTCCTCAATCTCTTCTATCTGCATCCTTTGAATGTCTCCCAACGGTATCAATTTAGCACCAATATTAAATTCTGCATACTCAAATGGCTCACGGCAATCAATAAGATTTAGTTTTTCGCCGGCATCTATACGGGCTTTTAATTCCTCAACGGTAATAATATCCATTCGCAATAAAATTAAATTTCAGTTATATTTTTTGAGCTGTCAGCAACAGGCTTGTCTGCCTGAAGCCATACATCTATCAATTGCCCTGAACGAATACGCTGTATTCTTTTTTCGTCATCCAATCTTTCCGGGCTTTGCTTATATATCCATGCACTTATGGTATCAGAAACATTCGCATCCAATACAATGGCACCAATGCCAACACCTGCCCTTTCCAATAAACTTTTTGCATCTCCGTATGTCATCCCGGTAATAACAGGTACCACAAATTCCATCTTTCCGATACCATCACCCATTACCAACGAAATAGCACTTCCTTTTCTGATCTTTGTTCCCGGTGTTATCATTGCACCTTCATACCATTGTTCAAGAATCGCATTCTTTGCAAAGTCAGGCTTGAAAGTTGTATCACCAACCCGAAGGTCCATACTACGCAAAACCATTTCTGCATTCCTGTAACTATATCCTATCAAATTAGGCATTTCCACTAATGGCGGCACAGCTCTGCGGATTATAAGATAAACGGTTCGGTTTGACTTAACCACTTCATCTGCATCCGGGATCTGCCTGATTACTTTCAGCGGCGGAATAGAATCTACATAAACTGAATCTTGTACTTCCACATCAAAACCTGCCTTCCTTAAAATAGACCTTGCCTCTTCATAACTCTTACCTGCTACAGAAGGCACCGTGGCAGCTTCTCCGTGGCCGGTAAGCCAGTTCAACGAAAGTAGAAATAATGCAAAAATTCCGATCGAAAGCAAAATACCAATAATGACATTAAGCCATAAGGAACGATGTGTGATAAATTTAAACATTAGCCTGCAAATAAATTATGAATGTAGGTCTCAGGAATAAAAGCACTCCTGAACCAATTTAGTATAAAACTCTTTTAAACTCCAGCCCATTGATCTTACTTGTTGCGGTATTATACTGGCTTCACTTTGCCCGGGTATTGTATTCACTTCTAACATATAAGGGCTTCCTTCTTTTTCATTATAGATAAAATCAATTCGGACCACCCCCCTGCAATTAAAAACAGAGTATACTTTCCTGGCAGTATCCCGTATTTTATCAGCAATCGCTTCGTTTACTTCAGCCGGAGTTGTTTCAGTTGACTTTCCCTGGTATTTAGCCTCAAAATCAAAGAATGCCATATCTGCATGTGCTTTTACTTCAGTAAGTGGCAACACAATAATATTTCCCCCAGATTTGAAAACACCAACTGTGAATTCCCGTCCTTCTATCATTTCTTCTACCAACACCTGGTTATCCTCTTTGAATGCTTTTTCAATAGCATGATTAAGTTCATCTGAAGGAGTATCAACTTTGGACATCCCGATACTGGATCCTCCATTATTAGGCTTTACAAATACTGGGAATCTCAGATTCGCAACTACATCATCAGGTCTTCCAAAATTGTTTTTAATCAAAAAAACAGATTTTGCAACGGGCACCCCTGCTGCCCCAGCAACTGCAGTTGCATACCTTTTATTGAAAGTAATAGCGGAGGTCGCAGCATCACAACCCGTATAAGGAATTTTTAATGTATCAAAATATCCTTGCAGTTTGCCGTCTTCTCCCGGTGTGCCATGCATACCTATGAAAACGGCATCAAAAGTCACTTTTTCATTATCCAATTGAAGGGAGAAATCATTCTTATTCACTTCAAGTTTCCTGCCATCCGTTAACTCGTAGAACCAGCCCTGTGAATTGATGTCAATTTTGTAAACATTAAAAAGATTTCTGTCCAGGTTATTATCGATAGTAACTGCGCTTTTGTAAGAGATTACTGCTTCTCCCGAAAATCCGCCGGTCACCAGGGCTATATTCTTCTTCATCTATTTAAGTATAATGGGTTTTATTCCCGTTTAAACGGGACATATTATGCAAATATTGCAGAAAAAATTAAGATGCCCAACCTAAAAAGTAGTTATCAGATAGCATTAACAAAAAATATCATAAAGCCTTCATTATTAAAGACAGAGTTAGGAGATTACCACTCCTGCCATGCTGCTTTTTGGGGGTAGAAAATAAGAAAGGTGAAGGCCGTTTCTCCTTCACCTTTTTACGACGGGACATATCACCCGCCACTCATTAAGCAGCTTTCGCTGCTGTGTATATTGAGATATGTTTGTAAGTTATGAAAAAAACCTCCAATGCCGGTGTACGGATAGAAGAAATTATGCACAAGCTGAGCACAAAACTAAATATGCAGCTTATCTTTTTTGGCCATTAACTGTTCAACAGTTTCCTGGTACATATCATCCGGAACACAGCAATCCACCGGGCAAACTGCAGCACACTGGGGCTCCTCATGAAAGCCCTGGCACTCCGTACATTTATTTGGGGTAATATAATAGGTATCCACGGATACTGGCGCATTTTTTTGTTCTGCATCCACTACTGTTCCGTCAAGTAATGTATAAGAACCTTTTACAGTTGTGCCATCCGCTACTGCCCATTCCACGCCACCCTCATAGATAGCATTATTTGGACATTCTGGTTCGCAGGCACCGCAATTGATACATTCTTCAGTAATCTTAATAGCCATAGTAATTAAATTATTAGGTTCGGGGTTACTTTTGCTTTACAAAATTAGTTGACAAGAATGAATTTACAACATCGAATTTATTTATTATCAAGGCTGGGCGAATATATTTTATCAACCGAAGTTGAATGGCAAAAAGCCAAAGAAAAAGCTAACTGGGAAAATGGATGGTTTATCCCTGACTTTGTTGAACTGGCTTCAAAAAATATTGCCCTGTCCTTTTTACAGAAGGAAATACTGGAAAAATGGGCGGGCGGCCATCAAATCCCGGCATCTTCAACCAATAGCAGAACCATCGGTATTGTAATGGCCGGAAATATCCCTCTGGTGGGCTTTCATGACTGGTTATCTGTTTTCATCAGCGGCCATAAGGCCATCATCAAACTTTCATCAAAAGACCAGGTACTTTTCAAACATCTCATTGAAAAATTGGCTGAATGGGACCCATTGGTCAACAAATTCACTTCATTTTCGGAAATGCTAAAAGGCTGCGATGCGTATATCGCAACCGGTAGCAACAATTCCTCCAGGTATTTTGAATATTATTTCAGAAAATACCCCACCATCATCCGCAAAAACCGGACTTCAATTGGAATTTTATCCGGAAAAGAAACGAATGAAGAATTGAGAAAACTGGCCGATGATGTTTACCTGTATTTCGGTTTAGGTTGCCGCAATGTGACAAAGATTTATGTTCCATCGGGCTATGATTTTATCCCGTTATTGGATGCTTTTAACAAATACAGGCACCTTGCTGATCATAACAAATACAAAAACAATTATGATTACAACCTTGCCCTGCACCTGCTGAATAAAAAATATTACATGACCAACGGCTCGATCTTACTGGTGGAAGAAACCGCATTTTTTTCACCTATCAGCCAACTTAATTATGAGTATTATTCAGATACAGACAAATTGTCGGATAATCTGAAAAATCATCCTGAATTGCAATCGATTACAGGTGAAGGGTATGTCCCTTTTGGCCAAAGCCAGTACCCGGCTATTTCAGATTATGCTGATGGTGTGAATACACTAAAATTTCTAAGTACACTTTGAACTTAAATTCAGGTAAATTGTAGAAATTAATAAATTTACCGGGGTCCTGAAGTACGAAGCCTTTAGTAAAGATTTGTTAAACTAAACTATTGGTATGCCAAGATGGGCTGACAGTTTGTTATTTTGTATAACAGAGGCATATGATTTGTAATTGAAATTCGAAAAATAACCTATTAAAAGAAAAGAATCACTATGAAACTTAAACAGCTATTTCTGATTATCGCCGTAAGTGCAGTTTCTGCTGTAAGCAGTGTTTGGATTTACAGCAAAGTGGCTGCAAAGCAGCAATCTTCGATTTTCTCACAAAGCAATGAAGGCAAGGTGCCGGTAAATTATGCTGGCTTTTTCGACAATGCAGCTTCGACGGTTGGAGAAGTTACTGATTTTACCAAAGCGGCTAATGCAGCTGTACCAGCAGTTGTTCATATTAAAACTAAAATTCCGGCAAAAAAAGTAACTAACCAGCTTCCCCGGAACCGTGGTAACAGCATGGATGATTTTTTTGAGCAGTTCTTCAATTTCGGACCACAGATTCAACCTGAGCAAAGAGCTTCAGGAAGCGGTGTTATAATAAGTGACGATGGCTATATTATAACGAATAACCACGTCATATCAGACGGAGGCGAAGGCGTTGCTGATGAAATAACAGTAACCCTCAGCAATAAAAAAACCTATAAGGCCAAAGTGATTGGTAAAGACCCCAGTAGCGATATTGCAGTTTTAAAAATTGATGGAACTGGTTTCCCCTTTCTGCTTTATGGCAATTCTGATAATGTGAAACTGGGCCAATGGGTATTAGCAATCGGGTACCCGTTGACATTGGAAACAACTGTTACAGCCGGTATTGTAAGTGCCAAGGGAAGATCTATAGGAATTAACGGACGTCAAAGTCAAACTCCAATTGAGTCATTTATCCAGACAGACGCTGCCGTGAACCAGGGTAATAGTGGCGGTGCCTTGATCACTACTGACGGACAACTGATTGGCATCAACTCTGCGATTTATGCACCTACAGGAACTTATGCAGGGTATTCATTTGCCATCCCGGTAAACTTGGCTAAGAAGATCGTAAACGATCTGATAAAGTTTGGAGATGTAAAAAGGCCATATTTGGGTATTGCTGCAGACCAAACAAAAGTTAACTCAACTGATGGTGCCTATATCGGTACGGTGGCTAAAGATGGCGCTGCAGCTGCTGCAGGTTTGAAAAAAGGTGATATCATAAAAAAAATAAATGATGTAACAATCAGCTCCTGGAGCGAATTACAAGGCACTGTAGCATCCTTAAATACCGGTGAAAAAGTGAATATTACTTATAAGAGAGATGGTAAGGAATATACAACGAGTGCTACCCTGAAAGCAGAAACTGGAACATATGACAACCTTGCCGCATCAAACCTTGGTGATGTACTGGGTGCTGAATTAGAAAACCTGGATAAAAAGACCGCTGAAAAGAATGAAGTGGAAGGTGGTGTTGTAGTGAAAAAAATTAAACCAGGTGGTCCATTCAGTAAAACAAGAATGCAGGACGGGTTCATTATTACCAGCGTAAATGGTGTTGATATTACAAATACTGAAGAATTAAGCCGTGCTATTGCAAGCTTGAGAAGCGGAAGCTTGAATTTGGAAGGCTTTTATGATGGTTATGATGGCATGTACAGGTATCCTGTAAACCTTCAGTTGGAAGACGAATAAAAAAATAAGTATAAAAAAATAAAAGCCGTCTCATTCAACGAGACGGCTTTTATTTTAAAATCTATTCGGCTCAGTTTATTATTTTTCGTACACCAAATACTCCCAGGGCTGCATCTCAAAACCTTTCTCAACAGTAAAATCATTAGCAGCACCTGAAAACACATTTTTAAAAGTACCCGTCAATCTTTCGTCTATAACGTCAAAATGCAGGTTGTTTTGTGATGAAAGGTTTAACAAAACCAGTACTTCTCTGTCACCACTTTTTCTTATATAAGCAACTATTTTCTGTGGATCAGTTGTTTTAATGTGAAAAGTCTTTACTGTTGTATCACCACCACGCAACGCCGGATTATTTGTCTTAAGGTGAAGCAGTGTCTTATAAAAATCATGCAATAAATTATTACCGGTCCATGAAATAGTATCTTTATCAAAGAACTCAATCCGCTTCTGGTTAGGCAGCTCCTGTCCTGAATACAACAGCGGCACTCCATTCCATGTAGCGCTGAACACGGCTAAAGCTTTTGCCATATCACCGTATTTTTCATATTCTGTTCCATTCCAGCTGTTCTCATCATGGTTGGTAGTAAACCAGGCCCGCATGGTACTGTCGCCGAGGTCATCATACTTCTTAAGTATAACATCAAGCGTATCTATTGACAATTGCTGCTTATAAAACTCTTCTGTCTTGTGCATCCATGTCCATGTGTAACTGGCATCGAATGCTTCCCCGTATTCCGGCTTTTCCAGTTCATCAAATTCTCCTAACCAAAACAAAGGTTTTACAGCATCAAGCTGGGGCCGTGCCTCCTTCCAGAAATCAAGTTCCACCCAAAAGGCTAGGTCACAACGGAAACCATCAATATCACATTCCGTAACCCAAAATTTCATGGCATCTATCATAGCTTTTCGCAAATCAGGATTCTTGAAGTCCAGCTCAATAATATCTTCCATGCCGGAAGCTATCTTAAAATCATTTGTTGCAGAATCTTTCAAATAATAATCAGGATGCTCTATTGTCCATTTATGATCCCAGCCAGTATGATTGGCTACCCAATCTATGATTACCTTAAAACCCAATTCATGCGCCTGTTTCACCAGATTCTTAAAATCATCCAGCGTTCCAAACTCAGAATTAATGGAAGTATAATCCGAACAGGCATAGTAACTTCCCAATGATCCTTTTTTATTTTTTTGTGCGATTGGGGTAATAGGCATAAACCAAAGTGTTTCTACACCCATATCTTTTAGCCTGGGCATTTCCCGGGCAAAGGCATTAAAAGTGCCTTCAATGGTATACTGCCTTATATTGACTTCATAAATATTGGTGCTGTGCACCCAATCCAATGTCTTGAACCTGCCGGTCATATTATTACTTTTTTTTGTTTCAGAATCCTCTTTCTTCTTCATCAGCTTGCAGGAACCCAGTATAGCTGTTAAAGAAAGGGCAAGCCAAAAAAATCGCATATCACAAGTTTTGCGGGAAGTTAAGAAGAACATTTGATGTGATTGATTGTTGTTACAAACAACTAATTCAGTATTGTTAACTTTGAGCCATGAAGAGTTTTGAAGTCCCCATTATCTATCGTAGTCCATTGATTTCTGCAATTAAGAAGAAGCGGAAAGAAACAGATAAAATGAAAAAGGATTTTTCCCCTAGCCTGCTGGATTTCGGGCCAATACATATTTATCTGGCCCGTCATTTTGGTTTTTGTTATGGTGTAGAAAATGCCATTGAAATTGCTTTCAGAACTGTAGAAGAAAATCCCGGCAAAAAGATTTTTTTATTAAGTGAGATGATACATAACCCACAGGTAAATACAGACCTCCTGGCACATGGTATTCAATTTTTGCAGGACACTTATGGTAAACAATTGATACCATTTGAAGAAATATCTGCTGACGATATTGTGCTGATTCCTGCTTTCGGAACAACATTAGCGATAGAAAAAAAATTACAGCATATCGGCATCCAAACCGAAAAATATAATACCACCTGCCCTTTTGTAGAAAAAGTCTGGAACCGTGGTGAAGCCATTGCTAAAAATAAGTACACAATCGTAATTCATGGCAAACCAAAACATGAGGAAACCAGGGCCACTTTTTCCCATGCTTCTGCTAATGCTCCGTCTATTGTTATAAAAAATATGAATGAAGCCGTAGAGTTAGGAAAATATATCACAGGTGAAAAATCAGCTGAAACGTTCTACACTGAATTCGAAGGGCAATATTCGCAGGGATTTGATGCAACAAAAGACCTTCAAAGAATCGGTGTAATAAACCAAACCACCATGCTGGCCAGTGACACACAGGCCATTGCTGATTATCTGAAAAAAATCATTATTGGAACCTTCAATTCCGATGATAGTTTTGCTGACACCCGGGATACTCTTTGCTATGCCACAAATGATAATCAGACTGCCGTCAGCGGGATGTTGGAGACTAAAGCCGATCTGGCAATCGTAGTGGGAGGCTACAACTCATCCAATACCTCTCACCTGGTAGAGTTGTGTGAAGAAAAGCTGCCCACCTATTTTATTACTAATGAGGAAAAGATTCTATCCCCCAGAGAAATCCTTCATTATAACTTTCATACTAAGAATGAATTACTGACAACTGAATACCTGCCTTCTAAAGAGCCGGTTAAAGTCTTAATCACAAGTGGTGCTTCGTGTCCGGATGCTTTAGTGGAAGGAGTGATCCATAAACTGATTCAATTTTTCCCTGTTTCTAAATCGATGGATCAATTGAGAGAAGAGTTTCAATAAAAACCCCCTGACAAAATCAGAGGGTTGCTATCTTTCGTTATCCTGTTACTTACCTATACAACAAGTCATAATATTCATGTGCCATACGGTTGCTGTCAAACTGGAAGCGAACATCCTGCATTCCGTTTTTCATTACCTGTCGCCAGGTACTGTAATTCTCGTAGTACAATGGCAGCATTTCATTCTCCAGTATTTCGTATAGTTTATTCAGGTCATACTGATCCTGTTCATGTACAGCCATACTTTCATAATCTGCCATGGGTACTACAAAACCATTATGACCATGATTAATAAACTCTGGTATCCAGCCATCATCTGTGGAAAAATTAACAGCCCCATTCATAGCTGCAGTCATACCACTGGTTCCGGATGCTTCCCTGGGCACCCTGGGATTATTGAGCCAGCAATCTGCTGCCTGCTTCATTCTTTTGGACAAACCTAACTCATACCCAATTAAAACAGCGACATTTTTATACCCTTTGCTGAGATGAACCAATTGGTTGAACTCACTGATTGCAGGATGATCAACCGGGTAAGGTTTTCCAGCCCAGATGATCTGTACGGGATATTTTTTGCTATTTATGAGCTTTTCAAATCGCTCTTCAGCAGTTGTAATAAGCCCTGCTCTTTTATAACCGGCAAATCTCCTTGCCCAAACAATTGTGAAAACTTCAGGATCGAATATCTTACCGGTTTGATCTGCGACAATTTTAAAAGCCCTTTTCTTCAAATATTTTTTCCTGTCATCAATTCCATAATCATCGCCGGCCTCCATGAAACGATACAATTGCTTATCCGCCCAATACCTCCAGTTTTGTGCATTTGTTATAGAAATTATCGGGCATATATTTTCATATTTCTCCCACATCGCTCTTGAAACACGGCCATGCAGCTGAGAAACACCATTGGCTAACCTGGCAAAACGTAACGCTGCCAGGGAATGATTGAACTGGTCGCTGTCATTGTCATAAAGCTTTTTAACTTCCTCAACGGACAGGCCGCAGAAATAACTCATCTTATGGCATAAATAAATATCATGTTTTTCATTGCCAGCTTCCTCAGGAGTATGCGTAGTAAAAACAAGACGTTTTTTAACTTCCTGAATATTATTACTGAACTTTTTATAGAGGTAGAATGCAGCTGATAATCCATGGGCCTCGTTCAGGTGATAAAGTTCCGGATTGAAACCCAGTAAATCAACCAGCTTGGCCCCTCCTACTCCCAGTAAAATGAATTGAGCTACTTTAGTCGCCACATTTGCATCATACAAACGATGTGTGATTGTTTGCGATACGTAATCATTCTCTGGCAAATCAGTAGATAATAAAAACAGCGGAGCAGTTTTAAAAGTTTCAGGGTTCAGGTAAAGGGCTTTTACCCACACAGAATGCTCATGTATTGTTATCTGGAACTTAATACCAGTGTCTTCAAGAAAGCTATAGTGCTTTTCATTCCAGGCTACGTCCAGGGTCTGGTCCTGGTTCCTTTCCTGGTCATAATAGCCATATTTCCATAAAATGCCTACACCAATTAAGTTTTGTCGCAATTCATAGGCACTTCTAAGATGTGATCCGGCCAGAAACCCAAGACCACCACTATAAATCTTTAAAGGCTGATGTGTGGCAAACTCCATAGAAAAATAGGCCACTCGCTTACTATAACGTTCATCTACAGGATACGGAACAGAAAATTTGGTAAAACTCATATTGTGTTCTTTTTACACGAAGCTGCAATATAAAACTTAATCCTCAATTAAACTAAAGTGCTCATTATCAGGCAAATTTATCCACACAAAAATGTTAAAAACACAATAAACAAAATTGTAATGAGGGTTTGTAACTCACTTCTTATCAGATTTTTTAGAGGCCGCCTGTTTATTGTTTGATTGAATCGGTTTCACATATTTTTTTCTGGCAAAACTCCCATCAAATGAACAATTTAATCCCCTTCTTGAACCGCAACCTTCCTCTTTCAACGAAACAGAATTAGATGTGAATTTGAATTGCATTACACAGGGGTCCCCATCCTGCCTGTATTCGGCCAAATTTGAACTAATCCATCTCGCCTCTCCTTTTAACTCGCCGGTACATTCGCCATTATTTTTTTCAATGTGAATAAAGAATGTTATGCGGTCACTTTTTCTACCGTCCCGTACAGAAACCAGGTTCATTTTGCCGGAGCTGTAATCAGCTGAGTATTTATTTTTCCTGGGTAATGTATCAATAGGATTAATCAGTTCTGTTACTTTATCCTCTAACGCTTCGGTCATAATAAGCATAAAGTTTCTGGCATCAGCATTCAACACATACACATCTTTCCCTTCACTGATACTGGCATCGGGGTTTTTTCGCTGAACTGTTTTGGTAATAGTGTATTTTCTGTCAATTGTTACAGACTGTGTAGTGGCTTTTTTCTGATCCGGAACAAGAACCGGAATAGAAGCCAGATACTGTTCTTTCTTGTCAAATGCCAAAATAAAAAGGACCTTTTTGGCAGGCGTAACAGTCTTTACAAGCAGGTAAGTTTCTGCTTTGGGTACTGCAGCTTTACCTATTGCGTATATTTTCGGTTTAATCCCCTTACCAAACACTTTTCGCAAAACTGAATCTGGTACAAACTCTGTAAATATTTTGTAGCTGATCAGTAAGGAATCCTTTTCCTTTTTATCCAGTATCGTATCTCCTACCTGGTATGAAAGGGAAAGGGGCTGAAAAAATTCTATAAAATCAGATACTTCCACGGGATCTTCACCGGATAATATTGGTTTCTTTTTGGGTTTGCAGCCTGCCAAGAGTAAAGCTCCTAACAACAATAACAGGAATTGTTTTAATACAGCCATAGCGTTCATTAACATGCCGAAAATAAGTGTTTCCCGGGGTTCTGTCAACTTGAAATTTGGCAAAAACAATCAGATATTTTAGATTTGTCTAAATTTATTTTTAGTCATGTTGAATTACACAACCAGTGAAGAGAATTATATAAAAACCATCCTTCATTTGCAAAAACAGGATGGAACAGTAACCACCAACGAACTGGCCAACGAATTAAAGACTAAGCCAGCTTCGGTTACAGATATGATGAAGAAGCTGAAAGCTAAAAAACTTGTCAACTATCAACCCTACCAGGGTTTTCGGCTGAACAGTGAAGGCACCAGGGTAGCACTAGGTATCATCCGCAGGCACAGATTGTGGGAATATTTTTTAGCGGAAAAACTAAAATTCAGCTGGGATGAAGTACATGAGGTGGCGGAAGACCTGGAACATGTAAGCAACAAAAAATTAATTGATAAGCTTGATGAGTTTCTTGGTTTCCCAAGGACTGACCCACATGGAGACCCCATACCTGATGCCAGTGGCAAGATAGAGATCAGTAAAAAAATATGCCTTACAGAATTAAAGCTTAGTTCACCGGCAGTTGTAATCAGTGTCAGCGATCAATCCAGTGAAATCCTGGAATTACTTGAACATAAAAAAATCGCAATAGGTACAAGACTGGAAATAAAAAAGAGATTTGAATTTGACAACTCAATGGAAATACGAATTGGCCGCCAACCCGTATTTACCATCAGCGAACAGTTGGCAAAAAATATTTTCGTACAGAGTAATTCATAAAATATGGAAGCTATTGAAAAATTTTTTATTGAAATAGGGCCGGTTTGGTCAGCATTACTGGCTACAACATTTACATGGTTTGTTACAGCACTCGGAGCCTCTCTTGTTTTTTTCTTTAAAACACTTAGCCGTGGAGTACTGGACCCCATGCTGGGGTTCACTGGTGGTGTTATGGTTGCGGCAAGTTTTTGGTCACTATTGAATCCCGCCATTGAGATTTCAGAGAAGCTCTATCCATCCATGAGCTGGATGCCGGCAGCAGTTGGCTTTTTATTGGGAGCCCTTTTTATTTTCTTCCTGGATAAAGTTACACCACACCTTCACCTGAATTTTGGTGTTGAAGAAACAGAGGGGGTAAGAACCAAATTGCATAAAACAACATTATTAATTCTTGCTATTACACTACATAATATACCTGAAGGATTAGCGGTAGGTGTATTATTTGGTGCTGCAGCAATAGGTATGGAAGACGCTTCAATATCTGGTGCTATCACTTTGGCAATTGGTATTGGTATTCAGAATTTTCCAGAAGGTATTGCTGTTTCTATGCCGCTGAGAAGACATGGTGTAACCCGTTTAAAAAGCTTTTGGTACGGCCAGCTTTCAGCCATTGTAGAACCTATAGCCGGTGTTGTTGGAGCAATGGCTGTTATATATATGCAACCAGTATTACCATTTGCACTGGCTTTCGCAGCAGGCGCTATGATATTTGTGGTAGTGGAAGAAGTAATTCCCGAAACACAAAGGGACAAGTATACCGACCGTTCTGTACTTGGCTTCATCGGAGGTTTTCTCGTGATGATGATCCTTGATGTAGCGCTTGGATAAAAACTAATTTGCTGAAACTTTATGCGTACGGATAAGGTGTTTGAACCTGCTGAATGTTTCAGGTTTAATATTCAGATACGATGCTAAAAATTTTTGTGGAACCCGTTGCATAAGCTCCGGGTTCTTTGTTACAAAATTCAGGAATCTTTCCCTTGGTGTCATTTTCACCAGTTGTATCTGCCAGCGGTCTTTGATCACCATGGAATAAGTAACGATCAAACGGCCCAGGTGTTCCATTCGCTGTGAAGAAGCGAACATTTTTTCTGCATCATCGTAACTGATAGAAACGACAGTAGTGGGTTCAATTGTTTCAATAAAATAATCTGATGGTTGACGGCTGTGAAAGGACTCCTGGCTCAGCAACATCTGCCCCTCAAATGAGATATGGGTATTAATTTCATGATGATTCTTTTTATAATACTTACGGGCCAGGCCCTTCACAATGAAATTAAAATAGTTCTCGATCTCACCAGCCTTAGTAATTATTTCCTTTTTCCCAAACCGCCTCACTTTACAAATAGGTAAAAGATTCCTGTTAAACTCATCTTCTGTCAGGTCAGTGAATCTTTGTAAATAGTTATAAAATGCCTTGATGGAATCCATACTATGATTATACACCATATAAGTTATAGTTTTTTATTGATTTAAATCAATAATGAAAAAAAGATTCAAAGATGAAATTAGCCCTAGCGGAAATCCTGGCCTATGACATTAGTCACATTCGATAATAATGTAAGTTTGTAGCCCTGATAAGTGACAGGTTCTCAATGTAAACCCAAAATAACCCCCTTATGACACAAAAGATCAAAGTTGCTAACCCGGTAGTAGAACTGGATGGTGACGAAATGACCCGGATAATCTGGAAATTCATCAAAGACAAACTGATACTCCCCTACCTGGAGGTGGATATTAAATATTATGACCTTGGTATTGAATACCGTGACCAGACCGATGACCAGGTAACAATGGATGCCGCCAATGCCATCAAAGAATACGGCGTAGGTATTAAATGTGCCACAATCACACCTGATGAGGCAAGGGTAAAAGAATTCAACCTGAAACAGATGTGGAAGAGCCCCAATGGTACTATCCGGAATATCCTGGACGGAACTGTATTCCGTGAACCGATCGTTATCAGCAATGTCCCAAGACTGGTTACCAACTGGACCGCTCCGATTATTGTTGGCCGGCATGCCTTCGGTGATCAATACAGAGCCACCGATACGGTAATAAAGGGAAAAGGAAAGCTCACTATGACTTTTACCCCGGAAGGTGGTGGCGAGCCTCAAACCTTTGAAGTATTCAACTTTAAAGGTGATGGTGTGGCGATGAGCATGTACAATACTGATGAAAGCATCAAGGGTTTTGCAAGAAGCTGCTTCAATATGGCGCTGAGCAAAAAGTGGCCCTTATATCTGTCTACTAAAAACACCATCCTGAAAAAATATGATGGCCGCTTCAAAGACATTTTTGAAGAGATCTTTCAAAATGAATTTAAAGCTTCTTTTGATGCTGCCGGAATTGTATATGAACACCGCCTAATAGATGATATGGTGGCCAGCGCCTTAAAATGGAATGGCAATTTCGTTTGGGCCTGTAAAAATTATGATGGTGATGTGCAGAGTGATACCGTGGCACAGGGTTTTGGTTCGCTTGGTTTGATGACATCTGTACTGATAACCCCTGATGGAAAGACCATGGAAGCTGAAGCGGCGCATGGTACCGTAACAAGACACTACCGTGACCACCAGGCTGGTAAACCCACCAGCACCAATCCTATCGCAAGTATTTTTGCATGGACAAGAGGTTTAGCTTTTCGTGGCAAATTAGATAGCAATCAGCCGCTTATCGATTTCTGTAATACCCTTGAAAAAGTTTGTATTGAAACTGTAGAAGAAGGTAAAATGACCAAAGACCTTGCCGTATGTATACATGGCAATAAGGTAAAACATGGTGACCATTTTCTCTACACCGAAGAATTTCTTACTGCCATAGATGAGAACCTGAAAAAGAAATTGAAATAAGGAGTTTCTTAAGACTACAACCCGGCCAATAAGCCGGGTTATTTTTTTACACGGTTAATCGTATTTGAAACTTTGCAGAACAACAGTACAGCTCTATAATCTTCGCCAAATACATAAATTCGTTTGCCTAGAAACATTCAATAAATTTTTCATGATGAAAAAAAGACAAGACTATATTTCCTGGGACGAATATTTTATGGGGGTGGCTTTATTATCAGCCAAAAGAAGCAAAGATCCCAGCACACAGGTTGGAGCCTGTATTGTTAATCAAAAAAATAAGATCGTCGGTGCCGGTTATAACGGACTGCCCATTGGCTGCAGTGATGATGAATTTTCATGGGATAAAAAAGGTGAATTCCTCGATACCAAATATCCCTATATCTGCCATGCTGAGCTAAATGCTATCTTAAACAATATAGGAATGGACCTGCAGGGTTGCAAAATATATACGGCCCTGTTCCCTTGCAACGAATGCTCCAAAGCAATTATTCAATCCGGGATAACAGAAGTCATTTACCTGTCTGACAAGTATGAGCAGGATGATATTTTCAAAGCTTCCAGGATCATGCTGGATAAGGCAGGAGTTACCTGCAGGAAAGTTGAAACCAGGATCATGAGCCTTGAACTATCATTCAGAGAAACTGATGTGTAAGGTCTCCGCGGTCTAAGATTCCTCCCAAAATAAAAAACCATCCGCCGTAATGACGAATGGTTCAGTGCAATTGTGTTGTATCTTTTAAACCCTGAAGTGAGCAAAAGCCTTGTTGGCTTCAGCCATACGATGGGTATCTTCTTTCTTTTTGAATGCTGCGCCTTCACCTTTACTGGCAGCAACGATCTCGCCGGCTAATTTATCGGCCATGCTGCGGCCATTCCTGTCGCGACTATAACGGATCAGCCATTTGATACTTAAAGAAATCTTTCTGTCAGGACGAACCTCAGAAGGGATCTGGAAAGTTGCCCCACCTATACGGCGGCTGCGAACTTCCACTGCAGGCGATACATTAGCCAAAGCTTTCTTCCAAACTTCATATCCATCTTCGTTGGTTTGTTTTGCTACTTTGTCCAGCGCATCATAAAAAATAATAAAGGCTCCGCTTTTCTTTCCTTCCCACATCAGGTTATTCACGAAACGGGTAACAAGTTTATCATTAAACCTGGGGTCTGGTGCTAAAGGGAGTTTCTTTGCTTGTGCTTTCCGCATGACTTATTCTTGAATTACTTATTAAAATTATTTTTTAGCCTTTTCTTTCTTGGTACCGTATTTAGAACGGCTTTGCTTACGGTCTTTTACACCGGCAGTATCCAGTGAACCACGAACAATATGATAACGAACACCCGGTAAATCTTTTACCCTTCCGCCACGGATAAGAACGATAGAGTGCTCCTGCAGGTTATGACCTTCTCCGGGAATGTATGCAATAACCTCGATTTTGTTGGTTAAACGAACCTTCGCTACTTTACGCAAAGCGGAGTTTGGCTTTTTAGGTGTAGTTGTATATACCCTTGTACATACACCACGGCGCTGCGGACACTGATCCAGTGCCCTTGATTTGCTCTTAGCCCTGATAATTTCTCTTCCTTTTCTTACTAATTGTTGAATTGTAGGCATTCTTGACCCTTATTTTTGGGAGGGCAAAGGTAAAGGCAGGCGTCTTAATCTCCAAAAAAATGACGACTGATTTTTCTGGTTTTGAACCTTTTGGGGATAAAATAGCCCCAATTTAAGAATTGAGGCTATTTCCGTTTCACAATCCATTATAAATCAGTGTTTATACAGGCTGCATCCAGCCAAGTTTATCTTCAGCTCTTCCTTCGCGGATATCAGTGAGCCATTTTTTTATTGCCGGAGCCGTTTTCCAGCTATCCACATCAAACTTCATAGAAAAATCTTTGTAACCCAGTTCTTTAATCGGAGATATGGTGGCTGCTGTGCCAGTACCAAATACTTCTTTTAATTCCCCGGCTTTATATGCCGCAATTATTTCATCAATACTTAACTGCCTTTCCTCCACTTTGAGCCCCAGTTCCTGTAATAAGGTTATAACACTTTGTCTTGTCACTCCACCCAGGATAGTTCCCTGTTCAAGTCCTGGTGTAATAGCGGTGTTACCAATGATGAAAAAAACATTCATTGTACCACACTCCTGTACATATTTATGTTCAAAAGGATCCATCCACAATACCTGGTCATACCCCTTCTTTTTAGCTTCAGCAGTGGCATACATAGCAGCACCATAATTACCTGCCGCTTTTGCAAAACCCACACCACCGGTAACTGCCCTTACATATTTCTCTTCCACATAGATACGCATCGGCGCACTATAGTATGGTCCGGATGGGCTCATAATTATCAAAAACTTGTAATTATCTGAAGGACGTACCCCAATCAATTCGTCAGATGAAAACATGAACGGACGGATATATAATGAATGATCCTCTTTAGAAGGTATCCAGTTTTTATCCAGCCCTACTAACTGAAGCATCCCTTCCATAAATAATTCTTCGGGTACAGCCGGCATCTGCATTCGGTCTGCAGATATATTAAACCGCTTAAAATTATCATGCGGACGGAATATGTATGCATTACCTTCCTTGTCTTTGTAAGCTTTAATGCCCTCAAAAATAGCCTGCCCATAATGTAAAGCGGCTGTTGAAGGACTTAGTAATAAGGGCTGATAGGGCTTAATTTCCGCATTTTTCCACTCACCATTTTCAAAATCTGCCTCCAGCATGTGGTCGGTAAAATATTTTCCAAAAGGAAGATTATCAAGATTCAAATCCTGTAATTTGCTCCTTTCTGCTTTTGTGATTGCAATATCCATAGCTGCTACCATAAAACTTTATTTTTGAAAGGCCAAAGAAACGAAAAAAAACTAACACCTATTAGTACAATTATCAATAATCTCATGGATTTAAATCATATAAAATTACCTGCCACAGTTATAGCTGATTTGTATAAATCTTCCCTTGTTGAAAGGGAAGAAAATCTCACAAAAAAGGAAGCTCCTGCAACCCTACCAAAACAGGAAATTCGACCAGCTAATACAGAAATTGAAGTAAAAAGCTGGAAATCATTGGGCAATAATCTGAAACATATTATGGTTATTGTAAACAAAACGGATGTTATTTATCTTCCGGATAATGAGCTGATTTTTCTTACCGGTATCCTGGCCGCCTGCAAGTTGAATATTAGTGATGTAGCTATCTTTAACCTGGGCAATCATCCGGGCACTACCTATAAAGATCTCGTCAGTTATTTCAAAAGTAAAAATGTATTCCTTTTTGGGGTGGAGCCTGTTGATTTTGGCCTGCCAATGAATTTCCCCCATTTCCAACAACAAAAATTTACAGGCATTACATTTCTTTTTTCTCCTTCTCTGAATGAGCTGGAAAATGACAAACTCCTGAAAAGTAAACTTTGGATTTGTCTCAAACAGATTTTCAATATCTAAAACTATGTATTGTTATGAAGTTGATCTTTGCAACCAATAATCAGCACAAAATAGATGAGATCCGTTCAGTACTGGGCAAAAAAATTGAAATAATTACGCTTAAAGAAGCAGGAATAAACATTGACATTCCAGAACCGTATAAAACACTGGAAGAAAATGCCTCCGGTAAATCGAAAACCATTTTTGATATAACAGCTACCAATTGTTTCAGCGAAGACACTGGTCTGGAAGTGAATGAGCTGAATGGAGAACCCGGAGTTAAAAGTGCCCGGTATGCCGGAGAAGGCCGGTCTTTTGATGCCAATATTGAAAAGCTTTTAAGTAATTTGTCGGGTAAATCAGATCGTACCGCCAGGTTCAGAACCGTTATATCATTGTTAATTGATGGAACTGAAACTTTATTTGAAGGTATTTGTGAGGGCCGGATAATTGAGAAAAAAAGGGGGCTGCAGGGCTTTGGCTATGATCCGGTATTTATTCCGACAGGTTCCGATAAAACTTTTGCAGAAATGGACATAGTAGAAAAGAACCGATTCAGCCATCGAAAGAAAGCTACCGAAAAATTGGTAGCATTTTTGAATACTATATAAACAAACCACTGATTTTGACACCTGAACGCAACCAAAATATCTCCGAAAACGACCTTATTAATGGATGCATGGAAGACAACCGGCGAATGCAGGAAGAAATGTATCGCCGTTTCTCTCCCCGGATGTATGCGGTTTGCCTGCGTTATGCGGGCAACGCCGAAGAAGCCGAAGATATATTACAGGAAGGATTTATTAAGGTCTTTAAAAAACTGGACAGTTTCCGGAGGGAGGGTTCCTTTGAAGGTTGGGTTCGCCGCATTTTTGTGAACACTGCAATCGAACATTTTCGCCGCAAGCGCTACCTGATGCCGGTTACAGAAAAAGAAGAAAATATAATTGAAGGAAAATATACATCTGTACTGGATGAACTGGGGGCAAAAGACATCATGGCATTGATCCAGAAACTATCTCCCGGGTATCGTACAGTTTTTAATATGTATGTGGTGGAAGGATACACACACAAAGAAATAGCCGAAATGCTTGGCATCAGTGAAGGAACCAGTAAATCACAACTGTCAAGGGCCAAAGTGATATTGCAGGATATGGTTAGAACATATATTGATACACAAAGAGGCATAAGTACAAAGTAATGAACAGGAGTTTGCGAGATAAGATGTATAACTATGAGGCAACGCCTCCAGCCGGAGTATGGAATGGAATTGAGGCTGAGTTGAACGAGGCTATGACCACCAATAAATTATCGGCAAAAATGTACGGAATCGAGTTAGCCCCTCCAGCAATGGCATGGAACAATATAGCTGCTCAATTGGACGAAACAACTTTATCAAATAAATTATATAATGCAGAGGCAATCCCCCCTAGGGCAGTATGGGATAAAATTGAGTCTTTACTTATACTTAATGACGATACCAGGGCTAATCAAAAAAGAAAATTATTTCCTGCTCTTCGTTATGCTGCAGCAGCCATTGTGATTGGTTTTGTAGTTTTTGGCGCTGTGCGATTATCACAATCCAATAAAAGTGAAGGGGAAGTGGTAATGAAAGAAACTGTCATTCCTGAAAATTATAATACAGAAGCATCGGCTACAAAGGATGAGATACATAAACTAATTAATAATATTATTGCCGACAATGATGAAGCCAGGAATGATGCGGCACTGGAAGCCAGTAAAAAAACTTATGCCAGGCTTGATATACCTTCCCGGAGCATAGCAAAAGAAGTTTCCAATTTCTATTTTGCTTCGAACAACATTTTAACTCCCGGTACAAGAGGGTTAGATATAGAAGACACTGCTCCGCAGGCAAACTCACCAACCGACCGCTATATAACATTGATGACACCAGAAGGGAATATTATACGTATGTCAAAAAAGCTGGGCGACTTAGTATGCTGTATTTCCGGTGAAACAGATGACCCGCAATGCAAAGACCAGCTTAAAAAATGGAGAGAAAAAATCGTTGCTTCCCCACTAGGTCACTCTTCCGAAAGTTTCATGGACATCCTAAATCTTATTAATTCCTTACAGGATAATAATTACCAATAATTCCTGTTTTCCTAATTTTATTGCAAACAAATCTAATGGCAAGAATAAAAATTGATATACCGGTATCTTTTTCTTTTTCATGTGAAATTCCGGTTCGAATTACAGATATCAACTACGGGGGCCATGTTGGGAATGACACTGTGTTAACAATTATTCACGAAGCAAGAATGCAGTTTCTCGGTAATTCAAATTACACTGAAATGAACTTTGCCGGTGCTGGATTGATCATGGCGGATGCAGGAATTGAATTTAAAAGTGAGTTGTTTTATGGAGATGTGGTGAGAGTTTTTGTAACAGCCGGTGAAGTTTCAAAGATCGGATTCGATCTCTACTACAAATTAGAAAAACTGGTCGATGATAAAAAGGTGCTGGTTGCTGTGGCAAAGACAGGAATGATTTGCTATGATTACAGCAAAAAGAAGATCATACCGGTACCTGATAAAGCAAGGGAAATCCTGAACAGGTAATTCAGCTGTTCCATATTCTCCAGCTTTCTTCGGCCTGTAATAGCAGCATCTCCTCACCGGTCTTTACTGCCGCACCCCTTGCCTCTCCCTTACGAAGAAATAATGTCATTGCGGGGTTATAAACCAAATCATATAGCAAATGTCTGTCTGATATGAATTGGTATGGGATTTCCGGGCAGGTATCTGTATCCGGGTACATTCCAAGAGGTGTTGTATTAATTATGACAGTATTATCTATAATAATTTCAGCATTAATCTCTTTATAGGTAATAGCAGCACCTTCATGTATTTTGCGGCTAACTATTGTGAAGTCAATTCCCAGCCTTTGTAATACAAAAACTACTGCGGCTGCAGCGCCTCCGTTACCCAACACTAACGCTTTCTTATGATATGATCGCAACAATGGTCGTAAACTCTTTTCAAAACCGGTAATATCTGTATTGTATCCAACCAATTTGCCGTTGGTTATATTGATGCAATTACAGGCATCCAGCCCTCTGGGGATATTTGTCTCGTCAAGAAAAGAAAAAACCTGTTTTTTGTATGGTATAGTTACATTCAGACCTTCCAGCTCAGGGTATTCCCGTAACAAAAAAGGTAATTCGTCTATGGTTTTTAGCGGAAACAGATCATATTGGCATTCAGTAATTTCTTCCTGCTCAAACTTTTCTGTAAAATATTTCTTTGAGAAAGAATGAGACAATGGATACCCGATTAATCCAAAGCGCCTCATCAGGCAGTCTCTTTTTTATCAAGGTATAAATTAAATGTATCACCGCGAAGACCAATCCGCATTGCTTCAAGAGGTATCACTTCTGCCGGAGCAATATTGCCGAGGTTGGCATTGCAACCCACTAATTCAATAAAGTATAATTGTTGTGCCTTTTGCGGAGCCTCCCATATAATTTTCTCAGCCGGGATTTGGGTTAATATTTCCTGTACCAACCCTTCCCTCACTTCACCACTGCCACGATAGATACCTACGTTACCTGCTTCACGGGCCTCAGCAATCACATAGGCTGAACCAGCTTCTAATTCGGCTTTCATAAGCTCTATCCATTTGTATGGCGGGATAATATGAGCGGCATCTTTACTTCCCACTTCACTTAGGACCGTTCCATGCTTTGTTAGTTTTTCTATATACCCACATTTTTCAGCATGGGGAATCGTTATGGAACCATCACTGACTTCCATATAGCTGATACCATAATCCTTGCAAACACTTATATAGTCATCAAACTGGTTACGTATAAGAAACGCCTCGAATAAGGTTCCTCCGAAATAAACAGGAACATTAAATGACCGGTACACTTCCAGCTTCTCCCTTAAATTGGGTGTAACAAAAGAGGTACCAAATCCCAATTTTACAATATCAACATGCGGATGTGAAACACTCAGAAAATTTTTAGCTTCTTCAATACTTAAACCCTTATCCATAACCATGGTGAGACCAGACTGACGGGGCTTTTGTTTTCTATCTGGGATCTGGGACAAATTGAAATTCATTGTTGTATTATTTGAATGTAATAACGAATGCGATGGCCGCAAAAATAGGGAAGAATGACCACAGAAATATTGATTTCAGGACAGTACAAATTTCTGGTGATCAGATAGACTTATTTCTTTTAAACCTGGCCAGCATATCCACTACCTGCTGATTTTGAAGAATTGCAGGATTTAACTCAACAAATTTTTTCAAAAGCTTTGGAGTATTTACCATTGCTGAGTCCAATTGCAATAAGGCCTCCTTTGTCTTACCCATTGCAAACAATACAGCTGCTTTATAAAAAATAAACAGAGGTTTACCATTGGTAACATGCAAAGCCGCCTCTGCCTGCAATAAAGCCTCCTCAAGAAAATCTGCTTTATAAAGGCAACGTATCAAGGCTTCCCATCCTCCGGCATTTTTTGGTCGTATGCGTACAACAGTGGAGAAATACTGAATAGCATCCCTGAATAACCCCAGTTGCATCTTGCATTCTCCTGCCAGTAGATTATATTCAGGTTGCAAGCGATGGATCTTCATAGCGGTATCAAGCTGCTTAATACATGCCTGCCATTGTCCTTCATTGTAGTAAGTGCAGGCGATTTTATAAAACAGTTTACTGTCATCCTGCCTCAAATGTGAGGCCTTACGATAATAAAATCTTGCCTGGGCATGATTTCTCATTTTTTCATAGCAATAACCAATAGCCTCAAAAATTACATCTTCCGGCTTGGCCAGTTCATTAACTTTTTCCAACGCCTCAATTGCTTCTTTATACTTCCTCAGGCGGATATAAGCATCGCCCATATTCCGGTAGGCATAATCAAATTTCTCTTCAATCGTAATTGCATATTTATATGCATCAATTGCTTTTTCATACAATTTTAATCCCTGGTAAGCTGCTGCCAGGTTAAACCACGCTAATTCATTGTATGGGAAATCATCTATTATTTTCAGGTGTAGCCTTATACCCTCTTCATTACGACCGGTAAAATCTGTCCAAAAACATATCTTGTATAATGCCTCTTCATTATTCGGGTCGTCATCTAAAATCAGCTTAAGACAATCAAAAACTTTGTCAAAATCCTCGTAATCATCATATACATCAGCTAACTCAAACAACAATTCAATTTTTTCCTCCCCTTCAAAATGGGAAAGGGCTTCCTCAAGCAGCTTAACCGCCTTCTGTTGCTGGTCCAATGCCAGGAAGGCATCAGTTTTTAAAATATAAAGGTTAATGTCGCCACTGTCAAGCAGAGATGCCTGATCCAGTGTATCCAGGGCCTCCTGGTAACGGCGATTTGCCAGTAAAATATCGGCTTTCTTTATCAGCAACATGGCTGAGTAAGGGAATTGTTCGCTTGCAATTTCAGCTGCCTCCATCGCCCTGATCAGGTCTTCTTTCTCCTGGTAATAATCAATTATTTTTTCGAAAGCGTCTTCCTCTATAAAAGAGTGGCTTCGGCCGGTTTTAAGATTCTCAAATTGTTTAAGCAGTTCCTGTATCAGTTCCCTGTCTTCCCGGTATGGATTTTCTTGCATGAATTCCGGTGATTTAGTGAGCAAAAACTTTTAAAGAGCCTGTCCAGACAGCAAAATCCCTTTGCCCCCTGAAATCAATTATTTCCAACAAGTTAAATTAAAAAAATTGGCTGAAAAAGGGGTTAGTTATCCCCAGATGTGCAAAATACCGCAATTTTAGGGCAACCAGTTGTAACAAAATGCCATCTTATGCGTTAATGAAGTATTAAAGTTCTGGATAAACGGTTTTTTTTATACATTTTTTTACCTTTATTTTGTAGAAATGAATCTCTCAAAACTGACCATATTATGGAAAAATAATAGCAGGAAACTAGCTGCCATAATTTTGCTGGCTTGTTCTGGTATGGGAGCATTTGCAACCCTGGGTGACGGCAATAAAAAATCAAACCTTCCTAAAAAATCATTACTCTCCAATAAGACAGTACTGAAACCAGGTTCTTTTTCGCTCCGGTCAGGATATAATTACCGTGGCAGTAATGTTATCAATACTGAAAACGAAAAGAAATATATTAGTTTAAATACAATAGTTACCGTTCAAAAAGGTAAAACAACCTTTATTGTTCCTCTGAAGAAAAAAGTTATCCTTAACAATTTGAAAATTGATATTGGTAACCGTCAATTACAAAGGAACTAATTAATTTCTCCCTCCTTTACTTTCCTCATAAGTCATTATTCTGAAACCGGATTTGGGCAAATCAAACTTTGCTTGCTGTACCGGGTTAAAATTAATACTTGATACCGTATAGGTTACCAGCATGCTTCCCAATGTTGCTTCATATTGCATAGCAAGGCCAGGAAGATTCTTGTTCAGGTATTGAAAATCCTTGTTTACAGGTACCAGGTCTTTTGTAAAATATACATTGAAGGTGCTGCCATCTGTAAGTTTACCTATGGCTTTCTGGCATTTATACCCTGCAATTGTTTTATAATCTTCTGCATAGGTGAATGCAATACCCTCATATTTCTTATTAGACTCTTTCCAGTTCTCCTGTGTCATTCTAATCATGTACTTCTGGTCACCGTACTCTTTCAGCACAGTCACATCACCGGTTTTACCATCTACAATAGTAGCCTGTGTACCCAATGAACTTACCATATCAGATCGGCTTAACGCTCCCTTCAGGTAAATAACACTGGTCGCTCCATCAAGCAAATCAGCAGCCTGTGGTGTTTTATTACTGGTATTTATCACAATATCATAAGAGATAGTAGCTTCTGTCAAACGTCTTTGTGCCTGCATTTCAAAAGAAACCACCAGCAAGAAAACAGCTATAAATACGATGTATATCTTTTTCATTTTAGTTGAACTATTAGTATATAATAAAAGACGTGCCAATTTAGCCAATAAGTTGCTTAAATAGAAAAACCGGGTGGCCAAAGGCAGTTCCCGGTTCTTCTTAAGACTATTTTAACTAAAAATCAGCGTTTGTTCTTTTGCTGCATTTCTTTCATCTTTTTCTGCTGATCCTGCATTTGCTCCATCCGCTCCTGCCACTTGGATTTGGTCTTGGGCTTCTTGCGATTTTCCTGGATTTTGGCCAAAATCTTATCATGGTCAATTATATAATTCTGAATTACAAACTGCAGGGCCAGTGTAACTACGTTTGAGACAGTATAATACCAGGTCAAAGCTGAAGGAAGCTTATTAAAAAAGAACAATAGAAATACCGGGAAAATGTATGGCAGGTATTTCATTACGGGATTGTTCTGATCCGGTGTCATACTCATACTGTACACAGAAATAAGGAAACTCGTAGCTGCTGCAGTGACGTTAAATAAACTAAGGTGGTCGCCCAACAATGGAATGTTAAAGCCAAATTTGATTGGTGCGTCATATGCAGAAAGGTCATTCGCCCATAAAAACTCTGCCCCTCTTAAACTCACTTCTGAGTTAAAGAAACTAAATAAGGCAAAGAAAATAGGGATTTGCAATAAAGCCGGAATACAACCACCCAAAGGATTTACACCAGCTTCACGGAAAAGCTTCATCTGTTCCATACTGATAGCCTGCTTGTCCTCGCCGAACTTGTCTTTAAGTTTGGCAATCTCCGGACGAAGTGCTTTCATCTTGGCCCCGCTCAAATAACTTGAATAAGTAAGTGGAGAAATAAGCAGCCGTATGAATAAAGTAAGTAACGCAATGGCAAGACCAAGGCTGGTACCACTAAGATTCCTCATAAAATCAAAAATCGGGAGAATGACAAACCTGTTTAATGGCCGAACGAAGGCATACATACCCTGGCCCAGGTTTACAAGTTTTTCCAGATTCAGATCATATTTTTTAAGAATATGATAATCTGATGGGCCATAATATATACTAAATCCGGTATTTGATGTGGAAGCTACGGGTAACTGCACTTTCATGTTGGCGGTGGAACGCACTAATATCTTTGCACTATCCGGTGGCACCGTCCATTCCATTTTACCATTGGTGAAATTATCCTTTGCTATTAATGATGTGAAAAAGAAACGTTGCCGGACACCCACCCATTTCACTGATTCATCAAAGTCCTTACTGCTTCTATTACCAACAGTATAATAGTCAAAACTACCATCTTTAACAAACCCAACCTGTGTATTTTGCTTTTCAAAGTCAATGTCAGATTCCTGTTGAGCTGCTGCATACTGCCATGACAGATTCATGGAGCCTTGTGTTAATAACTTGTCTGCACCTACCAATTCTACATTAAAATCAATCATGTAGTCCTTTGGCTTGATAGTAAACTTGTGAGTAATGGAGGAGGAAGCCGTACTATCTGAAGATTTTAATTTAAACCAGATGCTTTTACTCCCATCAGCGTTTTTTGCAGAATCAATGCCTGTAAAATATAAATCAGCCGTTTGGGCTGTTTGATTTGTGGCAGTATTAATAGTATAACCGAGCCTGTCAAAATCTGTTGCGGCGAGTTGAAGTAAGTTGCTGTCCTGGCCCTTGAAATCTTTGAGTTCCACCCTCTTCACCTGCCCGCCTTTGCTGGTAAAAGTCAGTTTCAGGTATTCATTCTCAGTATAAACCAGTTGCTCCGTTCCATTTGCTGCATCCCTGAAGCTGCCTGCACTGGCAATACGTTTCATCGTATCTGCCCTGGCAGAGTCGATTTTTTGTGCTAGTGTATCAACTGGAGGTGTGTTTGCATTTCGAATAGAATCAGCAACAAATTGTTCCCTGGCTTTTTGTTTGCGGTAAGCAGATTGTTCCTGGTTGGTATAATAAAAATAGCCAAAGAAAAGTGCAGCCAGTATCACAAAACCAATGACGGTATTACGGTCGAACTTCATTCGTAGTAAGAATTTAAAGACGGCAAAGATAGGGTAAACAGACCGGAGCTCTTTCGCTGAATTTAGAGGGTATTTACTCCGCCACCTATCCCCTGTATTTAAATCATTTCACTCTGTAAAAGGGGATTTTTAACCTCACTTTTTTTTTCGGCGAATGTTTTGGCAGCTTTTACAAAATGAACAAAAATAGGCTGTGGATTTTCCACGGTACTTTTTAATTCCGGGTGGTATTGTACCCCTACGAAGAAAGGATGATTGGGCAGTTCGATAATCTCCACCAGGCCAGTTCCGGGATTTTTCCCGCTGGCTATCATTCCGGCTTTTTCAAACTGCTCCAGGTATTTATTATTGAACTCCCAGCGGTGACGATGCCTTTCACTGATACTGCTTGCACCATAGATTTTTGAAGCCAGTGAACCTTCTCGTATTTCACAGGGGTAGGAACCCAGTCTCATTGTACCGCCTTTTGAAGTTACTTTTTTCTGTTCTTCCATCAGGTCTATAACCGGTTCTTTTGTATCAGGATTCATTTCTGTGGAATGAGCATCTTTTAACCCTAATACATTCCTCGCAAACTCAATAGCAGCCATTTGCATCCCCAAGCAAATACCGAAAAAAGGCATATTGTTTTCTCTGGCATATTTAACCGCTACAATTTTTCCTTCTACGCCACGATGACCAAAACCGGGTGCTACCAGTAAACCGTCCAGTCCTGCTAATTTTTCACCTACATTATCGTCTGTAATAAATTCGCTATGCACATTTACAATATCCACTTTACACTCATTGATAGCTCCCGCATGAATAAAGGATTCAAGAATAGATTTATAAGCATCCTGTAATTCAATATATTTTCCGATAAGTCCGATTGTCACTTTGCCTTTAGGATATTTTAATTTATCCAAAAACTCTTTCCATTTTGTCAGCTCAGGCTCTTTGTATTCAGTAATATTCATCTTACGCAGCACTATCTTATCCAGCCCTTCCCGCATCATTAATACAGGGACTTCATAGATGGTGGCAGCATCAATTGATTCTATGACAGCTTCTTGCTTTACGTTGCAGAACAAAGCGATTTTTCTTCTTATTTCTGTTGATAATGTTCTTTCAGTACGGCAAACAATCACATCGGGGTGCACCCCTTCCTGGCTTAGCATTCTAACACTGTGCTGTGTAGGCTTGGTCTTTAATTCCTTTGCTGCTTTCAGGTAAGGTATCAGGGTGAGGTGAACAACTACCGAATCTTCCTCCGGTAATTCCCATTGTAACTGGCGAACAGCTTCCACAAAAGGCAAACTTTCTATATCACCAACGGTTCCGCCTATTTCTGTAATTACGATATCATATTCCCCGGTTTGCCCGAGCAATTGCATTCTTCGCTTTATTTCATCTGTAATATGCGGTACTACCTGAACTGTTTTACCTAAATAAGCTCCTTCTCTTTCTTTATTGATGACCGTTTGGTAAATGCGACCTGTGGTTACGTTATTGGCCTGCGAAGTAAAAATGTTGAGGAACCTTTCATAATGCCCAAGATCCAGGTCGGTTTCAGCACCATCCTCCGTAACAAAACATTCGCCATGCTCGTATGGATTCAATGTTCCGGGGTCAACATTAATATAGGGATCAAATTTTTGTATTGTAACCCGCAGCCCCCTTGCCTGTAATAGTTTGGCAAGCGAAGCTGCAATAATGCCCTTTCCAAGAGAAGAAGTAACCCCACCGGTAACAAAGATGTACTTAGCCATTGTATGGTCAGTTTTATTTTTAATAATTCAGGGAAGGAATAAATAAAAACATTGGTTAATTCTGGACATCAGAATTACTCAAAAAAAATGATACCAATAAATTAAAGACTGAAAATTTGCCCCACCCTGTTGACCATCGGAAGTCTGCAATAAGAGAAAAATCCGGGAGGTCGGGTAAAGTTAAAAGAAATTTTCCGGGCATAAAAATTCAATAAAAGGGATGTGGAAAAAAGCCGGTATTTTAGTGAGGAAATAAAACCAACATGAAAAAATCATCACTTCTTGTATTTGTATTGTTGATTACACTCAACCTTTTTTCGCAAAAAACATATATCTGGTGCGGCACCCTGGTTGACGGGGTCTCGGAAGAGCCTAAAAAAAATATGACAATTGTAGTGGAGAAGAATAAGATCATCACTGTTCAGAACGGTTTCACCACAGCCGGGACTTCTGATAAAACAATTGACCTTAAAACCAAAACCGTTACTCCCGGCTGGATAGATATGCATGTGCATATGGAATTTGAAACCAACCCCAACCGCTATGTGGAAGTCTTTACATCAAATCCTGCCGATTATGCTTTTCAATCTGTTAAGTATGCTGAGGTAACATTAATGGCCGGTTTTACTACCGTCAGGGATCTTGGAGGTTCCGGCGTAAATATTTCTTTACGAAATGCCATCAATAAGGGAATAATAAAAGGTCCCCGGGTATACACGGCAGGAAAGTCAATAGCCACAACTGGCGGGCATGCAGATCCAACAAATGGATACAGAAAGGAGCTAATGGGTGATCCCGGACCTGCTGAAGGTGTAGCAAACGGAGCAGAAGAATGCCGGCAGGCCGTTAGACAGCGATATAAAGATGGTTCAGACCTTATAAAAATCACCGCAACCGGGGGAGTACTCAGTGTGGCTAAAAGCGGCAAGAACCCACAATTTTTTGAAGATGAAATAGACGCTATCGTGAAGACAGCAAAAGACTACGGTTTTAAAGTGGCCGTTCATGCTCACGGGGAAGAAGGTATGAAAAGAGCTATCAGGGCCGGAGTGAACTCCATTGAGCATGGCACTTTTATGGATGATGAAGCCATTGAATTATTCAAAAAACATGGTACCTGGTATGTACCTACCATCACTGCCGGAAAAGCAGTCGGCGACTCTGCTAAAATTCCGGGTTATTATCCCCCAGTAGTAGTACCAAAAGCTTTAGAGACAGGTCCACAGATTCAAAAAACTTTTGCCAAAGCCTATAAGGCCGGCGTTAAGATCGCTTTCGGAACTGATGCTGGTGTATATAAACATGGAATGAACTGGCTCGAGTTTGGTTATATGATAGAAGCGGGTATGACTCCAATGGATGCCATTAGATCTGCCACAATCAGTGCCGCTGATCTATTGGGTGAGAAAGACAAACTTGGGAGTATAGAAACAGGTAAACTTGCTGATATCGTTGCGGTTGACGGAGATCCGTTGAAAGATGCAAAGTCCTTTGGTAAAGTAGTGTTTGTGATGAAGGATGGGTTGGTCTATAAACAACAATAATCTCAATCCTTCAATATCTTATTATAACTAGCCACCAATCCTCTTATCAATGATGAACTGAAACCCTGGTGTTCCATTTCATTAAGTCCGGCAATAGTACAACCCTTCGGGGTGGTTACTTTATCAATCTCATGTTCCGGGTGAGAGCCCTTCTCTAACAATAATTGTGCTGCTCCTTTAACTGTTTGTGCTGCAATTATTGAAGCGGTGGCCGCATCAAAACCAATCTCAATACCACCCTGTATATTGGCCCGGATATAACGCATGGCATACGCTGTGCCACAAGCACCCAACACTGTGGCGGCATCCATCAGCTTTTCATCAATCATCACTGTTTTTCCCAACTGATCAAACAATTGCTGGATATAATTTAGTTGTGAAGCCGATGCACCAGCATGTGACAGGCAGGTCATGCTTTGCTGAATGGCGATAGCCGTATTTGGCATAGCCCTGATAACAGGCACTGGTTTACCGATTGCTTTATGCAATTGCTCGATCCACACACCTGTGATGACAGATATCACAATGTGCTTTTTAGGATTTAATAATGGCTTAATTTCTTTAACAATATCAGCATAGTTATAAGGCTTCACCGCCAGGATGATCACCTCACTGTCACGAACAGCCTTCTTGTTGTCACTATGCACCATACAGCCCCTTTCTGCAAAACGGCTCAATGTTGAAAGATTACGACGGGTAATTGATAATTCAACGGGACGGCTGAATTCACTCAAGATCAATCCATCTGCAATAGATGCACCTAAATTTCCACCACCTATAATTGCAATTTTTTTTGCCATTTATCTTCTTTTGGTAAAGATAAGCATGTACTCAAAATATTATTTGTTTAAACTATACTGATGTATTGCAAAAAAGACTAAACAATCAATAAAAGATCTTATTTTTTCTTAAAAAGCTCAAACCTTTTCCGGCAATTGAGTGTTTAAATGAGCAAATAAAAACATAATATGAAAAAGAAATTCTTCTCCCTTTTCACCGCAGTTGTACTTAGCTCATCCATTTTTATCGCCTGTAACAATGAAGCAGAAACAAAAACTGCTGAAGACAGCACAACCGTTTCAAAAGAAGAGCCAATGGCTCCACCGGCTGAAGCCCCAAAAGATATTGTTGATGTAGCCGCTGCGTCTGCTGATCACAGTACATTAGTAGCTGCTGTAAAAGCAGCAGGCCTGGTAGAAACCTTAAAAGGTGCCGGTCCTTTCACTGTATTTGCGCCAACCAATGCTGCATTTAATGCATTACCTGCAGGTACAGTTGATGGTTTATTAAAGCCCGAAAACAAAGCAGACTTAACCAGCATTTTAACCTACCATGTTGTTGCCGGTGCCGTAAAAGCAGCTGACCTGAAAGACGGCCAGAAAGTAAAAACTGTTCAGGGTGCAGAATTAACAGTATCTATCAAAGATGGTAAAGTAATGATTGATGGTGCAAATGTAACTGCGGCAGATCTTGCAGCAAGTAATGGAGTGATCCACGTTATTGATGCAGTAATTACGCCAAAGAAATAAGGCGCTTTTTCATTGTTGAGATATATAAAAAGGAGTGACTTTTGTTGCTCCTTTTTCATTAATAATAGTTCCTCAATAAAAGGAAATTTTTTACATATTCACCAACTCCTTCCTCCAATGTATAAAAGCTATCCCTGTATCCTGCATTGCGGAGTTTGTTCATATCTGCTTCGGTGAAATACTGGTATTTATCCCGGATATCTTCAGGTATGTCGATATATTCAATGGCAGGTTCTTTCCCAATTCCTGCAAAAGTTGCTTTTACCAGGTCTTCAAAAGTCCTTGCTTTGCCTGTGCCGAGATTATATAATCCTGAAATGATGGTATGCTCCATCAACCAATAGCAAACCTTTGCCACATCCTCCACATATATGAAATCGCGGAGTTGCTGACCATCTTTAAAATCCGGCCGGTGAGACCTGAACAGCTTAACTTTTCCTGTTGATTTGATCTGGTTAAAAGAGTGAAATATCACACTGGCCATCCTGCCTTTATGATATTCATTCGGACCATAAACATTGAAGAATTTTAGTCCTGCCCAAAAAGGAGGGTGACTTGCAGTATGGCCCTCAGTTTGCTGAAGGACCCACTTATCAAACTCATTTTTGGAAACACCATAAGGATTTAGTGGGTGTAATTTTTCGACAAGCCCATGATCATCTTTATAACCCAACTCACCACCTCCGTAAGTAGCAGCAGACGATGCATAAACCAGTGGGATATTTCTTTCTGTACAATAGTTCCAGATATTTTTTGAATACTCCACATTCAATTTTTCATGAATGGTGTAATCAAATTCAGTTGTATCTGTTCTTGCACCCAGGTGAAATACGAAATCAATTTCGGGTTCTTCTCTTTTCAACCAATCAAACAGTTCTTCCCTTTCTACCTTTGCAATAAAATCTTTGGAATCGAAGTTGAACCACTTATCCTCCTCACTAAAATCATCAACAATAATAACATTCTTATATCCCAGTTTATTCAAATAACCTAGCAGGTAGCTGCCAATAAAACCTGCAGCACCTGTCAGCAATATTACTTTATTCTTTTCCATTATATAGAACTCAAAGCCGAACCTGCTTCCTCTTTTGATAAATAATTCTCAATTGACGAATCATATTTTTCTTTCCAGTCTTCGATATGCCCCCACTCCATACCATCCACTTCCACAGAGCCATCTGTTACCAGCCCCAGTTCTTCAAAGGAATGATTGCCCATTACTTTTTTAACTACATCCAGTTTTTCTTTTTTGACAGACACTACCACCCTGCTTTGTTTCTCTCCAAACCATTGTGCGTCCTTTCTTATATTGTAATCATTGGCTACCACATCAAAACCAAGTGTATTATTAAAAGATGACTCCAGCAACGTAACAAACAATCCCCCTTCACTTACATCATGGGCAGATTCAATCAGTCCTTTACTGATTAATTCAGTTATCTTTTGCTGCATTGTAAATTCTTCTTCCAGGTCAAAATGGGGTGCCGGCGAAAATTCCACCCCGCATATTTTACTCAGGTATTGAGAAGAATTAATATCATCAGAAGACGAGCCAATCAGGAGTATAGCATCTCCCACTTCTTTAAAATCCAATGTCATTTTTTTATTAACATCTTCCAGCAGGCCCACCATACCAATTGTTGGCGTAGGATAAACGGGACCGTCAGGATTTTGATTATAAAAACTAACGTTACCGCCGGTAACCGGTGTATCGAACTTACGGCATGCCTCTCCCATGCCTTTAATAGCATGGACAAACTGGTAATATACTTCCGGATCGTAAGGATTACCAAAATTCAAACAGTTGGTAACACCTAATGGCTGGCCTCCACTGCAAACAATATTCCTCGCTGCTTCACTTACCGCTATCATGGTTCCTTTACAGGGATCAGCAAAAACATAACGGCTATTGCAATCAGTAGTTACTGCCAGGGCTTTGGTTGTGCCTTTCACAATAACCAATGGTGCATCAGTCGGCGCATTGGTAGATGTATTATTAGTGCCCACCATACTGTCGTATTGATTATATATCCATCTTTTAGATGCAATGGAAGGAAGCTGTACTATTTGCTCAGCAACAGATCTCAGGTCATCAGGCACAACCACTGCTTCAGGATTAAATTTTTCGATATCTGCAAAATACTTTGGTGTTGTATATTCTCTCTCATACTGCGGCGCACCTCCACCTAATACAAGTTCGTATGCAGGCAATGAAGCCTCCAGTTCACCATTCATATAGAAATTCAATATACCGTCATCTGTCACCTCACCAATCACAGAGCAGGGCAAATCCCATTTTTCAAATACCTTTTGAACTTCATCTTCCCTTCCTTTTTCAGCAACCAGCAACATTCTTTCCTGGCTTTCACTCAGCAACAATTCCCATGTCTTCATATTTTTTTGACGTGTAGGCACTTTATCCAGGTCAATCCGCATACCTACTTCGCCTTTAGCACTCATTTCAGCTGTCGAGCAAATTATACCTGCGGCTCCCATATCCTGCATTCCTACTACAGCCCCGGTTTGTATCACTTCCAGGCAGGCTTCCAATAGTTTTTTCTCCTGGAATGGGTCTCCCACCTGCACAGCCGGTAAATCCTGTGCACTCTCAGCAGTAATATCTGCCGACGCAAAAGAGGCTCCGCCAATTCCATCTTTACCGGTAGCACTACCTACAAACATTACAGGGTTACCTTTTCCCAATGCAGTTGCAGAAACAGTTTCTCCTGCTTTGACAATACCCACACTCATTGCATTCACCAATGGATTGGTATGATAGCATTCATCAAAATATATTTCACCACCAACGGTCGGTACACCAAAACAGTTTCCGTAATGACCAATGCCATGTACTACCCCGGAAAGCAAGTGTTGTGTTTTATCTTCTTCTAAATTTCCAAATCGAAGTGAGTTGAGTGAAGCAATTGGCCTTGCCCCCATGGTAAAAATATCACGATGAATACCACCCACTCCTGTTGCAGCCCCCTGGAATGGTTCAATAGCAGATGGATGATTATGTGATTCAATTTTGAAAACAACACCGAGTCCGTCTCCAATATCCATTAATCCTGCATTTTCTTCACCTGCTTTCACCAGCATTCTTCCACCTTCTCTTGGTAAGGTCTTTAGCCATTTGATAGAATTTTTATAACTGCAGTGTTCACTCCACATTCCGGAAAAAGCACAGAGTTCATTAAAATTGGGAGTTCGTCCCATTTTTTGCCTGATCAATTCAAATTCATCGGCGGTTAATCGTAGCTGTTGAGCAGTTTTTACTGTTACTTCCATGTAAGCTAAATATTGAGTTGCAAATTTAAAGATTGTCGGTCACAGCCTGAACAGAACTTGTCAACTTTGTGCTGACAATAACGGTAATAATCTATATTTTGCGGGATAATTTTATTACGCTGGAATACCTTCTTTTTATAGTCTATCTTGTATTGTTTGCCTGGCTGGTAACCAGAGTTAAATTCTTTGCCCTTTCGGGGTTAACAAAGCCACAGCTTATTATCATTTTCCTGTTAAAAGTAATGGCAGGAATTTTTTATGGGTGGATCGGAGTGTACTATGGAGGATTGGCGCAGATGTGGGACACCTGGAGATTCCATGTAGAAAGCCTGCAGGAATACCAACTCCTTCAAACAAATCCACAGGAATACTTTACCAACCTGTTCAGAGATCCGTATCAAGGAGGATTTTCAAAATTCTTTGAAACCACCGACTCTTACTGGAATGATCTGAAAGGTAATATCTTCATTAAAATTCTTTCCATTTTCAATATCCTTAGTCTTGGTCATTATTATGTAAATGTTATTTTCTACTCTTTTATTACCCTTTTTGGATCAATTGCCATTTTCAGGGTAATGAATGATGTTTTCCCCGGGAAAAAGCTGACGATCCTGCTGGCTACCTTTCTTGTTCCTTCATTTCTTTACTGGACAAGTGGTATTCATAAAGAGGGACTCATTTTTACAGGAATTGCTTTAGTCATATACAGTATATATTTCGGCAATAAAGAAAAAAAATACAGTTTTCAAAAGATTGCCATTGCAATTACCGGCCTGTTTCTAATACTTACCCTGCGCAATTTTCTTTTCGTAATCATAATACCTGCAATTTTAACCTGGATTATTGCTAACCGCTGGCCGCAAAAAGGGCTTATTATTTTCAGTTCTTTGTACGTTATTTTTTCAATTGTTTTTTTTACAGCCCGCTACATCAGCCCTTCACTTGATTTTCCCCAGGCGGTTGTAAATAAACAACAAGAGTTTATTAAGTTGATAGGAACTACATCCGTCCCCATTAAAGAACTGGAACCCAGTGTAAGGAGTTTTTCAAAGAACACCCCCCAGGCAATAACTCTTTCGACTATAAGGCCCTACCCAAGTGATGTCCATCATATACTTTCACTTGCTGCCGCTATTGAGATAAACTTGCTATTGCTTTTCTTTATCCTATTCCTCCTATTCCGTACAAACGGCATAAAGTCAAAAAACCTTATATACTTCTGCTTATTTTTTGCTTTTTCCGTGTTGCTGTCCATAGGTTTCAGTGTAAATAACCTGGGAGCAATTGTTCGCTATCGCAGCATCATTATACCGCTGCTCGTCATTCCAATGATCGCACAGATTGATTGGTCAAGGTTAAATTCTTATTTTTTTAAAAACATTAAGAAAAATAATTATATTTAAAATATAAAGTAAAATCCATCTTTTGCTTTAAAATAAAATTGATTTTATCACATTTTTCCCCCAATGACTGTTGTTTTCAAATAAATAATTGGAATAATTACAACAAATCCTTTGTTTTGCTGAAAACTATTTCACATGTCACTTCGTTTTAATGCAATTCACAATTTAACTACCAAAACCGATGTAAAGGTTGATAGTGCTGCCAAGATTACAGGGATATTTGGAAGCAATGTTTTTACACTAAAGACTGCCCGTGAGTTTTTAAGCGATGAAGCTTACAAAAGTCTTCAATCTTCCATTAAAGCCGGTCACAAAATTGACAGGTCAATGGCTAACCAGATAGCTAATGGTATCCGTGCCTGGGCTGAAGCGAAAGGGGTAACCCATTTCACCCATTGGTTTCAGCCGCTTACAGGTACAACAGCAGAAAAACATGATTCTTTTTTTACCTTGAAAGGAGACGGAACTCCAATAGAGCAATTTGAAGGTGATGCATTGGTACAACAAGAGCCTGATGCTTCTTCGTTTCCCAGCGGTGGATTAAGAGCCACTTTTGAAGCCCGGGGATATACTGCATGGGATCCATCTTCTCCTCCCTTCATAATGGAAATTGCCCAGGGTAAAACAATGTGCATTCCCACAATCTTTGTTTCATACACAGGCGAATCCTTAGATTATAAAGCACCTTTGCTGAAAGCACTGGATGCATTGAACAAAGCAGCTGTTGATGTATGTAATTATTTTGACAAAAACGTAACAAGAGTCACAGCTACCCTTGGATGGGAGCAGGAATATTTTGTGATAGATGAAGCATTATTTAATGCAAGACCCGACCTGTTAATGACCGGAAGAACTGTTTATGGTCACACTTCAGCAAAAAACCAGCAATTGGAAGACCATTACTTCGGCTCTATCCCTGAGAGAATCTATACCTACATGAGGGATTTTGAAACGGAAGCTTATAAACTAGGCATCCCTTTACGTACCAGGCATAATGAGGTAGCCCCCGCACAATTTGAATGTGCCCCTATATTTGAAGAAGTGAGTGTGGCCGTTGACCATAATTCTCTGTTGATGGATGTAATGGACAGGGTGGCCCGTCGTCATAACCTTCGGGTATTGCTTCATGAGAAACCTTTTGCAGGTATCAATGGAAGTGGCAAACACAACAACTGGAGTATGGCAACTGACACCGGTGTAAACCTTTTAGCACCTGGCAAAACGCCAAAGACCAACCTGATGTTCCTTACATTCTTTGTGAATACCATAAAGGCTGTTCACGATTATGCTGATATACTAAGAGCATCCATAGCCTCTGCACCAAACGATCACCGTCTTGGCGCCAATGAAGCACCTCCTGCAATTATATCCGTATTTATCGGGCAATATCTTTCTAAAGTATTGAATGATGTAAAAGAAAGAGTGTCTGACAAAATGGACGAAACTGATGAAAGTTTACTTAAAATTGATATACATAAAAGTATCCCGGAATTGTTAATGGATAATACGGACCGTAACCGTACTTCTCCTTTCGCTTTCACTGGTAATAAATTTGAGTTCCGTGCTGTAGGTTCTACTGCCAACTGTGCTAACCCAATGACTGTTTTAAATACTATAATGGCTGCCACCCTGAAACAGTTTAAAAAAGAAGTAGATGCTTTAATGGAAAAAGGGGAAAAGAAGGAGATAGCCATTATGCATATTATCCGCCAGTACATTGTTGATAGTGAAAAGGTTTTGTTTGAAGGCGATGGGTATAGTGAAGCATGGGCAAAAGAAGCTGAAAAAAGAGGATTACCAAATGTAAAGACAACTCCTCTTGCATTAGATGCCATGGTAACAGACAAGGCCAAGAAACTATTTGAAGATAATGACATCTATACCCACCACGAGCTGGAAGCCAGGCATGAGATTGAACTTGAAAAATACATCAAGAAAGTTCAGATTGAAAGCCGGATCATGGGTGAATTGGCTACCAGCCATGTCTTACCTGCTTCTATACGTTATCAGAACTTACTTGCAAACAATATCCGGGGATTAAAAGAATCCGGACTTCCTGTTGAAGCTTTTGCAAATCAGACACAAATACTGGAAAAAATCTCTGAACATATAAATAAAGCCAGCGACCTCGTTGAAAAAATGATCGAAGCAAGGAAAATTTGTAATAACATGGACGATACCCGGACAAAAGCTATAGCATATCAGAGCCAGGTAAAAGATACTTTCTTTGATGATATCCGGTACCATGTAGACAAACTGGAATTGCTCGTAGACGACAAAGAATGGTATTTACCAAAATACAGAGAAATGTTATTCTTAAGATAAATGCATTCGTTTTCTTCCTGATAATAAAACCCCGGAACTTACCGGGGTTTTATTTTATCTGAAATTTGCTTTCATCACCCGCAGTACATTCCCTCCCAGTATTTTTTTGATGGATCTGTTAGAATATCCCCTTCTTTGCAATTCATCAGTAATCTTCGGATAAGTAGTTACATCTTCCATTCCTACCGGAACCGAGCTTACTCCATCATAGTCTGAACCAATTCCAACATAACTATCACCAACTAATTTTACAATGTAATCAATATGATCAACTAGTTGTGCCAGGTCCGTCCTTACCTCATTCATTGCAGAATCATAATAGGTCTTCCATTTTGTTTTCATAACAGAAGAATCGCTCCCACTGTCTGCAAAGAAAACCCGTTGCATAGAATCCTTTATTTCTCTATTGAGGAATGATTGACGCTCATCAAACTTTTTACTGATGAAGCCGGAATAAAAATTTATACAGATCACACCCCCGTTTTTTGCCACAGCCCTTATCTGATCATCCTTCACATTTCTGAATACAGGGCAAATATTCCAGACAGAACTATGTGAGAGCAGAACGGGTTTCTTCGTTACTGCGATAGCGTCATAAAAAGTTTGTTCCCCGACATGAGAAAGGTCTACTATAATTCCCAGTTCATTCATCCTCCTGACTATTTGTTTACCAAAATCGGTAAGCCCTTTTTGCGAAAGCCTGGCAGGAAATAATGTTTCATCCATCGCACTGGAGGCCCAACTCGTACTATTATTCCAGGTAAGTGTCAGGTATCTCATTCCCTTTTCATACAGGCTTTCGAGCTTGCCTATATCATTTTCTATCATATGCCCCCCTTCTACACCGATAAGTGAAACCAGTTTATCCTTATGTGCCCTTTTTTTTACCTCCCTGTAGTTGGTAGCAAAAGTCATCCTGTCGGGATTGCGAAGGATGATATGATGCAGAGAATCTATTTCCTCAACAGCATCTCTGTAAAAACCTTCTTTATTTCTTGCTGTTTTATCTGTCCAGATGGAAAAAAACTGAACATCCAAACCTCCTTTCTTCCACCTGTACAAATCGCTGTGCCCTGTCTCAAGACGAGTGGCAATATCCTTACCTTTTAGTGTTAATGATGTCAGGCAATCATTATGCGTATCAACAAGAATTGCCCTATCATGCAATTTTCTTCCCTGTTGTGACTGAACTATCACTGCGAAAAAACAAGAAATTACAGAGGTTATTATCCGTACACTGAAAGTCATATTCATTTTCATTATAAAAATTCGATTTAGCTTACAATCAACCAGCAATATCAATAAAAGGTAGATTTCCCTGCTTTTTGTGTATCATTTTGCCAGCGCTTATTGCTTTAACCTGCTGCTTAATACTAAATTTAGTAAAACTTATTATCTTACACACTAATCACTATTACAACCTTTGTAAAAATCCGGCGTCTGTTTACTCCCGGATAGTACAAACCGGGGGTGTAGCTAAAAAAATAACTTTGCATGCTGAAAAATAGTTTCCTGATTGTAAGTGTATTTTGTTTTATAACTGTATTCGCACAACCCCCGCAATCACCCCTTTATGGCGTAAATAATATTCCTTTACCAATTGAACTGGATAAACAAGTCTGCATTTCAGGAATGAAATACCTGGATAGTAAATTATACTTCGCATCTGAACGATGCCCGGTTGTTTTTGTCTTTGATCCGGAAACAAAAAGTATCAGCAACAGCATCAACATACAGGTACCGCAGAATTTTGAAATGGAAGGTATCACTTCCTGCAATGGCAAATTATACCTGGTGTCTGAAAATGTGGCTGCTGTGTATGAAGTCAATCCTCAAAACGGCAAACTCAGGCAAGTAGAGATCTCTTTACCACTGCCCCCCAAATCAAAAAGTGGTGATGGTATGGAAGGTATTGCTGCCAATGAAAAGAATAATAAATTCTACCTGTTACGGGAAAGAAATGAAGACATGTCAGTATCACAGATATATACCTATACTATTACTGCAACTAATGACAGTGCTGAAATTATGTTGAAATTTGAATCAGTAATTGAATTGCCGCTGGAAAATCCGCAGTGGAGATACTCAGACATTTGTGTGGACAGCCAAAACGGAAGGCTTATCTGTCTCAAATCATTCTCAAAAGGTAAACTTAGAAAACAGTTTATTGAATCAATAGATATAGATGAAGAAGGTAATTTATCTGCTACCTCTCTTAAGAATATACCTGTTGAGAATTTTTCTGAAATATCCAACCAGTTTAAGGACCAGGATTATAGCATGAACCTTGAAGGCATTACGGTTGATAGCAATGGCACTATCTATATCATCAGCGACAATACTTCCGGCAAGGCTCTTTGTGACCAACCCGCAAAAGAAAAAACAATTTTGCTGGAACTCAAAAAGAAATAAAGTTTTGATTTATATTTCTTTGAGCGATTCGTGAAACCCTTACACCGGTAAGGGTTCCTGATCTGAATAATCTAAAGTATATTCACTAATTAATTTTCGGATCAAATAAATGATTCCTGAGAAGGCCTCAGTCCCTTACAATGAATAGTATGAAGTGGCTTTTCTATAAATTCTGTTAACAAATTTCATTAAACAACTTTTTGGCCTGAATTTTCGACTTTACTATATATAATGAAAAGAACGCTACTCATTCTAACACTTATTTTTTCAGTTTTGGGACTCAAAGCCCAGAAAATTGACAGCATTTATTTCCATCTCTATACCGACAGCCTTAAAAAAGGACAACATAATTATATCAACGTAGACGGGAAAATGTCAAACGGACAATGGCAACCATTAACTGCTAAAGAAATACAGTTTACCTGTCCATCTGCCACATTTAAAGGGAATGAATTAATAATTCCGCCTGATTTTCAGGAAAAAAAAGTAACTGTTAAGGCAGTATTGAAAACAAACCCCTCGATTGTTATTGAACGAACGATCTGGATCAAAACAAAGCCAGATGGGGATCTACCTACGATTGATCAAATCATGAAAGGCACTCCACAGGAAAAAACAAAAAATAAAAAACGACAATAAAAAAGCCCCTGGAAGTCCGGGGGCTTTTAACAAGTTGCTGTTTATTTTTTATGCGGTTTTCTTAGCATCTTCCAAAAACTTAGCCAGGCCTATATCTGTCAATGGATGTTTCAATAAACCGAGGATAGAATCAAGGGGGCAGGTGCAAACATCTGCACCGGCTTCAGCACATCTTACAATATGTAAAGCGTTGCGGATGGAAGCAGCCAGTATTTCGGTTTTGAAACCCTGTATAGAGTATATATGCGAAATCTGTGAAATAAGATCAATACCATCCCAGTTGCTGTCATCTATACGGCCAATGAAAGGAGACAGGTAAGTAGCGCCTGCTTTTGCAGCCAGGATTGCCTGTCCGGCAGAGAAAACCAGCGTACAATTTGTCCTGATACCGTTATCAGTAAACCATTTGATTGCTTTTATCCCATCTTTGATCATGGGTACTTTTACTACAATATTCGGGTGAATAGCAGCCAGTTTCTTTCCCTCTTCAACAATACCATTAAATTCAGTACTTATTACTTCGGCACTGATATCACCATCCACCATTTCACAAATGGTTTTATAATGATTCATAATGGCCGCTTCGCCTTTTATGCCTTCTTTAGCCATCAGAGAAGGGTTAGTTGTAACACCGTCAAGAATGCCTAACTCATTTGCCTCTTTGATCTGAGCCAGGTTCGCTGTATCAATAAAAAATTTCATAAAACAGGGAATTGGTAATGAAGAAAAAAAATGGCAGGCTGATTACATCGCACCGCTCAACCACCTACTCTTGCTGCCTTCCGGCCCTGGGAGGGTTCAGCAGGAGCTGGTCGTGTAAGACCTGCCGCCGCAAAGATAAGGGAGCAACATTTAATAGGGAAGATGAATTAAAAAAACTCTCAGCGCTGAAATGCAGAATTTATGTTTGCAAAGCCAATTAACTCATCTGTTCGGGCACCAAATGGACGGAAATAAACCAAAATAGTATAACTATTTTCAGTTCCCCAGTAATTTCCTTCTGTATTTTCCAGGGATGATGCAAAATCAACCTGTTTCTTGTCTGTCAGCGTTACGTAAGAATAATTATAAAATCCCTGCTTCAGATAAAGGGCTTTCTCATACACCCCTTTTTCTTCATTGAAAACCATCCGTGAATCATCACCCTGGCTGTAATTGGTAAGCTCCCCAAAAAGATAGACAGTTTTACCTTCGTAAGGGCGGTTGCCTGCCGGGGCGAAAGTAAAGTGGACCCATGCATATTCACTTTGCCAGAAAGGATTAGCATTATCACGGTTCTCGATAGTATAGATGCCATTCAGATCACGGTAATAAACATATAGTTGCTGGCGACGTTCTCCATCAGGATTTACATAAATGTCTGTACGGTCGCTGGAATCGCTATCAACTATTTTCAATACCCTGTCACTCCGGAGCCTGAGACTTCGCAGGTCAATCCACCGCCATTCCTTTCCCGCAGCAAATGTGGTATTCTCATCGTCACTGTATTCATAATAATTACCCCTGAACACAGTAGGCCGGTCTATCAGTGATGCTGACGACCATATATTATTTTGCAGCACAACCACTTTCAGGTCTTGCGGTGAAAATGGATTAATCTGCCCGGCGGCCGTACTTACAGAAGCCTGTACCCGCTGATGTGTTTGAAAAAAATTACCATTGAAAGGTTGCAAAACCTGGCCTGATACAGATGCCTTCTTATTGACTGCGAGGAATCGCTTTGTAAAAACCAGCTTTGATGTATCGTCATTCAGGAAAACCTTTAACAAATAGTTCCCGCCTTTAGTAGGAGATGAATTTCTCTCGGGAAAAACAGCCTGGTAATGAGTGTAACGGGTCTGCACAATTGATGAGGTGCGATAATTACCGATGCGATTACTTTGAAAACCCCGGATATAATCAAATGGCTGAACATTAGCCGGCGTCCAGTCTGCATTGCATAACTGAAAACTGTAATAGTAATACTTCACATCCCCATCCATATCATCAAAATGCAGCTCCAATTGGTCATTACTATTGAGTGTAAGTACAGGATAACCGTACATATCACCATACTTAAAAAGCTTTATAGTACGGATATTTGATTTATATACATGATCAGGTATCTGGGCATGAACACCAAAAGCAAAAATTAACAGAATAAATAAAGTATATTTTTTCATCGGGCTCTTATCATTGAAAATAATATCTGAAAATAAGGCAAAAAACAGGATAAATCTTTGTAACCACCTTATTTTTGAGAAAGACAAACAATTCATTTTGAAGGTTGCAGGCTTTATAGCAAATCGCATAGCATTTAATCAGCAAAAAACCTTTTCCAGGTTTATCATCCGCTTATCGGTGATAGCTACCATTATCAGTGTGGCGGTAATGATTGTCACCTTATCACTTGCCAACGGTTTCCAGGAGGCAGTGAGCCAGAAAGTATTCAGCTTTTGGGGACATATCCGTATCCAGGAAAAGCAACCTGGCAAAGCCATAATTTCGGAAGAAACTCCTATTTATAAAAACGATTCATTGATTACTTCCATACTTCAAAATCCTGAAGTAAAAAGTATACATCCTTTTGCTACCCGGTATGCAATTCTGAAAACGCCGGAAGATATTGAAGGGATCCTGGTAAAAGGTCTCGATAGCACTTACGATTTTAAGAACCTGCAGCAATTCATCAGGCAAGGGAGGCCTATCCGTTTTACAGACAGCACTTTCAGCAGGGAAATCCTTGTTTCAGAATACACAGCCACCCGCATGAATTTAAATGTAAATGACAGTATCATCATTTATTTTATCATGCCCGGTGAAAATCCCCGGCCACGAAAAATAACCATCACTGGTATCTATAAAACAGGCATTGAAGAATATGACAGGCTTTTTGCTATCGGAGATATCAAACTGATCCAGCAACTAAATAACTGGCAGGCAGACGAAGTGGGTGGTTATGAGATTTTTTTACATGATTATAAAAAGATAGACAGCACTGCCAATCAACTATACAATATGGATGCATTTCCAGGCACCTGGGATGCCATCAGTGTCAAAAAAGTTTCTCCCAATATTTTCGACTGGTTGAATATGCAGGACGTAACAAGAAATGTATTGATTGGCTTCATGGTTATCGTTGCTGTTATTAACCTTATCACCTGTTTGCTGATCCTCGTACTTGAAAGAGTGAGAATGATAGGAATTTTAAAATCATTGGGTGCCACAGACTGGACCGTTCAGAAGATATTTCTCCGCCATTCACTTATCATCACTATTACAGGCATCATTATCGGTGCAGTTGTTGCAATTGGCCTTTTATGGATCCAGCAAGAGACCGGCTTTATCAAATTGAAAGAAGAAGCCTATTATCTCAGTGCGGCGGCTGTGAAAATTATCTGGTGGCAGGTAGCCGCCATCTGTGCAGGCACTTTAATAGTATGTTTTCTTATTATGATGATACCTTCACTATTGGTAAAAAAAATCCAACCTGTAAAAGCAATACAATTCAGGTAAGATGTGACAAGACGATTCCGGTAGCTACTCCTGCATTAAGCGACTCCGCTTTTCCCTTCTGAGGAATAGTAATTCTGGCATTTGCAAGTTTTAATATTCCCGGACTGATCCCTTTTGACTCATTGCCAATTAATATGATCCCCTGCTCTATTTTCTTTATTTGGGATACATCCTGTCCATCCAAAACCGTAGCGTAAATATTTATACCTTTTTGGCCGGCAAGCCACTCTTCTAACTCTGTATAGAAGACATTTACCCTTGCTATACTTCCCATCGTAGACTGAATCACCTTGGGATTATAAACATCTGCAGAATCTTTGCTGCAAACAACCTGTTCTATACCAAACCAATCCGCAATCCGGATAATAGTGCCCAGGTTTCCGGGATCTTGAATTCCGCATAAAGCCAATGTGAGTTTACCCTTTGCCTCAATTGTTCCGGCAGTAGCAAATTGATTTATAATTGCAAGAACCTTGTTTGGCGTTTTTAATTGTGAAATTTTCTCTAAATCCTCCTCGGTAATTTCAATCACAGTTGATTTTGCTAATAGTTTTTCATTCTCAATTATCCAGTCTTTTACTGCATATATCTCTATTTGCTCAGTTTTATCAGTTTCCAGCAATTCTGAAACTATTTTTGGCCCTTCCGCAATAAAGACACATGCTTCATCCCTGTTTTTTTTCTGGCCTAAACTTTGGATATATTTGATCTTCGATTTGACAAGCATACACTTTCTTTTAAAATCTATGTTAACAGGCCAGCCATTTAGCTTTAAAAAATTGCGATTTTTTCTCATGGCTCTGCCTGCAATACTTGTAGCCTCCTGTGGGGTAATACCTAAAAACTACCCGGCCGGTAAGCCTTTTGTATTTCAGACAAATATCAATGTAAATGGGAACTTTTCAAGCAATGAAAGGGAAACACTTGAATCCCGCCTGAAAGCCCAGTTGGACGATAGTATGCGGGCACGGTCTGTGTCAAAGCTTTTTTACAGTGTCATGAAGAGGCCCCCGGTCTATGATAATGCGAATGCCGACAGATCTGTGCTTTTTATGCGGGCATTATTGGTTTCCTTAGGATATTTTAAAGATTCGATTACATACGACACTACTGTCAATATTATAAAAAGCGATCAATACAGAACTACTGTAAATTTTAATGTTACGCCTGGCAAAGTTGTCAGGATGGATTCCATCAGCTTTAATATTAAACAGCAGGAATTACAAACTCTTACTATTGCCGGTAAAAATGAATCCCTGCTGAAGAAAGGAGAACCTTTTGCCAAAACAACCATATCAATGGAACTTGACCGGTTGGTTGACTTATACAGGAACAATGGTTATCTCCGTTTTACACGGGATGAACTTATCGGTCTTTGGGACACGTTGGATATTGAACTTTTGCGTCCTTCACTGGATCCGTTTGAACAACTGGCAGTTTTACAAAAATTAAAAGAAAGAAGGGAAAATCCAACCGCAAACCTTGAAATAAGATTAAAACCCAGGTTTGACAGCAGCAAACTGGTAAAATATTTTATTGGTAACATAACTGTTTATCCAGAATTCAGTGCTGATACAACCGGAATTCAACATAAAGAAGAAATAGTAAACGGAATAAAAGTTATTTCTTACCGGAGTACTTTTAAATCAAAGATACTACCGCCCAATATATATTTCCGCAGAGGTGACCTTTATAACCAGCGAATGTATTACAAGACAATCAACCGCTTTAATTCATTAGGCACCTGGCGTTTGGTCAACATAGAACCTATTGCAAGGAAAGGGCAGGATACCGCAGATTTTGTAATTCGCCTTACCCCGGCGCAAAAATATTCGTTCAGTGCAAACCTGGAAGGCAGTAATAATCAGAGTGTCGTTTCAGGTAACCTTTTTGGAATTGCCGTCAATACAAGTCTTCAAAACCGCAATTTTGCAAAACGGGCCATACAATCAAATACCAATATCCGTTTTGGTATTGAATTAAGTGACAGCAGTTTTGTACAAACACGGCAAATGGTCATCAGTCATAATATTTATTTTCCCCGCCCCATCCCTAATACTAACTGGATTCCTGAAAAATTAAGAGATAATTTCAGGTCTGTATTGTCCTTTAATGCAGCTAATACCGAAAGAAAGGATCTTTTTAATCTTACCACCATCAATGGGTCCTGGGGTTATGACTTTCAGACAAAGAATAAATTCTTTTCCATACGCTATCCGAATATTGAATATTCTTACCTGAAAAGAAGAAAAAAATTACAAGATTTGATCGACAATAACCCGTTACTAAAAAATATTTTTACATACGGATTTATAGAATCGGTCACAGGGGGAATGATCTGGAAAAAAGAAAATAAAAAGAACATTAATTCATTCAGGATTAATGGGGAATTGTCAGGATTAATTACAAGACTTGTAAAAAGTGACTTCCTGGATTCCAATCTTTTCCGGTTCCTGAAAGTGGATATGGAATTTGCCAGAAAAATTACATTTAAAAAATCGGCGCTTGTGCTAAGGGTCTTCGGAGGTATTGGCTATGCCTTTAATTCAACTATTGATACAAATAAAAGATACAGCCTTCCCTTATTCAGACAATATTTTGCCGGCGGCCCTAATAGTATGCGGGCATGGGCGCTGCGAAAACTGGGACCGGGATCTTTTATCAAGGATTTCAGCAATACCAGCACGGGGCTCCCTGAACGATATGGAGATGTACAACTGGAGGCAAATATTGAATATCGTTTCCCCTGGTTCAGGATCGCCGGCGTAGCAGTAAATGGCGCTGTTTTCACCGATATCGGGAATATATGGTTTTTGAAAAAAGCGGAGGCCCAGGGCAGAAAACCAGAAGAGATTTTCAATTTCGGCAGGTTGGGCAAAGACCTGGCCGTTGGTGTAGGGACTGGCCTAAGAATAGATTTTAGTTTTTTTATTGTCAGGCTTGATTATTCGTATAAGGCCAAAGACCCAAGTCCATCACCTGCAAATGCCGCTGGCCAGAATAAATGGTTTTACGGATACCAATTTTCTGATCTGTTAAAAGGACAACTACAATTAGGTATCAACTATCCTTTCATTTTGTAAATATTATTCAGGCTTACCAAGCTGTTTTACTTTCTCTTCAAATTCCATCATAGACATTGCATTAGTAATGTCAAACTCCCCTATTCTTGTACGACAAAGACTGCTGAGATATCCTCCGCAACCCAGTGCAGCTCCAAAATCATTCGCAAGGCTGCGAATATAAGTGCCGGTAGAACAAACTACCCGGAAATGAACGACCGGTAATTCAATATGAACTATTTCAAATACTTTTATGAATAGCTTTCGGGGTTCCAGTTTCACTTCTTTTCCCTGGCGGGCAAGCTCATACACCCTTTTCCCGTCAACTTTAATAGCAGAATGAGCCGGTGGCACCTGCATTATTTCACCAGTAAAATTCCGGGTGGCTTCTTTTATGGCTGCCTCGGTAAGTGTATCGAATGATTTCAGGTTTTCAGGCACACTTTCCAGGTCATAGGTGGGAGTGGTAGCACCAAGTGTAATTGTGCCCGTATATTCTTTTTCCTGGGCCATAAATTCATTGATACGTTTGGTAAATTTTCCGGTGCAAACCATCAGTAATCCTGTTGCCAGGGGATCAAGTGTTCCCGCATGACCAACTTTCTTAATACGAATGAGATTCCTGATTTTTCTTACTGCATCAAAAGATGTCCAATGCAAGGGCTTATTGATAAGTAATACCTGACCTTCTTCAAATAAATTAGTTGGCTTATCCATTACAGCAAAAGTAAGGAAGGTGATGCAGACCAAAGGACAACCTAAATAGACATCCTTGTTTTTAATTCGAGGTATTTGTTAACCGTATTAATTGTAAGTCCCTCAGGTGTAGTTAAAATGGAAGGTATGCCATTCTTATGCAATTCTTTTACCATGAGTTTTTTTTCATAAGTGAATTTTTCTGCAATAGTTTTTATATAAATATCTTCTATAGAAGAAGTTTTTCTTTCTATCAGGGATTTTAACTCTGTATTCTCAAAAAAGACTACTAATAACAAATGATACCTGGCAATTTTTTTCAATGCCGGCATCTCCCGCTGCAGGCTTTCCATTGATTCAAAATTGGTGAATAAAACCAGCAGGCTTCTGTTGGTAATCCTGTTCCGGATAACTGAGAATAATTTTTCAAAATCTGCTTCCAGGAAATCAGTTCTTTGCTTATACAGCGTCTCCAGTACCAGGTTCATCTGGGTGGGCTTTTTATCCGCTGGCAAAAAAGTGTCAAGGTTCTTTTCAAAAGTGATCAAGCCGGCTTTATCTTGCTTTACCAGCGCCACATTGGATAAGACCAATGATGCATTGATAGCATAATCCAGCAGGGTTAGTCCATGAAAAGGCATTTTCATCACCCTTCCTTTATTGATCAGGCAATATATCTGCTGACTTCTTTCATCGGTATAATTATTCACCATCAGGTCTTGTTTCCTGGCCGTTGCTTTCCAGTTGATGGTTCGGTAATCATCTCCCCTGACATATTCTTTTATCTGTTCAAACTCCATACTGTGTCCTATCTTCCTGATCTTTTTAACACCTGCCTCCTGCAGGCGATTACTGACAGCCAATAACTGGTAGCGGCGCATCTGCATATAAGATGGATACACTTTAACTACCTGTTCTTTGGGAAAGATGTAACGGCGCTTAACCAATTTAAGCGGTGCATGTACAAACACATTGATAGCATGAAAAATATATTCTCCTCTTGACGTGGGACGTAACGCATACTCCAGGCCAAATTCAGCGCCGCTGGCTAACTGAACTCTTTTTAGCCAGTTTCTCTCCTGGAACTGCACCGGCAGTTCATCAATTATACTGGCACGAACATTAAATGCATACTGATTGACCAGGTTAATAACAACTTTATTAGAATCGCCAATACTGAACCGTTCAGACACCAACCGTTCTGCCCTTATCCCGTTTCTTTTACTGTAAACAAGTATTGCATCAATAAAAATTGCGATAGCTAATAAAACAAGGATCAGCCCGCCTATCTGAAACAAGGCCGGGAAAAAATAACTTAATGCAAAAACAACCGCTGCTGAACCAGCGATATAGTGAACAATATTGTTCAGGTAGAATGATTTTATCACTTGTGTTTATTTCAGTTTTACAATCAAACCTTACCTGGGCACATCCATTCCCTGGATTATTTGTTTAATTACATCATCCTCACTGATACCTTCCATTTCTTTATCTGGGGCCAGAATGATACGATGACGAAGCACCGGAGTTACCACGGAAAGAATATCATCAGGCGTTACAAAGTCACGGCCGTTCATGGCTGCCATGGCTTTTGAGGCATTCATAATTGCCAGGGAAGCCCTTGGAGATGCTCCGAGATAAATTGATTTATGATTTCTTGTCTGATGTATCAGTTTCGCAATGAACTGAAGGAGTTTTTCTTCTACAATCTGTGTCTTTATCTGTTGCCGCAAAGCTGTCACCCTGGCTGCATCCAAAGCCGGTTGTATCATATCCATAGCCGAAGTATTGCCCATGCTATGGAACTGGGTGAGGATACTCATTTCCTCTGACTCTGTCGGGTACGGCACTACTATCTTAAACAGAAACCGATCTAACTGCGCTTCAGGCAGGCGATAAGTTCCCTCCTGCTCCACAGGGTTCTGTGTAGCCAGTACCATAAATGGGGACGCCATTAAATAGGTCTTCCCATCCACTGTAGCTTGTCTTTCCTCCATGATCTCCAGCAGGGCTGATTGAGTTTTTGCAGGAGCCCGGTTGATTTCATCCACTAAGACAATATTGCTGAATACAGGTCCCTTTTTAAATTCAAAACTGGCTTCCTTTGGATTGAAAACCGGTGTTCCCAAGACATCCGAAGGCATTAGATCAGGAGTGAACTGGATACGGGAAAATCCGACGTTGACACTTTTTGCAACTAATTTGGCAGTTAGCGTTTTGGCAACACCCGGCACCCCTTCAATCAACACATGGCCATCGGCCAGTAAGGCAGCAATAATCAGTTTTACCATTTCATCCTGTCCAACAATGATCTTTTTAATTTCATTGCGGATAGATAAAACAGCATCATTCAATTCAGACAGGTCGGTACGTTGATGAAAAATTTGTTCGTCCATATTTATGCTTTTTGATAGAATAATTCCATTTGTTTATGAAAGTGAGCAAGCTGCTCCTGACTCACTGCAGCTGCCTGATCAAGATATTTAATAAATGAGATAATTTCCCCGATTTCTTTCTCATCCACTCCGGACTTATAATGAAGATTCCTGACAAAGTCATCATCCAACCTGCTTGTCGGTAATTTATATTTACTCCGTACATGTTCCAGGAAATAGGCGGACATTTTATGACAAAGATTTTTGTGATCCCCTTTATCATAATACAAACGACCAATGGTTTTTACAAAATCAAGTGAGTCATTCCGGGGTTTTTTCTGCACAGGTATATAGCGCTGCTTACGTCTCATCTCCATCAAAACATAAAACAGAAGAGTGAAAATTGCTGTTAATAGCGCCGCTTTGAAAGCAGGGTAACGGAACAAAACACTTAACCATCCCTCATTTTTGGGCTTGTTAACCTGTTCTCCTTTTTTATACAGGTAATACTCATCCCAAACAATCTTTTTTACTCCGGGATTGATTACTGACAATGCCTTTTCATAATAACTGATATTATCCTTGTGCAGTAAAAAATAATTACAGAAGGCCAACGGCTCCAGGTGAACATAAAAATTACCTTTCCCGGTTCTCAGGTGGATGAAATTAGGTCTGCCAGATTCATCGTATCCTAATATTTCTGTAGTCGATGAGTCAATTGTTGAAAAATAAGAACCAAATGTCTTTCCGGGATACCGGTAACGTAAAGTGTCACCGAACGGGGGTTCGTTGAGTGAAAACCTTGCCCCTTCATCCAGATCACTGACGGAAAAAAAGGAAAGATCATAAGCACTGCTGCCACACCCAAATGCTTCATCTGCTGCCGAGGAAATATACCTGGCGCTGATAAAAATATCATTCCCAACCCGGGCAAATGCAATAAGCTTTCTCATTTCATCGTCATCTGCACTGAACCTGTCTGTTATAACCAAGTAAGCCTGCCTAGAGTCGTACATAGAAACAGAATCCCAGTAGCCGGGTTCAAGGCGGGATGTCCTGATGGTTGCTTTCGGGAAAAGAGATTCAAGGTTATTATATGCCACATAGGTAGCATATGGTATCTTATCCTGCTTACGTAATGTAATTCTTTCATCCAGGCGACGGTTCTTATAATTATCACCAGTAATAAAAAGAAGGACAATGGCTGTCGCCAGCAATAAGGCAAGTAAATATGGTGTGTATCTTTTCAACCTTTTTATATCCTGTTTTCAAATTGTTCAAAATCATTTCTTATAAACTGGTATGCATCCTGGCTTACTTCAAATTTCCCATACCAGCTATATTCATAATTACGGGTAATACGGAAAAAGTCTTTGTAATAAGCTGTACTATGTAACTGCATCAGGTAATCAAGATTCGTCTTATCCTGCTGGTAGCGGATAATATTTCTTTCCGCCATATTTTTTAATAACCGCAAAAACATAAGACGGACAGCCATCCTGAAATTCCCCATTGATGCTGCCTTATCAATTTCCTTTTCGTAATTAATGGCAAAAATATCCCCGGGCATTTCCTCATCTACTGCTACAACAGCTACTTTTTTATTTCGCCGGAATAATGAGATATTGCTATCAGCCAGGTAATACATGATACCTGCTGCAAATACGCCGATGATCACTAACCATACTATTGTTTTAAACCAGGTTTGCTGACCAATCGGTATGTATGGAGATACAGTTGAGGTTTTTTTTTCTTTTTTCTTTTCAAATTCTGCGTCGGCATACCAAAAATCATCATCCGCTTTCATTTTCCTGACGAGACTGTCGGCCAGCTTACGTACCTGTAATGAAAAGGTATCCTCGTTTGCAAGTTGTAGAAAATCCGACTTATCAGCCTCCCCGTCTTCTTCATCATATTCTTCCTCAACAGGAGGCTCCTGAATAACCTCCTCTTTTATTGCAGTAGTATCGCTGTAATGCTGTGCCTGCATAATTAAATTACTGCACAGTAGTATGCAAACCAGCATTACCCTGGTCTTAAAAAATGTAAAAATATTTTTAACAGGGTTCTGCTCCACTTATACTTCCTCCTCATTTAATTGCACTGATAATTTTTTGTGAAGCTTTATCGGGTAGAGTATGAAATACCAAACGACAAATATGACAGATAAGGCAAAGATAATTGTGGTCAGCACTGACACATCATTATATAGTCGTGTGATGAATCCTTCAAAAAAAGCCGCCAGGGCAAATACGGGCATCAGACCAATCATTATTTTCACCCCATCTTTAGCTCCTTGTTTAAAAGCTTCCATTCTTTTGATCGTCCCGGGGAATAAAAAGCTTTTACCGAGGACCAGGCCTGCTGCTGTTGAAATAATCAATGCAGTAATTTCCAGGGTTCCATGCACAAATACAACCAGCCAAAAATCAATGCCAAACCCCCTGGCTGCAAAAAACTGATCGAAAATACCTACCATAGCGCTGGTTTCAGCATGTTTGTAAAGGGTTGGGATCCCACAAAATAAACCCGACACAAACATCAACAGAGCTACTTTGATATTATTGATCATGATCCCCAGCCAACTCAGCAGAGGACTACCTGATTCATAAATACCGAACGGATTTCCGCTTTCAATATTCTCTACTGTTTTTTCTACATAGGAATCCCCAAAGAATCCTCTTGCCACATCATCGTCCTGTTGTGAAGTAAAGAAACCAATAGCAAAAAAAATAACGAATACAACAAATGAAAAAAGGATAACTCCGTGGTGTTTTCGTATTGTAAGCGGCAAATCATATTTCCAGAAAGTAACTATCCTGTTAGACTCTTCTTTCCGGTTCTTATAAATATCCAGGTAAATCTTAGAAGCCTGTGAATTAATATATGCGGTAACCTTACCGGATGGGTAAAAAGTTTTAGCATAAGCTAGATCATCAACCAATTGGGTAAAGGATGCTGCCATTTCATCGGGATCCTGTGATGGATTATGCTGGTTCTGCAGCCAGCGTTCTTTATTCTTCTTTATAAACAATGCCTCTCTCAAAAGGATACTTTGGGTCGTAAAATACAGTATTTATCAGTGATTAAAAAATACCCGCTGGTAAGCATATTCTGAAAAAGTATATGCCTGCTATTGGGATTCTACTGATAATTTCGGAGAGTCGGGGAGAAAGTATTATTTTGACAATTAATTTCCCTTTCAATGGCGGTTATAAAAGTACCCACCAATTTTAACATAGAACTTGAATTCGAAATACCTGAGTTCTACCGTCGTCTTTTAGCACTGCTGATAGACATGATAATTGAATATTTTTACCTGCGGATTGCCGGAGAAATATACAGTTCTATCAGCAGAAACTCCGGCTACTTTGACGAAGACGCCGGTCATAATTTATGGGCAATAGGATTATTGCTGCTCACTCCCATTATGCTCTACCATATTATACTGGAACTAACGATGAATGGACAAAGCCTTGGTAAGAAAGTATTGGGACTTCGGGTAGTAGACGAACATGGCGGAAAAGCCAGCATCAGCCAGTATTTAATTCGCTGGCTGCTGCGATTGTCAGATCTGTGGATCGTAATGATACTTTTCTATATCGCTTCGAACCCGGGTTTTAATAATGCCGAAACGATCTTTGTTGTATTATTTGGATTAGGCTTTCTGATTACCGATGTTGTGCTGGTTGTATCTTCCAAAAAAGGGCAGCGCATTGGAGATATCCTTGCCAAAACAATTCTTATCCGCACCCATTCAAAAGGCAATATTGAAGACACCGTTTTTATAGATGTGGCAGACAGTTATGTGCCATCTTTCCCGCAAATAATGCAATTAAGCGACAAAGATATCAACGCAATAAAAAGCATACTGGAAACTTCCCGCAAAAAAGGAGATTATAATATGGCAGAAGCTGCCTCCTCAAAAGTAAAAGCTCACCTGAAAATAGAATCCGGCTTACCTCCATTTGATTTCCTGGATGTACTGCTGAAAGATTATAATTATTTGTCAACAAAATAAGAGATCGGCTATGGTTAAAACGCAGGTTTGAATCCGGAGATCATCCCGAAAAATCACAAAGTCATTATTGCAGCAAAGCCACCCAATACCAATGCAAGAATAAAAAATACCCCTGCAATGACCGTTAAGACTCCCATATACCTGAAAATAATTTTGAGGTTTTTCAACCCTTCATTAAAGAGACCTGGTCATTCGCAATTATTGCATTTTTGGTATGATTTGTAAACCGCAGTGTAAACAAGCAGGGGGAAAAATAATAAGTGCTAATAAGAGGCAAGCTATTCCCATTGTTATCCCAAATCTATCCGGTGTGCCCGACTTGTCAAAGTTATTAAAACGGGCATCTAATCCGAATAGCTGTTGAGACATATAAAATGAAAACACGAATCCACCAATCGCCATTAATACACACATTACCATTCCTGCAATGGCAGGAAACTCTGCCCGGGAGGCGGTTTCTTTCAAGTGGTTTTCGCTATAGTATCCACATTTAATCCAAACAATATCATATCCTGATACTGACCTATAAACTTGATTTTTATTTTTAAAATTAGATTACAAAAAATATTGCCTTGCACTAATCATAAAAGGCATGCCTACCCTTATATACAGGATGTGAATTAGAAAAATAGTATTTATTGACTGCTGTTAAACTCCCTGGCCTATTCCAATCAAAATACCCAAAGCAAACAATACGAGTATTATAATCAGTAATACACCAATGAATTTAAAATAAGTTGACAAGCTACCCAGTCCTTCATTAATCAGGTAATGGTCGTTTGTATCTATCCCGGCCTTTGCAGACCTGGAGAATTTATTGAGAAAATAAAAAAGTATTATGCCGATAATTAGTGTGATGACCACAGAGACTAACCCACCTGTATTTGCAGCTTGTTGTATCTGCATTTCTTCGAGGCTATTTCCTCCATACCTGCTTTCCTTTCCCTTTTCAACAAAATAATTAACAAGGCCAAGAATAGATCCAATTAATGAAACAATTGCAGCTAACCCACCCCAGGTGGCCGCACCTTTAAGGCTTTGTTTTACATTTTCATCAAAACTGAGATCGAAAAGTGATTTATCTGAAGTTGAATTTTCCATTTTAGTAAAAGTTTAGGGTATTATAAAAAAGATTGCAATGTAGACAGGAGACTCAGAACTGAAATGACAAAGCTGAAGATAAAATATATCCTCATAGCTTTGAAACCATCGGCCAGTTGAGCAGTGTCGCGGCTCTGCAAACCATTTCGTAACAAATTGGAAGCCCTGAACAAAAAATAAATCCAAAAACCAAATAACAGTAATACGATCAGTACTACAGCAATTAGTGCCCCGGCCAGCTCACTATTTCCAAACGAGAATAATACGGAGAGCTGTTCAGTAATTTTTGCCCCGAAAACAGCAAGAAGCAATAATACCAATCCACAAATAACAAAGCCGACAATAGATATGAATTTTGTCCACTTGCTGATAGAAAGTAAATGACTTTGTGTACTACTGTCCATGTTCATATCGAACAGGGACTGGTCCTGGTTTTGCTCCATAAAGCTGTTGATTTTGATTTACATAAATATAAAACTCCATATATTAAACTGCAAATCTTTTTACAGATTTAAATCAGGAATTAAAATATCACCATTAAAATCAATATGCCCTGGCAAACAAAACTCTTTGTGAGGATGATTTACCGGTAAGGATACATTGACCTTCTTCAGTCTTATTATCAAGTGGAATGCAGCGGATTGTTGCTTTTGTTTTCTCTTTTATAGCTTCTTCTGTTTCAGAAGTGCCATCCCAATGCGCAGCAATGAATCCGCCTTTTTCATCCAGTAATTTTACGAACTCATCCCAGCTATCGGCATTAGTAATATGCTCATCCAAGTATGCCTTTGCAGTATTGAACATATTTTGTTGAATAGCAGACAACAGACCATTTATATATTCAGCCAGTCCATCAATGCTTACCACATGCTTTTCTTTTGTATCACGTCGGGCAATTTCCACAACATTCTTTTCCAGGTCCCTGGCACCAATTGCCAATCTCACCGGCACTCCCTTCATTTCATATTCTGCAAACTTCCAGCCTGGTCTTGCATTATCGTTGTTATCATATTTAACCCTGATACCCAAAGCTTTTAATTCTTTGATAATTTCATTCACTTTAACATCTATGGCAGCTTTTTGTTCATCGCCTTTATAAATCGGAACGATAACCACCTGGAAAGGTGCAATTCTGGGTGGCAGGATCAACCCCTGGTCATCACTATGTGCCATTACCAGCGCACCAATTAATCTTGTACTTACTCCCCAGCTGGTAGCCCATACATATTCCAGTTTATTTTCTTTATCACTGAATTTAACATCAAAAGCTTTGGCAAAATTCTGGCCCAAAAAATGTGAAGTACCGGCCTGTAATGCCTTTCCATCCTGCATTAATGCTTCGATGCAATAAGTATCTTCAGCACCGGCAAAACGTTCATTAGCTGTCTTTACTCCTTTTAGCACAGGCAATGCCATCCAGTTCTCTACAAAATCTGCATACACATGCAGCATTTTCACTGTTTCCTCTATTGCTTCGTCTTTTGTAGCATGAGCAGTATGTCCTTCCTGCCATAAAAATTCAGCGGTACGCAAAAACAATCTTGTCCTCATTTCCCAGCGAACCACATTGGCCCACTGGTTAATCAGAAGCGGTAAATCACGGTAAGATTGAATCCATCCTTTATACGTATTCCAGATGATGGCTTCACTGGTTGGGCGGATTATTAATTCCTCTTCCAGTTTTGCCTCCGGGTCAACAATCAGTTTGCCTTTATTGTCCGGATCAGACTTTAACCGGTAATGGGTAACAATAGCACACTCTTTCGCAAAGCCTTCGGCATTCTTTTCCTCTGCTTCAAACAAGCTTTTGGGAACAAATAATGGGAAATAAGCATTCACATGCCCGGTATCCTTGAACATTTTATCTAATGCATCCCGCATGTTTTCCCAAAGGGCAAATCCATACGGTTTTATTACCATACATCCCCTTACCGCCGAATAGTCTGCCAGTTCACCTTTAATTACCAGGTCATTGTACCATTGGGAATAGTCCGTTGCTCTTGAAGTTATTTCCTTACTCATGTTTCTTTTTGTTAGTGCTTCCCGGAGGCATTGATTACGGAAGAAAATCCTGAAACCGGAGCCAAAAACCTGAAGCTATTAAAACAGTATTTTTTTAGTTTAAATTAACAGTCGTTAGCACAATAATATCAGCAAATCAATAAACCTTTGTAGTGTCAATGCAAACGATTGTGTTCCTTATAAAGTCGCACAAAAGTAGTAACTTCATATTTAACCCGATAAACCATTTGCCATGAAAATATCTATTTTACTCCTGGCACTAATTGTAGTGGCTCTCAGCAGCTGTACTACTGCATATAAAACTGGTCAGACTCCTGACGATGTGTATTATTCTCCTGTACGTCCGCAAGATGAATATGTGAGAATGGAAAGAGAAGATGACCGTAGTTATCGTTACGAAGAAGACTTTTATGAAGACCGTTATTTACGTATGAAAGTCAGAAACCGTTACCAGTGGAATAATCTTAACGACTGGTATTCTTACGAACGCTGGGGATATGGCCAAAATTTCTATTATGGCTCCTATTACAATCCTTATAATTCATGGAATTATTATTATAATCCTTATTGCCACAACACTGTTTTTGTCAATACGAAATACGTTACTACTTACAATAAACCAAGAACATTTAACCTGAATACTTATACTAACAATACAACCGGTACGGTTAAAAATACCACCTACAGCAATCCAAAGTATGGTTTGCCGGGCAGTAACAACAATTCAAATAACAACTCCTATAATCAACCCCGGAACAGTACCCGTACCAGCAGCAATTCAGGGAATGTGTTAAGAGATATTTTCAGGGGTAGTAATGGTAGTTCATCCGGTAACAGTAATCCGAGCAGCAGCAGTTCTTCTTCCAGCAGTTCAAGCTCTTCCTCATCTGGCAGCAGTGGTGGAAGTGCACCAGTAAGAAGATTTTAATTATTTCGAACACACTAGTATGAAGTTCAGGCCAAACAGGTTCAGTCTTTCTGAACTAAGTTTTCTCTACCTATAATTCAAGATATCATGAAGAAAATATTTTTCATCATAACCTCTTTTGTATCATCATTGCCCCTTTTTGCCCAGGAACCTGCTGATGCCCTTCGTTATTCCTGGTACACCTCTTCCGGTACTGCCAGGCAACAAGCCGTTGGCGGAGCGATGGCTTCCCTGGGAGGTGATCTTTCAGCAGCCTATGTAAATCCTGCCGGACTTGGCTTTTACAAAACAGGCGATTTTGTATTGACACCGGCCTATAATTTTCTAAACAATAATGCTACTTATTATGGCCGTTCTGAAAAGGACAAAAGAAATTATTTGTCGTTTGGGACTACCGGCCTGGTTGCAGGAAGTGGTACTGATAAAGACAGAAGAGGGAGATCAAGCAGTTCTTCTTTTGCGATAGCGATCAACAGAACCGCTAATTTTAGCAGCAATATTTTGTACCGCGGAGAAAACAATCAAAGCTCCTATTCAAATAAATTCCTCGAAGAGATTAATAACGACCGTGATGCCAATAGCGTAGCACAAAACTATCCTTTTGGTACCAGCCTGGCATTTAATACTTACTGGATAGACACTATAGCCGGAGGCTCTTCCGGAAATTATCAGTTCCAGACAAGAGCACCGATCGGAACTGGTCTGTTACAGGAAAATGTAATTACCAACAGGGGTGGCATTACGGAACTGGCGCTGGCTTTTGCTGGTGCACAGCGTGACAAATTCTATTTTGGATTCACACTGGGCATTCCTTTTTTGAGATATGATAAGGAATCCACCTTCACAGAAGCAGATGCAACCAGCAATACGGACAACAAATTTGACTATGCTGCCATTACTGAAAACCTGACAACAAAGGGTACAGGCTTAAATTTAAAAATGGGTGTAATTTATAAACCTGTCGAATATGTAAGGCTTGGCTTAGCTGTACATACACCAACCTTTTATCGCCTGACTGACAGGTACAACGCCTCTATTACTACCAATACAGAAAGTTATAATGGAATACAGACTCAGAGCTCAGACATCTTCACCGGGGGACAGGATGCGGAATTCGCTTACTGGATGTTTACCCCTTATCGCATAATGGCCAGTGCCTCCTATGTTTTACGTGAAATCGAAGATGTAAGAAAGCAAAAAGGATTTCTAACTGCCGATATTGAATATGTGAACTATAAAGCATCCTCTTATACAACAGACCCCGAAGGCGATAATAGTCAAAACACAAAAGACTATCTGAAATCGCTTAACGGGGCAATTGACAACGCATACAAAGGGGCATTTAACTTCCGTGCCGGAGGCGAATTAAAATTTACCACCATCATGGCCCGTCTGGGTATGGCTTACTATGGCAATCCTTATAAGAATCTTGCAGGAGAAAAAGGAAACCGCTTCCAGCTTACAGGTGGTTTAGGGTACAGGAACAAAGGAATGTTCATCGATCTTGCCTATGTACATACAATGGGTAAGGATGTGCATTTTGCCTATCGTTTGCAAAACAGGCCATTTTCAGGGGCCGGTTTAAAACAAACAGGTGGAAATGCTATTGTGACTTTAGGTTTCAAAATTTAAAGCCGGGGAACCGGTTCTTATTCTTTGTAGATCTTTATTACTTTTTCCCCGGTATTTTTTATGTAACCGCGGTACATACCTTCGGTGCAGAAAGGCATCGCTATATTACCCTGTTTATCAACGGCGATCAATCCACCATCGCCCCCTAAAGCCGGTAATTTTTTCATCACCATTTCATCTGCAGCAACATTTAGTTTCATTTTACCAAATTCCATCATATCACTGATACTTTTTGCCATCACTAACCGGATAAAATATTCACCCCACCCTGTTCCACTGATAGCGACAGTATTGTTGTTAGCATAAGTACCCGCACCAATTATCGGGGCATCTCCTACTCTTCCGAATTTTTTATTCGTCATACCGCCGGTACTTGTAGCAGCAGCCAGGTTTCCGTAACGGTCTAATGCGACAGCACCAACAGTACCGTATTTGTAATCTTTATTCTCCCATTGCTTAAGCATCCCTCTATTGGTTGTATCCGCATGATCTAAATACATTTTTAAAGAATCCTGTTGCTTAGCTTTTTGCAAACCTCTCCATCTTTCTTCCGTATAGAAATAGGATGGATCCACAATTTCAAGCCCCTGTTGTTTAGCATATTTTTCAGCCCCTGCTCCCGTCATCATCACATGGGGACTTTTCTCCATCACTGCTCTTGCAGCAGTAATAGGATTACGAATGATTGTGACGCCAGCGACCGATCCGGCTTCCAATGTTTTTCCATCCATTATGGCAGCATCCAGCTCATTCTTCCCTTCATTCGTAAAAACTGCACCTTTACCTGCATTGAAAAGGGGATCATCCTCCATGCTCCGAACGGTGGCTTCCACTGCATCTAATGCAGTGCCCCCGCTTTTCAGTATATCATTACCCGTTTGTAATGCCTTATCAAGGGCCGCTTTATAAGCATTCTCTCTTTCCGGGGACATCTGGCTCTTAACTATTGTTCCCGCACCCCCATGAATGACAAGTACATATTTATCACTCAATTTCTGAGGTGTGACCTGCGAAAAACTTTTGTTAAGAATGAAAATTGAAAAAATCAGAAAAAACTTTCTCATTGCAAATTTTAAAAGCAATATAAGTATTCTGCCGTTTGCACTGCTTACGTATATGTTTGTCCCTAATATTGGTATTGAATTTGCCCTACAGAGGCGATTACTTACTTTTACACTAAATAGCTGAGTCTGAAGCGATTTAAAAAAATATTGAAGTGGTTTTTCTTATGCCTGCTGCTACTGTTAGTGGGTATATATATTTTTATTCAAACCCCCTTCGGACAAAATTGGATCGCACGGCAAGTAACCAGCAGACTTTCCAAAGATCTGCAAACAAAAATTTCTATTAAGCATATTGATTTTTCGTTATTTAACCGAATGAACCTGGAAGGTGTACTTATTGAAGACCGCAAACGAGATACTTTACTCTACGCCGGCAACCTGAAAGTAAATATTACTGACTGGTTCTTTTTCAAAAAAAATATCGAGTTGAAATATATAGGGCTTGATAATGCCATTATAAAATTTCAACGCAGTGATTCCATATGGCGCCAGCAGTTCATTTTCGATTACTTTTCTTCCACTACAAAAGATACAGCAGCAAAGAAAAAAAGCGGTATTACATTGAACCTGAAAGTAGTGGAGCTCCGAAATGTAATTTTTATTAAAAAAGATGCCTGGTTGGGTGAAGACATGAACATCAAAGTCGGGGCACTCAGGCTCGATGCCAATAACATGGCTTTTTCCGGGAATAAATATGAGATCAATTCCTTGTTAATAAAAGATCCTGTAGTTGCCTTACACAGTTATACAAAACTTAAACCTGTTTTTGCTTCAGTAATAACAGACGGGGAAGCTGATACTTCGGCAACCTGGAATAAAGCAAAAACCGTCTTCAAAATTGCCGACCTGAAAATCATCAACGGCACATTCAGTACCAACAAAGAAACTGACAGGCAACCTTATACTCATTTTGACGGGCAGCATATATTATTTACAGAGATCAACGCCAACCTGAATAATTCAACTTTTATTGGTGATACAGTTTTTGCAAAATTGAAATTGACGGCTAAAGAAAGAAGCGGACTGGAAGTAAAGAATCTTTCCGCAGATATGAAAATGACACCGCAGGGAATGGCATTTACTAACCTTGACCTGAGCACCAACAGAAGTAACCTGCGCCATTACTTTTCAATGTCCTACGATGACATGAGTGATATGGGTGATTTTATTCATAAAGTGAAGATGGCTGCAACATTTGATGAGTCTTACATAGACAGTGATGATATCGCTTTCTTTGCTCCCTCTTTAAAAACATGGAAAAAACAAATTACACTACAGGGAAAAGTAAGAGGTACAGTAGATGATCTTATCGGAAGAGAAATGGTGGTGAAGGCCGGCAACAGCACCGTACTTAACGGAGACATAACATTGACAGGCCTTCCTGATATTAACCAGACATTTATTGATTTCAAAGCCAACGATTTCAGAACAACTTACAGCGATGCCATTCAAATAGTCCCGGGATTAAAAAAAATAACAAATCCTGATCTCCGGAAAATCCAATATGTAAATTTTAAAGGCAGCTTTACTGGTTTCATCAGCGATTTTGTAACATATGGCACGATTAATACCAACATGGGCACTATAAAAAGTGACCTGAACATGAAACTGCCCAAAGGAGAGGACCCGGTATATTCGGGATCAATTGCAACTGATAATTTCAGGCTGGGCGAATTTTTAGGAGACAAAAATATTGGTATTGTATCCCTTACCGGCACCGTAAAAGGAAAAGGCTTCAGTGAAAAAACAAGAAATACATTAGTGGATGGCACGATAAAATTTGCAGACTACAACAACTACCGGTATAATAATATAACAGTTAAAGGGAAGCTCGATAAAAAGCTTTTTGATGGTGCTGCCACCATCAATGATGAGAATGTGAAAGTCGACCTTAACGGGGTTATAGATTTTAACAGCCTAACTCCCCGTTTTAATTTGCTGGCTGACGTTACCAAAGCCAATTTCAAAAACCTGAGACTTACAAAAGACAGTATTGAGTTCAGTGGAAAATTGAATTTTGATTTCACCAGCAGTACGATTGATAATTTCCTGGGCGATGCAAGAATCACCGAAGCAGAAATTAAGAAAGATGGAATCCGTCTTCCATTTGATTCATTGATCCTTTCCTCCACTTACATAGACAGTGTTAAAAAATTAACAGCCGTTTCCAATGAATTTACCGCTTCTGTCACAGGTGATTTTGTTATTAAAGACCTGCCAAACGCCTTTACTTATTTCCTGAATAAATATTATCCTGCATATATAAAGCCACCCGGAAGATTTCCCGGTAACCAGGATTTAAAATTCGATATCTATACGTACTATGTAGAGGAATACTTTAAAATGTTTATACCGGGAATAACAGGCCTGAACAACAGTCACTTTGAGGGCAACCTGAACCTTGCCAGAAATGAGCTGAACCTAAAAGCCGACATTCCGCAATTTCATTACAAGCAATACAATTTTGATGATGTTAGCTTAATAGCTGCAGGAAATGCCGACAGCCTTGTTCTTACAGGCAAAACAGCCAATATAAAAATAAACGACAGTCTTAATATACCAATAACGGTATTTAAGATAAATGCCCGTAACGATTCATCAAAAGTGTCTATCCTGACCGGGGCCAACCAGACTGTGGAAAAAGCTGACCTGAACGCTTTAGTATTAACATATAATGATGGAGTGAAAATAGATATTGACCCTTCTTCATTTACAGTAAATGGAAAACTATGGACCATTGACGAAACCGGAGAACTGATATTCAGAAAAAATAATCCGGCACAGGGTGAACTTGTACTGACAGAAGGCGAACAAAAAATATTACTTAAGACCAAACCATCAGATATTGGCGACTGGAGCGATCTGAAGGTAGCACTAGTGAATGTAAATCTTAACGACTTTGCTCCCTTCTTTCTCCCCAGAAACAGGCTGGAGGGTTTATTATCAGGAAACATTCTGGTAGAAGACCCGACGGGCCACTTAAAAATAACTTCTGAAGATATACAGACCCGGTTCCTGCGGCTGGATAACGACTCGATCGGAGAATTGAAAGCCACCCTGGCTTATGATAATGTTTCCAAAGAATTGAAAGTAAACGGCAATACACTGAACCAGGAAAATTATCTTGGATTTAACCTTCATCTATTCTTCGGCGACTCATTAAAAGCAAAAAACAACATTATAGCTTTAAAAGCAAAAACTTTCCCTTTAAAGATCCTGGAACGCTTTCTTGGAACCTTGTTCTCCGACATACAGGGTTTCCTTACCGGAGATATTAATATAACGGGTGAGTTTGATAACCTGGGAGTAAGTGGCAAAGGAAAAGTAAAAGATGCCGGCCTGAGGGTGAACTTTACACAATGCTATTATAAAATTCAGGATACAGACATCGAACTTACTACAGAGAAAATAGACCTGGATGGAATCGTTCTTACCGACACTGTTACCGGGAACCCGGTTTATATAACAGGTGGTATTGATCATGAATCATTCAAGAATATGTTCTATGACCTTGATATATCCACCCGAAAACCGGGTACCAGGGGTGATGCGACAAACCGCCCGGTACAAATATTAAATACAACGTACAACGATAATAAACAGTTTTTTGGCGATGTAAAAGGAACAGCCGTATTACAGCTTAGAGGTCCGCAATCTGATATGGTGATGACCATTAATGCCAATGCCTCTGAGGAAGACAGCAGTTACATTACCTTACCTTCTTCATCCAGCCGTGAATCTGGCATTGCTGACTTCCTGGTGGAAAGAAAATACGGACGGGAAATGACGGATGAAGATTTTAAGTCAAATGAAACCAGTATTATCTATGATGTGGAAGTAACAGCTAACCCCATGGTTACCGTAAAAGTGGTATTGGATGAACTTACCGGTGATGAGATAAAAGGAAAAGGTTCGGGCACACTTAATATTCGTTCGGGTACAACAGAACCCTTATCATTACGTGGCCGCTTTGATATAGAGGAAGGGAATTACCTGTTTACTTTTCAATCATTTTTCAAAAAGCCCTTTGAGATAAGGAAAGGAGTACAGAACTATATTGAGTGGAACGGTGATCCCTATAATGCGAATATTAAGTTTGAAGCCACGTACAGGGCAGAGAAAGTAAGTTTTGCACCATTAGCCAGCTCCTTAAATCTTACCTCGGGTATCAGCAATGCAAGAGGTGATGTGTTTGTGGTAGCCACCCTTACTGGTAAATTATTTACACCGGATATAAATTTTGCACTGGATTTTCCAAGTACAAGTGTAGCTACTACTGACCCGGAATTAGCATTATTAGTTCAGCAGATGCAAAAAAATACGAATGAACTAAACAGGCAGGTGACTTATCTTATCGTCTTCAACAGTTTTGCCCCCAGTGAACTGGCCGGGGATGTGAGCAGCGGTGGCGGCCTTGGCGTCAGTACCATATCCGGAATACTTTTAGGTGTATTGAGTGACCAGATCAATAAATTATTCGGGAACCTGTTGAAAAGTGATAAATATAAAATCAACCTGAATACATCCATTTACAATAGAAACCTGGTTGATGCAAGTAAAACTGCCCTTAACCTGAGCAGTAATGTAAACCTGTCCATTGGACGCTCTTTTTTCAATAATCGTTTTATCATATCCACCGGTGTAGGATTTGATGCCCCGTTAAGCCAGGGCAGTCAGTCCAATATTCAGCAAAATATCCAATTGCTTCCGGATGTAACATTGGAATGGCTGATAAACCCAAGCGGAACAATCAGGGCTACTTTCTTTTACCGTACCAATACCGATTACCTCACTTCATCTTCCAATGCTTCCACTGCAAGAAGAACGGGTGCCAGCATCTCTTATAAGAAAGACTTTGATAAACTCAGTGACCTTTTCAGAAGAAAGAAAAAAGTACAGGTTGTTCCTGCCGAGACTGAGCTTAAGAAAGAGGAAGAAATAAAAGAGAACGATAATTTATAGGCAGGAACACCATTCTTATTCCTTATCTAAAATTTCATGTCCCATTTTATCCCTTTTTGTCTGAAGGTATTTTTCGTTGTGCTTATTAGGACAAATTTCGATGGGGATATTTTCAACTATTTCAAGACCATACCCAATCAATCCTACCCTCTTTTTCGGATTGTTTGTCATTAACCGGAGTTTAGTAATTCCCAGATGCCTGAGCATTTGTGCGCCAACACCATAATCCCGCTGGTCCATCTGGAATCCCAGGTGAAGATTAGCTTCCACAGTGTCCATGCCCTGCTCCTGCAACCGGTATGCTTTAAGTTTATTCAGCAGGCCTATGCCCCTGCCTTCCTGGTTCATATATAATATAGCACCTTTCCCTTCCGTTTCCACCATTTGCATGGCTTTATGTAACTGTTCGCCACAATCGCAACGGAGTGAGCCCAAAATATCGCCGGTAAAACAGGAGGAGTGAACCCTAACCATCACCGGTTCATCTTTTTCCCATGTTCCTTTCAGCAAAGCGAGGTGCTCATTGGATGAGTTCTTTTCTTTAAATGCCACCAACTGAAAATTTCCAAACTGGGTTGGCATATCCACTCTTACCACTTCTTCTATCAGTGAATCCAATTTTACCCGGTATTCGATAAGGTCTTTGATAGAAATTATTTTGAAATCAAATTTCCGGGCAACGGCTGTTAATTCGGGTAGCCGGGCCATGGTACCATCCTCGTTCATAATTTCTACCAGCACTCCACCCGGTTCAAAACCTGCCAATCGGGCCAGGTCAACAGCTGCCTCAGTATGGCCAGCCCTGCGAAGCACCCCGCCCTTTTTAGCCCTTAAGGGGAAAATATGCCCAGGACGCCCCAGGTCGCAAGGTGTTATAGTAGGATCTATCAGGGATTGTATTGTTTTGGCCCTGTCCTGTGCGGAAATGCCTGTGGTACAACCATGACCGAGCAGATCTACTGATACAGTGAAGGCGGTTTCGTGCAGCGCAGTATTATTATTTACCATCAGTTCCAGCCCCAGTTCATTGCAGCGTTCTTCGGGCAATGCGGCACAAATGAGGCCCCTTCCGTGTTTGCTCATAAAATTGACGACTTCCGGGGTCACATTCCGGGCGGCTGTTACAAAATCTCCTTCATTTTCCCGGTCTTCATCATCGACCACTACCACCAATTTCCCCAATTTTATATCCGCAATGGCGCTTTCAATAGAATCAAACATTCCCGTGATTTTTAGCAAAAATAGAACAAACAAACCGGTGGTAAGTTGTAAAGATCATTGGGCAGCGAATCCGGGGAAGGGACTGTCTTTGTAAAGCATTCCATTTCAATAGCAGTTTGTTAATATTTGCCTATATTTAATTTGGAAATATTCCCTTTCTTTGCAACCGAAAACCAATCTTTATGCTTAAGAGAATAGTCTTATTGTTTGTAGTAGCCCTTGTGGCCAGCCCTTTGCTATTTGCCCAGATAACTACCTCTGCCATTAATGGTGCGGTGAAAAACAACTCCGATGAGCCCCTTGTTGGTGCAACAATCGTAGCCACTCACCAGCCTTCAGGTACAAAATATTCAACTGTATCCCGTGCAGGTGGCCAGTTTTCTATACAGAATATGCGGGTAGGCGGCCCTTACCTGATTGAAATAAGTTATGTTGGTCATGATGTGGATAAATATGATAATATTTATCTCCAGCTGGCAGAATCATTCTTATTGAATCCCCTTTTAACTAAAACTACTACTTCTCTTGAGAATGTAGTGATTACCACCGGAAGAAGAAGCTCTATCCTGAATGCGAGCAGAACCGGATCAGTAACCAATATCGGTATCCGCCAGATCAATCAGCTGCCCACTATCAGCAGAAGTATCAATGATCTTACCCGGGCTACCCCGCAATCTAACGGTGCCTCCATTGGCGGTGGTAACTACAGGCAGAACAACTTTACTGTAGATGGTTCAGACTTTAATAACAGCTTTGGAATTGGAAGTAACCTGCCTGCCGGCGGTGCACCAATTTCTCTCGATGCGCTTGAAGAGATTTCTGTTAACCTTACTCCATTTGATATCCGTCAGACCGGTTTTATCGGTAGTGCAATCAATGCTGTAACCCGTTCCGGTACCAATACCTTTACAGGATCTGTTTATACCTATTTCAGAAATGAAAAACATCGTGGCCGCAGGGTTGAGAAAACCTACTTCACAAGACCTGCTGAAGAATTCAAGCAATATGGTTTCAGAGTGGGTGGCCCGATCATCAAAAACAAATTGTTCTTCTTCTTCAACTACGAAACAGAAAAACAACCAAAAACAATTCAGACAAGATTTGCCTCTTCTGCAACCAGGCCATTCGGAAGCTCTGATAATATAGTACGACCATCGGCTGACTCACTTAATTTTATCAGCCAGTACCTGTTTAATAACTACGGATATGTAACTGGTCCTTTTGATGGCTATACACCTGATATCGAAAGAACTAAATATATGCTTCGCCTGGACTGGAATATCAGTTCAAGACATCGTTTTAATATTCGCTACAGCCAGGTAGAGGGTGGTGAACCCAACCCTCCAAGTACTTCAACTTCCGGTGCTGGCTTTAACTACCCAAGTGGGCTGACCCGTACCGGTACCAACTCACTCTGGTATAAGAATTCAAACTATTTCCAGGGAGCTAATTTGTATTCTATTGCTGCAGAACTAAACTCCAGCTGGGGAAGAATTGCCAATACTTTACGTGGCACTTATACCTATCAGAATGACTCCCGTGAGTCAGAAAGCCAGGTATTTCCTTTTGTAGACATTTTAAGTACAACAGGTGTATCCGCTTCCTCCCCTTATACTTCGTTTGGTTATGAGCCATTCAGCTTCGGTAACCTTAGAAAAGTAAAAACATATTCGATTATTGATAACCTGACCTGGACGTCCGGCAAACATAACTGGACAGTGGGTGGCCAGTTTGACCTGAGCGAAACCATTAATGGTTTCCAACGTTTCGCTACCAGTTATTATGTATTTAATACCTGGGCTGATTTCGCCAGTGCCTTAAACCCTAATCCTGCACTTCGTGTTAACCCCAGAGATTTCGCTATCACCTATTCATTGTCTAAAGATTTTGCACCTGCTTTCTCAGCGTTCAAATTTGCCCAATACTCTGTTTATGGCCAGGATGAAATTTCTCTTAGCAAAAACTTCCGGTTAACTGTTGGTTTACGTTTGGATCTGCCTACTTATCCTGATGTTCCGCAGATCATTACTCACCCACTTGTAGCGCAAAGAACTTTTGCTGGTGGTGAAAAAATTAATACCGGGAACCTGCCTGATAAAAGGATTATGTGGTCTCCCAGGTTTGGCTTCAACTGGGATATCTATGGAGACCGTTCCTTACAAATCCGTGGTGGTACGGGTGTCTTTACCGGAAGAGTTCCGTTTGTATGGATAGTTAGCCAGTCTGGTGATAATGGAATGTTACAGATTACCCAGGCATTCAATGGTCAGTCTAATACGCCTGGTCCATTTAACCCGGATCCTGCAGCTTACCGCCCTGCTACTGTTCCAACAGCGGGCACTATCGTTCCCGGCTCTATTACAGCTTTGTCGCCTGATTTCAAGAATCCACAGTCATGGAAGTCAACGCTTGCAATGGATACAAAATTACCGGGTGGTATTGTTGCCACTATTGAAGCATTATTCACCAAAGACCTGAATACTGCGTTTTTCAGAAATGCAAACCTCCAATCTCCTGCTGCATTAAATGTTTCAGGTTATCCGGATAACAGGGCTATCTATGGATCAACTGTACCAACAAGGTTTATCAATACATTAAATAGTGCCGGGCAGTTTGTTACAAACGGGACCACAGCTTTCAACTCTATTGTACTCGACAATGGCAGCAGGGGTTATTATTTCTCATTGACTGCGAAATTTGAAAAGCCCTTCAGCAAAGGATTTTATGCTTCCGTAGCTTACACCAAATCACTTGCAGGCAATTTGTTTGATGGTGGTGGAGACCAGCCTCTTTCTGCATGGCAGGGAACTGCTACTGTAAATGGCGCTAACACCTCACCAATGGGTTATGCTGATTATGTACTTCCTGACCGTGTAGTTGGATTGGTTTCTTACCGTAAAGAATATTTTAAACATCTCGCTACTACCATCTCCATGATCTATAATGGTGGTATTGCAGGCCGTTTCTCTTATGTATATGGTGCTGACTTTAATAGAGATGGTGTTACTGGTAATGACCTGATATATATTCCAACAGCAGCCCAGGTACAGCAGATGCAGTTTGCCAGCCAAACCGTTAATGGTGTTGTTTACGACCAAACAGCACAGCGTAACCTGTTTGAGTCTTACATTTTGCAGGACAAATACCTGAAAGCTCACCGTGGACAATATGCAGAACGTAATGGTGCACAAATTCCCTGGTTGAACCGGGTTGACCTGAAGTTCATGCAGGACATTTTTGCTAATGTTGGCAAGAGCAAGAATACTATTCAGTTCACTCTTGATATCTTCAACTTTGGTAACATGATCAATCCAAGCTGGGGTAAGCTGAAATCAATCAATGCAAGTTCAATCCTTGTTCCAACAAACCAGAATTCATTGATACCCGGTGGTTCTGTAGTACCACAATTCAGACTGGCTACAGCACAGGGAGATATCATCACCAGGACATTCAGGGATAACGTAACCGTTGCCTCTACTTATTCTGTTCAGTTTGGTTTGAGGTATATCTTCAACTAATATTGAAATAAGTACAATAAAAAATCCCGTTTGGAATAACCAGACGGGATTTTTGTTTTATTGATACTTTTTAATCTACTTCTAAATTCAATTTTTTACTTTAATCCCCACCCCCACTTCAAAAACACCGGCATAGCCCTGCCCCAGGTATACACATCATGATGGCCATCTTCCAGTTCCAGGTAATAAATATCATTCTCCCTGTCATATCCTTTATTTTCTAATTCTTTTACGAGATCCAATGTATCCTCTATAGAGTCAATAATGCCGTTGTGATTACGGTCTTTAATTTCATCCAGGTTACCGCACTGCAGGAAAAACTTCAGCCAGGGAGCAAATTGCCCGTTTCTTATCTGCTGGTGCATAATTCTGTGTTTATCATCGTCATATTCCTCATCATCCTGGTCTACACTTCTCCACCATAAAGAGGCAGAGAATATACCCACTTTGGTAAATTCGCCGGGCCGGTTCCAGACAATGTCCAATGCACTCAGCCCGCCCAATGAAAAGCCTGCATAAGCTTTTTCTTTAAACGAGGCAATGGCATATTTCTGTCTTATATAAGGAAGCAACTCATCAAAAATAAAAGAAGTGTATAATGGTGCCTTGGCGCCACGGTCTTTGTAATCGAGGTGGTTCTGTGTACCATACTCCATTTTCCTGTCCTCCCCGGCATGAATGGCCACAAATAACATAGGCTCAATCGCCTGTTCTGCATACAAGTAATCAAGTATCTTATGGAAATTCATTTTCTCCATATCCTGACCGTCATTGATGAGTAAGAGACTTACCGGAGCATCAGTAGAAACAGCAGCCGGGACAAACAAATCAATACAAACCTCCCTTTGCAGGAACTGGGATTTCAGGAAAACGTTTTCAGTACGAATAATGGACGCTTTTGCGGTCTTGTGCATGATTTCAAAAATAAGGATTTCATAATAAACAGCGCTTTGGTTGAATATTTTAAAAACAACTGGTAAAACCACCCGGTTAATTTGTTTATTTGATGCCGAAAAAATAAATTTGGAAAAGCCGCTTCCCATATTCCGCAAAGCCCCGGAACGGTTTACATTTAAAAACATTCAATTAAAAATTGCTTATGAAGAAAATTGGAATTCTGCATGGTAAGGAACGTTCATTTCCTGAGGCCTTTATTGAAAGAGTAAACAGCAAAAATGTGCCCGGTATAATGGCGGAGAATGTACGTATTGACAAGGCCATGCAGGGGGAACCCAGTGGTTATGCCGTTATCTTCGACCGTATCTCACAGGACGTACCTTTTTACCGCACCTGGTTAAAAAATGCAGCTGTAACCGGTTGCGCCGTAATCAACAATCCCTTCTGGTGGAGTGCAGATGATAAATATTTCAATAACTGCCTGATGACAAAAGTGGATGTACCTGTTCCTAAAACGGCAATTATTCCATCCAGGGATCTGCCGGATGACACTTCCAACGATTCTTTCAGCAACCTGGCTTTCCCGCTTGACTGGGATACTATATTCAACTACGTTGGATTCCCTGCCTATATGAAACCTTTTGCCGGTGGCGGATGGAAACATGTGTACAGGCTTGACAGTGCTGAAGACTTTTTTGCCAAACATGCTGAAACAGGCCAGTTGGTAATGCTGTTGCAGGAAGAAATTGTCTTTACAGAATATTACCGCTGCTATTGTATCGGGGGTAAATATGTCCGCATCATGTCCTACGAACCCCGTAACCCTCACCATCTGCGCTATGTAGCAGACTTCAAACCATCACCTGAACGCTTACAACAGATGACTGATATCGTATTACGTATCAATAAATACCTAGGTTACGATTTCAATACGGTTGAACTGGCTATTCGTGATGGCGTGCCTTATGCCATTGATTTTTGTAACCCTGCGCCTGATGCAGATGTGCACAGCGTTGGACAGGAAAATTTTGAATGGGTGGTGGAAACTTCAGCCAACTATGCGATTGAAAAAGCATTGAGCCAGGTTGATGGTGCTGATAATCTTACCTGGGGTGAATATGTAAGAAGGGGTTCCAATAAAAGTCCTTTGATATAATTTAGTTTGTAGTCTATAGTTTGTGATTTGTAATTAGCAATAAAGCAAATCGAAGAATCTTTACACAATGCGGAGAACCAACTATACACTACAAACCACAAACTATAAACTGAAATATGAATCTCAATTATAAAAGCTTTACTCTCGGTGTAGAAGAAGAATACATGGTACTTGACCCTGCAACCTATGAGTTGAAAAGTCATGAGCAGAAGATTGTGCAGGAAGGACAGAAAATGATAAAGGATAAAGTGAAGGCTGAAATGCACCAGGCCGTGGTGGAAGTGGGGACAGATATCTGTGCAGATATTGATGAAGCGTTTACGGATGTTGCTGCCCTGCGCAAAACAATTGGTGGTATTGCCCATGGGCTGGGTTTTGCCATGGGAGCATCCGGCACCCATCCATTCAGCCATTGGGAAAGCCAGCTGATAACGGATCATGTTCGCTATAGTGAAATAGTGAACGAACTGCAGGAAGCTGCACGAAGCAATTTAATCTTTGGCCTGCATGTGCATGTAGGTATGGAAAGCCGGGAGATGGCCAATCATATAGCCAACAGTACCCGTTATTTTTTGCCGCATGTATTTGCCCTCAGCACCAACTCTCCCTTCTGGGAAGGTAGAATGACAGGTTATAAATCTTTTCGCACCAAAGTATTTGATAAGTTTCCCCGTACGGGTATTCCCGATGCGTTTGACAGTATAGAAGCTTATGATAATTATGTGAAGCTGCTGATCAAAACAAACTGTATTGATAATGCCAAAAAGATATGGTGGGACCTGCGGGTGCACCCATTCTTTAACACTGTTGAATTCCGTGTATGTGATATCCCGCTGACCGTGGATGAAACGATCACCCTGGCTGCATTATTCCAGGCGATCTGTGCCAGGATATATATGCTCCGTTCCAAGAACCTGAACTTTATCCAATACTCAAGAGCGTTGCTGAATGAAAATAAATGGCGGGCCAGCCGCTATGGAGTGGACGGTTATCTTATTGATTTTGGCAAAGAAGAAGAAGTAAATACAAGGGCACTTATCTACGAGTTGTTGGATTTCCTCGACCCGGTTCTTGACCACCTGGGCAGCCGCCACCGTATTGCCCATGTACATAAGATGCTGGAAAATGGAACCGGCGCCGACCGGCAGTTGGCTGTATTTGAAAAAACAAAAAGCCTGACTGAAGTAGCAAAATATATACAGGGTCAGTATTTAGTGGGTATATAATTTTTACAGCTGGTACAGTTTTCTATTGAGTACTAGTTATAAACTGTGACTGCAATTACGGCTATTTACAATTATAAACAAGCCTAAGGCTTAAAGTTTATGGATACAGATTGGAATAAAGAAGATCATCCAAATTGGTATAGGGATGTTTCTCCGATGCGATATTTAATTCTTGGAAGCTTTCCACCTCATCCTTCTAAATGGGAATATCCCTTTTTCTATCCTAATGGGCAAAATAGATTTTGGAAAATATTAGCCGATTTAGCGGAACAAAATTTAAAATGGACGAAGTCTGATAAAACAAAGGCAGTTCAAGAGAGATATGAAATAATGAAGAAGTTGGAAATTGGCGTACAAAATTTAGGTTTCGAAATTGAGAGAATGGGTAAAAGTGCTCTAGATACTCATATCAGAATTAATAAATATCACGATATCATTTCTATTATCGAAAATCATCCTGAGCTAAAGAAAATTCTATTACCTGGTTATTCAGCTATTAATAGTACTGCCAGATCATTTATAAGATACATTCAGCAAAAAGGAATTGAGGCTTCTGCCATTGACCAAGTTAAATCTGAAACTTTATTTAAAATATATTTTAAGGGCCGATCAATTGACTGTGTTATACTGAATTCAACATCAACAGCGTCAAAAATTAAGTATGACTTTCTTTTAGAACAATTTAGAAGAAATCTGAAGTAGTTTTAATGCCATAATTATTATATGGAGTTGGCGATAAGGCGTCTTAATGAATATATTCTCGTAGATAAATCGCTACTCAGCAGCTTTTCAATCTGATGAATAAAGCCCAGCTATAAAATTATCTTCATCTTCATAATTTTACTTAGCATCAGTCCCGGCTTACGTAACACGGAATTTTGCCAAGTCCTGTCCGTTGATCTTTTCAAAATGACCACTCACTACTGCTTTACCATATAAAATGTTTGTTTGCTGTTCTGCATGGAAGTCACTAAGGTATCTCCGTTAAAATGGTAGTCGTACATAAACTTATAAGAGTTTCCCTCTGCCTGGAAACTGAATGTTTTATCCGTGATCTCCGTAGAACCGGGATTGTTAAACCCGTCTTTTCCCAAACTCAGTTTATCGCCTTTAAATTCATACACCGTACCCTCGTTCATACTGGCCATATTACCTTCCGCCCTTTTGATCACCCAGCTTCCTTCTAACCTGTTAGCCGGACCGGCATCAGCTGCCGGAGTTATTTCCGTTTTTACTTCACCGGCAGGCTTAAGTTCTTCGTTTGTTGTTGCCGGTTCCTTTTTTTCACTATTATCACAGGCTGCCAATAATGATACTAACATAAAAGCTGTAACTATTCTTTTCATATCTGTTGGTTTAGGTAATGGGAAGATAAAATTTTAAATCAGAATTTTCCTTCATCCACCTCTTTAATAAATTGGATGACCCCGTTCATAAACACCTGCTGGTCGTCCCACATAGCCAGGTGGCTGCCGTTGGGGCAATACAGGTAACGGCCCTTTTGCACCAGTTTACTTTGTTCCTCCATCGCTTTGGGGTCCATCGTATCATGTTTTGCTCCTATCATCAGGGTGGGCACTTTAACTTCTTTCAACCTGTTCTTTATATCCCATTGTGCTAATCTTCCGGCGATACCAAACTCTGATGGTCCCTGCATCATAACATATATTTCGCTGTTGGCATGTTTCATGGTCCGGTTAAACCCATCCGGCCATTCTTTCAGCCTGCATAAATGTTGCTGGTAAAAATGGGGGATCAGCAATTCCATATAGCGGGGATTTGCAAAATCAGCTTTGGCTTCAATTTCCCTTACCTCAGCCAGCACTGCCGGGTCCATTTGTTTGGATAAAACATCCGCTGCATATTTCCCATATTCCGGTGCACTGGCCATCATATTGGCTACCAGCAAACCCTTCAGGTGCTGCTGGTATTTCAAAGCATATTCCATTGCCAGTATGCCTCCCCATGAATTCCCCAATACAAAAAAATTAGTGGAGTCTGCACCGATAGCTTGCCTCATCTGTTCCACTTCTTCCACGAAACGTTCTATCGTCCACAAGCTGCTGTCTTTTGGCTGGTCGCTGTAATAAGAACCCAACTGGTCGTATTCATAAAACTCAAAACCTTCTTTTGGGAAAAAACTTTCAAAACATTCCATGTATTCATGGGTCATAGCCGGACCTCCATGCAACAACAGTATTTTAATGCGGGGATTATTACCAAAGCGTTTGGTCCAAACTTTAAAATCACCCACCGGTGTCCTGATTGGAATCATTTTTACCCCGGCAGATTGAACACCACTGTCGCCATAATTAAAATATTGCGCCACGGTAGCACTGTTTCCTGTCCTGGGTTTATCAGTATTCTCACAAGAAACTATAAACAAGCTGATCACAACAATGAAAAGGAGAATCCGCATAACAGTTGATTTATGCAAAAGGTACAGAATTTACTTAATTTCATCACTTGCAAAACCAACGATATGAAGTATTTATTTACAATCATCTTTTGCGCAGGATTCTTTGCTGCACACTCACAAACCAAAGCTGACTCTATACAACTGGTCCGGCAAACAGTAAACCTTTATGATCTTGATTTTACCGATGCTGAAGCAGACTCTATGCTGGAGAGCATCACTGATTTTTACCAACTATACAAGGGACTGCACCGCACACTGCCTGCCAATGATATCCCTTATCCCTTTGCTTTCAACCCGGCTCCGGCAGGCATGAAAATAGCCACCAAAAAAGAAAAAATTTCCTGGACTATCCCCTTACGGACTGAACTGCCTGCCAATAAAAATGAACTGGCATTTTATTCGTTGCCCCAATTGGCCTCCCTGATCGTGAATAAAAAAATCAGCTCAGTAGACCTGACAAAATTTTTTATTGACCGTTTAAAGAAATGGGATGACACCCTGGAATGTGTAATCACATTAACCGAAGAGCTGGCTTTAAAACAGGCTACACAAGCAGATCTTGAATTGAAACAGGGAATTTACCGGGGCCCTTTACATGGTATCCCCTATGGGTTAAAAGATCTTTTTGCTGTGAAAGGATATAAGACAACCTGGGGAAGCACACCGTATAAAGACCAGGTAGTCGATATTGATTCCTATGTATATGAACAATTGAAAAAAGCCGGTGCTGTTTTGTGTGCCAAACTTTCATTAGGGGCTTTAGCCTACAATAACAAATGGTTTGGTGGTGAAACAAAAAACCCCTGGAACCTGAGACAGGGCTCCAGTGGTTCATCAGCTGGATCGGCTGCTGCAACAGTAGCGGGTTTATTACCCTTTGCGATCGGCACTGAAACACTGGGTTCGATAGTATCACCATCTGCCCGGTGCGGCGCAACAGGATTACGGCCAACATTCGGTACTGTCAGCCGTTATGGTGCGATTGTGCTTTGCTGGAGCCTCGACAAAATTGGTCCCATCTGCCGGAGTGCAGAAGATGCCGCCATCGTGTACGCATTTATTCACGGCACAGATGGCAATGACCCCAGTGCTATCAGGCATACATTTAATTATACGGGTAAAGTGGACTGGACAAAGCTCCGCATCGCTTACCCGGAAAACTATTTCAAGCGATTGAAAGCAGATGCACCCGAATGGAAAGTACTGGAAACCTATCGTTCACTGGGAGCCAATATAAAAGCAGTAAATTTTCCTGACTCTGCCATGTATCCTGTAAACCTTGTCAGCATTATACTTAATGCAGAGAGTGCTGCTGCATTTGATGAACTGACAAGGACTAACCGTGATGACCTGGTTGAAAGACAGGATAAGGATTTCTGGCCCAATAGCTTCAGGGCGGCCAGGACTATCCCGGCAGTTGAATATATCAATGCCAACCGGTACCGGTATAATCTTTGTAAAAGCATGAATGATTTTATGAAAAAGTATGATGTACTCATTGTACCCAGCTTTGCCGGGCGGCAATTATCCATGACAAATCTTACCGGCAACCCGGTAGTATGTATGCCGATCGGTTTTAATCAGAATGGTTCGCCGGTAAGTATTACCCTGGTTGGTAATTTATATGATGAAGCCACTATCTTAGCGGCCGCAAAAGCCTTCCAGGATAAAACGGAACATCATAAAAAACATCCTTTGTTGTTTAAAGATTAATTATTCAGCATGAAAAAATATTATATAGCCGTTCTTGTCATTGTATTATTATCCTGCAACAGGAAAGAAAAAATTGACCTGCTGGTGTATAATGCCACTATTTATACAGTTGATTCTTCCTTTTCCACAGCGGAGGCAATGGCGGTGAAAGATGGGAAAATTATTGCCGTTGGAAAAACAGCAGACATCGAAAAAGAATTTGATGCCACTGAAAAACTGGATGCACAGGGAAAATTTATCTACCCCGGTTTTATTGATGCCCATGCACATTTTGTGGGATATGGTATGAGTCTGCAAAGGGTTGACCTTACCGGTACCAACAGCTGGGAAGAGTGTATAGAAAGAGTAAAAATATTTGCCAATGAGAATAAAGAAGGGTGGATCACCGGTCGTGGCTGGGACCAAAACGACTGGGCAATAAAAGAGTTTCCCAATAATGAAATACTGGACACTTTATTCCCCGACAGGCCGGTTTTGCTGACAAGAGTAGACGGACATGCAGCCATTGCCAATCAAAAAGCATTAGACCTGGCAGGTATTAAAGCCCATGACACATTAACCGGTGGTGAAATAGAAGAAATGGAAGGAACATTGACGGGTGTATTAATTGACAATGCAGTTGACTTAGTTTCGTCAAAAATACCAGCTGCAACTGACGAACAATTTAAGAAAGCATTACAGGCTGCTGAGCAAAATTGTTTTGCAATGGGGCTTACCACTATTGACGATTGTGGTCTCAGCTTTCCCTCTGTGGATATGATCAAATCATTACAGGCCAACGGTGACCTTAAGATGCGGCTGTATGTAATGCTGAGTGATGAGAAAGCAAATTATGATTACGCCGCTGCAAATGGCATGATAAAAACCGACCGGCTGAATGTAAGGAGTTTTAAGGTTTATGGTGATGGAGCATTGGGTTCAAGAGGAGCCTGTTTATTACAACCCTACAGTGATAAGATTGGTCATTATGGTTTTTTGTTAAGCCAGCCAGCACATTTTGATTCAGTAGCCAACTGGATCAGTAATAACCGCTGGCAAATGTGCACACATGCTATTGGCGACAGTGGTAACAGGACTATACTGAATACGTATGCAAAATATTTAAAGGGTAAAAATGATTTACGCTGGAGAATTGAACATGCACAGGTGGTCGATCAAAATGATTTTAGTTTATTCGGTGCTAATTCAATTATTCCTTCCGTGCAACCAACACATGCCACCAGTGATATGTACTGGGCAGGTGACCGTTTGGGGGGTGAAAGAGTGAAAGGTGCTTATGCATATAAACAGCTCCTGCAGCAAAACGGCTGGCTCCCGTTGGGTACTGATTTTCCGGTAGAGGATATTTCAACCTTCAAAACATTTTACGCAGCCGTAGTAAGAAAGGATGCCAAAGGCTGGCCGGCAAATGGATACCAGGTAGAAAATGCATTGACCAGGGAAGAAGCGTTGCGGGGTATGACCATCTGGGCGGCCAAAGCCAACTTTGAGGAAAAAGAAAAAGGAAGCCTGGAGAAAGGAAAGTTTGCCGATTTTGTAATTCTTGATTCAGATATCATGAAAGAAGTACCGGAGAAATTATTATCTATTAAAGTGCTGCAAACATTCCTTAACGGCGAAAAAGTGTTTGAAAAGAAATAGACACAAAATTTAGAGAGAAATTCTTTACTGCATTATCTGCGGGAAAAAAAATACATCCCGCTGATATCGCTGATTTAAAACGCTGGTTCACGCAGATCTTTTTCTGCCACATCTGCGAACTCATCTGCGTCATCTGCGGGAAAAAAATACATCCCGCTGATATCGCTGATTTAAAACGCTGATTCACGCAGATCTTTTCTGCCACATCTGCAAACTCATCTGCGTCATCTGCGGGAAAAAAATTCATCCCGCTGATATTATTGATTTAAAACGCTGGTTCACACAGATCTTTTCTGCCACATCTGCGAACTCATCTGCGTCATCTGCGGGAAAAAAATTCATCCTGCTGATATCGCTGATTTAAAACGCTGATTCACGCCGAACTTTTCTGCCCTATCTGCGAACTCATCTGCGTCATCTGCGGAAAAAAAATACATCCCGCTGATATCGCTGATTTAAAACGCTGGTTCACGCAGATCTTTTCTGCCCCATCTGCTGGGAAAAACACTTAACATGAATCATGAAATCCACAGTTGTGAACAACCATGCAATCGTATGCACCTGCTGTCCATAAAAAATTTTGTAAGTTTGCAGAATGAGTTGGACCGAAAAACGGACTGTAAAAGTAGCAATCCTCGATCTCTATGAAGGTGCCGCCAATCAGGGCATGCGTTGTATCCGTAACATTCTCATCGAATGGGCAGAAAAAAATGACCTGCTTTTGTATGCCAAAGAATATGATGTTCGCTTAAAGAATGAATTGCCTGATACTTCCTATGATGTTTATATCTCCAGCGGTGGCCCCGGCAGCCCACTGGAAACCCGCTACGAAGATTGGGACATAGCCTGGTGCCGCTGGCTGGATAAAATGGAAAGATGGAATAACAATCCATCCAACACCCAGAAAAAATACATCTTCTTTATTTGTCACTCTTTTCAACTTGCCAGCCGTTTCTTTAATGTGGGACTGGTCTGTAAAAGAAGATCCACATCTTTCGGTGTTTTCCCTGTACATATGCTTGAAAATGGTGCAGACGAACCTGTTTTCGATGGTTTGAAAGATCCTTTCTATGCCGTTGACAGCCGGGATTACCAGGTCATTCAACCCAACCACGACTTGCTCAATGAAATGGGTGCTTCCCTGCTTTGCATCGAAAAAAGCAGGCCGCATGTTCCATATGAAAGAGCGGTAATGGGATTGCGGTTTAATGAATATATGATCGGTACACAGTTTCACCCGGAAGCGGATGCCCCCGGTATGAGCCTGTACCTGCAAAGAGAAGATAAAAGAAAAACGGTGATCGAAAACCACGGCGAAGCCAAACTGCAAAGTATGCTGGAACACCTGGAAGACCCGGATAAAATTGTCTGGACCTATTCGCATATCCTTCCTAATTTTTTGAATCATTCAATAGAGAAACTGCACGGCGAACTCGTATAGAAAAGACCTGCTCTTTTTTGCTGCCAGTCAATCATTCATTAACTTCCGGTTAAAACCGGCAGTATGATACCAGCTATACGCAAAGCTTACAATGAGGCTTTTACTAAAGAAAGCTATGTAGCATTTTTACAGGAACTAAATGGTGTACACCCAGGCGAGTTGGATTTCAGGGTAGCAGAAACCCCCATTTTTGTACCCAAAGATTTTACAGAGAAAATACTGGATGCCTGCGAGAGTATTGTTGATATTATTGTTGACCCGAAGTTCAAAGAACTGACCAAAAATGCCATCCCCAAAAACCTGCAGGTCCCGGGTGATGAAGCACATTCGCATTTTATTGCTTTTGACTTTGGTATTTGTATAAACGAAGCCGGAGAATATGAACCGCAACTGATCGAGATGCAGGGCTTCCCTTCCCTGTTTGCCTATGAAGTTTTGCTGGATGATGTATTCAGAAATCATTTTACAGTTCCGGAAAATTTTAGTTGCTACCTGAATGGCTACACAAGGGAGACATACATACAATTGCTAAAAGAAATTATTATTGGTAATCATAACCCGGAAAATGTTGTTCTGCTGGAAATATTTCCCCGCAAACAAAAAACAAGAATTGATTTTTACTGCACCGAAGAATATTCTGGTATCAAGATGGTTTGCCTGACAAAACTGATAAAAGAAGGGAAAAAACTCTATTACCTGAATGAGGGAAAAAAAACAGCAATAAAAAGAATATTTAACCGTGTCATCTTTGACGACCTTCAACAGCAAACACCCGAGGTACAAGAGAAAGGGAAAATCTTTTTTGAAGAACTGGAGGTAGAATGGTGCCCACATCCCAACTGGTTTTACCGCATCAGCAAATACACTTTACCTTTTATCCGTCATCAGTATGTTCCTGCAACCTTCTTCCTGAACGAGATAAAACAGATGCCCGCTGACCTGGAGAATTATGTATTAAAGCCTTTATTCTCCTTTGCCGGACAAGGTGTTATTATTGACGTTACACAACAGGATATTGACAATGTAAAAGACCCGGAGAACTGGATCCTGCAACAGAAAGTTAAATACGCTGATGTGATCGAGACACCGGATATACCTGCCAAAGCAGAAATACGGATGTTCTATTTCTGGAAGGATGGTGAAATAAGACCAGTAGCCACCAATAACCTGGGACGCTTAAGTAAAGGGAAGATGATTGGTGTCCGGTATAATAAAGACAAAGAATGGGTTGGTGGTAGTTTTTGCTTGTTTGCCTCCTAACCCTGAAGAGAAATTTGTTTTCGAAAACTGAACTTTATAATTTTTATGCAACATTTAAAGGACTTACAACCAAAAGACCTGGCCCCGGGTCTCACCGGCTATTATGCCCACGGCACTAATATGACTCTTGGTTTAGTAGAAATAAAAGCAGGCAGCAATTTACCCCAGCATCATCATCTGCATGAGCAGATCACTTATATACTGGAAGGACAATTGGATATGACCATTGATGGAAAGGAATGTAAGCTGACAGCTGGTATGTATTATGTCATTCCTTCTAATGTGCTGCATGGCGCTGTGGCAGTTACTGATTGCAAAGTGATTGATGTATTTAACCCGGTGAGAGAAGACTACAAACTATAAACTTTAAAACCTTGAACCAGAAAGAAGATAATAGACCAGGTATTCATTCGCATTTTCTTTGCTTACATATCTGTAATCTTCGTCAGGAATAAAGGAGTTTTTGATCAATAACTTTTCAGAAGCCTTATTTGCTGGTTTAGTAAGCGCAAGAATAACCGCCAGTTTCATTTTTGTGAACCCGAATTCAATTACTTTCTGCAAAGCTTCCTGCATGATTCCCCTGCCCTGGTAATCAGGATGCAACTCGTAACCTAACTCGGCCCGGTCTTTATCTGCTTCAATATTCCAGAGACAAATGGCGCCTGCAAAACTCCCGGTACCTTTTAAAGCAATGACCCAATAGAGCAATTCCCCATCCTTCATGCGCCGGTTAACCTTCTCAATGAAATTATTAGCCTCTTCGGTTTGCATGGTTGCCGGACGATCGATGTGTTCATTTACTTTTTTGTTTGAACGCAGTTTCGCTAGGCAATGAGCATCTGAAAAACGAAGTTGCCTCAGCAATAATCGTTCTGTTGAAAGTTCAGGAAAAGGGTTGAATCCGGTGACAACCATTTGCAGCTTCTGTTTCTATAAATATAGCTGCAATCGGTCAATCTTTGAAGTTCTTCTTCAGTTCCATCAGCTTTGCCTGGAATGGATTCATCGGCTCGGTTTTTTTTACAACAGGTTTCTGTCCCCTTACTTCTGACTTCGTACTTCGTACTTCAGTTCTCTCTGCTCCGTCCTTCAACGACAATGCAATTCTCTTTCTTGCAATATCCACTTCCAGTACGGTGGCCATTACTTTTTGTCCCAGTTTCACGGCTTCATTGGGGTCACTGATATAACGGTTTGCTAAATGAGAAATATGCACCAGCCCATCCTGCTTTACCCCCACATCCACAAAGGCACCAAAATTGGTGATGTTGGTAATGATGCCCGGTACTTTCATACCCGGCTTCAGGTCTTCCATACTGCTCACCCCTTCTGCAAAACGAAATTCTTCAATAGGAGAACGGGGGTCACGGCCCGGCTTCTCCAGTTCTTTCAATATATCTTCAATGGTGAACTGGCCGATCGTTTCAGAAACGAAATCCTTTGCTTTTAGCTGTTTCCTGATTTCCGGATTTTTTATCAACTCCGGAACAGTACTGTTAGCCTTAGCAGCCATTGCTTCCACCACATGATAACTTTCAGGATGCACAGCAGAATTATCTAGAGGATTAGCGGCGTTTACGATACGTAAGAACCCAGCACATTGTTCATATGCTTTCGGACCAAGCATGGAAACTTTTTTAAGTTCATCACGACTTCTAAAGCCGCCATTCTTTGTCCTGTATTCCACCACATTTTTTGCTACCGTCGCACTTAACCCGGAAACATACATCAGCAGGTGTTTACTGGCGGTATTCACATCCACACCAACAAAGTTCACACAGCTTTCCACAACCTGGTCAAGGGCATCTTTCAAGCGGTTCTGGTTCACATCATGCTGGTATTGACCCACCCCAATACTCTTGGCATCGATCTTCACTAACTCACTTAAGGGATCTAATAATCTTCTGCCGATACTTATCGCTCCGCGAACGGTTACATCCTGATCCGGAAATTCTTCTCTTGCCACTTCACTGGCAGAGTAAATAGAAGCGCCGCTTTCATTTACCATAAAAACAGAAACAGGTTTACCAAAATCTATAGCTCTGACCAACAGCTCAGTTTCTTTACTGGCCGTTCCATTACCATAACCGATGGCTTCAATATCATATTTTGCCACCAGTTCTTTTATTGTTTGCGTGGCACCATTCCAGTCATTTTGCGGTGCATGTGGAAATATTGTATTGTATTTTAAGAATGTACCATGTTCATCCAGGCAAACTACTTTACACCCTGTCCTGAAACCAGGATCGATTGCCATCACTCTCTTTTGTCCTAGTGGTGACGCCAGCAGCAATTGACGAAGATTTTCTGCAAACACCCTGATCGCTTCTTCATCCGCTTTCGTCTTACTGGCCATCCTGAATTCTGTTTCGATAGAAGGCTGGAGTAAACGATTGTATGAATCCTCAACAGCATGTTCAACTTGCTTTGCTGCAAGACCAGGTGACTTCAGGAAAACCCGTTTGAGTTCTGCATGGGCCATTTCCTTTTCGATATTGATGGTCATAATGAGAAAACCTTCCTTCTCGCCTCTGCGAATTGCCAGTATACGGTGTGACGGACTTTGCGCCAATGGTTCTTTGAATTCAAAATAATCCCTGTATTTCTGCGCATCTGCTTCGTCCTTCTTTGTTGTTAGTACCCTGGAGGAAACAGTAGCTTCCTCAGTAAATAATTTACGGACAATATTCCTGGCCTGTTCATTTTCTGCGACCCATTCTGCCATTATATCCCTGGCACCTTGTAAAGCTTCTGCCGTATCTTTCACCTGCTCATTGATAAACTTAACTGCTACTGCTTCCGGGTTTTCAGGTCCCTGCTCAAATAATAATTTTGCCAGTGGCTCCAACCCTTTCTCTATTGCTACAGATGCTTTTGTTTTCCGTTTAGGCTTATACGGCAGGTAAATATCTTCCAGTTCAGTGGCATTGATACAGTCTTCTATACGTTTTCTCAGTTCAGGCGTCAATTTACCGGACTCTTCAATCGTTTTAAGAACTGTCTCTTTACGTTTTTCCAGTTCATTGAAATATTTGATCTGGTCAATTACATTTCCAATCACGACTTCATCCAGGTTCCCGGTAGCCTCTTTTCTGTACCGGGCAATAAAAGGGATAGTAGACCCCTCACTGTGCAGTTCATAAATACTACTGATCTGTTTTAGTGAAAGATTAAGGGTACCGGCTATCTGTTGTGAATATTTTAGTTCCATAGGTCTTTTGTTTGGGGGAGCAAATCTAACGGTAGCTAAACAAGAAAAAAATTTGTTTTTACCCACAATTTCCGATAATAAAGTAGCTGACCCGTTTACCAGTCAGCTACTTTAAAAACCAATAGCAGAGTACACTACTCTTCTTCAGCCGTATTTTTCATTTTGGACAAAATAGCATAAGCATTTTTAACTACCAGTGTTTTATCTGCAAGTCCTTCTGTACTGCTACTCACTTCCACCCTTCCGTTTTCCACCATACCAGTGGCTACTTCCAGCATCCTGAATTCATTCTTACCTGTTATTTCATAAACATATTGCTTATTCTCAAAACGAACAATTGCATCTTCAGGCAGTGTAAGCACTTTTGCATTACTTATACTGATCGTTGCATTCAGAAACATTCCTGGCAATAAATTTTTTGGCTGCTTCTCAAAATGACAATGCACCAAAGCACTACGACTTTCATCAACATTTTTAGTAACCAGTATTACTTCACACTCATAAACAGCACCGGGATCGTCCACAAAAGAGACCTGGACTTTCTGCCCGATCTTAACTTTGGTGATATCCTTTTCAAAAACCGTCAGCATGGCGTGCATATCATCAGGATTGATGAGTTCAAAAAGTACGTCAGTAGCAGTAACATATTTGCCAATATTTACATTCACTTTAGAAACAAAGCCATTAATTGGTGAATGCACAGTGACACTTCTTGATATATTACTTTCAGTAAGACGGGCAGGGCTGATACCGATCAGATGTAATTTTTCACTGAACCCTTTAACAAACACTTTTTGCGAATTATAATCAGCCTCTGCCTGCTGGTACACTTTATCCGCATTCACTTTATTTTCATTGAGCATTTTTTGTCGCTCAAACTCCTGTTGCAAAAAACCAAGCTTTGCTACTGCCACTAAATAATCCTGCTGCAACTGGATCAAGGCCTGGTCTTCGATAACAGCGATCACTTCGCCCCGGTTCACATGCATCCCCGGCATCAGTTTAGTGGACCGCAAATAACCACCTAAAGGAAAACTCACTGAAACTAGATTCTGCGGCGGCACATCCACCATTCCATTCACCTTTAAAGAACTATTCATAGTTTGTTCCTGTACAGTCCCGGTTTCAATACCGGCATTTTTAAGTTGTGCATCCGTCAGGGTCACCATATCTTCAGCTACGGTCTCCTTTGTACCTGCTTCTGCCTGTTTTTTTGATGAACAGGAAGCCAACAGAATAATAAAAGCAATATATAAATGAATCTTTGACATAATTTTTATTTTCCGGTTAAATATTCTATTTCTGTTCGAATTATATTCAGCTGTTGCCATGCAGCCAGGTGAGCCAATTGTATGTCAACCGCATTATTCATCAGCATGGTCCACTCCAGGTAACTGATCTGCCCTTTCTCATAATTTTGTTTTGCATGATTAATGATCAGTTCTGATTGCGCTAACCCCTGCTGATTATAATAATTCAATTGTTGCTGACGTTTTTTCAGTTCTTCTGTTAGCTGCAATAATTGGCTTTTCAACTGCTGATCTGTCACTTTTACATTCATCCTTGCTATTTCTTCATTCAGCTGCCCGGCTTTTACTTTATTCTTTGCCGCTTTACTGAACAAAGGAACAGCCAGTGTCAGGTTAAAACTATTGAACCTGCTTCCAGCACCATAATATTGCTGTGTAACACCATCTTGAGATTGGTAGCCAACTATCGACATATTATTATAGCCGACAGACACATCGGGCACCAGTTTATTTCTTTCCAATGCTGTCAGCGAACCTGCCACTGCTACCTGCTGCTCTTTATAAAGCAACAATGGATGATGGACAATTACTGATGTATCATTATTAATAATTCCCGGTGCATTACTCTCCGCATAGTCAGGCAATAGTTTTTGATCTGTATTCAGCAACCATTGTAACTTTTGTTGTGCAATGCCGATATCGCTCTGTAATTGCTGTTGCTGAATTTTTAATTGCTGCACCTGTGCCTCCACAGTTACTTTCTCCAGCATATTTGTTTCACCTGCTTTCAACCGGAGTTCTGCAGCCTGTAAAACACGGCTGTACACAGAATCCAGCCGCAATAGCAGTTTTTGTCTTGCTAAAAGATCAGCCATTTGCCAGAACACCAGTTTCACTTCTTTGTTCAGTTCCAGCAGCTTCCAGCCGACCATTGCTGCTTGTGCTTTTTCGTTAGACAGGTAGAATTCCTTCTGTCGCTTATACACAACAGGCAGATTAAACGTTTGTCCCAACATGAACTTTGTATCATTATTCAGGCTATTGATATTGCCATACTCAGCACCCAGCTGTGTTTTGGCAGGTTCAAAAACAGCAGCCTGTAATTGTTTCCAATAGGCTGATTCTTTTTGTAACGATTGAATAGACAAATTTTGCTTCCCCGCCAGTTGCAACATCTCTTCCAGTTTCATTTTCTTTCCTTCTATATCTTGTGCCTGCACAAAAGAACTTGCAAGCAGCAACAAAATAATAGTGGCAGGTGCTACAGGCACTTTTCTTCTTGTCTTTTTAGGCTTTTCTCTTTCGATCCACATGTATAAGATCGGCAACAAGACAAGTGTAAGAAATGTGGCGGTGATCAAACCACCAATAACAACAGTAGCTAATGGTCGTTGCACTTCAGCTCCTGCCCCTTGACTTAATGCCATAGGCAAAAATCCGAGCGAAGCTACAGAGGCCGTCATTAATACAGGACGCAGTCTGACTTTTGTTCCTTCCATAATAATGAATTTAAGATCATGCATACCCTGGTTCTTCAACCGGTTGAATTCAGTAATAAGGACGATACCATTTAAAACCGCCACTCCAAACAATGCAATAAAACCAACACCGGCAGAAATACTGAATGGCATGCCCAGTATCCATAAGGCCAGCACACCACCGATAGCAGACAACGGAATAGCTGAAAAGATCAATACACCATACTTCAGTTTGCCAAAAGCAAAATAGAGCATAATGAAAATGAGTAATAAGGCAAGGGGCAAAGCAATACTCAACCGCTTTTTCGCCTCTACCAGGTTTTCAAATTGTCCACCATAAGTAATATAATAACCAGCCGGTAATTTAAGTTGCGCTTCTACTTTTTTACTCAACTCATTCACGATACTCTGAACATCTTTACCCCTTACATTAAACCCAACCACAATTCTGCGTTTGGCATCTTCCCGCTGTATCTGGTTGGGCCCTTCTTTGATCTCAACAGTGGCTACCTGGTATAACGGTATCTGCGTACCCATCGGAGTAGCAATCAGCAGGTTTTGTACATCTGAAAGGTCTTCTCTTGATTGCCGGCTCAAGCGTACGACCAGGTCAAACCTTCTTTCATTTTCATAGATGAGCCCGGCGCTTTCACCAGCAAAAGCTGTTCGGATCACCCGGTTCACATCAGCAATTTGTAGTTGATAATGTGACATAGCATCACGATTGTAGCTGATCACAATCTGGGGGAGGCCGGTTACTGTCTCAACATACAGATCCCTTGCTCCCTTTACCGTATTTACTACATCGCCCAGCTTCTTGGAATAGGCAGCTAAAGTATCCAGATCTTCCCCAAATATTTTACAAACCACATCCTGTCTTGCCCCTGTCATCAGCTCATTGAAACGCATCTGTACCGGGTATTGAAATCCTGCTGTTACTCCCGGCACATCTTCGAGTGCTTTACTCATTTTATTGGCCAACTCATCAAAAGTTTTGGCTGAGGTCCATTCTTTCTTTTCTTTCAGGATTACCATCATATCAGAAGCTTCGATAGGCATCGGGTCAGTAGGTATTTCTCCGGAACCGATCTTGGTAACCACCTTTTCAACTTCAGGGAACTTTTTCAATAGTATACCTGCGGTTTTTTGTGTTGCTTCTATCGTTTGCGACAAAGAGCTGCCAGTCAGCAACCTGGTATCTACTGCAAAATCACCTTCTTCCAGTTTAGGAATAAATTCACCGCCCAGTCTTGAAAGGATGAATACCGCAAATACAAATACTGCGATAACGACACCGGTAATGATCCTCGGAAACGCTAAGGCCTTTTTCAATGCAGGCTCATACATACGTTGTATCCAGTTCATCATCTTATCCGAAAAATTCTCTTTGTGCTTCATCTTTTTACTGAGAAACAGAGAAGTGATCATCGGCACATAGGTTAGTGATAAGATAAATGCACCAATCAATGCGAAAGAAACAGTCTGTGCCATCGGTTTAAACATCTTTCCTTCAATACCCACTAATGCAAGGATCGGCAGGTATACTATCAGAATGATAATCTGCCCGAAAACTGCTGAGTTCATCATCTTTCCGGATGAATTTTCTACTTCATCATCCATCTGCGCCTGTGTGATACTATTATTGACCGCATAATGCCGGCTATGATACAAGCGATGCATCACCGCTTCCACAATGATGACAGCACCATCCACGATCAGTCCAAAATCCAGTGCTCCTAAACTCATCAGGTTTCCGGAAACACCAAATGCATTCATCATGATCACTGCGAATAGCATTGACAGCGGTATAACTGAAGCAACAATCAATCCGGCACGAAGATTACCGAGAAAAATAACCAGGATAAAAATAACGATCAAAGCACCTTCGATCAGGTTCTTTTCCACCGTGCTAATGGCATGATTCACCATTTTTGTCCGGTCAAGGAACGGTTCAATCATTACACCCTCAGGTAATGTTTTCTCTATCTGTTTGATTCGCTCTTTCACATTACTGATCACATCAGAAGAATTACCTCCTTTCAGCATCATGACTATGGCCCCGGCCACTTCCCCTTCATCATTAAAACACATAGCACCATACCTTACCGCAGTACCAATCCGAACTTCTGCCACATCCCTTATAAAAACCGGAATTCCATCAGTTGTATGTTTTACGAACATCTTTCCGATGTCTTCAATACCTTTTGCCAATCCTTCGCTTCTGATATATAAAACTGTTGGCCCTTTTTCTATATAAGCACCACCGGTGTTCTGATTGTTTTGCTGAAGCGCATTAAAAACATCATCTACAGAAACGTTCATACTTTTCAAACGGTCACTATTAACCGCTACTTCATACTGTTTCAGGTTACCACCAAAACTACTTACATCGGCCACACCGGGTGTTCCCAATAACTGGCGGCGAACGATCCAATCCTGGATTGTCCGTAATTCTGTAGCCGTGTATTTACTCTCATACCCTTTTTTGGGTCTTACAGCATACTGAAATATCTCTCCCAACCCTGTCGTTACTGGTCCCATGAAAGGATTACCAGCATCAGCAGGTATCTCAGACCTTACCTGCTGCAAACGTTCAGATACCTGCTGCCTGGCCCAATACACATCTGTATTATCATTAAAAACAATAGTTACAAGAGACAACCCAAAACGGGAAAAAGAACGAATTTCAATGATCCCGGGTACACTGGCAGTAGCCTGTTCAATGGGAAATGTAATGAGACGTTCAACTTCAGGTGCAGCTAAGGAAGGTGATACTGTGATCACCTGCACCTGGTTATTCGTAATATCAGGAACAGCATCAATGGGTAGTTTGGTAAAAGAATAGACTCCCCAGCCTATTAATCCAAACATTAATAACCCAATGATCAGCTTGTTCCGTATGGAAAAGCGGATAATATGATTAAGCATAATTTTTTTTACTTGTTCAGTAAATCAGGTTGAAAAAGAATAAAATTGAATGATCAGGATATACGGGGAGGCTGGAAAATATCGTAAGCGGCAAACCGGGGTTTACTGAATTCATCATAAAAAGTGAATTCCCGGGTCCTTTCTGCGGGTAAACTAATTTCAACAGCAATATGCTGACATTCATAAAGATTGCTTATTGTCATCATACCACAATCTGCATCCCGCATTGGTAATTGCTGATCTCTTTGATAGTCTTTATCCACTACAATTTTTTCCAGGTAATGCATCCTTAAAAAAGACCAGAAGCTAATACTGTTTTCCTCCTGGCGATGTTCATGAAAGTGTTCTATAAGGACAGGTATTTTCAGTAACTGGTGAAGCTCAGTAAAGGAGAACAGATAGGCCGAAAGAAATAATATAGAAATGACTCTTTTCAATTTTCCAAAGATAAAAAAGAGGGGTGATAGTTTTGTGATTATTATCACCTTACTAAAAAGCGAAGACCTGCAAAAAAACGGATGCCCTGGTTTGGTGCATATGTGTAGGATGGATCAAAGGTCAGCGCATACGGGTTTTCAGGAGTAGCTAAAATTCTGCCAGCGGCATCATATTCCACCTTTTTATCAAATGGATCATGAGAACGGGCAATGATAAAAGGAGTGTTTCTGGCTGGTGTCCAGTTAAGCAGGTTTTTTATCCCTGTAAACAATTCGATTTTCCGGCTAAAAAGCGTGGAGAACTGAATGTTCTGAATACTCCATATTTTAGAATGACCGGGTCGTGGATCTGTGGCAGACAATAGCGGTAATCGCATCGGTCCATAAATATTACCCGTATAATCGATCGTAATAGCTGCTGCCGGAAAAGTATAGCTGATAACCCATGTACCACTCCACTTCTCTGTCAATACAGGTTGCTGTTTTATTTTTTGCCCCTGGTCATTCTTTTCAGTTTTCTGTACATCCTGTATTGTCAGGCCAATTAAACTTTTGAACCGGTGATTGCTATTCATTTCAATATTGAAAGTCATTCCTTTGGATGATGCAAATCCATCCAGGTTTTTGTAAATGATCTTATTGGGGTCGGTATCATAATCAGGAATGATCTGGTTGGTAAAATGAGAGTACCAGGCGGAAGCATCTACATTTAGGTAAATATTCTTCCATTTTCTAAACCAGGTATAATTCAGATTCATGTTATAGCTCTTTTCCGGTTTCAATGTTTCTCTTATTTCAACTTCCCTTGCTCCTGTAAGTGCAGCATGCTCTTCTGTAAATAAGCTGACTACACGAAAACCAGTACCTGCATTCAGGCGGAACACCTGGTTTTCTTTCATTGACCATTTCCACGCCAGTCTGGGTGTGAATATCCCTTTATGCAATGTGTGATGATCGTACCGCATACCAACCAATAGCAACTGCTTTGAATTTAATTTCCATTCATCCTGGAAAAAAAGCCCGGGAAGAATATATTGATCCGGGACATTCTTACCTGTTAACGTATCAATAGTTGCTGTTGAATTATCATCATAATAATTATAACGACCTGCCAGTCCTGTCAATAAAGAATGGGAAGCACCGGCCTGCTTATCCCATACCAGTTGTGTAAAACCAATTTTTTGTTTCCCATTATAAGGTATGGTACCATAAAAAGAATGCTGATCATGGATGGTAGCCGAAAATGAAAAAAATACCTTTTCCTTAATGGGCAACTGGTAGTTCCCGATCAGTTCCCACCGATTAGTACTGATACTTTCCCCATAAATACTATCTGTACCCCGGAATGAACGGTTCCAGCGCATATCACCACCCCAGCGATCTTCATAGAAATATCGTCCTGCCAACGTTGCGATACGGTTTTTCTTTCTTGCAAAACTGAACTTATTGAATACAGAAATGCGGTGCTGTAATGTCACATCCGTGAACTGATCATTATTCTTATCCAGTGGCTGCTGATAATTGAAATAATTGATACCCAGTAATGAAGAAATTTTTTTACTGAGCTTCAGTTTAGTACCGATATCCAATGAATGCTCCAGCCAGTTTGTTGACATCATATTGGCAGTAAACAAAGGCGCTTTATCGGGAGACTTAGTAATTATATTGATCAACCCTCCTATGGCTTCTGAACCATATAAACCCGATGCCGGGCCCTTTACGATCTCAATCCGGTCAATCAATTGAGTGGGGATACCAAATAATCCATATACTGAGGCCAGGCTGCTGACGATGGGCATACCATCAATAGTGATCATGGTATAAGGACCCTCCAGTCCATTGATATGTATATCTCCGGTATTACAAACACTGCAATTGAGTTGCGGACGAACACCATTTACATTCTGGAGCGATTCAAAAATACTGGGCGCCGGATTTTTCTTTAAAAATTGTGGCGTATAGACTTCTACGGTTACCGGGCTTTCTGATCTTCTCACTGCCTTCATTGTACCGGTCACCACTACTGTTTCTAGTTCTTTTTGTAATGATTTCAGTTTTATTATAAGACGATTCCCATTATCCGGGATGATCATTTTTGTTTCATAGCCGGTCGCCGTAACTCTTAAAGATAATCCTGCAGGTATCGAAATTGAAAACCTGCCCTGGTCATCTGCGGTAACTGAATTTGAAGAATCACTGATGCTGATCGTTGCACCGGGAATCGGTTCCCTGGTTTGCTCATTTAATACTTCCCCACGCAATGATTGCTGGGCATATACCCCAACGGCGAGAAAGGTAAAGAAAATAAGAAGTAGTTTTTGTTTCATTATTCAACCTATCTAAACATATTTTTAGACAAGACTAAATATATGTTTAAACAAATATAAACAATTTACCGATGGCGAAAACTATCAGCCAAAATTTAATAATTCCTGCCGGCAAAAGGTCAGAACTGCCTCGTTCTCAGTAATGAAAAAGATTTGCTGTTGTTGTCATTTGATCTTATACCTGAAACCAGCGTATATGAGGCGACCACTAACGGGCCCCCAAACCAGGGAAGCGTCGAAGTAAGGGCCAAACGGACTATCAGCGCTGACAATAACATCGCCCTGTAAAAAATTGGTCAGGTTCTCCCCGCCTATATAAAGATCAACCGGGTTCTTTTTACCAATGGTTTTAGTTACCTGCGCATTCATTAATATGTACGAATCCGAATTAGCCTGCCGCTGGTAAATGGCCGGATTAGCCGTCGTATTAGTAATCCTCTTAGAACCATTGTAATTAAACGTATAATCTATTTTCCAGCTACTTATTTCATAAGCCAAATTGGTGAATGCCCTGTGCTTGGCAGTAAATGGCTTTTGGAGTAATTGATTCCCATATGTGGCTTTCACATCAAAGAAACGGTAGGCCAGCCTGACCTCCAGTTTCCTGGCTGGCTCCATATTCATTTCTGCCTGGAAGCTATTGGAATAAGATTTCCCATCAAGATTGTAAAATTTCACCTGCCTCGCATCTTCCAGGTCAACTATTACCTGCTGTTGAAAATCATTACGGAAAAAATCCAGTCCCAAATTGGCATTTCGCTTAAAAAGCTTGAATTTCTGATCAACACTTAGCCCTTTGTTCCAGGCAATTTCAGGATCAAGCCCGTAAGCCTTTCCTGCAGATGCAGTCAAAATATTCATTTGCCTTGAACTAACAAATACACTATTATTCTCTGCAAAAATGTTTGCAGTACGTTGTCCACGACCAGCACTTAACCGAATAGTGGTTCCTGTAACCGGCTCGTACCTGATATGTAATCTTGGTGTGGCAAACCAGCCGAACAAGCTGTTATGATCTGCCCGCATTCCCGCCACTACATTAAATTTTTCAACCGGGGTAAAAGTATATTCAAAAAAGGCACCGGGAACTGTTTCCTGCCTTTGATACTTTATTGAATTGAATAATTCATCATAATTATCTGATAAGAAACTCATCCCTGTTCTGAACTTATGTGCCGTCGTTCCAATTATCGACTGGTAGATGAGGTTGGCATAAAAATTCTTTTGCCGCCCTTTGTATGATGTCATACCAAAATAAGAATCCTGCTTATGATCAAACGCTGATAACTGCAGGCCTATGCTTTTGTATTTTTTCCCGGGAAAAACATACCCGGCTTTGGCAAAGACCTCATACCTCCTGGTATTGATTCCAAGTCCATAACTACGGGTAGTAAATTTGTCCTTATCCGGATCAAATGAAGTTTGCCCTCCTGTTAGGTCATCATTCAATATTTTAAAACCCAACTGTGATTCAAAGCCTTTCCCACCGTTATAGTTCCAGCGATTAACAGCAGTAAACAAATTACCTGTGGTCATATCGCGGAAACCATCATCATTATAATCGACATTCTTTTTGGTTTGAAAATTATCATGTAATAATAAAGCGGTACTCCAGTTCTTTCCAAACTTTTCAGTCAGTACCAGGTTCAGATCTGTTTTGGTCATATCGTTGATGTACGCATTCAGGTATAACTTTTCTGCTGTTGCCGGTTTTTTTAATTCGATATTGATCTGCCCGGCAATACTCTCATATCCATTTACCACCGATCCAACTCCTTTATTCAATTGGATAGATTCTACCCAGGGACCCGGAATAAAATTCAACCCGAATGGAGTAGCCAGCCCCCTTGGCCCGGGTAGATTTTCGACAGTCAGTTGTGTATAGTTGCCACTTAGCCCCAATAACTGAATTTGTTTAGAACCGGTCACTGCATCGTTGTAGGACACATCAACCGAAGGATTGGTTTCAAAACTTTCACTCAGGTTACAACAGGCAGCTTTAAAAAGTTCCCTCTCTGTCATTACTTGTGTCCGGATTGGATTAAGTGAAGACAAATAAGTAGAACGCTGCTTTGCTGAAACTGTAACTTCATTCAGCTGCCGGCCGGATGCAAGAATGATCTTTAACTCTTCTGCATTCGTTACAACTAATGTATCTGGTTCATAACCTGTATAACTGATAACTAATCTGCCGTACCCTTTTTCATTTTTAATAATAAAAACACCGGCTGTATCTGTAACTACACCTGTATTAGTACCTAACCATACTACAGAAGCACCCATCAGCGGAACAAATGATCCCTGTTTATTTTCTTCCAGCACCACACCTTTTACAACTTGTGTGACTACAGTATTACCCGCATTGTTATTCAGGTTGTTTTCACCTGGCTTTTCTTTTGGATGATTTATTTCCCTGTAACGACAACAAGCTGGTAATTTCTCATATACTTTATCCTTTGCCTTTTCGTAATCATTATCATGGCCGGCATCAGCAATACTGCACTGAATTTTTTCAACTGTAACAAGCAGAGGGTTATAAACCAGTTTTAATTTTTTGGACTCAATATCCCAAACAGCATCACGAACCCCCTTTTTATCCTTTGCCACTGTCTCAATCCGTTCTTTGCACATTTCACAGACTCCATCCACATTTATAACTACGACTGTGTCTGTTGAATTTCCAGCAGATTCCTGTGCATAGATATCAGTGCCTGCCAGCTGTATTATTACAAAGGCAGCAAAAAATATATCTCTTATTAAGATCTTCATAATTATCATTTTAAAGCGAAGAACCCACTACCTCTTTTTCAAAGCATTCAGAAAGGTTCTTTCAATACTAAGGAGCCAACTGTTAGCAGCCATTCGCTGCATATCGCTACCCAACTGAAAGCGGTAGCCCATATTCAGTTTTGTATTACTGTTAAAGATCAGCTGAATTGCCGGCGCCATGTCGACATAGTAAGAAGGGTTTTCAAACGTCTGTTGTCCGAGTATTTCCAGGTAAAGATTAAGATTGGTTTGCTTATAGTCAGTATACTCCCTGGGCAATAGCAGGTACCCGCCTGATAAGGAAAAATTAACTGACTGGTAGTTTCTTTCGGGTATATAAAGTACTTTATCATTTCTTGACTTATCAAGCACCTGCGTATGACTTACTGTTCCAGATAAAGCAAACTTGTTCCATAACTGTGTTGTTATAATACCCAATTCCACCCCGCTCTTATCGCCCATCATGGAAATTTCATCATAATGGAAAGGTGCATTTGTCCTGGAAGCTTCTGCGTAAACAGCCATCCGGAAATGTTTATGCAACTCATCTTTTGACAGAAACCTGTATTTGGTATATAAACTAAAAGATTCAAACCTTGAATTATCCGTATGCATATTTGCAATGGATGCTCCTGCCCTGATCATTAACTTCTTACTTACACCAAACATTATTTGTGGCATGAACCTGCCGGCAAATCTTTCATAAATCCTATCACTGGTAACAAAATGCTCTTTGAGCTTTATACTCATGGAATGTGCAGGTACATTGGAGGCAGGCTCACTAAACACATATAGCTCCTGACCGCTTAATCGAAGCGCAAATAATAATAAAAAAGAAAAAAGAAACCGAAGCATGATTTTGTTTTGATCAGTTACCTAAAATTTCCTTTAGTGCCTTCTCCAGTTCTTTGCCCTCCAGGTCCATAGCGATCAGTTCACCATTCCTGTTAATGAGGTAAGATGTTGGAATTGCATTTATCCTCCACTGCATAACAGTCGGAGATTGCCAGCCGCCCGGGTCATTTACCTGTAGCCAGTTTATTTTATCCTGTTTGATGGCTTTTTTCCAGTCACCTTTGTCCTCGTCAAGCGATACCCCAAGTATTTCGAAGCCCTTATCTTTAAATTTAGGATACAGTTTAACAAGTCCTTTATTAGAAGCACGGCATGGCTTGCACCAGGATGCCCAGAAATCAAGCAACACCACTTTCCCTTTCAAAGAAGATAACAGGATCGTATCTCCGGTGGCAGAAGGTAAAGCAACTTCCGGGGCTTTATATACCGGTTTACTCTGCGCTATCGCATCTACCGAAAAAAAAAGAGAAAAAAGAATAATGAAATATTGCCGGAATATTTTCATAGAAATAAAGTTTGAAAAATTTCTCTCCTCCCAAAAGGAAGGAGAGAAACTATACATTTATAATCAGATTGTAACATGGTAAACTCTTTCACCTGCTGTTACACCATCTTTTACATGTGTTCCATCTGCTTTACCTGTTTGTAAGCAGGGAGCCTTTACAGAAGAACTTAATTTCTTAAATTCTTTTGCGGTCAGGTATGATTTATCCAGCACTTTGAGGGTAATTTCCCCATTCAAAATCCGGGAGCTTACATTCAGGAAATGAAAATTATAATTTCCAATCTTTGCATATTTATCAGGATTAATTTTCATTTCAGTAAAAACACCTGTTACCTGGAAGCCTCCCACAAAGAAGCCTGCATCTTCCACTGCATCTTTCAAGGCATCCATATTTACATCAGCACCCTGTTTAAATTCAATATTGAATGCAGAATTCTTAATATCTGACTTTACAGATTCTACAAAAGATATCTTTTCCAGGGCCTTATTTATCGCATTACTGCACATGGCACAGGTTAACCCCGTGGCCTGCAGCCTGGCTTTTGAAAACTGGGCATAGGATTGCAGTGCGAAAAAGGCCATTGCGATTATCAACAACACTTTTTTCATATCTACTATTTAACCGTCTTATATGTTATGATTTCTTGCAGCAATCTTTCCCATCGTGACCAGGCATGCTGCATTTTCCATCCTTGCAACAATCCATTTTGGCATCATCTTTCTTACAACAATCTTTACCGTCATGACCGGGCATACTGCATTTTCCGTCTTTGCAACAATCCATTTTTTCACCAGTTTGTCCTTCATGCACATGTTTGGTGCACTTGCCATCCTTAGCACAATCCATTTTTTTACCATCAGTCATGTCAGCACATTTCCCGTCTTTCATATCGCATTTACCAGAGCAGGAATGATTTTCGGAAGCCGCTGCAGTTTCTCTTTCATATTTGCAACAACCATGCAGCTTATTATATGCTTCAGCCGTTGCCTTAAATCCTGCGTTGTCATAACCTACCTCGGCTACTTTTTGCTGGATTTTTGCTGCGTTAGTCGTGCTGCTTTTATAGGTAACAGTGAGTTGTTTTGCATCCACATCCCAGGAGGCAGCACTGGCCCCTGCATCTTTTGCAGCTTTTTCGATCTTGGTTTTGCACATTCCGCAATTACCAGACACATTGAAGGTTTCAGTTTTTGTTTGTGCAAAAGAGAGAGAAGAAATGGCCATTAATAAGGCAACAATTGAAAAAATTCTTAATGTTTTCATGATTATTTATTTAATATCTCAGAATTATGTTTAAAAAAATACAAATAATGAATAAGTCAATAGTTTATTGACTATCTAAAAGAAAAGATTAGCTGAATATCAAATTCTGAAAACATTAATCTGCAGGTAGGTGTCTTGTGCAGATAACAGAGGGGGTGAGTGGTTATAAAAATGGCGCTCCTCCATTATATTGTAAAATGATGCCGCAATAAATTCCGAAGGAGTAATGGCAAGTTCTTTAAGAGAAGGAATACTATAATCTGCTGCCGCAGTTTTATTCTGATCCTGTTCAAGTTTTATAACTTTCACCTCATCATGACAGCAACCATCAGATTCATGTACTACCATCCCGCATTGGCCACATTTATCACTTTTGTCTCCAAAAAAATGAACCGAAGCCAGTTTGTCCATGCAGTAATGAAAATTCACTACTACTCCGCAGGTAACTACAAAATAGCATAGAACTGATATGGAGGCAATTACCTTCTTCATTACTCCTACAAAGATAACAGCAATATTGGATAACCGAAACTGTTTGTTTCCAGGCGTATAGTTTTGAGAATCAATTAACAAACTTCCAGAAAATTCCTATCCTGAACTGAAGGCCTGGCATTGCATAATCAGGGGCTACCAGGTTATTACGGGTAAAACTGAATCCCTCTAAATTTTGACCAGTATTAAGGTTCTCGAATCGTATGAAAGCAGTAAAAGGGCGGATACGGAAATGCACATACCCTGAAATATCGGGCAAAGGGTTACGGATAGTGATACTATCCTGGTAGAAAAACTGTCCTAAGGCGGGAGAATAGTTATCGGCTTTATAAGCTGCCCGGTAACGTAATTCCACACCCATTGCAATATCAAGGTTCTTAAACCCAAGATTACCCTCATATGCAATTCTGTTGCGGGTATAAATAGCCGGTACATTTACCGGAGCATTGCCTACTACCTGCTGGAAATAAATATCGGTATGCCAGTTCCATCGTTTACCGAACTTAATCGTTTTTTCAAGGCCCAACCTGAATACATTGAACAAAACACTTTCCTGCAGTGCTTCATAATAATTAGTGAAATAAGTATAATTAGTGGCCAGGTAATAATGCCCCGTCAACCTGAGCTTGAAGGATGGCAGATAATAAGATGCAAAGAGATGAGTACTGTTTTCTTTCTTAAAATCTTTTACTGTTTTAAGCAAATAGAAACTACTGCGGCTATCGAAAATAAAGGATGGAGTGCGGCTGATATTTTCAAACCCCAATTGCAGGTAGCCCAGCTTTTTCCCCAGCATCCTTTGCAAACTGATATGTGCCTGGTAATCCCCTGCATTAAACCCGGTAAAATATAATTTCCCGTTTGCTTCAATATCCCATTGTTGGTTGCGTGTCTTATTGCGGTACTCCGCATGACCGGCGGTGTTCAGGAAATTTTCTTTCCCCGATGCCAGCTCCCCGCTTATATTTTGCAGCAACACTCCCAATTTGATGAATTGTTGCAGGTTCTTTGCATCAGGAAACTGGTAGATTGAAAAATCATTGGTCAGCACCTGCCACCTTTCCCGGAATAGTAAAGTGTCTTTCGGATATCGAAGACTTGTATCATAATAAGTTTTGTAATAAACCGAATCCGCAACATTATCCTGGTATATATATTTGTTTTGATCCAGTTGCAGGGTATGTTCAAACCTTACCCTCGGGAAAAATAATGGCAGAACTGTTGAATCCGTAACAATGGAATCTTTCTTGCCAAAATCATATTGCTGCCGGAGCAATAACGTAAACTCACTGTATTTATTCCCGGTGTTTATCTTATTGGAAAAGAAATTAGAAGAAAACTGGCTTACACCACCAATCCTGGTATTTATATTAAACCGTTCTTTATATATCGGATCATTCAATATATCTGACGTATCAATTATACCTCCGTTCTCAGCCGATTGCAGTTTGTTGCCAAGCAATACAAAATAATTATGGTACCGGAGATTCTTAGACTGGTACTTTGAACTCAGTAAATAGTTATTATGATTGGTTTTTTGATTTTGGAAAAATCCCGGAGAGTTGATCAGCCGGTATTGAAAAAGAAAATTCCAGTTGGGTTTAATATTCTGTGTATGCAGCAAACTAATCATTTGCTCCACCCGGCTGCCAAGCATATAATTAAGTTCAGAGTAAGGTCTTGTTGTATTAAAAAACCTGACATCATTCATTTTCCATTTATACACATCAAAGGCATGAAACCCGGGATCAAATCCAGTATTAAAATTGGGAGAAAATAACAATGACCTTGCGGCATTACCGGTATTACCCAGATTAATATAAGTGGCAGGCAGCGGAAAGCGGCGGGTGAAATCTGTGACGGTCGAATCCAGCTTATAGCTCTTGGTTGAATCAAGATACCTGAAACTGATCGTAATGGAATCTTCCATTTTATTTCTTCGCTGCAAACTGTCAGTGCTGCCACTACCAGAACGCATACTTCCACCAACCTGTTTAATCCTGTTTCCCATTTGCTGAATCATTGGATCCTGTGCAGAAGACAGAACAGGAGTAATCAGCATTATATAAAAAAACAGGTATGTAAATTTCTTTGCCAGTGCTGAAATTAATTAATGATTGAACGGGTATAAAAAAACCTTTGCAAATTAGCGCAGCAAAGGCATAAATCAGTGTCGAAACTGTTAATTAAATAGTTAACAACTCATTTTAAAAACCAGTCCTGCAAACGTACAAAAATTTAAGGGTAATAATCATAGCGGTAGAAATCACAAAATTCCTCATCGCATAATAGCTTTTGTAATACCGGATCTTTCAGCACAACAGTATAATCCATCCATTTCCCTTCCACTTTCAATTGCCGGTACACTAATCGTATCCCCTGGCTGTAATCCACCCACCAATTGATATGCCCGGTATATAAAGGCTGAATAGGTTTCCCGTTCAGCATATGCCAACCGTAAATAGCAACCCGATCCGGCCTTTTGTCCCTGGAAATCCTGCCACTGATAACCACATCTTTTTTTATCCCTGCTATCAATCCCTCTCTTCCCTTTCGCTGTCCTTCTATTATCAGGTGATGCTGCCACATGGTTGGGGTACTGTCACGAAAGGCATACATGGGAACCGGTTCTAATTTTACTTTTGCAGCTTTGTAAATATCATCTGCCATTTTCCGGGTTGGCAAAAAACAATTGAAACTGTCGGCAATTTTTTGTGCAGCCAAAGGGGTAATATTAATTCTGGCCCAATCATTATCTGTTCCGATACATAAATAGTCAGGAGATACAAAATACACGGCCCTGATAGTCTTTCCACTTACTGAATCTCTTATTGAAACATGAACAGGTGCAAATTTTTTTAAAAAAGAGGGCAGGTTCCCGGCAAACACTTCTTTTAAAACAAAGGAATCCCTGCTTTCCCATTTCATAGCAGAAGCCTGCTTGTAAAAATCAGTGCCGGTTAAATTTGATTGACGGGTTGGCGCCTGTAATTGTTTAGTATGATTACAGGCCGTCAACATCCAAAGTATCAAAAAAATTAAGGTAACCCGGTACATAGCTCAAGATAAAAAAAGCTGTCTTATAAAAGACAGCTTTTCAACCTTTCGTCTGTAAAATTATTTCCTAATAAATTTCTGAAAAATTACCTGTTCCGGGGAATGCAAGCTCAATATATATGGTCCTGCAGGCAGGTTACTGACTGGTAACTGGTAATTTAATTGCCCGGCCGGCAGCAGCTTTGTAAATATTTTTCTTCCCGACATATCAGCTATCCAAACAGTGTAATCTGCCCTGGTTGGCTGATAGAAAGCAACATATAGCTGGTCTGTAGCGGGATTGGGATACAAGCTGATCCTATTGATACCGGTAATAGACAGCCTGATCACTTTGCTATATCTTGAACTGCCATCAAGGTTGACCATTTTAAGTCGATATAAAACTTCGCCCTTTAATAAAGAAACATTGTCCGTATAAGAATAAGCAGAAAAATTTTGCCTGTATTCCACCTCACCTATTTCTTCATATGACAATCCTCCGTTCACACTTCTCTCTACCACAAACTGTCCAAAGTTTTCTGCATTGGCAATAGTCCAATTAAGTTCTACAAAACTACCCTGTGACTTTCCGGTAAAAGAAATAATATTAACAGGCAATGCATAACATAGACCAGACCAAACCATTTCTACATACTCCGGGTGATCCACAAATGGATTCCGGTTCCCCTGGAATGCATAACCTGCATTATTCCTGTCAATTTCTTTCTGACTTACCGGGTCACTGTTGTGCCAGCTTATCATTAATTGCAAATAAGATGGTTCTACTGAAGGCCATAATGTGCCATCCATCGCCACATCTCCGCTCACATCCAATGATTCCCATCCCGGCATGCTGTTTTGATAACAGGTTACCATATATAAGAATGCACGGGCCACATCACCCTTGTATTCATTAATAGGCTCAAAGACTGTTCCTGTTACTCCGGTCCAGTTACTGCTACCAAGTTTACTGCCATTGAAAGAAGTATATGTAGCTGTTCCAACACTGCCATAGGGATAATTAGAACGTTGACCATTCACATGCCCGTCTGTAGGGAAAATATGGTGATAATCAGTACCAGGACCTGCACTGGTACCTCCAACAAACCAACTTTGCGGAAAAGAATGCTCCCTGTTATAGCAATCTCCTTCCCCGCTATAACCACCGCATTGATCGGAGACGGGTGTATACTCATACGGATCAGGGCCTGACGGATCATCAGAATAAATATCCCAGATCACATTTCCACTGGCCAGTTCACTGGGTTGTACATCTGCAGTCTGGTATATGGTCCACAAGTCACCGTATGATTGATGCGTAAGTCCTGTATTGATAATATTCCGGAGTTCAGTCTTCAATGGTGCACAACTAAGGCCTGAAGCTGTATTATAATAATTAGCCGGTATATTGTTATTAAGTAATGTGGTAAAAGGCTGCACAGGATTGCCTGTCACCAGGTAATCAGGTGATGAACCGCATGAATTATAAGTATAGATTGTTACATAATAATTAGTCCCTGGCAACAACCCTGTAACATAAGCTGCAGTGCCTGTTCCATTATATATAACCTGTTCTCCCCCACTATACAAAGTATTCGTACTGTATGTTACTCCATCCAAAGGAGCAGTGAAACTGTTAGATGTATTTATTTTTACCAGTGCGTTAGTTCCACTTCCTCCACTCCAGTTTAAAGAAGCAGAGGTCAGCGAAGCATTGGTGGAGATAGTACTTACCTGAATTACCGGCTGCCCGCAGGCAGTGATTACATTGGCGGCGGCAGGGTTCACAGCATTATAACAAGACCCTGTATTATCAAAACTGAAAACAGCTACATGATATATAATACTTGTTGAAAGGCCTGTTACAGTAACAGTATTACCTGTGCCATTGTAAACAACATATTCGCCGCTGGCAATGATTTGTCCGGCTCCATATACGGCATTGGCTGTATAAGCTATACCATTTGAAGGGGTGCCATTAATAGCGCTGCCGGCTTTTATCACTACTAATGAGTTGGAGCCACTTCCTGGTGTCCAGTTTATATCAAAAGAACTGCTTGTCACTGATGAAAAGGAGACTGCTGATGCCTGTGTGGCAGGTGGAGTACACCCTGAACCAATGGAAAAATCAAGAGAAATGTCATCAAAACCTGTAGTAGCACGACTCCCGGATAAGGTGGTGGCAGATATAGTTACAATCCTGATCCATACATTCTGGTTGATATTGTCAAGGGCAGTACCGAAATCAACCGTCACCGTGTTATTCGAAAATGTGCCTCCACCCGTTGTAATAGAAGCCGGAGAAGTAGCAATAGTGGTAAAGCTTGATGGTGAAGCACCAAATCCATAATCAACCCGCCAGGTTGTTATCCTTGCAGATGTTGCATCAAGTGACTGTAACTTAAAACTCATTGAAAAATCAGAAAACCCGGTTGTATTGGCTAATTGCATTTCCAATGCGGCACCCGGATCACCTAAGGAGCTGCTTTGCCTGATGCCAACAACACGGTCAGTGCTTGCAGCTTGCGTTGCTGCATTGGATGAACTGATAAGGCCATCTGCAGAAGCAACATTTTTCCACCCGGAAAATGTACTGTTCCAGGGTGAATTAGCATCAATGGCTGAATTAAAAGTTGCAGCAGTCCCCAGCGTGGCAGCAGTTGCCGATGAAGACAGTCTAAAACCTGAAGGCAAACCCGACCCAACTCCGTCAAAATTCTGTGAGTAATTTGTCCCGCTTAAAGTGATCTGTGCATCAACTGAAAAAACAATTAAAACAAGATAGAAAAATGAAATTACCTGCTTCATCAACATTGTATATTATCAATAATTATAAAAGGGAGCAAATCTAAGCGTTTAAGTAACTGAAAAAGCTGATATATTTCTTCCGCTGCAGGCTGTCAATATCTGGTTGATAAAATGAGCCTGCTGCTCATCCCGGTAAAAAACCAGGCACGATTTTCCCAAAAACAGCCCTTTACCCCTTTTTGCTTGACTCTGAATAAGTATCTTCGCGGCAAATTTTTCCATTATGAATCTCCACGAATACCAGGCCAAGGAATTATTAAAAAAATACAATGTTCCGGTGCAGGATGGATTTGCCTGCAGCACCGTACATGAAGCGGAAGAAGCTTACCGCCAGATCAAAACTCAAACAGGCAGTAAATTTGCCGTTATAAAAGCACAGATACATGCTGGTGGCCGGGGTAAAGGCACAATTAAAGAAAATGGAATTAACGGAGTAAAAGTGGCTAAATCACTGGAAGATGTGCAGGAGTTTTCAAGCAAAATACTGGGAGGAACACTGGTAACCCTGCAAACCGGCCCGGCAGGTAAAGTGGTGAACAAGATATTTGTAGCGGCTGATATGTATTATGATGGTCATAGCGAACGCAAAGAGTTTTATCTATCTATCCTGCTCGATCGCACCAAAGGTCAGAATGTGATCATGTACAGTACCGAAGGAGGGATGAACATCGAAGAAGTAGCGCACAATACCCCTGAAAAAATATTCAAAGAATGGGTACATCCTGCCGGCGGATTACAGGGATTCCAGGCAAGAAAGATTGCTTTTAATCTGGGATTGAGCGGTGAAGCTTTTAAGAACTGTGTGAAGTTTGTGACCAATCTATACAATGCTTATGTGGGATTAGATTGTTCCATGCTGGAGATCAATCCGCTGTTTAAAGCAGCCGATGACAAAATCCTGGCCGTTGATTGTAAGATGAACCTGGATGATAATGCACTGGTTCGTCATGCTGATCTTTCCTCTTTAAGAGATGTTACCGAAGAGGATCCGACTGAAGTAGAAGCGGGACAATACAACCTGAACTTTGTAAAACTGGATGGTAATGTTGGCTGCATGGTAAATGGTGCCGGTTTGGCAATGGCCACCATGGATATGATCAAGCTTAGTGGTGGTGAACCCGCCAATTTTCTTGATGTAGGAGGTACAGCAAATGCACAAACTGTAGAAGCTGGTTTCAAGATCATCCTAAAAGACCCTGCTGTAAAAGCGATCCTGATCAACATCTTTGGTGGTATCGTTCGTTGCGACCGGGTGGCACAAGGAGTGATCGACGCTTACAAAAATCTTGGCAATATCAATATCCCGATCATTGTACGCTTACAGGGCACCAATGCAGTGGAAGCAAAAAAACTGATTGACGAAAGCGGGTTGAAAGTGCAGTCAGCTATCTTATTGAGCGAAGCAGCAGAACTGGTGAAGAAAGCGGTGGCATAACCCACTGTCACCCTGCCTGACCGCCTTGGCGGGAGCTCAGTTTACCCTGAGGAATTGAAGGGTCGATGGGTGAATCAAATACTATTCAATCCCGGTCATTGGCCGGGATTTTTATTATGTAACCAGCTTCAGTGCTTCTATGTTTTGTGGTTGTGTCACTCATTTCATCGTCCGGTAATTCTACTGAGCTAATTAAAACTTGATTAAATTTAAACTATACATTACCAGGAAATATTAGTCAACAGAAATCCAAAAAAATGAATCCCCTCATAAAGACACTTCTGATAATTATAACCTCCCTGACATTTTCCAACTGCAGTTCCCAACAACAGGACAACTTCAAACCCAAAGAAGTGTACAAATCCGATAACCTGATCATTATCCAGCTTGCCGAAAATGCTTTTCGGCACACTTCCTTTAAACAAACCAATGATTTTGGAAATGTTCCCTGCAACGGCCTCATCGTAAGAAACAGCAACGAAACCATTGTTTTCGACACTCCCACCAACGACAAAACTTCAGAAGAATTGATCAAATGGATAGAAGAAACGATTCATTGCAGGATAAACGCCATTATTCCCACACATTTCCACGACGATTGCCTGGGAGGCCTCCATGCATTTGACATAAACAATATCCCCTCCTATGCCAACTTCAAAACCATCGAACTGGCAAAAGAAAACAAGCTGGCTGTCCCCAAAACCGGTTTCAGTGATTCACTCATTTTAAAAGTCGGGGCTGAAACGATCATTGCCAAATTCTTCGGGGAAGGACATACAAAAGACAATATTGTAGGTTACTACCCAAAGGAAAATATACTATTTGGCGGATGTTTACTAAAAGAGTTAGAAGCAAGCAAAGGTTATTTAGGCGACGCCAATACAGCAGCCTGGTCAGCCACTGTTGAAAAAATCAAAAAGCAGTACCCGGATATAAAAATCGTGGTACCCGGCCACGGAGAACATGGAAACAAATCATTGCTTGATTACACCATTAATTTATTCAGGGCACAATAAATAAACAACCAGATCTGCAGGGTATGCAGCTTCACGGCCCTATTCTATAGCCTCCGGCTATTCACAAAAAAATTCCGGCTCATGGCCGGAATAAGAAATCCTCACAATCCAAATAATCTTCCCAAACTTGTACTGAACCTGATTCAGTATCATGGTTCAAGTAATCACCCTACCCGGCGAAGATTTATCTTTACAGCATGAACACCCTCATCCGCCCCATACAACCACCAGACAATCCCATTATCGCAAAAATCATCCGGGATACATTAACGGAGTTTGGCGCCAATCATCCCGGTACTGTTTATTATGACCCAACTACAGATGCCTTATTCGAATTATTTCAAAAAGAAAGATCGGCTTACAATATTGCAGTGACAGATGGCAGGATCGTTGGTGGTGGTGGCATCTACCCTACAGACGGTTTACCGGCCGACACCTGCGAACTGGTAAAAATGTATCTATTGCCAGAAGCTAGAGGTACCGGCTTAGGTTCTCAATTGATCACCAAATGCCTTGAGCAAGCGAAAAATAATGGATTTAGCAAAGTTTATCTTGAAACAATGAATGAACTGAAGGCGGCATTGAAAGTTTATGCAAGGATGGGATTTACCTACCTCGACGGGCCTATGGGCAATAGCGGGCATTTTGGTTGCCCTTTATGGATGATAAAAGAACTGTAAATCAAAAGAGGCCCGTTACAGGCCTCTTTTGATTTTTACGTCAATAATATCATTTCTTTCCTGTTACTTTTTCTACCTGGTCTTTCAACAGGTACACCTGGAAACCCACATTAAAAGCAAACCCGCCACTACCACTGAAATTTTTGTACTTGGTACGATCATAACCCAGCAATGCATCAATGGATACATTTTTACTGATAAACATGGCAGCACCACCCCCGATAAAGAAATTAGTACCATTATTGGTAGACGATACGTTACCGATCTTTTGTTTAGTGCTCAGGTAATTGAAACTACCGTGAATGATCGGACGAACTGCCTGCGACTCTGTAGTAAAATAATAACGGGCAAATGGTCCGATACCAAAAGTGGTATACTTATTATTTCCCGACTTGGAATACCCCAAAGAAAAATTGCCTCCCAAAGCAAGATTATCAACAATAAAAGCACCGGCACTCGGCGTAAAAGAAATTTCTGAATTGTTGTCAGATGTATTCAGGCGAAAATTACCACCTACCATCCAGTCGCCCTGGTTTGTCTGTGCAGTTGCTACCATCAATCCTGTCAGTGCTGCAATTCCTAAAATAATTTTTTTCATACTTAAATATTTTTGTGCCGCAAAGGTAGAAAATGAATAATAAGAGGAAGAATGATTTTGTTAGAAAAAATCTAAACAGTTGTCAGCCGGCTGGCAATAATTCTATTTCATAAACCGGGCTGAAAAGATACATTTTACCCGTTTTAATTTCTATGCACTTAAACCGCTTTCGCAGTTGCTCTCCTTTTCTGAATACCCGTCCATCCTTAATGCGGAATAAAGTGCCCGGTGCTATCTCCTCCACCAGATGGTGATTGCTCTTTTTTGCATCGTAATTCCTTAAAACCCTCAATAATCCTTCTTCCGCACAACTGCTTGCAGCAGGGTTCTTCAGTGATTGCAATAACTCTTTTTCAATATCTGCCGGAAAGATCTTATGCCGGACAAATTGCTGCAACAATTGACCAAATATCATTTTCCATTCTTTGCCATGAGCCTGTACTTTATTTCCGTATTGTTCAAAAGTGAGCAGGTGGGCTATTTCATGTAACAATGTTATAAGAAATGAATATGTATTCAGGTTGCCATTTACACTGATCCGGTGATTGGCATGATGTGTCCGATGACGGTAGTCACCCAAAATACTGGTACGTTCTGCTGCAATGGTCAGGTGTACTTTATACTGATGCAGGTAATCGATCACTGCCGCCCCTGTACCGGGTGGAAGGAATTGCTGCAGATGGTCAACAGGTACTTCTTTCTTAGGCATTCTTTCTTTGCTTCAGCAATTTCATCAGGGCACCGGTTTCAAGAACGGTATACACGATATATAAAATACCACAGGCAATTAACCCGGGCTTATTCACATTCTTTCTGGCAATCATAATATAAATGAACGCCACAATAGCTATCAGAAAAAATTTTATCATGAAACTACCATACATCGCCCTTACAAAAGCCTGCGGGTTGGAAGAACGCAACGACCTATACGTTATCAAAAAAGCGGTAAGGCTTACCAGGAACAACAAGAGGTTTCCGGCAATCAAAACAGATGGATCAACACTATTTTTTTCCAGCCAGCTTTTACCTGTAATAGCAAAAGCATTAATTAAAATAAAAATGATCAATAACGGACGCAGTAATCGCAGTAAATCTTTATTCATCTTTCTTTGGCCTGCTTGTTTCCCGGAATACTTTATAAAAAATTGCCGACAGGACGAGCAAAGGTAATACACAGGCCAGCAATGGGAAAGTGTGCAACCATTTGTCTGTTTTGATACCCGCAAACACAGCCAGGCCAATCGCCACCAGTATCTGTGTACCAAGGCTGGCGTAACGCAGTATATCGCTGTTGTTATTATTGGATTGCGGCCGCTTGCTCATTAGTGCTCATCTCTACAATATTAGCTCCCATATGGCATTGACCATTGAAGGTAGCCGAAGGCTCAACCTGCAATTTACCGGCATACAGGTTACCCGTTACCAAACAATCTCCGCGAAGTTGTAACAGTTCCTTTGCCCTGATATTGCCGGATACTTTTCCAGTAATATCTGCCTGGTTTCCGGCGATATCTCCTTCCACCACCCCGCTGGTACCAACGATTATTTTGGCAGAGCTATTAACATTGCCAATGACGGTTCCATCAATCCGCAGGTCATTATTACTGCTGATATCTCCTTTTAGTATAGTGCCGGAGCTTATCAAAGTTGCTCCGCCGTTACCATTCGTTACAGGTTGTTGCATCTCGGTTTTGTTTTTAGTGTTGAACATGGTTTTATTCATTAGTCATTAGAAATATCAATTTTAGGCAGCACGATAGTGGTCGTATCCAGTTGAGCGGTGCCATCACTACCCAGGGCCTTTTTTAAACCCAGGATATACTGGGTCTTATAAGCATCTTGCCTTTCTACTGAATCTACCCTGTACTGAAGCCTTTTCAGCTCCACAACTGATTTATAGTCAGTGCTTGCACCGGGAATATAGTACTTCAAAGGTGTGAAAACGATGAGGGCTACTGTAAGACCTACCAATACTACAAATATTGTGCTCAACATGACATATACACTAAGCCTGGAGAGTTTAAATGTCACCACCTCTTCATACGTATCATCGTTCATTACCACCAGGCGGTAGCGGTTTCTCAGCCGTTGCAGGGTTGAACCGGCTTCTAATTTGGCCATAAAAGGATTTTTGGTCTCTAAAGATAAGAAATGCGGCCGGGTTTTACACCTAAACTGCTGGTAAAACAGGTCAAAAAAATTGCCTTAGTTTTATACTAAATTATTTGAAATTCAGTTAATAAGACTTTAGATTGCGACGGAAAATGCGACCCACCCGATATACCATTACTGCGGTTTTCTTCCTTATCCTTTTTCAGGCCAGTTTCCCCGCTTTCAGCCAGTTGGGATTTGATCTGAATATAAAAAAACCCAAGGAATACGAAGAAAGAGTGTTACGTTCCGAAAAATCGGATCAGAAAAAATTTACTGTACCCCGCCGTTTTATTCAAAATACCGTTACCCACTACAACTATACCTTCAATGCCAATAATAAGCTGAACGAAGTACTGGAAAGGGCTAAAACTGCATTTGTTGACGATTATTCAAAATTGCTCCCTTTTTATAACTATTCGCTGGATGTAACAATCCGGGATTCCATTCAACTGGATTCTATAACTTACAAAGCCTCCTCAGGTATTGCTTTGCATGACCTTCGGAATGACTGGGTTGATAACCTTTACCTGCTTTGGGGAGCGGCTTATTACCTGCAAAAGGAATTTGATTCCGCTTACCAGATGTTTCAGTTCATGAACTATGCTTTTGCACCCAAAGAGAAAGATGGATATTACAAAACCATTGGAAGTTCAAGAGATGGGAATTCAGCATTAAGTATCGCTACCAAGGAAAAAAACAGTATCCCAAGAAGATTATTATCCCAGCCGCCCAGCCGCAATGATGCATTTATCTGGCAGATCAGAAACTTCCTGGCACAGGACCAGTTTCCGGAAGCGGCCAGTTTAATTGTCACGCTGAGGAACGATCCTGTTTTTCCAAAACGATTAGTCAATGACCTGCATGAAGTACAGGCTTATTGGTTTTATAAACAAAACATGTGGGATAGCGCTGCTACTCATTTAGAACAGGCATTGAGTAATGCTACCAACCAACAGGAAAGAGCAAGATGGGAATACCTTGCCGGGCAACTCTTCGAATTAGCCGGCAATTATAAAGATGCAGAAAAGAATTACGGCAGGGCAATCAGCCGGACCACAGACCCAATCCTTGAAATATATGCAAGGCTTTCTACCATCAGATCGAACAAAGATGGTGGTGAAAAGAGTATTGAAAAAAATGTGGCCGAGTTGCTGAAGATGGCCAGGCGGGATAAATACACGGATTATCGTGACATCATCTATTACATGGCGGCCCAGATGCAACTGGAAGGAAATAATGTAGAAAGCGCTATGGCCTTATTGCTGAAAAGTACCCAAACAGCCAGCAATAATCCCGGGCAACGCAATAAAGCTTTCTTGCAATTGGCTGAGCTCTCTTTTAACCGCAAAGAATACAGGTCTTCTTATAATTATTATGATAGCCTGCAAATTGATGACCCTTCAATAGAAAACCCGGAAGAGATCAGTAGCAGAAAAAAATCACTCGAAGTGATTGTTACCAATCTTGAAACAATAGAAAGACAAGACAGCCTGCAACGGATAGCCGCTCTGCCAGAAGATGAACGCCGTGATTTTGTAAAGAAAATGGTAAGGCAAATCCGTAAACAACAAGGCTTGAAAGATGAACAACCTCTGACAAGCGGATTGCCACCCCTCAACAACCAGCCACCAACAACGCTTTTTCCAACCGGAGATTCAAAAGGTGAATGGTATTTTTATAATGCTACTTCCCGTAGCAGAGGCCAGGCTGAGTTTAAAGCCAAATGGGGCAGCCGCCCGAATAGTGACAACTGGAGAAGAAGCGCTGCATTACTGAACAGTAAACTGGCCCAGCAAACCAGTCAGCAACAAGGTGACAATAGTAAATCATCAGGTGATGCCTCCTCAGGTACCAGCTATGAAGATCTGTATGCTAAACTTCCGGTCACTCCCGAACAACTGCAACAATCAAACGATTCTATACAGAAAGCTATGCTTGCACTGGGAAAAGCCTATATCCAGGGAATTGAAGATTGCCAGGCAGGCACTACAACATTGGAACAATTAAGGAACCGTTTCCCGGAATTTATGCCGATGGAAGAGGTATTATTCAACTTATATTATTGCTACAATAAAAACGGGGAAACTGAAAAAGCTGCTGCCATCAGTAAACTGATGAAAGAAAAATATATAGACAGCGATCTTACAACTATTGTAACGACTGGAAAAAATCCCCGTGATGCATCAGCAAATACGGAAGCGACAAAGACCTACGAAAAAATTTATGACCTGTTTATTGAAGGCAATTTCAACGAGGCTATTTCACAAAAGAAAATTGCAGATAGCGTTTATGGTAAGAATTTCTGGACACCACAGCTGCTTTATATAGAGGCTGTTTACTATATTAAACAAAGAGAGGACAGCGCTGCGAAAAATGTATTGAACTCCATCATCTCCCAATTTGCCAACACTCCACTTGCGAACAAAGCAACGGGATTATTAGATGTATTAAGCAGAAGGACCCAAATTGAAGAAGAACTGAGAAACCTGGTAGTCACCCGTAATGATGATTCAAATTCTACCAGGCCAGTAACTACTGTTATTCCGGCCAAACCTGCTCCAAAGCCGGACAGTATCACCACGAAACCACCAACGGTTGTAGTTCCTGTCAAACCCGTGGCGGATAGCATCAATAATAAACCGGCACTTAAAGTAATACCACCCTATGCCTTTAAAGCAACAGATAAATATTATGTGGTATTAGTGCTTGATAAAGTGGACCCTGTTTTCTCCAACGAAGCAAAGAATGCCTTCTTCCGGTACAACCGGGAAACATATTATAACAAAACGTATACGGTTGAATTATTCCAACTGGATGATGATAACCGGTTGATGCTGATGTCTTCCTTCAACGATGCACAGGATGCAGTTAATTATGTTGAGAAAACCCGCCCTAAAACAGCCACAGAGATAATTCCCTGGTTAAAAGGCGGGAAATATACATTCACCATTATCACTGAAAGCAACCTTCAATTATTGAAAACCAGCAAGGATGTAGAAGCCTATAAAATTTTCCTGGAGCAGCATTTACCGGGTAAATTCTAAGTTATCTTTCTATTCTGTTAAAAAAATAAATCGAATTAACAGACTTTCGCAAAAATTTAAATGGTCCTATAGCATGGCCGGTAAGGTTTTTCTTATTTTCGGTATTCCATTTCATAAATTGAAACTTCGTTTTTAACCACAACCATTATTCAATAACATATGAAAAAAGCGGTCCGAATATTCTGGCGCCTTTTTATTGGTGGATTTGCGGCATTTATCCTTTTGATAATGCTGGCCAATTTTGGAGTATTCGGTAAAATGCCATCAATTTATGACCTGCAAAACCCCTCTATACTCCAGGCCTCTGAAGTATATGCACAAGATGGTACCCTCATGGGAAAATATTATACCGAACGGGGAAACCGGAGCAATGTTAAATATCGTGATATCTCCCGCCATGTAGTAGACGCCCTGGTTGCAACGGAAGATGAAAGATTCTACAGCCATAGCGGGATTGATTTTAAATCCACGATGCGGGCAGTTTTTACGTTGGGGACAGAAGGCGGAGGCAGTACCATAACACAGCAGCTGGCATTGAACCTTTTCAATGAGAGGGCATCAAACAGGGCTATCCGTGTTGTACAGAAACTAAAAGAATGGATCATCGCCGTAAAATTGGAGAAGAATTTTACCAAGGAAGAGATCATTACCCTCTATCTTAATGCAGTTCCATTCGGCAATAATATCTATGGCATTCGCAATGCATCAAGGACATTTTTTCAAAAAGAGCCGGACAGGTTGAATGTGGAAGAAGCAGCGTTGCTAATTGGTATGCTGAAAGGGAACAGTATCTATAACCCGGTAAGAAATCCGAAAGCAGCCCTTGATCGCAGAAATACAGTAATAGGACAAATGGAAGTAAATGGAAAAATAACATCTGCTGACGCCGTACGGCTAAAAGCTTTACCTATTAAACTGAATTACAAAAAACTGGATGAGAATACCGGCTATGCCCCCTACTTCAGGGAAATCTTAAAAGATGAAATAAAAGAAGCACTCAAAGATGTTGAGAAACCTGATGGAGGCACCTACACTATTTATAATGATGGCTTAAAAATCTATACGACTATTAATATACAAATGCAGCAATATGCAGAAGAAGCATTGGCCCAGCAAATGACAATGCTGCAAAAAGGTATCAATGCAAGGTCGGATATGAAAAATGGTACAGTATGGAAAGGACATGAAAAATTATTGGAAAAAGCCATCAAAGAATCTGACCGCTGGAAAAACCTCGAAGAAGATGGTTTAAGTGATAAGGAAATCAGGGCATCATTTAATGTAAAAGTGCCGATGAAGGTTTTTGCCTGGAATAATAAGCGGGAAAAGGATACCTCCATGACACCTCTCGACTCAATCAAGTATCATTTGCAAATGGAGCAGGCAGGTTTCATGGCGATGGATCCCGTCACCGGTGAAGTAAGAGCCTGGGTTGGTGGGATCAGTTTTAAGACCTATAAGAACGATCACGTCAACCTGAAAACAAAAAGACAGGTGGGTTCTACTATTAAGCCATTGCTTTATACACAAGCCATGGAAGAAAGGGGTTTTACTCCGCAAACAGAATGCGAAAATGTAGCCCAGTTCTTTCCCGGCAGTGGTTGGGTGCCTGCAGGAAAACAATGCGGAGGTGGAAGCATTTCGATGGCTGATGCATTAGCTTTCTCAAAAAACTGTGCCACAGCTTACATTATGAAACAGGTTGGTCCAAAACAATTTTCAGAGTTTCTATCCCGTCTTAATATACCGACCCCTGTACAACCCTACCCTTCTATTGCTTTAGGCACCTGTGATTTGTCAATGTATGAAATGCTTTGGGCCTATACCATTTTTGCAGGTCGTGGATTCTCCACCAAACCATATGCAATCAGCCGCATTGAAGATAGAAACGGTAATGTTATTAAACGTTTTGATTATAGTGTAAACAGGAAGGAAGCGGTAAGTGAAGTTACAGCTTATACCATGGCCCGTATGATGCAGGGTACTGTTGACAAAGGCACTGCAAAGTTTATGAGAGCAAATGTGGGTGCTGCAGAAATGGGTGGAAAAACCGGAACTACAGACGATAATGCCGATGCCTGGTTCATTGGCTACACTCCGCAACTTCTCGCCGGCTCATGGGTGGGTTTTGAATATACATTTATGCGCAACCAGGGTGACGGTTCAAGGATAGCCCGGCCAATCACTGAGATTTTCTTTAAAAAAGTACTTGCCGATAAAAAATCAGGAATTGAGAAAGATGCAAAATTTATAAAGCCAGCTGAACTGGAAAATGAGATCAATAGTGCTGATATTATTATCAGTGATTCAGATCCTACCCCCGGTGCAGAAGGCCTGGACCAGGGTGTTGGTACCGAAGAGGATTACCAAATAAATAATAATGACTATATCGGGCCAGAATCAACGCCGGTAAAAGAAGACGATAATAAAACTCCTGCCAAAAAGGATACTGTGAGCAAAGCCGCTGTAAGAAAAGATGATAATGAAACTAAGCCAATTGGGGCTGCAGCAGATGATCCCAAAAAAAAGAAAGGACTTTTGAAAAGGCTATTCGATAAAAAAGAAAAAAATTAGTCTTCTTCAAAGAAAAAATTTCAAAGGGTTTTGCTTTCTGCAAAACCCTTTTTCTTTTTTACCTTTCCAACACCAAGTAAAATATATGCAATACATAGCCATAGCACTTGCTCCCGGAATAGCTATCTGTCTATTTATCTTTTACAAAGATGTATATAACAGGGAGCCCAGGTTTAATCTCCTTATCAGCTTTCTGCTGGGTTGTATGGCCATTCTTCCGGCTATTATTTTTGAACAGGCTTTTGAATATACAATTGATGGTACCATTACAGGAGTAGCTATTTTTTCGTATGCAGTTGTAGCATTTAGTGAGGAGTTTTCGAAATTCCTCGGGCTTCGTCTCTATTCTTATTCCCGCAAAAGTTTTGACGAACCTTTAGACGGGATCGTTTATAGTTTAATGGTAGGCATGGGGTTTGCCACATTAGAAAACCTGATGTATGTTTTAAAATTTGCTGAAATGGGAAGAGGCATGGAAGTCGGTATCAGCCGTATGTTTCTAAGTGTGCCGGCACATGGAACTTTCGCTGTAATAATGGGTTATTTCATTGGTAAAGCAAAATTTAACCCGGGCAGGCGTTTTTTGCTGATGACTGCCGGTATTCTCGGCGCTATATTCTTTCATGGCACTTTTGATTTCTTTCTTTTTATCAATAAATATTCTTTTGCGGGCAAAGATCTCAGCGAAGTACTATTGGCAGGTGGTGCTATTGCTTCTTTCATCGTTTCACTTGTACTTAGCCGTAAACTGATCAGGCAGCACCAGCAACTTTCCCGGCAAATGTTTAACCCGGAAAACAAAATTACCAATGCTTAAGATCCGTAATGCTTCAATAAAGGATATCCCATTAATACAGGAGCTCACTTACCAAGTATGGCCGCAAACCTATGCTCCTATTCTTTCCAACGAGCAGATTGAGTATATGCTTGAGATGATGTACAGTGATACATCGCTGCAGCAGCAAATGAGAGATGGCGCCCGATTTTTGATTGCATATGATGATAAAGTACCGGTTGGATTTGCAGCATACCAGGAAATAAAACCTGCCGATTTCAAGCTGCATAAAATATATGTATTGGGCACCTGGCAAGGAAAAGGAACAGGCAGATTCATGATTAATCACATCATTGAAGAAATCAGGAAGCAGGGAGCCAGTACCCTTCAATTACAGGTAAACAGGCATAATAAAGCAAAAGACTTTTATGAATTACTGGGATTTACTATTATCGAAGAAGCGGATTTTGATATCGGCAATGGCTATTTTATGAATGACTATGTGATGGAGAAAAAGATCAATTAATCCCTGTGCAGGCTCAATTTTTTGGCCATTTCAGCACTCATTCCTTCGGCAGAAATACCATAACCACTAACCAATATTCCTTTTGTTCCCTTCACAGACTCGATGGCATACACAATTGCCTCATCCGACGGATCAGTATTCCCCTCAAAACGAAAAACCTCAACTATCTCAAAGTCATTGATATCAAATTTATCGCCATGACAAACAAGGCAATTCTCTTCCAGGTTGAAATCAACCACAAAGCCTCTTTGCTTAAGGCCATTCACGGCTTCTGATACTGTATCATATGCTATCATGAAAACGGGATTTTACGATTCGAAGTTATCTCTATTTGTTCAATTCACATGATTATAAAGACCTTAAACATTCAACATGACCCTGTTAGGCTAACTATGAAGTTAAAGAACAAGTTGTGTAAAATATATCGAAGGAATCAGGCTGGTATAGCCATTTTTAGACACATTAATACTACCTTTGCCGCCATAAAATAAAAGCAAAAAAAATGTCTACAGTAACCAAATCCATTGACTTTAGCCTTCCTTACAAAGTGGCTGATATTTCCCTTGCAGAATGGGGACGTAAAGAAATCCGTTTAGCTGAAGCAGAAATGCCCGGTTTAATGTCTATTCGTGCTGAATACGGTCCTTCCCAACCCCTGAAAGGTGCAAGAGTGGCCGGTTGTCTTCATATGACTATACAGACTGCCGTTTTAATAGAAACATTAGTTGCTCTGGGAGCAGAAGTAAAATGGAGTTCCTGTAATATCTTCTCCACACAGGATCATGCCGCGGCTGCAATCGCTGCTGCCGGTATCGGCGTATTTGCCTGGAAAGGCCAAACCCAGGAGGAAGCTGACTGGTGTATAGAACAAACTTTGTTCTTTGGTGGTAAAGACAAACCCCTGAACATGATTTTGGATGATGGAGGTGACCTTACCAATATGGTACTGGATACTTACCCGGAACTGGTGCAGCATGTAAAAGGTATCTCTGAAGAAACTACAACAGGTGTACACCGTTTATATGAAAGAGTGGCAAAAGGCACCTTACCAATGCCGGCTATCAATGTAAATGATTCCGTAACAAAATCTAAATTCGATAACAAGTACGGCTGTAAAGAATCACTGGTTGATTCGATCCGTCGTGCCACTGACGTAATGCTGGCTGGTAAAGTTGCTGTTGTTGGTGGATATGGGGATGTGGGTAAAGGTTCTGCAGCCTCTTTAGCAGGTGCAGGTTGCCGTGTGATCGTTACAGAAATTGACCCTATCTGTGCATTACAGGCAGCTATGGATGGTTTTGAAGTAAAGAAAATGATTGATGCTGTAAAAGAAGCTGATATCGTTGTTACCGCTTCCGGTTGCCGTGACCTGATCCGCGGAGAACATTTCAAACTGATGAAAGATAAAGCCATTGTTTGTAATATTGGCCATTTTGATATTGAAATTGATATCGCCTGGCTGAACACCAACTATGGTCATACAAAAGATACGATCAAACCACAGGTAGATATTTATAATGTAGATGGCCATGATGTGATCATCCTGGCTGAAGGACGCCTGGTGAATTTGGGATGTGCTACTGGTCATCCGTCATTTGTAATGAGTAATTCATTCAGCAACCAGACTTTGGCGCAAATAGAATTGTGGTTAAACCATAAGAACTATGAGAACAAAGTATATGTGTTACCTAAACACCTGGATGAGAAAGTGGCCCGATTGCACCTCGCCAAAATAGGTGTTGTGCTGGATGAACTGACCACCGAACAGGCAGAATACTTAGGCATCAGCAAAGAAGGACCTTTTAAAGCTGAACATTACAGGTATTAATAAGATCAGACTTTATATAAAAAACCCGCCAACCAGCGGGTTTTTATTTTTGTCAAAACCGGAGAATAGGAACGGATTACCGTAAACTAACCTGGTTTTGTTTCAACTTCAATACCATTCTACTTTCATGGTACAAATTTTAAACCATGAAAAAATTGTATTACTGGCGGCTTTCATCACCAACATAGCTCAAGCACAAAATGTAGGAATTGGTACAGATATGCCCGCATCAAAACTTACAATTAATGGCACCGATCCGGATATCGGGCTTATGAACAATGGACTTGCACATAGCTTTATCAAAGCCCTTGGATTTAACCTTAATATTGGAACCGCAAGTGACAATCCAACAGGCAAACTGGTATTAGGAACAAAGGACAATAATCACTTTAACATCGATCATCTCGGAAGGGTTTCTATTGGCACCAATTCAAATTTTGATGCATCCTTTAAATTAAACGGCACCTCTCCTATTTTCGGATTTTTGCATGAAGAGGTGCAAAAAGGTTTTATCCGTCTTGCCGGTGATAATTTTAAATTGGGTACTTACCCTTTTAACTCTGGTAAAATAGTGTTCTCGCCAAAAAATGTCGACAAGATATGGATTGATGAAGATGGTCTTATGGGTATTGGAACGGCTACGCCGGTTTCAGAACTCACTATCAATGGCACAAATCCTTATATCCAGATCCAAAACGGGGCATCCAACAAAGGTTTTCTCCAGGCTGTTGGCAATAACCTGAAACTTGGAACCAATTCCACCAATACAACAGGCAGTTTGATAATGCAAACAAAATTGCTTGACAGGATGACCATAGATGAAAACGGCCAGGTAGGTATTGGCACAACAAATCCTTCATCCATACTAACCATAAACAGCACCGATCCCATATTGCAACTCAGGAGTGATGATGTGGACAAAGGCTTTTTGCAATTAGTTGGTGCTGATATTAAACTGGGTACCAATATAAATAATGATTATGGAAGGACTATCTTCAGAAACAACGGAACAGATAGGATGGTAATAAATTACGACGGGAAGGTGGGAATTGGAACTATGTTCCCTTTCCAGACATTATCTCTTAATGCGACAACACCTTCACTGGGTTTGAGCATAGGAGAATCATTATACGGTTCTATAAGTGTTGATAATACTTCCAAAGATTTAGTAATTGAGAAATCTACACTTGGCAGTGGTAAGATCATCATCAATGCCAGTGGTGGAACTGGCTGGGGTGTACATATGACTGAGGATAATTATTTTCATTATGGCGGCGGTCTTAATCCGGCCGGATATCCTTTTAGCAGCCAGAGCAGGATACTGGCTCCAGATTTTGTAGCATTAGCGGTAAACAGTTGGCCAGATTATGTGTTTGCAAATGATTACAAACTAAGACCCCTTGCAGAAGTAAAAAAGTTTATTGAAAAAAACAAACACCTGCCCAATATTCCTTCCGCAGCACAGATAGAAAAAGAGGGCATTCAATTAGGTGATATGAGCAAACGCCTGATGGAAAAAGTGGAAGAACTTACCCTTTACATCCTTCAGCAGCAGGAACAAATTGACGAACTTAAAAAACTGGTTCAGTCACAAAAGAAAAATGATTAATTTATAGCTTGCTAAAATGCTTTGAAAAGAACACTCGTCATATTGAGCTTTTATTGTTTCATCACACCATTGATGCAGGCCCAGCCGCCTGCATTTTATCATTTAAGCACGGCAGAAGGATTGAGTGATAACAATGTGACCATTGCAGTAAGAGACCGCAATGGCATCCTTTGGATCGCCACTACAGAAGGGCTCAACAGTTTTGACGGCAATCGCATTACTACTTATCATAAATATAAACATCCCGAACTACCGGATAATAATATTGAACGAATACTGGTGGATACGGAGAACAGGGTGTGGGTACGTACCAACAGCGATTACATAACGATGCTGGATGAAGAAAGAAAATTTCACCGTATACTGGTGGGCGACACGGCCGACCCGGTCAATATCAGTGGAATCTTCCATACCAAAACCAACGGTATAGTGGTACTGAAAGGAAAGCAACACTATTTTCAGCAAAAGAATAACCCTTTGTTGTTTGAAAAAAAGGAAACACCTTTTGATAGTTTGCTCAACGGCACCGTTGGCTTTACCTATTACCTTGATAATGACAGGGTCATTTACTATCGTAATAATCAGTTGCTCCTGATGGATTATGCAACCATGAAAGTATTGTTGCAAATTCCCTTTCCGGGACTTGGTGGGGCTCATTATATTAATGACGACGAACTTATTGCCTTTACTTCAAAAGGTGATGTATTCTACCGCATCAGCATCAGCCAGCAAAAAGTAATAAAAGAATACAGGGATATAAGGGACCAGTATCATCTTCCCATTACCGGCACCCTCCGTAATATGACCCGCATTGATGAAAAGCGTTTCGCATTCACTACCTACTTTGCCGGACTCTATATTCTTGACCTGCAAAGAGAAACTACCGAGCACTGGGTTCATGACCCGGTAGACCAACGCAGTATAGGTGGCAATAATACATTCAATATACGGTATGACAGCAGCGGTTACCTTTTTGTCAGTACACAAACATCCGGACTGCATTTTTATAATTTGAAGCAGCAGCAGGCAAGCAGCAAACCCTATTTTATCGACGACAATAAACAAATCTTCGACGGCTATATTCAATCTGTTGTGACCGATAATGAATCAAATGTATGGATGGGAGCTCAGGACAGATTGATAAAATGGAACCGGACCTCTGATAAAAGCACATTTGTTCCCTGCCTTTTACCCAACGGAATGGACATTAGTGGCAACGAAACCATCAGGGAAGTACATATTGATGAGAAGGGCTACTTATTGGTAGGCACTTCCAGGTATGGAATACTGGTGCTTAATAAACAACTGAAAACGGTCATACAAATAACCGATTCAATACCGGGTAAAAAAACAAATTTCCCTTCCCGCTGGATCAATGCAATATGTGCCGATAAAAACGGCGATCACTGGGTGGGTACGCTGCGTGGCACTTGTGTGGTAAAAAAAAATACATTTGAAATAAATACATTCAATGATCATCCGTTACTTAATGAAATAAGCAAAATACCCTGTGCATCATTATGGAAAGATAATGAAGGCAGGATGTGGATCGGTACGACCCGTGGTGTATGGTGTTATGACCAAGACAAAAACAGCCTCTTACATTACAGTACCCAGAACGGGCTTGCCCATAATACTGTATATGCAACCAATAACGATCATTCAGGGAATATTTATTTTGCGACCGCTGGCGGATTATCTATTCTGTCAAAAGAAGGGAAAATAACCAGTTTCAACCGCTCCAACGGATTGCGAAATGACCGGTGCGAAGGGATATTAAGGGATGAAAAAGGCTTTCTATGGATCGGTAACCTGAATTGCATAATCCGTTATGATCCTGTCAATAAAACGTTTGCTGTTTTTGAAGAAGGATTAGGCTTCAGTCATGCCGGTTTCAGAATGCGGTCTTCTCACAAAAGCAAAACCGGCGAAATGTTTTGGGGATCGGATAAGGGTCTCACCTATTTTTTTCCCGATCAATTGAACTATACAACTGTACCGTTACGACCAGCTGTTAATACATTACTGGCTGGTGATAATATTTTCCATTTCACTGGAGAAGACGCCATAAAATTTCCTTACAATACAACAACTTTCGTTTTTAATTTCTCTTCCGGTGAACTGACCGGCGATAAGAAAAACCAGTTCCTGTACCAGCTGCTTGGTTTTGATAATGGCTGGAAAAAACCAGTTTCGATTGGACAAGCCGTATACAGCCAGCTTCCCCCTGGCCACTATACTTTTATTTTAAAGGCCTCCCGTGATGGCAGCAACTGGTATGAGGCCCGTTATCCAGTAGAGATCATTATTGCAAAACCCTGGTGGCAGCAAATATGGTTCAGGCTGCTTTACGTTTTTCTCACAGCAGCAGTACTGCTTGTCATCTACCGCTATTATAAAAAAAAGAAAAATACCAGGGAGATCAACAAGACTATAGAATACTTTGCCAATTCTTCTTACGAACATTCTTCTGTGGAGGATATACTTTGGGATATTTCCCGAAACTGCATTTCACGACTGGGATTTGAAGATTGTGTGATCTACCTGGCAGATGAGGAAAAGAAAATAATGGTTCAGAAAGCAGCCTACGGACCAAAAAGTCCTAAACCATTTGAAATTGCCAACCCGATTGAAATACCTTTTGGTAAAGGCATTGTGGGTCATGTAGCAAAAACAGGTAAGGCGCTCATCGTAAATGATACCTCAAAAGACAGCCGTTACATCGTAGATGATGACAGCCGCTTTTCGGAGATCACAGTACCTATCATCCATGAAGAAAAAGTAATCGGAATCATTGATTCAGAGCATAGCAAAAAACGCTTCTTTACAAAACAACATTTACAGGCATTGCAAACGATCGCAACGCTGTGTTCAACCAAAATTTCAAGGGCAATGGCAATGGATGCAATGAAAAAAAGTAAACTGGAACTGATGGAGCTGAATGTGAAGATGGCCGAATCAAAGTTTCTCAATCTCCGCCTGCAGATGAACCCTCATTTTCTTTTTAATTCGTTAAGCTCCATTCAGCACCTGATCGTCTCGCAACAGGCTACCAAAGCTTATAAATACCTGACCGTTTTCTCCAATTTCCTACGTTCCCTGCTAAACTATGCTGATAAAAACTTCATTCCTTTAGATGCTGAACTGAAGATACTCCAGATGTATATTGAGCTGGAATCGCTCCGTTTCGACCAGTCATTTAGTTATGAAATAAAAGCTGATGAAAGCCTGAGCAACGATGAAGTGCTGGTTCCATCACTCATGGTACAGCCTTTTGCAGAAAATGCAATCTGGCATGGCCTGCTTCATAAGGAAGGAGACAAGAAATTGTCCATCCGCTTCTCCAATAATTCCGAGGAATACCTGACCTGTATAATCGAAGATAATGGCATTGGCCGTCAAAAAGCTGAAACCATACAGAAAGCCAAGATCACCGCAATGGTGCATGAAAGCAAAGGAATTAGCATCATAAAAGAAAGACTGGAATTACTGCAGCAAAAAACCGGGAAACCTGCTAGCCTCGAAATAAAAGATATGTATATAAACAATGAAGCAACCGGCACGAAGGTGATCATTACCATACCCTATTACAATCCTGAAGAGTCATGATAAAAGCAATGATAGTAGATGATGAGCAATCTTCGATTGACCTGCTGCAATGGCTGATCGGGCAGTACTGCCCGGACATTACAGCTATAAAAACAGCCCGCAGCGTTCAGGAAGCGATCCCATCTATACAGTCATTCAAACCGGATGTGCTGTTTTTAGATATACAGATGCCGCATCAAAGCGGATTTGACCTGCTTACGACCATCGACAACTGGAATTTTGAAGTAATCTTCACTACCGCCTATAATGAATTTGCCATACAGGCCATTCGATTCAGTGCATTGGATTACCTGTTAAAGCCGGTTGATGAGTCTGAATTAAAAAAAGCAGTTGAACGATATAAAGCCAAGCGGATCTATGCTCCTGCCGGACAACTCTTGTTCCGAAATTTTATTCAGAATATATCACATGGCAACAAAAATAAATTCAAGCTGGCACTTGCAGATACCACAGAAGTGAAGTATGTACAACTGGATGAGATCATCCGGCTGCAGGCAGAAAGCAATTATACCCATATCTTTCTAACCGGTAACAAAGTGTTTGTATCTGCAAAAACACTGAAGGAGTATGATGAAATTTTACAGGGACATAAATTTCTGCGGGTACATAAATCTCATCTCGTCAACCCGGCACATATAGATGCCTACGACCGGCAGGGAATTCTAATGATGAGTGATGGTTCCCGGGTGGAAGTGGCCCGGAGAAAAAAAGAGTTCCTGCAACAGTCTCTTTCAGGTAAATAATGTTTAGGCTGTAAAAAAACGGTATGAAAAACATAACGATGGCTTCCACCGCTGAGGGCAGATCAGCATAAAATTAACAAGGAAGTACCCACTGAAGCAGAACACTACAGGTACTTAAAATTTTATGCTGCAAACCGGGCAGGAAAACTAAATGATATAAGCGTCTTCCGTTGCCTGATTCCTTCAATAGAGATATGTCCACCAATCCTTGCTGCATACGGTTCTATTGAGCCTATACTGAATGACAAAGCAAAGCCTTTATTATTATTTCTTTCTTCAATCAGCAGCATAATGACATCACTGTATTTTTCTGCCCAGATATATATTTCCCCGTCGCAGGAATTCTCAATAATGGCAGATAACAGATCCCTTATAACAGAAACAACATTTTCATTGTCAAATCCAAGGACAAGTTCCCTGCCCACCTGGTTCACAACATGAGTTCTGTTATGAAGGGCAACAGGCCGGGATCTGTCAATAAGGTTACAAACCAGTTGCTGTAATGAAATTCCGGTATGTAAAACAAGCGGAGTACCTGGCTGATACTTTTCCATAGGGTTGCAATTTGATCGGTGTTTTCAATAGAGATATACCCGTTCTCAAAAAACGGTAATACTTTTAAACCATACTAAATTTAGGACAGGTGCCAATAGCAAGACCAATACCCTTTAAGATTTTTCAGACTTTAAAAGTTTTCTGTAATCGGACTAAGTGTTTTTGCTGTGCGGCCGGATAATTCTACTTTATAAGACCTTTTGCCTCATTTACCAGGCAGGTGCCCAACGCAACTAATGCCTCCTGGTTTTGCGCAGAAAGTATAATCTTAATCTCCTTTTTATCATTACCGGTAAAAACGATCTGGCTTATTTTCTGTGTTGTCAGTTTTTGTAGCTGAGAAGTAGTGTTTACAGAATTTTTATAAATGAAATGAAAAAGCCCTTCACAATTCATTGTACCGGCATTGCGTAAATTCATTTTCGCTTTACTGCCTTCAAAGAAAACCACAGCAGTGGAATTATTATCAAAACACCTGTTTGCCCCTTCAATGGAAAAAAGCATATCCACCTCTTTGCTGTCTGCATCAATGGTTACCGACCCACCGCTAAAAATGATAAACCCGGTGGATAGTTTTGTCTCTTTTGTGTAAGGGTCTGTCTCCTTGTTCAGTTTACAATTTTGTGCATAGCTAAACAAAGGCAGCAATAAGACAATTGTTAATAATAACTTCATGGGAATAGTATTACCCATTAAAAATAAGTATTAATTGATTTTCAGCCTGAAAGCAGTTTGTTAAAATAAGGAGTAGTATCCCCTGCCCCAAAGATGGCAACCGGGTGATTATGCCTATCGATTATATACTTAACTTTAAGAAGGGTCCAATTCCGGCAAAACCAAAGTCCATTTTATTCCTTTCTTCGGCTCATCATGAAAAGGTTTTTTATCATATCAATGTTTTTTGCTGGCTTTTCTTTTTCAGCCAGGAGCAGTCATATAACTGGTGGCGAAATGTTCTATACGTTTACAGGAATGATTAACGGACAATACAGCTATAATGTAACCCTAAAATTATTTCAGCGTTGCGGAAGTGGCCGCCAGTTTCCTAATCCTGCTATTATTTCTATTTTTAATAAAACCAATAATTCCCGGGTAACAGATATCTCTGTTACAATAGGTAACCAGGAAACAATAAGTATTACTAATCCCGATCCCTGTATCACGAATCCACCGAATGTCTGCTATGAAGTTGCCTATTACAATTTTGCCATAACCTTACCGGCATCTGCCGCGGGATATATACTGGCAAGTCATGTCAATTACCGGATCAGTGGTATCAATAATCTATCGTCCGGGTATAACAATGTAGGGGCCACTTATACTGCAGATATACCGGGTAACATTTCTAATATTACCGCACCGGAAAATAACAGTGCCTTTTTTACCGGCAACGACCTCGTTGTAGTTTGCGCCAATAATAATTTCAGCTATAGTTTTGCTGCACAGGATACAGATGGCGATTCTCTTCGCTATTCTTTCTGCGAAGCCTATAACAGTACAGCACCGGGTGGTGGCACCGCATTACCACCAGAACCACCACCCTTTCCCCCGGTACCCTATAATTACCCTGACTTTTATGAATCACAACCACTTGGAGGTGCTGTTCAGATCAATGCGGCAACTGGATTAATAACAGGTATTGCCCCTGATGTTGGCGCCTACGTAGTAACTGTTTGCGTAGAGGAAATAAGAAATGGAATTGTAATTGCCCGGCAACGAAAAGATATTCAAATCAATATTGCAGATTGCGATATTGCTGCAGCATCATTGCAGCCGGAATACCTGTTATGTAAGAACACTCAACCCATAACCATTGCAAATCAATCCAACAGTCCGTTGATCGTTTCAACGGAATGGGAGTTCTCAGATCAAACTAATACGATTATTTATACATCAGCAGACCCGATTGCAACCTACACTTTTCCGGCTATCGGGATATATACAGTCAAACTTGTTATTAACCGTAATCAAACCTGTTCAGATTCTGCAACTGCCCTCATCAGGGTTTTCCCGGGCTTTACACCCGGTTTTACTTCGTCAGGCATTTGTATAACTAATCCCACCCTTTTTACTGACCAGACCACATCTGTATACGGCACTCCCAATTCATGGACATGGGATTTTGGAGAAACAAGCAGCAGTAATGATTTTTCTTCCCTGCAAAATCCTTCCTACCAATATCCGCAGACGGGTATCAAACAGGCAAGACTGATCGTAACTGATACAAGAGGTTGCCGGGATACAATTACCAAACCGGTAACGATCATAGATAAACCACCAATACAACTGGCTTTCCGTGATACACTTATTTGCCGTAATGATATGCTGCTATTGCAGGCAGGCGGAACCGGGAACTTCAGCTGGTCACCGCTGGTAAATATCACTAATCCCAACACGGCAACGCCGTCCGTTTCTCCTACTGTCACTACGAAATATTATGTTGAACTGAATGAAAGCGGTTGCGTGAACAAAGACTCGGTGCTGATAAGAGTGGTGAATGCAGTGAGCCTCCAGGCAATGAATGATACTACTATTTGTAAAGGTGATACAATTCAGCTGAAGATCATATCGGATGCTTTGCAATATGTATGGACACCCGGAGGACAAATTATCAATCCGGCAGTAAAAAATCCATTCGTTATTACCAACACAGTTACCAGTTACCAGGTCACTGCTATAATTGGCGGATGCTCCGCCATTGAAAATATTACCGTAACACCTTTTCCCTATCCTGTTGTGGATGCCGGCAAAGATGTTTCTATCTGTAACAATGCATCTTTATTATTGAATGGAATCACAGATGGCAGTTCCTGGTCATGGAGGCCTGCTAACCGGCTGAGTAACGCCAGTATATTGAATCCAATCGCCTTTCCACCCCGAACAACAGATTATATACTTACTGTTACAGATACAAAAGGCTGCCCTAAACCTGTAAGTGATACAATTAAAGTAACGGTGCTGCCAAAAATGAACGTTTATGCCGGAGCAGACACAGCAGTAATCGCAGGACAACCCCTGCAGTTAAATGCTTCCGGCGCTGTGGCTTATAGCTGGTTACCACCTGATAATCTTTCTGCCAGTACTATTCCCAACCCTGTTGCGATATTCAATGATGAGTCTGCCAGTTTCAGGTATAAACTGATCGGCTACAACGAAGAAGGATGTAAAGATTCTGCTTACATAACGATCAAAGTATTTAAAACAGGGCCATCCGTTTTTGTACCAACCGGTTTCACGCCTAATAATGACGGCAAGAATGATCTATTGCTACCGATTGCTGTAGGAATGAAAAATATTGATTACTTCAATGTGTACAATCGCTGGGGGCAGTTGCTTTTTTCCACCCAGGTCAACGGGCAAGGTTGGGATGGAAAAATAAATGGTCAGTTACAAGCCACCGGCACATTTGTATGGTCAGTAAAGGCAACAGATTATACCGGCAAAGCCTACTTTCAAAAAGGGGTCGCTACGCTCATCCGCTGACACAATTATTTTTCGTTTTCCCTGAAACGTTTTCGTATCACTTCTAATTGCTGATCATTTAGCGGTGAGGTCATTTTTAAAACACTGATAAAGTAAGACACTTCTTTTTCGCTGGCCGGGCAACCCACATTCTCACCTTCTTCAGGTCCTTGCCCCGCTGTTCTGATCTTTGAATCTGCCAGTAGCCGGCCTTCCTTATCAAAAATCAGCCAGAATGGTATACCCTGTCCGTCACCATGATATTTCGTTCGTAATTCAACCGCTCCCGGATTTTCTAATTTCTTTTTTTCAGCCGATTCATCGACCACCAGGTGGCAGATAACATAGTTATCCGTAAAGAATTTTTTACAGACCGGATCATTGATACTGGTATCCATCCGGTGACACCAGCCACACCAGGAAGCATGGAACATCACTAATACATTCTTATTTTGTTCCGATGCTTCACGGTAAGCCTGTTTCAATATTATTGCTGCTGCCGCAGGAACAGTTGTTTGCTGGCTCATCACCTGCAACGACAGTAATACACATAAGAATCCAGAAAACAAAAGTCGTTTCATAAAATAATACTTTACACTATTAATCCTGCAATCGTTACAGACGTACTGCAGTTCCGGTTGCGATCACCATCAGCATACTACCACCACTACCGATGGTTTCAAAATCCAGGTCAACCCCAAGAATACCATTTGCCCCCAGCGCCTGTGCCTTTTCAGCCAACTCTCTTAACGCATCTTCCTTTGCCTGCTCCAATACTTTTTCATAGGTTTTACTTCTACCCCCGAATACATCACGCAGACCGGCAAAGATGTCTTTAAAAATATTTGCACCGATGATACTTTGCGCATTGATCACTCCCAGGTATTCCTGTACAGGTCGTCCGTCTACGACATTGGTTGTTGTAATAAGCATTTGTTTATTGTTTTATTTTTTCAAAAATAGATTGTAATCGCTGATCCACAACTATGGTTGCATTTTTTGACGATTCTTTAATATAACTGATCCTTTTTTCAACATCGGGATGACTGCCTAAGAACTCAGGTAAGGCCGATGAAGGCGCAGCCTCCTTTAAGTGATGAAACAGATCTTCAAACCCTTTCGGATCAATTTTTCGCTGCAGGAGAATTGCTAAGCCCTCTGTATCGGCCTCTTTTTCCAGTTTCCTGGAATAAGTGAGAGATTTCAGGTCATCCGCATGATCGATCAGCACAGAAGTAACAGAACCAAAACTGCCAAATAACAACCCGATAAATACTTTTGATCCTAATCGCCTGAAAATAGATTTAGTGGAATGCTTGCTGTTCACATGAGTGAACTCATGACTTAACAAGGCAGCCAGTTCCGGGTAAGATTGAATTTGTTTTAATAAAGCACTGTATACCACTATCCTCCCTCCCGGTACAGCAAAAGCGTTGACCACATTATCATTGACCACCGTTATCCGCACACTGTAAGCACTGGGCACCTCCATCGTTGCAAAAAATTCATTCAGCAAAAAACTGGCTGCTGTATCTTCTGCTGCAGATAACCCCATCGCATCATAAACTGCATCACCCAATTGCCTTTCGGTTTTCACCGAAACAGTGGAAGCCATTTTTTCTGCAAGCCAGGGTACGATCAGAAAATAAAGCAATACCAGGCCACCCAAAAATCCAGATAACAGCAATAGATTCCTTCCCCAGTCTTTTGAATTATTCTTTTTATGCCAGGGCCTTTGCAGGTCATCCTGCATTTCTTTTATAAATGCAGCTGCCTCCTTTCCTTCCATGTACAATTCAGAACCCAACCTGGTATTACGGACCTTTGTTCGTTGTGTAGAAAGTTCATAGGAGACTACCACATCGTTCAGCGGCCAATGAACAATCCCATTGGACCCATCAGGGTTACGAAACCCAATACTCATCTTTTTATCAAAGACAAGCACACTGGATTCAACAGGCTCAGCAGCGGGAGATATGAAATAGGAACCGAAATAGCTCTTCATCAATAAGATTTAAAGAAAATAAAGATAATTGAATAATGCTACAGCCCTGCTTTAAAATAAGTACACTATTTCAGGTCAAATAAAACTTTTTAGCTCAAATTTTGTAATTATGCACATCTCTTATGGTACAGGCATATAATTTTTTAGCCTCCTGGCAATTGTTCCCTGAAAAAGGGACCTACGAATACGGTGAAAGACCGAAAAGTGGTATTTATAAGATTGAAGCCGTACCCGACCAAAAAGTACTGGCCATATATCATAACTGGGTAACGCTGGAAAACCAGGCCTTTGCCTCCGCTTATAAAATAAATGCTGATGGCGACCTGAATGAATTTGAGAATCATGAACTGGCCGATAAAGTTCAGGCAGCAATACCGGATGGCATCACCTTTGAAATTCATTTCTATAAAAAAGGAGAGATAGCCCTGCATGTGGTACATGAGATAATGCCCAATGGTTATTTACGGATAACGCAACAGGGCATTAAAGAAGATGGCAGTTCCTACACCAATATGGAAATATACCATAAGCAATTGAGTGTGCTGCCCTATTCTGCTTCTGTTTCAGGTGCCGTGATAAAAGCGAACGAAGAAGGCATTATCAAACACAAGGCGCTGACGGCAATGGAAGAGCAGACCAATATGCAGCTGGACCAGATCCGCAAACAAATAGAGCTGCTGGCATTACAGGCACATGAGATTCAAAAAAGGAAAGACCTGTCGCTGACGATCTATAGCGCAAAAATGTCTTTCAAACCCAATATCGGGCAAACCTATTACCTCTACGAAAAACAGGATGAAACGTTCATCCTGTCATTAGTATCTCCTAAAGAATGGGGAAAATCGGGACCCTTCAAAAGATTTGTTGCGGCCGTTCAGCTATTGGCTGATCATACCTGGAAAGAGTTATAGTCAACTGATATCATTTATTAGTCAGCCTTCGGCAAGCTCAGGCTGACAGTTTTTGCTTTATTGAGCTTGCTATGTTAAGCTTGTCATGTTGAGCCTGCTATATTAAGCTGTCATGTTGAGCTTGCCGAAACAGACAAACTCAACCTACCATACACCCTCTTAATCATCCCGCTTATACTTCTCTTTCATCATTTCAAAATACAGAAACCCGAACCGCTGGTACCAATCCCGCATACCGAATTTTGCTTCGCAGGCATTAATGCCATTCAAAGCCGTTTGCATGGAGGTCATTAAGTCAGCGTATTTCTTATCATAGGTCTTTTTCAAAATCCTGCAATGATTTTTCAATACCCCTTCTTTCATTCTGCCAGGCAATACCCATCACACCATGAATGCCGGATACATTATCCCCGAAAGAGATAGCCGCATCCGTGAACTTTTTGGTGTTGGTATAAATACAACGCATCCGGGCCAGGCTTTTCCGGACCGTATTCAGCCGGTTGATAGACTCATCATAGCAGCTTGCACATTCCTCATTATCCGCACAGCCCGTCGGCATCATCGCCTCAGCAGGGGTGGTAAAATCAGGCACACATTCATTCTCATCCAATGCCTGCATGGAATTATAGAATTCCAACCCGTCCCTGACGATGCCCATACCATTGCGGAAAGCTTCAAAAGCAGGGCCAACTCCTTCTTCAAATCCTTCCATTTCGCCAAATAATTGCTCCAGCAATTGCATGGTTTGTTCCGTAGCCTGGTCTATTTCGTTAGCACCCGGTTGGGCTTTTACAGCACCGGCTGATACTAACAGAAAAAGAACCGGTAATAAAATTTGCCTGATATATCTCATGACTTACGATTTTTAAGTTTAAAGAATAAAAATGCTACAATAACTGCCAACGCCCCTATTACGATATACAATATAGTAGACTGTGACATACCACCCCCTTTTCCACCACCGCTTGTGGCATCCTTATCCTTGTCCAATACCGGGGGTAATTCAATTTTAGCTTCATCACCCACCCAAACCAGTAAGGTGTATTTCGCTGGTTTGGATTGTGGTATGACCATGATACCAAAATCATTCTCCGTTTTGAATTTTTCACTCCATTGACCTTTCTCATCAGTGCTGCCGCTGCGGTTAGCATTTTTCCAGTTCATTTTATGCAACCGCACATCGATCTTATTGGCCGGATCGAGAGATGTGACTCCCACATATACCGGGGAATAAATACTGGCTCCCTGAACAAAATAATACAACGTATCATCCGACTGGGTGACACGGGTAATATTCATCCGGCCTTTTTCAAGTTCCCTTTCTTTGGCTGTTGGTTTGAACGGAAGCAGTTTCAGTTCTACCGGGTTGATAGCAGTGTCCAGGTTGAAGGGCTGAGCTGACAAAGCGTATAGCATAAACAACCCTGCCCCGCACAAGCAGATTTTTTTCATGGGAAAAATTTAGTTTCTTAAATGTAATAAATCATTTTAAGAAATACTACTCCCGGCTGGCAGGAGGCGGCTTTTCTTATTTTACCTGTAAATTTGTTGTATGACCAAACTGTCTGTTAATATCAACAAATTCGCCACCCTGCGCAACTCCAGAGGCGGCAATAATCCTGATGTAGTGAAAGCAGCCATTGATGCCCAGCGTTTCGGTGCAGATGGCGTTACAGTACATCCAAGGCCGGATGAACGGCATATCCGTTATGATGATGTGAGACAGGTAAAGAAAATTATCACTACAGAGTTTAATATTGAAGGCAACTGCACCGAACAAAAATTTGTGGACCTGGTACTGGAAACAAAACCCGACCAGGTAACCCTGGTACCCGATGCACTGGGCCAGCTAACCAGCGATCATGGCTGGGATACCATCAAAAACAAAAAGTACCTGCAGGATATCATTGGCGTATTTAAAAAGGCCGGTATCCGTGTCAGCATATTTGTAGACCCGGATATAAAAATCGTGGAAGGAGCTGCAGCCACCGGTACCGACCGGATTGAACTGTACACGGAAGGTTATGCAAAACAATATGCAGCAGGTAATAAGCAGGCAGCCGTAAAATTGTATGTGGAAGCTGCAATAAAAGCAAAGGAACTCGGCCTGGGTTTAAATGCCGGCCATGATCTTGACCGGCACAACTTACAATACTTTAAACAACAGATACCCTGGCTGGATGAAGTAAGTATTGGCCATGCATTGATTTGCGATGCTTTGTATTTGGGATTTGAGAATGCAATACAGTTGTACAAAAGACAACTACATTAAATACTGGTATAAATTCTCGTTGAGTATCAATGTAAAACTATTCCGGGAGTGGCGTATATTTAAATATTAGCGGCAATTTAGACCATGCCTCAGAAAATCACATAGATACTAAGCTGTGTGAAATACTAACAACTATAATTTGAGAATATATAATGAACAAAATGCTTAACTATGTTGGAATTGCGATTGTAGTATTCATAAGTATTACAGGAGGTTTTATCCATAATAGAGAATATATACCGGACAACGCAAAAATCCAAGTTATAGAAGAATATAAGATATGGATTCCTGACGTTGAATGGGCTAATCAAATTTTTCAGGAACAATCATATAAAAACCTAAACGCAAAAAGAGTATTTGAAAATAAGATTGAAACTACATATTCACAAATAAAAAGTGGGAAATATAAAGGATTTGACTTGCCTGAATCTTGGAAAGAAAATGAAGGGAAAGCGAGAATTGTATGGGGTAAAAATGAATCCATCTTGAGAAGTTGGATATTTCCCAAAAAGAAGAAATGGAATGAAGATGGCTCTTGGAATTGGTAAGAAATTAAAAACTTATAAGTATGAATTGTCTTTACTTATTTCTATGTTCAATCATTGCTATTGGAGGCTTTACCTTTGTTGGTGTTCCAAGGAAATAGTACGCCGCTGTTGCGTCTTGTGTATGGGTATGCGGGTGGGTAAGAGACCAACAGCACAACGGTTTGGAAAATTCTATCTTAGTCAACTCTAAACTAATGGCTTCCTTTATAACTGAGTATCCTCAATTTTTCACTGCCACCAACCTGGAGTGGAAGAAGCTATTGAAGCCAGACAAATACAAGGACATTATCATAAGTAGCCTGCGCTTTTTGGTAAATAATAAAAGGGTCATGATTTTTGCTTTTGTTATTATGGAAACCCATATTCACCTGATATGCCAGATGATGCCAGATAATGACCCCGAGGCAGTGCAAATGAATATTCTGTCACATTACCAGGATTAGATAGCGGGTTCCCTTAGTTCGTTTGTTGGTGTTTTTGCAGCAGCACCGGGCAGCACACAACACGCAACAAAGGCCGTTCAGTGGTTCGGGAAGACCTGCAAAAGCGAAAAGTATCAAAGAGGAATCGAAGAGTCGCTTCGGACACTTGCAAACGATTTGACCAAAAACGTTTTAATCGGAACAAATAAGTAAAATATATTTTATGACAGATGATAATTCAGAAAAATTAAAACAAATAGCTTTAATTGAGGATACTTTAGATGGCAGTTGGTCTTTAGATGTATATTCAAATGGGGAAAAACAACAAATACTAACATTTATTAAACCAGAAAATTCAGGTGATTGGGGTTCTTTACAACAAAAAACATCCCCGATAGATATCTGTTTTATTTCATTAGAATATAGAATAATAGTACTGAGTGCTGATATAGCAATAATGGAAGTAAGAGTAAACGAAGACACCAAAGTATTAAAATACAACATAGATGTTCTTAGCTCCGGGTTAAAATTTCTTTACCTGACAGACGAGTATGGTATTAAATCGAATTACCGATTCCATGCTGAACAGTAGCCCGGTGCATACTTATTATTATTTTTACCGGGCAAACCAAATGATCAACGAATGACGAAAGCGAACCAATCAACATCACAAAAATATATATTAGGATTTTTAGTGATTGCGGGCTGGTTTGCCCTCGTTTCTCAATTCTATATCAATATCAGCAGTAAGGTGGTTGCGCTGCCTGAATTAATTACCCGTTACTTCAGTTATTTTACAATCCTCACCAATCTTCTTGTAACCATTTACTGCACGGTGTTGTTATTGAATCCCCTTTCAAAGCCGGGTACATTTTTTGCCAGCTACAGAACAAGTACTGCCATTACTGTTTATATCCTGATCGTGGGGATCATCTACAATATCATCCTGCGATTTATCTGGAACCCGCAGGGGCTACAGATGCTTGTGGATGAATTACTGCACTCGGTCATTCCAGTGCTTTTCTTCATTTACTGGATCTGTTTTGTTCCTAAACAAAGTTTGAAAGGAAAGCAATTACTACCCTGGTTAATTTATCCGCTGCTGTACATCATCCTCATCCTGGTCCGCGGCTCATTTTCCGGTTTCTATCCTTATCCCTTTATTAATGTAACTAACCTTGGCTTACAACAGGTACTGATCAATGCAGCTGGCATTACAGCCATTTTTATAGCTATCTCATCCCTGTTTATAATGATGGGCAATTTGATGAGTAAAAAAAATACCAGCGTCCCCGGCAAAGCATAAAAGAATAATCAAAATAAAAAAAGTGTAGCAGTTTTGAATTCGGTTCAATTCAGTAACTGAATATTGTTTACTTAATTTTATCAGCAATCCATTGTAATATCTCCCCCACCTGCTGTGGTTCAAACCATTTTATTGCTGCATCTTTTCTAAACCATGTTAGTTGTCGCTTGGCATACTGCCGGGTAGCTGCTTTAATTTTCTCTGCTGCTTTTTCCAGCGAAACAGTCCCGTCAATATATTCAAACAGCTCTGCATAGCCAACTGTTTGCAGGGCATTCAGGTGCCGGTAAGGCAATAAGGATCTTACTTCTTCCACTAATCCTGCCCCTATCATTTTGTCCACTCTTGTATGTATGTTGCGGTGCAGTTCTTCTTTTTGTATTTCCAGTCCAATCTTAATGATGGTAAAATCTCTCTTTACTTTGTCTTTGTTACGGAATGAGAATATACTTTGTCCCGTGGCCTCGACCACTTCCAGGGCCCGCATCAACCGTTGCGGGTTTTGTATTTCGCCTTTTTCAAAGAATAAGGAATCTCTCTGCCTTATTTTTTCCTGCAGCCAGGGCAATCCTTTTTCTTCATAGCCCTTCATCACCTGCTGCCGTATAGCCGGATCAATAGCGGGTATGCTATCCAGTCCTTCACAAAATGCTTTGATGTACAAACCGGTTCCACCCACCATAACCACCACATCATGCAGCAGAAACAATTCGTTTACTTTTTGTAACGCATATTCTTCAAACGTAGCGGCTGTCACTTCTTCATGGATACTATGCGATGCGATAAAATGATGTTTCACCTGCCGCAGTTCATCTTCCGAAGGTCTTGCCACTCCAATATTCAGTTCTTTAAAACACTGGCGGCTGTCGGCTGAAATAATTTCCGTATTGAAATGACGGGCCAGTTCAATTGCCAGGGCTGTTTTACCCACCGCAGTCGGTCCGGCTATGATGATAACGGTTTTATTTTTTGCCAACGTCATATTAGTTAAAACCCCGGCCAATATGCCAGGGTCATTATCATTATTGAAAACATTGTCTGCAAGTATCCAATCATACTTCTTCCTCTTCACCGGCAACTCCTTCCTCTCCCAGTCCAACATCTTCTCCTTCCTCGTCCTTTTCGGCAAATCCTTCTCCCACCTGGGTAAGGTCATATTTTTCTTCAATATCGGCAAACTTTTCTCCCAGTAATCCTTTGGTACCATACTGGCTGGGTGCAATGCCTTCCGTTCTTGCCACAGCAGGATAACTTATTTTCGGATTCTCCTCTTTTGATACACTGATCAGTTCTACCAGGAAGTTCCAGTTACGGTTAAAATCATACAGGTAAGTAAACCGCTGGTTAGGATCTTTGATCTCTGAGCCAATGGTGGTCTCTTCCATTATAAGCGGTGGCGCTTTGTATTCCTTATCATATTTCTCCAGTGATATCTCCCGGCCACGCAACCAATGGTCATTGCTGCGGAAGAAAGTGGCCTGGTGCTTGCTGTCGAACTCGTAAGACTTGAGTATTGCTTCATGCAGCTCCTTAAAGGTTTGTGAGTGCCGGATTACCACATCACGGTACACACTTTCATCCTCTTCAAAATATACTCTGAATTTTAAAATCGCCATACCACAAAATTAAGGCTTATTGGGTATTACCGTATTAGAGATATTAATTAATATAATAGTATTATAAAATAATGGCCCGCAGGGGACCGTTGTGAAAAAGAGGCCCCCTGAGTGATTTTGTTTTACCACAATGACTCGCATATCCTCAACGATTCTTTGATGCTTTTTTACTTTAAGCTGATATACTATTAGTTATCTCAAAAATTAATTTTTTATTATTTAACCACGGCGGGCACAGCGATTCACAGCGGGAACAAAGCCGTGTCACTCTGTTTTCGCTGTGGTTATGAAAGTCTTGAGAAAGTTTCTATTTTTTAACCGGCTTCAATCCCAGTTCTTTTGCCTTCTCCAGCATAAAAGCATGTGCGGCTTCATAGGTGTTGGGGATAACGCCATCCAGCATGGCATCTTTCAATGCATCTTTGATGACACCCACTTGCCTTGATGGCGGCAGGCCAAATGTTTCCATGATCAGTTCACCACTGACAGGCGGTTGCCAGTTACGTACATGGTCTTTTTCTTCCACTTCTTTGCAACGAAGGCGCACCAGTTGAAAATTTTCTAAAAACCGTTTTACTTTTTGTTTATTCTTTGATGTAATATCTGCATTGCAAAGCAGCATGAGTGAATCAAAATCATCGCCGGCATCAAACAATAAACGACGGATCGCTGAATCAGTAATATTTTCTTTTGTTAAGCTGATAGGACGAAGATGCAGTTCCACCATCTTTCTTACAAACCGCATTTTTTCATTCAAAGGCAGTTTAAGCCTGGCAAAGATCTTCGGTACCATTCTGCCGCCCACCACTTCATGCCCGTGAAAGGTCCAGCCATGCCCTTCTTCAAAACGTTTGGTGGCCGGTTTGGCAATATCATGCAAGATGGCAGCCCAGCGCAGCCAGAGATCATCCGAATTAGCAGACAGATTATCCAATACCTGTAAAGTGTGATAGAAATTATCCTTATGTCCAAGGCCGTCTTTGTATTCAGCCCCGGCCAGGTCCACCATTTGCGGAAAAATGAGCTGCAGCAAACCACTTTTATACAACAGATCAAAGCCAACAGAAGGCCTGGGTGCTGCCACTATTTTATTCAACTCATCAGTAATACGTTCCTGCGAAATTATTTTTATCCGCTCTGCATTTTCAATGATCCCCTGCCAGGTACCTTCTTCAATGACAAATCCCAACTGGGTAGCAAAACGAATGGCCCTCATCATCCGGAGCGGGTCATCACTGAAAGTTTGAGCAGGTGCTAAGGGGGTTCGGATTATTTTATCATCAATATCTTTAATTCCATGGAAAGGATCAATGAGTGTCCCGTAATTTTCTTTATTTAAACTGATGGCTAATGCATTGATGGTAAAATCACGGCGGTCCTGGTCATCTTTCACCGTACCGGGCACTACTTCCGGTTTGCGGGAATCGTACCGGTAACTTTCTTTCCGGGCGCCAACAAATTCAATGTCAAAATTATTATCGAGCCTGAAATGAGCCGTACCGAAATTTTTGAAATAATCAACATGCGGCTGTGGCCGGAATTTCTTCGCCACTTCTTTGGCAAGGTCAATAGCATCACCCAAGCAAACAAAATCCGCATCTTTGGTTTCCCTGCCCAATATTTTATCCCGTACAAAACCACCGATCAAATAGGCCTCCATTCCCAGCGTTTCAGCTGCTGTGGCGACTTTTTTTAATAATTCCAATTCCTCTTTTGTACAATTGATATCCATAAAGCGGCAAAGATAACCTGAAGAAGGCAGAAGTCTGGCGATACAGGTTCAGGGACGGAGTACCTGCACTTTACCATTTTGCCAGCGTATCACAGAGGAGGGTGCTGCAACAGTTGTATCATCCTGCCGGTAGTTTACGAGGTAATCAACACCATCTTTTATATCCGTTGAAATATCTGTAAAAAGACGGGCCGCCGGCTGACCGGAAATATTAGCGGATGTGGACACAACAGGTTTCCTGAATCTTTTCAGCAAATGTTTGCAGAATGGTTCATCACAAATACGAATAGCAATGCTGCCATCTTGACCCACAAGATTTTCCGCCAACCCGATAGCATCCTCATAAATAACGGTGGTTGGCCTGGTGGCTCCTTCCAAATAATCGAACACACTCAGATCCGGACTGGCCACATATTTCAACACATCCCTTTCATCAGCCACCAGTACGATCATTGCTTTTTCATCAGAACGTTTCTTTAAGCGGTATACTCTTTCCACTGCTTTTTCATTGGTAGCATCACAGCCGATGCCCCATACTGTATCGGTGGGATAAAGAATAAGGCCGCCATCATGGAGCACTTTCAGGCTTTGTTCAATATCTTTTTCAAAATTTACCATATACTTTTATAGACATTCATAACAGTATCCGCACATTTTTGTTGCGTAAAATTTTGTGCATGCTGCCATCCTTTTTCTTTTAATGTGGCTGCTACTTCTTTATCACTGTATATTTTTTTCATACCGCTTGCTATTTCTTCAGCACTGCCCGGGTTCACATAATATGCTCCGGAACCGCCTGCTTCCGGTAAGCAGGAAACACTGGATGTAATAACGGGTAACCGGCTCCATAAAGCTTCGAGTACCGGAATACCAAACCCTTCGAAAAAAGAAGGATAGATCATTGCAATGGCTGATTGATAAATAGCAGGAAATACTTTAGCCGAACGAAAGGACGGCGAGGTTCTTGCTTTTTCATGCTCAGACAAAAAGATCACTTTTGACTGCAATCCATTTTGTGTAACAAAATCTTTGACCTGTTGTTTATACTTTCCCCCCTCACCAATAACCAGCAGCGGAATATCCAGTTCATTCCGTAGTAAAAACAAAGCTTTACAGATATTCAGCAGGTTTTTTCTTTCTATAACAGAACCTACATATAGAAAAAATTGTTCCGGTAAATCATACTCTTCCCTTATCCTCTTTCTTTCTTCTTCGTTCACCTCTTCACCAAAAGCGGGATTACAACTCTGGTAGCAAACAGTGATCTTATTCTCCGGTGTTTTATAGAATTCAATGATGTCTCTTTTTGTCTGTTCACTGATGGCAATTACTTTATCCGCATGTTCGCAGGCATAGCGGAATTTTTTACTGTAAATCTTTACATCAATTGCATTGTATTGCTCAGGGTACCGTTCATGGATCAGGTCATGAATAGTGACAACTGATTTTATTCCTGTTCGTTCTATACCGACCGGTATCTCATGACTAAGACCATGATAAAGACCGATCTTCAATCGCTGCAGATCCTTTTTCACCCAACTGCTTCTCCATGCGGAACTGAACAACCTGCTTAAAAAGTCTGTCGGAACAATCTCCTGTAAATTATTTCCTTTCAGTTCAAATTCGGACGAATGCCTGGGATTAAACAGGTAATACTGGTGCTCCGGGTGATAAACCGATAAGGACCGTATTAACGTACGGCTATAATGCCCCAGACCGGTACCATTATGAAAAGCCCTTTTTGCATCGAACCCGATATTCATACGCCAATTTGAAAATGTGAAAATAACTCAATTTGAAAATGAAATCGTTTATATTAAATAGTTGCCGGAAACAGCGTCATTTTCACATTGAGCCATTCATTTATCTTCGCAGCAAATTTTACGAAATGAAAGAATTGATACTGGAAGCATGGGGCAACCGTGACTTGTTAAATGATAAAAAATACAGTGATGCCGTCAGGGCCGTGATTGAAGAAGTTGATAAAGGCAGACTGAGGGTGGCCTCTCCTGCGGACAACGGATGGGTGGTGAATGAATGGGTAAAACAGGCCATCCTGCTCTACTTTGGTATCCAGCAAATGCAAACCTGGGATCTAGCTCCATTTGAGTTCTATGATAAAATGCTGTTGAAGAAAAACTATAAAGAACTTGGCGTACGGGCGGTTCCGCATGCGGTGGCCCGTTATGGTGCTTACCTGGCTAAAAATGTGGTATTGATGCCATCGTATGTCAATATCGGTGCCTATGTGGACGAAGGCACGATGGTGGATACATGGGCTACCGTTGGCAGCTGTGCACAGATTGGGAAAGCTGTTCACCTGAGTGGTGGCGTTGGCATTGGCGGTGTGCTGGAGCCATTACAGGCAAGTCCTGTTATTATTGAAGATGGATGTTTTATTGGCAGCCGGTGTATAGTAGTAGAAGGTGTTATTGTGGAAAAAGAAGCAGTATTGGGAGCCAATGTGGTATTAACCCAATCAACAAAGATCATTGACGTAAGCGGACCGGAACCTATAGAAATGAAAGGAAGGGTTCCGGCCAGGAGTGTGGTAATACCCGGGTCTTACACCAAAAAATTCCCCGCCGGTGAATTTGGCGTAGGCTGTGCCCTTATTATTGGTCAGCGAAAACCAAGTACTGATTTGAAGACCAGTTTGAATGATGCGTTAAGGGATTTCAACGTTTCAGTTTAGACACTTATATTTGCACCCCCGAAGCCCGGGTGGCGAAATTGGTAGACGCACTGTCTTCAGGTGGCAGCATCCGAAAGGTTGTGCTGGTTCGAATCCAGTCCCGGGCACAAAAACCCCGACAAAATTGTCGGGGTTTTCTTTTTCTGTTGTTTAACCAATCTTGAAAATTTCAAACCAACCGGGGTCAGGCATAAGGGTTTAAACTTATTTTTTTTTCAAAGATTGCAGCCGTGCTTTTTAAACCTGCCGGTTATTTATTCACAATCATCTTTCCCGGATTAAAATCATTTGTGCGTTATAGTAATTAAAAATTAAATTGGGTTTTAATAAATATGTTTTACTAAACCCAAAACTCTCTTTTATGAGAAACCTTTTACTTAGTGCAACTTTACTGTTGTGTCATTACTTTGTTACGGCACAACAAAATTTCTGGCAACCGGCAGAAGAATCAGCGATCGGTAAAGATTTATTTACTGAACGTCAAAAACCTGCCGCCTACAAAATATTTCAGTTAAATGAATCTGCTTTTGCAACAGCAACCGGGCTTGCTCCATCAGAGAAATCTATCCCTGCCAGCCAATCCACTTCTGTTATCGGCATTCCGAATGCGGAAGGCAGGATAGAAAACTTCAGGGTTGTAGATGCCCCTGTGATGGATCCTTTATTGGCAGCCAGGTATCCCGGTATCAGATCGTATGCCGGTGTTTCAGTTACGGACCCTTCTGTAACAATACGGTTCAGTGTATCTCCTCAGGGAGTTAGTGCTATGATACTTTCTGCTTCGAGACCTACCATCTATATTGATCCGCTATCAGATAATTATTACCTGGTAGTTTCAAGAACTGATGTATCCAACTACAGGCAGCCATTTACCTGTGAAACTATGAATGCGATAGCTGAAGTGGCCGATACCCCGGCGAGTACACTTAGAAATGCCGATGACGGAAGGCTGAGGACTTACCGGCTTGCATTGGTTGCCAGTGGTGAATTTTCACAATATTGGCTGAATGGTACTGAAACCACCGATGCGGAACGCAAAGCAAAAGTATTAGCAGCGATGAATGATAAAATGACAAGGGTGAATGGAATATATGAAAGAGATTTCGGCGTTCGCCTGTTACTGATTGCCAATAATGACGCCGTTATTTATCTCAACGCTGCCACAGACCCAATTGGCACAACATCCAGCAGCTGGAATACACAGACACAAACCACCTGTACCAATGTAATTGGCAGTGCAAACTATGATGTTGGCCACCTTGTTCACCGCGGCCCTACCAATAATGGTAATGCTGGTTGTATCGGCTGTGTTTGTAAAACCAATAAAGGAAGCGGATGGACATCTTATATTGATCTCTCAAGTGATTATTTTGTTGTTGACTACCTGACGCATGAATTAGGGCACCAGTTTGGCGGCAATCACACTTTTACGCATGCAAACGAGGGAACAATAGCACAGGTGGAGCCAGGTAGTGGTTCCACTATTATGAGTTATGCAGGTATAACCGGCGCCACTACTGATGTGCAGTCGCATAATGATGATTATTTTCATGCCATTACCATTCAGCAGGTTACTGATTATATAAAATCAGCCAACGGAACCTGTGCCGTTTCTACTGTAACAGGTAATGCAACTCCCACAGCCAATGCCGGTGTGGATTATGTTATTCCGAGGTCAACTCCTTTTGTACTTTCAGGTACCGGCAGTGACGCAGATGCGGGAGATGTACTTACTTATTGCTGGGAACAAAATAACCCAAGGGCAACAGGATCTTCAACGGTACCCAGTGCAACTGCAACAGCAGGACCGCAGTTCAGGTCTTACCTGCCAGTTACATCAGTCAGCCGCACTTTTCCTGCGATCAATTCCATACTGAGTGGTACAAATTCTAACAAATGGGAAGTATTACCTTCTGTTGCCAGGACATTGAATTTCAGGTTTACGGTAAGGGATAATCACCCGGGAGCCGGCAATAACAAAAGTGATGATATGGTGCTTACCATTAATGGAACTGCCGGGCCGTTTGCTGTTACTGCTCCTAATACAGCGGTTAGCTGGGCAGCTAATTCAGCACAAACTGTTACATGGAGTGTAAACTCTACCAATGTAGCACCTGTAAGTTGTGCCAATGTAAAAATTTCAATATCTGTTGATGGTGGTTATACCTTTTCAACATTAGTGGCCAGTACCGCCAATGATGGTTCAGAAGTGGTGTCAATCCCCAATACACCCACTGCTACTGCAAGAATAAAAGTAGAGGCTGTTGGAAATATTTTCTTTGATATCTCCAATACTAATTTCACTATCAGTGCTCCTGCAGCCTGTGGTGATCCGACAGGATTGACTTCATCAGCGATCACCAATACAACTGCAACCATTAGCTGGACAGCTGTAAGCGGGGCGCTTTCTTACGATGTGGATTATAAAGCTGCATCTTCTGGCACCTGGATCAATGCTGCTACGGCCACTGCTAACCTGTCTGCGGATCTATCAGGGTTAACATTGGGAACAACCTATGATTGGAGAGTGAGAGCCACCTGCGATGCAGGAAGTGGTAATTATGTACAGGCACAGTTTACCACAACTGCTCCTTGTAATGCTCCTGCCGGGTTAACCTCATCTGCCATCACTGCTTCATCAGCTACAGTGGGATGGACTGCAGTTTCCGGAGCCAATAATTATACAGTAGAGTATAAAACAACAGCAGTATCCACCTGGACAACAGCTGCCAGTGCAACTACTTCTACATCACAAGCTATTAGCGGATTATCAGCATCCACAACTTATGACTGGAGAGTTAGAGCAAATTGTGCTTCAGGCAGCAGTGACTACAGCCAGGCGCAGTTTACAACATCCGCAGCACCGGTTTGTCCGGGTACATATGATATTTCAACCAACGGAACAAGAGGCGGTGCTGCCACTATTCCGTTCAATACTGATATTAAAGGATTGGTCAACCCAAGCGGTGATAATGATTATTACAAATTTGTCATTACTACGGGTGGTACTATTACAATGACCTTAACCACCCTGCCTGCCAATTATCATTTACGGTTATTGAACAGCAGCGGAAGCACTTTGCAAACATCCAGCAACAGCGGTACCACTAATGAAACGATTAACAGGACTGTTACTGCAGGCACCTATTATGCACGGGTTTACCCAAGTAGTAGTAGCCAATGGAATGCTACGAACTGCTATACACTCAGAGTTAATTTGGGTACTGCTTCCCGTGAAGAGGGATTGATTACCGGCAAATTAGTTAGTGTATTCCCCAACCCGGTAAACAGAACTGTCACTATTTCAATACCGGAAATACAGGGAATGGCTGATATCAGGGTTTTTGATATTTATGGAAAGCTGATGCAACAGAGAAGCAGCGGACAAATGAATACACAGCTGGATCTGTCATCATTATCACCAGGAATATATGTGATCAAAGTGATGAATAACGGTACAGAAAGTATGATGAAGATTGTAAAACAATAAGTATAGTTTAAACCAAATAATAAAAAGCCTTCCTTTTATCCGGGAAGGCTTTTTATTTAAATTTTATATTTCTGATCACACAATTTGAAATGAATAAACTTCATTTGATTAAAGCATCATATAAAACTTCAACCGGGTGAAATGCTTTTTTTCCTGTTCCATCTTTTACCTGGTGTCTGCAGGACGTTCCGGATGCAACTATTATTTCATCGACTCCGGCAGCCCGCACGGCTGGAAACAATACCAATTCTCCAACCTGTTGTGAAACAGTAAAATGTTCTTTTTCGTAGCCAAATCCGCCAGCCATGCCACAGCAGCCTGAAGGAATTAAACTTGTTTTGTAATTAGCAGGGATTTCAAGACAACTGCTAATAAATTTTTGAGAGGATAATGATTTCTGGTAACAATGTCCGTGTATCAATATCTTCCCTGACGCAGTGGTAAACAGAGACCGGTCAATCATACCCGCTTCCAATTGCATGGTTAAAAACTCTTCAATCGTATATGAATTAGCAGCAAGTTCTTTTGCCTTCTGATAATTTTCTTTAGCCGCCAGATCAATATACTCATCTCTGAATGTGAGTATAGCTGAAGGTTCAATCCCAATCAAAGGAGCTTCTTTCATTACAAGACCAGCCAATAACTGAATATTCTGATTGGCTATGCCAGCAGCTTTTTTAACCAGCCCCTTTGATAAATAGGTCCGGCCACTTTCAATATGTTTTGGAATGATCACTTCATAACCCAATGCTTCCAGCAACAAAATACCTTTCTTACCAATCTCCACATCATTGTAATTGGTAAATTCATCGCAAAAGAAATACAATTTCCTTTTGGAAGTGGCAGCATCCACATTACGTTTACGAAACCAGTTTAATAAAGTTTGTTTTGCCAGTTTGGGCATGGACCTCTCAGGATGAAAACCAACGAGAGTGTGGGCAATTTTCCGGAATAAATCAACACTATAAAACCAATTAAAAAGACCGGGAAATTTTGAAACCAGTTTCATCTGCCTGCTGAAATTCGCAATCAGCCTGGCACGGAAAGGAATACCATTCTTATCATAATACTGTTGGAGGAACTCAGCTTTCATTTTAGCCACATCAACACCGGAAGGGCATTCTGTTTTACAGCCCTTACAACTCAGGCACAGATCCATAATCTCCTTGATCTCTTTGTGATTGAATGGCTGGTCATCCACTTCGTTGCTCAAAAATTGCCGAAGCAAATTTGCCCTTGCCCTGGTAGTATCTTTCTCCAGTCTCGTTGCCATATAACTCGGGCACATGGTTCCCCCGGATATTGGCATTTTCCGGCAATCTCCCGACCCGGAACATTTTTCTGCCAGTCTCAATATTCCATCCTCCCCGGAAAAATCAAATGTTGTTTTGATATTTTTTTTGATCGGTTTTTGTTGTACCCTCAAATGGGTATCCATGGCAGGTGTAGCTGTGATCTTTCCGGCATTAAAAATATTATGGGGATCAAAAATATTTTTTACCTGCTGAAACAACTGGTAGGTCTCTTCCCCGATAACGGTTGAAATATATTCACCCCGTAATCTTCCATCTCCATGTTCACCTGACAATGAGCCTTTGTATTTTTTTATCAGTTCAACAGTATCTGACAGGATATTCCTGAACGTTTTCAAACCCTCTTCGGATTTTAGATTGACCATGGGTTCCACATGCACTTCCCCGGCACCGGCATGTGCATAATAGGATGCATTAACCTTATGCTTTTCCAATACTTTCTGGAGATCGGCTATATAATCTGGTAACTCATCCGTACTAACAGCACAATCCTCGATCAGGTTGACAGGCTGCGTATCTCCTTTCAGGTTCCGTAACAGACCCAGCCCGGCTTTCCTCACATCCCAGGCAAATTTGGTTTGCTCATTATATAAAACAGGATAGGCATAGCCCAATCCTTCTTTTTCTAATGCCTCTATCAATTGTTTTGCTTTTTGTTGCACCCTACCTGCATCATCGTCCATAAATTCTACCATTAGAAGTGCAGCAGGGTCACCTTCAATAAAGAAACGATTCTTACTGTATTCCGGGTGATGGATAGTAAAGTCCATAATATACTTATCCACCAGTTCAGATGCCATCGGATCATGCTGCAGTGCTACAATATTAGCCCTTAACGATTCGATGATGGAATGACAATGAATACAAACAACTGCCGTTTCTTTGGGCGGCAGGTCTATAAGACCCAGTTTGATCTCAGTAATAAAAGCCAGTGTTCCTTCTGATCCAGCCAGTAGTTTGCATATATTAAACGTTTCTCCATCTTCCTTAAATGGTTGCATGGCAAGCATACTATCTAATGCATAACCTGTATTTCTTCTGTGTACAGTTGATTTTGGAAAATTATTCCGGATAAGATCCTGATTGACCCCGTCCGACAATAGCCTATACAGGTCGCTGTATATTTTTTCTTTAAGAGATGAAGTTTCTTGCTTCGGCAGTACATCTTCAGTTCCAAAAACCACTTCGGACCCGTCACTTAACAAAGCTTTTACTTCCCGTACATGGTCTCTTACCGAACCCCATACAATACTATGCAGCCCACAGGAATTATTACCCAGCATGCCTCCGATCATTGCCCGGCTGGCAGTGGATGTCTCAGGCCCAAACATCAAACCAAATGATTTCAAATAATGGTTTAAATCATCCCGTATCACTCCGGGCTGCACACGAACCCATTTATCTTTTACATTTACTTCTATTATCCGGGTAAAGTATTTGGAGATATCAACAACAATTCCATTTCCCACCACTTGTCCTGCAAGTGAAGTCCCCGCAGCCCTCGGTATCAGCGTAACCTTCTGTTGATTCGCAAACCTGATCAGTTTTTGTATATCTGCAATGGTAGCAGGTATTGCTACAGCCAGTGGTTTTTCCTGGTAAACGGATGCATCAGTTGAGTAGGCTAATAATTGAGCCTGGTGTATTGCCGTACCATTAAAAAATAAAAGCCCATCGAAATCATTTTCCAACTGAGCTAACTGATTTTCCATATTTCAAATGCATTAATGGATAGCCAAATTTAACTGCTTTATTTAATGAATGTCGAACAATTATTATAGTAAAAAAAGATAATTTCACTGGGGTAATAATTGTTACTAATAGACAAAGAAAAGACCGGTATAAAGCCGGTCTTTTCTTTGTCAGCTCATAGCCTTTTGTTTCTTTTGCAGATCTTTCTTGTACAATTTAAAAGCATCATCGCTGAAATAGTTTATGGATTTCAGAAGCACCTGCTTACGGGGTAGCTTATCAGTAGTATCAATGGCAACTAATTTACCTTTAAAACTGTGGTCTTTTTCAAGCGCATTATTCAACCCTTCCTTCGCTTTTCCCGGACCAAAAAGGTAGATATAATCAACATCATGAATCATTTTAATGATGCTTTTGAAAAACTTTTCCCGCTGATTTCTTTGACGATGCTGTTTTTTTTCCTTGTCATCCAGAAAAGATTGTCCAAACCGGGCAGACACTTTTACTTCTCCCGGAATACGTATCCTGGATTCTACACCGGATTTTAATCTTTCCACCACTGGTTCTTCATCCCCGATTAAATGAACAATAAATGCAGTTTCCTGATCAAGCCAGACCCCGGCTTTTTTTTCAGGCGGCTTAACTTTTTTCATATTATTAAATTTAAGTATTCAGAATAATCACTAACCAAATATCTATTACTTACAACCTCATAAAAAGAATTGGCCTCATATAAACAGATGATACTACTCATCTGGCAACCCTTACTTCATGAGTCGATACACATCCCTGAAATAAACAACCTTGCCTTTAGTATCAGTTTGTGCCCGCATGTATACTACAAAAACAGGAACCGGCTTATCCAATTGCCGGTAAACGGGTTTTTGCTTTTTAAAACAGGATTGTAAATAAGTTGTATCCAGCTTATTCCCGAGAAGCCTGCTTCCGAGCCCGATTGGATCCTCCAGGCGGATACATCCATGACTGTAATAACGGGAAGCGGAAAAAAAAGCAGTTTTATTATTTGTATCATGCAGGTAAACCCCATAAGGTGTATTAATATTAAACTTAATAACGCCCAGTGCATTATCGCAGCCGGTAGATTGCCGGATACTATATGGGAAATAACCGGAATGAAAAGAAGACCAGTCTAACCCGTGGTGATCAAGTACTTTACCCGAAGCATCTACCACCTGCATATTATGTGCATCCAGCCAGGAAGGATTCTTTTTCAGGATTGGCATGTATTCATTGAAAATGATACTTTTTGGTACATACCAATACGGATATAATATCACCTGGTCGCACCAGGCGGCGAATCTTGGTGTAGGAGTGGATGACTTTCCAAGAACTGTTTTCATTTGGAGCAGCAGGCTATCATCCTCATAGTATTGCAACCGGGCAGCAGCCAAATTAACCACAATAAACCTGTCAAACTTAAAATGATGAATCCACCGGTAATAATTCATTGATAGTAGCAGGGAGGCCACAGAATCCTTTTTGTTTCTTTCTTTTTGACGGTATAACTCTTTCTTCAGAGAGGCATACGCTGCATCTGCTGGTTCCAGCATAGCTACAGCATTTTTCAACTTAACTGAAGATGTCGCATTCAAAAGTAGTTGCAGCAAAAACTCATCATCAGCCTTTGCATACTTGGCAGAAACCTGGTCAAAACCAACCCAGGGTTTCATGTTATATCCCTGGTAAATATCTTTGAAAACGGCAATAGCGGCATCAGTATATATCCTGTCTGCTTCATACAATAACAGACTGTCAGAAAAATTTTCCTGAAGAATGCTTTTCAATTCAGCAACATGATAAGCTTTTGAAATAAGTCCGTAATAACCCGTGGTATCAATGATTGCCACTAATTGTTCCCGTAATGAAATAGCGGAAGTGTCAGTTTTATACCAGAACAATTTGCCCTCATTCATTATATAAAACGTATCTACCAACAAGGGGTAAACTAGTTTATCCTCTTTTTTATTTGATGAAAACAAAGCACTTCTGTCGCTTTTTGCAAAATGTGTAAACTTTGGCTCATTGATAAAAGCATAAATAAGTAAACAGGCAACGGAAAATAGTACCCTTTTCATCACTACAAATCTGGCAAAATACAGGCTTAATACAAATGAACCGCATCAACCCGGAATATGATACATATCAATTGAAAATCAGCGGATAAAACCGGGTAGTTCATCAAAATATTTTGACTGCTCTTTATCAAAAAGACTGTCTTTGACACCGAAAACAAAAGATTTAAATGCAGTAAATATCTCCCGGTTGAAATTCAGCAGTGTAGTTATCTCTATTTCGTTCAGGTGGCCGGCCGTACTATCTTTATATAACTGTTTCAGCGTATTGGTATAACTGCCTGTAATAGAATGGTACAGCGCAGTAATATTCTCAAAATGCAAGGCAGGTCCTTCTTTCAGGAGGTAATAGATTTTTTCACAAAACTCATTGACTGAATCACGGGTTTGGCAAAAAAAGTTGTACTTCACATCATTCGCTGAATTCTTCAGTTGTTCTAAATCCGGGATAGCATCTTTTATACTTTTCGCTGCATACATGGTATTCCGGATAGAGGAAATCATCCTGTCCAGCTTTTCAATATCTTCCTTATCCACCACATTTTTCTGCAACTGGATATAATAAGCATGAATCTCACCATGAAGAAATTTTAAGTACTCATACTTGTCAAACAGGTTCTTTTCCGGAAAATCTTTATGAAGGTTCATAGCAGAAAGATGCCTGTTTCTTTCGCCAAAACAGCCCCAGGTAAAATCAAGTACCGAAAATAAAAAGTGGCGATTCTCGTTCTCCAGGGCCACCAGTGCTGCCGAAGGGACACGCAGATCGGCCTTATGAATAAACATAGTTTCATCCTGATCCGTTTTAAAGCTTTTCTCCAGTAAGCGGCCAAAAATATCAAGGAAAGGATAAAAGATAATGATCCCCAAAATATTTACCATGCTTTGAAAGAAAACCAATGCGATAAGATTATCCTTTATCCCTATCACCTCTGTCACCAGTCTGCTCAGGGGGAAAAGAAACAGGAAAACCAATAATACAGTAATGGCATTAAATAAAAAAGAGCCCAGGGCAACCCTTCGTTTTGACGCTGCTCCATTTATACTGGCAACAAATAACTTAATGGTTGTACCAATTTCAGAACCGAGAATAATTGCTATTGCATCATTGAGCGTAACGGCACCGGCAAAAAGAGCACTTAGCGTTATTGCCATGGTGGCTGAACTTGCCTGGATCAATGAGGTAATGAGGAATCCGATTAAGAAAAATACAAACAGTGGTGCATCCGCATATTGCTGCAGGTCCACACTCATTACCAAACCCTCAATACCTGTTTTCATATATCCCAGCCCGACAAACAAAAAACTAAATCCAAAAAGGAAGCGGCTCCAGTTAAACCATTTGGTTTGCTTATTGAAGATGGCAAAACCCAAACCGGCAATACCCGCCACCGGCAATGCAATAGTCTCAATATTCAGATTAAAACCTGCCAATGCCACAATCCAGCCAGTGATTGTAGTGCCCAGGTTGGCTCCCAATATTACTGCCAGGGCATTTTTCATAGTGATGATGCCTGCCCCTACAAATGCCAATACCATCAGGCTTACTACCGAACTGCTTTGCAACACCCCGGTTACTAACGCTCCTCCCCCAATTGCTTTTATTTTGCTGGATGTTTGCTTTTTTAAAAACAATTTAAACCGCCGGCCAGCCAGTCGCTGAAGCGACTCTTCCAGGAACCTGACACCCAGCAGAAAGATAGCTACCCCCGCCAGTACCCGCCAAATATCAACAGATGCATTCATCAGTGGTAAGTTAATAAAAACCGGGGCAGTTTACCACCCCGGCACATTAAATGGATAATTGTTGCTACACCCTGCTGGAACTGAGCTGAATAAAAAATCTATGCACACTCAGCAATAACACAGCTGCTGGTCTTTTAACAAAACGCATTGCTACAAACAAAAGAATCGCTGTCAGCGCCCCTGCAATTAATACCGGGTTCATCACTTGTTCCAAAGGTATTATAGCATTCATTCTTTGTATTTTAAAGATATATCACTTCCTTGTTGTTATAAATGAGTGGGATCAAGCAGGTTGTTGATTAACCTCATAGCTGTAATTTCGGAAGCCAAATAGATTTGAAATGACCCTACCAGTCAATAATGAGTCGTATTAAAAAATTACTCCGAATGGGATATTCTGCCCGGAACCGTGTACAACTGGTGAAGGGAGGCAGGGATTATTTTCTTCTGCTGAAAAAGCTTATTAATAAAGCAACCCATTCGATTCATCTTCAGTTTTATATTTTCCTGGATGATGAAACCGGGAAAGAAATTATAGAAGCACTCAAATCGGCTGCCCGGCGGGGGGTTGCGGTTCACCTGCAGCTGGATGCGTATGCTTCCCAGGGATTGCACCAGAAAAGTGTGCAGGAATTAAGGAATAATGGTGTTTCTGTCAAATGGTTTGAGCCTTTGTTTAAAAGCAAACATTTTTACTTTGGCCGTAGGTTACATCATAAAGTGGTGGTTGTAGACGGGCTTTTTTCATTAGTCGGTGGCATCAATATTTGTGACCGGTATAATGATATGCCAGGCCGGCCGGCCTGGCTGGATATGGCTGTTTATTGTGAGGGCGAAGCTGCTTATACAACTTATCACATCTGCAGAAAAATGTGGGGAGAAAAAAAAACATTGGCTTCTGTTAGCTGGAAGGACGCAGATACATTCTGCCAAACAATTCCCGTTAGTGAACAGATCGAAGTAAGAGTAAGAAGAAACGACTGGGTTACAAGAAAGATAGATATCTGGAGAAGTTACCTGGAAATGTTTAATAAGTCAGAGAAACAAATCATTATTATGTGCAGTTATTTTCTTCCGGGTTTATTGTACCGGAGAAAACTATCCCAGGCAATAAAAAAGGGAGTAAAAGTAAAAGTGATACTGGCGGGCATTTCAGATATCATGATCGCCAAACATGCAGAACGCTATCTTTATGACTGGATACTAAAGAACAATATTGAGCTATACGAATACCAGGAAACTGTATTACACGCCAAAGTAGCTACTTATGATAATATATGGACTACTGTGGGTTCTTATAATATCAATAATATTAGCGCCTACGCCAGCCTGGAGCTTAACATGGAGATCAGGAATAACTCCTTTGCCTTACACACAGAAAAAGTGCTGGAAGATATTATCAATACTAGTTGCAAAAAAATTACCTGGGAAAATTATAGTTCATCCACCCATTTTTTCAGAAGAATATGGCAACGCCTCAGCTATGGATTTATAAACAGTGTACTAAAATTATTTACCTTTTATTTCAAACAAGAGTAATCTATAATTATCAATTCCCTTTTATCCGTTTCAGTAAAGACCTGAGTGCATCCTTATCCCATCCCGCAAAGCGGCCCCTTTGTACCACTAATTTATTTTCATCAGGATGTTGCAGGAAATAATAAAAGGCAAACCTCGCTTCCGGATTTTTCCAGCCGATCATCTGTCCAAAGCGAAGGTCATTAAATACCAACGTATCATTCCATTCCTGTACTGCATAATAGCCTTTTGAAAAACGGATCAGTTTTTGAAGATCCTCATGATTATTGACCGGCTTTAGCAGCTGCTCATTTTTGGGCACAAAGCGGAAATCAATTTTTCGTTCCCTATCAAAGAGAGACCTGTAGCCGATATTAAAACCAGAATCATTTTCTGCTACCACATACCATAGCCAGTTATTTAAGGGAGTGGGTGTAGTGAAATAGTTACTATAACTTATTTGCTGTTTCTTAAAAACATCCTTCACATCATTATCTATTTTTATCTTATTCAACCCGCAGTATAAAAGATAAATAGTACTCATACCTACACCAAACTCTACCCACCACTTTCTTTTCGGATGATTTCCCCGCAACAGCAGCAACACAACAAAGGAAATACCTAACCAGACAGAATAAAAAGGATCAGCTACATATATCCAATTGTAAGATACCCGGTGATGGCTAAAAGGTTCAAACCAACCCACTCCATATACATTCATACCATCTATGAATAAATGAATTAAAATCTGCACTCCAAAAAAGAGTATCCATCTTTTGAGTGAGATATTATGGGGCCGGTGCCACCGTTCGGCTGCCAGGGCCAGTAGTGGTGCCATAATTAGGGCAAATAAAATAGAATGGGTAAACCCCCGATGTGCCAGCAGGCCTTCCGTTGTACTTGACCAAATAGAAGCGACAAAATCAATATCGGGTAAACTCTGCGACATGGCCCCCCAGAACATTGCCTTTTTCCCCAATTGCCTGCCGGCGAAAGCATCGCCAATACAGGCGCCCAATGCAATATGAGTGAGGGAATCCATATAAAAAAATTGAGACGATTATCAAACAAAATGATAATAAACGAACTTACAAATTTTATTTTTTATTAATATTAATTAACTGAAGAATTCGCTTACCATGGTCATTTTCCGTTAATATTAGCACATGACCCTATATCTAACGTTAAAGATACCGCGTCAAATTACATTTTACTTTTAAAACAAAATTGATAGTTATATACAGGTTGCAAAAAAAAATTGGACATATTATCAGTATTACAGATATTTAAATCTTTTATATACCAAAATTTTATTCATTGCGGACCTTTTTTCTGACCTTATTTTTACTTGTACTGGGTGGTTTTTTTAGCATTTTGCAGGCAAATGACACATTGGTTCTCTTGTCAAGGCAAATCCCGTCAGAAAGAAACAATGCCAATCGAATACTGGCGAACTCACCTCCTTCTGTTACAGCTTCAAACAGCACTCTTACCTTACCGGAAAATAGTACTGTTGTAACCAGCACAGCGGTAGCAGCGAATGGAATTGCTTCAACAAAATGGACAAAACTTAAATCACCCGGTCAGACTTTAAAAACAATTGTTTTTCTCGGCTCCTCCACTTCAATTGGCTTTGGGTTAACTAGTCCGCAAACCAATTCTTTTGTAGGCAGAACGATTAACTATTATAATAGCCAGGGGCTTAGTAATAACCTGACGTGGAATGTTCATAACCGTGCCCTCGGGGGTTCCAATGTTTTTGCAGCTATGCCCGATGGTAGTCCTAACACTTCCAATCAAGGACCACCTGATAGAAATCGCAATATAACATGGGCAATAGCAAACGGAGCAGATATCGTAGTTGTTAATTTCCCAACTAACAAGTATTACATCGGTAGCGGTGGTTTAAGTATAACTGAAATTATGTATGCCTACCGTACCATCTTCAACACAGCGGTGGCAGCGGGAAGAAAATGCTATATTACTACCACACAACCAAGGACAGCAGCCCCCGACTTTGACAATCTTGCAACCTGGGCTTTCTTAAAACAGATAAGAGATAGTATACTTCTGCAATTTGGCCAGTACGCTATTGATTTTTATTCCCCAATTGTCGCGCCGGGTACTTCTAATATTGATCCTGAGTACAATTACGGTGATAATGTTCATGTTAATAGCGCAGGTCACCTTCAATTATTCAACCGGTTGGTGGCTGCTAATGTTTTTGAAAGCTTTGCTAACTGTCCGGCCTTAATTAGTACTCCAAGTTCAAATAACACGGAAATTTCTCCAATTGTACAGCCCTCTGCACATAAATTCCAGGTATCGGTTATTGATACACGGGGACATGCTGCCAATGCTATTTCTACGGTTACTGTAAATCCATGCAGTGGCAATACTAATAATTGGATTGGAATAGTAAGTAATGAATGGGGTAATCCATTAAACTGGAGTTGCGGAACTGTTCCTGTTGCTACTACCAATGTGATCGTCAGCCAGGGTAATCCTTACTATCCCACTATAAATTCCAACATTACTGTAAGGAGTATTACCATCAGTAATAATGTAGAACTTACAATCAGTCCGGGCATCCAACTTACTGTTACTGGTAACTGATCTTTACTATTTAACTTTAAAAAAGGAAATCTGAATACCAAGACGTAAAGGCAATTATTGTCTTCAATAATCTTAATTTCTTAACTGTTAATAAACCAACCTCTAAAACTGGTTTTTACCATGTTTTCTCCCCTATTATATTCCACTGACCTGAACTTAACTTAAGTAATGAAATAGTGATGCCCGGAAAATTTCATTAAACTCCTTTTGGGAAAAATACTCCCATGCAGTTAAAAAATCAGAGGGCTTTATATCACGATTGGCAATAGTAACATGGGGATGAAAAGTCCGGTCACCCTTTTTGAAAACATCGTTAAATACCTTACTGAAATGATTTTCCACCTGTTTCTTTACTTCCTCCAAAGCAGGGTTCTCATTCACTTTCACAAACAATACTCTTTTCCCAAAATGTGAAAACCCGTTTAAGTGGATCTTCAATGTATCAATGTCACTGGAAAATAATTGTAATGTATCCACTAATGCCTTTTCCCTTTCATCCTCGAGCCAGAAAGGAGGAATCAATGTGATATGAGCTGGAGATTTTAAGGCTACTATACACCCAAACTGCTCTTTCATCAGGCGCTTATACTGCAATACCTTTTTATCCACGGAGGGCGGACAAATTATAGCCACAAAAAACATGCTGTGTGCACCAGATTGTCTCATTATTCAGTTATTGTTCATTCAATTCTGCTACAATTTACTTTACACCAGTTAATGCGCAAGAAAGTTATTGCCGCTCCAGGTACTCAGGAAAGTTTTATTCACTACTGACCGTAATCATCCAATTTACTGACATACTGGGTTATTTTGTTGCTCCAAGTTTTTATTCATGTATAATAAGCCTGAATATTGCTTTACTAATGCCTGGTCAAAAAATATCGCTGAATCATAACAAGGAACTGGCAGCCATTTTTCGACAGATGTCGGATTGTTATAAATATATGGGACCTGAACAACGCTTCCGGGCACTTGCCTATGAAACAGTTTCCAAAACATTAAGCAATATGCAGCAGCCGATAGACATTCTGGCTCCTGATATAAAAAAACTAGATGAACTTAAAGGTGTTGGAGACAGTATTGCTGAAAAAATTATTGAATACCTGCAAACCGGGAAAATCAGAACATTTGAAAAATTAAAGAAACAAGTACCCTTCCCGCTACTTGAATTAATGGACATCCAAGGTATAGGTCCGGCTACCCTTCGACTGCTTCATGATGAATTAAACATTAATTCTAAAGAAGATCTTGCCAGGGCTATCGAAGCGGGAAAGTTGAAGAAGGTGAAAGGCTTTGCTACCAAAAAAATTGAGAATTTAAAGAAAGTATTGAAACTGGAAAGCAGCAAACTGCGAATGCCATTTAAAGTAGCTGAGAAAATAGGTACTGAGATCCAGCGTGAAATTAAAAAAATACCAGGTGTAAAGCAATGCCTCCTGGCTGGAAGCCTCCGGCGCAAGAAAGAAACAGTTGGAGACATTGATGTGATCATCACCGCCAATCATAGATCATGGAAAAAAATCATCCGGATGATCACAATGCTCCCACAGGTTAAAAAAGTATTGGCAGCAGGTCAGACAAAAGCAAGTATTATCCTTAACAAGAATGATGTGCAGGTGGATATCCGCATAGTACATGAAGATGAATTGGGTGCTGCTTTGGTTTATTTTACGGGAAGCAAGGAACATAATATACAACTCCGTACCATCGGCAAACAAAAAGGCTGGAAAGTGAATGAATACGGGGTGTTTGATGAAAGAACAGGCAAATGCCTTGCTTCTGCAACTGAAGAAGAAATTTATTCATTATTTGGCCTTCATTTTATACCTCCCGAAAAAAGAACCGGTAAAGACGAATTGACCAAAGCGAAGCGCTGATAAATATCAGCTGCCGGTAACTAACATCGTTGTATTTTACAGCGGCTTCATTAAAAATCTAATCATGTTACGTAGTTACTTTATTGCTCTTTGCTGCTTCCTGTTCAACACATATTGTTTTTCGCAATACGACTGGAAATTGGAGAAGAATAAAAATGGTATCAAAGTATATTTATCAGATGTACCGGGAAAGAATTTTAAAGCTGCTAAAGTGGACTGCACACTGACCGGAACCTATGCCAAACTGGTCGGTATACTTACTAATGTACCCAACTTCCCTGACTGGATATATCATAATAAAAGCAGTAAACTGATTCGCAGGAATAATCCTCTTGATTTTATTTATCACACAGAAACTTCGATGCCCTGGCCGATGTCCAACCGGGATGCCATCATTCATATGCGGATAAAAACTGACAGCCTTCCCAGGTTCCTTACCATCACCGGAACAGGTGAACCCGGGTTACTTCCTAAAACTTCCGGTAAAGTACGGGTGTCCTACTTCAAAGCTAACTGGAAGGTGACAATGCCCTCGGCACAAACTATTAATATAATTTATACAATAGAACTTGATCCCGGCGGCAGTGTTCCGGCCTGGATAGCAAACATGTTTGCCGATAAAGGTCCGTATGAAAGTTTCAGCAACCTGGCTGACCTGCTCAAAAAATAAAAACACAACCTGAAAGCAAGCCTGTTATTTTATTTTCTTTCCTTCTAACTTCTGCCCTCCCTGGAATAAGACAAGGTGAGTAACCTTGCCGGTATCATCCTTATAAAATTCAATCTGCGCATCAACCACTTTTAAAAAGAACCGGGTCTTTGTTTCTGCAAATACTTCAAATTTTTCTTGTCCAGTTGCCTGTGTCATCAATTTACCTCCTTCATGCGTCACGGTTAAAATAAAATTGGGGGCCAGTTCATATTCACCAACGTAGGACTCTAATACAACTCCATCCACATTAATAGCAGTTTTTCCAGAAGGAATCGGTTTATTTGTTTTACTCCATTCAGTTTCCTCTGTGCGGCTCTTAAATTGAAGCTTTTCAATCAGCCCGTCCGCATTTCTCAAAAAAACAATTGTTGAAAGCGAATTCTCAAAATAGAACTTGTCTTTTTCATATGGCTTGATGCTGTACTTAGTGCCACCGCTTCGTTGAGATGTCAACATCATTCCATCTGCAGTAATGATCCGTTGTTCGCCATCTTCATTTTCATACACACCAATATATTCTTTTACAGCAGCAGCATTGATAGCAATTTCTTTCCGGTCATAAGGTTTGCCCATAGTTAAAGCAGCCAGCTTAGGGGCCAGGTCCCCGGGTGATTTACATTCGCAATTTGAAAAGATGGCAACAAAAATATCTTCAACAGGAACGTAAAGCGCATCGGTCAGGAATCCGTTAATTCCTCCGCCATGTTCAATTGAAGGACTACCTTGTACTGTACTGAAAGACCAGCCATATCCATAACGGGTTGGCTTACCATTACTCAATTTATAATCTGTAAATGCCTTTTGCAAAGATTCCTTCGTAACCAGTTTATAGGAATGTAAAGCCTGGTTCCATTTCCAAAGATCTTCCACCGTGGAGATCAATGAACCGGCTGCATAAGGAAGTGTCATACTAAGATAATCAGCATTTTGATTGCCGCTTTTGCCACCCTGGTAGCCTTTCGCCCTGTTCTTAATGATTTTTAAATCATTCCCATAACCAGAGTTCGACATACCGGCTGGTGCAAATAAATTTTCCTCTACATATTCTTCGTATGTTTTTCCGGATACTTTTTCAATAATATAACCCAAGAGGATATAACCAGAATTATTATAGTTCCATTTGGTGCCCGGGGCAAATTCCATGGGTTGATTTTTAAACACATCAATAATTTCCATCGGCTTCATATCCTTTCTCATTATGGTCTCAAACTCTTTCATACCGGTATAACTTTTTATCCCGGATGTATGTGTTAACAGGTGCTCCACCGTTATAGTATATCCATGCGTTGGATAATCAGGAATAAATTTTTTAATGTCGTCCTGCAGGGACAACTTTCCTTTTTCTGCCAGTTGCAATATAGCCACCCCGGTGAATTGCTTACTGATGGAGCCAATACGGAAGATCATATCGGGCTGCATGGCCACATTCAATTCCAAATCAGCCATACCAAAAGCTTTCTTATAGATCACCTGGCCTTTGCGACTAACAATAGCTGTTGCCCCGGTTTCATTACTCTTGTATGTAGACATCAATAAAGTATCAAATGCTGAGAGCAGTTGTTTATCTGCTTTGGAAAGTGGTTGTGCGCCAGAAACAATACCGAGAAATAAAAAAAAGAATGCAGTTGTGAATTTTATAAGCATGGTTTGATGGTTTGATTTGAATGGGAAAGTTACACTTTCCAGGAATATTTTCAGCTGGCCAAAACGCAGCATTCCAGTTTTACAAAAAAAGAGACGAAAAAATATTTTATCGGGTGAGCCGGTATATAACCAATGCAGCTCTTTTGATCAACCTGGGGTATTCATACAGGTTTATCACTTCTCCGGGAGCATGAGCTCCTTTTCCGGAAGCACCGAGACCATCCAGGCAATCTAGGTATTTTGCTACATAAGATATATCACCAGCTCCCCGGGAACCGGGATAACCTGCCTTTACTGTACCATACCCAATTGAGAGGCTAACATCATTCACTATTTTCACCAATGCATCATTGCCGGTTGTTGGTGGCATAGAAGGAATACCATCTTTGAAACTGATCCTGGCTTTGGCACCCGGCAGACTCTGTGATACGATTTGCTTCATATTTTTTCTGGCTTTCTCTTTTTGTTCTTCGGTGAGAAATCGCAGATCACCAATAACAACTGTTTTTGGTGAAATGATATTCGATTTACCTGAAGCCACACCAGCCTGTGATGCAGTATCATAATTTATTTCAGACCCGCCGATGAACAGACCGGGATTAAAAGTGAGATACTCTTCTTTACCTAATTTTTCCCTGAATTCATTAATGATCCTGGCTGCTTCAAAGATTGAACCATACCCCGCAGCACCAAAGACCCCGGATGAATGTGCCTGTTTACCCTCTACTTCCAGTCTCCATTCACTGGCACCACGGCGGGCCGTAGCCACAGTATTCAAACCGGCAGCACCTTCGAATCCTAAAGCAATCTCATGCTTCTTTGCTCTTTCAATAAAATCAGCACGGCTTACTTCCCTTGGATAACCGGCATTTTCTTCATCCCCGGTAAAATAAACAGTTATAGATACATCTTCCAGCAGGTTTAGCCGGTGCAATGCTTTCAATGCCGCAATCACCATTACATCACCTCCCTTCATATCATTTACACCCTGGCCTGTTGCAGTACTGTCATTCAGCATAGTGAAGGGATTTGCAGCCATGTCGGGCTCAAACACCGTATCCAGATGCCCGATCAAAAAAAGCTTCTTCCCTTTTTTCCCAACCCGGTATGCCACCAGGTGCCCTGCCCTTTTTAATGAGTCGGGCAAGGATACCCATAATACTGTAAAGCCCAGTGCAGCTAATTCTTTTCCATATAACTCGCCTGTTTTCCGTACACCCTCTATATTGTAGGTGCCGCTGTTTATATCCACCGACTCTTTCAGCAACTTAATCGTTGCGGACATATCCGAATCGATACTTTTCAGAACCTGATGTTCCGTTGCAGAAAGAGATTGGGTATGGGCTGTAAAACCAATTACTAATAACAGGGCAGCACAAAAATATTTTTTAATCATACTTTATTGGCAAGAAGGCGTAAATAATATATCTCCGAAATTAGTAAATCATCCCAGGAATTGTTGCTGGTCTTTCTGTATAATTAAATCTTATATTTATTAACACATAATCTGCGTTTTTATGAAATTCCTGGCGTTCATTTTCCTGGCAGTCAATTTTAGCTTTTGCAACAGTCTTAAAAACCAGTCACAACATGCTGTAGATCCGGTTAATGGCTCTATAAAAACCGGGGCTGAACAGACAGATAAATATCTTCCGTATTTAAAAGGAAAAAGAGTGGCCATTATGGCTAATCCCACCACTATAATTGGTAAAACACACCTGGTTGACAGTCTCAAAACACTGGGAGTTAACATTGTAAAAGTTTTTGGCCCCGAACATGGCTTCCGGGGAAATGCCAGTGCCGGCGCTCATGTTGCCGATGAAACTGATCCTGCAACCGGCATACCTGTTATTTCTTTATATGGCAAAAAGAATAAACCTACACGGGAAGACCTTGCAGATGTGGATGTGCTCATCTACGACCTGCAGGATGTAGGCTGTCGTTTTTATACCAACATCAATGCACTGGCAAGGTTGATGGATGCCTGCCATGAGAATGGGAAAGAAATGCTGATACTCGACCGCCCCAATCCCAACGGTTATTTCGTGGATGGCCCTGTGCTGGACATGAAATACAAATCTGGTATCGGTATGTTTCCAATTCCAATTGCACATGGACTTACTGTAGGAGAGTTTGCACAAATGCTAAATGGTGAAGGCTGGTTGCCGGGTAAAGTAAAATGTACGATCAGAATAATACCGGTTGCCAATTATACCCATGATATGGCCTATACATTGCCGGTTAAACCATCACCCAACCTCAACACACAACAAGCTATCATGCTATATCCCTCTACATGTTTGTTTGAGGGAATTTATCTTAATCATGGCCGGGGTACTTATTTTCCATTCACCATCATCGGCAGTCCTGAGCTGAAAGGGAAATATGAGTTTTCATTTACACCAACGGGTATAAAAGGTATGGCGGAAACACCCTTGTTCATGGACCAGGTTTGTTATGGACTTGACCTTCGCAACGTTGATATTGAACAACTCCGCAAAAGCAAACAGATCAATATTAATTGGATTATAGAACTATACAAAGCTCATCCCTACAAAGAAAAATTCTTTGATTCCAAACTCAGTAACCAGATGGGCACTATTGAAAAGCTTGTTGGTTCTGGTTTATTCAGGCAACAGATCATTGATGGCAAATCAGAGAAGGAAATCCGTGATAGCTGGGAACCTGCACTCAGCGGGTACAAAGAAATGAGAAAGAAATATCTGCTCTATCCATAATGCTCATGTGTGAACCTCAACAGGGTTAATTGACAAAAAACGAATAAAGTTAAAGCCCATTAAACAAGCTTATTTTTGCGCCATGTCCACAAAGAAAGCTATAACTGAAAACGTATTAGATAGATTAAAGATCAAGTCACTCAATGAAATGCAGGAAGCTGCCATTAGTGCTGCTGCTATAAATAATAATATCTTGCTTTTATCAGCAACCGGATCAGGAAAAACATTGGCTTTCCTGTTGCCGCTTATAAAATTACTGGACCCTGCGAACACCAAAACACAAGCTATTATCATAGTTCCGTCCCGTGAACTGGCTTTGCAGATCGAATCCGTATTTAAAAGTATGGGAACAAACCTCAAAGTCACCTGTTGCTATGGCGGGCATTTAAGGGAAACAGAAGAAAATAATTTAAAGCAACCCCCGGCACTACTCATTGGCACTCCTGGTCGCCTGGCTGATCATATCCGGAGGGGAAATATCACCACGGCTTCCATTACAACCCTGATACTGGATGAATTTGATAAATCACTGGAATTAGGTTTCCTCGACGAAATGTCTTTTATAATCGGTGCGTTACCCGCAATACAAAAAAGAATATTGACCTCGGCCACACAGGCTGTTGAGATACCCGGTTTCATCGGCATGAATGATTCCGTCACCCTTAATTTTCTAACTGACAAAGATGAAGACACCGGTCTTACTATTAAAACATTACTGAGTGACGGAAAGGATAAACTGGAAACACTTTTCCGTCTACTCTGTATGCTGGGAAACAAATCCACAATTATTTTTTGTAATCACCGGGAATCAGTAGAACGAACAAGTAAGTTCCTGAAAGAAAAAGATATCATCAATGAATTTTATCATGGCGCACTGGAACAACAGGAAAGAGATGCAGCCTTATCTAAATTCAGAAATGGAACAGCAAACGTTTTAGTAACAACTGACCTTGCATCAAGGGGACTTGACATTGCCCATATCCGCTATATCATTCATTATCATTTACCGGGCAGCGAAGATATTTTTACTCATCGCAATGGCAGAACAGCGAGAATGGATGCCAGTGGTACTGCCATTCTTATCTTATCACCGGAAGAAAAATTGCCTGCCTATATCAACCCGGATACAGAACAAATTATATTACCTGAATCCACTACCCTCCCGGATAAACCACAATGGTCAACTTTGTTTATCGCTGCCGGGAAAAAAGATAAAGTCAATAAAATTGATATAGTCGGCTTTTTGTCCAATAAAGGGAAATTAAAAAAGAAGATATCGGTTTGATAGATGTGAAAGACTTTTTCTCCTTTGTAGCGGTAAAGAAAATTAAAGTCAGCCAAACCTTACAGCTGATTAAGGAGCAGAAAATAAAAAACAAAAAAGTTAAGATTGCTGTAGCGAAATAAAATCCGAACGGAACTATATTTCAGTAAAAACTTTTTCCTTTGCCTTTGCAGAAGTAATGACAGGAATAACTTCAAAATCGACCAGGTCATTCCACTGGCTGACCCATTCCTGAATTTTTTCAGGTGATTCACTTTCCATAACCTGGTAACAAACAGTTACAGCTTCATTGATCCAACTATTAATATAAATAACCCCTTCCGGCAGCATCCTGCCCCTTTCTGCAAAACGCTGGTACATGGCCTTTACCTTGCCAGTATGAAATTTCTCGATGATCATATATTGCATAGCAGAAATATTTCTGTATAAATTTCAACCCCAAAACAATTATAAATCAGAGCAAATATGCATTTGTATTTACCCGGTCAATATTCATAAGTATGACAATAAAACCTAATCCATCATTTTGACGGAAGCTTACGGGAGTTAACAAGGTAGTCGGCAACCACTTCTTGCATATCCACTTCCATCAGGTTGGCCAGGGTTAATAACCACATCAACACATCTGCAAATTCTTCTTTTGCATTCTGTTTATCCCCGCTGGCAATAGCAGAAGACAATTCGCCCACTTCTTCATGAAACCATAAAGCTGTGTGGTAAACACCTCTTTCATTATCTGTTTTAAAATATCGTTCCCTAACTATTTGTTGCAATACTGAAATTTCCATAGTATAAGAGCATTATCAATTTGTAATTATGTGTCTTTCTTTATCTCTTTTGGAACTGCCCTGCTTCCGCTGTACAGTTCATATTCCAACAGGCGGCAATCAACAGTACTCGTATAAAATTCTATCCGCCTTTTTGCTTTCAACCCTATTTTTTTTGCCAGCTCCAGGTTACCAGTAAAAACATAGCCATAATATCCACCACATTTCTGCTTCATAAAATCACCGATACGGGCATATGTTGCTTCCAGCTCTTTTATATCACCCAATCGTTCACCATATTCAGGATTCACATAAAACACACCGGGAACATCCGGAGGAATTTCAGTAGCGGCAAAATCACAAACTGCAAAATCAATAATAGTAGCAACACCTGCAGCAACCGCATTCTTCTTAGCATTTTCAACTGCCTTTGCACTGTAATCGGTAGCGATGATACGAAGCCCCGGTACATCAATGATCTGTTTTTCCAACAGGGCATCTTCCAGCTGATAGACTGCTTCATCGTATCCCTGCAGGTGCATAAATGCATAATTGGTCCGGAATAATCCCGGTCGCCGGTTAGTGGCGATCATTGCTGCTTCAATAGCCAGTGTACCCGAACCACACATGGGGTTCACAAAAGGTGATTTCCTGTCCCAACGTGTAGCATAGATTGTAGCTGCAGCTAATGCTTCCAGCATCGGAGCTTGTCCGGGTATTTTTCGATACCCATGCCTTCCCAAAGAATCACCGGAGGTATCTATAAAAATTTCTGCCCGTTCATTTTTCCAGAACAAATGGATTACTGCCCCGGTAAGCTCCGATCCGGTTGATGGCCGGGTGCCTCTTTTCTCCCGCATCCTGTCCACAATAGCATCTTTTACCCGCAAATTGGCAAACATACTGTTGTTGATGGTCGGATTATTCACATTGCTGGTAATAGAAAAATAACCCGGGTCGGGCAAAATTAATTCCCATGGATAAGCGATTAAATGATTATAAATTTCATCCGCATTTTCTGCTTCAAACTGTTTTAAACTATAAAGCCTGGCTGGCGCAGCGTAAGTTCAGGTTTAACTTTATGCAATCATTGATAGTGCCGGAAAGCCGGACTCCTGTTACAAATGTTTCATCAATGGAGAATCCCAATTCAAGTACTTCCTGCTCCAGGTACGGAGCCAGCCTTTTGGGACAAGTGATGATGATAACCGATCTGCTGGTATATAAGTTCATGCTGGTGCTAAAGATAAAATCTTCCTGCTGGATACTATGATATTAGTTTTAAAGAAAAGTCTTTCCTCTTTATTGAAAATCAGTAATGAGCGTTATTTCAGGAAAAGTTCAATTGATAAATATACTAATGAAAAACTGGTATTTTACCAATGAAATACATGGCTAATTCTCTGTGATTTTACTTAAAATATTTTCCGGTTTTTACCGTTCTTTGAGTAACAAAATCCCAGCCTGTGAAAAGACTTTACTTTTTTATCCTATTGCTGTTTCCTCTTGCTCTTGCTGCACAAAAATCAGTCGACCTCGACAAGTACCGTTTTTCAGTACAGTACCGCTCACTCCCAAAAATCAGGATAGACAGTACTTACCGTACTTATAATGTAGAAGTGGAAGGCACAAAGCTGATGGAGCCCCTGCTGCAGGATATGTCACCGGAAAAATCAGTAATGCTGGAAGGTTGGCGAAAATTAGCGGAAGACGGACACATCTCTATTAAAATAAATTTAGGGGATTTGCTACCGGAAGGTGTATCAGTAAAAGAAAGAGTGGTAACAACCAAAAACAGAGATGGAGTGATCACCGGTACTAAGACTTATTATTACCAGGAAGTGGTTTATACCTTTTCCGCTAATGCCAGCATCACCGATTATAAAGGTATGCATATAATGGACGAAGAATTGGCCAGCCGTGGTCATAAACAGGTATACAGAAGCCCGGAATTTACTATAAAAGCCCTTGCAGAAGGTTATTTTGTTGTGAACTCACTGACTGTTACCAAACAGCTTTTACAAAATTGTGTAAACAGGGCCATGCATCACCTGAGTGAACGCATCAGCGACAATTTTGGATTTAGGGAAGTAACAGCCAACGACTATATGTGGATCATTGATAGCAGGAAACATCCGGAGTATGCGGCCTGCCGGCAAGCATTCCGGGTGATGAATGAAGTATTATTCAGTATGAACCCAAGCACATCCATTGAAGGAGCAAGAGAGCAATTAAAACCTGCAATAGATTATTTCGAAAAGATCAAAAAGAATTACACATCATCCAAAAAACATGACCGGAAAATAAGGTATGCCAGTTATTTTAACCTGGCGGTATTATACTATTATTTAGATGACCCACAGTCAATGATGAAAGAAGCAAACGGGCTGGTGCTAAACGATTTTGATCCTAAAGATGGAAAAGGATTCGAACAAACAGCGACCTGGTTAAAAAATCTTTTTCAGCAAACCAACATCTATACCCGTCATTTTGCCATAAATACTGATGAGCTTAAAGGGCCCTATGAAAAAAGAGATGTCTCAGTAAAATAATTTCACCATTGAAAGGACAGTTAGTTTTTAATCCGCAAACGGATGATCTCATCTGCTATCGGTATGAGTAACTTCCAGTAAACTACTTACAACTTCCTTTTTCCCAGCAAAAATTTCTCCCGTATCACATCCTGCACATGAACACCACTGATCTTGCTTTCCAGCCATGAGATCACATCGAGGTAGGCAAAAGCACGGGCTTCTAATGGATTGCCTTCATATTGTTTCAGTTTAGCCAGCAGTTTTTCAAACTCAGGCTTTAATGCCCGGGCTCCCACATGAAAAGATCGGCGCAGAAAAACAAACATGGCTTCTTCCACTTTACTAAGATTTTCCATCCTGGCCATGTAACGATAAACAGATTTGATAAGATATTCGAGCAGATCAAAATTGCCAAGTTCATAATGAGCGATGAGATGCAGCAGCCGGGCATAGCATTGAAGGTCGGTCCGTAGATCTCCCTTCTGGTTAATGATGCGGTTCAGATAATCAATTGCTTTTTCATTGTTACCGCTGCCAAAATACAACGATGCGATCTTATAATAAAAGACCAGTACCCGGTGAGAATCCAGGTACAACCCATATTCTTTTAACATATCTTCCAAAAAAGGGACCAAGCGGAGACCTTTGGTGAAAGTACCCTGCAGGAAATACAAATTGATCCTGGCCGCATATAAATATTGATAAGCAAGGATACGGTTATTCTCGTTTTCGGTTAAGTGCTTTTGTTTTACAAACTGTTCAAAATGTTTGATACTCTGTGCCAGCTTCTCATGGTTCGCCAGGTTGAACTGGGCTCCCATCAGGTTATGCATTCCTTTTATATAGCTTGCTGTTTCCACTTTCAGCAGACCCGGATATTCTTCAAAAAGACTGACCCATTTTTGCGAATAGCGGTAATACTGCAAAAAATCCTGCCGGATAAATGCATACCACACATAACATTGATAGAGATACAATTTTTCATAAAAGCCCTTTGCATGATGCGTTTCAGCCGGAAGGTGTTTTCTGAAGAAGGTTTCTATACTCTTTATATCCTTTTCATTTCGGGCATGGCCATGTTTGATATACCAGCTGTATAACTGCAGGGAGAGATTTGAAAACTGGTTCACTAAGGTCAGCTGAAAATTCACACCATCAGATTCAGCCGACAATTTATCGGCTCTGTCCTGCATACTACGGGTAATAAACAGGGTTTCAATTTTCTTCTCAAAGAATAGCGCCTGTTGCCAGTAGGTCAGTTGCTGGTATGCTTTGGCTGTTTCCTTCAACCGCTCCAGTACTTTCAGGCTTTGCAGGTACAATCCTTTATTATATAATATGCGGGCATGGTCCATTTGCTCATGCAGGCGGATATCTACATTGTCTTCATCTTTGATCAGGCGGAGGCTGGAAAGAATTTGTTTATATAAATGTGCTTTGATATTGGACAACTGCTGTTTGCTGATACCCCTGGCTTTTTTCAGCAATTGCTTCTCGTCGTAGTCCGTCATCTTGTCCATTGCATCAAAAAGCTGGATGATCTTCAGGTCATCTGTGGCCGTATTCCGTTTGACATAGAGCTTAAAATTTCGTTTTTCACTCTTTTCGAGGGACTTGACCAGTTGAAAAAGGCTATCTGTTGAACGGTTGGGCATCGTAATTAAAAAAAATTAAACATCAATACAGGCAAGGGTTTCAGCGGAATAAACCCCGGTTAAGAAGTGTAAAATACCTCTTATTTTGATTTCATACCCCCTGCAGACAAGGCTAATTTAGTGTTGCAGGTTGTTTATTGACTGAATTACAAGCAAGCAATACAAAAATAAGCAGCCTGCATTCTATTCTAATTCTATTCATTTAATTATATGGCAGAAGGCAAAGTTCATATTTTTGACACCACCCTCCGTGATGGGGAACAGGTGCCGGGTTGTAAACTGAACACAACAGAAAAGCTGGAGCTTGCCTTACAATTAGAAGACCTGGGTGTGGATATTATCGAAGCCGGTTTTCCTGTTTCTTCCCCCGGCGATTTTGAATCGGTAAGCCAGATCGCAAAGACCATAAAAAATGCTACGATATGTGGATTGACCCGTGCCGTGCAAAAAGATATTGAAGTTGCAGCACAGGCACTGAAATATGCTGTTCGTCCGAGGATTCATACCGGTATTGGCACTTCTGATCTGCATATCAAAGCCAAATTCAATTCTACACGGGAGGAAATTCTAAAGAGGGCTATACAGTGTGTGAAGTGGGCCAGAAATTTTACAGATGATGTGGAATTTTATGCCGAAGATGCCGGAAGGACTGACAATGATTACCTGGCCAGGGTTGTAGAAGCTGTGATAAAAGCCGGTGCAACCGTAGTGAATATTCCAGACACTACAGGCTATTGCCTTCCTTACCAGTATGGTGAAAAGATTTCCTACCTGATCAATAATGTATCCAATATTGAAAAAGCTATTATTTCCTGCCATTGCCATAATGATTTGGGATTAGCCACGGCCAATTCTATTGCTGGTGTTATTGCCGGTGCAAGACAAATAGAATGTACTGTTAATGGTTTGGGCGAACGAGCCGGCAATACATCCCTGGAAGAAGTAGCCATGATCATCAAACAACATAAAGACCTGGGTCTTTACACTACAATTAAATCTGAAAAACTAAACCCCATAAGCCGCCTTGTGTCGGATACCATGCGAATGCCAGTACAACCAAATAAGGCGATCGTTGGCAGTAATGCATTCTCGCATTCATCTGGTATCCACCAGGATGGTTTTTTGAAAGATGCACAGACATATGAAATCATGAATCCGGAGGAAGTAGGTGCCGATAGTTCAAAGATTGTACTGACTGCCAGGAGTGGCCGCAGTGCATTGGCTTATCGTTTCCAGAAACTGGGTTTTCAGTTTGACCGTAATGACATTGATGTATTATATAACGAGTTCGTAAAAGTGGCTGATAGCAAAAAAGAAGTGGAGGACGGAGACCTCACCTCGATAGCTAAAAAATATCAATCTAAAGTAGCAATTGCATAAATGAAGATGGGTAAGACACTGTTTGAAAAGATCTGGGAAAAACATATCGTCAAAACAATTGATGGTGGCCCTTCTGTATTATATATTGACAAACATTTTATTCATGAAGTGACCAGCCCGCAGGCTTTCACCGGTTTGAATAAAAGGGGAATAAAAGTGCTGAGGCCGCAACAAGTAGTGGCAACGGCAGACCACAACGTCCCCACACTGAACCAGCACCTGCCGATAAAAGAAGAACTGGGCCGGCTGCAGGTAGAAGCTTTAAAAAAAAATTGTGCTGACCATAATATACAATTATATGGCCTTGGACACCCCTTCCAGGGCATTGTGCATGTAATTGGCCCTGATTTGGGAATTACACAACCCGGCATGACGATTGTATGCGGGGACAGCCATACTTCTACACACGGTGCATTTGGCGCTATTGCTTTTGGTATTGGCACCAGTGAAGTGGAAATGGTTTTTGCGTCGCAATGTTTATTGCAGAGCAAACCCAAACTGATGCGCATTAATGTGGATGGTATTTTAAATAAAGGTGTCGTATCAAAAGACATTGTTCTGTATATACTTTCAAAAATAACGGCCAGCGGTGCCACTGGCTATGCGGTAGAATTTGCCGGATCTGCTATCCGCTCCTTAAGTATGGAAGCAAGGATGACTATCTGCAACATGAGTATTGAAATGGGTGGCCGTTGCGGATTGATCGCACCCGACGAAACAACGCTCAGCTATATAAATGGAAGGCAATTTGCCCCACAGGGTATTCAATGGGATAAAAAAATAACGGAATGGAAACTTCTCTATTCAGATGATGATGCAATATTCGATAAAGAGATTTTTATCAGGGCAGAAGATATTGAGCCGATGATCACCTATGGTACCAACCCTGGAATGGGAATCGGTGTAACAGAAAAAATTCCTACCAATGAAACAATCAATGAAAATGATAAATCCGGTTTATCAAAAGCATTAGCCTATATGGGGTTACAACAAGGGGCAGCTATCAAAGGGCAAAAAATTGACTATGTATTCATCGGGAGTTGCACCAACTCAAGGATTGAAGACCTGAGAATGGTGGCTTCCTTTGTAAAAGGTAAAAAGAAAGCTGATGATGTGGAAGTATGGATTGTACCCGGAAGTAAACAGGTAGAAGCACAGGCAATAGAAGAAGGTATTGATAAAATTTTTGCAGAAGCCGGATTTCAACTCCGTCAACCAGGATGTAGTGCATGCCTGGGGATGAATGAAGACAAGATCCCGGCCGGAAAATATTGCATCAGCACTTCCAATAGAAATTTTGAAGGCAGACAAGGTGCCGGTGCCAGAACTTTACTGGCCAGTCCGTTATCAGCCGCTGCAGCAGCTATTACAGGAGTTGTAACAGATGTAAGAGAATTATTAAATTAAAAAATCAATAGTAAAAATTCAAAAGACAGTATTAAACTTTAATTCTCTCATTTTGATTCTTTGAATTTTTACTTTTTATATATTAGATGAAAGCATTAACGACAATACTATCACGTTTCGTCCCGATCAATATTGAGAATATCGATACAGATCAGATCATTCCGGCCCGTTTCCTGAAGGCAACCACTAAAGATGGTTTTGGCAAAAATTTGTTCCGTGACTGGAGATTCAAAAATGATGATGAGACAAAACCCAAAGCCGATTTTCCCTTAAATCAATCACAATACAGTGGTGAAATATTAGTGGCCGGTAAAAATTTCGGTTGCGGCTCATCAAGGGAGCATGCAGCCTGGTCTATTTTAGATGCAGGTTTCCGTGTAGTAGTGTCCAGTTTCTTTGCAGACATTTTTAAAAACAATGCCTTGAATAACGGTGTGCTGCCAGTACAGGTTTCTGAGGCTTTCCTTCAAAAAATATTTCAGCAGGATAATAAAGCTGAATTGACTGTTGATCTGGAAAAACAAACCATCACTATACACACAACCGGGGAACAGGAGTATTTTGATATCAACAGTTATAAAAAAACCTGTTTGCTGAACGGTTATGATGACATCGATTATTTACTCAGTATCAAGGAAGATATACAAGAATTCGAAACCCAAAGAGGATAAAGACTATGAAAAAAAGAATTGCCGTAATTGAAGGTGATGGTATTGGCCCGGAAGTAACCAGGCAGGCAGTCCGTATACTGAATGCCATAGCAGAATCATTTAACCATGAGTTTGAATACACCTATTGCCTGATGGGTGCTGATGCAATTGATAAAACAGGCACCCCGCTTCCTGATGAAACCATTGAAATTTGCCTGAAGAGTGATGCTATTTTATTTGGCGCTATCGGGCATCCGAAATATGATAATGATCCAACAGCTAAAGTAAGACCTGAACAAGGACTCCTGAAGTTGCGAAAATCATTACAGCTGTATGCGAATATCCGCCCGGTTAGTACTTACTCTTCTCTCTTTCATCTGTCCCCATTAAAAAGTAAGAATATTGAAGGGGTAGACTTTATAATTTACAGGGAACTGACCGGTGGAATTTATTTTGGTAAAAAAGAAACCAGCGCTGATGGCAACCAGGCATCTGATGATTGCAGTTACAGCCGGGAAGAAATAGAACGTATTGCCCATCTTGCTTTTCAGCATGCGCAGAAAAGAAAAAAGAAACTGACACTGGTCGATAAAGCCAATGTACTCGAAACATCCAGGCTCTGGAGAAAAGTAGTACAGGAACTGGCTTCACAATATGCTGAGGTGGCTGTCGATTATATGTTCGTGGATAATGCCTCGATGCAGATCATTGTAAATCCAAAACAGTTTGATGTTATCCTTACGGAAAATATGTTTGGTGATATTTTAAGCGATGAAGCCAGTGTGATAAGTGGCTCGCTGGGGTTATTGCCTTCAGCTTCTATTGGCAAAAGTTCGGCCTTGTTCGAACCCATTCATGGTTCTTACCCGCAGGCTGCTGGCAAAGACATTGCAAACCCCATTGGTTCTATTCTTTCAGCTGCTATGCTGCTTGACCACCTGGATTTGAAAGAAGAAGCACAAGTGGTCCGGGATGGCGTGAACTGGACCTTATTGAATTCGTTCGTGACAAAAGACATTGATCCGGTAAATTTTTACTTCACTTCAACGATTGGGGAATTAATCAGTGATTTTGTAAGTGGCAAAATATCCGGTTCTGTAAATACTGAAAACATTGAGTTGAGAAAATCAACTATTATATAAACAGATGGGTAAATAACTAACGATGGTTTGTCCATTACTGAAATAATTATTGCTTGCTGAGTTCTTTTTTTGAAACGGTGGGTGTATATTTACAACACATACATCCTTCATGTTGAAGAATAACATATATAAAGTCATAACCTCTGTTGCTGCAATTATTATTGTGGTGGTGATTATTATATCTTCTTCAAATGGAGGTGGTGCATGACATTAAGTTAATAAACTAAAAATATCAAACCCGCCTTCAAAAAAGGCGGGTTTTTTTTTATGATCTAAATGACAATATATGACCTACTATAATGAGCATACTGTTTTATACCTGAATGGTGGCTTTGTAAGAGCGGCCGAAGCAACAATGGATTACTACAGCCAGAGTTTACATTACGGATATTCCGTATTCGAGGGAATTCGTTCGTATAAAACGATCAACGGAGAAACTAAAATTTTTAAGGCAAAAGAACACTATGATCGTCTTCAACAGTCTGCTGAAGCGATGAATATGCCTTACACATGGAGTGCAGAAGAATTGATTGTTGCGACCTATGAGCTATTAAAGAGAAATAAGCTGCAGGATGCATATATAAGACCGCTTGTGTATGCACCTGCTAATATGAACTTCGTCCAAAATAAAGAATCTTTTCTTGTAATAGAAGCCTGGGAAATGCAGCCTTTTTTGGGTGAAAAATTACTACGGGTGATGTCAAGTTCCTTTCAGCGTCCTAACCCTAAAGGATTCAGGATAACAGCTAAAGCCGGCGGACATTATGTTAATTCCATTTTGGCCAGCCAGGAAGCAAAGGCCAATGGATTTGATGAAGCATTATTATCCGACATGAATGGCTTTATAGCAGAAGGACCCGGAGCAAATGTGTTTTATGAAAAAGAAGGAAAGCTATTTACACCGTCTTTGGGGAATATCCTGCCCGGTATTACCAGGGCAACCGTTTTTGAAATATGTGAAGAGCTGAACATACCTGTTGAAGAGAAATCAATCACTACAGAAGAGTTGAAACAAGCTGACGCCGTATTTTTTTGTGGTACTGCTGCTGAAGTAATTGGCTGGGAAAGCCTGGATAATGTAAAATTTCCAAAACCATGGAATGATTCTGTAAGTAAAACAATACAGAATTTCTATAAAGACAAAGTAATTGAGAAAGAAAATAAACCAACATTAGAACTGGCATGAGTGAATTAAATAAATATAGTAAGACACTTACACAAGACCCGACACAACCTGCTGCCCAGGCCATGTACTATGCTATTGGTTTTAAAGAAGAAGATTTCAATAAAGCACAGGTAGGCATTGTGAGTATGGGATGGGATGGCAACCCATGCAATATGCACCTGAATGACCTGGCTGTTAGTGTCCGTAACAGTGTTAATTCAACTGAAGGGTTATTAGGTTTACGATTCTATACTATTGGTGTAAGTGACGGGATAAGTATGGGAACGGATGGCATGCGTTATAGTTTGGTAAGCCGTGATGTGATCGCTGATAGTATTGAAACGAATGCCGGCGCCCAGTATTATGACGGCCTGATCGCCATTCCAGGCTGTGATAAAAATATGCCTGGCGCCATCATGGCCATGGGAAGATTGAACCGTCCGTCAATTATGTTATACGGCGGTACTATTGCTCCGGGTCATTATAATGGTGAAGATTTAAATATTGTCAGTGCATTTGAAGCGTTGGGACAAAAGATAGCTGGAAACCTGAGTGAAGGTGATTTCAAAGCGATCGTTCAGCATTCATGTCCCGGCGCCGGTGCTTGTGGTGGTATGTACACCGCTAATACGATGGCCGCTGCAATTGAAGCATTGGGTATGAGTTTACCCAACTCCTCTTCCAATCCGGCATTAAGTGAAGACAAACAAAGAGAATGTGCTGCCGTTGGTGAAGCAATAAAATTGCTACTGCAAAAAAATATTACTCCCAAAGACATCATGACACGCAAAGCATTTGAAAATGCAATTACTGTTGTGATGGTATTAGGTGGAAGTACCAATGCAGTTTTGCATTTGATTGCAATGGCCAAAAGTGTAGATGTGGAATTAACACAAGATGATTTCCAGAAAATAAGTGACCGCATCCCTGTTCTGGCAGATTTCAAACCGTCAGGAAAATACCTGATGGAAGATTTGCATAAACACGGCGGTGTTCCTGCTGTGATGAAATATTTATTACAAAATGGCTTACTCCATGGCGATTGTTTGACAGTAACCGGTAAAACGGTAACAGCCAATTTAGCAGGTGTTCCTGACCTTGATTTTATGACACAGAACATTATTCACCCGTTAGAACTACCATTGAAAAAAAAGGGGCACCTGCAAATTCTTTATGGCAATCTGGCTGAGAAAGGTAGTGTCGCAAAGATCAGCGGTAAAGAAGGGGAACGCTTTGAGGGAACAGCAAGAGTATTTGATGGAGAAAAAGATCTGATAGCAGGTATTCAATCAGGAAAAGTGCATGCTGGAGATGTGGTGGTGATCCGGTACATAGGACCAAAAGGGGCACCGGGTATGCCGGAAATGCTGAAACCAACTGGTGCCATCATTGGAGCAGGTTTAGGAAAATCAGTAGCCCTGATAACCGATGGCCGCTTCAGTGGTGGGACACACGGTTTTGTGGTGGGACATATCACACCCGAAGCATTTGACGGCGGACTGATCGCCCTGGTGGAAGACAATGATATCATTGAAATTGATGCTGTAAATAATACTTTGACATTAAAAGTAAATAATGATGTCATTTCCGCAAGAAGAAAAAACTGGAAACAACCTGCCTTGAAAGCAACAAAAGGGGTCTTGTATAAATATGCAAAGTCTGTTAAGCCGGCTAACGAGGGCTGTGTTACCGACGAAGCTTAAAATAATTGTTATGGATACATTGGAATTAACAAAGCAGCAAACAAAGAAACAGGTTACGACGACAATCAGCGGAGGCGAAGCGGTGCTGGAAGCATGCCTGGCTGAAGGTGTTGAAACCATATTTGGTTATCCCGGCGGCGCCATCATGCCCATCTATGATGCATTGTATGATTATAAAGAAAAGTTGAAACACATATTGGTGCGTCATGAGCAGGGAGCTATTCATGCCGCCCAGGGCTTTGCAAGGGTGAGCGGAAGAACCGGTGTTGTGTTTGCCACCAGTGGTCCGGGAGCTACCAATCTTGTCACAGGTTTAGCTGATGCCATGATCGACTCCACTCCTGTTGTCTGTATTACCGGGCAGGTATTTGCACATTTATTGGGCACTGATGCTTTCCAGGAAACTGATGTCATCAATATCACTACTCCTGTTACCAAATGGAATTACCAGGTAACCGATGCTACGGAGATCCCTACAGTATTAGCTAAAGCATTCTATATCGCAGGCAGCGGAAGACCCGGACCGGTGTTGATAGATATCACCAAAAATGCACAGATACAAAAATTTGAGTACGAAGGATACACTAAATGTGATCATATCAGAAGTTATCGTCCAAAGCCAATTGTCAGAAAAGAATATGTGGAGCAAGCAGCCAAACTCATCAACGAGGCTGAAAGGCCATTTGTGATCTTCGGACAAGGTGTTATTCTTGGAAAAGCTGAAAAAGAATTCAAACAATTTATCGAGAAAGGCCGGCATCCCCGCTGCCTGGACCATCATGGGGATGAGTGCCATTCCTACAGGTCATCCGCTGGGTGTAGGCATGTTAGGTATGCATGGCAATTATGGCCCCAATGTCTTAACCAATGAATGTGATGTCTTAATCGCCATTGGTATGCGTTTCGATGACAGGGTAACCGGCCGTTTGGACAAATATGCCAGACAAGCTAAAGTTATTCACCTTGATATTGACCCCGCAGAGATTGATAAAAATGTAATAGCTGATATTCCTGTGTGGGGAGACTGTAAGGAAACATTACCCATACTGACAAACCTGGTCGAACAAAAAGTTTATCCGCAATGGTTACAAAAATTTAAAGACTATCAGCAAAAGGAAGAAGAAAAAGTAATATATGATGAACTAAACCCGACAGGTGAAGTCCTGACTATGGGTGAAGTAATCAGGGTACTCAATGAACTGACAGAAGGAAATGCGGTAATCGTTACGGATGTGGGCCAGCACCAGATGGTAGCTTGCCGGTATGCAAAATATAATCAGACAAAGAGTAATATCACCAGTGGCGGATTAGGCACTATGGGATTTGCTTTACCCGCTGCAATTGGAGCAGCATATGGCGATCCGTCAAGAACAACTGTTGCCGTCATTGGTGATGGTGGTTTCCAGATGACTTTGCAGGAATTAGGCACTATCATGCAGTTTAAACCGAATGTAAAGATCATCATTCTCAATAACCAGTTCCTGGGTATGGTTCGCCAGTGGCAGCAACTATTTAATGAGAAACGATATTCATTCGTGGATATTCAAAGCCCTGATTTTGTACAGGTGGCAAAAGGCTTCGGTATACCAGGTAAAAGTATTTGCAAACGGGAAGACTTGAAAACCTCCTTAAAAGAAATGCTGGAATCAAAAGAAAGTTTTCTACTGGAAGTAATGGTAGGAAAAGAAAACAATGTATTTCCCATGGTACCGCAGGGTCGGGGTGTGGCAGAAATAGTATTAAGTAAAGAGGAAATCTGATCATCATTAATAATGACGAAAATGAACAAGCAGGAATTTACAATTACCGTATATACAGAGAACCAGGTCGGTTTGCTGAATCGTATTGCCATTATATTTTCAAGAAGGAAAATCAATATAGAAAGCCTGAACACCTCTCCTACTGAAGTCGATAGTGTACATCGCTTTACAATCGTCATCAATGAAATTGAAGAAGTGGTAAAAAAACTATGCCGGCAGATTGAAAAGCAGGTAGAAGTATTAAAAGCTTATTATAACACCGAAGAAGAAATTGTCTGGCAGGAACTGGCGCTGTATAAAGTAAGTACTGATGCCATTGCTGAAAAGGTAAAAGTAGAGAGGTTACTGAGAGAATATGGTGCAAGGGCTGTGGCTATCCGTAAAGACTATACGGTTTTTGAAACAACCGGTCACCGGGAAGAAACGGATAACCTGATAAAAGCGCTGGAGCCCTATGGATTGATTGAATTTGTCCGCAGTGCAAGAGTTGCTATCATTAAAGCCAGCAACAGCTTCCATGACCGGTTAAAAGAGTTTGAGAAAAAAGAACCGGGAGAAGAAGTGATAGAAAATGAATACCTCGATAAAAACGAAGAGGTATTCACCATGTAAACAATCAGCAATTAATAAATAACAACCACAAAACAGATAATCATGGCAAAATTAAATTTCGGCGGCGTTGAAGAAAACGTTGTAACCAGGGAAGAATTCCCGTTGAGTAAGGCCCAGCAAGTATTGAAAAATGAAACAGTAGCTGTTATCGGGTATGGCGTGCAGGGACCAGGCCAGGCGCTAAACCAGAAAGACAATGGCATTAACGTAATTGTTGGCCAGCGTAAAAATTCAAAAACCTGGGATAAAGCTGTCCGTGACGGATTTGTTCCGGGTGAAACACTATTTGAAATTGAAGAAGCTTTACAAAGAGGTACGATCATTTGTTACCTGCTAAGTGATGCGGCACAAATCGCTTTATGGCCCACTGTTCAAAAACATTTAACACCAGGCAAAGCCTTATACTTCTCTCATGGCTTTGGCATTACATTCAATGAACAAACAGGCATTATTCCACCAAAAGATGTGGATGTATTCCTCGTAGCTCCGAAAGGTTCGGGTACTTCCTTAAGAAGAATGTTCTTACAAGGACGTGGACTGAATAGCTCCTATGCTATTTTCCAGGATGCTACCGGCAAAGCATTTGACAGAGTCATTGCGTTAGGAATAGCAGTGGGAAGCGGTTATTTATTTGAAACAGACTTTAAGAAAGAAGTATATAGTGACCTGACCGGTGAAAGGGGTACACTGATGGGGGCGATACAAGGCATCTTCGCTGCACAATACCAGGTGTTGCGTGAAAGAGGTCACTCTCCTTCAGAAGCATTCAACGAAACAGTGGAAGAATTGACACAATCACTGATGCCATTGGTAGCAGAAAACGGTATGGACTGGATGTATGCGAACTGCTCTACTACAGCGCAGCGTGGTGCATTGGATTGGTGGAAAAAATTCCGTGATGCAACAGCACCTGTATTCAATGAATTGTATGACAGCGTTGCTACCGGTAAAGAATCGCAGCGTTCTATCGAGAGTAACAGTAAAGCAGATTACAGGGAAAAACTGGAAGAAGAGTTAAAGGAACTGCGTGAAAGTGAATTGTGGCAGGCAGGTAAAACAGTCAGGAGCCTGAGACCAGAGAATCAGTCAAAAGCTGTAATAACTTCTGCCGCTACTGCTTCATCAACAAAAGAAGTATTCAGTAAACTGGCACAAAAACCAGAGTCGGTAGGCTAATCATAATATATGGTGCAAACAATAAACAATACTGTGCAGCTCGATATTTTATCAGCACATCTTCGATTAAAAAAAGTGGTTAACAGAACACCACTTACATATAATCATAGCCTGTCGAAGAAATACCAGTGTCATGTGTTTCTGAAAAGGGAAGACCTGCAAGTGGTTCGTTCTTACAAATTGAGAGGCGCCTATAATATGATGAGTTTGTTGCCGGTTGAACAGTTGCAGAAAGGAGTTGTTTGTGCCAGTGCCGGCAACCATGCACAGGGCTTTTCCTACAGCTGCAAAAAACTGAATGCAAAGGGTGTGGTATTCATGCCTATTATTACTCCCAAACAGAAAGTGAATCAGACGAAGATGTTCGGGGAGAATTATATCGAGATAAAACTCATAGGTGATACCTTCGATGATTGTGCTGTTGCTGCCAAACAATTCACAGAAGAAAATGATATGACTTTTATCCCCCCCTTCGATGATTACCGCATCATCGAAGGACAGGGAACAGTTGCAGTTGAAATACTGGAGGACCAGCCTGATGTTGATTATTTATTTGTACCAGTTGGTGGTGGTGGCCTGAGTGCCGGTGTTGGCGCATACTTCAAAACTTACTCTCCCAAAACAAAGGTTATTGGCCTTGAACCGGAAGGAGCTCCTTCCATGTTCGAAGCACTAAAAGCAGGCCACCCAGTTACATTAGACAGCATTGAACGATTTGTTGATGGTGCTGCAGTCAAAAGAGTTGGTGATCTTACATTTACTATTTGCAAAGATGTATTGGATGGTATGCACCTGGTACCGGAAGGAAAAGTTTGTTCAACTATCCTCAAATTGTATAATGAAGATGCCATTGTAGTGGAACCGGCGGGTGCATTATCAATTGCAGCATTAGATGATTATGCTGATAAAATAAAGGGAAAGAATATAGTATGTATTGTAAGCGGCAGTAATAATGACATAGACAGGATGCAGGAAATAAAAGAAAGAAGCCTGCAATATGAGGGACTGAAACATTATTTCCTGATCAGCTTTGCCCAACGTCCGGGTGCATTAAGAGAATTTGTTAATAATGTACTTGGTCCGACAGATGATATCACCCGGTTTGAATACATGCAAAAGACAAATAAAGAGAACGGGCCAGCCTTAGTTGGTGTTGAACTACAAAGCCGTTCTGATTATGAATTGTTGTTGAAGAAAATGCAAGATTCCAATATTGGTTTTTCTGAGATTAATAAAAACGACCAGTTGTTCGGATACCTGGTGTAATAGATTAATCCCGATCAAATTGTGGATAAGTACACTTATAATCCCGTCTCCTGCTGAAAGCTTTTTTGTAATTTCAGACGTATTGCTTGCTGTTGAAATATAGGTAACGACTGTATTCATTAAACTAAACATTGCACCACATGGCAGGCAACCAGGGACTATACGATCCATCCTTCGAACATGATGCATGCGGTATTGGTTTTGTAGCCAATATCAAAGGACATAAGTCCCATCAGCACATTTCCGATGCATTAACAGTATTAGAAAATATGGAGCACCGCGGTGCCTGTGGCTGTGAAAAAAATACCGGGGATGGTGCAGGTATCATGATTCAAACTCCTCATGAATTTTTCTTTGACGAATGCCTGCGATTAGGTGTTCATCTCCCTTCGTTTGGAAAATATGCGGCTGGTATGGTTTTCTTTCCTAAAGAAATCCGCTTAAGGGAAGAGTGCCGTGATATTTTGAACCGAACAGCTGAGAAATTAGGATTGGAAATTTTAGCCTATAGAAAAGTTCCGGTGAATACTGCTGATATTGGCCCCACTGCATTAAGCGTAGAGCCTGAGATGGAGCAGGTATTTGTTGCCTGTCCGGATCATATTTCAAATCCTGAAGAATTTGAAAGAAAATTATTTGTATTGCGCAACTACGCCTCTCATCTTATCAACAATACGGTCAGAAAAGATGATATCGGATTTTATATGGCCTCCTTATCTTACAAAACAATTGTTTATAAGGGACAGCTCACCAGTCACCAGGTCAGGCAATACTTTCCTGACCTAAGTAATAAAAGAGTAGTGAGTGCATTTGGCCTGGTGCATTCAAGATTTGCTACCAACACTTTTCCATCGTGGAAACTGGCACAACCATTTCGTTTCATTGCCCATAACGGTGAGATAAATACACTGCAGGGAAATTTAAACTGGCTGAAGACCAGCGAAAAGGGCTTTACCACTCCTTATTTTTCAAAAGAAGAAATGGAGATGCTGTTACCCATTGTTAAGGAAGGGCAAAGCGATTCAGCCTGCCTCGATAATATCATTGAATTGCTCACCCTGACCGGCCGTTCATTACCGCATGTAATGATGATGCTGATACCTGAAGCATGGGATGGACATGAAGAAATGGATCCGGTGAAAAAAGCATTTTATGAATTTCATTCTTCCTTTATGGAACCTTGGGATGGGCCTGCGTCCATTTCATTTACTGATGGGAAAATTATTGGTGCCACATTAGACAGAAACGGGTTACGGCCATCCAGGTATTGCGTCACTACTGATGACCGTGTGATCATGGCATCTGAAACAGGTGTACTGCCGGTTGACCCGGCCAGTATAATTGAAAAAGGAAGATTGCAACCGGGTAAGATGTTTGTGGTGGATATGGAGAAAGGGAAAATCATTAGTGATACTGAATTAAAAAAGGAAATTTGTTCTCAAAAGCCTTATGGTGAATGGTTGAATAAATATAAAATCAGGTTGGAAGAATTACCCGAACCAAGAATTATGTTCACCCACCTGGAACACGACCAGGTATTTAAATACCAGAAAGCATTTGGGTACTCAACTGAAGACCTGGATACCATTATTGCACCAATGGCAGTGGAAGGAAAAGAACCGATCGGTTCGATGGGCACTGATGTGCCGCTGGCAATATTAAGTGACCAGCCACAACACCTCAGCAGTTATTTCAAACAATTATTTGCACAGGTAACCAATCCGCCTATTGATCCAATTCGTGAAAGACTGGTAATGTCTTTAGCAACATTCGCCGGCAATAATGGAAATCTCCTGCTTGAAGACCCGCTGACTTGTCATAGCGTGGCTTTGAAGCACCCGGTACTTAGTAACTATGAATTAGAAAAAATCAGGAGTATTGATACAGGGTTATTTCAATCAAAAACAATTCAATGTTATTTTAAAGCAGATGGCAAACCAGGATCACTACAGAAAGGGTTGGACAGAATTTGTGAATACGCTGTCCACGCCGTAGAAGATGGTTTTAAAGTATTGATATTACAGGACAGGGCTATAGACTCTACCCATGCCCCCATCCCTTCACTATTATCTACAGCTGCTATTCATCATCACCTTATTCGTAAAGGCATGCGGGGACAGGTCGGCATTATCGTTGAAGCCGGTGATGTTTGGGAAGTCCATCATTTTGCCTGTCTCGTTGGATTTGGTGCAACAGCTGTTAATCCTTACCTGGCCCTTTCTTCTATTCGTGATATGAGGGAGTCCGGAAAATTACAAACTACACTTACACAGGATGAACTAAAGAAAAATTATATCAAAGCTGTCAACGATGGTTTACTGAAAGTATTTTCCAAAATGGGTATCTCTACCCTTCAGTCATACCAGGGAGCTCAGATATTCGAGATACTGGGATTAAATAAAGAAGTAGTCAATAAATATTTTACCGGTGCTACATCAAGGATTGAAGGCATGGGATTGGATGAAATCGCCAGGGAAGCATTGGCCAAACATTTCTTTGCTTTTAATAAAAAAGATATTCCTGTAGACAGGTTACCGGCAGGTGGTATTTATCAATGGAAAAGAAAAGGGGAATTTCATTTATTCAATCCTCAAACCATTCACCTGTTACAGCATGCAACAAAGATGAATGATTTCAATACATTCAAAAAATATTCTAAACTGGTGAACGACCAGGGCGAAAAAGCCTGCACACTCCGAAGTATGTTCCAGTTCAGAAAGAACCGTCCTTCTGTAAGTATTGATGAAGTGGAAGCAGCAGAGAATATCTATAAACGATTTGCTACGGGTGCAATGAGCTTTGGCTCTATTTCATGGGAAGCACATACTACCCTGGCAATTGCCATGAATCGTCTCGGCGCTAAAAGCAATACTGGTGAAGGAGGTGAAGATGAAAGAAGGTATGAAGTAATGGGAAATGGGGATTCTATGAGAAGTGCGATCAAACAGGTCGCATCTGCAAGATTTGGAGTAACAAGTTTATACCTGACGGAAGCAGATGAACTACAAATAAAAATGGCGCAGGGTGCCAAGCCGGGTGAAGGCGGTCAGTTACCTGGTCATAAAGTAGATGATTGGATTGGTAAGGTCCGTCATGCCACACCTGGGGTTGGCTTGATCTCTCCTCCACCCCATCATGACATTTATTCGATCGAAGACCTGGCACAATTGATTTATGACTTGAAGAATGCCAACCGGAAAGCAAGAATAAGTGTGAAACTGGTAAGTAAAGCCGGAGTAGGAACCATTGCAGCCGGAGTTACAAAAGCAAAGGCGGATGTGGTGTTGATATCAGGACATGATGGAGGAACTGGTGCATCACCGGTGAGTTCTATTAAACATGCCGGCCTTCCATGGGAATTAGGATTGGCAGAAACACAGCAGACATTGGTAAAAAATAAGTTGAGAAGCCGGGTAGTAGTGCAGGCAGATGGACAAATGAAAACAGGCAGGGATATTGCCGTGGCTGCCCTATTAGGTGCAGAAGAATGGGGCATTGCCACCGCTGCGCTGGTAGTGGAAGGGTGTATCATGATGCGAAAGTGCCATTTGAATACCTGCCCTGTTGGCGTGGCTACACAAGACCCCGGACTCAGAAAAAGATTTAAAGGTGACCCTGACCATGTAGTGAACTTCTTCAAAATGATCACACAGGAATTGAGAGAAATAATGGCAGAGCTTGGTTTCAGAACAGTGAATGAAATGATAGGGCAGGTTGATAATCTTGAAATGAGAGAGAACATTGAACACTGGAAATATAAAAACCTTGATCTCTCTTCGGTGCTATATAAAGAACCTAACTCAATGTACACAACATTGTTTTGCAGTGAAGAGCAAGACCATGGATTAGCAGATACTCTCGACTGGAAATTATTACAGGCGGCTGCACCGGCTATTGAGAGCAAACAAAAAGTAAGTGCTCTGTTCAATATTAAAAATACCGACCGGACCGTTGGCACTATTTTGTCAAATGAAATAACCAAAAAATACAGGGCAGCAGGCTTACCAGACAATACGATTCATTTCACTTTTAACGGAACTGCCGGGCAAAGTTTTGGTGCCTTTAATACAAATGGAATTACACTGGAACTGGAAGGTGATGCCAATGACTATTTCGGAAAAGGATTAAGTGGAGCAAAACTTATTATCTATCCACCAAAAACAGCCACTTATTCTCCGGAAGATAACAGCATAATTGGCAATGTGGCTTTATACGGAGCTACATCCGGAGAGGCCTACATAAGAGGTAAGGCCGGCGAACGATTTGGTGTTAGAAACTCCGGCGCCAACGTGGTAGTGGAATCGGTTGGCGATCACGGTTGCGAATACATGACTGGCGGGAGAGTAGTAATAATAGGTGATACCGGAAGAAATTTCGCAGCCGGCATGAGCGGTGGTATTGCATATGTATATGATGTAAAAGGGAAATTCTCTGATAACTGCAATAAAGAGATGGTGGACCTTGATACTTGTGACCTGAATGATAAAAATGAATTGTTTACCATGATTCAGAAACATTTTGAATATACTGGCAGTACCGTAGCAAAATTCATTTTAGAAGATTTAGATAACCAATTACAGCATTTTGTAAAAGTGTTCCCAAGGGATTATAAAAAAGTATTATTACAGAAAGCTGAAGGCATAAAACAAAATGCTTAAAGAAAAATAAAAGTATAATTAACTGATTAATACCTGAGCTATACTATGGGCAACCCAACAGGATTTAAGGAATTTGGCAGAGAACTCCCCGGCAAACAACCGGTACAGGAAAGAGTACAGCACTACAATGAATTCGTAAACCGCTATACTGATGAACAACTGAATCAGCAGGCGGCCCGTTGTATGAACTGCGGCGTTCCTTTTTGTCATCATGGCTGCCCGTTAGGAAATGTGATACCTGAATTCAATGATGCCGTTTATAAAAAAGATTGGAAAGAAGCCTATGCTATTCTTTCATCAACTAATAATTTTCCCGAATTCACCGGACGAATTTGCCCGGCCCCTTGTGAAACTGCCTGTGTGCTGGGTATTAATCAACCAGCCATTACTATTGAGGAAATAGAAAAACATATCATTGAGATTGCTTTTGAAAAAGGTTTTGTTTTACCAAAAAAACCTAACCTGCGTTCCGGGAAAAAAGTAGCAGTGATTGGTTCCGGCCCAGCCGGATTAGCTGCTGCTGCACAATTAAACTATGCCGGGCATTCAGTTACTGTTTTCGAAAGAGATGATGCTCCGGGTGGATTGTTGCGATATGGTATCCCTGATTTCAAATTGGAAAAATGGGTGATCGACAGAAGAATAAAACTAATGGAAGAGGAAGGTATTATTTTTAAATGCCTGGCAAATGTGGGAGTGAATGTTAGTATCAATGATATACTGAGAGAGTTCAATGCAATTGTGTTAGCAGGTGGGAGCACCACAGCAAGAAATTTATTAATTCCCGGAAGAGAACTCAACGGAGTTCATTTCGCTATGGATTTTTTAAAGCAGAATAATAAAAGAGTAGCCGGAAAAAATCCCTTCGCCAATGCATCAATAGAAAGCAATATTTTAAGTGAAGAATTGAAAGCAACAGGCAAAAATGTAGTGGTGATAGGTGGTGGCGATACTGGTAGTGATTGTGTGGGAACATCTAACCGCCAGGGTGCAAAATCAATAACTCAATTTGAATTACTGCCTAAACCCCCGGAAGAAAGAAATGATTATATGCCCTGGCCTGCTTACCCAATGCTGCTGAAGACAACTACTTCGCATGAAGAAGGTGCTAACCGTCAATGGGCCGTTGCTACCAAAGAATTTATTGGTGATGAAAAAGGTAATCTGAAAGCATTGAAAATTATTGACCTCGAATGGAAAATTGTAGATGGCAGACCCGCACAATTTGTTGAAGTGGCTGGTAGTGAAAAAGAAATTCCTTGTGAGCTGGCATTATTGGCCATGGGTTTTGTGCATCCGCAACATGTAGGCTTTATCAGCGATCTCGGTATAGGGCTCGATGAAAGAGGAAATGTAAAAGCATCCGAAAAAGACTATCGTACTAATATCTCCAAGATCTTCTCAGCCGGCGATATGCGCCGTGGCCAAAGCCTGGTGGTATGGGCCATCAGCGAAGGACGGGAATCTGCCCGTAAAGTGGATGAGTTTCTGAATAATAATGCTCCCAGCATGTTAGAATCCAGGGACAGTATCCTTCAATTTCAGGCTTTATAGATTCAAATTAAATTCCTAAATATTAAATATTATTTTTTATTAATATTTAATATTTTAAACAATTTATCAACTATTTCAATAATAATTTGAAATAATATGATATACTAACATATGTTAATGCCATATTTTGATATTTTTATACCAGATATATCAAATAATTTATTTTTTTAACGTTTAATTAAAACCCAGCTTATGAGTAAAAGAAAAGCAAAACAAATCTTGCCATTTGTACTGTTGGTTGCGATTGCCATTATTGCCATGTTTGTAAAACCCGCAGCTGATTATGTTCCGGGTGAGGCTGATCCCCAGTATAGCTCTTCTGATATCGCCTGGGTGTTAGTGTCTACTGCACTGGTTTTCCTGATGACTCCGGGTCTCGCCTTTTTCTATGGCGGAATGGTAAACCGGAAAAATGTAATCTCAACAATGATTAAAAGTGTCGTTGCGGCCGGTATTGTTGGGGTGCTTTGGGTGATTTGCGGATTCAGTCTTGCTTTCGGAGAATCAATTAACGGTTTCATTGGCAATCCCTCCACTTATGCATTCTACAATGGCGTAAAGTCAGGAGCTGCCTGGCCATTGGCCAACACTATACCGTTATCATTATTCTCCCTATTCCAGCTGATGTTCGCTATAATCACACCGGGACTGGTAGTGGGAGCAGTTGCAGAACGAATCCGTTTTACTTCGTATGTACTGTTTATTGTGCTCTTTGCATTACTGGTGTATGCACCTGTTGCACACTGGAGCTGGCATCCGGAAGGATTTCTGGCAAAAATGGGTGCATGGGATTTTGCCGGAGGAACGGTTGTTCATATCACGGCAGGTTGTGCCGCATTAGCCGGTGCCCTGGTGCTAAAACGCAGAAAGTCTCATATTGAGAATAAAGAGATCCCTCCTGCCAATGTTCCATATGTATTGATCGGCACGGGTTTACTTTGGTTTGGCTGGTTTGGTTTTAACGCAGGTTCTGCAGTGGGCGCCACCCCCCTGGCTGTAAATGCTTTTGGAACTACTACTACAGCCGCTTCCTCCGCTGGTCTGGCCTGGATGTTCTTTGATGTTATTAAAGGCAAAAAACCTTCTGTACTAGGTTTCTGTATTGGCGCAGTAGTTGGCCTTGTTGCAATTACACCTGCTGCAGGCTTTGTGGGCATACCACAAAGCATCATCATTGGCCTGGTTGGAGCATTGGTTTCCAATATTGCAGTTAGTATTAAACAGAAATCAAAACTGGATGATACACTGGACGTATTCCCCTGTCACGGATTAGGTGGCATGGTTGGCATGTTACTTACAGGTGTTTTTGCCAGCACTGCAGTACATGGCATCAAAGACGGACCACAAGGTTTATTTTATGGCAATCCTGAATTTTTCTTCACGCAGTTGAAAGCGATGTCCATCGTTGTGGCCTATAGCTTTACCGTTTCATTCGGAATATTCAAGTTTATCAATTTTGTAATTCCCATGAGAGTAAGTGAAAGTGAAGAAGAGGAAGGACTGGATGCCACCCAGCATGATGAAAAATACCTGCAGGGAACGTTACTGGTTCACAACAATGGTTCTATAGAAGAAAAACCTGTAGAACACTAAGCAAATAAAATCGAAAAAGGCACTGCATAAGTGGGATAAACTTCTCGCAAAAGCTTATTCCTGCTGTGCCCTTTTCTTAACATCTAAAATGTAATACAATGTTACAAAAACTTTTTGTGGCAGCCATCAGTATGCTGTCATTTACCCTCTCGATAGCTCAAACAGCATCAATAAACAATAACACAGCGGATTCCACAGCTACAGTTGCAGCCGGGGAAAAAAAGGAAGCGTCATTAAGCATCACCGGTTCCGTTGATGCTTACTATAAACTGGATTTTGCAAAGTCAAAAGTCAATAGCCTGACCAGTTTTACACAAACCCATAATGCCTTCTCCCTGGGGATGGCCAGTGTAAAATTTGAACACGAAGGAGACAAAGTTGGCGCAGTGGCTGATCTTGGATTTGGCCCCAGGGCAAAAGATTTTTCCTATACAGATAACGGCATCACCCAGGCCATTAAACAATTGTATGTAAGCTACTCTCCTGCTGACTGGTTAAAATTCGTGGCAGGAACATGGGGCACACATGTGGGATATGAATTATTAGATCCGCAACTGAACAGAAACTATAGTATGAGCTATATGTTCACTAATGGCCCGTTCTCTCATACGGGATTAAAAGCTGAAGTATCAAGGGGAAAACATGGCGCCATGCTGGGAATAGCTAATGCTACCGATTTCAGAATTCCTATGGATGGGCAGATCAATAAAAAATTCTTGCTGGCCCAATACTCCTATTCTCCTACAGAGAACATTAAGATTTACCTGAACTACGTGGGTGGACAAAACCCGGATACTTCAAAAGTGAACCAGTTCGATGGCGTTATCACTGCAAAAATCAGTGACAAGTTCAATATAGGTTATAATGGCACCATTAATTCTACCCGGTTCTGGGACGGTACAAAGAATATCGAAAGCCAATCCTGGTGGGGTTCAGCACTATACCTGAATTATGATCCACAGCCCTGGCTTGGTCTCTCACTAAGGGGAGAATATTTCGGCGATAAGAACCACCTGAAGATAATGGCATCACCTGATGGTAGTAACATTTTCGCTACAACATTATCAGCGAATTTAAAATCCGGAGGCTTCACTTTTATTCCCGAATTCCGTCTTGACAATTCAAACAAGGAAATATTTATTGATAAAGATGGAGTTACGAAAAAGGCAGCTGCCAATTTTCTGATCGCAGCAATCTATTCTTTCTGAGAAAAGATTATAAAGACTCTATGTGGCAAGCAATCGTTAGCGGCCTTCTGTTTCTACAGAAGGCTTTTTTATACCAAAGGTTCCTGCTGACTAAGACAATGGAAACTGCCCAGCCCCCAGATAATATCAGTAGAATCTATCCCCACCACTTCTCTTGACGGAAAGCAATCCTGAATTATCCGAAGGGCTTTATCGTCTCTTGCAGAACGAAATGTTGGAACAATAACTGATTTGTTAGCAATATAAAAATTGGCATAAGAGCAAGGAAGACGTTGATCTTCATAAATCAATTCCTCCGGCATCAGCAATTCCACAATATTGAGTTGCTTGCCGTTAATCAACCGCATTTCTTTCAGCTGCCGGAGATTATGTTGAAGTAACGCATAATTCTCGTCATTCTTATCCTCTTCAATAACCGTTATTACCGTGTCTTCATTAACAAAGCGTACTGTATCATCAATATGCCCATCTGTATCATCTCCTACAATCCCTTCATCCACCCACAAAACCTGCTCCATTCCGTAATAATTACAGAGATATTCTTCGATTTCCTGCTGAATCAAATGTGGATTTCGGTTGGGGTTCAATAAACATGCGGTAGAAGTCATTACAGTTCCCATTCCATTAAACTCTACTGATCCGCCTTCCATTACAATACCCGGATGATAAACCGGAATATTAAAATGATTACCGATCAATGTTGGCACTACATCGTCCAGATCGAACGGCGGATATTTATTTCCCCAGGCATTATAACCCCAGTCAACAATAACTTTTTTATTTCTGCTGCAGGATTAATTAAAAATGCCGGACCATGATCCCTGCACCAGGCATCGTTAGTAGGATGAAAGAAAAATTCAACTTTGCTCAAATCAACTTCTTCCTTTTGCAAATGGCCAATGGCAAACAACTTCATAGCTTCATCAGCAACATTGATCCGGACAAGTTCTCCCTTTGTCAATTCTTTAACGAACTTTGTGTAAGATGGGTATATGGTATGGATCTTTCCCGGCCATGAAGCCTCCTTATGTGGCCAGCTGAGCCAGGTAGCAACATGTGGAGCAAATTCAGCAGGGAAATAGTAACCTGAATTTTTAGGAAAGTCTGAAAATCCGGAAGACGGAAAGACGGAATGTTTTTGCGTACTCAACTTATTACAGTTTTATTTTAACGAATTGCGTAAAGCATTAATCATAACCAATATTTCTTCACACATCTTATAAATCTTATCAAAATCATCATCAGAAATATATTCTCGTCTCTTAGCTAAGAAAATACAACCAACAACCTCAATAGCCGACCGCAGGGCAATACCAAGAAATCGATTAAACTCTGGGTTTGATTGACCTGTTGAACCTTCTGCAATATTCAGGGAAACAGAATCGGCCGCTCTTTTGATTTGAGATGTCAAAATATAAACTTCGTCTTTTGGAAATTGTTTTGTAACCTGATTAACAACATCCTAAAGGTCAACTGCCTTTTGCCATACAATCAGCCTTTCAAACTTAAAAGCCATAGTCAACTATTTAATCGTTTAATTTCAATTAAAGGAAAGCTAACTTTCGGACTTACTGTCTTTCCATCTTACGGACTTCTCTCTACTCTTCGTCAATAAATCGTTTGGTAATTGGTTGGTAAGAATCAATTCGTCTATCTCTCATAAAAGGCCAGTGAGTCCTGTATTGATCTGTTTTTGCCAGGTCCAGCTCAAGCACTTTTACTTCTTCCTCTTCGTGTGAAGCTTTATACAAAATTGTCCCGAAAGGATTGGAAACAAAAGAACCGCCCCAGAATTTCATCGCACCATTCTGTTCAAGTCCTACCCGGTTCACACTTACTACATGCACTCCGTTTGCTACCGCATGACTACGCTGAATCGTTTGCCATGCACCATACTGTTCCGTATTAGTTGCTTCGTCCTGTGCGGTGGCCCAACCGATAGCTGTGGGATAAAATAATATTTCAGCCCCCATCAACGCAGTGATCCTCGCCGCTTCCGGATACCATTGATCCCAGCAGATCAATACACCAATAGTCCCAAATTTTGTTTTCCAAACTTTATAACCCAGATCACCGGGAGTAAAATAAAATTTCTCATAGTAAGCCGGATCATCCGGAATATGCATCTTACGATACTTACCCAAATAACTTCCATCAGCGTCTATCACCGCAGTTGTATTATGATATAATCCCTGTGCTCTTTTTTCAAATAAGGAAGCAATGATTACTACTCTTAACTCACCAGCTACTTTTTGCAGTGCTTCTGTTGAGGGCCCGGGAACAGGCTCGGCCAGTTTGAAGTTCTCATAATCTTCCACATCGCAGAAATACAATGAGGTGAAGAGTTCCTGCAGGCAAACAATCTGTGCACCTCCAGCAGCGGCTTTCCTTACCCCCTCAATGGCTTTGTTAAGATTCTGATCTTTCTTGTTGGTGCAACTCATCTGCACCAATCCAACTTTTACCTTATTCATATCAGTAAATTGAGATGCAAAAATAGTAGATTGATATCCTCATTGGTAAATTATTACGCCGAATTCCTCCCCGCATTAATAATCCCGAACGAACAACGCATGGCCAGTTTTTCATAGGTTTCTTTTGTATGTACCGGAGCTAACTGTTCCTCCAGTTCTCTTATTTTAGTTAAGGCATACTGCTGAATCGTTACCAGCGGCAATACAATTCTTTCCCGCATCTGGATAGATAATTGTTCCACAGGATAATCAGCCATCAGTTCATTATGGCCTGTTATCTTGAACAAATATTGTTTGGTCAGTTCGTACTCTTCATAGATCATTTGCCATAATTCACCAAACTGTTTGTGTTTTGAAAGAAAAGCGGTAAGCGGAAAAAAGGATTTCATCATCGCCATCTCACAGTTATCCAGTAAGGTCCGGAAAAATAATGACTGATGATACAGTTTCTGCAACTGCAATAATTTCCCCTGCTTTTCCATTTGCTGTAATGCAGACCCCACGCCATAATACCCGGTAACATTTTGCTTCAACTGGCTCCAGGAACCGGCAAAAGGAATTGCCCGCAGGTCTTTCAATGACAACCCTGATGAAGCACCCCGCTTAGCCGGGCGGCTACCAATATTCGTTTCGCTGTAAAATCGCAGTGGACTGACCTGTAATAAATAGTCAGCCAGGTATGGGTGATCCTTTAATGATTTGTACGCAGTAAATCCTGCTTCAGCCAATTCCTGTAACAGGCTTTCCTCATTCTCATTCAACGTTATATCACGGTTAGAAAAAAGATCATTCGAAATTCCGGCATTCAATAATTGCTCAATATTGAACTGAGCTGCATCAATAGTCCCAAAATTCGAGCTTACAGTTTGCCCCTGGATCGTCAATTGAATTTCTTTATTAGAAATATTATGCCCCATAGAAGCATAGAACTTATGTGTCTTTCCTCCACCCCTGGAAGGAGGACCTCCCCTGCCATCAAAAAATATCACATCTACTTCATTTTCTCTGGAAATCCTCGTCAGCTCCTCTTTTGCTTTATAAATACTCCAGTTGGCCATCAGGTACCCGCCATCTTTCGTCCCATCAGAAAAACCAAGCATGATGGTTTGCTGATTTCCTCTCCGCTTCAAGTGTTCTTTATAAACAGGATGTGTATATAAAGTACGCATCACAGTAGCCGCCTCCTGTAAATCATCAATTGTTTCGAACAATGGGACTATATCAATAGCCATTTCTTCCTTCTTCCACCCTGCTAACAAAAAAAGTCCATATACCTCCATCGCATTTAAAGCACTGTTACACTGACTGATAATATAGCGGCTGCAGCCTTCCGTTCCGTTGAATTGCTGAATTTCTTTAACAACCCGGATAGTTTTCAGTGTATCCTGTGACAGAGGATCAGATAATGAGTCAGCATCCGCAATCCCTGTGAGGGAAGATAAGATTTCAATCTTCTCCTGTTCTGTAAGACCTGCATACCCTGCAGGTAATAACTGCTGATCAGCTGCAATATCCTGTAACACTTTGCCATGCACGGAACTGTCCTGGCGGATATCCAATGATGCAAAGTGTAATCCAAATACCTCAATTTTATTGATAAGGTTATTCACCATATGCAGGAACAATCCATTATGCTGATGAATGATCACCTCTTTTATCTGATTAAGGGTAATGAGTACTTCATCCTTTTTGAGATTGGTTTTAAACCCGGGAATAAAAAGATTGTTGTACAATTTATTTTCCAGTTCCTGTAAAAACACTTCCACACCTGCAAAAGTCAATCTTCTTCTCAGTCTCCTCACATCCATATAATAACACTTCACAATACTGCTGCGCAAGGCATTGGACACCTGCAATGTAATATCACTTGTTACAAAAGGATTTCCATCCCTGTCGCCCCCGGGCCAGAATCCCATGCGGATTACAGGATTATTTTTACTTACTGCATCAGGAAACTGGTTTTTCAATGATGAAATAATTCTACCAGCTGCCGGGTAGAAAACATTCTCCAGGTACCAGATCAGGCTTACAGCTTCATCATACGGAGTAGGCTTTTTCTTTTTGAAGAAAGGAGTCTTACCTAATTGCTGCAGGTAAGTATTGACAAGATTGGTATTGTTATCAGCCAATGCTTTGGCCAGGTCATTTATTATACCCAATACCGGCCCCGGATAAAATTGTGTCGGGTGTGCAGTTAATACTAGCCGAATAGCAAAATCTTTCAATTTATCTGCCAGTTCATCCTGTTTGTTCCCCTGCAACACTTCCGATTCCAGATGCTTGAGTGTACCAACACCATTCAGATCATTCACACTTTTAAAAGCTGCATCTTCCAGTGCATCAAATAATACAACCTGCCTTTCAATATATTGAACAAAGCGGAACAACAGGTCGGTCCTTTCATCTTCTTTTACGTAAGTAGTATGTTTATTAAAAAAATCCTCAATAATATCAGAGGGACTTGATCTTTTTTTATACCCTTCCTCGCAATTGTTTGACAACAGGGATAAAAGAATACCTGTTTTTTCTATCCGATGAAAAGGCAATGATGTAAAAAGACTGTTGTACAACTGGAACTTAATACCTATTTCATTCCTGAATTGCTGCAAGGCCCTGTTGGATTGATGATCCATTTTGTTGTTTTAAAAGATTCAAAAGATGTAGCAAGCAGGACTATGAAAATACTTCATTTCCCCAGATATTCAGTAGGGTAATCAGACAATATAGAATAAAAAAATGCCCCCGGTTTAAAGTCGGAGGCATTCATATCGAACAGATGTTGGCTTCGTTTATTCTGCCGCTTTCTCTTCTGCTGCAGGAGCTTCCACTTTATCAGTAGCTTCTGCTTTCTTTTTTGCACCACCGGAACGGCGGGTCTTTTTAGCTGCAGTTTTTGCTTCACCTTTACCTTTGCCGTAGATCTCATTGAAATCTACCAGCTCAATCATTGCTGTTTCAGCATTATCACCGGGACGGGCACCCAACTTTATAACACGGGTATATCCTCCGGGACGGCCAGCAACTTTTGTAGCCACCGTATCAAACAATTCTTTTACTGCTTCCTTATCCTGCAGATAGCTGAAAACCACACGACGCTGATGCGTTGTATTGTCTTTCCCTTTAGTGATAAGAGGCTCTACATACACTCTTAAAGCTTTGGCTTTAGCTGTTGTAGTAACGATTCTTTTGTGTTGAATCAGCTGGCAGGCCAGGTTGCTCAGCAACGCATCTCTGTGTGCTTTTTTTCTGCCTAAGTTTTTTACTTTGTCTCCGTGACGCATGACATTTAAGTTTTAAGACATTGCACCGTGTCAGGATTTGCAATGTTCGCTGCTTTTTTAAAACAGCATTAATTAATAATGAATATTCAATCTTAAATACTCCTTCCGGGTCTCACTTCAGAGATATTCGGAGGGTATTAGAATTCGCTCAGATCAATTCCCAGTTTCACTAAATCCATTCCGAAATGCAGTCCTCTTTCTGTCAATACCTGCTCGATCTCAGCCAGTGATTTCTGACCGAAGTTGCGGAATTTCATCAGGTCTTCCTGCTCATATTGTACCAGCTCACTCAATGAGTTGATCTTTGCAGCTTTCAGGCAATTGAAGGCACGAACAGATAGATCCAGGTCTTCCAACGGAGTCTTCAATACTTTACGTAATTGTAAAGTTTGTTCGTCCACCAGGTCTTCTTTCTTCTCTTCCTTATTGTCGAAAGTGATATTCTCATCTGTTATGATCATCAGGTGCTGAATCAGGATCCTTGATGCCTGCTTCACGGCCTCTTCCGGATGGATAGTACCATCTGTAGAAACTTCCATGATTAGTTTTTCAAAGTCTGTTCTTTGCTCCACACGGGTATTCTCGATAGTGTACTTCACATTCTTGATAGGTGTGAAGATGGCATCAATCGGAATATAACCCAGCGGTGCATCTTTTGGTTTGTTATCTTCTGCAGGAACATAACCACGGCCTTTACCGATAGTCAGTTCGATATCCATGCGGGCAGAAGAATCCAGTGTGCAGATCAGCAGATCCGGGTTCATGACCTGGAAGGTTTGTGTACCTTCACCGATCATACCGGCTGTGAATTCTGTCCTGTTTTTTATAGACAACATGATTTTCTCATTTGTCACTTCGTGATCAACTGTCTTTTTGAAACGAACCTGCTTCAGGTTCAGGAAAATTTCCACCACATCTTCGCTGATGCCTTTCATGGTAGCAAATTCATGCTCCACACCTTCGATCTTTACACCAATGATTGCAAAGCCTTCCAGTGAATTCAATAATACACGGCGAAGTGCATTACCGATTGTTACACCATAGCCCGGCTCAAGTGGACGAAACTCAAATTGAGCTTCAAAATCCGTAGCCTTTTGCAGAATGATCTTATCAGGTTTTTGGAAATTTAAAATTGCCATATTGTAAACTTTAGGTTTTAAATGATTGTGTAATCAGCAAGCTGAAGTTGCGGGATATTGTCCCGGTTTCACAGCGATTACTTACTATATAACTCGACGATCAGTTGCTCCTTAATATTTTCAGGAACACTCTCCCTTTCAGGATAGGTAATGAAAGTACCTTTAAACTCGGTTTCATTCCAATCCAACCAGCTGAATTTCGGATTCTTGGCACGAACAACACTGGTGATAGAAGTTCTGTCTTTGCTACCATCTTTGATAGTAATAACATCACCGGGTTTCAGTTGACAAGAAGGAACATTCACCACTTCCCCATTAACTTCAATGTGTTTGTGGCTAACGAGCTGGCGGGCAGCAGGACGTGAAGGAGCAATACCCATACGGAAAACAGTATTATCCAAACGGGCTTCCAGTAATTTAATAAGGTTTTCACCCGTAACACCTTTACGGCGGGCTGCTTCCTCAAATGTTTTACGGAATTGTTTCTCTAATACACCATATGTGTATTTGGCCTTTTGTTTTTCACGGAGCTGTAAAGCGTACTCACCAAGGGTTTTACGCTTACGTTTTTCACCATGCTGACCGGGAGGGTTGCTGTTTTTACCCAACCATTTACCATTACCTAGAATAGGCTCTCCAAAAATGCGGGAAATCTTGGTCTTTGGACCAGTGTACCTTGCCATAGTTTTTATTCATTTACGCTTTTTTGGTAACGGTGCTTTGATCAGTAAAAGCGTTAAAAATCAATCAGGCACCCTTTGTTTAAATGAAAGCTCTTGGCTTCAATATGTTGTGCTTGCGAAGAATCACCATTGTGATTTCGCAACTTACTTATACTCTTCTCTTCTTCGGAGGACGGCAACCGTTATGCGGTAACGGTGTTACGTCTTTAATCATCACTACTTCAATACCACTTTGTGAAATAGAACGGATGGAACTTTCACGTCCGGCCCCGGGTCCTTTCACATATACATCTACTCTTTTCAATCCGGCTTCAAATGCTGTTTTGGCAGCATCTGCAGCAGCCATTTGTGCTGCATAGGGAGTGTTCTTTTTAGAACCTCTGAATCCCATTTTGCCTGCACTGCTCCAGGAAATGATCTGGCCGGATTTGTTGGTAAGGCTGATAATAATGTTGTTGAATGTAGCTGAAATGTGAGCATCTCCGTATGCGTCCACTTTCACTACTCTTTTTTTGGCGGCAGCTTTTGCGCTAACCTGCTGTTGTTGTGCTTTTGCCATAATTTTTGTACCGAGGTAATCTTTAATTTTTAAATTTTTCTTTCACCGGGATGAAAGACCGAATCAACCCTCCTGCTGACTTACGAAGCTATCCGGCGTTGATTCAAATAATGTAAGTCTTTATTAAGAATAGCTAAAAGCCAATAACCTTTAGCTATTAGCTTACTTCTTAGGCGCTTTCTTTTTACCAGCAACCGTTTTTCTTTTACCTTTCCTGGTACGGCTGTTGGTTTTAGTACGCTGGCCACGAACAGGCAATCCCTTACGATGACGAAGACCACGGTAACAGGCGATATCAAGCAAACGCTTAATACTCATCTGTACTTCTGAGCGAAGCTGACCTTCCACTTTCAGCTCTTCTGTAATTGTATTACGGATAGCAGTCAGTTCATCATCATTCCATTCATTCACTTTCTTGTTGCGGTCAATATTATGCTTATCAAGAATGTACTTGGCAGTTGAAGGGCCTACACCATAGATATAGGTAAGACCTATTTCGCCTCTTTTGTTTTTTGGTAAGTCAACACCGGCAATACGAGCCATATTATTTTGATTTAAGTTCCAAGAAACAAATCTCAACTATCAATTTGGTTCTTGCTTTTTGATTTTTTGCTTTCTTTAATTAACCCTGTCTTTGCTTGAACCGGGGATTCTTTTTGTTAATCACATACAACTTACCCTTCCGACGTACAATTTTGCAGTCGACGCTACGCTTTTTAATGGATGCTCTTACTTTCATTTTTTTTACTTTTAGCTTTCAGCTTTTGGCGTCAAGCATTATTTATACCTGAAATTGATCCTTCCCCTTGTCAAATCATATGGCGAAAGTTCGACTCCAACTTTATCTCCCGGTAGAATTCGGATGTAATGCATCCTCATTTTTCCAGAGATGGTGGCCAGTATTTCGTGACCATTTTCCAGTTTTACCCTGAACATAGCGTTGGACAAGGCTTCCAGAATGATACCATCTTGTTTAATGAGCGGTTGTTTCGACATAATTTTTTGGGAACGCAAAGGTAAGCGTATCAACCCGAAAAAAGAAAAAACCCCCGATAATTTTAGGGGGTCTGTGGAAAAATGACTTAATTGTTTATAAAACAGTGCCCTAGACGGCGTTGGAAGCCTTGTCGAGGTGCACTTTTGTCATGTCGAGGTACAGATTTTGAAGCTCATGTACTGTTATCGGAAAATCGAAATGACGCCTGTCTTCCCGCCACCACATTTCAAGGTTGGTAAAATCACCCTTTTGGGGAGTTACCAGCCTGAAGGAATCCTTTTTGTATTTAACCGCGCCGTCCTGTTCTTCCCGGGTAAAGCCAAACTCGAGCAACTTGCCCTCGTCCAGCGGTAAAGAATACATATCTTCCTGGCTATACCAGAATTCCTGCACCCCGTTATCCACCAGTGCCTGGTGTTCTTCGCGGCTTACCCTGACTACAGTTCCCTCTCTCATTATACCATCATCATCTACTGTGATAATGTCGCCTTCTTTCAGATGTGTGATTTTTAGCATGGCAATTCGTTTTTTGTTAACCGAATATAAAAAAGTTTGTCTGTTTTAAAAAGGGAATTTATCAGGACCGCTTATGATAATTGACAACCGCCCAGCCATTCAAAACAATGGCGAAGCCCAAAATGGTCAGTAACTGGTATTTAATATCCGCAAGGCTGCTTCCTTTTAGCACTACCATCCTGATCACTTCAATGAAATAAGAAACGGGATTGGCTTTTGTAATTGCCTGTGCCCAACCCGGCATACTGTCAATAGACGTGTATAAGCCCCCCAATAAAATAAAAATCATCATCAGGAAGAATGAAATAAGCATGGCTTGTTGCTGGTTATCTGCATAAGTAGATATCAACAGCCCTAAACCCAAAACAGCAAAAAGATAAACAGCGGCAAACAAATATATGGTCAGTATATTGCCTGCCGGAATGATACCATAAAAAAGCCGGGCAATCCCCAAACCGATGCTGAATATCAATAATCCCAGCACCCAGAATGGAATCAATTTGCCCAAAATGAAATGGAACTTCCGGACCGGCGTTACATTTATTTGCTCAATCGTACCTATTTCTTTTTCCTTAACGATATTAATGGCTGTAAGATTGGCGCCCACCATTGTTAATAACAATACCAGTATTCCCGGAACCATGAAGACCTTATAATTCATGGATGAATTGAACCAGTTAGAATACACTACCTCAATATTAGTCTCCGGGTTAAACCGGGGAAATTGAATCCACTCTGTTCTTACTTCTTTGTTGTATTCCTGGATAATACTCCGCAGATAGGAACTGCCGAGACCGGCCTTTACGCCATTGATAGCATTTACCGCCATAAATATTTTTGACTCACTCTCCTTCACCAGATCCTTCTCAAATGAAGCAGGTATCTCAAGAATTAGATCCGCTTTATCCTGTTCAATTTTCTCGAAAGCCTGGTTAAAGGAACCAGTATAATCAGTAAGTATAAAATAACCGGATGAAGTAATTTTAGTAACAAGGCTGCGTGAATAAGAGGAATGATCATGGTCAATCACTACAAGTTTGATATTCTTGATCTCATAATCCGCCGCGAATGGCAACATAATTAATTGAATCACGGGCATGATAAAAATCAGGCGAAGGATGGAGGGATCCCTGAATATCTGCCTGAATTCCTTTTGTAATAAAAATTTAAGGGTTCTCATGCTAAACGGATTTTAAAATTCTTAATTGCCAATCCTAAAAAGAAAAAAAGCATTCCGGCAAGAATGAGTGTTTCTTTCCACACAGCCTGAAAACCGGTTCCCTTTATCATTACTGATCTTACAATAGTATAATACCATTTGGCAGGTACAGCATTGGAAACAACCTGCAAAGGCAATGGCATATTTTCTATGGGGAACATAAAACCACTAAGCATGACGGTGGGAAGTAAAAGGCCGACTAATGAAATGAATAAAGCAGTTTGCTGTGAATCAACTTTTGTAGAAATTAGCAACCCCAATGCCAGTGACACCAGAGTAAACAAAAGACTTTCAGCTACCAGCAGGGTTAGACTTCCATTAATGGGCACCTCCAGTACAAATACACTTAATAACAATATGCTGGCTATATTAACAGATGATAACAATAAATAGGGAACAGCTTTGGCGAGAACTACCTTCAATGGCTTCATTGGAGATACCAGCATGATCTCCATCGTTCCCATTTCTTTCTCCTTTACAATGGTTATAGCAGTCATCATAGTACAAACCAGCAATAATACCATTGCCATAACTCCCGGAACAAAATTATAAGCACCCTTTAATTCCGGGTTGTACAACATTCGCATTTCCGTATTGATGGTGTAGGGAAGTTTCCGGTCATTCGTAATCCTGTTCTGGTAATCCATGATAATCGCCGAAGCATAGCTCGTCAATGTATTTGCCACATTGGGATCAGATGCATCAGCAATTAATTGTACCTGTGCTTTATTAAAATGTTGCAAATCTTCCCTGAAATGGGAAGGAAAAATTATGGCCAGTTTGATCTTACCTTTTCTAAATATGGTCTCAATCTCATTGGTGGAATGAATATATTGATCTACCTCAAAGTAACGGCTGGCTTCAATTTGTGCTATCAAAGAAGTAGTAGCAGCGTCTTTTGACGGGTCTAGAATAGCAACCCTCGAATTCTTCACTTCATTAGTAAGGGCGAATCCAAAAATAATGATCTGTACCACCGGCATACCCAGCAGGATAAACATTGTCCGCCTGTCACGGAAAATGTGATGAAATTCCTTTTTTACAAATGCAATAAATTGTTTCATAGTTAATCTGCTGCCCTTGTGGCTTTTCTGGCCAATTTTAAAAACACTTCATCCATGGATACGGCATCATACGTTTTCTTCAGTAACTGTGGAGTATCCATGGCATCTATCCTGCCATCCACCATGATAGAAACCCGGTTACAATATTCAGCCTCATCCATATAGTGTGTGGTAACAAAAACAGTAATACCCGATTCGGCTGCCTCGTAGATCATCTGCCAGAACTCTCTTCTTGTTACCGGATCAACACCACCCGTTGGTTCATCTAAAAAAACAATTTGTGGTTCATGGAAAATAGCGACGGAGAATGCCAGCTTTTGTTTCCAGCCTAACGGTAATGACTTTACCAGTTTATCACCTTCAGCAGCAAGATGAAGTTTTTCGAGTACCTCATTTGTCTTTTCCCTGATAAAGCGGTTACTCATGCCATATATACCCGCATAAAAACGTATATTCTCTTTCACTGTCAGGTCCTCATACAAAGAAAATTTCTGGCTCATGTACCCGATATTCTGCTTGATCTTCTCATTCTCTTTATACACATCAAAACCTGCTACCCTTGCATGACCGGAAGTAGGCAATGATAATCCCGACAACATCCGCATCGCAGTAGTCTTACCGGCACCATTGGCACCAAGGAAACCAAAGATCTCCCCCTTATGCACATCAAAGCTGATATGATCGACTGCTGTAAAGTCGCCAAACTTCTTGGTCAGATTTTCTACTATAATTACTTTTTCATTCATAGTTGCAATCTGCTATTAGCTTGTTTTCATTAAAGCCATAAAGCAATCCTCAATATTGGGCTTCGCTTCTTTTAATTTAAATAGATACCCTTTTTGCTCCAGGTAACTCTTCAATAGTTCTTCACCGTCCTTCTTTAGTACAACATGATGATATTCACCGAATGGATAAGCATCTTCCACTTCTTTACATTGCTTCAGGTCTTTTAACAGGTGGAGCATATCATTACTTTTAACGGCCAGTAATTTCTTGCCAAATGAATCAACAATACCCTGGGGCGTATTGATTGATAATATTTTTCCGGACTGGATCAGGGCCACCCTGTCACAGAGACTTGCTTCATCCATGTAAGGAGTGGAAACAAGTATAGTAATGCCCTGTTCTTTCAGTCTTGTCAGCATTTCCCAAAACTCTTTCCTGGACACGGCATCAACACCGGTGGTAGGTTCATCCAGGAATAAAACGGACGGGCGATGTATCAAAGCACAACTTAATGCCAGTTTTTGCTTCATACCACCCGACAGTTTCCCGGCTTTCCTGTCTTTAAATGGTTCGATCTGGGAATAGATGTCTTTTATCAACACATAATTTTCTTCTACAGTCGTATTAAAAATTGTAGCAAAAAAATCAAGATTCTCTTTTACGGTCAGGTCCTGGTACAGCGAAAATTTTCCGGGCATATATCCTACCCGTTGACGGATCGACTTGTAATCTTTAACCACATCAAATCCATCCACGGTGGCAGTTCCTTCATCTGCCAGTAACAGCGTAGTCAGTATCCTGAACAACGATGTTTTACCTGCACCATCGGGACCGATGATTCCAAATAGTTCACCCTGCTTCACATCAAAGCTGATTCCCTGCAAAGCAGTGATCACAGCTTTTTTAGATCCATACCGTTTAATGATATTGTTTATGATTACAGCTGACATATATAGATTTTTGGCATTTGGCTGTTAGCTTTTAGCTGATAGTCTTTTAATAAAAGAATGAATCATTTTTATTTCTTCCTCAAGCATTAATTCAACCTGCGCAACTTCATTCCCTTTTTCCAAATAAGAGCTAACCTTGAAATCTTTCATTATACTGTTGGCAGAAACGTGAGTTTAATGCCAAATTTCGGTTTTTTGTTAATACCAGCTTGACAACTTGACTTAAATTTCACCTCTCCGTACATTCCGATCTTCAGATAACCATCGTTCTTTACTTTCACTTTGATCGCATAGACAAGATTCGCCCTTTCATCTTTTGTCTGGATCGTCTTCGGGGTGAACTCCGCCTTATCGGCGACCCAACTGATTATACCCGGCAGTTCTTTGTATTTATCAGGACCATCATCAACGAAAACTTTCACCCCCTGTCCCAGTTTTACCTGCGAAATTTGCGTGCCCGTGATATAAGCCCTTAATGTCATTGTACTGAGATCTGCGATTTTATATAAAGCTTTACCGGCTGCAGTGATCTCACCCTGCTCTGCATATTTGGTAATGACAGTTCCACTGACAGGATTTAGAATCGTAGCTCTTTTCAATTGATCATCCAATTGTGCCACCCTTTTTTCAAGCGGTTTACCTTCACTGAGTATACCACGGTTCTGTGTCGCCACATTGCTGCGCTGCACATTGATCTGTTGCTGCGTAACCGCAAGATTCTTTTTGGCGACATCCACCTGTGCCATAATATCATCCAGTTGTTTACCGGTGGCGGCATCCTGCTTCAGCAGGTTCTGTATCCTAGTTTGTTCATGGAACAGGTTTTTGAGCAATGATTGTTGTACTGCCAGCTGGTTTTCCAGTAAGCGAACCTGCGGAGTAACATCAGCAGTTTTCTCACTCAATGCCTGGATATTGGCTTCCACCTGTTCTTTCTGCAGGGAAATATTAGCTGCATCCACTACTGCTACTATACTATCCTTTAGAATAGACTGTCCTTCTTCCGCAGAAAAGCTTATGATCTTACCTGACAATTCTGAAGAAACGATCACTTCATCCGCTTCAAAAGTGCCACTTGCATCAAAGTTTCCGTTCCCGCTCTTGCAGGCACTAAGGAAAAGAATCAGTACAATCGGGGCTAATTTAAAAATATGTTGCATAGTATATTTATTATTTACCTAAAATGGTTTGATAGTTGATTTGCGCTTGTAATAATTGTACCTGGTGAGTGATAAGCGTTTGCCTTGCCTGGTCCTCTGCATTTACTTCTTTCAAAAAATCATTGGCTGTTATCACTCCGTTCTCCAGTTGTGCTTTGGCGGCTTCTGTTACACTTTTTCGCAAACTGATAATCTCATTGTCTGATACCAGCAGTTGCTGCAGCTTGTCAATCTCTGCCTGCTGCTGCTTCAACTGTGAGCTGGTATTGAGCAGAAAAGTTTCTTTCTGCACTTCCACCATTTTTTTATTGATAGTCACCTGTTCTTTTTCTTTCTTCTTTGTGTACAATCCGCCAAGAGACCAGTTGAGCCGTAAACCACCGATGTAGAAAAAATCAAATTCATTTAACAGCATATTCAAACCCGGACGGCCATAACCACCCTGTGCAAACAAACTTGCCCTTGGTAAATTTTTAGCCGTGATCAGTTTTTCCTGCTGACCAATGAATTTTTGCTGCTCACTATATAATTTTAATTCGGGCCGGGCAATTTCATTGGCAACGATTCCAGCAGAAACAGGTTTTTCCAATTGTACCTGCGCAGCCAGTTCCCGGCCAATAAATAATGACAATGCATCCAGCAATCCTTTTTTAGAAGATTTTACTTCTATAGCTCTTTGTTCAGTTTTCAATAACTCTGCTTTCAGCATATTCAGGTTCGACTTAAATGCTACACCATTCTGCACCTGCGCCTCTACTCTTTTAATACCGATTTGAATATCAGTTTTTACTAAATCAACCTGCTTTAACTGTTCATCGAGATAGAGAATACTTAAATAGAGCTGGTTGATCCTTTCTTTGAGTTTATACAACTCCACTTCTACTTTCTGATCTTCCACGGTGGCATTGAGTTGCTGCAACGCCTTTTGTTCTTTCGTCATTCCGCCATCATAGATCATCTGGCTTACATCTGCCACTAACTTATACTGGTCCTTCGAAGGCGATTCAATGGTAAGACCGGGCAGTGAAAACGGAACTTTTGTTACATCAGATTGATAAGTTGCCTGCCCGCTCAAAGAAAATTGGGGCAGAAATCCTTTTTGCAAATTTTCCAAACTAATGGCAGCAGTTTGCTTTACAAGATCCTTTTGCTTTACCGCAGGATAATTTTTCTGTGACAGCTCATACGCTTCTGTAAGCGTTATCTTTTGCAGAGACTGCGCAAATAACCCTGCCGGCAGTAATAATACAGCAAGTAAGAAATGTTTTTTCATGATCATGTATTAGAATAAACCCGGTAATAAATTAGCGGGTAAAAAAATTATTTCTTTATTGAGTCAATGATAAAACGGGGTATCTCTTTTTTCCGTTCTTCCATTGCAATTCTGAACTGCGCTTCACCCATGCCCAGGTTTTTCTGAAACATTGGTTTCGCTATGAAAGGAAATATCGTCATGGAAAGCAGGTTCATCAGCAAGTGCATGGGATTGATCTTTTTGATCGTTCCCTTCTTAACTTCCTTCTCCATTTGTTCCAGGAATTTTACCGGGTTGGGTTTTGCCTTACCTGCCCAGACCTTTTTTAAGAAATACTCCGGGTCCTGGTTTATTTCATTTAACACAAATAACGGCAGGTAAGGATTATCCATTACTATAGAAATATATTCATCACAGAAGTTCTCAATCTTTTCGAATAAAGGCCGATCTGCTTCAAAAATGGCATTGATCTTTGGAAAAAGTTTTTCAGCCGCCTCCAGGAAGATTACCTCAAATAACTTCTCCTTGTTACGGAAATAATAGTGTAATAACGCTTTATTGATACCGGCTTCATCCGCAATATCCTGCATCCGGGCACCGGCCATTCCTTTTTGCACAAAAACTTTTTTGGCAGCTGCCAGGATTACCTGCTCCGTAGTCTGATCTTTTTGCTTTTTAACCATACGATTTAACCAAATGGTTAACAAAAATAAGATTTTACGGATCACCTCCAAAAAAATATTTGGAACATACGATTGAGTGTATGAAAGGCAGGTTGCAAAACCGGAAAAGAAGTCGTGTTGCAGTTGAAAAATACTCAACTGTTACAGACTATAAAACAACTACTTCATCGAATACTGAAACGAAAACTGGTAAATAGGCAATCCGTATTCTATCTCCGGTGCTTTGCTGTATTTGTAATATATGGCTTTGATATTGACGAGTTTGTTGATCTCAATACCAAACCCGCCAGACCACCCGTGGTACCATCCGTTGGTTTCAATTGCAGGTAAAAACTCTTTGATCTGCTTCACATTACTCTTACAGGTATGGTAGCGAAAAGCTAACCAGAACACCCCCACATTTTTAGTATTGTTCCGCTCCCAGGCGCCGGTTTGAAAGTAAATACCTGTTGCCGCAAAGCTGTTGAGAAAATTAACCGGCTTGCCTGTAAGCGGATTGCTTATCTCGCCACTGCGGACGCCGCTTAATACTCTTTCGCCAACCTGGTATAACAAACCAGCTTTAGTGAGTTTTTCTTTTTTATTGAAAAACTGTACCCCTTCAATGCTGATATTAATCAGGCCGCTTAGTGGGTTAATGTACTGGTTTACCAGGTGGCTGTTGCTTTTGGAAAACACCGTGCCGGGTGAATTATTCTGAAAAGTATTATTACTTACGCCTCCATAAAAAGAAACGGGAATGGCAAATTTACCTGGTTCACCAATGTACAATCTTATAAACCGTGCTGAAGCATTTACCTGGCCGTTGTTTACGATGTCAATAAAGCCGGAAGTGAAGATTTCGGGTTTGTAATCTTTCGTAATATTAGTAACAGGCTTTGACAGCATCGGTTTGCTTTGCAGCTTTTGCAAACTGTCTTTTGCCTGGGTTAAGGCAAACACCGGCCATAGCCAGAATAATATTGGCAAAAAGATTTTCACTTTCTTGTTCTCTAATATGTTTTTTTGAACTAGTCAGCCAGCCAATTTTAAAGAAGTGATCAATTTATTTACAAAGTAGTAAGGTCATTTTTCAAATATTTCAATCATTATTCTTATGTGTCCCTCTGAATACATATCCAAGAGATAGTTGCAGAAGTGGTCCTTTGACTGAATATCTGCCTGTGCTAATTGGTTTATTAGGTATAATAATTTCATAATCAGCGGATAAAAATTTTGTAGTGTTTACCTCTGCAGACAAGGAAACTGTTACTACGTTTAAGTCTCTTAAAAAAAAGCCCTTGCCGCAACCAAGTAACAAGCCAAACCAAGGTTTGTGATTGTTGTTACTTTTATAATTAGCATTAAAAATATTTATAGACTGATTATTACTGTCTGCTACATTCATAATTATTCTTTCATCTTTTGAAAATCCGTTGTAATTGATATTGAAACCACCGTTGAATTCAAAGAAGCTTCTATTAATAATTTTTGAACGTTTTTGTAGTAAAATCGGTAGACTAAATCTCGGATAAGCTCCCTTATAATAAATGATTGGCGGCGAGTCCTCCTGTCGTGATATTCCCGTGCCAATTAGGTCGTTGATCGGAATTTTCTCAAAAAAATTACTTTTAATAATCATAAAGCCAATACCAGTGTTTACTGACCAGGATGGATTTAGGTTTACTTGATAAATTAAGTCAACAGAGTAAATACTGTGTGGTTTTGTATAAAGGTCATAAATCCCCTCTTTCACTTCAATAACTCCGTTTGGAATTACCCCATAGCCAATTTGTAATTTGATATTATTTTTCTGAGATAGATGATCCTTGATTTCATAATTCGTTTCCTGGGTGTACCCCTGTGCTGTAAATTGCAAAAAGAGGCAAACAAGAATGATGCGTATAATTCCTCCTTGTTTGCCTAATGTTGTTTGAATTGTCATTACAACATTTTAAAAAGTTAATGTTAACTGCCCCCGTACGGAACCACCAACTTCTCCATACATTGCGACTTCACCTGTAAAAGCTTTCCAAACCGTACCTTGTACTGGTATGTGTCCGGGGGAGTGCCTTCTTGTGGATATTTTCGCTCTTTTTTTAGTTCCTGATGATGGCTTTCTATCGGTAAATTGATGAGAATCTGCGCAAAGATTGGTATAGTAAGTTCCAAAACAGTATACTGCCAATTGTGCCCGGCTTCTTTTCCAATTTCCGTTTTTGCTTTTATAGTTTTTGATTTTACCATGTACTCCGTTTCGTACTACTGTCGATGTAATTGAAACTGTAGCTTTTACTCGTTTATTGCCATTGTCATACTCTTGAAATATCTTATCTTTTTTGTTCGATTTACAAACTGTAAAAAAATCATATACTAGCGCATTTGCTGTTGAAAAGTTAGGAAATGACCCATTATAGTTGGGGAAGGATGAAGGGCCTGACAATACACCATATTCGGGTAGCTCAATGAAATTATCCGGTTTGCGGTTAATAGAGTTTCCGCCTTCATCCTGTAAAATGCCATTTTTATACATTCCTGTGCTCGTTAATTGGTATACATCTGTTCCAATTTTAAATGAATAGCTGCTATTAAAAATTGTGTTTTCTGCATCATCAAAAGTGAGATCAACATCATCAGGATCCGTGCCATTGAAATTATTTGAAAGCCATGTATTTTCTATCGATTCCAATTCAGCTCTTTTTGAACAAAATCCACCGAACAGTGCTTCAAAATCTCTGTATACTTTCATGTTATCGAAGTTATTTTGCTCATCCAAATCGTCCAGTTCATCTTCTGTAGCGTTTGGGTATTGGCTGTCATAATCATCATTATAATTATCATCATCTGCCTCCAAATGGTTTAAAACCGCATCTGCATCGGCCAGGCTATTAAACTTCAAAATACATCCATCAGCCTCATAAGTAATTGTCACTCCTGCATAAACAGTTGCAATAGTACCCAATGTGGCTTCAGCTGTTGCTGTGGGATCAGTCTGATAGAAATTAGCTGCTGTTTCTGCTGTCAGGTTACCGGCTGTTACAGTCAATGAAAAGGGGTTATTAGTATTTGCACCTCCCCCCATGTCATAAATATAGCCAGTAACTGTTATGTCTTCAGTGTAGGTTTGGGCAAGTGTTACTCTTACTCCAAAATAATTATGAGAACCGGATTGCGGATTCATAGGGAAAGCTTCTGCTGTTACTTGCGACTTCAAAGCTCCACAGAAAAAAATCAGGTTGATAATCAATACTCCTAGTATCTTTTTCATAAAATTATTTATTTGCACCTACTCTCTTCAATACCCGGTTTTCGGCTTCCCCGTAGCATTGGGGTTACCGCCGGCCTGGTAGCCCAATGATGACCGAATGTACCGTACCCATAAAGCCTGAAACAAGTGTGTTCTCACAATTAGTAATGCTTTTTCTCTCCTTACCGGTTGTGAACTTTCACATTAGTTATCTTTTCCGTCTTGCAAGAGTTTACCCTTAGCAGCTTTGCCTGCCTGTCAAAGAACCTCAACAACACAAAATTTAAGAAAAGAGCCGGAATAAAATTGTGAATTTTCACAAAATCGTGTGAGAATTACCACAAAGTGGTATGTGAAATTTCACCCTATTAATATACCTTGAAGTATTAACCAAACCTTATACTATGATTTTTACCCCGCCGCCTTTGCCGGTATACTTCTTCCGTATTGATTATTTCACTATTAATTACCCTTACCTATGCCGTTTCTTAATGAAAACAGCCTGGTGAAAATTGCAGTTGCCGATGATCACCACCTTTTCAGGGAATCACTTTGTGCCCTTATAGATACCTGGGAAAATTGTAAAGTAGTCATACAGGCCGCAAATGGAAGACAATTATTGGAGAAGCTACACCCAAAAAATCTTCCCGACCTGGTGCTGGTAGATCTTGAAATGCCGGAAATGAATGGCTATGAAACACTAAAAGCCATTAAAGAAAAATACCCGGAGATCAGGCTCCTTGTCATATCCTTACACTATAGCGAAGAACTGGTATGGCGCATAATAAAATTTGGAGCACAGGGCTTTGTAAATAAAAATGATGATATAGCCCGTTTAAAGAAAGCTATAGCAGAAATGATCCGTAACGGTTACTTCTTCAGCGACCATACTGCCTCCAAGATGGTGAAAAAAGCCATGCAGACAGGAACCCTCACGATACAGAATGACCTGAGCGAAACTGATGTTCGATTTTTAAAACTGGTATGCAGCGAAAAGACCTATAAAGAAATTGCCAGAGAAATGAAACTGACCGGTAGGCAAATAGAATATTTAAGGAATAACCTCTTTGACCGATTTGAAGTTTGCACCCGCACAGGACTGGCGGTAATAGCTTTGAACAAAGGGTTAGCGGTTTAAAAAAATACGCTGCTCAGATAATAAAAAGACCCCGGGTCAAGCCCGGGGTGACATTACGTTTATTCCGCCCACGACATAACATAGTCCTGGTTCTCTATCTCCAATGCCTGTTTGGTGAGCATCAGCGGCCGGAACGTATCGACCATTACCGCCAGTTCTTTTGTTTCTTTAGCGCCAATGCTTTTCTCTACCGCTCCCGGATGCGGACCATGCGGTATGCCTGCCGGGTGCAAAGTGATCATGCCTTTGGTAACATGCTTACGGCTCATAAATTCACCGGCCACATAATACAACACTTCATCACTATCTATATTACTATGGTTGTATGGCGCCGGGATGGCATCAGGATGATAATCATATAACCGCGGTACAAAAGAACAAACCACAAACGAACTGGTCTCAAAGGTCTGGTGAATGGGCGGCGGCATATGCACCCTTCCTGTGATGGGTTCAAAATCATGAATAGAAAAAATGTAGGGATAACAACAACCATCCCAGCCGATGACATCGAAGGGATGTGTACCATAATGCAGGCCGTATAGCATTCCTTTCTTCTTTGCCTTAATTAAAAAATCGCCTTTCTCATCAAACGTCTTCAGGTCCTGCGGCGGACGGATATCCCTTTCACAATAGGGTGAGTGTTCCATCAGTTGCCCGTACTTACTCATGTATCGTTTGGGATAACGGAGTGGTGAGAAGGATTCCACAATAAAGAGCCGGTTATCCGGTGTATTAAAACTGACCTGGTAGATCGTTCCCCTTGGCAACACAATATAATCGCCGTAAGAAAAAGGCAGTTCGCCATACTGTGTATGAACGATACCGCTGCCTTCATGCACAAAGATCATTTCATCGGCATCGGTGTTCTTATAATAATAATCTGTCATGCTCTCCTGCGGTGCTGCCAATACAATATGGCAATCACTGTTTACCAGTACAGGCACCCTGCTTTGCAGGTAATCTTTTACCGGTTTTACCTTAAAGCCTTCGAGGCTGCGGTGTTTGAGCATTTTCTCTTCAGCCACCTGTGGTGATACATCAACCTGTGGTTCTGTCTTAATGATCTGGGTAGGCGGATGACAGTGATACAGCAATGCATAATCATCACTGAAGCCTTCAGTCGAAAATAATTGTTCGCTGTACAAACCTCCGTCAGGTTTGCGGAACTGTGTGTGGCGCTTGTGCGGAATGGTTCCAAGTGTATAATAATGAGGCATGGGAATAAGTTAATTAGTTTATCGGGTAAATAGTTAATAAGGCTCTAAGCTGGAATCAGCTTTCCTGTTTCTCTAATTCAAGGGAGACCATAAGAAAATAGTATTTCCATTTTCTTTTGTCGATGAAATAAGTAAAGTTTCTGTTGAATGTCATAATTGATCGTGAAGTAAAGTTAGGAAATGTTAATTTACAGCGTTCTGTTTAAAAAGATGAAAATACCCGTTACTAATGGTCCGGATAGGATTGATATCAGACACCCATAACTACCTTGATGAAGCAGTATTCAAACACTTTGAGAATTGTGATGAGATATGGCATGCCGGTGATTTTGGCACTATTGAATTAGCCAATCAACTTGCTTCATTCAAGCCCCTTAAAGCTGTGTATGGAAATATTGACGGAAATGATATACGAACTATATACCCGGAACAACTTGTTTTTAACTGTGAAGACGTAAAAGTAATGATGCGGCATATTGGTGGCTATCCTCCCCGGTACAACCCGGACACAAAAAAAGAATTATTAATTCACCAACCGCAATTATTCATTAGTGGTCATTCCCATATTTTAAAAGTGATCTATGACGATAAAATTAATTGCCTGCACATGAATCCCGGCGCTGCGGGCAAACAGGGCTGGCATAAAGTAAGGACCCTTATTCGTTTTATAATTGATGGAAAAGATATGAAAGACTGCGAAGTGATTGAGTTGGGGAAAAAATAAACCTCTTTAAAATTCCCTTAAAAGGATAATTAAGAATTCCGAATTTGAAAAATCATCTTACTTGCAGAGACTGTCGTATAAGGTATGTTTGATTGTCATATTGAGTTTATCGAAATATTGGCAATCAAACGGATAGCCTTCTACAAACTCAGGCTGACATATATCAAGCTCAGGTTGACATATTTTTTGAAACAGCTTGTTATTTTTTTACATACCCGGAAACCATGCCCGGTTTACACCGACTTCACGGAAAGGCCATGGAATAGCTACCAGTATGAATATAAGGGCTATGAGTAATAACCAGCCTGCTGTTTTATAATTCAGCGCTTTTACTTTGCCACGGGCCAGTGTGATCAATACAATAGCCACCACCATTAAAATGGGGTGCTCTACCCAATAAAACCGGTAAAAGGAGTCTTTCATTAATGATGGTACACTTTCGGGTAAGCCTTTTAATATGCCGAACCTTCCGGCAATAACCTGGTACAAACCTATCAGCAACATAGTATGTGCAGCGATCATCAGCCACAAGCTGCTGCTGCGTATACTTTCTTTTTTTGCAAATGCCTGGTATAATGTTACCAGTAACAAAATTAAAATTACCCAACGAAGCACATTATGCAAATGCAACATTCCTGTTTCCATGATGAAAGATTTGAAACAAATCTAAAGGCTAATTTTTAAACTCCGAAATCTTATTCCACCCAGTCTGCGATGAATACATTGGTGTCCCTTGTGCCCCCGTTATTACGGTTGCTCGAGAAAACAATCTTCTTCCCATTGGGCGAAAACATCGGGAAAGCATCAAAGCCCTTGTCACGACTTACCTTTTGCAGGTTGGAACCCTCTTCATTGATAGTATATAGATTGAAAGGGAACCCTCTTTTATATTCATGATTGGAGGCAAAGATGATACGTTTACTATCCGGCATATAAGTAGGTGCCCAATTAGCCTGGCCGTAAGATGTTACCTGTCTTGCATTACTGCCATCTGCATTGGCCACCCACACTTCCATATTGGTGGGAGCTACCATATTTTCAGCCAGCAGTTCTTTATACTCTTTTATTTCCGCTTCCGTTTTTGGCCTGGAGGCTCTCCAGATCAATTTTTTACCATCCGGGCTGAACCAGGCACCACCATCATATCCCAGCGTATTTGTGATCCGTTGCTCTGCTCCTGTTTTCAGATCCATAATGTACAATTCAATATCACCATCCTTGGTGCTGGTATAGATCATCTTCTTCCCATCCGGTGATAAAGTAGCTTCTGCATCGTACTGTTTAGAATTAGTAAGTTGTTTTACAATCTTACCATCAAGGTCAGCCATAAAAATATCATAACTGCTGTATAACGGCCATATATATTTATTACCATACTTTGACCTGTCGGGTACCGGCGGGCAATCATCACTTCCCAGGTGAGTGGATGCATAAATGATATGCTTGCCATCCTTAGTAAAATAGGCACAGGTGGTACGTCCCTTACCGGTGCTTACCATTTTATAAGTAAATTTCTCACCGGCTTTGGTGGGCACTTTACCTACAAATATCTGGTCACAATTGATCCCTTCTTTCGGGTTGGTTTTCTGGAAAACAAGGTATTTCCCATCATAACTCCAATACGCTTCTGCATTATCACCTCCAAAAGTGAGTTGCTGAATATTTTTCAAATGAGACTCTTCCGGGTAACGTAATGTATCTGCCACCTGTATAGCAGTAGAAGCTATTTTCGAGGAGTTTTTACAGGAAGAATTAGCAAACGAAATTCCGGTTATAATTAACAGGGATAATACAAGTTTTTTCATACAATGTCGTTTCTTTGAAACCTGCCCGATGGCTGGCGGGTGCAAAGGTATTTTCGTTATTACGTTGGTTTGTCAGACTATTGTCATACCTCGCCACTAAAAATAATTTAGTTTTGAAATATGAATAAGGTTGCAAAAATAATGGCCCCGGTTCTGTGGATGCTGATTTTAATCAGTGCCTGTAATGATAGTGACACAACAGTAACTGCCTATGATGAAATCCTCAACAGGCCTCCCTATGCTGATCTTACAGACAGTATAAAACAGGAACCAGGAAAAGCTGAATTCTATTTCCGGCGGGCCATCTTACTAAATACAAACAGTTTACCCGAACCAGCCCTGGCCGATTTCCAGAAAGCATGGTCCCTGAAAAAGGAAGAACAATACGCATTGGGTGTTGCTACGTTGCTGCTGGATAAAAAACCGGAAGAGGCCATTACATTTTTAAATACGGCGATAAAAGATATTCCCAACAGTCTTTTATTACAACTTAGTCTTGCCCGGGGTTATGATGCGGCCAATAAAACGGAGGAAGCATTGAAGATAGGTGATATGATTTTGGAAAAAAATCCGGAACAGGTAGATGTATTAAAAATGAAGGCGGACCTGCTGGCTAAAAAAGGAAATACGAACGAAGCCACGGCTATCCTGGAAAAAGCTTATACACTTACCCCATTTGATGTGGAGCTGAATTATATACTTGCTTTAAAATATGCAGAAGCAAAAAACAGCCGGGTGCTCGCCTTATGCGATTCTCTGATAAGAGCTGACTCATCAGGTGTTCACGCAGAACCTTATTATTACAAAGGCATCTATTATTCCAATATCAATGATAAAACAAAAGCACTTTCCTTATTTGATGAAGCGGTAAAGCATGATTACTATTTCCTGGATGGATATATAGAAAAAGGTTCTTTACTATATGAAATGAAAAGATACCCGGATGCCCTGAAAGTATTCAACCTGGCCCTTACCATCTCGCCGAAGTTTGCAGATAATTATTACTGGATAGCCAAATGCCAGCAGGCTATGGGCCAACGTGAAGAAGCCAAACTGAATTATCAAAGGGCATATGGCCTCGACAATACTTTTATTGCTGCTAAAGACTCGGCAGATAAACTCAAATAGAAGTATCTTGCAGCGCAAATAAATAACTCATGCCTATCATTGCCCCTTCATTGCTTGCAGCCGATTTTCTGAAACTGGATCAGGAATGTACCATGCTGAACGAAAGTGAAGCAGACTGGTATCACCTGGATGTGATGGATGGCCGTTTCGTTCCCAATATCAGTTTTGGACCAATGATCATAGAGTTTATCCGGAAGGCAACCACCAAGGTCTGCGATGTACACCTGATGATAGAAGAACCGGAGAAATATGCAGAGCAATTCAAAAATGCCGGTGCTGATATATTAACAGTACATGTGGAAGCCTGCCGGCACCTGCACCGCAATATTCAACAGATTAAAGCACTGGGTATGAAAGCCGGTGTGGCTGTAAATCCCCACACCCCTGTTTCAGGCTTAAGTGATATACTCCATGATATTGACCTTGTATGCCTGATGAGTGTAAACCCGGGTTTTGGTGGACAGAAATTCATTCCTTACACATTAGATAAAATAAAGCAACTCCGCAAAATGATTGATGACAGCGGATTAAAAGTGCATATTGAAATTGATGGTGGCGTTACACTGGAAAATGCACCTTCTATTATTGCAGCCGGGGCTGATGTACTGGTGGCGGGTAATACTGTTTTCAAATCAACTGATCCAAAAGCGACCATCAGGCAATTGAAGCAGCTTTAAGCAATTGCTGTTTGTCAAACCCTATATGAGTAAGCATCTTTTTCCTCCGGCTTTACTTATCCTGGTTACTATCCTTTTTTATAACTGTAGCAGGACTCCCTGTATGAATGCTTCCCTGTCATTTGGGCTTATCTCCTTTTCTGACCAGGAAAGCGATACGATTATTCTTCGCCGCTACGAAAAGGGCAGTAATTTTTCAACGTTAAAAGACAGCTTTTTACTGGATATGGGATTTACAAGGACCAACGATACCCTTGATCTTGCTTACACAACATCAATCGGGCTCATCACCAGTCAATATGACTATGAATTATATTTTCCGGGAGCCATAAAACTATACAGACTTTCTGCTATTGAAGAAGAGGCCGGCGAAATCAGACATGCTTTCTGGAACAATGTAAAAGTAGGTTGTGTAAATAAGATCACAAGTTTTACCATCAACAACCTGGTAAGTTATCCTCCCTGGTATAATTATTTTTATCTGTCGAAATAAAGTGTTTTACCAGCATCAAACAATTCGTATCTTGGCTTATCATTTCTTATGAAAATCAGACTCCGCCAAATACTACTAACAGCCACCTGCTTATTGCTTTCGATACTTTCCTTCTCTCAAAAAAAAGCAGCTTACGTTTCCGGCAAAGTGGTGGATGAAAATGAGAATCCGCTACCGAAAGTTTCTGTGGTGGTGCTGGGCCAGTCCAAAGGCATTACCACCAATGACTCTGGTTATTTCCGCATAAAAGTTGCAGCCAATAAAGCTTTCGCATTAATTTTCACTTACACCGGCCGCCGGGCAGAACAAAAAAATTTCCTGCTGAGCGAAGAAGAAGAAGAAACCATCACGATACGATTAGAAAAAAGTGAGAACACCCTGCAGGAAGTGATCATTACCGATCAGCGGGACAGGCGGGAAGTGGGTTTAATAAGACCTAATCCTAAAACTATACTCAATCTTCCTTCGGCGGTGACTGGCGTGGAAAGCCTGATCAAAATATTTGTAGGCTCCAATAACGAACTCACCTCTCAATACTCCGTCCGTGGCGGCAGTTATGATGAGAACCTCATCTATATAAACGACTTTGAAGTGTTCCGTCCTTATTTAGTAAGAAGCGGGCAACAGGAAGGATTGAGTTTTATAAATCCGGAGATGGTCCGTAATATCAGTTTTTACAATGGTGGTTTCCAGGCAAAGTATGGCGATAAGATGAGCAGTGTGCTGGATATTCAATACAAAAAACCGAAACGCTTTGGGGGTTCTGCTTATGTTGGGATATTAGAACAGGGTTTACAACTGGAAGGCACCAGCAAAAATTCAAAATTCAGTTACCTGTTGGGGGTTCGCAACCGAAGCAACAGAAATTTATTAAGCCGGCAGGATACAAAGGGTAACTATGTCCCATCCTCTGCCGATTTCCAGGCTTTGCTCAATTACCAGTTCAGTCCTAAATGGCAGGCAGAGCTGCTCAGCAATATATCGCAGACAAAATTTACATTGATCCCTGAATTCAGCCAGCTCACCACTTCCGTATTCTCTCCGCTGTACAGCGCTACTATTGGTGTCGACATTTATTTTGAAGGCCGGGAGAAAGACAGGTATCAAACCAATATGCTCGGTTTTTCATTGATCAACCAGCCTTCCAAAAAACTGAAACTAAAATGGATGGCATCCAGGTTTGAAAATGATGAAGCAGAAAATGTGGACATCATCGGGGCGTATTTATTTGGCGACAGGGATTTTGATAAACGAAATCCCACCTATGGTTTAATTGTAAATCCTTTCGGCGCCGGTGTATATCAAAACTGGGCAAGAAACGAACTGAACATTGAAAACTGGAATGTATCACATAAAGGAAATTACGACAAGGGCAAACATGCTTTTCAATGGGGAATCGGCTATGACAAAACAACCATTGCTGATAAATTAAATGAATGGGAGTTCCAGGATTCTGCCGGGTATGCATTGCCATACCAACCCAACATGCTGCAATTAAGCAAAGTGATAAAATCCAATGCCAACCTTGCAATCAATAAATTTTCCGGTTACCTGCAGGATAATATTCTGCTGGGAGATTCCAGCAACTCCGTCACCTTAACCGGCGGTGTACGTTTCAATTATAATTCACTCAACCAGGAATTTTTAATCACTCCCCGTATTAGCGCCAGTTGGAAACCCCGGTCAAAGAAGGATATTATTTTCCGGGCAGCCGCCGGGGCTTATCATCAACCACCATTCTACCGGGAACTGAGAAGATATAACGGTACGGTGAATACGAACCTGCAATCACAAAAAAGCTGGCAAACCGTAGCCGGGTTTGATTATAATTTTATTGGCATTGGTGGCCGGCCCATGCGGTGGACCACCGAAGCTTACTATAAAAGCATGACGGATGTAGTGCCTTATGATGTGGATAATGTCCGCATCCGTTATTTTGGCGAAAACAATGCTAAAGCGTATGCCACCGGTATCGAAATGCGCCTGCATGGCGAATTAGTACCTGATGCAGAAAGCTGGATCAGTCTCGGCATCATGAAAACTGCGGAAGACATCAGCGGTGATCATTACTATCGTTATAAAAATGCAGCCGGTGAATTCATCAATGCACAAAGCCCCGACCAGGTGGTAGTGGACAGCACCCGTTTTGATGTAGGCTGGCTGCGCCGTCCTACTGACCGGCGCATTACGTTTGGAATGTATTTCCAGGATTACCTGCCTACCAACAAGAATTTCAAAATGTTTTTGAACCTGCTTTACGGGAGTAATCTTCCTTATAATATTCCCGGGGCGGTGCGTTACCGCAATGCAGCCGTGATAGAACCCTATATCCGTGCCGATATTGGTTTCAGTGCGTTGCTGGTTGATGATGACCGCAGCAAACGTCGCAGCCACTCTCCTTTCCGCAATTTTGATAATATCTGGGCCAGCCTTGAAGTATTTAATATCATCGACCGGGCCAATGTGATCTCCTATCTTTTTGTAAAAGATTTTTCCAACACGGTGTACCTGATGCCTAACCGGTTAACACCACGATTGGTGAATTTTAAGATTGTGGCTAGGTGGTAATGATTCAATCTAACTTCCGGGTTCAACATTATTATTATTTATTGCTTACATAACTGAACAATCGTAAAGCGCTGATGTTATTTAAAAAAACATCATGAGAACGATTTCAGTAGCTATATTATTTGTTTCCATGATTACTTGTACCACATCTATCATCGCACAAGTAAATAAAAGGAATACATGGAATTTAAGTGTAGGAGCAGATGTCATTTACCCTGAAAATTATTTTAGAAAAACACATAGCTGGGGATATGGAAGCACTATAAAAGCAGAATATTTATTTGACAAGCATACCAGCCTTATTTTTTCCACCGGTGCTTATTCTTTATCTGGTAAAACAAGTCTGCTCAATCCCGATGCCAGAACTGTATGGGGAATACCCATAAAAGCAGGTTTAAGATATTATCTTGGAAATTTCTATTTCGGAGGTGACGCCGGATATCTAAATCAATCGGGTTTTGAACCAAACAATGGTTTTGTATATTCTTTTTTTATCGGGGATGAGATTATTACTAACAAGAAAAATAATAACAGCCTTGATTTGAGCATACGTCATGAAGCCTGGGTTACAGATCGTACCAGGGCATTTGCTTCTATAAGGCTGGCTTATGAATTCAGAATCAGGTAAGGAAATTAAATTGATCATCTCCACCTGTTCCTGAACCTGTCCCATGTGGTCAATCCAATTTTGAACTGAACCGGGTTATTGAATTTGTTAGCTACCGAACCAACCACATAGGCACCTAGCTTTACTCTTGCCAATGGATTGAAAGGCCATTTAAATACCCTTTCAATTCCTGTAAAAAATTCAAAATAGCGAAGGCTCCTGTCTTTCGTGATTAAAAATCCCCCGCCTGCCACTTCCTGCAGTTTTAGCTTTTTAAAGAAAGGAATTTTATTGATCAGCGCCCCGTTAAATTCATGCACTATGTTTCCCTGGTAGTACCGGTCAAATACCGGGAAAGTTGAATCCAGTGCCTGGAAAGCATATTGTGGATTCTGAAAAAATAATGGGTCGCCCTGCCGCATAAATTTATAATCAATGATACGCAGATCATTGGTGTTGGTAAAATCCCCCGACTTAATGATATAGGATGTATTGCCTGCCACACCCAGGTTGATCTTCTGCTCCATGCCAAACTCCAGGTAATCAAAATCAATTTTACTGTTAAACAATTTGGGTACCCCTTTCCGCCAGGTCACATAAAAAGTGGGCCATTTGGAACCCAGGTATATCTTCTCTTTAGGTTCCCTGATGTACTTCATATTGGGTGTATAGTAAAGTTTGATCTCATTATACGTAGCATTATACGGGTCAAACTCCACCGGTGGTTCATTAGGGATGCCAAAAATGCTGTCGGCATTGTTACCCACTTTATAATCACTTACCGAACGGCGCAGTGCAACTTCTAATTTATTCAGCAGCATTACACCGTTGAAGAGTTCAAGTTCATGCGATAGTTCCAGCGAATTGTTCAGGTAAATATTGCTTCGTTTCAGCACATTTACCCAGGCATCCCCGGGATAAATGAATTCAAAATTGCGGCCCGCACTTATTTTAAATTGTCCCCGGTTAAACGGATTGTACATCCGATGTATACTCACGGTTCCATTGATATCCTTATTGCGAAAGCCGTAACTAATATCTGCTTCCAGGAATAAATTTTTCCGGGATGAATAGGTTTTACGATAAGCTCCTGCCAGTTTCAGCCGGGCACCACCAAAGGCAACAGGTTGTATCAATGAAGTAATGGGAGGCAGTATCCACATCCTCTCTTTCTTGTGGTCATTAAATACCTGACCGAAGATCAGCATCTTGGGCCAGGTGATCCTGTTCAGCACCCTATCCATCGAATCGAGATAAGTTTCACTGCGCATATACCGATACACACTATCCTGGTACCTGGCAAATAAGGCCTGTTGTTTGGAAAGAGGTTCTGTTCTTACGCTTTTCCAGAATACAGAATCCTTTTCATATGCTTCCTGCGATGTAGAGCTTACTTCATTACCAAAATGCCCTCTTTTAAAATTTTTCTGTAACTCAAAATCTGAATAAATGGCTGTTGTTTCACCATACCGCCTGCCCCCTTTTACTTTCGTATAATAACTGAACTGCTGGCGGGTGATCATACGGGCACTATCCCCTACTTTGCCATACTGTTGCTTCACTTCCATGTAATCATATTCAGGCATATGGGCCTGTGGCAACCTGAACACTGTGCTGAATACCTCCCAGGTACTGTCCTGTATGGTAATTTCTCCTTCAATGGTGGCATTACTCAATTGTCTTGGCCGGATAGCAATAGTGTACACTTTGGGTTTTATGGTTCGGTCAATCTTTAGTGTTTTGAACCGGTAGGCCATCAACCCGCTATAACTGAGTGGCGATACAAATGGTATTTTGGATACAGGCGGCGCCTGTATCATGTTGTTAAACATATAAAAATCTCCTTCTGTAGTAGAGAGGTAAAAAAGGCTTTCTGTATTTCCCATTTTTTTCACCCCCACCCGTTCTTCCTTTATCTGCCCGCCGGCACTGCGGTCAAGCCGGAGTGATACTTCCGTAAGCGACATGCCCTCATAATCTTCTTTAATAATTGTATCTGCTTCAATCGCCTTTTTCTTTTTGGTGAAGCCGGAATCCAGTTGAAAAGCTTTTATATAAATATTGCAGGAATAAGAGCCTATGGCACCCAATACTGTTTCTTTTTGTTTGATCACATTGCGGATCAGCTCTTCTGCCCTGTCCCGGGTTTTCACTTTTAGCACTACTTCTGATAAAACATTGGACTCATCGGGATCAAGTACCACATTCTCAACGATGTCTTCATTATTAATATAAATAGTAACCACTTTAGTACTGAAACCGATCATGCTCACAACAAGGTCATACTTTCCTCTTTCCAGGAAAAATTCAAAAGAGCCATTGTCTTTGGTAACAGAACCCTTCCGCAATTCTTTTATTTCTACACTGGCAAGGGGAACCGGTTCTTTTTTACTATCCATCACAACGCCGGAAACCCTGTACAACTGGCCCTGTGAAAAGATAGCCAGTAACAAAAACAGTAATAATAGAGAGAGCTTAAATTTCATCTTCCGGCCATTAAATTAATTCGACAGCAAAATTTGTAATTCTTTCCCTGTAATCCCTGTTTATTATCATCTTTTCATATTCTTTAACAGGGAAAAATGAATTCCCGTCGCCCAAAAGGGAAATAAGCAATAATTTATACTCCGTTGCTGCAGTATAAGGAAAGATGTCAATTGTATTCTTATAAATCCTGTGGTCTGGCTAACTTGATACAGGTACTTAAAATCATCCAGGGCGCATCAGTATTATTTTACTTTTTAACCCAAAATTCATCGTTCCATTCCCCGCAGGTTAGCGGATGCTCTTCCAGTTGCTGAAAAACTTTATCCAATTGTTCAGGCGTTAGTATCTCCTCCAGGAATGCAAAGAGTTGCCTTTCTTCAAAGCGGATATGTTTATTCAACAGGTCTGCTAATATGGTGAAATCCCTCTCGTCAGCTTCAGCATCGAGACTAAGAATTAGTTCCCTGATTTGGTCATGCTCTTCCTTTAGTTGTTTTGCCATCGGGTGGTTCGCTGGCATATAAGGCATCAGTATTTTTTCTTCCTGGAAAAAATGCGGTTTGATGTGCTGCTGCCAGTACCACAGGGAATATTTTCTCAGCTTGTCCAGGGGAGTTTTATTGTCCAACCCCTGTTTTATTTTCCACGCAAACAATAATCCATCGTGGTGCTCCCGGCTAAGGGGAGCCAGTTGACTGCTTCTTTTTATTGGTTTTATTTCTTGTGCCATGCATTAAAGTTATCACTTATCTTAAAACCTCCGGCTGATATCAGGCATCTTTAAAACTGACCTGTATCATACATAAAAAATCATTAACTAAACTTTCATCCGCCAAAACTCTATTCACAACCTGTGAATAAGTAACTTTAGGAAGTCACAATATTGCTAAGTAATATTGATGCAGAAGGGTAAAGCTTCTGTAATCGGGCAGAAGACGCAAAATAATCCGGTACTACCCTTCGCCGGCTTAGTAGAAACATAAACCGAAGTGCATTGACAGACACTATCATCAACCTTGAAACCGTAAACCCTATTGAATTTTTTGGTGTAAACAACGGTAAGCTCGACATCCTCAAAAAGAAATTTCCCCTGCTGAAAATACTCTCCCGCGGCACCCAGCTGAAGCTGAGCGGGGCACCTGAACAGATTGAAACTGCCCGGGAAAAAATTTCTCTTATTGTTTCGTACCTGGAACGGAATGGTCACATGAGCCAGAATTATTTTGAACAGGTTTTGGGTGGAGATGATGCAGAAGTCATCGACCATTTTAAAGAGAAGAACCCCAATGAAGTATTGGTATTTGGTCCCAACGGAAAATCAGTAAGGGCCAGAACCGCTAACCAGAAAAGACTGGTACAGGAATCGGATAAGAACGATATCGTTTTTGCCATCGGCCCAGCCGGTACCGGCAAAACGTATACTGCTGTGGCACTGGCGGTACGGGCATTAAAAAATAAACAGGTGAAAAAGATCATCCTGACAAGACCTGCTGTGGAAGCAGGTGAAAGTCTTGGTTTTCTTCCCGGCGACCTGAAAGAAAAGATCGACCCTTACCTGCGCCCCTTGTACGATGCATTGGATGATATGATACCTGCTGACAAATTGGGTTATTATATGACCACCCGGACAATAGAAATTGCTCCATTGGCCTATATGCGTGGCCGCACATTGGATAATGCTTATATCATATTGGATGAAGCCCAGAATGCTACAGAACTGCAATTAAAAATGTTTCTAACCAGGATTGGCGCTAATGCAAAAGCTATTATTACTGGTGATATGACCCAGGTAGACCTGCCCAGGAACCAACGGAGTGGTTTGCAAATGGCAACCCGGATCTTAAGAAATATTGATGGCATTGCCCATATTGAGCTGGACGAAGAAGATGTGGTTCGTCACCGCCTGGTGAAGGCCATCATAAAGGCTTATAACAAGGAACATGAAAAAGAAAACGAAGAATATGCCAACCGGCAAACACCGGCTATACTGAAGAAGGATAAACCCCAATAGCGGAAAAACTTATATTAATTTGCAGGAATGAAGAGAACTGAATTTGTCTTTTTATTCCTGCTTTTTTTATGTTCATCCTGCAAAAATTCGCAGGATACGCAACTGACACCAGCAATGCTGGCTGCCAATTTTCAGCAAATAGACCGTGCAAAGTCACTCATCAAAAGCGGGGATATTATTTTCAGAAATGGGATAGACGATGTAAGCCGGGCGGCGCGGAGTATGAACCGGAAAGACACTTCCTACTCGCATTGTGGTATAGTTTTTATTGAAAACGACAGTGTATTTGTTTATCATGCCTTAGGCGGCAGTTATAACCCCAGCCAGAAATTACTGCGGGAGCCGATTGATAGTTTTTGTAACCCAAAAGATAATGATGCCTTCGGAATTTATCGTTACGGTTTAACCAGCGGGCAAATCCGGTTAATGCAACAAACAGTACTTAACTACTATCAGCAGGGTTTAAAATTTGATATGTATTTCAATTTCCGGAGCGACGATAAAATGTATTGCTCTGAATTTGTATTTAAATCACTGAATAAAGCAGTTCATGGCACCTATACGGATTATGTACGCCTTGATACCATCCCGTTTGGCGTTACCACTGATGATATTTTCCTTCATCCCGACTGTAAACTGGTTAAAAAGGAAAGTTTTAAACTTTGATATCTTTTATACCTGTAATTGCTACATTTGAAGCCTTAAACCATTTAACACATGAAAAAAGTAATGAATTCCATTTTCGCTGTTGCAGTAACCGCCCTGATAATAACAGGATGTAAAGGCAAAGACGGTGTTGCAGATAACCCCAAAGCTGTACTTGTTGCCTTCTTTGAAAGGATGGCTAAAAAAGACCTTGAAGGCGCTGCTAAACTGGCGACCAAAGACAGCAAAAGCACAATGGATATGATGAAAAAAGCCATGGATATGGCCGAAAAAATGAAAGGCACTGAAAAAACAGAAGAAGATCCCGCTGAAGATTTTAAAAATATGGTGGTTGGCGATGCCAAAATTGATGGTAGTAATGCCACCGTATCAGTTACGAATAAAAAGAAAAATGAGACAGTAGATTTCCCGCTGAAAAAAGAAGATGGCAGCTGGAAAGTCGATTTCAGTATGGGAACATTAATGAAAATGGGTATGGACAAAGCCAAAGAAGATGGCACTGAAATCAACCCGGAAGATATTGACAAAATGAAGGACTTCAATATGGATTCACTTAAAAAAGGGTTTGAAACCATTGATAGTGCGTTAAAATCAATGGACCCAAAACAAATGGACCAGATGAAAGATGCGATGAAGGAACTGGAAAAAATGAAGCAGAACTAACCAGAACCAATTTATAAAAAAGCACCCCTTTTAGAGGGGTGTTTTTGTTTAGAGCCGTCAAACTTTTAGTATTTTGCAATCATGAATATCAGAATCATTATTTTATACCTCAGTTTAGTGTTCGTCGGATACTCCTGTGATATAAAAGATAAATCAGCACAGTCGGAAAATAATATTGATGCCGCAAGGAATTTTATCCGCTCAGCACTTGATGGAAAATTCAACGATGCCAGGAGCTATATGCTGCAGGACTCTCTCAATAATAATTACCTGGATGTGGCAGAACGATCCTACAAAAATGCTGACCAGGCAGTGAAAGATGGATACAAGGGCTCTACCATCATTATTCATACGGTAAATGATGTAAATGACTCTACCTCATTTGTCATTTATTCCAATTCTTTTAAAAATGATCATGATACGCTCCGGGTAATAAAGTCCGATAATCAATGGGTAGTGGATCTTAAATACCTGTATGAGCATGACGCAGATACCCTTTTGAACAAAGTAATTACCAACGATACTGTGAAATGATCAAAAATATTCTTTTAGTGGGACTGGGCGGTGGCCTGGGCAGCATTGCCCGGTATCTTTGCCAGCGATGGTTCGCTGAAGTGTATTCACATTCTTTTCCCTGGGGCACATTTGCGGTAAATATTACCGGTTGTTTTTTAATCGGTGTTTTCTGGGGCATGAGCTTCCGTTCTTTTGACAGTAATGAACACTGGAAACTGTTCCTGATGACAGGGCTTTGTGGCGGATTCACCACCTTCTCTGCCTTTACGCTGGAAGGAATAGGATTGCTAAAAGAAAACAAAACAGGTCTCTTTTTTTCATATGTTGCCGCTAGTGTACTTATTGGCTTAGTTGCAACCTACGCCGGAATGAAATTAACCAGATAAAACTATCATTATGCTAAATGTTTTGCATCCATGGCATGGCGCCACCTACGGAGAAAAAGCACCGGCAACCGTTAATGCGCTGATTGAAATACCACAGGGCTCCCGTTCCAAATATGAAGTAGATAAAGCAACAGGTTTATTAAAACTGGACAGGGTTATTTACTCTTCTTTCCAGTATCCTATCAATTATGGTTTTATTCCACAAACATTAGGACTGGATAATGACCCGCTGGATATCCTGGTCATTTGTTCCCAATCCATTCAATCACTTTGCCTCGTAGAAGCAAATGTAATCGGCAATATGCAGATGATCGATAGCGGGCAGGAAGACGATAAGATAATCGCCGTCGCATCCAAAGACCCTTCCGTCAATCATATAACAAGAATGGAAGAGCTACCCCAGCACTTCCTGCTTGAATTAAGGAACTTTTTTGAACAATACAAGGTACTAGAAAATAAAAAAGTGGAAATTGATACGTTCCAGGATCAGCTGATCGCCTATAAGATCATAAAGGATTCCATCCATTTATACAATGAGACATTTAAGAAATAACCGGTGAATAATAACCAAATTCATACTATGCTTACTCAACAAATAATTACAGCCCTGCTGATCGGTTTGTCTGCAGGTGTACTCAGTGGGTTAGTAGGTGTTGGCGGTGGTATTATTATGGTACCGGCATTGGTTTTTTTTATGCAGTATACTCAACACCAGGCACAAGGCACTTCACTGGCCGTACTCACTTTGCCCGTGGTAATACTCGCTTCCATTTACTATTATCACCAATGCCAGAAACTGGGTACCCCTATTGACCTGAAAGTGGTGGGACTTTTGGCAGCCGGTTTTGTAATTGGTGGTTTTTTTGGCGGCAAGATCGCTTTATCAATTAACCAGGATGTATTGAAAAAGATATTTGCCATTATCCTGTTCTATACTGCATTAAAAATGCTGAACTGGGATACCATGCTGGTAAAATGGCTGAAAGGGATTTTTTAACAACCCAATTATCATTCTGCGCTTATTAATTTGCTACATTCATCAGGCTTAATGATTACTTTGATGAAAAAGTTTTACCTGCTGCTTTTTGTATTAAGTATTTCAACTGCGCATGCCCAAAAAGTATACAATATTGCACAGACCTATTACCGGATCAATCCCTTCAATAAAGAATTCAGTAGCTTCCTTATTCGCCTGATGGATGACCCGATACTAACCAATAAAACAATCAATAAAAAAACGGATAGCACCCTGTTCTTTCTCGAAGGTACTTACACTTCGCACTCTCCATTTTTCTTCAAAGCTACCCGTACTAAAATCATATTGGCAGAACGGGAGCACATAACAGATTCAACAGGAAAGGTTAATAATATTTTTCTTTACCAGCTGGTTGGCTATGCGCCGCCGGGTAAAGAAGGTGTTAATGATATTCAGAAAGAGTTTGATAAGTTTTGTAACCGCTACAAAAAAGGAGCAGACGGAGTTAACATCCGGGAGTTAAAATTACAAGACAAAAAAACAGGGGAGATAAGAGACTATTTACTCAGCAGCCTTATTTTTTCACCACTTACTATTGCCTGGTCGACCAGTAAGAACAATGAGGAAAACATCTTTGCCATAACTGTACGTTTTACTGTAGTGGAAAACAGGGCCTACTTACCAATACCTGCGGATGGCCTTTAGCCTGTAAATTCTTTTCCCGGTATCTGTATTGATTAAGCCCTTCTTTTCAATAGTATCAATTCTTACTTTGCCGGATGCATGAATGATCTGTTGATTATCCAATAAAATTCCAACATGCACTATTTCTTCTTTGTCGTCAAAAAATGCCAGGTCCCCAGTTTGTGCCTCGCTCAATTTTTTAACCACCTTTCCTTCCTGGGCCTGCTGCCAGGCATCACGGGGAAGATCAATACCCGATAACTTAAAAATAACCTGTGTAAAACCACTGCAATCCACTCCCAATGGTGTGCGGCCACCCCACAAATAAGGCGCATTCAGCCATGCTGTGGTAAATTCCCTTACCAGGGCGTCTCCAGGTTGTTGCGTATTCCTGTTGTATGCATTTCCATTGAAATAATAGTCAAGCTTACCCAGCTTCCCTATGCCATTTTCAAAAAATGGAAGCGATGACCCCGCAGGCACATGGAGCTTTTTATCGCCAATAGATATGATACTCATTACATCAGCAGTGATAAAAGCACTTTGCTGACTCGCCATTTTCTCATCGATCTCTTCCAGCAATGTATGAGTCATCCATCCTTCATATCCATCATGCAGGCTGCGTACCTTCACCCATAAATCACCTCTTGCTTTTAACACTTTCACCGTTTCCCCAAAAAGCAGTTGGTTCACCATTTCCTTATTGTGACGGGGCTTTCGCCTCACCGGTGCCGCAGGTACGGCAACAACAGCATAGTCCATTTGAAATATTTTGCCGAAAATAGTAAATGTATCAGCGTAAATTTTGTTGAAATCATCAAATCCTGCATCTTACATTAACAAATAGTTACTTTCCACTGGTGAAACCAGATAAATACCAGCATATAACCGACCAGGAATTGCTTGAACAATTTTATGCCGACCATAATAATGAATGGCTAGGCATATTATTGCAGCGGTATACACTTCTATTGCTGGGTGTATCAATGAAATATTTAAAAAACGAAGAAGAAGCCAAGGACAGCGTGCAACAGATATTTTTGAAAGTGATTCAGGAACTTCAAAAATATAAAGTAGAATATTTTAAATCCTGGCTGTATATGGTAGCCAAGAACCATTGCCTGATGAAAATAAGGGAAAAACAAGGAAAGATTACAACAGAGATCAATGACCGGTTGGCAACCAAACCCGGGGAAGAATCAGACCGGCAGGCTTTATTGGAAAATGATCAAACGTTAGAGCTCATGGATCTTTCGCTCAAAGAACTGAACCCGGAGCAGCAGCAATGTGTAACTTTGTTTTACCTGCAGAAAAAAAGCTACCAGGAAGTGAGTGAAGCAACCGGTTTCAGTATGTTGCAGGTGAAAAGTTATATACAAAACGGAAAACGAAATTTAAAATTACTGATCGAGAAAAAGTTGCAAGAAAAAGCGAAACGATAAAAATGTCAGAAAATTATAAAGACATATTATCTAATCTCTCCACAGATGTTGACCAGGAAACATTATTGTTATACCTGCAGGGAAAACTATCTGCAGAAAAAAAACATGAAGTGGAAAAGCAATTACTGCAAAGCGATTTTGAAGGTGATGCGGCAGAAGGACTACAGGAGTTTAAAGACAAAGAGCAGTTGCAGTACATGGTAGAAATGCTGAACCGTGATCTGAAGAAAAGAACCGAAAAGAAGAAGAAACGCCGTGACAAAATGAAGATTCCGGATCAGCCCTGGCTGTATATCTCCATTTTAATCCTGATAATATTAATAGTTATCAGTTATCTCATTATTTATAAATACTTGCAAAACAAGTAACTATCTATCCATTTATTGCATTACAGACAATTTCCACTGTTTCAAAATTTCAATACTTACTTAATCATTTGCATTTGTAAGAACTAATATTACTTTTACAACCGGCTTTCCTCAATTCTCCAACTCTTACAGAATAACCATCACTTAATTTTCCGTTTATCTTCTGATCAATCTGTTCCAATTACACCCCTGAACAGCCAATGATCTATTATTCTGTCATGCCCAATTTATCACTATAACTTTTTTTTATGAACCATCTATATACCGTTTCAACTAAAGAGGCTTTATTAAATACCAGTATTTTCCCAATAGCCAGGGGGCACTTCTTATTAACTTTATTAAAGTCATTCTGTAAACTGTTAGGATTACCGGCATTGTTACTCCTATTAACCGCAATGCTTTCATTACCGGCTAACAGCCAAACCGGGCTGCAATTCAATGGCACAAACAGGTATGTAACTTCTGGTGTTACACCAGCTAATTCAATTCTTAATACACCTGTATTTACAGTGGAGACCTGGTTTATGAGAACTGGAACAGGAACAACTGTATCAACAGGTACCGGAGGTTTGCCGGCAGTAATTCCGCTTGTTACAAAAGGCACCTCAGAAGCTGAGACGGGGGCGGCAGATATTAACTATTTTCTGGGCATCAACACCACTGGAAATGTATTGTGTGCTGACTTTGAGGAAGCACAGACATCAGCGAGTCCCGGTTTAAATCATCCGATTTCCGGTATAACAGCGATTGTAAATAATGTATGGTATCATGCGGCAGCAACATATAACGGAACCAGGTGGCAACTTTTCCTTAACGGGAACCTTGAAGCAGAATTGACTGTTGGACGAACTGCTAATGCTGCTGTTATTTCTCCTTTTGCTATGGCGTCATCCATACGTTCCAACGGAACTACCATTCAAGGTTATTTTAATGGGGTTCTTGATGAAGTACGTCTCTGGAACTATGCCCGCACACAAGTAGAAATACAGGCAAGCATGAATGCTGAGGTAAATTCCGGAACGGGCCTTTTAGGAAGATGGGGTCTAAATGAAGGTGCTGGAACATCAGCAGTTAATTCAATAGCAGGAAGCCCTGCAGGCACTTTGATCAACACTCCGGGATGGGTATGTGGTGCACCGGCACTTGACATGACGATTACTGCACCATCTGGTCTCACTGCAACAGCTTCTTCTGCGTTCCAGATTAATCTGGGTTGGACAGACAATTCAGGCAATGAAACAAATTTTGAAATTGAACGCTCCACAACCGGTATCGGCGGGACCTATTCATTATTGGCAACAGTAAATGCAAATACCAATTCTTACAGTGATGTAACCGCAACAGCATTAAATGAATATTGTTACAGGGTTCGTGCAAAAAACTGTACTGTTAACTCAGGCTATACAGGTTCAACTTGTGCAACAACACCTGCAGAAGGAAATTATGCGCTTGACTTAGGATCCGCAGGTGCGTATATCACATTTGGACAGGCAATGGGTCTCTCAACCCAAAACTTTACTATAGAAACATGGTTCAAACGCACCGGAACCGGCACAGCAAACACTACCGGAACCGGCGGAATTAACATCATCCCACTTATTGCCAAAGGTTCACAGGAAGCAGATGGCAGCAATGTTGATGCGAACTACATACTCGGCATTCAATCGGCTACCAATGTCATCGCGGCGGATTTTGAAGAAGGAACAGGATCAACCAGTACTGGATTAAACCATCCAATTACGGGTACAACAATCATTACAGATAATGTCTGGCATCATGCCGCAGCAACCTTTGAAAATGGTGTATTCAAAATCTATCTTGACGGTGTACTGGAAGCATCAGTGAATCTCAGTTCTTCAGTTTTCCCGCAAGGTGCAAGCATTCAGCATGCAGCCCTCGGAACAATGATCAACTCAACCGGAACAACTTTTGGTAAGTTTCAGGGATTGCTTGATGAAGCCCGTATCTGGAACTATGAGAGAACGGAAGCGCAACTGCGGTCAACAATTAATACACAAATAACTACTTCCCAGTCAGGTCTCCTCGCCAGATGGGGTCTTAATGAAGGATCCGGAACTACTGTGAACGGAAGTGCAGGAACGGCTTTCACAGGAACTATCACTGGTACAGGATGGAACTGGATAACACCGGGTTCACCATTCAATATTACATTCAATACTCCAACAACACTCAGTTTACAGGATGGAGTGAATAGCTATACCGGAACAAGGGATACTTATACTTACGATGTTAGCCCCGGAACTGTGAGAGGTAGTGAAACAACTTTCATACAAGATAAAAATGCAACGGATGACAGAGTTTCACTACTCCGTTTTGACTTATCATCAATCCCTGCAGGATCAACCATTCAATCAGCTACACTGCAATTTTATGTTGATGTAGAAGGACAGGGCTTTAACATGTATCGGATGCTGGTGCCCTGGGACGAAGCAACAGTGACCTTTACCTCTATTGGCAACAGGCATTTTGCAGCAAATAATACAGATGCAGAATCAGCAATAAATACAAACTGGCCCGGAGTTGACGGATATACCGGATTAATTACCGTATCTGTTCCTGCATCCACCATTCAAAACTGGATAGATGGTACATTAACTAATAATGGCTGGCTAATGATTGCCACTCATGCCGATGATGGGCAGCAATTACGGTCAAGAGAGTATGGAACAGCAGGCGACCGGCCTAAACTAACAGTCACCTATGTAAACAGTTCTACTAACCTGCCTCCCGATCTGCCTACTAATCCTTCCCCGGCGAATAATGCAGCTTCTCCATCCACCAGTCCAACGTTATGCACTACCGTTAGTGATGCGGATAATACCAACCTGGAAGTACGATTCTATGGCAGGAAGAAAACCAGTTCTGGTGCAAAATTCACCATAGTTGGTTTGCCGGATACACAATTTTATACAGAAGAAGTACAAGGAACTAATAGTAGTGGTGGAGGACATAATGGAATCTTTAAGTCCCAAACACAATGGATAGCCGATCACCGTATAGACAGCAGTATTGCCTTTGTAGTACAATTAGGCGATTGTGTGCAAAACGGAGATAATCCACCGGGTGCAGACGACCAGATAGAATGGAAAAGGGCTGATACGTCAATGAAAAAAATTGAGTTCCCGAATGTTCCTGTAATCGATGGTATTCCTTATGGAATTTGCGTTGGCAACCATGACCAGGGAACAATTGGCAATCCAGATTTACCCAGTAATAATTATAACTCCTTCTTTGGTTCTTCCCGGTTCACTGGAAGGGCTTATTATGGCGGTCATTATGGAACAGACAATGATAATCATTACGAATTATTCACAGCCGGCGGTATTGACTTCATTCATATCAGCATTGAATATTATCCGAATGGCACAACGGCATCATTACAACCGGTTTTGGACTGGGCTGATGCATTATTGAAAACATATCCCAACAGGAAAGGTATTCTCTCCAGTCATAACTTATTGACAACTGGTAATCCTGCTAATTTCCAGGGACCTGGCCAAAAAATATATACCGACTTAAAAGACAACCCTAATTTAATTTTAATGCTGGCAGGACATGTTGCCGGAGAAGGACGCCGTACTGATGTATTCAATGGTAATACTATCCATACAATAATGGCAGATTATCAAAGTGGTTATTCCAACGGCGGAAATGGTTATCTCCGTATTATGCAGTTTTTACCTGCTCAAAACCTGCTGAACATACGGACCTATTCTCCTTATAGTAATACTTCTTTAACAGGATCAGGCAGTCAATTCTCTCTGCCAGTAAATCTATCTGAAGCGTTTACTTTAATTGGAACAAATTCTAATGTTGCTGCTGGTTCGGAAACCTGCATACAATGGCCATCTCTCGAACAGTTCACTGAATATGAATGGTATGTTGAAGTAACAGATGGTGTGAATACGACAACAGGGCCTGTCTGGACATTTACGACACCAGCCAATAGTCCGTTACCAGTAAACATTATCAGCTTTAAAGCAAGTGCCGAAAACAATGATAAAGTTAAGCTCACCTGGACCACTACGTATGAAAGGGATAATAGTCATTTTGAAATTCAGCGATCAACCAATGGAATGTATTATACCAGCATCGGAACTGTACCGGGTAGGAATAATTCCAACAGTTTACAGGAGTACACTTTCTATGACAATCTTCCCATAAAAGGTATTTCATTCTATCGCTTAAAACAAGTAGATAATGATGCCAGGTTAACTTACTCAAAAGTTGAAAGAGTCAATATTACGGATCCGAAAACCAGGGTTGAAGTTTTTCCAAACCCTGTTTCAGGAAACAACTTTACTATTAAACTAATAAATGATATAAATGGAACAGTAGATGTGAGAGTATTTGACATGAGAGGTCGTTTACATTTACAGCAACAACATAGTAATAGTAATTTCATTACAATCAATCACCATTTAGCCCCGGGGCTATATACAATAAAAGTTACAACGAATGAAATGACAGAAGTTAAAAAAATAATAGTACATTAACTGGAAAATCAAATACAGCGAAGCCCGGTTATACCGGGCTTCTTTTATTATATGCCAAACCTGTATCAGTACTTTATCTTTCCTTCCCAATTCTTCCAGGCTTCAAATACTTCTTTTGCCATGGGGTGCGGCAGATGCAGAAAAGGAATTTTTCTGTCTTCCATTTTTGCAATGATCTCCCCGTAAATAAAGTCATCATCAAATTCTATTGCTGCTGCTTCTTCCCTTGTATTGGCATATATAACCCGTTTAGGGCGGGCCCAATAGATAGCACCAAGACACATTGGACATGGTTCACAACTGGTATAAATATCGCAGTCCGTCAGCTGATAAGTGCCTAATTTATTACAAGCTTGTCGTATGGCTACTACTTCAGCATGGGCGGTAGGGTCATTAGAAGAAGTGACCTGGTTGCAGCCTTCGCCTATTATTTCATCACCCAACACAATCACACAGCCAAATGGACCGCCCTGGCCGCTTTTCATCCCCTGCCTGGAGATTTCTATAGCCCGTTCCAAAAATTTGTTATCTCTTTCGTCGTACATAATTGATTTTTAGACAATAAGGTTATTCATCCCCTTTTTACCTGAATACAAAATTGTGAATTAAAACCGGATTTTCCACAGCTTATGCACCCAAACGGCTCCAATATGAAGTTAATATTAAATTTAGGTTAACTAAGACTCCCCTTTCAGAAAGCTGCTTATCTTACTTAAGAATCATTAATCAACATTCTGCTATGAGATGGGAAACAATTGCTTCAGCGCCCGATAACGAAGTGTATCATTTATATAAGGATGATAAAAAAATCCTGACACTTACATTACATCCCTTTTCCAATTCTGCCCGGGTGGAAGGAGAAACAGAAAAAAGAGTTTTCCTCATCCGTAAAGAAGGATTCCTTCGCAATAAAACAGTGTTGCGTAATGAGTATGGAATAAAAATCGGGGAACTTGGTCATGAGCACATGCAGAATTTTATCGATCTGAATAATGAACGGTTCTTTTACACCATACATAATAATCCACTGGCCGAACTGGTTATTTATAAAGAATCAAAAGATAAACCGATTGTGGTTTGCGGCCTTAATACGGATAAAGGAAGTACAGGAATCCATTTTAAAAAAGATCATTCGCTTACAGCCACCTCTCACCCCGGCCTGCTGATGGCACTTTGCTGGTATATGTTTTTACCTGTTACAAAAGAAAATGTACCTGCATTTGCAGTCTGAGTCTATAACTCCTGCCAGGTTTGTTTAGCAAATTGTTCCAGTGATGGATCTCTTGCTGCCATTAATAACAATACACAATCATCCGTTAAATGAGAACGGACTGCTGAAAGAAAATCATTCCTGTTTTCAATGAAAAAGGCAGCTTTCCCCAACACCTTTAAATCACTGATAAGATCATTGGCAGAAATATCCTTGACTGCTGTTCCTCCGGCATAAAATATTTCACTCATCCATATCTCATCTTCCGGCCGGAGTACACTGGCAATCTCAGTTACAAAATCCTCCCGCAAAAAATTAGTGGGTTTGTAGCCATGCGGCTGAAACCAGGCAATTACTTTAGGTGCCACGGGCTGGCAAGCAGCAATAGCAGCAGCACATTTTACAGGGTTATGCGCATAATCATCGATCAGCCATACACCATGCTTATTCCCTAAAACCTGGTGACGACGGTAAATACCTTCGTAATGTTGTAATGCTGCCGCACAGGTAACCAGGTCAACACCCAACTGGTTAGCAACCGCCGAAGCAGCCACCGCATTTTCCATATTATGCCTGCCTACCAGATGAAGACTAAATTCAATCCCATTTATTTTAAAGGAGATATCTAATCCCTTCTGCTTGAAATCTGTAGCAACATATCCAGCCGGGAATTTACTATCAGTAGAAAAATCATTCCTTTCATCCTGCGAAAGTCGTTTTGAAAGAGTGTGGGATTGATTTACTACAAACTTTTTACTGTTAGTTTTAAATATACCGAACAGGGACATCAATTCATCAATCTCCTGGTGATCTTTATCTACATTCAATAACAGGCCGATCTCAGGTTTATACTGTACAATAGAGCCGTCACTTTCATCTGCTTCAATCACCAGCCAATCCCCGGCTCCTACTTTAGCATTCCCAATTTTTCCATTTTTAATAATACTTATCAACCCGGCGCCGCTGATAATACTGGGCTGCAAGCCGGCATATTCCAATATATCAAACAACATGGCGCTGGTCGTACTCTTGCCACTGGTGCCTCCTACCGCAATTGTCTTTTTACTTTGAGCAATCAATGCCAAAAGTTCAGATCTGCGTATGACAGGTATATTGAGCTGCTTTGCCTTCTGTACTTCTACTACTGTATCTTCAATAGCGGTTGACACTACAACCAGATCTGTTTCCTGTGTGATGCCTTCGCCGTTTTGTACAAAACAACGTATGCCTTCTGTTTCCAGTTTCTCCTGCATTTCATTGTAAGTACCCGGTGTAAAGAACCGGTCACTGCCGGATACATTTTTGCCTATACCTTTTAAATATTGAGCCAAAGCACTCATACCGGTACCGGCCACACCTATAAAAAAAGGATTGCGGAATTCATTGATGGAGGATATCATACTGCAAATAAAAGAAATAAATCAGGGTAATGCGTACAGGAAATGTGCCTTGATCATTTGTTGTAAAAAATAAATTCATAGTACCTTAAACTTTAATTCGTAACCGGGGTCTCAAAGCACCACCAAAAAGCCACTGATGTTTGCCAACCGACCAAAGATGCTTGTCATCACAGGATTATCAGCCTTGTTTATTTTTATGGCATGTAAGAAAGACAATGCCGATGCTAATGACACGGCACCGGTTGACCCTGTTGCAGCAGCGCTTAATCTGCCCACTACTCCTTTTAATTATGCCAATATTGTACAACCTGCTTACCTGAGCGGTCCGAATATCATTGGACAGATAAATACCCCGGCAAATAATCCTATTACAGACAATGGAGCGACTCTCGGCAGGGTATTGTTTTATGATAAAAACCTTTCGCTCAATAATACCATTTCCTGTGCCTCGTGTCATAAGCAGGCGAATGCTTTTTCCGACCCGGTTGCAAAAAGTGCCGGTTTTAACGGAGGATTGACAGGAAGAAATTCTATGACATTGATAAATGCAAAATATTATCCAAATGGCAGTTTCTTCTGGGATCAGCGTGCCGCCACATTGGAAGATCAGACATTAATACCGATCCAGGACCTGGTCGAAATGGGGATGACCTTACCCCAATTAGAAGCAAAACTCAGAAACCTTGCCTATTATCCACCGCTTTTTTCCAAAGCTTTTGGCGATAATACTATAACCAGTAACAGAATTGCATTAGCCATTTCTCAATTTATACGATCCATTGTTTCTTTTGAATCTAAATATGATGCCGGCAGGTCAACATATCCGCCCGTTCCTGCACCGCCACCAAATGCGACATTCCCCAATTTTACTGCCCAGGAAAACAGGGGCAAGGAGATATTTCTTTCTCCTCAAAATGCCTGTGCTGCCTGTCATGGTTCCGAAACATTTACTGCACCACAGGAAAAAAATAACGGATTGGATATGGCAACCGTTGACCGTGGCTTTGGTGCCGTAGCCAATAACACTGCACTGGATGCCACTTTTAAAGTAACCACTCTTAGAAATGTAGAACTTACCGCACCTTATATGCATGATGGTCGTTTTGCCACCCTGGAACAAGTGGTAGAGCATTATAATTCCGGTGTGAGAAATCACCCTAATCTATCACCACAATTAAGATTGCCCAATGGTCAGCCCAGGCAATTGAACCTTACCACACAAGACAAAGCAGCCCTGGTTGCTTTCCTAAAAACATTGACTGATACAAACCTGACAACGGATGTGAAGTATTCCAATCCATTTAAATAGTTACAACTTTCCCTGTGAAGCCCTGATCATTTCCGGATAGCCCCTTTTTCTGGCCAATGCAGTAATGGCCATGGCAATCCTTTTTGTTTTAGTAGGCTCTGTTCTGGCACTATCGATCCATTTGCTAAAGTAACGCTGATGCGATCCGGTAAGAGATTGGAAAAATTCTTTAGCTGCCGGCTCGTCATCCAGGCAATCCATAAAATCTTTATTAAAAACAAAATCACTTTTATCTTCTGTTAACTGCACTGTTAGTATTGCTCCTTGCTTTTTACCTATTGCTCTTCGCATTACTGTATTCAGAGGCATAATGAATAGGCCACCTCCCATAGGTAATACAGAAACCCTCCTGATCGCATACCCATCCAGTTTGCCTTTTACCTTAAATTCCTTTTTATTACCCGGCTTTAATTGCTGAACAATATCAGCTGGCATGTCAAAATAGGTCCAGCCTGTTTTTTCCCCCTTCTTCCCGAACTTATGAATAGTAGCAGTAAATTGGACCATAGATAAGAATTAAAGGCTAAATTTCAGCAGCTATTGGCAGCACTAAAATAATCATTCCCCAAAAACTCAGTTATATGAAAACATATGGCCTTCCCTTTTTTGAAAGATTTGCATCAAAAGTCACCAAAGCAACAGGTAAACCCTTTGCATTTATCCTGGCCTGTTTCATTATACTTGGCTGGATTATTACCGGCCCTGTTTTTCATTTTTCCGACACCTGGCAATTAGTGATCAATACCGGCACCACTATCATCACATTTTTGATGGTATTTGTAATCCAGCATGCGCAAAATAAAGACAGTGTGGCGCTTCAATTAAAGCTGAATGAATTGATAGCTGCTACTGCCACTGCCAGTAACCGGCTGGTGGATGTGGAAGATCTCTCAGCTGAAGAACTGGAAACATTAAAAAAGTTCTATGTAAAACTTTCTGCATTAGCCAAACTGGAGCAGGATATTCACAGCACACATTCCATAGATGAAGCAGAATCAAAACACCTGAGCAAGAACCAGGAACAAAAATGAATGGACATTGAATTGTGGTTAAAATGAATTAAAATACATCAAAATAAAAACCCGGTTCTGATTATTTTCCCTTACCTTCGCATTGTTAATTTGAGTCAGACGACAGATTGTAAGTGAACGATTTTTTCTGCTACGCCCCAATCCTGAGTTTATCTAAGGATCTGCTAATAGTTAGTCTTCTTTACCCTTGCGTTATTCTCAAGTATTTTTAAAAGTTAATTTTTTTACATGAACATTTATGTTTCAAATTTAAGTTTCGCCGTAGTGGATGAAGACTTAAGAAGTTATTTTGCTGAGTATGGAGAAGTTACTTCTGCAAAAGTTATTATGGACAAATACACAAACCGCAGCAAAGGCTTTGGTTTTGTGGAAATGAGTGATGACGCTGTTGCCCAGAAAGCAATTGCTGAACTCGATGGTGCTACTGTAGATGGCCGTGCCATCAAAGTAAGTGTGGCTAAGCCAAGAGAAGAAAGACCAGCCAGGGCTGCAAGACCTTCTTATTCTAACAACAACCGTTGGTAATCAAGGTCATCATTACACATGATACTATAAGGGGGAGCTGGATTTAGCTCCCCTTTTTTACAATTTTTAAAATATATTTAGTATGACAAATGATGCGATCTTAAAATATGTAGAAACAAAAGGTACTAATGGCAAACCGTTGAATATCCATTTCAAACAACGCAGTACCATTTCGGGTCTTTTTATCCAGGGAAATGATTATGATGAACTGAAGTCAAAAAATTTCTGGCGCATTGTAAGCAGTACCAATATCGAACAATGGAAAAAAACAAAGGACATGAACCTAGCCCGGATTTTCAACGGAATGGAGTTTACGAGATTGTCAGCAGAATAATATAATTACCTGTCATAGTAGTGTGACTAAACAGGCCATACATTCATTTAAAATATCAGCTTATGTTCTCCCAGGCATGGAATATTTACCTACCCATCATTAAAATATTACTGAAACGTTCTGCCGGTGCAGACCAGACACTGGATATGAACCGTACCGACTTTGAAAGGGCCGCAGGCGGACGTAAAGCAAAACTCACATTCTCCATCTCCCTTTATAAAGGCCGCTTACAGCATAATTCTATTGCACCACCACCGGTGGCAAGAGAACTGGCTACTATACTGCAGGAGGATGAAGTAACCCGCCGGCTTATTCGTGAATATGACTTTGAGTTTAGTATGAATACCTCATTTCAATTAACGATAAAAAATATCACTGCACCGGCTGAGATTACAGAAGATGCCGGAAATAACGAAGAAAATTCAGATACACCTGCATAAAAAAATGCGGTGTCCCAAAATAATAAATCCTGCCAGTAGTACTACCGGCAGGATTTAATTTTTATACTGGGCAATCAGGCAATCAGGCGATCAGGCCCGCTGCTTTTGCTTTACGGCTGTTTTCTTTACTGTTGCCTTAGACTTACCTTTTTTCAGCGCCAGTTCAATTGCAGCACTCAGGTTTGCAAAGGTTGGCTTTCCGGTAAAAGGTACTTCGTTTATAAAGAAAGCAGGCAACTCCTTTACACCACGGTTAATTCCTTCCTTCAGATCATCCTGTACCTGCCACCCATAAACTCCATTTACCAGGTCATCCAGGAATTTTTTATTGCGTATGCCGGCTTCTTTGGAATGTAATTTCAAACTGGTTGTTCCCAGGTTACGACGATTGGCAAAAAGCACATTGTGCATCTCCCAGAATTTCCCTTCCTGACCCGCGGCTACAGCAGATTCACTGGCTTTAAGACTTCGTTGGTGAATAAGCGTCAGGGGAAAATGACGGAACTGAAACCTTATCTTCCCTTCATATTCTTCCAGTAATTGTTTTACAATCTCATTTACTTTAGCGCATTCTTCGCTTTCATACTCGCCAAACTCCATTAATGTTACAGGGGCATCGATTTTACCAACAAAGATTTCCCTTGGTTCAATAATAATTACATCATCTTTTTTAAAAGCCATTATTTTATTCTCCTTTTTTCAAGTTGAGGCCTTATTAGCCTGAACGATATTATAAATAAACAAATTTCCCGCCATTTGGTTGAACGAAAGGCAGTTACGCCAATCAGTCATTTCTCTGAATCGGTTGAAGATAATATTTTTTTGCACCCTGCCAAATCCGCTTACCATTAATTTCCTAACAACACCCCACCACACTGAAAAACAGTGCATTACGCTATAACTGAAGATGAAATGAAATTGGGCTTATCATCAATTTTATTATCTGACAGTTTGCCAACCCATTTAAACGAAAATAAAATGGATGTAATAAGTTAATAAAAAGCCTGCTTTAGAAGCTTGGATATCTATACCATAGATAAAGATAAAATACTGAAAACAAATAACTTATAATCCCCTCTTTATCCTTGGCTATCCACAAATCCCTTTCAAGTTAGTTTGATGAGTCAAAATACCGCCCTTACTTTTACATCATCAAAGCAATATCAGATTGCTTCCATAGAAAAAAATCCGGATTTACTAACCTCTACTTGCCCTGTTGTTTGCCCCCGATTTTTGTTCACTGAACCGATTGCAACCCCATCAAGTTTGTATTTAACAAGTTTTATTAATTTAAAAATTATCATTATGAAAAAGATCTTTATGAACAACCGCATTATCGCTATTGCATTTATGACTGTATTTTCTGCAGCTCTTACACCCGCAATGGCCAACGGCACAAACCCTGTACTACCTGTTGAAATTAAGTATGTGGGCAAAATCCAGCACAATCCGGTATTCCAGCTATCTGTTGCCGGCAATGGTACACAGGATGACTTTACCATCAATATCAAAGATGAATATGGTAACTCACTGTATATGGAAAATATAAAAGGAGACAGCTTTACTAAAAAATTTATGCTGGCCATAGAAGAGTTGGGTGATTACAGTATTCAGATCCAGGTTACCAGCAGAAAAACTAAAAGCACAGTGTCGTATGCGGTAAACAGTAATACCCGTAACGTACAGGAAGTAATAGTAAATCAATTATAATCACATACCGGATTTATTAATTTGAAAAACTGCGGATCAATTGATCCGCAGTTTTTATTTATCAGTATACTATTGTTATCGAATGCTTAACCAATAGTCGTAGTTTTCCTATTGACACCTGACGATTTAGCAGTTTTAACAAAATTCTTTACTGATGCTCATACACTTACCCCTGTCAGTGGAAAACTAAGCTGCAAATGCAGTACTATAGGGCATTTGCGGGTTACCTTTGCACAGCCAAATTATCAAGGTTACTATCGGTTCTGTGTAAATGAAAAACTGGTAAGACTTACCCAACAGAATCACCTTAACACGAATTCAGCAATACGACTGAATTCATTTTTCCAAAATCCAATACCTGCAACAATTGTTAACTAAAATCTGTAAGATGTTAAAAACAAAATTACATAAGGCTGGATTTATTATTACAAGCTTCATGCTCATGGCAGCTGGTTCCGGCAATAAATATATTCCTGTACCCGGTGATTCTGCTGTTATAAATAAGACGATCAGCAGGGATTCCATTTTTACAGGCGAACATATATTTGATGCAGAAGGTTTGTGTGTATGCCTGCCTGAAATGAGCGCAAACGAACTTAGCGAGGCGCCAAGGATACAATTGAATGAACAGGCAGCAGATTTTGTACAAAATCATCTCAAAGAAAATGGATTCTATTATGATAAGGTAAAAGCAAAGAACGCTTCAAAGTTTACATTGATAGAAGAAATATTTCAGCAGTATAATATCCCGGTTGAATTAAAATACCTGGCCGTAGTGGAATCAAAACTGGATAACAGGATTGTATCTTCTGCAGGAGCAGCCGGTCTGTGGCAGTTTATGCCCGGTGCAGCAAAAAGTTTTGGATTAAAAGTGTCAGGAAAAAATGATGAACGTAAACATAATTATAAAAGTACCGTGGCAGCAGCCAAATGCCTTATTTACCTGCACAATATGTTTGATGACTGGTTATTGACACTTGCTGCTTATAATAGTGGTCCTGCCAGGGTTTTGTCTGCTATCAAAAAATCAGGTAGCCGTGATTTCTGGGTGCTGCAAAACTATCTTCCTGTTGAAACGAGAAAGCATGTGAAAAAATTTATCAGTGTCCATTATCATTTTGAGGGGCACGGCAGCCTTGCAACGCTGACAAAGGCAGAAACAAAAGCCCATACGGATGCGGTGGCTGCTTTTATAGCCAAACAAAAAGAACCTGTAATAAAAGATTCATTGGCAACCAGTGCAGAAACTGTAAAAGCTGCTAAATAATGGTTGTAAAAATTTACTCATTAACTAAACTAATAAGTCCTTTTTCCAGGTCATAGTAACAGGCTTTTAGTTCAAGCTTTTTAGCATCAAGCTTTTCTTTAATTATTGCTGACTGGGTTGTCAGTTGGTGAATACCATGGAGTATATTAGCCCTGATACAATCTTCCAGGCGGTTTTTGTCATCTAAAGGAATATCAACGATCTCTTTTTCTTTTTGTATGCTATCAACGATATCTTTAATATGCCCATGAGTTTCTCCACCCTCAACAAATGCTTGTACTGCTCCGCAGTGCTGGTGTCCCATTACAACAACCAGGCTTACTCCCAGGTGTTCAACTGCGTACTCAACACTTCCGATCTCTAATCCGCCAATCAGGTTACCTGCTGTTCTTATTACAAATAAATCGCCAAGCCCCTGGTCGAAAATCAGCTCCGGAGATACCCTTGAATCCGAACAGGAAATCACTACTGCAAATGGATGTTGTGCTTTTGAGATTTCAATTACCCGCTGCCTGCTTTCATCGGGGTGTTCGGGATGCCAATGAGAAAAGCGGTCATTTCCGTCCATTAATTTTTCAAACGATGAGCGGGGCTGTCCTTTTGCTAGGGCCGCAGTATTCATTTGCCTACAGGCCGGAATAAGAATAGCAAACAGCAATCCAAATAATGCCCACCCATATTTATTGTAATTGACCATACTGATTTCTGAACTGCAATTAACAAAGCAGGTAAAACTATTCAGGTTTTCAGCCCTGCAACTTGAGGGTCATCAGCCAAAAAAATGAGTTTAATCAGTGTGTAGTCTGTATATAATGACTGGAATACCAGTAGTCCTGGTATTATCCAACCAGGCTGTTTTGCTCTTTTACTTTTTCAAGCCCGGCATTGGTAATACGGATCACCATGGTATCCTGCTGTTCGGTCACCACCAATTCTTCCTGTTCCAGTAATTGTAATTGCTGCTGGATTTCCGACCATTCCTGCATCCTGCGCAATATGAGCTCTCTTGGCCTACAGGAGTAACGTTCGGGCTGAGGATCATTTTTTACGATTTCGTAGATGGTATGGAGAAGGCTATAATGGTCTTGCATATTTTAAAATTATCGGAAAATTTATTTCTCAGGTGATTAATTTATCAACAAAAAATTCAACAAAAACATAGGTAATTGTTAGTAAAAAATAATTAGCAGCGTCAAAATTAAAGAAAAAGTAGTACCCATCTCCTGATTGAAACTGAAGAAGTTTGTAAACATAAACTATTGCATATTATAAAGGAAAAGACAGGGTAAATAAAGGATTTATACAATCCCCTGCTTCTAATCCGGGAAATGAAAATGCCGGGAAAGCCTACTCGTACCCGCTTTTGACGGTGATTGAAAGCATTTTGAACCGCTCAATGGCTTTTATAGTAAAGGTTGAGTGAGCTGGTATGACAATTCCCTGAAAAGCGTGGACTTCATTTACTTTTTTATCAATGATTATTTCAGCACTTCCTTCAAGCAGCAATACAAAAGTATCGAAAGGATAAACTTTACCTGTTAACCCTTTCCCCGTATCGTAGGAGACTATATCAATTTTTCCAGTTGGCTTTTTCAGCACGGTTTTATTGACTACTCCATCTGGCACATATTCTACTATTTCTCCCAGACTATGTACTTTCCCCTTTTCGATTTCTTCGTAATCCATTCTAAAAATTTTATACTACTGTAAATAATGCAAGAAAGGTCTTTTATACCAACAATCAATATATATTTCTGTTCAGAAGTTACATAATTCACACATTTTGAACTGCCTTTTGTTTCAAAGGCATACATAAATGCTGTTTTTAGCTTCAGCTTTGATTTCCGCATTTGGGATCTACATCGGATCATTACGGCACATCACAACCTATTGGTCAAAACCAATTCATTGCCGGTTGGAGAGATTTCCTGGTTAAAGAACAGCTCCCGGTTTATATAAGTAAAAAGCAACCCGAATCTTGCTATAGACCCGGGTTGGAAATCAATTTGTTAGTCCTCAAAGATGACAACTTTTTGAAAGCTATGGTCATCACAGGTTAACCAAAAACATTCAGCAGTTTATTTATTACGGAGCAGCAATACATATTTAACTGCAGCTTTGGCATCATCTAAACTGATGACAGTATTAGCAGGCATGGCCACTTCTCCCCATACACCTGTTCCCCCTTTAACCACTTTCTCTGCCAGCATGCTGATATTAGCATCAGTACTTTCATACTTGTTGGCAACATCCCTGTACGCCGGACCCACCAATTTTTCATCGATCTTATGGCAGGTTAAACAGAGGTTCTTTGGATCTGCTACAATCGCCATTCCTTTCTGATAATCCGGGTTATCGCTCAGATCAGTTGTTGCTTCAGTTTTTGCAGGTTCAGTTGTTGCATCTGTTGCTTCCTTTTTTTCACTGTCGCCACCCCCGCATGATAATAAAAATGCAGCAATAGCCATAGAGAAGATCACTTTTTTCATATTATTATATTTTGGTTCAGTGAGTAAAGATAGGTCATTTATTGCAATCTTGTTTCTATACAACCAAGGTGTAATGCCATGACAGCATTAGTCCGGATGCCATTCAAGCTCCCGACATGGATCTTGATAAGGTAAGGCATTATATCTAATACAGGTTTATCTCCACAGAGGATGCTATCTATAGCGGATAATTACCATAATGCCAGCAATGAACCCTACAAAAATTCAGTAACTTCCACTCACAATAAGTTTCCGATGAAGAAATTTATTTTCGCCATTATATTGATATACGCTGGCCTTAGTAAGGCACAGTCATCTTATACACCCACTCCTGAAAACCTGGCAGCCCGGAAAGTTTTTCAGGATAATAAATTTGGCCTGTTTATCCATTGGGGCTTGAGCAGTGTGCTTGGCCAGGGCGAATGGGTGATGCAAAACCGGAAGATCAAAGCAGCAGATTACCAACAATACCTGCGGGTATTTAATCCAATTGATTTTGATGCGGAGAAATGGGTGCTGGCGGCCAAAAATGCCGGTATGAAATACATTGTCTTTATCACAAGGCACCACGATGGTTTTTCTAACTGGAATACCCAATACAGTGATTGGAAGATCACCAGCACACTCTACAAAAAAGATCCGTTGAAGCTGTTAGCCGAGGCTTGCAGGAAACATGATATGAAGCTGGGTCTCTACTACTCTACGCTTGACTGGTACAGGACTGATTATCCTTATGAAACAGGCCGCACCGGTCAATTCAGCGGACGAACCGCAAAAAGTAATTATGCCAGTTACCTGCAGTTTATGAAAAACCAGTTGACAGAATTATTGACGAACTACGGCCCCATCATGAGTATATGGTTTGACGGGCATTGGGACCAAACCAATGTTGAAGGTCATGCCGACAGAACTTCCCGCATAGACTGGAAGTATGATGAACTGTACGGGCTTATACATAAACTCCAACCTTCCTGTATGATTGGGAATAATCATCATCTCGACCCGATAGCCGGTGAAGATTTCCAGATGTTTGAAAAAGATCTTCCCGGTGAAAATAAAACGGGTCTGAGTTTTCAGCAACCTTCTGATGCGTTGCCACTGGAAACCTGTGAAACGATGAATGATACCTGGGGCTATAACATCACCGACCATCATTATAAATCAGTTAAGCAGGTGATACATTTACTGGTTGGAGCAGCCGGGCGGAATACTAACCTGCTGCTAAATGTGGGGCCGATGCCGAATGGCGAAATTCAACAACAGTTTACGGATACCTTACTGGCCACCGGTAAATGGCTGAATCAATACGGAGCTTCTGTTTATAATACCCGTGGTAATATCATGCCCCCGCAACCCTGGGGGGTAGCTACCCGCAATGGTCAACAAATTTATATTCATATGTTGCAGTCACCGCAAAATCCTTATATCTTATTGCCCGGGTTTTCGGAAAATATTATATCAGTGGAAGTAATGAACACGGGGAAAAAATTAAAATGGAACAAAGTGCCGGAAGGAGTTTTTATTTACCCGGAATATCCTGCACAGGAAACAATTGATCATGTGGTGGTGCTGAAAGTAAAATAAGTTTCCCCCAGTCATTCGTTGCAAACGATGCACAACTCTCCTGTTAATTTTAGTTTTCCTGTTGAATTCTAAGACAAAGGAGAACCCCCTGATCAGTTGTTGCAGATAATAAATAACCAGATCCATTCGTTGTGATATACTTCCCTGCCTTTTAAAACCAGCTAGCATGAGAAAAACAACCCTGTTTGCCATTTTAATTTTAATGGCCACTCAAGTAAAAGCCCAGCAGCAATCATTTAAAAAAAGTACAGCCTATTTTGAAGTAGGTGGTAACGGGGTTGGCTTTTCTGTTGGCTATGAACGACAGCTTGGAAAAAAGACCGGGCTTGGTTTGCATACCGGGATAAGCCTTTCGGGTAATAAGCCCGGCTTAGTAGCAGGCGCCAAATATTTAACTGACCTTGGCAATCATAAATCCTTTCTGGAAACCGGTCTCGGTATTACCCTGGCAGACAGGGAATACCTGGGTGCAAAACAAGATACTCAAACCGGGCAAAACCCCTACACACCAGCTTTAATTCCTTCTGTCGGATACCGTCATCACACAAAATATGGTTTGATGTGGAGAATAAATTACACACCGGTTATTTCCAGGTATAATAGTCTGGCTTTCTATCCGGGCATATCAGTGGGCTGGAGATTTTAGTTTTCCTTTTGGCTAATAATACTGAGGTGAAATCTGAAGAAATGAAGTGATAGTTGCAGTTGAAAATATTCTGGGTTGTAACAATAAGATATACGGGCCTGAGAATTTGTTGCTAGGTATATCATACAGCCCCACAACTTTATAGTATTGCCTCCGAAAATTTTAGTTACTGCCACGGGTAAGATTATACAACTTCAAAACTACTGGTTTTGCACAGCTTAACAACTTCCGGATAAGATTCGAAGAACGGGAGCCCTTCGGAGGCATGGCCAGGAACAAATACAACTCCCCGGTTCACACCCCAAATTATACAATTCACTCTTTTATAATGTTAATTCAATGACTGGATTATACCTGCCTGTGAATCATTTGTTATTAATCTATAAAACCAAAAAATTTGTTATGACAAAGAATCAATTTAAATGGTTTGGCTTCCCGAAAGCTTTTGCCATCATCGTACTAGTAGCAGGTTTCCTGGCTTCCTGTCAAAAAGATATAAATAGCCCCGGGCAATTTGCAGATGAAACAAATAACGAACAGGCCGCAGTAGACCAGGCCCGTGCCCTAGAACAAACAGCTCCTGCCGACGCTGACAAACAAGCGGAAGCACTTGGATTGAAAGACCTCCAAAACAGAAACGGCAGTAACCAGAACATTGTACAAATTGCCGTATCTAATCCTAATTTTTCAACCCTGGTAGCTGCAGTTTTAAAAACTGGCCTGGCTGGTGCCCTTTCTGATCCATCGGCTAACCTTACTGTATTTGCGCCAACCAATGCAGCTTTTGCGCAGTTGCCTGCACCATTTAACAATGCAAACAATATAAACGGTATCAGCAACCCTTCCCAGGTTGATTTTCTCCGGAACGTATTGTTTTATCATGTAATCGGTGCTGAAGTATTTAGCAACCAGATCAGTAATGGTCGCAGCAGTGCTGTTACAATTAAACCCGCCGGCAGCAGTAATGATAATACAGTTTATTTTTCCAAAACATTTAACCTGATCCGTGTAAATGGTCAATCTACAGTGATATTACCCAACATAAATGCGAACAACGGGGTAATACATGTTATTGATAAAGTATTATTATTCCCTACTAATACAATAGCCGGTATTGCCATACCAAACACAAATCTTTCTGCATTGGTGGCCGCATTAGTAAAGACAGATCTTGCCGGAGTATTTACCGGTAGTGGCGATTTCACCGTATTTGCACCTACTGACGCAGCATTTGCACAATTGCCTGCGCCATTTAATAATGCTGCCAATATCAACGCTATCAGCAATCCGGCACAGATTGCAGCATTGGCAAACATTCTTAAATACCATGTGGTAAGCAGCCGCAATTTCACCTGGGATCTCGGCATCCTCAGAAGGATCACTACCCTTGCAGACGGTTCAGATAATAAGATTACCACCATACTTGGATTTAATACAGGCTGGGTAAAAGGAAATGACAATAATAGTTTTGCATCAGCCAATCCTGCCGATATACTGGCAACAAATGGTGTTATCCATGTAATTAATAAGGTTTTAATACCTTAAACAATTACAAGGCTTAGTGACTTAAAGTTTACCTGATTGCTATAAAAATCCCGGCTATTGAAGTAGCCGGGATTTTTTATACCACTCTTAGGGACTTCGATAATACATTCAACCATAAAATAAAACGGCGGAACTTTGAGCTCCGCAGCACCATCAAAGAAAATTTTATTGCTAAAATTCAGCCGTACTAATTAATCACCGCATTTATTTTTTCCCATAGCGCATTGTCAAAGCCGGATAAGGCAAAGTTCGGATTTGCAGGGTCAGAGGCGTTGCCCATTCTTATCACTACCATTTTTTTACCGGGCACTACATATATGCGCTGGTCTTCGGCACCCATGGCGGCATACATATCAGGCGGTGCATTCGGAACCAGTGTGCCGGGATAAACCGTTTGCCCTCCGGGCAGCATGAAACTGCTTTTCCCATTTAACCACCACAGGTAGCCGTATGCGGGATTTATACTTTGCGAAGTATTGATGCTTTCAGTAAAAAAGTTTTCATTCACCACCTGTTCGCTTTCCCATTTTCCTTTGTTAAGGGCCAGTATGCCAAAACGGGCCATGCTGCGGGTATTGCTATGGTATATTTTGAAGATGAGGCCATTGTTCCAAAAGCCATCCATGCCTAACTTGGTTTTTAGTTTGGCATTAAAATACGTTTCAAAATCCTGGCCGCTGGCCGCCGCCACCACATCCATCAGTTTTTGAAACACATTATGGTAACTCCAGCGGGTACCTGCATCGGCCAGGTAAGAAAGGTTGGCTGGTGTAACTAAATTGTTTGCATCATTCAGCCCGGAGGTCATGGTTAGCAGGTGCCGGGATGTAATGAGGTTTTCTTTATTAGCCGGGGCGCTGGTCCAGCCTGCCCCTAAATAGGTTGATACACTTGTATTAATATTAAGCAATCCTTCCTGCTGGGCAATGCCGGTGGTGGCAGTTGCCAATGTTTTCCCGGCGCTGTTCCAGGGCCAGGTGGTGGTGGCAGAATGGCCGTCAAAATATTCCTCCATCACTATACGGCCATTCACCAGGATCATAAACGATTTGGAGTTTTTCTGCAACAGGTAATCTTTTAAAGGCTGTATGGCACTTTGGTTCCAGCCAAGGCTGGCAATGGTCTTCGTTTCCCAGGTGGTACCGGTTGTGGGAGGGAAATACATTGTTTCAGCCAGAGGAGTGTTGCCATTACCGTTATCTTTTGTACAGGCAGTAAAAAAAGGCAATATTAAGAGGAGAAGCTTTTGCAGTTTTTTCATAGTTATCAGTTTCGAATTTTCGTTTGGACGGGTAGCAGAGTGAAAGGTTTAGCCGGGATTAAATTTTTAATTATTGCTTTACCGGATAAGAAACGTATGCCAGCCATTTATATTTTGCAGTAGTGCTACCATTCTTTGGCACCATGTGTACAGCGGAAAAATACTGATTGCCAAAAAGACTTGTCCCATCTTATTGCGGGATATCCTGAGAATGTTTACTGTTGAAGATTCAGCAAGGAAGAAATACTATTTTATTAACGCCGGAAAGCAGGGATCACCCTGCACAACTTTTAAATGCACTGATGATATATGCTGCATCCCTGTACAATATTGTTTCATTAACGGTCAGCGTTGTTTTGTTCTTGTCACCGGGTGGTGGTATGCGGATATTAAATTCTTTATTCAGCTGCTGCTGCATTTTATTACCATCTATCTTCTTATCGATCTCCAGTGTGTAAATATTGGTGCCGCCCTCCAATGCGCTGACCTTTAAACCGGGTATTTTATTCAGCCCGGAAAAAACTGCTGCTGATTGTTTGATGGATTCCTGCAGGCGATTTTCAATTCCTTCCAGCCTGCTGAGTACCATAGCCGCACTGAACCAGTTGCTGAAAACAGTACCACCATGTATTTTGACGAGGTGCGGCATTTTATCGATCACCGTTTTAGTGCCGCATAACACTGCACCATTTGCTCCTCCAAGATATTTGTACAGCGATATATATACAGTATCGAAATAAGAAGCGTATTCTTTCACACTTATACCTGACCAGGCTGCGGCCATAAAGATCCGGGCTCCGTCCATGTGCAGGGGAATATTATTGCTGCGGCAATACTCACTGATCTTCCGTATCTCCTCTATAGGAATCATTCTGCCGTCGGTTCTCCGCACCGGATTTTCAACTGAAACAGCACCGATACCACTGGCAAATACTTCCTGTTCTTTCAACGCAGTAATGGCCGTCTTTAATTCTTCAGCCGTAAAATAAGTTTGTCCCTTGGCCAGGGGCATTAATCTTTTTTGAAAAACAGATTGTGCAGCATCTGCCTCATCACGGTACACATGGCTGGTATCCTGTACAAACACTTTTGTATTATCGCCACTAAGTACGGCAATGGCCAGCTGGTTGGCCATCGTGCCGGTGGGCATACAGATGGCTTTTTCTTTCCCGGTTATTTCTTCAAATTTTTTTTCCATAGCCGCCACAGCACCACCCTGCAGGTAAAAATCTCTTTTGATCGCTTCTTTGCTGTTGATCTTTTGCAGTTCCGTGATATACTGCGCAGGATTAAAATCTTCCCCATCATAAAAGAATTTGATGATAGGCTCTTCTGCATACTGCTTTGTATTTACGGCGGCTTTTGCTGCAGCCGGAAGAAAAGCTGGCAACACGGCGATGCCGGATGCTTTGAGAAAATTTCTGCGGTTAAAGGCGGACATATGGGTTGGTTTTTTGAATAACAATGTAAGGAGAAATTTGAAACCAGACCAATATAGCTGGTGACGAGTGCCACAAAGTCGGTATACAAGGCAATCTGACAATCGGCTTTGAAGGGATTGAGAGATGTTGTTGTTGTGGATACTTTAAACTATTACGAGGTTGATAGATGAACACCAACAACGGCGTAAAACGACGGCGTGCTGTTTTCTATGAAGACCACTAAGGTCGGAAAGGAAGCTATTGCTCATTTTTCTTTCTTTCCTGTTCCAGTTTTTTTACATAAGCTTCCATTAGACCTTTGTAAGCCCCGCCAAAAAATGAAATACGATACTCTTTTGATGTCGCCCTGTCGAGAACACCATAAGAATAATTACTGGAAGGACCTTGTCTTTGAAAACCTGTACCCTGACCCCTCACCCATTTTCCGGGCTGATCATCAACATAAGTAATAAAAGCATACTTGTACTTTACAGTATCACTGTACCTTTTGCTCCCCTCTTGCATTTCGTCTATAATCTCATATTTGCCGGTGTAATATTTCTCAAAAGTCTTCTCAAGACAATTATTCACCTGGAAGTTGCCAGTATTAAATACCAGCATAGTTGTTGTTTTCTTTCCAAAACTATCAGGGATAGCCTGCCCTTCTTTTGCTAATAACTTACCCTGGGCAAATAAGTTAACTGTATAAAAGTTTGCAGATAGTAATACAAGAACGGCTAAGATTGTTTTACGCATAGAACGGTATTGTTTAGCAGTAAAAATAATATAAAAATCACAAAAGATTTTTTGGCTTATACGTGGCGGTTGGTAGAGGATGCTTTTGCCAGCTCAGTCCCCCCCCGGGGGCCCCCCCCCCCCCCCCCCCCCTTCCCCCCCCCCCCCCCCCCCCCCCCCCCCCGGGGGGGGGGGGCCCCCCCCCCCCAAAAAAGGGGCCCCCCGCCTCCCTCCCCGCCGCCTAGGAAGAAACACAGCAATGCCAGCAAAAGTGCTCGGTTAAAGGCTGACATGGAGGTTGATTTTTGGACTACCAATGTAATGAGAAAACAGTAAAGGCTTGTTATAAAAGTATGACTGGTATTTCTAATGGTATCTAAAGACAGTTTTTATTCACTGTTGCTATGTGGGGCTTGCAGCCCCGCAGCTTTATTATATTGCCTCTGGCAATTGTATTCAACGCCACAGGCGATAGAATACAACTGCGAAACTGGAAGTTTCGCAGAGCGTTCCGGCATGAACTTCACAGCTTCCGAATAGCTGAATGATACTAGCAAAGTCATAAAAAAATCCGCCGGGTAGCTTTAGACAACCCATAATTATTTCCTATTTTTATACTTACATAGTTAATCTTTTTAGGCTAAATAAATATGAAAATGAAATTATTCGCTTCAAAATTTCTATTCGTCTTTGGAATTTTTATATTTCAAAAATCCTTCTCACAAGATGCAATTACTTTCTATAATCAGGGGAATGCCTATTTTAATCAAGAAAAATTTGATCTTGCAATTAACAGTTATACTTCTGCACTTAAGAAAAATCCTCAGTTAACTGAAGCTTACTGCAACCGTGGATTTACCTATTTTACTCAAAGAAAATATATACCTGCGATTGCCGACTTTGATTCTGCTATTAAGATCAACCCCGCATTATCGACAGCATATGCCAACAGAGGGCTCGTCTTTTATAATCAGGGGAAATATGATCAGGCAATTAAGGATTATTCTACTGCATTAAAAATTGATTCACTGGATGCCGAAACATATGCTAACCGGGGAGCAGCATATTTTAAACAGGGAAAATATGATTCAGCCATTGCAGATTACTCCTCAGTTATACAGATCAATCCAAAACTTGCAGCAACCTATTATGACCGGGGGCATAATTACTTCATGCTGAACAAAAAGGAATTATGTATTGCTGATTTGAAAAAAGCGGCAGACTTGGGAGATAACCGTGCAAGAAGTCTCCTGAAATCTAAATTTAATATTGAATACTAAGATCGTTTGTAAAAATATTTGTGACGTTTTCTTTTACACGTCTGATTTAGATTTAGCTATCTTAAAACATAGACTAAAATCAATACCCGAGAAAATCAAGATGTGGAACTAAAAAGTTCAGTAGAGCAAAAAAACTCCCGTCAAAAAGCAGTATTTTAGTAAATAAACTATATTAATTGCCGACCTATTATGTTTCTCCATCAATGCAATTCCCTTATGTTCTAAGGATGCGAGAACTTGATGCCAAAACAAGAGGCATTTACATTGAACTAGCTTGTAATATTGAAAGGATTTTAGATGACATTATCTGTAAATGCGAGATTGAGGCATAGCCAGACAGCAATATTCCAGAAAAATTAATTGCATTTAAAATGGGCAAGAACTAAGTAGGGCAATTAAATCATTAAGAGATTATAACCTTAAGTATTACAACCAGTACATGTCCGAGTTCGATATTATTGCTGATTTAGTTGAATATAGAAATGTAATGGCCCACGGATATTCAGAATATGACCCCAAAGAAATTGATGATAGATATATAACCTATTATAACAAAGAGAAAGACCAAATAGCAAGGTATGTTCTTGAACCAAGAGAATTTATAAAAAACCTTCTAGTGTTTCAGGAAAGTCTGATAAAGTTGGTAGATTTAATTCGTATTCATTGGAAAGAGGATTTTATCCCGCCAAAGCTATAATTAAAAAACACTCATAACCTCGCCAGGACTTCTATTTACTTCTTCTTACTGGCCTTCTCTTTCTCCGGCGTCTCATTCCTAAACACCACTACTCCATCAAACACATCCACCAACACCGGTTTTGTCTTATCAATATCTCCTGCCAGTATTCTCTTCGATAACTGGTTCACAATTTCCTTTTGTATCAACCGTTTCAGGGGCCTGGCGCCAAACTGTATATCAAAGCCCTGGTCTGCCAGGAACTCCAGTGCGTAATCACTGAACACTAATTGTATGCCACTGTCGGCTACCAGTTTCTGCAGGTTGTTCAACTGTATTTTCACAATGCCGGCTATCTCTTTTTTCAGCAGCGGCTGGAACATGATGATCTCATCCACCCGGTTCAAAAACTCGGGCCGTATGGTCTGCCGCAACAGGTTCATCACATCCAGTTTCGCCTTAGCATTTGCCTCTTCGATATTATTTTCATTCACCCCGTCAAAAGCATCCTGTATCAGGTGGCTGCCGATATTGCTGGTCATAATGATAATGGTATTCTTAAAATTCACCACCCGGCCTTTGTTATCGGTAAGACGGCCATCATCCAACACCTGTAAGAGTACGTTCCAAACATCGGGGTGTGCTTTTTCAATCTCATCGAGCAATACCACACTGTAAGGTTTGCGCCGCACAGCTTCAGTCAGCTGCCCGCCTTCATCATAGCCCACATAACCGGGAGGCGCACCCACTAATCTTGACACGGTATGTTTTTCCTGGTACTCACTCATGTCGATCCTCGTCATCATGCTTTCATCGTCAAACAAATATTCCGCCAGGGCTTTCGCCAGTTCTGTTTTGCCCACACCGGTAGTACCAAGGAAGATGAAGGAACCGATCGGCTTTTTCGGGTCCTGCAAACCTGCACGGCTTCTGCGTATCGCATCGGCCACAGCCATGATGGCTTCATCCTGTCCCACTACCCTTTCATGCAAATGCTCTTCCAGCTTCAGTAATTTTTCCCTGTCGCTTTGCAGCATCTTTTGAACCGGTATGCCTGTTGCCTTCGCAATGCTTTCAGCAATGTCTTCAGCGTCCACTTCTTCTTTCAGCAAACGTTTTTCACCACTTTCCTCTATTTGTTTGGTAAGATCAGCAATAAGCTTTTCCTGCTCTTTTATCTTTCCATAACGGATCTCCGCTACCAGGCCATAATCACCATTCCGTTCTGCCTGTTCTGCGCTAAGCTTTAAGCGTTCAGCTTCTTCCTTGGCATTCTGTACTTTGTCCACCAGTTCTTTTTCCTGGTTCCATTTTGCTTTGTAAGTATCTCTTGATACCGCCAGGTTGGCAATCTCGGTATTCAGTTCTTTCAGTTTCACTTCATCATTCTCTCTTTTGATAGCTTCCCGTTCAATTTCCAACTGACGGATCTGCCTTTCCAGTGTATCCAGTTCTTCCGGCATGGAATTCATTTCCAGGCGGAGCTTGGCTGCACTTTCATCTATCAGGTCAATAGCTTTATCGGGCAAAAAACGATCGGTAACATAACGGCTGGATAATTCCACCGCTGCAATGATGGCTTCGTCTTTAATTCTTACATGGTGGTGTGTCTCATAACGGTCTTTCAATCCACGGAGGATAGAGATAGCATCTTCCACACTGGGTTCATCCACCATCACTTTCTGGAAACGTCTTTCTAAGGCTTTATCTTTTTCAAAAAATTTCTGGTATTCATTCAGGGTGGTGGCACCCACAGCACGGAGGTCACCCTTGGCCAGTGCAGGTTTCAGAATATTAGCCGCATCCATGGCGCCTTCACCGCCACCTGCACCAACCAGTGTGTGTATCTCATCAATGAATAAGATGATCTCCCCGTCACTGCTGCTCACTTCTTTTACCACTCCTTTCAAACGTTCTTCAAACTCACCTTTATATTTTGCACCGGCAATGAGCAGGCCCATATCGAGAGCATAGATAATTTTTGATTTCAGGTTTTCAGGTACATCCCCATTGACAATACGGTGAGCAATGCCTTCGGCGATGGCTGTTTTACCAACACCGGGTTCACCTACCAGTATCGGGTTGTTCTTTGTTCTGCGTGAAAGTATATGTAAGGTTCTTCTTATTTCTTCATCACGGCCAATCACCGGGTCGAGTTTGCCCTGCCTTGCCAGTTCATTTAAGTTCTTGGCATATTTATTCAGCGCATTGTATTCCTGTGATTGTGTTTGTGAAGTAACGGACTCTCCTTTTCTCAGGTCTTTGATCGCTGCGATCAATCCTTTCTCTGTTAGTCCTGTATTCTTCAACAGCTTGGCGGTGGAATCATTCCCCTGCACAATGGCAAGCAATAAATGTTCTGTGGTTACAAATTCATCATTGAATTGTTTAAGTACTGCACCGGCCCTTAAAACTACACTATTCGCTTCCCGGCTTATTTGCTGGGCTGCTTCCCCTGATGCTTTGGGTAATTTGCTGATGAGCTCATCCAGCTTGCTCTCTACGAGGTTAACGGTAACGTTATTTTTTTTCAGTAAATATTCAACCGGGGAATCCTGCTGATCGAGCAACGCCTTTAAGATATGCTCCGTCTCGATATTCGGACTTTGTGCATTAAAGGCAATTTGCTGGGCTTGCTGGAAAGCCTCGGCTGCTTTGATGGTGAAGTTTCCTAAATTCATTTGTTTATATTTTTATCTCAGGAACACCCGTTTTTAACAACATACACTGAGAATCTTTGTTTACTTCGTGTATAGCTTAAGTGAACGTAGTACTCCCTATTAATTATGTATAAACTCTATACTCAAATATTCATCCAACCCCTCAAACCCCGTAACTATGTCATATAAATTCAGTTCTATCTGCCTGAAAGTCTTTTCGGTGGCGGCATTCCTGCTATTCTTACAGCCTGTTTCCGCTCAATACAACTGGACCGAACTGGAAACAGAACTGCAGGCCAAACAAAAATTATTCGGAACCAATGCGGTAGCGTTGATATGGAAGGGTGATTCGCTGGTTTATAAAAAAGAAATGGGTGACTTTACAATGAAAACCCAGGCACCGATCGCCAGTTGCAGTAAATGGCTCACTGCTGCCCTTGTGATGCAGTTCGTGGATGAAGGAAAAATAGCATTGGATGATAAAGTGGTGAAATACATTCCGGAATTTGATAAATATTTTAAAGGGTATATAACCATCCGTCATTGCCTGAGCCATATGACGGGTATTGAAGATGAAGGCGGTCTGCTGAAAAAATTAGCGCAACGAAAAAAGTTTGCGACCCTTGAAGAAGAAGTGAATGCATTTGCTGCCCGGGACATCAGGGCCAATACCGGTACCGATTTCTGGTATGGCAATATTGGTTTGAACATTGCCGGCCGTGTACTGGAAGTGGTGAGCAAAAGAAAATTCGATGTGCTTATCCGTACCAAATTGTTATACCCGCTGGGTATGCGAAAATCCACTTTTACCAATATTGAGGGTGGTCCGGTGAATCCTTCCGGTGGTGCCAAATCAACAGCGGAAGATTACATGAAATTCCTGGTGATGCTATTGAACAAAGGAAAATATAACGGAGTGCAGATACTCAGTGAAAACTCCGTGAATGAGATGATGAAAGTGCAGAACAAACCAGAACAGATCAAATATGCGCCGAAGTCTGCCACAGGCTTCAACTATACTTCCGGAAGCTGGGCTATCGAAGAAAAGAATGGAATAGCCACTGCGCTGGCCAGCCCGGGATTATTTGGCACCTGGCCGATGATCGACTATTGCCGGGGTTATGCGTATTTAATTTTTGTAAAAAATCTATTGGGAGAAGAAAGAGCCGATGCACACCGGGAACTGAAAAAAACCATTGACACCCAAATTTCCGCAGCTTGTCAGTAAACCTGCATCGAATTACTTATTCCGTATTAGTTTTACAGTCAAAATAAAAATTATGCTAAAAACAAGCTTATCCGCTTTGTCTCTTTCACTGCTGGGCATTATCACCGGTTTCTCACAACCTACAAAAATCGATATACAAAAAGGCCAGAAGTACCAGGTGGAAACCACCAACAAAACAACCAGTTCAGCAGAAGTGATGGGACAGACCATGGAAACTTTAATTGATTCAAAAAGTATTACCCTGGTTGAAGTGATGAACAATAATCCTGATGGCACTGACCTGCAGGCCACTGCTACGAAAGTGCTGTTAACGTCCAGTATGATGGGACAGGACATGAGTTTTGACAGTGATAAACAGGATAATGAAGGACCCATGGCAGAAGGACTTTCCAAACTATTGAATAAACCCAGGGCCATTAGTATTGATAGCAAAGGAACGATCACCAAGCAGGAAATAATTGAATCCGATATGCAGGGGATGCTAACCGGAAATAATGCTGAACTTTCAAAAACAACCGAATTATTTATTCCTTCCATAATCGGCAAAGAACTCAAAGCCGGTGACAGCATTAATGATATTGCCTCCCAGACAAAAGAAAAATACAGTTCAAGGGATTCCGGTACTTATAGGATCACAAAAATTGAAAACGGAGTGGCCAGCATAACGTATACCGGCACACAGTATATCACTACCGTAATGGAACAAATGGGTATGGAGATGAATATGATCATCAATAGTACCGTGAAAACTGAATTGCAGGTAGACATGAAAACAGGAATCGTACTGTTAAAATCATCAGAACTGGACACCAACACCACCGTTGATGCCGGGGGGATGACGATACCGGCAACCGGTAAAACAATAACAAAGATAAAGATCACACCGGCTTCATGATCGCAGAAGCAGTTCGATTACATCAGGTTTTCCCGAAGCTACCCGGGGTTTGGTACCTTTAGCAATATTAAAGCAGCCTTATGTATGAGCACCGAAAACAACCGCTGGCCACCAAAGCCACTTTTTACCAGCGGGTATTAAAAAATATCTTTATTGCATCGCTTATAATGCTGCTTTGCATTCTAATTGGTGTGGCCGGATATCATTACTGGGGAGAAGCTTCCTGGATAGATTCACTGCACAATGCAGCCATGATTCTGAGTGGCATGGGCCCAGTAATTGAAATACATACAGTGAGCGGCAAATTATTTTCTTCCATTTATGCGCTATTCAGCGGAGTGGTATTCATTACCAATGTGGGCATCATACTAGCGCCGGCTATGCACCGCATGTTCCATCGTTTGCACCTAGAAGAATAAAAAAGAGAACGGCCTATTTAGTTTTCTTTAAAACGATCTGTTCGTTTTGTTTGGCCACCACCCGGTTGAAGAATTCCCGTAAGGCTTCGTATTCTGACGTTTGAAAAAGCGTTTTATTGATCTCCAGCCGACATTGTATCGAAATGAGATTCGCAGATGGTTTCGAGACCGAATAAGAGAATGAAGCATCACCCTGCTCATTCATTTTCAGACTAAGTGGTTTCGGCATTTCATCAGCCGAGTATCCTTCGGGCACTATTATGATGATAGAATAATTCTCAAGAATTTTATAGGGCATTTCCACCGGGTAAAGCCTGTCAGTTGATTTGAAGGGATTGATCCTGTGTCTGCCTGTGATGACGGGATTAAGATAGACGATATTGGCCTGATCCCCGCCATAGGAAATATCATAATTAAAAGCAATGGGTTCTTCCAGGGCTGTAAGTGAATCAATCCGCAGGTTTTCTAACTTCACTTCGGTGTCATATTCTTTGACAAGTTCTTTCATCCAAGTTTCCCTGTCATTTGCTTTCAGCTTTTTTCTTACATCAACCGATTCGTAATAGCCATACAACTTGTTTATGTTCGCCTTCCATTCCCCTTTTTCATTGCCGGAAAGGATTACCGTAATATTTCCTTTTTCCGTCAACTGGTCAGCTTTAAGCGAAAGATGGGTGGCTTGCTCATTCATCACTTTTGCTGTTCCATTATAGCAATCGTAATTAAGCTTGCCAAAGCCGAGATTGGGATAGCTTGCATCCAGCAGTATTTCTTTTCCATCGATCCCGGCCCGGCTTATAACATAATTGAACTGGCCAATGACAGGGTAGTTATCATAGACAAATCCATAATCTCTCCGGCTGAGGATAACGGGGTCTGCCCGGATACCAGCATAACGCAGCATGGCCGTTAATAAAAGATTGATCTCGGCTACTCCCCCGCTCTTTTTGTCAAATACATTCCGCAAGGTACTTTCTGTATAAAGCTGGCGATAATCGGTACAGGTAACATTATCCCGTAAGTAGGCATATATCTTCTTCGCTTTTTCTGTTTCTGTTGTGGCATTTTGCAAAATGGCCGGCAATACTCCCGGCATCCAGGTGGCGGCATTTTCCATTTGCATACCAAAATCATCCCGCTTTAATAAGCTTTGGGCCAGATCCGGCCAGGTGGACATTACAGTCTGTGGACTTAAAGGTTCAAGGTAAGCAGCCAACTGGAACTCCAGTTTTGCCATATAATTCAACAAAGTGGTCGTATACGCTTCTTCCTTTAAAGGAGGCACATTTTTCATTGCCCAGCGAAAATCTGTTACACCACAGGTAATATTGATCTGTTCCGATCCAGTAGTTGATCCGTATGAATCCCTTTTCTTTAATTCCACGGAATAATTAGCCCGTTTATCTTTGCTGGTGTTCAAATAAAAAGGGTGTTCTCCCTGTGCTATCAGCATATACTTAAGGAAGGACGGTATGGCGACGGAGTATTCACTCCATAAACGGGGAATGTCTCCCTGAAAATACCAGGGTTGTAAATTGAAAAGGAAATCGGACGTTACTTTATACTCGTACTCAATGATAGAGCCCTCCTTTACATTAGGCAAGGTGAACTTTTTGACCACCCTGTTCTTATCCAGTTTATCCTTGAAAACTCCTGTCCTAACATCAAGTTTTGTTTCAACTATTTTGCCGTTCTCATAATTATAAGTTACAGCTTTCACGTCATCCAATTGTTCTTCCATTTTACCATCTGTATATAAAGAAATCTCAACGGTGGCATGCGAATAAGCATTTCTTTTCAGGATATGTATCCGTTTGTGGCGTCTAAATTCCAGCGAGAACCATTCATTGCGGTTTCCCTTGATCTGCGTAGCGCCTATATCGGCAATCACGACAGCTTCAGCGCTGGTATCAACATCATAGTTCTTTCTTTCTATTTCTGCAATACTGATCTTCCCGAATTTGACCGTAGGGTTTTGCTGGGAAAAACAGCTGACTGAGCAAAGAATAAAAAAGGCAGATAGAAGCTTTTGCATTAAATACTATTTCAGTAAAAAGAATAATTAGGTTATAATTATCAGAACCCTTTCAGCGGCTGTTCATTTCGCACCAGCACCACCCGGCTGCGGTCAGCTTTGTAAACAGCATCATAATACTTCACCAAGTCAGGATAAGTTTTAGCAGGAAATCGTCCGCTGTATTGTTCGATACTGCGGTAGTAGATCAATTTATTACCTGCCAATTTCACGGTGTTACTGTACTTTCCGAATTGGCTGCTGATAGAGACCGGCTGCGGCATGGCCTCAGGTTCATACCCTTTGGGCAGTTCGATCTCCACAGAATCGACATCCTTGTATTCAAACCCCAGATCGATATCATATTTTCTTTCATCGGTTGCACTTAGCTTCCGGTATGTTTTGTTCATAATGTTTGGGACAATGAACAACCGCTTGCCGGTGACCGTAGCATAATTGCTAACCGTTATTTCCAATGTTTCATCTATCACAGGAAGAATTGATTTATCCTGGCTATAATTAAACTGGTTCACATCGTAAGTGGCAAAATCCAGCTCTTCATGCAGGTATTCCTTCACTTTGTCTTTTGAAAGATTATTAATGAGACCATGAATATTATCCTGCTGCATACCGCTGTAATGCGTATTGCTTTTTACCAGCAGGGTGCCATCCTCAGCCAAGGTGGCTTTAATACTCCGGATCTGTAAATTTTCATTCATCCCATAGTGGGGTGTCCGGACCAATGCACCCCCATTTTCATCTACAGCCAGGGCATAGCGGTTGCCGGTATTGCCTCCCAAATAACCGGCACCATTTGTCTGGCTGGTGCATTCGAGCCAAACAGTATCTTTTCCCTGCGGCACAAATAATATGGCATGATTGAACTGCGATGAAGGCAGGTCAACCATCAGGTAATCATTATCATTGCCGGAACCGATCACCGTGTATACCGAGCGGATACCTGCTTCTTTTAATAAGGCAAACATGTAATTACTGAGGGCTTTGCAATCGCCATATCTTTTTGATGCCACATATTTGGCATCAAAGGGTTGCCAGCCACCCACACCCAATTGTATACTGATATACCGAGTATTTTGCTGCATGTATTCATACAACCGCCTTACCTTTTCTTTATCCTCAGTGACCCCACTTGTCAACTGACGCACTTTTTGTTTCACCTCCTCAGGTAATTCATCCCTCTCTTTTTTGAGGTCATACACAAATTTTCCAAAATCTTTCCAGCTTGCATTGCTGCCCTGGTAATCTTCCAGTACAAATTTTTCTGTGGCAAGAAAAACGCTGGTGGTGATCTCATGCCAGGACGGTGCAGCAAACTCTTCTTTGATCGCCGGCAAATCTTTCACTTCCCATGTGTAAGATTTTCCCTGCTTCACTTCGGCAACAACGGGTTCCCCTTTATAGTTAAACATTTTATAGCGAAGCGGGTTGCTGACCGGGCTGAGCACGGTGAGCCGGCTGTGCTGTACACTCATCGCCCCTTTTTGCTGGGGAATCCAGTCGGGAGAGAACATGGTACCTTTAAAACGAATTTCCGTTTCGTATTCAACGGTGAAGGGGTATACCTTATAAAAAAAACTATGCCATTTCACCCGGTTATCATCTGCCAGGCTCGCATTATCATTACCGCTCACATCTTTTATTTCTCCCTTTTTGATGCTACGGATCTTTTTGCCAGAAGCATCATACAAGGAACCTTCAAAGGATTCCACGCTGCGGAGTTTATCATACCATTCTGCATGTGTGGCCCAGCGGTCACCCTGCTCATCCAAGATCGTATAAGCAACTTTCTGGTAAAAGCTGGCTTTATTACCCTCGGTGATCTCATACCGGATATCTTCTGTTCTTTTAATTACACTTGCATTTTTGAGCAGTGCTTCCGGTATAGCCACAACGGCATAGGAACTCTGTGCCATCCCGGCTAAGGAGATCAGTGTTGCCAGGCAAATCAACAGGATAAATCTATTGCGCATAAATTATTTTTTCTTTTTAAGTACGATCTGTTCAGCCTGCTTTTTTACCACCAGGTTAAAGAATTCCCGCAACATCTCATATTCTTCAGGCATAAAGTAGGCCCTGCTTATACGAATGCGGGAACGAAAGGAAATGCCGCTGCCTGACTGGGAAATACGATATTCAAACATCCCTTCATTTTCCTCATTCAACTTCACCACCATTGATTTTGGCAATTCATCCACTTCATAGCCGGAAGGTACATCCATTTGCAGGGTATATGTTTCATCAAAACCATAGGGCATTTCTACAGGATAAAGACGTTCTGCTGATTTAAATGGATTTTCCTTGTACCCCTCTCCAAACATCGGGTTCAGGTAAATGATATCTTCTTTTTCACCGGTAAAATCAAAATCATATTTTATACCCAGCACTTCCTCATACTTATCAAGCGAATCCAGTTCGAACTTACTGACCAATATCTCCGTACCAAAAGCCTTTTTTATATCAGTTATCAATTGCTCTTTTCCTTTTTCTTTGATTCGCTCCCGCAGGTTAAAAGATTCATAATAACCCGGCGTTTGCAGCATACTGCCTACGATATTTCCTTTCTCATCGTTGACCACAAATACAGTTGTACTTTTTCTCTCCATTAATGAATCACTGTCCAATTCGATTGCATCAGCTGTCTTGTTGATCACTCTTCCGTGTCCGTTGTAACAACGCACCGGCAAATGACCAAATCCCAGGCGGGGTTCACTGGCATCCAGGTAAAAAATTTTTCCATCAATTACTATTCTTGCAATAACATAATTGTATTGCGTAATAAGCGGGTACAGGGGATAAGTCATTCCGTTGGAACGGGTACTGAGAATGACCGGATCAGCTTCAATATCTGCGTACCTGAGCATAGCGGTTAGCAACAGGTTAATCTCAGCAACTGTACCACTTTTAGACTTCTCCAGGTTTTTAAGCGTTTGTTCTGCAAAAAGATCACTGTGATTGGTACAGGTAAAATTGTCCCGAACATAGGCGAATATCTTATGTGCCTTTTCTTTATTGCCATTCACTCCTTCAATAAGCGGCTTAACTATATCTTTCAGCCAGCCATTATCTTTAGTGACAGGCTTCCCGAAAAAATCAGCCTCCATCAGGTCATTGGCCAATTTGGGCCATGAACCCATAATATTCCGGTAAGTGAGTGGCTGCCGGTATTCTGACAATTGAAATTCAATCTTGGCAATATGGTTATCGATGGTGGAAGTAAAACTTTCTTCTTTTAACGCCGGCACATTTTTCATTACCCACCTGTTGTCTGATACATTGGCAGTAAACTGGTACCTTTCAGAAGCGCCAATACCACGACTATCTAAAATGGTAAAACTTTCTGAACGCAGTTTTTTATCATTGATATCATATTTTTTATACCCACGGGTCAGAAAAACATAGCCTAAAAATTCTGGTAAGGCAAGATTGTATTCACTCCATAAACGGGGATAGGCTCCCTGAAATTCCCATGGCTGAAGATTCTGCAAAAAATCTGAGGTAATGGTATATTCATACTCGATGATGGAACCCTCTTTCACATTCGGGAAGGTGAATTTTTTAACCACCCTGTTTTTACTGATCTTATCTTTAAAGACAGATGCCTTTACATCCAGTTTCGTCTCTACTACTTTCCCATTCTCCAGGTTATAGGTCACTGCTTTTAATTTATTCAACTCTTCTTCCGCATCACCATCAGCATATAAGGAAATTGAAACATTAGCTGCATCATAGCCATTTTTATTTAGGATGTGCAACCGCTTAAAATGTTTGTAAACAAGGGAGAACCAGCCCTTCGTATTCCCCTCAATTGCGCTATAACCAATATCTGCGATCACTACAGCACTGGCATTGCTGTCGATAGGATAAATTTTTGTATTAAAATCCTTTTCGGAAACATTGCCAAATTTTACGTTAGATTTTTCCTGTGCAAAAGGATTACCGGAAAAAAATAATAACCCAATACACAGGAAGTACAGTTTTGAAAGCATAGTGATGGTTAAATGTGGTTAAATTCGTTCAACAAAGCTCAATTTTACGCAAAAAAACCAAACTAGTCAATGATTAGAGTGGCAATAAAATCAATAGAATAGAATAAATAAATATTAACTCCCCCTGAACCTGTTGCATACACATACCCATTTTGTCAAAAAAACAGCTGGCCGGCTGGGGTTTAGCTATTGCGGTATCACAAGGGCTCATAAACTGGAAGAAGATGCTGTACGTTTGGAAAAATGGTTACAGAAAGGCATGCATGGCCGTATGCAGTACATGGAAAATTATTTTGATCTGCGTATCGATCCTTCCAAACTGGTACCCGGTGCCCGGACCGTCATTACTTTATTATTAAATTATTATCCTGCACAGGAGCAGCAACCGGAAGCCCCTAAGATTTCGAAGTATGCCCGGGGCCGCGACTACCATGAGGTGATACGGGAGAAACTGAAAGAATTAATCGCAGAAATGCAGGGACATATCGGGGAAATACAAGGAAGAGGTTTTGTTGATTCTGCCCCGGTGCTGGAAAGAACATGGGCGCAGAAAAGCGGGTTGGGATGGATAGGCAAGAATGGAAACCTGATTACCAAACAAAGCGGCTCCTTTTATTTTATTGCAACATTGATAACTGACCTTGAGTTGGAATACGATGATCCTTTCGTGAAAGATTACTGCGGCACCTGTACCAAATGTATTGATGCTTGTCCAACCGAAGCGATATTGCCCGATAAAGTAATTGATGGCAGTAAGTGCATTTCGTATTTCACCATTGAGTTGAAAGAAATGATCATTCCCGATGCTATGAAAGGCCGGTTTGACAACTGGATGTTTGGTTGTGATACCTGCCAGGATGTTTGTCCCTGGAACCGCTTCAGCAAGCCATATGATGAGACTTCATTTGCACCCATCCCTGAAATACTAAACCTGAGTACAAAAGAATGGGAGCTGATGACAGAAGAAAGTTTTAAAACTATATTCAAACATTCCCCGCTGAAGCGAACAAAATGGAAGGGCATTCAGCGAAATCTCAAATTCATTTCGGGTGCCTGATCAGAAATCATTATCCCTTTTCATGTACTGCATTTGTTTTACAAAAGCTGCCCAAACTTTTTTCGCATCAGGATATTTATAGTACTTGTTGAAAAGCTTTTGTGTTTCCATCATATTTCGTCCAAAAGAATAATAATGCACAACCAGGTTTAAAGCAAACTCTTTACGGAGACCGTTATCCTGGTCTATATCATCGCTCAGTTTTTCATAAGGCTGTTCACCCAGTTTCCCCAGGTTATCATTGATGATACTTTTCAATTCCTGGTCGCCGGGAGTAACTACCATTTTCCCCTTATTATAGTTAAGTGTAATGCTGCGAATTTCTACCGGGGCACCATCCGTAGTATCAGTATAACCGCAGGCAAAACAAGTGAAGAAATATCCAAACTGTTCATGAAAATCATAAATAAATTCCTTCTCCTTTGTAATAATGGTATTACCGGCAAAGAGTTTAGCAACATGCTGGTATTTATTCGGGCCAATATTTTTAAAAATGTAGATCTCATCGCAACAATGGGCACCTCCGGTATAATTGGAAACCAACAGCTCCTTTTTACCATCATTATCCATATCTGCAAAAGCATGATCAGTATACAACGGAAAATCTATTACATCTGCCACCATGCTTTTTAAAAAATTGGCCAGCGAAACTGCTTTCCGGCTTTTTGTAACCAGCATCACTTTCCCGGGTGTCTTCGTTTTTTCACCCTCCTGAAAAAATATAGTGGTAGGATCTGGCTCCAGTTCAATCACACTGTCTCTTTGATACAGCAGCGTATCACCTTCGGTTACCTGGGCTTGAATTGTTAAAACAAGCGACAGAGAAAGTGCACTTACCAGGACTCTTTTTAAACAGGTCATAATTGGCAGATTTATTACTTAAAGTTACTAAGAGACGAAAGGCAAAACAAAAAGGCTGCCCGATGGACAGCCTTTATAAATAGTCATTTAGAATCAGAAACTTAAAGGCACGGTTACTTGCGTCATATCCCATTCGATAACCAGTGAACCATTTTCTGCAAAACGGATCGTAAGTTGCTCTACCACGTTGCTCAGTTTCATCACCGGAACTTTTACTGAAGCCACATTCTTATCCTTATTTTTTTCGTACCCATAAGCACCCCATTGCCCTAATTGCGAATTAAGAATAATGGTCCACTCCTTTTCTTCAGGGATGGCAAACAAAGTATAGGTACCGGCTTTAATACCAGCACCGGCAAAATTTACGTCTTTAGCAAAACTGATAGTCGTTGCTTCATCGGCTCCGACTCTCCATACTTTTCCAAATTTCTCTAATCCACCAAAAACTTCACGATTATTTTTAAAAGGTCTACCGTAGGTAACTACGGTATTGGCAGAACTCACCGTGTCATGCGGACTTTTCCGGGTTGATTGCTGGGAATAGCTATTGAAAACAGCAAATACAGCCAGCACTAATAATATATTTTTCATCTTGTTGATTTTTGAGCATTGAAGTTAACAAGATTACAGGAACCTGCATTTATTTTTCGAGGAACTTCTTCAGTTTATCGAGCCCCTGTTCCATGAGTAATCCATATCTTTTTTCCAGTAAAAGACTGGAAAATTTTTCCCATGGGTACCAGCTAAATCGGAAATCCATATACCATTGAACGGTGACTGGCCCTTTGCCCCGGGATTGAAGTATATTCCAACCCATTTCTCCTTTACCGGGGGCTGTACCGGCATTTCCTGCCATTACAGTACTATCATCCGACCCGGTAATTATAATTCCCTGTTGCCCTTTTGTCAGGATGCCTTTCACAACTCCATCTATTTGTAATACTTCCAGTGTGTCTGCTCCCGGATACCAGTTTTTCCAGTTAGCAGCATTTTTTACCTGCAGCATTACTGAGTCTTTCGTTGCATTAATATCAGTTGCTTTCGAAATTCGGACATGAGCAGGTATAAATAGAGAGATAGCTGTAATAAGCAGAAAAAAAACAATAAAACTTATTATGGCCAGCTTTAATAAACGCATAATTAAAATCAATTGAATTTTACAAATAACAGCTTACCCACCCGGTTGACAATTCCTACTCCCATTTTAGGACCCTGGCAGTAATAAAATAAATTATTACTATCCAGATTCCCAGTATCCCGATCTCTTTCCAGCATTCAAAAATACTCAACCCTTCAAATGAGATTTTTCGAACCGCATCATTATATTGGGTAAGTGGCAGCACTCTGCATATCTCCTGCAGCCATTTGGGGAAAACCTCAATCGGGAAAAAAGTACCTGACAACATCATCTGTGGAAAGCCAAATAAATTTATCAGCAATGGAATAGAGGTATCGCTTTTAGCAATACTACTGAAAATCAGGCCCACTCCCATCAGCAGGAATAGCATAATAATGGTCATTGCTATTATCTCCAAAAAAGTAAAAATGCCTTGCTGTAAAGTAAAATTCATAAAGAAATGACCAAACAATATTAACACCACCACACTGAGCAGTTGAAAAAATAAGCGGCTCATCCCAATACCCAACAGTATATTTATCTTATTAACCGGAGAAGCGTAAAATCTTTTTAATACTAACTGCTCTCGCAGGTTAAAAAAGGTAAAAGCAACACCGAATAGTGTAGCAAATAATATGGAAAAACCCAATTGTCCGGGCAAAATGAAATCTATCTGGCGGTACTTTCTTACTTCTTTTATCACCGGTTCTTCAACCGCAATACTCTCCTGTTCAATTCCGGCATTTGCAGTTTCAATTCTTAGTCTGATATAATCAAGCACCGGGATGAACGAACCAATAGTATTTGCACTGGCAGTGGTTGAATTTACTTTAACTGTTATTTCAGGTTTTTGTGCAGTATCCTCATTCCTGGTAAGGGTAAGAATAGCAGTAAGCTTGCCCTTCTGCAGGTCTTTATTCAGTAAGGCCGAATCGCTGTAACTAACTATCCGGATAACCGGCGTTTGCTTTAATCCCTGGTAAAAATCATTTGTCGTATCACTGTCCGGTGTCAGGGCAATCCGGTAACTGACTCCCCCGCCGCTGCCAAAAGCCCCGAATATCAACACAAAAATAATGGGGAACAGTATACTGAATATGATAGCGCTGGGATTGGAAAATATTGCTTTGAAACTGGCTCTTGTAATAGCCCATAAAGCCCTGGACTGACTATAAGGTTGCTGACTATTTTTCATGTTGGGCCACAAATGTATTTAATTACATTTCAATGCTGAAAATAAAGATATTTGACCCGTATTATGAATACAGCATATCTTCTTACCGGCGGTAATTTGGGCGAACGGGTACATAATCTTGCCATGGCAAGGGAATTAATAGCGGCACAAACTGGCAATATCATTGCTGCCTCTTCTTTATATGAAACAGCGGCATGGGGCAATACTGATCAGCCTGCCTTCTTAAACCAGGCAATAATGATCGAAACTCCGTTGAACGCAAGACAATTGATTCGCCGCATTCTTAAAATAGAAAAAAAAATGGGCCGGGTAAGGGAAGAGAAATATGGACCCCGCCTGATTGATATCGATATCCTTCTTTTTAATAATGAAAAACACAACTACCAGTTTCTGAAATTACCTCACCCTGAAATGCAAAACAGGCGATTTGCATTATTACCATTAGCAGAGATAGCCCCGGAGATTATACATCCTGTACTCAAAAAAACAATAACTGAACTGCTACAGGAATGCAAGGATGAGCTGGAAGTAAAAAAGTATTCCTGATTTTTTCCACAATCTTCAGCTAATTATTTTATGCCTTTGCATTTAGAGTATTTTGCGACCTCTATCAGCTATTGGCTTTCTACTATTGACACATGAACTACCATTTTATAACTATTGAAGGAAATATTGGCGCCGGTAAAACAACCCTGGCACATCTGCTCAGCAAACACTATAATGCCCGTTTGATACTCGAAGAGTTTGCCGATAATCCTTTTCTTCCGAAATTTTATGAGAATCCCGGACAATATGCGTTCCCGCTGGAACTGTTCTTTATGGCCGAACGTTTCAAACAGCAAAAAGAATTATTACAGCAAAAAGACATGTTCCAGGCACTAACCATTTCGGACTACCTGTTCACCAAATGTTTATTATTCGCCAAAGTAACATTGCCGGATGATGAATTTCGCCTGTACCAACGACTCTTTGATATCATCCACCAGCAACTGGTACAGCCGGATATACTCATTTACCTCCATGCCCCTGTTGCCAAGTTACAGTCCAATATAAAAAAACGTAACAGGGCTTACGAACAGAATATACAGGACGAATATTTGTTCAATATCCAGGAAACCTATACGCATTATATCAAACAACACAATATCAAAACACTTTTTGTAGATGCCAGTAATGCTGATTTCCTGGGAAATGAAAAACACCTCCAGGTAATATATGATGCTCTTGACAAAGAATATGAAAACGGACAGCATTATATTACACTTCCATGAGTGACCGTTTTTCTATAAAAAATATTTTCTCCACGGTCATTAATAAAGAATTTACCTGGTTCATCACAGCCCGGATTCTATTTATTGCCGGTCTCCGGATGACACCGGTATTATTAGGCTGGCGACTCTATGAGATCACGGGAAGCAAACTGGCACTGGGTTTCCTTGGACTTTCTGAAGTGATACCAGCGATTGCGCTGGCACTACCCGCCGGGGTTAAGGTAGACAGAAGCAATAAACACAGGCTGATAAGTATCTGCATCGCCATTTATTTTTTCCTGATGCTTGGAATGCTGCTTGTTACTTCACAATGGATGCAGGATAATTATTCACGGTCCATCATTGAGTGGAGTATCTATGGGCTGGTATTTGGAACGGGTGCGGTCCGGGCTTACACCGGTTCTGCTTTCAATGCTTTTCTGGCACAATTGGTACCGCAGAATTCATTGGTAAAGGCTGTTTCTATTAATAGTATGGTGTGGCTTGTTGCAGCAGTAGCCGGACCTGCTATTGCCGGTTTACTGATGGGGTACACTAATATTACAATCGCATTCACACCCGTATGCGTACTGATAGGTATTGCATTTTTTCTATTTCAAAGAATAAAACCAAAACAGGTTAGCTGGCAGGGAAACAGTAAAACATGGGATGGTGTAAAAGACGGATTACGTTTTGTTTTTAAACAAAAAGCATTACTTGGTGCGATGAGTCTTGATATGTTTGCCGTTTTATTTGGGGGCGCTGTTGCCCTGTTGCCTGCTTTTGCCAATGATATTTTGCATGTTGGTCCGCAGGGATTAGGATGGTTGGTCGCCGCCACTTACCTGGGAAACTTTGTTGCCATCGCCTGGCTTACTTCTCATCCCCTGAAAGGAAAACAGGGAAAAACATTGTTATATGTTGTCGCCGGTTTTGGACTGTGCATCCTGGTCTTTGCTATATCCCAAAATTTCTGGTTGAGCTTTTTTGCTTTATTCGCCGGAGGCTTGTTTGATGGTGTCAGTGTAATCATCCGCGGAACAGTGGTACAGTTATTTGTACCTGATGAAATGCGGGGACGGGTTTCCTCGGTCAATTCTATCTTCATCAATTCCTCAAACGAACTCGGCCAGTTCGAAAGCGGTGTGGCTGCTACCGCAATGGGTATGGTGCCATCCGTCATCTTTGGAGGGTGTATGACTTTGTTAGTGGTAATCATAACATGGTTTAAAGCACCGGGATTAAGAAAATTTGAGTATTAACTTAGCCACATTCGGTGACCGGGATGAGTTTAAAGAATTACCGCTTCAAAACTAAAATCGAATTAACTTGTTATCTGAAAAATTAATCTCATGAATCGCCGCTCCTTTCTTCAAAACACTGCATTCACAATGGGTGCATTCACTTTAGCACAACACAATATCCTTTCTGTCCTATTCCAGGAACCCTGGAAAATAACCATGCTGCGAGATGATGTGGGAATTTTTACAGAAAGAGGCGGCACCATTGCATTTCTGCTCTCGAAGGATGGTACCGTAGTCGTGGATTCACAATTTCCTGACCAGAGCAAACACCTGATAGATGAGCTGAAAAAGAAAAGTGAACAACCTTTCAAATTATTGATTAATACACACCATCATGGTGATCACAGTGGTGGTAACATTTCTTTTAAAGGATTAGTGGAGCATGTGCTGGCGCATGAAAATTCAAAAAAGAACCAGGAAAATTCAGCCAGGCAAAATAAATCTGAAGACAAACAACTCTATCCTGATCAAACCTTCACCAATACCTGGTGCCAGAAAGTGGGCAAAGAGAAAATCTGCCTGCACTATTTTGGCGCAGGTCATACCAATGGCGACAGCTTTATCCATTTTCAGCATGCAAATATTGTTCATTGCGGCGATCTTGTATTTAACCGTCGCCATCCCTATGTGGACCGCAATGCAGGTGCCAATATGAGAAGCTGGATAAATGTATTGGATAAAGCACTTAATAAGTTTAATAAAAAAACGATCTATGTTTTTGGTCATGCCGGCACAGGCTATGAAGTAACTGGTAAAGCCGATGATCTGAAAGTGTTCCGGGATTATCTCGGCAACGTATTAAAATTTGTGGAAGGAGAAATTAAAGCCGGTAAGACAAAAGAAGAAATACTAAAGGCTTCTGCCATCCCCGGTTCTGACCAATGGAAAGGAGACGGCATACAGCGACCTCTGACGGCAGCCTGGGAAGAGTTGACTGTTAAATAATGAAAATGAAAATAATTGTCATCATTATAGCTGCCCTGATCATCTGGGGAATTATCGTCTCGTCTTCTGGCTCTAAAAAGAACCAACAAAAAGATTCTGGTGATAATAACAGTGATGCAGGTACAGCAGCAGAAACGGGTCATAAAGATCACCCCGATGCTGATTATAATAGTACTGAAAGCGACCCAGGGGAAAGTGGAGGAGAAAGCGGCGGTGATGGAGGTGGGGAATAAATTAATAAAGCCTTCTAACAGTAATAGCCTTTCATTATAATTCCGGGAATTATAAAAACTTTTACAAATTCACCACTACCCGCTTGTCGAAATGAATTCTCCTGCTGTGAACAATCTTTATTTTTTTTGCATCAGGATGTAAGGGGTTTAATACAAAATTATTTTCTTCCGGCAGTAGTACACTCGGAACAGCAATAAGAAGGTTCTTTTTGGCCAATAAAAAACTATCTCCCGTCTTTTGAGTAAATGGACGGATATCCGGAGCATCCCAGCCGTCCGGCAATTTCCTGAGCTCAATAACCAGTGGTAAAATTGTATCCGGGACAATAACGGTTAAAAGCATATACACTTTTACCTGGAGCATTTTGGCTGGTGTATGTGCCAGTGTTTCCAGTAAAGCCAGTGAACGGGTGGAAGCTGCATAGAGAGCCGGTAATCCTTCGCTATTCCAGCGTCCACCGAACAACTTAGCACCATTACCGCTTAAATCGCCTGCATATATTTCCTGTGTGATACGATACAATTCCATACATTATGAAAAAACGCCTTGTTCCAGGCGACCTAAAATCTTAATGACTAACTGGATACCAAAAGAAGTATCTAAAAAATCAAGAGGGGGTTTATTTCCTAATGCCACGATTGGGCTATGCAACCATTCCTTAAAAGCTTCTTTGGAACCAATGACTTCAATACCTCTTTGTGCAAAAGCAGCCAATTCCAGTACTTTTTCAGTTTTCAGTGTATCAAGTAATTCATCTTCATCCTTGCGCTGAATATTCCGGTATGAGCTATGCAGCAGACCACTCATAGTTTCCATGGATATACCCAGGTGTTCTGCCAAAGACTTTAAAGTAGATTTTTTAATGCCTTCCCGTGTAAGGGCGATTAAATCAAAATCTCCGGATAAAGATTGCCGGAGAGTTTGCCGGCCTCCTAAAATTACCCGCAGTGATTCATATTTAACAGCAGCCTCCTGTAATGCAGGGGGATTATCAACTTCCGGCTTTGGGTAAGCCTTTGATTTTTTAATAACTACTGCTTTTTTCAATTTTTCCAATTTTATCAAATATACGACATATTGGATATATTTAATCCATTTTGTCATATATTTTATTCGCCCCGTATAGATATCAATCAGCCGCTATCTTACTATTTACCGGCTGCTATCAATTTCTCAATAACGTAATAGGTAATCGGACAAAAGGTGGAGTTCTTCAATGCCAAAGGCTGGCGTTTCAGCATAAAATCATCATCCATGTAGGGGAAACGGGCACAATCATTCGGGCGCACCTCATAAATACTGCAGTAATTATCAGTACCCAGGAATGGGCAGGGCAATGCTTTTACAACATTATCACCATCGCTGTCGGTGAGCAGGTAAGTGTCTTTAAAATCACCCTCCTTCATACCCAGGTACTTACTGATACGTTTTATATCGGGTGGGGTAAACCGCGGAGAATAATTTTTACAGCAATTGGCACATTGCAGGCAATCAATTTTTCCGAATGCTTCTTCGTTCAGCGCAGGCAACTGCTTCAATACTTTATTCTTATCGGCCCTTTTCAGAAATTTTTTATACTCTTTTTGGCGTTCGCCGGATTTCTTTTCCCAGTTCTGTAATAATTTTTCCTGCATCAGGCAAAGAACGGCATTTCACCGCTTATCCCCACCTTCAACAAAGCACCTTTTTTCTGGCTGGCCTCCCGTAACTTTGCACATCATTTTACACCTATAAGTATCCTTTTATGAGTCTTCTCGAGCAACAATCTAACGAATTCATTCCCCGTCACATCGGACCCAATGAAGCTGACACAAAAGCTATGTTGAAAACGATTGGTGAAGCCAGTTTATCAGCCTTAATAGATAAAACAGTTCCTGCCGGTATCCGGATGACCAACCAGTTGAATATTCCTGCCGCCATGAGTGAACATGAATACCTTAAGCATATTAAGGAAGTGTCGCTGAAGAATAAAGTATTTGCTAATTATATAGGGCAGGGTTATTACGATACTATTACCCCTTCCGTCATCCTGCGGAATATTTTTGAAAATCCGGGATGGTATACCCAGTATACTCCCTACCAGGCAGAGATTTCACAGGGCCGCCTGGAAAGTCTGTTGAACTTTCAAACAATGGTAAGTGATTTAACCGCATTACCAATAGCCAATGCCTCCTTGCTGGACGAAGGCACTGCAGCTGCCGAAGCAATGACCATGTTCTTTAACACGCTGAACAAGCAAGACCATATAGAAAGACCGAAATTCTTTGTAGATGCAGCAATATTCCCACAAACAAAAGACCTGCTGAGAACAAGAGCGGTCCCGGTTGGAATCGAAATAACCGAAGGTGACTATCGTAATAATGTTATGGATGAAACTTATTTCGGTGCAATCGTCCAATACCCCAATGAAAAAGGATCTATAGAAGATTATCGTGATTTCATTAATAAAGTCCATGGGGCCGGGGCTTTTGTTGTAATGGCGACTGACCTGATGGCATTGACTTTATTGACTCCTCCCGGTGAATTGGATGCAGATGTCGCCATAGGTTCAGCACAACGTTTTGGTGTTCCTTTGGGATATGGCGGTCCGCATGCAGCTTTTTTTGCCGCCAAAGATGATTTTAAAAGAAGTATCCCAGGCCGTATCATCGGTATAAGTATTGATGCACATGGTAACAGGGCTTTGCGTATGGCTTTACAGACAAGAGAGCAACATATCAAAAGAGAAAAAGCCACTTCCAATATTTGCACTGCACAGGCTTTATTGGCTAATATGGCCGCTATGTATGCCGTTTATCATGGACCAGATGGATTAAAGAATATTGCAAAAAGAATTGCCCTGTTTACACAAACTGTTGCAGAGGCAATAGAAGACAGAGGATTTGAGCTGCTTAGTGATACCTATTTTGACACAATTGTTGTAAAGACCGATACGTTAAAAACGATAAGAGAAAAAGCAGAAAGGCAATTGATCAACCTGCGTTATATTGATAATAATCATATTGGAATTTCTATTGACGAAACTACAGACGTAACAGACCTCTACGACCTTATCAATTGCTTCGAGGATGACAAGAATCCGGTAGCGTTTGATATTGACCAGGATGCTGAATTGCAGCATATCCCTTCATCACTTACCAGAACATCACCGTTCTTATCGCACCCTGTTTTCAACACGTACAGGAGTGAAAGCCAGATGATGCGTTATATAAAGCAACTGGAAAATAAAGATCTTTCATTGAATACTTCAATGATCTCGCTTGGAAGTTGCACCATGAAGCTTAATGCAGCTTCTGAAATGATGCCGTTAAGCTGGCCTCATTGGAGCAAGATCCATCCTTTTGCTCCGGCCAGCCAGGCAGAAGGATATAAATATATTATTGATGAACTCAGCAATTACCTGTGTGAAATAACAGCTTTTGATGCCTGTAGTTTACAACCGAACAGTGGAGCACAGGGAGAATATGCAGGTTTGCTGACTATCAAATCATACCATGAAGCGAATGGCGATCATCATCGTAAAGTAATGCTGATCCCGATTTCTGCGCATGGCACAAACCCGGCATCAGCAGTGATGGCGGGTATGAAAGTAGTAGTGGTTAAAGCATTGGAAAACGGTTATATCGATGTGGAAGATCTGAAAGCAAAAGCTGATCAGTACAGTAAAGACCTGGCAGGTATCATGATCACTTACCCAAGCACCTATGGTGTTTATGAAGAAACCGTGAAAGAGATCACTGAAATCATTCACCAGCACGGCGGACAAGTGTATATGGATGGCGCAAACATGAATGCACAGGTAGGATTAACTGCTCCGGGTCTTATCGGCGCCGATGTTTGTCACCTGAACTTACATAAAACTTTTGCCATTCCTCATGGTGGTGGCGGCCCTGGAATGGGACCAATTTGTGTAAAATCCCACCTGGCAAAACATCTTCCCGGGCATGTGGCCAACGGAAGCAGCCATGCAGTTTCTGCAGCACCGTATGGTTCTGCTTCCATACTGCTTATCAGTTATGGTTATATAAGAATGTTGGGCAGTGAAGGGGTAAAAGCAGCAACTGAATATGCCATTTTGAATGCTAACTACATGCGGGCAAGATTGGATGGCAAGTATGATATTCTGTACACTAACAATAACGGACAATGCGCTCATGAATTTATAGTTGACCTGAGACCATTCAAGAAATCAGCGGAAGTGGAAGCAGAGGATGTGGCAAAGCGGTTGATTGACTACGGTTTTCATGCACCAACAATGAGTTTTCCTGTACCGGGTACCATTATGATAGAACCAACCGAAAGTGAGGACAAAGCTGAACTGGACCGTTTCTGTGATGCTTTAATTTCAATTCGTGAAGAAATTACAGCTATTGAAGAAGGCAGAGCCGACAAAAAGGATAATGCATTGAAAAATGCACCACATACTCAATTTGTCGTAACAGCTGATGAATGGAAACATGCTTACTCAAGACAGGAAGCAGCATTCCCGCTTCAATACGTTACACTAAATAAATTCTGGCCTTCCGTAGCAAGGGTGAACAATACCCATGGGGACAGACACCTGATTTGTACTTGTGAACCGGTAGAGAGCTATATGGTTGCGGAAGCTTGATTTGATTATAAATAAAAAGAGAGGCTGTTATTAATAACAGCCTCTCTTTTTATTTTCCAGATTTTGTTATCCCCTGCGGTTACGGCTACTGCCGTTTCCGTTATTGTTACTATTTCTCTCTTGCCTGTTATTACTCTCATTTCTTCTCTCAAACTGACGAGGTTGTTCTTGTGTTCTTCTTTGATCAACCTGCGGGGTCTGCCTTTGCGGGCTATTATTATTTCTTGCTTCCGGCTGGCGGCTGCTTATATCATTCCGTCTTTCAAATTGGCGGGGTTGTTCCTGTGATCTTCTTTGCTCTACCCGGGGTGCCTGTCTTTGCGGAACATTATTTCTGACTTCTGGCTGGCGAACAGGTGAATTCGTATTGCCATTATCATTTCGACGCTCAAACTGACGACGCTCAGTGCTATTATTTCCCGGATTTGAATTTCTGTCAGGCCTTTCAGTGGGTCTTATTACTCTTGTGTTACCTTCCCGGTTTGGCTGATTGCTATTATTATCAGTTCTGTCAATCCTCCGGCGATCAGGGAGATTATTGCCACCATTATTCTGTGGCTGCCTTACACTATTATCGTTTCTTCTGAAAGGTGAATTGTCGGCCCTGTCACGGTTATCAGGCCGGTTATTCCTGTCAGTACGAGCTGTTTCATTACCATTACCTCTGAAGTTGTTATCATTATTTCCGTTTCGAGCACCAGCATTGTCCCTGTCATACCGTTCAAACTGACGGGGAGAAATACTCCTGTTATCATCCCGACGGATATTAGGGCGATAAAAGCTTACTTCATTATTTCTGAACTGTGTTCTGCCCGGTCTATATGAATCACGGAAGCGTACCGGTGTTATCCGCCCGGTATAGATCTCAACATCAGCTCTTCGTGGACCGGTGCGGAAAATATTGCGGCTATAGTTGTAATTATTAATAATAACTGTTTGATTGATAATTGTAACATTCCTTCTCCGGTCGATGTAATAATCATGAATACGGGGTGAAGCTATGTACCGGCGGGGTGCAAAACACCAGAAATCATATGGTGGTGAATATCTGCCTATATTGAAATTAATACTGATATTGATACCTGGTCTAATCGGAGCCCAGCCATAATAATCGCCTCCATCTCTCCAGGCTACCCAGGCAGGTGACCATTCATATCCCGGCACCCAGTACCATCCATAAAACGGGTCATGATCCCAACGACCATAGTGGAAAGGGCCCCAACCCCAGTCATAGTCTGATACCCACATCCATTCATAATCATCCGTCCACACCCAATGTCCATTGGTACTATACGGACGGAAATCAGGACCGGCATCCGGCACCCACACATAACCTTGTCCCGGGTAATCAATCCAACGGCCATAGGGACTCAGTTCGTCATAAAATGTCTGGTAAGAAACCTCTCGCTGGCCATCATAATACTGAGCAGAGGCGGTTTGTCGAAGCGAACTGCCCAGCACCAATACAAATGCCAGTGCAGCAATTTTCATGATTCGTTTCATCGTCTTTCGTTTTTAGTAGTAAATAGATTCATACTGAAATTGTTGATTGGCTTTCTTTCTTGTTACACTAACTATGACGCTATTTTTATGCCATGACTATAACTGAATACGTATTAATATGCCATTTTAGCAAAACATTGTATATGTGTTAAAGCAGTAGCAACCATTTACATACTTCCGTTTTGAAAGAGATTCAAAAAGACCAACTTCATTACCTAAGCATAAATACTGTTAGAAACAGCCGTAGGCATTACTGCTTCTATTTCCTTAATTTTAAAATCTTAATTAAAGAACATGGACCAGCAAATCATTAACCTCTATGATGAGTACACTCATAAGCCACTTAACCGGCAGGAATTTTTACGCAGGCTCGCTATGCTGGCAGGCGGCACAACTGCGGCTATGGCTTTGTTACCCTTACTCGAAGTAAATTATGCCCATGCAGCTGTTACCCCACAAGAAGACCTGCTTATTGAACGAATCAGCTACCCGGGCATTAATGGTGATATGCAGGCTTATGTTGCCAGGCCAAAAGATGAAAAAAAATATGCAGCGGTTGTAATCATTCATGAAAACCGTGGCTTAAATGCACATATTGAAGACGTAGCCCGCCGTGCTGCCAAAGCCGGTTACCTGGCTATTGCACCTAATGCGTTGTCATCCTTAGGCGGTACTCCCGAAAATGCTGATGAAGCAAGAGCAAAATTTCAGCAATTAAAACCGGAAGATAACCTGCAAAATTTTATCAGGGTTTTCGACTACCTGTCCGCAAGAAAAGATTGTAATGGTCAGTTTGGATGTGTGGGATTTTGCTGGGGCGGTGCTATGAGCAATAACCTGGCTGTCAATGTTCCGGCATTGAAAGCTGCTGTTGCTTTTTATGGCCGTCAACCGGTTGCAGAAGAGGTGAGCAAAATAAAAGCTGCGGTACAATTACATTATGGCGCATTGGATGAAGGAGTCAATAAAGGTATCCCGGCTTATGAAGAAGCTCTGAAAAAAAACAACATCCCTTACGAACTATATATTTACGAGGGTGCCCAGCATGCCTTTCATAATGATACGGCACCCACCAGGTATAATGAAACCGCTGCCAGGCAAGCGTGGCAGCGGACAATTGAGTTCTTTAACAAATACCTGCAATAACTATTTCATATCTGCAATTTCATAGCGTTGCTGGATGATCTTCCAGTTGACAGTACTCCACCATGCATTAATGTAATCCGGACGGCGGTTTTGATACTTCAGGTAATAAGCATGTTCCCACACGTCGAGGCCTAATAATGGAATTCCTTTCAGGTCACTCACATCCATCAGGGGATTATCCTGGTTGGGTGTGGATCCAACCACTAACTTCTTATCTGCGGTTTTGACTAACCAGGCCCAGCCACTACCAAAACGATTTTTGGCCGCATCAGAAAACTGCGTTTTAAAAGCTTCAAAAGAACCAAAATCCCTGGTTATAACTTTCAGCAAGTCAGGCGAAGGACTGTTCGAATCAACCGGGCTTGTCATTCCCTTCCAGAAAAATTCATGATTATAATGACCACCACCGTTGTTTCTCATTTTAGCCGAAAATTTGGAAATGCGTCCAAGCAGGAATCGTAATTGCTCTTTTTCTGTATCCACCCCCTCCGCTTTAACTGCATCGGCCAGGTTATTGGCATAGGCTGCGGCATGTTTCATATAATGAATCTCCATAGTCATGGCATCAATAACAGGTTCCAGTGTTTTAAAAGCATAGGGCAATGGTCGCTGAATGTATAAAACATCCTCAGCCCCGCCAGAAGCAATGAACTGCTTGGTTTGAACTGATGCCAGGACAGGTAATACGGTGGCAGACAAACCAGCAGCCAGGCCGGCTTTGCCGGTTGTTTTCAAGAACTCTCTTCGGTTTTTCTTGTTTGATGTATCCATATATAAAAAATTAAAATATAAAAATGATAACTAAAATTAAACTTATTTGCCTTTATATGACCGGTTTCCATGTTAGTTGGTTGTAAATTCTTTCTAAAAAGGAGGTTTAGTTTTGAACAGCAGCCATCTTAACTTCGTTGTTTTCTATGTATCTGAAAGATTATTATCAAATACTTGAGCTGGAACCTTCTGCTTCTTTACCTGAGGTAAAGAAGGCTTACCGGAAACTGGCCAAGCAATATCACCCGGATAAGAATAATAATGATCCCTATGCTACAGCGCTGTTTACCGATATAAAAGAGGCATATGAAATGCTGTCTGATCCGGCCAAAAAGGAATATTACCTGCAACAACGGTGGTACCATCAAAGTACCGGGAACAGAAAAACTCAGGAAGTTATCACTCCCGTAACAGTACTTAAACAAGCCCTTGAGCTGGAGCAATATGTTTCAAAGATTGATGTTTTCAGGATGGATAAAATGGGATTACAACAGTATATCATGGATTTAATACCTGATACATCGATAGAAAAACTTCACCAATTTAATGAGCCGGATACAATCCGGCAAATTGTATCAATTTTATTGCATGCCATAAAACCGTTACCTCCCATTTACACAAAAGACATATTTATCCAACTTAAGAAACTTAGTGACAAAGACCCGGTTGCAACAGAACAGTTAAATATTTTCATCCGGCAACGTCAAAAAAAAAGTCACCGGGAAAAATATTCCCTGGTTGTCATTATTATCCTGACAATCATTATTTCCCTGTTTATCTATCTTCTGGGACGTTAAGTTATCTTTGCCGCTATGCATTATGTTTCAGTTGAAGGATTGACCAAGAGTTACGGCATACAACCACTCTTTTCAGATATAACATTCCATATTGAAGAAGGCGACAAAATTGCCCTGGTAGCCCGAAACGGCACCGGTAAATCCACTTTATTAAGAATATTGGCAGGAAAAGAAACAGCAGATGAAGGAAAAGTATGGGTCAATAAAGATGTTGATGTAGTGTTATTTGAACAGGAACCCACTTTCGTTGAAGAAAAGTCGGTGCTGGACAATATATTCTTTCATAACCATCCCATCATTAACGCCATTAAAGAATATGAAGTCATTAGCGAAGAGGAAAATGCAGAAAAACTAAGTGCTGCTATCATCAAAATGGATGAACTCGGAGCCTGGGATTTTGATACCAAAGTAAAGCAGGTGCTTGAGAAGCTGAATATTCATCACCTGAGCCAACCTGTGAGTACGTTAAGTGGTGGCCAGCGAAAAAGAGTGGCATTGGCAAAAACACTGATTGACATAGGCTTTGAGCATAAACATGTCCTGTTGATCATGGATGAACCTACCAACCATCTTGATGTGGAAATGGTAGAATGGCTGGAGCATTACCTCGACAAGGAAAAAGTTACCCTGTTATTAGTCACCCATGACCGCTACTTCCTGGATACGGTCTGCAAAGAAATATGGGAATTGGATGGAAGCAATATGTATGTATACAAAGGCGATTACGAGAATTACCTGGAAAAAAAAGCTGCACGGATAGAAAATGATCTCTCCTCCATTGATAAAGCCAAAAATACCTATCGAAAGGAACTGGAGTGGATGCGGAAGCAACCCAAAGCCAGGACTACAAAAAGCAAAAGCCGGCAGGATAATTTTTACGAGGTAGAAAAAAAAGCCAAGCAGCAGATCATTGATGAGCAGTTGCAGTTAAATATGAAGATGAGCCGGTTGGGGGGAAAAATTATTGAGCTTAAAAAAATATATAAAAGTTATGGTGACAAGATACTCCTGAAAGGGTTTGATTACACATTTAAAAAAGGAGAGCGGATTGGTGTGGTTGGAAAAAACGGAGTAGGTAAATCCACTTTCATCAATATCCTGCAGGGACTTGAAAAAGCAGACAGTGGTAAAATCAACATTGGCGATACTGTCATTTTTGGCAATTATTCCCAACAAGGTTTGATCGTAAAAGAAGACATGAGGGTGATTGAGTTTGTAAAAAATATTGCCGAGAACTTTCCACTGGCTACCGGTGGAACGCTGAGTGCAGCGCAATTCCTGCAATTATTTTTATTCGACCCGGATAAACAATATACCTACATCAGTAAACTAAGCGGGGGTGAAAAAAGAAGACTGCACCTGCTTTCTATTCTTTTCCGGAATCCCAACTTCCTGATCCTGGATGAACCAACCAACGACCTTGACTTACCTACACTGGGCGTTTTGGAAAATTTCTTAAGTGAGTTTCCCGGTTGTTTACTTATCGTATCTCACGACCGGTATTTTATGGATCGGCTGGTTGATCACCTGTTTGTGTTTGAAGGTGATGGGATGATAAGAGATTTTCCAGGCAACTATACACAATACAGGCAGGCTACAGCCAATGGCCAGTCATTAACAGAAAAAAATGGTGCTTCCTATATAGGCGAAATAGAAAAACCCGTTTCTTCTGCTAACCAGGATCAGGTAACTGCCGGGAAAAAACGTCAACTTTCTTATAAAGAGAAACGGGAATTCGAATTGCTGGAAAAAGAAATCAGCGATCTTTCAAAAGAAAAAATATCCATTACAGAAAAACTGAATGATGGCAATACCCCATTCGGGGAACTACAGCAACTTTCAAACCGTATTGGCGATGTAACCCGGCTTTTAGATGAAAAAGAACTTCGCTGGCTGGAACTTAGTGAAATCCAATAATTAAAATTTTCAGTTTAAATATTGGTAGAATTATATAAAAACATAGCTTCATTTGTACTTACACCAAATCCTTGCTGCGTATTTAAAGATTGTATTATGCTTCGAAGCGGTTTCCTTTTTATGTTATGCCTTACTTGTCTGATATTCCAGACAGATGCAAGTCCGATTAGAGAATTCAAAGCAGAAAAAATACTCCTGATCACTCTCCGGGAAACCGGACTGATCACCGTTGGCAATGATAGGGTTGGCTCCGATGAACTGGCGCGGTATATACAGGAGCGCCTATTTAAAAGTTATATGGGTACCGGGCTAATGCACCATAAAATAAAATTAGTGAAGACCGACCCCCATATTCCTGACCTGGTAACTGATGCTGTTATCAATGAAATAAAAGAAGGTCAGAAAAGGGCCTTAACTGAATTGTGCCTGCAAAAACATAGAAAATTATACGAGAATCTCAGTTCCAAACAACAGGAAAAATTAAAAAAGCAGTTCCCGGTTTTATTTCAAACCAGCTACTGACAACAGAACTTATTCGATCAGGTCAGCATAAGCCCTTCCGGAATAGTAGCGGTACCCTTGTGAATCATACCGGGTTCCGCAAAGAACTGAATGTATAAAACCATTCAGTTCCACTTGCTGGGTATGATAAATACCCTGGTTAAGATTTACTTTAAAAAAAAACTGTATCCTGTTATCCCAGCTCTTATTTATAATAAGACTGTCTGTAATTAATTCTGAAAATATAAAATCGTTTCGCAAATGACTTAATAACAACCTGCTTCTGTACCAGGTTCCCCCGGTCGGAGACACAACAGGTTTACCATTATATATTGCGACACTGTCATTGTAAGCAAAAACGTTAAGGCAACTTCCGGGTACCTGCTGCAACCAGGTTTTAAGTTTAGGATAATAGCTGCTGTCATATGCATAATCACTGTCAAGAAAGCTAATTCGTTTTATAGTAGCCGGAATACGTTCCACACCAGCCAGGTAACCAAAGATGAAACTGCCTCCCCCACTATGCCCATTCAGGTATACACTTCTTTTTCTTGATTTTGACAGACCAGCGAGGGAATCTATAAGATGAGGTATTTCATGTCTGTACCCGGGATGCTTCTGTTTCCATGCAGGCCAGCTTTTATAATTATTCTCCAGGTAAATGACAACAAAGTTCTTTTTCTTCATTTGTTGGCGTATAAACTTTGTCTGTGCCCTTATGTGTTGAATATCAAAATGCCAGTCATCGCCCGGCAACATTCTTTTACCCATTGTTTGTTCTGTAGTATTACCATTAGGAAGCGCAAAAAAAGTAATAATTGTTTCTTTATTTTTTTTAAAATCAGCAGGCTTATCTATTGTAACCTTTACATCGCCATACAATCTGAATGAATCGATATGGCTTACAGGTTGCCGGGAAGCAGCATCCAATGAACAGGCAACCAGGAAAAAAATATAAATAGTAGTATAAATCACAATTTGCTTATTATAATTATCATCTTAAATACAATATCAGATCCGAAACATCGTAGTTTTCCGATTAATAAATCTAACTTAAAAAAATACCGGCCTATACTTGCAATTCAAGATTTTGCATTCTATTTTTGTACCATCTAAGTCATTGTCCCCCTATCCTTTCTGAATACCTTATCCCAACTCCTGGAAAACCTGGTTAACATTCGTTTTGAAAACTAAAAAATCAGGTTATGAAGAAAATTAGACACATGATCAGCAATGAAGACGTACAGGCCCGTTTGATTATTACAGGCTTTTTGGTAGTCTTTGCTTTACTGGCTGTATTCTTTATGAATTAGTAAACAGCCGAAAACACACTTGTATATTCTTAAGAGCCAGGCAAAGGTATTCTTGTCCTAAATGAGTGCAATCTTTTGCCTGACTCTTTCCAAGAGTTCATCTACTGTAATTTTTTCCATGCATTTGAAATGGCCCAGCGGGCATTTGTCATAGCCAATCTTTGAACAAGGTCTGCACCAGACTTTTGTTTGTAATGGAATAGACGAAATGGCACTATCTCCGTAATAAGGTGTCATGCCAAATTCCGGAACAGTATTCCCCCACAAAGAAATAACCTGCTTTTTATAAGCTGCAGCGATATGCATCAATCCTGTATCATTGCTGATGACCAGTCTTGCTTTCCGAACCAGGTTCGCACTTTCGTTAAGCTTAAACTTACCGCAGGCATTATAAATCTTTATGGGGTCAACCGAGGTAATTTCATCTCCGTTAGAAGCGTCTTCTTTTCCTCCCAGCAAAATAACAGGATGGTCAATTTCTTTACAAAATGCCATCCACTTATGTACCGGCCATCTTTTAGTACCATGTGCCGCCCCAATCACGCAGGCTATATAGCCGGCTGAATGCGAAACCGGGATATCTTCTTTACTGGTCTCATCGGCAGGTGAAATAAAATAATCAAGTCCCAGCCCATCATTTTTCACTCCAAATGATTCAACAGTTTTAATGTAACGGTCGACGATATGTACCCGTGGTAAAATATTAATCTTGATACTGGTAAGAATATACTTTTCAATATTGAGTTTATAAAATGAATATGATTTCTTCTTCAATGCATTTTTAACCCTCAACGTTTTGGTATTGTGATGAAGGTCAATGATATAATCATAATCCTCCGTTTTTAGTTCTTCCATCATCAGTTCCCAGCTATGTGCCAGTACATGAACTTTATCAATGTAAGGATTATGTTCAACCACTGAACGAAAGGAATCTTTCACCAAAAAATGGACCTCTGCATCCGGCACCTGTTTTTTCAGGCAGCGGATAACGGGTGTTGTGAGAACAATATCACCAATCGATGAAAACCGTATGAGAAGGAATTTTGCCACATTCAATACGTTAAGGCATTATATCTTCAGGCTCAGTATAATTCAGATCCTTATGGAACGTTTCTTCTGTAAAGTAAGCAGCAATAAGTGTTATCAACATTACAATTATGCCTGTAATCATTGCGCTTTTCACAAAACTCCAGCCAATACTTTGCTGAAACAAACCAACAAACATTAAATTAATCAGCGGTAAAGAACCTCTTACAAAATTAGGTATTGTAGTAGCTGCTGTTGCCCGAAGATTAGTACCGAACTGCTCTGCACCCATGGTAACAAATATGGCCCAAAATCCGGTACTGAACCCCAAAGCAGCACATGCTATATACATCGATGTATCACTCTGAACATACCCGCTAAAAAAGTAAATTCCGGAAACAATTGCAAAGAAATAAAACAGGTATAACGCTTTTTTCCTGCTCTTAAAATACTGGCTCACCAATCCAACCAATATATCACCGATAGCAATTGCAGCATAAGCATACATAATAGCACGGCCAGACTCAATTTTATTCTCCCCGTAAAACTCAGTGGCAAACCTGTTACTGAGATTAACTAAAATGCCAATAACAAACCAGGTGGGCATACCGATGAGTATTGCAAGTATATACTTCTTGAACCGCTTTCCGTTATTAAAAAACATCAACAGGTTTCCCTTTGAAATATTCTGATTCTTCACCTGGCTGAACATTCCGCTTTCCGCTACTTTAATCCGCAGAAATAATAACATGATTCCTAACCCTGCTCCGATTTTATAACACAACCGCCAATCATCGGTAAATTTAAAAGTGAAATAGGCGGCTACAGCACCAAACAAACCAATACCAGCCACTAATGAAGTTCCGATCCCCCTCTTATTTTTTGGCAACAATTCACTTACCAATGTGATACCGGCACCTAATTCACCTGCAAGGCCGATTCCTGCTGCAAATCTTGCAAAAGCATACTGCTCTACTGTTTGAACAAACCCGGTAAAAAAATTGGCGATAGAATAAAGAATAATAGAACCAAACAATACACTCAGCCTTCCTTTTTTATCTCCCATCACTCCCCAGATAATACCACCGATCAACAAGCCCCACATTTGCCAGTTAATTACTTTGGTGCTTGCAGCTATTACATCTTTTTTAATTGTTAGGTCAACACCCAAACCCGCAAGACTGGGTTCCCGTACAATAGTGAACAACAACAGATCATAGATGTCTACAAAGTATCCAAGTGCTGCAACAATAACAGCAATATTAAAAATGGAAACAGGTTTTGCCTGGTTCATGCTTTATGATTGTTTTGAATCACCGCCTGTTGTTTCAGCAGGCTTCTTTTTGCGTCCTGAGATCATTTTAATAATTACCGGTGCCGTGGTGACCAGCACGATACCCAGCACGATCAATTCCAGGTGTTCTTTTAAGTCAAAGCCAAACTGGCTTAGTATCCATTTTTGCAAAAAATATCCACCAAAAATCATAGAGAATACCCAGGCGATGCTACCCACTATATTAAAAAAATGAAACTTCTTTCTGTCCATTTGTACTATACCTGCCACAATGGGCGCAAAGGTTCTGATAAAAGGAAGGAAACGGGCACCAATTACAGCAAGCCCTCCATGCTTTTCATAAAAATCATGCGCCTGGTGCAGGTAACGTTTTTTAAAGAGAAACCGGTCCCGCCATTGATACATTGCGGGCCCCACTTTTCGGCCTGTCCAATACCCTACTGTATTGCCGAGTATGCCCATGAATGCAATAAGTCCCACCAGTACAAACAGATCTACCCATTCATTTCTGATATGTCCCATTCCAATAAGATCGAGAAACTGGTAAGCCAGGCCGGGAACCACTTCACCTGTTTTTTGGGTTATTTCATGGGCATAAATACCGGCTACGAATAATAAAGAATCCCCGGGGAGGAAAAACCCAACAAATAATCCCGTCTCGGCAAAAACAACAAATAACAACAACCATAGTCCCCCGTTTTCTACATAAAACTGAGGTTGTAAAAGCTGGGTCCAATGAAAGGCATCTAATAATTCGAACATAATAAATTAAATAAATGTGTTAAACAACAGGGTGAGGATCTTCTAATTTTCCAATTGATTTTGCAACAATAGTAGCCACCGTACAATCACTGGTCACATTGGCTACTGTTCTTACCATATCCAAAGGTCTGTCTACGGCAAATATAAGTGCTAATCCTGCTTCCGGAATTCCGGCCTGCGCCAGGACGATCACCAGCATGACCATACCCGCACTAGGAACTGCTGCAGATCCGATGGAAGCAAGGGTGGCAGTAACAATGATCCCTAATTGAGCGGTAAGTCCTAAATCCATACCAAAAGCCTGTGCAATGAAAACGGCCGCAACGGCCTGGTATAAACTGGTACCATCCATATTTACAGTAGCCCCAATCGGAAGCACAAAACTGCTGACTTCATTGTCGACACCCACTCTTTTTTCCACTGTTTCCATTGTAACCGGCAGCGTGGCAGCACTTGAGCTGGTAGAAAAAGCAAGCAATTGTGCAGGATAAACCTGTTTAATAAACTGAATGGGATTCCGTTTGGTAAATAAAAAGATCAGAACCGGGTAAAAAATAAAGATCAGTATCACTAACCCAATAAGAACTGTTAACGCATACTTACCCAGCGCTTTAAATATTTCGAAACCGGGAGATTCCGCTACCAGGGCCGCCATCAATGCAAAGACCCCGAATGGTGCGATTTTCATAATAAGGTCAATCATTTTGAGAATGACCTCATTAAAACTGTCAAAAAAATCTTTTACTGGTTTTGCTCTTTCTGCCGGTATCAAAATCAATGATATGCCTAAAAACAACGCAAAAAATATTACCTGCAGCATGGTCGAGTTCGTAGAAGCGGCATTAATGATATTATCCGGAACGATATCTTCCAGGAACTTAAGCGGCCCTGAGCCCTGTTGCTGAACCGCTTCCTGTTGTTTTTTATTGGCATCACCACCATAAGCAGATAACATCTGGGTCCTCGTTTCTTCACTGATGGATGCACCGGGTTTGATAATATTGACGATCACCAGTCCCAGGCAAACGGCGAATACGGTTGTAAAAAGATAAAGTACAACTGATCTTAACCCCATCCTTGATAACTTAGAAATGTCTTTTAAATCAGACACCCCTTTTATCAGGGAGGCCAGTATCAAAGGAACTGCAATCAGTTTAAGCATATTGATAAATATGTTACCAAAAGGCTTGATCCAGTCTCTAGTAAACTTTACACCGCCGCTAAATTGAATAGCAACAATTGCAAATAATACACCTGCTAACATTCCCGCAATGATCTTGATATACAAAGGGACCTTTTTCATGTATCTGCCGGAAGGGCTTTATTAATGATACGATGTGGCAAAATAGGACATTTTTACGATGAACCGAAAACCATGACACGCATTCCGGAATCCCATTTTTATTGCACCATGAATCATTAAACATAAAGTCGCGGAAGAATAAATAACCAGGGAAATTAAAACTGAAAAGTAGATTATAAACCCACCATTGAAGTGCAGCCTGCACTTAAAGACTGCAGACTTTGCTAAGGGTTAGTTATACCGGACAGATGCCAGCCGCATTAATCCCTGATAGCATCGGCTTCCTGCTCATTAAAAGCAAGGGCTTTATCATCATCGAATTCACCCTCCCACCTTGCTATCACACAACTAGCCAGTGTGTTCCCGATCACATTCACAGAAGTCCTTGCCATATCCATCAGTTCATCTATACCATAGATCGCCATAATAGGCCATAGTGGAAAATGAAAAGTTGTTGCCGTCGCAATCAAGATGACCAAAGATGCCCTGGGCACTGCAGCAACACCTTTACTGGTTAACATCAATGTAAGACCGATCATTAACTGCTCTCCAAATGACAAATCCATCCCTGCTGCCTGGGCAACAAAAACAGATGCCAATGAAAGATATAAAGTAGTTCCATCCAGGTTAAACGTGTAACCTGTAGGAATCACAAATGATACAATTTTCCGGGGCACCCCAAATTTCTCCATATTCTCCAAAGCCTTGGGCAGAGCAGAATCTGAACTGGTAGTGGCAAATGCGATCGATACCGGCTCCCGTATCGCCTGTATAAATTTCTTAATCGGAATTTTTGCCACCCATATTGCAATCGGTAATAAAACCAGGATAAGAAAAGCAATCAATGCTAAATAAAGTGTAACAAGTAATAAAGCCAGGTTTTTCAATATGTCAATACCTAAGTGACCGACAGTAACAGCGATTGCTGCACCTACCCCAAAAGGAGCAAAATACATGATGATATTGGTGAACCTGAACATGGTTTCTGCCAGGCTTTCTGCAAAATTCAGCATTGGCTTTTTCTTCTGCTCATTTAACAAGGCGAGAGCAATACCAAAAACAACACTGAACAAAACAATAGGCAGCACATTTCCCTCGTAGATAGATTTTATAATATTCTCCGGGAAAATATCTATTATATGGTCCTGCCATCCTTTCACTTTTACTTCCGGCAATTCTTTTAATAAAGCCTCCGGAACCTTAATACCGATACCTGCTTTTGTAATATTAATAAACACCAGGCCTATTAGAAGGGCAATGGTAGTCACCACTTCAAAATATAACAATGATTTCCAACCCATGCGGCCAACCTGTTTCAGGTTAGCATGACTGGCAATTCCCACAACAAGGGTGGCAAATAATAAAGGAGCAACGATCGTTTTAACCAACCGGAGAAATATCTTGCTGAGGAATTGAAGGTTTTGTGAGAAAGCAGGAAAATCGAGTCCTATTTCTACCCCTATCGCCATGGCCACTAAGATCCATGTGGTCAATGATTTCTTATAAACAGCAAATAATACCAGGCTGGCAATAAATATCCATCGAACAGTCATTAATACCACTTCCTGGAGTATGATCCATTTCTGCATGTGCAGGAAATGAATAAGTGCTACTACCGTAAATAACAGGAGGGAGAGCAGGCCGGCCTTTCGTCTGTTCATAGATTAATTATAGTAAGGCGTCAAAACTAAAGGTTTACTTTGAAATTACTTAAAAATCCGTGCGACCCTGAATAAGCACCTTTGGTGGATATTTTTCAATCTTTCTGCTAAATATTTAATTACTTTACGCACTTTAATTACCATTTCGATCAAAACCAACGCTGTATGCTAAAAAACATATCGAAGATTTTTTATATGATGATGACTGCAATTGCCGTCCCTTTTCTGTCCTCTGCCCAGGATACGCCAGCTCCGCCCAAAGGACTGGATGAAAGGATTAATGAGTGGTTTCAGCCCATTACGGATGCATGGAGCAGTTTTGTATTTTATACAATTAATCTGGGCGGTGTTCAGGTACCCCTTGTTGTGATACTACTTGTTTGTGGTGCTTTATTCTTCACTCTCTATTTTTCTTTTGTAAATATCCGGCGATTCGGTCTCGCTATCGAAGTAGTAAGAGGCAAGCATGATGACATTGAAAAAGATGCGAACAATGTGAAAGATCCAAATGTAAATGTCGTTGATGGCGATATTGTAAAAACCATCAAAGACGAATCGCATCATGGTGAGGTTAACCATTTCCAGGCGTTAGCAACAGCTGTCTCCGGCACGGTAGGATTGGGAAATATTGCCGGCGTAGCCATTGCCATTGCAATTGGCGGACCCGGTGCCACTTTCTGGATGATCATCTGCGGCCTGCTGGGAATGAGCAGCAAATTTGTCGAATGTACATTGGGAGTTAAATACCGTGATATTGATAAAAATGGTGTAGTGTACGGAGGCCCCATGTATTATTTAACCAAAGGATTTAAAGAATTAAAACTGGCCGGATTGGGAAAATTCCTTGCCATCCTGTTTGCAATTTTATGTGTGGGCGGTTCATTGGGTGGTGGTAATGCTTTCCAAAGCAACCAGGCTGCGCAACAAATTGCTGCCATGACTGGTATGCAGGGAGCATCATCGGGTTTTTTCATTGGCCTTGCACTTGCCATTATAACAGGTATTGTTATTATTGGTGGAATTAAAAAGATAGCAACAGTAACCGAAAAGATCGTTCCGATAATGGCGATCATCTATATCGTTGCTTCACTGATCATCATATTTGCCAATTTCAGTTTTATTGATGATGCCTTTTCCATGATATTTAAAGAAGCCTTTTCTCCGAGGGCCGGGCTCGGTGGCCTGATGGGTGTATTAATTGTTGGCTTTAAAAGAGCGGCTTTCTCCAATGAAGCTGGTGCCGGATCAGCATCCATTGCCCACTCTGCAGTTAAAACAAAATACCCCGCTTCTGAAGGGATTGTCGCCCTGCTGGAACCATTCATCGACACCGTGGTGATCTGTACAATGACAGCTCTTGTTATTATAATGTTCAATAAAGATGGCTTAATGTTCCCCTATGGTGGTGATGGAAAAGGAAGTGTTGTTTTAAATGCAACCGGGGGAAGCACCAGTGGTGTAGATCTTACCAGTATGGCTTATAACGAAGTGATACCGCATTTTTCATATGTACTTACCATTGCGATTGTTCTATTTGCCTTCTCTACCATGATCAGCTGGTCTTATTATGGCCTGCAGGCATGGAAATTCCTTTTTGGCCGTGGTAAAATCGCAGACCTCAGTTATAAATTTCTTTTTTTGGCATTCGTTGTCATAGGGGCCTCCGTTTCATTATCGGCAGTCACCGATTTTTCTGATGCTATGATCCTGGCGATGGTATTCCCTAACATGATTGGTCTGTTATTCCTTTTTCCCAGGGTTAAAGAAGAGCTTAACAGGTATCTAAAAGCAATAAAAGAATCAAAAGGGAAAAAATAATTTAAAAATAAGAAAATAGATTTTTAGATGAGTTTGTTTAGAAAGAAGTCGCTGGATCATATGTTGATCCAGGTTGCAGATTCAGAAAAAGGATTAAAACGTACCCTCGGAGCCGGAAACCTGATCGCCCTTGGCATTGGTGCTATCATTGGAGCAGGATTGTTTGTACGAACTGCGGCTGCCGCCGGACAGGCAGCAGGTCCAGCTGTGACCATTTCCTTTATTATCGCAGCTATCGGTTGTGCTTTTGCAGGTCTGTGTTATGCAGAGTTTGCCTCAATGATCCCGATTGCCGGCAGTGCGTATGCCTATTCGTATGTAACGATGGGTGAACTGATCGCCTGGATTATTGGATGGGCGCTGATCATGGAATATGCCCTGGGCGCTGCCACAGTATCTATTGCCTGGAGTGAATACCTGAATAAGCTGTTGGGAGGGGCTATTCCGTATGAATGGTGCCATTCACCATTTGAAAGTTTCACTGACTCTGCCGGTGTCCATCACTCCGGTATATTAAATGCACCTGCTTTAATCATTTTGCTGGCACTGACCTTGCTACTGATCAAAGGCACCCAGGAATCAGCTTTTGTCAATGCTATTATTGTATTTATCAAAGTGGCGATAGTGATCCTCTTCATTGCCATTGGCTGGCAATATATCAAACCAGAAAATCATACCCCGTACATGATTCCGGAAGGAACAGAGGCAGTCAAAGACCAGGCGGGTAAAATAATTGCTGATTACAGTAGCTGGAATAAACATGGTTGGGGTGGTATATTGGGTGGTGCAGCCATTGTATTTTTTGCCTTTATCGGTTTTGACGCCGTAAGTACAGCAGCACAGGAAGCAAAGAACCCGAAAAGAGATATGCCAATTGGTATCCTTGGTTCATTAGTGGTATGTACTATCCTTTATATCTTATTCGGATATGTATTAACGGGAGTAGCTCCCTGGAAGGATTTTGTGGACCCAGAAAAAGGAAGAGAGGCATCTGTTGCCTATGCTATCAGTACATATATGACGAATTACAAATGGCTTGCCGATGCTGTAACCGTGGCAATCCTGGCAGGTTTCTCCTCGGTTATTTTGGTAATGCTGATGGGACAGAGCCGTATCTTCTATACCATGAGTAATGATGGTTTGATCCCTAAAGCATTTGGTCAGTTACATCCAAAATATAAAACACCTTATAAAGCAAACTGGATCTTGTTTGTATTTGTTGGTGCCTTTGCCGCTTTTGTGCCCGGGCATGTGGCTGGCGATCTGACAAGTTTTGGTACCCTTTTCGCTTTTGTATTGGTGAGTATTGGAGTTTGGATACTACGAGTAAAAAATCCAACTATAGAACGTCCGTTCAGAACTCCAATGGTGCCGGTGGTGTGCAGTTTAGGTGCCATAATTTGCATAGCCATGATCGTTGGTCTTGATACCCAGACATTGAAAGTAGCATTTATGTGGATGGCTGTTGGGCTGGTTGTCTATTTTGCCTATAGCCGCAAAAGAAGTAAACTGAGAAATTTTGCAGATATGCTGCCCACAGCTGATGACTTTGAGTCAACTAAGAAATAATAAAATTGCCTGAACTGATAAAACAAACCGCCTTTGGGCGGTTTTTCTTTTACCCCTATTGCCTTACTTTTGCAGCCCGGTTTGATCTGTTTAATCTTTTGACTTAATGACTTTTTATCATGGGAAGAATTTTTGAAGTACGTAAAGCCTCTATGTTTGCCCGATGGGATAAGATGGCCAAAAACTTTACCCGTATCGGTAAAGAAATCATCATTGCAGTAAAAGCCGGTGGCCCCGATCCAAATTCCAATGCAGCCCTTCGCCGTTGTTTTCAGAATGCTCGGAGCGTAGGTATGCCAAAAGACCGGGTAGAAGCGGCTATCAAAAGAGCACAGGGAAAAGAGCTGGTGAATTATGATGAGATACTGTACGAAGGTTACGGACCTCATGGCGTTGCTATACTGGTAGAAACAGCCACCGATAACCATGTAAGAACGGTCGCCAACGTAAAATCATGTTTTACCAAAGGACATGGCACTCTTGGTAATAGCGGCAGTGTGTCATTCCAGTTTAAAAAAATGGGAGTGTTTAAGCTAAAGCCGGAAGGATTGAATGCTGAAGACATGGAACTGGAGCTGATTGATTACGGACTGGAAGAACTCGGTGAAGGCACTGGTGAAAATGGTGAAGATATTTTAGTGGTACGTTGTGGCTTTACCGATTTTGGTAATATGCAAAAAGCATTAGAAGATAAAGGCATCACTCCTATTTCTGCCGAGCTGGAATGGATACCTAACGTAACCGTTCCTGTTAATGACGAGCAGGCAGCTGATGTAAGTAAGCTGATTGAAAAATTAGAACAGGATGATGATGTTCAGAAGGTATTTCATAACATGGGATGATAAACCCTTATTTCCTATTCATCAGTCACAGGTTCTTGGTAATCCCTGCATAAATTTTTTTGATTTCTCTGCAAAAGCCCTGCCCGGCTCACTTACATATTGAATATCTATTGCTCTAAGCTGCCCCTCCAGGCTTCTTAACTGGTCGTTCTGGCTTCCAAGACATGATATGCGCTGCTGGTATCTCTCCCTGCTGCTTTGGTTACTGGTTTGTGAAAGCCGTCTTTGCGCCTGGCATATTTTTACTTCGTTTTCCAGGATCATTTGTTTGGTCATTGCTCCATGATCCATCATCTGTGCCATTGCTTGTTGAGTAGCGGGGTCCTGGTACACATTACCCTGTTGGCTGATATATAGTCTTGCCTCCTGCAATCTTACCTGTTCTTTTCTGAATTCAATGACTGCCATTTTTTGTGATACACAATCATCTCCCACCCTGGCCTCATCTCTGGCAATCTTATCTCTTTCTTTTTGTATGCCGGCGCTTGCCTTCATAAAAAATTCATCCTCCGCTATTTTAAAAGGTGCAGGATCGAAACATACACTTACCTCTTCCAGCTCTGTTATTTTACAACTGTAACTTCCACTCTCCATTTCCATAATAATATATAGTCCTTTATCTGTAAACTGGTATCCCACCCCGAAATTTCCAATGTATTTATTAGTGCTTACATTGATCTCTTCCGGAAAAGTTTTTCCGAAAAGGAAATAAACAGGACTGGATGGATTATCGTATTTATAAGCCCATGTTTTTATCTTATCCCCGCAATAACCTCTCCGTTCAGATTTTTTATGTACTGTGTAATTCCCTGATGGGCTTGTAAGATTAACCTGGTGTGCCTGTGTATTTCCTGTAGAGACCCAATGCTCGATAGTTCCGTTTTTTTCTGCATTTTTGAATGTATATGCATTCCCTTTCAGCCCCAGTACATAAAACAGGAATTTGGCGTCATCCGTCTTTATATCACACAACCCTGGTCCCCCACCTCCCCGTTGAGGCGGAAGAATTCCTACATAGCCCTTTACAGTGTTGATATACATACATTGCTCTACAGCACCGCTGCTGATCATTGACTTGATACGTACTTTCTTATCAAAACATAATTTTTGTCCTGCTGGTGATATTATTTCGGCAACAGATTCTCCAACGACCACCGGAGCTGAAAGAACACCATTATAGTAAGGCTGATCAGGCCAATCGCCCCAGGCCGTATCCCTGCGGGGCGGGTCTTGTGCTATAACGAAATTCACAATCAATAAAAATTTTGCGATGATTAATCCAAAATATTTCATAGTTACTCTTTTTAAAATAACGGATTATTCAAAATGATATTCCAATAAAATCGACTCCTCTGTCTTACTCCACCCTGATCACATGCATTTGCCTTCTTTCATCCCCTGAAAACCGGAATATATATTCACTGCCTTCGGGAGGAAATGATTGTGCAATATTAATTCCGCCGAAACCTGTCGTAACCCTGAACCATTCAAGATTCCAGTCATCACTGAATATATCGCTTCCAAAACTGGTGTTAAGCCGGAAATGACGGATATCAGCTTTTCGCACCGGCCTGTTTAGTTCCAGGTGAATCGTTTGCCAGCTTTTATCCACCCATCTTGCCCCATTATTGACATTAGGAAATGCCTGGGTGGTTCCATCTGCATATTGAACGGTAATACTGACATTATCATTACCACCCCGCAGGTCATCATTGCCTGTTGCAAATTCCACGTATAAATGGCGGATACTTCCATCCGGCTCTCTTTCCGGGAAATTTGGAATATCCCGTGGTGGTGTATGTTCATTGTCATATCGGGTATTGACAAAATAGGTTCTCCAGGCTTTTCCATTTTCTACTTCAAAAAAACATTGCCCGGCCAGATCCGGAACCAGTGTTACCATCCTGTTTCGCATATTGGGGTCATAGGCTAAAATCTTATATTCTCCTGCACGGTTACCAAAATCTCCCTGGTAACGGCCCAGGGAATAACCTACTGCCAATACAACATGATTACCTCCGCTGCCGCCATTGATACTGGGCACTCCCCCACCAAATAATCCGATAGGAACTGATTTTCCTGCATCAATTGCATTTTTTAATTCTTCCAGCCTTCCTCCCCCGGTACCCTGTATGCCCCATCGGAATATTTCACCCGCCCTGAAATTGTTGGCCACTTCCAGTTCTGACCACTTTTCGTTTACATTCCACATGGAATGTTGCTGCCGCTGATAAATATAGGATTGAAGAGGAGTTGCATTGGCAGGAGTATAGGTTTGAGTGGGAATGGGAATCCTGTTCCTGAAATAATCTAAAGCTGAATACACCATCCCTCCGCACAACCCACCCCACCGGATGATATCTTCTCCATTAAACGTATTTACAAAACGGAACCCATTTGTTTCAGGGTTGAAAGTTGTTAGTTTTTTGCTGTCATTATCCCGCTTAATCAAATGCCATTTTTGTTTCAGATCATTGGTTACACTGTTGGCAAAACTTACCAGGCCGCCATCTCTTTTCCTTCTGTCAGTGACAACAAGATATTTATTGGTTTTCGATTTAATATGGTAATACCCATCACTGGTTTCTATTAGCTGCCATAATTGGCTATCCTCGGCTGATTCCGGATCCATAGAAGGAGCAAACAATCTTTTTTGTGTGAGATAAAAACCGGAGGATGATTTGATTTTATAGAAACCACCGGGTTTAGGAATAAAACTCCATTCCTGCTGAACCGGGTAATTGACATAACTCCATAAAAATGCAACCGACCCTGTTGCAGGTACTACATCCTTGATCGTAAGATAGCGGTAATCACTGCCGGATCGCAACAAAAAAGTTCCCTGGTTAATATATATTTCATCAGCTGTTGCTATCCTGGTGTTAACCTCTACCCGGGCCGGGGTAGCCACATAGGTTACAGAATCTTTTTTTATAATTGGCTTAGTTGGGATGATTGCTTTCCGGGGTTCAACTTTTTTTGCCGGCAATGGTGGTTGCTGTGAAAAAAGCATTGAGGTCTGAAATAAAATCAATCCTGTCAATAAAAGATTTTGAGGGCTCTTGCAATTCAATTTCATAGTTAATGGTTTTAAACATTTAGTTATTACTAACACCCGATATTCATGCAATCAATTCCTTTCACCGGTCTAATTTCAATCCTCCGTTTATCGGGGTTAAATCGCCAGGCTTTTTTTATCATCTTTATATATTCATTAGTGGTTTCTTTGCCCCATGCAATAATATAATTATTCTCTATTTTGTTTTGCCTGCAAAAACTGCTCCGGACAGTCCAGCCCTTTTGCACACCCTTAATCTCCACTGCATCCACAATAGTGAATTGGCCGGAGGAGGTATCTTCTCTGATGCTGAAAAAAACCACATAACTGGTTCCTTTTTTAAATACATTGGAAGTAATCATCTCCGGATCACTAAGTGAATTGGCAACACCACCTTCCATAAATGTCCATCCTTTAAAAGCAGGCAACTCCAGGTAATCAGTATACACCTGGCCAATCAGTGATTTTTTGGAGCCGGCATATTTTCCCTGGCTATAAATAAAGGATTGGATAAACACGACGGTTATAAAAAGAAGGAAAGTGCTTTTCATACCTGTTGCTTTTAAAAATAAATTAGCAGAGTAAATTACAATTATTATAGGAAAAAGGAAATTACCTTTACCCGAGCATGGCAGACACTTCAATCGTACTTTTTGACGGCGTATGTAATCTTTGCAACAGTAGTGTGCAGTTCATCATCAAAAGAGATAAGAAAAAACAATTCCTTTTTGCACCATTACAGGGTAAAAAAGGACAGGAAATATTTTCAAAGTATAGTTTGCCTGCAGGTGAGCTTAATTCATTTATCCTGGCAGAAGGAGATAACATTTATATAAAATCAACCGGCGCTTTACGCATGCTAAAAAAATTGGGTAGTCCCTGGTCTTTATTGTATGCTTTTATTATCGTACCACCATTTATCCGGGATGGTATTTATACTTGGGTCGCCAAAAACCGGTATAAATGGTTTGGCAAAAAAGATAGTTGTATGATTCCTACGCCGGATCTGAAAGAACGATTTTTAGATTAAGCCGGAATGAATAAAAGAACAGTTTTCAATATATAATTATCATAAGCTCCTATTCACTAATAAGACTTCCTGTAAGGTTTCCGTTAAAAGAAGGGAAACCACCACCTGGTGAAGCACTTGAATAATTATAGGAAAGACTTATTGTGGTTGGGGCCGGTATATAAACATTAATGGATACAGCTTCATGAAATTGCCATCCTAGTTTCGCATCCGAAGTTGGATCCATGATCCTCAATCCAATCAGCCGGATAGGATTAGCATAAGCTGCCACATTCAGGCTCAGATTTGCTCTTGGATAACTACCAGTGGGTGCAGGTGAATAACTTAGTTCACCATAGGCAACAATATCGAAATGATACAATCCAGCTTTATTAATTGTAATGGAAGATGCACCAATAATAACATTAGCCGGATCCAGGTTATAATGTGTTGCCGCAAAAACAACATTCCCGGATAGTAATGTCGGGGTTTCGTCCAATACCACAGAAAAACGGGTATTATTGGAATAAGAAGAATTCTGCCATTCGGGTGAACCAGTACCTGTGGAGGTAAGCACCTGTCCTGTACTTCCAGGGTTCCCGTTTACTCTAAAAACACCACCAATATTTAACGGACCACTCATCGTGGTTCCTCCTTCTGCAAAAAAATAAATGGCCCTGTTACTTGCATTGGTTCCGGCTCCTACAAAGGTCAGCGCATTCTGACCAAATGCATTGTAGCCTATTTTTCCCGCATTCAGTTCTTTACCAGACACACCAGCTCCAAACTCAAAAAGATTCAGCCCATCAATTTGGGTCAATCCATTAAACCGGCTGGCGCCATTTACATGGAATTTAAATTGGGGGACAATCCCCACACCAACATTTCCACCCGGACGTATTACTAAAGAATTTGTTGCTGTATTTGCCGGCAGGTCAGAAAGGGAAGAAAAGTGCAATCCTTCCTCCCGTATACTTTTTATTGAAAAATCTGTACCGCTATTTCCATTTGTTCGGTTACTTAACAGCAATTCTGATGTATCCACGTAACTGGCAGAACTTATTTTCAAAGTACTTCTCAACGAATTTTTGACTTCCAGTTTTTCAGCCGGGGCAGTTGTTCCAATGCCCACATTTTGAGCAAATGCATAACCTGTTAAAAGAGGAAGGAGGATAATAATCATTTTCATAAATAGACAGTTTAATGGAATAAATAAAAATATCAATTTATAAATGAATATCCAACTGAGTTAATAATTAAAAATACAACCAATAAGAAAAGACAGCAAAATTGAATATAGCAATGGTTTATGTTATCTCTGCAACAGTTGCATTCAATTCATGGTTAAACGGAAAAAAATCTTTTTTGTACCAATCAGGAGATAACTGGCATTGAATAATTCTCAAACTATTGCCAGGAACCAGGTGAGCTTTATTTATTTTGTCAGGCAGATGTAAAAAATAAACCAAATCAACTGGTGTACTTCTAATGCAAAAAAGTGAGTGCCCCAGTTTTTAAAGTATGCCTTAATCTACGTATGATCTTTAATTCAAGATCTTATTTATATTGAGTGGTAAGGAACTGTTGTATTTGTTTTCCAATAAAGATAGTATAGTGATCTCTATGCAGGATCTGAAAGAAAGGTTTTAAGATTACGCTAAAGCTATAGTCCCTTTCATGTAAAAAACACATTCACCACCCATAATCACTCTTTCTGTATTCACTTGTTCACAATAAATATCCCCTCCCCTTTGTGATAACTGCTTTGCCAGCATTTTATTTTTTCCCAATTTCTCACTCCAGAATGGTATCAGTTGGGAATGAGCTGACCCGGTAACGGGATCCTCATCAATCCCTGCTCCGGGTGCAAAAAACCTTGACACAAAGTCCACCTCTTTTCCTGGTGCGGTGATGATCATTTTATCAAAGTATTTTTTCATGGCAGAGAAATCAGGTTCACATTTTTGGACTGCTTCTTCATTTACCAGTTCCACCAGCAAATCACGGTGTTTATACACCCCAACAATTTCAGCGCCATTTAAAACAGATGAAAGGACAGCGGGATAATCGTTTACCCGTTCCGGCTTCCAGGAAGGAAAATCCATTTCTATCCTATCATTTTCCTTTTTAACAATCAGTAACCCGCTTTGTGAACTAAACACAATTTTCTTTTTCTTCTCTTTAAGGATATTAAAAATAATATAGGCGGAAGCCAGCGTGGCATGACCACATAGATCGATCTCCACAGCAGGTGTAAACCAGCGGATATCATAATCAACACCTTTCTTCCCGGACGGAACAAAGAAAACAGTTTCACTAAGATTATTTTCGAGGGCTATTTTTTGCATCAATTCTGTATCCAGCCATTCTTTTAACGGAATCACCGCTGCAGGATTGCCGCCAAATAACTTATTGGCAAAAGCATCCACCTGGTAAATTGTCATTTTCATTTTTGAATAGTTGAAGTATAAAATTGAGGCAGAAACAGTTTATACCGGACTGCTATTATACGAATGACAAAAATAATGAGGATGCCGAGAATGGTTGACAAATCAGGATCTATATTCATTTCCCGCAGCAGAAAATAAACAGCGCCCCCTGCAATACAGGCCATTGCATAAATCTCTTTGCGAAATAATAAAGGAATATTATTAAGTAACACATCCCTTACAACACCCCCAAAACAGGCAGTTATAGTTCCCAGGGTAATGCAAATACCAACACTGAAATCCTTTTCAATCCCTAATTTGATACCTACCAATGTAAATAAACCAAGCCCTAATGCATCAAAGAGAAATAAAGTAGTGGTAAACTTCTTCAGGTAACGGCCAAAAAACATAGTCACAACCGCTGCTGAAAAAATTACAATAGAGGCTGTTTCGTTTCTTAACCAGCTTACCGGGAGATTACCAATTAGTATATCTCTTAATGTGCCCCCGCCGATTGCTGTAACAAAGGCCAAAACTAACACGCCAAAAGGATCCAGCTTTTTTTCCATAGCCAGGAAAGCACCGGATACGGCAAATGCAATGGTACCCAGTATATCGATTATATGCAGAAAGTGTGTGGGCATGGTCTTATAGAATTAAATAATCCTGTCTGCAATAAACAAGACAGGATTAACAGGCATTTACTTCCGGAAATAATTTATACTTCGCTCTCTTTTTCTTTATCCTTTTTATCGATCCGGAATGACACCTTACAGATCACCCCATACGATTTTATTTTCCCTCCTTTTACATGCGCCTTCATATCCTTTACCCACACAGAGTCAATATTACGAACAGTTTTGGAAGTTTCCTTTACAGCCTGTTTTACGGCATCATCGAAACTTTTTTCTGAGGAAGCGATAACTTCAATAACTTTTACAATGGCCATAGCAAACGGTTTGATGGTTAAAATACATTTTACCCATATAAGGTACAACTAATTTTTATTCTGCCATCATTTCCTTAATGACCGCCTGTATCTCTTCTGCATTTGGTTTGCTGAAATAATCTCCATCGCTGCCGTAAGCCGGACGATGAGCCTTCCCTGTAATAGTTCTGGGTGCTACATCCAGGAATTTATATCCACCCTGTTCTTCCATTACTTTATTAAACATGTATGCTGCAGCACCTCCGGGTACATCTTCATCCACAAATACAATGCGGTTTGTCTTTTTGAGTGATGAAAGTATGATATGATGAATATCAAAAGGCAATAGTGTCTGCACATCAATGATCTCACAGCTGATCCCTTTTGCTTCAAGTATATTGACGGCATCCTGAATGATGCGCAATGTTGATCCGTAAGAAACGATTGTGATATCCGTTCCTTCTTTTATAATTTCCGGGATACCTAACGGTACGGTAAAATCCAATAAGTTGGAAGGCAGTTTCTCTTTAAGCCGGTACCCGTTCAGGCACTCTATTACAAGGCCCGGATCATTACTGCGTAATAAAGTATTATACATACCTACAGCCTGGGTCATATTTCTCGGCACACATACATAGATACCCCGAAGTGCATTGATGATCATGCCCATTGGTGAACCACTATGCCAGATCCCTTCCAGGCGGTGGCCCCTGGTACGAACAATAACGGGACAACTTTGCTGACCAGCGGTTCTGTAATGAACAGTTGCAGCGTCATCGCTTAATGGTTGCAAACCATATAATAAGTAATCAAGATATTGTATTTCAGCAATAGGTCTTAACCCCCGCAGCGCAAGCCCGATTCCCTGTCCCATAATGGTGAGCTCCCTGATACCTGTATCAAAGATCCTTTCAGTTCCATGTTTCTCCTGCAATCCGCTGAAACCCTGGTTCACATCACCAATATAGCCAAGGTCTTCACCAAATGCGATCACTTTGGGATTGGCAGTAAACAACTCATCAAAATACCTGTTGAGTACTTCAAAACCATTCAGCAAAGGAGATTCACTGGTAATAACAGCTTTGACTTCGTCTACCTTTAAAGCACTCTTTGGCCCCTCATTATAAAGATGAGAATCATACAATTTATTGTTTTCTTCCAGCAAATCTTTGTAATAGTCCCTTGTCCAGAAAGCCGCATCAGTATCGCCTGCTAAATCCAGTGCTGCATTCAACGCTTTCAGAACATCTCTTCGTAATGGTTCACGATTGGCAGACAATTCAATAGCAATCTTATGTAAGGCTTCTGTATGCTCAGGCAATACATTCGCCATTGCATGAACGAGGTCTGTTGCTCTGACTACTTGCTTCTTAACAGGCGTAATAAATTTTGCCCAGGCCGCTGCCCTGCTTTCTCTTACATATTCTTTTGCTTTTGCAGCTATTTCGTCAAGTTCATGTTCCTCTGCCAATGCATTGGCGATGATCCATTCCTTTAATTTTTTTATTCCATCCCATTCCCTTTCCCACTCGAGTCTTTCCTGGCTTTTATAACGTTCATGACTGCCAGATGTAGAATGTCCCTGCGGCTGCGTAATTTCTTCAACATGAAAAAGCACAGGTGTGTGGGTTTCTCTCGCTAACCGGATACCTTCTTCAAATACTTCACACATACCGGCATAATCCCATCCCTTTACTTTATAAATATTAAATCCATTTGTTCCTTCTCTTTTCTGCATTCCACTCAATGCATCAGAGACAGATGCTTTGGTGGTCTGAAATTTTTTAGGAACAGAGATCCCATAGCCGTCATCCCATACAAATACTGCCAACGGTACCTGCAGCACGCCTTTTGCATTGATCGTTTCCCAAAAATGACCTTCGCTGGTAGACGCATCACCTATCGTAGCAAAACAAACTTCATTACCATTGGTCGACAAATTTTTAAAAGACTTCAACTGCTCAATATTCCTGAATGCCCTGGATGCAAAAGCTAGTCCCAATGCCCTTGGCATCTGTCCGGCTGTGGGGGCTATATCGCTGGAAATATTTTTTAAATCCGCAAGATTCAACCACTCGCCTTCCTCATTCACCATCCTTGTTGCAAAATGACAATTCATTTGCCGGCCTGCACTAAAAGGCTCCCTGTCAAGGTCCGGGTCTGCGTATAACTGTGCAAACACCTGTTCTACAGTTGCTAATCCGGCAGCCATCATAAAAGTCTGGTCACGGTAATAGCCACTACGAAAGTCGCCTGGTTGAAAGAATTTGGCCATCGCTACCTGTGCTACTTCTTTACCGTCTCCAAAAATGCCAAATTTGGCTTTCCCGCCCAATACTTCTTTTCTGCCTAAGAGACTGGTTTCCCTGCTTATACAAACTGTACGGAAATCATTTAATACTTCCTCCCTGAACCTGTCAAAAGACAGTTTATCAGTGTCTGTTATTATGCCGGGGTTAGTATTTTCCATACAGCAAAAATAGGGAGATTGACCCCGCAGAAACCCCCTGTTAAAAAATACCTCACAACCCCTGCAACCCCCCTATGTAATATGCCATCTTTCCACTAAATTTGACGTCGCTAAACGCTTCAGTATGAAGAAAATCACCCTATCGTTACTTTCACTTACCATTGCCACAGGTCTTTGTGCACAGCAGCCTGTCCATTCTGAAAATGACGGACATAATCATGGTACAGTTACCAAGCCTGCAACTGTTTCTGAAGATGCGCTTAAACTGAAGGAAACAGAATATGAATTTGGAAAAATACCCCAGGGTAAGCCAGTTTATCACACATTTGAAATTGTGAATACCGGGAAAATAGCATTGAAACTGGATAATGTTCAGGCAAGTTGCGGTTGTACTACTCCCGAATGGAGCCAGGATCCAATAGCACCCGGCGCTACAGCGAAAATAAAAGTAGGTTACAATTCTGCTGCTGAAGGGCCTTTTGACAAGTTTATTACTATAACCTACAACACAACACAAACGAAACAAATCAGGATAAAAGGAACTGTGTGGAAAGCCCCGGAGGGACCTGCACCTTCCAATTCTTCTGTTGAACTGTTAAAAAAACAAACCTTTTAAAAAATAAACCATGAAAAAAATCTTCTTCCTTGCAACAGCATTTGTTTTCTCACTCGGAGCCTTTGCACAAACTAAAGTAGACGAGACCGTGAAAATGAATACTGAAAAACATGACTTTGGTAAAATAAAACAAGGCGTACCTATTACTTATTACTTTGAAATAAAAAATATAAGCGATAAACCCATCGTGGTTGAAAATTCCTGGGCCAGTTGCGGATGTACTACCCCTGAAAAAATAGTCGATCCCATTATGCCCGGAGGCGTTGCAAAACTGAAAGTGGAATATAATGCAGCTGCTGTTGCACCATTCACAAAAGATGTTTATATCAAATTTGCCGGAATAGAACAAACAAAGACATTACAAATTACCGGTGAAGTACTGAGTGCAGAGGCATACGAAATTTATGTAAAAGAAAAAGGAGCAAAAACTCCGGCACCGAAAAAAGGGTAATAAATTTAATCGATTGGAGATACAAAAGAGTTCCTTCAGAATTGTGAAGGGATTCTTTTATTTTACAACCATTCAGCCAGCGGTATGTGCTCTTCAACTTTATGATTTAATTTTTAATACTTCAAAAATGAAGAGTACCAGGTTTCCTACTGCTATCTCTGTTATTCGCCAGCCAGTTGTTACCTTTGTGCTATGCTAACAATCTCCCAACGGGGTAACCAGATGCCCCCCTCACCGATACGGAAACTGGTGCCTTATGCTGAGGCAGCCAAAAAGAAAGGAATTAAAGTATATCACCTGAATATTGGTCAGCCTGATATTGAAACACCACCTGCTATACTGGATGCTGTTCGACATGCCGAAATCAAGACACTGGAGTACAGTCACAGCGCTGGCAATGAAAGCTACCGCCGTAAACTGGTGCAATATTATAAGAAAGTGGGCATTGATGTAAGTCATGACCAGATACTGATAACCACTGGCGGCAGCGAGGCTATCATGTTTGGTTTCTTTACCTGCCTCAATCCAGGCGATGAAGTGATCATTCCTGAACCATTCTATGCCAACTACAATGGTTTTGCCTGTGCTGCCGGTGTAAATGTGGTGCCAATTACGTCCCGCATTGAAACAGGTTTTGCCCTGCCTCCCATTCATGATTTTGAAAAAGTGATAACTGCTAAAACAAAAGCTATCATTATCTGCAGTCCGAATAATCCAACTGGCTATCTCTACAGCAGGGATGAGATGGAAGCTCTAAAGGAAATATGTATCAAATATAACCTGTACCTCTTCAGCGATGAAGCATACCGTGAGTTTTGCTACGATGGTGAATATATTAGTGCTATGCACCTCCAGGGGCTGGACCAGCATGTGGTGCTGATGGATACTATTTCTAAAAGATACAGTGCTTGCGGTGCCAGGCTGGGTGCATTTGTTACCAAAAATAAAGCCGTCTATGATGCGGCGATGAAGTTTGCACAGGCAAGGCTTAGTCCGCCGGGCCTGGCACAAATAATGGGTGAAGCCGCTGTTGATCTTCCTGACAGTTATTTTGATGCCCCGAAAGCAGAATACCTGCAACGGAGAAATTTATTAGTTCAACGCCTGAATGCAATGCAGGGAGTTTTTTGCCCTAATCCTGGCGGTGCTTTTTATGCCATAGCCCAACTTCCTATTGATGACAGTGATAAATTTTGTCAGTGGATGCTGGAAGAATTCTCGTATAACAACCAGACCGTGATGCTGGCACCTGCTACCGGCTTTTATGGTACTGCCGGATTGGGTAAGCATGAAGTCCGGTTAGCATATGTGTTAAACCTTGATGCAATCAATGCAGCTATGGATTGCCTGGAAAAAGCATTGGAAGTATACCCTGGAAAAGTAGTTACAGAAAAAATAACTGCTGTAGCTGAACAATAATGCCAGGGTCCTATTATAATTTTTGAAAGAAGCTGTCTCAAAAGCAAACAAATTTGTCACATTGAGTTTATCGAAATGAGTACAAATTTGTTTACCTATCAGTGTCGTATTTCGGCTATGCTCAATATGACACTGATAGGGGCTTTTGAGACAGCCTCTTTTTTTTATTACAACATATGGACTGCTTAACCCGCCAGTTTACATATTTATGCAGGTATATATTCAGTAGTTACTACCTTTTTAATCCTTTATTTACACAATTGCAGGTTAATCTATTCACATAGCTTAATAGAAAGCCATTTCATTTCAATATAATTTCCATTATATTTAAGTCATCTTTTAATCTACCTGTCGGCAGACAGGCCAAAACTAACTTATATGAGAAAGGCTCTCTTTCTATTACTCACCTTTATGTGTATCGGAGTGACTGTCATAGCACAGCAACCCGTAACCGGTAAAGTAACCGATGCTAACGGGTTACCAGTGGCAGGCGTTTCGGTTAAATCAAAAAAAACTGGTAAGATGGCGCTGACAGGCGCCGATGGAACATTCAGCCTGACCGTTAATTCGGATGATGAAATCGAAATTTCATCCATTGGTTTTGTAAAACAAACCATCAAAGCCAATGTTACCAGCCCGGTAAACATCACCCTTGCCCAATCTATTGAGGAACTGAGCCAAGTGGTACTGGTGGGTTCCAGAAGAGCCGGCCGGGCAAAAACAGAAACCACTGCTCCCGTGGATGTAATCAATGTATCACAGGCCACATCCTCTACCGCCAGGATGGATCTGACATCCGTATTAAATTATTCAGCCCCATCCTTCAACTATAACAAACAAAGTGGCAGTGATGGTGCAGACCATGTTGATCTCGCTTCATTACGTGGCCTTGGTCCTGACCAAACATTAGTTTTAGTAAATGGTAAACGACGTCACCAGACAGCTTTTGTAGCCATGTTTGGCACAAGAGGTCGCGGTAATTCAGGCACTGACCTGAATGCATTGCCTGCAAGTGCAATTGAGAGAGTGGAAATACTAAGAGATGGTGCTTCCGCCCAATATGGTTCGGATGCCATTGCTGGTGTTATCAACTTAATAACCAAAAAATCTGTGAACCAGATAACGGGTTCTGTAGGCGTGGCTGGTTATTATGATCCAAAATTCAATACTGCTTTTGAATCCGGTCTTCACCAGGATTATGAACATGCAGGTAAGATTGACGGAAAGTCACTTGCTGCCAATGTGAATTTCGGATTACCTCTTGGAGAAAGAGGTGGTTTTATCAACCTCACTTTCGAAGGCGTGAGTACTTCAAAAACATTCCGCCAGGCATTAAAGACTGATAATTATATCTCAGACGATGATGCTATGTACCTGAATATTTATCGCCGGGGGCATGGTGATGCCGGGGTAAACACTTTTGGCACTTTTTACAACCTGGAATTGCCTACCAAAGGAAAGGCAACTTTATATTCCTATGGTGGCCACAACAGTAAATCATCTGATGCTTATGCATTCACCCGTAACTGGTCTGCAAGGCCCGATCGTTTTCCTACAGATGCATTCGGCGATTTGGTTTTTGTTCCCGAAATAATGAGAACAGGAAGTGACGGAGAGATATGGTATAGCCCGCATATTCAAACCAAGATCAAAGATTTCTCCATAACAGGAGGAGTGAAAAGTGTGGCCTGGGGCAACTGGAACTGGGATCTTAGCAATACCGTTGGTAAAAACAATTTTCATTTCTATGGAGATAAAACATTTAATGCCTCTTTAGGTTCTGCTCAAACCTTTTTGATGACGGAGGTTTTTCCTTCCTGCAAAATACCAGCAACCTGAACTTCAGTCGTGAATTTGCCAAAAATTTCAACCTGGGTTTGGGTGCCGAATTCCGGTATGAAAATTACCAGATATATGCAGGTGAAGCAGCTTCATATACTAATTATGACCTCTCCGGAAATAAAGCAACAGGTGCACAGGGCTTCCCCGGTTATCAACCTAATGATGAAGTGAATGCACAGCGTAAAGTGTTTGGCGCTTATGCTGATGCTGAATTTGATATCATTCCGGCCTGGCTGGTTAACCTGGCTGTTCGTTTAGAGAACTACAGCGATTTTGGTTTTACACATAACTACAAATTTGCCACCCGGGTTAAAGCTTCTAAAACTGTTAACCTGAGAGGTTCCTTCAGCACCGGCTTCAGAGCACCATCATTACAACAGATAAATTTCAGCTCTACTTTCACTACCGTACAGGCAGGAAATATTGCAGAAGTAAAGATTGCACCAAATTACAGTTCGCTGGCAAAAGCTGCAGGTATACCTGACCTGACGCAGGAGAAAAGTCTCAGCGCCAGTGTTGGTTTTACCTGGAAAGCAACGCCAACCCTGAATGTAACTTTAGATGGATATATGACAAAGATCAAAGACCGTGTAGTGATAAGCGGACAATTTGATGGCAGTGATCCCAGTCTTGATCCGGGACTGGCCTCACAGATGGCTGCACTAAATGTTAGCTATGCACAATTCTTTGCCAATGCTGTCAATACAACCAATATGGGTGTTGATGTAGTGATAGATTACAATAAAAAAGTAGGAGACAACCGCTTCCGTGCCTTGTTTGCAGGTAATATTCAGAATATGGAAATTGATAAGATCAATGTGCCTGATAAACTCAGTGGGTCTGCATTTTTACAGCAAACATTCCTGAGTGACAGGGAACAGAAATTCATTTTGGCTTCTGCACCAAATATGAAAGGAGCATTGAGTTTTGAATACGGCAGAAAGAAACTGACACTGGGTACAAGGTTAACCTATTTTGGAAAAGTTACATTGCTAGGTTATGGCCAGGACGGGTTAGGTATTTCTCCAACAGTACCACTTGACAATGGCAGTGGTGATGTACCAGACCAGTTTGACTATTCAGGAAAACTGGTGACAGATATTTATGCCAGCCACCCGATATTTAAAAAATTGGTATTGCATGCAGGTGTTGACAACCTGCTGAATGCACACCCTGATTTTGGTGTGGTAAAAGGAGCAAAAGACTGGGCCTATAATACAGAAACAGGTGGTGCATGGGATGCTGTGCAAATGGGAACAGCCGGACGTCGTTTGTTTGTCCGTATCGCCTTTAGTTTTTAGAACGATTGCACGCTATATTCAAGCCGCCCCTTTATTGGGGCGGCTTTTTTTTAATGGAGCAGGAGTATTGCTTTTTGAAAAACATCCGGCAGGAAATCTTTCTCCAATTGAGAAAAGCAGACAGGTGCAGCCGGTTCATTATTAAATTCATTTAAAATCAATCTCCACCAGCCCACATTTTTCCATTGGCCCAATTTATAGCCCACTTTCTCATAGGTGGCAAAATAATTGAACCCGCAACTTTCATGAAAGGCCACACTGTTCATATTTGGTAGATTGATAACAGCATACACATTCCGGAATCCCTGTTTTTTCAATATTTCAAATAGTGCAGCATACAAGGCCCGGCCCACTCCCCGTCGATGAAAATCATCATGTATATAAACAGAGCACTCCACTGACCATTGATATGCTGCTCTCTCCCGATAGCGGGATGCATAGGCATAACCAGCAATCGATCCGTTTATTTCACATACCAGCCAGGGCCAGTTTTCAAGATAAGAATTGATCCTGTTTTCAAATATTTCAGGAGAAGGCACTTCTGTTTCAAAAGTGAATGAAGTCCTTTCAATATACGGTGCATATATTGCCAGAATTCCTTCCGCATCAGATGACCTGGCTAAACGAATAATGCTCATATCATTTATTACTGACCGATATGAAGGGCAGCTATACCGAAAATAAAGAAATTAATCAACGGTGTAATAATACATTGTATTTAGAATACAGCAATGTAATAAATACAGGTTCCGGCGTCTACATACCTTTTGCTTTCTGCTTCTCCAGCTTTTTGAAATATCCCCTTAATAAGAAATTGTGTTTCATCGCTTCCATAACTTCGTTAAAACCGGCAGTCCCTTTTTGAATATTCTCTATGCTCTGATTCAGATTACGAACCATAGCTGAATCTTTTAACAAGGTGTTTAATGGCCCTTTACCATTATCTATTTCGTTCCGGATATTTTTGGTCAGTGAATTCAGTTCCAGAGCCAGCTTGTCAGCATCTTCTCCAACAGTTTTGAATTTTATAATCGCATCATTCAGATTACTGGCAAAAACAGTGTCAGTGAGTAATGCTCCCAAAGAACCCTTTCCCTCTTTGATATCTACAACCAACTGGTTGAGATCATGTATCATACTATTGGCTTTTGCCGTAGCTGCCCTTGCATTAGACAAAGATGCCCGCAGGTTTTCTGGCAGTGTATTATCATTTAATAATGTCCAAATAGCAGTACTACCGTTGACCCGTTGCATGGTACTCTTTAATTCGGCTGCAATAAATGCAACATCATTATTTGTTTTAGCCAGTGTCTGCAGCATATCACCCATATCCACTGTTTTTTTAGTGACCAGGATATCGTCTTCTTCTACCAGGGCAGCTGGTTCTTTGGAAGGTGTAATATCCAGTACCCTGTTTCCCATTAAACCGTCAGTCGTTATAGACACAATTGCATTTTTATGTATATAATTTTTCATTTTAGATTCAATCAGCAGGTCCACTTCAATCAGCGTATCATTCAATATTTTTACTTTTTTAACGGTGCCTACCTGTATACCGGAGAACCGGATATTATTCCCTGAATTTAACCCCTGTACATTATGAAACCTGGCCTTTAGCCTGAAGTAGTCTCCAAACATGCTTTCATTACGGCCAATCATATACAACAGCAGGATCAGGAACAGCAAACCTGCTATCACAAAAAAACCCAGCTTAACATTTGAAATCACTTTCTTGCTCATAAAATTTATTCAAAGAATTCTTTGATTTTAGGATCAGTTAATTTTTTAAGTTCATCATAGGTTCCCCCGGCATAACATTTACCATCAATCAGCATAATCACCCTGTCTGATGCCATCCGTACACAATTCATATCATGCGAAATGATCAGGGAAGCCGAGTTATACTTTTTCTGAATCTCAATCATCAGATCAATGATCTCTTTACCTGTTATCGGATCCAATCCCGTTGTCGGCTCATCATAAAGTATGATAGCTGGTTTCAAAATAAGTGTCCGTGCCAGTGCAATTCTTTTACGCATACCGCCTGATAATTCAGCAGGCATCATATCTATTGTATGCGCCAGTCCAACATCATCCAGTGCATCTTTTACAAGTCTGTCTGTTTCTTTTTGTGCCATTTTAATAGTATGCCGCCGTAATGGAAATTCAAGATTTTCCCTGACGGTCATCGAATCATATAAAGCATTGCTTTGAAAAAGGAAACCCACTTTTACCCTCATCTCATCCAGTGCATCATGTCCCAGGTCAGGAATATTCTTTCCAAATACTTCAATGGTTCCATTATCTGGTTCCAGCAGGCCAATAATACATTTTATCAAAACTGATTTTCCTGAACCCGATTTCCCTAACACTACTACATTTTCACCGGCATAAAGTGAAAGGTTAAAATCAACCAGCACTTTATTATCACCGAATGATTTATAAAGGTGACTTATAGCAATAACTTTCTCCTTTTCTGTTATTATTTTTTTTTCTGTTACTATCGAAGCTGTTGCCAGCATAAAAATTAGTTAAGATGGAGAAGGTCTGTTATTTGTACTGCAATCAGGTCAATCATAAAAATAAGTATAGAGGAAAGAACGACTGCTGAGTTAGCAGAGCGTCCCACTCCTTCTGTTCCTTTCCGGGAATTATAGCCCTTGTAACAACCCACAATCCCCACAGCAAAGCCAAAGAAGTAAGATTTAACAAAAGCGGGCACCACATCACCAAAAGAGAGATTGTCAAATATCTGCTGCCAGAATAAATCGAAACTGGTTACACCGCGAATATTAACACCCAGGTAAGCGCCATACAATGAAACTGCATCTGCGAGTATAACAAGAATAGGTAACATAAGTGTGGAAGCCAGCACTCTTGTCACTACCAGGTATTTGAAAGGATTAGTGCCCGAGACTTCCATAGCATCGATCTGCTCTGTTACTTTCATAGAACCTAATTCAGCACCGATACTACTTCCGATCTTACCGGCAAATATCAAAGCAGCAATAACAGGACCTATCTCCCTGACAATAGCAATGCCTACCATAGCCGGCAGTTGTGATTCTACTCCATAACTTACTAAAGAAGGACGCAATTGCATCGTCAATACCAACCCCATGATAAAACCAGTCAATCCAACCAGCGGTAATGATTTGTACCCGATAATAAAACATTGCCTGAAAAATTCTGCCACTTCGTATCGTGGCCGGAACCATTGGGAAAAAAATCTTCCTGTAAAACGGGAAATATCCCCGGCCTCATCCAGAAACTGCCTCCAAGGTCTGGTTTGTACCACAAGTTTTAATTCTTACCAAATGTGCTGAAAACATTGGACTTTTTGAATGAAGACGGTCAGTGTGGCTGGTGATAGTCGTCATTAAATGAAAACACCGGTTTTCTGATAAACTCTTCTGCTCAACACAAATTTCAGTTCCGGTTTTTTCAAGTAGCACAAATTCTTACAAATTAAAGATTTAGGTTTAGAAAGTGAAGATGGAAAACGACTCTGCAGGTGAAGAATTTTATTAACTTCATATAGATTCATAATCCGGTACTATCCTTAATTAATGTGAGAATAACGAATACAAGAACCTGTTGGAAGTACAGGTTAGAAGCCGTCACAGATTAATAAATTCAAAGTAAGGTAGTTTGAGCTTTGCAGATCTTGTTTATTTTCGGTTTTCGTTTTACTATTAAAAAACATATCATCACAATGAAACGTATAACATTAGTATTGATCTTCTTCAATTTTTCTTCGCTGTCCTTTGCACAGAAAAGTAATCCTGATAACAAGATTCCCATCCTTTTCCGTTTAGATGATATCGGTATGTGTCATGCTGTGAATATGGCCGCCAAAGAAGTACTGGAAACCGGTATTCCTGTTTCGATGTCTGTAATGGTTCCCTGTCCCTGGTTTTCCGAAGGAGTAGCGCTACTGAAAAATTATTCAAACGTCTCCGTTGGCATTCACCTTACGCTCAATTCAGAATGGAAGCAATACCGCTGGGGGCCAGTGTCGGGCCCAATGGCTGTTCCAACGCTGGTTGACTCATTCGGCTATTTCTTTCCCTCCCGCAGTAAACTCTTCGGCAATAACCCGAAACTCAGTGAGATTGAAACAGAACTCCGTGCACAGATTGATAAAGCACTACTCGCAGGTTTGAAGATCGATTACCTTGACTACCACATGGGAGCTGCCATGCAAACGCCGGAAACAAGAGCAATCGTCGAAAAACTTGCCGCTGAATATAAAGTTGCCATTTCCCGCTATTATGATGAAGTAGATGTTGAAGGCGGATACTCCGCTCCCGTCAGCAATAAACTGGATACGATGTTGATAAAAGTGAAAAACCTGCAGCCCGGCGGCACAAAATTATTTGTTGTTCATATCGGACTTGATGATCCGGAAATGAGTGCGATGGAAGATCTCAATCCTTCGGGGCCGAAAGAGATGAGCAAGCACCGTTATGCAGAACTAAAAACAATGGTTTCCCCGCAACTGCAAGAGCTCCTCCGTGATCCGAAGTACCGACTCATCAATTATCGTATACTCAATGAAGAAAAAGGACTCGGAACGATGAAAAGACCGGTAGTGAATTAACTTTTAAGAGAAAAAATCAAGTATATCCTTAAAATAGGGTAGCTCACTTTCCTGTACATTGCCCCTGATATTTATAATGGCAATTTCTACCCGGTATTAAAAGCCTTGTAAGAACCCCGGGAAATAAAATTACTTTTTGGATTCATTTGAATTATAAACCAGTTTTCCATTAGAGATGGTTTTTAAAACTTTTGCATCTCTTATTTTTTCTGCAGGAATACTGAACAAATCATCGCTTAAAACAACAAAATCAGCAAGCATACCTGCCTTCAGCATACCCAATTTATTCTCCTGGAACCCGGCGTAAGCATTATTGATTGTATAACAACGCAATGCCTGTTCTACTGTAATTTTTTCTTCAGGGTACCATCCATCCGGGTTTTTATCATCTAAAGTCTTGCGGGTAACAGCTGCATAAATGCCTTCTAACGGGGTGAGCGGAGCCAAAGTCCAGTCAGAACCAAATGTAAGTTTAGCATTCGCATCCAAAAGAGATTTGAAAGCATAGGTTCTTTTCAATCGGTCATCTTCTAATCTTTTAGCTGCCCACCGGCCATCATCAATGGCATGGTATGGCTGCATAGAAGGAATCACATTTAATAAAGCAAATTTTGGTATTGCTGATTCACTCAGGTGCTGTGCATGTTCTATTCTGAAACGGCTGCTTTGTTTTCCATTGATTTTTTTGGCCTCCTCAAAAACAGTTAAAAGCCAGTCATTGGCCCTGTCGCCAATAGCATGTACTGCCACTTGCAGGTATTCGGCAGAAGCATTAAGTATCCATTTCCGCAATACGTTTGTATCGTTCAGCACAAGGCCGGTGCTTTTGGGGGCATCGAGATAGGGCTTATAAAACCAGGCAGTTGTTGAACCCAATGATCCATCTACAAAACCTTTTAAACCTCCCCAGCGTAACAGGTCATCTCCTTTTCCATTCTGTTTTACATAGTCAGCCAGCTTTTGCCAGGTACTCAGCGAAACAAAAGAATAAATTCGAATACCAAGTGTTTGGTTCGTATAGGCCCTGCGGTAAGTCTCGAGATCAATCCAACCACCATAGCTGCCCATATCATGCACTTGTGTTACACCATTTTTATGAGCATGTCCAGTTGCCCGTTGCAGTAATTTATCAAGTTGCTGCGAAGTCGGATCAGGTATTTTATTGTACACCAGTCCCATGGCATCATCTTTCAAAACACCACCAGGCTCACCGCTTTGTGTATCTTTTATTATTTCACCTCCATCAGGGCTTTTTGTGTTTTTATCGATACCTGCCAATTTCAAAGCAGCTGAATTGGCCAGGGCCATGTGACCGTCATATCGTGACAAAAATACCGGACGGTTGCCAGTGATACTATCTATCCATTCTTTGACTGGTAATTCACCGCCCCAGACTTCATGATCCCAATCGCCGCCCTGGATCCAGGTGACGCCAGGATTAGCCGTGATATAGTCATTAAGTATTGCGATGAACTGATTCTTTGTTTTGGCTTTCCTGAGGTCTACTGCATTTAACTGGTAACCGCCACTGAGAAAGTGTGTATGATTATCAATGAAACCCGGCACAATCATCCTTCCCTGAAGGTCTACTACTGAATCCGCTTTGATACTGTCTGAATTGGATCCAACATAAAGAATGGATTCACCCCGGATGGCTATGCAAGAGGCTGATAAATTACTGCTGTCACCAGTCCAGATTTTGGCATTTTTATAAAGAATTACTTTACCGCCAGTATCTTGTTGTTCATTGCATGAATAAAACATAACCAGTCCCATAACCACAGGGATAAAGGCATTTTTGATCTGCATAACCACCATTATTTTAGATTTAGATAAATGTCCATTTTACATAGCCTTGATTATTCACAGCATAGTAAATACTCCACTTTATAAAAATTAGATCCCCTGAACTTGCCGTAAAGTATCATTTTTCCCTGCTCAAAAAAAAAGCCCGGTAAACCTGGAAATATTACCGCTTCATCTAAAACCTTTTTGATTGTCCTTACTGCATCATTGGCTCCAATTCTCTTCAAATTTGAAGAAAAACTGTTAATAATAAGAATGAATGTCTACGACCGGGGCTGTAATAGTTGTTATTAAAAAGGAAAAGATAAAATGTGCATTAATTATCAACACTCTATCTGCAGAGCAGAAAAACAGTAAAAGATTACCCTTAAATAAACTGATGCAGACCTTATTGTAATATTGCAGATATACGTTTACTTATTTCCATACAAGCCCTTCCATTGTGATAGGGACATTTCCAGAAACCGGCTTTCTCCTTTTCCATCATATTTCCATATTCATCCACCCCCCAGTGCCATTCCCCGTTTTCTTTGTCGCAAATATATTGCCTCGCAAAATCCCAACTTCGCTGTGAGTACTTCAGGTAGATTTTATCGCCGGTTAGTTGGTATGCATTCATAAATCCTACCATTGCTTCCGCCTGCGGCCACCAATGTTTTTCTTTTACCCAATGCCCCGTTCTGGTTTCTGATTCATACCACATACCTCCATCATTATCTATCGCCGGTAAAACCGCAATAGCCATTTTCACAACTATATCTTTGTAAATATGCAATACTTCAGGGTTGCCCAACATCTCTGATGCTTCATACAATAGCCAGGATGCTTCAATATCATGTCCATAAGAAATAACAGAAGAGCGGAGTTCCCAGTTTTCTGCAAAAAAAAGCCCCTGATGATGAGTAGCCGTATCAATGATCCGCTTTTTGAAAACAACTAGTAATGAATGGAGCGCTTCAGCCAAAACCTCATTTTTCCATATTCTGTAAAGATTGGTGTATGCTTCAAGTACATGAAGGTGCGTATTCATTGTTTTTTTTTCATTCGCATCTTTCTCACTTAACCGGACATCAGGCACAAGTTGCCAATTAGCGGCAAAAGCTTCGAAATAACCTCCTTCTTTTTTATCCCTGCTATGTTGTTCGAGCAATAGAAACAACTCTATTGCTTTATCTCTTGCCTGTTCATTAAAAGTTGCCTGGTAATATTCACTCATTCCGTAAATACAAAAGGCAATACCATAAACCTGCTTTCTGTCAATAAGCTTCTGGCCATGCCGGTCAACCGACCAATACATGCCGCCATTGACCGTATCCTGGAAATGTTTGATAAGATAACGGTAAGCCCTTTCGGCCATAAAAAGATATTCCCGGTTACGGGTATGTATATAGGCAGCGGAGAAAGTCCATAATATGCGACTGTATAATACCAACCCACGAGGGGCATCTGCTTTCAATTTATTGTATCTGTCAATCTCTCCATGAAAACCATCTTCGTCATCAGGTATATACTGCATCCACCAATCTAGTACCGAAGCAAGTTCCGCTTCTGCCTGTGAACGGTATCGCTGCAAGGGTTCCTTTACACTACTATCTGTCAACCTTACTATCACTTCGTTTCCTTTCCATTTTTTGAAGCCCCTGCCAACAGAGGCTGTAATAATGTTTCATTCAGCTGCCTGTTCTTATCGATAATTGTCGTTATTGTAGCTACAGATGCAGAAGAACGGAAACCGTCAGGCGGGTTAATCATTACATAATCCACCAATCGATCGACCGTACTTGTAGCGACATGTACCCTTGTATCAGAAGAAGCATAATAAATATAAACATTACCATCCTCATCCGCAATCCAGCCATTGCTAAACAAAACATTTGAAACATCACCAATCCTTTCTTCACCTTCTGGTGCCATAAAATAACCTGCAGGTTTATGAATCACCCGGGTAATATCATTTAGACTGGTCATAAACATATACAATACATAGCGAAGCCCGGCTGCCGTGTTTCGAACGCCATGTGCCAGGTGCACCCATCCATACTGTGTTTTGATGGGTGCCGGTCCCAATCCGTTTTTCAGTTCATATACAGTATGATACAACTTTCTATCAAGTAGTTTTTCTTCAATAATCACGGCGTTTTCAATATTTTCAGCAAGGCCATATCCTATACCTCCGCCTCTGCCGGCATCAATGAACCCATCCTGTGGCCTTGTATAAAAAGCATATTTCCCATTTACAAACTCGGGGTGTAATACCACATTTCTTTGTTGTGGTGAAGGTGTTACCAGGTCTGCCAGCCTTTCCCAGTTTAGCATATCTTTTGTGCGGGCAATACCACATTGTGCTACGGCAGAAGATTGATCAGATTCTGGCACCCCCACTGCCCGTCGTTCTGTACAAAACAAGCCATATACCCAGCCATCCTCATGTTCAACCAGTCTTATATCATAAACATTAACATCCGGCTGAGCAGTTTCCGGCATATTGACGGGGTAATCCCAAAATCTGAAATTATCAATACCATTCAAGCTTTCGGCAATAGCAAAAAAAGATTTTCGGTCATATCCTTCCACACGGGCCATTAATAAATATTTACCCCGCCACTTAATGGCACCGGCATTCAGCACTGCATTGATACCAAACCGCTGAATGAGGTAGGGATTATCCTTCTCATTGAAATCATATCGCCAGTTAAGAGGTACATGATCCGCAGTCAATACAGGATTTTTGTATCGGTTATACAGCCCGTTACCGGCACCATCCATTTCATTGGATTTTGTCAGAAGCAATTCCTGCATTGCTTCCAGTTGAGATAACCGATAATTAAATTCATTTTTCATACAAAAAAGTTTTAAAACATTAGTCTTCAAGTTTATCCCACCAGGTACGTTTAAGGATCAATACAATGACCAGTAATATGGAAATGGTTATCAGTAAAGGCAGCTTCATCCACAAAACGATATACATGGGTAATATGGTCAAACAACATTGTGCGATGACACCCAACACCACATTAAACATATCCAGCTTGAACCTCCTGTTTGGCTGAAAAGAAGGATCCTCCTCTACCACTAACCGGTGAACAGGCTTCCAAAAACCCCATGGCCTGACAGACTTATAAAAGGATTTCAGTGTATCGATTTCAGTTGGCGGAGCCGTGTAGGTTCCAATCAGACATCCTGCAATAGAAATAATAAATAATACAGGCCAGATATAAAGAAAAAGTCCATCATAGATTTTTAAAAATACCAATGCTCCCAGGATACCACTTGCCATACCCCATAAGAAGCCATTGGCATTAAAACGCCACCAATACCATTTGAAAAGGTTGGCGGCTATGTAGCCCCCATAAAGACCACCAACGATCCACTGCAATATGCTGTTCACATCTTTGGCAAAAAATCCCAGCACCACACCTATAGCAACAACCAATACACCAACGATATAGTTCGTGCGGATGATCTTCTTATTACTGGCATCCGGGTTTATATATTTCAAATACACATCATTGACAATATAAGCCTGTGCAGCATTGAGTGTGCCGGAGAAAGTACCCATAAAAGCACCGAGCAGTCCCGTAAGTACCAGTCCCAATACACCTACCGGCAGAAAATTATTTACTGCTGCCGGCAATATTTTTTCAAAATCTGTTCCTCCGCCCGGTGCGGAAAGGTTCAACTGGTTGTAATACAATAATGCTAATATAGTAAGTCCTATGACCATTGAATAACGAACCGGTAATAAGATAATAGAAACAAACCCTGTCATCTTACTGGCTTCCTTCGGCGAGCGGGTTGATAATACCTTTTGCATATCATAATTAGGTGCCGGACCTGCAAGGCTCGCAAAGATGCCTTTGAACAACATCATCATAAAAAATATCCCAAACAAACCGTAACCGTCGTCTTCAATTTTTTTATTGACATCCGGTACAATTCCACTCCAGTCAAGATCAAGATCCCAACCAAAGAAAGGATTCAGCCAACCATCAGGAACCCGGAGTTGGTTCCCGTTTTGATGTAAATGGATCATTGCTATCACTGCAATAGACACACAGGCCACTGTCATGATTATGTATTTGATAAAATCTCCCAGGACAATGCTATGCAAACCGCCAATAATCGAATAGAACATGGCAAACAGCGTAAAGACTATTCCATAGAAGTGCGCTGCATATTGAGGAGCAATGTTAAAAGGAATATATCCACTGACCATTTCCCATGGAACAAATATTTCGATAAATTTTCCCAGGCCGATAAATCCATACGCCAAAAACCCAAAGCACCCGATTAAAGCAAATATCACCACTACGTTATGAGATCCCTTTACGCCTTTTCCAGAAAGCCCAAATCTGGTTGCCAGCCATTCCGCACCTGTATTCGCATTAGAGCGTCTCAACCACTTAGATAAAAACATCATCATGAAAACCTGGTTGAATACCGGCCATAGCCAGGGTATCCACATACTTTTCATTCCATATACAAAACACAAGGCCACCATCCACATTGTACCACTGATATCAAACATATCACTGGCATCGCTAAGACCAAGCATATACCAGGGCAGTTTTTTACCACCCATCAGGTAGCTTTCTTTATTTTCCCTGGCCTTTTTTCGCATATAAACACCAATGAAGACCATTGTAGCCAGGTAAGTAATCACAATAAGAATATCCAGCAGTTGCAGTTTCATTAGTAGCCTGATTATTGATACACCTTTTTCATTTTAACACCCTTCTCCAATAATATCCTGGGATTAGTTGTGAATTTTTTGAAGTTATCGGCTGATAACTGCCCGGGATAGGGTGCATAGTAATGCATTTTTTTTTTCGGTTGCATATAGCCATGATTTCTCCATACCAGTACATAAGAAAGCGGGAAATCTTTGATTACCGGCCACAAAACACCTGTCCACCACTCGTTGTCAGGAACAGCTTCCATGCCCGTTTCAGCGAGGGCGGCAATTTTATTTTTCTCAGCAGCCACATTACAAAGTATGCGTATCTGTTTCCTCATTGCATCAATAAATTCCTGCTTATCTTCCTTTTTCCCATGCTGATACATATCGAAGCTCACCAGGTCAACTACGTCATCTCCCGGATATCGCTCCAGGAAATCCGCATCGTTGTCAAAATTGGCGGTGTTGTATACATATAGCAGATGGTGTATCCCTTTATCCTTGCGCAGGTAGTTCACACTAAAACGCCAGAGTGACCTGAATTCAACGGCCGTACTAACATTTTTACACCACCAAAACCAGTTACCCGTTAATTCATGAAATGGTCTGAACAACACGGGTATAAATTGACCATTATTATCTTTCAATCCATTCATAAACGCAGCTACCCGGTCCAGCCATGTTTTAAATAACTCATGTTTATTGCCACCCGGCAAAATAGAAGCAATGGTACCATGGGTAGTATCCCACGATGAACCTCCGGTTAAAGGATTATGCAGGTGCCAGCTGATGGTGATGACACCACCCCGCTGGTATCCTTCACGGATATACTGCTTCATTTTACGGAAAGAAACATTATCAATGTTATTCAGGCTTTGCAGCTCAAGATGACCGATATCCCAGCCGTAAATACCCGGGTAATCACCCGCCACTGACTTTACATCACTCTGCTTGCTGATACCTTTCCAGCCAACACCATACGCCAATGCATCCTGGTGGCCAAAAATTGTAAACTGATGCTGCAGTGTAAATAAATTTTTATACAAAGCCTTAACAGCTGAGTCTGCCATTTTATCTGAACAAACTTGCCCTCTTGCTGTATTCAACAGTATACAGCAAAATAACACCCCAAAAAAACTTACCATCCTGATCATTAACTAAATCTGTTTTTACTCATAATTTTTATCCTGCCGGGGTTACATAAAGGAGTGGCCTGCCTGTTAATACAAGCCGAGGTCATCCACATAAAACTGCCGGGGTAAACCAGCAGTTCCGCTAAACTCATTAAATATGATATGTGTTAGTGTCGCAGGGTTCCCGAAATTGATTAGTGGTATCTCATACTCTACCCATTGATTCACTTTTGACACATTAATGGTGTAAGAACCTGGCGTAGAAGAATTATTAAGATATACTCTTACTTTTTTATCCATGAAATTCGCCGGTGCATACATCGAAAACTTAACCCCCTGAAATCCGGTTGTACTCATAGCTGCCGTTTTAACAAACCGTAAAAAAGAAAAAGATCCCCTGAAATCTATCCTGACAGATCTCGATCCCCTTTTTACTGTATCTGCAATTGCTGCATTATAACCTACATTAGCAGAAGAAAGACTAAAACTCCATCCGGTGGTTAATGCATCTGTAAACACTTCGTAACGGAATCCGTATAATTTATCAGAACGAACCGTACCGCTTGGTGTTGTCACAAAAATATATTCGGCCGTTACACCAGCCGGCACATTTACTTTGATCTCTTCCTTTGTATTTGAAACAATTGTTGCCTCATTTGTCCCAAACTTCACACTATTGACACCGCCAAAATTGTAACCGGTAATAGTAACCAGCTGGCCTTCCGGTCCAGCCATTGGATCAAAAGAAAGAATGGTTGGGGGTGGTTGTAAAATTCTGAAGTTATACGTTGCCGAACCATATTTTGTAGTTACGGTAATCGGGTTATTGGCGGGATCAGGAAGTACCGCAGGTATCTTTACGGTAACAGTCGTATCATCTGCATAGATCAATGAATCCTCAGCCAATATAGTATTGAATTCTACTTTGTAGGTAGTGGAAAGGTGTTTTCCTTTTATAATGATCCAGTCACCATAGTTAACAGATGTCAGTGCAATATCACGGTTCATCAGGTCCGTTACGGCATTAATCTCCGGAGGATTCCTGTCTTCCGTATTTTCTTTTTTACAGGAGCCAAAAAATAATATTAGCCCCATACTCATCATAACCGGTAGAATTTTATTATGTATCAATAAATTCCTTTTCATATAAATGGCATTAGAAGTTTATGAATGTTGATTTACCAGCCGGGATTATTACCGGTGATGGCCTGGTTAGAATTCAGTTCGCTTTGCGGAATCGGCAATAACAGGTTACGTAGGCTTCTTACTTTGGAAATATTATTTTGCCCTGCCGATATCTTATTCATCACCTGCAGATAAATACCCCAACGCATCAGGTCATATCGGCGGATGCCTTCCAATACAAACTCTCTTGCTCTTTCTGCCAGTACAAAACTGCGGAATTGTTCCTGGCTCAGGCCTGCCGGGGCAGCTGAAGCAGCAGCTCTTGTCCGGATTGTATTAAGATACGTATACGCTTCCGTTGTTGGGCTCCCATTAGCTTCATTGGCAGCTTCGGCATAAATCAGAAACATTTCGGCATAACGCATCATTGGGAAATAAGCATCACTATTTGCCACTGTTGGATCTGTCACATCAGCATATTTGATCACATATGCCCTGTTATCTGTTGTTCCATTATTATTGTATGTCAGCCCACCTACTGTCTGGTACAATGCAGCCTGCCAGGAAGGATAATAATACCTCGTACCGGTATTCGTTGCATAATTATGCGCTACTCCATCCAGCACCCTCTTATCCGGATCTTCATAATCCATATAATGATTGTTGGTAAACCATACCGCTCCCCTTCCAAATGTAGAAAGGGCTGAAAAATAATTATGAATGTTATTGACAAACGTTGTACCTGACAAGGATTGCAGCTCCCACATATGCTCCTGTGTATTATGAGCTGCTTTACTCCACATAGTTTTCCAGCTTGTAAACAAGGTGTATTGCCCGCTATTGATCACTTCCAAAGCTTTATCCCTTGCCAGTTCAAAATAAGTTTTACTGTCCAGTCCTTCAAGGCCTGCCACTACTGATTTAGCATAAGTGTAAAAGCCGTTATCGGTTCCTCCCCGAACAGTGACATTAGCAGCAGGTACCGAACCAGACGCCATTGTCAGGTAAACTTTTGCGAGCATACCCTTTGCTAAACCCTGCGTTACTCTTCCAGGTTCACCAGCCTTGGCATGGCCTGCCGGGAACAACATGGTCTCAGCAAGTTTCAACTCATTTATTATTACCTGGTATACTTCTTTAACTGAAGACCTTGGAACATTAGTATTAGGATCAACTGATAAAGACTGTAAACGAATTGGCACTCCACCATATAATTGTACTAACTGAAAATAAGCCCAGGCTCTTAGAAAATGTGCTTCGCCTAATATCCTCGTTTTTATATCCGGGTCTATGTTCTCATTTATCTTTGTGACGTTCTCTAGCACAGTACTAGCTCTTGCAATGATTGAGTAGCATCCTACCCAGGGACCATCCACTCCCCAATAACCCTGTGGATTTCCGGCACCTGATGTTCCCAGAAACCAATCAACACCCGATACATGGTCATCATCCAGTATTGTCAGGTTCCACATGGGTTGCAGGTACAGGTCCCAGGAATATAAGGCACTGTACACCCCGTTGATGGCGGTCTTGGCATCGCTTTCGTTTTTGTAAAAATTCTCAGGTGAAAGAAAAGAGTAAGGTTTTTCTTCCAGTTGCTTTTTACAGGATGACATTGACAGCATCAGTATTGACACTGACAGTATCCATAAATATTTTTTTCCAGGTCGCATATATTTTTTTTTCATGATTAGCTGTGATTAAAAACTGCAGCGCAGTGTGAAATTATAACTACGGGTATTTGGATATCCTCCAAGGTCTACACCAAATAAAGCAGGATTATCTCCATAGCTGTTGATCTCAGGGTCAAAACCGGAATAATTGGTGAAAGTGTAGAGGTTATTTACTCCTACAGATAATCTCATAGAGCTAATGCCTTTTATCAGTTTTCCAGGAACATTATAACCGATTGTTATATTCTTCACCCGGACAAAACTACCATCCTCAATAAACCGCCTGGAGAAAAGCAATGTTCTCCAAAACTGCCGGATGGCTTTGGGCTCTGTTGCCTTTGAATTATCTTTTCCATCTACCCATGTACCTTCCAGCATCTTTTCACTAATGTTTTTTGAAGTGCCAATGTTGCCATTAAATACTTTATTCATATTTACAACATCATTACCCTGTACACCATTGATAAAAATGCTCACATCAAAGTTTTTATAACTGAAATTATTGGTGAAACCAAATGTGTAATCCGGGTTCACATCACCGATAATAGTTCTGTCGGAATTTGAAATAGAGGTTGGGTCATTGTCAAGGTTCATATACTTGATCTCCCCTACCATTCTTCTGATGATTGCCATGGGCTGGCTCGAATAAACCTGCGAACTTCGAACTTCAGCTTCATTATCATAATAACCATCCTCAACATATCCATACAAGGCACCGATAGGCTGGCCAGCAGTCTGGATGAAAGGAGCATCCCGGGTAGAAATATTACTGGCAAACTGCTCTTTTACGTCGCTACCAAGACTTAATATCTTATTCCTGTTGAATGCAATATTGAAGGCAGATTTCCATTGAAAATCTTTTCTGCTGATCAGTTTGCCATCGAGTGAGAACTCAGCTCCTTTGTTCTGTACAGAACCAGAGTTTCTCAATTGACGTTGGAAACCGGTAGATGACGGAGTTGTCAAATATTGCAGAAGGTTATTAGTTTCCTTCAGGTAAAAATCTGCATGGAAGTTTAAACCACCTTTAAACAACCCAAGGTCAACCCCTGTATTATAAGCCTTAGTTGTTTCCCATTTTAATGAGGCATTGGCCGGGCCGGCATATACATCATCCGCCAACCCTGTTTGTAAAGAACCGTTGAACGGATAATTATAAACAGCCAGCTTAGACAGTGAGGCATAGGATCCAATACCCTGGTTACCGGTCTGCCCATAACTTAACCGGAGTATCAGATTGCTGATTGCAACCGCCCGATTCATGAATGACTCTTTGTGCAGCTTCCAGGCAAAACCTGCAGAAGGGAAGCCAGCCCACTTGTTATCACGTCCAAACTTGCTGGATCCATCCTGGCGGTAAGAAAGGGAAAGCAGGTACTTATCATCAAAGGAATAGTTGACTCTTCCCAGAAAAGATATGAGTGTTGACTGAAAACGACTTCCCACTACCGGCATAATTTGCTCGGCTGATTGCAGGTTTTCGTTTTGCAAAAGATCATTCGGAAATGTTTTAGCTTCTGCCCTATTCCATTCGCCATTGGTCCGCTCAAAAGTTGAAGCACCTGTTACCGTCAGGTTATGCTTCTCCATTTTTTTATTGAACGACAAGATACTTTCAGATACCAGACTGGTCCATAAATTATCAGCCTTTAATCCCCAGCCTTTTACACTGAAACCTTCATACACAGTGCGGGGATAATATTGGTCTCTTTTATTAGAGCCATAGTTGAATCCAAGATTCTGCCTGAATTTAAAATGCTTAAGCAAAGTAGCTTCTGCATAATTGGATGAAAAAATATTTATACCGGTTACCTTATTCAGTACATCCCTCGAATAAATGACCGGGTTGGTAATGAAGAAGCCTTCGCCGGTTCCATCATACTCTTCTTCGGCAGTTATTGTTGGCGGATAAGTGAGCGCAGAACGGATAACACCGGCACTCGCTGCATCTGATTTATCCGTACCCGTTTTCACTCCGTTTGTTACTGTATTGGATACGGAAGTGCTGGTTCCAATTTTGAAAACCTTTCCCAGGTTACGGTTAAGGTTAAAACTAAGACCAATCTTCCTGTAATCTGAGTTGATAACAGTCCCATCCTGGTTAATATAGTTCAATGATAAACTATGACTGCCAGATTCAGATCCTCCCGACACATTCAAACTATATTGTTGTGATAAACTTCTTCTGAAAATAGCATCCTGCCAGTTAGTATTATCGTTCACCAGCGAATCCAGCTCCTCAGGAGTAAAAGGCATTGCATAAGAAGTACCATCATAAACGTTGGAGTTGGTATAGGAAAGGTTTTGGTACTGTGCATAATCATAAGGTTTCAGCATTTTTAACCATCTAGACACTTCTGACAAACCAATATTCACAGAAAGCTCCACTTTATCCTTTCCACTGCGCCCCTTGCGGGTAGTGATCAGCACTACACCGTTTGCGCCTCTTGAGCCATAAATGGCCGTTGCAGAAGCATCTTTTAAAATATCGATGGATTCAATATCACTGGGATTGATAAAAGCCAGTGCATTCAATGTCTGCTTCTCATCAGAGCCAATTGAAGAAGGTGTTGCGCCACTGCTGTTGTTATTGAAAGGAACACCATCAATTACATATAACGGTTCCGTACCACCCAGGAAAGAATTAGATCCCCGTACACGGATACTAAGGCCTGCACCAGGAGCGCCATCATTCTGTGTTACATTTACTCCCGCCAGCTTGCCCTGTATTGCCTGCAATATATTAGTGGGGTTGTCCCGGATAAAATCTTCCCGCTGGATGCGTTGGGCAGCACCCGTCACATCTGTCTTCCTTACTGTGCCATAGCCGATGACCACCACATCTGATAATGTAGTAACCGATGGTTTTAACATTATAGCAAAAGAAGTCTTCGCCCCAATTAGTACCTCTTCTCTCTCCATCCCTGTAAACGTGATAACAAGGGCTTTGGCATCGTCAGGAACGTCTAAAGAAAACTTACCCAGGGCATTCGTTATAGTGGATATCATGCTGTTCCTTACAGTGACAGTTGCACCGGCAAGTACATCTCCTTTTTCATCTGTAACGGCTCCTGATAATTTCTTGCTCTGCGCCAGGCTTTGTACACTGGCAAGTACAAAAAATGACAGGAACAAAAATGTATATTTTCTCATATAGCAACAATGTTTGACCAAAAGTAGGTTTTTATGCTACCTTCGAAATAATACTATTTTATCCAATTATTGTATTTTAATTGAATCCGGCAGGCTTCATTCAATTTAAAAGTTTATTATCGTCTATGAAATATTTCTAATTTAAGGAAATATCAATACTTTTATACCCACCATTAAACTGATATTATTTTAACCTTATTATGAATAATAATATCCTGAAAGAGATTACCCCTTTGACAGCAAGTGATTGTTTTACCATTTTTGCCCGAACTAAAACGGAATTCGATTTTCCGTTGCACTATCATGAAGAAATGGAATTAAACCTTATTATCAATGCAAAGGGAGCTAAACGAGTAGTGGGAGATCATATGGAAGAAATTGATGATACCGAACTTGTATTAGTTGGATCCAATCTCCCGCATGTCTGGAAAACGTATAAATGTAAAAGCAATGACATCCAGGAAATAACTATCCAGTTTCACAAAGACCTATTTGATGATAAAATGCTCCGCCGAAACCAACTGCACTTTATCCGGGATATGTTTGAAAAGGCAAAAAGAGGCATTCTCTTTTCCAAAGTCACCACGCAACTTTTAAGTGGCCGTCTTCGGCAATTACGCAATAAGCAGGGCTTTGATTCAGTCCTTGAGTTAATGTCCATTCTGCATGACTTGTCCATTTCCAGGAATATGCGGATACTATCGGATGCCAGTTTTAGTAATATACAACAAAGCTATAACAGCCGCCGGGTAGAGAAAGTAATGGAATATATGAACCAAAACTTTGACAAAACCGTCATATTAGCCGATGTAGCAAAACTGGCAAACATGACAGAAGTTTCTTTCAGCCGTTTTTTTAAAACACATACCGGCATAAGCTTTATTGATAGCCTGCTGGAGATAAGACTGGGCCATGCATCCCGCCTGCTGATTGATACCAACCAGCCCGTAGCTGAAGTAGCTTATCATTGTGGCTTTAATAATATTTCCAATTTCAACCGCCTTTTTAAAAAGAAAAAAGGTTGTACCCCAAAACAATTCCGGGAAGACTATAGTTACGGAAGCCGGGTGTTTATATAAATCAAATAGTCTGGTCAATAATAAATTATACAAATGAAAAATGCACTCAAACTTATCTTACTTTTTCTCTTAGCTTTTACCTGCAGTAGTTTGCTGGCCCAGCCCTTTATCAACGAAGTCAACTATTTTAAAAAACTGGATTCATTGAATGCGCCGCCAGCGAATCCCGTTCTTTTTATCGGCAGTTCCTCCTTTACAAACTGGAAAGACGTAAAAGAATATTTCCCTTCCTACAATATTCTTAATCGGGCATTTGGAGGCTCTTCCCTGCCCCACCTCGTTATGCATGCTGAAGAAGTGATCTTCAGGTATCATCCAAAACAAATTGTTATCTATTGTGGAGAAAATGACCTGGCTGCCTCACACAAAATCACCGGCGATACTGTTTTTCATCGGTTCAAAACATTGCATTCTCTTATCCGTAGCAGGCTGCCTAAAGTTCCCATATTATATGTGTCTATGAAACCAAGCCCCAGCCGTGAAAAATATTTACCGGAAATGAGCAGAGGAAACAATCTTATCAAAAAATTTGTGAAGAAAAATAGAAAAACCTCTTTTGTAGATGTGTATCATAAAATGTTTACAAAAGAAGGAAAGATTATGGAAGACATCTTCTTGTCAGATAAACTCCACATGAATAAAAAAGGCTATCAAATATGGCAACCCGCCATTGAACCTTATCTGCTGAAATAAATTAAGTCAAATTCCATTTTATACCATTTTTACAACACCGGGATGAAATCACTATATATTTGTTTACTATTGCTCAACAGCATTCATTCTTTTGCCCGCAAAGATGACGACAGTACCTTTTACCGGGCTGACCATTCTCGCATACAATATACAGGGAGGATTGATTTCTCCAATCCTGTTAAACCCAGATTCTGGGCACCAGGCTCATATATCACCATCCGTTTTAGCGGCACTTACTGTGTGATGGAAATAACGGATGAAGAAAAATGGGGCAAATCGCACAATTATTTACAGGTGATTGTTAATGATCAGCCGGCCTATCGCATTCAGACAAAAGGCCGTAAAAATAAAGTTGTACTGGCCAGCGGGTTACCAAAAGGAGAGCACACCATTATTATATGCAAGAACACTGAAGCAGAAATAGGTTATCTCGAATTGATTGGTTTTACCTGCAACAAATTATTGTCCCCTCCCAAAAAACCTAAAAGAAAAATGGAGTTTATCGGCAACTCCATTACCTGCGGGATGGGCAATGATGATTCAGAAATTCCTTGTAAAACAAAAGAATGGTATGACCAGCATAATGCATATTTGGCTTATGGACCGCTATCAGCCAGAGCATTGAATGCCCAGTGGCACCTTTCCTCTGTTTCCGGTATTGGTCTTATTCAAAGTTGCTGTAATAAAACCACGGCTATGCCGCAAGTTTTTGATAAAATAAATATGGCCGAAAACAATCTTACCTGGAATTTCAAAAGATATCAGCCAGATGTGGTAACCATTTGCCTCGGGCAAAATGATGGCATTCAGGACTCAGCGGCCTTCTGTGCTGCCTATATTCAATTCGTAAACCGGCTCAGGAATTATTACCCGAAAGCCACCATTATATTATTGACGAGCCCGATGGCTGATCAGCCACTGGACAGTGCTTTGAAAAAATATATCAATGTCGTTACAACAGCGATAAAGGCAAGTGGTGAAAAAAAAATTGAAAGCTATTTTTTCAGCCGGCGTTACAACAATGGCTGCGATGCCCACCCCAATGCAGGGGAACATGCAGCTATGGCGAAAGAATTAACGGCATATACCAGGCAATTGATGCAATGGTAAAACTTCAAATCAATAATTAAAATTGAAACAACTGGCGTGGTCATGCTGCTTAAGCGAAAAAGCCCAAAACAATGAGTTTCAGGCTTTTTACAAAGTACCGGAGAGCAGACTTGAACTGCCGACCTTCGGGTTATGAATCCGATGCTCTAACCAGCTGAGCTACCCCGGCAACGGGCGGCAAAAATAGCTATTTTGCCTAAATGGGAGAAATGAAATTTGATCGGATTTTCTGCCTGCATTTATATCTCCAGCATGGAAAAGCAGTAATAAATTTAGAATATACATCTTGTCAGGTTAGCCCTATTTCATAATGAGGTGCCGGTATCTCTACATCCGTAAACCCCTTCCGGATAAGCCTGTTTTGAAAATCCTGCTGCACCTCATACTCCCCATGTACTAAAAATATTTTTTTAACCTTTTTAGGGTCCTGGCAAGCCAGCCACTGGCTCATATCCTCATAATCTCCATGAGCACTCATACTCCGGATAGAACTGATCTCAGCATGCACTTCATGCATGACACCGAAAATACTTACATCTTTATCTCCGGAAAGTAATCTGCCCCCTAATGAACGAGGCTCACAATATCCTGTAAACAGGATTGTATTGTGGCTGTTTTCAATATTATTACTGATATGATGTTTTACCCGGCCGGCATCACCCATCCCGCTGGCAGAAATGATAACCATAGGGCCATTCTGAAAATTCAGCAATTTGGATTGCTCCACCGTTTTAACATATCGCAATCCTTTAAAAGAGAATGGGTCCTTGTCTGACTGCATTATCTTCTGAATAGTCTTATTAAAATAATTGGGGTAATTTTTTACAATCTCTGTTGCCTGGATGCTCAGCGGACTATCCACATAATAGTCAAGATCCGGCAAGCGGTTTTCGATTTCCAGCTGATTCAGGGAATACAATATTTCCTGGGTACGGCCTACGCTGAATGCCGGCATGATGAGTTTCCCTTTTTTCTGCAAGCAGGCTTTTTCAATCCAGTGCAACAACATATCCGGGGTTGTAACATGGGTATCATGCAGGCTGTTGCCATAGGTTGATTCCATAATTATGTAGTCAGCCTGCGGGAAAGTATCCGGTGATTTAAGAATGGCATCCCGGTATCGCCCTATATCACCACTGAACGTTATCCGGGTCTCTTTTCCATGTTCATTTATTTTCAGGTGCACACAGGTACTTCCTATGATATGGCCTGCATCGGTAAACATTGCCTGTACCCCCTCCATGACATCGAACCATTGGCCATAATCTGCTTCTTCAAAATATTTTGTTGCATTCAGTGCATCCTCAACGGTGTATAGTGGTTGCAGATAAGCCTGACCCGAAGCGGCTCTTCGCTTATTAATATATTTTACATCATCTTCCTGTATCTCTGCCGAATCTTCCAGTAACACTGTTACCAATTCCCGGGTACCATGAGTGCAGAATATTTTTCCTTTAAAGCCTTCCTTCACCAGCCGGGGTATCAGCCCGCTATGGTCAATATGAGCATGGGAAAGTATCATCATATCCACTTCCAGGGGATCAAAACCAAAACTACGGTTCAGTACATCTGTTTCTCTCCCTAATCCCTGGAACATACCACAATCCAATAATATCTTTTTACCACTTTTTAAAGTCAGTAAATGTTTTGAACCCGTAACAGTTCTGGCAGCGCCGTGAAATGCAATTTTCATTTTTACTCCTCCGCCCCTGATGAGAGAACCTGTTCGTTCTTCCCGGGAGATTTTAAATAAGTTAGAAAATATTTTTACTTCTTGAATTTTGATTTAAAGGACCAGGTAATATAAAATTCCGCTACTTTCTCACCTGCCTTATTCGTTCCAATTGATTTTGCTTTAACTGTTCTTGGCTCTCCGGTTGCGATGGTTTCTTCAATTGCTTTTTGAAATAGCTCACCATCTTCACAAAAAAAACTTGATTTATCAGTTGCTTTTTTAAAATACTCCGACTCTACTTTTACGACCAGCATAGAAACAGGCGGATCGCTTTTGTATAATTGTGTCATAGCTAATGCCCCAGTACTCAATTCAGCGGCCATACTCAGGCAGGCAAAGTAAGTGGAACGGAAAGGATTTTGTGACAGCCACTTATAGGGTACTGTCACTACACATTTCTTTTCATCTACCTCCCTTATTCTTACACCTGCAAAAAAGGCTGCCGGCAATTTGAAAAACAGAAACATCCTGAACTTAACAGGATGTTTCATCATTTTTATAAACTCAGGTGCATTAGTATTCATCTAACCAGGATTATCTTTTATCAAATGCCACAATAGCTGCTACCGCCTTATTATCATTTGCATCTACTTTGAAATAAATCCTGCCATCATTAGTGCTATTGAATCTCGCAGTACGGATCAATATACTTTGTAATGCTTCATTTACTTTTCCTGCATAGGTAGATTGGCGACTCTGGCTGATGGCCTGGTTGATACGGTTATAATCCAGTTCATCTTTACTCACCACTATTGCTATATAATCTTTTGTACCGATACTATCCGCTTCCAGCGACTGCGCTTTTGGGAATAAACGATAACCGGTAATTCCGCAATAAGGGGAGTGCTTAGAAACTGTTTCACCGGTTTTCAGGTAAGGAAATAAAACAAAACTGGAACCATCAACTTCCTGGCCAAACACATAGATATAACACTCTGTGGCATTCTCAATTGACATTTTGAAACGGGTGCCGACTCTGATCGGTGTCACCGTTTCAAATAAATTATTACCGGCCAACCGAAGTGCAATATTTTGCTTATCCTCATTTCTCACCAGTCCAATGTTGCACTCCAGCGGAATATTGGCCACATTACTTCTTTTGGGTAATGGGTCGATACCATAAGCTTCTCTCACATAGGTTTTAAAATCGCCATATCTCACCCAGGCTACGCCATTGTTGCCCCATTCAGGTCCCCAGCTGTTCATGATCTGGAAAGCACCACCAAATTTCCTGTCATCATACCCAATAACTGTCATCGCATGGCCACCCATTCCCATTTGCGAAGCGTCCATACCACTGGGTTCCCACAGTTCCTGCCCCATCATGTTTTGCATAAAACTTTGGCCTACCATCATTCCAATCGCTACCGGCGCATTTTTGTTCAGGTGTTCTTTGATGCCTCTGACACTGATCTCATTGATATTATCACCATTGGTGATACGGGTAAAGCCGTGAATCACATTCTGCCTTCCGGCTTGCTTTGCTGATTCATCGGGAACCCTGTTGCAATCCTGGTCAGTATAAGGGAACTGGCTCAGTGGCACACCTCCATTGGTTTGCATAGCTTCCATTGCCCGTTGCAGATAAGAACCCTGGCAACCCTCCAGTTTAATCTGGTTGTATAAATAAGCCGGGCTAAATCGAATAGTATTAGGATCTGCTCCTGTTGCCGCCGCTGTTAAAATGGTTTGAGCACCGTACGCACAACTCCAGGCCACACAACTACCCTGTTCACCCTGGTTGGACCTTTCCGGAGCAAACCGCAACAGCGATACTGCCTCCGGTAAAGGATTCTTTCCCGCATCATCCTCTAATCCTTCGTATACTGAAGCCTTATTAAACTCAGCTGGATCAAAATTATACCCGCTTTTTGAAAATAGTTGCTGTGCTACCTGGGCTACATTACAACCGCCTCCCTTTCCTAATAAAAAATAAGCGCCGGCAGCCAGAACTAATAGGATTATAATTCCTTTCCCTTTAAACAGGCCTAACAACATTGGTAACAGCGACATCAGGCCACCCCCGCCACCACCGGGAAAATTCGGCCGGTTTCCACCACCTCCATCATCATCCCGCTGATTAGGATCTACAGGGTCATCCGTCATTCTTATAGGCATAGTGAATAGTTTTTAAATTAAATTGTCTTTTAAAATAGAAAGTTAAGATAAAATACGTTGTACCAAGCAAGCCTGTAATAACATTTATTTTTCCAGCGCAGTGCAACGAATATGGCGAAGAATCGTCAAATTTGTTGGATAATCATTTTAAAAAAATATACCCTTCCTATGTTTAGAATTAGTGTGTTTATTTCAGTAATACTGATCACTTCCGGTACTGTCTTTGCGCAAATGGCTGATGGACGATTAAAGTTTCAACAGGGACAAGTTTTTGAAATTAATTTACAGACAAAAACTACAGTTGCCCAGCAGGCAATGGGTCAGTCTATCGATTTTAATGTTGATGCCAGTGGTATTCATACCTACAAAGTAACCAATACAACAGATGATAACCACACTCTTAATCATACTGTTAACAGAATAACTTTTTCCTTTGACGGCATGGGGCAAAAGCAATCCTTTGATTCGGATAAACCCAAGGATATGAATGGGCAGTTTGGTAAACCTATCAAAGAAATGCTGGAGAAAAAATATGATATGATCATCGACCCATTTGGTAAAGTACTCATGGTAATGCCTGAAAGTTTTACGGCTTCAGCAAATGACAGCAGGATGGCTGTTATTACGAATATGATGAAAGAAGTAGTTGATGTGGTACAGCCGCCCGGCAAAGGCAAAGCCAGTTTTTTTAATGTAATCCCGGAAAAAGATGGAGGACTAAATTTGGGTGATGCATGGACTCAATCCGGAGAAACACCTGCAGAGAAATTTGAATCAGCTTATTCTATTACAGCGATTACCGATTCTACCATCATAGTGGATTACGTCACTAACTCCAATACTGTTACCAAAGCAGAAATGATGGGTAATGAGACTATCACCAGCATGAAAAATAAATCTGCCGGCAAGATCACTCTTGACAGGGTAACCGGAATTATCAGGGAAAAAACAATTACTACCGATTCAAACGGCAGCACTGAAACTTCATTTGGAACATTACCAGTTACCTCCAAAACAACAACAATAATAATTGTAAAAGCTCTTCAGTAGAGAATCCGGGAGTCAGAAAATGATCTCAGGCTGGCCTTTTAGCAGGTCTTCCAGGTCATCTCTCTTACGTATAAGAATGGGCTTTCCGTCTTTTACCATCACCTCTGCCGGTTTGAACCTTGAATTATAGTGAGAGGACATTTCAAAGCAATAGGCACCGGCATTGAGGAAGACTAGATAATCATCTTCCCTTATTTCAGGTAAAGAGCGGTTCTCGGCAAATGTGTCTGTTTCACAAATATTTCCAACTACATTATAACTCCTTTTATCACCTGAAGGATTTGAAATATTTTCAATTTCGTGATAAGCCCCATAAAACATAGGGCGGATAAAATGATTAAGCCCTGTATCCACCCCGGCAAAAACTGCATTACCGGCGGGTTTCAGCACATTCACCTTCGTGATAAAATATCCTGCTTCACTTACTAAATACTTTCCGGGTTCAAACCAAACCTGGAGATGGCGGTTGTATTTTTTTTCAAACCACTCAAATTCTTCTTTTACTTTTTTCCCTAATAACTCAATGTCGGTTCCTTCATCACCCGGTTTATAAGGCACTTTAAATCCACCTCCCAGGTCAATAATCGCTAACTCCGGAAAATACTTAACCATTTCAAACAGCACTTCAATCCCTTTTGCAAATACTTCCACATCTTTTATCTCACTGCCTGTATGTATGTGCAAGGTGCGGATAAACAGGCCTGTTTCCTTTATCACCTGTAATACTTCTTCGATATCCTCCAGCGGCACACCAAATTTACTATCGGCATGGCCTGTCGATATTTTAAGATTTCCTCCGGCCATAATATTAGGCCGTAGCCGTATACCGACAGGATAACTATGCCCGAATTTCTGACCAAACTTTCTCAGGTTAGAAATGCTATCAATATTAATATGAATACCCATCCGTTGCGCTTCTTCTATTTCTTCGAATGCAATATTATTGGAAGTGTACAGAATATCAGATGGCGCAAAACCTGCAATAACTGCCAGCTTTGCTTCATTAATAGAACTGCAGTCGATATTACAACCTGTACTTTTTAAATAACGGAGTATATTGATATTAGTAAGTGCTTTTGCAGCATAGAAAAAACGTACATCAACACCTTTAAAAGAGGTCAGCAATTTATCATACTGCTCTTTGATCTTTTCGGCATGATAGACATACAAAGGTGTACCAAATTGATGAGCCAGTACTACCAGTTGTTCGTGAGAAAGTTGCTGTGACATAGGTTGGCGAAGATAAAAAAGAAGTGGTTCAGTTAACGCTGAACCACTTTCCTATATAAATATTATTCAAATCCTTAATTAATTCTCCTCCCCTTCACCCTGCTCTTTATTGATGATCAGCTCACCTCCTTCAGTAACGGCTAATGCTTCCACCTCATCAGTTCCTTCAATCTCGTCTGACTTCACTTCCGTTTCTCCATCCTCATTCAAATCCTTAATAACGGTGGGTTCTACTAATTGCTCGGCCAGTACTTCCTTGATCTTTGGCAAATCATCAGCTGAATTAATACCGAAGTAATCCATAAAGTTTTTGGATGTGGCATATACCAATGGATGACCGGGTAATTTTTCATTCCGGCCTGTAATGATAATTAACTCTTTTTCCAGTAATTTCTGTACGGCATAATCAGAACTTACACCCCGGATAGCCTCAATCTCGCCTTTTGTGACCGGTTGCTTGTAAGCGATAATAGCCAGCGTTTCCAGCGATGCGGCTGAAAGGCGTTTCAGAAATTTATCACCATTGATCTGTGCAATTGTTTTATGGAATTCCTTTTTAGTCAGAAATTGCCAGCCACCTCCGCTTTGCTTCATTTCAAAAGGATAAAATTCAGAAGCATATTTTTCTGTGATCCCTTCAATGGCAGCTTCTACCTGGTCTAGTGAAATTTTATCTTCCATGAAGCCAAAGGCATTATTCACCAGTTCAGTTATTTCCAGGGTTGTCAATGGCTTATCACTGGCAAAAATCAATGCTTCAATATGTGGTATCAGATTCGTAATCTCCATATCTGTTCGAAATTAAAAAGCTTGCAACAATAGCCGCAAGCTTCATGAAAAAGTTAACAATTCAAAAATTAGTTTCTCACATTTTAGCCCTGCAACGCAGCAGCACCGCTTACAATCTCCGTCAACTCTGTTGTAATAGCAGCTTGTCTTGCACGGTTATATGAAATCTTCAAAGCCCTGAGCATTTCGTTGGCATTTTCGCTGGCTTTATCCATTGCCGTCATCCTGGCACCATGCTCTGATGCATTGGAATCCAGTACTGCTTTATATAATTGTGTATTGAGGATCTTTGGCATCAGCTCAGCAATCAATTGCTCTTTGGAAGGATCGTAAATAAAATCGGCTTTAACAGCCCCGGCCTTTTTCTCCACTTTCGGGATTGGCAAATATCTTTCCACCTCAAAGCGTTGTGTTGCTGCATTTTTAAACTGGCTGTATACGATTTCCACCACATCAAATTCCTTTTCTTCAAATGCCTTCATCGCGGCTTTAGCAGCTTTCTGAACATTTTCAAAAGTAAGATTCAGAAAAATATCTTTGAAAGTAGCATCTGCCTTATAGTTCCCTTTTATAAAATTCTCGTATCCTTTTTTACCAATATTCCATACTGTTACATTTCCTTTCTTGTTCTGATCAGCATATTTCTCAACGATAGTAGCCTTTGCCAGTTTTATGATATTGGCATTAAAAGCTCCAGCCAGGCCACGGTCACTGGTAATCACAATCAGCAAAACTTTTTCTACCGGACGTTCCGCTGCCAGCGACATACCCGATCCTGCCTCACTGTTACTTACAATATTGCTGAGCATCTCCTGCAACTTTTGTGCATATGGACGCATTTGAATAATAGCATCCTGTGCACGGCGCAGTTTTGCAGCACTCACCATTTTCATAGCTTTGGTGATCTGCTGTGTACTTTGAACTGATTTGATGCGGTTTCTAACCTCTTTTAACTGACCTGCCATAAATCTTGCTTAAATTGGCCGCAAAGGTATGGTCTGAGGGCTTAAATTCCATCGCTATATTAAAATATTCCTGCCCCGGGTAACGCTGTTGTTATTTAGTTGTGTAAATCTCTCTGGATCAGCTCAGTCTTTTAAAAAAAACTCTCTCCTGAGCCTGTAATTAATAGCTATTTTACCCCCCGCTTCTGTACCATTTTTTACCTTGTTCTCATACTCCCTGATAAGCTCCAGCTGAATAGGGCCGTTTACCAACATTCCCAGATCATCCAATGAGAGGATTAATTTGCCATTATTCACAGTATCGAGCCGGTTGATACCCTTGCTTGTAAAGAGGGTATCAGTCGCCAGAACTCTCACATAATCCTCCGGTTCAAGCCCTTCCAACTCAAATAAAAGATCACTTCTTTTAATTGTATCTGGTATATAATTGGTTAGCACCAATGGTTGAAATAGAAAATCTTCTTTGTACTCATTTCCCTCATCATCTTTGAACAGGATAGTATGGTTACCAGCAAAGTTTGCTATTGGCTTATGTGTTTCATAAAAAGCTCCCGTTCGCTTTGAACTATCAGCAGTCAGTATTTCCCCGTCCAGCGAAACGGATGAAATTCCCGAAAGCGAAATAGCTTCACCCTCTTCACCTTCTCTGAACCTGATCAATACTGTCAGGTTATCATCTCCTTCTTCTGCCAGCACCTGGTAATCAAAGTAAATATTCTCCACCGCCGAATTTTGCACAGCTTTTTCATCTTTACTGGCGCATGAGCTGAGAAGAAAAATGAATATTATAGAAAGCAAAATGTACAGCCTTTTCATCGGATAAATTTGAAGAATTTTTAGCCCACCAAGATACATTAACGAATGAATAATATCTGTTAATGAGGGTTTCTTTTTCAGACCCTTAAATGGTTGACAGTATTCATAAAACAGCTGTAAACAAACTCCAAACTAAGGCTTATCTTTGCCGGCCCCTTTAAACCGGGGCAATCGCTGTCAAAATGGCTTATATTTTTTTCAGCACCGTTTTTGACATCCTGATACCTTATTACATAATAACTAATCAAAATAGCCATGCTTGGTTTCATTTCAAAAATTTTTGGCGGCAGCAAGTCTGAAAAAGATGTAAAGAAGATTGAACCTTATGTTGCCAAAATCAACCACTTTTTTTCTTCTTATCAATCACTAAGTAATGATCAGCTCCGCAATAAAACGCAGGAATTTCGTCAGCGTATCAAAGAATTCCTGGCAGCAATCGATGCAGAGATAACCGCAAAAAATATAGCCGCTGAAGAACTTCCTTACAATGACCTGTTGGGTAAAGATGCTATTTACCAGGAAGTAGATAAGTTGAAAAAAGACCGGGATAAAAAAATTGAAGAAGTACTGGAAGAAATCCTTCCGGAGGCTTTTGCCGTAGTAAAAGAGACAGCCCGCCGTTTTAAAGAAAATACAGAAATCATTGCGACTGCCACGCAGCTGGACAGGGATTTGAGTGTTGTAAAGGATTATATCACTATTGATGGCGATAAATCAATATTTAAAAACAGCTGGACAGCTGCAGGCGGACAGGTTACCTGGAACATGGTTCACTATGATGTTCAGTTGATTGGTGGAATTGTATTGCACCAGGGAAAGATATCTGAAATGGCTACCGGTGAGGGCAAAACCCTTGTTTCTACCCTGCCAGCTTATCTTAATGCATTACCGGGTGAAGGTGTTCACATTGTAACGGTAAATGATTACCTGGCCCGTCGTGACCAGGAATGGAACGGGACCATCTTCGAATGGCTGGGTATCACAGTTGATTGTATTGATAAACATCAGCCCAACAGCGAGGAAAGAAGAAAAGCATACCTGTCTGATATTACTTATGGCACTAATAATGAATTTGGTTTCGATTATCTCAGGGATAACATGGTGCATACGCCGGAGGAAATGGTTCAGCGTAAACATCATTATGCTATGGTGGATGAGGTGGACTCCGTATTGATTGACGATGCAAGAACGCCGTTGATCATTTCTGGCCCGGTGCCAAAAGGGGATGATCAGCAATTCCATATTCATAAACCAAGAATTCAGCAGCTGGTGCAGGAACAGGAAAAGATCGTACGTCACTGCCTGAATGAAGCAAAGAAACGTATTGCCGAAGGTGATGATGATCCGAAAGGTGGCGGGCTTTACCTGTTCAGGGCACATCGTGGTTTACCGAAATACGGTCCCGTGATTAAGTATTTGAGCGAACCGGGAATCAGGGTAAAAATGCAGAAAGCAGAAAATTATTACCTGCAGGATCAGATGCGGAATATGCATATTGTTGATGAAGAACTGCTTTTTCAGATAGATGAGAAGAATAATTCGGTAGAGCTAACAGATAAAGGTCTCACCCTGATCACAAAAACCGGGGAAGATCCTGAATTCTTTGTATTACCTGATATCGGCGTTAAACTGGCCGAGGTAGAAAAAAGTGCTGTAACGGCGGAAGAGAAATTACAAATCAAAGAATCAGTGCTGAATGACTATGCTCAAAAAGCTGATCGTATCCACACTGTACAGCAATTACTAAAAGCATATACACTTTTTGATAAAGATGTGGAATATGTAATAATAGACGGAGCAATCAAGATTGTGGATGAACAAACCGGCCGTATCATGGAAGGCCGGCGCTACAGCGATGGTTTGCACCAGGCATTGGAAGCAAAGGAAAATGTAAAGATTGAAGCTGCTACACAAACCTATGCCACTATTACTTTACAAAATTATTTCCGTATGTACCATAAGCTGGCCGGCATGACCGGTACAGCAGAAACAGAAGCAGCAGAATTATGGAGTATTTATAAATTAGATGTGGTTAATGTTCCTACCAATCTCAAAATGATCAGGGATGATAAACAGGACCTGGTTTATAAAACTAAAAGAGAAAAATATAAAGCGGTTATTGACGAGATAGAAGCTTTACGTAATGCGGGCCGGCCTTGTTTGGTGGGAACTACTTCAGTGGAAGTAAGTGAACTGCTCGGAAGAATGTTACAGCAAAAGAAAATTCCCCATAATGTTTTGAACGCAAAACAACATGCCAGGGAAGCACAGGTTGTTGCTGAAGCTGGATTAGCCGGTGCTGTTACGATTGCGACAAACATGGCAGGTCGTGGTACGGACATCAAACTCGGTCCCGGTGTGAAAGAAGCCGGAGGGCTGGCCATTATTGGTACAGAAAGACATGAAAGCCGTCGTGTAGACAGACAGTTGCGTGGCCGTGCCGGCCGCCAGGGTGATCCGGGTTCTACTCAGTTCTATGTATCGCTCGAAGATGACCTGATGCGTATGTTCGGCAGTGAACGTATCGCCTCACTCATGGATAAGCTGGGCTACAAAGAAGGAGATGTGATACAGCATAGCATGATCAGTAACAGCATCCAACGGGCACAAAAGAAAGTGGAAGAAAACAACTTTGGAATCCGTAAACGATTGTTGGAATATGATGACGTAATGAACATGCAACGTAATGCTGTTTATAAAAGACGTAATCATGCCCTCTTTGGTGAAAGGCTTGCATTGGATATTGACACTTCATTCTCGGCGCTTGTGGAAGGCCTGGTAAGCTCTTTCCGTGAACAGGAAGATTTTGAAGGTTTCAGACTGGCTTGTATTGTCAACTTTGGACTGGATACAAAAATTACAGAAGACGAATTCAAAAAAGGAGATATAAATAAACTGACCGATCAGCTTTATAATGAGTCTACAGAAAGATATAATCGCCACAAAGAAGAGATTCAGAAGCAGGCGATCCCTGTCTTCAAAAATATCAGGCTGACACAAGGCAGTCATATTGAAAATGTAGTGGTCCCCTTCACAGATGGTCGTAAAGGCCTGAATGTGTTAACCAATCTGGATAAGACACTCAGCACAGCCGGTGTTGAACTGACTAATTCTTTGGAAAAAACCATTACCCTGGCAGTGATCGATGACTCTTGGAAAGAACACCTGCGAGCCATGGATGACCTGAAACAAAGTGTGCAGACTGCTTACCTGGAGCAGAAAGACCCGTTGGTTATTTATAAGATGGAAGCGTATAACCAGTTCAGGAACATGAATGCTGATGTGAACAAGGATATTGTTTCATTCCTTTGTCATTCTTCTATTCCTATCCAGGAGGAAAATGCGCAGTTGAAAGAAGGACGTCAGCAAAAGACAGACATGAGCAGGATGAGAGCCAATAAAGACGATGTTGATAATGCTGGACAGGATTATGCTGCTAATGAAAGGGATAAATTTGAACCCGGTGGTGGCGGAGAACCTGTTGTAAAACATGAGCCGATAAAAGTCGGACCAAAAGTCGGACGCAATGACCCCTGCCCTTGCGGAAGTGGCAAAAAGTACAAGCAATGTCATGGGAAAGAAGCATAATCCCAATCTCAGGTCTGACAATATTTTAATTCATTAATAAAAATCCCCCGGTTGAATTAACCGGGGGATTTTATTTTATCTTTAGAAGGATCAAAACTGCTGTTGGATGTACAAGGTTACAAAAAAGAAAGTGCATGGATTACTGCATCCTGAAATTGTAGGTGATAAGCATTGGGATAAGATCATTAATGTATTTATCATCACACTTATTATCCTGAATGTAATAGCGGTAATGATTGAAACAATACCTTCCTTTCATGATGACTATAATGAACAGCAATTCTTTCGCTATTTCGACCTTATTTCCGTAATCATATTTACGTTAGAATATGTCCTGCGGGTATGGAGCAGTAATCAGGAAGAAAAGTATAAACATAGTATATGGGGACGACTGAAGTATATGTTGTCACCGGGTGCTTTAATTGACTTGATGGCTATTTTACCCTTTTACCTGCATGCGATCATAGGATTTGATTTAAGAGTACTGCGGATGTTACGCCTTCTCAGGTTCTTTCGGCTGTTCCGGCTAACAGCCTACATGAAATCAGCACACATGATCACAAATGTTTTCAAAAAAAGAATAAATGAGCTGGCATTAAGTCTTATACTGGTCATCTTCCTGATCATCATTGCCTCCAGCGCTATTTATTTTTCAGAGCATCTGCATCCCGAGAACAAGGAAAAATTCATCAGTATCCCCGCTACCATCTGGTGGGCTGTTGTTACATTGACGACAACCGGCTATGGAGATATGTACCCGATGACGACGGCGGGAAAAATAATGGCAGGGATCATTATGCTTACCGGGGTAGCATTTTTTGCCTTACCGGCAGGTATTATTACAGCAGGCTTTTTGGAAGAATTCAGGAAAACACGAAAACAAAAAGAAAATAAATGCCCCCATTGCGGCATGCTGATCGAAGATGATAATCATAACAATCACGAAGAAGATCATTAAAAAAAATCGGGCACCTTATCCGGTGCCCGAAAATATAAAATCTGTTTAATAAGATTAAAAGCCCTTCTTTGTTTTCAGCTCATATTTTTGCTCATACTTTTCATTCAGCAATTTGTGTTTATCAGTAAGGTCTATTTTTCTGCCCTGGATAAATGCATCCGTCACATTACTGGTACGCATGTCTAACAGATCACCCTCACTAACTACAATATTGGCATCCTTACCCACTTCGATACTTCCAGTTTTATCAGCCACTCCCATAATTTTTGCAGCATTCAAAGAAATGGCTGCCAATGCCTCCTCTTTGGATAATCCATAAGCTGCTGCAGTACCTGCATTGAAAGGAAGGTTACGGCCACGGGTCTGGGGATCATCGTCAGAAATAGCAAATAACACACCTGCTTTTTGCAAAGCTGCTGCTGTTTTATAAGGCTGATCCACATCATCATCTTGTCCTGTTGGCAAACTATGGGGTTGTTGCAAGATAACAGATACATTATTTTGTTTAAGCAAATCTGCTACCTGGTAGCTTTCGCTTCCACCTACCAGCACTACCTCAAAACCAAACTCCTTCACAAAATCCAATGCTACTAATGTTTGCTTTACGGTATTGGCATGCACATAGAGTTTCTGGCCCTTATTGAACAACCCTTTTACTGCTTCAAATTTCAGGTTGGTTTCTTCATGTGCTGTTTCAGCATGATAAGCTTTTGCTTCTTTAAAGAATGACTTCAATCCTTCAATTTTTTCCAGTCCTTCTTTCACCGGATCAACCTGTGGTGCCTGGGGGCCTCCGCCACCACCGCCACCAAATCTTCCAAAGCTGGGACGGGGCATTAAAGAAGGCATATAAACATGTATTCCTGCATCAGTTTTATAAGCGGCATCTTCCCAATTCCATGCATCCAGCTGAACTACAGAGGACGAACCTGCCACAAAACTTCCCTGCGGTACTACATTGGCCAGTAAAACCCCATTGGAACGAAGTGTATTGATAACTTTTGAATCGGTATTATAAGCTACCAGGGCCCTTACATTCGGATTCATGTCTCCTATCTCTCTAGAATCCTGTGTAGCCCTGACAGAACTGATCTCTACCAAACCAAGAGTACTTGTTGGCAGAATCAATCCCGGATAAACATGCTTACCTTTCATATCAAACACTTTCACATCATCCATCGGAATGGGAAGGTTAGCACCAACTTCTTCAATTTTTCCATCTTTTATTTTGATTGTTCCGTTCTCAATCACTTTTCCGTTGCCTACATGTATGGTGGCATTTTTAATAAATAGCAGGCCTTTTTGCTCTTTCGCAGGAAGCACCGTTTCCTGTGCATTGGCGGCTATCATGAACAAAGCTGAAATAGCTATAAATATTTTTCGCATTGCTGTTTTTTTATTCGTTTGTAATATCATCTGCATCAATAACCAGTAATCCATGACTATGCCCATGATCGCTGCAGGTATGCATGATCTGATAACTTGGTTGCGCTGGAATTGTTGGAGCACCACTTCTTTTTTCTCCGTTCATTTTTCTAACCAGCCGGAGCCTTTCCATATCTATTTCTTTTTGCAGTTGTTCGTCCTTCTGCCTGTCAAAATAAATAGTGCCGTCAACAATTGTATATAATGATTTTGCATAGATGCTCAATGGATGGTCACTCCATAGCACCACATCACCATCTTTACCTACTTTCAGGCTTCCCACTTTATCATCTACATGCAGCATTATGGCAGGATTCAATGTTACCATTTTCAGCGCTTCCTCTTCAGTAACTCCACCATACTTTACAATTTTCGCCGCTTCGTGGTTAAGGCGACGGGCCATTTCAGCATCATCGCTGTTGATCGCAACAGTTAATCCGACTTTTTGCATAATGGCAGCATTATAAGGAATAGCATCTTCCACTTCCATTTTATAAGCCCACCAGTCGGAGAATGTAGAAGCAAATGATCCATGCTTCTTCATTTTATCTGCTACTTTATATCCCTCGAGTATATGGGTAAACGTATTAACAGTGTAACCCATTTTATTAGCTACTTCCATAGCCCCGTTGATCTCACTTTGCACATAAGAGTGGCAGGTAATGAAACGTTTTTTCTCTAAAATTTCAACCAGTGCTTCCAATTCAAGATCACGGCGTGGAGCTAACAGAGAAGCGGTTGATTTCTTTTCTTTGATCAGCTTTTCCTTTGCAGTGTTATACTCTTTCCAGTCTTGCTGGTAATCTTTGGCCCTGGTAAAGGCATCGATCAGCACCTGCTCTACTCCCATCCTGGTATCAGGATAACGGTTGTTACCACCCGGAATACTAAAATTGGAACGCTTTACATTTTCACCCAATGCAAATTTTATCTGGCCGGGCCAGCCTTTAAGCTTCAGGTCATCGTCGTTTGCACCCCAACGCAGCTTGATAAGCTGTGTTTGCCCGCCAATCACATTTGCTGAACCATGAAGGATATGTGAAGTAGTAACACCCCCACTAAGCTGGCGATAAATATTTATATCATCCGGGTTTAAATTGTCGGCGATCCTTACTTCAGATGTTACCGATTGTCCGCCTTCATTGATCGAGGCAGCCGCAATATGTGAATGCTCATCAATGATCCCTGCTGTAACATGTTTGCCAGTTCCGTCAATTACCCTGGCAGTAGCTTCCGTAAGATTTTTACCAACGGCTGCTATTTTGCCATTTTTTATCAGCACATCTGTATTCTGTAATACACCTTCTTTTTCATTGGTCCATACAGTTGCATTCCGGATAAGAATGTTTTCCTGTTTTGGTTGCTGGCTTTCATCCCATCCGAACGGTTCGAAAGGATAAACGATCTTTCCTAAAGCAGGCACATCTTTCTTCTTTACACTGTCGGTTTTTGCCTCGGCTGCTTTAACCAGGCTGGCAGTCCATGTCAATGGATTCCCCAATGAATCAGTGCCGGTTCCGTTCCATTCTGTTCCATTACTTACTCCACTTAACCGGGTGGCAGTAACTGGTAATGCCTGCTCCATTCCGGACCCACCTCTACCTGGGAAACCACCGCCCGTTCTCCTTACTGAATCCGGCATCTGGCCGGGGTTCATAACAGGCCGCTGACGACGGGTCATTGGGGCATAACTGATCTTCACCAACTTACCATCAAAACTGAATTTGGAATTCAATGTATCTTTTGCAAACATCGTTACAGCACTGGCATTCTTCACATCCAGCGTATATGTTTCTTTGCCGGAAAGAGAAGTAACAGTAAGAGAATAAGTGCCGGCCACACTGGCTGCATCTTCTTTTACTGTGTATTTAATTCCCTGCACCCAGTTTTGCAGAATGATTGTTTTTTCATTAAAAAGGGGGCCGTTGGCGATTAAGAAATTTCCAAGTTTTCCAGCTTCAAGGCTTCCAACTTTATCATATATACCAAGAGTGATCGCCGGCGTTTTCGTCAACGCTTCCATAACTTTATTTTCACTCAATCCGTATTCCATCGCTTTGCGAAGATTTGCCCAGAACTGGTTTACACTGCGTAAATCAGCAGTGGTTAAACAAAAAGGAATGCCTGCCTTTTCAAAAGCAGCTGCATTGGCAGGAGCCATTTCCCAGTGTTTCATATCTTGCAACGAAACAAATCTTGCATCGTTGGGATCTTCCACATCCTGTGCCTGTGGATAGTTAAGTGGTAATATGAAAGTAGCATTAGTACCTTTCATCTCTTTGATACGCTGATATTCATTCTGTCCGGCCTTAATGATATATTGTACACCAAATTCATCGCCAATCCGGTCGGCCCGCAGGTTGTTCCACTTGTCTCCGGCTTCAAATATTTGAGGCAGGTCCTGTGTTTCATTCCAAGCCTTAAGACTCAGGTTAAGCCCCTCTGCAGCGGGTTTATTTTTATACCATTGAGCATCGAGATATGTCTGACGAAGTAAGGCGATCATTCCCATCATCGAGCCGGGATAACTTTGTGTGGATGTTCCCTTGCTGAATGAATAATGAGCGGAAGCTCTTTCTTTAATTATAACCAGGTTCTCCTTTTCAGAGGCCAGGGAAACAACAGCACCCGTACCACGGGCAATGCCGTCTTTTATATGGGTAAGAACAGTTCCAAAACCTGCTTCACGAAGCGGTTTTGCTTTTGCATCATCCACAGCAAACATCCTGTATGCTTCCGCATCGCTTTTAATTGCCTGGTTCCAACCATAGGCGCCCTTAGTAGCTGTTTCTAATTGTGGTTGTTGTGAAGGATTGAACTGGCCGCCCCCACCTGTACGTTGCGGCTGAGGTATGCCATAATCAGCATACACATCAATAAAAGAAGGATAAATGTACTTCCCTTTACAATCCACTTCAACGGCACCTGCAGGAATTTTCAAACCGCTTCCTACCGCAACAATTTTTCCATCTTTAACAACCATTGTGGCATTTGTAATGGTTGTACCCGCATCTTTTACAATGGTGGCATTAGTAAAGGCAAAATGACCATGCCTTGGATCTGCCACTCCATTCTCCGGAAAAGTAGGTTGGGAAATTGATACATTGGCAAGCAGTAATAATAATCCTGCCCCCGCCAGTCTCTTCAGTTTTCTCATACAGTTTATAGATTTTAGTGAAAGTTATCGAAAAACGATTTTACATAAAAAACTTGTTGATCTGCCTCTATTGGGATGAACGGCAGAAACAGTCCTTTTGACGCTGAAAATCATATTACCTTTCAGCAGGCTGTACATATTATTTACACAGTTTTAATCCCCGCAAATAGTTTTACTTTTGAAATCAAGAAAACAGAATTATGCCGGTAACAAAGGATAGAATTAATCTCCCCGACTTTAACCTTTCACCGCGGATTGACCAGGTAGGTGTGGAAGAAAGAGCTTCCCGCTTCACCAAGCGAAGCATTAAGAAAGAATCCAAGATGAATGGGCTCAAGCTGGTGCTGAACATGATTGACCTGACCACCCTGGAAGGAAAAGACACTGACGGAAAAGTGAAACAGCTTTGTTATAAAGCCATGCATCCGCATGATGCGGTGACGGATATTCCAACTGTGGCGGCGATTTGTGTATATCCGTCGATGGTGAGAGTGGCGAAAAAAGCTTTGGTTGATTCAGGTATAAAAGTAGCTTCTGTAGCCACTGCTTTCCCCAGCGGGCAAGCGCCGAGAGACATTAAAATAAGAGATACCAGGTATGCGGTAAATGAAGGAGCAGATGAAGTGGATATGGTTATCAGCCGCGGAAAATTCCATGCCGGTGAATATAATTTTGTATTTGATGAAATAGCGGCTATTAAAGAAGCCTGTGGTACTGCAAGATTAAAAGTGATCCTTGAAACAGGCGAGCTCGGAACTTTTGACAAGGTTCGCCGGGCCAGTGATATCGCTATGCTTGCAGGGGCTGACTTTATTAAAACATCCACCGGGAAAATACAACCTGCCGCCACTATGCCGGTTACATTAGTAATGCTGGAAGCGATTAGAGATTTTTATTATAAGACAGGTAAAATGATTGGAATGAAGCCAGCCGGTGGAATTTCCAAATCCAAACTGGCTTTGCATTATCTCGTTATGGTAAAAGAAGTGCTGGGTGAAGACTGGCTGAATAATGAATGGTTCCGTTTTGGTGCCAGCAGCCTCGCCAATGATGTATTGATGCAGATTGTGAAAGAGAAGACAGGATTGTACCAGAGTGCAAATTATTTTTCGGTAGATTAGATTTTCTCACAAAAACGCCAGCAAACAAAGGCGCAAAAATTTAAAGCTGAAAAAAATCTGGGGGAAATATGGATTATGGATTCAAATAATTGTCCTATCCACATACTTAACCCTCATGATATATTATAAATTTTGGGAGGAAGTACCGGAGAAAAGATGGATGAGGTGGGTTCAGTTTTTTCTGTTCTCAGCTTATTTGATTGACTGTGTTATAAAATTAAAAAACAAGAGAAAGGTAACAAATACCCGGTAAGTGAACCCTGTGGGATTTTTTTTGATGATAAGCGAATAAAACGATGAAGAGTGCGACGCAACGGAAGTTCATCCGTGTTAATGTCGCTGATAACATAAATTAATTTTTTACATGGCAAAAGCAATTGCAAAAAAGCATGTCCCGAAAAAATCAGGGAAAAGCAATACGATCAAATTAAAATTTGATACATCATGGAGCTATGCACCTGCACCCGAAAGCAAAAGCGCAGCAACGATTAATAAACAATACGACTTGTATATTAACGGGGAATGGCAAAAACCACAGAGCAAAAAATATTTTGACACCATAAATCCGGCAACGGAAGAAAAGCTGAGCGAAGTGGCAGAAGCGAATGCAGCAGATGTGGACAAAGCGGTAAAGGCCGCAAGAAATGCGTATGAAAAAGTGTGGAAGAAAATGCAGGCAAAAGAAAGGGCTAAATATATTTTCCGCATCGCCAGGATAATGCAGGAAAAAGCCAGGGAACTGGCGATCATTGAAACACTTGATGGCGGCAAACCCATTAAGGAAAGTCGTGACTTTGATATACCAACCGCTGCCAACCATTTCTTTTATTATGCCGGCTGGGCTGATAAACTGGAATATGCTTTTCCCAACAGGAAAACTGAACCACTGGGCGTAGCAGGGCAAATTATTCCCTGGAACTTTCCATTATTGATGGCGGCATGGAAGATTGCACCGGCCCTGGCAACAGGAAATACAGTTGTCTTGAAACCGGCAGAAACAACGCCATTGACCGCAATGAAACTGGCGGAAATAATACAGGAAGCTGATTTACCACCGGGTGTAGTAAATATTATTGCGGGTGCAGGAACAACAGGTGCGGCTATCGTTAATCACCCTGACGTTAATAAAATTGCCTTTACCGGTTCCACTGATGTTGGAAAAATAATTCAACGGGCCATTGCCGGAACCAATAAAAAAGCAACGCTGGAATTGGGTGGTAAAGCCGCCAATATCATATTTGAAGATGCGCCTATTGACCAGGCAGTAGAAGGTGTTATCAATGGTATATTCTTTAACCAGGGACATGTTTGCTGCGCCGGATCAAGATTATATGTACAGGAATCTGTGGCCAAAGAAGTCATCAGAAAATTAAAAGACCGGTTGGAGTCATTGATTGTTGGTGATCCATTGGATAAGAATACTGACATTGGCGCCATCAATTCCAGGTCACAATTGGATATTATTCATAAATACATCAGTATTGGTAAAAAAGAAGGTGCTGAAATGTATGAAAGCAGCTGCCGCCTGCCTGGCAAAGGATTTTTCTGCCGTCCTACTTTGTTTACCAATGTTGCACAAAGTAACCGTATAGCCCAGGAAGAAATATTCGGACCGGTGTTAGCCATCCTTACCTTCCGAACAGATGATGAAGTAATTGAGAAAGCTAATAATTCACCATATGGGCTAAGTGCCGGTGTGTGGACTGATAAAGGCTCCAAGATCTTTAATATGACAAAAAGAATGAGAGCTGGTGTGGTTTGGGCAAATACGTTCAATAAGTTTGATCCAACATCACCATTTGGCGGCTATAAAGAAAGTGGATTTGGAAGGGAAGGCGGGTTACATGGCCTTTCTGCTTATGTAAATCTTATTTAAATACAAGAACGCTGATTATTATGATTAATAAGATTAATTATGATAACCAGCGACAATCATAACTATCATAAAAATCTGCGTTCTATCATATGGAAAAAGCAATTAAAAAATCTTCGCTCAGTATCAGTGAGAACGGATTAGAAAAAAAATCTTCCGCCAAAAGACTGGAAGTGCTGAAGACCTATAAAATTTATATCGGCGGGCAATTCCCCAGAACAGAATCGGGCCGTTACTATATCCCAACCAATGCAGCAGGAAAGAAACTGGCCAATGTTTGCCTCAGTTCCCGAAAGGATTTCAGGGATGCAGTAGTGGCTGCAAGAGCTGCCTTTGGTGGCTGGAGTGGCCGTGCAGCTTTCAACCGCAGCCAGATATTATACCGCATGGCAGAAATGCTGGAAGGAAGGAAATCACAATTTATTGATGAGTTGGTACAACAGGATTCCCCGAAAGCAAAAGCAGAAAAAGAAGTTAACCTGTCTATTGACCGGCTCATCTATTATGCCGGATGGTGTGATAAGTTTCAACAACTATTCAGCGCTGTAAACCCTGTAGCAAGTTCCCATTTCAATTTTTCTGTTCCGGAACCAACAGGAGTTGTATCTGTCATCGCTCCGCAGGCAGATGGATTATTAGGTTTGGTATCCGTGATTGCACCTGTAATTGCCGGTGGTAATACTTGTATCATACTGGCATCAGAAACAAAACCCCTCTGTGCCGTTACATTTGCGGAAGTGCTTAATTCCTCTGATCTGCCGGGTGGTGTTGTCAATATTTTAACAGGAAAACCATCCGAACTGGCTTCCTGGTTCGTTGATCATATGGATGTAAATGCAACCATTTATTGTGAAAACAATTCTGAGATAAAGAAAATGATAAGGGAAAAATCTGCTATGAATCTGAAACGCATTACTTTCTATGATAAAGTAAACTGGTACACCTTTGAGGGCCAGTCTCCTTACTTCATAATGGATACCCAGGAAATAAAAACTACCTGGCACCCGGTTGAGAATATTGCCGGTGCAGGCGGAGGATACTAATTTTGGTAAGATATTTGCACCTTATGCCACACATGAAATTCCTACTTACAATTGCCGTCTTTTTGTTAACAAATGCCTGTTTTGCACAAGATACAGCGTGGAAAAAGCCTATAGACAGTAATTCTGTTGTGGTTCATAAAGATCCCCGTATTGACCTCTTAGTGAAAAAACAGGCCCAGATCAACGAAGAAACCAGCCGGGCGGGAAGAAGAACAGATAAAGGTTTTCGCCTGATGATCATCAGTACCAATAACCGGGATGAAGCGTTGGCTGCCAAAACAAAAGTATATACTTACTTCCCTGAATTGAAAGCTTACCTGTGGCACCAATCGCCTTATTACAAAGTGAAAGCCGGCAACTTCAAAGACCGGAAAGAAGCAGAAGCCTACCAGAAAAGACTGAATGTTTACTTCCCGAAAGGCGTCTTTATTATGAAAGATATCATTGAAGTAAAATCAGCCAGACCGGGAGAAGAAGAAACAATCCTGTAAAAGAATAAAACTACTTAGCTGACAAACCATTCTTACACAGAATGGTTTGTTTATTTTTGCTGTATGCAAGAAAAAATAAAAGCCCTCGCAAAAAAATATTTTCCTGAATTTATAGAGATCCGTCATCATCTTCATGAACATCCGGAATTAAGTTACCAGGAATTTGAAACTTCAAAGTTTGTTCAAAACAAACTGAATGAATTTGGAATTCCTTTCGAAGTAAAAGCAACAACGGGTGTTGTCGGTTTGATAAAAGGCAAAAATCCCGAATCAAGAATAATTGCACTTCGTGCTGATATGGATGCCCTCCCTATCAAAGAGGAAAATGATATCCCCTACAAATCAAAGAACGAAGGAGTGATGCATGCCTGCGGACATGATGTGCACACCACCTGCCTACTGGGTGCTGCAAAGATCCTGCAGGAATTGAAAGACGAATGGGAAGGCACAGTAAAATTAATATTTCAACCCGGAGAGGAAAAAAATCCCGGTGGGGCTTCGCTGATGATAAAAGATGGTGTACTGGAAAACCCAAAACCGCAGGCTATACTTGCCTTGCATGTAAACACCATCCTGGAAACAGGTCAGTTGAGTTTTCGTGGTGGAAAAGTAATGGCCAGTGCCGATGAATTATATTTTACAATAAAAGGAAAAGGAGGCCACGCCGCCTCTCCGCATCTGATAGTAGACCCGATCCTTATCAGTTCTCACCTGGTCATTGCTTTACAACAGTTGATCAGTAGAAATAATAATCCTTTTAATCCATCCGTTCTTTCCATTACTTCTTTTAATGGAGGAAATACCACCAATGTTATTCCCAATGAAGTAAAGTTGATGGGAACATTCAGGGCCATGGATGAAGAATGGCGTTTCAAATCACATGCCCTCATGAGTAAATTAACAAGAGATCTTGTGCATTCAATGGGAGGAGAAGTTGATCTGCACATCGATGTTGGTTATCCCTGTGTAATGAATAATGAAAAACTTACTGCTGATGCAATGAAAAAAGCTTCAATGTACATGGGTACAGAAAACGTAAGCGAAACAGAACTCCGGATGGGTGCTGAAGATTTTGGCTATTATGCACAACAAATACCGGCCTGTTTTTATCGCCTGGGTACTATGAATGCTTCAAAAGGCATTACAGCAGGGGTTCACACTCCTACCTTTAATATTGATGAAAATGCAATTGAAATTGGAATGGGAATGATGGCATGGCTGGGTAGTAGTATCCACACTTAAACAACTTCTTTAATTAAGGACCTTTTCTTTAAAATTTCACCGGGTTTTTATTTTGTACCTTGCACTTCCGTATGAAAATCATGTGATGAATGATCAGAATTAAAACAGATTTATGCAAAACGACCTACGCAAACAACAGGCTCTTGAATACCACGCCAAAGGAAGACCCGGAAAGATTGAAGTAATACCAACCAAAGAAGCCAAAACTCAACGAGACCTTTCTCTGGCTTACTCACCCGGTGTTGCTGCACCCTGTCTCGAAATAGCGGCTAACCCTGAAGATGTTTACAAATACACGGCCAAAGGAAACCTGGTTGCAGTCATCAGTAACGGAACTGCGGTGTTAGGTTTAGGTGATATCGGCCCGGAAGCTGGTAAGCCGGTAATGGAAGGCAAAGGAGTACTTTTCAAAATATTTGCAGACATTGATGTTTTCGATATTGAGATCAATGAAAAAGATCCCGAAAAATTTGTACAGATTGTAAAAGCCCTGGAACCAACTTTTGGAGGCATCAACCTTGAAGATATTAAAGCACCTGAATGTTTCTACATTGAACAAAGATTAAAAGCGGAGATGAATATTCCGGTAATGCATGACGACCAGCATGGTACCGCTATAATCAGTGCTGCCGCCTTATTGAATGCCTGCGAAGTGCAAAAGAAAAAAATTGACAAAGCAAAATTTGTAGTAAGTGGTGCCGGCGCAGCAGCTGTTGCCTGTATGAAATTATATATTGCCTTGGGAGCAAAAAGAGAGAATTTCAGGGTTTTTGATAGCAAGGGCCTTATTCATGAAAGCCGTACTGACCTGGATGAACTAAAAAAAGAATTTATAGCAACAGGCAAAAATGTAACCCTTACAGAGGGTATGAAAGATGCGGATGTTTTTATTGGGTTAAGTAAGGGGGGCTTGTTAAATGCTGACATGATCAAAAGCATGGCAAAAAATCCCATCGTTTTTGCAATGGCCAACCCTGATCCTGAAATAAGCTGGGAAGATGCTACCGGTGCCAGAAAGGATATCATAATGGCCACCGGCCGCAGCGATTATCCCAACCAGGTAAATAATGTACTCGGTTTCCCTTACATTTTCCGCGGTGCACTTGATGTTCGTGCAAAACATATCAATGAAGCCATGAAACTGGCTGCTGTAAAAGCATTGGCCGAATTGGCCAAAACACCTGTTCCTGACATTGTGAATATGGCCTACAATGAAACCAATATCAGTTTTGGTGAACATTATATTATTCCCAAACCGTTAGACCCAAGATTGTTGGTCACTGTAGCACCCGCAGTTGCAAAGGCTGCCATGGAAAGTGGTGAAGCGCAGCAACCGATTACTAACTGGGACGAATATGTAAATAACCTGGAAAAAAGATTGGGACTGGATAACCAGGTGATGAGGGCCATTGGTAATAAAGCCCGTCGTGATCCAAAACGAATTGTTTTTGCGGAGGCTGACAATGTAAAAATTCTTAAATCAGCACAAATCATCTTTGATGAAGGCATTGGCTACCCTATCCTGCTGGGAGATGAAAATAAAATAAGAACAATTGCTGATACTAACGGGATCGACATTGAGGGTTTGCCCATTTTTGATCCGAGAAGTGATGCGATGGAGGATAAAAGGAACCAGTATGCAGAAATATTTTTTGCCAAAAGAGGAAGAAAAGGTTTTAATGCCTATGAAGCAAAAAAAATAATGAAGGACCGCAATTACTATGGTTGTATGATGGTGGAATGCGGTGATGCAGATGCCATGATCTCCGGCCTTTCCAAGAACTATCCTGATACCATCCGCCCGGCTATGCAAATAATCGGTACCGAGGAAGGTGTTAGCAAGATCGCAGGCATGTACATGATGCTGACCAAAAAAGGACCCCTTTTCCTGGCAGACACTACAGTCAACTTCAACCCCACGGCGGAAGAACTGGCTGAAATAACCCTTTTAGCAGCCAGGGAAGTACGTTATTTCAATATTGTTCCCCGTATCGCCATGCTGAGTTACTCCACTTTTGGCAGCAGTAATTCACCCGAAGCAAGATTAGTTGCTGAAGCTAGAAAAATTGTAAAAGCAAAAATGCCTTCCTTAATAGTTGATGGCGAGATGCAGGTAAATGTGGCGTTCAATAAAGAATTAATGAAAGAAAACTATCCATTCTGTGAGTTGGTGGATAAAGATGTAAACACATTAATTTTTCCTAACCTGGCAGCAGGCAATATAGCTTACAACCTGATGAAAGAACTGGAGACGGCGGATGCAGTGGGACCAATTCTGTTGGGATTGAAAAAACCGGTACATATTCTTCAACTGGGGAGCTCGGTTCGCAGCATCCTGAATATGGCTTTAATTGCTGTGGTAGATGCACAGATCAAAAGCAAAACCCCTACGGATGAAATAGTCAAACGTTCCCGTTGGTGGAAACGCTTTCGTAAGGAAAAACCGGCAGATGCAGGAGCTTACCGTTAAAGTAATACTTAATCGAAAAGCCAATAGCCCCGCTACTGGCTTTTCTCTTTTCATCCTGTATCTTAGCAACTCAAATGACCATTTTCAACGACATAGGCCGTTACCTTTTGATGATAAAAGGAATGTTTTCCAAACCGGAAAACGGTAAGATGTATTGGAAAGAGTTTATTCATCAATGTACTGAGATCGGTTTTGGTTCACTGGGCATTGTAGCCATCATCTCTGTATTCATTGGAGCCGTTTCTACAATCCAGACTGCCTACCAGTTGGTTAGCCCACTGATCCCCCCCTCTACCATTGCTCAAATTGTAAGGGATACCGTAATTCTTGAATTTGCGCCTACACTTGTATGTATTGTATTAGCAGGGGTAGCGGGTAGCCGGATTGCCAGTGAGTTGGGAAATATGCGGGTAAGTGAACAGATAGATGCACTCGAAATCATGGGCATAAATACCAAAGCCTATTTAATAATGCCTAAAATTGCTGCCGCCTTATTAATGATCCCTTTGCTGGTAGTAATCGCAATGGCATTGGGCATCTGGGGGGGAAGGCTTGCCGGAACCATGTCCGGAATTCTTTCCGGGAACATTTATGATAAAGGGCTCCTTGAATTCTTTGTACCCTATAATGTATTTTTTGCCCTTACCAAAGCTTATGTATTCTCCTTCATTATCTCCAGTATACCGGCTTTTTATGGTTATTATGTAAAAGGGGGTGCATTGGAGATTGGCAGGGCCAGTACAAAAGCTGTTGTGGTAAGTTGTATACTTATTTTGTTTGCGGATTATATTTTATCAGCATTACTCCTTTAACCGGTTGAATGATTGAAGTAAAAAACATAAAAAAGAGCTTTGACGGAAAAGTCGTCATCGAAGATGTAAGCACTGTGATGAAGGCCGGGCAGTGTAACCTAATTATTGGAACCAGTGGCAGCGGAAAGACAGTATTACAAAAATGCATCGTAGGGTTATTTGAACCAGACAGTGGTGAAGTTTTATACAGCGGGAATAATTTCACAGCGATGAAAGGGGAAGAAAAAACCGAGATCAGGAAAGAAATAGGCATGCTTTTCCAGGGATCTGCTCTTTTTGACAGCCTGAATGTGGAAGATAATATCATGTTCCCGCTAAACATGTTTACACATAATACACATAAACAAAAGCTCGATCGGGTAAATGAAGTGCTGAACCGGGTTAATCTCCCTGGCGTAAATAAAAAATTTCCGGCTGAATTAAGTGGCGGAATGAAAAAAAGAGTTGCCCTTGCCAGAGCAATTGTGCTTAATCCTAAATATCTTTTTTGTGATGAACCAAATTCAGGCCTGGATCCCCAAACATCGCTGGTAATTGACAAACTGATCAAAGAAATAACCATAGAGTTTAATATGACTACTGTGGTAAATACCCATGACATGAATAGTGTGATGGAAATAGGTGACTATATTTTATACATGTACCAGGGCCGGAAAGAATGGGAAGGCTCTAAAAAAGATATCATATTCAGCAAAAACCAGCTGCTAAACGAATTTATTTTCGCTTCCGAATTCCTGCAGGATGCCAAAGACATGCGGATGCTGGAAGAAACAGGTAAAATTCCCAACCACCGGAATATGGACCTTATGCTTGATAAGGACACAGCGCCATTGGCCCCTCCTGACCAGGGGGAATAATGCCTCTTTATTATAAAGCGTCAATACCTTACTTTTGCCCAACTTTTAAGAACATAATATGAGTATTCTTATCAATAAAGATTCTAAAATCCTCGTACAGGGTTTTACAGGTACTGAAGGTACTTTTCACGCTACACAAATGATTGAATACGGCACCAATGTTATTGGTGGCGTTACCCCTGGTAAAGGTGGCAGCAGGCATTTGGAAAGGCCAGTCTTCAATACTGTAGCAGACTGCGTAAAGGAGACCAAAGCAGATGTTAGTATCATTTTTGTGCCTCCGGCTTTCGCTGCGGATGCAATCATGGAAGCCGCAGACGCAGGTATCAAACTCGTTGTCTGTATTACTGAAGGCATACCTGTACAGGACATGGTAAAAGTGAAAAATTACCTGCAGGGGAAAAATACAAGACTGGTAGGCCCTAACTGCCCCGGCGTTATAACAGCCGGAGAATGTAAAGTTGGCATCATGCCGGGATTCGTTTTCATTCCGGGCAGGATAGGTATTGTATCAAAATCAGGTACGCTTACGTATGAAGCTGCCGACCAGGTAGCCAAAGCAGGTTTGGGCATTTCTACTGCTGTTGGAATAGGTGGTGACCCGATCATTGGTACTACGACCAAAGAAGCTGTTGAATTATTTATGAATGATACCGATACAGATGCCATCGTTATGATTGGTGAAATTGGTGGCGGTATGGAAGCAGAAGCGGCAAACTGGATCAAATCAAATGGAAATAAAAAACCGGTTGTTGGCTTTATCGCCGGTCAAACAGCCCCTCCTGGTCGCCGTATGGGACATGCTGGTGCTATCGTTGGGGGAGCAGATGATACCGCTGCTGCTAAAATGAAAATCATGGCTGAATGCGGTATTCATGTGGTAAGCAGCCCGGCAGATATCGGAAAGAAAATGGCTGAAGTGTTGAAAAAATAATTGGTGAATAGAAAATAGATTAAAAAGCCCTCTGCATTATGCAGAGGGCTTTTTATTTGGAGAGAATTTCTTTCTCACCAATTACCATTCCTATAATCTTACTTGCTGTTACGGATAAAACGGGCCAGTTCATCTTTGCTGCTGCTGAATGTCAGCGCTTCGTTAACCAGGTAATAATTTTTCTTATCAACTGTTTTTGAATAAGCATACCTGGCAATTTCCAGCCTGTTTTTTTCAAAAGTGAATAATAACATGAGCTCTTTAACCTGCTGCGTGGTGAAGTTATTCTTATCAATAATAAACCTTACAGAAATCAACCTGTTTGCTTCAAACCATTCCTTACGAAGTGATTCCTTTAATACTTCAAACTCACGGCCATTCATTACATTACCATAGCCATCATTCCAGCCACCATTGCCGTTATCATAATAATCGTCTTCATCCTGGTACCAGTCATCGTCCCGGTCAATACGTCGTTCATCAATCAGTACTTTGCCAAAACGGTTCACCGTAATGTCGAGATGGAAGCCTCTCTTCAAAAACACTGAGTTGCTGTAAACTACTACATCATTACGGCCAAAGGCAAGCCCCTTTCCTTTCTTCTCGCGGAAAATTTTTACCTGGTGATATCCTTCTGCAAGATAACTGAGTGTAATACTGTTATTTTTCATGGTAAATTTTCTGCCATCCACTTCAATTTTCATTTCTGCACTGGTAGCCAATGAAGAGATGCTGAGACGGCTGCCCTCAAAGGCCAGCAGGGAAAGTGAAAACAAGGAAGCAAAAAAGAGTGTAAAGATTTTTTTCATGATTGTAAATTTAATTGGTTATTGAAATTTGTTACAGCTGGATTATTTCCAAAGCCATGCCATCGTGCCAAAAATTGATTCAACGAAATGTTAAAGCAAAAAATAAGAAGAACGGTATTATGCGGAAATATGCAGGAATGCAACCCGGTAAAGAGGTTGCTGCTGCTGTTTTTCAGTACCTACAAAGAATGAAATACTGAAAATATTTCATTTTTCCCTGCGGTACAGGCTCCAGGGAAACAAAAATTATGAATTATGATGAGTTAAAGCATCTTATACCCGCATCAGATTAATTACCTTGTACTAAATTTTTGAAGCATGAAAATGCAAACCGTAAGAACCTTTTTCCTAACCGTTAGCCTATTCAGTTTATTCGCTATGAACGCCGGAAGCCAGCAGCCCATAAAGAACTATGAGAAAGAGTGGAAGAAAGTGGAAGCCTTTAACAAAAAGGAACTTCCCAAGTCTGCTCTGGTCGAAGTGAAAAAAATATATGTGCTGGCCAAAAAGGAAAAGCAGGATGCCCAGGTCATTAAATCACTGGTCTACATGACTGTTCTGCAATCAGAAAACCGGGAGGACAATGAAATCTTTTCTTTTGCAGAAGTAGAAAAAGAGATCAGCCTTAGCAAGGAACCTGTAACTGCTATTCTGAAAAGTATTTTAGCCGAAATGTACTGGAATTATTACCAGCAGCACCGCTGGCAGCTTTACGACAGAACTAAAACAGAAAAGTTCAATAAAACAGATATTGCCACATGGGATGCCGTAAATTTTCACAAAAAGATCGGCGAGCTGTACCTGCAATCCATAAAAGAAGAAAAGTTTTTACAGCTAACAAAACTGGAACCTTTTGATGCGATCATTATCAGGGGAAATATCCGCCATCTCCGTCCCACCCTATACGATTTACTGGCCCACCGCGCCATCAGTTATTTTGAAAATGATGAAAGAGATATCAATAAGCCTGCTTATGCCTTTGAGATTGACCAGGCAAGTGCCTTTGACCCTGCTGCCGATTTTGTTAAAAGAAAATTCACAACCAAAGATTCTCTTTCCTTACAACATAAAGCACTGCTGATTTATCAAAAGCTGATCAACTTTCACCTTGCCGATAAAAAGCCGGATGCACTAATTGATGCAGATATCAAGCGAATTGAATTTGTAAATACTAACTCGGTACACCCGGATAAAGACAAGTTATATTTCAATGCCATTAATCATATAGCGCATCAATACGAAAATATGCCGGCTGCTTCGCAAGCCTGGTATTTACTGGCACAATATTATAATGAAAAAGCAGACAGCTATAAACCCAATGGTGATACTACCTACCGGTTTGACCGGAGAAAAGCAAAAGAAATATGTGAAAGAGTACTTCAACAAACAGATTCTTCTGAAGGAAAGATCAATGCTTACAACCTGCTGAATGCCATTAATAGCAAGTCGCTGCAGTTCACCGTAGAAAAAGTAAATGTTCCGGGTCAATCTTTCCGGTCATTGGTTAACTACAAAAATATCAATACCCTTTACTTACGCATCATCAAAGCTGATGAAAAACTAAAGGAACTGCTGATGAACCAGTATGATGAAAAATACTGGCCTGCTATCATTAGCGCAACTCCTTTTAAACACTGGCAGCAGCAATTACCTGCTACCAACGATCTGCAGGAACATAGCGTAGAAATAAAGATTGATGGACTTGCCACTGGCGAATATATACTGGTAGCTTCAGATAAAAAGGAGCTTGATGGCAATAAAACGATCATTGGTGCCCGGTTTTTTTATGTATCCGGTATCAGCTATGTGCATAACAGTAATGATTACTTTGTACTGAACCGTGATAATGGCCAGCCAATTGCCAAAGCGTTGGTGCAGGTATGGGAGCAGAAATATGATTATAAACAATCCAAATACATTAAAGAAAAAGGGAAAAGCTATACTACTGATGCCAACGGTTTCTTTATCCTCGATAAAGCGAAAAAAGAAAGTAATAATTATGGTAATTACTCTTACCTCATTGATATAAGACATGAAGCTGACAGGTTATTTATGAATGACCTGGCTTATTATTATTATTATTATAACAACCAACCGGTGGAAACCAAACCCGTTACCAGCGTTCACCTGTTCACTGACAGAGCTATTTACAGACCAGGGCAGACTGTTTACTTCAAGGGAATTGTTTTGAGCAGAAACCAAAAAGATAAGACCGGGAGTGTTAATGCTGATTATTCTACAACGGTTGTGCTCCGGGATGCAAATTACAAAGATGCAGATACCCTCAACCTGAAAACAAATGAATTCGGCTCTTTCAATGGGAAATTCCAATTGCCACAAACCGGTATGAATGGCCAGTTCAGTATCTATACCAGGAAAGATGGTGGCAACGCTGGTTTTAAAGTAGAAGAATACAAACGACCTAAATTCTACGTGGAGTATGAAACGATTAAAGGCACTTACAAAGTGAATGATACTATTCTTGTGACCGGTATTGCAAAAGCTTATGCCGGTAACAATATTGATGGAGCTACAGTGAAATATAGGGTGGTACGAAACCCCCGGTTCATTTATCCATGGCTGTTATGGCGTTGGTGGCGGCCACCCGGTGAGCCTATGGAAATTGCGCATGGGGAAGTAAAAACAGATAAGGATGGAAAATTTGCCGTAAAATTCACTGCCATACCTGACCTGAAAATTGAAAAGAAATTCGAACCGGTATTTGATTATACGGTGTATGCTGATGTAACCGACATCAACGGTGAAACAAGAAGCGGAGAGAAATCCGTCTCTGTAAGCTATAAATCACTGATCCTGCTAACCAGTATACCATCTACCCTGCCTGCAGATAGTCTAAAGACACTGTCTATCCGCACCCAGAATTTGAATGGTGAATATGAACCGGCAGTTGTGAAAGTTACTATTCATAAATTAGTAGAAGAAAAAAGGCTGATCCGTGACCGCTACTGGGAAAGACCAGACCAGTTTGTAATGACAAAAGACGAGTATATCCGAAACTTCCCTTATGATGAATATGATAATGAAAGTGATTATAAGAGTTGGGAGAAAGGAGAGAAAATTTTTGAGAAAACTGATTCAGTAAAAATGAATGGCGACTGGTCAGTAGTGAATGGAGAATACAGCCCCGGCTTTTATATAATAGAAATTGCCACAACGGATAAAAACGGGGAAGCAGTTAATGATCTGAAGTATATCGAACTGTTTGATGAAAAGAGTAAGCAGCTAAACAGACCGGATTACCTGTGGACCGGTGTCAAGAAAACAACTGCAGAACCAGGCGAAACAGCCAAAGTAGAACTGGGAACAACTGCAGATAATTTATTTGTAGTACAGCAGCTGGACAATCAAACCGGCATTCAGGATCCATCAGTTCACAAATATTCCTTTCTTAAACTTCACCAGGAGAAAAAAACCTTCTCGTTCCCGGTTACTGAAGCCGATCGGGGTGGCTATGGCGCAGGCTGGATGTTCATCAAACACAATCGTTTTTACCAGCTGAACCAGCTGATTAATGTACCCTGGACTAACAAAGACCTTGGTATTGAATATACCACTTATCGTGATAAAACATTGCCCGGCAGTGAAGAAAAATGGACACTAAAAATTAGCGGTTATAAAAATGAAAAAGTAGCTGCAGAACTACTGGCCAGTATGTATGATGCATCACTTGACCAGTTTTATCCCCATGGATGGAGCAGGCCTTATATCTGGTATAATAACTATAAAATGAGCAGCTGGAACAGTACTCAAAATTTTATTAAAAGCGAATCTGTTTCAAGATACTTAGCAATGCAGGAACAGAAATCCCTGGATAAACGATACGACTATCTACTTTCCAATGAAAGAGGAGGCGTTTTTTCTGATCAACGAATAACTTTAAGAGGAATCAACTCCGTATCTGCTGAAACGATGACACAAGCAAAAGAAGTTGCAAATATCCAACCGGCATTAACAGGCAAAGTTTCAGGATTAGAGGTCAGGCTTGATTCGATTGTTCGATTTGATGAACAAACACAGGGTAATGATGTCAAAATCCGTAAAAACTTTAACGAAACAGCCTTTTTTTTCCCTGACCTGAAAACTGACAGTACTGGCATGATTGAATTTTCTTTCACTATGCCGGAAGCACTGACAAGGTGGAAATTCATGGCGCTGGCGCATACTAAAGAAGCAGCTTTTGGCAGTAGTACCAAAGAAATTGTTACACAAAAAGAACTGATGGTACAGCCGAATGCACCGAGGTTCTTAAGGGAAGGTGATAAAATGGAATTCAGTTCCAAGATCGTCAACCTTTCTGATAAAGAATTGACAGGAACGGCTGAACTGCAGTTGTTTGATGCCACTACCAATCAATCCGTAGATGGCTGGTTCCGGAATTCTTTCCCTAATCAGTATTTCACCGTGGCCGCAGGACAAAGTGAAGCGGTGAAATTCCCGATAGAAGTACCTTATCTCTTTAACAAAGCACTGGTTTGGAGAATCGTTGCCAAAGCCGGCAATTATAGTGATGGCGAAGAAAATGCCATGCCTGTTCTTACTAACAGGATGCTCGTTACTGAAACAATGCCATTACCAATGCGTGGCAGCGGTACAAAGGACTTCTCTTTTGAAAAACTATTGAACAGCGGCAGCAGTGAGTCCTTGCAACACTATGCATTAACGGTTGAATATACTTCCAACCCCGCCTGGTATGCAGTGCAGGCCCTACCCTACCTGATGGAATACCCGTATGACTGTGCGGAGCAAACATGGAACCGTTATTATGCCAATTCATTGGCCGGCTATATTGCTAATTCATCACCAAAGATCAAACAGGTTTTTGAACAATGGAATATAAAAGATACAGCCGCCCTGATGAGTAACCTGCAAAAGAACCAGGAACTAAAAGCTGCGTTACTGGAAGAAACACCATGGGTCCTGCAGGCAAAAAATGAAACAGAACAAAAAAAGAATATTGCCCTGCTGTTTGATATGGTGAAAATGAGTGAGCAACTTAACAGTTCCTATGAAAAACTGAAACAAATGCAAAGCAGCAATGGCGGCTTTGTTTGGTTCACCGGCGGACCGGATGATCGTTACATTACACAATACATTGTTACCGGTATTGGTCACCTTAAAAAACTAAAAGGCATTGCTGCCGGGCAGGAAGCCAAACTGAATGCCATCCTGTCAACAGCGATTCCCTACCTGGATAAAAAACTAAAAGAAGACTATGATAATCTTATTAAAAACAAAACTGACCTGAAGAAATATTCACCGGGACATAGCAGTATTCAGTACCTGTACATGAGAAGTTTCTTTCCTGAATATGAGATTGCAAAAGCTTCACAAACAGCTTATACGTATTTCCGAAGCCGGATGCAGCAAACATGGGTGGGTCAAAGCAAGTACATGCAGGGAATGGCAGCGCTGGCCCTGCACAGAACCGGTGATGTAAAAACTCCGTCAGCTATTTTAAAATCACTGAAAGAAACCTCTATAACAAATGAAGAACTGGGTATGTACTGGAAAAATCAACGTTATGGCTGGTTCTGGTATGAAATGCCAATTGAAACACATGCATTACTGATAGAAACTTTCCAGGAAGTAGCGAAAGATTCAAAAACAGTAGATGACCTGAAAACATGGTTATTAAAAAATAAACAAACCAATAACTGGAAAACTACCAAAGCCACAGCAGAAGCCTGTTATGCATTATTATTACAGGGAACTAACTGGCTGGCAACAGAACCTGTCGTGACTATCAATCTCGATAACATGGTTATCCGTTCCAACAATAACAAAGATGAAGCCGGCACCGGTTACTTTAAGAAAACGATTGAAGGAAATAAAGTACAACCGGTGATGGGTAAAATAACTGTTAAGGTAGAGGAAACTCAGTCCCTGCCGGCAGGGGATTGGGGGGCCTCCTGGGGCGGTATCTACTGGCAGTATTTTGAAGACCTTGATAAAATAACTACTGCCACCACTCCATTGAAATTATCGAAGAAATTATTTGTGGAAACCAATACTGACCGGGGACCAGTAATCACTCCGGTAAATGATGGCGATGCTATTAAAGTTGGAGATAAAATAAAAGTAAGGGTAGAACTCCGGGTGGACAGGGATATGGAATATGTGCATATGAAAGACATGCGGGCCTCAGCACTGGAGCCAGTAAATGTATTGAGTACTTACAAATGGCAGGGAGGATTGGGTTATTACGAGAGTACCAAAGATGCCAGTACCAATTTCTTCTTCAGTTACCTGCGGAAAGGAACTTATGTCTTTGAATATACCTTATTCGCTACTCATGCCGGTAATTTCAGTAACGGTATTACAACTATTCAGTGTATGTATGCGCCGGAATTCTCATCGCATTCAGAAGGAGTCAGGATTACTGTTGAATAATATAAACAGCCTTGTCAATTAGCAAGGCTGTTCACTAAAATAAATAATCAACTTTGCAGTCAGAATGATAACCCTTATAATAGCAAGACATGGCGAAACGATCGAGAATGGGTTGAATATTTGCCAGGGACAAACGCATGGTATTTTATCTGAAACTGGAATCCGGCAGAATGAAAAATTGGGTGCACAGTTAACAAAATACCAATTTCAAACAATTTATTCCAGTCCGCTTAACCGGGCCTTTCAAACAGCTAAATCCATTCAACAACATACTCCGCACTCTTTGCTCATTACAGATGACCGGTTAATGGAAAGACAGCTCGGCATTTTACAAGGGGAGAAATACCCCTCCCCTTACCTCGAATCTGATTTGTACGAAGGAATGGAAACTGTGGAATCAATGGCAGAAAGAATGAACAATTTTTTATCACATATAAAACAAAAACACCCGGGTGAAACTATTGTCATAGTAAGCCACGGATACATAATAAAAGTATTGCTCTCTCTTATAAACAATTTACCAGTCCGGGATTTTTACAAAGTAAAACTGATGAGTAACTCAGGTTTTATAGAAGTATCCCTTGAATAAATAACCGGCAAGTGTCAATTACTAATTCTTTTACTTTTACGCCATGAATGTTGACTACTTAATTGTTGGCCAGGGCATTTCCGGAACATGGTTATCCTATTTTCTGCAAAAAGAAAACAAATCATTTCTTGTCATTGACAATAACGACAAGAAAGCACCATCCCGGCTAGCTGCCGGTATTATCAATCCTGTAACCGGCCGCCGTCATGTAGAAGTATGGATGGCAGAAGAAATACTTCCCTTCGCCCTGGAAGCATATACCCGGATCGGGAATGAACTTACTATTACGGCCATCTCTCAAAAGAATATTATTGATTTCTTTCCCAGCCCGCAGATGCGGCAAAGTTTTTTTCAGCGTATTGCAGAAAAGGGAGAGTATGTATCGGACTACCGGGAGCAAGATCATTTCAATAAGTTTTTTAACTATGATTTTGGATGTGGTATAATAAACCCTGTTTACACTGCCCACCTTGAAACAATCATACCAGCCTGGCAGCAACGATTAAAAAAAACTAATAATCTGCTGGAAGAAGCATTCGATATCAATAAACTTTCGGTTGCACCAAGTAAGATCCAATACGATACTATTACGGCGTCAGCAATTATTTTTTGTGATGGCACCGGAAGTAATAATAATCCCTACTTCAAACTTCTTCCTTTTGCTCCCAATAAAGGAGAGGTTTTGATTGCTGAAATTCCAGGGCTGCCGGATGAGCATATTTATAAAAGGGGAATGATACTGGCACCGCTTGTTACTCCCGGCCGTTGGTGGGTAGGATCAAATTATCAGTGGGAATTTGACAATGACAAGCCCGGCAAAGAATTCAGGGAAAAAACGGAGCAGCTTTTAAAAGATTGGCTGAAGATACCTTTTACAATAACAGAACATCTTTGCGGCATCAGGCCAGCTACGCTGGAAAGAAGGCCCTTTGTCGGCTTTCATCCTCTTTATAGAAATATTGGCATCCTGAACGGGATGGGAACCAAAGGCTCCTCCTTAGCTCCTTTCTTTGCCAGGCAACTCACCAATAATATCCTGAGAGATGAAGCCATACACCCGGAAGCTGATATTAAACGTTTCAGCCGGATACTTTCCCGCAACATTTCTTAACTTCCTTTACAAAATTAACTGACTGATGAACCAACCCAACGAAGACCAGTACATCATACCGTCCCGCTATCGCCGGATGGAAAATATGCATATTGCTTTCTGGCTGGTAAAAGATATCAGCTGGTGCCTGATATGGAAAGTGCTGGGAATTATAATGATTGTCCCTACCCTAACAGTGGCTATCCTGATAGCCTGGAGAACCCGTAAGCTCGCCTCTGAGTTAGCTCATAACCTGGCTGTGGCCTTTTGGATCAGTGCCAATTCATTCTGGATGATCAGTGAATTCCTGGGGTTTGATGAAAAAGAATTCTGGGGTGGAATTACGGGTAAACAACTTTCACTCATTCCCTTTTTTATCGGGGCTTTCATATTGCTCTATTACTATTCAGTACAACGCCCCAGGGAAATAAAACTTCAGAAAACGACAACGATGTAGCACACAGTACCGGCTTTGCTCACGGGGCTTTTGCCTTATCTTTGCGCCTCAGAAAAAAGAACAAAAAATGTACAGAACTCACACCTGTGGCGAATTAAGGATCGGGAATAATGGCAAAGAAGTTACACTGGCCGGATGGGTACAAACCATTAGAAAATTTGGTGCTATCACCTTTGTTGACCTACGTGACCGTTATGGTATCACCCAATTATTATTTGGCGAAGAACTGAACAATCAACTGGAAGTAAATCCGCTGGGCCGGGAATTTGTAATACAGGCAACCGGCATGGTGAATGAAAGAAGCAATAAAAATCTTAATATCCCGACAGGTGAAATTGAAATAGTGGTTTCTACTTTTAAAGTGTTGAATAGATCTGCCGTACCCCCATTCACTATACAGGATGACACCGATGGCGGTGATGACCTGCGGATGAAATACCGTTTCCTTGATCTGCGCCGCAACGCTGTGAAAAGGAATCTTGAACTGCGTTATGCTGTAAACCGTGCTGCCAGGAATTACCTGCACCAGCATAATTTCATGGATATAGAAACCCCTTTCCTTATCAAATCAACACCGGAAGGTGCAAGGGATTTTGTGGTTCCTTCAAGAATGAACCCCGGACAGTTTTATGCATTGCCGCAATCGCCACAAACATTCAAACAATTATTAATGGTAAGCGGGTACGATCGTTACTATCAGATAGTAAAATGCTTTCGTGACGAAGACTTAAGGGCAGATCGTCAACCGGAATTTACCCAGATAGACTGTGAGATGGCATTTGTGGAACAGGAAGATATTTTAAACATGTTTGAAGGTATGATCAAATCCATTTTTAAGGAAGTAAAGGGAATTGATTATACGGAGACAGTACAACGCATGACATGGGAAGATGCCATGTGGAATTATGGTAATGATAAACCAGACATCCGGTTTGACATGAAAGTGCTGAACCTGAAAAAACCTGCTACAGTTTATACCGAGAAACAAGATAACTCAACCTTGATAAGCGGAAAAGACTTCAAATTATTTGACGAAGCTGAAACTGTATTGGCCATTGCTGTACCCGGTTGCAGTGAATACAGCCGCAAACAAACGGACGAACTGACCGAATGGGTTAAACGTCCGCAAATAGGAATGAAAGGCCTGGTGTTTATTAAAGTAAATACGGACGGTACTTACAAAAGCAGTGTAGATAAATTTTACAGCGAAGAAAATTTGAAAGCCATAGCAGAAGCGGCTAATGCAAAAGCAGGTGATTTGATTTTAATGCTGGCAGGCGCAGAAGAAAGAACAAGAAAAGCTATCAGCGACCTGAGGATGGAAATGGCCAACCGTTTGGGATTAAGAAAAGATACTGAATTCAAATTGCTTTGGGTGCTCGACTTCCCGTTATTTGAATACGATGAAGAAGGTAACCGCTGGGTAGCCCGTCATCATCCGTTCACTTCACCCAAACCATCACAGATTGAAACAATGATCAATAACAACCCTGTTATTGAGAATGCTGCTGAATACCTGAAACACCCCTATGCTAATATCAAAGCCAATGCTTATGATATGGTACTGAACGGCAATGAAATTGGCGGTGGCTCTATCCGTATTTTCCAAAGAGAATTGCAGGAAAAAATGTTTGCGGCATTGGGCATGGATGCAGCCGAGCAGCAACATAAATTTGGTTTCCTACTCGGCGCTTTTGAATACGGTGCCCCACCACATGGTGGTATTGCCTTTGGTTTCGACAGGCTATGTGCCATTTTAGGAGGGAGTGAAAGCATCCGTGACTTTATTGCGTTTCCGAAAAATAATGCCGGAAGAGATGTGATGCTGGATGCACCTGCTACTATTGATGAGAAGCAGTTTGAGGAGTTGCAGATAAAGTTGAATTTAAAAAATTAAGAAACAAGCAGTTGCTTTAAACGGGCTGATACTTTATCTGCATTCGGCAGCATCGCCTGCTCCAATCCCATATTCATTGGTACAGCAGGCAGGTTTAATGCACCTAATACCTCCACAGGTGCATCCAATGATTGAAAACAGTTTTTGGAAATTCTTCCGGCCAGGGCTTCGGCAAAAGAATTATTCTGTTGCTCTTCGGTTACTACTAAACATTTGCCGTGCAATTTTACCCGTTCGAAAACAAGTGCTTCATCAAGTGGATATAATGTCCGCAGGTCAACTACTTCAATTTGCTGGCTAAAATTCTTTGTAGCCGCTTTGGCCCAGTATACCCCCATCCCATAAGTGATCACCACACAGCTTTCCCCATTCTCAATTGCTTTGGCAGAAGCCTGTGTTACAATATTTGCCTTACCAAATGGCAGGATATAATCTTTCGACGGCTCTGTTGTTTTGGCGTCTTCTGTACCGGGCACTTTACTCCAGTACAATCCTTTATGTTCCAGCATCACTACCGGGTTAGGATCATAATAGGCCGCTTTCATTAATCCCTTCATATCGGCCGCATTCGAAGGATAGGCCACTTTTATTCCTTTGATGGAAAGTAATGTTGTTTCTACACTGCCACTGTGATAAGGACCACCACCACCATAAGCGCCAATAGGCACCCGCAATATCATGGACACGGGAAATTTACCGCAGGTAAGGTAACAACTCTTCGAAACCTCTGTCACCAATTGATTAAAACCCGGATAAATATAATCCGCAAATTGAACTTCTACAATTGGCCGCAGACCAACAGCACTCATACCAACCGTGGAACCTACTACATAAGCCTCCTGGATAGCTGTATTAAAAACACGATGTTCGCCAAACATATCCCCTAGTGTGGCTGCTTCACGGAATACACCACCCAATCTTTTTCCTACGTCCTGTCCATACAGGACAGCTTCCGGATGTTGCTCCATTATTTCCCTGATTGCAAATAATGCTGCATCCACCATTATAACTTTATCTGCCCCTGCAGGACTCCTCTCTCCTTTCTCTTCTGTAATGGGTGTTGCAACAAAAATATGATCTTCCACTGTTGCTGGATCAGGGTCAGGAGAAGCAACTGCTTTTGCAAAATCACCAGCAACCAATTCAGCCGCTTCTTTTTCTATATGCAGCAATTCATTTTCCAGTACACCTTTCTCAACTAATTTTTTCCGAAGTTTTGAATTAGGATCATGTTCCTGGTGCCTGGCCCAGTCTTCATCAGTTCTGTAAAACTCTCTTCTTACACCGCTTGTATGATGACCAAGCAACGGAACCTGTGCATGTACGAGATAAGGTTTTCTTTCCCGGCGTACAAAATCCACTACCTCTTTCATTACAGAATAAGATGCTTCGAAATCACTTCCATCCACCTGTACCCGGTTCATTCCTTTGAAACCGGCAGCAAACTCAAAAGCATTCATAGACCTTGCTTCCTGTGCCGTTACACTAATACCCCAGTTATTATCCTGTACCAGATAAATAACTGGTAATTGCTTTAATACAGCGAACTGAAAAGCTTCGCTTACTTCCCCTTCGGTTACACTTGCATCACCTAATGAACATAGTGTAACCGGCAAAACACCGTTTATTCCTTTTTTAAGTAGTGAAGCATTATATCTTTCCAGGTACTGAATACCCTGTGCAATGCCTGTAGTGGGTATCACCTGCATACCCGTAGCACTGCTTTGGTGTATCATTGTTGGTTTATCATTCCCCCGGTAATTGGGATGAGAATAGTACTCACGGCCTCCGGTAAAAATATCATCGCCTTTGGCTAATAATTGCAGCATTTGATGGTAAGGAGTAAATCCTAATCCAAGTATCATACTTTCATCGCGGTAATAAGGACTTACAAAATCCTGTGGTTGCAATTGAAAAGCAGCAGCCAGCTGTATAGCTTCATGCCCTCTTGAAGTAGAATGAACATATTTACAAACAGAGCGGTTAGCTTCATATGTTTCAGCCATCGCTTTTACCTGGCTCATGAAGCGATAGGCCCGTAATAATATATTGGTATCAATCATGTAGAGCAATCATTGCAGGGAGCAAAAATAAGGGAAAGCCCTGCCCCGTAAAAGAAAAGCCACCCGCTTTTAAACGAATGGCCTTCCTGTTGCAGTTGGTCTTGGCTTACAGTATAGGAAAAATTTTTGTCCGTCAATTCTTATTTTACTTCCAGCGTAAACATGCTGTCGTCTTCAATGAATCCTTCCAATTCGTCTCCCACAACTACTTCACCCACTCCCGCCGGTGTACCTGTAAAAATCACATCACCAATATTCACTGAAAAATAATTTGAAATATAAGATACGATCTGGTCAAAGCTATGTATCATGTTCACTGAATTTCCCTGCTGTACCAGTTCTTTGTTCTTGTAGAGGCAGAAATTGATATCTTTTTTATTCTTGATATTGGCAAAAGGAACCCATTTACCAATTACCGCTGAATTGTCCCAGGCCTTTGCCTTTTCCCAGGGCAATCCTTTTTCTTTCAGTTCATTCTGAATATCACGGGCCGTAAAGTCAATACCGGCTGTAATCGCATCATAATATTTACTGGCAAATTTTTCCTGGATATACTTACCGTTTTTGCAGATACGCAAAACAAGTTCACATTCGTAATGTAACTCGTTGGTGAATTCGGGATAATAAAACGGGGTATGCGGCTGCAGCAAGGCACTTTTTGGCTTCATAAATATGACCGGTTCATCGGGCACTTCATTACCAAGTTCTTGGGCATGCGCTACATAGTTACGTCCAACACAGAAAATTTTCATAACAGGAAGTCATATTTTAATTAAATACATCGGATACAAAACTCATAGGGCTGTTATCCCATATATTCAGTGGTAATCAATATGTTTATTGGATTTTCCCGGTATTCATTTTAATCAGAGACCTCCGGGATAGAGGGTCAGGGATGCTAAAGTAAGTAATCCATCTGATTTCTCATAGCGAAAATTCTTTATTATTTACCTGGTTCATGGCGGTGGCAATACCCTGTGCAGCAAAGACTTCAATTACTTCGACTGCCTGTTGTATTTTTAGTTTCACCAATGGTTCTTCTTGCTTTTTCCATTTTCCCAGTACAAAATCTGACTGGTGACCTTTTGGGTAATCACTGCCAATTCCAAACCGCAGTTTGGGATAATCCCTGGTGCCCAGGACTTCCTGCAGGCTTTTCAGTCCATTATGTCCGGCATCACTCCCGCCAGGTTTTACCCGGATTTTGCTTAATGGAAGTGCCAGGTCATCAACAACTACCAATGTATTCTCCAGCAACACTTTCTCTTTATCCATCCAGTATTTCACAGCTTTCCCGCTCAGGTTCATATAGGTTGTGGGACAAACACAAATAAATGTCTTCCTTTTCCATTTAATATCTGCAACATAGGCTAATCGGTCAACCCGGAAGCTTCCCCCATGCTTTTGTACAAACGCATTCACAACATCAAAACCGATATTATGCCTTGTATGCGCATATTCGTCACCAATATTTCCGAGGCCAACAATAAGAAATTTCATACACAATTTACTTAAGTCAAATATCGGGTATAGCCAATAAAAAACCCGCATCAATTGATACGGGTCTATGATTAGTTTTAAAAAACTTATTTTTTGGCAGCAGCGGCCGGAGCAGCAGCAGCAGGTGCAGCACCTGCAGCCGGGGCAGCAGTTGCTTCCTCTTGTTTCAATTGTCTTGTCAACACAACTGAAGCGATGGGAATACGGGGGGAGTTAAGTATCTCATAATGCTCTTCCTTTACATCCTCAACCCTGATATTTCCATTCAATTCCAGATTATCGATGGATACTTCAATTTGTGCTTTCAGGTATTTGGGATAGGTCTTTATCTTCAGAGACTTCATCTTGGTAACCAGCTTACCGCCATCTTTTACACCTTTTGAAACACCAACAAATTTCAACGGAATATCAGCGATCACTTTCTTATCCTCTACCAGTTCCAGCAAATCAACGTGGATCAGTTTATCATCCACTTTGTCAAACTGCAGGTCTTTCATGATAGTCCTGTACGTTTTGCCATCCAATTTAACTTCTGCGATCTGGAAACTTGGTGTGTACACTAATTTTTTGAAAGCTGCAGCAGGAGCATGGAAATTGACCTCCTGAGAGCCGCCATAAATTACACCAGGCACCAGTTCCTGAGAGCGGAGTTGTCGGGTGGCGCCTTTGCCGAATCCGGTCCTCAGTTGTCCTTCGATTGTAATTGTTTTCATTTCTTATTTTTTATTGATTTAAAATGGTCTGATGCAGTTGCCTTGCGGCGCTGCATTTTATCTTGTTTAATTATTTACTTGTCCCGTCGCTGCGAATGAATAAAAAGGCTTGTTATACTCTTATTTTCATATGCATTCCTGATAGCTACCGCAAAAAGTTCAGCCACACTGAGCACTTTTATTTTCTGACTCTCCTTTTTAACCGGTATCGTATCACACACTATCAACTCCTCCAGCACACTATTCTCAATATTTTCGTAGGCTTTTCCACTCAACACCGGGTGGGTTATTAAAGCCCTTACTGTTCTTGCCCCCTTTTCCTTTAAAAGACCTGCACTTTTTGCCAGTGTACCGCCAGTATCACAGATATCATCAATAATTACCACGTCCCTGTCAGTCACATCTCCTATAACCACCATGCTGGCTATCTCATTGGCCCTTTTGCGGTGCTTATCACAAATCACCATTTCGGCATTGAAATAACTGGCAATTTCCCTGATACGATTGGTAGCTCCCACATCAGGGGCCGCAAAGGTAAGGTTTTCCAGCTTCAAATTCTCTATGTAAGGGATAAAAACAGCGTGGCTATCAAGGTGGTCCACGGGTATATCAAAATAGCCCTGGATCTGGGGTGCATGCAAATCCATAGTGATCACCCTGTCAGCTCCGGCAGCTACTAACATATTGGCTACCAGCTTACTACCGATGGCTACCCGTGGGCGGTCTTTCCGGTCTTGCCGGGCATAACCATAATAAGGTATCACAGCGATAACCTTGTAGGCGGATGCCCTTCGGGCTGCATCGATCATCAGCAGCAATTCCATCAGGTTTTCTGCAGGTGAAAAAGTGCTTTGAACAAGGAAAACATAGTCTCCTCTCACACTTTCCAGGAAAATTGGGCTTATTTCTCCATCACTGAATTTCTGAATGTTGACTTTACCCAGCTTGGTTCCATATCGTTTACAAATTTGTTCGGCCAGCTTCTGTGAGCCTGTTCCGGAGAAGATTTTAGCGTATTGCATGGTGGGATTATATGCGGCGAAGATATTACTCTCACCGCAATCACCGCAAGCTGGTCAAAAAAATATTGTCCCAGGAAAGGATTACCGATGCAAGGCGACTGTACTGGCTGCAACAACAGTACTTCCGGGCATTTGCTGCTGGCTTTTTTCCACGTCACCTATCTTTTCAGAAGAGGAATTAAACGTATAAAAAAGGGATGAACAGATAAAAATTGATAGCATTAATGCCACCACATAAACAACAACAAAGAAAAGGATAGGATGCAGAGATCCCATGGGGGTAAAGGTCCTGGTTTTCATACGCATTAGATTTTAAAGTTTTTCAAATAGGTCGGATTTTTTAACAGCTTTTTATCAGTACCGCTAAATGGTATTGACAGGATTAAAATTATTGGCTAATCTTGTTTCATGCAAGAGCACAAGTACTCAATTAAGCAATGGTCAAAAGACGATAGGCCAAGAGAAAAATTACTATACTCAGGTGCAGAAAACCTCAGCAATTCTGAATTACTGGCGATCCTGATCCACAATGGTACTAAGCAAAAATCGGCTGTTGATGTGGCAAAAGAGGTACTGAAACTGGGAAAAGATAACCTTGTAGAATTAGGTAAGCTCTCTGTTAAAGAGCTGATGAAAATAAAAGGAATTGGCGAAGCCAAAGCTATCAGCATTGCCGCTGCACTCGAATTGGGAAGAAGAAGACAGGCTGCAGCCTCCCTTGAAAAAACAATGGTAAAGACCAGCAGCGATATTGCCAGTTACCTGCAAACAAAACTTAAAGATTTCCGCCATGAGGTTTTTGCTGTACTCTACCTGAACAGGGCCAATAAGATCAACCATTTTGAGATTATAAGCGAAGGTGGCATTACCGGAACGGTGGCCGATCCACGAATCATCCTGAGAAAAGCACTGGAAGAAGACGCTGTGAACCTTATACTCTGCCACAATCACCCCTCAGGCAGCCTGAAACCGAGCCGGGCAGATGAACAATTGACTACCAAAATAAAAGAAGCTGCCCGTTTCCTCGACATTACGGTTTTAGACCACATTATTGTTAGTGATGATGGCTATTACAGTTTTGCTGATGAAGGACTTATTTAGTTTAGTGTTACAAGTTCAGGGTTTCAAAAGTTTATAAGAATTAATAGCCGGACAAAAATGATTTTCCCGATTACTTGTAACCCCAAATGGCGAACTACAGATTATAAGCATATTATGCCTGCGCCGTTGGCCCTCCAAAATTTAATGGCAATTGTATTTCTTCCAGGTCTTTAATAAGGCCATTTACAGATTCATATTTATCAATATTCTCTGTCAGGGCTTTCATAAAGCGTTTGGCATGTTGAGGAGTCAGGATAATCCTCGATTTTACTTTGCTTTTTGGTGTACCGGGCATTACATTCACAAAGTCAATAACAAACTCTGCATGAGAGTGAGTGATTATAGCCAGATTGGCGTAAGAGCCTTCTGCTACTTCTTCTGATATTTCAATATTAAGCTGGTTCGGTACATTCTGCTGATCATTCATGTATAATAATTAATTATTGAGGAAATCAAATGCTTTTTTCAAAGCATCATCGGGATTGACGGCGAAAGCATCATTAGTTAATACAGAGGAAATATCTTTTACACTTTTAAACTCCTTAATAATACTACTAACATTCGGTTTTAATTTCTTTACCCCCTTACCTTCTGTATCGGTGTAAAAATAATCAAATAAAAGATCGAACTGCCTGAGTTCTGATTGTACATAGTTAGTGGACACATAACCCAGATCTGATTTGTATCGTTTAAACAGGCTGTATCTTTTACCTGCAAATAATTCCATGTAATACGACTTATCGCTGGCACCAAGATGGTTTCCGTAAACAAACTTAAGTGGGTTCAATATCCCCAGGCTTTGATTTTCATTAATGATAAAGGAATCAACAGAACCCGGTTCTTTTATCAATGGCTTATCAGGGTTGGAGGCGGAATAAAACTCCACTTCCTGGTTATAAGTGTTATAGCTGAGAAAAATATTGTAAGCTTTTGCTTCCGGAGAGAACAAGTTGCCTTTTTGTCTTTCGCCAAATAAATAGGAGGTACCAATCACTTTAAAGGTTCCAACCAGTTTATACACCCCATCAGCGGTTTGTTCTCTTATTAACCTGTTATGGTTCAAAGCCGGATCTACCCAGCCGACCGTTGGAGTAAAACCAGCTTGACCAAATGAACTGATGGCCGAAAAACAAAATACCAACCCGGCAATTACAAATTTTACATGTTTACTCATTCTTCCTGATTTTAAAGTTCTTAAATCTTAGTTTTCCAGCATTAATTATTCAGCGAGGTAAAGGCATTTATCAAACCCTGCTCGGGATTAGACGTAAAGGATTCATTATTTACTGCTGAGGAAAGATCTTTTATTGATTTAAATTCTTTGATCACATTACCTGCATTGGGTTTTATTTTTTTAACGCCTTTGCCGGCAGCATCGGTGTAATAGTATTCATAATGCAGATCAAACTGGCGCAACTCCGGCTGGGCCAGGTTATTAGAGACATAATCGAGTCCGGATTTGTAACGTTTATACAAACTGAATTTTATTCCCCGATAGATCTCCATGTAATAGTACTGATCTTTTGCTCCCAGGGTTGAGCCATATACAAACTTTAGTGGTATTCTGATACCAAGGCTTGCATTCTCCTGTATCGTAAATGAATCAAGAGTTCCCGGCTCCCTCACCAATGGTTTATCCGGGTTGGAAGTGGAATAAAACTCCACTTCCTGATTGTAAGTGTTATAGCTGAGATAAACATTATAAGCCTTTACTTCTTTGGCAAACATGTCACCCTTGTGATGCTCTCCAAACAAGAACTGGGTACCTATTACTTTATACGTACCGATTAATTTATATGTGCCATCCCCGCCGTTTTGCTGCTGAATTAATTTGTTGTGGTTAAGCGCCGGATCTGTCCAGCCTCTGCTGTCTGGAGCCAAACCACCAAATTTAGTAGGACTTCCGGATAATGAGCCTGAATTGGCAGATAATGCAACCGGATGTTGTAATTGCTGGGCAGCAGCTATATCAACAGACAATATTGCTGCTAAAGCAATGCTGATCCTGCAAAAAATGTGATGCATAACTATAAAATTTAATTAGGCAATAAAAGTACTAAAAACTTACAGTTGACCCCGCCAGATAAAAAAAGGGATTGTTAATTAAACAATCCCTTTTAAAATATCAAAAGCATTTATTATCTCGGACCTATATATTCCAGGTCATCAAAGAAAGCACGGAGAGGATTTCCATTGTAATTCCAGTCTACCGTAATATCTCTTGTGGCCGGATCCCACTTGCTTTGCCTGCTTCCTGCACCAGTAAATAAGGTAATGGGAGGACCAGCCGGATCACTGCCATATACATTGGTAACGAGGTTTGTTGTAAGATTAAATACAACCACAGGTGCAACTGTTGATCCGTACCAGCTTAATGCATTGTTAGGTCCTACACCAATAGGGTGACCCACTCCACCAACCTCTGGCCAGTAAAAGAACACTGCATCAGGTCCAGCTGTTACCATATGCATATCTGTTTCATACGGGAAAGTATATGGTGTACGGTTATGATAACCTCTCAGTACATACCTGCCATCATACTTATTCTTAATAGTGAATTCGATGAACAAATTTTTCAGGTTGTCAGCAATTACATAATTACCTGAAACAGCTGTAATTCTCAAACCAACACCATATGCAAGGTTTGGATTCAGCGTAAGTGTACTGGGTACTGTTAAAGGAACCTGTACATTACGTTGACCAGCCGGAATAGTAAGTGTTAAAGGTACACTATACAAGGAAGGATTCAACACCTGTACATTGGTACCATTGGCTGTATTATAAGCACTGATGATCTCAGCACTTTTAATTTCCAGTGTAATAGTAATATCAGAAGGAGCAGGATTACCTGCATTCAGGTTCACATATACCATATCATTAACTACCTGGGTGCTGCCGGAAACATCCAATCCAAAAGGATTCTTTGCTTTGGCTCCCAAAGGGAAACCAACACCAGGAGGTTGTGTATCCGGATCATTGATCCCGTACTCGTAGTTATCAAAGCCCTTGTCTTTTAAACAGCCCGTAAAAGTCATTGCCAGGAGGGCCACAAAAAGGACTGAAGCTAAACTTGTTTTTTTCATATTTTTCAATTTAGAGGTGTGCAAAATTAATTGATATCCCAGAAAATTTTGGTGTACCTGTCAATACTTCCTTCAGCAGCCACATTTGCAGAATTGTAATTGTATTCTGCCTGCGGGTAAAGGTATCTAACTGGTATCTTAGTCGACGTATTCTGAGGTGCCACAGAAATAGGAGGACCCGGATCATAACCAACACCAGCTCCATAAACAAACCTGTCATTAACAGAAGAAGCAGAAACCACTTCGTTATAACCAAGCCTGCGATAATCTGTCCACACTTCCAGTGTATTTACACCATTCAGTGCAAACCACTTCTGTGATATAATCGTAAAGAGACCACCCACAGGTTGCGTGCCGGCAGGATTTACCGGAGAGTTTGATACCGCTGTAACATCCACATCAGAGTAACCGGCATTGTTTGACAGGTAAGTGGAAGGATCACCACCACCAATGTAGCGGAAACTTTCAGCAATACCTGTATTAGTCAGAGCCGCAACAGATGAACCGGAAGTGATAATATTTCTCCATCTTGCTTCAGCCTGGAGGAAAAAGCTTTCAGCAGCAGTAAAAATAGCCTGTGGTGCTGTACTTGTTTTAAATAAACCGGGGCCAATACCAGAAAGTGTAGCAGATGCATTTTCAGTAACAGGTGGTAAGCCATAGAGAACACCTCTGAAATCACCATCGGAATTAGGTTCATAAAAACGGGCTCTCCTGGGATCACCATTGTAAGAGTAATAATCTATACCCCACTTATTGGCCCTGTAATAAACGTTGTTGGCTGTTTGAGCACCAGCAACTGTAGTCTTGAATACATTATAAAATGGGTTTGGCTTATCAGCTGCATAGCCAGGCTGAACCATTGCATCTTCACCAGCTCCAAGGAAACCGGAGCCTTCTGTGTTGATAATAGCCATTTCAGCAGCTTTATTTATACCGGCCACAGCATATGCATGTATCAGCATTCTGAGTTTCAAGGTATTACCAAATTTTGCCCATTTAGCTTTCTGAGGTATAATCAAAGCATCAACTGCGGCTTGGTTTGAGGGTGTCGAAGCAGGATTACCAAACAAAATATCATTCTTCCACACATCCTTGTTTGCATTGGTTAAAGTGACGTTAGCACTTTTTATTAGTGAGATACCTGTGTCAATTTGACGTAACAGATCCTTATATACATCTATTCCTTTGTCATAAGCAGGAGTGGGGTTAGCACCACCTTTAAGAGACTGGCTGTAAGGAACATTACCATACACATCAACCAGCATCTGGAAATTATGAGCTTTCATGATACGGGCTATCCCTGCATAAAATCCTGCACCGGCAACACTTGCCTTATTCTGTACTATCTGGTAATCATAGTTATTATCGTAACAGTTATTCCAGATACCATTCCCGAAACCGGTAGTGATCTCGTAAGTTTCTTCAAGTACGTTTGGCGCATAAGTACCAGACCTTGCCCAAAAACCCATCCAGTTCTGGATTGGCCCCCAAGATGTAGCCACTATTGTACCGGTGGCATGGAGGGCAGCTGGTAATACTACATCATAGCTTACCGTACTATCCGTAGGGCTGTTTGTATTCTGGTTGATGTTAAACTGGCTCTTCCGGCAACCAGATCCCACAGCAATCAATATTACTGCGAGAGTGACACCATATATTAATTTTTTCAGTTTCATATCTTAATAATTTATTACAATTCTTATAAATTAAGGTTTAAGGTTGCACCAAAAATTCTTGTTGGAGGTGTATTATCCAAACCACTCACCCCTTGTGCATTTCCTGTTGTATTAGCAAACTCAGGATCTGTCCATTCATTTGTCTTAGGCAGGAACATAAAGAGGTTTCTTCCGGACAATGTGAAAGTGGCACCTTTAATTGCATTCTTGGTAAATCCAAATACTTTGGCAGGAATATTATAGCTTAAGCTCATCTCCCTGATCTTCCAGAAGTCACCGCTAACCAGGTAGTTAGTGTTCGCATTCTGGTTAGTTGCCTGAGACCAGAAATTATAACCGCCAGTCATATAGATGCTTGTATTGTCTACATATTTAGAACCATCCCAGTAAGATGAATTCGGCATGATGAAAGGCTGACGGGAATTCTGAGCACTTCTTTTTGAAATACCAGAGAAGTCCATACCTGTACCGAGGTTACCAGTATAGATCTGGGCACCACCACGATAATCAGCAACTGCGCTGAACGTAAGGTCTTTCCAGCTAATATTCAGGTTCAAACCTATTAAATGGTTTGGCTGTGTGTGACCAAAAGGCTTGATAACGGGGTCAACGGTTGGTAAACCAGTTGAACTGTTAACAATTACACGACCCTGGTCATCTCTTACATAGTCAGTTAACTGGAAAGTATAAGCTGGCTTGCCAACAATTACATAGTTAGCATTACCAATACCTAACTCGTCAACACCTTCGATGATCTGGGTAACCTCGTTGGTCTGGTATGTATAGTTTGCTTTGAAATCAATGGAAACGTCGCGGATCTTCACCAAAGGCGTTAATCTCAGGTCAAACTCAAAACCATCATTAGTAAAGGAAGCTGCATTCAACAAAGCACTGGTAAAACCAGTGGCGCCTGAATACTGTACCTGAACGATCTGGTCAGAGTTGTTCTGTGTATAATAAGTGGCCTCCAGGTTGATACGATTCTTCAATAAACCTAATTCAAAACCGATCTCGTTATTCTTAACGAACTCAGGTGTGTATTTTGGCAGACGTAAAACGTTACCAGAAGTATAACCCACCAATGAACCGTAAGGGAAGCCACCACCTAACCCGTAAGTATTTTCAAGAGCCTGGGTACCCAGGTTTACGTTACCGGTTTTAGATTTAGCAGCACGAATTTTGAAATAAGAAATAACCTTACTGTTCTTGATTGCAGGAATGGCCTCACTTAACAATACAGAAAGGCTGGCTCCGGGATAGAAGAAGCTGATTGCTTTGAAATCAAAATCATAATAATAAGCAAGACGGCTGTTCATATCATAGCTGCCAGTAACCTCGGCAAATGCCCAGTTGTTGTAACCAACTGACAATTTACCAAAGAAACGCTGCAATCTTGATTTGAAATTACTTTCAGAAACACCAGGCTCACCTTTACGACCAATTACATTGAAAAGGGTCGGGAAAGCCAGGTTATTACTGGAAACATTTATATTTTTTGAGTTATCCTCACGGAATGACTGACCCACTAAGGCATTAAAATCAAAATTTCCTGCCTTTTTGCGGATAGTTGCAAAAAATTCAGAGTTGATACGGCTAGAAGTAGAGATACCATCACCCACCTGGGCAACCACATCACCGGATTGAGCATTTGATTTTCCTGAAGCTTTAGCGAAATCACTATAAGTGAATGCTTCTGCCCTGCTCTTAGCATTACCATTAGAGATGGTAGCACCTAAACGGTAAGTGAATGTCAACCAGTTGGTAGCTTTGAAGTTCAATTCAAAGTTTCCGAAGATATCTTCTGTTCTTCCCACACTTCTGAAATTATCGATCATGAAGTAAGGGTTAAAATAATAATCGTTGAAATATCCATTTGGATTTGCCCAATAGTTATTTCTCCAGTCTTTAAACCTTGTGATCGGAATTTGCTGAGGAGTGTTGATCAGGTTCCAATATACAGTATAGTCACGACCGTTACCAAAGCTGGAACCGGCAGTAACATCATAGTTACCTTTTGTATAGTTGATGCTGTAAGAAGCTTTGAACCTGTTATACTCTTTATTACCAGCCATGTGAACGGAAACCCTGCGGTTAACGTCTTTTGGCATGATACCCTGGATCAGTACATTCTGAGCACTCAGGTAGAAATCACCAGTGGAGAATGATACATCGGTCTGGTTAGTGATACCGGTATTCCAGAATTTTCTTTTCTCTTCAGGGCGGGCAATATATTCAACAAGGTACTTTTCATTATTAGGACCATCACGGCCTATCTGGCGCATAGAACCATCAAATTCATCACCATAGCACTGGTTCTCAATGGGGTCATACACACCATAACCGAAAGGATCTATTGAAGAGCCTGAACCAAATTGGTTTTGCAGTTCTGGCATATAGGATACTCTCTCTATCTGTACAGTATGTCCTACACTAACCTGTGGTTTGGTCTTACTACCTTTTCTGGTAGTAACCACCAGGGCACCGTTAGCACCATCAGGACCATAAATAGCAGTAGCGGAAGCAGATTTAAGGATTGTTACATCTACGATGTCATTGGGGTTAATTGAACTGAGGTAACCCAAAGCAATGGGCACACCGTCCAAAATCAGCATCGGCTGGTTATTACCAGTCAAAGAACGGATACCACGAAGTGTGATCCTGGTATCAGCGAAAACGCCGTTGTTTACAGTTTGAATGTTCAAACCAGAAACTTTACCAGTCAAACCATTTTGCAGGTTAACTGCTTTTGCCTGGGTCAATTCGGCCGCTTTAACTTTCGTAGTAGCATAACCTAATTCTTTGGCCTGGCGGGTTTGGCCCATGGCCGTTACCACCACCTCAGTACCAGTTAAAACAAGTCGGTTTACAGTAATAGATACCGTGTTTCCGGCTCCTACCGTTAAAGTTGTAGTTTCAAGACCAGCGCCTGAAACAACGAGTACATCCCCCGTTTTAGCCAGAATGCGGAACTGACCATTATTGTCAGCAGCCACACCTGTACGGGTTCCTTCGATTCTAACGGAAGCTCCGGGTAGTGGAGCACCAGTTTCATCGGTCACAGTACCGGTAATCGTCCGGTTTTGACCAAATGCTAAAGCAGAAAACAGCATTAGCATCGTAAACAGTGATGCGATTTTTCTCATGTTAACGTTAATTTTTAAAATTTAAAAGCATTGATTATCAGGGAAAACCGTTAAATTTTCAGGGGTAAGGATGTTATTTAAGACATAGATGCGTCCTAAAATGCTGCGGCAAGTTAATTTTTTTTTTAACAATTAGTTAAAAATCAGCAAAAAATATTGAACGAGCATTAGTACTAAAATAAAACCCTGACCTGGAATTTCACTTCAGATCGCCGATTTCCGGGTATTTCATCCAGACCCGAACCGACTGTGTCCCTGTTTTTGTAAATAGTTTGGGCCCAGCGAAGCCAAAATGTGAGCTTTTTTCCCCAATCATAATTTAAGCTTATATAATAACGAAAACCTTTATCAAAAAAAGCAGGTATTGAATAGCTGTATAAAACATCATTTTCGTAAGCATAAATTCTTGAATTATAATCATCTGTCTCAAAATATTGTAGCCGGATTATACCTGAGAACGGCTTCAGCATAGGCTTATATACAACATCAACAAAGGTTAAAAACCCTTTTTCGCTGTTTTCCCCTTTTCTGTCAAACCACATAAGCTCCACCCGGTTTCGCAGACTAATGGTGGTATTAAGCTTATAATTAACCTGAGTCCGCCAGCTTTGCCGGGGTAATGAAACCAAAAAATTAGTTGTAGTCAGGTTGCCGGGTTGATTCCCCTTTTTAGTTTCATTCCTGAATCTTGTATACATCTCTGTTTGCCGGTTGGGAGTATAGGTAAGTTGGGCAAGAAAATCTTTACCACTGCTTGGAGCATCTACCAGGTATTTGAGCCAGGGAAATTTGAAAATATCACTATATGCATCTATACGCCATCCAATACCCGGACGGATGCTGATACCGGCGTAAAAACCTGATTCATTAGTCGGATATGTATTTTCTGTAAATGCATTCCCGTTGACAGACTGGTAAGCGGCACTGATCGTTCGTTGAACAAATGACAGATCGACATTGGGATCCACACTGATCAGTAGTCCATTGATAAAAGCTTTGTTGAAATTTTTATCCGAAGCTGCTTCCCCAAACAAATGAAGGTTTTTGTACGTGTAACTATAGTCGATACTGAAGTTGTACCAGTTCTTTCCACTAATGGCATAAAGATTATATGGCTCATCTCTTTTCTGTACCGGGAAAGAAAAATTATAATAAATACTATTAACACCGAGATGCCAGCGATTCCCCCGGTATATAATATTACCACCAAATGCTGTTTGGGTAATCCTGTTCCTGTCTGTTATTTCACTATTGGTACGGTGATATCCTGAAGTCAGAAAAGAAGAAATATACTCTTCGTTGTTGACAGTATCAGCTACAAAATTGGCACTCACTTTTCGTAGTGAAGCAAATACGGTGGTTTCAAAACTCCCCTTTCGTATTGTAATGCCAGCGCCGCGATGATAATTAAATTCCCCGGCAGAACTATAAGGGCGCAGCACTGCAGCCTGTCGCTTCACTCCCATTACATCCACACTTTTTTTAAAGGCAAGGCTTTGCCATTGTATAAGACCCTGACCCATATTGACTGTAAAATCGCCAATGGCCAATGCCTGTATCACCCCGATTTTCCGGGCGAAAAGATGAAAAGAATAAAAATCAAAGCCATATCGCTGCGCTCCTTTTAAGAACTGTTCTCCTGCATCTTTATCACCGACCAGACCAAACTGCAATAAATTTTTATAGGTATACCGGTAGCGCAGAAACAATCGCTGCGGGCTTCCTAAATATTTTGTGCCGGTTATTGCATTATCAAATCCTTTTGATCTTTCCAATACTTGTGATAACCGGAGCAATAAACTATTTTCTCCGTCTTTGAATCTTTTACCCGCTTCTGGTAATGATAAAGATGATGAGACAGTCATAAACGGCAGTAATTTTCTGATCGTTATAATATCCCATGCAGGTACCGCCTGTAATTCATATACACTTAGAAGTTTTCCAAATAATTTGCGATAGGCTACCAGGTTCGCAATTTGCAGATCAGTTAATATTCTTAATAGCTTCAGCTCTTCTGCCTCAGCATTATTTAAATTAAGTGGATTCTTTCTGAAATACTCAAGCTCCTGCAGAAACGAATCATCCTCTGTTTCTGCCTGGTCGGCATCAGCCAGGTTTTCTAATTGCTGTTCCGTACTAACAGGAATTTCCTGGGCATAAGAGTACAGCGAAAGGAGAATTGTCAATAATATTAAGACTGCACTTCTCAATCTTCCTTTTTATTAAAGTTGAATAAAACCAATAGTCCGGGTGTAACACCCAACTGCGGATGCCAGCTAGTAGTAACATCCAGCCGGAATGATTTTATTGATAATCCCAACCCGGCCCAGGCTGATGATGTAGCGGTAGAGAGGCCTGCCCTGACCAGTAATTGCGGAATAAATCTATACTGTATGCCTGCATTTACATTTACCGGCTGGTCTTCTTCTTTTTCTATCTCTGCACTGACAAAGAATTTTTCTGATGCTTCATATCCAAAACCAAAAGCATAAACAGATGACAGTTTTTCCTGCTGATCTTTTCCAAATTTTCCTCCTACAGGATTATTCATATGTATACCGGTATGGAGTTTATCTGTTAAATGCATGATGACTCCTAATTCAAAACTGAGGGCAGCCGCATTACCATATTCTGCAATACGGATACCATTATAATTAAACTGAGCACCCGCATCTATTTTACTACCCAGCTTTCTCCCGTATGCCAAACCGAGCTGCGTTTCATTATAATCACTGAACCCGGAGTAGGCGGCTTTCAACCCAAAATTTCCGGAGGTAGTAATGAGGCCGGCTGTAGCCGTATAGTTATTTAATTCACTGAGTAAAAAGCGCCTTTCGCCAAACACTCCTACAGCTGCATTTTTTAATTGCGCTAATGATGCCTGGTTAGCCGTAAAAGAAAAAATATCTGTATGGCTGAGGCTGTATGCTCCAAGACCGGTGTAGCCTGCAGTCTGCGGACGCCGCAACGTTTGCGCTTCCGGCATTTTTGATATACTAAAAAAAATAAGCAGTAATAAACTGAATTTTCTATACAAGCGATAAGGTTTTACTTGTAAGTTACAGGGATGAAAAATTGTTTCAAAAAAATTATACTGATTTTTCACTCCCCGAGAATAAGTACACCACAACACGTACCTTTGCGCCATGCAAATTTTAGATGGGAAAAAAGCCTCGCAGGCAATCAAAGACGAACTGAAAATTGAAGTGGCGCAATTAACCGCCGAAGGGAAAAAGATACCACACCTGGCGGCCATATTAGTTGGTGATAGTGGGGCAAGTGCCACCTATGTTGCTGCTAAAGTAAAAGCTTGTGAAGAGGTGGGCTTTAAATCAACGCTTATTCATTTTGAAGATACAATCAGCGAAACAAAACTTCTCGATAAGATACGGGAATTGAATACGGATCCGGATGTGGATGGAATACTGGTTCAACTACCATTACCCAAAAATATCTCCGACGAAGAAGTGATCAATGCTATCGATCCGGATAAAGATGTAGATGGTTTTCACCCTATCAATGTAGGTAATATGGTACAGGGACTTCCCACTTTTGTACCGGCCACGCCACATGGCATTATGTTATTACTGGAACATTTTAAAATCGATACCAAAGGGAAACATGCTGTAGTGGTGGGACGCAGTAATATTGTTGGCAGGCCGATGAGTATTTTATTAAGCAGCAATACAAACCCGGGCAATTGCACGGTTACCCTCTGTCATTCCCAAACAAAAAATTTAAAAGATTTTTGCCTGCAGGCAGATATTATCGTTGCTGCATTGGGCAAACCGGAGTTTGTAACAGCCGATATGGTTAAAGAAGGGGCGATTGTAATTGATGTGGGTATTACAAGAATGGAAGACGCAACTAAGAAAAGCGGTTTCAAGCTTAAAGGCGATGTCAACTTCGAAACCGTGGCCCCCAAATGTTCATGGATAACACCTGTTCCCGGAGGTGTAGGCCCTATGACAATTGCAGCGCTGATGAAAAATACATTCCGCTCCTGTATGCAAAAGAATTAGACCGCTGGTTTCATGGATTAAATGATTGGATTAATATGAATGAAGTATTGAAAGAACCTAAAATGCTTCCCGTAATGGAGCATTTCTATACCCTGCAGGGAGAAGGTTTTCACCAGGGCAGGGCAGCTTATTTCATTCGCCTGGGTGGCTGTGATGTTGGTTGTGTATGGTGTGATGTAAAAGATAGCTGGAACGCAGAGAACCATCCAAAATTTGCGATAAAAGATATTGTTGCAGCAATTAAAAAAACACCGGCGCAATTAGTAGTCATTACCGGAGGTGAGCCTTTGATGCACAACCTTGATGAACTGACAAATCAATTAAAAGCAGCCGGATTGCAAACAAACATTGAAACTTCGGGTGCACATCCTTTAAGTGGCAGTTGGGACTGGATCTGTCTTTCTCCAAAAAAATTTAAAGCACCGCTGCCGGAAATTTTACCCAGGGCCAATGAACTGAAGGTTGTTATTTTCAACAAATCAGATCTTGAATGGGCTGAAAAATATGCAGCACTGGTGTCTCCATCCTGCAAACTATACCTGCAACCTGAATGGGATAAAGCAGCACAAATGATTCCTTTGATAACAGATTACATCAAAGCCCATCCTGCATGGGAACTGAGCCTGCAAATACATAAGTATATTAATGTACCGTAAGCAACTTTTCATTTAACATTTTCCTCTTCCCAACGGAATAAAATTAGTTTAGCTTCGTTATAGAAATCCTAATCTTATATCAATGAAGAGATTGTTGTTATTTTTTGCATGCTGCTCACTCTTTCAATACTCTTTTTCACAACCTTATGATCCTGAAAAAGTAAATAAGAAGGCGGTTCAATTTTTTGACCAGGCTTATGAAAGAGCACAGGATGGCAACTATCCCAATGCTATCGGGCTTTTGTTACAAGCCGTTAAAACAGATACTAAATATGTGGATGCCTACCTTGCCCTGGGGAATATCTATGGCATACTGAAGAATTATAAATCAGCCATCGGGTATTATGAAAAAGCATTTGCTATTGATTCCGGTTACACATTACAGGATAAACTTCCTTATTCCATCAATCTCGCCGGTCTAGGTGAATTCGAAAGAGCATTGGCAGCAGTGAATGAACTGCTGACAAAAAAACCACCCAAAAATCCTGTCACACTGGAGAATGCGTATAAGCGGCAACGTTCTTATGAATTTGCTGTGGAATATGCCAGCAATAACCAGCAAAAGAATTATGTATTTGCTCCGCAAAACATGGGTGATAGTGTGAATTCAAATGAATCGGAATATTTTCCCTGTTTAACAATTGATGGCAACCAACTTGCCTTTACCAGGAAACTGAACGGACGCAATGAAGATTTTTTTACCAGCAGTAAAACACCATCCGGTAATTGGGGAGTAGCAAAGCCAATGGAGGGCAATGTAAATACAGAGCAAAGTGAAGGAGCTCAAAATATTTCACAAGACGGGCAATGGCTTGTCTTTACCGGCTGTTACCGCCCCGATGGTATGGGCGGCTGTGATCTTTATATCTCCTACAAAACAGAAAATGGCTGGAGTGAAGCGATGAATCTCGGCGGCACTATCAATTCTGATCAATGGGAATCACAACCCTGTCTTTCGCCGGATAAAAATGAATTATATTTTGTAAGCAGAAGATTTGGCGGCTATGGCGGCAGTGATATTTATGTTTCCCGGATGCAGCCAAACGGCAAATGGGGTAACCCGGAAAACCTGGGACCCGGCATCAACACACCTGCTGATGAACAATGCCCTTTTATTCATGCAGATAATCAAACATTATATTTTACATCTGATCACTGGCCAGGTTATGGTGATGAAGATCTCTTTTATGTACGTAAGCAACCCGGTGGCAGGTGGAGCAAACCGGTAAACCTTGGCTATCCTGTTAATACGATTGACAGGGAAGGAACTTTATTTATTGCAGCCGATGGAAAGACCGCCTACTATGCCAGCGACAGAAGCGATTCGAAAGGAGGTTTGGATATTTACAGTTTTGAATTGAGAGAAAATATCCGTCCGGCCAAAACACTATGGGTAAAAGGAAAAGTATTTGATAAAAAAACTACGAATGGTATCTCCGCAGCAGTTGAATTAATTGATCTTGCCACTAAACAAGTACTTACAAAAGTACAGACCAGCGAATCCGGTGAGTATTTTATCACCTTACCAGTTGGGAAAGACTATGCATTTAATGTAACCCGGAAAGGTTACCTCTTTTACTCTGATAATTTTCCCATGAGCAACCGCTCACCTGATTCTATCTATGAAAAGAATATCGGGCTTCAACCTATCGAAGCCAATGCCAGTATCGTGTTAAAAAATATTTTCTTTGATGTGAACAAGTTTGAGCTGAAACCAGCATCACAGGCCGAACTGGACATCCTGGTGCAATTGCTCGCCGAAAACCCGTCTGTAAAGATCGAAATCAGCGGCCATACCGATAATGTGGGACAACCAGCGGATAACTTAACGCTTAGTATCAACCGGGCAAAGGCTGTGGTTAGTTACCTGGTCAATAAAAATATTTCAGCCCAACGGCTAATTGCCAAAGGTTATGGTGAAACAAAACCCATCGCAGATAATAAATCCGATGAAGGAAGAGCAGAGAACCGGCGTACAGAAATGAAAGTGGTCAGTCAATAATCAAAAACGGCGGGTTCCGCTTATATTTGATGCCACACTTATCCTGCTATGCATCCTGACCTGCTTTACCAGCTTTCGCTAACGATGGTACCCAATATTGGTCCCGTACAGGCGAAGATATTATTACAACACTGCGAAGCAGAAGAAATATTTCATGCTAAAAAATCATTTCTCGAAAAGATTGAAGGTATCGGGCCGGTAAGAGCAGACTCTATTAAAAAATTTGATGGCTTTTACAGGGCCGAAGATGAAATAAAGTTTATTGAGAAATACAGGATCAAGCCATTGTTTCTCACCGATGAGGCATACCCGAAACGTTTACTGAATTGCTATGACTCCCCCACCCTTCTCTATTACCGGGGTGATGCAGACCTGAATGCTCCAAAAATCATTGCCATCATCGGCACAAGAAGTCATACTGATTATGCCAAACAGGCAACCGAAAAAATTATTAAAGAATTAGCCGGACTAAATGTGGCGGTAATCAGCGGCCTTGCCTATGGTGTAGATGCTATTGCGCATAAAGCGGCCCTTAAAAACAACCTGCCCACTGTTGGTGTATTGGCACATGGGCTTGATCATATCTACCCTCCGGAACATACCCATCTTGCGAAAGAGATGGTAAAAAACAATGGTGGATTATTAACAGAATTCAGAAGTAATACCAAACCAGATAAACATAATTTTCCGACCCGCAACCGGATTGTGGCCGGCATGAGTGATGCAACGCTGGTTATAGAAACAGGATTGAAGGGAGGAAGTATGATCACTGCAGAGTTAGCCAACGGTTATAATAAAGATGTGTTTGCCCTGCCCGGAAAAATAACAGATGCGAAAAGCGCCGGTTGTAATTTTCTTATTAAAAACAACAAAGCAATATTGCTGACAGATGCGCAGGAGATCATAGATGTGATGGGCTGGGAGGAAAAGAAAAACAGAAAGAACGAGAAAAAAAATCAGCGGGAATTATTCATTGAACTTACTGCAGATGAAAAAATAATTGTTGATATCCTGAAAGAAAAAGCATCCGTTCCTATTGATGAAATAAATAGTAAAAGCGGATTGAGCAGCAGTGCAGTAGCAGGCGCCATCCTTAACTTAGAATTACAAAGTGTGGTACTATCTTTGCCGGGCAAACTTTACCGTCTTGCCTGATTTCAGGCAACATATCAGCCTGAATTGTTGTCATAATATTCAACTACAGTATAGTACAATGAGGTTATCATATAAATTCATTCTTTCCCTTTTCGTTGTATTTCTATATGCGGAAAATTCATTGTTTGCTCAAGCCTGTACTACTTTGGGGCAAACACCTTCTACCGCCTTTCCGGTTTGCGGTACAACTGTCTTTACACAAGCCAGTGTTCCGCTTTGCGCCACTAACAGCTTATTTGTTCCCGGCTGTTCAGGCGATGGCGCCAATTATGAAAACAGGAACCCCTTCTTTTACCGTTTTACCTGTTTTGTTTCCGGAACACTGGGTTTTTTAATTACTCCTCTTGCAGCTAACGAGGATTATGACTGGCAGTTGTATGATATAACCGGGAGAGACCCAAATGAAATTTTTACTAATAACTCGCTGGTCGTTACAGGTAATTGGGCGGGAACATATGGACCAACCGGTGCTTCCGCCAGTGGTGTACCCGGAATTCAGTGTGCTTCCGACCCGACAGCCGGAGCCAATACTTTTGCAACAATGCCCAACCTGGTCCAGGGGCATGAATATCTTTTACTCATCAGTCATTTTACCAATACACAAAGTGGTTATAATTTATCTTTTGGTGGTGGCACTGCAGTAATTACAGATCCAACTGAACCACACCTGCAAAGCGCAAAGCCTGATTGTGACGGAACAAAGATCACAGTGAAACTGAATAAAAAAGTAAGGTGTAACAGTATCACATTGACAGGTACAGAATTCAGCCTCTTACCTGCTGTCACCACTGTTGTTGCTACGGTACCGGATTCCTGTGCCTTTGCTTTCGATTTTGACGAGATCACACTAACACTGGCAACTCCGTTAACAAACGGCAATTACCAACTGGTGATCAATAATGGGACCGATGCCAATACTTTATTAGATAACTGCGCAAGGGCCATTCCGCAAAATGAACAGGTCCCATTTACATATGCTGTACCACAGCCCATTTTTGCTGACAGCATTGGCCGTGTGGGTTGTGCATCGGATTCAATAAAAATTTATTTCCCAAAAAAGATCAGTTGTGCCAGTATCGCTGCAAATGGCAGTGACTTTTCAGTTTCCGGCCCAGCACCGCTAACCATTTTATCTGCTTCCGGTAATTGTGTTGATGGGAAAACAGAATATGTGGTGGTAAAATTTACCACCCCTGTATACACCGGCGGAACTTACCAGCTCAGTTTAAAAGCAGGAAATGACGGAACCATACTGGTTGATGAATGCGGACAGGAAATGCCGATTCAAACACTCCCGTTTATAGCTGCGGATACTGTGAATGCTTCATTTACTTATACCGCTGTGTATGGGTGTCAAAGAGATACTTTTTTATTCTCACATAATGGGGCACACAATGTCAATAGCTGGAACTGGACCTTCAATACTATAACAGCTACCACTCAAAACCATACAATCATTTTTCCTGCTACCAGCACAAATGATATCCAATTAATAGTTAGCAATGGTGTATGTAAGGATACTGCGACAACACAGGTGGTATTAAGCAATGAAGTAAAAGCTTCCTTCACTATGCCGGATATTATTTGTCCGGAAGATCCGCTGGAAGTGGTCAATACCAGTACCGGACAGATAAGTTCCTGGTTGTGGAAATATGATGTGGTGGGCAGCAGCACAGTGAAAGACCCACCGCCATTCCTTTTTCCGACTATTAACAGGGAAGCCTACTATACCGTTAAATTGCTTGCTTATAATAGTTCATTGGGTTGTGCAGACAGTGCCAGAAAAACACTTACAGTACTTGATCATTGTTTGATTGAAGTGCCTTCCGGATTTACCCCCAATAATGACGGCCTCAACGATTTCTTTCAGCCGCACAATGCATTGAAAGCCGATAATTATGAATTTAAAGTGTATAACCGATGGGGGCAACTTGTATTTCAATCCCGGAACTGGAGAGAAAAATGGGATGGAAAAATCAACGGCGCTTACCAGACAACAGGAGTTTTTGTCTGGATGATCAGTTACACCCACCGGGATACCGGAAAACAAGTTTTCCGTAAAGGAACTGTCACCCTGATACGCTGATAATTTCATTTGGGAGATAATTACCCGGCGGGCTATCTTTGCACATGGCAACAAGAAAATCTTCCCCCCACCCCAATTCAAAGAAATTTTTTGGTGAAGGCCTCACCTTTGATGATGTATTACTGATGCCCGGCTTCAGCCAGGTATTACCCCGTGATGTGGAGATCAGAAGCCGGCTTACAAAAAATATTACGCTGAATGTACCCCTGCTCTCGGCCGCTATGGACACTGTAACAGAAGCGTCACTGGCGACCGCCCTGGCCCGTGAAGGTGGTCTTGGTATCCTCCATAAAAATATGCCAATTGATAAGCAGGCTGAACAGGTAAGAAAAGTAAAACGAAGTGAAAGCGGGCTGATCATTGATCCTGTTACTTTACTGGAAGATGCCACAATTGGGGATGCATTACGACTGATGCGGGAAAACAAAATTGGCGGTATTCCTATTATTGATAAAACCCGTAAGCTTGTAGGCATTCTTACCAATCGGGACCTTCGTTTTGAAGACAATCCTAAAAGAAAAGTGAGTGAGGTAATGACAAAGGAAAATCTATATACCGCTCCTGAAGGAACTGATCTTAAAAAAGCGGAACAGCTATTCAAAAAAACCAAAGTGGAGAAACTGCCTATCATCAATAAGCAGGGCCAATTGACAGGGCTTTTTACCTATAGTGATATTTTGAAATTGAAAAGTCATCCTAATGCCGTAAAAGATGCATTTGGAAGATTGTTAGTGGGTGCCGGTGTGGGCATTACCAAAGATCTGTTAGACAGGGTTGCTGCTTTACAGGCTGTAGGCGCAGATATTATTGCACTGGATAGTGCACATGGGCACAGTAAAGGTGTGATTGATGCGTTGAAAAATGTAAAGAAGAATTTCAAAGGTATCAGTGTTATTGCCGGTAATGTTGGAACTGCCGCCGGAGCCAAAGCCTTAGCGGAAGCCGGGGCTGATGCAATAAAAGTCGGTATCGGTCCGGGTTCTATTTGTACAACCAGGATCGTGGCAGGTGCTGGTGTACCGCAATTAACCGCTATAATGGAAGCAGCCTCCGTATTAAAACCAAAAAATATTCCCCTGATCGCAGATGGAGGCATCCGCTACACCGGAGATATGGTAAAAGCGTTAGCCGCAGGCGCTGATTGTGTAATGATGGGAAGCATATTTGCCGGTACAGAAGAAAGCCCTGGTGAAACAATCATCTACGAAGGAAGGAAATTCAAGGAATATCGTGGGATGGGTTCATTGGGTGCCATGGCTACGGGCAGCAGTGATCGGTACTTCCAGGATGTAGAAGACGATGTGAAGAAATTTGTACCCGAAGGAATTGAAGGCCGGGTAGCATACAAAGGAACATTGAAAGAAATAGTTTATCAATACACGGGTGGATTAAGGGCAGGAATGGGGTATTGCGGGGCGAAAAATATCGCTGAACTGCAACAAGCCACATTTGTCAAGATCACCAATGCTGGAATGAGAGAAAGCCATGCTCATGATATTGAAATAACAAAAGAAGCACCTAACTACAGCAGGAGATAATAATAAATTAATCCCCGGTTTGGCTTTATCAATCTGTGACGCTATCTTGCAGCACAGATTTTTTTATTAATTCGTTTCACCCTATAGAAAATAAAATATGCATAAAATTATCACCGTACTATCCGCTTTCCTTTTCTTATCTGTTTTTACCGGCTGTATTGAAGTTATAGAAGAACTGACTGTCACAAAAGACGGGAAGGGCCACTATAGAAAAACGATGGACATGAGCCAATTGCTGAGCATGAAGGAAATGTTGAGCGGAGCCGCCAAAGAAGGAGCGGATTCAACCACTAATTCCGGAACAGAAAATTCGGATAACCCCGCAGAGTCAATTGCCAAAGAATGGTATGCTATTAAAAATATGGAAGGACTCAGTAATGTTACCATAGATACGGCCGGTTATGTTTTTATGCTTAATTATGATTTTGATAGCGAAGCAGCACTGAACAAAGCTATTGCTGCAGAAAGCAAAGACAGTCCCCAGGCGAATGTTTACAATTTAGCAGAAAAGTCGGTGAGCAGGACAGGATTGGGAAGTACAGGTGACTTGTTGGGCGAGGGAGAGGATGATGAAAATATGGAAATGATGAAAACGTTTTTCAGTGATATGAAATACAAGCTGGTAATTAACCTGCCCGGACGTGTAAAATCAGTGTCAAATAAAAAAGCTACCATTGAAAATAATAAAACGGTGAAATTGGAAACAAACCTGAAAGACCTGGTAGAAAAAACAAGCTCCCTGGAAATGAAAATAGATTTTAAAAATTAATATCGCATTCCCAACAAATACATTTAACTAAAACAGCCTGCCATTATTATATGGCAGGCTGTTTTATTATTGAAAGAAATTATTTTACTGCGTAATCAATTTTAATAGTGATTGATGCTGTTTTATTCTTTGATGTAGTATTAAATACCCCGCCGTAGCTGTAATCTTCATCGCTGTTTTGACCCGTGATCTGAAACACCCCCATATTAGCTTTTTTGATACTGCCTAATCCACTGCCGGAATTTTTTGCGATTGTAGTTGCCCTTTGTTTAGCATCTGCACTGGCTTTTGCAAGCAGGTCGATCTTTAATTCAGACAGCTTGGTATAAAAATAAGAGGGGGAAGATGAATTAAACTCTATCCCGCTCTCAATAAGCTCTGTTACTTCCCTCGAAATCTTTTCAACTTTCTCAATATTCTTTGATTCAACAGTCACTTTCTGCTTCAGGTTGTACCCGGTAAATTCGCTCCCGGTTATCCTTCCGTTTTCGTCATAGCGGTTCGAAAACTCTTTATCAATAGTTACCGCAGAAAAGACCATTTCCGCATCTGTCACACCCTTTCCCTGCAGGTAGTTCCGGATCTTACTCTCATCCACTTTTAGTTGTGCATACGCTGATTTTAAATCCATTGTTTTACGGCTATAGTCGCCCGTCCATACGATCTGGTCACTTACAAAATCTTTTTCCGCAAGACCAGTTACAGTAATCGTTTCAGTGGTTTTATATTTGTATTTATATGCATTGCCCAGTAACAAAACGCCGGCAATAATGGCGATAGCAATGATAATGGCGGTGGCATAATTTTTCATGATGTGCAGGTGTTAATGGTAATTGATACTATAAAATTATAAATTAGATTACTATATATTACGTTAAAGTCAAAAAAGAAATTCTTTCTTTACATTATTTTTCATTCTGAAAACCAACTCTTGAAACGATATATCAACCTTTTCATAGCCATAGCCGGGGGATTGCTACTCTGGGCAGCCTGGCCCGCCTCATCACTTAGTGTAATAATTTTCTTTGCATGGCTCCCTTTACTCTGGCTGGAATCTAAAATAGAAAGCCGGAAAAAATTCTTTGGGCTAACGTATGTAACCATGTTCATCTGGAATGTATCTACCACCTGGTGGATATGGAACGCATCGGCTCCGGGAGCCGTTTCTGCTTTCCTCGCCAACAGCCTGCTGATGTGCTTGCCCTGGTTGGGTTTTAAAATCGCTAAAAAATGGCTCGGAGAATTACCCGGCTATATTGCACTTATTGCTTTCTGGATGTGTTTTGAATATATACACTTACAGGATTGGGGGCTTAGCTGGCCCTGGTTAACACTTGGCAATGCTTTTGCCATTCATCCTGAATGGATTCAATGGTATGAGTATACCGGTACAAGTGGAGGATCCCTTTGGATTTTAGTAGTTAATATTTTTCTTTTCCGGCATATAAAAAATAATTTCAACAGGGAGGGCACAAAGAGATATAAAAATCTTGTAGCCGGCATTCTTATCCTGATTGCTCCGGTTGCTTTTTCATTACTTGGTTTTACACCAACCAGTTCCAGTAAATTATTACCTGCAACTAAATCTAACATTGTGGTCGTTCAGCCCAATATTGATCCCTATGAAAAAATTGCTGCCGGCACTTTTGAGGCACAATTACAAAAACTGATCGCCATCAGTGAAAAAGAAATTGACAACAATACGACTTTGGTAGTTTGGCCGGAAACAGCCTTGTACATGGGAAATGGCATTGATGAACAAAATATGCGGGAAAATTTTTTCCTGAACCCATTGTGGTCGTTTCTGAAAAGACATCCTAATACCTCTTTACTTACAGGGGTGGAAAGCTTCAGGATGTTTGATGCAAAAACAAAATATTCCCGTGAATTTGGCGGTCAGTATTTTGAAGCCTATAATGGCGCTGTACTACTTGACAGCAACGGCGCTTCTTCCTTTTATCATAAATCTATGCTGGTACCCGGTGTGGAAACATTGCCCTGGTTTTTACGTTTCATAGATAAATGGTTTGAAAAATTTGGTGGCACCACAGCAGGCTATGCAAAACAGATTGAAAGAGCTGTGCTTACCGAAAAGAACGGTTATAAGATCGCCCCTTCTATTTGTTACGAAAGCATCTATGGTGAGTTCATGAGTAAGTATGTTCGTAACGGGGCTAACCTGGTCTGTATTGTTACTAATGATGGCTGGTGGAAGAAAACGCCGGGACATAAACAGCATATGAACTATGCAAGATTACGGGCTATAGAAACCCGGACATGGGTAGCCCGCAGTGCCAATACCGGTATCAGTTGTTTTATTGATCCTTACGGGAATGTCTATAATCCGCAACCTTATAATACAACTGCCGCTAATAAGCTTTCCATACCCGTAAATGCTGCATCAAAAACTTTTTTTGTCCGATATGGCGATATACTTTCCAGGGTAATGGCCGGACTCAGTATTTTATTACTGGTATATACCATAAGTCTGAAATTCCGTAAAGTCGTTTTCAAAAAGAAATTTCCCGCACTTCAAACTGACCATGAATAAAGAAATCCAAATAACAGGTAAGAAAATATTTTACCGTGTCACCGGAGAAGGCAACCCGGTCATGCTGGTGCATGGCTTTGGTGAAGATGGAACCGTGTGGAATAACCAGGTTGATTTTTTAAAAGATAAATTCAGGATAATCATACCCGATCTGCCCGGTTCCGGGAAATCTGAATTAATTGAAAACAGCAGCCTGGAAGACATGGCGGAAGTCCTTCATCAAATTATTCATGAAGAAGATATTGATCACTGTGTGATGATAGGCCATAGTATGGGCGGATATATTACCCTTGCATTTGCAGAAATGTACTGGAATCATCTTACTGCATTTGGTCTTTTCCATTCCTCGGCTTACGCTGACAGTAAAGAGAAAATAACCACCCGTCAAAAAGGAATTGAATTTATTAATGAGCACGGGGCTTTTGCTTTTTTAAAAACCGCCACCCCCAACCTTTTTTCACCCCTGACCAAAGCTGAAAACCCCGGGTTAATTGATAAACAGATAAGCAGTTTGGACAACTTTTCACCCGCTGCACTCGTTTCTTACTATGAAGCTATGATAAGCCGACCTGACCGGACAGCTATTTTGTTGCAAGCTACTGTGCCTGTGCTCTTTATCATCGGCAAATACGACAATGCCGTACCACCCGAAGACAGCCTGCAGCAATGCCACCTGCCCGAAAAATCGTACATTCATATGCTAAACCGATCCGGCCACATGGGAATGCTGGAAGAACCACAGCAGAGCAACCAGATTCTGGAGAAATTTTTGCTGGATATTTAAAATTCAATTTCGACCAACGTATCAATGAAACGATTTTTACTTGCAATAACAATTTTTCTTGCATTGTCTTCAACCTCTTTTGCAGCACATATAAAAGGAGGTTATTTTTCCTACGAATATTTGGGACCGGGCAATGGTACCAACCTGCGGTACCGGGTTACACTCACTGTGTATATGATCTGTAATCCATCAACGGCACAGGTTTCCAATCCCATTAATTTCAGCATATTTAATGCAGGCAATAACCAATTTATACAAAATGTAAGTGTCTCCCTCACCAATCAGTACAATTTGAATAAAGTAGCTGACGAACCCTGTATTTCAGGAGATCAACAGGGCTGTTATTATACAGTGGTGGTTTATGATCTGCCAGCAGTGGAATTACCTTCCACACCCGATGGCTATATCATTGCTTATCAACGCTGCTGCAGAATTGCAGGAATTAATAATGTATCAGGCAGCGGCAGTGTAGGTAATACTTTTGCTATCAATATACCCGGAACAGCAGTTGGCCAAAACGCACAGACGAACAGCAGCCCATCTTTTTTAGTTAATGATACAGCAGTAGTCTGCGGGAACAGTTTTTTCCAATATTCATTCCAGGCTTCAGATATAAATGGCGATTCTTTATCCTATGAGTTCTGCAATGCTTACCTGGGGGGTGATGCAGGAGCCAATGCAGCACCTGTTACTGCAGCAAATCCACCGTATGTCTCTGTTCCATACCAGGCTCCTTTTAGCGGAACGCAGCCGATGGGGTCCGGGATTACTATAAATCCAAGAACTGGTATCATCAGTGGCATTGCGCCTTCTCTCATTGGAGAATATGTTGTTTGCGTATGTGTAAACGAATACAGAAATGGCGTATTGATCGGTAAGACCAGAAAAGAACTTCACATAAGGGTAGGTGATTGTGTACCCATTGAAGCCACGTTAAATCCCCAATATATTACCTGCGATGGCTTTACCATGTCATTCGCCAATAATACACCCAGTTCGGATATCACCAGTTATTTTTGGGATTTTGGTGTGCTGGCTGCTTCTAATGACACTGCTAATATTAATACTCCAACCTACACTTATGCAGATACAGGAACGTATACCATAAAACTGGTTACAAACCGTAATCAACAATGTTCCGACTCAACTACTGCTGTTGTAAAAGTATATCCGGGCTTCTTCCCGGGCTTTATCGCCACAGGAAGTTGTTTTCAAAATCCCTATCAATTTACAGATACAACCAATACTCGTTACGGTACAGTGAATAGCTGGACCTGGAATTTTGGTGATTTAGCAACACTGGCTGACACGTCCAGGATTCAAAACCCGCAATGGACCTATCCCAACCCGGGCACCAGGACTGTGTCCCTTATTGTAACCAACAGCAAAGGCTGTATTGATACTGCGCAGGTGAATATTACTGTATTGGATAAACCACTCATTACACTGGGTTTCCGGGATACGCTGATCTGCCGTAACGATGCCGTACAGTTAAATGCAAGTGGTACAGGAAATTTCAATTGGACTCCGCTCATAAATATTACTGATCCGTCTACTGCCACTCCTACTGTGTCACCAACAAGTACCACCTGGTATTATGTAAATTTAAATGACAACGGCTGTGTAAACAGGGACTCGGTTAGAGTAAGGGTGGTAAACCAGGTAACACTACAGGCTATCAATGACACTACCATCTGCCAGGGTGATGCTATTCAGCTGAATGCTACTTCTGATGGACTTGCTTTTAACTGGACACCGGTAGCCAATCTTAATAATCCCAATATTATCAACCCGGTTGCTGTTACCAATAATACTACAACTTATAATGTGACTGCTACCATAGGAGGATGTACTGCCACAGACCAGGTAGTGGTTACTACTGTTCCCTACCCTGTTGCAGATGCCGGAACAGATCCAACAATTTGTTATAATACCTCTGCACAGTTGAATGGAAACATAGTGGGCAGTTCTTTCACCTGGACACCAGCATCCTATTTGAATAACCCGAATATTCTTAATCCTGTCTCCTCTCCACCACGAACCACACAATACATACTATCTGCATTTGACACACATGGGTGCCCAAAACCGGGCCGTGATACAGTGGTAGTAACTGTATTACCAAGAGTAAGGGCTTTTGCAGGCAGGGATACCATTGTTATTGTAGGCCAGCCTTTACAATTCAATGGAAGTGGCGGTGTTAACTATGTATGGAGTCCGTCCACAGGCCTTAGCAGTACAACAATTGCAAATCCCATCGGCATTTATAATTCTTCAATTGATAGTGTACGATATAAACTGGTAGTGACCGACCAGCTTGGTTGTGCAGATTCAGCATTTGTGATGGTAAAAGTATTCAAGACAGTTCCATATGTATTTGTCCCCACCGGGTTTACGCCCAACAATGACGGCCTTAATGATCAGGTAAGGCCAATTGCCGTAGGCATTCAAAAAATAAACTACTTCAGTATTTACAACCGCTGGGGGCAACTGGTGTTCACCACCACCACTAATGGCCAGGGCTGGGATGGTAAAATCGGAGGCAGGGAACAAAACACAGGTGTGTTTGTATGGATGGTCAGTGCTATTGACTATTTAGGCAGGCCCTTTTTCCAGAAGGGAACAGTGACATTAATAAGGTGATCCCCTAATATTTATTGGCAACTCAGGTAATAAAATGATTTCTTGTTTTAAATTGCTGACTGAATCGGTTACAGTCAGCCATTAAAGAACGACTACTCATTATTTACCATTTACTATTCACCACTATGCCAAAAATTGTTCTTATCACCGGTGCCACTTCAGGTTTTGGAAAATCCTGTGCTTACAAGTTTGCTACGCATGGTTATGATCTTATTCTTAACGGCAGAAGAGCTGACCGGCTTCAAAAACTGGCCGATGAAATTGAAAATAAATACAATGTAGCTGTTCTACAGTTACCCTTTGATGTGAGGGAAGAAAAAGCTGTATTCGAATCAATCAGTAGCATACCGGAAGAGTGGAAGGCTATTGATGTGCTGGTCAATAATGCAGGACTGGCACTGGGCCGTGATTATTTTGAGGAAGCTGATATCAGCGACTGGAATACAATGATCGATACAAATGTGAAAGGCTTTTTATATGTCGCCAAAGCAGTTTCACAAATAATGGCAGTTCGTAAAAAAGGTCACATCATCAATATGGGTTCTATCGCCGGTAAAGAAGTATATGAAAAAGGAAATGTGTATTGCGCTACCAAGTTTGCAGTGGATGCAATCAGCCAGGGAATGCGGATTGATCTGCTCCGTCATAATATCAAAGTAACTTCTATCAATCCCGGGGCTGCAGAAACTGAATTTTCGCTGGTCCGGTTTAAAGGAGATGAAGGCACCGCCAAACAAATATATGATGGTCTTACCCCCCTTACAGGTGATGACGTGGCAGAAGTAATCTATTACTGCGCCTCTCTTCCACCTCATGTTTGCATAAATGACCTTTCCATCACCTGTCTTCAGCAGGCGAATACCATCTATTTTAACAGAAAACTCAATAGTTGACAGCTATCAATATTATTATGACAATTCATATTAATCTGGTATCTTAGTTGTCCTCCGCACTTTATGTTATCCGTTTGCCCCGTAAATTGCCCGTATATTCCCTTCGAAAATGTACCTGAATAACAAACTTTCCGCTATAAAATTTAAAAGCGGGAAAAGCATCAACTATATTTATGCAGTATTTCCAATACATGATAAAGCCTGTTATGAACAAAACGTACCTTATTGTTGCTGCATTCATTTTTCTCCACAGTACCAGCTTTTCACAAGATGTAATCCGGCTGCAATCATGTTCCAATGATATGATGAGTAAACAGGTTGACAGCCTTAAGAATTTATATGGCAATGACGGATACATTTTACTCAAAGAAGCTTCTATCAACATGGAAAGTGAGTTTGAAATGCCGGTGATAGTTCCGCTAACACAGGGCAGCTGGTATCAGTTTGTTTTTATCGGTGATTATTCTTCCCGCCTGTATGAAGTAAGAATGTATGACTGGCAGGAAAGACAGGTTATCTACCGCCAGAAAAGATGGGGAGAGATAGACGGAAATGTAATTGTTTATTCATATGTACCCCAGTTCTCTGAATTTCACATGATGAAACCTGTACAGGTAAATAAACAAAAGAAGAAGAACTTATGTGGCTATGTCATGCTGTTTAAACGGTCTGGTTCTGAAACCGGATCTCCGGTTCCGCAAAATCCCTGATTATAAAAAATATAAAAAACAAAACCCATCTTCAAAAGAGATGGGTTTCATTTTTTAGACCTGATAATTTCTGATCAAGTTCATATTCTAACATTGACCGATTCGAAAACATCAGCCATTTTTTATTAAAACAACTCCTTTACTTCCTGCTTTGCTTTTACACATTAACCTGCGTTCTCAGCATTCGGCTCTTTTTACTGTGCAAGCGAGATCCTTACCTGCAATCCACCTCTTGTATTAGTGATCGGGAAAGCACTGCTGATCTTCGGTATATTCCGGTTTTGCTCAAAGTATAACTTCATACTGATCCTGTTATTCAGGATATAATCTATAGAGGGTGCAATACGTATTACTTTCTGTCCACCGGTTCCAAAGGCGGTTCCCTGGTCCAGTTTGCTGTTAGCAGTTGCATCATCACGAAGGCTGAAATCCATCCGGAAAGTAACATCATTATCCAGTTTCATTCCGTTCTTGCCAATCTTGATATTCTTTATAAGCGGGATACCCTTTTTACGCCAGTTGAAATTAAATGTTACTTCCGTTGAGCGATTCTCCGCCAACTGATAGTCAATTAAACTTAAACTGAGTGTACGGCTTTTTTTAATTTGAAATCCTGTAGTCAGCTGGTTAGTGAATGTGATATCAATTTCAATCAGCGGATCAAAGGATTCCTGTATTGTAATATTGGGTACCAGGAAGTAAGGTATAAAGTTTCCGGTAAGCGTATCCCTGAAAGAAGGATAACCAACCCGGAAAGGATCAGCAAATAAAAGCGCAGTATTAAAGCTATTCATACTAAAGGTGCTGCGATAGCCGTGACGGATGGTAAAATTGGTAAATATCTTATCCAGTCCTTTCATTCTTGACAAACCTGTATAGGTAATATTCCAGTTTGGTTTTGGCAAAATACCGGAGAATGGATTTGCCTTGATATTGGGGTTGCTGTTTTTTGTAAGCTTTACACCCAACGGGTCTTTATTGGTGTACGCCGCAAGGAAAGCAGGTATCACCACATCCTGTGCATAACGACCATAACCTTTTACATAACCATCAGGGTCTGTACCGCCTGTCTGATAAGGATTAAGGCCACCGAGTTTGCCGGATAATATTCTTCTGTTCGCCTCAAATTGTTTGAATGTTTCAGAGACAACATTCGGGTCAAATTTTTTGAACAAGGTCTGGTAAGAAATATAACTCACACTGAAACTACCCAGGGCATAGGGATTCAACCTTGTGAGGCCGGCACTTCCCGTTGTGTCTTTATACAATTCAGAATACTGCTTGTCAAATGTTTTATCAAGGTTGATATCAATATTGAAATCACGGAACGGACTTACCTGTGCGGTAATATTCAACCGTTGGTTGTAGCGTTGCTGGATCATTGCACTTACCAGGGAATCCCTTGACAAAAGACCTTTGGCGCCAAAATTATTTATCCAGTTGGTATCCGGCTGGTATCCGAAAATATAACCGAAGCCGGGCTCCCTGCTTTTGAAATTATTTCCCAACAACTGCGTACTGTCCATATATCCGGGCAGGGTTGTTCCAAAGTCTTCTGTATACTGAATGCCCACTCTCTTGAGCGAAGTAGCCAATCGCAGGAAGAATTTCGGAACATTGCTTATTTCCGGCAATTGATTAGGATCCTTTTTGGCTTTTATCTTTCTTTTCTTAATCCGTATGATCTTTCCTTTTTTATTCCTGATGGTATCAATTCTTATTCCCCCTTCTGTATTCACCTGTTGCTGATTCTTAACCTGGTTTTCATTCTTTGTATCATCACAGGTTTTCCCATCAGTATTTTTATTATCCCCTTTCTTTTGGTTCTTACCACCGCCGGCCGCTTTATTACCTGCGCCTGCATTGGGACTACTGGTGTTTACCGCCCGCAGGAATCGCCATTTATTATACAACTCTTCAAATTTCAACTCGCCATTAATAGTCCTTGTTTGAGTATTGGAAAGTGTATTACCCAGGTTCCTTGCAAGCAGGGACGATGCCAACCAATTATACTTTGTATTATAATTGGCACGGAGTGTTGTCCAGTCAAGTAATGGAATTTTATTCGTAGGTACATTATAGCTGATCGTCACATCCTGGCTATAAGTTGTATTTCTTCCTCCTTTGAACAAATTCTTTCTAACTGTATCTTTCTTCAATTTAGTATCAATGCGGCCAATAGGTTCATCTATCCGTGCATTATTCGTAGCGGAAAAATCAATCGCAATAGACCGTGTAAGGTTCCATTGTAAAATATAGAACCGGTCGAACGTAAAGTACTTATTATACGTCTCTGGTATCTGGTACGGGCCACCACCTACATTACGGGGTCGGGTGGCACCAAATTGCCGGAACACATCAGCCCGGAATGAAACCTGGTTGGGCGCATAATTGAGATTGATGTCTTTGATGAGGGATAACCAGGGCGATTTCGATTTGATCAGTTTTTTGAAAGGTTCAAAGGGTTTTGTTTGTGGTGCATAAGTATACCCTATCGCTCCACGGGTACGGCGCATTTCATCCCGCTCTATCAGCGGGTTATGACTCAATGTCTGTATATAGGAATAATTGAAATCAAAATTGGTAATACTCCATGGTTTTGGTTTCTTACCATCTGTTTTCAATTTTCTTACATTAGTTAAATTCAGTGTTTTAATAGTAGTAACATCCTGCGCATCATTCTTTATTGAATCTCTCTTATCTGCATCAGCATCTTTTATTTTCTGTTTCAGATCAAGGTCCAGATCATAAGGATCATACTCAGGAGTGCTGGCGCGGCGGCTGATGCCTGCATAGATCGGGATTTGCAACCCCAGCTTTTTAGGTAATAATTTTCCCGCTTCAATAGTTGCAGATGCATCAATAGTGTACACATCTTCCCTGCTGCGCTCATTTACTCGCTGTTCCAACGTTCCAAAGCCTCTTGACTTAGCTGTTCCTGAAATAGAAATCAAACCGAGGTCAGCTAATTTTATATCGGCCCTGGCCAATGCTGCCCAGCCGCCTTTTTCATCCAATTGCTGCAGGCGCAATTCATTAAACCAAACTTCTGTACAAACGGATTCTTGTGTCACATTCTCAACCCCCATCAGCATACCCCTCACTTCTCCCAGGTTTGGATTACCAAGTATCGCATAGGACCTTCCGTTAGGCAACACTTCTTTATAGTATTGTGACGGGGATATGCCAAGTTTATTCCTCTTCGTCTTCAGGTCTGTCAGATCATCAAGCGAGAAATCAAGATTATTTTCTTCCGGCCATATTTTCAAACTGTCCGTTTCTCCAAAATCAGTTTTCTTTAATGGGATCCGCACTTCGTAATAGTTGCCGGAAAAATCATTACCAATACGGACTACCGCATTCAGATCGCCATCTTCAATGGGCTGCGCATTCTGAACAGATTCTGCATGGATGAACATAGACAGCCTGCCATACTGCCGCATATCAAGGTTCATTGTTTTGAAAACACCACGGGATTCGAATTGTGGCAACCCGCAAACCTGCATACTGATAGATTGCTCATTCAGAAACAAAGCCACATTATTATTACTTAACTGCTGCTGTCTTTCAATGCCGGGAGGAATGCGATAAACAATGGGCTGACGCTGATCGTTCTCTTCCACATTCACGGCTAATACATTTACTGTAGTTGGATCAGGAGCAGGCAGGGTAGTATAATTCCCGGTGGTATCAATTTTATTTTTAAACTTTCTCCACTGGTTGCGGATCAGTTCCAGTTTACCAAAACGCATTACCACAGAATCTTCAAACCCTGTTACGAACATGCGGATGAAACGAATAGATTTAAAATCCGGAATATTCCCGATTTTTTGCTGGTACTGATCAACCGGGATGCGGAACAAGTACCATTTCTCTGTACGGGATTGACCATTGGCTAATGTTACAGTGGGTGTTCTTACATCGGTAATAAAATTAGTACCGGCAGCCATGTTTGGCCTGATATCAACCTTATACTGGAAATATTCTTCCACTTCGTTCATGGTATTATCCCTGTTCAGCTCTTCTGCATCGGGATATTGCGTGAATGCATTAACAAACTGTGTATTGTTTTCCGCAATAGGTGAATTGCCATGCGGGTTATTGATATTCTTATAACGTTGCAGAATCCCGGTCACCGGTTGCTGATCAAATGCCGGGTCACGGTATGCTCTAAAATTATCACCGGAAGGATCCGCCTGTGCCTTTTGATAAATGGGTGAATTGGTTCCAAAATTTGACTGGAGACTATTCAGGTATGGTGTAAATATTCTTTGCTCTGCTGTATCCTGCAAACCATCAAACCCAACATCCTGGAACTCACGATCTGTTGCTGTATTACTGAAGGCATTGGTCACCTGTAATGGGATGGCAGGCACTTTTCCCCAAACGGATGATTCATCTACCCTTGCATTATTTGTTGGCGTAGGCAGACCATTTTCGTATTGTCTTTTTCCATCTCTTAAAACATCCTCAGACACATTGCCCAAGTTGAAATATAACTGACCGCCGTTTGGATTGGCTGTATTGGCAATAAATGGATCCTGTAACCAGAATTCTATATATTCTATATTACCCGTTTCAAAATCTGTCTGATCAATGTTACGCATCATACCACCCCATGCCTGTTTGGGATTTCTTAATTTACCATTCGCATCAACCCTGTTCGGGTCAAATTCAAAATTATATGGCCCCAGGTCTTTTGGATAAAAAGCAAGGTCAAATGTTGTCAGCAGCCCTTCTCCGAATTGGGTACTCCGGCGTGGGAATATTTCTTTCTGTAATACCTGTCTTGTTTCGGGCCTTGACAATTCCTCCGGATCATTCGCAAGCGGGTTGTTCGAATTTCTCCTTTCCTGTAATACAGGTTCGATATTATACCAGGCCAATTTCCCCCGGTTATAACCACTTCTTAAATCATTATTAAGCCCCGACTCCGGGAAAAGTCCATTTCCCTGCGGGATGGAAGCCAGCGTCCAGCTTATCAACGGAAACCGGAGATCAATACCGGCACGGGTACCTTCAAAATCATCAATGTAAACCTGTCCGCTCCTGTCCTGATTTCCCGAATTTATTTGCCGGGCATGCCCGGGTTGTAAAACCGCCGCTTCAGCATATGTCGTAATAGATGACATGGCCTTAGTGGAATAGAACGGCAACTTATCCAATAGCTTTGTCAGTCGTGGAAGATTATTACGATAGTCAAGATCAAATCCGTACATCGTATTCTTGATGGGATCTTCACCATATGACTGTTTAATGAAGAATGGCCTTTCTCCTAATCTTACAATTGTTCCACCCAATGTTAATTTATTACTAGCCATGTAATCAAGACGTAAGCCCAGGAAATTCTTTTGTTGAAAACCAAAAGCCTGGTTATTCTCATAATTGATATTGACCGGCACTCCTGAGTTAATGATTGCCTGGTTGACCACTCGTAGTGTTCCTAAATCATAATTGATCTCGTAGTCGACATTCTCCACCAACACTTGTCCGCCGGCACTTACTGTTACTGAGCCGCGGGGAATATTATATCCTAACTGGTACTCACTACCTCCACCGCCACTTCCAAATCCGGAAGACTTGGATTTACCTACAATTTTAAACCGGTTCAGGTTTGCATAGGTCTGTGCAATCGCTTTGATCGTATCGTAAAGCGGATAATATAAATATTGATCCCGTATGGCCTGGGATGGATATATATAATCAAGGTCCCGGCCAAAGGGTTCCAGTACCGGGAATATGATACGGCTTTGGGAAGAAATGACGGTGTATCCTTCAATAAAGTCAAATACTCCATCCGGTTGCGGGTCGTTTTGATTATTCAGCCTGTCGAGGTTAACAAGGGAAATTATTGGTTGTCCTTTGTAGGGATCAACCACATCTGTTGGAGGCAGGTATCTTTTTTCTCCAAAACTGGGTTCTTCATACAACATGTCCAACATGAAGTCCTGTCTTTCCAGTTGTCCAAAACCTACTGAATAAACATTCTTCATCATCAGTTCCCATATCGGAAGATTTGTACGTTGTGAAGTGGCCTTTAATAATTTCAGGAACAGGATACGTTGAGAGTTCCCTGTAGTATCTGGCGGCACATCCTGCGAAAACTCACCTACCTGGAATACACGGCCATTATAAGTGTATTGAAAAGCTACACCCAGCACTTCATCCGGCTGTAGTGGTTGATTCAAAGAAAGAAAACCGATCTGCGGATTAAAATAATAATCAGTTGGTTGTAGCTTACGGGCAAATGTTTTTTCAAAATCCTGCACAGGTGATAAACCAAAAGTGGTCAGTTGATTTTGCACCAACGATGAATTCCTGAAATTAGGATTAGTAGTAAGCGATGAATAAAGACTATTCGCATCGTTTCTTGGCAACCCATCACCAGTGCCTGTCAGAATTGGACTATAAGGATTCCCTTCACCCAGGTCCATAAACGCCACTATATCTCTTGTATCAGTGGTGGAACCATTACGGTTGGTAACCCAAACCTCCACTCTTAATACCTGTACTTTGGAATTAACGATTGGCAACTGCTTCATTGCCGTATTATAGTTACTGCGGAAATACTGAGACATCAGGAAGTGACGGTTCTCATCATATTCATCTGCCTTCAGTGAAAACCGCTGAGCAGCACTTCCTCCCTGCAATCCCATCGTTTGCCGCTGCGATTGCTGATTGGCCAATACAGTTGTAATAAATAATTTACCAAACTGTAATTGTGTTTTTATACCAAATAAGGATTGTGCACCGGGTATCAATGTTCCTTTTGAGGCAAAACTGGTATTACCTGCCTGGAACATTTTTACGATATCATCATCCTTGCCACGAAAATCAAGCTTTAACTGGTTTTCAAAATTGAAATTGGCCAGTGTATTATAGTTGATCGGGAGTTTCAGTTTTTCTCCTATCTGTGCATCCATCTGCAACTGGGAGTTCATGTTAAAATCAAATCCGCCATTTCTCCGGGCCCGTTCAGGTAATGTAGGATTCTTAATATTCTGACCCTGGTATCCTGCCAGGAAATCAACATAGCCTGAAGGTTTGATCTCTATTTTTACTTTACCATCCGGTCCAACTCCCATTATCCGGTTGAACCAGTCATTTGACACTTTAAATTTTGGCCTTACCATCCTGCGGTTCATATTAGACAAAAGTGAGGCCCTCTTTTTGAAATAATCCTCTTCATCCTTTTTCCCCTGCATCCTTACAAATTCTTCCATGGTGAACGATGTAGGCGTTCGGTAATACCGGTTTCCTATTTTTTCTACTATATAGTATTGTTTTGTTTTGGGATCGTACTCAATTGTACGCTTGATGAAAGCAGTATCCCGCAGATCAAATGTATTCCGGCTTGGGTTAGAATAGGGGTCTCCGTACCTGTCCCGTATTGGGTAACGGGTGGTATCATCTAAAAACAAATTTCTATTATTGAAGACCGGTTTAAAATCACCGGCACTTGCCTGTAAACAGGAGGCAAGTACCATGGTAAAAACTACCAGTGTACGGAAGATATGAGCAGTTCTAAGGTTCAATGTTTTCTCGTCAATTAGTTTCCTGAAAATAGTGGATTAGAGGGTACGAAGTGCCATTTTAATCAGTTCCTCAACGGATACATTTGGATTGGCTGCAAGAGTCTTTTCAATGGCCTGGCTGGCAGCCTGCCGGTTGATGCCTAAAGCAGTCAAAGCATTTAACGCATCCTGATGCAAAGTATTGTTTTTCAGTACTGAAATATTTGATTCCAGCGGATGTTTTGCCAATTTGTCCCTGAGTTCCAATACCATCCGCTCTGCAGTTTTTTTACCTATTCCTTTAATGCCTTCCAGGGTCTTACTATCCCCCTGCACGATAGCCTTCGCCAGTTCTTCAGGCTTCATGTAAGACAACATCACCCTGGCGGTAGATGCACCTATCCCGGAAACACTGAGTAATTGCAAAAACATCTCCTTTTCCGCCAAGTCAAAAAATCCGTAGAGAATATGAGCATCCTCACGGATAAGCAAGCTGGTATACAGTATCCCCTTGTCAAGGTTTTGGATTTTGCTATAGGTATTCAGGCTGATTTGTACTTCGTAGCCAACTCCGCCCACCTCTACATGCAATAAAGCGGGGGTTTTATGCACAAAATCACCTTTCAGGAAAGCTATCATGGCTGCGAAAATAGGGAAATGGTTAATTGGTTAATCGGGAATGGCAGTGTGTATTAGTATTATCCCCGGAATAGCTGAATATCCGGTAAAATAGAGACATAGCCCTGCCCGCCGATTGCCTGGTAAACTGACTTCACAATTAATTAATCCACCTTAACTTTGGCCACTTTTATATAATATTGAGCTGCATGAATAAAAAAATAACCGCTGCCATCACTGCTGTTGGCGGATTTGTACCTGAAGACAAGCTGACCAATTTCGACCTCGAAAAAATGGTAGACACCAATGACGAATGGATACGTACCCGTACCGGTATTTCTGAAAGAAGGATCCTGAAAGGTGAAGATAAAGCCACCTCTGATATGGTGGTACCGGCTGTTCAGGAGTTATGCAAAAAAAGAGGTATCAGTCCGGAAGAGATCGATTGCCTGATTGTAGGTACTGTTACCCCGGATATGGTTTTCCCTTCCACGGCCAATATAGCCTGCGATAAATTGGGAGCAAAAAATGCCTGGGGCTTTGATGTGGCTGCAGCCTGTTCCGGTTTTTTATACTCCCTGACTCAGGGTGCAGCGCTGATTGAAAGCGGACGATATAAAAAAGTGGTAGTATGTGGTGCTGATAAAATGAGTGCTATCGTGGATTACAGTGACCGTGCCACCTGCATCATTTTTGGTGATGGTGCCGGGGCTGTTTTACTGGAGCCAAATGAAGATGGCTATGGCATATTGGATAGTATTTTAAGAAGCGATGGAAGTGGCGGCCAATATCTTCATATGAAAGCAGGAGGTTCCTTAAAACCAGCCAGTATAGAAACAGTGATGGCAAAAGAACATTTTGCATACCAGGAAGGACAAGCCGTTTTCAAATTTGCGGTAAAAGGAATGGCAGACGTGAGTGCCGAACTATTAGAAAGAAATAACCTGAATGGTGATGATGTGGCATGGCTGGTACCTCACCAGGCAAATCTTCGCATCATTGATGCTACGGCAAACAGGATGGGATTGCCGAAAGAAAAAGTAATGATCAACATTGAGAAATATGGTAATACTACCGCAGCTACTATTCCACTTTGCCTGTGGGAGTGGGAAAACCAATTAAAGAAAGGGGACAATATTGTTTTGTCTGCATTTGGAGGGGGCTTTACCTGGGGTGCCACCTGGGTGAAATGGGCATATGATCCCAAAAAATAATGATCCGGTGCTTTTTCAAAAGATAAATTCAACTATCTTTTCACTGGTTAAATGGTTCACTATTTTTTTACTGATTAGCAGTTATTTTTATGTCAAGCCGGCGCCGGGCAAACAAAAAATTCTGGAATAAGGTTTTCAGATTATTCCTTCTATATCTTGTTTTAGTTCCTCTCCTCTTTTTACTACTGGACAGGTCCACTGTATACCAGGAAGTCAGGGAAGATTCACTTGTATTCATTCTGAAGATTGCAGGCATTGCGCTGGGTATTGCGCTGATCATCAGTTTTTGGAGTAACCGTGACCCGGAGTTGAGGAAATATTAAGCAGTTATTTCCAGATAATACGAAATAGCTCATCTGTACTACCATGTCTTCAAATTCTCTCTACTAAATCTCCATTCCGGTGTAATAATCAAGGTGGCTGTATCAACAGCATACCATGGACTTAATGATGCATCCATTGGATTGTTTAGCACATGTATATCTTGTGCAGGCTGATACCCTTGTGCCAACAAGTAAACTTTCTGTCCATTGTTATTAGTTGCAATATCTACAACCGTTATTGCATGGCCCGGAAATCCGCCCCGTACCAATACATCTCCAGCTTTAATAGTTGAAAAATGTGTGACCGGATTCAATTGCCTATCAAGCGAGGCAGAGCCGCACCATCCAAAAACATTCAGCATATAATTTTCAAACATCATTCTGTTTCCTTCTCCATTCCAGTTATACCATTTACCACTATAATCCATAAAAGCTATAGGTTTTTTATTAAGGTATAAATATTCAGCCCGCAACCTCATTACTGCATCGGCACATTGTTGTAAATCTTTATTACCAATGGGAATATCTACTACAGCAAACTGTGCTGACTGATTAGGTTTCAGTGAACCGTTGTATAAGAAAACTCTTTTATCTTTCTTTAGTGGTAAAGTTCTCAGCCATTCTGCAAAGGAGTTTTTCGCTACCGGAGTTCGTGCATATCCATCCGGTGTTTCTATTTCACCAATAAACTTATAGATAGCTGCAGCATCAGGTGCTACTAAAATATTATCGCTGTTTACAAACTTTTCCCTTTTTTGCAGGCAGCTGATTAAAATAAGTAGTAGGATAGGAAGAAAATTTTTCATGGTGACTGATAAGATTAGCTCAGTCAGAAATTCCACAAGGAAAATTGCCTTTTTTTCTTTTTCAGCCGAGTCTCACCTCCCAGCCCGGTACAGTTGAGCGGACACCCGGCAAGGAAGCAAACATCTGCTCCGTTTGACTGTCCTGCACTGTCTGCGACCAGAAAACATAGCGGTAAAAATCCCTGCTACCTGGAGTATGTCCGCTGATCTTGCGGACAATCTGTTCAGATACACCCAAACTCAGCATAGTCGTAATGGCCGTACGGCGCATCATATGCGAACTCGCTAAATCACATAACCTGGAACTACAACCGGTAATACTGATTTTTTTATCCATTGGTCTCCCCCTTCGGTTGCGGGTAATACTTACAGGATGTGTGAAACCTGCCATTTCAAGTAACACCTTTAAATGCTTATTGAAAACACTCAGGTTAAAGAACGGAAGTAATCTGCCTTGGAGCATCTCATATTTTTTTGTAATATTTACAGCATAAGACGGCAGCTTCATCAGTGTATCAAGGCCTGACTTCTGTGATCTCACATACAGATAATACTGTCCGCTCACAATCCTGATATTGGTTTTTCGGAGTGCATTCAGGTCCGAAAAGCGCAGCGCTACCGTACAGCCAAAAACAAAAAAATCCTTTACTTCCTGCATGATCCTGCTCAGGCCCAGTTCAAACTCATGCCCGGTTACCAGAAAATTCAGTTCATCCGGCATCAGGGGATATATAGCGATCTCTTCCCGTGGTACATAAAATTCATTGTGAAAATCCACGGCACAATAAGGCCGTTCTTTGCCCAGGTAATTGAAAAAAGTTTTGATATTTTTTATATGCTGCCCCACATAATTATCATAACATCCACAATCCTCATATAAATAGCTGGTAAACCCGGAATAGAACTTTTTCCAATAATTTCTTTCGCCGCTTAGTTCACGGCTGTTCAGTCGTTTCGCTGGTTTTATTCGCAACCGTAGACTTTTCTTTTTGGAGAACATTTGTAAATGTTGCAGGGTGTACCCATAATTGGCTACTGTACCTGGCGATAGCCTCTTTCCTCCCGGCTGCATTCTTCTGCCTCGCCGGCAATCCCGGATAAACCGCTCAAATTCATCCAGCAGATCAAGCTCTTTTTGTCCTTTTTGCATGTGAATTGATTTATAATGTTAGCGTGGAAAAATTGATCAAAAAATTAGTTAAAAAACAGGTTTTTTGACGTAAATTGTATCTTTTAAGTTCTTTGATAAGCCAAGCCTGGTAAGGATTTGGCGCTAAATCTTTACTATCCCGGCGGGATGCTGATGCCCGGAAGGAAATACAGCGCTGCAACTGGCTACCGGTATGGGTTTAACGGTAAAGAAAATGACAATGAAGTGAAGGGAGAGGGTAATCAACAAGATTATGGACTAAGAATATACGATCTTAGACTTGTTAAGTTTTTATCTGTTGATCCATTGAGTGCGGAATATCCATGGAATAGCGCATATGCATTTGCAGAAAACGATGTTATTAGAAGTATTGATTTGGAGGGAGCGGAAAAGAGTGTGCGGACTTTTGCTTATTCAGTATCAAATGGCCAAACGATTTCTAAAGTAATATCCAATGATTATGTACAACCTAAAGGGACCTCCAACCCTTACCATTCGTTATGCCCCCGTTGCCCGATAACACCAGAGGAAATTGTTGCAGATGGTTTTCAAAGGGCAAATAATCTACCAGATGATGGTATTTTTTCATTTTTTGTATTTTCTCCTGAGTTAAAGAAAGCTAACTATGCCAGATATGAGTATACTGATCCTGGAGGAAAGCAGCAGGTTCGCTACTTTGATGCTGGTTATGTTGATTTCATGTATGACCACTTTGAAAAGGAGCAGCAACAGGCAAATAAGATACTTAATACTGGGAGTGCTGCAGCTGCTGCAGGTGGCGCAGGAGTTCTATTGAAAACAGAATTAAAAGCGGCAGGCAGAGAGTTGAAGCCTGCAACAAGTGAGGCAAATCTTTTAAAGGGGTCCGGACCTGTTTCGGGAGTTTTGGAAGTGAGTTCAACTATAAAATCTGTTGAGGCTTTTAAAAATTATAAGTCCTCCCAGCCAATTGAATTTGTTTATGACCCAACTAATAAAAAGTTCTTAGTTGGCCAGCCGAATCAGAAAGCACCGGGTTTGTCAGGGCATCAACAATTAGTAAAAGCTGGAAACCTTAACAATAGTACTACTGTTGGAGGTATGTTCAAAAACAGGGGAAAATGGTCAGATTATCACAAACGAGTATAGCGGGCATTATTATACTAATTGGACTGATGAAATAAGAAAGCAGTTCAAAGAGTTTATACAAACACAAACTGGAAAGACTGTAACACATACACAGTAATATGAAGCACAAGTTTTTTGAGAATGCAGAAATTTTATTGTATTACGATGTCAACAAAGAAAAATGGTACATTAAAAACAAGGCAAAAATTATCGATTACGATTTATCTTTAAGTGATAACTTATCTAGCTTTCTTCAGATTTTTTATGAAGATCCATCAAGTTTTTTTTCTAATCTTCCAGAAAAAGCTAAGGGAAAAGATATTAGAGAAAAAGCCCTAGAATCATTACCTTTTAAAACAAGTATTATTTTTTGCATTAGAAATAAAATGTTCTTTTGGTTAGAACTGTCTTTAAAATGGCTTGAGTATATAAACGTTGATGATGAACTCGAAAAAGAACTTAAAATAGTTGTTGCTGATCCAAAGTTTCCACAAAATATAAGACATAAGTTAAGAAAATTACTGAGAACATTGGTGCGGCGCCAAGGCGGGAACAACCCAGCCGTAGGCGGTGGATATTAGTTTCCCCCCCCAATGTCTCCTTCGCCTCATCCGTAAACTCGCCCTTGTCTGGCGGTGTATTGGCAAAGAGCGGTATGAAATTTATTTTTCTGCAACAGATTGCCAATACACAGCAGCGCGTGTTACTTCTTCGGAAAACCGGAAAAGGCGGAAGATATTAAATCTCTATTTAGAAGTAGAGTTACTCACAAAAATAGAGTCGATTTTTATACCCTTATTGTAAGTAATATAATATTCAAGTTTACCATTTTTGAAAAACTCCCATTTGCCATGACGTAATGGTTGAAAATACTTAACTACTTCTATTTGTTTTTCACTAGAGGTAGCATCAATTCCCATACTATACGCTTTAAGCAAGTCTAATGATTCAATATAATTTCCTTTCTCTAGAACCGATGAATCAACAGAACTATAACACTCAAGGCTCATTTTGCCTTTAGCGTTATACAATTGAATTTTCAAAAATCTATCACCTCCAACTGGGATCATGCGAAATTCATTTTGCTTCGCAGGAATAAAAGTCACATCATATTCTAAAAGCTTAATCCGCTGAAAAAGGGCGAAAAAAGGTATCAATAAAATTAATTTCAAATTCATTTAAAGTAATTTTTTTGAGTATTCTACAAATGTTGCGTCATCAGTTCTAGTTTGTATTTTTAATTTGAACATCTGTTGATTTTGCGCCGTTCTGCTTGCCCGCTTGGGTAGTAATTTGTTTTTTTGAAACACCTAATTTTTGAAGCTTGTCAGCAAGAGCATCTGCTCTTGCTTTTAACATGTCAGTATAAGGAACATTTCTTTTATCGTCAAAATCTATAAGTTCTCCAGGTGCATAAGTTCCGTCTGTATTTCCTGTCAACGTAACTTTTAAATTTTTATCTGATTTCAATATTTTAGCTAACTCAGCTAGCTTTTTATCTGCGTCAGCATCATCTAAGATTGCGGAGTTTTGCTTATAAGTAAATGCCAATTCGGTGCTGACAGAATGCCCTGGCTCTGGAATTAACTTGCTGATTGGTTTTATCTTGTAAGTTTTTACATATTCAATAACTTCAAATTCATCAGAATAATCCAGCTTGGTACTTTTCAAATTTTTACCCTCATAGATGGAAACATTAAATGGAGCTTCACCAGAATTTGCCTTAGGGTCTAAAATTCCATTCTTCAAAGCCTCTATTTCATCATTATTTAATTCTGCTCTATGTTCATCTTGCTTAACATATTTTTCTGTATTGTTTAGGTAAACGTGACGAATAAGAACATCACTTGTTGCTGCAGGCTTATTATTTGAAGTAACTAATTGCATGTTTATCTTTTCCTTAACGTTCTTTTTATTGACAAGTGTTATTACGCTCCTTTCTATTAACTGTTTATCCCTTGTATAATAGTTTATTACTACATAAAGTTCTAGCCCATCTAGATCAATCGCCATAATTGGAGTATTGCTGGCAAATTGATAGGGCGTTAATTCAGGGTAGCTACTTGTTAGTGGATCAACCGACTTAAACCTTACTAGCCTCGGATCATAGATTCTGAATCCATAATCATATTGCACGACTTCATTATCCTTTTCTTTCCCGTTAAATCCATACCGGTAGGCAGTTGCAGCACTGTATTGCCTGTCCGGCATCAGCATCCCGCCGGGATAATTGACCTATCAAAGAACTGTATTCAAATTACGAAAAAAATCTTACAGTTTTTGCTCCGTAGCTGCCCAATAGCCTGCCCGACACTGTCGGGTCGCCTGGCTTCACACTTACTTATTCACGGGCTGACATGGGCGAAACGTTTACGGTGGGGCGGCGGAGACACCCGAGGGAAAAAAATAATTAATTAAAATCGCTTGGTGTTTATCACAGAATCTCCGGGCAGGAAAAGACCTTCTTTTTATTTATTCAGCATTCTCAGGACAACGGGGGAAAAAACATTATCACTTGTTGATAGTCCTTCCATAATCATAAATTGGTAAAACTATGATATTCCCCTTACTGAATTTCTTATCTACTAAATTCAACTCCGAATTCCTTGCCTCTATTATTTTAAGTTGGAAATACAACCTTTCGTGAACATCATAATTTCCCATTTCCTTTCTGAGTAAAACGCACTTAAGAAATAATGTATCCGTATATTCTTTATTATAATAAAAATTATTAAAATAAACGCCTTTATAATTTCCATCTTTACTAAGAGGGTATAATAAATTTACTACATCACCTTCCTTAAATCTCTCATAGTTATTTCTTGCTATCTTGTTTTGAACCTGAATTTCTTCTTTAAGGCCATTCAAATATTTGTCTTCTGCTAATTTATCAAATTGAATAATTTCATTTTTGATTTCAAAAAAATCTATTGATTGATTTTTTAATTTTTTTTGGTATGCTAGAATTAATGCCCTTACTCTATCATGTGATTTGTCGATTTTAAAGGAATCAAGTAGCAATTGGGTAATTTCACCTTCTAAAGGTTCGTATGATGTTAAGATTTTTTTTTGCGCTTTGGATTGTACAAACAAAGTCAGACAACCAATATCTTCGCAGTTCTTAACTTCCGATTTCTCATTTTCTGATAAGGAATTATTAAGACTAATGAAAAAGGCATCAATGGGTGTTCTTTTGGCCTTACAGCCCAAAACAAAAATTAGCGTTATTAATATACTTACTTTCCCCATATAAAAAATTTTAGTCTTAGTAACGTAAGTATTGCTGCTCCCTTCTCATAAATTCCTGACCTTCTCGTATAGTTCGAAAACGAGGGTCTCCAACAGCCTCTGGTGTTAACTTAAACATCTCTCGGTAAGGTAATCCAGTAGGCACCAAATAAGTTGTATAACCTGACATTGGAAATGATATATCTCCGCCATAGGCAGGTCCCCTACCTAAAAGATCTCCACTGCTTATTGAAAAGTTATTTTTCCCTGGTTGATGGGTATGAATAACTCCTGAAACAGTCCAGCTTTTGACTTCTATTTCACCAAATATTGCTACCCTTACTACATGTTTATATGTTGAAATATCCTTACCATTTAAACCTAGTGTAGATGAGAATGGATCTACTTCTTGGGATACACCTGTTTCAGTAGATTTTTGTCCTACTACGGTATTGCCAAGAATATATAGATCGGTGCGACTCTTATCGCCAAGCGCATCAAAGTGAAAAATACTTGCAGCCCTTTCTAATTTTTTCGGGTCACTCATTGTTGCTGCAGCTCCATCCGGAGCCCAAGCCTTAGCGGCTTCATCTTCCGATGCATAAGCTTTGACTCCTATCTTCGATAATTCTTGAGTTAACTTATCGGTATTTTTATATTTTGATTTGAAAGAAGTAAATTGTTCGTTAGCGACCACATACATACTTGTTCCTTTACCTTTATTATTCTGATATAATAGCTTAGCATCATTACCAAAAAATTTAGATGTATCTCCTTTAAAATCTGAGTACCAAATCGGATTTCCTGCAAAACAATTATAAGGGCTTATCGAAATATTTGGCCTTGGGTCAACATTCCATCTTCTTCCTATCCTGCTATCATACTGCCAAAACTCGGCAGTAGTTGTATTCGGGGCTATTTCAGGAGACTTCTCTTGCCCATTTATAGAGTAACGATAACCATTTCCTGTTGTGTAAGTTCTTCCCGGCATCAGCATCCCGCCGGGATAGACTGAGCAATCAAAGAACTAAATGGAAGTTACTGAAAAATTGTTACAGCTATTCCAGTTTCCCAATGTCGCCTGCCAACACACTTACCCTCACTCGGCAGACATGGGAGGAACGGTTACGGGTGGGGCGGCGGGAGACACTGGGCGGAAAAAAATCAAGTAACCTGGCATAACTTCTTTCGGCTTTAAAGGGAATAATTTGTACCTGCGCCTGCGCCATGTTTTACAATAAGCTTTTGCTGCACAAGTGCCGTCAGTATTTTTTTAACTGTTGGTAATCCTATATCCAGCTTTTCTGCAATATCTCCTGACCGGCTGCCGGGATGATTTTCTATAAACAGATAAACACTTTTTTCTTTTGGTCCGAGACTCGCTACTGTACCTTGCGCACATAATTTTGTCATCAACTGCCCGCTTATATTGTTCAGGCAGTCGAGGAAAAAAAGCACCCAATTATAGACATCCTCTCCGGGCCTTTGTTTTTGACTATGCATCAGTTCCTGATAATACTGGGTCTTCCTGTTTTCTATTTCATGTTCCAGGCTTACATATTGTATCCAACTGTAACCATTCTTTAATAAAAGTAATGTTGCAATCAGTCGGCTCAACCGGCCATTGCCATCCTGGAAAGGATGGATGCTGACAAAATCATAGCAGAATAAAGCACACTTTACAATTGGATGTGTTTCGGTATCAGTATCCCACCATTCAATGAGTGCCCGCATAGCATCTTCAGTCGCAAAACCGGGCGGCGTAGTTTCAAAAATCACCTGCTTAGAACCATCCGGCCGGGCCGCTTCCACCGCATTACTGTGTTTTTTATAATTGCCCATATGCCAGCCATCCTTAAGACTGTGCTTCATCAGGAGATTATGCAGGTTTCTGATAGTTCCTTCCGAAACGTCCATATTTGGATATTCATCGGAAATCAGATCCAACGCCTCGAAATATCCGGCTACCTCTTGGGAATCTCTGTCTTCAAGTTTGGAAATACTGAGCTTTTCGATTAGCACCTTAACCTCTTCATCAGACATTGCAGACCCCTCGATCCTGGTGGAGGCACCTACACTTCGGACTGTAGCGATAGACTTTAATTGTCTAAGACTTGTTCCTTCCCTTTTTGCTATAGCGGCCCAGGAAGCATCAAAGCGATCAAGCCTACTGATAGCCTGTATCAGTTTCCAGTCCGGCGAAAGTTTAAACGTATGCACTACATTCCTCATGTTATAAAGGTAAGAAAATATCCGATTTTATCCGATTTTATCCGACCTTTATCCGATTCACAAAATACTCGATTTTATCCGTTTAGAGACGATTGATAGCCAATATAGTCTGCCGGGACAGCACGACTGAATATGAAATGGCGAGCAGAGTTTAGTGAAGGGGAGCAAATAAACCGCTAACATTTTTACAAGTAATGCGGCTTCTTAGCTTTTATTTGTTTGCAGCGATTATGTACTGACGAAAAAATGTGGTTTATTGGATTTGATTTTCATTTAATACGAAATTTTTACGGCTCTTATGGAGCCGATACTTCGTTGCAAACGAAGTATAACATCCTATAATTTTTATTTTGCTTACTGGTTACAAACTACCGACAACCGGGTTACCCGTTGCATCCCGCACATAGCTGGGATAGGTAAAACAAAAAAAACCGCTGATCACTTAAACGGTTTAACTTTCTTTTTATTCATCTTCCCTTACGTGGCTGTAAGCCACATTGTAAACATACGAAGCGAAGACGCTTCGTATAGCCTCACTACATGCTTCGAAGAGCTGGGCTATTTAAACCGAAAAGCCTTAACAGGTTCTGGCAAATCGTCATAGAATATCATTGTATCGATTACGACTGAAACATTTTTAAGTATGCCCTTGTTTTCTGGGAAATTTATAATAATATCATTATTGTTTATTTGATAGCTATATGTTTTATTTCTATAAAAGTAATAAATTGAGTCGACAGTAAATTGTAAAACAGGACTACTTTCGTCTAACCCTCCCCATTTCCCGATTAGTTTTTGTTTTAAAGAGTGAGTTCCATTCTTTTCATGATTTCTATTCTCTTTTGCAACTATAAATAGTAAAAACAGTAACAATGATTATTAAAAAAAATTTCATTTTATAGATTTAAAATTTAATTCTTATCAAGAGGATGATGAAAGTCATACCCCTTTTGCGCCGGAAAAGTATCAGTTGCTGGCTTATTGGTAATCTGACGACCGTGTTTTGTTTTTATAGTTTTCAATCCATTACCTCTATCGTATACAACACCATTTGGTTTTAAAAAAACTGGATTGATTTTACTTTTCCCCGCCAATTTTCGGCGTAGAATTGCTCGGTGTGTTAGCCGGAGTTTTATTTTCTTCATAACTTGAAAGCATCTTTTTCAGTTCATCCAAATCTTTTTTAATTGATGGGTCTTCACTCGGGTTAAATGTCCCCTTGTTATCATTTGGTATTTTCCCTAAAATTTCAGTCAATTTTTCAAGAAACTCTAAACCTGTAAATGAAAATTCATCCTCCAAATGACCTTTTGTGGCCGATAGGCTTGCCATAAGTAATTCTATATTTGAAGCATGGGAAGGTCTTCCTTTTCGAGTTTCTTCGTTGCATCCATCTTGGCTTGTCCATGCGACACCTCCGTAATCTTCATAATCACCATCATCAACTTTCTTTTTAGCCCACCATTTGCCCGCAACCCAATTATTTGTACGAAAACTTAGAGTTTTATTTTGCACACTGGTAACCTTTCCATTTCCATCAACAAATGTAATTTTTGCATAATTGTGATAATCCATTCCAATATTTCCTTTTCCTGGAATTGGAGCGACGGCTTTTAAATCGTCATCTATGGTGATGCTAAGAATTGTATATGTTTTGGTTGCTGAGTTATATTGAACGGTCACATGAATACCTAATCTTCCATCTGGGTCAATTATATTAGTCGGATTGTTATAACAAAAATTATATGGAGATAAGCCTGGATATGTTTTTTGTAATGGGTCTGTACTCAACCACCTTCCAATCCTTCCATCATAAATTCTGGCTCCAAAATCGTAATCATCAGTTGTTATTTCTGATGACTTCTCCTTCCCGTTAAACCCATACCGGTAGCCAGTTGCAGCGCTGTATTTCCTTCCGGGCATCAGCATCCCGCCGGGATAGAAAACTTTATCAAAGAACTGAATTCAAATTACGAAGAAAATTATTACATATTTTCCGACGGGGAATCTCTGCCATGTACGCAGCCGGGAATCAGGAGACTCCGTACGGAAAAAAATCTACACAGCAACGGTGAGTCCGGTGGCTAATACACAAGGCTATGTACCGAGACTGCGCCTGGGAAAGCTGAATGGACACTCGGCATGGAAGAAAGTGGTTTGTAGAATCCGCCGCAACAGCTTGTACGATAGGCCGACTATCATCTTACTTACAGCTTCAAAGAACTTATTCTAATCCTTTAATTCTTGGCACACCTACCGACAGCGGGGGAAGCTAAAAACCGTATTATTCAAAATTTTATCGGACAGCAATTGTCGTAGACTACTGACAACATTGCATCTTCCATTTATTTGTAACGCATTCTACGAAAAACGGGTACACGAACCATTACATCAGTCCATCGTTGCAAAACCAACTATTTTGATACATTACCGTTTCAGCATTCTACAGAGAACCGGGAAAGCTCAATAGGATATAACTTGTGTTTGGTTAATTCAGCTACAATTGTATGCATATCAAATGAAAACCCAATAACTGAAAGCTCATTTATAAGTTTCATCCCGTATTCATTTTCATTTATAACATAAACATGTTGATTATCAAAATCAATAAAAACACTCTTATAAAGCATAGTTGATGCTAAAATTGAGTATTCCAAAAAATATACGCTATTCCCATCGTTAGACCATTGCAATAACTTAAACTCTGAATCATCAGTCGTAATTTCATGAGGGTTACTCGTATTACTTACTATGAGTTCGTGCAGGTATGCATTTTTTACGCAATACAAAATATTACCTTTATAATCTGTAAAGTAAAATTTAGCCCCGAATGCAGCTTTATTTATTTCCAAAAATTTTCCTGTATTGCAAACGTATCTTTTGCTAGGTGAAACTATTAATTTCTTTACTTTCATCAAATAAGTCGTTATCTATTTTTTACCAATAATATATGACCCTCTCCACTGGTATCCTGTTTTTAAAGAGAAAGCAGGATACCTTGTTTCTTTTATATTCGAAGTAAAGCTTAATTTGGTTTTTAATAATTGTGATGCACCCCCTGATGTAGAACCCATCTGAGCTGCTTTGCTCTCGACATATATTCCAACGGCTCGGCTTGTAAATACTTTTTGAGCTCTGTTGGTTGCATTAGGATAATCCAGCCCCAAAGAATTAAAAGCGTCGTCAGAATTTGTAAAAATTGTTTCACTAGACCATTTCCCGGCTACAGCTCTTTCCTTACTGGAATGATAAATCAAATTCTCTGACAAGCCTAGTTTTAATGTAAATCGTGGCGTCCCTGATACAGCTGCGGTTGCATACCTCCCTCCGTATGCATATTTCATATACGCAGTTGCAGCCGCTGTATTTATTTCTCCTACATTAGCCTTTACTGCTTTGGGGCCAAAGAATAAGATACCTGCTGACGTAATATTATAACTCCAATCCTCATTCGACCATTTACTTACATCAAATTTTTCTTTGTAATGATTATATGCAGCTTGGGAGTTTAATCCGAAAGCAATGTCAAAAAGCATTCTTTGATTTTCACCACCGCCACTACTCCACGAACTAAAAGCCACTATACTTGAAGCCATACCATTATAAGTTGAGCCTTTATATGCATCTCTTGTTACGAAGTTCCATGTCCCGACCACTGCATCTTTGCCCGCATTTGCAGCTCCTTTAACGATATCCATTTGCAATTTTCCGGACTGCCCATCCTCTACAAGATTCATAAACCTATTTAATAAGCCCGCCGGTTTTGAAGTATCGGCTCCACCAAGGTCACTAAACCATATTGGATTCCCCCCATAAGCTGCATACGGACTTTCATACTCCTTAAATATTGGGTCAACATTCCATCTTCTAACTAATCTTGCATCATACTGCCAATAGTCAGCAGTATATGAGTTGTCATTTATTTCGGTTGACTTCTCCTGTCCATTTGCAGCACCGTATCTATATTCACTTCCACTACTATATTTCCTTCCCGGCATTACCATCGCGCCGGGATAGACTGAGCACTCAAAGAACTGTGTTCAAAATACGAAAAAATTGTTACAGCTATTCCAGTTTCCCAATGTCGCCGCCAACACACTTACCCTCACTCGGCAGACATGGGAGGAACGGTTACGGGTGGGGCGGCGGGAGACACTGGGCGGAAAAAAGTAGAGCTAATCAACTCTCTACCAGGAGTTGGGCTGTTGACTTGGTTCTTAACACAGAATCTCGGCTAGGAAAAAAAGCTATCTAAAGACGAGCGTTCACACCTCTTTGCCCTCATGGATGCTTTTTCGCTAAGCATAAACTGCAAAGCCTCTGAAAATAAAAAAGGCCCAAGCGGAACGCTTGGGCCTTTTTTGTTGATTGGACTATCTAATTCAGGATTTTTTGTAAGTCGGTTTTAAGCCTCCCAATGTTTGTATCCAGTTTCTTTTTCTTTACTACTTCCGCCAGTAAATCCAGCTTCTGTAAAATTGACTGCTTCAAAAAGCTGTATCGCCCATCTTCCGACTTGCTGAAAAAGTTTTCATCATTTACGATTATCGGGATGCCAATTGATTTTTCATTCTTACGGTAAGGCTCTATCTCTTTTAGTCTTTGCAACTCCATTGGCGTTGGCATTACATTAAATTGAAACAATACCAACACTAAATCTTTTCCGTAATCTTCATGCTTCAGATTCTTCAATGTATCGCATATTCCTTTCTCTCCCCAGATATAAACCTTAAACATATCAGCAAGATTTGAAAAATCTTGTTCGCTTAAATTTGAGTCAAATCCAACCTTAAAAAAGCAGCCGAAAATATTATCCTTTAATTCCATTCTTAGTGCATGTTTAAGTTTAATGGTCCTCGCAAGATTTGATTTTGTCCGAACTCCCATTGATATGCCTCAAGCCTATTAGGAAATTGCTTGAATGGAACCATATACTTATCGGACATGAATGACTTAGTATATCTTGTTTCAGGGATTAGCTTAGAAGTGATACCGTTCTTTAAAAATGTTCCGTCTGCGGAATATAGTTTGTAGCCCCACGTAGGTCTAAGGCTCTTTAACGAGTTCCCGTGTACTGCAACTTGCTCTACTACGTTAATACTCGTCTTAGCGGCACTTAAATATTTAAGACCATAGTTTAATGCTTTTCCTGCACCATAGCCCAAAGCAACTTCCAGACCGGCATCTTTTAATGAACCGGCTGCTTCTTTGTGCATCCCCATCAACTCGTATTTCCCAGCTTTCTTAAGATTGGAAATGACAGGAAAGAAATTCGTTGGTGAGTTTTCAATACTCTCAACAATTTCTTTATGAATTTCCTTGCCAATTGTAGCATCCCACGCTTTATATGCTACATCCATTTCTTCCCGCCAGTTTGCCGGTTTACTCATTTTTGCTTTTTCTGCAAGAGTGGGAGTAGCTCCGGCCTTTACGGTTGGTTGTTCTTTAGGAGTTGACTTTAGTGCATAAACTCCCCGGTTAAAGGTTTTTTGACCGGTTGACTGGCTTCCAAATGTATAAGCATTTTCCCTTGGGGCTAATTCTCCGGCAGGCCTCCATGAGGTTTCTAAGCCATCCAAATCAACTGCTTTAATTGGAGTGTTGGAAGCAAATTGATACGGAGTTAATTCGGGATACTTTGGTGATAATGGGTCAACCGATTTAAATCTTACTAATCTCGGGTCATAAATCCTAAATCCATAATCATACTGTACCCGGCTTTCGGTGTCTTTCTCTTTACCATTAAACCCATACCGGTAGCCAGTTGTAGCACTGTATTGCCTGTCCGGCATCAGCATCCCGCCGGGATAACTGAGCAATCAAAGAACTGTGTTCAAATTACGAAGAAAATAGTTACAAATTTTCCGGCGGGAATCCCTGCCATGTACGCAGCCGGGAAGCAGGAGACTCCGTACGGAAAAAAGTGGCTATTTCTTGCAAAATGGATCGGGGTCAGTATTCCCGTATTGAAAACAATAAAACCGACCCGGCTTTATCTTCCCTGGTGAAGATCGCAATGGTTTTAGGGGTTCCATTGCTGAACTCTTCAGCGCCAATGACCTGTTCAAAAACGTAAACTCCGTAGATAAAACACTGCTGGAAAAAATATCCCTCATCGACAGGCTGGATAAAAAAGAAAAAGCTGCCTTCTTTACCATGCTTGATGCATTGGTTGCAAAGAAAAAACTAAAAGATAGTCTTACAAGTGCTTTGCAGTTAAGTGCATAAAAAGCCGCTGATTGCCCGACAGATTTTTATTTCATTTATTAGGAATAGCGACTATGGCTGGAATATCGGAAAAGGTATTATTTAAGGTTCCAGAAATTTCAAAAAAAGAATATAAGCTATCCCGTTTATTTACATATTTTATACTGCTACTGTTTATATCAATAATAAAATAAGAGTGTTTGTAATATCCCAAAACATAATTCCCATTCCATAGCAAGCTATCGACTTCATTATCTATAATTTTTTTATAAGAATCAGTTTTTTCTTCTCGTTGCCATATTTTAAAATCATTTTGATTATAATAATAATCTCCAGCTATTTCTATCATCTTCGATTTTCGCTCCCCATCAATGGAAGAAACAAAACCGGAACACTTCTTTAACAAAAAAAAGATTACAAGTAAAAAAATAAGCCCGATTAACAGAATTATACTAAATGATTTCATTAATTTCTTTTGAGTTTATCTAAGTCGACTGAAAAATTAAAATATTGTTGAGTGTTTCCCAATGGACTATCGTGACCTGGGACCCTATGTAAATCATCTGCCTTATTTCGAGATTGCGGGTCTCCAGAAGAAATGGAAAATTCATTATGCACCCGAAGAAGAAGCTTATTCCCTTCTATTTTAAAATTATAATCCAAACTTCCTGTGAAAAATGCTGAAGGATTCCAAAATAACTGTCCGTGAGCCTTAACCCATTCCTTAATCGAGTTTGCATTGTCAGGACTAGTAAATACTGTGTGAAGTCTTTCTACTCCATCATTAAATGCGCCAGATTGATATAACGGATAAAAATAATCGAAGAATAGGCTAGTTGTATAAGAATTCGCAATTTGCTGCGTAATTGAAGTAGTTTCATCAAAATCTCTCCGTTGAGACCCTGTACCTTCAACAAACTCATAGAATAAAATTGCTATTGTTTGATTAGCACTTTGTTTAAATATTTCTTGCTTACCGGGTTCCTTTAATCTAGTAATTTTAAACGGATCATAAGGCGATCCAAAGAGACGATTCCCAACTGTGCTAAGACCTGTGAGCATCCTTCTTGTACTTTGTCTATTCATCACTTTCCTAAACTTATCAAAATATTCAGGAGTAATTGGCTTTTTCGGAACTTTAGAAATAGTAGGTGAAAGAACCACTTCCTGTAATACGGTACCATGTTCTGCATTATTCGGCTCATATTTCTGACCATTAATAGTCGTATCACCTAAAGGGTCAATAAAAAGTATCGGATTATTCCTAAATGCTGCATAAGGGCTTATAGAAATATTCGGTTTAGGATCAACATTCCACCTCCTCACTATCCTTGCATCATACTGCCAAAACTCTGCAGTAGTTGTATTCGGTGCTATTTCAGGTGTTTTTTCCTGACCGTTTATAGAATAACGGTAGCCATCTCCTGTTGTGTAAGTTCTTCCCGGCATCAGCATCCCGCCGGGATAGACTGTGCACTCAAAGAACTGTGTTCAAATTACGAAAAAATTGTTACAGCTATTCCAGTTTCCCAATGTCGCCGCCAACACACTTACCCTCACTCGGCAGACATGGGAGGAACGGGTTACGGTGGGGCGGCGGGAGACACTGGGCGGAAAAGAAGCATAATTCGGGGCTTTATATTTCGGGAAGACATGCTGGGTATGAAGTGAAAGATATGGAGGAGGTGATAAACAAATTGAATCAGGGAAGAACGGAGTGAAACAGGCTAAGAAGTAATGAACCGCCCATCGTCCCAGCTGCGGACAGGGCCGGGAAGAGGAGACGCCGGACGGGAAAAATCAGTTTAATGAGTTGGCCCTTTTACTAACAAATTTAAAAGTCATCTTTTTATAATCATCGTCCATAGGTATCAAGCCATGGTAAGCTTTTATTGCCGACACTACATAGGCAGGAGATTTGTAATTGTAAAATTGATAAAAGTCTTCCTCGTCTTTACTGGCTTTTCGTATTGGCTGCCTATCAAATGTAGTTACAAAAACTCCGTCCAAAGTTTCAATTTTATAATTTGGGTAATAATCGTTTCTGTCTTGCGGATCTTTATTTGCAACTATTATCCATCGTTTTAAGTTAAAAAAGGTATCCCCTGTTCTGGCAAGAATAGCAGGTTTATTCTCTTTTGCAAATTCAATGTCTTTTTCTGTAATCGGCTTTTTGTAAACACCTTCAAATACGACTATATAAATGTCCTTCTTTGTATGTTGCAAAATTTGACCGATACAAAATTCATCTTATGAAATTTCAATGGTAAATAAATCTCCTTTCTTTAGTTTCATAATGGTCATATTTTTTACCCCCCAGGCTTGGATTCAGTTCCCCCTGCATTATTATAATTTTTATCTGACATTTGATGTCGCTTGTTATCAATATCTTTTTTGGGTGTACCATGCTTTCGAATCATAGTTTCTTCAAGAACATCTAAATCCTTACCTTCTTTGGCCGTTCCTATAATTTCAAAGTCAAATTCGTCGTCAGGGTTTGCCCTTTCATGTTCTTTTATTCTTTCTCCATAGCGGTCGGTGGATTTTGTTTGCCCGATATATGCCTTTCCTGTTTTCTTATTAATTCGTCTGTAAATAACGCCCATCCCATCTGCCAACAGTTTCTTGTTATTTATTTTACCATTATACTTATCTATCTATTCGGTAGTATAAACGTAAGTAACAGTTCGGCTTTTTTTTCTTTTACCTTCTCCCTCATAATACACCCATTCTCCTGCCTTAAGAGGATATAAATATCTTATCGCCGAGATGCTATATTTTTCCACTCCCTCGGGCTGGGCCAAATATCTTCCAAGCCGATACTTTTTAAGTGTGTCTATTGCATTATCATAATTACCACTCATTCTCAATCCATTTTTTTTATCAAATAATTTAAAATGAGCTTCGCCTTTGCAATCTTTCAAATATAGCTTAAGCTTATACCCCGCATACCTTCCTTTTAAAGTAAATTCAATCGTATCGACACATTTTTTGGGGCTAAAAAAAATGTCAAACTCCTCATAGTTTAAACTAAAATTATATTGAGCAGAAACTCTGTTGGAGTAGGCAATAACCACCAATATTAAAAGTATAAAGAAGCGGTATCGTTTTATGTTTTGCATACTAATGTTTCTTTGTATAGTAATTTATCTTGATAGTGTAATCTTAACCGGATTGGGATTTGACTTGTTTTTACTTTGGAAATCAAGTGTCTGAACGGTCTGCATATTGACTTTAACATTTTTAACTCCTGTAGCACTTGTGCCATACATTGATAGAATTTGAGCTTTTACATTCTCCAAACTTTTATTAACGCCAACCATTTCAGCATCTGTAATATCAGGTGATAGATAAATTGTATAATTAATTTTTATAGACTTAATTCCACCATCTTCCTTTATCTGGCCTGGTAAAGAAAAAAATCTACGCTCATCCGAGTTTGGTTTGTACGAAGCACCATCAACTAATTTCCCTGTTCCATCATTTGGCAAATAGAACGGTACAGCACCATTTTTTAAAGTCTGGTCAAGGTCTTTGATTAAATGGAAATTCTTTTGAGCTATTTTATCCTGTTGAGTAGTTGCATCCCTATCAGTTCCTGATGTATACTTTTCACCGCTTACAGTTAGTTTCCAAGCATCATCAGTTGGGTTACCAATCTCATTACGTGCAAACTGATTTATAATTGCTTTTTCTTCTTTATTTAAATCTTCTGCGTATTCAACCTTCTCTTTTTTATTAGCATCTCTAATTATTCGAACTACTTTCTGGTTAGTTAAAGATTCGCCCAACTTATCAGTACCATCGGTGTTCTTTCCAAGAAGTTGTTTAAACTGCATATTGATTGTGGATTTCACATCGTCCTTTTTCACCGTATATTGAATAGAAACATTTTTAGTTGCTCCATTTTTATACAACTCTTTGACAACAACGTAATCTTCCAATCCATCCAAGTCTATTGCCCATATCGGCGAATTTCCCGCAAAATGGTACGGAGAGTACCACGGATATGATTTTATCAACGGGTCAACCGATTTAAACCTTACTAACCTCGGATCATAGATTCTGAATCCATAATCATATTGCACGACTTCATTATCCTTTTCTTTCCCGTTAAACCCATACCGGTAGCCAGTTGCAGCGCTGTATTGCCTTCCGGGCATCAGCATCCCGCCGGGATAACTGACCTATCAAAGAACTGTGTGGAAGTTACTGAAAATTATTTTGCCTACCGCTCTTTGCCAATACATCGCTAGGCATGGGTGAGAAAATGTGTGATTTTATATAGCTTTACTACCAACTAATTGGAGACTTACCGATACAATATTTTTCAACAAAACGAAAAGCTTCACTATAACCTTCTTTTTTTGCAATATTGAAATAATAGCAGGCGCTATCTTTTTTCATTGATTCCAATTTTACTAGGCCTAAGTAAAATGACACTTCATCAATATTAAATTTGTTCTTGAAGCAATCATCAAACAATGATTCGGCTTTAGAAAGTTCTCTATTAAAATAATAAGATTCTCCAAGGGATAATGCTATTTGGTAATAATCAATATCTCCTGCACTATACTCATCATAGATACCTTCTGTTTTGTGATAGTTAACAATAGCACCATCAGGATTTATTTTTGTGTAGATAGCTTGCTTAAGAAAAAATATTGAAGAATCATATTTCTCTTGGTACTGCAGAATTTGACCCAATTTAAAAAGCGCAACCGTATTGGTCGAGTCCCTAGCTATCACTATTCGAAATTGCTCAGCGGAAAGAGGCAAATTATCTAAATGAAAAAGTAAGTCTCCCTTTTTCAAATATGCCTTGTTACAATTCGCCTCTTTACTAATGAAACTATTCAAATAATTTAATAAAACCAAAGTGTCCCCTTCGCTTTCATTGATAATATCCTGGTAGTTTTTCTCAAACTCATTACAACTAAATTTGTTTGAGCAGTTTATATTTATGCCAATCAATAACCAAGAAAAAATATATAATCCTTTCATTGTCTTACTGGTTGTGCTTGTGAAGTGTTGTCTTTTGGTGCACGATTTTGATAATTGTCGATTCTTTCATTAAGTTTCTTTTGATTTTCTTCATTCTTTTTGCTTTCGTAATTACTCCACAAGCTTTTTGCGATTTTAGTCAAGGATTCATCATTCAGAATTTCCCATTTTTGGCTCTTTTCATTAAATTCAAATTTTGTTATTTCCTTGCCATATAACAAGTAATTAGCAATATCCTTTAGAGAATTAGTGTTAAGGTAATTTTCAGGAATTGTTCCATTTTCGATTGCGGCATTAATAATTGATATAGCAGAAGAGGCATATGTAGATTGGATTCCCCTAGCTTCATTAATGATATTTTCCATGTGGTTAGTTCCAATAAAACTAGCCGCCTTAGTTGCTATTTGAATTATTATCATTCCTTTCTCAAATTTTGCATTTCCAGGCTTTGCCTCTGCAATTGCCCAGAATTGCCTACTCTTCTCTTTTTCTCGTCTTTCTTTGTTATTACTATATGTTTGAGCAGTATAATATTTCTTTGTAGGCGATGTTATTAAGTGCTCAGTTTCACTATCCGGAACATCCTCTAATGCAGGTTCAACGTCAAATTTAAAGATAAAACTTGCCGCACGTCTGTCTGCTTGAGCCTTTATTCTTTCATTTAATGTTATAGGTAAAATTTCTTCGTCTACTCGGAAAAAGGTTTCAGCACCTGTAATTTTTTTCAGAATTGGATCATATAAGAGGCCTACATATACATATGAATCAGTATATTTTAGAAACTCAAGGCCATCTAAATCAATACCATCTATTGGTCGGTTCATTGCAAATGGGTATGGACTCCATGAAGGATAATTTTTTGATAATGGATCAACCGACTTAAACCTTACTAACCTCGGGTCATAAATCCTAAACCCATAATCATACTGCACCGGGCTTTCAGTATCTTTCTCTTTTCCATTAAACCCATACCGGTAGCCAGTTGCAGCGCTGTATTGCCTGTCCGGCATCAGCATCCCGCCGGGATAGACTGAGCACTCAAAGAACTATATGAAAGTTACTGAAAAATTGTTACAGCTATTCCAGTTTCCCAATGTCGCCTGCCAAAACACTTACCCTCACTCGGGCAGACATGGGCGAAACGGTTACGGGTGGGGCGGCGGGAAACACTGGGCGGAAAAATTGACCTATCAAAGAACTGTATTCAAATTACGAAAAAAATACTTTTGAATATGTAGCCTTCCCTGATAAGTTATGAAAGAGCAGGCTACTCCTTTCGCTTTGGAACACTCATAAAAAACGTTACAGGTAGTAATTATCTATGTAAAAATCTTATTGCTTTTAAGTAGAAAAGGGCACTGATAATTATTAGCATGGCTATACTAACTAATCAAAGAATACACTACCGCCTAATTAGAAGTGCTTTTACAAAATTTAGAAATATATCGTTTGGCATCTTCGTTGCCCAGAACATAAGCTTCTCTTAAATACAAACACCCCTTTTCCAGAACTCCTTTATTGAGCAGTAGCACCCCTGCATAAAGCAAAGAGTTTGATTTATTATAGTTTGTATTTATGCAATACAGAAAATCTTCCAAGGATAAAGAGTCTCTTTTTAGGTTATAGAAAGATTTCCCTCTATAGAACCGCAAAGCTGGCATTGTAACATCAATTTGTCTTTCAAATATCAACAAGTCATTATTACTAGTTTCAAATATCAATGATCCTTCAGTTTTTGTCCTAATTGCTTCATTAAAACAGTTAATTGCTAAATCATCTCTGTCCATCAAGGAATAGGATACTCCTTGATGAAAATAGGCTGAAGTGTTTTGGGGATTAAGATGAATTGCCTTAGTGTAATCCTTTATGGCAGAAGAGTCATTTTCTAATAGACTGTTAATCTTCCCTCTTACTAAAAAAGCTATGGATTGGGATGAGTCCAATTTTATTGCATCTTTAATTAAAATCAATGCTTTTGAATAATTTCCATTTTCTATATTTTTCTGAGCATCAATAATTAAATTTTCAAAACGAGAATCCTTAAGGGCTTTTTGTGAACATGCAAATAAAAATATTACAAAAAAAACTTGAATAATAAAAATGCCTCTATTTTTTAATAGGATTATTCCTCGCATGGAACACATTGTTTAGGTTCACTTAATTTGGCTCTCTCCTTTGAGATATTTGACTTAATCTCATTAAATGCCTTTATTAAATTGTTATTTACAGACTCCTTCGGAACATTCTCGCCTTTATCGTTTTTAATGTAATATGTAATAGTTGGTTTTTTCCCATCAAGTAAATAATTTGCAAATTCCGAAACATTACCTAAGTATTGGGATGGGATTAAATTATTATCAAGAGCAAATTGTAAATCGTTGAGGGCAAATTGCCCTGAGGCCAACTGTGAGTTTGCTGTATTATAATCGTTATCAACTTTTTTTCCATGCCAATACTGAAGTACTTCCCCAACAAGCTGAACTGCTGCTACAATTGCATTACCTTTAGCAGATGAACCGCCCCCTGATGGAAGTGTGAACTGTTTTGATTTCTGAATTTGTCTTTCTTCTAACTTATTCTTAGGAATTCTGGGAACTTCAAGATTGGGTTGCACTAAAGATTTTGCTTCCATATCTGTTGCATCGGCTTGTTTAAACAGAACATTGAATGCTTCTTGTTTTTTAGCTAGTATATCGTTATAATCGATATGTTCAAAAGTTGCAATTTTACTCCTTCCACTACCTATTGCTCCATTCTTCCAAGGAGAATTATTAACATAATTCTGCGTATTTGCAGAAACATTATTCATATCCAAATGAACGCTTCCATAAATAACTTTTCTACCATTAAATTCTAGGTATGAAACATAAATATCAATTTTTGATTCATTCGCCTTTAAATATTCTAGGCCATCTAAATCAATACCATCTATTGGTTTATTGCTTGCAAATTGATACGGCGTAAGTTCAGGATAACTTCTTGTCAGCGGGTCAATCGATTTAAACCTCACCAACCTCGGGTCATAAATCCTAAATCCATAATCATACTGCACCGGGCTTTCAGTATCTTTCTCTTTTCCATTAAACCCATACCGGTAGCCAGTTGTAGCACTGTATTGCCTGTCCGGCATCAGCATCCCGCCGGGATAACTGAGCTATCAAAGAACTATATGAAAGTTACTGAAAAAATGTTACAGCTATTCCAGTTTTCCAATGTCGCCTGCCAAAACACTTACCCTCACTCCGGCAGACATGGGTGGAAATTTACGGGGGGGAGGAGACGCTGGAGAGAAAAGTGCAAATAATAGTGCATTACTAAGGTTCTTTGTGATTCCGATATTCTCTTATAATCTGCCTTAATTGACTATCTGCTATCTCTGATATTTGGTCTTTCAACTCTGGATGAATAAGCCACAACCAGGGCAGTATTTCATTTTGTAATTCAGGGGGGTTATGATTAGGGCAAAACTCAACAGAATCAACATTCATCCCAACAATATCCCCGTAATATTGCTCAATAGCAAAGAATCTTTGTTCCATTCTGTCAAATTCAGCTATATCTTTAAAATATACTTCTTTAGGTGTGTCAGAAAGATTAGCAAGCAAATACTTAAACATATATTCTATAACATAATTATTTTGTTCAACATCAAAGCTTCAGGTTTCCCTTTCGCCATTCACTAAGTGTAGTTTCTGCACTAAGAGAATGTATATCTTTTTTCCTTACTATTTCTTCCAATACTTTTATAGCTTCTTTTTCCTTCACAGGTAGAAGATAAGTAGCTGCCCAATTGCGTACACCAGCCGAAGAATGACATAAGCAATCAATTAAAGCTGCAACCTCACCTTGCTCTTTAAGAAAATTAATTGCTTTCACTATGTTAGCATAGCATTTGTTTGCTGTCTTATAATCTCCTTGTCCTGTAGCGTCAGCATGTTTAACTGCTGATTCTTCAAATGAAGCTAAAGCGGTTTTTTTATCCTTTATTTTCATGGTGTCCAACCAAATTGTTTCATTGTTTTAATTCCAAAATCATACTGCTGCTGGTAGCTTTGACTACTTAACCATTTCCGAACTGTTTGGCCATTGGTAAACGGTTGAATTGAAGAATAATAACCAGAAACCTTTGCATGAATAGTTCCGGCTCCATGGTCAAGTTTTATAAGATTCGTTGAATTATGTATACGTTGAGCTCCAAACTTAGCAATGTTTGCGGGATTTTGTTCTACAATGTGATGCCAGGCTTTACCAATACCAGCAGTGCCATAAGCAGTTTTAAATTCATTAAATGTGTTAAATCCAATACCAGCGGCATTGCGTCCTAAAAAGCCTCTGGCCATTCCATAAACACCCGCTACTGTATAAGCAATATTTGTTATTCTACCTAAACCATGAGCAAATGGTACAGTTTTTTGATAGGCTATTGCAGATCTTATTCCAATATCTCCACCAGTTTTCTTTTCATAGTACTCTAGAAGCCATCTTGGTGCATGAGCTGCCAAAGCATACCTATCATCAGCATATCCTTTTACATTCCGGCCTGCAACTATTCGACCTGCAGATATTTTACTAAGTTCCAGTGTTGTGGTCGTAGAGGATACCGTACTTTCATTTCCAATCTCATCTATGTGAATGTGCAGGTCTGTAATCCTAAATATATCTTGTCCTGCAGCCTCCATTATTTCTATGCTGCCTGATCTTGTGATTCCATCGTTCCCAGGATCATATACTCTATTATGACTATTTGGATTACCTGAAATTGAAGGTGGCCTATATTGTCTTTTATCGAATGTAGTTTTCCTGGTGATATTTATTGTATCGCTACCATCAGGGTCAATATTAATAATAGGATTACCCCCGAATGTTGCATATGGACTTTCATACTCCTTCAATATTGGGTCAACATTCGACCTTCTGACTATCCTCGCATCATACTGCCAGAACTCAGCAGTAGTTGTATTCGGTGCAATCTCTGGAGTTTTTTCTTGCCCATTAATGGAATAACGATAGCCATTTCCTATAGTGTAACTCCTCCCCGGCATCAGCATCCCGCCGGGATAGACTGAGCACTCAAAGAACTAAATGGAAGTTACTGAAAAATTGTTACAGCTATTCCAGTTTCCCAATGTCGCCGCCAAAACACTTACCCTCACTAGGGCAGACATGGGAGGAACGGTTACGGGAGGGGCGGCGGGAGACACTGGGCGGAAAAAATGATAGTTAATGTATTGAAAGAGGCAGATGCTATTTCTTATACATCAAAGTACTTCAGCAGTGATTCAGATTTAATGATAAGTACAAAAAAGATACTTTCTTTGCTAAAGCAGGAAGTTATAAATAATCCGGAGAGAATTAACCAAAGGATTCTGCGGACGATGCATGACATATGGATGTCGTCATATAAGGACTTTGACAACACCCCAATGGAGCAGGCAATTAACAATGTAACAGAAATACTCTTTGATGAATTGCCATGCTATAAGACCCTGACCCGTTACGAGGGGATTTTGGTAAAGGGAATCCAATTAAAATGTAAAAGATAAATGGCTTAGAAACCGTTGATTACTCAACGGCTTCTTGTGTTTTTTTTTGACAGATTTTGTATAACCTATAGTACGATAAAATCTATTAGCTTTTTTTAATACTTCCCAAAATTCTTTTAACACTTTTAGTTGAACACCGCTATCAATAGTCTTATCATCAAAGTAAATACTTATGCCTAAAAAACTACTATAGTAAAGTACTATTATTTGCTCATTATAATTAAACAATTGATAACGGCTATCAAAATCATCTATTTCTTCTACATCTTTTAAGTTCATTTCTTTCATAAGGTAATTCAGAATATTTTCATAGTCTTCAAAAACAGCAGATTCCAATACAACTAACTCATAATGGTTATTTTTTTTAACAAGTTGCATATTGTCAGTTTGCTCCATATTTTTTATTTGTTTCTTGGTCAGGCCGTTTAGATGATTCTATAATACCTTGGTATGCTTTGTTTTTAGCTTCCTCCTCTTTCAATCCGCTTTTCATTGCATCGTCATAATTCTTCTTATACAAGTCATCAAATGAAGGGCCATTGATATTACCATGTTTCTCCAGACTTTGCGCTTCAGCTTTCGCTCTATTAGCTGGTCCAGATAGTTCTCTCGCAAAGTCCTTTGCCTTGTTTCTTACATCAAAAGCTTTGCGAGCTTTTTGCTCTATTGTCGCTATATCCTTAATCTCATTGTCTATAGTGTTAATAATAGCATTATATGAATTTCTAGCCGCCTGAGCTAGTGACTTCTCGCTTTTTACTCCAACCGCTGTTAATTTATCAAATACTTTCCTGCCCCATTTGCCAAAGTCGTCTGCAGGGCCTGGTAAATCAGGGCCTTCATATCCAGAAGCTGCAACAACAATAGTATACAACACCCCTGCTGCTGTTTCCGGATTCGCCGCTGCCCACCAAAATAATCTAGAAAAAGTTGATGTGGCTAACGCCGGTGCTTCAACCAAAATCGGAGCCAACACGGTTGCACCTAAAGAAACCTGTACAAAAATTCCAACGGCCTTTGCAGCAGGAGTTTCATCATGCTTAATTCCGAAAGATTGTTCCATTCGTCGTTGTTGTCTTACTGGCTCTAACTCCATGTATAAGTCTTTTGCCTCCAATCCATCTAAATCTATAGCTTCAATCGGTCTGTTACTTGCAAACTGATACGGTGTTAGTTCGGGATAACTTCTTGTTAGTGGGTCAACAGATTTGAACCTAACCAACCTCGGATCATAAATCCTAAACCCATAATCATACTGTACCGGGCCTTCAGTATCTTTCTCTTTTCCATTAAAGCCATACCGGTAGCCAGTTCCAGCACTGTATTTCCTGTCTGGCATCAGCATCCCGCCGGGATAGTAATCCGTCTGTGAAAGAACTTCTGCAATATAATAATTTACCACGTCACTGCTGTCATTTCCTATTTTTTTGTCAGAGATGGTTGCCAGTACGTTGCCTAAATGATTGGTAAGCTCGTATGTACGGCTACCCAGCATCACACTGTCATACACCGGGTCCTCATCTACCACCGGCGGTAATGCCGGCACAGTTGTATCTGCCCGCCACATACCGAGGCGGCTGCTGCCATACAAGTGCTGCTCCTTCCAGACGATATCCTCCGTTCCCTCTTTATTGCTGTACACCGCCATCACATTTCCCTGCGCATCCCGCACATACCAGGTAATGCTGATCGTATCATTGTTGTTTACCCGCTTCCCGGTCCTGTTTCCGGCTGCATCATAACTGTAATCAATGCTCACATTGTCCTCACTTTTCACAATCCGGTTTATTTTTCCATACACCGTCCAGCGTATAGTGTCAATCTTTTCTGCGCCATCTGCCCTCAGATTGCCTATATAATCATACTGGTAGTTACCGGCATCCTGGTCATCTATATCCTCACTGTAATTTCCCGCAGGTATCGAGTCGCTTACATGATTCAGCCGGTTATTAATAAGCTTTCCACTGCTGTAATTATACTGGTATGTCAGGCTGTCCATATGCGGGGTAGCACTATGCCCCTTTCGCAGGTACTTCAAAATATTGCCATTGGCATCATAGCTGATGCTCTCCCGGTAAGCAGTTACTATGCTGCTGTTACTCCACCCGCTTGTGGTACCGGTGCTATGCTGTCTCATTTCCACCAGGCGGTTCAATTGGTCATACCCATAGCTGTATCCGGTTGTGGCTGCCCCCACCAGCTTGGATAACGCAAGTGTAGTAAATGAAATATTTCCATTAAATAATTCATTACCTGTTTGATCAAGGGTGCCCGGGGCCGAATATGTTTTATTGCCGAATGCGCCTGCCGTTGCACCGCCTATAGGTGTATAATCATTACTGAAATACCCGAGCTTAAAACCATACACATCCCGGCTTACACGGCCATAAGTAGTCTGCTGCCAGCCATCTCCCCCCATATCCTTCTGCTCCTGCAGTGAATCACTATTTTTTGCCTTTGTTGGTCTTCCCAACACTATAAATGGCCATTGTTGTGTTTTGTATGTTACTTCTTCGGAACCCCAGCATGGGTTGAAAACAATGTTGTACTTTTGGACAACTTTTGTATATTTGCAGTGTGCCTGAAAATGACAAAAACAGAACCATCATTTTTTATAAGAACTATTTTGAAGAGTTCTTTGTAAAGCAGCGTCAGAAGGTTAAGGATAAAATCATTTGGACATTTGAATTGATTGAAGACCTTCCACAAGTGCCGGAAACATATCTTAAGCATTTGGAAGGCACAGACGGACTTTATGAGATCCGGGTACAGCAAGGAAGCGACATTGTAAGAATATTTTGCTTCTTTGATAAAGGTAAACTGATTGTAGTAACAAGTGGCTTTCAAAAGAAATCTCAAAAGACACCGAGACAAGAAATGGAGAAAGCATTAAAAATAAAGGAGGAATATTATGCTGAAAAAAAATAAAACATTGACTCTCGACCAGTTCAAAGAAAAACATTATGGCAAAAGAGGAAGTGCTAAAAGAGAGAATCTGGAAAAAGGTTATCAGGAGTTCAAACTGGGAGCATTGATTTATGAAGCCCGGCTGGAAAAAGGTATGACACAGGAAGAGCTTGCAGAAAAATGCGGCACAAACAAAGCCTATATCTCAAGAGTTGAGAATGACATCAAAGATGTTCGTATTTCAACCTTGCAAAAAATTATTGAAGTGGGTTTAGGCGGACAGTTAAATCTTTCGATCAAACTTTAATACGGCAAACAGAAAAACTACAACCAACAGCGAGGTTCGCTTTTTTCTGCCCGGTGCGGTGTGACGGGAACGCTGGCCGCAAAACGCCAATCCCCTATTTCTTATTTTTAACCCACAATGCAAAATCAGTTGTAGGTACTTTCTCTATCCCAAGCTGTCGCAGCATGTTAATCAGTTGCCCCCTGTGATAAGTACTGTGATTAAATACATGAACCAGCATCTGGTAGATATACATTTTTACCGGCTCCCCTTTTTTGTTGTTAAATTGAAATACATGATCCAGTGACAATTCGGAAGCATTGGAGACCCACCCCTCCCATAACTTTGACTGGCTCAGCAGACCATTGACAACATCCCGGGTGGAGCCCTTTGGATTATCGCTCGGGCGCAGAAACCTTTCATGCAATTTCATACGTTGCCACCAGATACTTTCAGCATCCCAGATATGCAGGATAGTGGTATGGAGACTGTTAAAACTGCTGGCCATTTCTGCCTTCTGTTTCTCTTCAGGCAGAGACAGGATAGCATCAGTAATTCGCTGGTTAGCCCAAACATTGTACGCAGCCAGTTGCTTCAGGAGTTCTTTCATGCAGTAGTTCAATAAAAATTAAATCAGTTACTTTTGAATCAGTTCAAATTTCCTGATTCAAAAATCTATAATGGATAAAAGTTTTCCACTTACAGGATGGGGATCGCTGGCCGTACATGCCGGGCACAAACAGGATCCGAACTATGCACACCTGGTACCGATCTATGCCAGCAGTACCTATGTGTTTGACGATGCAGAGCAGGGTATGCGCCGCTTCAGCGGGAAAGAAGAAGGTTATATCTACAGCCGCTGGGGCAACCCGACTATTACAGAGGCCGAAGAAAAAATAGCTGCTCTGGAAACGTTTGGTTTGGGTTTGGAAGCGAAAGGTATTCTTCATGCATCCGGCATGGCTGCTATTTCAACCCTTATGTTGTCTGCTTTAAAACCCGGTGATAAAATCATTACGCATTATTCGTTATATGGGGGAACCGAAGAACTGGTCTCCAAAGTCCTGCCTGCCTTCGGCATAACGGCTATCATTGCAGACCTGAGAGATCTGCAAAAAGCGGAAGACATCATCAAAGCGGAAAAATCCATTAAGATGATGTACCTGGAAACTCCCGCTAATCCAACCATTCAATGTGTGGACCTGGATGAATTGAGTAAGCTGGCAAAACAGCATAACCTTGTTGTAGCTTGTGACAATACATTCGCCACACCTTATTTACAACAACCCTTTCAATACGGGGCTGATTTTATTGTTCACTCCACTACCAAATTTTTAAACGGACATGGCACCGCTATAGGAGGCATTTTGCTTGGCAGGGATATAGAACAAATGAAAACAAGGATCACTAAAATTCACCGAACACTGGGTGGCAACGCCAATGCATTTGATGCATTTTTACTGATACAGGGCATGAAGACGCTTGAAGTAAGGATGGAACGGCATTGCCACAATGCAATGGAAGTTGCAAATTACTTAGAGAACCACGATGCTGTTTCAAAAGTAAATTACACCGGACTGACAAGTCACCCGGATCATTACACTGCCCTGAAACAAATGCGGCACCCGGGAGCTATGCTGAGTTTTGAATTGAAATGCGGATTACAGAGCGGTATTAATTTTATGAATAATTTAAAAATGTGTGTACGAACAGTTTCATTAGGCACTTGTGATACATTACTCTCCCACCCTGCTTCGATGACACACTACAGCGTACCGAAAGAAGAAAAAGAAAAATATGGTATCACCGATGGCTTAATACGGATGAATGTAGGTATTGAGAACTTGCAGGACATTATCAGTGATCTTGACCAGGCTTTACACACAGCATAATACCAGCTGTACTTAAATAGCATTCACACTTAAACATAATATTTATGAAACAACTTCTTACTTTTCTGCTTTTGCTGGCCTGTAGTTTTTCTTTTGCCCAAAAGAAAAATAAACCGGCAAACGATCCTTTTGCAGGACTGGATACTGCTTTTCAAAGGGTATTAAAAGACAGGAAGGCAGCAGGTTTTGCGGTAGCGGTTGTCAGCAAAGACAAAGTGTTATATGCAAAAGGATTCGGATACCGTGATTATGAGAATAAACTACCTGTTACTCCGAATACTTTATTTGCAATTGGTTCCTGCACCAAAGCATTCACCTCATCGCTGATGGGGCTGCTTAATAAAGAAAACAAACTCGAATATGATAAACCGGCAAGGGATTATTTGCCGACACTTCATTTCTTCAATGATAACCTGACTAATATGGTAACGGTGAGAGACATGATGTGCCATCGTACGGGCCTACCCCGGCATGATTATTCCTGGTATTTGTTCAACAGTTCATCAAGAGACAGTTTACTGGAACGAATAAAATACCAGGAACCCACCGTTCCTGTCCGCCAGGCTTGGCAATACAATAATTTCATGTTCCTGGCACAGGGGATGATCGCTGAAAAACTGACAGGAAAATCATGGGAAACAAATATTAAAGAAAGAATATTCGAACCATTGGGTATGCTGTCTTCTAATCTTTCTATCCATGATCTGAAAAAAAATAAAGAAGCCGCATTAGGATACCGGGTATATAAAGACAGCCTTATCCGAAAAACTGATTATTATGACATCAATGCCATGGGACCGGCCGGTAGCATCAACAGCAATGTGACAGATATGGCCAACTGGGTGATGACCTGGCTCAACGGAGGAAAATTTAACGGCAAGGAAATTTTACCTGCCTCTTATGTGAAAGAGGCCATGACTTCACAAATGGTCATTAGTGGAGCACTTCCGGATAAAGAAATACCTGATGCTCATCTTGCCAACTATGGATTTGGCTGGATGATCTCCTCCTACAGGGGACATTACCGGGTAGAGCATGGTGGTAATATTGATGGGTTCTCTGCCAGTACCTGCTTTTTCCCGTCTGACAGCATCGGTATCATTGTTCTGACCAATCAAAACGGATCAGCTTTAACAGGTATTGTAAGAAATATGATTGCAGACAGGCTACTTGATCTAAAAACAATCGACTGGAATGGCCGTACCAATGCTGCCCAGCAAAAAGCTAAAGTAGCTGAAAAAGAGGCTGAAAAAACGGTAACCAGCAATAAAAAAGAAGGCACCAAACCATCACAGGAAAGAAAAAATTACCTCGGCCTGTTCAATCACCCGGGATACGGAACATTTGAGATCATCAACAGAAATGATTCAATGATCATGCTTACACAAAATGGCGATGCCTGGCTGCGTCATTACCACTATGATATTTTTGAAGTATTATCAATAGACAAAACAGAAGGTATCGATACCACCAGTAAGGATAACCTGAAAATACAGTTCCAGATGAATGCAGCCGGCGAAATAACTTCTGTGCTAATTCCCCTGCAACCAGGTTTAAAAGATCTTGAATTTTCAAAAAAACCGAAAGCCAAAGAACTGACAAAGGAGGAATTAACAAAATATACCGGTGAATTCGAATTCGCTCCGGGCAATGCTGTCAAATTCTATTTAAAAGGAGAGAAAGTTCTGTATGCATTTATAGAAGGGCAACCAGAGTATGAATTAATGCCAGTTGATAAAAACAAATTCGCTTTAAAAATATTACAGGGCTATAGTGTCCAGTTTGAAGAAAATGAAAAAGGAGAAATCATTGCCGCCAGTTTCATTCAGCCAAACGGAACCTTTAAAGCTAAAAAGAAATAATAGTATGAGTATTCAAGTCAGGAGGGCCGTTAAAAAAGATTGTCCCAGGTTACTGGAATTAGTAAAGGAGCTGGCACTCTATGAAAAAGCCCCCCAGGAAGTAACCGTAACTGCAGAACATTTTGAAGAAAGTGGGTTTGGCAGCAATCCGGTGTGGTGGGCATTTGTTGCGGAAGAGAATGGGGTGATACAAGGGTTTGCGTTATATTATATCCGCTATTCAACCTGGAAAGGGCAGACTATGTACCTCGAAGATATATTAGTAACTGAAGCTGCCCGGGGAAAAGGTATCGGTAAATTATTAATGGACCAGCTGATAATAGAAGCAATAGAAAAAGGATTTTCCAGGATTGTATGGCAAGTGCTGGAATGGAACGAACCTGCTATTAATTTTTATAAAAAATACAATGCTGACTTTGATGCAGAGTGGGTCAATTGTTCGATCAATGTTTAATGATTGAACCATTTGTTCTGGTGCGCCATACTGATAATTTCTGCCTTTGACTGAACATGCAGTTTCTCATAGACATTTGCAATATGTTTCCGGACCGTTAATACACTTATATCAAGTTCTGACGCAATCCGCTTGGCATCCCAGCCATTTACCATATGCCTGAGAATTTCTTCTTCCCGGGTAGTAATCATTTCAGGCAACGGATTCTTCTTTGATAAAGAAGCATCAATTGATGACCTGCTCATTAATTGCAGTGCTTTCCTGGCTATTGCCGGACTCATCGGCGCACCACCATATTCCAGTACATTCATTATTGCTTCCTGTAATACGCCGGCAGGCTCATGTTTTAAAAGGTAGCCCGAGGCCCCGGATTTAATGGCTTCAAAAATTTTTTCATCATCATCAAAAACAGTCAGCACAATAAAATGTATCTGCGGATGCAGTGACTTTGCAAGGCGAATAGTTTCAATACCGTCCATCTGTGGCATCTCGAGGTCCATAAATATCACCTGTGGCAATTTTGCCAATGGCATTCCTTTTAACTGCTCCAGGCATTCGTTACCATTAGCAGCAACAAAAGCCAGTTGCATATTGCCTAGCAAATTCATCTTTTGCAGAAATGTATTCCTGTTGATATTGTTATCCTCTGTAAGGGCTATAATGAAGTTCATATGTATATTAAAATTAGGAATCGGCAGACGCTGAAAAATAATCAATTTGTAGTAGGAGAAATTTTAACTATAGTCCCGCCCGAATCTGTCTTTTGCCAGGAAATTTCCCATCCCGCCTCTTTGCATCTTTCCTTCATATTGTTTAATCCATTTCCTCCACCGCCTGCAGACTCATTACTCAAATCTATTCCGGTGCCGTCATCTGCTACAGAAACATTCCAATTGTTATCACCGGTTATTTTCACTTTTATATTTTTCCCCTTACTATGCTTTAGTGCATTATTGATAGCTTCCTGTAAAACCCGGTAGAGGTGAAATGCCTGCGAAGAAGGCAATTGGTGATCGGTTTTAACCTGTTCTTCAACCTCTATATGCAAGTCCGGGTAGCTTTTCTGAATACGACTTATAAATACTTTTATCCTGTCGCTGATTGCCGTCAGGGATAAAGCTTCTTTTTTCAACACCCAGATTGTATCATTCAATTCCGAAATGATAGCATTGGAGTTATTATTTAATTCCCTGAAAGCATTGCTCATGGCCGACTCTTTATCCAAAGGCTGTATGTATCCAAGATTAGAAGAAAGAGAGGCAGCATAAGCCCCGAGATTATCATGCAAATCTGCCGCAATTCTTACCCGTTCTTTTTCTTCTGCTGCTTTTACCGCATTAATAGTAATTCTCTTTTCTTCAGCCAAAGCCAATGTCATTTTCAACCGCTGCCTGCGGCGATAATCCCTGAAAATAAAGTAAACAGTAATAAGCGCCAGTGCCAGTAAACCAAATGCACCATAGATGAAGAAATTCTTACGTTGCAAGCCATACTTTGTTGCAGAATCGTATTTTCTTTTTTCTGTACCTCGTACTTTGCCTCCGCATCAGCGATAGCCTGGGCCGAATTGGCTACATAGAACGAATCTTTGGCTGCAATAATCTGTTCCAGTGTTTC